>NZ_CM173240.1:0-2765208 GCF_057748155.1 Idiomarina sp. D18
CCCGCACCGCGTACGTCGCGCATTGTGCTCGACAACCCACACCGCGCCGTGCGCCCAAGGCGCACGCTACGACCGCGCCACGTACGTCGCGCATTGTGCGCGACAATACATATCGCCCCGTGCGCCCAAGGCGCACGCTACGACCGCGCCCTGTACGTCGCGCATTGTGCGCGACAATCCACACCGCGCCGTGCGCAGAATGCGCACGCTACGACCGCATGATGGTACCACCGCGCCCTGTACGTCGCGCATCTTGCGCGACAATCCATATCGCCCCGTGCGCCCAAGGCGCACGCTACCACCGCATGATGGTACGCCCGCACCGCGTACGTCGCGCATTGTGCGCGACAATCCACACCGCCCCGTGCGCCCAAGGCGCACGCTACGACCGCGCCGCGTACGTCGCGCATTGTGCGCGACAATCCACACCGAGCCGTGCGCAGAATGCGCACGCTACCACCGCGCCACGTACGTCGCGCATCTTGCGCGACAACCCATATCGGTCCGTGCGCAGAATGCGCACGCTACGACCGCACCGCGTACGTCGCGCATCCTGCGCGACAATCCATATCGCCCCGTGCGCCCAAGGCGCACGCTACCTATAATTTTTGTTTATATATAATCGTAAACTGCATTATCTTCGTATTGCTAACTACTGGTATATTGCCTTGCATAAATTCTTTGTGTTATGGCCCATGGAGAGCAGTAATGAATAAATATAATGCAATCACGCTCGCCGTTGCTACGGCAACGTCGTTGGGTAGCTTACCCGTATTAGCTCAGCAGCAAGATCAAGCTGAGGCGGATGTTGAAGAGGTAATACAGGTTGTAGGTTCACGTCTTTCTTACCGAACTGCTACCGATGGTGCTGCACCTGTCGACATTATTTCAGCTGACGATTTAGCAGCTACGGGTATTACCGAGACGGCGAAAGCGCTTCAATACGCAGTACCGAGTTTTAATTTCCCGTCGTCATCGGTTACTGACGGAACTGATGCGGTGCGCCCAGCGTCTCTACGGGGATTATCTCCAGATCACACCTTAGTATTGGTGAATGGCAAACGTCGTCATAAGTCGGCCCTAGTACACTTAAGTGGCACAACCGGCCGCGGTAGTTCCAACGTAGACTTGAATGCGATTCCTATTTCAGCGATTAAGCGAATCGAAGTGTTACGCGACGGTGCTGCAGCACTTTACGGTTCGGACGCAATTGCTGGGGTGATCAATATCGTGCTTAAAGACAACGATTCTGGCGGCACAGCTAATGCACAAGTCGGTCAAACCTACGAAGGCGACGGGGAGCAGTATAAGCTATCTGCTAGTGGTGGGTTTAAGGTCGGTGACAACGGCTCACTAACGCTATCCGGCGAATTTCATCACAAGAACCGTACCAATCGCGCGGGACCTGATCCTCGTCAGCAGTATCCGGAATTGCCTAACGGAGAGCCTGACCCAAGAGAAGAAACATTCGATCGCTACAGCTTTCACGTGGGTGATGCAGAATATGAGAACGCTGCCTTATTCGCAAACTATGAGCAAGAAGTGGTTGAAGGCGGCACTTTGTATGCCTTTGCTGGCGTAAGTGACCGCTCATCGGAATCGGGTGCGTTTTATCGTCGTGCATTGCAATCTAATACGCTGACTGAAATCTATCCAGATGGTTTTCTGCCAATCCTTGCACCCGACGTTAAAGACTACTCTGCATATTTAGGCTACGAATGGTTGCAGGGGGAATGGACGATTGATGTCAGTGCGGGTCATGGCGTTAGCGAGTTTCAATACAACGTTGAAAACTCTTTGAATGCCTCTTTAGGGCCGACTCAAACACCGACGTCATTTGAAGCAGGCACGTTGGAAAATAAAGAGACAAACGTCACCATTGACGCTCAGCGATTTTTGCCGTTTTTTAATAATTCCGACTTATCAATAGCGACGGGAATTAGCTATAGAAAAAACACTTATCAAATTACAGCGGGTGAAGAGGCCTCTTATATTGATGGTGGTTATCAAGATCGTCCGTCCGGTAGTCAGGGCTTCAGTGGCTTCACTCCGGATTCGGAAGTCGATCAAAGTCGCGATAACGTCGGTATTTATTTAGAAGCAGAGAACCAGCTAACCACTGATTTTATGTGGGGCGCAGCCGTTCGTTACGAGGACTACTCTGACTTTGGTGATAATACAAGCTGGAAGCTGTCAGGTCGTTACGACATTACAGACAGATTGGCTATTCGTGGTGCAGTGAATACTGGCTTTCGAGCTCCGAGTGTTCAGCAACTTTACTTTACCAATGTATCGACTTTGTTTGTTGATAGAGGGGACGGTTTAGTACCAGAACAATCAGGAACTTTTAATAATCTGAGCGACGTAGCTAACGCACTCAACATCGGTCGTTTGCAGCCAGAAGAGTCACAGAGTTACAGTTTAGGCTTAGTGTGGAATGGTTATAATGGTCTCGCGGTGACATTGGATGCGTATCAGATAGCGATAGATGATCGCATCATTCTATCAGGTGACGTCTCGCCTACTGATTCGCAGGCCGTGGCTGATGCTTTAGCGCAAACTAACGCCGATAACGCTCGATTCTTTGTGAACGCAGTGGATACCACCACTCAGGGTATTGACCTTGTCGTGAGCAAAGATTTCGAACTTAATAATTATGGGTCACTCAAAGCGCAACTTGCATATGGCTACAATGATACCGAGATTGACTCTGTAAACTTACCGCCGCTACTTGATGGTTTAGAGCAAGTTCTTTTTGATGAAGACGAGCGCGTGAGAATGACAGAGTCGGTTCCCTCAAGTAGTGCTTCACTTGGCTTGACTCACCAATTAGGTCGCTGGACTAGCAACGTTCAATTGAGTTACTTTGGTACTTATAGTATCAATTATTCCAGTGGTAAAGAGACTTACGGACCGAATTGGATTACCGACATTACAGTGAGTTACGCGCTAAATGATCAGTTTGATATCACGGTCGGAGCGCAAAACCTGTTCAACGAATACCCAGACGAACGGGGTGAAGGTAATCAATTTAATGGTATCTTCAAATATCCACTCACTAACTCGCCAATTGGATTTAATGGCGGCTATGTTTATACAGAAGTTGAATACCGTTTCTAATAAAATCGAGTTAGTCAAAACCGCCACAAAGTGGCGGTTTTTTTATGTTTAACGCTTAATAATTTTGGAAACAAACGCCGTAAATATAAAAACTACATAATAAACAATCACTTATATGTTGGCATGGCATTTGAATTATATTCACTGAAGTGAACAGTTTAGGAGAACAATATGTCCACGTATAAACGAAGTGCCGGTAAAGGTTGGCTCATTGCATTAGTGATTGTGGGCGCGCTATTTTTCGCCCCAGAGATACTTTCGGGGTTGGGTTTTGCGGTCGGTTCAGTTATTGAATTTACAATCAGTCTATTGGTCGGTTTCGCCATTGTTGGATTAGTATTTTTTGTCGTGATGACCGTGTTTGGTAGCGTACTACTGGGACTTGGTGCAGGTTTTCTTGCCTTGATATTTACCGGGATTGGTATGTTTTGGCCGCTTATCATTTGTTTGCTGATTCTTTACTTTGTATTTCGGGATCGACGCAAAACCGTGTAACATCATCTCAATGATCAATAATTGAGGTGAATATCATGTTAAAACTCTTCTTTGGTCTTGCGCTCATGGTTTCTAGCGGAGCTATAGCGCAAGATGCGTTGACTATTACAGATGCGCGCGCGAAAGAGTCAATCCCAGGCTCAAATAATGGCGTCGCGTTCGCAACAATAAAGAACAACTCGGCTGCAACCATAGTGATTAAAAGCGTGTCTTCAAATGTCAGTAAAATGACTCAGATCCATACGCATAAAATGAAAGATGGCATGATGTCGATGATGCATGTTCCTGAACTTGCGATTGCTCCCAACGAGCAAGTTGTATTTCAAAGTGGAGGTTATCACTTCATGTTGATGGGGTTGAAGCACCCTTTGTCTCAGGGGGAAACTTTTAATCTGAGCATTTCGTACGATAATAATCAGACACAAACTATTTTAATTCCGATTGAGGGTCGATAACAGGCTATGCGAATAGGCAAATTAAAGTTAAGTGTAAAGTGGTTACTCATTTCATTAGTATCCTTTTTAATCTTACTGTGGATAGTTGCGTGGTGGTTTTCTGAAGAGCCAGATACGTTTGACGTTGAACAACGTGTTGAAGCCGAAGCTAAGCGTCTCAATCTAGAGGCCGTAAATGGTTTCGCAACTTCAACGGCGGCCATCGATGTGTTGGATACGCTGCTAAATAAGCGCGGCGGTTATATGAGTAATGATCTTCTGCCACCGTTTGCCTGGGTCGACGATATTCCTGCCTGGGAATATGGGGTTGTCCAAATGACCCGTGATTTGCTGTTAGTTATGCGTAACGAGTATAGCCGCTCACAGTCCCAGTCAGCTGAGAATACTTTTCTTGTCGTAGCTCAGCCGGCAATGAACATTGATCATACCAGTTGGTTTGCGCCATCACCCGAAAGTGAATTCAGTGAAGTGATAAGTCAACTTAAGCAGTATCGTTTGGCACTTGCAGATCCTAACGATCACTCAGCTCAATTTTACTCGCGAGCCGATAATTTGCGTGCGTGGGTTGCAGAAGTAGAGAAGCGTTTAGGTTCTCTATCTCGCCGTTTGAGTGCCAGTGTTGCGCGAGTAGAGCCCGATGTCACCTTGGCGGGTGATGCGAATGCACGGCAGTCAACGCCAACGCCTCGTATCGTTCGTGAGCAAACGAGCTGGTGGAAAATTGACGATGTCTTTTATGAGGCTCGCGGCGCGTCTTGGGCCTTACTCCACTACTTAAAAGCAGTTGAAATCGATTTCAAGGATATCCTAGAAGATAAAAATGCGTTAATTAGCTTGCAACAGATAATTAGTGAATTAGAGTCAACGCAGAAGACGTTATGGAGCCCAATGGTCCTTAATGGTTCTGGATTTGGATTGATGGCAAATCATTCATTAGTCATGGCTAATTATATTTCTCGTGCAAACGCTGCGCTTATTGAATTACGTAGCTTATTAGCACAAGGCTGAACAATTTAAATAGGATAACACTATGAAGCAATTTGCGAAGGTATTACCACTTGCTGGTTTAGCGCTAGCTCCTATGGCAGCAAGTGCCGACACCGTATTAGGTGTGTTCGCTGGTGGGCAGTATTGGGATGGAAATGTCGATGGTTCGATTTCAGCTTTTGATCCGTTAGTACAGTTAGGCAATTATGATGATCAAGGCGAGACGTTCTCCAGCTACTATGTCGCACTTGAACATCCAATACCCTTAATTCCGAATTTTAAAGCACGTTGGAACGACATGACGGTCGACGGTGATGGCATAAATCCAAAAAGCGATTTTAGTCACGTTGATTATATTCTTTATTATGAAATCTTTGACAACGATATCGTCTCGATTGACTTAGGTGTCAATGCAAAACGCTTTGATGGAAACACCCGTTATATCGTCGCAGATGCCGCTGTTACTCCCGTTGATTTCTCTGGTACGGTACCGATGGCTTACGCATCAACAAAAATCGGACTACCATTCACTTCTTGGTGGATCAATGCTGAGGCGAGTGCATTAAGTTTTGACGATAGCGATATCCGCGATGTTAGTGCGTCAGTGGAGTATCAGTTCTTAGATAATGCGGCGATAGATGCGAGCGTGCGTTTAGGGTACCGCGATATGGAAATTAAGCTCGATGATATCGACGATACATACAGTGATATTCGGTTCTCGGGTCCGTTCGTGTCAGTTGACGTTCATTTCTAGATAGCCTGTTATAAATACTTGCAGTTAAAGTTCGATATGGCTAGATTGTTATATCGGAATTAACAAATTGCAGGCAAGAATGAGCAGTAAAAATGAAGAGCCGCTGTTTCTTATCGACGATGAGGAGGAAACGAGGGCAGTTAGTGCATTAGAGAGTTGGAAAATCTTGATCGTCGACGATGATCAGGAGATTCATGCCGTGACTAAAATGGCGCTTTCGGATGTGCTGATTGCTGACAAGTCGCTTGAGTTCATTCATGCTTATAATGGTCAGCAAGCAATGGATATGCTGGCTGACCATGACGACATTGCAATGGTGTTGTTGGATGTTGTCATGGAATCCGATGATGCTGGACTCAAGGTTGCACGAGCCATACGTAATGAATTACGTAACGAAGAAGTTCGAATTGTGCTACGCACCGGTCAACCCGGTTACGCGCCAGAAGAAAGTGTTATCAAAGATTATGATATAAACGACTACAAAACAAAAACGGAACTGACCCGAAGTCGCTTGTTAACCACCGTTTTTGCTGCCATCCGTTCATACCAACAACTACGTACTATCAACGAAAACCGCCGCGGGTTACGAAAAATTATTCACTCTGCATCGAATCTGATGGAAAAGCACTCTATTGTGAATTTTTCTGAGGGCGTGGTGACTCAGTTAGCTTCGCTATTAGGGTTGTCAGCCGAGGGTATCGTAGGAGCGCGAGCGCCACATAAAGATGATGACATTCTTGTACTTGGGGCAGCAGGGCATTTCGCTGGAAGTATTAATCGCTCAATTTCGAGTCTTAATTCGGCATTTATAGAAGAAGCGGTGAAACAGTGCTTGCGGGAAAAGCGTCATATTCAATTACAGGGCGCTTCCGTATTTTTCATCGATGGACAAGTTCATCAAGCCGCTGCTTACATAGAAACAGAAGAGTTGCTGGAGAATTATGACCAAGAGTTACTCGAAGTGTTTCTCGCCAATATTGCCGTGGGATTTGAAAACGCGAACTTGTTTGAGGAGTTGCGTGCCGCGGCTTATCGTGATCCATTGACAGGTGTCGCAAATCGAAGCGAGTTTTCTAAACGCCTATCAGACCTCGCAAAGCAGAAAGATGAACATATTGTCGTTTCAATTATGGATATCGACCATTTTTCTGATGTGAATGACGGGCTCGGACAGGATGTCGGCAACTTATTACTTCGGTCGGTCGCTTTGCGCTTGAGTGAGCAACTGGGGTCTGAGGTGTTTATTTCACGCATTGCCGCTGATGTCTTTGGTTTAATTGGTCCCGAAGAAATTATCTCGCCCCGTAATCTGAATGAGTTATTTAGACTTCCGTATAGAGCGGGAGAGCATCATATTCCATTGAGCATTACCTGTGGCTTTACTGCTGCATCGAATAGCGAGCATGAGAGCGGTAAGAGCTTGCTTAAGCAAGCTTATATTGCACTTAAAAATGCGAAGAAGAATTCTTTTGAGCGTCATAATTACTATCTGCCTTATATGGAGCAGGAAACTCAGCGTCGGTTACATATTGTACGCATGCTGCGGGCCGATTTCGCAGAAAGACGGTTAGAGGTGTGGTATCAGCCGCAAGTCTGTTTAGCTTCAAAACGGATTATTGGTGTTGAGAGCTTGCTGCGATGGCCGCAGCGCGATGGTAGTTTTATCTCTCCTGGCGAGTTCATTCCGCTGGCAGAATATTCAGGGTTAATCGTTGATATCGGTGCTTGGGTCATTGAAGAGGCTTGCCAGCAGATCCGCCAGTTTGACGAGCTAGGTTTGCCCGAACTTCGCGTTGCTGTCAACGTATCAGTGCCGCAATTTAGAATGCGTGATTTTCCTGAGTTAGTCGAACAGCAGTTACAAAACCATAATGTCAGCCCAGACCGACTTGAGCTGGAAATCACTGAGAGTATTGTGATGGAAGATCCTGATCTTGTGGCCGATATACTTTACCGTCTAAAACGGCAAGGTATTCATGTGGCTATTGATGATTTTGGCGTCGGCTTCTCATCGTTGAGTTATCTTCAGAAACTTCCACTCGATCGTATTAAAATCGACAAGACATTCGTACACAACTCAAATGAAGACAGTGGCCGTATCATTATTGAGACTATTGTGAATATGGCTCATCGACTTGGAATGAGTGTGTTAGCAGAGGGTATTGAGCTTGAAGAGCAAGTGAGTTATTTCAAAAACTTACAGGTGGCGGAGGCACAGGGATTTCATTTCGCGAAACCCATGCCAGCACAACGGTTGGCGGAGCTGCTTGCTAAACAATCCGCCAACATAGATTAATATCTTTACTGATAAACCGTGACGCTATCAGCTTTCATTGAATAGCCCGTAACCGCTAAATCACTGTCTGTGCGTTGAGTTGAGATAGTTCCTTCGACCCAAACCGCATCGTAGGTGTTCTCGTAAGGAACACCTTCTTCGAACTTAACGTGGATAATTTGGTTAGGAGGCGGTGGTGGAACATGGATACAAGCACCAAAATACGGGACTAATAAGAACTCTGTAACCGCATCCGCGTTGCCTTCCAGTTGTACGACATAGCCAGGAATTTTCACTTTCTTGCCATCTAGCGCCTGTACAACAGGTGCATCAAGAAACTTTTGCTCTGCTTCTTCAGGGTTTTGGTCGTAATACGACTGAGGCTTTACAGGGGGAGGGGTAAAGCCTTCAGGTACTAAATCTTTCCAACCAATTTTTTCGCTTGCGAACGCCATGTTCTGACTCGCCAGAAATAGCAACGCTGTGCTCATCATTACTTTCAAACTATTCTTCATACTTTCACCGTTAAACCGTCTGCAAGTGATTGGCGGTAAGCGCGCCAAGCAGGTACAAGACTCATTAAGAAGCCTGCAACAACCACAAATAACATTCTCCACCATTCTGCAGCGGTAGGCCACTGCAGAGCAAACAATAATCCCGTTTGCTGCTGAATCACGCCGGCAAGGGAAATTTGCAGGATATATAGCAACGCCAGCCCCGACGCCGTAGCAATGATCGTTAATAATACTGCCTCAGTGACCAACAACGTGAACAGCGTGCCAGGACCCGCACCTACCGCTCTTAACACAGCCATCTCTCGGCTGCGTTCACGTAGACTTGCCAGTAAGATCGTTAGCATGCCGAGTAGGCCAATGATAACTACAATAGCGGAGATACCATTAAGAGCTTGCTCAAACACACGTAATGTCTTCCAAAGTTGTTGCAATGTTTGTCCCGGCATTAATGCAGTCAGTGGCTCACCATCTGCGGTGTTGATGTCGCGCTGCATAAATAACGCCATTTGGCGCGACTTTAAACCCACCAATGCCGCGCTTATAGCGCTGGTCGGGTGATGGTGGTCAGCGTGCTCATCATGACCGGTGTGCTCGTGCGCATGCTCTTCGGCTTCGCTAGCAGTCTCTCCGCCATGAATGTCCTCAAGCGTTTTTAAGTCAACATAAATGGATTGGTCAACAGGGGTGCCTGTGCGTTTCAAAACGCCAACAACATCAATTGGATGTCCACTGTGTTGGCTAAAGCTTATGCCGCCTGTGCCATGTGCGATAATGAGTTGGTCGCCAACTCTAAAGTCCAACTTTTCTGCGGCATCAGCGCCTAATACGGCTTGCTCAGAATGATTAAACCACTCGCCGTGCTGCAATTTAAGTGGCTGTTGGTTGGCATACTTAAAATACTGGAAGTAACCGGCGGTCGTCGCAACAACCGGCATGCCACTGACACTATCACCCAAGGAAATGGGTACTGACCATTCTACCTGACGATTTTGGCTAAGCTTCTCATAGCTCTGCCAACTCATGCTATTGTTAAGCGCTCCGATATGAAAAACAGACGCCAGTAGCAGTTGTACGTCGCCGCTTCTGGGGCCGACGATGAGATCGGTGCCCGATACGGTATTCGCGAAATTCGCTTGGACTTGTTCTTTTACTCGTTCAACGGCGAGCAGTAGTGCGACGCTGACAGCGATTGCAATAACCGTCAGTAACGCACTGGTTTTGCGATTAGCCAAGCTTTTAATAGCAAGTTTAAGCATGGGGTGAACCTCCCGCTGCTCGATTGATGTCGCTTAACTCAACATGACGATTAAAATACTGCCCGAGACTCGCATCGTGCGTCACAAATAATACGGTTGTATTATTCTGTTCGCTGAGTTCGAGCAAAAGTTTTATAAAATCATCTCTGCGATCGCTATCGAGCGCTGAAGTCGGTTCGTCAGCGATCAATAACTCGGGTGCACCGAGCAATGCTCTTGCAGCTGCCACGCGTTGCTGTTGACCCACACTCAAGTTAGCCGCCGCTTGTTGTTGCTGCGAGGCACTAAGACCGAGCCGTTTTAAGTATTGAATAGCGAGCTGTTCCGCCGACTGGCCACTTTCAGCTACGCGCTGGCGGCGTTTAGGAGAAAATTGAGTTGCCAGGAGCACGTTGTCGAGCGCGCTTAAGTATGGGAGTAAATTGAATTGCTGAAAAATATAGCCAATGTGATTAGCACGAAATCTATCGCGCTTGCGGCCACTGAGGTTAGATAAGGACTGGTCGAGTAAACTCACATTCCCCTGTTGAGCTACGTTGATACCCGCAAGCAACGATAACAACGTCGACTTACCACTGCCACTCGGTCCGCGGAGCAAAACGGATTCACCCGTTTCTACCTGCCAGTGAGGAATATCTAAAGTGAGTTGACCACCTTGCCACGCAAAGGCAAGGTGGTCGATTTCTATGGCATAAGCCATAATTACTTCTGAGCGCGTTTGTAAGAGGACTCGATTTCCTCTTTCGCGTCTGCTGCGTTACCCCAGCCTTCGACTTTGACCCACTTGCCTTTTTCGAGTTCTTTGTAACGCTCAAAGAAGTGCGTGATTTGTGCACGAAGTAATTCAGGAAGGTCATCAATGTCCTGAACATGGTCGTACTCTTTAGTCAGCTTACTCACCGGGACAGCAACGACTTTCGCATCTTCGCCTGATTCGTCGCTCATTTTAAGCACGCCGACAGGGCGGCATTTAATGACCGAGCCGGCTTGCAATGGATAAGGTGTAGGAACAAGCACGTCAACGGGGTCACCGTCGAGAGACAAGGTATGGTTCACAAAACCATAATTGCATGGATAGAACATTGGCGTCGCCATGAAACGATCAACCCAAAGGGTGCCAGTGTCTTTGTCGACTTCATATTTAATCGGGTCAGCATTTGCTGGAATCTCAATGATTACGTTCACTTCATCGGGAAGATTGTTACCCGCAGGTACGTTACCTAAACTCATAATGTTTCCTACATCAGTTAATTGTTAACCACTAAATTATATCGTTTGTCGCTATCGGGGCAAGGGATTAAGCTAAGGTCTTACCCATGCTTCTCATGATATTCAACGCATTTTTGTACTTCATTTGTCGAGCCCATGACAACAGCTACACGTTGGTGAATCTGCTCAGGCTCAATATCTAAAATGGGCACATAGCCATTACTTGC
The DNA here is from genome assembly GCF_057748155.1 of Idiomarina sp. D18. Classification (NCBI taxonomy): domain Bacteria; kingdom Pseudomonadati; phylum Pseudomonadota; class Gammaproteobacteria; order Alteromonadales; family Idiomarinaceae; genus Idiomarina; species Idiomarina sp. D18. Next base: position 11,294 of record NZ_CM173240.1, read on the forward strand.
CGAGCCGCCCGCCTTCTCTACAATCATAGCCATTGGTGCAGCCTCGTACATTAAGCGCAGTTTATACGGCTTGTCAGGATTACGAGCATCCCACGGATATGTAAATAAGCCGCCACGAGTGACTAAACGGTGGACATCAGAAACCATTGCCGCGTTCCAACGCATATTAAAATTCTTTTGTCGAGGGCCGTCCTCACCCAAAAGCAGGTGTTCGACGTATTCGCGCACCGCCGTACCCCAGTGGCGTTGATTAGACATATTTATTGCGAACTCTTGAGTGTCCGCTGGGATAGACGCAGTGTCCTTAGTCAGTAAAAACTCACCTACTGTTTGGTCGAGCGTGTAGGTGCGGACATGCGATCCTGTTGTCATTACCAACATAGTCGAGGGACCATAAAGTACGTATCCTGCCGCGACTTGGTTACGCCCTTTTTGCAGAAACATAGATTCGTCATTGGCGCTATTTTCTGGCTTGGGTAAAACCGAAAAAATAGTACCCACTGTACCATTGATATCGATGTTTGAGCTGCCATCAAGCGGATCAAAAGCAACTAAGTACTCGCCTGAATTCGGACTCAATACAATGCTGTCCTCTTCTTCCGACGCAATTGCGTGTACACGAGGAGACTCAAGCAATAAGGTTTTGAGCAATTGGTTTGCGACCACGTCGAGCTTTTTCTGCGTTTCACCCTGGATATTTTCGTCCAGTGTTGAGCCCAATACCCCGGCGAGGGCGCCTTGATGCAGCCGAAAAGAGATCTCTTTAGCGGCAATTTGTATGGTATTTAGAACTGAAATAAGTCCTTCAGGTGCATTATCAGCACGGAGCGTTGGAAGCAGGCGTTTCATGTCGTTCCATTCCCTTTTTGTCGTGACAGGTGTATGGACGCGTATCGTACATTAATTCTGCGCAAAAATCCTGTTGATTGTGCGCTTGAATGATACACTTAGCCTTTTATTTTAGCTCGAAAACTAACTATGCATATTCACATTATTGGTGTCTGTGGCACATTTATGGGCGGCATCGCTCGTTTAGCAATTGAACTGGGTCATCAGGTTACAGGTTCCGACCAGCAGGTTTACCCGCCGATGAGTGATCAGTTGCGAGCTTTGGGTATTGATCTCATCGAGGGCTACCGTGCTGAGAATATCGATAAAACGGTCGAACTTGTCATTATTGGTAACGCTTTGAGTCGTGGAAACCCAGAGGTGGAAGCGGTACTCGATCAGAAGATGAGTTATTGTTCCGGCGCTCAATGGTTGCACGATAATGTCCTAGTTCAGCGTTGGGTGCTTGCTGTTTCCGGGACGCATGGTAAAACGACGACAGCCAGCATGCTTACTTGGATTTTGCAAGCGAATGGCTATCAGCCTGGCTTTTTGATTGGTGGCGTACCCGGTAACTTTGATGTGAGTGCAGCGCTGGGTAAAAGTGACTTCTTTGTTATTGAGGCGGATGAATATGATACCGCATTCTTTGATAAGCGATCTAAATTTGTTCATTATTCACCGAACACTCTAGTTATCAACAATCTTGAGTTTGATCACGCTGACATTTTCGACACGTTAGCTGATATTCAAAAGCAGTTTTCCCATTTATTGCGAATTGTTCCTGGAAATGGGCAAGTCATCATTCCCGACCAAGTCGATGCCATCGAACAGGTGATCACACAGGGTTGTTGGAGTGACGTGGTAAGGGTTGGCAAAGACTGGCATTACCATGCTAATTCAGCGGATGCGTCGTTATTTAATCTTCGTCGAGACGATAACGAAGTCGCTGTTAAGTTGCCTTTAGTGGGTACCCATAATATGCAGAATGCTGTGATGGCAATGATCGCGGCTTTCCATGTTGGCGTATTACCGCAACAGGCGGCTGAAGCGTTAGCAACATTTAAGGCCCCTAAGCGGCGATTGGAGTTATTGCTTGAGCACCGCGGAATAAGAGTGTTCGATGACTTTGCACATCATCCTACCGCCATTAAAACCACGGTGGAAGCGCTTAAAAAGAGCGAAACAGGACGACTAGTGGTATTTCTTGAACCTCGTTCAAATACGATGAAAAGCGGTGTCCATAAAGACGCTTTGGCAAACGCACTTGCCGATGCGGATAGTATTAATATATTTGCTCCTGCGTCTATCGAGTGGGACATTGCTAGCGCAGTGCCTAATGCGTGTGTATTTAGTGACACAGAAGCAATGTTGCAACATGCTATCGACGATCTAGTACCTGGTGATACGGTGGTTATTATGAGTAACGGTGGGTTCGAGGGTATGCAAAATCGCTTAGTCAAAGCTCTACAAGCAACATAAATCATGAGTTGGGTAGTTAATAATGAGATCTGAAGATAACCGCATCACAGTCGCAATTACTGGAGCATCGGGTGCCCCTTACGCTATTCGTTTGATAGAATGTCTTCTGCAGCAGAAGCAACAGGTTTATTTACTTGTCTCGAGTGCGGCTCGTGTGGTGATGGCAACTGAACATAACGTAAGCTTATCTGCGGCCCCTGAAAAGATGCAGCAGCAATGGGTCGAGTTGCTTGAAAAACGCGGCGTTGAAGTTGTCTCAAACCAGCTACAAGTATTCGGTAAAGAAGAGTGGTTTTCACCGGTTGCTTCGGGCTCCGCCGCGCCTAAGCGAATGATTATTTGTCCCTGCTCGACAAGTACTTTGTCATCAGTGGCGTTAGGTAGCAGTAATACCTTGATCGAGCGAGCTGCCGATGTCGTTCTCAAGGAACGCGGGCAATTGATACTAGTTCCACGCGAAACCCCACTTTCGGCAATACACTTGCGTCATATGTTGCAGTTGAGTGAGCAGGGAGTCACGGTTATGCCCGCTGCACCGGGTTTTTACCACCAACCGGAGACGATCGACGATTTAATCGACTTCATGGTCGCTCGGATGCTAGATCACTTAGGTCTTGAACAGTCGTTGATGCACCGTTGGGGCTATGGAAAGGAGTAAACTTTAGTAATGACTAATGCACTAGAAATCAAAGGGTTAAGAAAAGTCTATAAGGGTGGCTTTGAAGCACTTAAAGGGATCGATTTAACAGTTCAAGAAGGTGACTTTTATGCGTTACTAGGTCCTAATGGCGCAGGTAAGTCTACAACCATTGGCGTTATCTCAAGCCTTGTCAATAAGACCGAAGGCAAGGTAACGGTGTTTGGGTATGACCTTGATACGCAGCTTGCCGATTTAAAAAGACAAATTGGCCTCGTACCACAAGAGTTTAACTTTAACCAGTTTGAAACAGTACGTCAGATCGTCGTTAACCAAGCGGGTTATTATGGCGTACCACGAAAGTTGGCGCATCAACGTTCAGAGAAATATCTAAAGCAATTGGGGTTATGGGACAAACGTGACCAGCCTGCACGCGCGCTCTCAGGCGGCATGAAGCGTCGGCTCATGATCGCACGCGCCTTGTTGCACGAGCCCAAATTACTGATTTTAGATGAACCGACTGCTGGGGTTGATATCGAGCTACGCCGTTCGATGTGGGATTACCTCACACAAATTAATAAAGAAGGCATCACCATCATTTTAACGACTCACTATCTAGAGGAAGCTGAGATGTTATGTCGTAATATTGGCATTATCGATGCGGGTCGTATTGTGGAGAATACTTCTATCAAGAAGCTGCTTACTCAATTAAGCCGTGAAACCTTTATTCTAGATTTGGCAGAAGGTCATAAAGACATCTCAATCGATGGTTTCGACAGTCGCTGGAGCGACGATAACACCCTCGAAGTTGATGTCGAGAAAGACGCTGGCTTGAATAACGTATTTGAGCAGCTGAGCGGGCAAGGCGCGAAGGTCTTATCGATGAGAAACAAGGCCAACCGTCTCGAAGAGTTATTTGTTCATATGGTTGAGAACGGCCGAAAACAAGAGGAGAGTAGTCAATGAGTAACGCATCGGCCAATATCATAGCGCTAAAAACAATTTGGATAAAAGAGTGCACGCGTTTTCTGCGTATTTGGGTGCAAACTTTAGTGCCGCCTGCAATTACCATGACACTCTATTTTGTCATTTTCGGTAGCATTGTGGGTGAGCGTATCGGCACCATGAGTGGTGTGACTTATATGGAGTTCATCGTACCGGGCCTTATCATGATGTCGGTGATTACTAACTCCTACTCCAACGTGGCTTCGTCGTTTTTTAGCGCAAAGTTTCAACGCAACATTGAAGAGATGCTGGTCTCGCCGGTACCGACGTGGGCCATTATTCTTGGTTATGTTGGTGGTGGTATGGCACGTGCAATGATCGTGGCGGTCATTGTGACATTCGTCTCCTTTATGTTTGTCGATATTAGCATCGCGCACATTGGCTATGTCATTCTGACCGTGGTATTAACCTCAACGCTATTTGCTCTAGGTGGTTTACTGAATGGTGTATTCGGTAAGACATTTGACGACATATCTATCGTACCGACTTTCGTTTTAACACCGCTAACTTATCTCGGTGGTGTGTTTTACTCGGTGTCATTGCTACCTGAGTTCTGGCAGAACGTGTCGATGGCAAACCCAATCTTATATATGGTAAATGGATTCCGCTATGGCTTTTTAGGTCAGTCAGATGTGGGTATTGCGACTGCCATGTGGGTTTTAATTGCTTTTAACGTGGTGTTTTTCTCAGGTGCCTATTACTTGCTAGAAAAAGGTAAGGGAATTCGTTCGTGAACCAAGAAGCACGCCCAGTACACTCGAACCAAACAGGTCCTCATGAAGATACCCTGAGTGTCGCTCGTCGGCACTGGGGGTCGGAGTTTTTAAAGCCCATACAGGCTCATAACCAAGCAGCATTTGATGCGGTGAATGAGCCTGTGCAATCATGGCAGGGACCGATTATTTTAGACTCGTGCTGCGGTGTCGGTGAGAGTACCGCTAAGTTGGCAGAACAATATCCTGACGCCTTAGTCGTGGGGGTCGATAAGTCGAGTCATCGATTAGATAAACATGACTTTTACGAGGGCTCATCGCGAGGACAGCGTTACTATCTGGTGAGAGCAGATTTACTCGATTTCTGGCGTTTGGTTGCGGCAGCTGAGTGGCCCGTTGAATTGCATACAATTTTATACCCGAATCCATGGCCCAAGCAGGCGCATTTATCTCGACGCTGGCATGGCTCACCCGTGTGGCCTGCGGTGGTTCAAATAGGTGGCCAGTTACAGATGCGTTCTAATTGGAGTACCTACTTGCTCGAGGTCGCGCAAGCGTTAAGTCTCAATCAGGTGGATGCTTCGGTGGGTTACCTTGCGATGGATCCTGAGCAGGCGATGACACCTTTTGAGCGTAAATATTTAGCCAGTGGACAGGCACTATGGCGGTTAACCGCTGATTTAACGGCTGCAGTTACTGCAGTTGAGAATGTGGACAGGTAAGCATATGAATGACGTTGACGATAAGTCATACGCGGAAGTAAACCAAGAGTCTTTGTATCGGATTTTTACGTTGCCCGAGGCGCCCGACTCAACGCTAAGCCGAATCGAGAAAGATCTGTCTGAAAACCTTTTAGGATTCTTGGGCGATCATATCGTGGCAAAAGAAAAGCCACTACAAGATATCGAGCGCGACTTTGAGAAAGCGTCGATTCCAGAAAATCCGCAGTTTGTCTCAGACCATACTGAGTTTTTACTTGAGAAATTAGTTGCGCACTCAGTACATACAGCTTCACCGAAGTTTATCGGCCATATGACGTCGGCACTACCCTACTTTTTGATGCCGCTCGCGAAATTGATGGTTGGTCTCAATCAAAACCTTGTCAAAATTGAAACCTCCAAAGCATTTACGCCGCTTGAGCGTAATGTCATTGGTATGCTGCATCACTTGGTTTACCAACGCGAGTCATCGTTTTACAACCGCTGGATGCATAGTGCACAACATTCACTTGGCGCATTTTGTTCGGGCGGGACCGTGGCGAATATGACCGCACTTTGGGTAGCGCGCAACCAACTGTTGAAGCCAGACGGTGACTTTGCGGGGATAGCCGCAGAAGGCTTAGCTGCGGGACTGGCGCATTATAATTACAAGCGCTTGGTGGTATTAGTTTCGGAACGCGGACATTACTCGTTGAGCAAGGCCGCTGATGTGCTGGGCATTGGTCGTAAGAATTTAGTGGCCGTCGCTACCGATGCTAATAATCGAATTAAGATTGATGCGTTGCGACAGGCCTGTCAGGACGTACGTGAACAAGGCGGCGAAGTGCTGTCGATAGTAGGCGTCGCGGGAACCACAGAGACTGGGCATATAGACCCATTGGCTGACATGGCTGATATTGCTGAGCAATTAGGTATTCACTTTCATGTTGATGCGGCGTGGGGTGGTGCGACGTTATTGTCCAACGATTATCGACATTTATTAAGTGGCATAGAGCGCGCTGATAGTGTCACCATTGATGCGCATAAGCAAATGTATGTGCCCATGGGCGCGGGCTTGGTGCTGTTTAAGGACCCTGCAATGGTTAAGGCGATTGAACATCATGCCGAATACATTATCCGTCAGGGTTCGAAAGATTTGGGCTCTCACACCATGGAGGGTTCACGGCCGGGTATGGCGATGATGGTTTTTTCAGCCATGCATGTAATCGGACGTCGTGGTTATGAGCTTCTAATCAATAACAGCCTTGAAAAAGCCCGCTACTTCTCTAGTTTGATCGCCGAACAAGATGACTTCGAGGTTATCACAGAGCCCGAGTTGTGTTTATTAACCTATCGCTTTGTACCTAAGCGCGTGAAGCTAGCGCTGGAAGCAGCCAATGTTGAGCAAGTGGAGCGCCTAACTCCGCATCTTAATGCACTCACGCGCTACATTCAGAAGCGGCAGCGTGAAAGTGGCCGCTCATTCGTATCGCGTACAAAGCTGACACCTGAGCATTACTACCGTGTGCCGACCGTTGTCTTTAGGGTCGTATTGGCGAATCCGCTCACGACCCATGACATGCTACGTGAAATTATCGCGGAACAACGCGAAATTGCTGAGAAAGCAACGAGCCTAAGAGGGGCGTTGCACACTGAAATGCGCGAGTTAGGTTTGATTCGCGACGCGTAAGTTATCAATCAAGCGCGTGCTGCCGAGTTTGGCAGCCGCCAACACCACCCACTCCGGGGCGTCGTCAGAGGCCACCGTCAGATCGTGAGCATTACGCACTTCAAAATAGTCGACAGCAAAACCATGTTGCGAAAGCTGTTGGCTTGCTTGTCGGCATAACGAAGTGGCTTTAGAGGCGCTACTCAAGTGTTGCTTGACCCAACACAGCTGCTGATAAATAAGACTTGCCTGCTCGCGTTGCGAAGTTGATAAGTATCCATTCCTTGAACTCATCGCTAAACCCGAGCCTTCACGTTGTATCGGTGCACCGATAACCTGAACGGGTAATGAGAGGTCGCTCGCCATTAAACGAATTACTTGCAGTTGCTGAAAATCCTTCTCACCAAACACCGCAACGTCGGGTTGTGCCATGTTAAACAGCTTACATACGATAGTCGCCACGCCGGTAAAGTGGCCTGGGCGGCTCGCACCGCATAGTATGTCGCTGATGCCGGGAACCTCGACGCGGGTTTGTTGCTCGAGTCCGCGTGGGTAAACCTCATCGACAGTAGGTGTGAAGACTGCGTGCGCACCGGCATCACTTAACAGACGGCAGTCTTGCTCCAACGTTCGTGGGTAACTATCAAGGTCTTCGCCTGCTCCAAATTGCATGGGATTCACAAAGATGCTGACGACAACTTTATCTGCCAGTGTTTGTGCCTTTTTAACTAGGCTCAAGTGACCTTCATGTAAATTGCCCATGGTAGGCACTAAAGCAACCGAAGTGGTTTGTTCCGAGCGCCACTGACGCATACTTTTTAAGTTTTTTAGTACTAACATAACTAGCCCTCGTAGCTATGCTTTAATTCAGGAAAGTCACCCGACTTCACTTGTTCGCTAAACTGACGAAAAGCACCGGCTATCCCATCACCTTCTTCCAAAAAGTTTTTAGCGAACTTTGGTAAGTACTCACTGTTCATACCGAGCATGTCATGCATCACTAAGATCTGGCCATCGGTGTCAGGACCCGCGCCAATGCCAATAGTAGGAATGGTAAGTGCTTCGGTGACGCGCTTGCCTAAAGAGTTGGGAATACACTCGAGTACGAGTAATTGTGCGCCGGCAGCTTCGAGCTGTTTTGCTTGTTCAATCAGCTGCACTGCTTGCGCCTCTTGTTTACCTTGTACCCGGTAACCACCTAGCACATTGACGGACTGGGGAAGTAAACCAAGGTGTGCACAGACCGGGATGCCGCGTTGGGTGAGTGCTTTAACCGAATCAACGAGCCAGTCACCCCCTTCGAGCTTCACCATATTGGCCCCTGCCTGCATAAGCTGAGCCGCGTTTTTTAAAGTATCGGTTAGCGTGCCGTAGCTCATAAACGGTAAGTCGCTCATGATAAAGGCTTCTGGCGCGCCACGACGAACGCATTCAGTGTGATAAACCATGTCCGTCATTGTGACCGGCACAGTCGACGAACGGCCTTGCACAACATTGCCGAGTGAGTCGCCTACCAAAATGCAATCAACGCCTTGCTCAACCATTAGTTTTGCAAAGCTTGCATCGTATGCCGTAAGAGAAGCAATTTTCTCGCCTTGTTGTTTCTTTTTTTGTAGTTTGGCAATGGTCATCGCAACCATAGGACTATCCTTAACTGAGCAAAGTCATGAGTTCAGAATGTGAGCATAACACGGCAAGCGGTTCATCAGTAAGCATGGCAAGTTGCTGTGCTACCGTATTATTATTGGGTAATTCGAGCTGTGGGGCAAACTCAGCTAGCGGCTGTAATACGAAGCGGCGCTCATAAATACCTGGATGCGGCAGTTTAAGCACTTCAGTATCGGAACGAACGTCATCAAATAGCAGTAAATCGAGATCGAGTGTCCTCTCGCCCCAGTGACGAATTCTTTGTCGTCCAAATTCGTCTTCGACGTGATGGAGAAGCGCTAACAGTTGCTCAGCCGTTAAATCATGACATTCGACTTGGCAAACGGCATTGACGTAGTCGGGCTGGTCTTGTGGTCCCATAGGTTTGGAATGGTAAAGCGACGATACATTGATCAAGTTGAGATGCGCTGATTGGCTCAGGTGCAACAACGCCTGTTTGAGCTGTTGCGCTGGGTCACCCAAATTAGCGCCCAACGCAATAAAGGCATTACTCATTACTCTCAGAGCCCTTCGGTTTTTTGCGTGATCGAGGTCGCCGACGGCGTTTAGGTCCTGAGCGGCCTGGCTTTTTGCCAATGACCTTATTAGGCGCTTTCTGTGCCTTAGTCCAAAACTGACTCAGCTCAATCAGCTCATTAGAACCTTCAACTTCGGCGCGCAGCATGAGGAAGTCGTATGCCGCGCGAAACTTTTTATGTTCAAGCACCTTCATCGCCTTTCCACCACGGGTACTTTGTAAGCGCAGCTGTAATTGCCACATATCACGGACGGGGAGCGAAAAGCGTTTTGGTACAGCAACCGTTTGGTTTTGCCTATCGATCACGTCGGCAGAGGCAATATTGAGCGCATCCATTGGTGGCAGTCCTGACTCAACCTCCAATTGTGAGCGACGTGCTTCCATTGGATACCAGAGCATGACCGCTAACAAATAAGCGGGTGTGACGCGCTGCTCGTTATTGACTCGTTTATCAGTGTCCGAGAGTGCACGTTGGATAAGAGCTATCGCGGGTGACTGCTCATCTTTTAAATAGGTTTTAAGCACCGGGAACATCTGTTGGAACAAGTTGTGCTGCACCATCATTTCAAAGTTCGCGCTGGCTTTACCTGCCATAAACATTTTCAGGAATTCGTCAAACAACCGTGCGGGTGGGATGTTCCTGAGAAGAGATGCCATTTCGACAATAGGCTCTTGGACATGCTTATCCATCTGCATGTTAAGCTTTGTGGCAAAGCGAATGGCTCGCAACATACGCACTGGGTCTTCACGGTAGCGTTGTTCAGCATCGCCAATCAGTCGTATCACACCGGCGTCTAAGTCTTTTTTGCCACCCGCAAAGTCGTAAATGCAGAAATCAGCAATATTGTAGTACATCGCATTAACAGTAAAGTCGCGTCGCTCAGCATCTTCTTCGATTGAGCCGTAAACATTGTCGCGCACTAAAAAACCTTGCTCATCGGTTTTGGCTGTCGGTTGTTTACGTGTTTGTGATGTTGCTTCACTATCGTCTTCTTTGTGATGCCCGCGGAAGGTCGCGACTTCAATAATATCTTTCCCGAATACGATATGTGCTAAGCGAAAACGTCTACCGACAAGGCGACAGTTGCGAAATAATTTTTTTACCTGCTCAGGCGTTGCGTTGGTTGTGACATCGAAGTCTTTCGGTTGAATACCTAGAAGCAGATCGCGTACACACCCGCCCACCAAATAGGCTTCAAAGCCTGAGTTATGGAGGCGATATAAAACTTTAAGCGCGTTATCGCTTATATTTTTGCGAGATATTGGATGCTGATCGCGAGTCAGCTTAGTTAGCTGTGGTAAACGGCTATTCGATGATTTTTTAAAGCTTGACATTGCTCGTTCAGCTAGCTTTTTGAATTGCTTGATAATGACTGTTCTCCGCTTTAAGTCTGCACGCTCATTGATGGGCGCGCATATTGTACCTTTATTATACGATCATTTGCCACTGTGATTGCCATTGTAGAATCGCTGCAGTCAACACTGCATCGACACTATCATAATCGTTGGCATCCCCTAGGGAGAGTGATAACACCTTGGCGGCTGCGATGAGGTTCGCTATTGGATGCGTTGCATCAATCGCTGGCGCGTGATTTTGCTTGCTCAGTTTGCGTCCGTTAGGGTCAGTAACTAAGGGCAGGTGCAACCAGCGAGGGGTTCTTCCGCCTAATGTTTGCCACAGTGTTGCTTGCCAGAAGCTAGGAATTAACAAGTCCGAACCGCGCACAATATCGGTGATGCCTTGTGCTAGATCATCGACCACGACAGCTAATTGGTAGGCAAACAAACCATCACGGCGGCGTAGAATAAAATCTTCTTGGGCAAACTGGACCTCTGCCTCGACGTACTGGTGACGACGGTCAAATAAGTGAGTTTTCGCGTTGTCGTTTTTGAAGCGGATAGCATAAGGAGTCGGGCGTGGTTGGCGTGTTCTGCAGTAACCAGTGTAATACTCGCCCTGGGCACGTATTTGCTTTCGGCTACAATCACATTGATAAGTTTGCGCGCTGATATCAGCGAGCACGCGCGCATAGACGTCGTCGCGCTGGCTTTGGTAAATAACTGTTTCGTCCCAATGTAAATTGTGGGCTTCCAGTTGTTTGAGTATCTGCGTGTCGGCATCGGGGACGGCACGGGTTTTATCAACATCTTCGATGCGCACGAGCCATTGACCGTGGTGCGCGCGTGCATCCAAGAAGCTGCCCAATGCGGCAACAAGTGAGCCAAAGTGCAAAGGACCCGACGGGGTCGGTGCAAACCGACCCCGGTAGCTATCAGAAGACTGAGGTTGAATCGGTTTAAGCACCGGTCATCTGTTTTTCTTTAATCTCTGCAAGCGTTTTGCAGTCGACACAAAGATCGGCTGTTGGGCGTGCCTCTAACCGGCGGATGCCAATTTCGATGCCACATGAATCGCAGAAACCGAAGTCATCTTCCTCGATTTTTTGCAGAGTTTTCTCGATCTTTTTGATAAGTTTGCGTTCGCGATCACGCGTGCGCAACTCAATACTGAACTCTTCCTCTTGAGCGGCTCTATCGACCGGATCAGGGAAGTTTGCAGCTTCATCTTTCATGTGGTGAACCGTACGGTCCACTTCCTGGCGTAATTGGCGGCGCCACTCTTCTAGAATTTTGCGAAAGTGAGCTAATTGCTCATCATTCATGTATTCTTCGCCCGGCTTCTCTTGATACGGCTCTAGCCCGGCAAGCGCCAGGATGCCATGCGTTTTCTTCTTGCCCTCTGGCATCATGGTTCTCCTACAGTTAATTCGCTGCTCTTAAATTAAACAAGCTGAAAAAAAGGACGCTACATATAGCAGAAAGGCCATCCTAAGGCAACGTCTTTTCGTACTTTTTGAACACTCATACAGCCTGTATTATTCGTGACTCAGCATGACAGGTAACACACCGGTAGCTCGTATACCTTGCTCATTTATATCGGTGCTTAATGCATAAAACTCGACGCCTTTTTGCGCTGCATTAATACAGGCGTTTGCATATTTTGGATCGATGTGGGCGGCAGGTTTTACGTGGTCTGCGCCAGAGTGCATGCAGACGTATAGCATTACCGCTCGGTGACCTTGCTCACGCATGTGTTCGAGCTCTTGCACGTGCTTTATTGCTCGAGCGCTCACGGTGTCGGGGAAGTAGCCGCATTGTTGCTCAACCAGGGTGACGCTTTTGACCTCTACGTAACACTTTGCGCCCGTATTACTTTCACCGAGCCAATCAATACGGCTGTTTTGCTCGCCGTAGCGTTGTTCAGCAAGCCACTCGTTGAACTCAGCGAGCTCGGTGATAAGCCCCTGCTGTAATGCCTCACCGGCAACTTGGTTTGCCCGCTGGGTATTGATAACAATCCAATCACTGGCAAAGTTTTGTGCTAACTCCCAAGTCTTTGCATATTTGCGCTTGGGATTATCTGATACACTACACCATACTTTGTAGCCTGGTTCCGCGCAGCCTGTCATGGCGCCGGTGTTAGGGCAATGAACTGTTTCGATACTTTGGGGTTGTGCAGCAAACTCGATATCCGCTAAAAATCGTTTATATCGTTGGTGTAAGATACCCACTTCGAGTGGCTTGTTAAATTGCATGACTGTCCTTATAACCCTAAAGTAAACGCATCGACAAATTAATGGGAGATGATTCTGATGTCTAGTTCAGTAAATGTTTTTCTAACTTTAGATAAACCTGCGGCGTTCTTAAAGCAGTCGGCTTTAGTGAGTCACTCCGACCAAGGCGTTAACGTTCATGTTGGATCGGACAGCGTTGAAAACTTACGGAAAATCCAAAAAGCAGGCCGTCATCTTGATGGACAGGGTTATGCTTCAGTTCAACTCGCTGGCGCGGGTTGGGATATGGAAAGTCAGTGGGCATTCTATCAAGGTTTTAATTCAACCATGTCAGACAATACAGTGGCATGGAACGAAACCGATGAAGGAGTCGCCTCACAGCTTGATGATATGCGAGCGGCTAATCAATTTACTCGCGAACTGGTGAACTTGTCGGCCGAAGAAATCTATCCGTTAAGCTTAGCTGAGCGCGTCAGTGAGCATTTAAAGAGTATTGCGCCAGAGAATGTCAGTGCACGTTTTATTGTCGGCGATGAACTCAAAAACGAAGGTTGGATGGGTATTTATACTGTCGGTCGCGCGAGCCAACATGCGCCTGTGCTGGCTGTCATCGATTACAACCCGACGGGCGATGAAAACGCGCCTGTTGATTACGCGCTCGTGGGTAAAGGTATTACGTATGACTCGGGCGGTTATAGTATCAAGCCAAGTGAAGGTATGTTGAGCATGAAGTGCGATATGGGTGGCGCCGCGACGCTCGCCGGTGCACTTTCAACGGCCATTCGTCGAGGCCTGAATAAACGCGTGAAGCTATTCTTGTGCTGCGCAGAGAACATGATCAGTGGCAAAGCCTACAAGCTGGGCGATATCATTACTTATAAAAATGGGCTTCGCGTGGAAGTGGTCAATACCGATGCTGAAGGGCGACTCGTGCTAGCCGATGGCTTAATGGCTGCAGGTGAAGCGGGGGCTAAGCAGGTGATCGATGCTGCGACGCTGACCGGTGCCGCGCAAATGGCTGTGGGCAATGAGTTTAATGCGGTGTTCAGTATTGATGAACAGGCAGCGGCGCTTGCGCTGAACTGCGCTGCACAAGAGAACGAGCTTTTATGGCGCTTGCCGTTGGCAACATGGCATATGGAAAATACACCTTCACCTTTTGCAGACTGTGCGAATAGTCGTCCACAGAAAGGTGGCGGTGCGGGTGGTGCAAGCAACGCGGCTGGCTTTTTACTGCGTTTTGCACCGAATGATGGACAAGGTTGGTTGCACTTTGATTTGGCCGGTGCGTATCAGAAGTCATCAACGCCAATGTGGGCTGCGGGCGCGACAGCGATGGGCGCACGCACAATCGCTGCAACCTTATTGGCTGATTAATGTATGACGAGTAGGCTGACGTGTTAAACCTACCGATTGATGCGATTAAGCTATCTTTACTCGAGCGCTGCCCAGGCGCTCGAGTTGTTATAGAAGCCCCTCCCGGGGCAGGTAAATCGACCGCTCTACCCTTACATTTACTGGCTTCAAGTGCTCTTCACGGTGACAATGAAGGGCTCATTGTTTTATTACAACCGCGGCGAGTCGCTGCCCTATCAATAGCGAATTTTCTAGCAGAACAACTCAATGAACCTGTCGGTAAAACCATCGGCTACAGTATTCGCGGCGATTCAAAACGCAGCCAAGATACACGGCTAATGGTTATTACAGAGGGTATATTCACTCGCTGGTTGCAACAAGATCCCGAGTTACATGAGATTACCACTGTCATTTTTGACGAATTTCACGAACGTAACATACACAGCGACTTGAGCCTTGGCTTGGTGCTAGACTTGCTGCCATTACGGCCCGAGCTAAATTTGATAATCATGTCGGCTACCTTACCGGGGGAAGCGCTAACGACCTGGCTCACGAACGCGACAGAACAACGCTTTGAGTTGCTCTCAGTAGACGTGAAACGGTTTGATCTTGATGTTCATTATCGACCCCCCTCTCGCCTAGAACGATGGTTAGAAGAGAGCGTACCGGTTATTGTGGAAGCTTTTCAACACGCACGTAAAGGAGTGTTAGTATTCTTGCCTGGGATGCGCGAGATCAAGTATGTTGAGCAACGTCTACAGGAGACGTTAATAGGTGAGGATGTGTCTATTTTGCATGGTAGCCTAACCGCCGATGTGCAACAGCAGGTGATTCGTGCGGGCGCTAGTAAACGGGTGGTTTTGGCTACTAATATCGCTGAGACCTCACTCACCATTGAAGGTATTGATACGGTAGTTGATACGGGGCGAGAACGACAATCCGTATATTTGCCTCAATATCGAGACAGTCGTCTCACAACGGCAATGATCGCTAAATCCAATAGTGAGCAACGGGCAGGTCGTGCAGCGAGACAGCAGCCTGGTAGAGCCTACCGATTATGGAGTGAAGATACTCAACAGCGCTTAGCCGCGTATAGTCCACCCGATGTAGCCACTCAAGAGCTAACGGATTTGATCGTTCAAGTCAAAGCGTGGGGAACAGAAGTAGAGGAGCTTAACTGGTTTACTCCACCGGATAGCGCGTTAGTCGAAGCCGCTAAAGACACGCTGACTGATATGGGGTTGTTAAAAGAGCAACGACTAACGCTTGCGGGACAAGAAGTCGCTGGCTTTGGAACCGATATTAGACTGTCGTGTATAGCATTACACGCCCGGGGTAAACTTCCTGAAGGAAAGCAGCGCGCACTAGCGCAGTGGCTAGCGACTTATGAGCAGCCCGATAAACGCTTCACAAATAGTGATAGCGTGATTTCCGCTCAGCAACATTTTCGTAACGCAACACGCGGTTCGATATGGTGGAAGCGGTTTGCGTATTGGTGTCAGGTATTTTCAATCGAACGGCAAGGCGCTACACAGTTTGAAGATATCGAAGAAGCCGTATTATTTGGCTTTGCTGACCGCATTGCTTATCAGGATAGGACTGATGAGGCACAACTTGCAAGTGGGGCGCGTATTTACGATTTGCAGAACTCATTTGGTAACCGAAACAACTCATCCTACTTTATCGTTACGCAACTGAGCTTGAGCGAAAAACAACGTCATAACCGGCTGATCGGATATTTATCGATCGACAAACACAGGCTGCTGAGTCATCCCGCAGTAGGTTTGGTCGAACGAGAGGTTTACAATTGGACTAAAGACGGCGAGCGGCTCATAAAAACCAGTGAGCAGATGTGTGGCGCACTTGTCTTGGATAGGCATCAGGAGCCCGCCGCATTAACAAGAGACGCACTAAATGATGCTTTGACTCATTGGTTGCGGGCTGAGGGCCTTAACGCCATCGGCTGGAACAGCGGTACCGCAGGGTTATTAGCCAGGCTACAATTTCTATATCGCGCACGACCTGAACTGTTTAATATCGCCCCGTATGAAACGGACTTACTTGAGCACTTAGCCGATTGGGCATTGCCTTATTGGCATGGTATGACGGGCTTAAGACAGTTGAAGGGATGGCAACCGAATGAGGCGTTACTCAATACGCTGACTTACGAGGGGCAGCAACTGTTGAATAAGTGGTGCCCGACGCATTGGTTGGCGCCCAGTGGTCGACGCGTCATCATTGATTATCCGAGTAGCACAGAGTCTGAACGCTCACCAAAGGTTGCAATAAAGTTGCAAGAAGCTTTTGGTGAAGTCGCATCACCTACCGTGCTAAACGGACAAGTCGCCATTGCAATAGATTTGCTCTCACCGGCAGGTCGGTTATTGCAACGAACGCATGATTTGGCTTCTTTTTGGCGCTCAGGCTATCAGGAAGTTAAAAAGGAGATGCGCGGACGGTATCCCAAGCATCCATGGCCCGATGATCCGACACACGCAATTGCTACAGTAAAAACGAAGCGACAACTGAATGACAAGTAAACCCTGGTTAAACTACATTATTAAAACAGGCCTAAAACTCGGCCTGATTGTGGTCGTCATTTCGGCTTTCTATCTAATCTATTTGGACGCCACCCTCACGCGAGTTTTTGCCAATCAACGCTATCAGGCGCCTGCACTGGTCTATGCGGCGGAAAAAACACTTCGTGTGGGTGACTCGATAAGTCAGGCGCAAGTGATAGATGTACTTGAGCGTTTAAGTTATCAGCGCAGTAGTTCAACCGAAGCAACAGGATACTTTTCGGTTGCTGGCGATAGACTCATGGTGCATCGAAGGCCGTTTGACTTTGCTGACGGGCCCAAGATGTCGCAACGCGTTGAGCTAAACTTTCATCGTGGAAAAATTGCAACCATTGTGAGTTGGCCAGACGGACGTCAGCTACAGAACATTCAACTGGAGCCTCAGCTCATTGGTCGCATTAACTCGCTGAGCAATGAAGATCGCTTGTTAGTGGGATTAGAGATGATCCCGAGCTTGATGACTGAGACACTATTATTGGTTGAAGACAAAAATTTCTACCATCACTCTGGCGTTTCACCTCTCTCAGTGCTGCGTGCACTCGCTGCAAATATCCGCGCGGGTCGAACCGTGCAAGGTGGTAGCACGCTGACTCAACAGCTTGTTAAGAACCTCTATCTGACACGCGAACAAACATTGTGGCGTAAGTTCCACGAAGCGATGATGTCTTTAGTCATCGATTATCGGTTCGACAAAAACACGATCCTCGAAACTTACTTTAATGAAGTTTATTTTGGTCAAGACGGACGCCATGCGATTCATGGGGTAGGGCTTGCAAGTCAGTATTACTTTGGGCGTCAGGTGCAGGAACTAACCGCTGATCAGGTGGCAATGCTGATTGCGATGGTTAAAGGGCCGTCTTACTATGATCCGAGACGTTATCCTGAACGCGTACGTCAGCGCCGAGATCTCGTGTTAAGGCTAATGTATGAAAACGATTTATTGAGTAAAACCGATTTTATCGCAGCGATCGAGACTGACATCAAAGTACGTGCTTCGCGTCGGCTAGTAGAGGATAGCTTTCCTCACTATCTTGAGCGTGTAAAAGATGAGCTTAGTCGCATCAAGCTACCACCCAATTGGCAAGAAAATGGTCTCAAAATCTTCACAGCGCTGGATATCGAAGCACAGCATCGGGCTGAACGCGTCATGGCTGATGGTATTCCTGGTCGGGAGATTAAAGACTTAGAAGGTGCTTTCGTCGTCAGTGATTACCAACATGGAAATATTGTCGCCTTGGTCGGTGGTCGCAATGCGAATCAAGTTGGCTTTAACCGTGCGATTAAGGCATTGAGACCGATAGGCTCACTCATTAAACCCATTATTTATGCCACCGCAATGAGCGAGTCCGAGACAATGGGTCTAAATAGTCACGTTGTTGATGAGGCTGTTACGTTAACGGATGAGCGTGGTAAGCCGTGGAAGCCCCAAAACTACGATGACGAGTTTTGGGGAGACATGACAATTTATGACGCGCTCGTTTATTCGCGCAATCTGCCAGCAGTTCGTATTGGTTTGCAAGTAGGTGTTGAGAGGCTGATTACCCAATTAAGAAAAATGGGTGTAGTAACACCGATTCGTGACTATCCATCCCTTACACTGGGGGCTGTCGAAATGTCACCCCTAGCGGTTTCTCGGGTATTTTCTAGCATTGCAAATGATGGTGTATTTCAACCATTGAAAGCGATCAATGCGATTACTACGCACGACGGGCTACCGGTGTACGAGAATGCAAAAGAGGTTAAAAAGCGTGTATTAAGTTCTAAAGTCGCGTACTTAACTCGCTATGCGATGGCAGGGGTAGTCAGTAAAGGGACGGCACATGCGTTAGGCGAGGCGTTTCCGGGGACACCGATGGCTGGCAAAACAGGGACTACAAATGACTACAAAGACAGCTGGTTTGTGTCTATCGATGGACGCTATGTGGTGACTGCTTGGCTCGGTACAGATGATAACAAAACCACTTGGTTAAGCGGCAGTTCGGGCGCCTTACCAATGGTGTCACGCTTTTATCAGCAAGTTAAGCCAGAGCCGCTATCGCTCGTTCCTGTCGAAGGATTGACGTTCCAGAGCTTTCACCAAAAACAAGGCACGAGGATTCCGGATAATTGTCAGCAAGCGATTGTTTTACCTGCTATACCTAAACCGCTTGCTGAAAATATGAATTGTGACGCCCAAGTGGAAGAGAAAAGCTGGCTTGAGCGTCTATTTGGTGGTTAAGCTGAGAGTTCGCTAAACGCGATCTTAGCAGCCGCCAAAGTGTCTTCAATGTCTTGTTCGGAGTGAGCAGCAGACATAAATCCACCTTCGAAGGCAGAAGGTGCTAAATAGACACCTTGCTTGAGCATGCTGTGATAAAACGCTTTAAAGTGATCCATATTGCACTCGGTAGCTTGTTTATATGAAGTCACTTGTTTCTCTTTAGTGAAGAAGAAACCAAACATCGAACCGGCGCGATTAGTGGTAAACGGGATACCCGCCTCGTCCGCGAGTTGTTGCATGCCGTCGAGTAATTGGTCGACACGCGCGTATAACTGCTCGTAAAGTCCTTCCTGACTTAATTGAGACAGTGCGGCAAGTCCTGCTGACATGGCTACTGGGTTGCCGGATAAGGTACCTGCTTGGTAGACCGGACCCGTTGGCGCGATATGGTCCATGACTTCCTTTTTACCCCCGAAGGCACCCACAGGCATACCACCACCAATGACTTTACCCAAGGTGGTTAGATCGGGCGTTACGTTGTAACGCTCTTGTGCGCCACCCGGGGCCGCACGGAAGCCACTCATGACTTCATCAAAAATAAGTACTGAGCTGTAGTCGTCACAAATCGTGCGTAAGCCTTCTAGGAAGCCAGGTACGGGAGGAATACAGTTCATGTTGCCAGCAACGGGTTCAACAATGATACAGGCGATTTGGTCGCCATACTGAGCAAAAATATCTTTAACAGAGTCAATATTGTTGTACTCAACTGTCAGCGTGTGCTTTGCAAAATCTTCTGGGATACCCGGTGAATTGGGTACGCCAAGGGTCAGAGCACCGGAGCCAGCCTTAACCAAGAGTGCGTCGGCGTGACCGTGATAGTTACCCTCAAACTTAAGGATCTTATCGCGACCTGTATAGCCACGCGCTAAACGAATCGCTGTCATGGTCGCCTCGGTGCCAGAGTTCACCATGCGTACTTTTTCAATAGAAGGTACCAACTCACGGATCTTCTCTGCCATGGTGATTTCGACTTCGGTCGGTGTACCAAAGCTTAAACCCCGCTGCGCTGCTGTGATGGTGGCGTCTAAAACGACTTGATTATTATGACCTAGGATCATCGGACCCCAAGAACCGACGTAATCAATGTAGCGCTGACCATCGGCATCAAACATGTATGCACCATCGGCGCGCTCAATAAAAATAGGGCTGCCGCCCACACCGTTAAATGCACGTACCGGCGAATTTACGCCGCCTGGAATACTAATTTGTGCTTGCGTAAATAATTGTTCTGAACGACTCATGAACAGTTCCTTAAACTTGTTTGACAGATTTAACGCTTATCGCTGTACCAGTTTACCGGGCACTCATATTGGTCGACCTGATCGACAACACCCAAGGTGAGCGCGAACAGTGCCATCCGAATTAAGACGCCATTATCGGCTTGTCTGAATATCGCTAAATTCGGATTTTGGTTCAGATCGTTATCTAATTCGTTTGCTTCTGAGCGCGAATCACGCGGTAACGGGTGCATGATGACGGTATTAGGTTTGTAATGCTTGGTGTAGATATCTTGGTTTAACCGAAAACGTCCGCGGTATTGGTCAGCATCTTGAGGAGATGCAAAACGTTCTTGCTGGATGCGCGTTTGGTAGACGATATCCGCATCGACGATACCCTCCATCGTTTCTGTAATATGGAAGGCATGACCCGCGGCATCGAGTGCATCGAGCACTGAGCTCGGCATTGATAGTTCGCGCGGCGAAATTAAAGTAAAGCGAACATTTTTATACATGGTCAGCAACTTCGATAACGAGTGTACGGTGCGTCCATACTTGAGGTCGCCGATCATGCAAATATGCATGTTATCAATAGTCTGGCCGTGGTAGGCGAGTTCTTTTTCAATGGTATACAAATCGAGTAAGGCTTGTGTTGGGTGCTCATTGGCACCATCGCCTCCATTAATCACTGGAACGCGGCTACCTTCAGAAAACTCAGCGACTGAACCCGATTTCGGGTGTCGCATTGCGATAACATCGCTGTAGCTACTCAACACACGAGCCGTGTCATAAAGTGATTCACCTTTAGCAATCGCAGAACTTTCCATGCCGGTTGTTTCGCGCACCTCACCACCGAGTAGGTTGAAAGCAGTGCCAAAGCTGACCCGTGTGCGGGTGGAGGGCTCAAAAAACAAGTTCCCGAGAATGGCACCTTCGAGCACTTTTGTGCGCTTTTGACGTCGCGCGTAGGGTTGCATTTTATCCGCAACGGAGAAAATGTATTCGACACTGTCGCGATCAAATTGGTTGACCGAGAGGATGTTGGAGCCGGTGAAATTCATAACGTATAAAGCCCTTTGCCAGCGGATGTCACTGGACGCTCAGTATATCAGATATTGTCTGCAAAAAAATCAGAACGGCTTCACTATCGCTAAAATGACAATGGCAAATAACAATAACACGGGGAATTCATTAAAAACGCGATAAAAACGATGGCTGCGCTTATTACGGTTGTTTTTAAAGTCACTTAGTAATTTAAAGCAGTACCCGTGATACCCATACAGTAAAGCGACCAGGACCAGCTTTACGTGCAGCCAGCCAGAAGCTGCAATCCAAGCACTACCGTACATAGCCATTAAAGTTACACCAAAAATTAAGGTTAGAACGGCAAACGGTGTTACAAAATAGAGTAATTTTCGTTCCATTATTTTAAATTGTTCATCAACGGCTGGTTGATTGGACATGGCGTGATAGACAAACAAACGGGGTAGATAAAATATCCCGGCAAACCATGCCACCATAAATATGACATGCAAGGCTTTAATCCAAAGCAAAGTGGACATCGTGGGTACAGCTCCTCTTAGGCAAGTTCTCGTTGTAGTGCGCGACGTACGATTTCCCAGGTCACAATACCGCAGGGTTCGCCATTGTCTTGATCAAAAATGTAGACAGCGCCTCGACGCTGACCACTCAGTTCATCCCACACTTCAGACAAGGTCGAAGTGACCTTGAGGCCCTTAATGGGCATGTAATTAAGTGAAGGACTGTCGCCAGCGCCTATATCGTAAGTAACAATCCGATACTGCGGAAGGTTGTTGTCGTCGACATTCATGACAATAACGGTTTGGTTACTCGCTTTTTCTAATACATCTAAGAGCTCGTTTTGGGTCGGCTCCAGCAACAATTTAAATTGTGTCTCCATGACATGTTCAACTCCTGTCTTTTGCAACGCGACGGCGACAGGCGGAATTTGATAGGGCAGGTCTTGTAATTCGAGCTGTGCGATAAAGACAGACTTTGACCTAAACAGTTGGGACGAAATCAAATAGGCAGGAACGATAACCAGCATTGCGGGTACAATGATTTCGACACTGCCTGAGAGCTCTACAATGGCGAGTAGAGCGGCCATAGGCGCGTGAATACACGCAGCCAGTATTCCAGCCATGCCTAATAATATATAGGAGTCTAAGTGCTCCGCGCCAATTAACTGATATTGCACGAGGATGTTGACGAATAACGCGGCGACCGCTGCACCCACGCCAAAGGCAGCACCGATTAAGCCACCGGGTGTTCCCATGCCCAAGGCAATAGCGCTCGCGACGAGCTTAGCAAGTAGCAGTGTTAAGAGTACGGCTTGTTGATCTTGGAACTGAACGACTTGTTGAATCGTCGATAGACCCGGGCCAAGACTGGTTGGGATTATGACAGCGAGAAAAGCGGTAATGAGTCCTGCGAATAGCAACCGCGTAAGCATTGCGGTGTCTTTTACCGTGTTCATGACGTCTAGCATGAGCTTTTTAAATAGCACGCCGATAATACCAACCGATATACCAAGCAGTATGACAAAGCCAAACTGAGACTCTGGCAATTCTTGCCCCTTCAACAACGTTAACTCGGTGGCGGGACCAAAAATTTGGTCAGTGATAATAGACCCTGCAACGGCTGCTAGCATGACGGGAATAAAGATATGGACTTTATATTCACGCAGTACGACCTCCATCACCAACACCATTGCCGCCAATGGTGTATTGAAAGATGCTGCTATTGCCGCTGCGATTCCGCATGCAGCAAGTGTACGTACTGCGTTTTTGGGTGTATCAATGTGATAACCTAACCAAGTGCTGGCTGCCGCGCCTAAATGCACAGCCGGCCCCTCTCTTCCGACACTAAACCCTGCCGCCAATGCAATAATACCACCAAAAAATTGATTCACCGTACTACGCCAGGGAAGCATGCCATATTGCTGTTTCATACGATGGATTACGTAAGGGATACCGAGACGAACGCGCTTAGCTCTGGACAGCTTAAATAAAACGAACAAAGCCAGCGCGGCACCAACAGGTAGAGCAAACCGAGAAAAAGTCGGTAAAGGCTGTTGCCAGTGAGTCACATTACCGACAAGATAGGCACTTTGGTCAATAGCAAACCGGAAAACGACAATAAAAAGAGCCGCGACAATGCCACCGAGTAGTCCTAATAAACAGATAGCAACCGTTGTTGTCGGGGCGGCGAGTTGTTTACGCGCTCGTTTAATTATCGCTTGCCGGGAAAATTGCATGTTTTTTGTCCTACACGCAGCTTGCAGGTGAGTGGGTCATTAATACGCACTAACATACCATGAATACCGAGAATAAACAGACGTTAACAAATGATGAAGTTTACAAATCTGCCTAAAAAACTCAAACAGCGTATAGGTCCGCTGGCTTTCTATCTCGGCATCATGTCACTGCTGTGTGTAAGTATTTACTTTTCTTACTGGTTAGGTGGGCGGCTGGCTGACGTTGACGAAAAAACCGTAGCGCAACAAAGCGAACGTCTTGATCAACTTTACCAACAAATTGAAGGTTTAGAATATCAAACCAATGTGTTGAGTGTTGAACTTGATATTGAGCGCTCAGCAAATGAAGAGCTGCAGGCAGAGCTGACAGAGCTGCAAAATGACAACTATGCGCTACGACGAGATGTCGCTTTTTATCAGAAGATTATGGCGCCTGAGCTCGAGCAAGGTGGGGTGGTGATTGAGTCATTTGCGTTAACACCAAATGCCAATAAGCGACACTTCCATTTCTCTCTCGCTCTCTTACAGATTGAGCAGCGGCGACAATTTGTCGAAGGTAATATCACCATCGAATTGCAGGCACGAACCGGTGAAAAAACGGTGAAACGCTATAACTTACTTGAGCTAGCGAATATTGAGCCACGACCTCACGCATTTTCAATGCGCTATTTTAGTTTGCTCGAAGGTGACTTTATTTTACCGGAAGGCGTACTTCCTGAGCACGTCGATGTTAGGGTGACGCTCACTGAGGGTGGACAAGGACAATTGGAACGTCGGTTTTACTGGACACAAAGTATACGCAAGAATCGCTCGCTTGAGTTAGAAAGTAACCAGCAATCTTGACCTTAACGCCCGATATAAGCGAAAATTGCGTATTGAATACGCTCACCAAGGTGATGTTATGGCAGTAGAGCAAGCAATGCCGATCGAGTTCTCAGAACATGCGGCGGCCCAAGTTAAAAAGTTAATTTCCGAAGAAGAGAATCCAAACCTAAAACTTCGTGTGTATGTCACGGGGGGCGGTTGCTCGGGATTTCAATATGGCTTTACCTTCGAAGAGCAGATAAACGCGGGTGATATGCAGATCGATAAGGATGGCGTTACGCTCGTTGTTGACCCTATGAGTTTACAATACTTAGTGGGTGGCGTTGTCGATTACGAAGAAGGTCTACAAGGTTCGCGTTTTTTTGTGAACAATCCAAATGCGACAACGACCTGTGGATGCGGTTCGAGCTTCTCAATTTAGCCAATAGGCTGAATTCATTTCAGCGTTTAGGTAGAATACTCCTATCCATTCCGATTTGAGGGAGTATTATGAGTTTATACGCAAAGCATTTAGAAACGGTTACGCAGCGTTTTGACAAGGCGCTAGAGGACAATCAGTTTGAGTCTGTGTTGGTCTACGCAGGTCAACCGCGCGTTGCATTTTTAGATGACAACCCCGCACCATATAAAGTAAACCCTCTGTTTAAATATTGGGTACCTGTACTTGAAAGCCCCAAAAGTGCTGTGTTCTACAGAAAGGGTGCCGGTAAGCCAATTGTTTATTTGTTTCAAGCACGCGACTTTTGGCACTCGCAAGCGAAAATCCCAGAAGAAGATTGGCAGCAACACGTTGATTTAAAAATCATCGATAGTTTAGATGCGATGGTTGCCGATCTGGGGAGTGAGCTTGAAAACTCAGCATTTATCGGCGAAGACTTTGCCGAACCGGTCTGTAGCTGGAACGTGAAAGCGCGTAACCCACAGGGCTTGATTGACCATTTGCACTTTCATCGAGCGGTTAAAACTGAATGGGAAGTAAATAACTTACGCGAAGCCAATAAGCTTGCAGCAAAAGCGCATGTCGCAGCTAAAGAAGCCTTCTATGCAGGCAAAAGTGAGCTCGAAATTCATGCGGACTACTTAGCGGCGATGAACTTCCGCGAGTCTCAGGTTCCTTACAATAGTATCGTCGCGTTAAATGAACACCCCGCGATTCTGCACTATGATGTGTACGACACTGAAGCACCTGCTGTGAGCCGGTCGTTTCTGATTGACGCGGGTTCATTATATAAGGGCTATTGCGCTGATATCACACGCACTTACGCGAAAGAAGAAGGTTTTTACGCCGATTTGATTAGCGCCGTCGATGCTGCACAACAAGAGCTCCTGACTGAAATCAAGCCGGGGGTGAGCTATTACGACTTGCACGTGTCGATGCACCATAAAATTGCGGCTATCTTAGAGCAGTTCGACTTTATCACGATTGACGCGGCGTCAGCGTATGAAAAAGGTATCACCAGTGCCTTTATGCCGCATGGTTTAGGTCACTTCATTGGACTACAAGTACACGATGTAGGGGGCTTCTTAAAGAATGATAAAGGTGATAGTTACCCACGTAATGAACGCCACCCATTCTTACGCTTGTTACGCGATGTGGAAGTAGGGCAAGTGTTCACGATTGAGCCAGGCTTATACGTTGTTGACCAGTTGCTTGAGGAGTTCGAAGGTAGCTCAGATATCAATTGGCAACGCGTGGATGAACTTCGTCCATACGGCGGCGTGCGTATTGAGGATAGTATTGTGGTGGGCGAAACCGAGAATGAAAATTTAACGCGTGATGCGTTTAAAGAGCTCGGCGCTGAGTAATACTATGCGTTAACGCGTTTACCTAAAGTAGCCAGCCGACTGGCCCCCGTCACTGCGGGCAGGTTGGCTGGTTTGTTATTGTCAAAACACCATCCTAGCCAAGCAAATGCCATTGCCTCAACGTGTTGAGGCGCGACACCGTATTGGGCACTGTCTGCCAATGTCACCTTGTCGGGTAGGCACTGAGCGATGCGCTCCAGTAAAAACGAATTAAACGCACCGCCACCGCATACAATGAGCTGAGTAGGACTCTCGGGTAACCATTGAAAGCTATCCACAGCACTTTTAGCGGTTAATTCTAGTAACGTGCGTTGCACATCTTGTGGGCGATATGGCTCATCTATAAAGCGCTCCAACCAAGCTAAATTGAAATGCTCCCGACCACTGCTCTTAGGTGGAGAGTTTTGAAAGAATGGATCATTGAGTAGAGCTTCTAACAGCTTGACCTGTAATGTGCCTTGTTGCGCCCATCGACCTTGCTGATCAAACCGTTTCCCTTGGTGACGTTCGATCCACTGATCGAGCAGGGTGTTGGCTGGGCCCGTATCAAAACCAAGCGCGATGCCCTTTTGAGTATCTAAATAGCTGATATTAGCAATACCACCAAGGTTCAGTATTGCAATAGGGGCTCGATGAGTGTTTGTAAAAATAAACTGATGAAAAGCCGGTACTAACGGTGCACCTTGACCACCAAGTGCGAGATCACGGGCACGAAAATCAAAAATAACCGGTAGGCCTACTTGAACTGATAACCAATCGGCATCATTGAGCTGAATGCTATAGCCGACCTGTCCGCTGTGCTTTGGAGGAGCATGCCAAAGCGTTTGACCATGGCTGGCAACGGCTGAAATTGCTTGCTTTTCGACTTTAGCCTTCTCGATCAGTTGCAACGTAGCGTCAGCACATAACGCTGCGTATTCGCGAGCAAGGTATTGATAATCGGTAACGGATAGATCAGGACGACAGGCGTTTTCGAGCCGTTGCTTTAGCTCGTTTGGAATGGAAACTGCGTGTGCATCAATAAATTGAACTCTATCGGGTTTGATGTCACATAGCACTGCATCAACAGCGTCCATGCTGGTGCCGGACATCAAACCAATATACAAGCTCATCAGCGCATTGCCAGATAGATTCGCTTGTTGTCGTTGAGTACCGCAACGAGTTGTTGGGCGTGTGCTCTAAATGCTGGCAGCTCCGACTCTGAAAGCGATTTAGCTTTTGGCAACTCCACGGTACGTGGATTACGGTGTACGCCATTAACTAAGAATTCATAATGTAAATGAGCACCCGTCACACGACCTGTAGAACCCACTCGACCTATAATCTGCCCCTGTGAAACGCGGTCGCCCGTTTTGACATGTTTACGACTCAAGTGAAGATACTTAGTAACGTAACGCTCACCATGCTGAATAAACACATAGTTACCATTGAGTGAGTTATAGCTTGCCTTTATTACGCGACCGTCACCGGCGGACATGACCGGCGTCCCAACCGCCGCTACATAGTCGGTCCCATTATGAGGACGTACTCGACCCGTGACGGGATGCAGTCGACGCGGATTAAAGTTTGAGCTCACGTATGTGAAGTTGACCGGTGAACGCAAGAAAGTTTTGCGCATCGCACGACCTTCCGGTGTGTAATAACGACCATTTTCCGCGTTCAATACAGCTTGAAAAACTTCGCCCTGATTAACAAACTCGGCCGCTAGAATTT
Organism: Idiomarina sp. D18; assembly: GCF_057748155.1. Lineage (NCBI taxonomy): Bacteria > Pseudomonadati > Pseudomonadota > Gammaproteobacteria > Alteromonadales > Idiomarinaceae > Idiomarina > Idiomarina sp. D18. Next base: position 39,119 of record NZ_CM173240.1, read on the forward strand.
TGCCATAACCAACAAACTCACCGTCGACGAATTCGCGCTCGAATAATACGCTGAACTCATCTCCTTTACGGAGATCGAGTGCAAAGTCGATATCCCAACCAAAAATATTCGCGACGCTCATGATCTGGTTATCGGTCATTCCCGCGTTCATCGCAGCGCTCCAGAAGCTGCTATCGATGACAGCATGAGCAAACTCCGTACGCGTCTCTACTTCGCGCGTTTCGATCTCAGATACAAAGTCTTCGTTCTGGCGTGTGATAATTAAGGTTTGCAAACCGCTAATATGATGAACCAGTTGCACGAGCTCGTCGTTGCTATCGGTTGCAATGCGGAGCTCATCGCCGGGATGCATATTGCGTAATTTTTTCGCCTCGCTACCCGAATGCGTTACGCGATAAAGTTGCTGTGCGGAAAAGCCCAGCGTATCAAATATCTTAGCTAAACTATCGCCACTTTTAACCACGTAGGTTTGCCAGAAAAGTTCAGGCTGTTGATTATCGACTTGTTGCTCGGGCTCAAAAACGAGATCAAGCTGATAGCGTTGACCCGGCAAAAGCTGCTCTGGCTTTGTGCTATTTTTAGAAGCAGTTGCTTGTTCGGTTGGCACGAACAGCAACAAGAATAACAGCGCACTCACAGAGCTGATTAGCACTCTATGGGAGCGAGGTAAATCAACGATAAACTGTTTGATTTTATGTACTGCTTGGACATTCATTTGGTTGCGCACTTCGTTATTTGTTTAAACTTCGCTCAAGGCGATTTTCTTGAGGATAATATGAAAAATTCAAGAATACCAGTATTAAAGAGGTTAAAACAGGGCTATAAATGGCGTAAACTAACACTTTTACACTTTATTCACGACGTAGGAGATTGGCTCAATGACCCCTCAGGTGGCCGAAGCAATAGCAGAAATTACACGCGGTGCCGATGAAGTCCTTATCGAGAGTGAACTTGCTGACAAGCTAGAGCAGGGTAAACCTCTGATTATCAAGGCAGGCTTTGATCCGACCGCACCGGATCTTCATTTAGGCCACACGGTCTTAATTAATAAGCTGCGTGTATTTCAGGATTATGGCCATAAGGTGGTTTTCCTCATTGGTGACTTCACCGGGATGATTGGTGATCCGACGGGCAAAAACGTTACGCGTAAACCGTTAACGCGAGAGGATGTTCTGGCAAACGCGGAAACTTACAAAGAGCAAGTTTTTAAAATTCTCGATCCGACGAAAACAGAAATTCGCTTTAATTCAGAGTGGATGAATAATCTCGGCGCCGATGGCATGATCAAACTAGCAGCGCGCCAGACTGTGGCCCGTATGTTAGAGCGAGATGATTTCAAGAAGCGCTATCAGGCCAATCAGTCTATCGCGATCCATGAGTTTTTGTATCCTCTTGTGCAAGGATGGGATTCTGTCGAACTTAAGGCCGATGTTGAAATGGGGGGTACCGATCAGCGTTTTAACTTGTTGATGGGACGCGAGCTTCAGAAAGAAGAAGGACAGCGCCCTCAAACGGTCATCATGATGCCTTTACTCGAAGGGCTCGACGGCGTTCAGAAAATGTCGAAGTCATTGAATAACTATATTGGTATTACTGAGCCCGCTAATGAGATGTTCGGCAAGGTCATGTCGATATCAGATGAACTGATGTGGCGTTACTTTGAGTTATTGAGCTTCCGTCCGTTGGAACAAGTCGAAGACTTTAAACAGCAAGTCGCTAATGGTGAAAACCCGCGTAATATCAAAGTTCTTCTAGCTAAGGAAATCATTGCGCGCTTCCATGATGAAGAAGCAGCAGATAAGGCGGAGCAGGACTTTATCCAGCGGTTCCAGAAAAATGCGATACCGGATGATATCAAAGAAGTTGAGGTCACCGTTGGAGACGATGGTATCGCCATTGGCAACGCCTTGAAGGAGGCGGGGCTGGTATCGTCAACGTCTGATGCGATGCGTATGATTAAACAGTCGGCCGTCAAGCGGGATGGTGAGAAAATCACTGACACGAAACTGATGTGCACAAAAGAAGATTCAGGCGTATATCAAGTCGGCAAGCGCAAATTTGCTAAAATTATCTTTGTTTAATTCGCGATGGCGATAAAAAAAAGGCTTGCCCACTGGGCAAGCCTTTTTTGGATAATCACCTAATTTAAACGGTGAAGCTCTTAATTGAGTCTTGTAATTCATCTGCCAACTTGGCAACTTCATTGGATGCCTGCGCTGTTTGTTTCGAACCCGACGCGGTTTGTTCTGCAATGGATACGATGGCTTCCAGACGCTCACTGATATCATGCGCCGTACGGCTTTGCTCTTGCGCTGCACTGGCAATGTGAGTGCTGCTATCCGCCGCTTGATGCACTGACTCGGTGATTGCATTGAGTGCTGAAGCGGCCTCGTCGGTCTGCTGTACACTTTGCTCCGCCTGTGCCCGACCGCGCTCCATCACTTCGACAGCACGTTGAGAGTCGGTTTGCAGAGATTCGATCATACTTTGAATTTCTTCAGTCGACTCTTGAGTTCGACTCGCCAACGTGCGCACCTCGTCGGCAACGACTGCAAATCCGCGTCCTTGCTCACCCGCACGCGCTGCTTCAATAGCCGCGTTGAGCGCTAATAGGTTGGTTTGGTCAGCAATACCGCGGATCACATCCAAAATACCGCCGATATTTTTACTGTTTTCAGAAAGCTGATTGATGACCGATGAGGCACCTTCTATTTCTTTCGCGAGCTGTTCAATTGTAGCGCGGTTCTGTTCTGAAATACCGCGTACTCGTTTAGCTTCTTGGTCGGAATGTTGGATTTCAGCTAACGCTTGGTCGGCGCCACTTGCCATTTCACTCGCCGTGCTATTCATTTCTTGAGTTGCTGTTGCAACTTGCTCGATTTGACTGCGTTGTTCTTCAATCGCGTGTGTGGTTTGATCCGAGACGCTTGAGGACTCTTCCGCTGCCGTTGCCAACTGTGTTGCTCGATTCGCAATACCTTCGATCAGTTTACGCAGGTTGTCGGTTAGCTTATTGGTATTCTCAGCGAGCGTACCAAACTCATCTTGCGAATCATATGCAACACGCTCAGTAAGATTTCCCTCGGCCATAATATTGAGCATGTGGTTTACTTTGCCGAGCGGGTTGCTGATGCTTCGGACGGTTACCCACGATATCACGACGGCAAGCGCAATAGATACAATAGTTAAAATGCTATTTATCCAGCTTGAGGTCGAGATGGATGACTCAACATTAGTGCGTGTTTCGTCAGCGATGCTACGCACAGCAGCTTGTAGTTCATTTGCTAACTCAATCAACCCATCCAATTCTTGTTTCGATTGAGCTAACGTTTGTTGTTCGACATCACGTGTTTTCAAACGCGCGACAATGTTATCTGGGTAAGACCCCGCGCCTTGCAAATTGCTCAGAGCACCGCGAATAAGAGTAAGTCCGTCATTGACCAATTTTTCGTTATCACTCGTTACCGCAGACTCCAAGCTGTCTAAACGTGGGCGCAGTGAATCGATATTGATTCCGATCTCGCTCTGAATTACTTCTGCGCGATCAATTGCATCTGCTTTACTTAAATCGTACATCAGTGTTACTAACGACGATAAAGATGATTCTATGGAGCGTGCTAGCTGTTTAACCTCAGGCACACCTGACATGTCTGAGGTATCAAGCATCATGATTGATGCGTCATCAATATTAAATGCGATGTCGTCTAACTGAGCTTTTGCCGTTTGCTCTAGCTCTAAATATTTGCGTTGCTGTGCGAATAGATTGTCTATCGAGTCGACATACTTATTGGCATCGGTTTCTAGTCGCTCAACGAGCTTCGAATAACCTTCGCCTCGAATTAAGTTCATGGTTTGATCAAGCGAATTCGAAAACTGTTGTCTTGTGCTGGAGAAGCTTTGAGTGTGGCTTTGGAGCTGATCTAATGACTCATCGTAATACGTTTCACTTTGCAGAGCGCCGAGCTGCAATACGTCGACTTTAAGACCCGCTACGCTTTCTAGGGCAGGAACTGCCTTATCATTTAAACGTTCAACCGATGAGCCTATACTGTTAATGTTAAACAGTGAGCTCAAACTGATCACAAGCAAAAGCAAAGTAATCAGTGCGAAGCCACCAATAACTCGCATTGCAACAGTCATTTTCATAAGATAGTCCTCAGCATCGCTACAACTACAGTTGGGACAGAGCAGGCTGTGTAAAGTATTTCGCTTCCTCTAAATGAAAAAGCGTCATGTGTTGACCCCAAACACAACCTGTGTCTAAACCAATATATTTCGTATTTTGAGTTTCTCCCATGAGTGCCGCCCAGTGTCCGAAAACAATGCGGTCATTACTATGGGACAATTCAAACCAGGGTTTCCACTGAGCGTCCGTGTCTATTCGTGGATGGTTTTTTCGGTGAAAGTCCAGCTCACCGGTTTTGCTACAAAAACGCATGCGCGTAAACGCATTGATTATAAATCGGTATCGGTCAAATCCACTAAGACTTGAGCGCCAATTGCTAGGTTGATTAGAAAACATATGGTTTACGAACCGCGGCATGTCATCACTGGTTAGTAACTGTTCAACTTCGTTTGCATGCTCAGCCGCCTGCTGAGTTGACCAAAGCGGATAGACGCCAGCATGGCATAACAACGTGTTGTGGTGCTTGAAATGATGTAGTAATGGTTGCTGACGGATCCAGTCGATATAATCAAGTCGTCTAGACGATGAAATAACAGCCTCTAATTTGTCCTTTGGATTCACTTCGCGCGCACCCAACAGGATAGCTAATAAATTCAGGTCATGATTGCCAAGTACCGTGTGTACAGAAGAGCCGCTATTAAGGAAGAAATCTATCGCAGCTTTTGAGTCAGGCCCTCGCGCAACGATATCACCAACGCACCACAGTGAGTCCGATTTATGGGAAAAGCCTACCTGATTCAGTAGCTCCATAAGTTCGGAATAACAGCCTTGGATATCACCAACTATATATGTCGCCATCGATCTAATGAATAATATTGGGAATGGCTAAACGAAATGAGGGAATTGGCACCTTAAACTGTTCACCTTGCTCAGAAAACATTAAGTAATGACCCTCCATCATGCCGACTGGAGTCGCAATAACAGTACCGCTGGTATAACTAAATGACTTTCCTGGCGCAATCGTTGGCTGCTGGCCAATGACCCCTTCGCCAGCGACGCGGGTGATTTTGCCTTCAGCATCAGTAATACGCCACTCGCGACTTTTAAGTGTCACGTCTTGGGCAGCGTTATTACTAATCTTTATGGTATACGAAAACACATATTGACCCTGATTAGGGTTAGATTGAGCCGCAATATATTGCGTAGAAACTTCGATATGGACTTGTGTTTTTACCGTCATAAGGACTTCTGATTATCCGTCAGCCAATCCGATATTCTACAATAGTCAGCAACTGTGAGTGTTTCTGGGCGAGCACTCGGGTTAATGCCTAGTGCCTCTAATTGCGTATCATCAATGAGCTTTTTAAGGTTGTTTTTAATTGTTTTACGTCTTTGATTAAAAGCTGTCAAACATAACGACTGCAATTGTTCAACATCCTTTACAGGCGTTGGGCTCTTCACGTAGGGTCGCAAACGCACAACAGCTGATTCAACTTTAGGCGGTGGAGTAAATGCTTCAGGTGGCACATCCAATACTTTTTGAACCTCGCAGCGTTGTTGCACACTCACGCTGATACGACCATATGTTTTACTGCCAGGCTCAGCTGTTAATCGATCAACCACTTCTTTTTGTAACATGAAGTGCATATCCTCGACATAATCGCTGAACTTTAACAAATGAAAAATTAGAGGTGTCGAAATATTATAAGGTAAATTACCAAACACGCGTAGTTTTTGCTCAGGAGAGGCGAACGCTTTAAAGTCGATTTTCATGGCATCGCCACGAATGACGTCCAAATGCTGACTCAAAAACGGATGGGTCTCTAAACGGTCGGCGAGATCTCTGTCTAACTCTACAACGCGAAGTTGCTGGCACCTTTCTGCCACTGGCTCGGTTAATGCTGCTAGGCCTGGTCCTATCTCAACTAAATTTTCACCCGGCTGTGGGTGAATCGCATCGACAATTGATTCGATAATGTGTTCATCATTTAGAAAGTTTTGACCAAATCGCTTTCGCGCTCGGTGACCTAAGTGAGTTTTGCTCATAATTTTGAGTTATTTACCATATCAATTGCTGTCTTTATGGCGAGTTGACAGCTACCTGAGTTAATCGCTGGACTGCCTGCCATATCCAATGCCGTACCATGGTCGACTGATGTTCGAATATAAGGTAATCCGAGTGTAATATTCACCGCTTTGCCAAAGCCTTTATATTTTAACACAGGTAGACCTTGATCGTGGTACATCGCAACGACAGCTGACGCCGACTCCAAGTACTTGGGCTGAAAGACTGTATCAGCAGGGTAAGGGCCAGACACCGTCATTCCCCTAGTTTGTAATGACCTTATTACGGGCGCAATAATTGCTTCTTCCTCATGCCCGAGATGACCTCCCTCGCCCGCATGCGGATTCAATCCGCACACTAATATGTTGGGTTGCTCCTCTCCAAATTTTTGTCGCAAATCCGCGTCCAAGATTGTGATAATCTTTTCTAGACGTTCAGGTGTAATCGCTTTTGATACGTAAGCAAGCGGAATGTGAGTGGTTACTAACGCAACGCGTAATCCTTCTGTTGCCAGCATCATTACAACATCAGGACAGTCTGCTTTATTCGCAAAAAACTCGGTATGACCAGAGAAAGCGACACCTGCTTCGTTAATAATACCTTTGTGTACAGGCCCGGTAACGATAGCGTCAAACTCTCCGCTTAAATTACCATCCGAGGCAATGGATAGGGTCTCCACAACGTATTGACCGTTAGCAACGTTCAGCGCTCCAGCAATTGCGGTTTCAGCAAGGGGAACGTGTTTTATAAGCAACTGACCTGGTTGCATTGGCGACTGAGGGCGGGCGCCCTCATAGGGAATGAGTTCAAGTGGCAGGTTGAGTTCCGTGGCTCGTTGTTTGAGTAAGCCTGCATCCGCAATGGCAACAATATCTGCTTGCCAATGCTGTTGTGCCATCATAACGGCTAAATCGGGACCTACCCCGGCGGGCTCGCCGGGGGTAAAAGCGAGTAATGGTCGCATTTTACTTGGCTACGACGCGAACATAAGCACGATCGCGCATTTCTTGTCGCCACGTGTCCACTTCTTCTCGATACTTGCGCGAGAATAGCATTTGGTATGCCTTGTCGCGTTTACTTTCCTGCGTGGCATCGAGCGTGCGGCGATCAGTTACCTCTACAATATGCCAGCCAAATTGCGTGCGGAAAGGTTCGCTGATCACACCTTTTTCCAACGTACTGACGCGTTGTTTGAATTCTTCGGCATACCGATCTGGACGTGACCAACCTAAGTCCCCTCCGCGTGATGCGGACCCTGGATCAGCGGAGTGCTCTTTCGCCAGTTCGGCAAATGTTTTTTCACCACTTAAGATTTGCTCACGAAACTGCGCAAGCATTTCTTTGGCTTTGTTATCCGATAAAATCACTGATTGCTTAATAAGAATATGTCGCGCTTTGACTTCCTGTACTTCGACGACTTGCTCGCCTCGCTTATCTGCGACTTGTAAAATATGAAAGCCCACGCCGCTGCGGATAGGGCCAATAATTTCACCTTTTGATTTACCTTTTACGACCTCTGCGAACAATGTCGGCATGGAATTCTCAGTCATCCAGCCAAGATCACCGCCGTCTAGCGCATTTGAGCCTGACGATGAACGAATAGCAAGTTGCGAAAAGTCTTCACCTTCCTCGAGGCGATCGATGACGGCTTGCGCTCGACGTTTGGCCGCTTCCTGCTTTTCATTCGGTGCGTCAGAGTCAACACCAATCAAAATTTGGCGTAAACGGTACTCTGTAGGTGAAGCGTCATTTTGCTCAATCAAGTTGACTAAATTCTCTACTTCTTGTGGCGTGACAGAAACACGTCTCTGAACAGCGGCTCGCTCAACTTGGCTCGTGATTATCTCAGTTTTAATCTGCTCGCGAAATGCCGGCCAGCTTTGCCCAGAGTTAATTGTATTCTCGCGCAGCTCGTCGACACTCATGCCGCGATCCTGCGCTATCCTCGAGATGGCTTGGTCAAGCTGAGCTTCCGATACCTCAATACCCATGCGTTCCGCCATCTGCAGCTGAAGCTCCTGCTGGATCAAGCGTTCGGTCGCTTGCGTGCGTAGCACCTTGTCTGATGGTGCATTAGCCGATGAGAAGTTTTCGGATTGTTTTACTTGTTTTATAAGCTGCTCAATTTGGCTTTCTAAAATAACGCCATCGTCGACAATAACTGCCACGCGGTCCAGCACTTGTTGTGCATGCGCCACCGTTGCGGTTATGCACATCATCAACGCGATACTGACTGATGTGCTGAATTTAACTAACTGTTTCATTATTTGTACCACTAGTTACTTAAGTAAAAAGGTCGTCTGTAGCCGTAAATGCTTTTCTCTAACATTTCGATCAGACTGCTTCCGTCGCTTGAAAGGCCGCTGATGATAAACTGTAAGCTAACACCGTTGTCAAATTCGGGTGCCGCAAACGTGCTTTGCATCATACCAGCGTTTGCCGCTCCAGCCATAGCAGGCTCTAAATTCAGGTTGATTCGACGGTACGCACTTACACGTAGCGCCCAACAACAACTGCTGTACTGCACCCCAAGAATGGCATCATTGGTGCGGCGATTTACCAAATCATAGTAAATGTTAGCAGCGACCTGCCATTGGTTATTAATTTCCCAAACCGCTTGCGCGCCGACTTGTTCAATATCGCTATTTAAAATATTGGTTGCTTTACGATGATTCACTTGAAGCAAGTTTTTATTGTCAAAGCGATATTCTAAAGCGGTCTGACTCTTTCGTGTTTGATTTAGTTCCGTATCGTATTGTAACGCGCTCTTGATACTCCAATGAGGGGTAATCGCCCATGTTAAGTCGGCAACCCATTCTGTATTGCTGGATGTCCGCGATGTATTTTGCTGCAATAGCTCGGTCCGACTTTTATCAAAATAATAAATTTGGCCAAACGCAAAGCGCAACAGTTCACGCTCGCGCTTATCAAAAATGCTTGTTGTGGCACCATAGGTTATTTGATTCGCTTCTGCAATGCGGTCTAAACCGGAATAGCGCTGGGCGCGGAACAGGCCGTAATAATCGTCTTGCATCAGCGATGTATCATAGATGCCGATATTAGACTGGTCTTTGTACGGGACGTAGAGGTATTGAAGTTGTGGTACCAATGTTTGGCGGTATGCGTCAACGCCGTCGCCGTCAAAAAAGCGCTCTAGGTGCAGGCGACCTCTTAAGCGAGCTCTTGGCAACGCGCGCGACACGGACTCGTCGAGCTCAGGGCTTGTCCCTTGTTGACGATAGTGCGTATATAAATAAGTGATTTCAGCTTCACCATCGTAAGCAGGCGCTTCGAGCGCGTAACTTAAGCTGGGTTGAAGGTGGGCGCGTGTCGCGTATACGTTTGAATCGTCTTGGCTTTGAAAGTAGGTGAGTTCGCTTTCGATCGCCCAGTTAAAGCCCGTGTATGCACCTTCATCGTAACGCATTGAAATTTGTGGCAATGTTCTAAACGGGCTTTGATATTGCCCCAGTAGTTCGTAGTCTTCAGCACGGATGCGTGCAAAAAAGTTATCCTTTAAATAATCAACTTGCGCCACACGGTATAAGTGGGTGTCTGCTCGCCCCGCAAAATCACTACCAAAATCATTGAGATAGTTGTCATCACTGATTTGCGTTGCATCCACATAGGCGCGCCAGTGCTCACCGAGTTGAGCTTGCTGATCAATATGCCATAAATAGCGATCGGCGTTATCGAGTCGAAGTGAGTCGCTTTGAAGGTACTCAAGATTGATTTGACCACCATAGCTATCGGTGAGAAAGCGGTACTCTGATTTTAACATTGTCCCGCGCTTACTAATGTATACGGGAGCAATCGTTGCATCCATATTCGGCGCAATATTAAAGTAATAAGGGACTTCTACCTCAAGGCCACTGACAGATGAAGTATCAATGGTCGGATAAAGAAACCCTGTTTTACGTCTATCGTTAACTGGAAACGTAAAATACGGTAAATAAATAACTGGGATATCGAACAACTCAACTTTAGCGCCCCATGCCTCACCAAAGTCTTCTGATTGACTGATTTCGATTCGATCAGCAGTCAGTTTCCAAGCCGGATCCGTCGTTGGACAGGTCGTGAAACTTGAAGAAAACAGATTGACGTGCTGCTCAGATAAACGCAGTAGCTGGGCTTCGCCACGCGCTTGTGTGGTTTTCATTCGATATTCAGTATCGCGTAATTCGGCGGTTGCTGAAACGCCATTATAATTAAACGATTGACCTTTGACTTGAATATAACCGTCAGAAAACAGAACGCCTTGATTCGCATCGATGGTTTGTTTTTCTTGATTGATCCGTGCAGACTCAGTGAGAAGCCATTGACCATCCTGACGGATACTCACGTTACCAGAGAATAACGCTTCGCCATTGTTGCTGACATTGGAGTTATCTGAGTGGACTAATATGCTACCAGGGAGTTGTGCAGAAACGTCGAAGTCGGGTTCTTCGAAACGCCACTGATTATAGCGGGCTGAGCACACATTAGTAAGCTCCTGCTGAGCAGAAACTGACGCGCTGAGTAAGGTAAATAAGACAGCGGACGCTTTGGCAACTTTGTAACGCAATGGCAAGATACTAATCCGTTTTGAGTTGTTAATTAATGATTAGAGACAAGCTTGGTATAATAAAGCAAATCTGCGTATTCTGCTATTTTAGTACGCATAAATAGAGATTAAATTTGCCAAATAATGGCACACAGAGGGGGCATTTTGGAAGATTCTCGTGAGATTGGTCTGGCAGCATGGTGTGAGGCGCAGACGGGGTATCCTCAAACGCAACTGGAAGTGGTTTCTGGGGACGCGAGCTTTAGACGCTACTTTCGAGCTTCAGATGGTCAACGTAGCTTAATTGCTGTTGATTGCCCACCAGATAAAGAAGATATGCGCCCTTTTCTTCTCGTAGCGGACGCTTATCAAGCGGCAAACATTCCCGTGCCGCTGGTATTGAACGTTGATTTGAAGCAGGGATACATGTTGCAGACAGACTTGGGCCACACGGTACTATTGTCGAAACTCCAAGCGCAAAACGCACGCCAATACTATGATCAAGCGCTCTCGATTTTGCCACGAGTTATGGGTGTGACGGCAACAGCGGAAGGCGATTTACCCCGCTTTGACCGAGCATTGTTAGATCGCGAACTGGCATTGTTTAAAGATTGGTTGTTGATGCAGCACCTCGATCTTGACTGGGATGATCGCGACGACGAACTATGGTCTGAATTCTGCGAGCTGATAGTGAGTAATGCATTTGCTCAGCCACAGGTTGGTGTGCACCGAGATTATCACTCCCGCAACTTGATGGTGACGCCTAAAGGGCTTGGTGTTATCGACTTTCAAGATGCGGTTATCGGGCCGATTACCTATGACGCGGTCTCGCTACTGAGAGATTGTTACATTGAGTGGCCTGATGAGTTAGTCGATGAGCTATCTCAACGGTTACGGAGCCAACTGCAGGAGGATGGGCTACTAAGTGCAGATATTGAGCCAGAACAGTGGCAACGCTGGTTCGACTGGATGGGACTTCAGCGGCATACGAAAGCCGCAGGCATTTTTGCCCGACTAGCGCACCGTGATGATAAAACCGGTTACTTGAAAGACGTGCCTCGTACATTAGGCTATCTGAGTAAAGTCAGTGCACGTTATCCGGAATTAAGTAACTACCACCAATGGCTGACCCAACGTATTATACCCAAATGGGAAAACTCATGAGAGCGATGATACTGGCCGCAGGTCGCGGAAAGCGTATGCAACCTCTGACTAACTTGACCCCAAAACCACTTTTAACCGTTGCGGGCAAACCTTTGATCGAGTACATCATTGAGAAGTTGGTGGGGGCCGGGGTCTCGCAAATTGTGATTAATCATGCTTGGTTAGGGGGGCAAATTGAGTCTCAGCTTGGCGATGGCTCACGTTGGGGCGTGAAGATTATTTATTCTCCCGAACCTGACGGTGGGTTAGAAACAGCGGGCGGCATCATTAATGCTCTACCGATGCTGGGAACAGCGCCTTTTTGGGTCATTAATGGCGATATTTTTATCTCATCCGACTTAACAGACTTGCCAACTCAACTTGAGACGAACGACTTGGCTCACCTATTACTCGTCGATAACCCTGAACATAATCTAAGTGGCGACTTTGCCTTGCAAGATGGCCGGGTAATAGCCCAGTCTCCCGAGCAGACTGGATTTACGTTCGCCGGCATTGGCTTATATGACCCCGCATTTTTTGCCGGTTACGGCGATGGGTATAGGCCATTGAAGCCCTTGCTGCTCGATGCCATTAATCAGAGAAAAGTGGCGGGGAGTCTACTAAAAGGTGCCTGGACGGATGTGGGAACGCCAACGCGTTTGAGTCAGTTAAATCAAGAAGTAGAGGAAACATAATGATTTGGGGAAAGGTGATTGGTGCGCTAGCGGGCTATCTGTTTTTGCGATTGCCTGGAGCTATCATCGGCGTATTAATTGGACACTGGTTTGATCGAGGAATGGCTCAGGACTTTGCCAGCCGTGGTGGTTTTGGGCAATTTATGAGTGGCAAACGTGATGCCGATAAAGATGCATTATTTTTATATACCCTGTTTGCAGTGATGGGACATCTTGCTAAAGCAAAAGGACGCGTGACCGAGCGAGATATTGCACAAGCATCGGAACTGATGGACCGATTCCGACTCGATTCTGAAGCGAGAGGAGAGGCGCAAGAGGCGTTTCGAGAAGGGAAGCAGGCGACTTTTCCACTGGAAGATACGATGAAGCGGTTTAGGGAGTCATTTTATGGCAACCGTGAGGTATTTCAGATCTTTATGGAACAGTTGATGGCTTTGGCTCTTAATGACGGTGTACTTGATCGAGGTGAGCATGAAGTCCTTGTTAATGTTGGTAAAGCGCTAGGTTTCAGGCGGTTTCAGATTGATCAGTGGCTTGCGATGCAGAAAGCCGCATTTAGGTTTCATCAACACCGTTCGCAAGGAAACGCGGGGAGCCAACAGGCTAAGCCGTCGCGTAATGAACTTCAAGATGCATATGAAGTATTAGGAGTGAAGCCAGAACAGTCAGATGCGGAGATTAAAAAAGCGTATCGCAAGCTGATGGCGCGCCATCATCCTGACAAGCTTGCGTCAAAAGGGTTGCCGGAGCATGTGATGAAAGAAGCACAAAAACGCGCCCAGGATATCCAATCAGCCTATGAAGCAATCAAAAAACACCGTGACATACGGTAGCTATTAAAAGCCATGGAATTTAAACCAACCTTGAATGACACTCTTTAGTTCGTTGGCGGCTTCTGGGGGACGGGTCAATAAGCTACGCGGTCGATAGCTTAATTGTTGATATTTTTGGCTAAGTGTTTCATGCATAGACCATTGCTTAGCGACCCATCGGTTGGCTGAAGCTGATTTAATATCGAGTACCGGGAAGGTGAGCTTAGCGATTTTGGTGCCTAGGACTCGATTAAGTGCTGGCTGCGGCAGATACACATCCAACAAGATGACCGCATCGGGCGCGGCTGAAGGATTTTTATTGATCCAATCAATCCAGAGCGCACCACTGATTCCCTCAACAAGCCACACAACGAAACCGGGGTGTTGACTCACTTTTTCATTCAGTGCTTCAAGGCGCTTAAATAACGCGGCTCTATAAGGCTCCAGTGCGTTATCATCGGGTTGAGTAAACTCAGAGTCAGGGGTGTGATGCGCTAACGAGGTGGGTTGGATAAGCATACTCGGTGGTGTCAATCCCCAACTACGCCAACCCATCTTCGACGCTTCATGATAACTGGATTTAATGAGCGAAGATTGCAAGGGGTGTAGACCCCAGTCCGGCAAGGCAACAAATTGCCCTCGTTCGAAGCTTCTTAATGGCTCAAGTTGCAGTGCTAAATACTGTACGTCTTTCTCTGTCGCGTCTTTGAGCCAGACTATCTCGTCAGGGGGGACGAAACGAGCACGATCATCCTGTCCGTGTGAAATAACAGACCAGCAGATGACAAACAACAGGATGGCAACGCGCATAATATTCATGCTTTGTTATCGTCATAAGACTGAAATTCTTTAAACTTTAGCTAAAACGGGCAGGGGCTGGTGAAGGTTAGCGTTTGCTCGGTCTGAGGGTGTGTAATACGCAGTTCAAATGCATGTAGGAGCAGTCGTTCAGCCGCCTCAAAAGCGGCTGAGTGTGCATAAAACTTATCACCTAAAATAGGACAGTTTAATGCCAACATGTGCACCCGTAGCTGATGTGAACGACCTGTGTAGGGTGATAGTTTGACAGTGCATCCCTGAGCTTGACGTTTTAGCACTCGGTAAAAGGTTTGACTGGGCTTGCCATTGAAAAAGTCGACTTGTTGCTTCGGTCGATTAGGCCAGTCGCAGCTAAGTGGTAAATCGATACAGCCATTGTCAGCGGGCAATGCTCCCCACACTTTTGCCAAGTAGGTTTTCTTTGGAGTTCGTTGTTGAAACTGTCTACTTAGGTGGCTTTGCGCGGCTTTACCAAGCGCAAACACCATCACACCCGATGTGGCCATATCTAGCCGGTGTACTAACTTGATATCAGGAAATATGCGAGCGAGGCGAGTGTAAACGGAATCTCGATGTTCGAGTAATTTCCCTGGTACGCTAAGCAGTCCTGCGGGCTTATCGACCACAACCAACGCATTATCTCGATGTATTATCTTGAGATAAGGGTTGGTTGGTGGTTGATAGTGAAGCAGTGCCATTAGTGATGATTGACCAAAATACGCACGGCAAACAACGAAAGCTGCGGTTGCTTTAGCGATTCTAATAAGGTTTGCTGGCGCATTTTGATAGCTTCAATTTCAGATTCGCGTACGGAAGGATTGCGCTGCTTTAGTTTGGTCAGACGTTCAAGTTCCTTTCCTAAGTTTTCACTGATACGCGAACCGATAGCAGCGCTTTGTTGCTCTAACCAAGCTTCAGCGGAGCTACGCGCTACTTCTAAGTGCGACTTAGTGATATCACGCAACTGCTTTAAAATTTGCCGTGAGGTTTTTTTATCCATAAAGTCGGCTTGCTTGGTTAATGCATCGCGTGGCACTTTGCTCGTCAGTTCCCGCCCTTGACTATCAAGCAATATACGATGGTTCTGAAGCGGGAAGAACTCCTGAGCTACCGCGCTTTGGGGGGCGTTAATCTGTGCACTAAAGTCAACCTCCATGAACCAAGCGCCCTCAGGCAGCGCTTTGTTATTTAGTTTAGTAACGCAGACGCTACCGAAGTCTTGCTGGGTCACTATATCCAAGGCCTCTTGCACGTGAGGGTGGTCCCAACTTAAGAATTCGATATCCTCGTAATTAAGTGCCGTGGTGCGGTCAAAGGTGATCGTCATCCCTTCTTCTTGCAGGCCTGGAATAGCCTCGACGCGCATATGCTCGCTCGGTTTAACGAACACTCGGTTTTCGTCGAGTTCTTCGATATCGATACCAAAGCGCTCCCAGAATGTGGTCATAAACTCATCCAGAGTTGATACGTCGCTGCTTTCTTCTATAGCCAAGATTACCGACTTAGCCTGTTCTGGACGGCATGCATTTAACTCTTGTAGTTTATCGCGACCCGCTTCAACCTCGGCCATGAGTTGCTGATGTAACTCTGCGCTCTGCTGCAGCACTTCTTTCGGAAGCGGCTGGCAGCTTAGCAAAGCCTTTTTAATCTGCTGAGAAAAGTCGTCATACATGCGGCGTCCGACGGGGTTACATTGTTCGAATGCATTCATCGTGTGATACCAAGGCAGTAAAATGCCCTCGTCGGAATCTTCGGTGTAGGGCAGGTAGATTGCGATATCATGGGTTTGCCCGATACGGTCAAGTCGTCCTATCCGTTGCTCAAGTAAGTCTGGGTTTTCAGGTAAGTCGAATAATACGAGTTGATGCACAAACTGAAAGTTCCGCCCCTCGCTACCTATCTCTGAGCACAATAAAATCGGGCTGCCATTATCATCGTCGGCAAAGAACTCGGCAGCGCGGTCGCGTTCAAGTAATGACATCCCTTCGTGGAAAACGGCAGCGTTTATCCCTTCAAGCACACGCAATGCTTCGGCGAGCTCATTTACCGTTTTCGCGCTGTGGCAAATAAGCAACGTTTTGTCATCCCGGTTACCTTTTATATGGTCAATAAGCCAAGTCACACGGGGGTCGCCCAGCCACCAAGGTTCACGCATGTCATCCTCGGGCTCAGGTAGTTTAACCGGGTGAAATTGACGCGCTGGGAATCCACCGACATTTTGACGGCGGTTTCTAAACATAACCCGGCCTGTGCCGTGTTCATCAAGGAGTTCGTCGAGTTCCTCTCCTTTAAGCTCCGTCGCTTTATCTGCCAGTTCGCGATAATGAGTTTGCTCCTCCTCAAACGCGCTAAAATCGTTAAAGCGGTCTGGGTCAAGTAACTGCAAACGCTTAAAGTGTCCCTCGTTACCTTCTTGCTCAGGTGTTGCGGTTAATAACAATAAGCCTGGGATGGCTTTCGCTAGCTGAGTAAAGTGTTCATAGCCCGGTGTACTGTCATTAAGGTGATGGGCTTCGTCGACCACCAACATGTCAAATTCGGCACCCATGAGTGCGTCATGCCACTGTTCATCGTGTAGGATTTTGTTGTTGATAATCACTAATTGTTCAGTAGAAAATGGATTATCACTATCGAGTTGCGCTTCTCGGATTCTGGCTTCATCAAACACACTGAAATCAAGCGCAAATCGGCGCTTCATCTCAACAAGCCATTGGTGACGGAGGCTATCGGGTACGGCAATTAGTATACGTTGGCTACGCCCCGTGACATGCTGGCGCTTGATAATCATGCCCGCTTCGATGGTTTTTCCTAAGCCGACCTCGTCAGCGAGCATAACTCGAGGGTGGTAGCGGTTCGCCACGGTTGATGCGACGTAACACTGGTGCGCTAACAGATTCACACGTGCGCCTAGGAGACCCGCGACAGGGCTTTGTTGCCAGCGCGCTAATTGTTGTTGACCTTGCATGCGCAGAAGATACAGATCGTGGCGATCGGCTTGCCCTGCAATAAAGCGCGTTAATGCTGGATTGGTATCAATTTGATGAGCTAACTGGGACTCTGGCACCATCACCTCTTCGCCTGAGTCTTCGCGTTCACCGAAATAGATGGCTAACCCTTGATGCTCTTTTGCTTCGGTGACGATAAAACGCCATTGATCAGCATGTGTTGCTTCTTGTCCTTCATTCAGCACAAATCGAGCGAGAGGTGCGTCGGATTTAGCGTACATTCGTGTTTCCCCTGTGCTAGGGAACATCACCGATACCTGGCGTCCATCCACGGCAGTGACTACGCCAAGGCCTAAATCTGTTTCAGTTTCGCTTAACCAACGTTGCCCTAAACTAAACTCGCTCACTTCGTCCTTCCTATGCGCTAACTTTAAAGGTCGGCAATAGTAATGGGGAGATTAGAAAAAAACAATGCGACTGTCATCCCTGTGTCACGAATTTTGGTCTAAGCTTTAATCAAACGATAACAAAAGGTGTACGCTATGACCGCAAATGTTAGTCAAACCTCCCAAGCTACTAAGTACTTCGTTTTAGATACCAATATTCTATTGCATGATCCTCTCGCTTTTCTCAGCTTCGATGAGCATAACGTCGTTATTCCTATGGTCGTGTTAGAAGAGTTAGATAATATTAAGGATCGCAATAAGGACGTGAGCCGAGATGCGCGTGTTGCGATTCGTTCATTGGAGGAGGTGTTAAAGGATGCAACACCTGAGCAGATAGTTAAAGGTGTCCCTTTGACGCAGTTAAGTGGCGACCACCAAGCGAGCGGCACGTTAGCTATTTTCCCTGACTACGAGTTGAAGCAAAGTGCGTCTGCTTTGGCGCTCAATGAAAATGACCATCGTATTATTCAAGTGGCGTTAGAACTGCAAATTAAGTTTGCGGGTAGCACGGTCACTTTGGTCACAAAAGATATCAATATGCGCCTAAAAGCCAAAGGTGCGGGCGTAAAACATGTTGAGGATTATCGCACAGACCAATTAATTGATGATATTCGTTTATTGACGAAAGGTTTCTATCAGTTTGAAGGGGACTTTTGGCAACAAGTGGGTGATGTCAGTACGTTGCAAGAGGGGCGAGATGCCTATCACACGGTTTCGCGCGAACACATGCCGCAAATTTTCTATAACGAATATTTTATCGATGAAACAGAACATTTCGCAGCTCGGGTGGACACTTTTGACGATACCTCTGTAACGCTGATGGATTTGGGACATGAGCGCTTAATGGGTTACAGCGCGTGGGGGATTCACCCTAAGAATATATATCAAGCGATGGCGATGCACGCACTGCTTGACACAAGCTTGGACATGGTCATTCTGACGGGGCCGGCGGGTAGTGGTAAGACGCTATTAGCGCTTGCTGCGGCATTAGAAATGGTGGTCGAAAAGGGGATCTACGAGAAAATTATTGTTACCCGAAACACGCCAGAGATCGCTGAGTCTATTGGCTTTTTACCGGGGACAGAAGAGGAGAAAATGGCGCCTTGGTTATCAGCTATAACGGATTCTCTTGAAGTATTGCATAAGAATGATGAGAGCATGGACTCGAGTCTCAATTACATCATGACGAAAGCGAATATCCAGTTCAAGTCATTAAACTTCATGCGTGGTCGCAGTATTCAAAATGCGGTGGTTATACTTGATGAAGCACAAAACTTAACCGCATCACAGCTAAAAACAATAATTACCCGTTGTGGTGAGAATACGAAACTGGTCGTGTCGGGCAACTTGGCGCAGATTGATAGTTATTACTTAACTGCTGTCACCTCAGGACTCACCTTTATCGTAGAGCGTTTTAAAGATTATCCAGGCAGTGCGACCATTAATCTAAACGGTGTGGTAAGAAGTAGTCTGGCAGAGTATGCAGAGGAGCATCTATAGCTTAGTTGCCTTTGATAACCGTATACTGCCCAGTGTTGACAAGAAACTGCACATCACTGGAGAGTTGGCCCGCTGGTAAAACGGCGGGCCCTGCGACATCCATGAGAACGAATTCAGTTCCGTTGTGCATCAAGGTTATATCGTTTGCTTGCTTTGCCATTTGAATGCCAAAAATCGCATGTTTTGGGAAATAAACAATGATCATTCTTGCTTCAGGAATAATCTCTTTTAGTAAGGCTAGCGTGAGGCTGACTTTACTGTCACAGTCACCTCGATTGTTGAGAAGAAGGTAATTAGGTGGCGTGAAGCCATCTCCACGACTTGATAGCTTGCTACTGAGACTGTCATAAGGAATCGACTGAACAAAATGGCCAACGTAGTTGGTGTAGCTGCGTCGACTGTTATCTTTAAGTTCGTTCCCGATAGCGACAACCAGCGTTCTGAGAAGTGATTGAGTTTTCTCGGCAATAGTAACTGCATCTGGAACGATGCCCGTTTCCCCCAATGGAAGCGACAATTTGCGATAGTAATTTGCCGATAAATAGTCTTGCCATTGCTGATTAAAAAATTGTTGTACCTTTCTCAGTTGCTGTTGGTAACGTTGTTGTAACGGTTCCGTTCGTGCTTTGCGTATTGATAAGGTTAATTTCTCTTGTCGGGGGGACAGCGTCGCTTCAACACCATACCAACGTTGGCGCTGTATATACTGATTAACTTGATAATTAAGCTCACGAAGTGCGCGCTTTCGGTCGTAACTCCGAAATGTTGCAAACGGCTTTAAGAAGTCGCGTTGATTAACACTGAAACTAAGCTGTGTGAGCTTTCCGTTGGGAAGATTCCATTGGTAGGAAAATAAAATATCGCCGTCACGGGATGTTTTCTCGAAAGCTGTTTGTTGAGCAAAAACTTTGGGGACACTGCTAACAAGCAGAACTGTTGAGAGAACAATGACTGCACCCCAAGCGGACAGGTATGTTCTCTCATCAGATAGCTTTTTCATTAGAACTTCATTTCGGTAATTGGACTTTCTTCAAACTTTAAGTCGACTTGATACTCAACGCCGCCCGCTCTAATAAAGAAATACGTTTTGTCGCGTTTGAATAGTTCATGAAGTGAAACGACGCGCACGCCAGGACGGCGTTCAGCGTTCCAGTCGCTCATCTCCACGCCTGTGCGCGAAACTAAAATGTTTTTATAACGGTCACCAGTTACCAGTAGCAACTTTTTATTTTCGTTGCGCAATAAAATGGTGTTACCTGTGACAGAAAATGGTTCTTCGTTGCCTAGCACAGCCTTCTCCCAAGCATTCTACTTTTTAATCATCACTATAACGAATTATCCTGATTTGGCAACATGACTACAATGCACGAAGATAATCCTCAACAATGAGCAATGCTGCGGCACTGTCGACTTTGCCTTTTTCCAAGCCGCGATAGCCATCGCGTTCAAACAGCGATTCTCGAGCGGCGGTGGACGTTAAACGTTCGTCTTGAAAGACAACGGGGACATTAAAACGACCGTGAATACGATTGCCAAACTTTTTCGCGCGTTGCGTGAGCGGTTGCTCCGTGCCATCCATATTAAGTGGTAGGCCAACGACGACACGTTCAGGCTGCCACTCTTTGAGCAGTTGTTCGACAGCACTCCAGTTTGGAATACCGTCCTGAGCTTTGAGTGCTTTTAAAATAGAGGCGGTGCCCGTTATCGACTGACCCACTGCAACGCCAATACTTTTGGTGCCAAAATCAAACCCGACAACTGTCATGCGTGACCTACATCGGGTCCGAGCTTCCAAATATCAAAACCGAGTTGCTCGGTGGCTTTTTCCCAACGTTGATTAGTCGGTGTATTAAACAATATCTCAGGATCCGCAGGGATGGCTAACCACGAATTTTCAGCCAGCTCTTGCTCCAGCTGGCCAGCTTCCCAACCCGCATATCCAAGCGTTAGCAGAAATTGTAACGGCGCCGCGGAGGAACCCAATGCCTCTAAAATGTCACGCGAAGTGGTGACCATAATCTCATCACTCAACTTGAGACTACTACGCCAGTTTTGTTGTGGCGGGTGAATCACGAACCCTCGCTCCTGGCCCACAGGTCCGCCCTGATAGACTGGACCTTTAAGGCTATCTGCGCTATCTGGATAAACAATTTCAAGTTTGTCGAGCAACGAGTTAACCGTTAGCTCTGCAGGTTGATTAATGATCAGCCCCATCGCACCGTCTTCGTTGTGTTCGCAGATATAAGTCACACTGCGACGAAACAGCGGGTCATTCATGCTCGGTGTTGCAATTAAAAAATGGTTTTGTAAGCTTTCCATAAAGCACTCCTCACTCACGATACGACTTATATCGGGGCTTATTCAGTAATTTCAACGGCGTTGCTTTAGATCCTGCTCGATAGCTGCGAAGAGTTGCGCCGCGATATTGATGTCGTAGGCGTTTTCGATTTCTCGCATGCATGTTGGACTGGTCACATTGATTTCTGTAATACGTTCGCCAATGACATCGAGACCAACGAGGTATAAACCTTTTTGTTTAAGTGTGGGGCCGATGGCACGCGCGATGCGTTCGTCACTCTCGCTCAAAGGTTGCGGTCGTCCGCTGCCACCGGCCGCTAAGTTACCTCGAGTTTCTCCTGCAGACGGAATTCGTGCCAATGCGTAAGGTACCGGTTCGCCATTAATAATCAGTATACGCTTATCGCCGTCCTTGATCTCTGGCAGATATTTTTGTGCCATAGCATAACGTTGACCTTTTTCGGTCAGTGTTTCGATGATGACACCTAAATTCGCACCGTCTTCGTTAACTTTAAATATCGACGCGCCACCCATTCCGTCGAGCGGCTTAAGAATGACGGTACCGTGCTTTTTGTGAAACGCCTTAAGCTGCTCAGCATTGGCTGATACTAGGCTGTCGGTGATAAACTCAGGAAACCAGCTGGTATAAAGCTTTTCATTACAATCTCGCAGGCTTTGCGGATTATTAACGACAAGCGCACCTTCCGCCTCAGCTAAATCAAAAATATGAGTCGCATAAAGAAACTGGCTATCGAAGGGCGGATCTTTGCGCATCATGATGACATTGAACTCACCTAATGGCAGCTTCTCGACATCGCCCAACTGATAAAAGTCCGTTTTTTGATCTTTGACGGTGACTTTGCGTGCCATAGCGTAAGGTCGACCTGAGTCAATGAGCAGGTCGGCCATTTCAATATAATAACTTTGGTAACCGCGCGCCTGTGCTTCGAGCAACAGTCGGAAACTGGTATCTTTTTCCGTTTTTACCTGCGCAATGGGATCCATAATCATGGCTAACTTCATGGGTATCTTCCTTATTCGTTGCTGGCGTTGAGATCACCAAATTCATACTGTATGGCTGCTAAAGCAGTCATCGCAGCGGTTTCTGTTCGCAGAATACGTGGTCCTAAACGAATCGGTTTAAAGCTGTTGTTACGCGCGTGCTCTACCTCAATATCAGTGAAGCCTCCTTCAGGACCAATTATCAATTGGATGCGTTGGGCTGTGCGAGCGCCTTGAATCTGATTGAGAGGTACCTGCGCATAGGGATCGAGAGTTAAGCGTAAACCGTCAAAAGGTGTCTTTACAAAGTCATCCACTGACACCGCGGGAAGCACGGTAGGGACATGACTGCGACCGGATTGCTCACAAGCAGAAATGACAATTTTCTGCCATTGTTGTTGTTTCTTCTCAAGTCGATCACCGTTTAATTTTACACCGCAGCGCTCGCTGAACAGCGGAGTGATGGCATTAACACCGAGTTCCACTGATTTCTGTAGGGCGAAATCCATCCTGTCTCCGCGCGAAACGACCTGACCTAGGTGAACGAATAGAGGAGACTCGGTGTTGTTGAGTTGGGCACCAATAATTTCAACTTGCGCGCTTTTCTTGGCGACTGAAGTGAGTACTGCTGGGTAATTAAACTCATCGTTACAAAACAACTCAAGCGCCTGACCTTCTTGCATGCGAAGCACTTTGATGGTGTGTTGAAAGGCGTCATCACTGAGCGATACGGTGCTGTTGACCATGAGTGGCTCGGGATGAAAAATGCGTGGAACTCTCATACGACTTAATTGAATCCTTATCTATGAACAGACTTTTGGACGTCTAGAAGTAGAAATTTTTTTATTGATCGGTTAAATTACGCCGTCAGTACTAGTTATTTTAATCAAAATAAAGGAATGGTAGGCATATGTCACGTCACCTATTTACTTCTGAATCGGTTTCAGAGGGCCATCCTGATAAAATTGCGGACCAGATTTCTGATGCCGTACTGGATGCAATTTTAGCAAAAGATATCCGCGCCCGTGTGGCGTGTGAAACCTATGTCAAAACTGGCATGGTATTAGTGGGCGGGGAAATATCCACTTCAGCTTGGGTCGATATTGAAGATTTAACCCGTCAAGCCATCCGTGATGTCGGTTACACACATTCGGACATGGGTTTTGATGCCAACTCTTGCGCGGTACTAAACGCGATTGGTAAGCAGAGCCAAGATATTAATCAAGGCGTAGATCGTGAATCGCCTGAAGCGCAAGGCGCGGGTGACCAGGGTTTGATGTTTGGCTATGCATCTAATGAAACCTCGGTATTAATGCCAGCCCCCATTACCTATGCGCACCGCATTGTTCAGCGTCAGTCAGAGATGCGTAAAAATGGCACGCTCGATTGGTTACGTCCTGATGCCAAAAGCCAGCTGACGTTTCTTTACGAGAATGGTAAACCGGTGGCAATTGATACGGTAGTGCTTTCGACCCAACACCGTGAAGATATCGACCAAGCCACATTGCGTGAAGCCGTGATGGAAGAGATCATTAAGCCAGTGCTACCCGAACAATGGGTTAGCCGTGATACTAAGTTCCACATTAACCCAACCGGTCGATTCGTGATTGGCGGCCCGATGGGTGACTGCGGTTTGACGGGGCGCAAAATTATTGTGGATACCTACGGTGGCATGGCGCGTCACGGTGGCGGCGCGTTCTCGGGCAAAGATCCATCGAAGGTTGACCGCAGCGCCGCATACGCGGCACGTTACGTGGCGAAAAACCTCGTTGCCGCAGGCCTGGCGGAACGCTGCGAAATTCAGGTGTCATATGCAATTGGCGTTGCTGAGCCAACATCAATCAGTATTGATACCTTTGGTACTTCGCAACACAGTGAAGAGAAATTGATAGCGCTAGTACGCCGTCATTTTGACTTGCGTCCTTACGGTTTAATTCAGATGCTTGATCTGGAACGGCCTATTTATCGTGCTACGTCGACCTACGGGCACTTTGGGCGAGAGGAATTTCCATGGGAAAAAACTGATAAAGCCGATGCATTAAAGCAGGATATCTAATTTACGGGTGTTGAATTTTTCGCCCATAAATTTGCTTGAAGCCCCCGAATTGTGGACAATACGCGCACCAACTATGGTTCATCTAATTGCGTGTCACCAATCGGGGGTTTTTCATGTCTGAACGTCGTCATCTCGCCAACGCTATCCGTGCTCTAAGTATGGATGCCGTCCAACAAGCCAACTCAGGTCACCCTGGGGCGCCAATGGGCATGGCAGATATCGCTGAAGTATTATGGCGAGATTATTTAAAGCACAACCCAAATAACCCCAGTTGGGCCGACCGCGACCGCTTTGTGCTGTCCAACGGTCATGGCTCGATGCTCATCTACTCGTTGCTTCATTTAACAGGTTACGACCTTAGCATTGACGACATTAAGCAATTCCGTCAGTTACATTCGAAAACCCCTGGCCATCCAGAGTATGGTTATACGCCGGGTATCGAGACAACGACAGGACCTTTAGGTCAAGGCATCGCAAATGCTGTCGGTATGGCGTTAGCGGAAAAAACTCTGGCGGCACAGTTTAACCGTGATGAACATAATGTAGTTGACCACTTCACCTATACCTTTTTGGGCGATGGTTGCTTGATGGAAGGCATTTCTCATGAGGCTTGCTCATTGGCAGGTACACTTGGCTTAGGCAAGCTCATCGCATTTTACGACGATAACGGTATCTCGATTGATGGTGAAGTCGAAGGCTGGTTTACAGACGATACTGCACAACGTTTCGAATCATATAACTGGCACGTGATCCGTGATGTTGATGGGCATGATGCCGATGCCATTAAACAGGCGATTGAAAGCGCACGTAGCGAAACGCAGCGCCCGACATTAATTATTTGTAAAACCGTTATTGGTTTTGGTTCGCCTAATAAGCAAGGGCAAGAAAGTTGCCACGGCGCGCCATTAGGTGATGACGAAATTGCACTCGCTCGCAAGCAATTGAATTGGTCGTATGATCGCTTCGAAGTCCCACAGGATGTGTATCAAGCGTGGGATGCAAAAGACAAGGGTGATGCGATTGAGGCCTCGTGGAATAAGCATTGGACTGCTTATGAACAAGCTTACCCAGAACTTGCTGCAGAGCTTAAACGTCGCTTAGCGGGTGAGTTGCCTGGCGATTTTGAAAACGAGTTGCAGGCTTACATTGAACAATTGCAAGCGAACCCTGAAAACCTCGCAACACGCAAAGCGTCGTTAAATGTATTGAATGAGGTGGGTCCAAAGCTACCTGAACTGCTCGGTGGTTCGGCTGACTTAGCAGGGTCTAATCTAACCTTATGGCAAGGCGCTAAAGGCGTAACAGCTGACGACGCGAGCGGAAACTATGTGTTTTACGGGGTGCGTGAGTTTGCGATGTCGGCGATAATGAATGGAATTACGCTGCATGGTGGCTTCAAGCCTTACGGTGCAACCTTCTTAATGTTTATGGAATATGCGCGCAACGCAGTGCGTATGGCCGCCTTAATGAAGCAGCCCTCGATTTTTGTTTACACCCACGACTCAATCGGTTTAGGCGAAGACGGACCGACTCACCAGCCTGTTGAGCAATTGGCTAATCTGCGCTTAACACCTAACCTCAATTGCTGGCGCCCGTGTGATGCAGTCGAAACCGCGGTTGCGTGGCGCAGTGCGTTGCAAAGCAACGATAAACCAACGGCGTTGGTGTTTAGCCGTCAGGGCATGCAGCAGCAAACACGTGATGCCGAGCAACTGAATAACATTAGCCGCGGTGGTTATATCCTGAAAGAGTGTGATGGCACACCAGACTGTATTTTGATTGCGACGGGTTCTGAGGTCGACTTAGCAGTTGCAGCACATGAGCAATTGGCTGCAAAAGGTATGAATGTCCGTGTTGTTTCGATGCCATCCACGGATGTATTTGATGAGCAGGACGCCGAATACCGCGAGCACGTATTACCTTCAGCAGTGCGTAAGCGCGTTGCAGTTGAAGCCGGTATTGCTGATTATTGGCGTAAATACGTTGGCTTAGACGGCACTGTGATTGGTATGAACTCGTTTGGTGAGTCAGCTCCGGCTAAAGCACTTTTTGAGCACTTTGATATTACCGTGGAAGCGGTTGTTCGCGCGGCGAGCTAAACGAGGTTTGAATTGACGAAGAGAATCGCAATAAACGGTTTCGGCAGGATCGGGCGTAGTTTTCTACGCTCGTTCTATGAGCGCGGCTGGCAGCAACGCTTTAGTATTGTCTTGGTGAACGAGCCCGCGCCATCGGAGTCGATGGCGCACTTGTTGAAGTACGATTCGTCTCACGGTCGATTTCAATTTCCAGTCACGTTGTCTGATGACGATCTTACCGTTGCCGGCGATACGATTAAGTTGAGCCACGAAACCGAAATTGAGCGCGTTGAATGGCAAGCTTACGGCGTTGATATCGTTGTTGACTGTACGGGTGTGTTTGGCAGCCATGCAGACGGAGAGCGCTACTTAAACGCGGGTGTGAGTCGGGTGTTGTTCTCGCAACCCGGTACGCCTGATATGGATGCGACTATCATTTTTGGGGTCAACCAAGATGTATTATTGCCTGAGCATCGCATCGTATCGAATGGCTCTTGTACAACGAACTGCATTGTACCGGTGATCAAATTACTCGACGACGCTTTTGGCATTGAATCAGGTGCGGTCACTACGATCCACTCGGCAATGCATGATCAGCAAGTCATCGATGCTTATCATCCTGATTTAAGGCGCACACGAGCGGCGGGACGGTCAATTATCCCTGTCGATACAAAGCTAGCACGCGGGATTGAACGCATATTGCCTCATTTACACGGTCGCTTTGAGGCGATCGCGGTACGTGTTCCAACTACAAATGTGACAGCGATGGATTTAAGCGTCACGCTACAAACCGATGTCGATGGTGAACAAGTTAACCGATTGATAAAAAATGCAGCTTCCAAAGGGTTACGAGCAATACTCGACTATACTGAAGAGCCTTTGGTGTCGATTGATTTTAACCATGACCCGCACTCTTGCATTGTTGATGGAACTCAGACGCGTGTGAGTCATCGTCGATTGGTAAAACTATTATGTTGGTGCGACAACGAATGGGGTTTCGCTAACCGTTTGTTAGAAACGACTGAATTAATGACACAGCAATAATTATATAAAACTCAACTGAGTAAGGGGATTCAATGTCTGTCATAGCGATGACTGATTTGGACTTACAAAACAAGCGCGTATTGATACGGGAAGATTTAAATGTTCCGGTAAAAGATGGAAAGATCACCTCGGATGCGCGCTTAAGAGCAGCACTACCCACGATTAAATTAGCACTCGAAAGGGGTGCTAAAGTGATGGTGATGTCGCACCTCGGTCGTCCGACAGAGGGCGAGTATGAAGAACAATATTCGATGGCACCTGTAGCAGATTACTTGAACGACGCACTCGAGCAACCGGTTTCTTTAGCGAAGGAATACCTTGATGGTATCGATGTCGCGCAGGGACAAGTGGTGGTGTTTGAAAATGTACGTTTCAACAAGGGCGAGAAAAAGAACGATGATGTTTTAGCTCAGCAATTGGCAAACTTATGTGATGTGTTTGTAATGGATGCCTTCGGTACAGCACACCGTGCGCAAGCCTCAACACATGGCGTCGCAAAATATGCGCCTGTGGCGTGCGCCGGACCGCTGCTTGCTGCAGAGCTTGATGCGCTCGGTAAAGCACTTGATAACCCTAAACGCCCGTTGGTCGCGATTGTTGGCGGTTCTAAGGTTTCGACAAAGCTTACTGTGTTGGAATCGCTTTCGACGGTTGTCGATCAACTCATCGTCGGTGGCGGTATTGCAAACACCTTTATCGCAGCCCAAGGGCACAATGTCGGAAAGTCTTTGTACGAGAAAGAGTTAGTACCTGAAGCACAACGTCTGATGGCGGCCGCCAAAGCAAAGAATGCAGAAATTCCGTTGCCTGTTGATGTTGTGACGGGACAGGCGTTCAGCGCCGATACAGTAGCAGAGACCAAAGCGGTTGAATCGATCAAGGATTCAGATATGGTATTTGATGTTGGGCCTAAAACATCAGAAATGCTGGCAGAGAAACTGAAAGCAGCTGGTACTATCGTATGGAACGGTCCAGTTGGGGTCTTTGAATTTGAGGCATTTAGTAAAGGCACCGAATCAATGGCGAATGCAATAGCCAACAGTGAGGCTTTTTCAATTGCTGGCGGCGGGGATACGCTCGCTGCGATTGATCAGTTTAATATCGCTGATAAGATAAGTTATATATCAACGGGTGGAGGCGCATTTCTTGAATTTTTAGAAGGCAAAAAGTTACCCGCGGTAGAAATTTTAGAACAGCGCGCACAAGACGCATAAATGCACGCCGAAAACTAAGGAGAATTACATGGCCATTGTGTCACTAAGACAAGTACTTGATCACGCAGCAGAGAATGGATACGGCGTTCCTGCTTTTAACGTAAACAACCTAGAACAAATGCGCGCGATCATGCAGGCAGCTGATAAAACCAATAGCCCGGTCATTGTACAAGCCTCAGCAGGGGCTCGGAAGTATGCCGGTGCTCCTTTTTTGCGTCACTTAATAGAATCGGCTGTTGAAGAGTGGCCTCATATTCCAGTGGTTGTCCACCAAGACCACGGTACGTCACCGGCGGTGTGTCAGCGATCAATTCAGTTGGGCTTCAGCTCGGTCATGATGGACGGCTCATTGCTTGACGACGGTAAAACGCCAGCGGATTACGATTATAACGTGCGTGTTACTAAGCAAACCGTTGAGATGGCGCATGCGTGTGGGGTATCAGTCGAAGGTGAATTGGGCTGCCTCGGTTCGCTTGAAACAGGAGAAGCTGGTGAAGAAGATGGTGTCGGCGCTGAAGGTAAACTGTCACATGACCAATTGTTGACGGATCCTGAAGAGGCGGCGGCTTTTGTTGCTGCGACGGATGTTGATGCGTTAGCCATCGCATGTGGAACGTCACACGGCGCATATAAGTTTACTCGCCCGCCTACGGGTGACATCTTATCGATTGACCGTATTAAAGAGATTCACCGTCGTATTCCTAATACGCACCTTGTAATGCACGGTTCATCTTCTGTACCGCAGGACTGGCTGAAAATCATCAATGAATTTGGTGGTGAAATACCAGAAACCTATGGTGTGCCGGTTGAGCAAATTAAAGAAGGTATCAAAAACGGTGTTCGTAAGGTCAACATTGATACGGATCTTCGCTTAGCTTCAACAGGCGCAGTGCGTCGTCACTTGGCTGAAAATCCAAGTAATTTTGACCCGCGCAAGTATTTGCAAGCGGCTACCGACGCGATGCAAAAGATCTGTGAAGATCGGTACTTAGCTTTTGGTTGTGAAGGTCAAGCAGACAAAATCAAGCCCATTACATTGGAAAAAATGTTTCAATTGTACGAGGCGGGCAGTTTGAAGGCTGTCATTAAGTAACGTAAAGTAGAGCGGATGCTCATGAACGAGCCGGCGCGCCGGCTCGCATGCAAAGTGGGGTTAATGTGCGTTTATCAGTATTAGTAGCAAGTATACTTCTACCATTTGGTGTGCAGGCTCAAACGTTTATGTTTGATGATGCCGAGGATATGGATACGACAACGGAAGAGGCTTGGGAAGCAAGTGCCGAGTTTGGTCTGTTATTCACGACGGGTAATACCGAAACGGAAAGCTTAAAGGCCAAACTAAATGTCGCAAAGGATATCAGGAACTGGCGCCACAAAGGTGTTTTGGATTACTACACAGCAGAACAAGAAAACCAAGACACGGGTGAAACAACCGAGACAGCAGATCGCTTGTTTTTATCGGCGCAATCAAACTATAAGTTTGAGCCAAACAGTAAGTCATCATTGTTCATCTTCGGCTCCTATGAAGAAGATGTATACAGTGGCTATGAGTATCAGAGCACATTAGCTATCGGTTACGGAGCACGCTATCGCTACAGCGAAAATCTGTACGCTGACTATGAAGTCGGTCCGGGTTATTCTCGTGTGAAGCCGGTTGATGAAAATCGAAACCCACTAGAAGCTGAAGGTTCAGCAATCTTACGTTTAGCGGGCAGTATGACGTGGGATATTTCAGAAAACTCGCGTTTTAATGCATTAGTTTCCTCTGAAATTGGTGAAGAAAACACGAAAAGCCGAGCTGAAGTATCAATTTCTTCCAATATCAACTCATCGTTGGCGTTAAAAGTGTCGGTATCGGGCACTCACAACTCTGAAGTTGCGAATGAAGACATTGAAAACCTCGACACTGAGACCGCGGTAACTGTTGTTTATACGTTCTAAACTCGTTCAGCCGATTAATATAAAAAAAGCCTCTTTCAGTTTTACTGGAAGAGGCTTTGTCATATTTGTGTCATATTTTTGTAGTATATTTTCCACATAACGATAATTAGTCTACTTTGGAGACTAGGTGAGTAGACAGTATCGTTGCTCAGCATAATCGGGCGATTGAATAGTTCTCTATTCAACGTCTGCTTAAATCAAGGTTATATCGGTTGTTAGCGGTTTTATTTAGGGGGCGATTTAGTTACTATTCGCGCCAGCTAACATCGGCTAAAATCCAAGGACCTGTTATGTCTGTAAATTCGTTTTTAGGTGTATTCGCAAAGTCACCTATTAAACCGATGATTGAACATATCGATGAAGTACATCGTTGTGCGGAGTCATTGAAAGACTTCTTTCAAGCGGTTTATAAGGGCGACTGGGACGCTGCTGAAGAACAGCGTAAACGTATTGTAACGCTTGAACAAGCGGCGGATAAGCTAAAACGTGATATCCGTTTGAACCTCCCCGGCGGACTTTTCATGCCCGTTGAGCGGACTGACCTACTAGAGTTAGTTTCTCAGCAAGATCGTATCGCTAACAAAGCGAAAGATATCTCTGGCCTTATCACAGGGCGCCAATTACAAATTCCTGCACATTTGGTTGAGGGCTTTAACAGCTATCTAAACCGGTGTATTGATGCGGTTGCAAAAGCACGTGACACCATTGGTGAATTCGATGACCTTTTGGAAACTGGTTTCCGCGGACGTGAGCGTACTTTAGTTGATAATTTCATTAAAGAGCTCGACGAAATTGAAGCGGATACTGATGAGTTGCAGGTCAAATTACGTCAGCAATTCCGTCAAGTTGAAAACGACATGAATCCGCTCGATGCAATGTTTTTGTATCGTATTCTCGATTGGGTAGGTGACTTAGCCGACCTGTCTGAACGTGTAGGCGCACGCTTCGAATTGATGTTAGCGCGAGTCTAAACGGGAGCTATCAATGGATATTATCAGTTCTTACGGCTTAATTCTGATTGTCATGGCCGGCGTGTTCGGTTTTTTCATGGCATGGGGTGTGGGCGCTAATGACGTTGCAAACGCAATGGGAACTTCAGTCGGTTCTAAAGCGCTTACGATTAAACAAGCTATCCTCATCGCGATGATTTTCGAGTTCGCAGGTGCCTACCTAGCCGGTGGCGAAGTGACCTCAACGATACGTAAAGGTATTATTGACTCAGCCTACTTTGTCGACCAGCCCGAGCTCCTTGTCTTCGGTATGATCTCGGCGCTATTAGCTGCCGGTGTTTGGCTCCTAATCGCCTCGTTTCTTGGCTGGCCAGTATCGACAACCCACTCAATCGTTGGTGCTATCGTTGGTTTTGCTGCCGTTGGCGTTAGTGTTGACGCTGTTTCTTGGGGTAAAGTTGGAGGAATTGTCGGTAGTTGGGTTATTACACCCGCGATATCCGGCTTTATTGCGTATTTGATCTTTATGAGTGCGCAGAAGCTTATTTTTGACCAAGAGGATCCCCTCAAGCGCGCTAAACGATATGTACCTTTTTACATGGCTTTAGCTGGGTTTGTCCTATCACTGGTAACCATCAAAAAGGGTCTTAAGCACGTTGGACTCGGTATGGGTACGGCTGAAGGTTTTGCATGGGCGATTGGTATAGCGATCGTAGTCTTCTTCATTGGTAAAGTTGCGATTGGACGCCTGAAGTTTAAAGAGTCGGCCGATAAAGATATGCACTACACCAATGTGGAGAAAGTGTTTGCGGTGCTTATGGTTGTAACAGCCTGTGCGATGGCATTTGCTCATGGTTCAAACGATGTTGCTAACGCCATTGGACCTCTTGCAGCGGTTGTAAGTGTTGTCTCAAGTGGTGGTGAAATTGCGAGCAAAGCACAGCTTGCATGGTGGATCTTGCCACTTGGTGCATTCGGTATTGTTGCAGGTCTTGCGATGCTGGGTAAACGTGTAATTGCGACCATCGGTAAAGGCATTACACACCTCACGCCAAGTCGCGGTTTTGCTGCAGAATTGGCGGCGGCTTCGACGGTCGTGCTGGCGTCAGGCACAGGCTTACCAATTTCGACGACCCAAACCCTCGTCGGTGCCGTGTTGGGTGTAGGTATGGCGCGTGGTATCGCTGCATTGAACCTAGGTGTTGTACGTAACATCGTGGTTTCTTGGGTGGTGACTTTACCCGCCGGTGCGATTATGTCCATCATGTTCTTCTACATGTTAAAAGGCATCTTTGCCGCTTAACTCCTCGTGTTCCTGAAAAGAAGCTCGCTTAGCCGCGAGCTTTTTTTTTGCTTTCATTAAAACTTTTTTCCAGCCACTATCGACTTAATTACTAAACCAAAAGCAATGGAAGCACGAGTGTTTAAAAAAAGCGATAAAAAGCTCGTCAGTCAAGCGCTCAAAGGTAATCAATCCGCGTGGGTCGACTTGGTAAAGCGATACGAGAAGCTGGTCTATCACTACGGCGTACGCATGTTGCCGAGTCCCGATGACGCATTTGATTTACTTCAAGACACCTTTAGTAGCGTTTTTCGAAGTCTTAAAGACTGGAATCAAGATGATAAATTTAAGCCGTGGTTAATGACCATTGCTCATCGTCGATGCGTTGAGTTCTACCGCCGTAGGCACATTGATGTGCTAGACAATGAGCTACAAACGGATCTGATAGACGAGTCTACTTTTGGTCAGCCAGAACCGGAGCTGAGTGATCAACAACAAGAAGCTGCGTTGGTCAAAGCGATTAGAGCGCTACCATTAGCGCAACGCATGGTAGTTGAACTGAAGTTTTTTCAACATCTTACGACACGCGCTATCGCAACGCAGTTGCAAGAGTCAGAAAATACGATTAAGTCACGGCTGTATAGCGGAGTCGAGAAGTTAAAGCGTGAGCTGGAGGTAATTAATGGCTAACTACGAATCGAATTACGAATTACAGTTCGAGCAATGGCTAGATGGGCACCTATCAAAGTCGGCTGAACTAGAGCTAGCGGAGCAGTTAGCTGCTCATGCACCCGAATTACATAAACGCATGCAGTCGATTCGCTGGATGCAACAGCAAGCCGACGGCTACCAAGGTGAACGCGTACCTGATTGGAATCGCCAGGGAACAGGTCCACAGCCAAGAGTAAACCGCTGGGCGAATCCGTGGAGCTTTGCCGCGTTTGCGCTCTCCTGTGCTGCACTTGCGATGGTGTCTGTGCTTGTGGTTAAACAGCAACTAACGGAACAGTTTGATGAACGCGTAGCTGCTGTGGTGGAGCAAAAGCTCAGTGTATTTGAACAGCAACAGAATATTGCATTAGCTAAGCAGGAAAAGGCGCTGCGAGCTAATTTTAGAGAGCAATTATCAACGTCAACCGCCCAGCTCGCAACTTATATAATGGCAACGAATCGTGCCGAGCGAAAAGACGATATGAGTCAATTAGTTGAGTACATGAATGAAACGCGCAGTGAGGATTTAAATTTCTATACCGCGCAATTGCGCCAAGTTGCGCAGCAACCGATTCTATTAAAAGAGGAGAATCAATGATGAAACGTTGGTTATTATCGCTCAGTATCGCCAGTGCACTGATGTTGCCTGCGACCGCGAGCATTGCACAAGAAGCTGATCATCAAGGACTGAAGAATCAAATTGAAATTTTCAAAGATATTTTGACGACGGCGGCTAAGCAACAAGACGGCACAGAGAGTTCACGACTGGACGATGTCGAGTTCACTTATCTTAGAGGCCAGGGTGTGGTGTTTTTTGTTCGTTCAGCACGCATGCCATGGCGTATTGTAGCCCCGGACGTACCAGAACCACCTATGCCGCCGGAAATGCCGGAGATGAGTGGTTTTGCTAAGGATCTCCAGCTGGATCGGGTCGTTGAAGAAGGTCTACGCACGGCACACCGCGTATTAAGTCAGTTTAGTGGCGAATATTCAGATGAGTGGTTTGAGCTCGTTGAACAAAAGCGAGAACTTGCTTGGGAAGTGCGCGACTTGAATCGAGAGCTTCGAGACATTGAGTTTCAGCGTGATGTGCAGGATAAAGCGTCAAAAGCTGAGATGAAGACGCACAAGGAGGAACTTGAGGCGCGCTTAGCTGAGCTCAAAGCTCAACAAAAGCAGCTTGATATCGAGCTGAACGAAATGAAAAAAACGCTAAAAGCAAAGCAAGAAAAGGTGCAAAAAGAGAGACTGCTCACGCAAGAGAAAAGTATTGAAGCTATCGAGCAGGTTTTCACTCGCGTTTTATGTGATTACGGTATTACACTGAAGTCTCTACCAGACAGCGAACAGGTGAGTTTGGTCATTCGTGATGCGTCTGTTAGTGACAAAAAGCGTTTAGACAATATTTATGTTTTTGAAAAATCAGCGATCAATGCATGTGAAAGTGAGCCTGCTGATTTACTAGAACAGGCACAGAAATATAAATTTTAGTCGGCTCTGTGTTCTATTCTCCTATGCGGCAGCCGTGACAGGCTGCCCTGTTTCGAGTAAAATTCGCGCACTTGATAGAAACAGCGGATTTTACGGAACATGTCATATGCGTCAGAGGGTTTAAAAGTCAGCGACTTTAGCTTTGACTTACCCGACGAACTTATTGCTCGATATCCTCAGCAACAACGTACAGCAAGTCGTATGTTGCGAGTTTTAGCTCAACAAAACCGTATTGAACACGGTCAATTCACGGATATTGTGGATCAACTGGAAGCGGGTGATTTACTCGTATTCAACGACACTCGCGTCATCCCTGCCCGTTTATTGGGAGAGAAGACATCGGGTGGCAAAGTTGAAGTGCTTGTTGAGCGCATGTTAGATGACAGTCGGGTTTTAGCGCATGTAAGAGCCAATCGCGCACCTAAGCCAGGTGCCGAGTTTTTACTCGAAGGAGCGGTAAAAGCAACGATGTTGGCACGCCATGATGCGTTGTTTGAGCTTGAGTTTAATCATCAGGAGACCGTTCTTGAGTTACTCGAAGCACATGGCCATATGCCCCTCCCACCCTATATCGATCGTCCGGACGAAGAATCTGACAAAGAGCGTTATCAAACCGTTTATAACCGAGAGCCAGGTGCAGTGGCTGCTCCAACGGCTGGACTGCACTTCGATGACGCCATTTTGCAGCAGCTTAAGGATAAAGGCGTCGAATTCGGTTATGTAACTTTGCATGTTGGAGCCGGAACGTTCCAACCTGTGCGTGTCGATTCGATTGAAGAACACGTTATGCATAGCGAATATGCCAAAGTCGATACGAAGGTATGCGAGCAAATTAAAAAGGTGAAGCAAGCGGGCAAACGTGTAATTGCTGTAGGAACCACGTCGGTGCGTTCACTTGAGTCGGCGGCGCAGGCTACTGACGAACTTATTGCTCCATTTTTTGATGATACGGATATCTTTATTTATCCCGGTTATGAATTTAAGGTCATTGATGGCTTGGTAACAAACTTTCATCTACCTGAATCCACCTTGATTATGTTGGTATCCGCATTTGCCGGTAAAGAATTGATTATGAACGCCTATCAACAGGCGATTGATGAAAAATATCGCTTTTTTAGTTATGGCGATTCGATGCTAATTTTACGATAAGAATTGAGACTGTAGTAATGATGAAATTTGAACTAGATAAAACTCAAGGGCGCGCGCGTCGAGGGCGTATGGTGTTTGAGCGCGGTACCGTTGAGACGCCTGCATTTATGCCGGTAGGTACGCTGGGCACCATCAAGGGTATGACACCGGAAGAGGTCGAGGCGACTGGCGCTCAGATTTGTTTGGGTAACACGTTCCACTTAATGCTCCGTCCAGGTACGTCAGTGATTCAGCAACACGGTGACCTCCACGATTTTATGAACTGGGATAAGCCGATTTTAACGGATTCCGGTGGTTTTCAGGTCTTTAGTCTAGGTGAACTGCGCAAAATCGATGAAGAGGGTGTGACTTTCCGTTCGCCTATCAACGGCGAGAAAATTTTGCTAACGCCGGAAAAATCCATGCAAGTTCAGCGTGAGTTGGGTTCTGATATTGTCATGATTTTTGATGAGTGTACGCCGTATCCAGCGACTCAAGCAGAGGCGCGTAAATCAATGGAGCTGTCTTTGCGTTGGGCTCAACGTTCAAAAGCTGCGCATGAAAGCAACGATGCTGCATTATTTGGTATTATCCAAGGCGGAATGTACGAAGAACTGCGTGATATCTCGTTGGAAGGACTCACCGATATCGGTTTTGATGGTTATGCTGTCGGTGGTCTTTCCGTTGGCGAGCCTAAAGAAGATATGATGCGTATTCTTGAGCACACTGCGCCAAAAATGCCTGAACATAAGCCTCGTTATTTGATGGGCGTTGGTAAGCCGGAGGATCTGGTTGAATCAGTGCGCCGTGGTATTGATATGTTTGATTGTGTGATGCCAACGCGTAACGCACGTAATGGTCATCTGTTTGTGTCAACGGGTGTCATTAAAATCCGTAATGCGGTGCACCGCAATGACACCTCACCACTCGATGAGCAGTGCGATTGCTATACCTGTAAAAACTACTCACGCGCTTATCTACATCACTTGGATCGTACTAATGAAATGCTAGGTGCGCGTCTGAATACAATTCATAACCTGCATTTTTACCAACGCGTGATGCAAGGCATGCGAGATGCGCTTGATGCAGGAACGTTTGACGATTATGTAAATGCATTTTATGCCGCTCGCGGTCAATCGGTTCCTTCGCTTGACTGAGCATCCAGTTGGGTGAAAAAGCTTCTGATCTCCTGCGAATTAGGTTTCATTGCGAGAGCGCGCGCCGCGGCTCGCAATGATTCGCGCTCCCACTGCTCGGCTTGTTTCGGTTTGTCTTGCTGCAATAGCGTAAGCTGATGATAGAGTCGTGCCAGAGCTAAATGATATTTTGCAGTGCGTTCCTCGGGCTTTTCACTCTCTAAGTAAGTCGTGGTCTCGAGTAATAAGGCATTCATTTCCGAACGACTGAGCAAAGGTGCAATGGCGACGAGCAACTCTGTCATCTCAGCAGCAACCGATGTGCTATGTTGTTGCTCTTTAAAAGAGCTCTTAAAGTAGTTTAAGGCGAGTAACGACTGTTGCTTTGCCCGTTCCAGTTGATTGCTCTCGATCAGTTCTCGAGCGTAGTGACTGTGGGCAAGCGCCTGTTCAATATGACTACCTGCTTCGACCACTTCGGTGCGCTCAGCCGTTGCACTATCAGCGAAATGATAGTGCATGATACTGATCGCGATCGTTGCGACGAGTGAGGATACGAGTAAGGTGACTGATGCCGGCACCAGCCATGGAAAACGGCGGTATCGGTAATCAGTTAATTGTTGTGCTAATAGTTGTGCGCTGCTGGTGCGCTCGTTTGGATCTCGGTGCAAACAGTTAAGTATAATATTGCGCAGGCGAGTCGGGCAGCGATCAGCGTATTGTTTGAGCTGGCGCTGGGGTTCGTCAGAGGGGGCTTGACCCGTGACTAGGAAAAACAGCAGCGCACCCAACCCATAAATATCTACTGCTTTTGAACGCCCGCTAGTATTGGGTTCACTTCCGGGTTGTTCCGGAGCTGAAAATAGCGGGCTGACACCAAAGCCTTTGTGACGGTTGGATGATGCGCGTCCTGCAATACTAAGGTCAATTAGTGTCGGAATCGATTCGTCACTCGAGTCGTATTTAACAATGACATTAGTGGGGTTTATGTCGTTATGAACAAGGCCCTCGCTGTGCATATGGCTGACCCCCTCAGCCAACTGCAATACCAGTTTGACCGCATCGTTAATACTCAGCTGACCAGCAAGCTCGGTCACTCGGGGACCCTCAATCAGCTCCATGACCATATAAAGAGAAGAGTGGTCTTCAGAAGGTTCGCCCACATCATAAACACCGCATAGCGATGGGTGGTTCAACTTGGCTAAGGCTCGGGCTTCTGCGACAAGTCGTTGCCGAGAAAGAAAAGTTGGATTCTTGATGAACTTGATGGCAACCATTCGTTGGAGTAGCTCGTCCCACGCTTTAAAAACAACGCCACTACCTCCGCTACCCAAAAAATCACGACAACGAAAACGCTCGGGAATTGAGTACGGAAATTGTAGGCCATTTTTTGTATTGGTCGAAGCTTCGTCCAAATCAAAAATCCTTAATCTATTAGGTTTTACCTGTTTTGAGTGTACAGACAGAGTTATCAGCCGGGCAATCAGAGACGTTGACTTGACGTATGTTATGGTAGTTTGGCGTTAATTGACGTCATAAAAAATTTATGTGTGTTTAGCTTAACAATTGTCAACTTTACGCTATGCTGATCTCATAACAATAAAAATTAACTATAAAAATGCTAGATAAGATCAGTCATAAAATTGTACCAACTTTTAATCAAAAGGTTGAGTTAAGTGGTACGTTTGCCGGTGAACCTTTTGTTTTCTCTGTCACGTTGTTAGGTCAACAATACCCTCAGTACCTGATTTTAGGACTGGGTTACCAAGCACGTTGGGAGAAAGTGCTACCCGCCATTAAGGAAAGCGAGAATTTACGCCTTAAGTTGATTTCAGATGAGGGCGAAATGATCGCAGCGCATGTCAGCTTAATACACGCGACTCATTTCCCGGAAAAACTGTTGTTTATGAGTTATCCGGAGCAAGGTATTGCTCGTTCTTTACGCCAGTCCCCGCGAGTGGGTATTGATTACCCTGCGCAACTGCAGGTTGCGAACCATTTTCCCTATATTAATGGAAGCATTGTTGATATTGGGCGCGGAGGTGTGGGCTTCGAAACTACTCAGCAATTGCCTAGCATGATGAGCGATCTCTGTGATCGCGATGTAAAACTGCATATTGGTAAGGACGATCAGCAGCGTTGGTCGTTAAGCGGTCGACTCCGTTTACTTCAAGAGCACCGACCGAATGTATGGCACGTTGGAATAAAGTGCGAATTGAGCGTGGCGGAGTGTGAGGAGGTTTTATACCATTTAGTGAGTCATCAAAATGCGATCGATCGTTTGATCAATAATGATCAATCCAATGATTCATATTCGAATAACACTTTACAAGTCTAGTTTCACTCGGTACAATTCACCACCAATTAAACCCTTGCGGTTATTTTTTAAACAACATAGATAATTTTTTCCGAGGTGATGTTTTAATGCCAGTCGTTAAAGTGAAAGAAAACGAGCCGTTTGACGTAGCACTGCGTCGCTTTAAGCGCTCTTGTGAAAAAGCAGGTGTTCTGTCTGAAGTTCGTCGTCGCGAACATTATGAAAAACCTACAGCAGAACGTAAGCGCAAAAAAGCTGCAGCAGTTAAGCGTCACGCCAAGAAATTGGCTCGCGAGAACGCGCGTCGCACTCGTTTGTACTAAGATACACGAGTAGCAGACAGCGATATTCACTTTTCGCAGCTTGCACTTAGACTTAATTCGTTAAGTTACGTGTTGGAAGCCGTGTCCTAAGCGACGCGGCTTTCGTGTTTGTAGACGAAGATAAAAGATAAGTTGAGGGCATGGCAGGACTCATTCCGAAAAGCTTCATCCACGACCTACTTGAGCGAGCTGATATCGTCGAAGTAGTGGATAGCCGTGTACCTTTAAAAAAAGCAGGGAAAAACCATCAGGCCTGTTGTCCATTCCATAATGAAAAAACGCCTTCGTTTACGGTCAGTGCCGATAAGCAGTTTTACCACTGTTTTGGGTGCGGTGCACACGGTAATGCAATCGATTTCATTATGGAGTTTGATGGCCTAAACTTTCCCGATGCCGTCGAAGAGTTGGCCTCAAGTTTAGGTGTGC
Source organism: Idiomarina sp. D18 (assembly GCF_057748155.1). Lineage (NCBI taxonomy): Bacteria > Pseudomonadati > Pseudomonadota > Gammaproteobacteria > Alteromonadales > Idiomarinaceae > Idiomarina > Idiomarina sp. D18. The sequence goes on from NZ_CM173240.1 coordinate 79,610, forward strand.
AGGTGCCTCGTGAAGAGGGTCACGATCTACAAAAACAACACCAACAGCAGGCACAGCTAAAAAATGACACTGAATTGATGGCGCAATGTACGCGATTTTTTCAGCATCAGCTCAAGCATCACGCGAACTCAGAAAAAGTAATTACTTATTTAAAGCAACGCGGCTTATCGGGTGACATTGTCAAACGGTTTCAAATCGGTTATGCCCCCGATGCCTGGGATAGTTTGTTGACCACCATGGGCGTTGAGCCACGTGCGCGTCAACAGCTCATCGATTTGAAGTTGGTCAATGTTAATGACCAGGGTCGAAAGTTCGATTTCTTTCGTGATCGCGTGATGTTTCCTATCCACGATCGTCGAGGCCGTGTCGTTGGCTTTGGTGGACGTGTGATTGATAGTGACGGTCCTAAATACTTGAACTCACCCGAAACACGCTTGTTTCATAAGGGCCAAGAGCTATATGGCTTTTGGAATATGCAGCAGCGTTTACGCCGACCCGAGCAAATTTGTATTGTTGAGGGTTACATGGATGTTGTCGCGTTAGCGCAAGCCGGTATCGACTACGCGGTCGCTTCTCTCGGGACTGCAACGACTACTGAACAATTACAGCGTTTATTCCGTACATCTAATAGAGTGGTGTGTTGTTATGACGGTGACCGAGCCGGAAGAGATGCGGCGTGGCGGGCGTTAGAAAATGCACTGCCGTTGCTAAAAGATGGTATCGACTTAAGCTTCCTATTTCTACCTGAGGGTGAAGATCCTGACTCGGTGGTTCAAAGTAGTGGTAAGGAAGGGTTTGAGCGTTACTTAAATCAGGCTAAATCCTTTGTCGATTACTTTTTCGAGCATTTGTCGGAAGACGTTGATGTAAATACAGAGTCTGGACGCTCAGCTTTATTAAGTGAGGCGAAACCGCGTATCGAGCGGATTGCCAGTGACTTTTATCGTGAGTCGCTAATGCAAAAACTGGCACAGCTCTTAAGAAGGGAAACGTCGCAACTGGAACGCTATGTTGACACGCCGCAGCAACGCAAGGCAAAACCAGATGCGGTAAAAATGACGCCGTTGCGCCGTGCCGTTGCTCTTATCGTGCAGTATCCGCAGTTGGCGAAAGAGGTGCCCGTTAAAGCAGAGCTAGGCGAACTTAAGTTGCCAGGTATGGATTTATTTATCGCGCTTCATCAACAGTGTAATGAGCGTGATATGACGACAGCCCAGGTGCTAGAGCATTGGCGCGATACGCCGTATCAAAAAGCACTAGAAAAACTTGCCGTGTGGCAACATGGACTTGATGAACACAATATGGAGCAAGAGTTTAAGGATATCTTTGTTTATTTAATTGACCAATATGTGGAACAAAGAGCCGACGAACTGCTCAAAAAGGGGCAACAAACGCCCTTGAATAAAGCGGAAAAGCAAGAATATTTAATGCTGGTTAAGCATTTAAGAACACGTAACTGACTAGGCTATAATCAGCGTTTTGGTAGCTTAAAATTAGCCATTATGCTATAGTTTTAGGTCATTTTGGGTACTCTCGTAGAAAGTGACAGGTGGAATCTCTGTATGCAGCAGAATCGGCAATCACAGTTAAAAGTTCTCATTGCGAAAGGCAAAGAGCAAGGTTTTCTTACGTTTGCGGAAGTGAACGACCACTTACCGCAGGAAATCGTTGATTCCGATCAAATAGAAGACATCATTCGCATGATAAATGACATGGGTATCCGTGTCTTTGAAAGTGCGCCTGATGCAGATGATTTGATGATGTCCGAAAGTGCGGCGGACGAGGACGCAGCTGAAGAAGCAGCACAAGCACTTGCTACTGTGGATGGTGAAATAGGCCGTACCACCGACCCTGTTCGCATGTACATGCGTGAAATGGGTACTGTTGAGCTGTTAACGCGTGAGGGCGAGATCGATATCGCTAAGCGTATTGAAGACGGTATCAACCAAGTTCAGTGTTCTGTTGCTGAGTACCCCGAAGCAATTAATTTCTTGCTAGAGCAATGGGACTCTTATGAGGCCGAAGAGTTACGTCTGACCGAAATCATTGTAGGCTTTATTGATCCTGATGAGGTTGATGAAGCGCCCGTAAGTGCAACTCACGTTGGTTCTGAGCTCTCTGAAGATGAGCTTGAGGATGAGGACGACGATGACGAGGATGATGATGACGAGGAAGAAAATGATAGCGGCATTGACCCAGAGTTTGCTCGTCAGAAATTCACCGAACTGCGCGAGCAATACGAGGCAACTCGCCAAGCGATAACTCAGTTTGGTCGTGAGCATCCAGACGCACGCGTTGAAATTGACAAGCTTAGCGATCTGTTTAAGCAGTTCCGCCTAGTTCCTAAGCAGTTTGACCGTCTTGTTCAAGACATGCGTGCCATGATGCAGCGTGTGCGCGTTCAAGAGCGCTTGGTCATGAAAGCGGCGGTTGAACAAGCCGGTATGCCTAAGCGTGCATTCATGAAAGCGTTTGCGGGTAACGAAAATAGTTTAGCATGGGTTGATGAGCAGATTTCTGCGGGCGTTGACTATGCAACCACATTACAAGAAGCACGCGTTGAAATCGAACGCTGTGTGACGAAGTTAAATGAAATAGAAAAAGAAACAGGCCTTACTATTGCCAAGGTTAAGGATATTAACCGCCGGATGTCGATTGGTGAGGCAAAAGCGCGCCGAGCCAAGAAAGAAATGGTGGAGGCGAACCTTCGTTTGGTTATTTCAATCGCTAAGAAATATACCAATCGTGGTCTGCAGTTCCTTGATTTGATTCAAGAAGGTAATATCGGCTTGATGAAAGCGGTCGATAAATTTGAATATCGCCGTGGTTATAAGTTCTCGACGTATGCGACATGGTGGATACGTCAGGCGATCACGCGCTCGATCGCTGACCAAGCACGTACAATTCGTATTCCGGTGCACATGATTGAGACCATTAATAAACTCAATCGTATTTCGCGTCAAATGCTACAAGAAATGGGCCGTGAGCCGCTGCCAGAAGAATTGGCTGAGCGGATGGCGATGCCGGAAGATAAAATCCGTAAGGTCCTCAAGATTGCAAAAGAGCCGATCTCGATGGAAACCCCAATCGGTGATGATGAAGACTCGCATTTAGGTGACTTTATCGAGGACAACACTCTGGATTTACCGATTGATTCGGCTACCTCAGAGAGCTTGCGTAACTCTGTGCGCGACGTACTCGGCGGATTGACTGCTCGTGAAGCGAAAGTGTTGCGTATGCGTTTTGGTATTGATATGAATACTGACCACACGCTCGAAGAAGTGGGTAAACAGTTTGATGTAACGCGTGAACGTATCCGTCAGATTGAAGCAAAAGCACTGCGTAAATTGCGTCATCCAAGCCGTTCAGAGCAACTTAAATCGTTTTTGGATGAGTAACCGTATGTAATTGCTCAAGCTCTACTTGAGTGATTCTGTTACTAAGAAAGGAGGCAGTATGGGAATTAATCGTGAACATTGGCCAAAACGGATTATAGACTCGCATCTTCATATCTATGATGATGCGTTTCCGTTGATAGAAAACCAAGGTCACATCCCAAAGCCTTTTTACATTGACGATTACAACCGCCTTGTGACAGGAATGCCTATCGAAGGTGGCGTCATTGTTTCAGGTTCCTTTCAGGGCTTCGAGCAACGCTATTTGAAAGCAGCGCTTGGAAACCTGGGGGATAATTATGTCGGCGTTACTCAGTTACCGGGTAGTGTCAGTGATGAGAAAATTCAGCAACTTAATGAGCATCGTATCCGTGGTGTCCGCGTTAACTTAAAGCGTGGTGTACATAGAGATATCGAAGGGATTGTCGAATTCGGGCGTCGTATCTGGGATTTAGCAGGGTGGCACTTGGAAATTTATGTCGATAGTCGTGAACTTGACGATATGGTGCCTACATTGTTGAAGTTGCCTAAATTGAGCGTGGACCACTTGGGTATGGCTAAGTCAGGCCTTTCTCAAGTGCGCCGATTAGCTGAGGGCGGTGTGAATATCAAAGCAAGCGGCTTTGGGCGTACCGAAGTGAATATTACAGAAGCAATTAAGACGCTCTATAAGACGAACCCTGATTGTCTAATGTTTGGCACAGACTTACCGGGTACGCGTAGTAATCGCGGGTTTGAGCCGAGTGATATTGACACCATTGTTGAAGCACTTGATGACTCTGATGCCGCGGATAAAGTGTTCTACCAAAACGCCAAAGAGTTTTATAAACTACCCTAAGGTGTTTAATTTCTAGATAAGGTGGCGCGTGTATTCGCTCTCCTCAATAAGTAACCAGAACCGTTGGATGGCGATGACAATCATCGCCATCGCTATTTTCGGTATTGGTCTCACATTTTGGTATTCGCCATCACAGCTGATCAGTCGTTCAACTGAAGGACTTGCGTCGAGTTGTGAGCAAGTGCGTACAGAAATCACCCAACTCTACCCCACCAACGCAGAGCCTCACTATCAGGTCACTAACCCCGACTTGTTGCAGCAGGTTATGTACCGCGAAACGAGTAAACTTCAGGGAGTCGAGGGGGGTTATTGGGATGTCGCCAGCGAATTCTTTGGCTATGCCTTTCCTACCTATGTAGGGTCAAGTATTAAAACCGACGTGCCTCAGTCCGAAATGGCACTGCTCAGTGCCTTGTCACGGCAAGCCGTCGATGAATCCAACATACTTACGTCTGTCAGACAGTCAGTGGATGCTGCGGTGATTACCGTCTCCTGCCCGGTCACCACTCACCGGGGTTTAGCTGCTTGGTTAATGAAGCGGACGTCATTGGTCCCTGCAAGTTTAGTCGGTGTGCTATTCGGCATTTTCGGCTTACTTGCTGTGATTGGCACCATGATGCTGGTACGTAACCGTAACTTTGAGAGAGGCTGGCTGACCGAGCGAGAGAAGCTAACAGAACAACTTCATGACGAAGCTGCGCCCGTGCCCACCACATCAGCCATTAACGATGTGCAGCCATTTTTACTATTGTTGTATCAGGCACGGCAAAAACGACACAATGCAGAGCGTGCGATTAACTCGTTAGAAGCGAAACTCGGACAGATTAATGAATTGTCGATTATCGGACGCGCAGCACTCGCATTTGCTGAGGAACTGCGCGGACGTATTGAACAACTGCAGCGGGATGTTACAACGGTGGTTTCGGATACGTCGACTCACCAGTTCGAGAAATTGCAGCGAGAACTCGATGCTGCCGAATATCTTTGCCAAGCTTTGGCACAAATTGATGTTCGTCACAAAAAGCAGGGACCCGTTGCGGAAGTAGCGATGAATCGTTGGACACGAGCATTGGCAGATTTTCATCAACAACGTCATGCGAACGACCGCCAAACAATTGCAGCGGTATGTGATGACGATGTGCATGTGATAACGAACCCGCTACTGCTTCGCTTTACGCTCGATATCATTATTTTACATTCATTAAAATTTGGTCCACAGGCGGGCGAGATATTTATCCGTGTGTGCAAACAGGACGACAACGTAGTTTTGGAAGTTGTCGACGAAAATCCGAGTGTACGCCGAGATGTCGAGCAGAACTTATTTAGGTTTGATGATGTAAAACCTGAACGTTACGGAGATGGCTTACGTTTGGTGAAGGACCTTGTCAGCAGCTTAAAAGGGTCGGTCGAATTTCAATCAAATGGCGAAATCTCTCGATTTATCTTAAAGATACCGATGACAAGCTAGCAAAAAGTTCGTATAATTTGCGCCGCTTTCTAAGCAACTCACTTCTAAAATGGCCCCTTAGCTCAGTGGTTAGAGCACCCGACTCATAATCGGTTGGTCCGCAGTTCAAATCTGCGAGGGGCCACCATATTTAAAGGCTTTCAGTGTTAACTACCACTAACCAAAATTGGTTGGTGCTACCTCTGTGCTACTTTTTAGAATAGCTCATGCAACTCTGCTTTTTACAACGTTAGCAATATTGTGCTGTGACAGCTATCCATTTGTTTGGGTTGATAAGGCTTGGTGTGTCGATGATCTCGACCTAAAAATAATTTATGTCGAAAAAACAAGAAAATATCGACACGTTAGATTGATATGTCGATTGGAACGACATAAACTGAAACCATAATTCATTTATGTCGATTTAGACTGGAAATTTAAACATGACTTGGCAAGCAGAGCAGCCGTATAACCAATTACCGACATTACCACCCAACCTAGATGTCATAGAAACTAGGGCTGTGCTGAAGGCCTGTATTTCTGCACGTGCTGCTGTAGCGGAGTTAAAAAAGGCGGGAGAGCTCATTCCCAATCAAAGCATGTTAATCAACTTGCTGCCTTTGCTGGAAGCAAAGGATAGTTCAGAAATTGAAAATATTGTTACCACGACCGATAAGCTTTTTCAGTATGCGCAAGGGGGTAAAGGTGCTGATCATGCAACCAAGGAAGCATTACGTTACCGAACTGCGCTATACCAAGGCTTTATACAACTTGAGAAAAAGCCGCTATGCACGGCGACGGCTATTGAGGTATGCAGTACTTTAAAGCACTCCGAAATGGATATTCGCAAAGTACCGGGGACTTTTATAGGAAACCAAACGACAGGCGAAACTATCTATACGCCGCCAAACGGTGAAGATGTGATTCGCGACTTGTTAACCAACTGGGAGCGATTCCTTCATAATGACGACGATCTGGATCCACTTATAAAGATGGCGATTAGCCATTATCAATTTGAAGCTATACACCCTTTCTATGACGGGAATGGCAGAACAGGTCGTATTTTAAACGTTTTATACCTTATTGAATCGGGTCTTCTAACACTGCCTATTTTGTATTTGAGTCGCTTCATCGTTCATAATAAGCAAGACTATTATCGCCTCTTGAATCAAGTCACTAAAGATCAGAACTGGGAAGAGTGGTTGTTATTTATGCTAAAAGGTGTCGAGCAAACCGCAACATGGACCTGTGAAAAAATCACAGCGATTAGAACGCTCATGGAAAGTACAACCGATTATGTAAAGGCTCAGCTACCAAAAATATATAGCTACGAGCTTGTTCAGCTTATTTTTGAACAGCCTTATTGCCGTATTAGCAATCTGGTTGAGCGTGATATTGCAAAACGCCAGACGGCTTCAACCTATTTAAAGCAGTTAGCAGATATTGGCGTGCTACAAGAGGTTGATTCAGGAAAGGAAAAATTATTTGTGCATCCGCGGTTGATGACGTTAATGACAAAAGACAGTAATCGTATTAAACCTTTTTGAAGCAAACTAATCTCAAGCGGTAGTTACAACGGAAGTTGAGATCAAAATCGTCAAAACCGCCAATGCAGGACTTATAATCGGTATAACTTGCTATCAAACTAGTTATTGATAAAGTGTTAGTTGGACAGGGTTTAAAGAGCAAAAACGTTAATTATGAAGACGTTATCTATTCAGAACTATACGGGTGGCTCGTTGTTGAATGCGCGCCAACTGAATCTATCGATGAGTTTGATGTTAGGGGCAGACTCACGTCCAAAGCAGTTAAATCGACAGCAAGTCATGCAACTGCTCAATGTGATTGAATCTTTGGCGATGTCGTCGGAGGTGTGGTTTGATGGCTCAATTCAAGATGAAGACAAGGCCATTTTAAAAAATCACAACAATTTGTATCACTCGCTTCTGCGTGAAACTTCGTTAGTTGTTACTGACCAATGGCTCAATTGCTGTCAGGAAGCTGTTGCTCAATCCTCGTTATTGATTAAGGAGTGGCTTGAAAGTCCGTCCAAATGGGTGCAACAAAAGGCAGTTGATAAAAATGATGCGGAGCTCTTTAAGCAATGTTTGCTTGAGGGGTTAGCTCTTAACTTTACTGAACGTAAGCGTCTGGCAAAGGAAACGTTAGAACGAAACGCCTTTCGAGGGTCGAAGTGTGTAGCCGGCTTGTTGGTTAGTATCGCTGATGTCGCCGCCATTGACCAACCGAGCGTTGATGACTTTAATAAGGCATTTTCTCAAGCCGCATCCCAAGTAGAGGGTGAGGGAAAGTTGGTCTCTGGTTTGATCGATCGCTTTCGCGTTAATTTTGTTAATGAATTGGCGGCGCAGCATCGCGCGGTTTACGTGGCAGCCCCTGCAATCGAAGATCTTAAGTCGCAACAGAGCGCTCTTTTGTGGCGCTATTTGGGGCGTCAGTTACAACAGAATTCTACGATTAATCAACTACAGACCATCTCTCAAACAGAGTCAGAGGCGTTACAAAGTTTTCCTTATGCTTACGCCTTGCTAATGCAGAAGAAGGTCACTACACCTACTCAGCTATTGGATTTACTCTTTAAAGTAAGAGATGAAACGGTGATTCGAGCGCAGGCACGCGACCACAATAGCGGTAAGCGATTTGTACATGAATGGAGTGCTGAGGAGTTCGAAGATATTCACAGTAGCTTGTTTGGAGATACGTTTTCAGCAATCAACGCTCGGCAAGGTTCATGGCGTGATAACTTACTTGATATGGGGCGCTCTTGCTTACCGGCAATGCTTTCGATTGGCTCTGCTGGTCTCGGTATTGTAATTCCTGAAAATGTATTAGAAGGAACCGTTGCCGTCAGTATGGCTTCGGTAGGTGTGGCTTTAGAAAACAGTAGGGCTTGGAATGCTTCGGGCGCTTCATCGGATCAATCAATAAAGCTCTATAAGGATAATTACATGCGCTGGAACAAGTTGCTCGATAAGGCTTCTAAACATCGCGTCGATGGGATGTCTCTTCAGGGAAGAATAGAAGCCATATTTGGCGTGCCTGTTGTGAGCTAATGGCTGGGCGTCTAATTGACGCCCAGCGCACCTCCTCGACCTAGCCCGCCAGTTACACGCTGACTTTTATAGTTTTTTAGTGATTTGACCATATTGTTATATGAGTCCATAAATGCGGCTGAAATGACTTTTCCTTCGGGTGTGTCAGTGTAGCCACCAACACCGGCAAAGAGTCCACTGAATAGTCCACCAAAGGCACTGATGTCCCAATTCTTCGCATTACCTGTCGCTGCGGAGACTTGTACACCAGAACGGTTATCGACTAACAACAGGGTGGTTGCTGCTTCATTACTTGATAGCCCGCCTGCAACAATACCTGCCCAACCTCCGAGTAAGCCTCCTACGTTTTGTGTACCACTTTCAGAAAACTGAATCGAAGGGCTGACTGTGTAGTCGGCTGCTACCAGTTGACCTTTGCCAAAGTTACTTTGCTCTCGCAACTCACCGCTTTCCATGAGTGTTCGTTCGGTTTCTAGTGCCTGCATTGCTTTACCTCGCTCAACAATGACGAAGCAGTTTGACTGCTGAATCATGACACGTATGAGCGGCACGGTTGTGCCCAATTGGGGGTACATGCGGCGATAGTCATACCACCAGTTTTCGTTAGTATCCTCGTAGATGGAGAGTGTTCCCAAAGGCGCTTCACAGCGTTCTAACGCTTTGTTTTCGCCCTGACTTTGCGCTCCACCGGCAGCTCCCGTGATGGTGTTTCCAGAACTACCGCCTAGACTGGGGCTGGTACTGACACAAGCGCTTAAGGAGACGGTACAAAAACATGTAATAAAAAATTGATTTAATGGATTCTTCATGACTTCGCGACTGTTGTGAAAATTGACAGGTTAATTTTGTACATGGTGACGAAAGGCGCAAACGATAATGAATGACGTAAGTGTCAGAGATGACTGTATTAGGCGTTTGGAAGTAAGAGCGAGCAGGGCTTAGTTAGACTAAGCCCGAAAACATTTAGTTTTAAAGGTTCACCAGAATTCAACACTTCAACGAGAGGCAGGGGCAGCTATCAAAAGCTACAAACTGAGTGAGGTTAACGTATTGCAGCAACACGCGCTCGAGCGGCATGCAATTTTTTATAACTTTCAATCAAACGCAAGTGACGATCGAGCCCTGTTAAATTCATGTCGGTGGGCGTCAGACCGTGAAAACGCACGTTTCTATCGACGGAACCTTCGACTGCATCCATGGTTTTATCGCCGAACATTCGGCGGAAGTTATAAATAAAGTCGCTACGCTTGAGTTCTTCGTCGAGTTCGACCTCAAGAAGGGCTTCCACGGCGCGATAGAATAAGACGCGTTCAACGGTGTTGTCGTTGTATTGTAGGAACATTTCCACATGCTCTAGCGCGAGCGCATGTTCGCCTAACGCAAGGTAGATAAGCAATTTAAGCTCTAGGATCGTGAGCTGACCCCACACAGTATTTTCATCAAACTCAATACCGATCAGCGTGATGATGTCCATGTAATTATCAAGCTGGCTTTCTTCTAAACGCTCGACTAAATCCGCGAGGGCATCGTTACCGAGACGGTGAAGGTTTAGAATATCTTCGCGGAATTGCAGTGCCACGTTGGTGTTATCCCAGATCAAATCTTCTACGGGATACACTTCTGAATAACCTGGCACGAGAATACGACATGCCGGTGCGCCCAGTTCGTCATAAACGGCGACATAGGCTTCTTTGCCTAAATCAGAAAGGATCCCAAACAAGGTGTTCACTTCCTCATGATTTGAACCGGAAAAGTCCCAATCGACGAATTCATATTCCGAACGTGCGCTGAAGAAACGCCACGACACCACACCTGATGAGTCGATAAAGTGTTCAACGAAGTTGTTAGGTTCGGTGACAGCCATTTGATTAAAAGTCGGCGCAGGTAAGTCGTTTAATCCTTCAAAGCTACGACCTTGTAAAAGCTCGGTGAGACTGCGCTCAAGGGCAATTTCTAAGCTGGGGTGCGCGCCAAATGAGGCAAACACACCACCGGTGCGAGGGTTCATCAGAGTGACACAGGCTACAGGAAATTGACCGCCTAACGAGGCGTCTTTTATTAATACGGGATAGCCTTGCTCTTCTAGCCCCTTGATGCCTTCAACAAGTTTGGGAAAGCGCTCAAGAACGGTGTCCGGTACGTCAGGCAATGCAATTTCATTTTCGATAATTTCGCGTTTGACGGCACGTTCGAATATTTCCGATAGGCATTGAACAACCGCTTCGTCGAGCGTATTACCGGCGCTCATGCCGTTACTTAAGTACAGGTTTTCGATTAAGTTAGAAGGGAAGTACACCGTCTCACCATCCGAATGGCGCTTAAACGGGAGCGCACAGATACCGCGCTCGATATTACCGGAGTTGGTGTCGATTAAATTGGAGCCAGCTAACTCGTTTTCAGGGTCATAAATAGCACGTGTATAGTCGTCTAAAATGCCGCTAGGTAGGCTGTCGTCTCCGGTGAGCTCAAACCAACGTTCGTTGGGATAGTGGACAAACTCGCTTTGCGCAATCTCTTGACCAAAGTACTGGTCGTTATAAAAGAAATTACAGTTGAGGCGTTCAATGAACTCACCTAATGCAGAGCATAAGGCGGCTTCTTTTGTCGCGCCTTTGCCGTTGGTAAAGCACATCGGCGATGCGGCATCACGCACATGCAGAGACCACACGTTTGGCACGATATTGCGCCAAGAAGCGATCTCGATTTTCATGCCCAAGTCAGCCAGTATTTGAGTCATGTTGGCGATGGTTTGCTCTAGAGGCAAATCTTTGCCTTTAATAAAGGTCGTATGATCGCCGTCTGGCGCCCCCATCAAGAGAGCTTGAGCGCTATCGTCGAGGTTGTCGACGGCCTCAATCTGAAAATCAGGTTCAGTTTGCACCACACGTTTGACAGTACAACGCTCGACGGCTCTGAGAATACCTTGGCGGTCTTTGTCCGAAATATCCTCTGGGAGTTCGACCTGAATTTTAAAGATCTGGTTATAGCGGTCTTCGGGATCGACGATATTGTTTTGCGATAAACGAATATTCTCCGTCGGAATATCGCGCGCATTGCAGTACAAGCGAATGAAGTATGCCGCGCACAAGGCTGATGATGCGAGAAAATAGTCGAATGGGCTAGGCGCAGAGCCGTCACCTTTATAACGAATAGGCTGATCGGCAATAACGGTGAAATCGTCAAACTTAGCTTCGAGTTTGAGATTGTCTAAAAAATTAACTTTGATTTCCATAGCGCTTCGACCTGATTGCTAAAACAAAGCGCGCATTATCTCGTCTTTTGATGCCTGCGTCATGGGTAAAATCACGAAAATTAAGATATTTCTTAATGCGCCGCAGCCCAACTTGTGACAAAATGGCAACAAAATAATTACAAAATAAACTGATCTAAATAAGGTGTATAAATGAGCAAAAAAGTGTTTCTAGGCGGCGCAGCTGCTGTTGTGGCAGCATTTGCTGTGAGTCCATACTTTACAGGCTCGGTTGTTGAGAATCAGGTTAAGGCGCAAGTGGCTGCATTAGATTCTCAGCCAGCGTACGATGCTAAACTGGTCGACTTTCAGAGTGGCTATCTTAGTTCGGAAGGGACGATTTTAGTTACGGTAAAACTCGGTAATATGACTGATGACGGAATGGAACTCCCTGAAGAAGTAAACGCCGAATTCCAACTATCCGCACAACATGGTTTATTGTTGACAAAATATGATGCAGGAATCGGCTTAGCTTCATGGAAACTTGAACTTGTGGACGACAAGTTACGCGAGTACCTTGAGTGGAGCGATGGTGATGCCTTTTATCACATGACAGGCTCTTTAGGTTTGTTCGGAGGTGGGGAATACCGTGACCGAATTGCCAAGTTTAAAGCTGTCGAGAATGGCGACGGTGTAGCGGTGAATTTTTCCGGTTATCAGGGGCGTGGCGCTATTGATAGCGACAATATCGAATATGGCGGTGGTTTTGAGCAGTTTAAACTCGCTACCGAGGGTGGGGCGCGAGTCGATCTTAAAGACATGAAGTTCGATATTAACGCCGAAACACCGCTTGAAAAATTATTAAAAGGTAGTGTTTATGAGGGCGATTCATCGCTTTCCATTGCGCAGTTTTATTTTGAAGATAAGACAATGGAGCAACCTTTAGTACTAAGTAACTATCAAATGAACACTCGATCTGATATCGGGGAAGATGAAGTCAATGCAAGTATGTCTGTTGCTCAGACACTTGAATCGCTCACTTCGTCGGTTATTAGTGTTAATGATATAGCGCTAGACATATCCATGGATAATTTAAATATTGAGGTGCTTGAGGCGTTTCAAAAGTTGGCGGCAAACCAAGATGCGACTGCCCATCCTGAGGTTCTTCTCGAGGAACAAAAGGAGTTCTTCGTTAAGCGTTTGATGCAATTCTCTGAGGCTGAGCCTTCGCTTAAAATCGATGCGCTCAAAGCTTCGTTCGAGCAAGGCGATATGAATGCGGATATGATGATGCAATTGGCCGCCATCGATAAACTACCTCAGCCCATCGATAATCAGGTATTTTGGCTATCTCATGTGAACTCTGATGCTAATCTTTCGATCGACAAGCCGCTTGCTACATGGCTTGCAGAAAAACAAATATTGATGCAGCTTAAAAACCAGCTGCCGTCGACAAGACAAGATCCTGAGAAAATGCAACAACTAGCTGAGCAGCAGGCGCCGCTTATTATTTCAGCTTTGATTCAACAGGGCTTTATCACTGAGCAAGATGATGCTTATGTGAGCAAATTTACGTTGCAAGATGGTAAGTTTGTACTTAACGGAAACGAACTGCCGATAATGCAAGCACTTCAACAATAATAGGTTTTTTATGAAGTGGTATTTAGAAGCGTTGCGACGCTATTTAGATTTCAAGTCCCGTTCTACTCGGACGGAATTTTGGATGTTCACGCTCTTTAATTTGTTGTTCTATATTGCTGCGGCTATTCTAGACATCACGTTAGGATTATGGGACCAAGAGTTCGGCGTGGGTCTATTTACGGGTCTTTATGGTGTATTTATTTTATTACCTAACGTGTCCGTAGCTGTTCGGCGCTTGCACGACGTTGGCCTGACCGGGTGGCTTTATTTACTGGTATTCGTTCCTATCGCGGGACCCTTTATTATTTTGGGTATCGCCTGTGTAGCGGGTAAGCCGGGTACGAATAAGTATGGCCCAAATCCTAAGGAAGTTCAGCAAGAGGAAGACGAAGGCTCGATATCAGTTTAAGGCGACAATTAAAACTAACTGAGAGATTCATCAAACTGTCATGAATCCGAAACGAAGTTGTCACCGTAAGTATTGATAATTGCAGTCGTTTTCTGGAGAACACCAGACAACAGATTTATACTCCCTGGATATATTTCGCCCCGAGCCTTTACTCGGGGCTTTTTCTTTTCTAGCCGATTTTATCTTGTGTTTTAGTCTTAAAGTCTTCAGCGCTGTGGCGCTCATGTAGCTGTTCTTCTGGCTCACCCCAGGTTTTATTGACCATACGGCCGCGTTTAACTGCAGGGCGTTGTGATAGCTGTTCGGCCCAGCGCTGCACGTTTTTATAGGTGTGCGCTTGAATAAACTCAGCAGCCTCATAGACTTCGTTGCGAACCAACGCACCGTACCACGGAAAAATGGCCATATCTGCGATGCTGTACTCGTCCCCTGCAATAAACTCATGATTGGCAAGTTGCTTATCGAGTACATCTAATTGGCGTTTGATCTCCATCGTAAAGCGGTTGATTGGGTACTCTAACTTTTCGTCAGCATAAGCATAGAAATGACCAAAGCCACCGCCTAGCAAAGGGGCGCTGCCCATTTGCCAGAATAACCAGTTTAGACATTCAGTACGTGCAGCGGGCGTGGTTGGCAGAAAGTGACCAAATTTTTCAGCAAGATACAGAAGAATAGAGCCTGACTCGAACACGCGTGTGCCCGGTTCGGTACTTTTATCCAGCAGAGCGGGTATTTTTGAGTTTGGGTTAACTTCAACAAATCCGCTCGAGAACTGCTCTCCCTCTAATATGTTAATAAGATAGGCATCGTAATCGGCTTCTTTAACGCCGGTCTCAAGGAGTTCTTCAAGTAGGATAGTTACTTTTTGTCCATTGGGTGTTGCCAGGGAATAGAGTTGAAGATCGTGTTCCCCTTTGGGCAGTGGCTGCTCGTGAGTCGCACCAGAAACTGGGCGGTTAATGTTGGCGAATTTACCACCGTTACCGGGTTCCCACTCCCATACTTTGGGTGGGACGTAAGCATTATTCGACATAAAAGTTCCTCTATTGGTTGGGTACAACGCGTCTAAAAGATACCAAAGTTAGCTCAGCTTGGATTTGCCTCGGCGAGGAATTTTTTAGCGTAGGGTGTAAAATAATCAGGGCGCTGGCGCGCCCTGAACACGTTATAGAGGCAGTACTTCAATGACGGCTGAATAGTTACCTAATCTCACCATCGCTGGCGCTTTTGCGCGATCGTCTTTATATTCAACTTCGATAAAGTACATGCCGGGAGCATCGAAGCTCACTTCAAAAACTCCTTCCGCGTTTGTGGTAAAGCGCATCGGCTCACTATTGTCACGATATTTTTCGCCTTGTCGTACAAGGGTCACCTGCGCATCTTGAGCCGGTTCGCCATCGAATAAGAAACCCAGTGATACCGATTCCCCGGTATAGAGATCGTTGGGGTGGGTTTTGCCATTAAGCTCAAGTCCGTTACCAGTCGGTGTTATGACCTTTTGACTGGGCGCGCCTGCGGTAACAAATACTTCCACCCGACGGGCACTGTCGAAGACTTTTAAATCTTTTGCATCTTGGGGTACGTGCTGGCGAAACCCTTCGAGCGTACCCGCTTCCCCACGGCTGGGCCAACGCTGCCGCTTTCCTTGATCATCTTGCCAGCTGGCTTGCAGACTGCGGCTATTCATACTGACTTCATAGGTGCCCGGCTGGGTGAGCTGAAGATCAAATACACTTCGGTATTTCAGCTTCGCCTGATTTTGCAGCGCAATAGGCTGACCGTCTGGGTTGTACGCTGTGAGGCGGTCTAAAGGCATGGCAAAGTGATCTGGATTAAAAATACCGTTAGCGATAGCGGCATCAAAGGTGACCCATTCATCCTGACCGGATACTGTGGTGGTGTTCGGTTTTATCCATAAGCGGTGGGCGTTGACCGAGAGACTCGATGTTAGTAACACGCCCATGAGTAATAGTTGTGAGGTTTTACGTTTAATCATTTAAAGGCTCCAGAGTAAGTATTACAGTACCGAGCTCGTTGTCGCCTTGCTCGGTGTGTTGCAGTGGTTTGTTTAATGGCCATTGGAAATTAAATTGCAGTACCTCGCGTCCACCGAGTTCACGCGCTGCCTCGATATACAAGGTGTAAGATTGGGGAGGCCGTTGGCTGATAACCTGAGTCAGTGGCTTGAGGTCTATTCGATGTGAACCCGGTTGTCGAGTTGCGCCAGAGACCCCATCGACGGGCATACTCAAAAAGCGGCCGCTGCGGCGCCACCATAAGCGCATATCTTTAAGCCACTTTTCACCTTCTTTGTCAGCAAGTTGAGTGTCATACCAGATAGCGACATCAGCGACTTTCTTGCGCTCACTGTCCATCAGCCACACCGCGAGATAAGGTGGATGATATTCAGAGACTGCGAGGCGTGGCAGCTCAACCTTGAGTTCATTGGCGGAGCTATGGTTTGGAATCAAAAGTAATACAGGTATGAGCAGACCTGCGGCAACCAATGGCCACGTAGTTTTACGACCCTTGGCGTACTTTTTCAAAAGTAACAAGCCGGTTACTGAAAACAGAATAGCGGCCAGTGCGAAAACATCGATAAACAGCGACCACATAAAGTGAGTGTTGCGGCCTTTGTGCAGATCGTTGAGATAGGCAATCCAGCCACGGTCTGTGGTTTCTTGATAAAAGGTATGTAACTCGCGATCGACTGAAAACCAACAGTCTGAGCCCGCGCGTGGTAAAGCTACGTACATTTCAAATTCACTCCATTGTGCGTTAACGGTGTCAGGTAATGGGTTACCTGTTGTACTTTGGTACCACTGGCGAAACGCCTGACTAATAGGCCGCTCGGCATTTAAACCCGCCATAATGGTGGGTGGAACTTCAGCCTCGATTTGAGTGATCTCAGCATCACCCTCAAACACGGTGGGATGGTTGAGGGTGATACCTGTCACAGAAAAAAGCAGCATGCCGACCAAACAAATCGCGGAACTGACCCAATGCCAGTTTTTAATATTCCAAAATTGACGTGCTCGCATCGATTAAAAAGTCCAGCCAAGAGAAACCCACAGACGGCGTCCGTCCTCGATATAGCCGTACTCTTCGACACCAATTTGCTTATCAAATAGATTATAAATACCGGCTCCGATCTTTATATCGGGTGTGAGGAAGTAATTGATGCCTAAATCGGTCAGCGTATATGAAGGGGCAATCAGTGAGCCGCTCGAAGGTCCCGTCGTCGGCTGGCTTTCTTCGCCACGATAATGAACGCGTAACCAGGTATTCATTGCCGCGGAAGGCTTCCAATTGAGCGACGTTTGTACCAAATGCTTGGGTAGCTGTGTGAGTGGCTCGCCCTTATATTCACCGGTTTTTTGCTCCGAATCCGTAAAGGTGTAGTTCGCGCTCAGTTTCCAAGCTTTGTTAAATCGTGCATCAAAAGTGGCTTCAACACCTTGTGTCACTGCTTCATCCACGTTGACGTACGTTGTGGGCATAGAGCCGAACTGATTGGGACCGCCGGTACACTGAGTGACGGGGCATGCAATACGCGATATTTTATCGTCGAACTCGTTATAGAAAACGGTAACTGAGCTCTTTATTCCTCGACTAAAGTGGGTATATAAACCGAGTTCGTAGTTAACCGATGTTTCGGCTTGCAAGTCGGGGTTACCATAAATATCTCCCCCTCGACTGACTTGCCCCCAATCCTCTGTGGTTTGACGTAAGTTAGGTGCTCGAAAGCCGGTGGATACGCCACCTTTTAGTGTGGTGGCTCGTGATAAGTGGTAGACGCCGTAGACCCGGGGACTCCATTGGTCACCAAAATACTCATCATCGTCGTAACGCAAGCCGGTTGTGAGCTCGAAGTGTTTTGCGATAGGCCATGTTGACTCAGCAAATACTGACCATTGAGAGCTATCGATTTGTGTGCGGTCGCTAATTTGGTTACTGGTGCGATCTTCTAACTCTTCCTTTAGATATGCGGCGCCGAGTGTAATTGGCTGCTCAACGGTGAGTGGCACATTCCATACGGTTTGGAAATCGGTATTGGTTATGTACATCTGACGCGCATTGTTGTCGTATTCGTCTCGTTTTAGATAGCTTCGAGCGCCGACAAGCCCCCATTGACCGTTGTGAGCAATGGAGTAACTTTGATTGTCATACTCGGTAGTGGATGACTCAGGACAACCGCGGCGGCCACAACTTTCACCCGCCGCTAGGGGCGCAACGGTTTTACCCAGTGTGGCGTCTATGGTTTGTGAGTTAGTGCCTGCCTCAAAAAGCCATTCGTGGTCGACCGTTGGTGTGTAAGCGAGTTTCACGGTCGCATGGTCGGTTTTTTTACCGCGATATCCATCCACAATATCGTCCTCAAGTCGACGTGTATATCCGCCATACACTTGCAGTCCGAGGGTGTCTTCAATCAGCGAACCAGAGGTAAAAAGGTTAACTTGGTAGCTATTACCGGAGTCACTGCGTTCTTGTACAACGGAGTCTACACGAACTTCGCTGCGCCATTCTTGCGGTGTTTTCTTGGTTATAATATTGATGACACCGCCAATAGCATCCGAACCATATAGCGAAGACATTGGGCCGCGAATTATCTCGATACGTTCAATAGCTGCTAAGGGCGGTGTCCACGCGCCTTCAACGCCCGGACCGTCACTATTAGGTCGTGTTTCTCGTGATGTTTGGCGCTGTCCATCGACCAAAATCAAGGTGTACTGACTGCTCATTCCGCGAACGCTGATGTCTTGTCGGTCACCACCATTGGTGACAATAACCCCAGGCGCATCGGTCAGTGCATCGGTCAGATCTTTGTAAAAACGTTGTGATAATTCTTTACCAGAAATGACACTGACTGACGCAGGTGCATCTCGTAAAGTCTTGTCGGCACCGGACGCAGTGACAACTAAAACCTCCATGGGCTTTTCACGTTTATGAGAATGGTTTGCGCGGTAATCTGACTGTTGCGGGTTAGCATTTGCTGATAAAGTGAAGGTGCAAATGGCAGAGGCAATGATTGACAGTTTTAAGCCGCGCGTGTTTGATAGATACACAATGTTCTCCATATATAAAAATGAGAATAGTTTTTATTTGCAAATATACGTATAATAAACGTTTCTGCAATCTCGTTTATTTGTAAGCATATTTAAGAGGTGCTTAAGCTATGAATCCGAAGATGATTCGGTCGATGAAGGCGTTTACTCGCACCGTCGAGTTAAAGAGTATGAGTGCAGCCGCGAGTGAGCTGCATATGACCGTTTCTGCTGTCAGTCAACAACTTAGGAAGCTTGAAAAGGATAATGGCCTAGCGTTATTTCACCGTAACACGCGGGTTATGACGCTCACCGAAGCCGGTGAAGTGTTTTATCAGTCATGTCTGGACATTTTGAGTATTGCTGCGAAAAATCAAGAGCGTATGGAGCAGCTGACGCAAACGCCGGCGGGGGTGATGAAGATCATGGCACCTGTGGGGTTCGGGGGCGGCTTACTGAGCGAGCCTCTACGACAGCTAACTGAGCAGTTTCCAGACATGCAGTTTAAGTTATCAATGACGGATGAACCGATTGATTTAGTGACTGCAGGCGTGGATCTCGCAATTCGTATTGGGCCATTACCCGACTCCTCCTTGTACTCCCATCATTTAATTAATTGGCATTTGGTGCCTTGTGTCGCAAGCACTCATGAGCTCGCCAAACGCAGGGTTAGCAGTCTTGAGGATTTACAAGCGGAGACCTTTATTGCGCATTTTTCAAATACCTATGACTTGCCGCTGCCAGCGCCGCGTATCCAAGTCGACAATATGCAAACAACGGTTCAATTGACGTGCGACGGCGTTGGATTTGCACTGTTGCCAGAACCCGAAGTGAAGCCTGAGTTACAAAACGGTGAACTCGTCCGCTTACTACCCGATTGGGACGGTGTGGAATACGGTGTTTATGCAGTCCTACCGGTGAAAGAGAGTATCCCGGCAAAGACACGTTTAGTGATGAATGTGATAGAGGATTGGTTTAAGCAAGTGTAGTGTTGTATTTGATTGACATCACAGCACGATTTAATCTCTGAATGAAGATGTAAAAGTAATCCAAAAGGAGTAGCATCAACGTTACTAGTTTCGCATATCTAACGCTTACACAGTAAGTTAGAGGAGACTCACGTTGTATCCAAGCGAAGTCGACATGTGGTTCCTACCCCTTGGCGGGACAGGTGAGATCGGCATGAACATGAACCTTTACGGTCATGCCGGTCGCTGGTTGATGATTGACTGTGGTGTCTCCTTTGATGAACCGCTTAACCCTGCAAAGCCCAATAGCCTAAAGCACGAAGTCGTCTGTGCCGACCCTCGCTTCATTACAGATAATAAAGACGAACTCGAAGCGATCATTATTACCCACGCTCACGAAGACCACATTGGCGCTATAGAAGATTTATGGCTGCGCTGGCAAAAACCAATCTACACCACACCTTATACAGCTGCTGTTCTGCGCAAAAAATTAGCCTATACCGCATTTGCTGAACTGGTCTCCATTATCGAAGTCAATGACGGGGAAACCGTTCAAATCGGTCCGTTTAGTGTGACTTGGATACGGTTTACCCATTCGCTCCCTGAACCATTTGGTGTGGTTATCGAAACACCTGCTGCTCGCGTATTACACACGGGAGACTGGAAAATAGATGCACAACCAATTACCTCAGCCGGCTTTGACAGTGGCGTGTTTCAACGACTTGGATTAACAGGCATTGATGCCGTTGTGGGTGATTCCACTAACGCCATGAAACCAGGGTGGTCGACTTCTGAAGCGGATTGCCATGATGGGCTGTTAGCCGAGGTAAAAGAAGCACAAGGACGCGTTGTTGTCGGCTGCTTTAGCAGTAACATCGCACGTCTAATCACGTTAGCTCGGGTAGCTGAAGCTTCGGGTCGCTATTTGGCAGTGCTTGGGCGTTCTTTAGAGAGAAATGTAGGTCTGGCACGCCAATTTGGATTATGGCCCGAGCATATTGAGCTCATTGACCATACGCATGTTGGTTATTTACCAGCACGAGAAGTGTTAGTTGTGGCGACAGGCTGCCAGGGTGAATCTAGAGCAGCACTCAATCGTTTAGCCGACGATAGCCATCCTCACTTAGTGCTGGATAAAGGTGACAAAGTCATCATGAGCGCTATTATTATTCCAGGTAATGAGCTTGATATTCAACGCCTCACGAATAAGTTTAAAGCGCGTCGAATAGAGGTCGTGCATGCCGAACAAAGTGACCGCATACTGCACGCTTCGGGCCATCCTAATCAAGAAGAGCTTAAACAACTGTACCAGTGGGTGAAGCCGCGTATGGTGATACCCACGCATGGCGGACCCGACCATATGAAAGCGCATGCTGAAGTCGCCAAAAAAGCGGGTGTGAGGATGACGCTTACGGGCATGAACGGTGATTTATTTAAAATTGGATTACAGCCGAGCGTCCGCCGAAACGCAGTAAAAGCGGGGCGAATTGCGCTAGCTCGCGATTAATATATTATATTTATAAGCATATTGATATGCATCAAATTGACCGCACGACAGAGCAACAAGAAGCGTGTTAAAAAATATTTAGTAACCTTTCAATTAAGGTTAGTAACTTGACTTATAACGTCATTGGCTAAGGAGATCGTATTATGGATCTTGACCCCCTCGTGCTTTCGCGAATTCAATTCGCGTTTGTCGTGTCATTTCATGCCATATTCCCCGTGTTCACTATCGGTTTGGCATCTTATATTGCATTAATTTACGGCCTTGCATTCAAAACTAACAACCCGAAGTGGGAGCGCTTAGGTGCCTTCTGGACCCAAGTGTTCGCGGTTGTTTTTGGTATGGGTGTGGTGTCCGGTATTGTTATGTCCTTTCAGTTCGGTACGAACTGGAGTAACTTCGCGCTCGCGACATCTAACTTTTTAGGCCCAATACTGAGCTACGAGGTGGTGACAGCGTTCTTCTTAGAAGCGGCGTTTCTGGGGGTGCTTTTGTTCGGTCGCGGTAAGGTACCGAACGGTGTTCACTTTTTTGCTGCGCTGATGGTGTCTATCGGCACCTTTATTTCTAGTTTTTGGATCTTGTCGGCCAATAGCTGGATGCAAACACCTGCGGGCGTTGAAATGCGTGATGGTTTTTATCATGTCATTGATTGGTCAGCCGCCATTTTTAATGACTCGTTTTGGTATCGTTTCAGCCACATGGCGTTAGCTTCCTTTCTAACCGGTGGTTTTGTTGTTGCTGGCGTGAGTGCTTGGTTTATTCTTGAAAAGCGTGATACCGAGCTGCACCGTAAAGCCCTCTCAATGACGTTATGGCTGTTACTGATAATTGCGCCGTTGCAAATCTTTGTCGGTGACATGCATGGTCTCAATACGCTAAAACATCAGCCGACCAAGGTGGCCGCGATGGAGGCGAACTGGGAAACACAAAAGAATGTGCCCCTGCTTTTATTTGCGATTCCTGACCAAGAGGCTCAGAAAAACCACTTTGAAGTGGGTATTCCCAGCATGGCGAGCTTGATCTTGACTCACGAGTGGGACGGTGAAGTGCCCGGCATTAAAGAAATGCCGAGAGATCAACAACCTAACGTGCCGGTTGTTTTCTGGTCTTTCCGAATAATGGTTGCGATGGGCGTACTCATGGTGTTATTCGCCATTACCGGTCTCATTTTGCGTAAAAATAAGGCTTACGCACGTAATCGTTGGTTCTTGCAAGGATTGCGATTAATGTCGCTGGCGCCGTTCGTCGCAGTGCTGTCGGGTTGGTTTGTAACCGAGGTGGGACGAGCGCCTTATCTTGTGTACGGTCAGATGACCCAAGCCGAAGCACTAACACCGTCGTTAACGGGGGGGATGGCATTGTTCACCTTGATTGGCTATATCGCAGTGTACGCCTGTGTATTCGCGGCGGGTGCTTATTATCTGACACGCGTTATCCGTGCAGGTACTGAAGCTGCCGAGCAGCACGACGACGAGAAGCATCGTGCTAAACGTCCACTTTCTGCTGCAGAAGCCGACTTTGATTAAGGAGCACCTATCATGAGTGAACCCATTTTTGATTTGACTTACGTCTGGGCTGCGATAATTGCCTTCGGTGTCATCATGTATGTGTTGATGGATGGCTTCGATTTAGGCCAAGGCATACTGTTTATGTTCGCTCCCAGTGAACATGACCGCGACATTATGATGAACTCCGTGGCACCTGTATGGGATGGCAATGAGACCTGGTTGGTGTTAGGCGGCGCGGGTTTATTGGCTGCCTTTCCGCTGGTTTACAGTATTTTCTTGCCGGCGCTCTACATCGGCGTTTTCCTATTGCTCGCCGGGCTTATTTTTCGCGGCGTTGCCTTTGAGTTCCGCTTCAAAGCACATACATCGCGTTATCTTTGGAACTGGGCCTTTGCGATCGGCTCAACAGTTGCGGCGTTTGCACAGGGCGCTGTTGTAGGCGCTTATATCCAAGGCTTCGAAACTGAAAATATGCGCTATGTCGGTGGAGCATTAGACTGGCTGTCACCGTTTACCGTGTTGACGGGGCTTGGACTGGTCGCGGGGTATGCGCTACTGGGGGCAACTTGGTTAGTGATGAAATCTGAGGGTTCGACTCAACAATGGGCCTATCGTTTAGTGAAGCCGCTACTGGCGGCGGTACTGCTGATTTTTGCCATCATCAGTATCTGGACTCCCTTTGTTGACCCGTTCGTTTCAGAGCGTTGGTTCTCACACATCACGCCGATTTGGCTACTGCCGATTTTAGCGTTGGCTTGTGCGTTTTGGTTATATCGCTCGATTCAAGCCAAGCGTGAGGGAACCCCTTTTATTGCCACCATGGGAATGTTTATTTTCACTTACTTAGGCCTATTGGCGAGCAAGTGGCCTTATGTGGTACCGCCTAACTATACATTAAGCCAAGCAGCGTCGGCCCATGAGTCGCAGCTCTTCTTATTGTTAGGCTTATTGTTCGTAATCCCGATTGTCCTTGTTTACACTGCATGGACTTACTGGGTTTTCCGCGGCAAGGTAAAAGCCGATCAGGGTTATCACTAAGAACCAATGAGTGATAACTTTCGCTCTGCAGCGAACTATCTTAAGCAAATCCAAACTGTTGCGCAGCGCTCGACTCGTCGAGCGCTGCTTTTCGGTGTTTTACAAACATCCAGTGTGATCCTGCAATTGTATGTGGTCGCTCAGTTAGCCCATCGACTGCTGGTGCTGAAAGAGCCGCTCAGCGATCTGACACTGTATTGGTTGTTGTTGGCTTTCGCTACTTGTGCGCGCGCCATCATGGGTTGGCGGCGTGAACTTTGGCAAAGTGAAGCAGCGGGTCTGGCGCTGCATAATGCACGACAAAGACTACTGCGGCGATGGCAGAGTCAGTGTCGACAAGGACAAAGTATTGATCGCGGTGATGGGTCGATGCTTATCGATACCGTTGAGCAGTTACGTGGCTATTATGAGCGTTACTTTGTGCAACAGTATCTGACTGTGTTAAGCCCACTGATGATTTTGGTTGTCTGCTTTTGGCTGAATCCCGTTGTGGGTGTGTTGCTGCTTATTTCCGGGCCTATCATTCCTTTATTTATGGCGCTTGTTGGTATAGGGGCAGAGCGAGTCAGTCAAAAGCATGCACAAAGCAGTGTCGCGCTAAGTCGAGTATTCACCAGCATGCTTAAGAACGCGACAAGTATCAAACTATTTAATGGCTTACAGTTTGCCAATAATACGATTGCGCAAGCCGGGGAGGATTATCGGCGCGCGAACATGAAAACGCTCAAGCTAGCGTTTTTATCTTCTGCTGTGTTGGAGTTTTTCTCGAGTGTGGCCATCGCGGCGGTGGCGCTATACGTTGGTTTTGGTTTGCTTGGCTACATTAATTGGCTAGGTGCTGATGAACTCACGTTATTTAGTGGGCTGCTCGTGCTTATGCTGGCCCCTGAATATTTTGCTCCGCTTCGACAGTTCGCGCAAACTTATCACGATCGTGCGGCAGCCATGGGCGCCGCGACCTTATTAACTGAAAACAACCCGCAAGACGTGCAGGCGGATGTAGCAATGACTGCTCCGGGGCACTGCTTGGCAACCCAAAACCTGCAGGTGACTATTACGCCCAACGCCCGATTACCTTACCCCGACTTTACGTTCCCGAAAGGGGCTCTGACGGTCATCTCTGGCCCTTCTGGCTCGGGAAAGAGCACACTCTTACGAGCTCTTCTTGGACTTCAAAGTTATCAAGGTACCGTGTTACGCGCGAACGATAGTGACCAACCGATTGCCTACTTTTCGCAACAACCCTTTCTACTACCCGCGAGCATTCGCACTAACTTGTTTTTGTACAGTGATGACCCATCCGTTGACCCGCAACCCGTATTGCGGCGAGTCGGTCTTGATAAAGCCATTGCTGTTGCCGCTTCTGGTTTAGATACGATGCTAGGTGAGCGTGGGGCAGGCTTGTCCGGTGGTGAGCAACGACGGTTAGCTTTGGCTCGTTGTTTACTGAGTTCATACCCCTTGATCATTTTAGACGAGCCGACAGAAAACTTGGATGCCGAATCGGCGGATGTGATTAGACGCGAACTGGGTGACTTATGTAAATCTGGGCGGACGGTGATTGTTGCCAGTCATGATGAAGCACTCATCGCGTTGGCCGATCATCGTATCGAGCTCGATGGGGGAGGTTCGTATGTCTAAGCCTGCGGTATTTAAGCCTTGGTTTCGGGCTTTTAACGCACATCGCTGGCAGTGGTGGCTCGGGTTCAAGTTGGCGTTACTTACCGTCGTTTGTGGCATTGGACTTTTGGCTTTATCAGGCTGGTTTATTACGGCTTCCGCGATATTTGTTACGGTGAACATTTATGCACCGGGTTCTGGTATTCGCTTTTTCGCCGTGACGAGAACGGTCGCGCGTTATGTTGAACGTTTAGTTAATCATGACTTGGTGTTGAAAATACAAGCGCGTTGGCGTATCGCTTGGTTCAAACGTTTTCAACGGCACGCCTATGAAGGCTTAGCACGTTTTCGAGTCGCGCAGGCGATTCAAGGTCTGACTCGCCACATAGAAGCAATGGATAATCTTTGGCTTAGACTGGCTATGCCAGCCTTTGCGGTAACCGCCGTTAGCTTATGTTTTATCGTTTGGTTTAGTTTTTATCACTGGGCGCTTGCTGGAATTGTTGTGGTTACAGGGCTGGGCGCTTACTGGTTGATATCTCGATTAGCACACTACTCGCTATTACAAGCGGTAAAGGTTGAGAAGTATCAACACCGTATACGCGCCCGTGGAATGGCACTCACCGAGTCACTAGAAGAAGTCATGGCGTGGAAACAGTTTGATAAGCAAAGCGAACGTATTACATATTATTCTCGAGAAACTGAACGTGCCTTTCAGTTTGAACAACGCCGCGCTCGCAAGATTAAGCTATTACTTGAGTGGCTGACACATGGAGCGGTTATAGGTATCTATTGGGTGGCTATTCAGTTGTTCATTGACCCAAGCGCTCAGGTCAGTAGTGCGGAGGTGGTCATGTTATTGCTTGCCGCGTTAGCTTGGCAGGAGTTGTTACTTGAATTACCTCAACAATGGCAAAATTATGGACGTACTGCTCTAGCTAGTCGTCGCTTATTGGCAGAACGAACCAATAGTTCAGCAAAGGCGAAAGTCGTTGAGTCCGCGGATGCCTCGCTGCGGTGGGATAATGTCTCCGTGTATCGACAGTCACGCCAACTATTTGCACCTATAAGCCTCCAAGCTGTTGCGGGCGAATGGGTATGGTTATCCGCCCCATCGGGCGAGGGGAAGTCAACACTTCTAAATGCAACGGCAGGTATGTACGCGAACTTTTCAGGTAAGATCGCAGTACCGAAATTATCGGAATTTAATTACCTGACTCAGCACACTGACATACTCGATGATACCGTATTTAACAACCTCACCCTGGGACGCCAACTGGATGAGCAGCGAATTTGGAAAGTGTTGGAGTGGGTTGAGTTAGCCGAACGTATTCGGCAAATGCCGGAGCAGTTAAATAGTCGTATTGGTGAGCTTGGGATTCGCTTATCGGGTGGGCAATATCGACGTTTGGCGCTTGCTCGTGCATTGCTTAAAGACGCGCCTCTGGTGATTTTGGATGAACCCTTCTCTGGCTTAGAAGTGGACTTAGCCGCTCGAATTACCGAGCGGCTGATGAATGAGTTGCCCCTATCTATCGTTTTGGTAGCAAGTCATCATGTGCCCGCATCGGTACGAGCTCATGATAGACACACGGTTATTGAGTTAGGTCACTGTTGAGCGCGTTTGCCAACGCGGATCCCGATAGGCTTCAGTTGACATAATATCTGCCAGTATTGCTATTGCGCGTTCAACTTCTTGGAATTGATTATACAATGGTGCAAAGCCGAAACGGATATAATTAGGTGCTCTGAAGTCAGCAATGACACCGCGTTCAATCAGTGCCTGGCAAATCTCATAGGCATTTGGATGAGCATAACTCAGTTGGCTGCCACGCTGTTCGGCATGCGACGGTGAAATGAGTTCAAAGTCGGATGACCAATCCTGAGCGGCTAAGCTCTGTTGAAAAGTGTGAGTCAGCTGCATTGATTTTGCACGCACCTGCGCTAGAGAAACATCATTAAAGCATTCGAGTGCAGCGTTTACTGCTTGCATTGAGATGACGGGGGGCGTACCCACTAACATTTGTCGAATGCCTTTAGCGCTTTGATACTTGGGCTCAAAAGCAAATGGGTTAAGGTGCCCAAACCAGCCTTGTAGCGGTTGTGTGAGTATTGCATGGTGACGCTGACTGACATAAACGAACGCAGGAGCACCAGGACCTGCGTTTAAATATTTGTATGTACAACCAATGGCATAGTCGACTTGCCACTGACTCAGCTGGATCGGCATGACGCCGGCGCTATGGGCTAAATCGGCTATCATTAAAGCACCCTGGGCATGAGCCGCTTGACTGAGCTGTTGCAAATCAAGTCGACGGCCTGTTCTAAAGTTGACCTCGGTTGCTAAAACCGCAACGGTACGTTCATCAATAGCGTCGACGAGCTCAGCTTCGTCAACCAGCTTGAGTTCACAGCGTTGCTGACCCAGAAACGATTCAACACCTTGGACCATGTATAAATCGGTCGGGAAGTTATCGCGAGTCGATAAAATAACGCGTCGCTTCTCACTTCCAACGGCATTAATCGCAGCACAGATAACCTTAAATAGATTGACTGAGATAGAGTCGCAACAAATGACCTCGTTATTTTGTGCGCCAATCAAATGGGCAATCTTGGCACCAACGATGGTGGGTAAGTTGACCCAATCGTGCTGATTCCAGCTCTTAATTAGGTCATTTCCCCATTGCTCGCGTGTAGTTTCATTGACTGTCTGTGCGACTATTTTGGGTAACGCGCCTAGTGAGTTACCATCGAAATATATCGTGTCATTAGGTAGCTCAAAGATTTCACGTTTATGGGCTAAGGGATCGTCACGATCAAGTCGCGCATAATCAATCTGATTCATTAAATACATCCTTAAGTAATTTCTCTACGCGGGTAAATGCGACAGTATCCGGGTGTAGCCAATCAAAGTGCCCAGCCCCTTTTTGTATGTATATTGACTGCGCTCGGTCGGTCAGTGCTTTTGACTGGTTTGGATCGACAATCGGGTCGTCGGCGCCATGCAGTAAATAAACGGGATTCAAAAAAGCGTGCTCGATTGGATTAGCCGCACGGTATTCGGTAGTACGTTCTTGCAACGAGCCTCCCATAAAGTGTTCGGTCACCGTTTCACAACTATTGCTACCCTGACTATATTGTTCGATATTACTGATAGCGGCCAATCCGATAATCGCTGAGAACGGGTGAGGTAGCTGATTATCCGTTGCGGCAAGTAAGGCGAGGTGCCCGCCCGCAGAATGACCCAAAATGGCGGTATTTGGCGCGGTAACGTTGGGTTTCTCAAGAATATGTTGAATGGCTGAACTGATATCTTGGTAACTGGTTGGCCAGCCGCCGCCATTACCCACGCGCCGATATTCAACGCCAAATACTTGATAGCCCAGCTTACTGAGCGCTGACATAAACGGGCGTGCGTGTTTAATATCGTAATCGCTTAACCAACATCCGCCATGAATAAACACGAGGTTACCTTGGCTGGGTTCAGATGGTCTCCATACTTCTATAAACTGACTATCGTGGTCGCCATACTTCAATACGGAGTCTGCTTCAGCGTACGGAAGTTCAGTAATTGTCGAATACGAGACAGGCATTACGACTTTTTCTTTTGCTGCAACAGACAGCGAGAGTATACAAGCGGTCAATAAAAGAACGGGATACCGAGTGAAATATGCTTTCATGTATGGCTTTTGCTTTTATATCGAATTGTGTTGCAAAAACCATACAACTTTGCTGTTAAGACTGCAACGACTGACGCCCAAACTCACGAATACTGGAACGCAGATCCTGACCAGAGGTCTCTTGGAAAACATTCAGACCAAATGCCGGTAAGATAGCTAATAGATGGTCAAAAATATCCGCTTGGATGCCCTCATATTCAACCCAGGCAATTGTATTGGTGAAACAATAAATCTCTAAGGGTAAGCCTTGTGCGGTGGGACTGAGTTGTCTAACCATTAACGTCATATCCTGGTGGATTTGCGGATGGCTTTGCAGATATTTTTGCACATAAGCTCGAAACGTACCGATATTAGTGACATTACGGCTATTAATGGGGTCATGTCCCTCACTCACTAATTGTTCATTCCACTGTTTAATATCTTGTTCTTTTTCGTTGAGATATTGACTCAGTATTTTGAATTTACGAAGGCGGGTCTTATCTTCATCGCTCAAAAAGCCAATGCTGGTTTGGTCGATAAATAGACTGCGCTTGATACGACGCCCACCGGCCTCTTGCATGCCGCGCCAGTTCTTAAATGATTCAGAAATGAGGCGCTTGGTAGGAATGGTGGTAATTGTTTTATCCCAGTTCTGCACTCTTACCGTGTGTAGTGCCATATCGATGACGTCACCATCAGCATTTAACTGCGGCATTTCAATCCAGTCACCGACGCGGATCATGTCATTTGACGATAGCTGAATACTCGCAACAAATGAAAGGATAGTGTCCTGAAAAACCAACATGGTTACTGCACCCATCGCACCGATACCGGATAATAGAATAACCGGTGACTTATCAATTAATGCTGCGATGATAAGAATGGCCGCAATTAAATAAACCGCGATAGTGGCGATTTGTAAATAACCCTTAATGGGTTTTAAATGCGCATCGGGACGGCGGCTATAAATCTCATTTACACTGCTCATTGCTGCACTAAAGGCACGAGCAATGGTGAGCACGATATAAGCGACAGCGACATTTTGGACGATGGTAATGACGGTATCGGATAACTCTGGAATCCAATGAATACCGGCTGTTAGTAGTAACGCAGGAACCACTTGAGAAAGTCGGCTGATAATCTTTTTAAGACCCACGCTTGGATCGCGTCCTAACTCGGTGCGTGATAATAGACGAGCGACACCGCGTAAAAGAATGTGTTTAGTAAAAAACTGTGCAAGCCAAACAGCAAGAGCAAGCAGAATGCAGGCACTCAGAGTATAGGCATAAGGGCGTCCGTCGGCCCACTCAATAAACCAATCCGGGTAATTCACTGACGTTTTTCAACCTCATTTTTCAGTTGTTTACGTAAACCTAAAAAGAAAATAATTTCAGTCACAACGAACAGTGGACCAATGGCAAGGCCCATTATGTCATCGACAAAAGCAGGTTTTTTACCTTCAAAGTAATGGCCAATAAATTGGAAAATCCAACCGATGATGAATAATGCAATACCAAATATTAACCACGCTGTGGTGGGTAAGGCGGCAAGTTCGCGACTTACTGACAACGCTAACCACAAAAGGACTGTCATGAGCAGTCCAAGGGGAATGTCGAGACGTATATAAAATACCACCGCAATGAATACGACTAAGTTGGCGGGTGTCAGTAGAAGATAGCCAACACTAAACTCTGGGCGGCTCAGTAAGGTTAATATAGCGACCACAATTAGTGGAATACCAATGAGGTGAGTCAGTATATTGCGCGGATCACGATGATACTTTGCGTACTGTGCTAAGTGATCGACAAGTGAACGGCTCATAGAGTGACCTTTTTAATCGTATTGAATGCGAATAAGAGTGCAACGAAGCCAAGCTACTGTCAATTACAAAAGCTTGTTAGACTTTGCCTTATCAGGATGTATCTGAAAGGAGTACTAGATGTCTCACGATACGAGTTTAATTAATAAGCAACGCCAAGATTTATCAACATTCGAATCTGTTTGGTTGTTCGGTTATGGCTCCTTAATCTACAAGGTTGATTTCCCATATATCGAACGTAAGCCTGCTACCATTTCGGGCTGGAGTCGCCGGTTTTGGCAAGGTTCACACGATCACCGTGGTACGCCCGAATCACCCGGTCGTGTACTCACGTTAATTGAAACGCCGGGAGAGACCTGTACAGGCATGGCTTATCGAGTATCGCCTGCCGTTTTCGAACACTTAGATCATCGAGAGAAAAATGGCTATCTCCGCTTTTTTACACCCATGCAATTTCAAGACGGTAGTCAAGAGGATGGTCTTGTATATATCGCTAGTAGCGACAATGCGGCCTTCTTAGGCGAAGCGCCACTTGATGAAATCGCGACACATATTGCTAAAAGTCGAGGCCCAAGCGGGGACAATAGTGAGTACCTACTTAAGCTTTCAGATGGACTTCGTCAGCTGGGAGTTAAAGATCCTCACGTTGAAGGCATTCGCTATCATCTCGAGATGCTACAGGCGACTTAGCACTCGGAATGCTGGCGCACAAACGGCAATCACCTTGTTCTGGCGCCGACCTTTCGATATAACGAAGCTTGTGACTTGCAGATTCTCGATTGGCTGATACTTGATAAACGCGATCTCGATTGGCCATTATGCTCTTACCTACGTTTGTTAACTGTCCGTTGGACAATAAAGGCGGTAGAGGAGTTCCATAATGGTCTTTGTATTACCATCGCAAAGTTGGTAATAAATGTACTTACCTTCTCGACGCGTAGCGACTAATGATTGTTGACGCAAACGATTTAAATGTTGCGATAACATGGGTTGATGAATATCTAGTTGCTTTTCAATTTCGCCCACTGAGTACTCTTTTTCGCTGAGTAAACATAGAATGAGCAAGCGATCGGGGTGAGATAGCAACTGCATCACTTTCGCAGCCTCTTGAGAGGAAGTCTTTAATGTTTCCGGATTCATAACTTTAATACCATCAGGATGAACGCGCTCAATAATAGCAAACACGAATGCTTGCGCTAGTTATTTATATTATCAACGAGTTCATTTAAAGGTTTAGCGGGATGAATGTATCGACCTTGGTATAAGTCAAATTTTAGGGCTCTTGCTTGTTTCAATTGTTGCTCGGACTCGACGCCCAGAGCGTGTACTTTTATTCCGGCGCGATGAGAGAGCTCAACAATTCCGTCCACGATGGCATAACCACGTTCGTTATCGAGCTTTTTAATAAAGTCATGTTCGACTTTAATCGCAGAAATCGGAAACTCTCGCAAATAAGTCAGTCCTGCAAAGCCTGCGCCAAAGTCATCAATAATCAGCGAGAAACCTGCTTCAGTCAGCCGGCTCAATGTTTGCCGAAGCTCATCAGATGGATCTATCAACGATGCTTCTTTCAGTTCGAAACAAAAATGTGTGTTTGTTTCAGACAACTGATGCGAGAATTGAACCATATCTGAAACGAACGCATCATCTAACTGTTCTGCGAATACGTTGACAGCGATATTACGTTTACCCTCAGCATTCACTGGAATCGATGGAAGGTCGTCGATAATACGTTGAATAGCCCAGGTGCCAAGTTTTTGTTTGGTCACTGTGTCGCAAAGTGGAAGAAAATTGGCGGCTGCAATCACACCTTCCTCTTCGTGATTCCATCTTAACAGAGCCTCGTACCCCTGCGCTTGCAGACTTGAATCACACATCGGTTGATAGTAAATCTCGAATTGTGACGCTTCTATGGCATCATGCAACTGTTGCTTCACCAATAGTTGTGACTGTGAGTCACTTGCCATTTCCTGGTTAAAAATAACTTGGCATGCGCTCGTTTGTCGACGTGCGCGTTGCAATGCGGAACTGGCATACGAGAGCAACTCGGCTGCTGTTAAACCATCTAAGGGATAAGTACATGCACCAATATTAGCGGACGCTTTTATTTGTTTGTGCTGTTCAATTAAAATTGGCTTGTTAAGTGAGTTCATCAAGTTATCCATCAGGTCTTGTAAAGCCATATATTCCTTAATACCTGACAATAAAACCCAAAAGTCATCACCCCATGCGCAGTACAAAAATGCGTTTTCGGGAAGCGCCTGTTTAAAGCGCTGCGCGACTCGTTGTAATACGCGATCGCCGTCATCCACGCCGTAAGACTCATTGACTTTGTGGAACTCGCGAATATTGATATTAAGTACCGCAACGAGCTCATTATCTGCTGCTGTTTCAAGTGCATTTTGAAGATCAAGCTTCAGTTGCTCGATATTGGGTAACCCGGTCAAAGGCTGTAAGTAGGCGATCTGTTTGAGTCGTCGACGCTCTAAAATGAATGCAGACAGATCAATTAGCGTGACGAAGCGAACGCTCCCTTGCTTATCTTCGCTGATTTTCAGCAGACCTTGCAGTGACTGTTGACTAGGTCGATTAAACTCGACTAAATACTCAATGCCTGTCGCTAATAGCGGGCTCTCGTTATCACTGTTTAACGGAGAAATAAAATCTAAAATATGATGAGCATTAGGCAGACTATCGGTCAGGCCCACTAAATTACGAAAATTATTGTCGGCACGAACGATACAGTCGTGCTCGTTGAGTTCGGCAAAGCCCATAAGTTCACGTTGAGTAACTGCTTTGCTGTCGCGCATCCAAGTTAAGTCTTGGCTCATGTCGGTCCACTGACCAGCAATTTTGGTGTCATCGTCGTTGAAGGTGCGAAGTTCGTCGCGTAGCCATATATAATTGCCATGCTTAGAACGAAAACGATAGCGATGAACGAACGTCTTGTTGGCTTCAACTTTACTAATAGCGCTTAGCGTGAGCGCTCTATCTTCAGGATGAACATTGTCGAACCACCAATTGGGGCTTAACGCTTCTTGTACCGTATAACCAAGGATATGAGATATATTGGCGCTGACATAGGCAGGTCGAAAATTGCCGTTTTGTTTATGTAATTCATAAATGATGGTGGCACCCTCATCGAGCTGACTTAGCGACGGGTGCAACGCGGAGAAAGTCGCCTTAGAGGCGCGTAATGCTTGCCATATAAAAAATGCAGACTCAGCGATAATGGCTAAACCGAGGCACAAAATGCCCATGTGTAACATCTGCATATCAAATGGGAATAGGTAAAATAGGCTTATCGCGACAATGGTAATCACCGCGGTTGTTATCGCATACGCAGCCAACCAGCGAGAGTGTGCACTATCGATCTTTTCTTTACTGGTTCTTTCTATCGGATTCTTGCCCATGGGATATCATCTTTAGCTGTAGGTTTACTTAAGATTGAGCCTTGCAACTCATCACATCCAATATGTTTAAGTAATAAAAGTTTGGCGCGATTATCGACGCCCGTTGCGATTGTTTTTAGACCACGAGAGCGTGCCATTTTGATCATTGAAATTAATGTTCGCTTTTTGTCACTATTTGATGTCGCCTGTAGCACTAAATTTTCAGAAAGCTTTATTGCATCAACCGGTAGGACGAAAATACTCTGAAGTGTGAGCTGACCTTCACCAAACTGATCGGCAATGACAGTAACGCCCATTGAACGCAATTTTTTTAAATACACTTTAGCCTGCTCATTGATACGTACGAGCGATCTCTCACTCACCTCTAAGCTGAGGCTAGAGGCTGGGAACTTAGTCTGATTAAGTGATTTTGCAACCGCGTTTAAGATTGCCGGCTCAAGAATATCGTTTAAAGTGATATGCAGCGATAGGCGAACAATAAAATCTTTTTTTATCCATTGAGATACGTCATTAAAAGCTGTTTTAATCATCCAGCCGGTAAATTGCTTGGCGAGTGATGCCTCTTCGATGAGCGGTTTGAAGTCCTCTGGTGATAAATAACCGCGTTGGTTGTCACGCCATCGAACAATGGCTTCTAGAACAGAGAAATAGCCAGAATTGGTATTGAGGCGTGGCTGATAATAAAGCTTGATGTTTTCGTTTTCGATAGCCGATAAAAGCTGTTTTGATAGTGGCTCATCTTGGTCATTAACGAGGTCATTATCTTGATCTAAAAATGAAAACACTTGGTTATTCTCTGCGGCACTATAACCATGCTGATGTGCGTCATGAATGACAACATTGGCGTTGTCCTTTACGTTCTCTCGCTTAACACGAAGAACACCTGCTGATGTATCTAGCCTGAATTCGTTACCGTCAATAACAATGGGCTGTCTGAGTAATGCTTGCAGTTTCTCTTGCAACTCTTCTCGTGAATGTTCTGTATTGGCATGGAGTCCAACTAACTCATTAGTAGCTGTCTGGCCAATTTCCGCTGAGCTACCGAGCGCCTCTTTTAACTGTCGAGCGAGTTCAGCGACGATTTTATCGGCCTTTTGATGTCCTACTTGATTGCGAAGTTTATCAATGTTTTTCAACCGTAAGTTTATGATATCCATTAACGCATCTGCAGGGGCTGCGGTCTCTTTTGACCACTCATTAATCTGTTCCAGTAGCGCATCGTGATTGGGGAGTGCTGTTCCATGAAACGTCTTTTTGGCCTTATTCTCGAGATGATGGAGCTGTTGAACTGAGCGGCTAATAAGGCCAGTTATAAGCGGAAGCAGCGTGAGCATCAATAACCGCAAAGGCCAATCGATTATCGCTTCGGAGTGATTGTTAAGTTCCGTGGGGAAAAACATCGGGGTGAGCATTAACCCCGTAACGAAACCACCTAAAGCACCAATACGAGGTCCAAGCAATAAGCCTGCAAATATAAGTGGAAAATAAATTAAATGTTCAAAAACGCTGGGCAGTCCCCCAGTATACTCAATTAACTGGATACATGCGGTTACTAAGACAGCGATCAAGAAACCGCTGAATACCTGCTTCTCAGCATTTAGTTCGGTGAATTCAACGAGTGTTTCTCGGCACCAAGTCGCAAAACTGTATGGGTTTGATGTATTGTGCATGAGTATCCATATGTGTGCGCTCATCGCACTATCTTAAGCGTAAATCATTTACTAATATGGGACCGGCTAACCTCACAAGCTTCTATCAATTGGGACGATTATGCAAGACAAATTGGAAACTCGCTCATTCTTACTTATGTTGCTCGCGGTGAGCATCGCTTTTGCACTGATTCTTAAGCCATTTTGGGCGTCAATTTTCTGGGCATGCGCGGTTGCTGTTATCTTCTATCCGTTACAGATCCGGCTGAAGCGTATGCTAGGAAGACGCAGTAATCGCGCCGCCTTACTCACGCTGCTAATCGCTACGGTCATTGTGGTTATTCCTGTTCTTTTGGTGGCTTACTCGTTTATTCAAGAGGGCGTGCAACTTTACCAAAAGCTGTCATCCGGCGATGTGAGTATTGCGCAAATCGTCGATAAAATTGAGAAGGGGTTGCCGTTTTTGCCTGACTTACTCGCTCGCTTGGGTATTGATATAGAATCACTCCCTGAGCGCATATCGCAATGGGCAATGAGTGCGAGTCAGTTTTTTGCGCAAGAAGCGCTAGTGGTCGGTCAGAATACATTTGGCTTTGTGATGAACTTGGGGTTGATGCTTTATTTGACCTTCTTTTTATTGCGTGATGGTAATAAGTTAATCCGCTTGATGGTACGTGCGCTGCCGCTAGGCGATGAGCGAGAACATCAGCTATTTAAGAAGTTTGCGGAGGTTACTCGAGCCACCGTTAAAGGCAATATCGTCGTTGCGATGGTTCAGGGTGCGCTCGGCGGTGTTATTTTTGCATTGCTAGGTATTCCGGCGCCCGTGTTATGGGGTGTAGTCATGGCATTTTTATCACTCATTCCAGCCGTTGGTGCGGGTATTGTCTGGCTCCCTGTATCGGTCTATTTGTTAGCAACAGGAGCTACGTTCGAGGGCATCGTATTGGTACTTTACGGACTCATTATTATTGGCCTAGCTGATAACGCCTTGCGACCGCTTTTAGTCGGCCGTGATACCAAACTGCCTGACTATGTTGTATTGTTTTCGACATTAGGTGGGCTGAGCTTATTTGGTATCACAGGTTTTGTCATAGGTCCGCTGATAGCGGCTCTATTTTTGGCATTTTGGGATATGTTCACGCATGAGTTTAATATTGGTTCTTAAACGAAAGGTCGGTGGTAACCACCTTCGATACCTTGTTTACTGAGAATCCACTGCCAAAGTTGAATGTCGCGGGCGCGAAATGCGCCTGCGCATGACAGCAAATAATATTTCCACATGCGATAAAATGTTTTTTCGTAGTCACTCTCGAGTTGAGGCCAAGCCGTATCGAAGTTTTCGAACCAACCCATAAGAGTTTTATCGTAGTCGGCACCAAAGTTGTGCAGATCTTCACAAACAAACCGTTGTTCTAGTGCTGCACCAATTTGAGCGATGGAGGGGATTTCTCCGTTAGGAAAAATATAACGACTTATCCACGGATCAGCCGCTGTATCCGAGACGTTCTTACCAATAGTGTGCAGTAAAAACAAGCCATCATCTTTCAGGCACCGCCGAGCAACATCCATGTAATCTTCATAGTTCTTCTGACCGACATGTTCAAACATGCCCAAGCTGATGATGCGGTCAAAAGACTCGTCGAGATCGCGGTAGTCTTGCAAACGAAACTCGACAGGTAGGTCTTTGCAGCGCTCCTCACCTAAGCGCACTTGCTCTTTTGATATCGTGACACCGACACACTCAACGCCGTAGTTTTCCGCTGCATACTGCATAAAGCTGCCCCAGCCACAACCGATATCGAGTATCCTCATACCCGGTTTGAGCTGCAGCTTTTGGCAACTGAGCTCTAATTTATCGCGTTGCGCCTCGTTGAGGTTATCAGCGTCGCGCCAGTAACCACAGGTATACACCATGCGTTCGTCCAACATGGCTTGATATAATTTATTGCCGATATCGTAATGTTTTTGTCCGACTTCCCAAGCGCGCTTATCGTCTTGTAGATTAAATAAACGACTTTTCAGTGAATGGAAAATAAGGCGCGCCGGATTGACTTCATCTTGCACGCCGGAACGTAATAACCTATGGAAAAACTGGTCTAAACGCTCAGCATCCCATAGCCCCGCCATATAGGTCTCTCCAAGCCCTAAATTGCCACGTGACAACACCTGATCAAAGATGCTGTCATCGTGTACCTGCATATCCCACGGGTGTGAACCGTTAATTTGAATGCCGGCTCGGTTGAGTAGTTCGCTACAGTATTCTTTTGATGATGCCATGAGACTTAACCCTTACGTATTAAGTATTTCTTAACTTAACAATGGAGTAGGTCACAGGCAAACGTTGATTCACTAACGCTTTGTTGAGCCCGTAAACTCTGGATAGGCTTCGACACCGCATTCACTGATATCACCGCCCAGATACTCCTGCTCCTCGCTCACACGAATACCCACTGTGACTTTTAACAGATACCAGATAACCAGACTAGCGACAAATGTCCAACCAAAAATCGCCGCCGCGCCGAGCAGTTGAACCGACCAAGTTGCGCTCGCATCAGTCAAAGGGACAAGCATCAAGCCATAAAAACCTACCACACCATGTACGGACAATGCGCCGACTGGATCATCAATACGAAGACGGTCGAGTGAGATAATTGATATGACGACGAGTACACCCGCGCTTGCGCCGATAATCGCGGCGGTGTAGGGCTCCGGTGTTAAGGGTTGAGCAGTAATCGCGACTAAGCCGGCCAATACCCCGTTTACAATCATTGTCAGATCCGCTTTGCGCCAAATAAAAACAGTGATGAGCAGTGCACCTATTGCCCCAGCTGCTGCTGCGGTATTGGTGTTCACGAATACTTTTGCCACTGCATTTGCATTTTCTATGTCATGGATGGCCAACTGTGAGCCACCGTTAAAACCGAACCACCCAAACCAGAGAATTAATGTACCTAACGCCGCTAACGGCATGTTAGCGCCGGGAATAGCGGTCGGCTTGCCGTCCTTATATTTACCTCGTCGAGCGCCTAATAATAGAACACCCGCAAGCGCTGCTGATGCACCTGCCATGTGAACAATACCCGAGCCCGCAAAGTCGACAAAGCCTGCTTCAGCCAGAAATCCGCCTCCCCAGCTCCAGCTACCTTGAAAAGGATAAATAAAGGCTGACAGAACGACGGCAAAAATAAAGAACGCCAGTAATTTCATACGTTCAGCGACTGCACCAGAAACAATCGACATAGCTGTAGCGACAAACACACTTTGAAAGAAAAAGTCAGCATTGTCGGCGAAGTTGTCGGTACCACCAGCGCCATACATGAGAGTGTAGCCAATTATCAGGTAGGCGATACAGGCGAGCGCAAAAAGGACAATATTTTTAGTGAGTATCTCGGTGGTGTTTTTGCTGCGCACTAAACCCGCTTCTAGCATTGCGAAGCCGGCTGCCATCCACATGACTAATGCGCCTGACAACAAAATATATAGTGTATTTAATGCGTACTCTGTACTTGCGAGTGAAGCTGCATTCATCACGTATTCCTCCTAGCTACAGGGCTTCTTGGTCGACTTCACCGGTACGAATGCGTACACAGTGTTCGAGATGCGTCACGAAAATCTTGCCATCGCCGATGTTGCCGGTGTGGGCGGCTTCAGAGATAACCTCAACAGCCCGCTCTAGTTGGTCATCACTGACAGCAAGCTCTAGACGAATTTTGGGTAGAAAATCGACACGGTATTCAGCACCACGATAGAGTTCGGTATGACCTTTTTGACGACCAAACCCTCGTACTTCCGCGATCGTCATGCCGGTACAGCCGATATCCGCGAGTGCTTGTCGCACATCGTCTAATTTGAATGGCTTTATTAAAGCGGTAATCATTTTCATAACAGATCTCCGTTAATGTAGATAAATTGTTAATACAGGATTCGTGCCAGTAATTAAATCAAATTAAAACAAAGAGTTATGAATATCTTTGGGAAGAGTGCTCGTTAAGAAAGCATGGTTATGGTGCAGTTGCACTTCGAGGGTGCAGTTAAACAAAAGCAAATTGAGTTGAACCGAAGTTACGCAACAGGGATACTTGTATCATGCAACAGCGAAGTAGAGGACTGTACAAATGTTGGTAGGTAATCGCACCAGTGATTTAGTAGGGCAGACGGATTTGTTACGAGTGCACTCACTTTCAGAGCGCAGTGGCAGTAATATTTATTTAAAGTGTGAGTTTCAAAACCCTGGCGGCTCAATTAAGGATCGTGCTGCAAAGCAGCTGATAGAAGACGCTATGGAACGTGGTGAATTGAAGCCGGGTATGACAGTGGTCGAGGGGACTGCAGGCAATACCGGTATTGGGCTGGCATTAGTTGCCAAATCATTTGGTCTTAAAATGCTTGCGGTTATGCCCAATGATCAATCGCCAGAAAAAGAGCGCATGATTGCGTTACACGGCGGCCAGCTTAAGACGGTTGATCCAGTCCCCTTTAAAAACCCTAATCATTTTTATCATACGGCACGTCGTATCGCGGAAGAGCGTGATGACTGTTGGTGGGCTAATCAGTTTGAAAATACCAGTAATGCGCGTGCCCACTATTTGCACACTGGGCCAGAAATCTGGCAACAACTGAATGGTAACATTGATACCTTTGTTTCCGTTGCGGGTACGGGCGGCACCATCGGTGGTAACAGTCGTTATTTCAAGGAGAAAAACCCGAATATTGATGTCTGGCTTGCTGATCCGGACGGCTCTGGGATTTTTGAGTTTTTGCGAACCGGCGAGTATGTTTCGAACGGTAGTTCAATGACTGAAGGCATTGGCATCATGCGCTTGGTGGATAACTTTAAAGAAGCGCGTATCGACCATGCTGTTAACTTACCCGATCAAGATCTCATTAGTATCTCACGGTATGTGCGTGAGCAAGATGGAATCGTCTTAGGGAGTAGCTCAGCACTTAACCTGGCTGCTGCTTATGCAGCGGCGTTGAATGGTCAACGAGGACGTAACATTGTGACGTTTGCTTGCGATCTGGGCGAGCGCTCAGCCAGTAAACTCTACAACGATGATTATCTCAAGCAAAAGGGTTTAACTATTGAACCTGAGCCGATTGAACAATTAACCGAGCGCTATCAGCATTTAGGTGATCGTCTTATCGAGGTCAATTGGTCAGGAGATGACTCATGAAATGGATGCCAATGGTCGCTGGACTGGCGTTATCGTGGTCTTTATCGGTCTCAGCACAAGCGGATAACTCGACTGAACAGTTGACTGTCGAACCCGTCATTGTCCCCGAGTTCATCGATATTGCCCATCGTGGTGCGTCAGGCTATCTACCTGAGCATTCTCAGGCAGCAACCGTTATGGCTCACGCCTTAGGCGCGGACTATATAGAGCAAGATGTGCAGTTGAGCCGCGACGGTAAGGCTGTCGTCTTGCATGATGCCCAACTTGATGCGGTAACGAATGTCGCCGAAGTTTTTCCGGAGCGGCATCGCCCCGATGGCAGTTATTATGTGGTCGACTTCAC
Organism: Idiomarina sp. D18; assembly: GCF_057748155.1. Lineage (NCBI taxonomy): Bacteria > Pseudomonadati > Pseudomonadota > Gammaproteobacteria > Alteromonadales > Idiomarinaceae > Idiomarina > Idiomarina sp. D18. The sequence goes on from NZ_CM173240.1 coordinate 121,350, forward strand.
ACTTAATCACTTAAAGCAGCTAAGCCTCACGCCACGCCGAAACAGTGATGGGGCTGCGCGTTATCCTCAGCGGTTTCAAAATAATCAGGTCGACTTCAAAATTCAAACTTTAGCTGAGTCACTGAATCTGATTCAGGAACTCAATCGTGTTAGAAATAAGAACACAGGTGTATACATTGAGGTAAAAGCCGCGCGTTGGTATCGCGATCAGGATTATGATCCGCTAGCAGTGGTGATGAATGTGCTAAGCAAAAACGGTTATTCGGATCAGCAACAAGCGACACCTATCTATCTTCAGTCGTTTGATCCCGAAACGCTTAGACGAGTGAAACGAGAATTTCATTGTGATTTTCCGTTGGTACAGTTGATTGCAGACAATGCTTGGGGCGAGACGCCTATTGATTACGATGCACTGAGAACTTATGCGGGCTTAGAGTCCTTAACTTCTTATGTCGATCATGTTGGTCTGTGGATAGGCCACGTACTCAAGGAAGTTAAAGACGGCCAACCTGTCTGGACTGATGTGCTCACGAATGCCGAAAAAGTCGGGCTTAAAGTGCACGTTTATACATTGCGCTCTGACCAACTGCCTCAAGGCGTTGAGTCGCTCAAGCAATTAAGAGGTTGGTTAAAAGAAGCCGGTGTACAAGGGGTATTTAGTGACTTTCCGGATCAAAAGTAAGCCGCATTTTTAAACCATCCGTACCGTCATCATAATAGTCGACCAGTATATCAACGGTCTCGAACCCCAACGATTGGTAAAGTTGGATGGCTTGCTTGTTATCCAACTTTACCTCTAATGATAATCCATGCCGACCTTGTTGACGTTGTGCTTCAATCACTTCGTTAACTAACCGCTTAGCTACGCCTCGGCCGCGAAACGCGGGCGCGACAGCAATGGAATAAATACGTGCATAGCGACTATTGCGTCGAGTTAAAATGACCGCATAACCCGCCAGCTGTTCTGCACTGTCTTTGGCAAGCAAGATGGAGGCAGCAGGACTTTGCAGCAGACGTATAAAGTTGCGTCGGCTGATACGAGAGTAATCAAAAACTTCATTCTCGAGCTCGACAAGCGCAGTGATATCACTGCGCTGGCACGGATGAATCGTAATACGGCAGTTAGTGTTCATCTAACCGGCGCCCAAAATCAGCCATAATTAAACGGTACAATTCATACCCAAGCAACTTATCTTCAACACCGGACTCGATAGATGGGTTGTCGTTGATTTCAATGATCACGGGGCCTTTTTGCGTCATCTTCACATCAACGCCGTAAAGCCCATCACCAATCAGCTTGGTTGCTTGCAATGCGAGTTTAACCACCTCTTTGGGTGCTTGATGAACGCCATAGGTTTCAAAAGAGCCACTTTTAGCTCGGCTTGATTCACTATGGTTATAGATTTGCCAGTGATTGCGTGCCATAAAGTACTGGCATGCGTATATCGGGCGGTTATTGAGTACACCAATGCGCCAGTCGTACTCGGTTTTTAAAAATTCTTGAGCTAATAGAATAGTCGACTGCTCAAATAAGCGTTCAGCCGCCGCCTTAAACTCAGCCTCATCTTCGACCTTTTCTACGCCGATAGAAAACGAGCCATCCGGAATTTTTAATACTACCGGATAACCGAGTTGTTCGCCCAGTTCTTTATAGTCGATATCAGACTGCAACAATAGCAACTCGGTCTTAGGTGTCGCGACATGATGCTTATCAAGCAGTTCCTTTAGAAATACTTTATTGGCGCATTTCACGATCGAATCGGGGTGGTCGATGACGACCATACCGTTTGCTTCAGCTTTTTTTGCAAAGTGATACGTGTAATGGCTGATCTTAGTTGTCTCGCGAATAAACAGCGCATCAAATTCAAGCAACCGGTTGTAGTCATCCACGGTGATAAGTTCCGCTTCAATGTCACATTCTTTGGCGGCTTTAATAAATAAGTTGAGTGCTTTTTTATCGCTCGTCGGGATAGCTTCATCAGGGTTATAAAGAATTGCCAAATCATAGCGATATTCTTTTTTAGCGCGAGCTTTACGCCAAACGCGTTTATTAAATAAGTCCAATGACTCGCCAAATAAAGTTTGCTCGTCATCATTCAGGTCAGCAAGCCGCCCAGCGCTTAAGGACTGAATCAGCCAGCGATCATTTTCCTTGATGAAGTTGATATTAATAATTGGGCACGGATACCGATCAAATAGTTGTCGCGCCAAGTGCTTTAACGGCTCCACCAACGTTTGTCCGAAGCAGACGACGAGCTGCATAGTACTGCCAGTCTGCTTAGCAAGGTACTTGCTTGCTGCCTTATCGACCGGATTTGCTAACAGCTGATAATGATTAAAGTTGTTTAGATCATTGATGGTGTTAACTGATGGCAACACGCGCTGTCCACGCGCTTCTGCCAGCAAGCTGACATAGTAGCCTGTTGATAGATAACTTAGATCGTCACATAAGTTAAGAATGTGACTTTTGCCCGCAGCCGGTGTTTGCAGGTACTCATTGGCTGTTAGCAATGATTGACTCGGATAATACGGTTGCCAATCGCTTATATCATTGATAATTAATTGAACTTGTTGTTGCATGAGTGGGTATATCTCTTTAATGAAAAGCTTTTATAAAAACATAACAGCTTATTTGCTTTAGGCACGAATCAAACACTATATTAGTTAAAAATAATTCAAAAGGATGTCGCCATGCTTACGTTATTAGCGCGAATATTGAAAGCGCTAAACTCAGAAACTAGTGCCCGCTCATTGGCCATTGCGGTGGTGCTGGGCATGTTTCTAGGATTAACGCCACTGTGGCGTGTTCATAACTTAATTATCTTACTTGCAGCCTTGATTTTCCGAGTCAATTTATCACTGTTTTTGGTCTCGTTCGCTGTGTTTTCGGGGCTCGCCTATTTACTCGATCCGATGTTTCACAGTTTTGGCGAATCTATACTCAGAGCCGACAGTTGGCAAGCAATTTATGAAGCTGTTTACGCGACGGCCATTGGACGTGTTTCGCTGTTTTATCACACGATTACGATGGGAAGCTTTATTTTCAGCCTCATCGTCAGTCCCATCGTTTGGGGAACGACTTACTACATCGTGATTAATTACCGCAAACGGATTCAGGCAACGTTTAATAAGCTAAAAATCGTGCGCGTTCTCAAGGGAAGCCGGCTGTGGCAAGTATATTCGGATTTAAGAGGTTGATATGAGTAAGAGTATCATTAGATGGCCTGGGCTCGGCGCGTTTTTTGTTGTGTTAGGCACTCTGGTTTTATTGTCTTGGCTATTTTTAGACACCATTTTGAAATTTACGTTTGAACAAACTCTCGGACGCTTGAACGGTGCTGAAGTGAATGTTGCGGAGGTGTCTCACCAGTGGTCACCTGTCCGGTTGACGTTGACGGGGGTGCAAATTACTGACCCTAACCAGCCAGAATTAAACCGTGTGCAGGCTGAACGTATCAGTGGTGATGTGAGTCTGAGCGAGCTAATTCTTGGTCGTGTATTAATGGAACAGCTCGACGTAACCGGCGTGCGTTTGGCACAAAAACGTGAGTCACCCGGTGAGGTCTATGTATCTATTAATAAAGACCAGGTCAAAAGTTGGGCTTCGGATGGTTGGTCGTCAGTTAAGGCTAAACTGCCTTCGACCGATGAGATTGTCGCGCAAGTCGGTTTGCAGACTGAGGACGTGATCGCGACGGCTAAGCAAAAGGTTAAGCAACAAGAGACTGAATTTAAGCAAGCTCGCGATCAGTTGCCTAAAAAGGAAAAAATTGAACAATATAAACAGCAAATAGAACAACTGACATCGGGCAAGGTTGAAGGACTCGGTGATATTGCCGAGCGTAAAAAGCAACTCGATGAGTTGAAACAACAAATTCGACAAGATAAAGAAGCGGTTGCGCAATTTAAAGAAGAACTCGAGCAAAGCATTGATACGGTGAAGACTCAGCTCAGCGAAGTGAAAGCGGCGCCGGGTAATGATATCGATAGGATTCGATCGTTCTTCCAGCTCAATGAGACGGGTATTCAAAATGTGACAGGCTTATTGCTCGGTGAGGAAGCCAAGAAATGGAGTCATTATGTGTTACTCGCCTATGAGCAGATTGCACCGATGCTTGCACGGGCAGATGATAGTCAAACCATTGAAAAAGCTCGTGGGATGGGCGAGAACATCAGTTTTGCCGAGCAGGATGCAGCGCCCGAATTATTAATCAAAAAGGCACGCACAGAGATTCTGATTGCAGGCACAAAAGTGGATGTCAACTGGGAAAATATTACTTATCAGCATGACTTATTGGGTCAGTCTACGACTTACCAAGCCCGTGCAGATAATGCATCACTGTGGCGCTCATTTAACTTGAATGGTGAGCTAGCGCTGTTGCCAAGTGGGATTGACGCAAAACAGCAGTGGCAGTTAAAAGGTGCACAGTTGAGTAATATCGGCCTAGTTAATAACAGTGAGATAGCGGCATCACTCATTTCTTCGGTGCTAGATAGCGACGGCTCAGTGCGGGTGAAAGGAAATGAACTCGACGGTTCAGCACTGGTTAAATTGCTTGATTTAAAAGTCGATGCATCAGGAACGAGCAAAATTACTAAGGCAATTGTTAACGCCTTGGGTCAACTTAATCGTCTCGATGTGAATACTGAGGTGGGCGGCAGTATCGTGAGCCCGAATCTTTCGCTGAATTCCGATTTAGACGATCAGCTTGGACAAATGCTCTCGCAAGCGGCATTCGGCGAGGCTTCAGAAAAATTGCAGTCGATTAAGCAAGACTTGATGGCAAAAGTGAATGAGCAAATGGGCGGTGAAGAGGCATTTCTGAATCAGCTCGGTGACTGGCAAGGACAGTCTGATAGTTTAGATAAACAACTTGAGGAGTTACTTAAGTCGAAAATTGAGGACTCGTTAAAAGATAAGTTGAAGGGCCGCCTCTTCGGCGGCTCCTAAGCGTTATTGGTTCAAAAACTGCGCTAACTTAGCGGCTTTTGATTGAATCGAGAAAAGACCATTGAGGTGGCCCCATGGCCCCTCGATGTATTCTAGCTCTGACTGTTTACCCAGATCGTTTAACATCGCATTGGCATGCTCAGCCATGTAAGGCATGAGCAATAAGTCATTACTCGACGGCAAGAATAGCGACTTCGCTGTTACATTAGCTAACCCCTGTTCTAAGGTTTTTTTATGGCCTGCAATAAAAAGCTGGTTAGCCCTTACCAAATAGAGAATATGGTTGGCATCAGCTAAGGGGGCACGTGCCCGACTGCTGTCGAATAGCCACTTTGCCGCTGGTAGTTGATTGTTCACGGTTTTAAGTCCATCGGCAGGCAATGTCGGTTGCTGAGGGGCACTTTGATTGAAGATCTCGGGGTGCATAGCGCCATGCGTAATCATCGCCTGCGCCATAGTAACGCCATCAAGAGGAGCGTCATGGTCGTAATAATCACCTCCACGCCAGTTCGGGTCTAGCTTTATAGCTTGTGACCACATTTCGAGCCCGGCAATGGTCCACGCATCCATTTTTGCGGTGCCGATGACCGAAACCATCCGGTCGACCCAGTTTGGATAGGCGGATGCCCATTCGATAGCCTGCAGTGAGCCCATGGATGCACCTACTACGGCGTGGAGTTTGTTAATTCCTTTTGACTCAAGCAATGCTTTTTGCACGTTGACGAAATCGCGAATAGTGACCACAGGAAAATCAAGACCGTAGGGCTTGCCTGTATCAGGGTTGATACTGGCCGGTCCGGTGGTAATGACACTCGGTAGATTCGGGTAAGCGTTAACTAAAGAATCGACACTTACGACGTAGAATTTATTGGTATCGATTGCCTTCCCAGGGCCAATAATGGCATCCCAGTAGCCCGCTTGCGGATCATTAGGCGTATATTTTCCCGCCGCATGACTGTTGCCAGAAAAGAAGTGAGTAATAAGAATTACGTTATCTTTAGCCTCATTAAGCTCACCGTAAGCCTCCCACCCGACAGTGACATCCTTGATGGTTTCTCCTCCCACCGTGGTGTAGTTGTCCATTTGAAAGCTTTGTTTCTCTACGAGCAGCGGTTCTTGCGCCTGCGTGATTGAAATAAACAAGCCACAGAGCGCAACGAGGCTCAGCTTGGCAGTTTTTAGTGTACTCATGATGCGTTCTCCAGTAAGAAATTTTGATACTGTGTTCTAAGGTCAGTTTTGAGGAGTTTACCCGTACCGGTGTGCGGTAACTGTTCGACGAGCAAAATAGCGTCAGGCATCCACCAACGTGCGATTTTCCCGGTCAAGAAGTCTTTGATTTCTGTTTCATCAATTGTTTTACCCACATTAGGCACGATAAGTAGCAATGGGCGTTCATCCCACTTAGGGTGTTTAACACCAATAACACAGGCTTCATTCACTGCGGGGTGTTGGCTGGCAATATTTTCGATATCAAGCGAGCTTATCCATTCACCGCCGCTTTTAATGACATCCTTCTTGCGGTCAACGACTTTCATAAAGCCCTCTGGATCAATTACGGCAATATCGCCTGTCGCTAACCAACCGTCTGGGAAGCTTGTCAGATCATCGTTGCGAAAGTACTGACTGGCAATCCAATGGCCTCGTACCTGCAACTCGCCGCGTGATTCACCATCATGGGGGAGAGGGTTGTTATCTAAATCGACGATACGCGCTTCAGAACCAAATACCGGACGACCCGCAGTGGTCTGAATCCGATATTGTTCTTCCTTGGTACGCGTCAATATGTCGCGAGTAGGCGGGGCTGAGTACACCAATGGTCCTGTCTCTGTCATGCCCCAAATCGGCTGCCAGTAAACGTTATAAACTTGATCGTAGGTTTTAACGAGCCCCAGCGGAGAGGCCGCGCCGCCGACACAAACACGCTTTAAGGTGGGTATCGACTGCTTTGATTCTGATAAATGATTGTGCAGAGTGAGCCAAATAGTCGGCACGCCCAAGCCAACGCTGACTTGTTCTTGCCTAATAAGTTCGCTCATTATCTCGCCTGATGTGCCGTCGCCACTGAACACTAATTTACTTCCCGCAAGGGGGGCCGCGTAAGGCGCACCCCATGCAGCGACGTGATACATGGTCACCATCGGCATTAGGACAGTGTCTTCATCAAGTGCAAGCATATCCTTCCCCATTGTTGCTTGCGCATGTAGCACCATGGCGCGATGGGAAGCGAGTACGCCTTTCGGATGCCCCGTGGTACCTGATGTATAACACAGCAGAGCTGCACTCTGCTCATCTATATCTGGCCATTCATACGCTGGCGCATTAGAGGCAAGCAGGGTTTCATAATTATAAAGGTTATTGAGCTTAGGCTCGGGCATTTGGTCTTCATCGACCATCACGATAACCCCTTTTACATGCTTGAGTTCTGGCGCTATTTGTTCAAGTATCGCTAAGAAGGATATATCAACAAAGATCCAGGTGCTCTCGGCATGGTTTAAGATCCAAGCGATTTGTTCCTCGAATAAGCGCGGGTTGACCGTGTGCATTACCGCGCCGATACCACTGACCGCGTAGTATAACTCCATATGACGATAGGTATTCCATGCGAGGCTAGCGACGCGTTCCCCTGGCTGAATACCTAATTGGTTGAGTCCATGTGCCAATTGGCACGTGCGTTGATAACACGCTTGATAATCATAGCGATGACGGTCGCCTTCGAGACGACGTGTGACGATTTCTTGATGTGGGTAACGGGTTGCTGCGTAGCGCAAAATATCAATAATTTGTAGCGGTCGCTGCATCATATTGCCAGAAAGTTCTGTAGTTAACATCGTTTTAGCCTCTTAATTAAAACAGCATGAAGAGTGCGATAGCTAAGCTGAGTCCGATCAGCGGTACGGCGACGGTGACAGCCGCCACTGCCGGGTATGCATCTTTGTGACTCTGCTTACAGATAGCGCGAATAGTTGTGACCACATAACCGTTGTGTGGCAATGAGTCGAGTGCGCCTGATGATATTGAAACAATACGGTGTAGCTGTTCTGGGTTAACGCCTGCATCCATGTAGTGGGGACCGACTTCGGGTAGGGCAATGGCTTGTCCACCCGAGGCAGAACCTGTTAAGCCTGCGATCACACTGACAGCAACGGCAGCACCGACCAGTTCGTTACCCGGTAAATTAGTCATGGCATTAACGGCGGTATCAAATGCGGGCGTGATTTTGGCGATACTACCAAACCCAACTACAGCTGCTGTATTGCCGATAGCGACAAGCGCCCCCGTTGTCGCGTCTGAAATCGCCAACTGAGGCTTGTGGAAGTAGTTGTAGTTGATAATCGCAATAGCAATTACGCCACCGAGTAGCGCGACAATAAGCGCGTTTTGAGCGAGTTGCTCGTGAAATGAAAACGAGAGTCCCAATACGACCAGTAGCGGGATTAAACTTGCCAAAGGATTGGGTAAATCGCGCTTAAGTAATACCGGATCGTGCTCTTGTGCTTCAAAATGTTCGCCACGCGCGACGGCGCGATTGATAATCTTGGTTAGCCACCAATAACCGAATACCGCCATAAAAACAGCGACGATTAAACTGACTTCCCAAGCCGCGTAAGGTGAGGTACCTAAATATTTAATCGGAATCCAGTTTTGAATTTCGGGTGAACCCGCCGAGGTCATGGTGAAGGTAACTGAACCAAACGAAAGTGCAGCAGGAATAAAGCGACGTGGCAAGTTAGCGTCTTTAAATAGACTGAGTGCCATAGGATAGACTGAGAAAGCGACCACGAATACGCTCACACCACCGTAGGTCAAAATAGCGCAAGCTAATACGACGGCTAATACGGCTTGTTTTTTACCTAGTCGGTCGATAATCCATTTAGCCACACTGTCTGCCGCGCCGGTATCTTCCATGAATTTACCGAACATGGAGCCGAGTAGGAACATAAAGAACCAGGCTGCGACAAAGCCGGCGAATCCATCCATATAGGCGGCGACAAAATTGACATCGCCAGTGAATAACGGGATTCCGCTGCACAAAGCGACGACAACCGCACACAGCGGCGCACTGATAAAGAGGTTCATTCCTCTTAATGTGAGTACAATGAGCAGCAGTAAACCGCCCACTAATCCAATCATACTTAACATGAAATACCTCGCAACGAGTTAATAACGGGCCATGTTCTGGTCGTTGCATGGCTCTATTGTGCGTGAACGCATGGAGTTAACCCATAGTACTATGGTACAGATCACTTTTTTAACATTTTGCGCTAGGTTATTTAACAGCCATGATTCTGGTGCGTGATGCACGGCCAATAATTGCAATAACAATGACAATAAATGTCAGGGGAAACACCATGAACAACAAAGGATTTAAACTTTCGCTGTTAACACTAGCGATGACAGGTGCGCTCAGCAGCGCATCGGTGTGGGCGCAGGACAACGCCAAACAAGAGGAACAACAAGCATCCGATAAACTTGAGCGTATTGAAGTCACTGCTCGTCGGACTAACGAAAGTTTGCAAGAAGTGCCCGTCGCTGTCAGCGCATTTGGTGAGCAAGAACTCGAGCGAGACGGCATCGAAGATATCACTGAATTACAGTACAAGATGCCCAATACGACCTTTCAGGTCAGTCGCGGAACCAACTCAACGCTGACAGCTTATATCCGTGGGATTGGACAACAAGACCCATTGTGGGGCTTTGAACCCGGCGTCGGTATCTACATTGATGACGTCTATGTTGCTCGTCCGCAAGGTGCTGTACTCGAAGTGCTTGATGTGCAGCGTGTTGAGGTATTACGCGGTCCTCAGGGAACCTTGTATGGTAAAAACACCATTGGCGGGGCAATGAAATACGTGACGCGTGACTTAACCGGTTACGATGAGTTTGAGATAAAAGGGACGATAGGCACCTATAATCAGACGGATTTGAAAGTATCTGGCCAGACAGCGCTTAGCAATAACTTTTACGTGGGCGGCGCGTTTGCTACGCTCAATCGCGATGGTTATGGCGAATTTGTAAATCTTGGCGCTGATAACTACAACAAAGAGCTAATGACTGGACGTTTTAATGCACGTTGGCTTGCCGCGAAAAACGTTGACGTAAAGTTTGCCGCTGATTGGACTCAAGATGACTCAAACGCGCGCGGGGGTCATCGTTTGATGCCTTCTTTACTGAGCGATGAACCCTATCTTGATGATGTCTTTGATTCATATACTGCAATGCCCATTGATAATTCGGTTGAAACCGAAGGGTACTCGCTGACTGTCGATTGGGATGTCAACGCGCAGTGGGGATTTAAATCAATCACTGCTTATCGTGAAGGAAGCACTGACACTAATATTGACTTTGACTCAACGGTTAACCCCGTATTATTGGTCCCAGCTTATTACGATGATGACCAAACCACTCAAGAGTTTCAGTTAACTTATTCTGACGGTCGTCTAGATTTCATTGGTGGGCTATATCTATATGACGGCACGGCCTGTGGTGTGTTTGGTACCGTGCTGGGTCTACTGGATTTGACAATCGATAACGGTGGCTGTGTCGATACCACCAGCGAAGCGGTGTTTGGACAAGCGAGCTATCAGCTGGATGAGCAATGGTCTGTTACCGTGGGCGGTCGCTATACGCGAGACGAAAAGGATGCTGACGTATATCGCTACACTTATGCCGGCGTTAAGTTCTTAGATAGAGGCGACTACTCGGCTGATCCTATTGTGGTTAACTCTGACTTCAATACTAAAGAAGACTGGAGTAAGTTCTCTCCGCACGCCAGCGTGAGCTACCAAATGACGCCTGAGTTAATGTGGTATGCGAGCTACAGTAATGGCTTTAAGTCGGGTGGTGTTGATATGCGTGCCGACGTGAGTCTCAACCCAGATGCGGCGAACCCTTACGATCCTGAAATTGTGGACACTTTTGAAGTAGGTGTTAAGAGTGAATGGTTGGACAGCCGGTTACGCTTAAACGGTGCGGTGTTCTATTCAGACTATCAGGACATGCAAGTAACCGTTCAACGCGCTGTTGAAACAGGGGGCGTGGCGTCACAAGTGCTGAACGCGGCTGACTCAACTGTTCAAGGATTTGAGCTAGAAGGTACATTTGCGGCCACTGAGACCTTAAACTTTACCGGTTCACTTGGCTATATTGATGCAGAGTTCGATGAAGTGGCATTTTTTAATCCACAGACTCAGCAAGTCGAGGACGTATCAAACACGTGGTCGTTTGCCAATACACCTAAGTTAACTGCGAACCTTGGGTTCACCAAAGAGTTTATTCTCGATAGTGGCTCATTAATTTGGTCGACGTCGGTGTCATATCGCGACGATACACAGATTTTTGAAGTGCCATCACCGTTGGATGAAGAAGCCTATAGCTTGGCAAACACAAGTCTAGTCTGGTATTCAACCAGTGGACAATGGAATGTCGGCTTACATGCTAAAAATGTGTTCGATAAAGAGTATCGTCTAGCAGGCTATAATTTCGGTTCCACGTTTGGTGAGAACATTGTTACGGGTTACTACGGCGATCCGCGTACCGTGTCACTCTCGGTTGGTTACCGTTTTTAATATTCGATAAAGCAACCGTGCCAGCGTGAGCAATGCTCGCGCTGGCATATTTCCTTAAAACTGGTTAGCATGGTGGCATCAACAAATGCTTAACACGGTATTTAGGTCCATGGCACGCGCCATCATTGCAGATGATCACCCGATCTTTCGCGCCGCAATTAAACAAGCGCTTGGCGAAACGCTTGAATCCGAAGTTCTCGAGGCTTCTAGCTTCACTCAGTTAGAGTCATTACTCAAACAAAACCCGCAATTAGAATTGGTGTTCTTGGATTTGTCGATGCCCGGCAATGAAGGGCTGACAAGTTTAACGTTATTACGAAGCCAATTTCCCGATGTCTTAGTTGTTATTGTCTCTGCGAATGAAAACGCCCATATTATAAGACAGGCAATGGCATTGGGGGCGAGTGCTTATATTCCTAAATCGGTGCCCTTACCCGAGTGGGCGGCCGCGGTGGAAACGGTATTAGCAGGAGATAACTGGCTACCCGAAGGACTCGTTGACTTGACCGAGACGGACCAAGAGGTGGTGAACTTTGCACGCAGTCTCGAAAGCTTAACGCCGCAACAGCTAAAAGTGCTTAAAGCGATTGCAGATGGTCGCTTGAACAAGCAAATTGCGTTTGATTTAGGTGTACAGGAAACCACTATCAAGCAACATGTTTCAGCGATTTTAAGAAAACTCCATTGCGTAAACCGTACTCAAGCAGGGATTCTTTTCCGGCAGATGTTATCCGCCTCGGATACGCTTGAGTAAGCGTTTTAGTGCGCCGACTTTAAGTGGCTTTGGAATAAAGTATGCTTCAACGGCCATCGCGGCCTGACGCACCGATTCGGTTGGATCAGCTGAGTTGATGATAGCAGGCGTATCGCTTCGCCAGTGTGTCCGCAACTGTTGTATGGCATTGACCCCTGTTTGACCATGGTTTAAATGGTAATCAGCGAAAATTAAATCACAGGGTGCGAGAGAATGAATATCGCTGATATCCTCGGCAGTAACCACCTGAGCACCCCATCCTTTTAAAAGAGCGCTGGTTGCAAAGAGCACTTGCGGGTCATTATCGATGACTAAAACGCGGAATTCGTTCAGTAATAGCTCCTGGGTATCAACCTCATCTCCGAGGTTAAGAGTTGAGGGCGCGTTTGCAACTGGGAGTGCGGTAAAAGTAACTCCAAAGCCTGTACCTTTGCCAACCACAGAGCGTAATGTGAGAGGTAAGTTCATGAGGCGACAAATGCGTTCAACGATCGATAAGCCAAGTCCTAGCCCGGGGTTGTCTGTCTCACTTTGTAGTTGATGAAACTCTTGAAAAATTTCTCGTTGTTTATGTTCTGGTATACCAGGACCTGTATCAATAATCCAAACGGTGATTTGTTCACCTCTACGCTTGCAGCCCACGCTAACCCGCCCACTGTGTGTATAACGAAGCGCATTGGATAACAAGTTCTGAAACACTCGTGTCAGTAATCGGCGATCGCTGCGAATTCTTACCCGACTGTCGAGATAGTGAAACGCTAAGTGCTTCTCTTGCGCCATAAACCGATAGCGCTCTACTAACGGACGCAAGACCGAGTTGAGTTCAAACGTTTGATATTCGGGTGTAAGGTGTCCACTATCGAGTTTTGTCATGTCGAGCAGCATCGTAAGTAGCTCCTCTGCTTGCTCTAACGACTGCTTTAGATGGTTGGTAATTGGACGTTGCGCGTCGGTTGATTTAGTCACGAGTATATCGGTAAACAAACTGGCGGCATTGAACGGTTGCATCAGGTCGTGGCTTACTGCGGCAAAGAATCGCGATTTACTCCGATGCGCATATTCTTCTGCCTGCTTCGCAAGTAATAACTGCTCAGTACGCTCTGCGACGCGCTGTTCAAGCTCTTCATTAATCTGTCGTAATTGATCTTGAGCAACCACCTTTTCAGTAATGTCGCTGTAGGTGGTTACAAAACCGCCACCTGGCATTGGGTTGCCATGCAGTTCAATGATTCGCTCACCTTGCTGGCGCTGGTATGAATAAGCACTGCCTGAGCGTAAGTAATCAAGCCGTTTTTGAATTTCTCTTTCGACATCACTCTCCTGAGAACTCAGCATACCGCGTTGGGCGTTAAAGCGCAGAAGTTTCTCGACGGGAATACCGGTTTCTAATATCCCATCTGGATAAGCAAAAATCTCTGCATAGCGCTGATTCCATGCGACTAAGCGAAGCTTTTGATCGATGACACTGATGCCTTGAGGAATATTTTCCACGGATGCTTGTAATAACTCCCGATTGAATCGATAGAGTTTTGATGCTTCGGCGGCCCAATCGACCATCCGATCAACAGATAGCGAACCCTGTTCGGATACAGACTCCAGTAATAATCGGCTTGCAGAGGTACCGATAACGGCTGACAGTTCGCGTTCGACACGCACCATGACATCCGCAGGCACGATTGCGTGGTTATCCTGTGAGAAGAGATCGATATCGAGTCGACGTTGGATAATGCGTAATTGTGCGTCTGTATAAAAAGTAGATAGAACGGTATAAAGTTTAGCCCAAGTTAGACGACTCGACTCGATGGAATCTCTGATCGCGGGGACGGCGGTTTGAGGCATTTGTGGCCGAAGCATAGAAATAAGCCAGAACACAGAGAAGTTTAACGTTAAACTCAAGACCACGCCATCGGCAAGCTCGGTGTCGAGCATGGGTTGCGTGGTGTTTAACGCCGGTAGCAACAACTGCCAAATCCAAATGCTCCATCCCATGAGTATCCCAGCACCGACGCCCAAACCGCTGGCTCTTGGCCACAGTACCGTTGCAAGAATACCGGGCGCCAATTGGGCAAGTAGCGCTAATGCAATCAACCCCGAGTTAACCAGCGGCAATGAATCCAAAGTGAGCTGATAATAGCCATAAGCTAATAACATGACCAAAATAATGGTAACGCGTCGGATGTTGAGTACTAAGCGGGGCGACAGTTTTCGCCGCGGATGCTTAAATAAATGCAGCCAACTTGGAATGACGACATCATTTGACATCATGATGCTAAGCGCTAATAGCGCAATGAGTACCATGCTTGTTGACGCTGACAAACCGCCAATAAACGCGACAATACTGATATCCGGGCGATCGGCGATAATGGGAAGCGCTAACATAAACATATCGGTATGTGCGTATTCAGGGGCGAGGACTAAGCCGGCGAGTGCGATGGGTAAAATAAAAAAGTTGATAGCAAATAAGTAAAGGGGAAAGGCCCACCGGGCCGCTTTTAGTTCATCAGGGTGGTTGCACTCAATATAGCCGACGTGGAATTGACGTGGGAGGCAAAACATCGATAACGCCCCCAGACACGCGTGCACAATGAAAATATAGACGCCATCTGGGCGCCCTTCTAAAATGGAAGTGACGGAAGGTATTGCCAAACTTTGCTGAGCAAGATCGAGCATGCCATCAAATAGTGACCAACAAGCAAAAACGCCGACTATCATAAAAGCAACCAACTTTACGATAGATTCAAAGGCGACAACGTCCATCAAGCCATTATGTTGCTCGGCTAAAGACAGCCGACGCGTACCAAATAAAAATGCAAAGCTCACCATGGCAAGTGTGACCAACAAGGCTAAGTCAAAAAACGTATTTGAACCTGTTGCGACTCCTGTCAGGGTCGTTACACTCGCTGTTACAGCCCGCAGTTGTAGTGAGATATAGGGTACAACGGCGACAAGCGCAGTGATTGCAATAAACCCCGAGAGTATTGAGGAGCGCCCAAAGTGACTTCCGACTAAGTCAGCAATTGACGTAATATTCTGTTGCTTGCAATAGCTGAGTAAACGCAACTGAAGACGGTGAAAAATCAGGAAAACTAAAATAGCTCCGACGTAGGTCGGGGCAAACGACCAACCATAAATAGCAGACTGCGTGACGGTGCCAAAAAACGCCCAAGAAGTGCAATGAACGCCTTGAGCTAGCGCATAACGATAAGGTTTTACGCGCTTTCTACTGAGGTTATCACCGCGATAGGCGATAAAGAACAATAAGCACAAATAAGCGACGGCAACGGTGATGATCCAACCGATAGATAACATGGCTAGTGGTGCTCATACTCTTTAAATACGGGGAGCGACCACTGGTATTTGATAGCCCCGAGTCGGACGACTAAGGTTACCAGCATACTCGCCACTAATGCGGTTACAGGGAAGTAGGGAACAAGCACTGTATAAATTGTAGCGCCTATGATGCATGTCGTTGCATAGAGTTCACTTTTTAATACCATCGGAACATCACGAGCGAGCACATCTCGTAACATGCCGCCAAAGCACGCTGATACGGTTCCCATAATAACAGCGATAAAGGGCGTAAAGTCGGCTGCGAGGGTCTTCTGTGCGCCCATGGTCGCGAAAAATGCTAAACCAAAAGCATCGGCCACTAATAATGTGTTGATAGGAATATAAGACTTAAATCTTAGCCAAATGATAGTAAGCAAGGCGGCCGCGATAATGACGTAAATGTAAGTTGGGTCATGTGTCCAAAACACCGGAAGGCCTAAAATCAGGTCGCGCGTTGTGCCCCCACCAATGGCGGTTGCGGAGGCGAGAATGATAACGCCAAAGCCGTCCATTTTTTTACGGAACGCAAGTAATGTACCTGCCACCGCAAATACCGCGACACCTGTTAAGTCGGTAAGGTAAAATAAGAGATCAATTGAGGACATTTTAGTCTTGGCGCTTTCGCAGATAAAATAAAGCCAACAGTGCCATAGATGGGACGAGAAATGTAGCAGTTTTTAGGTCACCACAGTATTATATTGTAGTTGACGACGAGAATGCTTAAGGACTAGCAAGCTATGGATATATCCGATATTAAAACACAACATGTTGATGACTCGTTGGATAAGCAGCAAGCTGCGGTTCCTATGTTGGTAATTGCGCTTCACCCAAATCTCAACCGAGTGGGAGAAGTCGCGCCATTACTCGACTTAGATCGTGAGGGTCGTGGCTATGTTAGTCGTAATCGTCCTGAATTCTCAAAAAGCGGATATGCAGGTAAACCGCTGGCTGATCAACACATCAGCCGCTCACCTCTAATCATTCAAAAAGACTCTGATGAGTTGTTCCGTATTCGCGCTCACAGTACGAGTACGGAAGTTTCGATCCCAGGCCGTTCGCTTCAGCAAGAGTACCTGTTAACGGCCGACGATATGCATGAGGGCGTTATTTTGACCTTGAGTCAGAAGGTCGTACTCATTTTAAAGTTTTTACCTCTGCAACACATGATTGTTCCTGATGACAACATGATTTTAGGTATTAGTCCCGATATTGCGGCGGTGAGAGATAAAGCAAAAAATATTGCACGACTCAGCCTACCGGTCATGATTCGAGGAGCAGCAGGTGTTGGTAAAGAGCACGTTGCACGCAGTATTCACGAGTACAGTGATCAAGCCAATGAACCGTTCATTTCAGTGAACGTCGCCGCGATACATGATGCGGTTGCCGAAGAAGAGCTATTTGGCGTGGTTCGCAATGGTCAGAGAAAAAGAGGCTGGTTGGAGCAAGCAGGCAGTGGAACGATACTATTAGAAGACTTAGAGGACGCCTCAGAAAAAGTCCATGAACTGATATTTAAGGCGTTTAAAGCCCAGAAAGTATTGGCAGTAAATGATGCTAACTCGGTCGCCCTAAAGTGTCGATTCATGCTGACAAGTACTTACGACAACTGTCCAGAAAATAAAAGCTCGGTCTTGTGGCGATTAAATAATTTGTTGTCAGCTTATCAGTTCTTTGTTCCGAACCTGGTCGACCGGCGAGAAGACATCGGTTTGTTATTTTATCACTTTGTCGCTGAACAGTGGGCGCGCGTTCATGCGGAGAAGGCGATGACAGCCGAGGTCCCTACTGACTTAGTCGTACAGTTGTTAATGTTTAATTGGCCTGGGAATGTGAGACAACTGCGTAACGTTGCGCGACAGATTGTCATTGATAGCCGTGATAAAGAGAGCCTATATTTGGATCCGCAGCTGATTAATATTCTTGCAAACAAACAAGAATCAGCAGCGCAAACCAGCAGCAAAAAAGTGACAAAATCGCGTAAGCCTAACAGTGTCAGCAAAGATGAACTCATCGAGTCATTACAGAATAACCGCTTTGAGTTGCAAGCAACTGCACGGGAACTGAACATATCCCGAGCCTCTGTTTATCAGCTTATTCAGCGCTTCGATGGGATTCAAACAGCGCAGGATTTAGATGAGGTGACGATTCGAGAGCACTATGAACGGTACAATGGTGATACAGAAAAAATGATGTGGGCATTGAAAGTATCCCAAGTAGGTTTGAGGCGTCGGCTTAAAGCGATGGGTTTAGCAATATAGGTTGAAAGTTAGGCATATTAAACACGGCAAAAATCCGATAAACTGTGCGGCCAGCACTTGCAATTAAGAAATCAGCCCTCATCTGAAATGGGTGGCGTTAAAATATTATAAAGCAACATCAATTGAGGAAACATTATGAGTTTTTTTATTAGCCCTGCGTACGCGCAAGATGGTGCAGCTGCTCAAGGTGGCGGCATGGAATTGATCATCATGCTGCTATTATTCGGTTTGGTATTTTACTTTCTGATTTACCGTCCACAAGCGAAGCGTATGAAGCAGCATAAAGAGCTCATTGGCTCGCTGAGCAAGGGTGACGAAGTACTCACTCAAGGCGGCATGGTTGGCAAAATTACTAAAGTGAGCGATGACAAAGATTTTATCGTCATCGCGCTGAGTGAAGAAATGGAAGTGACAGTACAAAAAGCAGCTGTAACCTCTGTTCTTCCTAAAGGTACAATGAAGTCTCTCTAATAGAAAATGTAAGGTAGGCACGACGTGTTAAATAAATACCCGTTGTGGAAAAACCTGCTCGTTATTTTCGTTATTTTGTTGGCAGCGCTGTATGCGCTGCCTAACATTTACGGCGAAGATCCCGCAGTACAAATTTCCGCAGATCGTCAAGCAACAGTAGATGCCGCAACGCTTGATCTAGTTCGCGAAACGCTTAAGTCAGAAGACATCTCACCTAAATCGATTGCGCTTGAGCAAGAACAAGTACTCGTACGACTGAGCTCCGATAAAGAGCAACTACAAGCGCGTGAAGCTCTCAATAAGCGCTTAGGTGAGCACTATATTGTTGCCCTTAACTTGGCACCAGCAACGCCGAGTTGGCTGAAAAGTATTGGTGCTGAGCCCATGAAATTGGGCCTAGATTTACGTGGTGGCGTTCATTTCTTGATGGAAATCGATATGAACGAAGCCATGCGCAAGATCTTAGATGGTATGAAAGATACTATTCGTAGCTCTTTGCGCGAGGAGCGTATTCGTTACACTAACGTAAGTGTTGAAGATAATGCCATTAACGTTGAGCTTCGTTCAGATGAAGACTTTCAACAGGCAGAGCAGTATTTAGATGGTCGTTATCAAGGCTATCAAATGGTTGTCGATGCAGAAACCAATACTGTAACCATGCGAATGACCGAGCAAAAACTCGCGGAAACGCGTGATTATGCGGTGTCGCAAAACATTACTATCATGCGTAATCGGGTTAACGAGCTTGGTGTTGCGGAGCCTGTTATCCAGCGTCAAGGCGCAAATCGCATTGTCGTGGAATTGCCGGGCGTGCAGGATACAGCGCGTGCTAAAGAAATTTTGGGTGCGACAGCGACGCTCGAGTTTCGCATGGTAGATACCGAAAATGATGTACGAGATGCAGTCAATGGTCGAGTACCGTTTGGTAGTGAGTTACTCCCTTCGCGTAATGGCGGTCCACAGCTGTTAAAAGAGGATGTGATTCTAACAGGCGACCATATTGTTAATGCGGGCGTTGGTTACGACGAATATAACCGTCCTCAGGTAAATATCGAGTTGGATGGTGTTGGCGGTGACAAGATGTCATTGGCGACCAAAGACAATGTCGGCAAACCAATGGCTACGGTATTCATGGAGTATGAATCAACCGGCGAACGCGATGCTGAGGGTAACCTGCAATTTAATAAGAAAGCAGAAGTCGTCAGTGTGGCAACAATTCAATCTCGTTTAGGTAGCAGCTTCCGTATCACCGGTGTAGGTCCGCAAGAAGCGCAAAACCTTTCACTCTTGCTCCGTGCGGGTGCGTTGATTGCGCCGATTCAAATTGTTGAAGAACGGACAGTGGGTCCGAGTTTAGGTCAACAAAATATCGATGCAGGTACTCAAGCGATTATTTGGGGCTTGGTGTTAGTGCTCCTATTTATGGTTATCTATTACCGTAAGTTTGGTCTTGTTGCTGACATGGCTTTGGCAGCTAATATCGTGCTTATCATTGGTGTTATGTCGATGATACCGGGTGCAACGCTCACTCTTCCTGGTATGGCAGGTATCGTTCTGACAGTCGGTATGGCGGTCGATGCTAACGTGCTGATATTCGAACGTATTCGCGAGGAAATACGCGCTAAGCGAAGTCCGCAACAAGCGATTCATCATGGTTATGATAGTGCCTTGTCGACCATCGCTGATGCGAACATTACCACGTTGATCGCTGCGATTATCCTCTTTGCCGTAGGTAATGGCCCGGTTAAAGGGTTCGCGATTACATTGGCGATCGGTATTATCACTTCGATGTTTACTGCAATAGTAGGCACGCGAGCGATAGTGAACTCCGTATGGGGTGGTAAGCGTTTAAGCAAGTTATCAATTTAGGGTGAATGATGAGACAGTTTATTAAAACAAAAGAACGCATAGGATTCATGCGCTTCCGTGGAGTATTCGCGCTCATCAGTGGCTTGCTCCTTATCGCGTCAATTGTTTCGTTATCGGTAAACAAACTTAACTTTGGCTTAGACTTTACTGGCGGAACGCTTATTGAAGTCGGTTTTCCACAAGCGGCTGAGCTTGATCAGGTTCGCAGTACGCTTGAAGCCGGTGGTTTTGATGATGCTGTGGTGCAGAACTACGGCACCCAGCAAGATTTATTGATCCGATTGGCACCTAGAGAGGGTGTAAAAGCGGAGGAGCTGGGAACACAAATTTTAACGACCCTGCGTGAAGGAATTGATAATTCCATCGAAATGCGTCGGATCGAATTTGTGGGACCTAACGTGGGTGACGAATTTGTCGAACAGGGCGGGTTAGCGATGCTGACCGCGTTGATATGTATCTTGATATATATCGCAATGCGTTTCGAATGGCGTTTGGCTGTTGGTGCTGTTTCAGCACTCGCGCACGATGTTATTTTAACGCTGGGTTTATTCTCGGCTTTGGGTCTCGAGTTTGACTTAACCGTGTTGGCGGCACTTCTTGCGGTGATAGGTTACTCAATTAACGATACTGTGGTTGTCTCGGATCGCGTACGTGAGACGTTCCGTAAGTACGCTAAGTTGACACCAACGCAGGTTATTAACCGAGCGTTAACGGATACCATGAGCCGTACGTTGATTACGTCATTAACCACTATTTTAGTGTTGTTGGCGCTGTTCTTTGTTGGTGGACAGTTGATCCATGGCTTTGCCACTGCGCTATTATTTGGTGTATTTGTCGGTACTTATTCGTCAATTTTCGTAGCAAGCAGCGTAGCGTTATCGTTAGGTGTTAGCCGTGACGATCTGATGCCAACAGAAGTCGAAAAAGAAGGTGCGGATCAAGATCCGCTGCAATAGTTCATAGGAGATTAATATGCTCGCGGTACTTTCGCCGGCCAAGAATTTAGATTATGAATCCGAACATCTTGCGGTAGAAGCAACGCAACCTCGGTTGCTTGATGAGGCTGAAATACTGGTTCAACGTTGCCGCGAGCTGACTCCACAGCAGCTTGGATCGCTGATGAAGATCAGTGACAAATTGGCGGGTTTAAATGCGGCTCGATTTACTGAGTGGACCCGTCCATTTAATGAAGATAATGCACGACCCGCTATTTACGCATTTAATGGTGATGTTTATGCGGGCTTAGATGCTGACTCAATGACTCACGAAGAAGTGCGATCAGCGCAACAGCAACTTAGAATTTTGTCGGGATTATACGGCTTGCTAAGGCCGCTTGATTTGATGCAGCCTTATCGTCTCGAGATGGGGACTAAGCTCGATAATCAGCGCGGTAAAAATCTTTATGAGTTTTGGGGTGACCAAATTACTGAAATGCTCAATGCGGATTTGAAGCAAACGGGCAGCGATGTATTGGTCAACTTGGCTTCTAACGAGTACTTTTCATCAGTCAACAAAAAGGCATTGAACGCTCAGCTCATTACGCCAGTGTTTAAGGATGAAAAAAACGGCCAGTTTAAGGTCATTAGTTTTTATGCGAAGAAAGCACGAGGGTTAATGGCGCGCTTTATGGTGAACCAAAAGCCTGAAAATGTGTCTGATTTAAAAGCGTTTGACTATGCGGGTTATCGTTTTTCAGAATCTGAATCTAACGAAAAAGAACTTGTATTCAAGCGCGCTGAAAGCGAACGACCTTAATCTATTGCAACAATGAGGACCGCAGGGCATGGCAGAACAAGATAATTATCCTGGTAAAGAAAGCAGTAGCAACACCGCTCGCTGGGTCGTTGCGGTTATTATTGTCGCTATTATTATTGGTGGCGTTAGTTGGTGGATGTTAAGTGGCTCAAATAACAACGAGGCAAAACAGACACAGTCGATGGATTTGCCAAAGCAGCCTGAAGAGGCGCCTGCGGTCGAACCGAAAGAGCCTGAGCCACAGCCGCAGCCAGAACCAGATCCTGAATCAGCAGCGACGCCAGAGCCGACCACCGAAGTGGTGGAAGAGCCAGAACCGGCTATCACGCTACCTGATCTCAACGAGAGCACCCCGACAGTGCTGCAAGAATTGGATAATAGTGGCATAGAGATACAGCCACTGAAGAGCTCGCAACTGATTAAAGACGCTGTGGTTATTATCGATAACCTAAGAAATGGCATGTTGGTGACTGACAGAACCGTAGTGCAGCGCCCAGATGGCCGGTTCTCAGTGATTGAAGTCGAGGGCGACTTGTATATTGATGAGCAAAGCTATCAACGTTACGATCCTATCGTTGACTGGTTTACCAGCCTGGATGCCAATGCATTAGTGGATAACTACGAGTTGTTTAAACCGTTGCTTCAAGAGGCATACGGTGAAATCGGTTACCCTGACAGTGAGTTCAAAAATGCGATTATAGAAGCGATTAATGTCTTGTTAGAAACACCCGTGCCAGAGTCTTTGGTGCAAGTCGACGATGACAGTGTCATGTACACGTATCACGATTCGTCGCTTGAGGCCTTACCGCCAGCACAGAAGCAGCTATTGCGCATGGGACCGAACAATATTGAACGAATCAAGGCTAAGTTAAGAGAAGTAAAAGCAGCGTTTCGAGAGAATTAATGACAGAAAATCAAGATTCAATACCTAATAATTTAGAGGGCGATTTCCCGTCACAGGGGAATCGCTTTTCGCGTTGGATAGGGCGAGTGGGGATGCGATTAATGGGGGGATGGAAAATTAATGGTTCCATGCCAAATAGCCGTCAGGCAATTATCCCCATTGCGCCGCATACTTCAAATTGGGATTTCCCTGTTGGCGTGTTTGTGATGCTCGCAATGGGCTTAAAGCTGAACTATTTGGGGAAAGCGAGTTTGTTCCGGTTCCCTATTAAGCGTTTAATGCTCAAATTAGGAGGCATCCCGATTGATCGTTCTGCCGCGAATGGTGTCGTTGGTAAAATGGTTGAAGAGTTTAAGACCAAGCACGAATTAGTTTTAGTGATCACGCCCGAGGGCACTCGCAAAAAAGTGAAGCAATGGAAGTCAGGTTTTTTGCATATTGCAAAGCAGGCAAATGTACCGGTTGTGCCTGTTGCGATGGACTTTGCTCGTAAAGCAATTGATATAGGCCCTGCGATGATGATTAATGGCGAAATCGAACGTGAGTTGGAACGTGTAAAGTCGTTTTTCGCTCATGCACAGGGTAAGCGCGCGTAATGGTCGTTCGGCGTCTTTGTATCATTTTTTGGACTGTGTTCGCTCTTGCGCTGAGTGAAAACCTCGGCGCAGCCGAGTTTTGGCAAGACGATTGGTCAATGGGGCAGCGTATTGAGTCCTCTCGACTCGAAATAACAGCACTTAAAGCTGATGATGCCAGTGCTATCTATCGCGCTTACATGGACTCTCAAGCTTGGTTGTATCATCAGCTTGGATGGAGCTGGCCCAGTAGTAAAACGTCGGAAGAACAGAACGCATCGATGGTGCAACATCTGCTAAAGCAGATGAAGCAAAAAAATGGCTTTAGCTTTGTCGTCACTGATAAAAAGCGGAACAAAGTGGTTGGCATGGTGTACTTTGCTCCAGTTTCAGCAGAGCGTGGTAATGGTGCTGCGCTTGATACCAGCAATATTCAAGCGGAAGTGACGTGGTGGTTAGGAAAAAAGGCAGTCGCCGATAACCTACATAATGATTTGTTTGCGCTGACGACCGACTGGTTAAGAGCTGGCTGGCCCTGGGGTCAAGTGCTATTCCCTGTTTCTGAGTCAAACCAATCGGCGCTCGCTGTATTGGATAATAGCGCAGCACGAAAGGTGGCGATGAATAGGGATACACATGAAGTATTTTATTCTTATACGTTAGCCCGAAAATAACGTTAAAATATGGTATTATTTGCGCATTATTGAGATCACAAGGAATTCCAAGCATGCATATCATTGAGGGTGGCATAAACGCACCAGGCAAAAAGTTTGCTATTATCGTCTCTCGTTTTAATCACTTTGTCGTTGAAAGCCTCCTTCAGGGCGCTGTGCAGACACTAAAGCAATATGGTCAGGTCGCAGATGACGATATTACCGTGGTTAGAGTGCCGGGTGCTTACGAAATCCCAGTAACCGCGAAGCGACTCGCAGAATCGGATAAGTTTGATGCGATTATTGCGGTCGGCGCAGTTATTCGAGGTGGAACACCGCACTTTGATTTTGTCGCTGGAGAAAGTAATAGCGGCTTAGGCCGAGTTGCTATGGAATTTGGTCTACCAGTGGCGTTCGGTATTATTACCACTGACACGCTGGAACAAGCCATCGAGCGCAGCGGTTCAAAAGCCGGTAATAAAGGCTCTGAAGCAGCATTGAGTGCGTTAGAGATGGTTAACGTCTTGGATAAGATTTAACAGGAACGCATTAAGAATGAAACCAGCAGCACGCAGAAAAGCGAGAAAGCTTGCAGTACAAGCGGTCTACTCGTGGCAGTTATCGCAAAATACATTTAATGAGATAGAAGCACAGTTTCTAACCGACAATGACACCAGTAAAGTTGATGTGGATTACTTTCTGGAGTTGCTTCGAGGAGTGGGTGCGTTCTATAAAAGCCTAGATGAAGCGATAGCACCCTATCTTGATCGACCGATCAGCGAATTGGATCCGGTAGAGCTTGCGGTCCTACGTATCGCTGCGTATGAGCTACGTGAACGTTACGATGTACCCTATAAAGTAGCAATTAATGAAGCTATCGAATTAGCCAAGTCGTTCGGTGCTGATGATAGCCACCGCTTTGTGAATGGTGTACTCGACAAAGCTGTCGATGCATTAAGACCTGCCCGCCAATAATAAAAGAGCGGTGCGCCGCTCTTCTCCCTTATGACACAGACTCCAAAACTCGACGAATTCAATCTGATTGAACACTACTTTAAAGCTGAATCTTATCGTGGCGATGTCATCGTTGGCGTAGGAGATGACGGCGCTGTGACAGAAGTGCCTGAAGATCATCAACTCGTTACTGTGACGGATACCATGGTCGAGGGCGTTCATTTTGATAAAAATACCCCCCCACGTGCAATTGGACACAAATTAGTCGCCGTGAACTTAAGTGATTTAGCGGCGATGGGGGCAGTGCCGAGTTGGGGAAGTCTGGCACTGACTTTACCGCGAGTTGATACTGATTGGCTGCACGATTTTAGCGAAGGCTTAAAAGAAATCTCAAACTACTATGAGTGTGATCTGATAGGTGGTGATACAACGCGTGGTCCTTTAACGTTGACTTATACTGCTCAAGGCGTTGTGCCCAACGGTACGGCGATTAGACGCGATCAAGCGCGGGCTGGAGATTGGCTGTACGTGAGTGGCTCGTTAGGTGATGCGGGTTTAGCATTGCGGTTATTACAAGGTGAATTGTCGGCAACTCATCGCCATTTACAGTCATTAATTAATCGATTGCACTATCCCACTCCGAGAGTCGCTTTAGGGCAGCTATTACGGGGTGTTGCTAATAGTTGCATCGATGTTTCAGACGGCCTATTGGCAGACTTGTCTCATTTGTTGCCTACAAACGCTCAAATGGGCGTTCAGTTAGAGCTTGATAAATTGCCTTTATCGATGGCTTTAACTGAAACTCTCGACTTGGATGAGGCGTTTTCATTGGCATTAACTGCGGGTGATGACTATGAACTTTTGTTTACTGTACCAGAGCAGAATCGCGGACGACTTGAAACTATCACGTCACATCTAAAAGACAAACCTATCTGTATCGGTCGAATGGTAAAGGATGAGACACGTCAGGTGAGAATGACTTACCAAGGCGAGCCGTGGGAACTCCCTAAAATTGAATTGGGTTACAACCATTTTGGAGCGTCCTAATATGCGCCGATTTCCTGGGCTTTCACTTGCGAATCCAGTTGATTTACTTGCTCTTGGATTTGGCTCTGGACTAGCACCAAAGGCGCCGGGCACGTTCGGCACGTTGGCTGCTGTTCCATTGGTCTACGGTATGCTCTGGTTAGACATCACTAGCTATAGCCTGTTTGTCGCGCTTAGCACCCTGCTAGGCATCTATATTTGTCGCAGTGCGGCCGATAAAATGGGTGTACACGATCATCCAGCAATTGTTTGGGATGAGTTCGTCGGCTTGATGTTTACCATGTGGGCCATGCCAGCTAACTGGGCTTTACTTATGGTCGGCTTTTTGGTCTTTCGCGTCTTCGACATTCTCAAACCATGGCCAATTAGCTGGTTGGACAAACGCCTGCATGGCGGAACAGGTATTATGTTAGATGACGTGCTCGCGGGGATCGCGAGCAACCTCGTTTTACAACTGATACTTGCGACAACAATCGGTCGTGACTGGTTTTTGTAGGCGCGTGGCGCCTGTTAGCTGTTTAAATAGTCTTGTATACGCGACTTAATCGCCGTAGCGTTCAGTCCAATTTCTTGTTTAACCTCATCTTGACTACCGTGCTTTATAAACTCATCAGGTAAACCAATATTTAGAACTTGAGTATTGATTCCTGAATTCGCCAGTGCTTCGTTTACGGCACTACCTGCACCACCTGCGATGGCATTTTCTTCAAGCGTTACAACAAGCTGATGGCGACGAGCGCAATCAATCGCGACTTGCTTATCAAGTGGCTTCACAAAGCGCATATCGACTACTGTTGCATTGATATCTTCGGCGACCGCGATAGCCTCGGGTAGCAGCGTGCCAAAGTTTAGGATCGCAACGTCGTTACCCTGACGTATGATGTTTGCTTCACCTAACGTAAGTAACTTATCGTGTTCTCGTAATGTGACACCGGTACCGCTACCACGGGGATAGCGGACTGCAGCAGGCCCCTGATGGCAATAGCCAGTGTAAAGCATATCGCGACACTCCTGTTCGTCACTGGGTGTCATAACGACCATATTTGGAATGCAACGGAGGTAACTTAAGTCAAATGCACCTTGGTGAGTAGGTCCGTCTGCACCAACAATACCTGCGCGATCAATAGCGAACAAAACATCGAGATTTTGTAACGCAACATCATGAATGACTTGATCATAGGCGCGCTGCAAAAAGGTTGAATAAATAGCCACAACAGGTTTAAGACCAGCAATGGCGAGCCCAGCCGCATAAGTTACGCTGTGCTGCTCGGCGATAGCGACATCAAAATATTGCTCGGGATAAAGTTTTGAGAATTTGACCATTCCCGACCCCTCTCGCATTGCAGGGGTAATGGCCATTAACTTGGCATCGTCTTGTGCGTGATCACACAACCAATCACCGAATACCTCTGAGTAACTTGGGATTCCGGGCTTTTTCGCCGGTAGCTTGGACAGCGACGGATCAAATTTAGGCACGCCATGATAACCGATAGGATCGGCTTCTGCAGGCCGATAGCCTTTTCCCTTTTGCGTGACTACGTGAAGCAGCTGTGGACCGCGTAAGTGCTTCATATTACGCAGCGTTTCAACTAAGGTGTCCACATCGTGCCCATCAATGGGACCAATATAATTAAATCCGAGCTCTTCAAAGATAGTACCGGGTGCCATCATACCTTTCATATGCTCTTCAGCACGGCTAGCTAAGTGATGGATAGGCGGTAACGGCTTAAGCAGTTTTTTGCCTTGCTCACGTATTTTGGTATAGAAACGCCCCGACAAAAGACGCGCGAAATGCTGATTCAAGGCACCTACGTTCTCAGAAATCGACATGTCGTTATCATTTAGTACCACTAACATGTCAGGCTTAATATCGCCTGCATGGTTCATCGCTTCAAACACCATGCCGGCTGTCATTGCACCGTCACCAATAATTGAGACGACCTTTTCGTTAGAACCACTGCGCTGGGCGGCAACCGCCATACCTAATGCTGCTGAGATTGAGGTACTGGAGTGACCAACAGACAAAACGTCATACTCACTTTCTTCCCGCCATGGGAATGGGTGCAAACCATCTTTCTGTCTGATTGTATGCAGCGCCTTTTTTCGTCCTGTTAAAATCTTATGGGGATAGGCTTGATGACCAACGTCCCAAACTAACTTATCTTTTGGTGTGTTGTAGACGTAGTGCAGAGCGACGGTCAGTTCAACTGTACCCAGCCCTGATGCTAAGTGACCACTACTGCGACTGACAGAGTCCAGTAAGTAGGCGCGTACTTCCTCACAGAGCGCGTTTAATTGATGTGTAGGCAGCTTGCGTAGATCTGTTGGGTATTCAATACCGTCTAATAATTTGGTCATAGGTCTCGTATTACTTAGTGATCGCGCTTCAGCAAGATCTCTGAAAATGTTTCTAGTTTTTGGGTATTGTACGGGATCTTGTTGAGTGACAGTAGTGCTTGTTGATGCAATGACAGCAGTTTTTCACTGGCTCCGTCAAGCCCCAGTAGCGCAACGTAAGTCGCCTTGTGGTGGGCTTCATCTGAACCTTGTGGCTTACCCATAACTTCAGTGTTTCCGACGACGTCAAGAATATCGTCGTAAACTTGATAAGCAAGTCCAATCCAGCTGGCGAAATCACAAAAGTGATCTAAGTATTGTTGGCTTTCGTCGTTACCTGCAAGCACTCCAAGTGCCGCAGAGGCACGTATTAAAGCACCGGTTTTGTGACGATGTATCTTTTCAAGTTCAAGCTCATCAATGGCGCGCCCGGTGGCATCTAAATCCAGCGCCTGTCCAAAACACATACCTTTAGCACCACTGGCGCTGGCCAAATGCTGGATCATTGCGATGCGTCGTTGAGAGGGAAGTTTAGCCTCTAAGTTGGTGCTTAATACCTCAAAAGCGAGTGTTTGCAGCGCATCACCGGCTAATACGGCTGTCGCTTCACCGAACTTAATGTGACACGTGGGATGACCTCGGCGTAGTTCATCGTCGTCCATCGCCGGTAAGTCATCATGAATTAATGAGTACGCGTGGATCAATTCTACGGCACAAGCCGCGTCCAAAGCCTCGTTAGTTTCAGCCCCACATAATTCGGCCACTGCCATCGTTAAGTAGGGACGGATACGCTTGCCGCCAAGTAAGACGCCGTATGCCATGGCTTCTTTAAGTGAACTAGAAGCAATGTGTGATTCGATCAGTTGGTTTAATCGGTTATCGACGGCACTACGGACCTCGGCTGTAAACTGCTTAATATTCACTCGCGCGCCTCACTGTGCTGTTCACTCAGCACCTGTTCGCCGTTTTTTTCTAGTAACGTTGAAACCTTTTGTTCTGCTGACTGCAACTGCGCTTGGCTTAAACGTGATAGCTTTACGGCTTGTTCAAACTTTTCTAATGACGTCTCCAATGGAAGGTCGCCTTGCTCAAGCTCATTCACTAACTGTTCAAGTTGTTGCAATGCTTGTTCAAACGATAGGTTGTCTTCCTTCTTTGCCATAATGCGTCACCTTTAGTTTCAATATAGGCTCATTATCATATAAAGAAACTCGATTGTCAGCCGATGATCAATGCGTGGTTTACTTAAATTTACAATATAGGTTGCCACAGTGAGTGGGATGTTTAAAATTGATCACGTGCCAAATTTATCGCGTGAAGTGGAGGAAGCTGAGTGGATATAGCAACGCTGGTTGGGATCATTGGAGCCATAGGCTTTGTTGTTGCCGCGATGATATTGGGTGGTGACCCCGGTCTTTTCATTGACACTCAGTCTTTATTGATTGTTGTGGGTGGTTCGCTGTTTATCGTTATGGCCAACTTTCCACTACAACAGTTTTTTGCCACCGGCAAAGTCGTAGTAAAAGCTTTCTTTTTTAAAATAGAACACCCTCAAGAACTTATCGATAGTGCCGTCGAAATGGCTGACTCGGCGCGTAAAGGTGGCTTCCTAGCGTTGGAAGAGGCAGAGATTCCTAATCCTTTTTTTCGTAAAGGCGTGGATATGCTGGTGGACGGTCATGACGCGGAAGTGGTCAAGCACACTTTAAGCAAAGACATTAGCATGAGCTTTACCCGACATGAAGAGGGGGCTCGGTTTTTTAAAATTTTGGCTGACGTAGCACCGGCAATGGGGATGATTGGTACGCTCATTGGATTGGTTGCGATGCTCGCTAATATGGATGACCCCAAGGCTATTGGTCCGGCGATGTCGGTTGCATTGCTAACAACACTGTATGGTGCATTTTTGGCCAACGTGATTGCGATTCCCATTGCGAATAAATTGGTGCTGCGAGCGGAACAGGAAAAGCTGAACCGGCAGCTCATTTTGGATGCTATTTTAGGAATTCAGGATGGACAAAACCCACGGGTTATTGAGGGCTTGCTACGTAATTACCTCGCCGAATCCAAACGTGTCAATGAAGGGAATGAGGACGAATAGCGCCTATGGCTGCCGCAGACGATCAAGAAGAATGCCGTTGCCCGCCCCCTGGGCTTCCTATGTGGATGGCGACTTTTGCTGATTTAATGACACTACTAATGTGCTTCTTCGTGCTGCTTCTTGCGTTCTCTGAAATGGATGTTCTTAAATTCAAGCAAATTGCCGGCTCTATGAAGTATGCGCTGGGTGTTCAGAATAAAATTGAAGTAAAAGACATACCCAAGGGAACAAGTATTATTGCACAGGAATTTCGGCCTGGGCGTCCTGAACCTACGCCCATCGAGACCATTCAGCAACAAACAGTCGAAATGACCCAACAAACCTTGGAGTTTCAAGATGGGGAATCAGACTTTGCAGGAGGTAAGCAGGTCGAACGGGGCGGACAGCAAGCTGACAGCGAGGAGGACAAGAAGGCCGCTGACGGAAGCGAGTCCGATCCAGCGGTAGAGCAGCAAGTTAAGGAGCTAATGGAGCGTATCCGAGAGCAATTAAGTGATAACATCAAGGCCGGCTCATTAGAATTAGAGCAATTGGGGCAACAAATTATTATTCGAATTAAAGAAAATGGTTCGTTTCCAGAGGGATCTGCGTTCTTACAGCCGCAATTTAAGCCAGTCATTCGGGAAGTGGCACAAGCGCTCAAAGATATTCCTGGCGAGATCACGATCTCGGGGCATACCGATAATCAACCGTTAGTTTCTGAGATGTACACCTCAAAGTGGGATTTATCCGCTAAACGAGCTGTCGCTGTTGCTGAAGAGATGACTACAGTAGACGGGTTCGATCAATCACGCCTTGTTACGATGGGCTATGCCGATACAAAACCGATTGTACCGAACAACTCGGCCTCTAATCGTGCGCTCAACCGACGTGTTGATATCGCTATTATGCAAGGCAAGGCGAAAGAGTCCGATCCGGTGGATGTAATTGACTAGCTCGGGTGGCTCACAGCGTTAAAAAATCGTATAATGATCGGTTTTTAGACTAGCTAAAACTGGGGCCTCCATGAAGTTCGTTGTACGGTTGCATGCCGAAATCACCATCAAAAGCCGCTCAGTTCGTAAGCGTTACGGAAAAGTACTCACCAATAATCTACGTAAAGTGTTGGCCGATATAGATGCTGGTCTCTACGTAAAATGGTTGTGGGACCGTATCGAAGTGAGTACTCCCTCAGAAGAGGAAGATGTACGTCAAGCGGTGATTGATAAATTGGCTTGTACGCCAGGGATTTCATGGTTCGCTGAGGTGGTTGAGCGCCCCCTGGATGAGTTCGAGATCCTTGCCGAGTGGGTCGCGCAGTTCTGGCTAGAAAAAATCGCTCAACAAACCTTTGCGGTCAGAGTAAAGCGTAAAGGGCATCATGATTTCTCTTCACAACAGCTGGAGCGCTACATCGGTGGCTACCTTCTTGAGCATCAACCGACTGCAAAAGTGCAATTAAAGGCGCCTGAGCATGAAATTACTTTGCAAATTATTGAGCAAAATATTCAGTTAGTGGGTACCCGGAGGCAGGGCCTGGGCGGTTTTCCTATTCCTACTCAGGAGACCGTGGTGAGCCTCATGAGCGGCGGCTTCGACTCGAGTGTTGCGAGCTTTGACTTCATTCGTCGTGGCGCGCGCACACACTTTTGTTTTTTTAATCTCGGTGGCGACGCGCACGAAGTCGCCGTTAAGCAAATATGTCATTATCTTTGGGACCGTTACAGTAAGTCGCATCCCATTAAGTTTATCAGCGTGGACTTCGCGCCTATCGTAGAAGATATTCTGACCCACGTCGACAACGGTGCCATGGGAGTTGTTCTAAAACGTCAAATGCTACGAGCAGCAACGCGTGTTGCGGGCTTTTTAAAAGCGCAAGCGTTGGTCACAGGTGAAGCGATTGGACAAGTATCGAGCCAGACGTTGGCTAACTTACAAGTCATCGATAAAGCGACAGATACACTGGTATTGCGTCCACTTATTACAGCGGACAAACAAACCATCGTTGATCAAGCGAAGCGCATTGGAACCGAAGCTTTAGCGAAAACAATCCCAGAGTATTGTGGTGTTATTTCCAATAAACCCACCGTAAAGGCCGACGAGCGAGCTATCTTAGCAGAAGAAGCAAAGCTCGATATGTCGCTTATTGAGCAAGTCGTTCGCAATGCCCAAGTACTTAGTATGCAAGACATTGCTAAGGCAGCACAGGACCAAGTACAAATAAAGCATACAGCGACAGATAAGCCTAAGGTCATCATCGATATTCGAACAGCCGACGAAATTGAAGAGCAACCGCTATCGACCTCCTTTGAGGTGATTGAAATGCCATTCTTCAAGGTTCAGTCAGAATTTGTAAAACTGGATGACGCAAATCACTATCTATTATATTGTTCGCAGGGTGTGATGAGTAAAATGCAAACGTTACTTCTGCAGGAAGCAGGATACAGTAACGTTTCGGTGTATGAAGGACAGGACGTTGAGTAACCTAACGAGTTCTCGCATGTTTGCGCGTGCGATTTTTTTAAGCTTATTAATTGTGATCACCATCGCGTTCTTATGGCAGTTTCCAAGTCATGAAGCGAGCCGTATGATCCCTCATGCAGACAAATGGGTTCATTTTAGTGCTTTTTTCCTGTTGAGCGTGACCCTTCACAAGGCCTTTGACCTATCGGGTAAACTCGCAAGCTCACTGCTACTCATATATGGCTGTGCGATAGAAGTGATTCAGTATTATATTCCAGGGCGAGGCTCTGACGTAATGGATTGGCTTGCTGATGCTGCGGGCGTGACGGCTTACTTTACCTTGCTGTGGCTCTATCGAAAGCGCCGCGATTAACGGCGCTTCTTTGTTTTCTTATTTTGCTTCTTCTTCTTAACACGCTTTTTGTCTGTCGATGGAAATTTATACTGCGGCTTGAGCCCATCAATCACACGTCTATCAAGACGATGCTCCATGTAGCGTTCGATTTTTCCTAACAGAAGTGCATCGTGCGCCTCTACGAGTGAAATAGCTAACCCTTTTTGGCCGGCGCGGGCAGTACGACCTATTCTATGCACATAAACGTCTGCCTGTTTAGGCAAATCATAGTTAATAACCAATTTAATATCGTCAATATCGAGTCCGCGAGAAGCTACATCAGTTGCGACTAACACGGCGTTATCACGACGCTTAAATTCGATGATTTTCTGTTGTCGTTCAGCATGTGGTAAGTCACCACGTAAAAACATGACAGGCACGTCTTGTGATTGGAGAAAGCTGGCTAGCGCCTGCACTCGTTCGCGGGTGCGCGCAAAAACAATCGAGCGACCACTATGCTGCTTTAATAACGCCATCAACAACTGACGCTTGTGATCATCGGTATCTGCAAGATATGCGTGTTCAATTATTTTACCGCGTTCTCGCTTAGGAGGCGTGACCTCAATAAGTTCGGGTTCATTTAACAGCGCACGCGAGAATGCTTTCACACCGTCACTTTCAATCGTCGCCGAACAAAGAATTGCATGTTGGCGATTGCGCGCGTGCAGCGCAATGTCTTTAACAACATCTTTAAAGCCCATATCCAGCATACGATCGGCTTCGTCAATAACTAACCATTCAACGGCTTCAAGCTCGTATTGCTCGGCTTCTAATAAGTCTAATAGCCTGCCTGGCGTTGCGATGACTATATCATGGCTCTGCTCCAGTCGGCTCAACTGACTACCGTAATTGACGCCGCCAGTAACAACGACAGAAGAGAGCTCTGTGAGCGCACGAAACATCTCTGCTTGTTGATAGATTTGTTCCGCCAACTCACGAGTTGGCGCCAAAATAAGTGCGCGCGCAGCCCCCGGTTGCTTGCGAGGAAAGTCCATCATGTGCTGTAGCACAGGAAGCAAAAACGCTAAGGTTTTGCCTGTACCTGTGGGCGAGCTGATCAGTAGATCATGGCCATCCATTGCGGCTGGCAATGCTGCCTGCTGGACTTTAGCCGGTTTATTGAGACCGGCTGCTTTAAGTACTGATATGAGCGCATCATCAAGCTCTAATTCTTGCCAATCTGGCGTCATTCACTGAATTCCTAAAAATAAAATTAACGAAGTAAAAGCACGGGTATTTGCGAACGAGAGAGTACTCTTGACGTGGTGCTACCCATAAATAGCTGACGTAACTTAGAGTGGCTATATGCCCCCATAACAAGCATGTCGATATTACGTTCTTGTTGAATATCGTGCAAAGTTGATTCAACGTCGCCCGCTCGGATCTCATAGCTGACTTTATGACGAAATTCTTGCAGATGACTGACGGCAGCCTCGACCGATGCCGTTGCATCGGCTGTCGCGGCACCTACCATCACCACATGGATAGGCATGCCGACAAAAAGAGGTGACTCCGCAAGCATTTTTACGCCTTTACGTGACACATCACTCCCATCAAACGCCAACATGACGTTCGTCGGCGCATGGTACTTAGGGGGAACGGCCAAAATTGGACGATGTATATTTCGCACAATAGTTTCAATCTGATGACCAAGCCGATCGCTGTCACATGTTTGTGCTCCATGTAAGCCAATGACGAGGAGTCGCAGGTTATCCTCAAGTGCTGTCAGTGACTCAGCCAAATCACCATGACGCTGACGCACATGCACGTCTTCTGCACCCATTTCTTCGGCTTGATTTTTCGCTGCTTCAAGCAGATGATGGCCATGCTCTAAGGCTATCTTATTACGACGCTCATCGAGTTCGGCTAGCTCTTCGAGCAGCGACTCTCGGCTTCCTAGACCAATATTTCCGGTCATGTCCGAATTCACTGGGTAACGCATTTCGTCAAGTACATGGAAAAGCGTCAGTGGTGTTTGAAGTTGCTTTGCGGACCATGTCGCGTATTGCGTGACAGCATTGGCCATACGCGACTCATCAATACAAGCGATAACGTGTTTCATACGACTTACCTTAATTAATGTCCGATCAAGTCTTTGGTATCACTTTGGTTATGTTCACCAAAGCGGTCGACAATGGTCGCACTTGCTTTATTCAGCCCAATAACATCGACTTTTGCACCTTCACGTCTAAATTTTATAACGACACGATCCAGTGCGTTGACAGCAGTAATGTCCCAGAAGTGAGCTTCGCTTAGGTCAATGACAATCTTATCTACGCCTTCTTTAAAGTCAAAGGCTGCAATAAACTTCTCTGATGAACTAAAGAATACTTGTCCTGCAACTTTGTAAGTGCGGCAGAACGAAGCTTCATCTAAGCTCGATGTGACGGCCATATAATGGCCGACTTTATTAGCAAAGAATACTGAAGCTAATAACACGCCAACAAATACGCCGAGTGCCAAATTGTGAGTCGCGACGACTACTGCGACCGTCGCTAGCATCACAATGTTGGTAGACAATGGATGTTGTTTGAGGTTTCGAATCGAATCCCAACTAAAGGTGCCAATTGACACCATAATCATAACCGCCACTAGCGCAGCCATGGGAATTTGTTTTAACCATTCATCTAAAAACAAGATCAATATCAACAAAAAGGTACCGGCGATAAACGTAGAAAGACGCGTGCGGCCCCCCGATTTTACGTTGATAATCGATTGCCCTATCATTGCGCACCCGGCCATACCACCAAGGAGTCCTGAGCCGATATTGGCGATACCTTGGCCTTTACACTCACGATTGCGATCACTGGATGTATCGGTGAGGTCATCAACAATGGTAGCGGTCATCAGCGACTCAAGCATACCGACAATTGCTAAGCCCAATGAGTACGGAAAGATAATAGCAAGCGTTTCGAAATTGAGAGGTACATCAGGCCATAGGAATACGGGTAACGTATCAGGAAGTTCCCCCATATCACCCACTGTGCGTACATCTATCCCAAAGTAGATGGCAATGACTGTCAGCGATAAAATGCAGATCAAAGGAGATGGTAACAAGCGTCCGATGACAGGGATATAGGGAAAACCGTAAATAATACCCAAACCGGCGAGGGTCATTACGTAAACGTGCCAAGTGACGTTTGTCAATTCAGGTAATTGAGCCATGAATATGAGGATTGCTAACGCGTTAACGAAGCCAGTAACGACGGAACGCGAAACGAAGCGCATGAGTTCGCCCAGTTTCAAGTATCCTGCGACGATTTGTAAAACCCCCGTCAGCAGTGTGGCTGCAAGAAGGTATTGTAAGCCATGCTCTTTAACGAGCGTAACCATCAATAGCGCCATAGCCCCTGTTGCAGCGGATATCATGCCAGGTCGACCGCCGGTAAAAGAGATAATGACGGCGATAGCAAACGACGCGTAGAGCCCGATTTTCGGGTCAACGCCCGCAATAATTGAGAAAGCAATAGCCTCAGGAATCAGTGCTAAAGCAACAACAAGACCTGATAGTACATCACCGCGCAGGTTCGAAAACCAGTTTGCCTGGATAGACTTCCACATAAAACCTTACCAAATTAAAAATACTGTGAGATGGAATGCATCTAGTTTGTATGTCACATGTACGGAGCATGCAGTATAGTTGAGCGAACTGACACGGATGTGACACTGTGGTTAAAGTTCAACCACTGAAGCGCGCGGATTCTAGCACAGGGTTAGGGCGGTAGGCAAAATTGATAGCGTGCGCCGCATGGCGCACGCTGAATATCACTCGAAAGCTTAAAGTCCGAGTTCGGCTTTTCCTTGATTAAACTTAACATCGACTGGAATGCCCGCATCCGATAGCTTATCTAAATCGGACTGTAGCTGAGGGCTAATCACGCCGAGGCGCTGAACTAGCTCACCCACGCCTTGGTAGTTACCGTCACCTTGCAATTGCAAGATTTTCTTCGAAAGACTGGTCATAGCTGCGCGCATTTTTTCCATGTTGATGGCGTATTGACCATCGGCATTGCGAGTAAATGCACCCTCATTGGCAAAGTAGTTAAACCGGATCATGTTAGCTTTACCATGAGCGCTAGAAGCACCAAATCGAACTGAGCGGAAGATACTTGCCATGAAGGTGGTGTAGTAGTCTTGTAGGGTGCCCGTGGTCAGTTCACCTTTCTCAAACAACTGAGTCACCATATATAGACCCAGAATATCGGCCTTGCCTTCTTCCAGTGCTGATGCATGTTCTTTTAATGCAGCGCGCACGGTGCCTTTGTTATTGATTGTGTTTTTAATACCAAGCCCGTGAGCCACTTCGTGGAACATGGTATTCGCGAAGAACGCATCAAAAGTGATATTTTCACGTTGCTCTGGAACAATTAATTGATCTGCAATAGGGCGCAAAATCTTGTCAAACTTAGCACGCATCGCATTTTTAAGCTGTAAGCGGCGAGTGCCCTTTTCAAGTTGCACGTATTCATCGTTTGGCAAGTTGATAGCGATGGTTTTGCTACCCGCGTTAGAATGACCAGCAAAGTAGACCGCATCGTAGGCATTTAGCTGTGCGTTCGCGCCTGGCATTTCTTGCTTGTATTTATCTTCGACAGGCAAGCCGCGTTGTAACTCGGGTAGAAACTGAGCGTATTTAGCAAGTCGATCACTCCACTGCTTGTCTTTTATGAGTACGTAGGCTTCGAATGCTGTTTTGTAGCCAAACAATTGGTCTTCATAGGTCTCAATCGGCCCGATTACTAAGTCGACGTCGTTGTTCTTCATATCCATCCAAGCAAGATCCGATGGACGATAGTCATTACTTAAAAAGGCATCAGCGCGCAGGTTCAAATATTTCGCAAAGTCTGGATCCTCTGCTAGCTCGGCTGCTTGGCGTAACAATTTAGCGGCCTGCTTTAACTCATTAGCATAAGCTTCTGCATAAGGCACGACCTTGAGTTGGCCTGCACTGTCGCGTCGAATAAGTGTGTATTCACTATCTTTCGTATCGCTATCGAGCTCGTTAAACTCCGCTTTACTCATATCCGCAGGGTAAAAGTTTGCTCCAGGTGGCTTCTCACTGAACTCACGTAAGAAGGGTTTATCACCATTGAGTCGATCCCAGGGACCATAATTAATGTCAGCAAATGACTGTGCTTGCGATGGCACTGCGTTTAAGAATGAACGTTTGTCATGCGCAAATGCTTGCTGCCAGAATAGGTCGTCCATGATTTTGGCGGCTTCAATCAATAATCCCAACATGTCTTTTTGATTAGCAGTCAGATGCGAAATGTCAGACGTCAGGGTGTAATCGGTATAAATCCCAAACCGATCCTCAGCACCTTTTACAACGGTATATTCAGACGTTTGCTGAGCTGAAGAAGTTGCCGTTTGGTTCGCTTGTGTTTCCTGAGAAGTTGCTTGTTCTGTACAAGCCGATAAAGCAAGAACCAATGGCGCAATGGTGAAAATTTGTTTTAACATAAGTTTAACTTTGTCAGTATAGTAGTAAAATGAGTTAAGATAATTTAATGCGATGTGGACAATATCGCAAGTTGGGTAACCAATAAGGTATGGAAACGAGTCATGACGGCAACCAATGCACTTTATTTATTGATTGAGGATAGAATACAAAGAGACCAACTCAAACTGCCTGGTTTGCCAGAAACAGCAGAACGTATTCGCGAAGCGACGATCAACCCAGATACCAACCTGCATGACCTTGCCGCAATTATCCAACATGATACAGCATTAAGCGCGCGCTTGATCAGACTCGCTAATAGCGCTTACTTGAGCGGGCGCGCTCGTGCAGAGAGTTTGATGCAAGCACTCACTCGAATTGGACTTCGCCGAATTCGAACGTTGGTGGTTGCCATGGCGGTCGAACAAGTTTTTAATCCACAAAACGATATTGTCAAAAAATATGCGGATAAGTTTGTCAGAGAGTCGCGTGACATTGCAGCAGCATCAGTTATCGTCACACAGCACCTGCATGAGCGCGGCTACTGTAACCGGCTACATCAAGACGTTTCTTTGCTCGCTGGGATGGTATGTCGCATTGGTGTGGCGCCAATACTGAAAATTGCCGATGAATTTGATGATAGTTTTGCCAATCCGACGTTCCTGAATCAAACCATTACGCATTTTGATCGGAGTCTAGGCGTGAGTGTGCTCGAGCACTGGCGATTTGCGCCGAACCTTATAAAAGTGCCGTATTTTTTCAACCGCGGCCGATTCGAAGACTTAAATGATCCGCTCGTGGCAAATTATTGCGATATCGTTCACATCGCGAGTCTATTGACGGGTCATTCACAACCCGTCGAAGGTGCCATGACCTTAGCTGAATATCAGCAACGGGAAATTATCCCCGTGCAAGACTTCTGGGAGAACGAGTCCACCCAGAAGCGTTATCAAGCTTTGCGTACATCACTTAGCTGACATACTCAGTAAGTCATCTAGCAGGGCCCCTAACTCGGCAGAGACGAGCGCTAGATCGCTATCTAGTTTTTGCTCAGGCGATGCATCATTCCAATCATCTTGATCGTCAAGTAACTGGTCGGTGGCTTTAATACGCTTAAGCGCCCAGTCTGCTTCAAGTACACATTCGATGCGCTCATTCCAAACCAAGCCTAATTTCACGACCTGTTTGCCGGCGGTTGCGTGTGCCTGAACATCCTCGCGGGTTAAGTCTTCTTGCTTACAGCGGATAATGCCACCATCAGCTTGGGGCGAACGTAGCTCAAGCTCATCACCTAAATCAAAGCGTGTGGGAAGCGACTGTTTTGTCAACCATTCGGTCAAGACCACTTCCGCCGACTCTGCGAGTGCGATGGGTTTTACTGGTAGCGAACCAAGACTGGCACGGAGGAGTCCAAGTAAATCTTCCGCTTTGTTAGCGCTGGATTCATCAACAATGACGAGTTGACGTTTTAAATCAATATAGGCCCAGGTTCGACGGAACTTACTAAATGCTTGTGGTAGTAATTGGTGCGTAATGTCTTCCTTGATGTTTTTCTTTTCCTTGCCATTGACAGGACGACCCTCGGTGTCTTGAATCGCTTGGACCTTCTGCTCAAGCTCTGCGTTAATGACAGCTGCCGGCAGCACCTTTTCTTCTCGTTGAGCACACACTAAGTAGCTTTGTTCAACAGCATGGTGCAGAACATCGCTCTGAGCACCAAATACAGACGTCCAACCGAAACTGGTCATATCCTGACGTCCACAAGGTTTGAACGCTTGCGCCTCAAGCTGAGACTCAAAGTCCTCGGGTAGTTGGAATGTGTCACTAAAACGATATACGCGGGCGTTTTTAAACCACATAATTAAGCGCCTTTACTTTAAAATAATGATCGGAAAAGAAAATGTGTACGTTAAGCCTTGACCTGGCTCGCTTGTAGCGGTGATTTCACCATCTAATGTTTGTGTGACAAGGTTACGCACAATGTGTGTACCTAATCCACTCCCACCTTGGTTTAATTTGGTTGTAAAGAATGGGTCAAATAGCTTGGCTAACTGCTCCTGATTCATACCCTGTCCATTATCTGAGTAAACCACATGAAGTCTATCGTTATCGTTATCATCGGTGCTGGTACGAATTTTAATCTTCATTTCGCCTTCGCTGATACCTTCGAAGCCATGCAATATGGAGTTAATTATAAGATTCGTAAATATCTGTGACAGAGCACCCGCTGCGCAGCGTACGAAGAGGTTGTCTTGACAATCAATATGGACATGATGATTGTGCTTTTTTAACTGTGGCTGAAGCGATTGTACAAGATCATTGATATAGCGTTTAAGGTCAATATCACGAATCGCATCCGATGTTTGGTCGACCGCCACCTGTTTAAAACTACTGATCAACTCTGATGCGCGGTTGAGATTATTCTCTAACAATTGAATACTCTCGCGACTCTCCTCAATATACTTGGATAATTGTGCTTGAGTGAGCGTTTTATCGTTAAGCATGCGCTCAAGGTTTTCGAGCTTCTCTTTCAGAAATGAATTTGCCGTTACACTAATGCCGATCGGCGTGTTGACGTCGTGTGTAATGCCTGCGACCAAGCCTCCTAAAGAAGCCATCTTCTCTGATTCAATCAACTGTTGCTGGGTATTTTTTAAGTGGTCAAGCGATGATTGCAGGCGCTCGTTCGACTCACGTAAATTAGTCTCCATTGACCGGCGTTGACTGATTTCTCGCTCTAGCTTCTCTTGGCGAATTTCCAACTCATTTTTACGCTGTTCAAGGTCTAACATGACTTGACTTAAACGCGATGTCTTGCGCGCAACCTCTTGCTCGAGAATTGCATTTTGTTCATCTAATTGGCGATTCGCTAATTTGAGTTTGTGCTGTGTGCGCTCCAAATCTTCTTGGTAGTCCTCAATATTATCGATGAGCTGATTATAAGCTTGCTCAATTAACACCAGTTCGTTGTTATGTCGCTCATCAAGCTTAATACGTGAAGCATCCAAGTTATCCAGTCGGAAGCTGTTGATTTGTCGCGTTAGGTCGTTTAGCGGCTGGTTAAGCATGCGTTGGAATGCAATACCAAATAAAATCAACAGGAAAGCACTTTTGATGATTGCATT
This sequence comes from Idiomarina sp. D18, assembly GCF_057748155.1. Classification (NCBI taxonomy): domain Bacteria; kingdom Pseudomonadati; phylum Pseudomonadota; class Gammaproteobacteria; order Alteromonadales; family Idiomarinaceae; genus Idiomarina; species Idiomarina sp. D18. The sequence goes on from NZ_CM173240.1 coordinate 163,279, forward strand.
ACCAACGATAAAGGCGAGACTAATTTTGATACGGTCGATAGCAATATCGCGCGTGGTGAACAAAGAGACATCACCAACGCGAGTCGAGTGCCCAGAAAACTCGAAAATAAGCGCGTTGTAAAAACCGAAAGTACCGTTTTCTTCTGGTAGCACATAGCCTTCGGAAGCGCGTTCAGGTAAACCATCCACGGGTAGTGTTTCACCAATTTGAATAACAGGCTTACCACTTTCGTCTCTTATTAGTACGCCAGCAATCGCCGGAATGCTAATCAAGCCGTCAGCAATGGTTTCAATTTGAGGTGTGTTAAATTCCCACAACGATCGCGTGAGCGAGCCATTAAAGGTACTTTGTTGGTTTTGCAGTTCCGCAACAAGGACACGTTTTGTGTCAAAGTACTCTGCACCGATTTGTACCGCCGTGACTGTTAGCGTTAATAAAAAATAAACGGACAGAACGCGGGTGAGAAGTGAATAAGATATGCTTTTATAAGCCATAATAAGTTGTAATTAGAGCGCCGCTTACCTAGTTTAAAGACTTTCATTAAACTAATCGATTCACCTCATAGACGCAATCTTTATCGTTGTCACAAAGTTGACATATTTACGTCATTAAGCTGTCACGAAAAATCACTAAAGTTGTCGCATCTTTCATCTGGGTGTTTAAAAATTCACCAACCTAAGTAAAGGGTCACATATGAAGTTGCTAGCGACAAGTACAGCCATTGCAATGGCTTGCGTTCTATCAACCTCAGCATTGGCACAGGATAAAACCTTAGAGCCAGTCGTTGAGAACGCCACCGACATCAATGAGTCTGCACGCGAGGCTCAGCTTACAGTAGACAAGATTTCTGATTCCATGCAAGAACGCATGCAGCAATACAAGCAGATCATGAAAGAAATCGAAGGTCTGCAAGTTTACACCAACCAACTTCAAAATCAGATCGATGATCAACAGGTTGAGATGGCTGATTTAAACCAGTCGATTGACCAGGTCAGTTACGTGGAGCGCCAGATTACTCCATTAATGATTCGCATGGTTGATGCGTTAGATACTTTTATCGAACTCGATGTGCCCTTTTTAGAGCAAGAGCGTGATGAACGCATTGCGGGTCTGCGCGATTTGATGAGTAAAGCGAACGTGGACGTGTCTGAAAAATTCCGTCGTGTTATGGAAGCCTATCAAATTGAGACAGATTATGGTCGCAATATTGAGGCTTATACAGCTGAGCATTCCATTGATGGGCAAGTTCAAGACGTGACCTTCTTACGCGTAGGTCGTGTGGCATTGATTTATAAATCGCGCGATGGACAACATCTTGGCATCTGGGACAACGACAGTAAGCAGTGGATGGAACTTGACCAGGCTCATCGTCCCGCTGTTGAAACTGCCATCCGTATCGCACGTAAGCAGGTTGCTCCCGATATGTTGATGCTACCGCTCGTCGTGAATAAAACCGCGTCAACTAACGCTGCCGACTAAGGAGTCCGAAGATGTCGATGAAACCAATCAAGTTAATACTCAGCGCAGCACTGACCATGGGTTTGGTGGCAGGCGCAAATGCGGCACCTAAGCCACAAGATCCAATCAACCTTGACCAGTTACTTGAGCAATTACAGCAAGGTAAATACGCACAGTCGGAAGAAAACAAAGCTCGCTTAGAGCGTTTCCGTCAGCAGGAGCAAGAGCAAAAGCAAATGTTGCGCGATGCCATCGCACAGCGTCAAGCGCTTGAGCAACAAGCGTCAGACTTAGAGACACGCTTTGAAAGCAATGAGACTCAACTAGGTAACTTGCAAGATACCTTGACTCAAAGCATGGGCTCATTGAAAGAACTCTTTGGTGTACTACAGCAAGTGACCAATGATGCTGCGGGTAGCTTCCAAAACTCTGTTATTTCAGCTCAGTACCCCGGCCGTTCTGATGAGCTAAAGCAGTTATCTGAGCAAATCAGTAACTCGTCTAAACTGGCGTCTATCGAAGATATCGAGAAAGTTTGGCTGGCGCTACAAAAAGAAATGACCGAGTCAGGCAAAATTGCCGAGTTCTCTGCGCCTGTGACTGAAGCTGATGGTGAGAAAGACGTCGAAGATGTCTTACGTGTTGGGGCATTCAACCTTGTTGCAGATGGCGCGTACCTTGAATATAACGCAACCACTGGCAACATCGCTGAATTAGTCCGTCAACCCGCAGGACGTTTCACCGAGAGTGCTGAAGAGTTGCAAGACGCCTCAAGTGGTGTTGTCGCATTTGGTTTAGATCCAACCGGCGGTTCGATTCTTGGATTATTGGTACAGGCGCCTAGCTTAAAAGAGCGGGTGGACCAAGGTGGTACTGTTGGCTACATCATTCTTGGGCTTGGCTTAATCGGTCTATTGATTGCACTTGAGCGATTCGTATCACTCATGCTCATTGGCAATAAAGTAAAGCGCCAACTTAAAGCGCCACAACCGAAAGAAGACAACCCGCTGGGTCGCGTCATGTTGATTAAAGACAAGTTCCCTGATGCGGATACAGAAACACTCGAACTCAAGCTGAGTGAGGGCATCTTACGCGAAGTACCGAAGATCACCCGCAACCTCACGTTTATTAAGATCATCTCGGTTGTCGCGCCGTTGATGGGTCTATTAGGTACGGTAACCGGTATGATTAATACCTTCCAAGCAATTACCTTGTTTGGTACCGGTGACCCGAAAATGATGGCGGGTGGTATCTCGCAAGCATTGGTGACCACGGTGCTTGGCCTTGTCGTCGCGATTCCAATGACGTTGCTATTCGCGATGTTGCATACACGCAGTAAAAACATGATCCACATTTTGCAGGAGCAAGCATCAGGCATTATCGCTGAACGCTCTGAGCGAGGAGAATAGTCGTGTTATTTCTGATTGAATTCAGCAATGCGATTAGAGATTTCATCGAGGCCGGCGGGCATGTCCTGCTGGTCATCGGAATCCTAATTTTCAGTATGTGGCTGATGATACTCGAGCGAATTTTTTACTTTTTCAATGGGCACCGTAAAGCGGTCAAAGACGCACGCAAACGTTGGAAAGAGCGTGACGATAAATCGTCTTGGAATGCTGAGCAGATTCGCCAAGCGATGATTTCACGTGTTGCGCTGGGTCTGGGAGGTAATTTGCCGGTGATAAAAGCGTTAGTCGCTTTATGTCCTTTGCTTGGGCTGATGGGTACCGTGACCGGCATGATCGAGGTGTTTGATGTGATGGCCATTACAGGTACCGGGAGTGCTCGCTCGATGGCTGCGGGTGTCTCAAAGGCTACTATCCCTACCATGGCCGGAATGGTTGGAGCATTATCTGGAGTATTTGCCGCGACTTGGTTGCAGCGTACAACGCGCCGCGAGCGAATGAAATTAGAAGATCGAATTTTATTGGAGCGTCACTAATATGAAACAGCATTTTGCCAATTTAGTTGAAGAAGAAGAGAGCGCTATCGACATGACGCCGATGCTCGACGTGGTCTTTATCATGTTGATCTTCTTCATTGTGACAGCCTCATTCGTAAAAGAGTCGGGCATTGATGTTAACCGCCCAGATGCCGCTACAGCTGTGCAAAAGAATCGCGCCAATATTTTGGTTGCAATCAGTGACTCGAATGAAGTGTGGATTAACAAGCGTCAGATTGATTTACGCGCGGTTCAGGCGAATATCGAACGCCTTTATGCAGAGAATCCACAAGGCTCAGTCGTAATTCAGGCCGATGAAGAGTCAAACACTAAGACCTTGATTGAGGTTATGGATGCCGCACGAGCTGCCGGTGTGTTCGATGTTTCAGTAGCAACGGATGAGCAGTAACTATGAGATATATTGCCGCGCTATTAGTTGCCGCTGCAGTCACCATCGGGCTGTTCTATTTAATGCAGTCATTAATTAGCTCGGGTGAGGGCGCGATGTCGGAGCCGGTAAAGGGCAGTGTTTTGGACTTCGTGCGTACGCCGGAACCAGAGCAGGTGCAGGAAAAAGAGCGCAAGCCCGAACGCCCGCCGGAACCTGAACAGCCACCGGAAGATTTACCACAACCCGATATGAGCTCAGACGTTGATACAGATAGCTCGGGGTCTTATGACTTCAGCGCTGATGTCAGTGCCAGTGCGGATATTGGTAATGGCGCCTCGTTACAAGCGAGCGATGGTGAGTACTTGCCCATCGTTAAGGTTCAGGCAACTTATCCGCGTCGTGCACTTCAACGTGGCATTGAGGGCTATGTGGTAGTCGAGTTTACGGTCACCAAGCAAGGCTCAGTGAAAAATCCGGTTGTTGTCGAGGCAGAACCTCAAGGCATATTTGAAGACTCAGCCATGGAAGCCGTACTTAAGTTTAAGTATAAGCCACGCGTTATCGACGGTGAGCCGGTAGAAGTCGAAGGGGTGCGTAACCGTATGACCTTCGAAATGAATTAAGGTGAGGTGAGCAATGAAACATTTTCTATTAAGTGGCGTAATTGCTTGGGTTGTAGGTACGACGCTCGTTCAGCCTGTACTGGCTCAGACAACAGAGCGTGTACCCGCATTGCGTGAAAAAGTGTATAGCCAATTAGCTCGTGCTCAACAAGAAGCTGAAGATAATGGCGTGCAAGCTGGCTTGGCTGCGTTGAAGTCGGTTGAGGATCGTGCGGATAGTATGAATAGCTATGAACGTGCGATGCTTTGGAACTTCTATGGTTATACCTATTACGACAATGAACAAGTCGACAAGGCGATTGACTACTTTGCAAAGGTGGTTCAAGAGTCACCCATTCCGGAGTCGCTCAGAAAAAATACGCTGTTCAGCTTGGCTCAGTTAAGCTTAACTGAGGGGAATTTTCAAGAAACGCTGGATTACCTCGATCTATGGGAAAACGTGGCCAAGGCGGATGAGCTTAGCAAGGCTTGGGTCCTCAAAGCCCAGGCACTGTATCAAGCAGAGCGTTATGCGGAATCCTTGCCATTTATTCAGAAAGCCATTGCGGCCGCTGACAAGGAAGATAAAGCACCTCAAGAAAATTGGTTGATACTCGCTCGAGCTATTCATTATGAACTGAAGCAAACTGAGCAAGTGGCGGCTGTGCTTGAGCGCTTGGTAAAACTCTACAGTAAACCAGAATATTGGCTACAACTAGCAGGAGTTTACGGTCAACTTGATCAGACTAAGAAGCAACTAGCAGTACTTGAAGCTGCAAATCAGCAAGGGTTTATCGATACGGCTGGAGAATTGCGAAATCTTGCGCAGGTTTACTATATTAATCAGTTACCGTACAAAGCGGCGAAGATCATGAAAGACGGTTTTGACGCTAACAAGATTGAGACAAACCTGGCTAATCGTAAGTTTTATGCGCAAAGCTTGATGCAGGCGCGTGAATATCAGCAAGCGTTGGATGCCTATTTGTGGGCTGACGAAGTCAGTGAAGATGGCGAAATGTTAGCGCAGGCAGCACACGTTGCACTCAATCTGGATAAAAATCAGCGTGCGACGGCGTTAGCTAAACAGGCACTTGAAAAAGGCGAAGTACGTAATGCGGGTAACTTGTGGTTGCTGCAAGGTATGGCCGCGGTCAACCAACGTCAATACGAACAAGCCGTCGAAGCGTTTGCTAAAGCGCTTGAGTTTCCAGAGAGTAAGGCGGCAGCTCAGCAATGGCAACGTTATGCAAAAAGCCAAGTTGACTATCAAGCGCGTGTTAACGAAACCGCAATGAATTAGTCACGTTTTTGCAATAAAAGGTACATAAAGTAAGAAAACTGTAATAAAATCTACACGATGTTTTAACTAAACGTTCATTTTCACGCGTAGTTCACGACAAAAACCGTAAACTGCGTTAATGACTGAAACAATCGTGTGGATTTTATGCTTCGATATTTTATGTATGCAGCATTGATGTGCAGTTCGATAAACGCATACGCGAGCGACAAGAGTGATGCGCTAACCGTCTACGGTCGTGCCAACATTGGTTTGCTATACAGTGATATTGCGGATCAAGATGATACGGAAGTCAGAAGCTACTCATCCCGCTTTGGCTTGAAGGGCCGTCAGTCGCTCGACAATAATCTTGAAGTTTTTTATCAATTTGAGTGGGGCGTCGACCTCGCTGGCTTTGATGAAGATAATTCTATTAGTGATCGTAACCAAATCGTGGGTCTGCGTAGCGATTTTGGTACCGTCATGTTAGGCCGCTATGATACGTTTCTGAAAGACTCACAAGGTGCTGTTGACCAATTCAAGGACTATACAGCCGATCTGAAATACCTATTCAAAGGCGAAGTCCGTGCTGATAATAGCCTGACTTATTACTCGCCCGCTTATAAAGGTTTCAAACTGGGCTTTACCTACGTATTTTCGGACGATGATAGTGTAGACGACGGTCAATCGTTTGGCCTCATTTACGGGGATGAAAAGCTCAAAAAGAGTAACGTTTATGCCGCGTTAGCATTTGATAATGAGGTGGCAGGCTTTGACATCGTGCAATTCTCTTTCGCCACTAAGGTGAATGATTTCAAGTTAGGTTTTGCAGCTCAAGATTACCAGTCAGTGGATGGTATAATCAGTGCTCAGGGCGTGTTGGTCAGTGCCGCTAAACGCTATGGCGCTTGGGTGCCTAAGGTTCAGTATCAAGTTATTAAAGATGATGAGCGAGATCATTCGATCTCTATCGGCAGTGATTACTACCTCGGTGATAACACACGTTTGTTTGCCTTTTACACCGCTCGTAACCGCGATATTCAGCAGCAGATAACAGAAGACTACCTTTCTATCGGTATACGTCACGATTTTTCTTGGTAAGATAGAAGCGCGATGAGCAGCTACTCTTTGGCTGCTCTATCTATTGAGCCAGATAATCGAGTGACGTCATGACGAATCTTATTGTACTTGCCATCTATTTGTTGATTGGTGTGGTGATTAAACGCGCTGGTAAGTTTCCGGATAACACCGCGCAAGTGCTCAACTTGTACGTCATTTACGCCGCTTTACCCGGTGTTATTTTTACCAAAATTCCTGACTTACATTTTTCTTCCGATCTCATTATTCCAATTATTACTCCATGGCTACTATTGGCAATGAGTGCCGTTATGGTATTACTGCTAAGTCGTTGGTTTAACTGGTCGCGGGAAGTCACCGGTGCCCTGCTGATTTGCGTACCGCTAGGTAATACCTCATTTTTTGGCTTTCCGATGATTGAGGCGTTCTATGGCAGTGATGCGATTGTATATGGGTTGCTCTACGATCAGTTTGGCTCGTTCTTTGGATTAGCCATTTATTCGACAATTATTATAGCGCTGTACCGTCCACTTGCTGCGGGTGAATCAGCAGAACGTCCGCGCATTGTGGATATCATCAAGAAAATCGTGCTGTTTCCACCGTTCATTTCGCTGATAATCGCTCTAATAATCAAAGATATGGCTTACCCTGAGGTGTTCTCGGTGCTAACTGAGTCGTTGGCGGTTACATTGGTGCCTGTCATCATGGTGGCTGTTGGGTTCCAGCTAAAATTTCGTTTGCCAAAAGGCAGCAAAACGCCACTCACCGTCGGTTTATTGCTTAAATTACTGGTGATGCCAGCGGTGACATTATTGGTATTAGCATCGACCACGGGCATTGAATCGACTTTGGTACAAGTCACTATTTTTGAAGCCGCAATGCCGCCCATGATAACGGCGGGCGCGGTTGCCATCATGGCTGGTTTGGCACCGATCTTATCGGCCGCTATGGTGGGCTACGGTATCTTGTTGGCATTCATCACTTTACCGTTATTACATCAATTACTGCAGTGGTTGGCATGACTGCGTGACAATGTCACAAAAGTGACCTAGTTTAATAAAACTGTCATAATAATTGTTAATACTATGTCGCATAGTTTAACGAGTCAGGAAACCAATCAATGCCGCGTAGAATTCTCATAGTAGAAGATGAAGCACCTATTCGCGAAATGCTGAGTTTTGTCATGGAGCAACATGGTTATCAAGCCGTGGAGGCTAAGGACTATGACAGTGGTCTTGCCAAAATCGCAGAGCCCTATCCCGATATGGTGCTGTTAGACTGGATGCTACCGGGCGGTTCAGGTATTCAGCTTGCCAAGAAAATTAAGAGTGATGATTTCACGCGTAACATTCCAATTATTATGCTCACTGCGCGCGGCGAGGAAGAAGACAAAGTGCGTGGACTCGAAGTGGGTGCCGATGACTACATTACAAAGCCATTCTCGCCCAAGGAACTGATGGCACGGATGCGCGCAGTATTCCGTCGCGTTGCGCCGACCGTCTTGGATGAACCTTTAGAGATAGAGGGACTAAAGCTTGATCCTGTTTCACATCGTATTTCTACGCACGATCGTAGTATCGATATGGGACCAACAGAGTTTAAACTGTTGCATTTCTTTATGACGCATCCGGAGCGTGTATACAGCCGCGAGCAGCTACTCGATCAAGTTTGGGGTACCAATGTTTATGTAGAAGATCGCACCGTTGATGTGCACATTCGTCGCTTGCGTAAAGCGTTACATGAGCACGGTTACGATCGTTTGATCCAGACGGTTCGTGGCGTCGGCTATCGCTTTTCAAGCCGGTAACAGAAGGTTATGGATAGAGAATACAGCAGTTTTGGTGCACTTAAGGGGCTTGTTCTCTATCTAGTGCCTTTTGCCATTATTGGTGCCATATTGGGCATCTTTTGGCAAGCGATGTCGCTATCCATGGCAGGCCTTTTGATATGGCACTATTATTATCAGCAAAAATTGACCGATTGGCTCTGGAATAGCCGTAACTTAATGCCGCCCACGGCGCCAGGCAGTTGGTCTTACATTTACGACGGGATTTACCGAAACCAGCGTCGTAGCCAACAACGGCGTCGGTCGTTAGCTCAGTTACTTCGTCGCTTCCGTGAAGCAGCCGAAGCGCTTCCAGATGCAGCCATTGTGTTTCGACGTGATGGCTCATTGTTATGGAGTAACCAACTCGCGCAATTCTATTTTGGTCTTAAATGGCCAGATGACGCGGGTATGCGCCTATCAAACTTAATCCGTCATCCCGAATTCTTTAGTTACCTGAGTAAAGGTAATTTTGAAGAAGCGCTGACAATTCCCTCACCTGCCCGCGACTCGTTAGATATTGAGATTCGGGTAATGCCTTACAGTGATGATCAATATCTCTTAGTCGCACGCGATGTCACTCAAATTAAGCAATTGGATAATCTGCGTAAAGACTTTGTAGCGAATGTTTCGCACGAACTAAAAACACCTCTGACGGTATTGCAAGGGTATCTTGAAATGGTTGAGGACCCAGCGATGACTCCGCCGGCAATGATGACCAAAGCGGTGGGTGAGATGCAACGTCAAAGTGAGCGTATGCGATTGCTTATTGATCAACTGCTTGAGCTTTCTCGCATGGAAACACCATCGCATGATGTCTTTGAACGGGTAGTGGATGCACCTTCATTACTACAACAGTTGCAAACTGAGGCGGAAAAATTAGCTAAAACAAAATCTATTAATGTTCACTTTGATGTGGCGCCCGTTAAAGTTTACGGCAAAGAGGATGCGTTACGGAGTGCAATGCAAAACCTCATTACCAATGCCATTCGTTATAACCAAGAAGGGGGTGATATTCGGGTCACTTGGCAAATGGTCGGGAGTGAGGTTGAGTTCAGTGTCGAAGATACTGGGCCGGGGATTGCCTCGGAGCATTTACCAAGGCTGACTGAACGCTTTTATCGTGTTGACAAGGATAGAAACAGTGAGCGCGGCGGCACCGGTTTAGGTCTTTCTATTGTTAAACAAGCGTTGCAACATCATAACTGTGAGCTACAGGTGAATAGTGCCTTGGGCAAGGGGTCGCGCTTTTGGTTCCGTTTACCTGCTGGACTCAGAGTCACCGGCAAACGTCATTAAAGTGACTTTTTTTTGTCATAAATGTCATTAAACTGTCACACAAATCTCATAAACTGCTGAAAATACGGTCAACTGGTTTTGTGAAAGTCACGTGAGGACAAACAGCATGAACAAGTTCAACAAGGCAGTCAAACAGCTTTTAGGCCTCAGTGTGATGATGGCACTGATGAGTCCTGCACACGCGACGGATGACTTACCAAAATACGAGAAAGTGTCGGGCTTGTCCGGCAATCTATCTTCGGTAGGCTCTGATACCTTAGCCAACATGATGACATTCTGGGGTGAAGAGTTTAAACGCATGTACCCTAGCGTAAACATTCAAATTCAGGCTGCGGGCTCTTCGACTGCACCACCGGCACTGACTGAAGGTACAGCGAGCTTTGGACCGATGAGCCGTGCCATGAAGTCCAAAGAAATAGAAGCATTTGAGAAGCGCCACGGTTATAAGCCGACACCCATTCGTGTCGCGATCGATGCGCTGGCGGTGTTCGTTCATAAGGATAATCCGGTTAAAGGTCTGTCGATTGCGGAAGTCGATGGTATTTTTTCTTCGACACGAAAATGTGGTTTTCCAGAGCCTATCACTCGCTGGGGTCAACTCGGCTTAACAGGCGATTGGGCGAGTAAAGATTTGCAGTTGTACGGCCGCAACTCGGTGTCAGGTACTTATGGCTACTTTAAAGAAGCGGGGCTGTGTGACGGTGACTTTAAGGCCAATGTAAACGAACAACCTGGCTCTGCTTCCGTTGTACAATCGGTTTCAACGTCGCTGAATGCAGTAGGCTACTCGGGTATCGGGTACGTCACCTCAGGCGTTCGCGCGGTACCGATTGCCCGTGGCGACAGTCACGAGTTTGTCTCAGCAACCCGTGAAAATGCTTTGGCGGGTAAATATCCTTTAGCTCGTTTCTTATATGTTTATGTGAATAAGCACCCGAACCAACCGTTAAGTAAAGCTGAAGCTGAGTTCGTAAAGATGATTTTGTCTCAGCAGGGACAAGCTATTGTCGACAAGGACGGTTATATTGCATTGCCCCGCGCTATCGTGGATGCTGAGCTTAAAAAATTAGGTTTGCATAACGCAGAATAAACAGTGTTATTCAGTTAAATAGCCAGCGCCCATGCGCTGGCTTAACACGTTAATAGGAAAGGTATGGACAGGCAAACAGAGCAGCAACTAAAAGCGAGTCAGGCGCGCTTATTAAAAGATAGGCTGGCACGTGTCGGTGTTACCACCGGTGGTGTTTTGGTGCTGGTTGCGCTGTTGCTTATATTTTTCTATTTGCTTTATGTCGTGCAACCGATTTTTGAATCCGCTTCGGTCAAGCCGATGCATAGCTTTGACATTAAAGCCAATGACCAAACTTTGGCTCTGGGAATGGAAGAACAGGCTGAAATTGGTTATCGCTTTGGCGCATCCGGCAAAGGTGAGTTTTTTGCCTTACAAGATAATACCTTTTCAGAACGTAAAATCGGCGATGTGATTGAACAACGTATGTTAGTGCCGCAAGGCAAAATTACTAGTTTCGCGCGCTCTTTACCGGTTAATCAGCAGTTTGTCTATGGGTTAGATAATGGGAAAGCCCTTATTGTGCAGCCCAAATTCAGCGTCACTTTTCCAGAGACGGCTCGTACACAGGGTACTCGTCAAGTCGAACGACTGATTATGCCGCGCTTTGAGGTACTCAATAATGAACAACCGTTGCAAGTCGATGAGCAGGGACGTCCACTTGAGCAGTTGGCTTATGCGACGGATGGCGAAGGTATGCTGATGGCGGCAGTCACTGGTGCTGATACGTTACTGATTACAAAGTTTGCAGCAGAACAAAACTTTTTGACAGGTGAGATATCACTCACACCTAAATATGAACAACGTAAAATGACCGCTTCGATACGAGATATTGCGGTTACGCCCGATTTAAATAAAGTTTTTGCACTGATTAATAACCGAATTGTGGTTTACTCAGTCAGCATGTCCGGTGCAGTGAGTGAAAGCCAAGTGATCACGCTTAACGGGCGGCAGTTTGGCCAGGCGCAATCATTACACTTGATGCCCGGTGCCGCCACCGTATTGGTCACCCATGAAAGTGGTGTTATCTCACAATGGTTTGAAGTGCCCACTGACGAAGGACGAACGTTTAAGTACATTCGCCAGTTTGATGCCGGCGGACAAATTGTTGACTTAGAAGTCGAGGACTATCGTCGTACATTTTATGCGGTGACCCACGATGGCAAGCTGAATGTATTTCATACGACGTCTGAGGCGGACCTCTATCATGAGGCTTTGCCTAACCGAGAAACACAAATGATCACGATCGATCCGCGTGCTAACCATCTCTTAGCTGAAGCCGGTAATGAGCTAACATTATTCAAATTGAGTAATGAACACCCGGAAGTGACGTGGAGCGGATTATGGGAACAGGTTTGGTATGAAGGTTATCCAGAGCCTTCGTATACCTGGCAGTCAACTTCGGGTTCGGACGACTTTGAGCCTAAATTTAGTTTAGTGCCGATCTCGTTTGGTACGATCAAAGCTGCACTCTATGCCATGTTGTTTGCCGTACCCATTGGTTTAGCGGCTGCAGTTTACACGGCTTACTTTATGTCGCCCTCAGTGCGTAAAGTGGTTAAACCGACTGTTGAGATTATGGAGGCACTACCGACGGTTATTCTAGGCTTCTTGGCGGGACTTTGGTTAGCACCGATTATTGAAGCTTATTTGCCCGGTGTGCTGGCGGTGATTATCTTAACACCGTTGTCTATTATTGGCTTCGCTGCACTTTGGCAGTTATTGCCGTCCCAATTGCGTAATACGTTAGGTGAGGGGCGTGCATCGTTAATTCTCGTGCCGCTTGTGTTATTCGTTGGCTGGTTATCCTTTTCAATGAGTCCGTGGGTTGAGGCCGTATTATTCGACGGCAATGTACGCGGCTATTTGACCAATGAGTTAGGCGTCACCTTTGATCAGCGAAACTCGTTGGTGGTAGGGATAGCCATGGGATTTGCGGTGATACCGACCATTTTTTCTATCGCAGAGGACGCCGTATTTAGTGTTCCTAAGCACTTGTCTAATGGTTCATTAGCGCTCGGTGCGACACCGTGGCAAACGCTGACTAAAGTCGTATTACTGACAGCAAGCCCCGGAATCTTCTCAGCGATAATGATGGGGCTCGGACGCGCTGTCGGTGAGACTATGATCGTACTTATGGCGACAGGTAACACACCGATTATGGATTGGAATATTTTCGAGGGTATGCGCACCTTATCAGCCAACATCGCGGTCGAGATGCCCGAATCCGAAGTGGGAAGTTCGCATTATCGCATTCTTTTCCTAGCCGCATTCGTGTTGTTCATCTTCACGTTTTTCTTTAACACCATCGCCGAGTTTGTCCGTCAACGGTTACGTGACAAATACAGTTCGATGTAGGGCTGACAGTTAGAGGTTACTCATGAAGCAATGGTTTAGAACTGGAAAGCCTTGGATTTGGTTGACGGCTGGCGCGGTGAGTGTGAGCTTGGTGGCGGTTATAGGCTTAGTGTTAATGATTGGTTGGCGTGGATTATCATTTTTTTGGCCGACAGCGATTCATCAAATGACCATCGAAACAGCATCGGGCGAGACACGCACGCTTATCGGCGAAATCTATGATAGCGAAGAAGTACCTATTGACCGTGTCCGGCAATCAGGTGTTGAGGTCGATGCGAGCGAAGGTGAACTGATTACACGTTACTTGATGAAAATCGGTAACCGCGAGTATGTGCCGTTGGACTTCACTTGGGTGGTCGAGCCAACTATTGTTGAAGATAAAACACCCACTGATATGGCGATCATTGAACGTACAAAAGACGGAAATTTCTATGGCCGTATCATTGCGATTGAGCAACAAGGTGAGCGAATCGCTGGGTATGAAGAAGCTGATTTCCGCGAGGTGTTATTCGATCGTGTTGAGCGCGCAGTCGAACTGCACGATGAGGGACAAGCGCTACAGGAAGATGAAATTGGCCGGATCAACTATCAGTTGAGCGAATTAGGCTTGGAGGAACGCCGCTTAAAACTTGAAGGACAATTAACTGAGCAGGCCTTGGCACGCCTTGAAGCGGAGCGAGAGCGGTTACAAGCGGAATACCAAACGTTAGAAAAAGCGTTGTTTGAGATTCGTGATCGAGCCGCACGGGATACGCTTATTGTCGAAGATTTTCGGGGCGAAGCGGTTGCTGTGCCGTTGTACCGCGTGTTGGATGTTAACTTCCCGAACGACATGCATTTACTTGCAAAGATCGGTCATTTTTTCCAACAAATTGGTAAGTTTGTCTCCGAGCCACCTCGTGAAGCGAACACCGAAGGCGGTGTTTTTCCGGCAATTTTTGGTACCGTATTCATGGTGCTGTTGATGTCGGTGATTGTTACGCCTTTTGGCGTCGTCGCGGCAGTCTATTTGCACGAATATGCAGGCAAAAATCCAGTGACCAAGCTGATTCGGATTGCCGTGATTAATCTCGCGGGTGTTCCGTCGATTGTTTATGGTGTTTTTGGTCTCGGCTTTTTCGTCTACATGGTCGGAGGTAGCATTGATCAAGTGTTTTACCCAGAAGCACTACCCAATCCAACCTTTGGTACGCCAGGCGTGCTGTGGTCTGCGATTACTTTAGCGATCTTAACCTTGCCAGTGGTGATTGTTTCGACGGAAGAAGGGCTTGCGCGTATTCCAAGTAGCTTACGTGAGGGCTCGTTGGCACTAGGTGCGACTAAATGGGAAACCATCTGGCGAATTATCGTACCTATGGCGTCTCCGGCAATAATGACCGGCCTTATTCTTGCGGTGGCTCGCGCGGCAGGCGAAGTGGCACCGTTGATGTTGGTTGGGGTGGTTAAATCTGCGCCAATGCTTCCGGTTGATGGCAACTTTCCTTACTTCCATCTAGATCGCAAATTTATGCACTTAGGGTTCCATATTTACGATGTCGGCTTCCAAAGTCCTAATGTAGAGGCTTCGCGCCCGTTAGTTTATGCGACATCGTTTTTACTGATTACTGTGATTGTTGGACTCAACCTCACGGCCATCGGTGTGCGCAATCACTTACGTGAGAAATACCGTGCACTTGAGCAATAATCACTTAGCAATAGAAGGGCAGCATTGATGATTTCGGTTAGTCCAAATAATGCCAGCGAAAAATTAGACTTGGCGAATTTAACAGACGATCAGCGCGCACTCGAAATTAAAAATTTGAGTCTATACTATGGAGAAGATCGTGCGTTGCACGATATCTCGATGAGTGTCCCTAAACACGGTGTCACTGCATTCATTGGTCCATCTGGCTGTGGTAAATCGACCTTACTGCGCTGCATCAACCGCATGAACGATCTGGTTGAGAGCTGCAAAGTTAAAGGCGATATTTTACTGCACGGTAAAAACATCTATGACAAGGGCGTGGATGTTGCTGCATTACGTCGCCGTATTGGTATGGTGTTCCAGCGACCAAACCCCTTCCCTAAATCGGTATACGAGAACGTGGTCTATGGTTTGCGTTTGCAAGGCATTAAAGATCGCCGTGTACTGGACGAAGCCGTCGAGCGCTCACTCAGAGGGGCGGCATTATGGGATGAGGTAAAAGACCGACTGAATGCGAGTGCCTTCAGTTTATCGGGTGGTCAGCAGCAGCGCTTGGTCATTGCTCGGTCGATCGCGATTGAGCCGGAAATTTTACTGTTAGATGAGCCGACCTCTGCGTTGGACCCTATTTCGACGTTGACGATTGAAGAGCTCATTACCGATTTAAAGCAAAAATATACCGTTGTGATTGTTACGCACAACATGCAGCAAGCGGCGCGTGTGTCTGACCAGACCGCATTTTTGTATATGGGTGAGCTCATTGAATATGCCAACACCGACACGTTGTTTACCACGCCCATGGAAAAACGTACGGAAGATTACATCACTGGACGGTACGGTTAAGGAGTACAGGCATGGATAAATTAAACATGGGTAAGCACATTTCCAATAAGTTTAACGAGGAATTGGAAGCCGTGCGTAACCGCGTATTGAGTATGGGTGGTTTGGTCGAGCAACAATTAAGCGACGCCATTACGGCGATTCAAACCGCTGATGTTGAATTAGCGGAAAAGGTCCTGAGTAATGACCACAAGGTCAATAAACTCGAAGTCCAAATTGACGAAGAGTGCGTGCACATTATTGCAAAACGTCAGCCTGCGGCCAGTGACTTACGGTTAGTTATTGCCATTATTAAGACGATTGCTGATTTAGAACGAATTGGTGACGAAGCAGAGCGCATCGCTAAAGTGGCGAAGGAAAGCTTCAGTAATGATCAACAGCAGTTGCTGGTCAGCTTAGAGAATTTAGGTCATCAAATTTTGACCATGCTACGTAAAGTACTCGACGCATTTGCCCGGATGGATCTTGATGCTGCTTATGAGGTACACCGCCAAGATGAGCAGGCAGACCGTCAGTATGAGGCACTGACACGTCAATTGATGACTTACATGATGGAAGACTCGCGCTCGATTCCTAAAATCATGAATGTGTTGTGGTCCGCGCGTTCGCTCGAGCGCATGGGCGACCGTTGCCAAAATATTGCCGAATACATCATCTTTTTCGTCAAAGGAAAAGATGTGCGCCATGTCTCGCCCGAGAGCATTGAGCGCACAGTCAAAGGTGACAGAGCCCCTTAGAACAGCTGCCGGGCGCGGATCGTGCCCGGAATTGCCTTCATTTTATCAAGCAATTCGGTGCCACTGTCGGTATCAATATCCATCACGACATAACCAACGTTTTCATCTGTTTGTAGGTACTGGCCCGCTACGTTAATCTCAAAATCACTCAAGATACTGTTGATCGCGTTCATCATACCGGGTTGGTTTTTGTGGATATGCAGTAAACGGCGAGCGGTTGCGTGCTGTGGTAAAGAAACTTCTGGGAAATTTACCGCCGACAGTGTTGAGCCGTTATCAGAGTAGTGCACCAGCTTACCGGCGACTTCGATACCAATATTTTCTTGTGCCTCAACGGTCGAGCCGCCAATATGCGGCGTTAGTAAGCAGTTTTCGATACCACATAACGGAGATTCAAAGAGGTCTTGGTTGCTTTGAGGCTCCACTGGGAATACGTCGATAGCGGCTCCGGCTAAATGACCGCTGGTTAACGCCTCAGCAAGTGCTTCGATATCGACGACGGTGCCGCGAGAAGCATTAATCAGCAAACTATTTGGTTTCATTTTAGCCAGCTGGGCAGAGCCTATCATCCAGCGGGTTGAAGGTGTTTCTGGCACGTGCAAAGTCACCACATCGGCTTTTGCGAGTAGATCATCGAGGCGTTTAATAGAACGCGCATTACCCATCGGTAGCTTGGTCTCGACATCGTAATAGATAACTTGCATACCGAGCTGCTCCGCTAATACGCTCAGTTGGCTACCGATATGACCGTAGCCAACGATACCGAGTATTTTGCCTCGCACCTCGTACGCATGGTTGGCCGACTTCAGCCAGCCTCCCTTATGCGCTTGCGCGTTTTTTTGCGGAATGCCACGCAACAACATAATGGTTTCGGCTAGCACCAATTCAGCGACGCTGCGTGTATTTGAAAACGGTGCATTGAATACGACTACACCGTGCTTTTGTGCGGCTTTTAAGTCGACTTGATTAGTACCAATACAAAAGCATCCAACCGCGATAAGCTTTTCAGCCGCAGCGAACACTTTCTCAGTTAACTGCGTGCGCGAGCGGATACCAATCATGTGTACGTCTTTGATTTTCTCGCACAACTCATCCTCATCGAGTGAGCCTTTGAGGATTTCGAGCTGGTCGTAGCCTTGTTGCTTAAGTAACTCGATGGCGCTGTCATGGACACCTTCGAGTAATAGTACTTTAATTTTGTCTTTTGCGAGTGATGTAACGGCCATTTAGTTTCCCCACGTCAGCTCTTTAACACCCTCTGAGGTTGCCAGTAAGGCAACATCGGCAGAACGGGCTGCAAATAGTCCGTTGGTGACAACACCGACTACATTGTTCAGTTGTTCTTCGAGTTCAACGGCATTTAGGATATCGAGGTTGTGCACATCAAGTATCCAGTTACCGTTGTCGGTGGTCACGCCTTGACGCCAAACAGGATCGCCGCCGAGCTTGACTATTTCACGCGCAACATAGGAACGTGCCATGGGAATCACCTCAACGGGCAACGGAAATGTACCCAGTCGACCGACTAATTTGCTTTCATCAGCGATGCAGACGAACTTTTTGGCAACCGCAGCGACGATTTTCTCACGTGTAAGTGCGGCACCACCGCCTTTAATCATTTGACCGTGTTCGTCAATTTCGTCAGCGCCATCAATATAAACAGGAACCTCGGGGGCGTTGTTCAGTTCGAAAACTTCAATGCCATGTTGTTTGAGCCGTTCGGTTGAGGCGTCGGAGCTTGAGACGGCGCCTTCGATATCGTCTTTGATCTTAGCCAATTCGTCGATAAAGAAGTTGACGGTGGAGCCGGTACCGACGCCCACGATAGCGCCTTTCTCGACATACTTAATGGCAGCTTGCGCGGCTTGTTGTTTTAGCTTATCAGAAGCGGACATAGCGGGGTTCCCATACAAATTGTTGTGATAGTTGATGGCACATCAGTATATCGATTTTGATGACTCATCGCTAAGAAAACTTAGGCTCGTGTTTAAAGGACCAATGTCGTGTCGGTGTGATCACTTCAGGTATCGCCACATCCCACGCTTGTATTGGTAATTGTTCAACATATTGCTCATCGTAGGCGATACCAATCGGTTGCAGTTGAGGTAGTTGACCGGCGCGCCAAGCGGCGAGTGTGCGGTCATAGTACCCACCGCCCATACCTAATCGGTTACCATACGAATCGAACCCAACCAACGGCATAAACATACAACCGATCTTGCTAAGTGGAACCACGTTGTCGACACGCAGCTGTGGCTCTTCTATACCATATCGGTTTTTAGTCAGTCGCGTATCGGGGGTTAACTTTAAAAATAGTAAATGGCCAGGGCTAAATGGATGTAAGACTGGCACCACGGTAGCCATGTTGGCTTGCCACAATGCCTCGATAGCCGGTGTCGTATTGAGCTCGTTGGCAAAACTTAAAAAAATGGCAGCGTATCCCGATGATTGTTGTGCGCGCTCTGCAACACGAGCGGCAACATCGTGGCTAGCTTGCCGTTGCATCGGTTCAGAAATAGCGGCTCGACGTGCTTTTAACTTGCGTCGCCATTCATCTCGGGTCATGCTTACTCCCATCTTTTTAACATGAAACAGAGCATACCTTATGAAAATGATAAAAACGATATGCCTTTTGTGTGGTTTTATCATCGCGTCCAGTGCACTGGCGCAACAAGGACCACCGAAAGCACCTGAGCGTGATCGCGGCGAAGGTCCTTATGAGCGCTTGATCTTGCGCGGAGCGACTTTAGTCACCGGCGAGGGTGCACCTCCTCGGGGACCTGTCGATATCGTGATCGAGAATGATCGGATCGTAAATATCGTCAGTGTCGGACATCCCGGTGTGCCCATTAAATCCGATGGGCGCCCCGAGGCGAGATCGGGTGATAAAGAGATGGACGTTAGTGGTCATTACATCTTACCCGGATTTGTTGATATGCACGCGCATATTGGAGGTTCAGCGGAGGGAATTCCGGCTGAATATGTACTCAAATTATGGCTGGCGCATGGCATTACCACCATCCGTGAGCCCGGTAGCTTTAATGGCTTAGACTGGGTGAAATGGCATCAGCAACGTGCAGCAGATAACCGTATTACTGCACCACGAATTGTACCGTATGTGGGTTTTGGCATGGGACGTGAAGCGCCCATTTATACGGCTGAGCAAGCCCGCGATTGGGTGCGTTATATTAAATCACAGGGCGCAGCAGGGATTAAGTTCTTTGGCGCTTCGCGGCGTGTCATGGAGGCAGCACTCGACGAGGCTAATAAGCAAGGTTTAGGTACCATGATGCATCACGCACAACTGAACGTGAAATCGATGAATGCACTGGATTCAGCGCGACTGGGCCTGACGTCGATGGAGCACTGGTATGGCTTACCCGAAGCATTATTTGAAGACCAAACGATTCAGAACTATCCGGCTGATTATAACTACAACGACGAACAGAATCGTTTTGAAGAGGCCGGGCGCCTCTGGAAACAAGCAGCGGAACCGGGGTCTGAAAAGTGGAATGCGGTGCGTGATGAGTTAATTGAACTCGATTTCACTATCGATCCGACGTTAACCATTTACGAGGCATCACGAGACTTAATGCGTGAGCGTCAAGCAGTATGGCACGAAGATTACACCTTACCGCGCTTATGGGATTTCTTTGAGCCAAGCCGCTATGCACACGGTTCCTATTGGTTTGATTGGACGACGGAAGATGAAATTGCCTGGAAGCATAATTACCAAAAATGGATGACCTTCTTAAATGATTTTCACAACCATGGTGGTCGACTCACGCTGGGTTCTGATGCGGGTTACATTTACAAGATTTACGGCTTTGGCTACATCCGAGAAATGGAGTTGCTGCAAGAGGCGGGGCTCAATCCGCTTGAAGTTATTTATGCGGCTTCTATGGGCGGTGCTGAAGCGCTCAATATGGATGATGATATCGGCAGTGTCGCGATTGGTAAAAAAGCGGACATGGTTATTGTAAAAGAGAATCCGTTAGCGAACTTTAAAGTGCTGTATGGTACAGGCCACTTTAAGCTTAATGAGGATAATCAGCCGATCCGTACGCAGGGCATTCGTTACACCATTAAGGACGGCATTGTTTTTGATGCGCAACAACTGCTCAAGGATGTGCGTGAGATAGTCGCCAAAGAAAAAGCCTCACGAGAATCGTGAGGCTTTAAGCAAACAAAAGGGTGGTTTCCCGGTGACGCCGCCATCTGACGGTAGCCCTTGAACCCATTGGTTCAAGGCGGGGAGCAAGTGGGATCCATCGTAGGCTTCCCGGTGCGTGCCGGGCTTGCTCATGACGGGCCAGTGATCCCCTTAAGTAAAAGCATCGGCTCAGGGACATACGTCTATTAGCGTACGACCCAGGAAACCCTAAACTGTTAGCGCTGCGGGCCGCGTTGAGCGCGTTGTTCGCTCATGGCTTGTTCAATCGTTGCCTGCAGCAATTGAATCTTTTCTTCAAGCTTCGCCGTTTTCGCGGCTTGCTCTTTCTGATCGTTCATCCACTCATGACACAAGTTTAGCGCTGTCATGACGGCAATTTGCTCAACATTGTGCAAATTCGTGCGTTCTTTTGTGTCATTGAGCCGTTCGTTTAACGCATCAGCCGCTTCTTGCAAAGCACTTTCTTGACCTACCGGACAGTTTACCCGATAGCTTCGGTCCAATAAAGTGATGTCCATTGTGCGACTCGTCATGATGCCGACTCCCTGCTACACATTGCGTTAAGTGCATGCTCTGCATGCGTTCTACTGCTTATTATGGCATGCCTTGGCAATGTTTGTCAGCTAGCGAATTGCAAAGCCGAGTGTTAGGATGACAACACCAGATTTTAAATAGAACGATATCTATGACAGCTCGATTTAACTATGATCGCATCTCATCACTGTATGCGCAACATGATGTGACGCCGCAGCCTGCCGAAGTACAAGGGATACTGGTTGGCCTCGTGGCAACAGGTACACAGCCCGATTCCCCCGATCTTGACGGGTTGCTCAGTGACCTGATTTACGACGGTCAACAACTACCTGCGGAACTTGCCAAGTTATTAAAGCAGCAGGCAACGGAAATTCAACATGCTTTGGCTGACCGTGACCTCGGCTTTCAACTGTTGTTGCCGGAAGACAATGCCCCCTTGCAAGAGCGCTTAAATGCGTTAGCGGGCTGGGTGCAATCATTTTTAGTGGGCTTTGGGGTTAACCAAGCGAATATCGCGGCCACCAGCGGTGACTTGCGTGAGGCGCTCGATGACATGATCGAGATCGCCAAGCTGGAGTTTGAAGTTGATGACTCAGAAGAGTCCGAGCGCGCTTACTTTGAAATCGTCGAATATTTACGTGTATCAGCGATGATGTGTTTTACAGAACTCGGTGCACGTGAGCTAGCTCAATCTAAACCCGATTCAAAAACGTTACATTAAGTACAGACTTCATAGGAGCGGCTATGCAACCGGTTATTCCTCAAGATGAGTTTTTACAGCGTCGTGAACGAGTATTATCTCGTATGCCTCAAAATACCGTCGCAATTGTATCGGGACACAGTGAGCTGACGCGTAGCAACGATACAGAGTACCCGTTTCGGCAGAACAGCTACTTTCATTATCTGACTGGGTTTAACGAGCCGGATGCCGTGTTGGTACTGAGTAAAATTGAGGGACAGCCAAGAAGTCTTCTTTTTTGTCAAAATAAAGATCCAGAGGCCGAGGTCTGGCATGGCCTTCGGTTAGGTTTCCACAATGCGATGCATGCGTTGGCGGTCGACGAGGGTCGAGATATTGATAGTTTCGAGGATGATGTCAGCGAACTGCTCAATGGTGCGAGCAGTGTGCTTGTGTTAATGGGTGAAGACAGTGTGCTTGAAGCACAAGTGCGCGATGCCATTGATTTTCTTCGTGCCAATGAGCGCAAAGGGTACGTTGCTCCGCACCGTATTGAGGATTTACGTTCGACATTGGATGCTATGCGGCAATTTAAGTCGACTCAGGAGCTTGCAGTGATGCGTGAAGCAGCGCGTATTAGTAGTGATGCGTTTAAGCGCATCATGAAGTTCTGCAAACCCGGTGCCATGGAATACCAACTTGAAGCGGAATTGCAGCATGAGTTCGCGATGCAAGGCGCGCCCGCGCCTGCCTATGGCATTATCTGTGGTGGCGGTGCCAACGCATGCATTCTGCACTACACCGACAACCGCGATGTTCTACATGACGGAGATTTAGTACTGGTCGATGCGGGGGCAGAGTATCAGGGCTATGCTGCGGACATTACGCGTACGTTTCCGGTTAACGGCCGCTTCTCTGAAGAACAAGCGATGATTTACAACATCGTGTTAAAAGCACAACAAGCGGCATTTGCACACATTAAGCCTGGTGACACACTCAAGGCGGCCACCGAAGCGGCGGCAAAAGTGATCAATGATGAGCTGACTTTATTGGAAATATTGTCGGGTGATGCCGACGAGAACTTCGCCAACAATCGTTGGAAGAAATTCTTTATTCATGGGCTAGGCCACTGGCTCGGGTTAGACGTTCATGATGTGGGTCGCTATAAGTCGACCGATGGCGAGCCGCTTACATTCCAACCCGGTATGGTGCTAACGGTCGAACCGGGCATTTATATTTCACGTGAATCAGGCGTCGATGAACGCTGGCGCGGCATCGGCGTGCGAATCGAAGACGATTTAATTGTGACAGAGGACGGCTTTGAAAACATGACTCAGGCCGTACCAAAAACTATTGAAGAGATAGAGTCTTGGATGCAAAACAAATAACAGCTGACGTTGTCATTGCCGGCGGTAGTTTGGTCGGCGCTCTAACTGGCGTGATGCTGGCGCGACAACGTCCAGATTGGCAGGTCGTGGTATGCGAACCGCGCTTAGAAGGGCCACCGAACGATAAGCGTATTATTGCTTTGGCGGCTGCTTCGGCTGCGCGATTACAGCGGCTTGGCGTATTGGGCGAGCTGACCGATGCGACGCCTATTCGACATATTCATATCAGTGATAAAGGCTACTTAGGCGCGACAGAAATCCATGCAGAGCAAGAGCAGGTGGACGCATTAGGCTATGTGGTATCCGCCGCAGAGCTGGTTAATCGCTTTTATTTAGCCTGTCAGCAACTGGATAACGTCACCTGGTTAGCGGGGGAGTCAGTTGAGCAGTTGCATCATGAGACGGATAAAGTGCAGGTTGAGACCGCAAGCGGCGTACTCATCGATACTCAGCTCGTGATTGGTGCGGACGGGCAAAACTCAAAGATCCGCTCGCTCTGTCGATTGCCCTGGCAAGTTGAGGATTACCAACAAATTGGCTGTATCAGCACCGTTAAACTCGATCGTGATTTGCAAGGTTGGGCTTACGAACGCTTTACCGAGTTTGGTCCCATGGCTCTCCTGCCCATGGCAAACCAACAGGCATCACTTGTGTGGACCTTCAATCCGGAACAGGCCGAAACCGCGAAACAATGGAGTAGCGCGGAGTTTTTGACACGCTGTCAGCGTGCGTTTGGCTATCGGGCAGGGCGCCTGACAGCCCGTTCAGAGCCGGTGTTCTATCCGCTTCAGCTTAAAAAGGCCTTGCGCTCGACCTATCATCGAACGGTGATTATCGGCAATGCATCGCACGCGCTGCACCCGATCGCCGGTCAGGGCTTTAATCTTGGCTTACGCGACGTGGAGTGCCTTGTACAGGAACTTTCAGCAGTGCTAGACCCGGGAACATTTGCCGTGCTTGATGCTTATCAGCAGTCACGCACAAGGGATTATGACGCTATCATTAACTTGACGGACGGCCTAGTGCGGGGGTTTTCAAATACTAACCGTTTAATGGTGGTGCCACGCAATTTAGCCTTAATGACGTTACAGCACTGCGCACCGCTGCGTAGTCGCTTTGCACGACTGACCATGGGAATGAAGTCATGAATTACGATGTTATTGTGATTGGCGGCGGCATGATCGGCCTCACTATGGCACTCGGCCTAAAGCAACAAGGTCGCTCGGTGATGGTGATTGAACAGCATGAACAGCCGGCATTACCCAATGAGTTAGAATTGCGTGTTAGCGCACTTAATCATCGCAGCCGAGCCTTGCTCGATGAGTTAGGTGTCTGGCCGTTGGTCAGTGACTTTCGTATCGGCCCCTACACCGATATGCATGTATGGGATAAAGACAGCCCGGCCGACATTCATTTTTCCGCGACCGAAGCCAATGCAGATGACTTAGGCGCGATTACTGAAAACCGTGTACTCGAACATTTTTTGTGGCAACGCGCAGAAGCCGCCGGTGTTGTGATTACGAAAACCGCACAATGGCGCTTGCGTGATTGCGGCAGTGCACAGCAGGCGGCAGAAATTGAGTACGGAGAGCAACAACGCGCGCAAGCCCAATTGATTATTGGCGCCGACGGCGGGCGCTCGCGACTGCGCCAACAAGCCGGTTTAACGGTACGGTTTTGGGATTACGAGCAAGTGGGTGTGGTCGCGAACCTGCGGATGGAGAAACCGCACAACGGTGTTGCGCGCCAAGTGTTCTTACCCACCGGGCCTTTGGCCTTATTGCCAACCCCGGACACTGATGTCGTATCTATCGTTTGGAGTATGGATAGCTCACTGGCGCAGGCTCGCTTAGCCAATAAGTCCCAGCTGGCGCCGTTTGTAACGGCCGAAAGTGGACGTTGCTTAGGTGAAGCTGAGCTGATTTCCGATGTAAAAGGCTTTCCTCTGCGTATGCAATATGCACAACAGTGGCACGCGCAACGCGTTGTATTGGTAGGCGATGCCGCGCACACCATTCATCCCCTGGCGGGACAAGGTGCTAATTTAGGGTTTGCGGATTGCGTTTGCCTATTGGAGAACCTACAGCAGCGTGAGTTAGCGGATCTGAGTAGCCTGACTCGTAGCCTAGGGCGTTATCAACGCGAACGTAAAGCCGATACGCAAACGATGATTGCAGCGATGGAGCTGTTCAAACGAGGCTTCGGCACGTCTAATCCGTGGATAAAGGCGGTTCGTTCGCTGGGATTCCTTGCCGCAGAGCGTATTACGCCAATTAAACAAAAATTGGCAGAAGTTGCGCTCGGTCGCTAAGCGCGCGGTTAAATACGTGCGCTTAGGTATTCGGCAAGCTGTTTTGCTGCGGATGACGCACGACTATCTAAGCGTAATACGATATTAATATCGCCTGGCGAAGGTAAGCGTTCCTTCAACTGTGGACTACTGATTAAGCTTTGGCTATCCGGAATGGTACTTTTGGCGAGCACCGTAACACCTAAGTTACTATTTAGGGCGGCGGTTAAGCCGGAGTAGTCTGAGTTGGTATAGCTAATGCGATAATCAATACGTGCACGCTGCAACGCTTGTTCAGCCCGTTTACGATAGATACAGCCCTCCGGTGCAACAACCAATGGTAGCGGGCGTTGCTCAAATGCAGCGGGTGTGCCCACCCAGACTAAGGCATCATTTTGTAGCAGCATGTCATTGGGGTTACGTTGTTCCCTGAGCGCCAAAATCATATCAAAACGTTCACCTAAGCCCGCGAAGAGATCCTTGCTCAATGCCGAGGTGACCTGCAATGCGATTTGTGGATAAACCTGCGCGAACTGACCCAGCACGTTGGGTAACAAGCTCGAAGCGAATTCGCTGGTAATTCCCAGTCGGATATCACCGGATACCGCCTGCGGCTGAAACTGCGCGAGTAGTTGCTCATGTAAACTAATAATACGTTGCGCATAATCGTAAACGCGCTCGCCATCGGGGGTGAGCGATAACCGTTGTCCTTGGCGCTGCAATAATTCAGCCCCTAATTGTTGCTCCAGTTTTTTGATTTGGATCGAGATGGCCGGTTGTGAGCGACCTAAACGTTCGCCGGCAGCGGTAATACCGCCAAACTCAATCACTGCAACGAAACTTCGCAGGGCATCCGTAGATAAATGTTTCATAAATTAAATGGTTAAATAGTTAACGTTTCGGGTATTTAAAAAATAAATGCAATTATAAGCATTATTGATTTTAAACTTAAGTGCAAGACGCCTATAATTTGCGCCCATATTACTGGCTAAATTTAAAGCAAAAGGATGTCTTATGGGCAGCAGAACTCCGCTCTATGATGCGCACGTCGAAGCCGGCGCAAAAATGGTCGATTTTCACGGTTGGGATATGCCGTTGAACTATGGCTCACAAATTGAAGAGCACCACGCCGTTCGCCGCTCTTGCGGCATGTTCGACGTATCGCACATGACCATTGTTGATGTAGCGGGGCAGCAAGCTCAAGCGTTCTTACGCTACTTGTTAGTCAACGACGTTGCTAAATTAAAAACCGAAGGCAAGGCGCAGTACACCAGCATGCTCAACGAGCAGGGCGGCGTCATTGATGACCTCATCGTTTATCATTTTAGCGACACCTCATACCGTTTGGTGGTTAACTCAGCCACCCGCGAACGTGACCTCGGTTGGATCGAAAAAGTCGCGGCTGATTTTGATGTCACCATTAACGAGCGTGACGACATGGCGATGCTCGCTGTGCAAGGCCCCGAGTCAGAAGCTAAGTTAAACGCCGTGTTGAGCAACGAAGACTTCGCAACCATCGAAGGCATGAAGCCTTTCTTAGGTAAGCAAGTGGGCGATTTATTTATCGCTACCACTGGCTACACGGGCGAAAAAGGTTACGAAATTATTGTGCCAGCCGAGCAAGTTAATGATTTGTGGAAGCAACTACTCGCTGCTGACGTAGCCCCCTGTGGTTTAGGTGCGCGCGATACATTGCGTTTAGAAGCCGGTATGAACCTTTACGGACAAGACATGGATGAGTCGGTCACCCCACTTGAGTCAAATATGGGCTGGAGTGTTGCATTTGAACCGACTGACCGCGACTTTATTGGCCGCCAAGCGCTTGAACAACAAAAACAAGCCGGTCACCACAAACTGGTTGGCTTGGTGATGGAAGACAAAGGCGTCTTGCGCCACGGTCTGAAAGTGATCGTTGATGGTGGCGAGGGTGTCATCACTTCTGGTACATTCTCACCATCACTTGGTTTTTCAATCGCAATGGCACGCGTGCCTGCGAACGTGGGTGATACCGCACAAGTTGAGATGCGCAAAAAACAGGTCACTGTGAAGGTTGTTAAACCTGCATTCGTGCGAAACGGTCAATCTGTTTTATAATAGCGTCAGAATTTAGTTAAATAGTCAGACAACCTGCCAGCGGCAGTTGGATTGAGAAGGATAGAGTTATGAGCAACATTCCAGCGGATCTTAAATATGCGTCAACTCACGAGTGGGTACGTGATGAAGGCGATGGCACTTTCACTATCGGTATCACCGAGCACGCGCAAGACCTTTTGGGCGACATGGTGTTTGTTGAGTTACCTGAAGTGGGTGACAAAGTGTCAGTCGGCGATGACGTAGCGGTTGCGGAGTCTGTTAAAGCAGCTTCAGACATCTACGCACCGATTAGCGGTGAAGTTATCGCGATTAATGAAGACCTTGAAGACGCGCCAGAAAACGTCAACAACGACCCGTATGGCGACGGTTGGTTGTTCCGCATTAAAGCGGAAGACAGCGGTGAGCTAGGTAACTTGCTCGACGCCGACGCGTATGAAGCGTCTATCGACGAAGATTAAGCGTTAATGTAACGCCACAAGGAAAGTGAAGGACCCCGGCATGCTCCGGGGTTCCGTGTTTTTTTGCACTGTTCGATTCCCAATTTGTACGAGGCCGAGGTAAATGACCAGTACTACCCTTACGCAGTTAGAACATCACGATGAATTTATTGGCCGTCACATCGGTCCTAGTCATGATGAGCAGCAAGCCATGCTCAAAGAGCTTGGCGTAGATACTTTAGAAGCGTTGACCAAAGATACGGTTCCAGGCTCTATTTTACGCGACCCCTTTTTAAAAGTCGGCGAGCCTAAAACTGAGCGTGAAGCATTGGCTGAACTCAAAGCCATTGCGAAAAAGAACCAGATCTTTACCTCGTACATTGGTATGGGTTACTACGATACGGTAACGCCCAACGTTATTTTGCGTAACGTATTAGAAAACCCAGGTTGGTATACCGCATACACGCCTTACCAGCCCGAAATCGCACAAGGTCGTTTGGAAGCCTTATTGAACTTCCAACAAATGACCATGGATCTAACCGGTTTGGATCTTGCGAGTGCCTCATTGCTTGATGAAGCAACGGCAGCTGCCGAAGCAATGGCGATGGCGAAGCGGGTATCGAAAAACAAAAAATCAAACGCGTTTTACATTGCGGACAACGTGTACACGCAAACCATCGACGTGGTTAAAACACGTGCTGAATACTTCGGCTTTGACATTATTGTCGGCCCGGCGCGTGAAGCATCTGACCACGATGTGTTTGGTGCGCTATTACAGTACCCCGACAAAACCGGCGAACTGCACAACATTGAACAGTTGATTGGCGAGCTGCAAGAGAGGAAGGCGATTGTTTCGGTGGCTTCCGATCTGATGAGCTTGTTGATGCTGAAATCTCCGGGCGAAATGGGTGCGGATATCGTATTTGGTAACGCACAACGCTTTGGTGTACCAATGGGCTATGGCGGTCCACACGCCGCATTCTTTGCAACTCGTGATAAGTTCAAACGTTCATTGCCCGGTCGTATCATTGGTGTGTCTAAAGACTCACGTGGTCGCCCTGCGTTGCGTATGGCAATGCAAACCCGCGAACAGCACATCCGTCGCGAGAAGGCTAACTCGAACATCTGTACCGCGCAGGTATTACTGGCCAACATGGCGTCGTTTTATGCGGTGTACCATGGGCCACAAGGTTTGCGTCGCATTGCTAACCGTATCCATCGATTAACTGACATCGTAGCCTTGGGTATGCAGGATAAAGGCGTTCAAATCAGCAACGCGCATTGGTTTGATACGCTGACTTTTGAGATGAAAGAGAACGCGACCGACGTGTTGGCGCGCGCTAAAGCGGCTGGCATTAACCTGCGTAATGACGGTGAAGCCGTGTTTGGTATCAGCATGGATGAAGCCAAAACACGTGCAGACGTTGAAGTATTATTTAACGTCTTGTTCGGTGATGACCATGGACTGGATGTTGAAGTCCTCGATAGCCGCGTAGCGAGCAAAGAAGTCGAATCAATTCCAGCGCAATTGGTACGCGAATCGGACTACCTAACGCACCCAGTATTTAACGAGTATCACTCAGAAACCGAGATGCTGCGTTACATCAAAAAGCTGGAAAACAAAGATTTAGCATTGAACCACTCAATGATCTCATTGGGTTCATGCACCATGAAGCTGAACGCCACCGCTGAAATGATTCCAGTGACTTGGCCTGAGTTTGCTCAGTTGCACCCATTCTGCCCTGTCGAGCAAGCGCAAGGCTACGCAGAAATGATTTCGTCGTTGTCTGAGTGGTTGGTTGATATCACCGGTTACGATGCGCTTTCAATGCAACCGAACTCAGGTGCGCAGGGTGAATATGCCGGCTTATTGGCAATCCAGAAATACCACGAAAGCCGCGGCGAAGGTCACCGTAATATCTGCTTGATCCCAAGCTCAGCGCACGGTACTAACCCGGCTTCAGCACAGATGATGAACATGAAAGTGGTCGTGGTTGATTGCGATAAAAACGGTAACGTGGACATGGCAGATCTGAAAGCTAAAGCCGAAGAGGCGGGCGACCACCTGTCATGCATCATGGTGACCTACCCATCGACACACGGTGTGTATGAAGAAGGCATCCGTGAAATTTGCGAGCTGGTACACGAGTTTGGTGGCCAAGTTTACATGGACGGTGCCAATATGAACGCGCAGGTGGGTGTTACTTCTCCAGGCTACATTGGCTCGGATGTATCGCACTTAAACCTACATAAGACCTTCTGCATCCCACACGGTGGTGGTGGTCCAGGTATGGGCCCGATTGGCGTGAAAGAGCACTTAAAGCCGTTCTTGCCAAACCACAGCATCATTAACTTGAAGACCACTGAGTTGGGCAATGGCGCAGTATCAGCAGCCCCTTATGGTAGCGCAAGCATTTTGCCTATTTCTTGGATGTACATCGCGATGATGGGCGGTCGTGGCTTACGTGAAGCGTCAGAAACTGCGATTCTGAATGCTAACTACGTTGCTGAAAAACTCAGCAAGCACTTCAAGATCTTGTACCGTGGTCGTAACAACCGTGTCGCGCACGAGTGTATTATCGACTTGCGCCAAATGAAAGAAGACGCCGGTATCGCCGAGATTGACGTGGCGAAACGCTTGCAGGATTACGGCTTCCACTCACCAACGATGAGCTTCCCAGTTGCGGGTACCATCATGGTTGAGCCAACCGAATCTGAATCTAAAGCAGAACTCGATCGCTTTATTGAAGCGTTGGTTTGCATCAAGCAAGAAGCTGACAAAATCGCAGCAGGTGAGTGGCCGCAAGACAACAACCCGTTGGTTAACGCACCACACACGCTAGCCGATATCACCGATGCTGAGTGGGACCGTCCTTACGACCGTCACACCGCAACTTATCCGGTTGAAGCGGTAAGCTATGACAAGTTCTGGCCAACCGTTAACCGTATCGATGACGTATATGGCGACCGTAACCTGATGTGCTCATGCCCGAGTATTGAAGAGTATCGGTAAGTTGGAATAAATTTTGTTCCAATCAACCAAAAAAGCGAACTTCCGGGTTCGCTTTTTTTATGCCTGACGCAGAGCTTTGCATAAATCTTACCGGGTCTTTACAGAAGCCGTTGATCGAATCGCGTATGCTACGCGCGGTTCAATTAAGTGGAGATAATAATGAAATACGTATGGCTTGGTATGGTTTCGCTATTGATGTCGGCGTGTAGTTCTATTCCAAAGCATAGCCCAGCGCATTTGGTGGGTCAGGTAGAGACTGGTAAGGCGTCTTATTATGCGATGAAGTATCAATTTCGCACCACCGCCAGTGGCGAGCGTTACAGCCATTTTGACGATACCGCGGCGCATAAAACCTTGCCGTTCGGCACCTTGGTGCGTGTGACCAATCTCGCCAGTGGTGAGTCAGTGGTGGTGAAGATCAATGACCGGGGCCCCTTTATCAAAGGACGTATTATTGATCTTTCACGTTCCGCTTTTGGCGAAATCGCTGACCTCGATGTCGGTATCATTGATGTAAAAATGCAAGTGATTACTGACTAACTAAAGCACATGCCAGGGCTCTGCGCGCAAAACGTCGCGGAGCTCTTCCTCGTAGCTCGGTTTAAGATGTGTTATCCAGATGCTATGTGGCGGCTTTTCGAGTTGCTCTAATAGGCGGCTAACTAATGACGGCGTCATGTGCTGGGTTTTGATCGCTACTTCTTCGAGCCTGTCAGGGAACGAACATTCCACCATCAGTGTGCTAATGGGGGGTAATTCGTTGAGCTTTGAGACAAGGGCGTCGGTCACGATGCAATCGGCACAAAACACAAAATGTGAGTGTTCACTGACTTTGGGTTGTTGCACTGCGTAACCAATGGTGGGTATGGCGTGTGGCACTTCGAACGCGGTGAGCGTCATGCCTTGATGCTCAATGACTTGGCCTGGATTAATCTCAACTAACTCGAGCATGGGCGTTCCGTTATCTTGCACCTGAGTAAAGTCGGGCCAAATATCATTATTAAAAATATGCTGTTTAAGGCGCTCTAAGCTGTGGGCGAGGCCATACACTTTGAGCGGTAAACGACTTTGGTCAAACAGGTTACTGACGAAGGTGGGTAGCGCCGCTATATGATCCATGTGGGCATGGGTCAAAAAGATATGGCGAATGGCTTTCATCTCGCTGAGTTGTAACGACGATAAGCCAGTTCCGGCATCGATGAGCGTTTCACCGTTTAATTGGATGCAGGTTGAGCCTTTTTGCGGGTTACCGCTGAGCCCACCGCTACTGCCTAGCACTCGAAACATTGCACACCTGTTATAAAAAGAGGACACTTATCGTTACAACTATAGTATCGATTTAATTGTCAGTTCGAAATAGGATTCGTTAGGATTATTCCAGACAACTCGAAGGAGAATGACATGATAAAAACAACAACCGCAACTATCCAAGGTCATGAAGTAGAACAGTATCTCGATATTGTGGTAGGTGAGGCGATCTTAGGTGCCAATGTATTCAAAGATATTTTTGGTGCGGTACGCGATATCGTCGGCGGCCGCGCTGGCGCTTATGAACGTGAGATGACTCGGGCGCGCGAAATTGCGTTTGCAGAGGTTGAAGAAAAAGCCAAGTTATTAGGCGCTGATGCGGTGATTGGCATTGATATCGACTATGAAGTGGTTGGTCAAAAAGGTGCTATGATGATGGTCAGCGTCAGCGGTACCGCCGTTAAACTTAAAAAATAAGGAGCAACAGTGCAGACATCAACACCCGATCACACGTCCGCAAAACAAGCGATGACGCCACAACTGGTGGTGGTATCGATTTTTTGGCTGGGTTTACTGTTGGTGGCAAGCTGGGTTAAGCCCGATTACAGCCACATGAGCCAGTACATCAGCGAAATTAATGCTACCGGCACAACGGCAGCTGGCGTGCTGGGCTGGGTCGGCTTTGTACCCTTTGCGATTGTGGTGTTAAGTTTCTTGGTGTCTGCGCGTAGCCGAGTACGTGTTGAGGGTATCAGTGCACTCGGCTACGCATTACTGTTCTTTTACCCCTTTGCTTATTTGGGCGCAGCGCTTGCGCCTTGCGATGCCGGTTGTCCGATTGACGGTTCGGCATCGCAAACGATTCACAATTGGATCGGTATTCTAAGTTACTTGGGCTTTGCCGCCGGTACGTTGTTGCTCGCCTTTACCCCTCGCGCGCATTGGGCGTTGCGAATTGTTTTTGTGTTATTGGCGATCATTATCGGGTTAGGCTTTTTCATCATGCCAACCGAAAACCTCGAACCCGTTCGAGGCGCAATTCAACGGTACCTCGAAATTGCCCAGTTAGCTGTATTCTGGCTACTACTTGGAATCACCCGTAAACACTCCTCAAACGAATAGAGGGCAGTATGACACGCAAACAAATACGTTTATCGGTCGAAGGAATGAACTGCGGCTCCTGTGCGAGTCGCGTTGATAAGGCGTTAAATGGTGTCAAAGGCATTGAGGATGTCAGTGTTAACTTAGCCTCTGATGCCGCGGAAATGACGCTAGTCACAGCGTCGCAAGAGGATGCGATTCAGGCGATAAGGGACGCAGGCTATGACGCTCATGCGATTGTCGATCGTGAGGCGGAAATGGCGCGACAAGAGCAGCAAAAGGCGAACGAATTTAAACAACTAAAACGCGATCTGATCATTGCTGTGCTGTTTACCTTGCCCGTTTTTGTTATTGCGATGGGTAGCCATTTGATCCCAGCATTTGGTGAGTGGGTTGATTCCAGCTTAGGCCAAACCACCAATTTTTGGATACAAATGTTGCTGACAACGGTGGTGTTGGCATGGCCCGGTCGTCGCTTTTATCAAATAGGTATTCCAGCGCTATTGCGTCGAGCCCCTGATATGAATTCACTTGTCGTGCTGGGTGCGACGGCTGCCTGGGGTTACTCCGTCGTTGCCACGCTAATGCCGCAGTGGCTTCCTGCGCATGCGGTGAATGTCTATTTTGAAGCCTCCGCAGTGATAGTGACGTTGATTTTGGCTGGGCGCTTTTTAGAAGCGCGAGCGAAAAGTCACACGTCCGATGCGATTAAACGCTTATTGAACTTACAAAGCAAAACGGCGCGTCGTGTTCGTGACGACGACAGTAGCGAGACTGTTGATATTAAGTCGCTGAGTAAAGGCGATATTATCGAAGTACGTCCGGGCGAGCAGGTGCCTGTCGATGGCACCATCGTGAGTGGCGACAGTTATGTGAATGAGTCGATGATTACCGGCGAGGCCGAGCCGGTGGCAAAAGAAACGGGCGATAAGGTGGTTGGCGGAACCATTAATCAGCAGGGAAGTTTTCGCTTTAAGGCGACTGCGATAGGTGAAACCACGGTGCTGGCGCAAATTATCCGCATGGTTGAACAAGCACAAGGCGCGAAGCTACCTATTCAAGATACCGTTAACCGCATCACGCTGTGGTTTGTCCCAGCGGTTATGGCGGCGGCGGCATTAACCTTTTTGGTGTGGTTCTTTGCTAAAGACGTCAATGCGCTCACGTTTGCCTTAATTAACGCGGTCGCGGTACTCATCATTGCCTGCCCTTGTGCCATGGGACTTGCCACACCGACTTCGATCATGGTTGGCACAGGGCGAGGAGCCGATGAGGGCGTATTGTTTCGACAAGGCAGTGCGTTACAGCAAATTGAGAACGCGCGTATTGTAGTATTCGATAAGACTGGAACGCTGACCGCGGGTCACCCCGAGGTGGTGAGCTGGGAGGCAGTACAAGCCGATAGTGATGCGTTAATGCTAGCGGCGAGTCTAGAGCAACGCTCAGAGCACCCAACGGCTCAGGCGTTAGTTAATTACGCTGAAGCACAAAGCAAGCAGTTGACCCAACCGGAGAGTTTTAATGCTCTAGCGGGGCTTGGCGTTGAGGGTAAGGTTGATGGTCGTACGTTATTGGTCGGCTCACGTACCTTAATGGATGAGCAATCGGTTGCACTCGACAGTACCCAGCAACAAACTCAAACCATTGAACGCAATGGGCAAACGCCCCTATATGTAGCTATTGATGGTCAGTTAGCCGCGGTGTTCTCGGTCGCTGATCCTATTCGACCTTCGGCCAAGGCTTTGATTGAGCATTTAGCGGAACAGAACATACGCACCGCGATGGTTACGGGCGATGCCGAGGCGACTGCACAAAAAGTGGCAAAAGAACTCGGTATCAGTGACGTGGTGGCGGGAGTTAAGCCCGATGGCAAAGTGGCTGCGGTAGAAAAGCTGCAAGCTCAGTATGGTAAGTTAATTTTCGTTGGCGACGGTATTAATGATGCGCCCGCACTGGCGGCCGCCGACATTGGTATTGCCGTTGGAACAGGTACAGACGTGGCGATCGAAAGTGCCGATGTAGTGATGATGTCTGATGATTTGAACGGAGTGCGTAATGCATTCAGTCTATCGCGTCAGACCATGCGCAATATCCGCCAAAATTTATTTTGGGCGTTCGCCTACAATACGGCGTTGATTCCCGTGGCTGCGGGCTTATTGTATCCGTTTTGGGGCATTACTCTGTCACCGATGCTAGCCGCAGGCGCTATGGCGCTCTCAAGTGTCTTTGTTATTTCTAATGCGTTACGTCTTAAACGTATTACTTTGTAAGGAGCCTCAGTGAAGTTAGGCGTTTTTGATAGCGGGGTGGGCGGTCTGACTGTCGCCCGCTCACTGCAACGGAGCCGTTATTTTTCCGAGTTGCTCTATTTTGGTGACACGGCGCGCGTACCATACGGCAGTAAGGACAGTAATACGGTAACTCGCTACGCACTCGAAGCGGTCGAGTTTTTTAACGGTACCGATGTCGATGCCTTAATCGTTGCCTGTAATACGGTTAGTGTAGTGGCGCTGGAAACCATGCAGAAGTTTTCTAATAAACCCGTGTATGGCGTGTTAGAGCCGGGCGTGATGGCGCTTGAACAAGCAACCGAAGTAAACCATGACAGCCAGGTATTGGTGATTGCAACACGCTCGACGATTCAATCCGGGGAATACCAACGGCGTATAAAGCAGCTTGGTTTTGAGCATGCCACGGCGATGGCGACGCCGTTGTTTGTGCCGATTGTCGAGGAGGAACTTTACGAGGGCGCGATTTTACATGCCACCTTTGACCATTACTTTAGCGCGCTAGAGCGGCCAGACGTTGTGCTGTTAGGATGTACTCACTTCCCACTGATTAGCGATGCGATTAGTGAATATTTCAGTGGCGCAAAAACGATCCATTCGGGCGAAGCAATGGTACAGTGGTTAAGTCAGCATTTAGATTTAAAACGTCAGTTTGACGAAACACCGATAACCATCCACGCTTCAGAAAATGTCGAAGCGGTGCGTCGGGTGGCAAAACGGTGGCAACTTAACTTATAAGGAAGAGCCATGTTTGAAGCGTACAATGGAACCTTTATTGCCCTTGCAGTGATATTGGCAACGGTCCTACTACAATGGTTGATTGCCAGTGGTAGAAAAGCAAAAGAAGACGGTGCTATTCCAGGTAAGCCGCCTCAGCAACAAGGCCATGAAAGTTTTACCTTTAGAGCGTGGCGCACGCACCAAAACAGTATCGAAAACTTAAGTGTCATGTTAGGCACGGTATTTTTAGCCGTACTAAGTGGCGCCAACCCGTTTTGGACCGCTTTACTGACGGGCTTTTTTGCGGTCGCGCGTATTCTTCACATGATTCTTTATTATGTGATAGCGACAAACAAAAATCCGAGTCCGCGTAGCTACTTTTTTATGTTGGGTTGGTTAGCTAACGTGGCTCTATTAGTGTTTACGCTTGTTCACTTAGTGACGAAGTAAGGCTAAAGCGGTTTCTTATCCGGGCTCACGAACGTACGTCTGGCTGTTGGTGAGTCCAGTGTCTCTGGCTTATAGTGCTGTGCGAGTACGGCTTTTAAGTCGTTGACTAAGTCAGCGTTCTGTTGTTTAAACTCTGTGAAGTCAGAGCAGGGTTTCTCGCTTAAACGTTGGCTCATAATACGTAGTGTCGCGACCGTTAAGGTATGATGATAGCGTTCGTTCAATGACATGATATGTTGGTTGGCACGCAACGTGGCGACCACTTCGGCAAGTGCGATCGGCCAGGGTGCACGTTTTAAATGTATCCATGCCAAACGCAAGTGCCAACTGTGATCGGTACTATCTCGAGAAAACTCGCCTTGTTTAATTGCGTTAAGAAACGCCTCGTCTGATAGCGTACGGTTATCCATAACTCTTAAGTTCTAAAAAATTTAATCTATTGTGCACCAGATACTGGTTTATTGTCGAATAAGTTCATCTATTTTTATAGGGGATTAGCCGCATCTGGTCAGTCCTGTTTTTAGAGCGTGCGTTTCGTTCAACCTAACCGCTTGATTTTCTGCTATCATCTCGGCAGTCAATTTATCTTGGTTTAGGAGTCCGAGCGCATGTCTGACGAACAAAAACGTCCTTTGTATATTCCCTATGCGGGACCATCGTTGTTAGAAACTCCGTTGCTGAATAAAGGCAGCGCGTTTAGTAAAGAAGAGCGAGCGGCATTTAATCTAACGGGCTTGCTACCGCCCCGTTATGAATCGATTGAAGAACAGGCCGAACGTGCCTATATGCAGTATAAAAGCTTTGAGACTCCACTTAATAAGCATATCTATTTGCGCGCCATTCAAGATAACAACGAAACCTTATTTTATCGCTTGCTGACCGATCATTTAGAAGAAATGATGCCGATCATTTATACCCCTACAGTGGGCGATGCGTGCGAAAAATTCTCTGATATCTATCGCAGTTCACGTGGCTTATTTATCTCCTATTCCGAGCGCGATCAGCTCGATGACATTTTACGCAATGCCACCAAGCAAAAAGTTAAAGTTATCGTCGTCACCGACGGTGAACGTATTCTTGGTTTGGGTGACCAAGGCATTGGCGGAATGGGGATCCCCATTGGTAAGCTGTCGCTTTACACGGCCTGCGGCGGTATCAGTCCAGCCTATACGCTACCAGTGATGCTTGATGTCGGCACGAATAATGAAAAACTGCTGAATGACCCAATGTATATGGGCGCGCGTCACAAACGCATTAATCAAGAGCAGTATGATGAGTTTTTAGAGAAATTCATCAAAGCGGTAACACGGCGTTGGCCGGGTGTGATGCTGCAGTTTGAGGATTTCGCACAGCCCAATGCAATGCCGTTGCTTCGCCGCTATCGTGATGAGGTGTGTTGTTTCAACGACGATATTCAAGGCACGGCGTCCGTCACAGTCGGCACGTTGCTCGCTGCGTGTCGTCAGAAGGGCAAAAAGCTGAGTGAGCAGAAAGTCGTGTTTGTTGGCGCAGGGTCGGCCGGTTGTGGTATCGCTGAACAAGTGATGATTCAGATGGTTGCTGAAGGGCTGAGCGAAGAACAAGCTAAAAAGCAGATTTTCATGGTCGATCGCTATGGCTTAGTGGTTGATAGCATGAGCGACTTACGTGACTTTCAACAGGCGTTAGCGCAACCGATTGATAACCTAAAAGACTGGCAATACAGTGGCGACTATCCGTCGCTGTTGGATGTGATTCATTGTGCTGAACCAGACGTATTGATTGGTGTTTCGGGTCAGGCGGGGTTATTCACTGAACAAGTGATTACCACGATGGCACGCTACGTTGATCAACCGATTATTTTCCCATTATCGAACCCGTCGAAGCATGTCGAAGCGCATCCTCACGACGTTATTAAGTGGACACAGGGCAAAGCGATTGTCGCAACAGGCAGCCCATTCGGCGAAGTTGAGTGGGAAGGGACCACGTATCCGATAGCGCAATGTAATAATAGCTATATCTTTCCGGGCATTGGTTTAGGTGTTATCGCGGTGAAGGCGACGCGTGTCAGTGACGAGATGTTCCGAGTGGCAAGTAAGACGCTGGCGAAAGCCTCGCCGAGTGCCAACGGTAAGAATAAGAACTTATTACCCGGTTTCACCGAGCTGGCTCAATTGAGTAAAGACATTGCCTTTGCCGTTGCGAAAGTGGCACAAGAAGAGGGCGTTGCGCTCGAAATCGATGATGAGGTACTCAAGCAACGTATTGAGAAAAACTTCTGGTCTCCTGAGTACCGTCATTACAAGCGCGTCAGCATTTAAGCTGACGCCTCGATAGCATGAACTAAATCGGCGAGTAGATCTTCTTTACGCTCAATGCCGACGGACAATCTTAGTAAGTCGTCGGGTACAGGCGTGCCCGCTCCTTCAATACTGGCACGATGCTCAATGAGGCTCTCAACACCACCGAGCGAAGTCGCGCGGTGCCATAGACGTGTTTTGGCTGCGGTGCCGACGGCTTGTTGCTCGCCTCCGACGAGTCTAATTGATAGCATGCCACCAAAGCCGCCTTCCATTTGTTTGCAGGCGATTTCATAACCGGCAAAAGAGGGGAGTCCTGGGTAGAGCACTTCACTGACCATGGGGTGTTGCTCCAGTTGTTGGGCGAGAAACATGGCCGAGTCACAGCTTTCGCGCACGCGCAAAAATAAAGTACGCATGCCGCGTAATAGCTGAGCTGCATCCATTGGGGACGGTACCGCACCTCCTTGAGCGCGTATTGCAAGAATACGTTTCCAGAAATCATCGTTTTCTCGTGTGGCAAGCGCACCGGCGATAACGTCAGAGTGACCGTTCAAGTACTTAGTGGCAGAGTGCATAACAATATCGGCACCCAACTCGAGTGGACGTGTTAGTATCGGTGTGGCTACGGTTGAATCGACTGCAACGCGCGCGCCTTGATGTTTGGCAATATCGGCAATGGCGCGAATGTCGCTCACGGTCCACATCGGGTTGCCGGGCGTTTCGAGCCAAATCAATTTGGGCTGTAGCTGCGTGATTTTATTTTCCACCTGATCGAGTTGTGTCATATCGACAAAGTGAACGTGCAATCCGGCATCGGTCGCTAGACCTTTCAGCCAGTTGCGTAACGCCCAATACATGATGTCAGGTGCCAACACGACATCGCCGGGCTTGAGTGCTTGAAATACAGCGGTCGCGGCTGCCATGCCCGAGGCAAATAGTTTCGCGTCGACGGCGTGCTCAAGTTGAGCGATTAACTTTTCTGGCGCATCGTAAGTTGGATTATCGGCGCGAGAATAGACTCTTCCGCTACGATATTGATTATCCTCATCTCTTTGATAGGTCGTTGATGTAAAAATACCCGGGATAATCGGCTTGAAAGGTTGTGTAGTGTTCTCTCCGCCTTGTGCAAGAGACGTCTGGAAACTGTCATTTATCTTTTTTGTCATAAAATCGTTTACTCAGTAATCTAATTTAGCTCTATTGCGTATGATCTGAGTGTATTTTGGTCTCAAAATGAGAGGTATTGCAATGCGTTTGTTAAAAGCTTTAATCGCGGGTTCAGTGTTGTTAGTCGCAAACTCTGCACTTGCTAACGAATGTGAACTTACAATCACTGGTTCAGATAACATGCGTTATGATAAAAGTGAACTTTCTGTACCTGCTAGCTGTTCTGAAGTAACCCTTACTTTGAAGCACTCAGGTAAGATGGGTAAGAAAGTAATGGGCCACAACTGGGTTTTGAGTCAATCAAGCGATATGCAGTCAGTGGTGCAACAAGGCATGTCGGCAGGCTTAGATAACAACTATGTGCCTGACTCGGATAAAGTGATTGCTGCAACTGATGTTATCGGTGGTGGTGAATCCACGAGTGTGACTTTTTCTACTGAAGGAATGAGTGCAGACGGTGACTATATGTTCTATTGCACATTCCCAGGTCACTCGGCGATCATGAAAGGTCAGTTCAAACTGACTCAATAAACTGAATCCAAGCGAGTTAAAAAAGCCCGCGGCTGCTTTGCACCCGCGGGTTTTTATAGGGAATTATGAAACGTTTTACATGGTGTTTGCAGGTTACTGCGTTAGTCTCATTATTGGTTGCATCGGCTGGAGCAACGGCTCAGAGCTATGGTGCGCGTGAAGCGCTTGTTAATGTTGCGCCGGTTCAATTTGAAAATGAAAAGAACCGTGTCGAAGCTGTAGGTACCGCCGAAGCACAGCGCGCTGTCACGTTGTTTTCACCGGTCAGTGAGCGTGTTACTCAGGTTAATTTTGAACCGGGTGACCGTGTGCAAGCAGGCGACTTACTCGTGCAACTGGACGACCGACGTGAGCAAGTCGCTTTGCGACAGGCGCAAATCAGTTTAAAAGATGCCGAGCGCACAGTAGAACGTTTGAAGCAAAGCTTCGAACAAGGAGCGGTGCCACAGTCCGAGCTTGATAATGCTATTTTGTTGCGTGATTTGGCGGAAGTGGAAGTCGATCGCGTAGAAACCGAGATAGCTGATCGAAAAATTATTGCACCCTTTGATGGCATTGTAGGCATTACTGATGTTGAAGAGGGTGATCGTATCAATGAGCAGACGCAAATCGCGACGATTGATGACCGCGATACGTTGCTCATCAATTTCCAAATTCCTGAAGCGGCAGTTTATTTGCTTAAGCCCGGTGTCACTCTAGAGGTGGAGCCATGGCGTTATTCAGGACAGCCTGTCAATGCTGAAATAGTAGAACTCGATTCCCGTATTAATCCTACGACGCGGATGTTTAGAGCGCGTGCGAAAGTTGATAACAAAAATGATGACTTCCTGCCGGGCACTAGTTTTCGCACAGCGATAGAACTCGCAGGCG
Source organism: Idiomarina sp. D18 (assembly GCF_057748155.1). Taxonomy (NCBI): domain Bacteria; kingdom Pseudomonadati; phylum Pseudomonadota; class Gammaproteobacteria; order Alteromonadales; family Idiomarinaceae; genus Idiomarina; species Idiomarina sp. D18. Next base: position 205,104 of record NZ_CM173240.1, read on the forward strand.
AGGAGTTTGCGTCGATTCCCGAAGTCGCGCTGTCATGGGGTGCAGATAATCCCTACATTTGGATTGCTGAAAACAGTAAAGCGAAACGCATCGAAGTACAGATTGAACAGCGACTCGAGGGACGCGTATTAGTATCAGGCAATATTAATCGTGACGACACGCTCATTGTTGAGGGTGTGCAGAGCTTACGTGATGGCCAACCGATTAAGTATGAGATGAGCGAACTAGATGCGAGCACTGAAGAGGTGGTCGAGTAATGTCTGACAAGCAAAATTTGCCCGCGCACGAAGGTAATGATTTACCTTCGGTCTCGATTCGTCGACCTGTCCTCATTGTTGTACTTAATATTTTAATTGCGCTTGCAGGCATCGCGGCTCTGATGGGTGTTGAAGTGCGTGAATTGCCGGATGTCGACCAACCCGTAGTCACTGTTCGCGCAACATTGCCCGGTGGTGCTCCCGAGACTGTCGACGCTGAAGTGACGAGTATTTTAGAGGGTGCCGCTGCTCGTGTTTCTGGTGTTAAATCGATTCGTTCGCAGTCAGAAGAAAACTCCGCTCGTACCGTGGTTGAGTTCCAGCCGAGTGTCGACCTTGATGTTGTGGCTGCCGAAGTTCGTGAAGCAGTGAACCAAGTCCGACGAGAACTACCCGAAGATGTTGAACAAGTAAACGTTGTAAAAGCAGACGATGATGCGCGCGCAGTCCTAGATATTGCCGTCTCCAGTGATAAGTTGAGTTTAGAAGAGTTAACACGCCGGTTAGAAACAGATTTCGCGCCCGAGTTTTTGTCTATCGAGGGCGTAGCGGATGTTCGGCTTAACGGTGCCCGTGAGCGCGTGCTACGCGTTGCACTTGATCCGCTACGTTTGACGAGTTTCGGGCTATCGGTAACGGATGTCGCCGATGCATTGCGTCAGGCTCCTTTTGATGTGCCTGCAGGGAGCTTACGCTCAACGGATCAACGTATTATTATTCGTGCCGATGCTACTTCAATTAATGCCGAGCAAGTCGAAAACATTATAATTTCGGGCGATACGCGCATTGGCGATGTCGCTCAAGCTTATTTTAGTCCTGCGGATGCGAACAGTTTTGTACGCCTAAATGGCAAGCCAGTGGTCGGCGTGGGGGTTATTCGCCAAGCGGGTTCAAATACGATTGAAATCTCTGATCAAGCGCTGGCGATGCTCGAACGTTTACGTGATCGTTTCCCGGATATGGAAATGACCGTCACTAACGACGACGCATTATTTATTCGCAAGTCGGTTGCTGAAGTGGTAACGACTTTGGCAATAACCATCGCGTTGGTTGTCGCAACGTTGTGGGTCTTTATTGGTTCATTTCGTGCAACCATCGTGCCGGCGCTGTCGATACCTGTTGCCTTATTTGGCGCGATTGCGGCTATTTGGTTGATGGGTTTCTCGATAAATATACTGACCCTGCTTGCTCTCGTACTCGCCACTGGACTGATTGTTGATGATGCCATCGTGGTTGCTGAAAATATTCAACGACGTCGTTCAATGGGCTTGGGAAGCAGAGCGGCAGCGGTATTGGCGACACGCGAAGTGTTTTTCGCTGTTGTTGCTACCACTGCCGTATTAGCAGCCGTTTTCGTACCTATCGCGTTTCTTCCTTCGACTGCGGGTCGATTATTCCGAGAGTTTGGTGGTGTCCTTGCGGCGGCTGTGATTATTTCGTCATTCGTGGCGTTATCTCTCGTTCCAGCATTTACCGCAAGACTCCCCAAAAATGCCGGTAAGAAGAATATTTTTGGTCCCATCGGCGATTGGTTTAAAACCGGCTACGAGCGCACGCTCAAGTGGGCGCTCAATACCTCTTGGCTGATCGTGGCATTCTCAATAGTTGCGGCAACTGGGGCGGTATTTGTTTACGATAATGTAGCGAGTGAACTGTTACCGAATGAGGACCGAGGTGTCGTCCGTATTTTCGCACGAGGTCCCGACGGTGTTGGTCTTAATTTTATGGATCGCCAAGCACGCGCGTTAGAGGAAGTACTGATTCCTTATCAACAAAACGGCGCGTTTGAGACATTGTATACAGTGGTAGGTCAATGGGACCCGAATATTGTGTTTATTACCGCCAACATGTATCCGTGGGAAGAACGCGATATTACTCAGCAGGAAGTGATCAACGAAATACGTGGACCGCTTGGACAAAATCCTGGCGCGCCCGGTCGTGCGTTTGGTAGCAACTCACTAAACGTCCGCGGTGGTCAAGGTGGCGGTGCAGTGCAGATGGCGATTACCGGTGAAAGTTATGGTGATATTTTCCAAGCTGCGCGTAAGTTCACCGCGGCGATTCAGGAACGTTCTGAAACATACACCAACCCAAATATTTCGTATCAGCCAACGCAGCCGCAGCTGCGCTTTAAAATCGATCGTCGTCGAGCCGCTGAGCTCGGCGTATCATTAAATGATGTTTCGTCGACGTTACGTGCGGCTATCAACGGCGATGATGTGGCGGATTTGAACGTCGGTGACCAACAGATCCCGGTGATTTTACAGACCCGTTTAAGCTCGATTAAGTCGCCACAAGATATGCAGAACCTTTACGTGTCATCGACGTCCGGTGAGTTAGTGCCTATCTCGAGTGTCGCAGAAATTGTCGAGGAGGGGGTCTCAGCAGAGCTCGAGCGACATGCTCAACGTCGCGCCATTGAGGTCGAAGTTGAAATTCCGCCAGAATATCCGTTATCTGAGGCGACTGACGAATTACGTGCCATCGCTCAGGACGTGTTGCCCGATAGTATGGGACTTATTTTCTTGGGCGAGGCACAAACATTCGAAGACACCAATCGCGAAGTGGCAATGACTTACATTTTGGCATTTTTGATTGTGTTATTAGTACTTGCTGCTCAGTTTGAGAGTGTAAATAGTGCCTTTGTAGTGATGCTGACGGTGCCCTTCGGTATCGCGGCGGCCATTTATGCGCTCGCGCTGACAGGCATTTCACTTAATATCTACTCGCAAATCGGCTTAGTGATGTTGATAGGTCTTCTGGCGAAAAACTCGGTATTGTTGGTCGAGTTCGCGGACCAATTACGTGACCGCGGACTGTCGGTGCGCGATGCGGTAGAGCAAGCGGCATCTATTCGCTTACGTCCTATCATGATGACCTTGGTCTCCACTATTTTAGGTGGGCTGCCGTTGATTCTCTCAACCGGAGCGGGTGCGGAAGCGCGCAACTCAATTGGTTGGGTCGTTTTCGGCGGTTTAGGTTTGGCGACGGTGTTTACGCTATATCTGACGCCCGTTCTATACCTTTGGCTAGCGCGCTTTACTAAGCCGCGTGCAGACGAAGCTCAACGATTGCACGATGAGTTAGAAGCGGCTAATCAACAGGGTCATTAATCGACCAGTGGTCCTTGATGCGTTGCAAAGTGCCATCGGCACGCAGTGCATCAAGGGCGTCATTAATTTGGTTGACCAATTCGGGGTTATTGTTCGAAACACCAAAAGCCACTTGCGTAGGTTGTGGAGACTGCCACAGCACTTTTAGCTTGATCCCGACCTTATCGGCAAGGTAAAGCGCAACGCGCTTGGGCATAATCACAGCTTTCACATGACCCTTGGCTAAGGCATTTATTGCCTCTTCCTTCGACGCCATCTGTTCAATGCGAAATTGACTTTTTACGCCCAGTTGACTGAGATATGCCTCCAAGGATGAGTGGCGGTCGCCGGTGATATGTTGACCGATTAAATCCTTAACACGCCTGATCTGTCTATTCTCAGCCAGGGTCAGTAGTGCGGGTTGACGGGTATAATACGCGTCGGTGAACAAAAAATAGGGTTTTCGTGCTGCACTTACTTCGGCACCCACTGCGATGGCTAAGGCATTGTGGCGTAGCAGACTCATCACATCATCCCAACTGTACGCATTAAATTGGTAACTGACTTTTAGTTGGTCAAAAACGGCTTTTGCCACATCAATATCAAAACCGCTCGCTACCCCTTTGCCATTAACAAACTGATAGGGTTCATAGCCCTTGGCCAACCCGACGGTTAACGCATCCTTTGTATCCGCCGCGGATAATGCAAAGGACGTTAAACCGATGAGTAAGAGCCAGTGAGGTTTTTTCATCCAACCGACTCTTCAGCTGCCAATTTACAACGGATATAGTCTGAGTGGTCTATATACAGCAAGTCGGCGAGTTTACGTAGCATACTTTCCTCTAGCGGATCGAGCTCACCATCGGCATAAGCAACTTCCCATAGAGACTCAAGCAGTACAACCTTGTCTGCGTAAGCAAGTGCTTTCAGCGGTGCGGTTGACTCTTGTAGTGAAGCCGCGTCGCGGACATGTATTTTGGCGTGGTTGATGACTTCTTCCGCTGCTTCAGGCGCTTGGTCAAAATCACGCTTCAGTTCATGGATTAAGTAGTCGTGTTCACTCTGTTCAAACTTGCCATCAGCCAATGCTATTTCCATCATTAAAATAACACTCAGCGTTTCGTTTGCATCTAAGCTGCCAAAGTGCGGACGGGTGTCGCTGTCATCGGCAACGCGGGTACTTAACCAAGTTTTTAGTTTCTGTAGCATGATACTTCTTTCACTCTTATGTTCAGTCGATGATATTAGGTAAACGCACAGTAAAGGTGGTTCCCTTATTTAGTTGCGATTGCACATCAATGGTTCCATTTAACTTACGTTGCACTAGGTTATAGACAATCGATAAGCCTAAACCTGAACCGCCATCGTCCCGAGCTGTGGTATAAAACGGCTCAAATATTTTATGCTGAATATCGGGCTCGATTCCTGCTCCATTATCGATAATCCGCACCACCGCATCGGTATTTTGTTTTTCTACGAAAATATCAATGTGGTGGTTTTCATCGGGGGTCTTAAACGCATGCTCAGCACAGTTACTGATCAAGTTAGTGATCACTTGAGCGAGTGCACCGCGGTATGTTTTTATGGTTAGCTCCTCTTGGCAGTGCGTTTGGATAGTGACTTTCTTCTTCTTCACCATGGGTCGTAGGCTGATCACAAGTGAACTAATGTAGTCACCCAACGAACACTCAACCAGCTCGAAGCTCGACTGATCTACAGCGGTACGTTTAAAGTTTTGAATTAAGCTAGCCGCGCGTTCTAGGTTACTGTTCATTAATGTATATGCATCAAGCGTGTCGTTGATATACTGCGTGAGCGCGTTGCGGGATATTTTACCATCTTCAAAGCTTTGCTTAAGCTTTTTAAGGCGATGTTCGCAATGTGTTGTGGCAGTTACGGCAATGCCCAATGGCGTATTGACCTCGTGTGCAACCCCCGCGACAAGCTTACCTAAAGCCGCCATTTTTTCGGTTTCAATGAGACGATCTTGGGCTTGTTTAAAATTATTAAGCGCGTCCTCTAAGGACTGTGTACGTTCGGCAACACGCTGCTCGAGATCCTCGTTGTGTTTAATCAGCAGTTGTTCGTATTTTACACGCTCTGCCGCACTGACGGCGCGACCGTAGATATCAGCAAGAATGCCGACAAAAGCCACTTCGTCTTCGGTCCAGGAACGATTAGCGCGAGAGCTCTCGCAACATAAGACCCCGATCATTTTACCTCGATGCCTTAGCGGCACATCGAGCATCGCGACAATACCGAATTTATTCAGGTAATCAGTAAGCTCATTGGTGGCAGGGTGATCTGATGCACGATTAGCGATGATAGTTCGCTCGCGTTTGAGCGCAGCAAAGTAATGGGGGAAATTATTCGCGCAAATAGTCGAAGGTGATTGTTCGCCATCATCTGCATCCAATAAGTAAGTACTGGTAATGCAGGCGCTTTCATCATCGTATAACCAGATGCCAACACGATTAATAGCTAAACCTTGAATCACTGACTTAATAATCAGTTGGGTTGCTTGTTCGAGTTTTCCTTCGTCGATAATGGGCGACTTAGAAACCTGCAAGAGTATATTCTCAAGTGTTTCAACCATGACTTTATTTACCGATTGCTTATAATCCCACTATACAATAGTGGGAATTATTGTCGAACCCTTCATCAAAAGGCTTCGTTTGCTGCTGTATCGGCGACCAGTTGGCGGAACCAACGATGCCCAGCATCATGCTGGAGTAAAGGGCTCCAGATCATGGTCAAGGTCAGCCCGGGAATGCGAAACGGTGGTTCTTTCGTGACCAAGTGATCGTCATCTTTGTATAAAGCGGCTGCTCGGGTCGGCAGCGTGGCAATCAGTCCTTGTCGAGCCAGGTACATAGCGACGTGGTAGTTGCGGGTAAATACTTTAATTTGTCGACGTTTACCCAGCTCTGCTAAAGCTTCGTCAACCCAACCCAGCTTCTGTACGTCTTGAGGGTCCATACCGACGCCCACGCCAAAGCCTGTTTTTGATACCCATACGTGCTGGGCTTTTAAATACTCGTCTAACGTGTAGCTATTTAGTAGCGGATGCTCACGATGGATGAGACAAGAGAATTCATCCTGCCACAGTACTTTTTGATGAAACGACTGCGGTAGTTTTTCAAAGCGATTAATGGCTAAGTCGACTTTACCATTTTCAACGTCGTGAAAACTGATATCGCTGGGTGTCATGATATCTAAGGATACATGAGGTGCCTGCTCTTCAAGCTGACTTAGTAATCGCGGCATCAGTGTTGACGCCGCGTAGTCCGATGCCATGATGCGAAAAACGCGCTTGCTAGTTGGCGCATCAAATTCGCGTACGGGCTGGATCATTTCTTCCACAGAGTAAAGCACTGTACGCAAGGACTCCTGCATGTCTAAAGCCCTTTGAGTGGGTGTCATGCCATCGGATGTTCGAACTAAAATCGGATCGTTGAGGAGGTTGCGTAGACGTTTTAGCCCATTACTCATGGCGGGTTGAGTAATATTTAATTGTGCTGCTGCGCGGGTGACGTTGCGTTCTCGCAACAGCACGTCTAGATAAACTAAGAGGTTAAGGTCGATGTCCTTGATGGTGTTCATAAAACGCAATAATCCCGATACAAAGCATGTATCGGGATTATAAATGTTATGAATGTGTAACGCTAGTGGTATACGTTACGGGTTGCGATAGCGGGCGATATTTGCGCAGCACGCAAGGCAGGTCCCCATACTGCGAACAAGCCTATTGCCCACATGGCTATCATGGCGATAGGTAAGTAGATATAGCTCAGTCTTGGTAAGTTAAAACTCGAAACAAGCCACATGTTGAGCGCAATACTGCCAGCGATGCCCAGTAGCACGCCAACACTGGTAATCATCACGTTCTCGGTGAGGAAATAACTCATGATGTCAGCTTTTTGTGCGCCAAGTGCCCGACGTGTACCAATTTGGCGGCGGCGACGGTTAATGGAAAAGCTGACTAAGCCGACAATACCCAAAGCTGTGATGATGCAGAGCACTACAATGATGGTCCACAGAATGGCTTGTAACGCAGAGTCACCGCGATAGCTATCCATACGCACCTGTGTCATGGTTTCAGTTTCTCTGACCATACGCCCCACTTCGCGCTGTTTCATAAACTGTTCAACTTGCTCGATGGCTTGTTCACGTTGTCCTGGCTTAGCTCGCACTAGATAACGCGAGTACGGCGAGTCGAATTTGTTCGGTACAAGCATCGAGTGATTGACCGTTGTCCAGCCCGTCCATGGAGCCTGTAAATGATCCATAATACCGATAATGGTCAACGGCTCATTACTTTGAATGTAAACGGTTTGGCCAACGATTTCTGTTGGGCTCAAGTCAGGAAATAAACTCTTTGCTAACGCTTCGGTCAGTATTACTGACTGCGGCCAATCCCGAGTGTTGCGGTCGCGATAACTGATTTCGGTGGCTTTAAAGTTCTCGCCAGCAATCAACTCAACATCGAGCGTATTCAGTCCATGCTCATCGGTCATGTAGAGTGCCGTTGGCACCGAGTTTTCGCCTTCACCGGCTTTGGTTTGTAAGCCCATCGACCAGCCACCGTTGCTCATCGGGATCGCATTAATCTGTACCGCATCATCCACACTCGGGAGTTGGCGGATGCCGTCCAAGTCGGTATCGATCACGTACGGCGCATCAAAATCATTGGCATAACCGACACTGGTCACGTAAAACTGATTGGCTTCATCAAGGCCTGATGAACGACCCATGAGATCGCCGCGGGCATTAATAAGGTGTATCGCATTGACGATAATAGTCATGGTCACAGCCACTTGTAGCGCGATGAGCAGGGCACCGACTTTATTGCGCATCAGAGCTCTGAAAATGGGTCCTATCTGACTCATAATTATCTCCTTAATTACTCTGATTTAAGTTGTGAAGCAGGCGGAATACGACAAGTGCGCCAGGTTGGGTAGGCACCGGCCAATACACTGCTTATGATGGCGAGCAAAATACCGATACCCAGCAGCGGCAGATTGAGTGAGGCAAGGTCTTTGACCTGATCACCGTATAAGTATTCAATACCCAGCAGACCTAATGCGGCCAAAATAAGGCCACCGATACCGCCGGCAACGCCAATGAATACGGTTTCTACCAACTGTTGCTGATAGAGCTGCATGCGGGTTGCGCCTACCGCACGTCGCAGTGCGATTTCGCCGGTTTTAAAGCTAAACTTGGTCAGTAATAGCCCGATAGTATTCAGTAAGCATACGGCTAAGAACATAAGCGACAGATACATCATCACTTCAGCATCGTCATCAACCACATTCTCATGCTCCATCCAACCCATGACATCGGTAAGCCGATTGTTCAGAGGACGCGGGAAACGACCAAGTTTCTTTTGTTCTTCGACATACGCGTTGAGAAAACTCATGTACTCTTGTTTTTCTTGCGCGCTGTCGAGCTGTACCCAGAACTGAAAGTTCACGCATTCAGAGGTCAAAAATGATTTAAAGCCTTCTCCCTCGGGCATCTTCCAGCAGTTCGTATTGCCGCTGTTAGGAAGCTCCATCGTTTCTTTTAGCTTAAACGGTAAGTAAGCATCTTCCATTTCGTTAAACGCACCGGTCGTGACATCGTAAAAACGAGGTTTAAGTACCCATTCATCGAGCACGCCGACCACACGAAATTCTTTACCCTCTAACCTGACCGTGCGACCCACTGAATTTTCGCCAGCAAAGATCTCCTCATTGGCGCTTTTGCTCAGCACGATGCTTCTGTCGCCCGTCTCATCTGCGCTATCGCTCCAGCCTTGACCATATAAAAAGGGTGCATTGAACATGGTAAAAAAGTCGTTGTGGGTGAGGCGCAAGCGTGCCAAGAACGGTTCTTTACCTAAGCCTTGTGGTTCAATAACACCACCCGACTGCGCTAAAGCGGTTTGCAGTTGAGCAGGCGCTTGCGCTTTTAGTGCGGTCGCGTCGGTGTACGTTAACTGATCGGGTGGCTCATTGGGCTCGTCATAGGGTTCATTAGGTGACCAATTATCTAACTGTACATAAAACAAGCGGTCGCTTTTTTCAGGGATAGGATCCGCCGACATTAAGTAATTGATAGTAATCGTCGTCATTGCAGCGCCAATGCCCAAGGCAATAGCACCGCTCATGAGTAGTGATAACAGCGGATGACGTTTTAAGCTGAGCCAAGCAAGTCGAGTATAATATAACCACATAAGCGCCTCCTATGCGTTCACTGTGGCGAGTTCAGGCGCACCGCGCTTTTGCTCGGTGACTTGCCCATCTAACACTTGAATGTGGCGATGGGCTCGTTCAGCCTGTGACAAGTCATGGGTGACCATGACAATCGTCGTTCCGGACTGATTAATTTCCTCGAGCAAACTCATGACACTGTCGGCCATTTTGCTATCGAGGTTACCGGTGGGTTCATCGGCGAGTAGAAACAACGGGTTACCCGCTAACGCGCGAGCGATCGCAACGCGCTGTTGCTGTCCGCCCGAGAGTTGTGATGGTAGGTGACGCATACGGTTGGCGAGACCCACGACATCCAAGCTATGTTCGATACGTTCTTTGCGCTCAGCTTTACTCAGTTTGCGATAGCGCAGTGGTACGTCGACGTTATCAAATAAATTGAGATCTGGAATGAGATTGAAGCTTTGAAAGATAAAGCCAATTTTTTCGTTCCGCAGTTGCGAGAGTTGCTTGTCGTTAAGGTTCTTAACTGAGCGTCCGTCAAGCGTGTACTCGCCGTCATCAAACGACTCGAGTAAACCCGCGATATTTAAAAAGGTGGTTTTGCCAGAGCCTGAAGGACCGGTGACCGCAACGAAATCGCCCTCATTAACGGTAAGGCTAAACTGTTTAAGTGCGTGGGTTTCGACAGTCTCTGTGCGAAATACTTTAGTGATGTTGTTCATTACAAGCATGGTGTATTCCTTATTGATTGATAACGACGCTTTCGGCACCGTTGAATGATTGAGTATCAGAAATGATGACGCGATCGCCGACCTTCAGACCCGAAATGATTTCCACTTTTGATAGGCTACTAGCGCCTGTTTGAATAGGCGTTTTTAGTGCGATACCGTCGCTAACCACGTAAGCAACGCGACCACCTTGATTCTGCAGGAAAGGTCCCCGCTGCAGAGTCATCACGTCGTCTTTTTGGTCGAGAATAATGCGGCTCGTTAAACGTTGGTTTTGGCGCAGCCCCGCGGGTGTGTCTTCGCTGAAACGCAATGTGCCGATGACTTCGTTATTGCGAATTTCAGGCGAAACCGCGACGAGAGTGGCTTTATGGAGTTGGCCGTTGTAGTTGATTTCAGCCGCCATACCAATGGCGAGGTCATCGGCGTAGCTTTCTGGAATACCGAGCTCTACCTCAAACTCGGATAAGTCGACAACACCCAACACGGCTTGGTTTTTGGCGACTTGATTCTTTTGATCGACTTCTAAGTTACCCACAATACCGTTAACTGGCGAAGCGATAGTCAAACCATCGACTTGACGTTGCAATTCGTTCACGAGTAATTGTTGGCGGTCCACTTTAAGTTGCAGCGACTGAATATCGAAAGCCAAGCTCTCGCTATTGAGTTTGGCATCCTGCACCGCGTGCTTGTATACGACTTGGGCGTTATCCAATTCGTCTTGCGCTTTTTCATAGTCGATTTCGCTGATGGCTTGCTTTTCCCAAGCTCTGTCAGCACGGCGCTTTTCGCGATCCGCGGCCGTTAGGGTGACGTGTGCTAAATCAACCAACTTTTGATTTTCTAAAGCCGCTTTTTTGGAGTTGATGCGCTGGCGGTCCAGTTCCATTTTTAAGCTGGCTAAACTCGCCTGTTCTTGCTCGAGCTTGCTTTTTAGCTCGGGACTTTCGATGGTCGCCAATGCTTGGCCTTGCTCCACCGCATCACCTGCTCCTACGTGATAAGTAATCACCCCTTCAGCTGGCGCATACAAAGTGGGACTCACGGCAGCAACCACTTTGCCCTGAATCGATACATCGCGCGTAAAGTTGCCTTGCTCTACGGTTGCATAGCGCAGCTCACTTGACTCTACAGCCGCCTCGGCTGAAGACCAGGTGGTGAGCATCGGAATACTCACAGCGATAAGGGCCGCAGCGGCAATACCGCCCATCCCCCATTTGATCCAAGGTGTTTTTTTAGGAGCGCGAACAACGTCTTGTCCGCTGGTGTCTGATATCTTAGTCATAAGGTTCCCTCTGATTTAACTTGATTAATAAGTCGCTATAAGAGAGAAAAGGGTTGTATTTTGATGTGTGTAAGAATGTAAGCAGATATATCAACCGCGAGAAAAAGCTGAATGAGCACTGATTTAAACCGAGCCGATGAACTTGCGCGACTTATCTTAGCGGGCTTTCACAGCCACTTTAGTCGCTTTCAATTGCTTACGCAGGGCGCTGCTGAACGCTTTTTAGCGCAACGTTGGCAGGACGTTATTGGCGCGGCGGCAGAGCGGATAAGTTACTATGACAAACAAGTGGCGCTAACCAGCGATGAGTTGTTGCAGTATCAAACGCAATTTGATGAAGCCTTATGGTTGAGCGTCCGGCAACGCTACCAGTCGCTGTTGCAGTTTCATCCGCAAGCGGATTTAGCCGAAACTTTTTATAATTCGGTGTTCTGTCGTGCGTTTGAGCGTCAGTATTTTCACAATGCTTTTATTTTTGTCGAGTCGACGTTAGAGGAACGCACCCCGGTTCCTATTGAGCACGTTTATCAGTCTTATTTCCCTGTCTATCAAGGCTTCACCCAAACATTAGAACAGTTATTTTTAGATTTAGGCTTAGGGGATACCTTCGAGAACCTTAAACATGATGTCGAACAGTTGCGCGCTACGTTTTTGCAACGTGCTATAGAAGATGAAGTTGAACCGCACGAAGTGCGTATCGACGTACTGAAAACGCCCTTTTATCGAAATAAAGCGGCGTACGTAGTTGGCCGCATAGTAACGCAACAACACAGCTATCCGTTTATTGTACCTATTTTGATTAATCCCGAGGGGCGGTTGTATGTGGATGCCTTTATTACTCAGTCGGACAGAATGGCGGCGATATTTGGTTTTGCGCGTTCGTATTTTATGGTGCAAACCGAGGCTCCATCGGCATTAGTACGCTTTCTGAAACAACTCATGCCGCGCAAGACGTTTTCCGAGCTCTATTCTTCAATTGGCTTTCATAAGCAGGCTAAGACTGAGTTTTACCGTGACTTTTTAAAGCAACTTGCCAACTCCAATGAGCAACTTAGCGCAGCGCCTGGGGTAAAAGGAATGGTGATGACGGTATTTACAATGCCATCGTTCCCTTACGTGTTTAAAGTGATTAAGGACGAGCTAGGCGATACCAAAGGCTTCGGCCGGAATACGGTGATCGAACGCTATCGCATGGTTAAACAGCACGACCGTGTAGGACGTATGGCAGATACGCTCGAGTTCTCTGATGTAGCGATTCCTAAGCACCGTATTGCCGATGATTTAATGGACGAGCTGTTAACGACCGTTGGTGGCAGTACTCGTTTCGAAGGCGATTTACTGGTGATTAGCCAGTGTTTTGTTGAGCGTCGTATGATACCGCTCAACATGTATTTAGAGTATGCCAGTGAGGCTGAACAGGCAGCGGCTATCGATGACTATGGTCGTGCGATTAAAGATATGATCGCGGCGAATATATTCCCCGGCGATATGCTGTTGAAGAACTTCGGTGTGACACGCCACAAGCGCGTGGTTTTTTATGACTATGACGAGGTGCGTTACCTCACTGATATGAATTTTAAGTCACTCGCTAAAGCCGATCATGAAGTGTCTTTTGCGCCGGACGATGTGTTTCCCGAACAGTTGGCCATATTCGCGGTGCCACAGCCACGCTACCGCGAACTCCTGTTAAGTGCTCATCCAGAGTTGGTTGATCCGATGTATTGGCGGCAGCGCCAGCAAGATATCAAGGAGGGGGTAATTAAAGATATCTTCCCGTACGCTGCCGATTTACGCTTTACGCGGTCGTTTTAAACTGGTCTTCTTCAGTTGAACCGGTTAATGCGGTGACAGATGAGCTACCACCTTGAATCGCATTAGTGAGTGAATCAAAGTAGCCAGTACCGACTTCTTGTTGGTGAGCCACGAACGTATAACCTTTTTCTGCTGCATCAAATTCTTGTTGCTGCAGACGAACGTACGCTGACATATCGTTACGAGCATAGTCGTGTGCGAGCTCAAACATGTGATACCACATGTTGTGAACACCCGCTAAGGTAATGAACTGGAACTTATAGCCCATGGCAGCCAGTTCGCGTTGGAACTTCGCGATAGTGGCATCGTCGAGGTTGCGCTTCCAGTTAAACGAAGGTGAACAGTTGTAGGCTAAGAGTTTGCCCGGATACTTAGCATGCACCGCCTCGGCAAATTGACGTGCCTCGTCGAGGTCAGGCTTGGCTGTTTCACACCAAATTAAATCCGCATAAGGCGCATAAGCAAGACCGCGCGAAATAGCTTGCTCAATACCGGGTTTCACACGGTAAAAACCTTCAGCGGTGCGTTCACCGGTAACGAATGGTTTATCGTTATCGTCGAAGTCCGACGTTAGCAGGTCGGCGGCATTGGCGTCGGTGCGTGCTACGATCAAGGTGGGGACGCCCTCAACATCGGCCGCAAAACGCGCTGCTATGAGTTTTTGCACCGCCTCTTGGGTAGGTACTAAAACCTTACCACCCATATGGCCGCACTTTTTAACTGACGCTAACTGATCTTCAAAGTGCACGCCCGCCGCACCACATTGAATCATACGCTTCATCAATTCATAGGCGTTTAATACCCCACCAAAGCCTGCCTCGGCATCCGCGACGATAGGCGCAAAATAGTCAATGTATTGCTCATCATCTGGGCTGATACCTTTTGACCATTGAATTTGGTCAGCACGAGCAAACGAGTTGTTGATGCGCTCAACGACAGTTGGTACAGAATCGACCGGATAGAGCGACTGATCAGGATACATATTGCGTGACGAGTTATTGTCAGCTGCAACCTGCCAGCCGGAGAGGTAAATCGCCTGTAATCCCGCTTTGACTTGTTGAACCGCTTGACCACCGGTCAAAGCGCCGAGTGCATTGACGTAGTCTTTGCCAAACTTTTGCTGAGCTTCACCGTTAATCAAGCGCCATAGTTTGTCGGCGCCGTGTTGCGCGTATGTGTGTTGCACTTGCAATGAGCCTCTAAGCTTTACCACTTCTTCGGCGCTATAGGGGCGTTTAACCTGTGCCCAACGGGCATCGTTTTTCCAGCTTTGTTCAAGCGCTTTAGCTTGTTCTGCTTGTTGTGTTGATAAAGTCATGATGTTGTCCTGTTGTCTGGTTAATTAATCAAGTTGTTGGTAGCCGGGCAGTGTGAGAAACTCCACTAACTCATCGGCGGTTGTAATGGCTTCGAGTAACGCGACCGCTTTATCAAAAGGCTGCTGTTGCCACATCGATTCGCCCACTTCTTGTTTCACTTTCGCTGCTTCTTCGGCGAGGAATTGTTTGAATAGAGCCTTAGTGACAGAAGTCCCGTTACTGAGGGATTTTTCGTGCTTTATCCACTGCCAAATTGATGCCCGCGAAATTTCTGCGGTAGCTGCGTCTTCCATCAATCCGTATATAGGCACGCAACCGCGACCATCGAGCCACGCGCTGATATATTGCAATGCAACTCGGATGTTGGTGCGCATGCCTGCCTCAGTGCGCTCACCGTCACATGGGGTGAGTAACTGTGATGCAGTGATGGCGTGATCTTGCTCACGCAAGACATGCAGTTGATTATCGCCGCTGAGCTGGTCTACAAATATCGCGCTAACGGTGTCGGCAAGTCCAGGATGCGCAATCCAAGTACCATCATGGCCATTATCAAACTCGAGCTGCTTGTCCTTGGCGACTTTAGCGAGAATTTGTTCATTCTCACTGGCATCTTTACTCGGAATAAACGCCGCCATACCGCCCATTGCGAGCGCGCCCCGTTTGTGGCAGGTATATACCAGTAAGCGAGAGTAAGCGTTAAGGAACGGCTTAGACATGGTGACTTGCTGGCGATCAGGGAGCACTCGGTCAGGATGGTTTTTCAGGGTTTTTATATAACTAAAAATATAATCCCAACGACCGCAATTGAGGGCTGCGATATGGTCACGAAGTGCATGCAAAATTTCATGCATCTGAAAAACGGCTGGTAGTGTTTCGATAAGTACAGTGGCACGAATGGTACCCGGCTTGAGCTGAAAACGCTGTTCCGAGTAGTGAAACACGTCGCTCCACCACAGTGCTTCGCTACTGTGTTCTAATTTGGGCAAATAGAAATAGACGCCCGTACCTTCATCTAATCGGACGCGATAGTTGTGGTAAAAATACAATGCAAAATCAAGCAGAGCGCCCGGCACGGGCGTATCTTCAAAGCACAAATGCTTTTCTGGCAGATGTAATCCACGTACCCGCGCAATTAACAGCGCGGGGTTGGGGTTCACGTTGTATGCTTTGCCGCTCTTAGGGTCTTGGTAACTCAGCGTGTTGCGGTTGGCGTCAATTAAATTAACTTGGCCGTCGAGCAATCCATCCCAAGTCGGTGATTGGGAGTCCTCGAAGTCGGCCATATAGCAGTCAACATTGGCGTTGAGAGCGTTAATAACCATTTTACGATCAACCGGACCGGTGATTTCAATGCGACGACGAGTCAGATCTTTGGGTAATGGGCGAATATGCCAATCGCCCTCGCGAATGGTTTGGGTGCTCGGATCAAAGTCGGGTAGTTCGCCTGCATCGATACGCTGTTGTCTTTTTGACCGAGTATCTAGCAATTCTGCATGACGTGGCATGAAGCGTTCGCACAAGTCGGCAAAATAGGACATAAATTGTGGCGTAAATAAGCGCGCTTGATGGGGCACTGATTTCGCATTAAATGAAAGTCGAGATGTCATAACCTGAACCTGATGTTAGTAGTTTGTTAACACAGATTCAGCTTAGAGTGGGGTGTGATATTCGTCTAATTTATACGGATGATGGTGGCTATTTTCTATACTTATTTTACTTATGGTCTCTAGGCGATTAAAAATTGTGCGGGGACATCTATCCCCGCACATTGAGTCTTACACTTTGAAGCGCTCGACTAAATTATTCAACTCAACCGCTAACCGCGATAGCTCTTGGCTCGAAGCGCTGGTTTGCTCAGCACCTGAGGCGGTGGAATTAGATAAGTCGCGAATACTGACTAAGTTCTTATCAACATCACGCGCTACGTTTGCTTGTTCTTCTGATGCACTCGCAATCGACGTATTGTGCGTATTGATTTCGCTCACGGCGGTCGCTATTTGCTTCAACGCAGTCCCAGCCTCACGCGCGATATCGAGTGTTTTGGCAGCGCGTTCGAGACTCTGCTTCATAGTAGAAACTGAACGGTCACTGGATTCGTTTATGGCTGAAACCATTTCTTCAATTTCGACCGTTGACTGTTGAGTCTTGTGGGCCAATGACCGCACTTCATCAGCGACTACCGCAAAACCACGGCCCGACTCACCGGCGCGAGCAGCCTCGATAGCTGCATTGAGTGCGAGTAAGTTAGTTTGCTCGGCAATGCCTCGAATAACTTCAAGTACTTTGGTGATCCCAGTAACTTTGTCAGCCAGTTCTGTAACATTACTTGATGAATCACCAATTTCTTGTGATAACTCTTCGATAGCGGTGACCGTCTTGGCCACTCGGTCGTTACCAAATTGGGCTTGCTCATCGGCTGCCTCTGAAGCTTCAGACGCGCTTTGCGCATCTTGCGCTACGTTTTCAACCGCTGTGGTGAGCTCATTGACTGCAGTCGCCGCTTGCTCGAGTTCTTCGGTTTGTTGCTGGATTGTGCGTGTCGAATCTTCGGTAACGGAACTGAGTTCCTCCGAAGTCGAAGCGAGTTGTTGCGAAGACTGAGCAATGTGACCGATGGATTGGCGCAGCTCTTCTTGGGTTTTACGCAATTGTTTGAGCAGCTGCGCAGGCTCGTCTTTACCATCAATTTCAATACTATGAGTGAGGTCACGCTCGGCAATTGTTTTTGAGAAATCGACGGCTTGTTGTATCGGTTTGACGATACTTTGAGTCAACACCCAAGCGAACAGTACAGTCAATACCAATACCACCACCAAAGCGACAACAATACCTGTGAATGCGGCACTTGATACGTCACCCGCGGTATCAGTTGCTGTATTAATGAGCTCCATTTCATGAGCAAGTAGCTTATCTAAGTTGGTCGATATTTTATTGGTCAATGGCAGAATCGTCGATTCACGTAGGGACGCAATAGGCTCGACTAACTTGGCATTAACCAGTTGCATAAACTGATCGTTGAGTTGCCAATATTCGTTTAAGTTGGCTTTGAGTTCCTTGAAAAGCTTTTTGCTCTCAGCATCGTTGAGTAAAGCCTCATATTCATCAAGGTTACGTTCTAAACTTTGGTTCGCATCGTCTAACCGTTCTACATAGGCCTGCTTCCGCTGTTCGTCATTGATATACGCCGCGACGTTGGCTGAATGTACGCGCACGCGCAAGAACTCGCGGTCGAGATCATTGACGTTATCAATAGCAGGGACTTGCTCATCAGTAATGAAATCCATTTGCTCAACGACGCTCGACAAGCGGTCGAGTGCGAATAAACCGAGTGCAAGCAGAAGTAGACCGATTAAGCCAAACGCACCTGCGGCACGCACCCCCACCGAATATTGTCGAATCATGAAATAACCTCTCAAAACCTAATCAAAAATTAATACAGTTGTATCGGCTGCAAATGCTAAAAACATAAGCGTCGAATGAGATTATTTATGGCCTGCTGGCTTTGATTAATGGTGCTTAAATCTAAGAACTCATCGGGCTGATGCGCTTGTTTAATTGACCCGGGCCCGAGCACCAGCGTGTCGCAGCCTAGTTGTTGAATAAATGGAGCTTCGGTGCAGTAATTGACCGCTTCTGCTTGAACACCAGAAATTTGTTCTGTTAACTGCACAAATTTTGAGTTTTCCGCTTGCTCAAATCCCGGAATAGGTGGATGCATCGAAGTCAGCTCTATTGTTCCCGGTGATGAGAGCATCAGTTGCTTGAGTGCAGTATTGAGCTCGCTGTACAGATCGGCGAGTGACATCCCAGGTAATGGACGAATATCGATATGCAACTCACAACAACCGCAAATGCGGTTAGCGTTATCGCCACCATGAATGGCTCCGAGGTTCAAAGTAGGGTATGGAATTTCAAATAACTTATTTGAATATTTATGCGAAATGCCATTGCGGAATTCCAATAGCTGACTGATAACCTGATGCATGATCTCAATTGCGTTAATGCCTAAGGTTGGGTTTGAGCTGTGTCCAGAGCGACCCGTAACTCGTATTGACTCAGTTAAATGGCCTTTATGCGCTCGAATGGGGCGCATTTCAGTGGGTTCTCCGATGATACAGTGATCGGGCTTGAGCTGACTAAAATGATTGAGCTGACGCGCACCGTCCATGGTTGTCTCCTCGTCGGCCGTGGCGAGAATCTGAATCGGCTTGGTTTGCTGGTTAGCCGGTAAGTCACGCAGTGCTTCGATGATAAAGGCGAAAAAGCCTTTCATATCAATAGCACCTAAGCCATACCAGCGGTTGTCCTGTTCAGTCAGTTTGAAAGGGTCAAAATTCCAACGTTTCTGATCATAGGGCACCGTGTCTGTGTGTCCAGAGAGCAATAGTCCGCCTGAGCCAACACCCCTAGTGGCCAAGAGGTTAAACTTATTGGGCTTATTTTTTAACGGCTGAATTTCGATATTGAAATCCAATTGTTCCAACCAATCCGCCAGTAACTCGATAACTGCTTTATTGGAATGATCCCAGCTTGCGTCGAGGGAGCTGATCGATGGGCGAGCTATCAGCGCTTGATACATTTTAAAAAAGGATGGAATCGACATAGATAATTATCCATAAAAGTTGCATAAATATATTTATTCAGTTAGTCTGCATACAAATTCAGCCAGATGCAAATAAGTAAGCAGACTTTGAGATGGAAAGAAAGCAGTCAGCAAAAAAATATTCACTCCAGAATGTGGTGGTCATCGGTGCCAGTGGTTACGCGGGCGCCGAATTGGTGTCATTGTTAAATGATCACCCGCTTGTCGGTGAGCTGACGCTATATGTATCTGAGCAAAGTCATGATCGTGATAAGTTTATTGCTCAGCTTTACCCGCGTTTTAAGGGGCGTGTTGATCTACCTTTACTCGGTTTGCCCGTAGGCACGGTTACGGATGCTTTGGCAAATGCCGATGCCGTGTTCTTATGTACTTCGCACGAAGTGAGTTGCCAATGGTATGCCCAACTGAGTCAGTTAACGGCAACAGTGTTTGACTTGTCAGGCGGCTTCCGGTTGCCCACTGCAGATTTATATCCGCGCTTTTATGGCTTTGAACACCCAGCAACTGAGGCATTAGCTAAAGCTGTCTATGGATTAGCGGAATGGCTAGATGAAGGGTTTGATAATGCCCGCTGGATAGCTGTGCCGGGTTGCTATCCCACCGCTAGTCTGCTGGCGCTCAAACCGCTTGCAGTGTTTAACCACCAAATAAATCATACCGTCATTAACGCGGTGTCAGGCGTGACCGGCGCGGGTCGTTCCGTAAGCCTCAAAACCCAAGCCGCGGAGCTATCGCTACAAGGCTACAAGGCCGGTGTTCACCGTCATCAGCCAGAAATTGATTACTACAGTGGACTGAATACGCTGTTTTTGCCTCACTTAGGTGACTTTAAGCGGGGCATACTTGCGACTATTACTATCTACTTCAATGAGGCGCCTTCTCAGGCGCAATTAAAATCAGTTTTCGACGTGTATCAAGCCAGCGCCCTCGTTCACATAGCCGAGGGTGAATACCCGGCACTGAACGATGTGGTTAATAGCGGCCGGTGTCATATCGGCTGGCATTTGAATGGCAACGCGTTGGTGATCTTCAGTGCCATTGATAACTTACTCAAAGGCGCTGCTAGTCAGGCTCTGCAATGCTTCAACTTAAAGTTGGGTTTACCGAGTGAGGAGGGCGTACCGCTATGAATGTCATCAAACTCGGTGGGCGTGTACTTGATGATCCGCAAGGTTTAACGACGCTGTTTCAACATATTGCTCAGCAACAAAACTTAGAGCCCACGCTTATCGTTCATGGCGGTGGCCAGCAGGTTGACGACTTGTTTGCCAAGTTGAATCTGTCAGTTGTTAAGTATCACGGTTTACGTGTGAGTATGGCAGAGCAAATGCCGCTGATTGTGGGGGCACTCGCCGGCACCGTTAATAAGCAGCTACTGGGCATGGCAATTAAACAAACACTCAAGCCGGTCGGGCTAACGTTATTTGAAACGGGTTTGCGCGTCCAACAAGGGCAGCCCGAATTGGGTATGACGGGTCATTGTATTGAGCCCTTTGACGTGAGTGAGTTATTACTGACGTTATTAGAGCAGAAGCACCTACCTATCGTGAGCTGTGTCGGATTTGATAGCCGAGGCCAGTGGCTTAATGTAAACGCTGATGAGGCGGCAGCGGGACTCGCTAAAGCGCTTTCCGCGACCCTTACCTTTGTCAGCGATGTACCTGCGGTGCTTGACGACCAACAACAACCTATCGCGCAACTCGATAGTGACAGTATCGAACAGCTTATCCAGTCGGGCACTCTCATGGGTGGCATGCGACTCAAAGTTGAGCAGGCGCTAAACGTTGCTCAATTCCTACAAAAACAAGTGCGAATCTGCGGGTGTTCGTGCGACACCCGTCATCACTCCGGCACATTGATTAATCCTTAGTTTTTTAATATTTGAGATTCGTATGAACACACATTTTTTAACGGGTAATGAGCTTACCCAAAGCCAACTAATACAGTTGATAGATACGGCTATTGAGCAAAAGTCACAGCCGCAAAAATTTACTCAGAGTCTAGCTGGAAAAAGCATCGTGACGTTGTTTGAGAAGCCTAGTTTGCGCACACGACTATCGCTTGATGTGGGTATCCAACGCTTAGGTGGCCATTGCGTTTACCTCGACGAGCAAAACGGCCAACTCGGGCAACGCGAAACCATCGCGGATTACGCAAAAAACCTCTCATGTTGGTGCGATGCTATTGTGGCACGCGTGAATCACCATGCAACTTTACAAGAGTTGGCTAAGCATGCCTCTGTGCCTGTGATTAATAGCCTATGCGACCAGTTTCATCCGTGCCAAGCCTTGGCTGACTGTCTTACATTGGTTGAGCACTATGGCGATGTGAGTGGTAAAGCGCTGAGTTACTGGGGAGACGGTAACAACGTGGCGCGTTCGCTGGCACTTTATGGTTGTCTACTCGGCATGCATGTCACGTTAGTAACCCCTGTTGAACATGGTCTCAGTGCGGCCGATATCGACCAACTCAACCAAGCAGGGGTTGGCTCGGTCAAACAAATTCATGATCCTGAGGCCTGCGCGCAGAGCGATGTTGTTTATACCGATACGTGGGTTTCGATGGGACAACAGCAAAGCCTTGATGAGGTTAAAGCCACCTTTATGCCTTATCAGGTGAACGCCGCCCTCATTAAACGGCTCGGAGCGAATGCCGTGATGCATTGCCAACCCGCCCATCGTGATTACGAAATCACTTCTGAAGTGATGGATAGCGACGATTCACTGTGTCTTAAGCAGGCAGAAAATCGGCTATTTGCACAAAATGCGCTGCTTCATCTTTTACTTAACCCTAAAAACACACTGACCCTGCAACACGCGAGCTAAGGAGCAAACAATGAACAAAGTAGTATTGGCTTATTCTGGTGGTTTAGATACATCTGTCATTGTGCCTTGGTTGCGTGAAAACTACGGCTGTGAGGTGGTGGCGTTTGTCGCAGACGTAGGGCAGGGGGCAGAAGAACTCGAAGGCGTGGAAGCAAAAGCAAAAGCCTCCGGCGCTAGCGAGTGTCATATTGTTGATCTTAAAGATGAGTTTGCAGCCGATTACATTTATCCAAGCCTGAAAACCGGTGCCGTCTACGAGCAGAGCTATTTACTTGGCACGGCGATGGCTCGTCCGGTAATCGCCAAAGCGCAAGTAGAATTGGCACGTAAAGTCAATGCGGATGCCTTAGCGCATGGTTGTACTGGCAAAGGTAATGACCAGATCCGCTTTGAGTCTTGCTACGCCGCGCTGGCGCCTGAACTGACGGTGATTGCGCCTTGGCGAGAGTGGGACTTAAGTAGTCGGGAGAGCTTACTTGCTTATCTTGCAGAGCGTAATATTCCCTGCTCTGCGTCACTCAAGAAAATCTATAGTCGCGATGCCAACGCGTGGCATATCTCACATGAGGGAGGTGAGCTTGAAGATCCTTGGTGTGAACCGAGTGATGAAGTCTGGACATTGACTTGCTCACCTGAACAAGCACCCGATGAACCTGAGTATATCAGTCTAGCGATTGAGCAAGGCGCTGTGGTGAGTGTTAATGGTGAAGCGTTGTCGCCTCTGAAATGCCTTGAACAACTGAACAAACTGGGTGCGAAACATGGTATTGGTCGCGTTGATATTGTCGAGAATCGTCTAGTGGGTATGAAAAGCCGTGGCTGCTATGAAACGCCGGGGGGGACCATCATGATGCACGCTTTACGTGGCATTGATGAGTTGGTGCTCGATAAAATGACGCGCTCATGGAAAACACAGTTAAGCGAGCAATTTGCGCAGTTGCTTTACGATGGGCGTTGGTTTACCCCTAACCAAGCATCGGTGTTAGCCGCCGCCGAAAGTCTGAACCAAGTGGCAACCGGTGAAGTCGTGATTAAGCTCTATAAAGGTAATGTTACTGTCACGCAAAAGTGTTCTCCTTATTCTCTTTACAGCGAGGCGTTTGCCACCTTCGGTGCCGATAATGTTTATGACCAAAAGCATGCCGCAGGCTTTATTCGCCTCTATTCATTATCGAGCCGTATCCGCGCGTTAAAACAAACGGCAAAAGTGTAGGAGGCGAATATGACCAAGGGACTTTGGGGAGGCCGGTTTAGTGCGCCTCCCAGCCAAGCCTTTCAGCAGTTTAATGACTCCCTGCCATTTGACTGTGTACTACTTGAGTTTGATATTCGGGGCAGTATTGCCTGGGCGCAATCGCTGCAACAGGTGGGCGTGTTAACGACCGATGAGTACAGCCATATACAGCATGCATTGCATGACATTTTACAACACTGGAGTGGGTGCTTAGGTGATGTCGCGGTGGCGGGTGATGAGGACATTCACGCCTTTATTGAACGTCAGCTGATCGAACGCATTGGCGATCTGGGTAAAAAACTGCATACAGGTCGTAGCCGTAATGACCAAGTCGCCACCGATATTCGACTGTGGTGCCGAGCGCAGGTCGAGACCCAATGGCAGCGACTTGAGCAACTGATTGCAGCGCTGGCTAATTTAGCCGAGCGCGAGGCAACAACGGTGATTCCTGGATATACGCATTTGCAACGCGCACAACCGGTACTATTTTCGCACTGGTGCTTAGCCTATGTCGAGATGTTTAAGCGCGACCAGGCACGGTTAAAAGATGCGTTAGCGCGTATCAACGTGTGTCCACTCGGATCGGGCGCTCTAGCCGGTACGGCTTATCCGGTCGATAGAACAGATTTGGCGCATCGTTTGGGTTTTAGCACGCCGGCGGCGAACAGTTTAGATGCCGTATCCGATCGCGATTTTATTGTCGAACTGCTATCGGTGGCTTCGCTGTCGATGATTCATCTCTCTCGCATGGCTGAAGATTTAATTTTTTATGCCAGTGGTGAAGCGGGGGTTGTTGAATTAGCCGATGATGTGAGTAGCGGCTCTTCACTGATGCCGCAGAAAAAGAACCCCGATGCGCTTGAGCTTATTCGCGGTAAGTCGGGACGTGTGGTAGGCGCGCAAGTGGGCCTGCTGATGACATTGAAAGCACTACCGTTGGCATACAACAAAGATATGCAAGAAGACAAAGAGGGCATATTTGCCAGCTACACTCAATGGGGCGCCTCTATCGATATTGCGCAGCAATGCGTAAACGGTCTCACTGTAAATCAGTCGCGGGCGCTGCAAGCAGCGAAGGGCGGCTATTCAAATGCGACTGAGCTTGCTGATTATTTGGTTAGCAAAGGCGTTCCATTTCGTACCGCGCATGAAGTGGTAGGGGAATGCGTGCAGTTAGCGCTTAAGCACCAGCAACCGCTCGAAGATTTGCCTCTTAGTACGTTGCAAGCAGTGCATTCGGTGATTGAGCCTGACGTTTATGAATGGTTGAGCATTGAGGCGTTATTGGCAAAACGTAATGCACTCGGGGGCACCAGCATCGAACAGACACAAGCTGCGCTTAAGAAGCTTCAGCAAGGTCTGCGTATTAAGGTTCGTGATGCTACGCTGGATGATATTGATGCGATTGTCGGCTTGGTCGGTCATTGGGCGGGTGCCGGCGAAAACCTGCCACGAGCCAAAGATGATATTGTGCACTCAATCAATGAATTTGCCGTGTCTGAAGTCGATGGCAAAGTCACTGGGTGTGCTTCGCTCTATATCTATACCACGGGCTTAGCTGAGATACGTTCGTTGGGAGTCAATCCACAAAGCCAGGTGCGAGGTCAAGGTCGTATGTTGGTTGAGCATTTGTGTCAGAAAGCGCGTCAGATCCGATTAAAGCGCGTGATTGTGTTGACCCGTGTGCCTGACTTTTTTAAGCAGCAAGGCTTTACGCTGTGCGATAAAGCACAGTTACCAGAAAAGGTAATGAAAGACTGTGAGTTGTGCCCTAAGAAACACTGTTGCGATGAAATTGCGATGGAATATGGGCTGTAAAAGCAGCCCATTAACTTAACTTCGTACATTGCAGTTGAGTTACTCTAATATGAAGATTTGATGACAGCTTGCAATTGTCACAAATTTGTCACGCTAGCTCCCTACCATTCTCCTCGACTTTTAACCTATGGATAACATCCAAGTCGGGAGAACCCAATGAATCTGAATTCTTTGTTCAAAGCATCTGCGATCGCAGCAGCGTTAGCGCTTGCTGGTTGCGGTGGCGACATCAATATCAATTCGGGTGCTGAAGTACAGCAGCCAGATAATGGTGGTGACAATGGTGGTAACAACGGCGGTGATACGGGCGCTGACTTGCCAGGTACAGCCAGTGGTTCACTATCGTTAGCAGCGTCAGAAGCGCTCGGCGAAGAAGTACAAGTTCAAGTCATCTCAGGACGCATTACCGCTGACACAACCTTAGTGAACAGCAAAAGTGATGGCACAACAGTTATGTATGCTATCGACGGACCTACCTTTGTCGGTGGTGACAACGCGAATTCAGCAACATTGACCATTGAGCCGGGTACTGTGGTATTTGGTCGTCAGGGTAATGATTACTTGGTTGTAAGCCGCGGCTCAAAAATCATGGCAGACGGCACCTCTGATGCGCCCATTATCTTTACATCATCACAAGATGTGGTGGGCGAAGAAACAGGCGCTGGCCAATGGGGCGGCTTGGTTATCTTAGGTAATGCATCAAGCAACAAATGCCCAGCAGATGGCTCCGACTGCGCATTGCAAGTTGAAGGTGCTGAAGAGGGCGCAGTGTTTGGCGGCTCTCAAGACGATGATAACTCAGGCACGTTACGCTACGTGGTTGTTAAACACGCAGGTTTCGAAATCGCGCCTGACAATGAATTGAACGGTATCACATTTGGTGGCGTAGGTTCTGGCACGACGGTTGACTACTTACAAGTGCACGGTAACGCGGACGACGGTATCGAAATGTTCGGTGGTACGGTCAACTTTAAGCACGTTGTATTAACCAGCATGCAAGATGACAGCATCGATTGGGACAACGGCTATCGTGGTAAAATGCAATACGTTTACGTTGAGCAAGATCCGAACGGTGGCGACGCTAACCGTGGTATCGAAGCAGACAATGATGGCAGTAACCCTGCGGCAACGCCGATGTCTAACCCGACTATCGCGAACTTAACCATTATCGGTAATAACTTCAAAGGTGAAGACTCTTCGGAAGGTATTTATTTACGCGAGGGTACCGGTGCACAGTTTTACAATGTTGTGGTGACAGGTCCTTCGGAAATGGGTGAATGCTTTGAAGTTGAAGGTAGCCCACAATCTCAGACCAATCTAGGTGACGGCACTATCACCATGGAAAACTCTTTCATGGCTTGCAGCAATGGTGAGAACTTTAAGTACGGTTCAGGCGATGTAAACCTCGAAGATTGGTTCCTAAATCAGCAATCGAACAACCAAGTCAGCACTTCAATCATGCTAGGTGCTAACGGTCAGCCCATGGCAAACTCTCCGTTATTAGGTGCAGGTCAAGACGTTGCGAACACCGTTGATGGTAGCTTCTTTGAGTCAGTTGATTTTGTTGGTGCGGTTCCGGGTGACAGCGATTGGCGTCAAGGCTGGGCATTTGGTTTTGGCGGCGGTGAAGTCACTGCGGGCGGTTCAGAAGCGCCTGTAGCAGGTTGTCCAGCAGGCACCGAAGCGATTACCCCAGTAGATGGATCTACCACAACTTGTCAGCTAGCGGGCTCTTACACGGACGATTTAACACTGAGCGCGGACAATATTTATGCATTGAGCGGACCGGTTTTCATCGGTGGTGACAATGCGAACTCAATGACGTTGACTATTGAGCCGGGTACAACCGTTTATGGACGTACTGGTGGCGATTACTTAGTGATCAGCCGTGGTTCAGACATTATGGCGGAAGGTACGGTTGAACAGCCTATCACGTTTACTTCCGCAGCTTACGTTGAGACTGGCGAAGGTCAGCCGGGTCAGTGGGGCGGCTTAGTTATCTTGGGTAACGCACCGAGTAACAAATGCCCATCTGATGGTTCTGACTGTGCATTGCAAGTTGAAGGCGCGGCAGAAGGTGCTGTATTCGGTGGTACTGATGCGACCGATAGTTCAGGTACCTTGCAGTATGTACGTGTCATGAACGGTGGTTTTGAAATCGCACCGGATAACGAACTTAACGGTATTACGTTCGGCGGTGTTGGCTCAGGAACCAAGGTGGAATACCTCCAAGTTCATAACAACTCAGATGATGGCATCGAAATGTTCGGCGGTGCGGTTAACTTCAAGTATGTTGTTTTAACCAACATGCAAGATGACAGTATCGATTGGGACAATGGGTACCAAGGCAAGATGCAATATGTATTGGTCCGCCAAAACCCTGACAACTCAGATGCAAACCGTGGTATCGAAGCTGACAACGATGGTAGCAATCCGGCTGTAACGCCAATGTCGAACCCAACCATTGCGAACTTAACCATCATTGGAAACACGTTCCAAGGCGAGGACTCTTCAGAGGGTATCTACTTGCGCGAAGGTACTAAAGCAACGTTCTATAACACGATCGTTTCAGGTCCTGCGGGCATGGGCGAATGTTTAGAAGTTGAGAGTAGCCCGGTCAGCCAGCAGCACTTACAAGATGGTGGCATTGCAATGACTCACTCAGTCATGGCGTGTGACAACGGTGAAAACTTTAAATTTGGCGCAACTGACGTCAATTTGGAAACTTGGTTCACAGGTCAAGCAGGTAATAGCATTGCCGCAGCAGGCGATACTTTGAACGGTGTCTTCAGCATTACAGACGCAACTGCAGCAGACCTCAGCGGCGATACATTCTTCGACAACGCGACATTCGTTGGAGCAGTTGAAGAAGGTAACGATTGGACTGCAGGTTGGACTGTAGGATTAGAGTAACCCCTTAAGTAGCATAAAGTGCTCTTTAAAAGCCGTGAGGTGACCTTAGGGACACCTCCGGCTTCCATAGTAACAAGAGGTAGCTAATATCATGCGTGCCAACCGATTCCCTCTGGCAAATATTTCTCTCGCAGTGCTTGCCTGCTTGGCAACACCTGCGGCACTCGCTTGGCAAGACGCCGAGCAAACCGAAGCTGAAGCAGAGCAGCAGGCAAGCAACCCTGAGCAAGTCATCGAGGAAGTGGTTACCACAGGTACTCGTTTACAGGGCAGTGCCGCAGCGGTAGTTCAAGAGCGTAAAGAACAGGCGTTCGTGGCCGATATCATGGGTGCTGACCAGATTTCGCGTACCGGTGATACTGATGCCGCTGCTGCGCTTCGTCGTATTACAGGTCTTACACTGGTCGACGGTAAATTTATATATGTACGTGGCTTAGGTGAGCGTTACTCGAGTACGCAACTTAACGGCATGTCCGTACCGAGCCCTGATCCAACCCGAGCCGTTATTCCACTCGATTTATTCCCCTCGGATATTATCGAAAGTTTAGCTGTTCAAAAGTCGTATTCAGCATCAATGCCGGCTAACTTTGGTGGCGGTAATGTTGATATCCGCCTGAAGTCTGCCCCCACGCAAGAAGTTTTTAATGGCTCGATTAAAGTGGGCGGCAACTCAGAAAATTTCGATGACTCATATTGGTATGATGGCGGGAGTTCATGGAAGGGTAAAGATGACGGAACTCGTGCAGCACCACAAATGTTGCAAGCGTTGTGGGGACAACGCACATTCCTTGATGAAATTAGCATCGAAGATAATCGGGATGTGGCGTTGGCACTGAACCGAGATTATGACCCTCAAATGCAGTCTATTGACCCTGATTATGGTGTCAATGTGACCTACGGTAACCGTTATGATTTAACTGACAAGTGGGCGATTGGTTTTTTGACCACGGCTGCGTACCGCAATGAGTGGCAGGTTTCTGAGCAGTTTCTGGGTGAAAACTACCGCTTAAACCCTGATGACAGCTATACATTGGTTCGTGGTTGGGATGATGTGCAGTCAACCGAGCACCAAGTGACGTGGTCAGGTATGTTCACGCTGGGCATTAACTACGGCGCGAATCACAAAGTCGACTTCAGCCATGTCATTCTGAACGATACCGAGGATCGTTTACGCGAGAAATTGGGTAACAATAACAACATCAACTTCGGCTCTGACCAGCGTATTCGTGAGTTTGATGTGAATTACCAAG
The DNA here is from genome assembly GCF_057748155.1 of Idiomarina sp. D18. Lineage (NCBI taxonomy): Bacteria > Pseudomonadati > Pseudomonadota > Gammaproteobacteria > Alteromonadales > Idiomarinaceae > Idiomarina > Idiomarina sp. D18. The sequence continues at coordinate 234,437 of NZ_CM173240.1, forward strand.
AGCGTCGGATGGTGGCTAACCAAATTAAAGGGATGCATACCTTTACCGACTGGAACTTCTTGGGTATTGATTGGAAGTATTCAAAGGCACGTTCAAGCCGTTATGCACCGGGTAACTTAGAGACTCGGTTTATTTTGACGGACCGTAACGAAGATGGAGTTTTTGACCGTCAAACTGAGAGTAACCTAACCAATGCGACGACGGCTGCACGTTACTCTTTTCAAGATCTCGATGATGAAGTTGAAAACTGGGGCGGCAATGTAACTCTACCAATCATGCTCGATGATTGGGATATCACCTTAAAGGCGGGCGCGGACTTTGTTCAGAAAACGCGTTTTGCCACCAACCGTCGTTTTGATATCAATACGCGTGCGTTCCCCGACTCGAGCGTTTTGCAAGGGCATCAGCTAGGCGAAATCCTTAATGATGACTTATTAGCGAATACTGAACTTAGTTTTACGCCGATATTGAACGATACGACGGTAGCGGGCGATGATTATATTTCTGCGCAAGCAATCGACGCATACTACGTTGAAGGCGACGTGTTCTTTAAAGAGAAGTGGCGTATTACGGCGGGTGTTCGTTGGGAAGACTTCCGCCAAGTTGTGGTACCACTGGTACCAACGACCGGTGAAATCGATTTACCAACCAACCCGACACCTAACGATCTAGCTGATTTAGCATTCCAAGAGGATGACTTCTATCCATCGTTGGCGTTGACTTACTTTTTAACTGACGAGCAGCAGTTACGTTTCAGCTACGGACAAACGGTAGTCCGTCCTGACTTGCGCGAAGTCTCTAGTTCAACGTACCTCGATCCGTTGACCTTGTTCCCAGTCGGCGGTACACCAGGCTTGCGGACAACGTCGATCAAGAACTATGACGCACGTTGGGAGTGGTATCAAGAAAATGGCGATACCTTGTCGTTGGGTATGTTCTATAAGGACATGACTGACCCGATTGAATCTGTTCAGTCGCCCGCGCAAGACGGTCCTCCATTAGTACGTATTGCTAACGCTGAGACCGGTGAAGTATACGGTGTCGAAATGGAGTGGTTAAAATCACTCAGCACGAACTTCTTTGTTTCGGGTAACGTTACGTTAAGTGACTCTGAAATCCAGTTGGATACTCAGAAGATTGTTGAACAAACCGGTGTATCGACGTCGATTACCAATACCGAACGTCGCTTAACGGGTCACTCAAAATGGGTGGTCAACAGTCAGCTTGGCTTTGATTCTGACAATGGTAAGCACTCTGCATCGTTGGTTTATAACGTGTTTGGTGAGCGTATTATCATTCCAGGTATCGAAGGTCGTGGCGATGCGTTTGAGCAACCTTTCCACAGTTTAGACGCGGTTTATAGTTACTATCCAGACTTCAATTCTCAGATCACGCTCAAGGTGCAAAATATCTTGAATCAAGATAAAGAGATTGAGTTTGACGATACCTTGCTTCGTTCAGAAACGCGTGGTGTTAGTTTCTCGCTAACGTATAAGCGTGAATTCTAAATACGCGGAGAGTTTTGATAAAAGCGATGCTAATTAGCATCGCTTTTTTTTGCTCGTTGAATAGAGACTTCGAGTGGTCTTAATGTATCGAGGTGCACATCCCGTTGTGGGAAGGCGATGACGATATCATTCTCGGCGAATAGTGAGTCGATCTTGTAGCGCAAGTCCGACTGCACCCGACGTAAATCCATCGGCGCACTAACCGAAGTCCAGAACAGCAAATTGAAGGTAAGGCTGTTATCACCAAAGTCTTCAAATAACACTTCGATGGGGTACTCGGTGTTAATCTTTTTATGCTCTTTCGCCGCCTCCAGCATTAAGTCACGTACCTTTTCAGCCGGTGAACCATAAGCGACACCAACACTGACATTGCTGCGGATATCTTTTGAAACCAGTGTCCAGTTCACTACGCGTTGCTCTAAAAAGTAGCTGTTTGGCACCAGTACATGAATCCCGTCAAACCGACGAATACGTACACAACGATTACCTATTTCTTCAATGCGACCTTGCTCGTTCTCAAGCTCAACGATGTCGCCAATACGAATTGGACTCTCGGTTAATAGAATAAAACCCGATATCAGGTTATTGAGCAAATTCTGCGCACCAAAACCCACACCAATGGCGAACGCGCCACCGAGTACTGCAAATATCGTAATCGGAATACCAGCTAACGGTAGAGCAAGTAAAACCAGTAACAAGTAGGCAATAAACTGAAATAGCCGACGAAAGGTAAATAGGGTGTTTTCCGACGCGCCGTTGCGCAGCAGGGCACGGTTCAGTAGTTGGCGACCTATAATGCGAACAACAATAACACCAACGATGATAATGGTCAGCGCAATGACCACTTGGCTAAAATGGATTTTTGTATCGCCGGAGGTATAAAGTGGTGTTTGCCATAGGGTAGTAAAGGCGGAGCTAAACTCCGCCCACAAACTTGATGCTTCTTCTTGCATATCAGGCTCGAATTAAACTTTAGCAGAAGCGCGTTGCTTCATCGCTTGATACCAACGGAATAAATTAGGACGGCTTTCATCAACGCGTAGATTCACGACTTTGCCAAAGTCGACTGAGCAGAACGCATTGATATCGGCGACGGTGAGCTGACCGCAGGCAATAAAATCTTTACCTTCGAGTTGATCGTTTAAAAAGTCAAAAAAGCGCTCGGCCTCTTTGATATTGTGCTCTCCCCATTCGCGGATGGGTTGCATGCGGTGCTTGAAATAGTCGGTCGTGTGCTGAAAGCCCATGCCAATTGGATAGAACAAGTAAAAATCGACCCAACGCGTCCATTGTTCAATAATGGCTTTGTCGTTGGCATTGTCGCCAAGTAGTTTAGGTGAGTCGGGATATTGGTTTTCGAAATAATGGCAAATTGCCGTGGTTTCGCAGATAAAGCTACCGTCATCGAGCTCAAGTACAGGGACTTTTTGCATGGGGTTTTTGGCTTTGAAAGAATCGCTGAGGTTTTCACCTTTTGACAAGTCAATTTCAATCCGTTCGACTTTATCTAGTAATCCCTTTTCTGCGAGAAACATGCGTACGCGACGCGGGTTAGGCGCCTTCGCCATTTCGTAGAGCTTCATTGATTAGACTCCATGTTGTTGTTTTTAGGTGGTCCAGTTACGCTTTAACTTATCAGCAAACGCAATAAAACGCTCGCGCATTGTTTGGCGTACTTTGATATCAATAGAAGAGAGTACGGAATAGCCGGAAATATGGATGTGCACTTTAGGCGCTTGTATTGGCGCCTCTAGATGATTATCGAGAGAGCTAATAATGTTAGCGACATTGCAGGTCACGCGGGCAAACTCGGGAACAAAAATTTTAATATCACCAACAAGGTCGAGTAGTTGAACATGAATTTCATCGCTCTCGAAGTGCGCATCAGTAAAGTCGATCTTGAGTGAACCCAGCACACTGTAGGCTTTAATTTTAGCCGGTACTTGCCATGCACCTTTCATGCTTTGCGACGACAGTATTGCGACAACCGAATGTTCGCTGCCAGCGAATATTTTGGTGGAGTGTGCGTCAAAACGTGCGGCTTTACTTTGCTCATACTTCGCATCAACTTGCAGGGGTAAGTCTTCTACTAAGTCGGCTAATTGCTGGTGAGCGATCGCATCAAATGCTTGGTCAAGCCGCGCCTCAAAAGCCTCTTGCGATAGTTCACCATGACTGTAATTCATAACCAGCTGGTCTATCACTTCTTCGCGAACTTTATCCAGGGGACGGTCTTCAAATTTTACAGCCATAACGGCTCCAAATGTTATTTAAATGTTTAATTGTTAAATTATGGATCGCTTAAAGCGCTTTTCAAAGCTTATTTTTACAAAATATCTACAATTTTTAACTAATAAATTAGAAAGAGCGGCTTGCGCCGCTCATTGCTTTATTGCAGTGAAGGTAACTTATTAAGTAGCGCAGGCGGCAATTTAGATACCAATGAACTGCGTAACGGATGCCAGAACACCGACACAAGTAGTAAGCCAGCACCCACGATTAAGCCCATCACCGCGCTACCTAAGTCGACCAAGCCAACGCTTGTCAGCACTTGACTGAAAATAAAAATAACGTAGGCCAATGCTGATACCATCAAGGCGCGACGATCGATAATCAGAGATACGACACTCAACACAACATAAACCACCAGTGTGGCGGCTGCTTGAGTAACGCCGATTTCAAAATCACTGCCAAGAATGACGTTAAACAAAGGATGAATCATCAGCGGCGCCGCCAGTAGATGAAGCCAAAATGCGACATCAGAACGGCGACTGGTGCGATCGACGTCCGAAGCATCCCAATACATGGCGATGCCAAAGGTGACTAAACCCCCTGTCATGATCACCAAGTCAATTAAGATACTGTCTAGCAACCAGGTGGTGCTTAGGAAAGACACGATGATACCAACCACCGTAGCGATCCCAGCCGCGAGCGTGATAGGAACACGGAACCGAAACCAATGCGCTGTTGCAACGGCACTGGCAGCAATAAATGCGACACCGCTAGCAAGGTCGGGTCTAACCGCCATGGCAAGTAATTGCATAATCACGCCACCGAAGGTACCGCCCAATGCCGTCACCAATAGCACGATCGATGGCAGCGCCATATGTCGACGGCGAGTGAAGTACTCGGACAACAACCAACTTGCCACAGCTACTAAACCGCCACCGATCAGCGGCGACATGGTATTACCAATCGTCCACAGACCTGCCAAAGCAATCACTGCGGCGATCACGACAAAAATGTCGTTAAAGCCGTGTACCAAAGGAATATACTCTTGGTCTTGATTTAGGACTCCACCGCGCTGTTGTTGAATAAAATCACGAAACGCGTTCGCCGTTTGTTTAGGCATGACACCTGCCTCGACGGCTGCGCGAATATCTTTGTCGCTGTACATTTCAACGCCCTCATTTTGACTTTGATTAAACAATAATCACGGTGGAGACGAAAAGCGAATCTGCTTTGTTACAAACTGTAAGCAGTGAAACAAATCAGGTTCGCGTAAGCTCCTTCACTTTCTGTTTAGAGAACCAAGGGTAGAGCACCGGTAATACTACAAGCGTCAGTAACGTGGCGGAAACCAGTCCACCGACGATGACCGTTGCCAAGGGACGCTGGATCTCAGCGCCTGCACCCGTGGCAAACAGCATGGGTATCAGCCCGAGCGCTGAGGTGATGGCTGTCATCAACACCGGACGTAAGCGAGACCATGCGCCATCAAATACTGCCTCAGTGACCTGATGACCGTCCGCGATGCGCTGGTTAATGCTCTCTACCAGAACCACACCATTTAGAACGGCGACACCAAAGAGTGTGATGAAACCGACCGCACTGGGCACCGAAAGATATTGACCGGAGATAAAGAGTGCAACAATACCGCCAATCACTGCTAACGGCACGTTTACTAAAATCAACATTGCTTGACCCAGGGTGCCGAAGGCAAAGTAGAGCAACAGTGCGATAAGGACAAGCGAAATAGGTACGACAATAGATAGCCGCTTTTGCGCTCGTTGTTGACTCTCAAACTGACCACCAATATCGACTGAATAGCCGGATGGTAAGTCAACGGTGTTGTCGATGGTCTGACGGATATCCGTTACGACACTGCCCATGTCACGACCTTGCACATTGGATTGAATGACGACACGTCGTTGAACATCATCTCGGCGTATTTGGGGTGGACCCGATTCGATCGCGACGTGGGCGACCTCGCCGAGCGTAACCCAAGCACCCGATGGCGTTAATAAACGTAATGAACGAATGGCTTCTGCGGTTGCTCGAAACTGTTTGGCAAGCCGCACATAAATGTCATAGCGCTCATTGCCGTGAATAATTTGGCCCGCTGACGCACCACCCAGTCCATTGTCGACGACATCTAGCACATCAGAGACATTTAATCCGTAACGTGAGAGTTGTTGTCGTTTAGGAGACACCACTAGCTGGGCTTCGCCCTTTATTTGCTCCATTGCTACAGCAACGGCGCCATCGACTTGTTTAACTGCTTCCTCAATCGCCTGACCTTTACGGGCAAGCACATCCAAATCGGGGCCAAATAACTTAATCGCGAGTTGCGATTTAACCCCCGACAGTAGCTCATCGACCCGCGTTGCAATCGGTTGTGAAAAGTTAAACAGTAGACCCGGGTGTGTATCGAGTTTAGCTTCCATTTTTTCCTGCAAGGCGTAACGGTCTGATGCCGTAGTCCATTCTGACTGGGGTTTAACACCGACATAGATCTCAATATTACTGATAGGCTCCGGATCGCCGCCGACCTCTGCGCGACCAATACGGCTCAGCGCATACGTGGTTTCTGGAAATGACATCAGTATTTTTTCGAGCTTAGGAGCAACCTCCAACGCCGTTTCGAGATTAGAAGAGGGGGCCAATGTCACGCGAATATTAATCGTGCCTTCTTCTAGCTCAGGCGCAAACTCGGTGCCCAGTTGCGGAACCAATAGCAGGGCAGCGACAAATAACGCACCGGCGATCGCAACCACCACTTTTTTACTTTTTAAGGTAATGGATAGCAGTCGCTTGTAGCCCCTATCTAGGGGTTTAAGTAACTTATTTTCTCGAGGCTTTATGCCGCGACTAAAGAAGTAACTAGCGAGCGCCGGGACGACCATGATGGCAACAAAAACTGCTGAGATAATTGCCAGAATGATACTGATCGCCATTGGCTCAAATAATTTTGCCTCGACACCCTGAAAGCTAAATAACGGCATGAAAACGACCAAAATGATCATGGCAGCAAAAAAGACGGGTCGTGCGACCTCATTCGCCGCCTCTTTCACTCGGAGTTTGATACCGTGATTATCAAGCTGAGCCGCTTGCGGGTCAGGATCGTGATACTCAGTCCGCTTTGCTGCCTGTTCATGGTGCTCAATATCGGGACGACTCAGATGTTTGAAAATGTTTTCAACCATCACTACCGAACCATCGACCAGCATACCAATAGCGACAGCAATCCCGCCTAATGACATGAGATTCGCAGACATACCGACAGCCGACATAACCATCAAGGCGATGGCGATCGACACTGGTATAGAGAGCAGCACTAAGAAAGTAGCGCGTAAGTTCAGTAAGAATAAGGCCAATACCGCGATGATGAACACAAATGCGATGAGGAGCGAATAGGCGACCGTCGACACGGCTTTTTGTATTAAATCGGCTTGATCATAATACGGCTCAAACGTGACGCCCTCGGGCAGTGCCTGCTGGATAAGCGGAATGCGCTTTTTAATGCCATCGATAGTCGCCTTGGTGTTCGAACCCATACGTTTGAGTACGATACCGGACACCACCTCACCTAACTGGTTGACCTGACCGTCAACTTTGCGCGACATTGATACCGCACCTTGGCGGATTTCACTCCCGACCTCGACAGTGGCTACTTGGCCGAGTGTCACCGAGACCCCGTCAACGGTTTTTAAGGGAATCTGACGGAGCTGTTGCAACCCTTTATCACCGTTCGCGAGCCAGCCCGTGCCACGGATAACTAACTGCTCCTGACCGCGAGGCATATACCAGCCCCCTACGTTACCGTTGTTCTTATTAACCGCATCCATAACGTCCTGTTGGGTCAGTTCATAAGACAATAACTTGGCGGGATTAAGGTTAACCTGATATTGCTTAACCTCGCCGCCAAAGGACAAGACTTCGGTGATCCCTTCAACCGGCATGAGTAGCAGTTTAACCACATAGTCGTTAAGACTGCGTAGCTCCATGCTAGTCACGCCAGAATCAGGGTCGGCGACTAATAAGTACTGGTAGACCTGACCCAGACCGGAGGAGTTAGGACCCATTTCGGGTGTGCCGACACCCTCGGGAATCAACTCTTTTGCCGCTTGCAGTCGCTCAAATACCAGTTGTCGAGCAAAGTAAATATCCACGCTCTCGTCAAACACCACGGTAATACCGGACAAGCCGGTCTTAGAGATGGAGCGGACTTCCTCAACATCGGGAAGGGCATACATGACAGACTCGATCGGATAAGTAATTAATTGCTCAACTTCGGTCGCTGCTAACCCGGGCGCCTCGGTATTCACCGTAACCTGAACATTGGTCACATCGGGAAAGGCGTCCAAATTAAGCTTAGGGATCACAAAAAAGGACGCGATGCTGATGCCGAATAAGGCCAATACCAATAATAGGCGATTGGCGACAGCAAATTGGATAATGCGCTGAAACATACAACCTCCTATTAATGGTTATGCGGGTCAAAGCCGCCCTTAGCAATTTGTGAACGGACGAAAAAAGCCCCCTGACTGACGTATCGTGTGCCTTCCGATACCCCGTCAATAATCTTCCACGGACCTTTTTCATCAATTAGTTCGACTTCTTGGGGTTCGAACTGACCGGGAGCACGTTCAATGAAGATTTGCCAGTCGCCATCTGGAGCACGCATCAGTGCTGAGTCCTGAACCGCTAATACCGGTTGCTCCGACTCAACGGTGAAGTAGACATCAGCAAAAAGTCCAGGATGAAGGCGGTCTTGCTTATTATCGACTGCCAGTCGGATAGTGCGTGTGCGGGTTTTATGGTCGATGGTATGCCCCTCCTGAATGACTTTTGCAGGGTAGTCGACTCCATCGACTGTCACCATCACTTGATCACCAAACTTAACGTTAAGATCGGTGGTACCGGGTAGTCGTGCGTTCACCCACAAACTTGCTTCTTGCAGCACATCAACGAGCTCGGTACCTGCACTCACTTGTTGACCTTGCTTAAAGTTATCGCTAACCACAATGCCGTTAATATCAGACGTCAGTTGATATTCTCCAAGTGGATAATCGGGCTTGGTTAAACGCTCAATTTCGTTAAGTAGCATACCAAACGCTTTGAGTTTAGCGCGCGCTGAGGTAAACGTATTTTGTGCTTCGACGAAGCGTTTTTCACCGACTGTCGATTCACCCAGCGACTGCACCCGTTGCCACTCGTTTAGCGCAACTAAATAACTGCTTTGTGCGTCCGCCATACGCGCACTAAATAGCGTAGCCAGCGGTTCACCTTGTTCGACGTGATCGCCGATACTGACAAAGCGTCTTAAAATGGTGGAATCAATTCGAGGACTGACAACGTAGCTATTGAAATCGTTCGCCACTACCTCGCCGGGCGCATACACGGGGTACTCGATCACGCGAGCGCTGAGTTTGCCAGTGGCAATGTCGGCCATATCACGTTGCTGCTCAGAAAGTGTGATGCCAGCGGGCTCTTGGTGTGTTTCATGGTCTTCTTGATGTTGCTCCTGCGCCTGAGTTGAAACGCTCAGCACCATTGCTATGACTGCATGTAAAGGTTTTACTGACATGATTTATTCTCCAATCGCGTTACTTGTGTGCTGACTGAGCGGGCTTAACTTCAGAGCTTTGCTGAGTTCACCCGAGCGATATAACCATTCGATAGCCGCCAAACGGTATTGCGTTTGTAACGCGATACCTGCGTATTGACTGTCGAGTTGTTGGCGCATTGCGGTGAGGTAATCGGTGGTTGATAAGTCGCCTTCGACCCAGGACTGCTCTATCACTTGGGACGAAGCGCTCTGTCGGTCTTGAAAGCGTTGTTGCCAGCTGTGCCATTGGCTTTTGATAAAGCGATAGTTGTTAAGCGAGGATTTGAGCGCCGCTTGCCACTGATGCTTCAACGCCATGAGTCGCTTCTCTTCCGCCAGTGCTTCGCTACTCGCCGCATGCACTGCGTCGTTGTAGCTGTTACGGATCTGCAAAGGCATACTGAAAGATAAACCAACGACGGTTTCGTGGTCGGTCTCGCCCGCTTCAATACCCAACGTCGGGTTGGCCGTCGTTAGTGAGCGCTTCCAGTCGACATCGGCACGTTTAAGCTGCCATTGCAGATAAGCGGCCTTTAACTGCGGATGCTGTTGCCAGCGAACCGTTAAACTGGGTGTAATATCAAATACGCCATCCTCAATGGTGAGTTGATTGAAATCAGAGGTGGTCAGTAAGGCGTTTAAATCCGCTTCAGCAGACTGCAACGTTTGGTATGTTGCAGCGGTTTGCTGTAATTGACGACTTAACGCCAAAATGGTCAGTTGTTCATCCACGGCCCCAAGTCACCTGCTCGACGACGCTCAGAGACGATGTCGATAGCTTGCTGAACCACGTCCTCCTGCTGTTTCGCCAAGCTGTATCGCCTTTGGGCATCAAACCAGCGCACATAAGCATCGAGTAGCTCTTTAGCGTGCTGGGTCGCCGTTTGACGATAGAGGCTTTGTGCTAACGCTGTCATGGCATCGGCTTGGCTGGCGCGAGCTTCATTACCGGTACTCCAGTCGAGCGTTTGACTCACACCCACCGCGTAGTTATTGACGTCTCCCTCGCGCTCTAAGCGAGAAGACAAGGTTGGATTATATAGCGGTTGATTGAGCTGGCGGCCTTGCTGGATCAGTGCTTGAGCTTGTTGCTCGGCCGCCTGAACACTTGGATGTTGCTGTATTGCTTGTTGCCATAGGTCAGGCAATTGCTGTGCGCTGGCGAAGCTTGAACTCAACGCCATACTAATTGCAGCAAACAAGCGTTTGCTGCGTTTCGAAAACGAACGCATAGGTAGACTCCTCAGTCATGTTACTGCGTAAAACAAATTAAGTGCTGCGAAAGCAGCGTGTTAAGCAGTTATGAGGAGATGGGAGGCCGGAATAATGGCGCTGAAGAGGGATTTGTATAAGCCTGGGCATAGCCCGGACGGATCGTCGCGACACGCGGCAAAGTCAATGTCCGCTCCGCTTTTATGGCATAGAGGTGAAATGAGCCATGACAATGGCAACAGTGGTGACAATCAAAACTAATTTGACCACTACTCGGGAGATTGCTTTTATCGATATGGGATTCGTCGTGTTCGAAATTGAGGTGTTGCTCGAACGCAGATTGATGGGTTTGATGCACGTCAGCGACCGCCTGACTGATTTGAGTCAGAACGGCAAACAGTACAAAAATTAAAAATCCCAGTCTACGCATTACTTCTCGCGGTTGATACGAACCCTGTAAAGCTACATTAAACGCTAATTCGCTTCAAGTTTGGCTGTAGCATTTGAAATTCTCATATAAAGAATGTATTTTTAAATAAATTCCTGTATTGAGAATATAATGAATATTGAATCGTTGAAAATCTTTTGCTGTGTGGCTGATGAGTTAAGTATCACTCGCGCTGCAGAGAGACTGGGTCGAGCGCCTTCAAATGTTACTACTCGAATTCAGCAGCTTGAGTCTGAGGTCGCCACTGACCTGTTTGTACGTATTAATAAGCGGTTATCGTTGTCTCATGCCGGCGAGCAATTTTTAGAATATGCGAAACGCCTTATCGCGCTAGAAGAGGAGGCTAAACAGGTCGTTTTGGGGGAACAAAGCGGTGGTAGTGTGCGAATGGGAAGTATGGAAAGTACAGCTGCAAGTCGTTTACCACAGCTGCTAGCGGACTTTACTAAGAGATTCTCGCAGGTTCATGTAAGTTTAAAGACAGCCCCCTCAAGCAGGCTTATTGATGAGGTGCAAAAAGGGTTAATTGACTGTGCTTTTGTGGCTTTGCATGCAGAGCAAATAGCGCACGATGAGCTCGATGATCGGACACTCAATTCGCTACCTGTTTGGCAAGAAGACTTAGTTCTTCTACTACCACCCAACGAAGCGGGTGTGAAAGATATAACTCAATTAGAAACTCGCACTCTTGCCGCTTTTGCTTCGGGATGTACTTATCGCAAGATAGCTGAGACGGTTTTGGATATTGATGCGAGTTCCGAGTGGTGTGTCCAGGAGTTAAATTCTTATCACGCCATGATTGCATGCGTTGCAGCGGGGCACTGTGTCACTTTGTTACCTAGAAGCGTCTTAGAGTTGAGTCCTGCTGCTAAGACGTTAGCCTCGTTAAATTGTCAAACCATTGATACTTATCTCGTATGGCGACAAGGCCACCTGACTCCCGCACTTTCACGTCTGATCGATGTCGTTAAGGACACGCTGTAATGGAATCGGTGGACCGTAATAATCAAGATCGCGGCATCAGAACGGCGCTAGAAGCGGCGTTAATTCTTACTATTGGAATGGGTTTTGGGCGATTTGCCTACACAGCAATTTTGCCTCACATGGTCGAAGAAGGCGTGTTGAGTGTTTGGGCGGGTAGCTTGGCAGCTACACTCAATTACTGTGGCTATTTGGTCGGGTCACTACTGTCTATATATATTAAACCTCACAACGCTCATCGTATGTGTCTTTGTGCTGTCATCGGCACGGCTGTATTTATGGCATTATTAGCAATGCCACTGCCCGCAGTAGCGATTATTGCGGTGCGCTTTATTGCTGGCGTGTTTAGTGCTTTTTCTATGGTGGCAGCCTCGCTTTGGCTACTTGAACACCGCGGCCACTCGCACCATGCACCTTTATTATTTGCGGGGGTGGGTTTTGGCATCGTCGTCTCTGCAGAACTGATCGTGTTAGCGGATTGGTTGCTGTTAACCAGTTTTGAAATGTGGCTAGCACTGGCATTATTGACCGTAGCTCTCGGTATCATGGTGCTCAGAGGACTATTTGATAGCAATCCCAAAGCAAGCCCAAACTACCAAACGGAAAGTAAAAGGCAAGCGCCCAATATCGGTACCGGTGCACTTATTTTTTGCTACGGACTGGCTGGCTTAGGATACATAATCACCGCAACCTATTTACCGTTTTTAGTCCATCAAGTGTTACCCGAGGTTGATTCGTCACATATCTGGGCGGTATTCGGATTAGGTGCCATGCCCTCGTGCTTTATTTGGCACAAAATTCATCAACGTCTAGGTTCCCAGCTTGCCTTACAAACTAACCTAGGCGTACAGGCGTTAGGTGTAGTGCTACCGACGATGGGTTCGTCCTCTAGCTTTTATCTTTTAAGTGCCATTTTGGTCGGCTCCACCTTCATGGGAACCGTAACAATTGCAATGTCAGCCGCACAAAAAATAAAGTACAGAGTAAAGTTTAATATGCTGGCAGTCATGACGCTTTCTTATGGAGTGGGGCAAATTATAGGTCCTCTCTTGGCAGAGGCGCTTAGAGCTTATAGTGAAACATTCAACAGCTCTTTGATAGCTGCCGCCATTGGCTTGGTACTAGCGGGAGCGATAACTGCTAAACCCTCTAAACAATTGACAAACTGAGGTTTTAAGAGATCGACAGCCCTTCTAGAATTCGGCTCCATGGTACGAATAATTGTTGGTAGTCGGTCTGTAGAAATAAAAAAGCCCCGCACAAAGTGCAGGGCCTTCAGAATGTCACCGAACAACTTCGAGCGTGAATATTTTAGGCAGGTAGAAGTGTAAATATCCCATTTATAACACAGTCATCTGATAGAATATTTATGCCGCAGTTCGGTAATCAAACGGTGTCATATCATTGAGTGAGTCGTGCGGTCTTTCGTGGTTTATGGTGCAAGGGAATACGGGCTACAGGCACTTTCAAATCAAAGCGAACAGCCAGCGTACGTGGATGTTCCTCAATCGCTCTTGTCATTGTGTCATGTAGATCAAATAAGAGTTCCTGAATATAAGGCAAATGCTGAGGCCAAAGCGGAAGCCCTCTGTACGAACTGTCGGAGTAGAGTGTTTGGTTGTGGTTCATTGGATTACGTATTGGCAAATTCATAATTAGAGCCATGATCGTTGACTACTAATAACTGATCTGATTCCGTAATCGTTAACCATGAGTCAGACGTTAAGCTGTCGGGCTCACCAATCCGTTGGTTGACTGAAAAGCAAGATAAACGCGACCACCAAAAAGATATTGGTAAGTTAAGACGGTTAGACGTTTACTTTAGAGGTCTCTATCTAGACCAAATCAATCGAAGTCTGATTGACGAGGTAAAGTTTGATATTCGGAGTGAAGCGTCTGCCTCAACGGCTAACCGTTACCATGTTATGCACATTTGGCTACCGAGCACTTGAAACGAGTGGCTTGTAACGTTGATGGCTCGATTGGTACAAATCTGGTACACCATCAGAAACTAAAAAGCCCCGCACAAAGTGCAGGGCCTTTAGAATAGTGGTGCCGGAGGCGGAATCGATAAGATCTAATAACTTATTGTTTTATAGTGGATAAAAAATATTAAGATTCAAGCGTGTTACTTACCTTGTTACTAAAACTTCAGCTTTAGTTTTTTGATTGAAAGCTTTTTCACAAATGAATCTTTTAACTTTTTGGCTATGCCCAATACTCGCTTAACACGTTGAACATAGCTATAGTGGTCTGCAACTTGTGAACGTGTAGTGGCAAATAAATTCGGGTAAGCGGATTAAATGGTTGATCTTACCTTTGCATGAGAGTGAGACAGACCGGCATCTCATCGGATTATCTGGTTGATGCTTCACCTACTGCTGGTGCATGTTTCCTTCGCTAATTCCAGCAAGAACCCCACACGCCTCAACTTCCCGGTCATCGTTGCAACTCGCTCTCAGTGAAACGAGTTGTTTCTCAAGCGCTTGCAGAGCGGTTATCTGCGACCGCACATGAGAGATGTGATCATCGAGCAAGGCGTTGACGGCGGTACAAGGCTGATGAGGGTCGTCCTGATAGCTCTGTAGTTCGTGAATCTCAGCCAGTGACAGGCCCAGGATTCTGCAGCGACGGATGAAGGCCAGCCCCTCACCATGCTTCTCGGTATAGACACGGTAACCGTTGTCCTGCCGATCAGGCGGCGGCAACAAGCCCTGCTGTTCATAGAAGCGGATCGTCTGTGTTTCGACCCCTACCAACTGCGCCAACTGACCAATGCGCATCAGCCTCCTCCCCAACGGATTCTTTACTCTATTGACCTTATAGTAGCTTTATAGTTTAAAATGGTACCACAACATTGTTCAAGTGGAGTCGTATCATGAGCAAATCCTGTGGTGGCGCCTGTGGCGGTGATGCAACGTCCGCAGCGGATACCGATATACAGGCCTCCTCCGAGGCGCCAGGGAGATGGGTCAGTGTTTATGCCGTGCCGAAGATGGACTGTCCATCAGAAGAACGAATGATTCGCCTAGCCCTGAACGGCTTTGAGGAGATTCGGGCGCTGTCCTTCGACTTGTCGAACCGCCGGCTGAAGGTCGTGCATGACGGCGAGGTCGAGCCCGTCACCTCGAAACTGAAGACCTTGGGGCTAGGCGCCTCGCTTCAGGAAACCGTCGCTGCAAATCCGGAGACCATCAAGGCCGCCGAGTTTTCGGCAGCTTCTGCTAAGCAAGAATCCGGGACCCTGCGCTGGTTGCTCGGCATCAATGCACTTCTGTTCGTGGTGGAAATGACTGCCGGTCTGATCGCCCGGTCCACCGGCCTGATTGGAGAATCCCTGGACAATTTTGCCGATGCGGCGGTGTACGGGCTTGCCCTTTATGCGGTTGGACATAGCGTGAAAATGCAGGTACGTGCCGCGCATCTTGCTGGTGTACTGCAACTGATCTTGGCTGTGGGCGTGCTCGTAGAGGTGGTGAGACGCTTTGTATTCGGTAGTGAGCCTGAATCGCTGGTGATGATGGCTATCGCATTCGTCGCATTGATTGCCAATACCAGTTGTCTGCTGCTCATATCCAAACATCGGGAAGGCGGGGCGCACATGAAGGCAAGCTGGATATTCTCGGCCAACGACGTGGTGATCAACCTGGGGGTCATCACCGCCGGCGCCCTGGTCGCGTGGACCGGTTCCAATTATCCGGATCTGATTATCGGCACCATCGCGGGGGGCATTGTACTTAACGGTGCCAGACGCATTTTGGCGTTGAAGGGTTAAATAATGCTCATTATTGGCAAAAAGCTCTCGCCGTATGCCCTATTGTCCATATCGGGCCTGCTGGCAGCGTCTGATCAGGCTGTAAAGTGGCTGGTGCAGCAATCAATGGCCTATGGCGAGTATGTTTCGGTGACCCCGTTCTTTAACTGGGTGCACCTATGGAACACCGGTGCCGCATTCAGTCTTTTTGCGAATGGTGGAGGCTGGCAGCGCTACTTTTTTATCGGGATCGCGGTGGCGGTCTCGATTTTTCTGATCAAGCTGATCCTTGAAAATCGTCATAAAGGAGAAGCCATCGCTTACAGTCTTATCCTCGGTGGCGCCATGGGCAACCTGATTGACCGGGTCTTTCGTGGCTATGTTGTGGATTCCTTTGATTTCTATTGGCGAGACTGGCATTGGCCGGCCTTCAACCTGGCTGATATTGCAATTGTCCTCGGTGCCTTACTTTTCGTTTCCGGCAGCTTTTTAGGTAAAAAAACAAACACCAATGCCGAGTCGGATGGATCTGACTGAAACCTTCGCCTATACAACACCATGACCGAACTTCCCGACAACATCCTTCACCTGCCGCAATACCAAGTACTGGGCTGCAAAACCACCGACGACGACATGCACTTCCAAGCGGACGCGCCCGATCCCATCGCCTGCGAGGAATGCGGAGTGCAGGGTGAGTTCGTGCGGTTCGGCAAGCGTGATGTTCCCTATCGTGATCTGCCCATCCACGGCAAGCGGGTCACCCTCTGGGTGGTCCGCCGCCGGTACACCTGCCGGGCCTGCAAGACAACCTTCAGGCCCCAGCTACCGGAGATGGTGGACGGCTTCCGTATGACGCTGCGGCTGCATGAATACGTGGAGAAGGAATCCTTCAACCACCCCTACACCTTTGTGGCGGCACAGACCGGCAGAAGGTCGAGATCGTCAGCATGGACATGTGGAACCCCTACCGGGCAGCGGTCAAGGCTGTGCTGCCCCAGGCCCGTATCGTGGTCGATAAGTTCCATGTGGTGCGCATGGCCAACGATGCCCTAGAGAGAGTGCGCAAGGGCCTCAGAAAGGAGCTGAAACCGTCCCAGAGCCGGACTCTCAAGGGAGACCGGAAAATCCTGCTGAAACGCGCTCACGAAGTCTCAGACCGGGAGCGCCTCATCATGGAGACCTGGACAGGCGCGTTCCCGCAACTGCTGGCCGCCTACGAGCACAAGGAGCGCTTCTACGGCATCTGGGACGCCACCACACGGCTCCAGGCAGAAGCCGCCCTGGACGAGTGGATAGCCACCATCCCGAAGGGCCAAAAGGAAGTCTGGAGCGATCTGGTCAGGGCAGTGGGAAACTGGCGCGAAGAGACCATGACCTACTTCGAGACGGACATGCCCGTCACCAACGCTTACACGGAGTCCATCAACCGACTGGCCAAGGACAAGAACCGTGAAGGGCGCGGTTACTCCTTCGAGGTGATGCGGGCACGAATGCTCTACACCACGAAGCACAAGAAGAAGGCACCGACTGCGAAGGTCTCTCCTTTCTACAAGAAAACCATCGGTTACGGACTGCCGGACTTCGCAGAGGAACTCAACTACGGAGTCGATCTATCAACCATCTGAGGGTGGTATCAGATTGATGGGGTGAAGGTGCCCCATCAACCATTAAATCCGTATACCCATAAATTCGTGCTTCTGATCAGAGATGAAAAGCTATACTTGTTGCTTTGGTTAAAGTGAATTAGCTATTTATCAACATTTTTCCATGGGCCGAACGCTATAAAGTAAAGAAGAATGATATTTGCGATAGGGATAACAATCAGAAGACCCAATGGACCAGGGTAGCCAACTCGTTGGCAGATACGCCATGCGGGAACAATAAAAATAGCTCCCACAATCAGCATCCATAGAAAGCCCATACCTGCGAACATTTCGTGATTCATCATTATCTGCTCCTTATTTGACATGCGTTAAAATGACGTTAGACTAAAGTTTATTAAATTGCAAAAAGCAGGGTGCTCGTGCTAATTCGAATTCTGTTATTAATGACAGTGCTATTGGTGTCGATGTCGTTTTCGCAAACGGCAGATGCTCACGCATGCCATGATGACGGGCAAATGCAGCACAGCATGATGCAGGAAGCAGACGCAAGCGATTGTGAACATGAGGCGCAAAAGCATAACTCGTGCTGTGCTGACATGACCATTCGGCATTGCTCCGGCGGCTCGGTTTTGTTTGTCGGACAGTCTTCTTCGGTTAATGCCACTGCAGTTAATCTCTCTGCCAAAGTCGATGCGCCCGTTGACACCTCCATTCGTGCTAAACACACGTCTAATTTGTTCCGCCCTCCAATAATTATCGGTTAATAAGTTACTAAAAATTCAGCACACGCTCGGCGTGTTTCCTTAAAACTTATTAATCGGTGAATAATTATGTCTATCAAACGCAATATCGCTGTTTTAGCGATGCTATTTTCCGTGTCTGTATCTGCAACCGATGTAGAAGAGCAGCAACTAACCGTTCTAAAAGATCCCAACTGCGGTTGCTGTGAAAAGTGGTTACAAGCTTTACCCGATAGCTTTAGTGTGTCCGTACAACATCCGAACAACTTGACCCAACGAAAACGTGATGCCGGTATTAGTGCCGAGGTCCAATCCTGTCATACTACTATTTCTAGTAATGGCTATGTCTTTGAGGGGCACGTTCCTCCTACATTGGTTTCTCATTATTTAGCTGGGAAAAAGTCAGCCAATGGCATTGGATTAACTGTTCCTGGCATGCCGGTAGGGTCTGTTGGTATGGAAATGGGTACTCGGTTTCAACCGTATACGGTCTATGAAATCAAAGAGGACGGTTCAATTACACCTTATAAGCAGATAGCAAGTTTAGAGCAGCAGCAAGCACTCTCAAATGAAGGGCTTTAGCTATGGGTTTTGGCGGCTTGAGTATGGTTCAGCTAGGAATTTTACTAGTTATTGTCATCCTTCTTTTTGGTAGCAAAAAGCTACGAACCCTGGGCTCCGATCTTGGTAGTGCGATTAAAGGGTTTAAATCATCGGTTTCTGATGAGCCGTCTGATAAGGAACAGGACATTCAACGTTATCAAAATTTAACCTCAAAAGAGGAGCGTCATAATGAGCAATGAGTTTAACAAAGGGCGTCGAAAGTTTATTAAATCTGCATTCACTGTGGCGTCTGCTTTAGCAATCGCCAAAGTAGCCCCAACTTGGGCTGCTCCTCAGGGACGCAGTTTTAAAGATCAGATCCTGACAAACGATGAGATTGATCTGACCATTGCAAAGTCCCCACTGCTCGTGGGAAATAAAGTAGGAACACCAATAACCATCAATGGCCAAATGCCGGGCCCTTTGATTCGTTTAAAAGAAGGGCAGCGAGCAAAGCTAAATGTGACTAACCGGTTGTCGGAAGACACGTCAATTCACTGGCACGGAATTATATTGCCGGAGAATATGGATGGCGTGCCTGGCGTATCTTTCGAAGGGATAAAGCCAGGACGAACGTTCAAATACCGCTACGATGTCGAGCAAAACGGAACTTATTGGTATCACAGCCATTCCGGTTTGCAGGAGCAATTGGGACACCTGGGGCCGTTAGTGATTGAACCGAAAGACGGAGACATTGGTGCTGATCGAGAACATACCATTATTCTCAGCGACTGGACATTCGAAGATCCGGATACCGTGTTTCGTAACTTGAAAGTTGCGGAGGGGTACTATAACTATCAAAAACGTACGATATTTGAGACCTTCGAGGACGTGCGACAGCAAGGGTTAGAGAAAACCTGGAAGCAACGAGAAATGTGGGGGCAAATGCGAATGAGCCCCCGTGATATTGCGGATGTGACGGGCAGTACTTATACCTACCTGATGAATGGCCGCGATTCACAGATGAACTGGTCAGCATTGTTTAAGCCTGGTGAAAAAGTACGCCTGCGTATCATTAATGGTTCGGCAATGAGTTTCTTCGACGTAAGAATCCCTGGATTGGAGATGACGGTAGTGGCCGCTGACGGGCAGCCTGTGAAGCCAGTGCCAGTTGACGAGTTCCGCATTGGTGTGGCGGAAACCTACGATGTAATTGTCCAGCCTAAGCAAAACAAGCCTTACACTATTTATGCTGAGAGCTTTGATCGAAGTGGTTATGTCAGAGGTACATTAACGCCGGAACTTGGTCTTGAGGCTGAAGTGCCTGAACTACGGCAAGTTCCTGAGCGAGGCATGGCCGCTATGGGCATGGGAGCGATGGCGATGTCCGGTGATATGAAAGGCAATAGCATGAATATGAAGCATATGGGCGGCAATAACAGCCATATGACGCATAAAATGACACACAAAAAAGAGCTCCCGGTCGAAAACATTAAAATCAAACACCGTGAGTCCGGACATGGCGCCGGGGCGGCTATGATTGCTACAAACCCGGTAAGCCGTTTGCATGAACCCGGGATTGGCTTGGAAGACGTTGATCATAAAGTCTTGGTGTATACCGACTTGGTCGGCGCGCATGAATGGCCGGATACGCGGGAGCCCGAACGACAGATAGAGCTGCACTTAACGGGTAATATGGAGCGTTACATGTGGTCTTTCGACGGGAAGAAGTTTACCGAAGTGGATGGCCCGGTTCAGTTTCATCATGGAGAACGACTGAGGTTGGTGATGGTAAACGATACGATGATGGACCACCCCATACACCTACACGGTATGTGGATGGAACTTGAAAACGGACAGTATCCACGCCCACGCAAACATACGATTAGCCTGAAGCCGAGCGAAAAAGTGTCGTTATTGATAACGGCAGACGCGCCGGGTAGTTGGGCGTTCCACTGTCACCTGTTGTATCACATGAAAGCGGGTATGTTCCGTGTGGTCAATGTCGCATAAGGAGGACTATTATGTACGGTAAATCATTATTAGTGGGTGCGGCGTTGTTGCCAGGTTTAGCAGTCGCCGGACATGCGAAAGAGGACTGGCCTGAACCCGTCAAAGAATATTACACCGGGCAAGTACTGTTCGATCGGTTGGAGTTAACGCGAACCAACGAGGAAGAGAACCTAGCCGTCTGGGACATGATTGCTTGGTATGGCGGTGACTATCACCGAGCTGTTTTCAAGAGTGAAGGGGAGAATGTTCAAGACGACGGTGAGCCCACTGACTTAGAAAGTGCCGAACTGCTGTATGGGTATCTGGTGTCTCCGTATTGGTCGTTTCAGGCCGGTATCGGTACGCGAGGCAGCTTATCGTCGGATGCCTCGATGGAAAACTATGCGGTCTTAAGTTTTATGGGTTTGGCGCCGTACTGGTTTGAAATGGATAATTCTTTGATGATGAACGAAGAAGGCGATGTCCAATTTGTTAGCGAAACCGAGTACGAGTGGCAGTTAACACAAACCTCGTACTTACAACCTCGCATTGAGTTAACAGCCAACCTGACAGACTCAGACAAATATGAACGGCAAAGTGGCTTGAGCAACTTGCGCGTGGGGTTGCGATATCGCCATGAAATAAGTCGTGAATTTGCCCCTTACATTGGTGTGTATTGGAACGGGGCGTTAGGAAATACGGCAGATGAAATGAAACGAATGGGTGAAGACACCACAGAAACAGGCGTGGTCCTTGGGGCCAGAGTTTGGTTTTAATTGATAATAAAACAAAGAGGAAACAACATGAAAAACGTACTTAAATTAGCCTTCGGTACCGCGTTATTTTTTAGTGCATGGGCCAGCGCTCACGTCGGCCTAACATCCAGTAGCCCGGAGGACGGTGCTACTTTGTCCGAGTCACCTACGGAAATTACGATGAATTTTTCCGGTGATGTTCGTCTGGCTAAAATTATGCTGCACTCAGATGACGGTAAAATGCATCCGCTGGACTTTTCGATGAGCATGACTCCCAAAGCAGCGTACGAAATTGCTGTTAAAAACAATTTGGCGTCAGGTGGTTATACGGTTTATTGGACGGCAATGGGTGGGGACAGTCATAAAATATCGGGTGATTTTAGCTTTGAGGTGAAATGATGACCCTTTGGAGTGTGGCCAGCGTTTTAACGTTGGCCTTTATATTCTGGCTTAACGCGGTGATGACTGCCTCGCCTTATATCGTTTATTTGTCCGGTTTAAAAAAGCAGTCTGAACGAAAGAATAGCCTTGTTGCGTTGCTTCTATTACTGGCAAGCCTTCTGTATTTTTTTCTGAAAGTCGGTAGTTTTGCTGCTGAAGGCTTTGCCGGCATGATTGACACGACCTACATGCAGTTTATATGGACCGGCCCTGTTGGGTTGTTCATCCAACTTCAGATAGCGGTTGCTATTGCTTGGATTGTTTACTCCGTTGTTAAGCTAAAACGTATAAAGTGGGTGCTATATGTTGTCGCCATTGGACTCATGGGATGGAGCTTTTTAAGTATTGGTCACGGCAGTGACGCCGTCTGGTGGGGAAAGCTAGCGCTTTTAACACACTTGTTAGTCGCTTGGGTTTGGTTCGGCAGTCTTAACTCATTGCGAAAGCTGGCAACGTCGGTACCGCTTGCTAAAGCGAAAGCCATTATGGAGCGTTTTGGTGTGCATATGTCTGCAGCGGTTCCAATACTCCTTATTGCGGGCTTGGTTATGTATCGTAGTGCAACAGGGCGATGGATGCCAGAGCTGCCGCTTACGTCGTATGACACGGTACTACTAGCGAAACTTGTGTTTGTGGCGCTGATTCTCCTTGTTGCCGCATTGCATAAATTAAAGTTCGTACCGCAATTAAATGATAACGCGGCCGCCAAGCGACTCAAAAACTCCATAACGGCGGAAATGGTATTGGCTGTCACTATTTTTACCCTGGCCTCTGCGTTAAGCAGCGCGTTTTCCCCTAGTTAATGTAAGGAATAATAAGAATGAAATTATTCATGAGTGTTTTTATGGTTTCGGTGCTGTTTATTTCAGCGCCTAGTAGTGCCGAGGAAGTATCTGAACCGACAGTTGTGCTTGATAGGTTTCGAACGGCTTTGACTGAAGGTGACACGGAAGTCGTTAAAGATGTGCTTTCCAATGATGTGTTTATCTTTGAAGGTGGTGGTGTTGAACGATCCTTGGCCGAGTACAGTGCTCATCACCTTAAGTCAGATATTAAGTTTAGCCAGGCGGTTCCTTCACAGTTGCTTGAAAGGACAGTACAAGAAGCCGATGGCCTTGCTGTGATCACTTCTCGGTATAGCGTTTCCGGGGAGTATAACGGGCGTGAGGTTGATTTAACGATGAATGAAACCGTAACCGTATCAAATACGACTGAGTCTGGCTGGAAAATTATCCGGATCCATTGGTCCAACTGAGTTCAATCACAGGAGCTGATTATGGCAGAACACGATCATGAACACGGACATCAGGATTATCAGAAAAGCAGCCTGAGTCTTTGGGGGGCGGTGTCGCTGGGGACTGGTGTGATGATTGGCGCTGGTATTTTTGCACTGACCGGACAAGTTGCTCAGCTGGCAAGAGAGTGGTTTGTCCTGGCGTTTGTGTGCGGCGGTATCATTGCCGGTTTCAGCGCCTATTCGTATGTGAAACTGGCCAAAGCATACCCGTCAGCGGGGGGCATTGCGATGTTCCTCAGTAAAGCCTATGGGAAAGGAAGTGTGACGGCAATATTCGCACTCTTGATGTACTTTTCTATGGTGATTAATGAAAGTTTAGTCGCTCGGACATTTGCGTCCTATACCAGCCAATTAATTTCTTTTGAAGCGCAGTGGCTTGTCCCGTTGTTGGCGGTTGGTTTGCTGGTCTTTGCGTTTTTTATCAATATTTTGAGTAATCAGTTTATTCAAACGTTCTCGTTTTTTATGGCCTTTGTTAAGGCTTTAGGATTGGTGATTTTAGCGGCTGGTGGTTTGTGGGCCTCAGGCATTCAGTTTGAATCGATATCGGCTATTCCAGAAGAAGCTACCGGCGGCGGTATTTTAGCGGGGATTGCTTTAAGCATACTTGCGTACAAAGGGTTTACAACAATAACCAATAGTGGCGGTGAAATTGTTGAGCCCAAGAAAAATGTCGGGCGTGCCATTATTATTTCGTTGATTATCTGCGCGTTAATATATGTTCTGGTCACTCTGGCGGTTGGCTCGAGCCTGTCCATAGATGAGATTGTGAAAGCGAAAGATTATGCGCTTGCTGAAGCTGCCAGACCCGTCTATGGCGAGACTGGACTTTGGGTAACGGTCGCTTTTGCAATTGTCGCAACGGTATCCGGTGTGATCGCGAGCGCGTTTGCCGTCTCGAGAATGTTGGCTATGTTGACCAATATGAAACTTGTGCCACACAGTCATTTTGGGATGCCAGGTTCCATTCAGAAGCACACACTGGTTTACACTATCGTGATGGCTATGGTCTTAGCTGCTTTTTTCGATTTGAGCCGAATCGCTTCGCTTGGTGCTATTTTTTATATCGTTATGGACATTGCGATCCACTGGGGGGTATTGAGACATCTTAGACAAAAAGTGAATGCCAATATTTACATACTTGTCAGCGCAATCACGCTAGATGTCATCGTTTTAGCCGCTTTTATATGGGTGAAATGGACAAGCGATCCGCAGGTTATTTGGGCGTCTCTTATCGGTATGGCATTGATTGCCGCTGGTGAGATTTTGTTTTTACGTAAAAAGCGTTAAGAAAAAGAGCGCATAGCGCTCCTTTTCTAGTTCATTGTAAAAAACATCCAGATAGCCATAGCGACCATCATGAGGTTTTCAGTGAGCGAAATGAAGCCTAACGGCACATTACTTGAGCCACCGACACAGGCACATTTTAGCTCACGTTTGTCGACATAAACGGCTTTAAAAACGGAGACAGAACCCACGATGCCTATGAATAACGCAATAGGGATGGAAATGACATGAGCAAATTCCGCTGCCATTAACAGACCCGCCAAGCCTTCGGCGTAGGGGTAAACACGGCCATAAGGCACCCATTTTTTGGCGAGAAGATCGTAGTTGAGAAACATGGTAGAGAATTTCTCTACGTCCTGGAGTTTGAGCAAGGCCAGAACCACCATCGAGAAACTGATGAACCACTCGATGGTTTGTCCGGTAAATGCGCGACCAAAAGACAACCACGACGTGGCTACGGAGAGGAGCGCTGTCATAATAAATAATGCAATAACGGGTCGGTAACTGGTTGCGTCAGGGTCAGGAAGAGGTTTTCCAAGAAAGGCTCGAACCTCTTCGTACCCACCGATGCGTTCATCACCAATAAACACTTGTGGAGTGGTATCGACGTTGTGTTTTTCCTTGAATATGTCGGTTTCCTCGCGGCTTTCCAGTAGGTTGTCGTCCACATCGTAACCGTTGGCTTTAAGTAAGTGCCGGGTTTTTAAACCGAAAGGGCATTGGTGGTCAGGTGTCGACATTCTGTAAAGCGTGGCTTTTTTAATTGATTGACTCATAGCCAAGTTCCTTACGTAAAACTTATGTATTCATGTACGCATTATAGTCGGCAAAAGATTAAAAGCATCAATAATCAGAAGAGGGTAAAAATTCATTAAAAATGAAAAATTATTTTTATTTTGAAAAAAGTGGACAACTTTTTTTATAGCTTTTCTAGTCATCTTGAAGAGCTTATTTTAAAAGATTATTGATACATGAGGATAACTCTAAGTTGAATATACAACTGCTATAGGCTTTGCTGTTAAAGGTTTTTTTATACAACTTTAATCGTTTTTAGCTTGACTAAAATTCTGAGGTTTCTATTCTGAGAGTTGTATAAACAACTTAGATAGCAGTACGAAGTCTAATCGGAAAGTAAAATAATTATAATCTAATCGAGGTGACAAAATGCAAAAGTTACTTAAGTCTGCTGTCGCTATAGGTGTATCTGCGGCACTTTTTAATACAACAACAGTTTGGGCACAGTCAGGATCTGATAATACTCAAGCCGAAGACGTTGAGAAAATCACGGTGACTGGTTCGCGAATTCAGCGAATAGAAGCAGAAAGTGCTGCTCCTGTTCAGGTTTTCACGGCGGAAGATATAGAAGTATCGGGAATGACCTCGGTAGAAATGATTTTACAGAGAATGTCAGCCTCTGCTGGTTTTGCTGGCAGCCAGAGTAATGCCTACTGGACAGGTAACGGCTATGGCACCGCTCAAGTTAATTTGCGTGGGCTGGGCATTAACCGAACGCTTGTACTGCTGAATGGCCGTCGTGTTGTTAACGGCGGTACTGGCGCAAACAGCTCTGTTGACTTAAATATGATACCGGTTGAAATGATCCAGCGCATCGAGGTTCTTAAAGATGGCGCTTCAGCGATTTACGGTGCGGACGCCGTTGCGGGCGTGGTGAATATTATCACCCGTAAAAGTTACGATGGCTTTACTATCGAAGGGCGCTTAGGCTCGACAGATGATGGTGAGGGTCAAGATCGCAAAGTTAATATGATATTTGGCGCCAGCAATGATAAAGGTCGCGTAATGGCGACATTAGGCTATCGTTCTTCAGACGAAGTTAATATGGCTGATCAAGCGGGTTGTGCTTTGGGTGAATTAACGCCAGGCCAACTGGATTGCTTTGGAAGTTCAAGTACCATTGGGGGTAGGGCAACCATATTGACGGGTCCAAATGCTGGTGATCGTATTAATTTCAGTCAAGATGCTGATGGTAACGGTGATTTTTATGAGCCCTACAGCGCTGAGGAACATAACTTTGCATTTTTTCCTTATTTAAATTCGGTTAACCCAATTACAAACTGGAATTTCTCTGCTTTCGGGGATTATCAACTGTCTTCGGATGCGGCGGTTTTTGCTGAAGTTTTATACAACAACCGAACCTCCGATCAATTAGCAACGCCGGGAACATTAAGAGGTATTGAGTTTGATGCCAGCCACCCAACAAACCCAACGGGCGAAACAATTCGACTTGAAGGTCGTCGCTTATTAGAAGGTGGACCAAGAACGTTCTTTCAAGATGTTAATACGTTCAGAACGGTCGTCGGCATGAATGGTGTTATTGGCTCAGGTTGGAACTGGGAAGTTGCTTATAACTATGGCCGTAATACAGCCATTGACGGTATGACCAATATCGTCAATATGCAGCGTCTATCTGCGGGCCTAGACCCTAATACATGCGGCTCCAATGGCATTCCCTGTATCGACTTGTTGGGTTATGGGGATCTGTCTCAAGAGGCATTGGATTACATCATGTTTCGCACGACTGATAATGGGGGGAATGAACAACGTTCATTGACCGCAAACATTTCAGGCGACTTATTTGAAATGCCTGCTGGATGGGTGCCAGTCGCTTTTGGTGTTGAACATCGTAAAGAGAAAGGTTGGCGAAACCCGGATTCATCAATTGTTGCTGGCATTATGAATACCAATCAGGCGGACCCGATAGAAGGGAGCTATACAGTTGATGAAGTTTACGCTGAGACTTCTTTACCGTTGCTGGCGGACTTACCACTGATTCAGTCGTTGAATTTAGATTTAGCGTATCGTTACAGTGATTATGACACCTTTGGTAGTGATGGAAATTATAAAGCGAGCGTTCACTGGCGTGTATCGGATGCTTTGAAAGTGCGGGCGACTCAGTCAACTGCTTTTCGTATTCCAAACATACCTGAACTCTTCGGTGGTGTTGCTGAAGGAAATCTGACAACAACGGACCCGTGTGACGGATGGGATCAAGCCGGCGCTAACCCAACTGTGGCGGCAAACTGTCAAGCAGACGGCGTTCCTGCAGGGTATGAACAATTTGGTGCAACAGTGCTTACCACTGTTGGTGGGAACCCAGATTTAAAACCGGAAGACGCAGATACTTTCACTGCTGGTTTCGTATGGGATATCGGCTCGGCGGACAATTTACAATTGACGGTTGATTACTACGATATTGATATTGAGAATGCTATCCAAAGAATTCCCGGTTCAACGAAGCTGTCTGTCTGCTATAACTCAGAAAATCTATCGCACCCATTTTGCAGTCCGGAGCATTTCACGAGAGATTCTTTAACTGGCGATATTAACTTTTTGTCTGCTCAACCCACCAATGCCGCAACTGAAAATGTGTCGGGTATTGATACGGCTTTGTTTTATAACACCGAGCTGCTGGGTTGGAAAAGTGACTTCAGTTGGAATGTCAGTTACCTAAATGAGTATACATTTGCGCCTTTCGTTGGTGCGGATGAAATTGAGTATGCCGGATATATTACTGGCGGTAGAGGGAGTTATACGCATTGGCGTTCAAACGCTTCGGGAACCTTTATGAAACAGGACTGGCGTGTACATTACTCCGTCCAGTACATTGGACCTGCCGATGACATTAATGCTGCTCCGGGAGATATTGGAGCCCGAGCACCCAGTGTTTTCTATCATAACGTGCAGGGAACTTATTTCGTAAATTCAAAACTGAGCGTGACTGGCGGTGTTAATAACCTTTTTGACAAAGAACCGCCTTATATTCAAAGTTGGACGGACGCCAATACTGACACTATGACATATGACTTGTTAGGCCGTCAGTTATATCTGAAGGTACGTTACAGCTTTTAAAGACTAGACTGGCTGTCGCTTTTCCCTGGGAGCGGCAGCTTTTTTTATTAAATTTGAGGTAGGGTATGACTCAAAAGAAACGCTCCAGTAGCTGGCGAGTTTGGCATCGTTGGCTATCTTTGATTTTTGGCCTGCAAATGGTTATTTGGACAATCAGTGGCGCTTACATGGTGTTCTTCGATTTGGATTATATTCATGGTGATCACTTAGTTCAGGATATAAGCCAGCCAATACCGAAAGGTGTTGAAATATCAAGCTTAAATGACCTGTTGAGCCGCTATCCAGAAACACGAAAAACGTCGTTAAAAAGCGTATGGCTGAATCAGAAGTTACAGCCGGTGTATAAAATAGAGAGTAACGAGGGAGCGTTTTTAGTTAATGCGGAGTCGCTGCAGCGTATTGATATAACCGAACAACACATTAAAGAGTTAGCGAATCAATATTACACGAAGGATCCCGACGCTATTGAATCGGTCGTTTACATGACTGATAACCCACCAACAGAAGTGAGTGGTGCTTTGTTACCGATTTGGCAGGTAAATTATGACGATTTCGGTAATACCAGTCTGTATTTATCTGAAACGACCGGGGAGCTTTTGGTAAAGCGACATACGTTTTGGCGGGGGTTTGATATCGCCTGGATGTTACACATAATGGACTACGACGAGCGTGTGGATATCGAGACCTGGTGGTTAAAGGGCTTTATTATCGGTACGTTTATTTTAATGATAACGGGCACTGTCCTGCTTTTTTATACGATTACGTTTAAGAGAAAATCGACTGGGGGTGCTCAATGATAAGGTTTATGCAATGGCTTCATCGTTGGGTGAGTTTGGTTTTAGTGATTCAAGTCGCTTTGTGGCTAGTGAGTGGGTTATTTTTTAGCTTAACCGGACATCACGGAATGTCAGGCCACCAATATATGGTCTCAAAAAACTCTGAACCCCCACTTAAAAAAATAGCGCCTCAAATCGATGTTACTGAAATGCATCAACGATTCCCCTTAGCTCACTCCATTGAACTGGTCAGTGTTGCCGGGGTAGGTCAGTATCAGGTGTCTCTGCCAGATGGACGTTTGCTTTACTTCAACGCAGATACCGGTGAACGGTGGTCTACGGACCAAGCTTTGGCGACTCAGCTAGCGCTGAATAGCTACAATGGACCGGGCCAGGTTGAAAGGGTTGAAAGAGTCAAGGGAAGCGATGAAGTGAATGGCTGGAATGCCTCAGGATTCCGCATTGATATCGAGGATGATCTTAATACTCGGATATACATCGATGAAGCCTCATCTCAGGTAGTGGAGCATCGCAATACACCATGGACAATAGCTGACTGGGCATTTCGTCTGCATTTTATGGATTACACTGGTGGCCGAAGCTTTAATCATTTATTGATTTGGAGTGCCGGGTTATTCGCTCTTTGGTTTTCGTTATCGGGCTTAATTCTCTTAGGCCGAAATATTACTAACGGTGACTTTAATCCGAACCGTAAGAGAACGTGGCTAGAATATTTTCAGCAGAAAGGGCAACCAATTGCGAGTAGTTGTGGCGGTGGCGGTACTTGTGGATTATGTAAAGTGACACTACAAGGCAACAGCATACCGAGTCCGACAGCCGCTGAAAAAGCGTTATTGAGCGCTACTGAATTAGAAGCGGGGACGCGCTTATCGTGTCAGCACAGAACATCACCCGACTATGACGTTAAGCTGCATAATGCCGGAGTCGATGATATTGCTTTAACACTTGATTCAAAGCGGCAACTCACTCCATCCATTATGGAGCTTACTTTTGTAAGTTCAGATCCCGTTAGTTATGAAGCCGGGCAATTTATGCAGTTCCGTATTCCACATATAAACGAAATATTGTCACGGCATTACTCGGTTGCTACGCGGCCTCACCCGACTCAGTTTGTATTTAACATAAGGCAGCTGCCATCGCCAAGTGAAGGGATTCCCCCGGGTATCGGCTCAAACTACCTATGTAATCTGGAGGCTGGTGCGCGTGTCGATGCTGTAGGACCATTTGGTGACTTTCAGCTGACGAAACAAAATAGTCACACGCAAGTCTTTATTGGAGGCGGCGCAGGTGTTGCACCGTTAAGAGCGTTAATACAAAGTGAATTAGCAGCAGATTCTCCTCGTCGTTGCATATTCTTTTACGGTGCTCGATATGAAAAGGAACTCTGTTATAGAAACGAGTTTGAAAGAGAAGAGCGGTTAACTTATATACCTGTTCTTTCTGAGAGCGCCAAGTCGGATGACTGGACTGGACCAACTGGTTTTGTGCACGAAACCGCAATGAAGTGGTTGGCCGGCAAAAACAAAGAAACATTAGATATTTACGTGTGTGGTCCTCCGCCGATGCTAGAAGCAACGTTAAAGTCTCTTGCTGACTTTGGTGTTCCGCGAGAACGCATAAAGTTCGATGACTTTGGTATTTAGACTTTAAAATCGCCTAAGTTAGTCGTAAATCTGGGTGGTGATATAGTAGTCGTATCGCCACCTGGATTGACTACCTCGCTATGAGTATCTCTTTTAATTGATTGATCCTTATCAGCAAAAGATATACAATTCAAGCATGTTTTTACAGCAGAACTTCGCATGTATCGTTTAATCATTGCTCTATTGCTATTGGCAGTAACAACAATGTCATTTTCACAAACTATCAGTACGGAAGAGGCCTGTATGCACGATTCTACTGAGCAGGTTTGTGATCTTGCTGATTGCGAAGTGTCGCACTCTCTTACCGATAATTGTTGCTCTGATTCAATGATGCGACATTGTTACAGCCCGTCGATTACTGTCGTTTATTCTGAGCAATCGACGGTTCCGCCTATTGAGAAGCTGGTTTTTAACGCTTCCTCATTCTTAGATACGAATATTAAAGAAAAGCACTCTCTCTCGCTATTTCGGCCCCCAATCTACTCTTAAAAAGTACTAAATTTCTCGCTCCTGGCGCGTTTATCGTCCAGGTAAAAGCACAGCTATAAGCTTTGGTTCGGTCATTGTCGTTACGACGTCGTTCGTCGTCCTCGTTACGGTCCGACTCATAACTTGGTCTGTGTTTAATTTAAAAATTCACAGTTTTTGAGAGTAACAATATGAAACTTTTAAGAAGAATGGCTTATTTAAGTGTTCTGACTGTAGTGGTGCCAAATGTCGTTAATGCACAAGAGCCGCTTTTGAATTTGCAAGAAGCAGTGAGTATCGCTGTACAAGAAGATCCTTGGTTAACGGCAAGTAAGCAAACCCAAGAAGCATTCGCGAGTGAAGCAATAGCCTCTTCCAGTTTGCCTGACCCTCAAATATCGCTCACGGCTGCCAGTTTCCCGGTTGACAGTTTTAGTTCAAGACAGGAAGGAATGACCCAGTTAGTCGTCGGTGTTTCACAAGCATTTCCCAGAGGAGACACATTATCGTTGTCTCGTAAGCAGAAAAACCAATTAGCTCAAAAACAACCGTTTTTGAGAGCGGATCGTATTGCAAAGGTCAAAACAACGGTCACGAAGTTGTGGTTAGATGTTTTTTTCTTTCAGCAAAGTATTCGCTTGATTGAATCGGATAGAGCGCTTTTTGAACAGTTAGTGTCGACCGCCAAGGCAAGTTATACCAGTACCGAGGGAAAAGCACGGCAGCAAGATGTTATTAGAGCCCAACTTGAGCTTACACGCCTGGATGATAGGTTGACGTCACTGCGACAAAAAGAGGAGCAACTTCAAAGCGAATTGTCGGAATGGATAGGTGTTATAGCGAAATCAACGTTACCGGATGACCTTCCGAGTCTTACGCTGAAGAAGACATTGCTATCACCTTCGACAATACCGAATCAAGCCTTGTACGAATTGATAAAAGAACACCCGGTTTTGCAAGCGACCGATCAAGACATTTTGGCGTCGGAGACGTCTGTCGAGCTCGCTCAGCAAGGTTATAAACCGCAATGGTCAGCCAATCTGAAATATGGCCATAGAAACGACGATCCAAGCGGCAATGACCGTGCCGACTTGCTGTCAGTCGGGGTTACGTTCGATGTCCCTTTATTTACTGATAACAAACAGGATAAGCAGGTACGCTCAGCAAAGTTTAAAACGGAAGCAAAAAAAACTGAGAAGTTATTGGTTGCCAGGCAGTTAATAGCCAATTTACGCAGTACGTTTTTACAACTGAACCGTTTGAATGAACGTGCTGCCCTATATCACGAAGAGCTACTTCCACAAATGTCCGCCCAGTCTGAAGCCGCATTGACTGCCTACAACAATGATGATGGCGACTTTGCCGAGGCGGTACGGTCACAGATTGCGGAAATCGACGCAAAAATTGATGCATTAGCAATCGCCATCAACCGCCAAAAATTGATTGCCGAAGCAAACTACTTATTACTTTCAGGAGTGTAAAATGAAAACAGTCACCAAATCTCTTATAAGTTTAGCTGTAGGCTTTGCAGTTGGCGCTGGCACTATTGGCTATGTAATGCAATCGACTGAAGTGTCTGATCGTTCATCGGGCAATGCAGAAAAAGAGCCGTTATATTGGGTGGCTCCGATGGATCCCAATTATCGTCGAGACAAACCAGGAAAGTCTCCAATGGGGATGGACCTTATTCCTTACTATGGCGATGATGCAGAAGAGAGTTCACCTGGTACGGTGAGAATTGATCCCGACGTTATTAATAACCTTGGGGTT
Source organism: Idiomarina sp. D18 (assembly GCF_057748155.1). Lineage (NCBI taxonomy): Bacteria > Pseudomonadati > Pseudomonadota > Gammaproteobacteria > Alteromonadales > Idiomarinaceae > Idiomarina > Idiomarina sp. D18. Next base: position 267,378 of record NZ_CM173240.1, read on the forward strand.
ACAACTGCAACCGTCACGTCCTCGAGACTCAACCTAGATATCGAAACAGTTGGCTATGTTCAGTTTGATGAGGACCGAGTATTAACAGTAAGTCCTCGTGTTGAAGGCTGGATTGAGAAGCTTTTCGTAAAAGCGGTTGGTAACTCGGTTAAAGCCGGCGAGCCTTTATACAGTATTTACTCTCCTGAAATGGTTAATGCGCAAGAGGAGCTTGTATTGGCCTCGCAAAGAGGTAATCAGGTGCTAATTGATGCCGCTGAAGAACGCTTAAGAGCTCTGCAAGTCTCTGAATCTGAGATTAAGAAGTTAAAAGAAACTCGTAAAATTCAGAAAACAATCACGGTAAAAGCAAAGCAGTCCGGGGTATTGGATAGACTGACTGTGCGTGAAGGTGCGTTTGTAACGCCGAGTATGAATTTAATGACCATTGCTCAACTGGATAAAATTTGGGTTATTGCAGAAGTCTTTGAGCGGCAATTGAACCAGGTTGAGGTAGGCAATGACGTTCAAATGAACCTTGAGTATGCTCCAGGTAAAGAGTGGCAAGGAAAGGTTGATTATGTCTATCCGTCACTTAACCCTAAAACTCGGACGGGACAAGTTCGAATTCACTTCGACAACCCGGATGGTTTTTTAAAACCGGGCATGTTTGCGAATCTTAACATTAAGGCTGGTTTAGGCGACAAAAACTTAATCATCCCTAAAGAAGCGCTTATCCGAATGGGTGATTCGAACCGAGTTGTCCTGGCACTGGGTGATGGGAAATTTAAATCAGTTAATGTTGACGTTGGGCGGTTAGGTAGCTCGCGAGTTGAGATTTTATCGGGTCTTATGGCAGGTGATGAAATTGTTACATCGGCTCAGTTCTTAATTGACTCTGAGTCCAGTAAGTCTTCCGACTTTAAACGTATGAACCACGACTCTAACACTGATAGCGAGAGCCACGACAGTATGTCAAGTGACGCAGCAGCTCAAGCTGTCTGGGTTGAAGCAACCGTTAAAAATGTTATGCCTCAGCACTCGATGGTTACGCTGGAGCACGGTGAGATTTCTGAATGGGACTGGCCTGCAATGACGATGGACTTCGATGTTGCTTCGGATGTTGAACTTTCTCAGCTTAGCACGGGGTTATCCTTGCATGCGGAAATAACGCAAGTCGGGAAGCAACAGTACCAGCTCACATCGATTCATATTCCTGAGCAAAAACAAGTGACAGAGCAGGAGCATAACCATGATTAAGTCAATCATTCGATGGTCAGTGAGTAACCGTTTTTTCGTTCTTTTGGCGACATTAATCCTCGTGGGTGTTGGTGCTTTTGCGGTCAAGAATACGCCCGTAGACGCACTGCCGGACTTGTCGGATGTCCAGGTGATCATTAAAACCAGCTATCCGGGTCAAGCGCCGCAGGTGGTAGAAGATCAAGTAACCTATCCATTAACAACCGCTATGCTGTCTGTCCCCGGCGCTAAAACCGTTCGTGGATATTCGTTTTTCGGCGACTCCTATGTGTATGTCATTTTTGACGAAGATACAGACGCTTACTGGGCGCGTTCGCGAGTACTGGAATACTTGTCTCAGGTTGCTCCGACACTGCCTTCTAATGCAAGACCGCAATTAGGCCCTGATGCAACAGGGGTTGGTTGGGTGTATTTGTATGCCTTGGTTGATCGCACGGGTAACCACAATTTGAGTGAGTTACGCAGTATGCAGGATTGGTTTTTAAAGTATGAACTGCAAACGGTCGAGGGGGTTTCAGAAGTTGCCGCCCTGGGCGGGATGGTAAAGCAGTACCAGGTGAAAGTGGATCCGGAGAAGCTGCGCGCATTCGATATTCCTCTTGCTCACATACAAAATGCTATCCAGCGAGGCAATCAGGAAGTGGGGGCGTCGGTGGTTGAAATGGCGGAAGCTGAGTATATGGTCCGGGCCTCAGGCTATATTGATAGTGTGTCAGACTTAGAGAGTATCCCGCTTGGCGTTGATGAAAATGGCACGCCATTATTGCTTAAAGACGTTGCTGATGTGGGTGTGGGCCCCCAAATGAGACGCGGTATCGCCGAACTCAACGGTGAGGGAGAAGCCGTGGGTGGTATTGTGGTAATGCGTTTCGGAGAAAATGCCCAAAAAACGATTGATGGCGTTAAACAAAAGTTGGAAGAATTAAAGTCTGGGCTACCAGAAGGTGTCGATATAGTCACTGTCTATGATCGTTCGGGGCTTATCTCGGATGCCGTGGAAAGTCTCTGGAAAAGTTTAATAGAAGAACTCGCTATTGTCGCGTTTATCTGTGTGATATTTCTCTTCCATGTCCGCTCCTCGCTGGTTGCCGTTATCAGCTTGCCTTTGGGTATTTTAACCGCGTTTATTGTCATGTATTGGCAAGGAATTAACGCGAATATTATGTCACTTGGAGGGATCGCAATCGCTATTGGCGCTATGCTCGATGGTGCCATCGTCATGATTGAAAATATGCATAAGCATATGGAAAAAACGCCACTGACAGCAGAGAACCGCTGGCGGGTGGTTGCCGCCTCTGCTTCAGAGGTGGGCCCTGCTCTTTTCTTTAGCTTGCTCATTATTACCGTCAGCTTTATGCCGGTATTTACCTTAGAAGCCCAGGAAGGGCGGATGTTTTCTCCGCTTGCTTTCACGAAAACTTACGCAATGGCAGCCAGTGCAGCCTTAGCGGTTACCGTTATCCCCGTGTTGATGGGATATTTTATCAGAGGAAAGGTAACACCTGAGGGGAAAAACCCGCTTAACCGGTTATTGATCGCCGGGTATAAACCGCTTTTAAAAGGCATTTTGAAATACCCCAAGACAGCAGTTGTCGGAGCGCTTGTTATCCTGGCCGTTGGTGTCTGGCCGATTGACAAAATTGGTAGTGAATTTATTCCAGATTTGGATGAGGGCGATTTGATGTATATGCCCACTACCTATCCCGGATTATCAATTGGTAAAGCAAGGGAGCTGTTGCAGCAAACCGACAAGCTCATAAAAACGGTACCGGAAGTGAAGACGGTTTTTGGCAAAATTGGTCGAGCGGATACCGCCACTGATCCGGCACCCCTAACGATGATTGAAACCTTTATTCAACTGAAACCGAAAGATCAGTGGAGAGACGGTATGACCACTGAGAAGTTGAAAAAAGAACTGGATGCGCTTGTAAAGTTTCCGGGGCTGACCAATGCGTGGGTTTACCCCATTAAAACTCGCATTGATATGCTATCGACAGGTATCAAAACGCCGGTAGGTATAAAAGTTGCCGGAGCCGATCTTAATGAAATTCAGACGATAGGGCAGCAGCTTGAAGCAATACTTGATGATGTCGATGGTACGGCTTCTGTTTATTCAGAGCGAGTGGCAGGTGGACGCTATGTCAAAGTTGACATAGAAAGAGAGCAGGCTGCACGTTATGGCTTGAACATTGAGGATGTGCAGCAGGTCGTTGCCACGGCTATTGGTGGAATGAATGTTTCAGAGACCATTGAAGGGCTTGAACGTTACCCAATAAACTTGCGCTACCCTCAAGATTACCGTGATTCGCCGGAAGAATTAAAGAAGCTACCTTTAGTTACGCCAAACGGGCAGCGTATTAGTTTGGCGGATGTGGCTGATGTCTACGTTGAACTTGGACCGCCGGCAATTAAAAGCGAAAACGCAAGACTTAATGGCTGGACTTTTGTCGACATTGAGGGAGTTGATGTCGGCACTTATGTTGAAAAAGCAATGAAGGTTGTAGAACAAGAACTCGAGTTGCCAGCAGGGTATTCAGTTACCTGGTCCGGGCAGTACGAATATATGGAAAGGGCAAAGGAAAAACTGACTTACGTGATTCCGTTAACGCTCGCGATTATTATCGTTCTTTTGTACATGAATTTTCGAAATGCTACGGAAATCGCTATCATATTGGGAACCTTACCCCTTGCGTTGGTCGGTTCAATTTGGCTGATGTATCTTTTAGATTATAACTTCTCAGTTGCTGTAGCGGTTGGCTTTATAGCACTAGCGGGGGTTACCGTAGAAATAGGGATATTAATGCTGACTTACCTAAACCAGTCCTATAATGAATATGAAAAAAGTCAGTTAGAGCATGGTAAAGCATTAACGAAAGACGGTCTCTCTCTTGCCGTAATGGAAGGGGCTGGACTTCGTGTTCGCCCCGTCATGATGACGGCCGTTTCTACAATTGCTGGTTTATTGCCTATAATGTTTAGTACAGGGACTGGGGCTGAGGTGGTTAGTAGAATAGCGGCGCCAATGGTTGGAGGAATGATCAGCGCTGTTATCTTAACCTTGCTCGTATTACCTGCTGTTTACTACTTGTGGCGAAAGAAAGACGTTAAGGTTAGATGATACCTTACTCTGTGAATATCACCTGCACACCTTTGATCTCGATCAATGATGTGCAGGGGGTAGTATGCTAATTTATAGTATGGCAATAGGAGCGCACATATGTTTCAAGCAAAATTTTTAGTTGTGCTTATGTTAGGAATAGTGATACAGCTATCCTTCCCAGCCGCTCCTGCTTATAACAATGCTTCCAATGTACAGCACGAAAAAAGTGTTAGCCATATGGATGTTAGCAACGAAAGCAAAGATAACTTTCATTGCGATGAAAGTGAGCAATCTATCATTGACGACTGTTATTGCTGCGTAGCTGATAAATGCTCTATGGATGAAGAGTGTAACTCTGCGAACTCACCTCTAGTATTTATTCAATTCGACACCTCGATAAACTCTCCTAGCAACTTGCCACATCCCTTGTCTTATAAAGGTGATGTGAAGCAAATACTCTTCGATATTTACTACCCTCCGAAATAGCACTACTAAATTACAACTCTAGATTTTCTCGAAATTTAAGTAACTAGGCTAAACACAGTCCATAAGCTATATGCTTTAGGGCTTTTAGGGGGGGATATGAACCTATCTAAAATTACCGCTATTTTTGATCAACTTCGACAAGACTCAGTGGAAGAGGCTCTCATCGGCCGTGGCGTTAGCGGCTTTACGCTGTTTCCTGTGCGAGGACGGGGTTACTACTTCGATAGCTATAACGATGATCACTTAGTTGATCACGTACAGCTTGAAGTTTATGTGAACAGTGATGATGCGCGTGATGTTGCCCTCTTGGTAGTTGAAGCGGCCCATACTGGGGTATCTAACGAGGGATTAGTTTCTATCTCGCCAATCGATGAATTGTTCTGGGTTCACGATAAACGAGCAGCCACTAATAAAGAGCTTTCGTTACAAAGTTAACACCGAGCAAATGTTGCCTGAAACGTATTGGTAGTTTTAATTAACAGGACAGTATTGATGTCAAATAACGATCATAGAGCCGGAGTGCGGGAAATTAACTTAGTCAATCGCACGTTAAAGCTAAACACTGAGAGTGTGAAAAAAGTTCGCGAAGCGATTAACGAAATCGATCGCTTGGTTGGTCTTGATAGCGTTGCCTACGACTCTGACCAGAACTTGTTATCGGTCGCTTATGATGCCTCTAAAGTCGATCTGACTATGATAGAGGAAAAGCTCGGAATATTTGGTGTTGAAATAAATAGTGGCTGGTGGACTCACTTGAAAGAGGAATACTACAAATTTATTGATCAAAATATTAAAGATAATGCAGAGCATACACTGTGGAGTTGCCACAGAAGCCCGCCACGTACCAAAAGCAAACGAAAGTAACGATTAATTATAGGTAAGGAGTAAAAAATGCAAATAGAAACAATCAAAGATGTGCTGAGTTGGACCGTTGATTTCCACAAAAACCTGAAGGAGTGTGTTACTCACTGCTCTAAACAAAACCAAGATGAACGAGCTCGGATGATTCTAAACTACGTGTCGGGTCATGAGGCTAGCTTAGAGCGAATGGTCGAAGGTTTTTTGAGTACAGCAAACCGAAATGCATTAGACACTTGGTGTTATGACTATATTGGGAAACATCCCATCGTTGAGCATGGACACTGTGATTCGCCTTTTAAAGAGTTAGATACTGATCACATTATGGAGAACATTGTAAACCATCATGAGCAAGTCATTGAGTTGTATGAACACCTATATTCCCGTGTTGATATAGACAGCGCAAAAGAGCTGTTAGAAACGGTAAAGAGCGTTGAAGAAAATGAAATAAAACGAATGGTGCAAACTGCGAATCGATTTTCGGATATGTAGTGAGTGACGGTTTTATCGTTGGTACTTTACGGGAAATAGCTGTTGCTTGGCTTTTTTCCCGTCAATAAGGAGCACTGGTATGGGTGTAAAAACTGAGGACGTTCGTAGTCGTTCCATTGAGGAACTCATTATCGAGGGAGCCGGTTGCGCGAGTTGTGTTGGCAAAATCGAAAATGCATTAAAGTCTGTATCCGGCGTGGAAAATGCAGAGATGAACTTTGCCCAGCGAACGGTCAGTGTGACTGGAACAGCAAATCCGAGCGCTTTAGTGAAAGCAGTAGAGAGGGCGGGGTATAGCGCTAAAGTAGCCACGTCCGAAAGTGACGGTGATGCGTTGGCAGAAAAAGAGCAAGCCGACTGGGCTTATTACAAGCGGCTGATGCGGGAGATGACCGTTGCGCTGTCGTTAGGTGTACCTCTCATGATTTATAGCCTTTTTGTTGGTGAAATGACGGTGACCACTGCCACAGAGCGTGTGACATGGTTAGTCGTAGGTATTCTAACGTTAGGTGTACTTTACTTTTCGGGCAAACACTTCTTCGTCGGTGCCTGGCAATCTTTGAAAAATCATTCCGCTAATATGGATACGCTGATCGCACTTGGTACTGGTACCGCCTGGTTGTATTCCATGGTGGTTGTATTGGTTCCGCACCTGGTTCCGGAAATGGCGCGTCACGTATACTTTGAAGCGACCGCAATGATTATCGGTTTGATCAATTTGGGGCTGGCACTTGAACTGAAAGCTCGTGGGCGCACGTCCGAAGCCATAAAACGTCTCATTGGTTTGCAGGCGAAAACCGCAAGGGTGATTCGTGACGATAAACAATTGGATATCGCTATCGAAGACGTACTCGAGGAGGACGTAGTACGTGTTCGTCCCGGAGAAAAAATCCCTGTTGATGGAAAAGTTATAGAGGGAAGTACCACCGTTGATGAATCTATGCTAACGGGTGAACCCATGCCCGTGGAAAAATCAGTTGGTGATGACGTTGTGGCGGGCACGATAAATAAAAGTGGTTCCTTTTTGTTTCAAGCGACAAGAGTCGGAAAAGATACAGCACTTGCTCAAATTATTAACATGGTGAAACGGGCGCAAAACTCTAAGCCCCCAATCGGTCGTCTTGCCGATATTATTTCAGCTTACTTTGTGCCAGTCGTTATGATTATCGCTGTTATCAGTGCTCTAGCTTGGCTTAACTTTGGGCCTGAGCCGGCACTGGCCTTTGCTGTGGTATCAGCGACCACTGTCTTGATTATTGCTTGCCCTTGCGCATTAGGCCTGGCGACGCCTATGTCGGTAATGGTGGGTGTAGGAAAAGCCGCAGAGGCAGGTGTGCTGATTCGCAATGGCGAAGCATTGCAAACTGCTTCGAAAGTGTCGGCTATGATCCTTGATAAAACGGGCACCATCACACTTGGCTCTCCCAAAGTAACCGATGTATTAGTAGCCAGTGAGTACGATGAGCAAACAGTACTGCAACTTGCAGCCACACTTGAGTCTGGCTCTGAACATCCGCTGGCACAGGCGATAGTTGAATCAGCTCGGGAAAGAGGAATTGAAACAACTAAAGTCTCAAACTTCAATGCGATTGCTGGCCATGGCGTGGAGGCTGAAGTAGACGGGAAGTCCCTCCTTTTTGGTAATGAAAAACTGTTACGTGAACGTCAAATTGAGCTCGGTAACTTTATTGAAAAAGCCCAAGAATTAGCAGCTGAAGCTAAGACACCAATGTACTTTGCTGTTAATAATGAATTGGCTGCAATTATCGCCGTTGCAGATCCCATAAAAGACGACTCTGTCGCTGCCATCAAGCGTTTGAAAGATAATGGTGTGCGGGTAGTGATGCTTACTGGTGATAATCGTGCGACTGCAAAAGCAGTTGCTGAAAAAGTGGGAGTTAAAGAGTTTTTTGCTGAAGTTCTGCCGGAAGAAAAGTCAAAAAAAGTTCAGGAACTTCAAATGGAAGGCGAAGTAGTTGGCATGACGGGGGATGGTATTAATGATGCGCCAGCGCTGGCTATTGCCAACGTGGGCTTTGCCATCGGTACGGGAACGGATGTAGCCATTGAAAGTGCTGACATTACTTTGATGCGGGGGTCGTTACATGGTCTAGCTGATGCAGTAGCTGTAAGTAAGGCTACTCTGCGCAATATCAAGCAGAATCTATTCGGTGCTTTTATTTACAACGTGGCAGGTATACCTTTTGCCGCAGGTGTACTGTACCCGTTTCTCGGCATTCTATTAAGCCCTGTCATTGCCGGTGCAGCCATGGCTTTTTCGTCACTCACGGTAGTGAGTAACGCTAATCGGTTGCGCTTTTTCAAAGCCAAGAAACATTAACGCACCTTCTAACACTGACGCATTCAGGAGAATAAACATGTTATTCATTAATATTGCTGGTATCACTTTGATCGCGCTGATCGTCTGGTGGTTTTGGCTTTACAAGCCCCAGCAGCTGAAGCTGGGAGAAGGTGATTTGGTGATTGCCGTCGAAAACGGTACCTACTCGCCTTCGAGAATAAAAATACCTGAAGGTAAACCGGTTGAACTTAAGTTCCTGCGGAAGGATCAATCGCCTTGTTCTGAAACTTTGCTCATTCCCAAGCTAGAAATAAGTGAAACGTTGCCTTCTAACAAATTAAAGCAAATTCAAATACCAGCGCTGGAACCCGGAGAGTACGACTTTCATTGCCAGATGCAAATGTATCGGGGAAAGCTAGTTGTCGGTTAAATGGCTTAAAACGTCCAGGTCACAATATGAGCTTTAAAAGTTTCCCGTTAGATTCGATGAAATTCAATTTCATCGAAGGCATTGAAGGATTCGGCAATAAATATCGCCGTTATATGAGGTCTACGTCAGCGTGGGCTCCAAGATTTAACGATAGTGAAACAAAGTAAAATTAATGAGACCAATACAATTTGGTCATAGTCAAGAGGGTAATAAAATGAAAAAAGTACTTTCAGCTTTAACTATCACAGCTTTAATGGCCTCTCCTGTCTTTGCTGATGCACAGCATAAACATGGTGATGATAAAACAGGTTCAATGAGTGGAATGATGCATCATGAAAAAATGACATCAATGAATGAGCACATGCAAGAAATGCGCGAAGCTATGGAAAAAATAAAAAGCGAATCCGATCCCAAGAAACGTAAAAAACTAATGGAAGAACACATGAAGTCAATGCAGAAGGGAATGCAAATGATGAACCATGGGATGGATAAAGGCATGAACAAAGGAGAACATAAAAAGGGAGACAAAGCAGAGCAAATGGGCAAAGAGAATATGATGAATAAAATGAAAATGATGGAGCATAGAATGGATATGATGCAAATGATGATGGAGCAGATGATGGAACATCAGAGTGAAGAAAAAAAGGAAATGTAGTAGAGATTAAGCTCTCCGTTGGAAATGCCGCTACTTGCAGTGTGCAAGTAGCGGTACTTTCGCAGTTTTATGGGGAGTTTGTAGCTTGCTAGTGCTTATTATGCCCTCTAGCATGATGGCTTTAACAGAAGGCATGGTTCACGGAAAACTCTCTGGTTTCGAGTGGCATTTGAGTTTTAGTGGATTTGTTACGGGATTATTCGGGTGGTCCTTGGGAGCTATGATTACTGGCTGGCTAATTGTAACGTTATATAATAAACAAATGAAAACGGCTAAATGAGATTGTTGTCAAACTGGAAGCCTTTAAATCTGTTGCTCTGAAACTTTGCTTATTCCTGATCTGGGGATCAGCTATACTTTACCGACCAATAAGTTAAAGTTGATCGAATTGCCAGTATTAAAGACCGGAGAATACGATTTTCATTGTCAGATGCAAAGGTATCTAGGAAAACTTATTGTCAAATAAGTGAGACAAATAAGAGCTAATATGAATGAAAAAAAGTGCTTATAACAACTATTATCACTCCTGAACTGAGACTGTAAAAAATTTTGTGTAAATGGCTGTTTGCACTGTTAAATCCGATCCTGATACATGATCTCGAATTGCGCCATGGCCGGTTTCCAGTTGCGTATGGGCATCGTCCACTTTTTCGATGCCTGATGCAAGGCTAAGTACAATACCTTCATGATGGCCTCATCATTCGGGAACGACCGGCGAGTCTTGGTAATTTTACGCAATGACGCGTTCAGCGATTCGATGGCGTTAGTGGTGTAGATAGCCTTACGTATCTCCGCCGGGTATTCGAAGAATACGCTTAAGCGTTCCCAGTTTGCCCGCCATGAGCGGCTTATGGTCGGATGCTCTTCATCCCACTTTTCAGCGAACTCTTCCAGCGCCTGCTCTGCTGCAGCGCGGGTGGCAGCACCATAAATTAGCTTTAAGTCAGCTGCGATGATCTTGCGTTGCTTCCAGTTTACGTAACGCATAGAGTGGCGAATTTGATGCACGATGCACAGCTGTACCTGAGTCTTCGGGTAAACCGCTTCAATGGCTTCGGGGAAGCCCTTCAAGCCATCGCAGCAGGCGATAAAGATATCATCGACGCCGCGATTTTTAAGCTCGTTCATCACAGATAACCAGAATTTAGCGCCTTCGGTTTGCGCCATCCACAGGCCAAGGAGCTCTTTTTCACCGTCGGTGTTAATACCAAGCGCCAGGTAGACTGACTTATTTTGAACAACGCCAGAGTCACGGCTGCGAACCACCAGGCAATCAAGGTAAACGACCGGGTAAAGCTTTGCCAGTGGTCGATGTTGCCAGGCCTTTACTTCGTCCATCACCTCGTTTGTAACCTGAGATATGAATGTGGGAGATACTTCAACACCGTAGGCTTCTTCAAGGTAAGCCTGGATATCCCGGGTAGTCATGCCTCTGGCATAGAGCGCGACGATGCGCTCATCGAATCCGTTAAGCTGGCGTTCACCTTTGCGAACCAGTTTAGGCTCAAAGCTACCGTTGCGATCACGGGGAATATCCAGCTCGACGTCACCGTTGGTGCTACGAACAGCCTTCTTGGTTTTACCGTTGCGGGAGTTACCGCTGTTATTGCCGGCCGCATCATTTGGGGCGTAGCCTAAATGGGCTTGCATCTCGGCTTCTAAAGCGCGTTCAGCGACTTTTTTGGTAAGCTGCTTGAGCAGCCCAGCTTCACCTAAAATGTCGTCGGGTGAGTCACAGCCATCAAGCAGCTGATCGATGAGTTTGTCTGATATTGGCATTCTGATATCCTTCTTCGATATTGCTAAGAATGCCATTTACACAGATATTTTTACACTCTCCCTGAACTAGCTTAACCTATCACCAACCAGCAGCTAAACCCGAAATATTGGTAACTGTCCAGTGAAGTTAAGCTAGGTTATCTCATCCAGCGCAGCAAGATAATTGCTTAACATCTTTAGTGAATGTTTGAGCACATAACTTTAAGCCTTCTACCATCGTAAGGTATGGGAAGAGCTCATCAGCCAACTCATTGACTGTCATTCCTGCTCTTATCGCCATTACAGCAGCTTGAATCAACTCACCAGCTTCTCCTGCGACGACTTGAACACCGAGCAGCCGGCCGCTGCCACTTTCTGCGACAATTTTTATAAACCCTTGGGTATCGAAGTTAACCAATGCCCGTGGGACATTTTCAAGGCCCAACGTGCGGCTTTCGGTGACGTAACCACCAGTTTTAGCATCAGCTTCTGATAAACCCACCGTGGCGACTTGTGGATCAGTAAAGATAACCTCGGGCATGGCACTGAGATCAAGATGCGCATCACCGCCCGTCATGTTAATAGCGGCTCGGCTGCCGCCTGCGGCGGCGACATAGACAAACTTCGGCTGATTCGTACAGTCGCCTGCCGCATATACTCTTGAGTTAGAGGTTTGCATGCGATCGTTAATCGTTATTGCACCGCGTTCAGTTTGTACACCGATGGTTTTTAAATCGAGGTTTTCCGTATTGGGCGTACGGCCTGTGGCCACGAGCAGTTGTTCTGCTTTTAATGTTCCGGCATTGGTTTTGAGAATGAAGTGTTGTCCGTCGTAACGCACTTCGCTGGCTTCTGTATGCTCAAGCACATTGATGCCTTCGCGATCAAAAACAGTCGCTATTGCTTCACCAATGGCAGGCTCGTCTTGGGATAACACTCGACTGCGGGCCAAAACAGTAACGTCACTACCGAGACGCGCGAAGGCTTGTGCTAACTCAAGAGCAACGACCGAGGCTCCAATAATAAGGAGGCTCTTAGGAATGTCATTTAGCTCTAATGCGCTTGTCGAAGTAAGGTAAGGGGTTTCAGCTAAGCCGGGGATGGGTGGTTGTGCGGGTCGGGCCCCGGTGCCGATAAAAGCACGGTCAAAGTGAACCGTTTGCTCACCGCCATCGCAAAGTGATACGGAAAGAGTTTCATCGTCTATAAAGCGGGCTTCGCCGTTAATAACGGTAATGGCGGAATTCTCTCTAAGAATACTCTGGTATTTGGATTCACGGAGTTCTTCTATCCGAGCCTGTTGTTGCTCGAGGAGAGTTGATCGATTTACCTTAAGAGTATGAGTACTTAAGCCTTTATCAAAAGGGCTTTCTCGCCGCAGTTGGGCGATATGAGCCGCTCGGATCATGATTTTAGACGGGACACAGCCAATATTGACACAAGTTCCGCCAATAGTACCTCTCTCAATGAGCGTCACTCGGGCACCTCCTTCAGTCGCTTTGAGTGCCGCAGCCATCGCACTGCCGCCGCTACCAATGACAGCAATGTGTAAATTGTTACTACTCATAACGGTTACTCCTTGGTCTTTCAGTTTTACAGTAGCTATAAGGTATTGTGATGTTTCATGACTGATTTTTTGCCGCCGTTGCTTTCAGTGTTGATGGGTATCCTGCATTTGTCGTTGCTTCAGTAAGCTCCTTAACTGACGTTTTTTCGTCGTCGAATGTCACTGTTGCATCCCGCTCTTCAAAACGGACATCGACGGCGCTCACACCTGCGACTTGGCCAAGTGCAGCTTTGACGGTAATTGGGCAGGTGACGCATGTCATACCGGGTACTGATAGCGTGACGGTTTTCTCAGCCGCCAATGCGGGCATGCTAAACAGTAAAAATAAAATGGTTGTTATCATTGCTTTTTTCATCGTGTATTGCCTCCTAGTAAAAGAAAGGAACAGCATAGGGGTACGCCAGTGCTGTTAAAGTAAGCACCGCAACGAGCCAAAACATCACTTTGTAGCTCTTACGAGCACTTGGCGTTGCGCAGGTGTTATCAGGGTTGCAGTCATCAGCACGCCGGTATATTCGACGCCAGGCAAAGAATATGGCAATCAATGCAATGGCAATAAAAATGGGTCGATAAGGCTCAAGTGCTGTGAGGCTCCCAATCCAGGCCCCGGATACACCGAGTGCAAGTAATATGAGGGGACCCAGACAACACGCAGATGCCAGAGTCGCTGCGATCCCTCCCGCGAGAAGAGAGCCCCGACCAGATTTTGAATTTGACATAAGAGTAACTCCTTCGGGCATTTTGCTTTAATGTGTTAATCTTAGACCCGTACCTCACTACGGAAGCAATAGCTATGTTAAAAAAACGCAACGTAATGACAATTGGCACGCTGGCCAAAACAGCCGGCGTGGGCGTGGAAACGGTGCGCTATTATCAGCGCCGAGGGCTAATGAGCGAGCCGGAGAAGCCGTATGGGGGGATCCGACATTACGACGAACAAGCGCTTGCTCGGCTTCATTTTATTCGCGCGTCTCAATGGCTCGGATTTAGTCTGGATGAAATTGGTGAGCTATTAACTCTGCAAGATGGCGCTCATTGCGATGAAGCACGGGAGCTTGGAGAGCAAAAGCTCACCAGTGTTCGTCGAAAGATATCGCACTTACAGCAAATTGAACAAGCGCTGAATGAGTTGGTGCAAAAATGCAGCGCCGGACACGGAGATGTCTATTGTCCACTGATGGCCTCGCTTAATGACGGGGTTGAGGACGCTACGACGGACAAACATAAGGTGCGCTAGTCTGTGTAAAACTTTTGAGTGGAGTTCTTTAACTGAATTGCTTTATAGCTAACGCCAGCCATACACAAGAATCCCCATACCGGTTAGCACAAACGTCGTGCCAATCAGGTCGAAATTGGATAGTGGCGATTTATCGACAATTCGCAGCCAGACTATGGCAGTTAACACGTAAATACCACCATAAGCTGCGTAGACCCGCCCGCTTTCCGCTGGATGAAGTGTTAATAAGTAAGCAAATAAAGCTAAGCTTATTGCTGCCGGAATGAGCAACCAAACGGAATGGCCCTCTTTGAGCCATAGGTAGGGTAAATAGCAACCGACAATTTCGGCAATTGCGGTTGCAATAAATAACCCGAGCGTTTTCAATAAAAATAATGCACTCATTATCAGTTGTCCCTACACGCTTCATCAGGATCTTCTAATTCTACTGTTGTATGGCTTAAAGCATAGGGCGCAAGGACGTTATCGATGCGCTGTTTTAAGTCGCTACGAGCCTCAATATCAAGGTTCTTAGTTAACACCAAATGAACGGTTAATACATGCTCCTCGCCATCTAGTGACCAAAAATGCAGATGGTGTAGGTCAGCAACATGAGGTAGCTCCAGCAAAGTGTCAGCGACTTGTCTGTAGGTTTCTTTGTCCGGAGTTGCTTGTATGAAGAGTTTCAGCGTTGCCCACAGGTTGCGCAGCACATTCACTAAAATAAATAGAGTAAAACCAATCGACAGTAGCGGATCGAGAATTGGCCAATCCACAAACAGCAAAACAATACCAACGATAAGTACAGTAACCCAGCCGAGAACATCTTCCAGCAAGTGCCAGTTAATAACGCGCTCGTTTAACGTTTTACCTTCTGACAATTTGTAAGCGGCAAATCCATTAACTGTAATGCCAACGACGGCTAAAGCGATCATGCCATCAGCGATGGGCATTTGAGGGTTCCAGAGTCTGGGAATCGCTTCCACAAGTACCCAGGCAGAGCCTGCGATTAAAACAACGGCATTAATAAATGCACCGGCAAGATTGAGTCGCTTATAACCGTAGGTAAAGTGTTGGTTAGCCTGTTTTTTGCCAAGTTTATTTAGTATCCACGCGAGACCTAACGACAGGCTATCGCCAAGATCATGAACGGCATCAGCTAAAATGGCGGTACTGTTGGTAAGAAAACCACCAATGAACTCAATAATGGTAAAAACAAAGTTAAGCAGGAATGCCCAACCTAATCGGTTGGACGGCATGTCCTTTGAGTGATCATGGTTATGGTGATGTCCCATAATACGTTCCTCTTTTAATAAAAGGGGGCGACAATAACCGCCCCCTTAAATGCTATTGAACCCTAACGGCTCAGATCCTTAATTTTTTGTTTCGAAAACCAAGGATAGAGCACGGGTAAGATAACCAATGTCAGCAGAGTAGCTGATACCAAACCACCAACAATGACGGTAGCCAGTGGGCGTTGAATTTCAGCCCCTGCACCGGTTGCAAACAGCATGGGAATGAGTCCTAACGCTGAGGTTATTGCCGTCATTAATACCGGGCGTAGTCGCGACCATGCGCCATCAAACACGGCATCATTAACTGCATGCCCATCGGTTATTCTCTGGTTTATACTTTCGACCAGAACCACACCGTTTAGTACCGCCACACCAAACAGTGTGATGAAACCCACGGCGCTGGGCACCGATAAGTACTGCCCTGACACATAGAGTGCCACAATACCACCGATGACTGCCAACGGTACATTCACCAAAATCAACATGGCTTGACCCATGGTGCCGAAAGCAAAATAAAGCAGCAGGGCGATGAGTGCCAGCGATATGGGAACGACAATGGACAAGCGCTCCTGTGCTCGTTGTTGACTTTCGAACTGGCCACCAATGTCGACTGAGTAACCGGTTGGTAAATCCACCTTCTCGTCAATCGCCTTCCGAATATCGGCAACCACGCTGCCCATGTCACGACCCTGAACGTTCGATTGAATCACAACGCGACGCTGTACGTCATCACGACGGATTTGCGGTGGTCCTGATTCAATTGCGACGTGGGCGACTTCGCCTAAGGTTACCCAGGCCCCTGAGGGAGTTAACAGGCGTAACGAACGAATAGACTCCGGCGTATCGCGGAATTGCTTGGCCAGCCGCACGTAAATATCATAGCGCTCATTACCGCGAATGATCTGGCCTGCCGAAGCGCCACCCAAGCCATTGTCGACAACGCTCAGTACATCGGTGACATTTAAGCCGTAGCGTGAGAGTTGTTGGCGTTTCGGCGAAACCACGAGTTGTGCTTCACCTTTTATTTGCTCCATCGCTACAGCAACCGCCCCGTCAACTTGCTTGACGGCACCTTCTATTTCCTGGCCTTTACGGGCCAACACGTCAAGCTCGGGTCCAAATAGTTTGATGGCTAGCTGCGATTTTACACCTGAGAGCAGTTCATCAACCCGTGTTGCAATAGGTTGTGAAAAATTAAACAACAAGCCTGGGTGAGCATCTAGTTTTGCCTCCATTTTTTCTTGTAAGGCGTAGCGATCGGATGCCGTTGTCCATTCAGACTGCGGCTTAAGACCCACATATAACTCGATGTTGCTGATAGGCTCTGGATCGCCGCCCACTTCAGCTCGTCCAATGCGGCTGAGTGCGTAGGTGGTTTCCGGGAACGACATCAGGATTTTTTCAAGCTTCGGAGCCACCTCTAAGGCCGTTTCAAGGTTAGAGGAGGGGGCTAATGTCACGCGAATATTAATCGTGCCTTCTTCCAATTCGGGCGCAAATTCTGTGCCGAGACGAGGCACTAACACCAAAGCGCCGACAAACAGCACACCGGCCAGGGTAATAACAGCCTTTTTACTGCGTAACGCCACCGATAATAGTCTTTTATAACCATTATCTAGTGGTTTAAGCAGTTTATTTTCACGAGGCTTAATACCCCGACTGAAAAAGTAACTGGCTAATGCCGGTACAACCATGATGGCCACAAAAACCGCGGAGATAATGGCCAACATAATACTGATAGCCATGGGCTCAAATAATTTAGCTTCAACACCCTGAAAACTAAACAGTGGCATAAAGACCACCAAGATAATCATGGCGGCAAAGAATACCGGTCGTGCCACTTCGTTCGCCGCTTCCTTAACTCGCAGCTTGATACCATGGCTATCGAGTTTGGCTGCCTGAGGATCTGGGTCGCGGTGCTCTGTGCGTTGCTCGGCGTCGTCTTGGTGTTCACTATCCGGACGACTTAAGTGCTTAAAGATGTTTTCAACCATCACCACGGAGCCGTCGACCAGCATACCAATGGCAACAGCAATCCCGCCCAGCGACATCAGGTTAGCTGACATGCCCATCGCGGACATTACCATCAGGGCAATGGCGATAGAAACGGGAATGGACAGTAACACTAAAAAAGTAGCGCGTATGTTGAGCAAAAACAGTGCTAATACTGCGATAATAAAGACAAAGGCAATGAGCAGTGAATATGCGACCGTAGATACGGCTTTTTGTATTAAATCGGCCTGATCATAATACGGCTCAAAGGTGACACCCTCGGGTAATGCTTGCTGAATAAGCGGAATGCGCTTTTTAATACCGTCGATGGTGGCTTTGGTATTCGAGCCCTTGCGTTTGAGCACAATACCCGACACCACTTCGCCCAGCTGGTTGACCTCGCCGTCGACTTTACGCGACATTGAGACCGCTCCCTGGCGAATTTCACTGCCGATTTCGACGTCGGCAACCTGGCCCAGTGTTACGGAAACGCCGTCAACGGTTTTGAGCGGTATTTGTTGTATCTGCTGTAGACCTTTTTTACCGCTTTCCAGCCAGCCGGTGCCGCGAATAACCAACTGCTCCTGACCGCGGGGCATATACCAACCACCAACGTTACCGTTATTCTTGTTGACCGCGCTCATCACATCTTGCTGGGTAAGGTCGTAAGACAGCAGCTTGGCGGGATTGAGGTTAACCTGATATTGCTTAACTTCACCGCCAAAGGACAAGACTTCGGTAATTCCCTCAACGGGCATCAGTAGCAGTTTAACCACATAGTCGTTAAGACTGCGTAGCTCCATGCTACTGACACCAGAGCCCGGCTCGGCAAGTAGCAGATACTGATAAACCTGGCCGAGACCGGAAGAGTTAGGGCCCATTTCGGGCGTGCCGACTCCCTCTGGAATCAACTCCTTTGCCGCTTGCAGCCGCTCGAATACCAGTTGCCGGGCAAAGTAGATATCGACACTCTCGTCAAATACCACGGTAATGCCCGATAAACCTGTTTTTGAGATTGACCGAACTTCTTTGACGTCGGGCAGGGCATACATCACCGACTCTATCGGATAGGTAATAAGCTGCTCGACTTCGGTCGCTGCTAATCCTGGTGCTTCCGTATTTACCGTTACCTGAACGTTGGTAACATCGGGAAAGGCATCCAGATTAAGTTTGGGAATAATAAAAAATGACGCAATGCTGATGCTGAATAAAGCCAATACCAATAACAGGCGATTGGCGACAGCAAACTGAATAATGCGCTGAAACATACAACCTCCTGTTAGTGGTTATGTGGGTCAAAACCGCCTTTAGCGATTTGTGAGCGAACGAAAAACGCGCCGTTGTCTACGTATTTTGTGCCTTCCTTAACGCCTCGAATAACTTTCCACGGACCCTTTTCATCAACCAATTCGACTTTCTTCGGTTCAAACTTTCCGGGTTCGTGCTCAATGAATATCTGCCAGTCACCATCAGGTGCCCGCATTAAGGCTGAGTCCTTAACTGCAAGCACCGGTCCATCGGACTTGACTGAGAAATAAACATCCGCAAATAAACCAGGGTGTAATTGGTCCTTTTCGTTATTTACCCCAAGTCGTACCGTTCGGGTTCGGGTTTTATGGTCTATTGTGTGGCCTTCCTGAATGACTTTTGCCGCAAAGCGCTGATTATCGACACTTACCGTAACAGCATCACCAAACTGCACATTAAGGTCAGCTGAGCCTGGTAGCCGAGCATTAACCCACAGGGTTTCTTCTTGCAGCACTTCAACCAAGTGGTTACCGGCATTAACTTGCTGGCCCTGCTTAAAGTTATCGCTAACCACAATCCCGCCAATTTCTGAGGTCAGTTGGTATTCGCCGATAGGGTAGTCAGCTTTACTTAAACGCTTAATATCACTGGCTGACATACCAAATGCTTTGAGTTGCGCTTGCGCTGAGGTAAAGGCGTTTTTCGCTTCGACAAAGCGTTTTTCACCCACCGTTGACTCACCGAGCGACTGCACGCGTTGCCATTCGTTAAGTGTGACCAAATACTGACTTTGCGCCTCCGCCATGATCGCGCTGAAGAGGGTGGCTAGTGGTTCACCTTTTTCGACGTGGTCGCCAATACTGACAAAACGTTTGAGCACGGTCGAATCGATGCGCGGACTCACGATATAGCTATTAAAGTCGTTAGCAACCACCTCGCCCGGGGCATAAACCGGATATTCAATGACTTGAGTTTGCAAGGTTCGCGTGGTGATATCTGCCATGGATAGCTGCTTGCTGGATAGCTCCACGCCTGAGCTTTCCTTATGTTCACCTTGCTCGTGTTTGCCTTCTTCCTTGTGGGTATCTTCTTTTTCGTCGTGTCCGTGTTCATCCTGCGCCATAACCGAAAAGCTCAGCGCAAGTGCTATTGCTGCGTATAAAGGTTTTACTGACATCGTTTACTCTCCAATCTCTGCGTTTGTTGGCTGGCTTAACGGCGATAACGTCAGTGCTTTACTGAGTTCGCCCGAACGGTACAACCATTCAATGGCGGCCAACCGATATTGTGTTTGCAGCGCTATCCCTGCAAATTGGCTATCGAGCTGCTGTTGCACAGCGGTGAGGTAGTCTGTGGTGGATAGGTCACCGGCGAGCCAGGACTGCTCAATCACCTGCATCGACTCATCCTGCCGAGATTGAAAGTCTCTTTGCCAGCTTTGCCACTGTTTTTTCACAAAACGATAATTGTTAAGAGACGATTTCAGTGCTGCTTGCCATTGTTGCCTTAGTGCAATCAAACGTTTTTCTTCAGCAACAGCTTCGCTATTGGCTGCGCGCACCGCATCGCTGTAGTTATTGCGAACCTGTAGTGGAATGCTGAATGATAAGCCAATTACTGTTTCGTTATCGCTCTCGCCCGCTTCGACGCCTACGGTTGGGTTGGCGGTGGTTAACGAGCGTTTCCAGTCGACATCGGCGCGCTTTAATTGCCATTGCAGGTAAGCGGCTTTTAACGCTGGATGTTGTTGCCAACGAGCCGTTAACGCAGGTTCAACGTTAAATAGCTCCTCATTAATGGAGAGTTGACCGACATCAGACGTTGTTAGCAGAGCGTTTAACTCTGCTTCAGCGGATTGCAGTTGTTGATAAGCCGCTGCCGTTTGTTGCAGTTGCCGACTTAGCGCGAGTACCGTCAGTTGTTCGTCGACGGCACCTAAGTCACCGGCTTTACGTCGTTCGGCAACCAGGCTTATCGCCTGTTTAACGATTTTCTCTTGCTGCTCAGCCAGTGCGTAACGCTGTTTTGCGTCCAGCCATTGCACATAGGCATTCAACAAAGTTTTAGCATGCGATGTCGCCGACTGGCGATAAATACTCACTGCCATAGCCGTCATGGCGTCACTCTGACTGGCCCTTGCTTCATTGCGAGTGCTCCAGTCCAGCGTCTGGCTTAGACCAACAGCGTAATTATTGATGTCACCCTCGCGCTCTAAGCGTGACGATAAGCTAGGGTTGTACAAAGGCTGATTTAATTGTTTGCCCTGTTGGATCAGCGCTTCAGCCTGCTGTTGAGCGGCTTCAACACTGGGGTGTTGCTGCACAGTTTTTTGCCATTGCTCGGGCAACTGTTGTGCATTGGCGTAGCTTGAACTTATTGCCAGACTTACGGCAACAAACAAGCGTTTGCTATGTGTCGAAAACGGACCCATAGATAGACTCCTCAGTCATATTACTGCGTAAAATAATGATTTAGTTGCGCTGCTAAAGCAGCGTATTAGGCAGCTATGAGGAGATGGGAGGCCGGAACAGCGGCGATGATAGTGGGTTAGTGTAAAACTCAGTATACCCAAGACGTATTGTGCCCATTCGTGGTAACGCGAGAGTTTTTTCAGCCTTCATGGCATATAAATGAAATGAACCATGGCAGTGACAGCAATGATGGTAGTCAAAGCTGATTTCGCCACTTTTAGGGAGATTGCGCTTATCGATGTGGGATTCGTCATGCTCAAAATTGAGGTGTTGCTCAGAAGAGGATTGGTGAGATTGATGCACATCAGCAACCGCCTGACTGATTTGAGTCAGAACAGCAACAAGCACCAGTATTAAAAATCCGAGTCTAAGCATCATTACCTATGGTTTAAAAAGGCGTCACTACGGTACATTAATTAAAAGTCGTTCTCAATCAAAGCTTGAACTTCCCATAATTTAAAAGATATATCATCAAAAAGAGTGGTTCTGTTTTGATTACTACTAAGTTCCTAAAATAAGGAAATGGGAACAAGCAAACTCATTAATGCCAGGCTATTTCTCCTTTTATACCATCTTAAGTACTGAAAGTCACGTCTTACAGCAAAAAAAGAATTCGAGCATGGTGGAAGTACAAGCGGGTAACCGTCAAATTAATTACCTACCCAACCTACGATCAGCAGGTTGCTGATGTTTGGGATCTGGGTGTGAACCTAGTGTTAAGGCTCTCGGGTTTCCTGTCCATCAAACTTGAAAGCATGAACGATGACCAGCCTGACGCTGGTAGGGAAAGGAACCGAAACCAATGGTCTCTCGGCTTGGATGAGGCTCCAATTAGTTGCAATCACGTTTCGAGGGCGTTCGTCCAGATTGGCAAGGGAGTTGGTATTATACTGGGTACTCACTCAATGCGAGAAAACCGAGGCTACCACCTTTATAAGAGCACGAACGACATCGCCAGTGTAATGAAAATGCTGCGTCACAGCCCTTAGGCAGTGAAGTTGCGTTACATAGGAGCCGCTCAGGGAGATCTTGGCCTCGGCGTTGTCGAGATAGAGTTATAGGGACTGAGGATCCCTATTTCTTTAGGGTATACGGATTTAATGGTTGATGGGGCACCTTCACCCCATCAATCTGATACCACCCTCAGATGGTTGATAGATCGACTCCGTAGTTGAGTTCCTCTGCGAAGTCCGGCAGTCCGTAACCGATGGTTTTCTTGTAGAAAGGAGAGACCTTCGCAGTCGGTGCCTTCTTCTTGTGCTTCGTGGTGTAGAGCATTCGTTCCCGCATCACCTCGAAGGAGTAACCACGCCCTTCACGGTTCTTGTCTTTGGCCAGTCGGTTGATCGACTCCGTGTAAGCGTTGGTGACGGGCATGTCCGTCTCGAAGTAGGTCATGATCTCTTCGCGCCAGTTGCCCACAGCCCTGACCAGATCGCTCCAGACTTCCTTCTGGCCTTTCGGAATGGTGGCTATCCACTCGTCCAGGGCGGCTTCTGACTGGGGCCGTGTGATGGCGTCCCAGATGCCATAGAAGCGTTCCTTGTGCTCGTAGGCGGCCAGCAGTTGCGGGAATGCGCCTGTCCAGGTCTCCATGATCAGCCGTTCCCGATCTGAAACTTCGTGAGCGCGTTTCAGCAGGATCTTCCGGTCGCCCTTGAGGGTTCGGCTCTGGGAGGGTTTCAGCTCCTTTCTGAGGCCCTTGCGCACCTTCTCCAGGGCATCGTTGGCCATGCGTACCACATGGAACTTATCGACCACGATGCGGGCCTGTGGCAGCAAGGCCTTGACCGCTGCCCGGTAGGGGTTCCACATGTCCATGCTGACGATCTCGACCTTCTGGCGGTCTTTCAGCTTCATCAGGTAGTTGGTCACCACGTCCTGACGGCGGGTAGCCAGCAGGTCGAGCAGGGCTCGCTCCTCGATGTTGGTCAGGATGCAGCGGTAGCGCTTGTTCAGGTACAGCTCGTCGATGCCCAGAATGCGGGGCGTCTCGAAGCGGTGCCAGCGCCCCAAGAACTCGGCGCGGGCGTTGAAGATGTCGCGTACCGTCTTCTCGTCCAGACCTGTCTGTGCCGCCACAAAGGTGTAGGGGTGGTTGAAGGATTCCTTCTCCACGTATTCATGCAGCCGCAGCGTCATACGGAAGCCGTCCACCATCTCCGGTAGCTGGGGCCTGAAGGTTGTCTTGCAGGCCCGGCAGGTGTACCGGCGGCGGACCACCCAGAGGGTGACCCGCTTGCCGTGGATGGGCAGATCACGATAGGGAACATCACGCTTGCCGAACCGCACGAACTCACCCTGCACTCCGCATTCCTCGCAGGCGATGGGATCGGGCGCGTCCGCTTGGAAGTGCATGTCGTCGTCGGTGGTTTTGCAGCCCAGTACTTGGTATTGCGGCAGGTGAAGGATGTTGTCGGGAAGTTCGGTCATGGTGTTGTATAGGCGAAGGTTTCAGTCAGATCCATCCGACTCGGCATTGGTGTTTGTTTTTTTACCTAAAAAGCTGCCGGAAACGAAAAGTAAGGCACCGAGGACAATTGCAATATCAGCCAGGTTGAAGGCCGGCCAATGCCAGTCTCGCCAATAGAAATCAAAGGAATCCACAACATAGCCACGAAAGACCCGGTCAATCAGGTTGCCCATGGCGCCACCGAGGATAAGACTGTAAGCGATGGCTTCTCCTTTATGACGATTTTCAAGGATCAGCTTGATCAGAAAAATCGAGACCGCCACCGCGATCCCGATAAAAAAGTAGCGCTGCCAGCCTCCACCATTCGCAAAAAGACTGAATGCGGCACCGGTGTTCCATAGGTGCACCCAGTTAAAGAACGGGGTCACCGAAACATACTCGCCATAGGCCATTGATTGCTGCACCAGCCACTTTACAGCCTGATCAGACGCTGCCAGCAGGCCCGATATGGACAATAGGGCATACGGCGAGAGCTTTTTGCCAATAATGAGCATTATTTAACCCTTCAACGCCAAAATGCGTCTGGCACCGTTAAGTACAATGCCCCCCGCGATGGTGCCGATAATCAGATCCGGATAATTGGAACCGGTCCACGCGACCAGGGCGCCGGCGGTGATGACCCCCAGGTTGATCACCACGTCGTTGGCCGAGAATATCCAGCTTGCCTTCATGTGCGCCCCGCCTTCCCGATGTTTGGATATGAGCAGCAGACAACTGGTATTGGCAATCAATGCGACGAATGCGATAGCCATCATCACCAGCGATTCAGGCTCACTACCGAATACAAAGCGTCTCACCACCTCTACGAGCACGCCCACAGCCAAGATCAGTTGCAGTACACCAGCAAGATGCGCGGCACGTACCTGCATTTTCACGCTATGTCCAACCGCATAAAGGGCAAGCCCGTACACCGCCGCATCGGCAAAATTGTCCAGGGATTCTCCAATCAGGCCGGTGGACCGGGCGATCAGACCGGCAGTCATTTCCACCACGAACAGAAGTGCATTGATGCCGAGCAACCAGCGCAGGGTCCCGGATTCTTGCTTAGCAGAAGCTGCCGAAAACTCGGCGGCCTTGATGGTCTCCGGATTTGCAGCGACGGTTTCCTGAAGCGAGGCGCCTAGCCCCAAGGTCTTCAGTTTCGAGGTGACGGGCTCGACCTCGCCGTCATGCACGACCTTCAGCCGGCGGTTCGACAAGTCGAAGGACAGCGCCCGAATCTCCTCAAAGCCGTTCAGGGCTAGGCGAATCATTCGTTCTTCTGATGGACAGTCCATCTTCGGCACGGCATAAACACTGACCCATCTCCCTGGCGCCTCGGAGGAGGCCTGTATATCGGTATCCGCTGCGGACGTTGCATCACCGCCACAGGCGCCACCACAGGATTTGCTCATGATACGACTCCACTTGAACAATGTTGTGGTACCATTTTAAACTATAAAGCTACTATAAGGTCAATAGAGTAAAGAATCCGTTGGGGAGGAGGCTGATGCGCATTGGTCAGTTGGCGCAGTTGGTAGGGGTCGAAACACAGACGATCCGCTTCTATGAACAGCAGGGCTTGTTGCCGCCGCCTGATCGGCAGGACAACGGTTACCGTGTCTATACCGAGAAGCATGGTGAGGGGCTGGCCTTCATCCGTCGCTGCAGAATCCTGGGCCTGTCACTGGCTGAGATTCACGAACTACAGAGCTATCAGGACGACCCTCATCAGCCTTGTACCGCCGTCAACGCCTTGCTCGATGATCACATCTCTCATGTGCGGTCGCAGATAACCGCTCTGCAAGCGCTTGAGAAACAACTCGTTTCACTGAGAGCGAGTTGCAACGATGACCGGGAAGTTGAGGCGTGTGGGGTTCTTGCTGGAATTAGCGAAGGAAACATGCACCAGCAGTAGGTGAAGCATCAACCAGATAATCCGATGAGATGCCGGTCTGTCTCACTCTCATGCAAAGGTAAGATCAACCATTTAATCCGCTTACCCAAAATATCGAGCATGACCGGCTGTTGCTGGTCGAAGGCAAAACGTCGAAGCTGGCGACAATTAAACTCAATGAAAAGGCGAGGGCGGTGATCGCTCGTATTCGATCTGAACACCTTGATCACATTTATCTCTTTCAGTCTTATCGTAACCAATGGTCCAAAAACACAGCGGCTAGGCCACTTAGTCGTCGTTATGTTTCACGGGTATTTGCGGCTATAGGAGAGGAGGTTGGAATAAGCCTAGGGACGCACTCAATGCGTAAAACCAGAGGTTACCACCTCTACAAAAAGACCAATGACATCGCTCGAGTAATGAAGATGCTTCGTCACAGTTCCGAAGCCGTAACGCTGCGTTATATCGGAATAACTCAAGAGGATGTTGATCGGGACTTTACCAATTTACAGATATAATTAAAGCCGATTAACGTTAAGTGATAGAGCTGCGTTAGTCGGTTATTTTTTGCTTCCGAAATACAGTTTTAGTTTTTTTGTTAGGCTAGAGCGCCCATTCAGCCATTGCCAGTCCAGAGTTTATTAAATTTCGGACCATCTGAAATTGGTGGTATCTTAGGCCTACTTATTTTAACAGTCATCGGGATAGGAAAGCTTACACCTACAATCGCGACTTCGCCTTGCTTTAAGTTAGGTAAAAATGACGCTGCAGTTTTATCTATTTCTCCACAGGCGCGTTCGACAACATCTCTATCTTTATCGTTAGTGAGCCTGTGTACAAAAAGTGTTCCCATTTGACTAAGCACTCCTTCGGTTATGTCACGAGGGCGTTGTGTCGCAATACAGATATTTAACCCGTATTTACGTCCTTCTTTTGCTATTAACTCGAATGCATTTAGCTTTATTGCGTTTTCATCTGCACCGACTCTTTTCCCTAAAAAGTTATGGGCTTCATCTAAGATGACCAGTAATGGCCGGGATCTGAACTCTTCACTTCGTGCTCTATTAAGTAATTTCCGACCAATCGTATTCGCTATAATTTCTCTAGCATAAAATTCGTAGCTTACATCGCTAGTGCATATACGGAGGGTTCTGCTATCACTGGATAGGAATTCGTTTATTATGCTATCAAGAGATTCAAGACCTCCGTTCTCATTAAAAACAGCGCGAAGAGAGGGAGAGTGTGTTACTGCCTGTATTCTTGTTAGTAGAGAAGAGCAATAATTAAGGTCGTTATTTTGGTTCCCCCAGTTATCCCCATTATCCCAACAGCATTCATGAACTATTTGGCGGGTTAATTGATAAACATTGAATGGCTGACTAGGTTTATCAACAAGACTCGCATTATTTCCTCTATTCATCGCTGTTCGGTAATCGCCTTTAGATTGATTGATTTTTGGTACATAACCGTCAGGGAAAATATCTTGGGCTAGTTGAGCAAGCCGTAGGCTTTTAATTGCCTCTCTTAATTTTGGGCCTTGAACTTTGCCTGAAGGATCGAACATGGCAACGAAATCTGACTCGTCAAAATCGGTAGGGGGAATTCTGAACTCCTGTGAACCCTCTACTTTATTAACAGGCTCACCTAAATGAACGTGTTTCGTCGTGTCTGTTGATAGACTTCGATATTCAGAGGTTGGATGGGTTCTACCCCGTTTCTACGGACGGTTTAAAACGTTTGTAAACTTCCTGTCTTGATTCGCTACTCTACGTCGCATTCTTGGATTATGAAACCGCTCGATGTAAAAAAATATATCGGCACGAGCTTCGTCTCTGGTTCGGTATTTCCGGTGGTTCACGCGCTCGCGTTTGAGCATACCGAAAAAGCCTTCACAAGCCGCATTATCGGCACAATGTCCGACAGCACTCATGCTCCCCAATAAGTCGTTGTTTTTTAAGTACCGTTGATAATCGCCGCTGGTAAATTGCGTTCCACGATCCGAATGCAGTATTGCCTGTGTCGCCTCAGGACGTTGCCAGACTGCCATCTCCACCGCTCGCAGAACCATTTTTCTATCCTGCCGGTGGTGCATTGACCAGCCGACAACGACATGGTTAAACAGATCCAGCACAACACACAGATAAAGTTTTCCTTCGTCCGTTTTCACTTCGGTTATGTCAGTTACCCACTTGGTATTCGGCTCAAGGGCTTTGAAGTCTCGTCCCAGGTGGTTTTTAATACCATCCGGGCGCTGAGATGGTGTTTTGCGACCACGCCCTTTTTTGCGCGGCCAACCTTGTAACCCATGCAATGCCATTAATCGCGCAACGCGATTAAGACTGACCGTTTCCTTTTCTTCTTTAAGATCTTCATGCATGCGCGGCGCACCAATAATACCGCCGCTATCTTCATGGATCTCTTTAATACGCGTCAGCAATCGTTCATTATCAACGGCACGACGCGACGGTTGGCGATTTACCCAGTCATAATAGCCGCTGGCTGAGACTTTCATACAACGGCACATTAAGCGTATCGGAAACTGTTCGCGACAACGTTCGATCGCCTGATATCTCAGGACGACTCTTTTGCGAAGAACGTTGCCGCTTCGCGCAAAAAATCACGCTCCTTTTTTATCCGGGCCAACTCGCGCTTAAGCCGAGCAACCTCTTCGTCGCGTGGCGTGCCTGAGCCTTTGTGAGCACTACCAGGAGCCTCTTCTAACTCGCGTTTCCATCGGGACAGCATATTTGGGTTAACACCAATTTCCAGTGCAACCTGTCGACAACTGACTCCGGGCTGTCGAGTCTGCTCAACGGCTTCTCGTTTAAATTCAGTACTGTATTTTCTTCGTTTGGTCATGAACACTCCTTATGGGCACATTATGCCTCTTTATGGATGTGTCCGTAAAATCTGGGTAGAACCCCAGGAAAGTCGCCAAGTGTTAAATTTCTGCGCCGTTTAGTGAAAGGCTCGAAATAATTGAAGACCCAAACTCTCTTACCCGAAGGTTTAACTCTTAGTTGAAGTCCTTGTCCATCATAAAGATTGTATTCTTTGTCTTTAGGCTTAGCTTCACTGACTTCACGAGCACTTAGCGGTTTAGTTATACGGGCCATTTTAGTAACACGCCTTTAGTGTATTTTGTTCTGTGTTACTAAACAGTGTACTAAAAAGTCTGGATACTACTGAACCCGAAAGGACTACAAAAGACCAAAGTTACGATCAAGTCTTTGATTATTAAGGAGTTAAAGTACTAATAAGGACCACTAAGGAGGGGGAAGTGGTGCCCGGAGGCGGAATCGAACCACCGACACGAGGATTTTCAATCCTCTGCTCTACCGACTGAGCTATCCGGGCGACGAGGCGTATTAAACGTTTTTTTCGTCTCCGAGTCAACCGCTTTTCTTAGGTTTTTTACCGTTTGGTCAGTAAATCACCATTTTGCGGTTAATCTACACGCAAATAGGTGCTACCCGCCAAACATTTCTCGTAAAAGTTAGTCCACCGTACGCCTTCACGAGGCTGCAGGTGACCTTTACGTACTTGACGATCGATATGCTTTTTAACCGTTTTAGCCATATATTCGGTGTTGTATTGCATCGTCGTCAGTACTTTTTCTGCTGATGTACCCGGTACAACTTCCTCAATATAGAAATCACCCGGCTCATCGTCGTGGCAATAAACGTGCACTTCGGTTAAACGGCCAAACAAGTTGTGCATATCACCCATAACATCCTGATACGCGCCGGTTAAGAATAAGCCTACATGGTAGTTCTCATTCTTCTTCAGCTTATGCATCGGGATGTTTTCGCGAATTTCTGTGCCTTCAATGTACTTGCTTAGCTTACCGTCACTGTCGCAGGTAATATCAGCAATAGAGCAACGCACTTCGGGTTTTTCGTCAAGGCGCGAGATAGGCACAATCGGCAGTACTTGACCAATCGCCCAGGTGTCCGCAGCTGACTGGAAAATCGAGAAGTTACACAGGTACTGACTCGCCAACATATCTTCAAGCTCATCCAGCTCTTGAATGAAAGCACTTTCCTCATCAAGGCCGGTGTGGATATCGGCGAGAATACGCCAATACATGGTGTCGAGCTTTGCCATCTCTTTCAGCGAGAGAATGCCGAGCTTAAATGCCTCGTATGCGCTTTGCTTGTAACCTGCCGCATCGTTATAGCGCTCTTGAGGGTGATATTGTGCACCGTTAATAAACAGGTCACGCATGTTCTTGACCAGAATGTGCTCGTCTTCAGTTGCGCTCAAATCAAAGTCAGTGCCTGAAGGGTTTACTTCGCCGACAATGTTCGAGACCACACAGCTGTGGTGCGCAGTCATGGCGCGACCACTCTCACTCACGATGTTAGGGTGAGGGACGTTCTCGAGGTCACAGACCTGTTTAATGCCCCATACCACGTCGGCAACATATTCCTCGGTTGAGTAGTTACGCGATGAGTCGGTGGTAGAACTGGTGCCGTCGTAATCGATACCTAAGCCGCCACCGATGTCTAAGTACTCAAGTTCAACGCCTTCTTGCACCAATTTGGCGTACAAACGCGCTCCCTCAGATACCGCTTCTTTAATTTTGCGAATATCCGAGAGCTGACTGCCGATATGAAAGTGCAATAACTTCGCGCAATGCAGCATGTCTTCTTCGCGCAAACGCTCAATGGCATTAAGAATTTCGGCAATACTCAGACCAAACTTAGCGCGGTCCCCACTTGAACCCGCCCATTTACCTGAGCTACGCACCATCATTTTCGAGCGTAAGCCAATCATTGGCTCCACACCGAGCTGCTTTGCAAGCGGGATCAGCATTTCAAGTTCGCTGAACTTCTCGACTACGATGATCATTTTACGCTTGAGTTGACGTCCAAGCAGAGCCAATGTCAAATAGTCTTTATCTTTATAGCCATTTAATACCGTCAGCGCTTCAGGGTTGTCATTATATGCCATGACCGCCATGAGTTCCGGTTTAGAGCCCGCCTCTAAACCGTAGTTATAGGGCTCGCCGGCATCCATGATCTCTTCGACCACTTCACGCATCTGGTTCACTTTTATGGGAAACACACCGCAGTACTGACCGTTGTACTCGGCTTCCTCGATACATTTGTTGAACGTCTCGTTAATGATCTCAACTTGTGAGCGCAAGATGTCATGAAAGCGGATAACTGCGGGCAGCTCGATGCCTTCGGCAATAATTTCATCTACGACTTCGCGCATATCGATGGTAATGTCGGGTAACCGGTGGTTAGGCGCGATTTTGATATTACCGTTCTCACCAATGGAGAAATAGCCCGCCCCCCAACGATTAACGCCGTAAAGTTCTTCAGCTTGGTCGATAGTCCAATCTGCCATCGGCTTATGCTCCTGCTTGCTCTAGTGTTAACAATACTTCGCGGACGATTTTTGCCGCGAATACATCTGAGTTGCCTGTTGGGTCGATTTTAGGAGATAACTCAACAATATCTGCACCAATGAAATTTTTCTCACGCAGGATCTTCATCAAACTGACGAATGAATGAAAGTCCTCTCCGCCCGGTTCTGGTGTGCCTGTACCAGGCATAAATGCGGGGTCGAAGTAGTCGAGATCCAGCGTAAGGTAGATAGGGCGGTCGCCGGCTATCTCCTGTACCGATGTCAGAAAGTCCTGCCGCGATTTACGGATCGTGCCTTGTTGATTCATCCAGGTATATTCATCACGAGTGCCTGAGCGAATACCATATTGAATAAGCTGGTGTTTAGGGCCGAAATGATCGACCACGCGGCGAATTATCGACGCGTGTGAAAAGTGATAACCTAAAAAGCCATCACGCAAATCGGCGTGCGCATCAAGGTGTAACAACACCATATTGGGGTATTGTTTGAGATGCTTAACGATAGGTGCGTACGAAATCGAATGCTCACCCCCTAAGGTAATGAGCTTGGTTTGGGTCGCGGCTAAATCCAGCGGTTCAAAAATCTGGTTAAAGTCATTATTGGCATGATGCCACTGTGCCTCAACGTCATCGTCAAAACCTAAACGTAAGTTGCCGAGGTCAAAAAACTCGTAATCTTCCAGATCGGCATCCAGGTAGGGAGAATACGACTCGATATCTTCAGACACCGAGCGAAGGCCATCCGGACCTTCTTTGGTCCCTTTACGAAAACATGCGGTGCCATCAAAGCCGAAGCCAATGATGTGAATACTGCCAGGATGGATCGAAAATGAACGCTCGGCGCCAAAAAAGGGACGCACGGGATCATTGGTCGCCACTGGAAGTGAAATTTCTGACATGGGCACAATACCTTACTCTACGCTTTGTCGACCGTAGCTTTATGACGATCTTTTTTGATCGGGTTAAAACACTTGGTCTGTATATCTATCAATTCTTGGCTCAGCACTTTGCGCTTGACCCAAGTGTCTTCGAGCGGTGTGGTAACCAGCTCGTTCTTCTCAATGCCGGCCATAACGCCGGTAATTCCTTCTTGTACCAGTTGTACGGCATAAACGCCTAAACGGGTCGCCAAGATACGATCCATAGCCGTTGGACGTCCACCACGTTGCACGTGACCAAGCAGACAAGGACGACACGGAAAGTTGAGTCGATCCTCCAGTTGCTCGGCTAAGCGCACCGCGCCGCCAGGCCATTGGTTTTCGCACAACACCATCACGTAACTGGAGTCACCACGCACACGGTTCACGCCTTCCACATGTTTAACCAAGGCATCGATGGTGAGCGGTTTATCCTTTTGCAACTCGGGCAAAATCATACGCTCTGCACCGCTTGCCATGGCACTGCTAATTGCAATGTAACCCGCGTTACGGCCCATAACCTCAACAATAAATACCCGATCCATGGCCTCTGCGGTGTCACGGATTTTATCAAGCGCATCCATCGCGGTTTCTACTGCTGTATCGTAGCCAATCGTGTTGTCAGTTCCGAAGAGGTCGTTGTCGATGGTGCCGGGGATGCCAATAATAGGACCTTGCCAAAATTTAGCAAGATGATTTGCGCCTCTAAATGAACCGTCGCCACCAATGACAATAAATGCATCTACATTTTGCGCATCTAGGTTACGCGCAGCCTCTATTCCACCCTCATCGGTTTTAAAGCGTTCGCTACGCGCACTTTTAATGATGGTGCCAGAATATTGCAATATATGTTCAACTTCATCGCGACCGAGTTTCATATAGTCATTATTTAGCAAGCCTTCATATCCATGACGAAAACCTACAACGTCTATTCCATCATGCTCGGCAGCTAATACCACTGCACGTAGTGCTGCATTCATACCCGGGGCGTCGCCACCGCTGGTAATTACGGCTATGCGTTCAATCAATCGACTAGATGACACCTGTTATACTCCTTGCTATGGTCATTGGTGTAAGCTTACCGTTAGTAGTGTCGCTGACCAAGAGGAAATTTGATGAGCGAGCGTGATTGTCTGTTTGATTACAACGAATTGTTAGCGTGGGCCGACGAGTGTCTGCAGTCTGCTGGAGCGTCGGGCGAAGTTGCTCGCCACGTTGCCTACTATTTACTCGAGGGTGACTTGTTGGGCTACAGTACCCATGGTCTAATTCGGCTGCTGAATAATTGTCAGTGGTTGGAGCGTGGTGAGAGTCAGCCCAAAGGACAACCACAGGTGCTGCAACAGCGTGCCGCTGTCGCCAATTGGGATGCTCAACGTTTACCGGGTCCTTATGTGATGCCGATGGCAATTAACGAAGCCATTCAGATGGCGAAGCAGGCGGGCACGGGCACCATCACCGTTCGTCGTAGTCAACATATCGCGTCTTTGGCTGCTTATTTAAGCCTAGCAACAGAGCAGGGCATGATGGTCAGTTTAATGTGCTCGACCCCAGGTCAACGCGCCGTCGCTCCGTTTGGTGCTAAACAAGCGGTGTATTCGCCTAATCCGTTCGCTGTAGGTGTGCCGAGCTCTGGCGATCCTATCTTATTGGACATCAGTTTATCGATGACGGCCGCGGGCAAGGTACGTCAGGCAAAAGCCAATCAGCAAAAGCTGCCTTATAACGCATTGGTCACAGCTCAGGGGGAATGGACCGATGATCCTGAGACGTTTTTCTCAGAACCGGGTAGTGCGATTGGTCCATTGGGTGGTGAGCTGTTGGGCTATAAAGGTTATGGCTTAACGCTATTTAGTGAACTGTGGACGATGGCGCTGGCGCAGTATGGTCGGAATCAAGGTAAAGATGAGGGCGATGCCAACTGTGTTTGGGTTCAAGTTATTGACCCTTCGGCGTTTGGCGAGCAAAAAGCATTTATTACTCAGGTGGATGAGTTAATTCGTGACACCTTGGCGGCAAAATCGATTGCTGCGGATAACCCCGTACGCATCCCCGGTCACCAAGCGCTGGCGCGCAAGCGCCAACAGCTTGAGAAAGGTGTACGTTATGCGCCCGCTACACTCAAAGTATTGCGTAAGTGCGCTGAGTTTTGTCAGCAGCCGTTACCGACAGCACTGAGTTAAGGTTGTAATCGCTGCACGTTCCAATTATCTGCGCTTTCTAAGCGGTAGATAAACCGGTCGTGTAAGCGATGCTCACCACCTTGCCAAAATTCAACTTCGCTCGGCACGATGCGGTAACCGCCCCAGTGTTGTGGACGCGGTACTTGCTTGCCTTGATATTGCTCAAGCTGCTCTTGGTAGTAACGTACAAGCTCATCGCGACTGCCAATCGGCTGACTTTGATTAGAAATCAGTGCCGCTACTTGGCTTTCGAACGGGCGTGAATAAAAGTATTCGTCGTTTTCCTGTTCGCTTAAAGGCTCGGCGTAACCACGAAAGTGCACTTGGCGCTCGAGTGCAAGCCAGGCAAAGTGGCACGATACCTTGGGGTTGAGTGCGATATCCTTACCTTTATGACTTTGCTTATTGGTAAAGAAGCGTAGCCCCGACTCGTCAAAGCCTTTAAGCAAAACGATACGCTGACTCGGATGCCCTTGGCTGTCTACCGTGGCAACAGTCATCGCCGTTGGATCGCTGTTGAGACCACACTCGACGGCATTGTTTAGCCAGCTCTCAAACAGCTGAAACGGTGTGTTGGGCACATCAGACTCAGTTAAATGGCCAATGTTGTAATCGCGTCGAATGGATTGAAGATCCATAATACCCTCGTGGTTAGATGATATCCGAATAACGTTGTCTTATCTTTTCCATCGCATCAATATGATCGATCATAATACCGACGAGTTCTGGATCAAAGAATTCGCCGGAGTGCAGCGTCAAATAATCGATTGCGGCGCCCGTATCCTGCGCATCGCGATATGAGCGTTGAGTGCGCAGTGCGTCATACTGACTGGTGATGGACAGAATTCGCGCATTGATATCAATCGCTTTCGCTTTTTTGCGACTGGGGAAACCCAGTCCATCCC
Organism: Idiomarina sp. D18; assembly: GCF_057748155.1. Classification (NCBI taxonomy): domain Bacteria; kingdom Pseudomonadati; phylum Pseudomonadota; class Gammaproteobacteria; order Alteromonadales; family Idiomarinaceae; genus Idiomarina; species Idiomarina sp. D18. The sequence goes on from NZ_CM173240.1 coordinate 302,219, forward strand.
AACGCTCATGAATATCTTGCGCAATACGGGCTGCGATTTGTGCAATTTCGGTATCGGTCTGGCTTAGATAGTCATGACCTTTGATCACATTACTCATGATTTCTTCGTAATCGTGAATCGATAGGGCATCGGCACTTTGAGCCAATTCCATTTGTACGGAGACTTTACCGATATCGTACACTGACGCCGCTTGCTTCAGCTTTTCTGCGTCTTCGCTGGTGGCGCCGGTGGCAATTAATAGTTGCCCAGCCATTTCCGCTGAGCGCTTCACATGATGGCTAATATTATCGACCGACCGTTTTTCGATAGCCTCGCCTACGGAGTACAGCAACTCACGTTGAGCTTCTCGCTCGGTCTCTCTCAAGTTAAGGTTATCGATTGCAATAGAGCTATTATTCACAAACAGCCCCAGTAAGTTTTGATCAAGCTCAGATAAATCTCGAACATCTTTGATGACGAGTAAATATTGTCGACCGCCCGTCGTTTTATAGAGCCCATAGTAATCGTTATTATGAATTCTAAATACCACCGAGCGTTGCAGATTTTGTAGTTCGGTCACTAATGACCAGTCAATATCTTGTGTGACCGCCTGACCAACGGCTTGGGCGTAGTCGCCGGTGCCTCCGATAATTTCAAACTCTTGGTTGTCACGGGTCTTAGCGGTAAGACCATGGGTGCGACAATACATGGCATCATCAGAGTGAGTAATCAGTGCGACCAATTGTTCTAAAATACCCTGACACAAGGCATGCATCGATTGGGCGCTGAACACTTCAGCTGATGCATTGATGACCTTTTCTAAACCGCGCTTATTACGTTCAATGGCATTCAGATCACGGTATGCGCGCAGACAGGAGTACATTAAAGTGACGAGCTTACGATAGGTCAGCTCGGTTTTTTCTTTATAGTCGTCAATATCGTAGCGTGCGATGACATCTTCTTCGGGCGCTTGACCCGGTTGTCCCGTGCGCAATACGATGCGAATCAGACGATTCTGTAACTCTTGGCGGATCCAACGTGCGACATCAAGTCCCGCATGGTCTGTTTCCATGACGACATCCAATAGCGTCATTGCGATGGCTGTATTATTGGATAAAAACTGTTTAGCTTCCTCACCAGAATAAACTGAGTGAAACTTTAATGGACGTTCGTCGAGTTTAAAATCAGCAAGCGCCATTTTGGTAATAGTGTGAATTTCCTCGTCATCGTCGACGATAAGGATTTCATAAGGAGGTGCCGTGTTTAGCACCTCTTCTTCAGGTTCGTCCTCGGAGAATAAAAAGTCATCATTCATTTGAATATACCTGCTCACCTGCTACAAAGGTTTGCTCGACGTCCACTCGCCAAATGTCTTTTGCATCAATCGCAAAAGGGTCTCGGTCGAGTACGATAAAATCAGCCCATTTGCCGGGTTCAATTGAGCCTAACGTGCTTTCTTGCCAACCCGCATACGCCGCGTCAATCGTAAACGCTCGCAATGCTTGCTCGAGCGACATTGACTCTTCGGCATGCCAGCCACCAGCAGGCATGTTCTGGCGATCTTGACGGGTTACGGCTGCATGTAAGCCATAAAATGGGTTCGCAAGCTCAACAGGGAAGTCGGAGCCTGCGGCAATAATCGTACCTTGCTCGAGTAAGGTATGCCAGGCATACGCTCCCTTCATACGTGCTTTACCTAAGCGGTCTTCAGCCATGTTTTTGTCGCTTGTTGCGTGCGTGGGCTGCATCGAGGCGATGATATTCAAATCCTTAAAGCGCTGTAGGTCGTCTACATTGACGATTTGTGCGTGCTCAATGCGATTACGTAAATTGCGCCCGCCAAGCGTCTGATAAAACTCAGCGAAAGCGTCGAGTGCAATGCGGTTGGCACGGTCACCAATGGCATGCGTGTTTATTTGAAAACCATACGGAATAATCAGTTGATACAGCTTGCGAATATTGTCTACCGAGGTAACGAGTAGCCCGTGATTATCATGGTCATCACTGTATGGCTTAAGTAATGCTGCACCGCGGCTACCCAATGCACCGTCAGCATATATTTTTACGCTACGAATAAAAAGTTTATCGTCATCGGTGCGGTAGGGGCCTTCAGCTAATAATTGAGGAAGTTGCGGTTCGGTCGCTGCAATCATTGGATAAACGCGCATGGGCATCTCACCTTGATGTTGCATACCTTTATAAATTGATAGGTCAACCGCCGGTACGCCCGCATCATGCACCGAAGTTACGCCGAGCGATAGCAAATGGTTGAATGCCAGTTGGAAGGCTTGCTTTTTCTCACTGGCTGTTGGCTCTGGGATAAGCGGCTCAACTAAGTTGACGGCATTATCGATGAGCACGCCCGTTGGGTTACCTTGCGCGTCTTTGATGATTTGACCGCCATCCGGTGAGACTGTCTCACTGGTAATACCGGCGACTTCGAGTGCTTTTGAGTTGAGCCATGCCGCATGACCATCAACACGGGTCAAATAAACGGGGCGATCAGCGACGAACTCATCAAGCTGCTTGGCGGTTGGAAAACGTTTACTGGGCCAGTTTTCTTGGTTCCAGCCACGCCCTTTTATCCATTGAAGGTCGCGGTGCTGCTGAGCATAGTCGTTGACTGCATTAACGGCGTCGGATGCTGATTCACTTGTACGCAAATCAACTTGCAATAAACTTAGACCCAAGCCCAACACATGACCGTGGGCATCAATCAGGCCAGGAAATACCGTTTTACCTTGTAAGTCGACACGCGTGAAATCGGGAAATTGTTGTGCAAGCTCGGCATCGCCCATCGCGATAAACTTGCCATTACGCACCGCAAAAGCACTGAACTGTGCAAGTTGTGCATCTTGTCCAGCAGGGCTTGTTAGCGTATATCCATTAACATTTGTATAAACTGTCTGTGCATTAATTGAGGTAGTAAACAGCGCACTAAGCACTAACGAGTAGGTCATAATTAAACGGCGAAATGGCTTCATGAAAAATCCCTATAAATGAGCAATAGAGTTACTATACAAGGTTTTCACGTTAATACACAAAGGACAAACATCTTAACGATGTTGATTTTATTAACAAAAATTTTCGTGACAGATATAAATTTCCTTAAGAACTTGCTCTGAGCTTGAATTCGGGTATGCTAAAAGTTAAATAGATAAGGATTTTCAACGAGAGAAACTAGATGAAGATATTAATTATTGATCCTTCGTTCTTCATGCGTTCAGGACTCATACAATTGTTGACGAACTATGCAACGCAGCCAGCAATTTATGAGGCTGATTCGTTCACGGTTGCAGAAAACTACCTAAAAGCGGATGAATTTAATATTATCTTTGTTGAGATGGAATTACCTGATGAGGAAATTCGTCCTGCTTTGCAGCGTTTGAAGCGTTTGGCGCCTTCAGCGCATTTAGTGCTGTTTACTAAAGCTAAAGCGGTTGGCGATGTGCGCCAAGTTATGGCCGCGGGAGTACGGAGTTATTTACCTAAAGATGCCTCAGCGGAGCAAGCCAAAATGGCGATTCGGGGCCTGCTCAACGGTGACCGTTACTTACCGGATGACCCGAACCTTAATGAACCTCGTAATAAAAGCAGTGGTGCTGAAAGCTTCCTTTCGCCACGTCAGCTTGAAATCATGCAGTTATTGGCGCAAGGTTTATCTAACAAGGAGATTGCTAATATATTAGGCATTACTGAGGGTACTATCCGTGTTCACCTCTCAGCAATCTTCAAAGCGATCAAGGTGTCTAATCGCACTGAAGCCACCTTGTGGTATTTACTCAGACAGAAGAAACTTGTTGATTAATTGCCTATGTCTCTGAACGATTTAGCTAAACAGCTCGAGTCGTATCGTCACGCCCCTACTGAAAAATGGGATCCGCCATACTGTGGCGAGATTCCGATGCTTATTGATGAACATGGTCAGTGGTTATACCAAGGTTCGCCTATTACTCGCACTGCACTGGTGAAATTATTTGCATCAGTGTTGGTGTGTGAGTCGGGCGAATATTTTCTTGTAACGCCTGCTGAAAAAGTGAAAATCGCGGTTGCAGATGCGCCGTTTATGATCGTCGATTGGAAATTCCACGATTATGAAGGTGAGACAGTAATTCAAGTTGTAACCAATATTGATGAGCGATATATTTTGAACGAGCAACTGTTAAGTTTTGTTAAGGATGGAGTGCCGTACTTTGAACTCCCGACAGGTTTAACAGCAAAAGTTCATCGCAATGTATTTTATCAGTGGGTAGAAATTGCACAGCAACGCGAACTACCCGATGTAACAGAATTATTTCTTCATAGTGCCGGTCAAGACTTTGTAATCGGTCGGTTGGCAAACTAAAGGGTTAGCGCGTGGTAAACTCCTCTACGATGGATTCTCGAGTTATTTATGTACTCGAGTCGAATACGGAGCGTAAAAAGCAGTTACAGACAGTGCTCGACTTTATGGGCGAGCTCGTAGAGTGCCAAACCCAGTGGCTGGGGGATGAGCAATTAGACAATGCTTTATGCATCATCGCAGGCGACTGCGTTGATGATCTTGAAGCTTTGGCTTGTGACTATCCCAATGTTCCTTTTATTAGTGCAACTGAGCGTCATGCGAATGCGGTTCGACGTGCGAATGTCGTCGGTGAAATATCGCAAGCACTGACCTACGATGAACTGTCGCATTTGATTCGCTACTGTCAAGCATACCATCGCCACCTTCCAAGCCAGCGAGGCTACCACGGTAAGAACACCGATCCTTTAGAAAGGAAATTGGTCGGCCAAAGCCACGATATCCGAGAAATTCGTAAGCTCATTCAACAGGTCGCAGGAAGTGAGGCGAATGTTCTAGTATTAGGTGAGTCGGGTACGGGTAAAGAGGTTGTCGCTCGTGGGATTCACCAGCTTTCGCGTCGTGCTAAAGGACCTTTTGTTCCCGTGAACTGTGGAGCCATTCCCCCCGATTTACTCGAAAGTGAGTTGTTTGGTCACGAAAAAGGCGCCTTTACTGGAGCTATTGGTGTGCGTAAAGGGCGTTTCGAGCTGGCACAGGGCGGTACGTTATTCCTAGATGAAATCGGTGATATGCCGCTACCAATGCAGGTCAAATTGCTACGTGTATTACAGGAGCGCGTATTTGAACGCATTGGCAGCAGTAAGAGTATTTCGGCCGATGTACGGGTTGTTGCTGCTACTCATCGCCAGCTTGAGACTATGATTGCCGATGGGCGATTCCGTGAAGATCTTTACTATCGCTTGAATGTCTTCCCTATCGAAATGCCGGCATTGCGAGAACGTGCAGAAGATGTGCCGCTCTTACTTCGTGAGATTGCCGAGCGGTTTAAGGAAGAACGTGGTATTAGTGTGCGTTTGACCGAACGTGCACTACAGTCGCTGGAAGCGCACCCATGGCCTGGCAATGTGCGCGAATTAGCGAACTTAATTGAGCGACTGTCAATTACACACCCCAATCAATGGGTCGACGTAAACGATCTACCGCATAAGTATCGGCATATCGACGCTGAGGATTTAACACCTGAGTATCCAGAAGAATTGTTGGAGCGAGATGCGCTTAATGCGATTTTCTCGGAGCAAGACGAAGAAGGAGATGATGAGTCAAGCGAACTCTCCAGTTTGGACGTAACTGGATCGGCAGAAATCCCTGAGTCGGGCTTAAACCTGAAGGATATGCTAGCTGAAATTGAAGTAGAAATGATAAAACAAGCGCTTGACCGTGCCGATGGGGTTGTCGCAAAGGCCGCCGACCTACTCAGTATGCGGCGCACTACGTTAGTCGAAAAAATGAAAAAATATGACATCACGAAAGTATGATGTTGATATTTTGACGCTTCTAACATGTTGAATTAAAAAGAAAATAATAGGCATGCCTTTTGCATTATTAGTGTAAGGAATTTTTCAGGATGCACTAATTTATGCAATCGAACTACGCTCTCATTGATGCGATGCCTAACGCGGTCATTTTAGTCAATGGTCAAGGTATCGTTGATTACTGTAATCCAAGCAGTATTCAGCTCATCGGGACCGATTTAAACGGTGAGCTATGGCGCGATTGTGTCGCGCGCACCTTTACTCCCAAAGCCGATGACTGGCACGAGGTTTCGTTGCATAATGGGCGGCGAGTACGTGTCGATATTTCGAGTCTACCAGAGCAGCCAGGGCAGCTTGTGGTGCTTACCGATCTTACTGAGACGCGTGACTTACAAGCCCAGCTCGCGCACTTACAACGCCTGTCTTCCATGGGGCGCATGGTCGCTTCCCTTGCACATCAAATACGTACGCCTTTGGCGACAGCGCTTCTTTATTCAGAGCATTTATCTTCAAATAACCTAACCGAGGATCAGCGTTGTCAGTTTAGTCGCAAGCTAAAAACACGCCTACATGACCTAGAGCACCACGTTAACGATATGCTGCTATTCGCTAAAAGCGGTCAACAAAGCACGCTAGCTGACGTTGATGCAGATGACTTGGTGAATCATATCAAGCAAAGTGTCGAAGCATACGCAGCGCAACGTAGGGTAGCCATTCGATGGCAAGATGATGATGAGGGTACGGCTCTGCGTATTAACCAAACAGCCGTAGCAGGAGCGATTCAAAATTTGATCACTAACGCGATTGATGCCAGTCAACAAGGGCAGTCAGTCGTTGTCGAAACCGAGTCGAGCGAAGGTTTTTGGAGTTGCTCTGTTCGTGATACTGGCGTTGGTATCGACGAGGCGATGAAACAACGTTTATTTACGCCATTTGCCACCAACAAAACCCACGGCACAGGATTGGGATTGGCAGTCGTTGATATGGTCACGAAAGCGCATAATGGCCGTATCGAGTGGCAGTCGGAAAAGGGCTGTGGAAGCGAATTCAGGATAGTGCTCCCCATCGTTCAACACGCGAATCTGGAGGTGCGTTATGGTTAGTCCAATTATTCTGATTGTTGAGGATGACGCCGCGTTAAGAGAGGCTATTACAGACACGCTTGAATTGGCGCACTACCAATGTTTGCATGCCGATAATGGTGAATCAGCATTATTGCAGCTTAAGAAGCATCGCATTGACTTGGTCGTCAGCGATGTACAAATGCCAGGTATGAACGGTTTGCAATTACTCAGAAATATTAAACATCTGAAGATCGATGTACCCGTTGTGATGATGACCGCGTATGCAAAAGTTGACGATGCTGTTGTAGCGATGCGCGAGGGAGCTGTCGACTACCTCAGTAAACCGTTTTCGATAGACGAACTGACCCAACTTGTGCAACGTCATGCACCCATCGAGCCGGCAGCAGGTCATGGTGTGGTAGCAAAGGATAGCGCGAGTTTGGCGCTATTAGAGTTAGCTAAAAAAGTGGCTCGAACGGAGGCTACGGTGTTGATCACCGGTCCGAGTGGAACGGGCAAAGAAGTATTGGCGCGTTATATCCACCAACAATCCAAACGAGATAAGCAACCCTTCGTTGCGGTTAATTGTGCAGCGATCCCTGAAACGATGCTGGAATCACTTTTGTTCGGCTATGAAAAAGGTGCATTTACCGGCGCGACCCAGTCTTCACCCGGTAAGTTTGAACTGGCACAAGGCGGTACATTGTTGCTTGACGAAGTGACCGAAATGGATATCGCCTTGCAAGCGAAATTGTTACGTGTGATTCAAGAGCGTCAGGTTGAACGGTTAGGCGCACGCCAAGCGATTCGTCTTGATGTTCGCATCATAGCGACCTCTAATCGGGATATTAAAGCCGCTGTGGCGGAAGGGATCTTCCGCGAAGATCTCATGTATCGACTCAACGTGTTCCCCCTAAGGTGGCTGCCTCTCGCGGAGCGAACTGAGGATATCGGACCGTTAGCTGAAGCGTTAATTGCGCGGCATCGTCAGCGTTTAGGTATTCGAGAAGTGGTGACGTTGTCGGACGAGGCGCTTCAACACCTAAAGCAATATGCATGGCCGGGGAATGTCAGAGAACTTGAAAATGTTGTTCAACGAGCCTTAGTTCTCCAACAAGGTGGCAAAATACGACCCAGTGATTTGATGCTAGACGATGCGTTGATGGACCATGTCCTGCCCGAGCAAGTTTCTCAGGATAGTCAGGTACTTGCTTCACAACCTGAGCATGAAAATCTCGACAATGAACCTGCCGAGGAACTGGGCGAATCATTGTTCATGCAAGAGTATCGAATTATCAAGCAAGCGTTGGCGCGCCATCATGGCAAGCGTAAACCGGTTGCTGAAGAACTAGGAATATCGCCCCGAACACTGCGCTATAAACTTGCAAAGATTAGAGATAACGGACTGAGTGTCTAATTAACCCACCTTATAAAGCAGAGTTGGCATTCTACTTGCATCGTCATAGGCAACACGTTAAGTCGTAAGTTTTTTGACGGAGAAAGAAATGAAAGTAGATGCCAACGCAGCCTATCAACAATGGCGCGAGCTCACAACGCAATCTGCCAACCTCGACAAGCCGCAGAACGATAATGCGCTGAAAGTCGAAAATTCAGCAAACGCTGATTTTTCAAACTTGTTAAAAATGGCCGTAGATAACGTCAACGAGCTACAACAGACTTCGGGTGATTTAAAAACGCGCATGGAACTGGGCGATCCCAATGTCACGCTCGAACAAACCATGATCGCGAGTCAAAAAGCGAGTATTGCTTTTGAAGCAACGGTGCAAGTGCGCAATAAGATGGTAGAAGCGTACAAAGAAATCATGTCAATGCCGGTATAACCGAATTAGTTGGAGAATGAGCTGTGGCTGAATCAACAGATTTGATGGTAACAGAAGGCGCGGGTAACAGCGCTGCTGACGCAAGCGGGCAGTCAGGAGAAAAGCAAAGCATCGTCGATAAGTTGGCGAACTTTGATATGTTGCGCCAAGTCGTCGTAATTTTGGCGCTTGCCATCTGTGTGGCCATCGCTATTTTCATTATGCTTTGGGCACAAGAGTCGACTTTCCGTCCTCTTGCAAAAATGGAAACAGAACAGCTCGTTGGTACTTTAGATTATCTCGACGCAAACAATATCGAATATAAAGTCGACGGTAATGTGGTATCGGTTCCTGAGGAGAACTACGATGCGGTTAAACTTCAGTTAACGCGTGCCGGTGTGGATTACGGTCAATCGGAAAGCAACGGCTCCGATATTTTAATGAGTGAGCCTGGTTTTGGCGTGAGTCAACGACTCGAGCGTGAACGTTTGATCCACTCCCGGGAAATTCAGTTAGCACGAGCAATTGAAGAAATGCGCGCAGTATCGGCCGCCCGTGTGCTGTTGGCCGTGCCTAAAGAAAACGTATTTGCACGTCGCGAGAAACAACCTAAAGCATCTGTGATGCTTAACGTGAAAGGTAATCAGTCACTGAGTGAGGAAGAAATCGCCTCTATTGTCGATATGGTTGCGTCGTCCGTCACGAGTTTAGAAACTTCACAAGTCACTGTCACCGATCAAAACGGTCGGCTTTTGAACTCAGGTTCGCAAAGCGCATTGGCCGCCACGAATAGCCGTGAGTATCAGTTAGAGCGTAAACGCGAAGAAGAATACCTGAATAAAATTGACAGCATTTTGATTCCGGTATTGGGATATGACAATTACACTGCGCAGGTCGATGTCACAATGGATTTTACGCAGTCGGAAAAAACACAACGGCTATACAACCCAGACATGCCAGCCATTCGTAGCGAAATGACGGTGGAGAACCGCAGCGCCGGTACAGCCGTCGGTGGTATTCCTGGTGCACTCAGTAATCAGCCCCCATTAGAATCAAATATTCCCGAACAGGCCACAGGTGCGGGTAGTCAGCGTGATGCGACCGGGAGTATGCATCGTGAAGCAACACGTAACTATGAGTTGGATAATACCGTTAGCTATACGCGCAGTCAAAGCGGGACAATTGAGCGATTGAGCGTGTCGGTTGCGGTGAATCAGCCGATGACAACCAATGCGGATGGCGAGCAGGTGCCTCAACCCGCCTCACCTGAACAGTTAGCGAATATTCGTCGGTTATTACAAGGTGGTATTGGCTTTGACCTCAGTCGAGGTGATACGATTGAAGTTGTATCGGTTCCGTTCGCGCAGCTACCTGATTTGGGCGCGGGTGAAACAGCAATGTGGGATGAACCTTGGTTTTGGCGTGCTGCTCGTTTAGTGATGGGAGGCCTGGTCATTCTGGTACTCATTCTTGCTGTTGTCCGTCCAATGTTGAAGAAACTTATTAACCCAACTCAAGAATTGGAAGACGATGCTCACTCAATGCTCGAAGACGATGAGATGATGGGTGATGAAACTATCGACTTGCTATCGTCGCAATTTGATGAGAGCTCTGTTGGTTTTGGACCTGATGGGAGTTTACAACTTCCTGATTTACATAAAGATGAAGACTTGCTGAAAGCAGTACGGGCATTGGTTGCAAATGAGCCTGAACTCTCTTCACAAGTAGTAAAAGCGTGGTTAAACGAAGATGCCTAATACAGATATTCGCACCAAACGCAGTGAAACTGAATTTGACGTAACGCAACTTGAAGGCGTGGAAAAGGCTGCAATTTTATTGCTGAGCCTATCTGAGGAAGACGCCGCGCAAATTCTAAAACATCTAGAGCCGAAGCAGGTACAGAAAGTGGGCACGGCAATGGCGAGCCTTGAAGATTTTAATCAAGACAAAGTTAATGCCGTACACAACTTGTTCCTAGATGAGATCCAGAAATTTACAAACATTGGCTTCAAGAGTGAAGAGTTCGTGCGTAAGGCGTTGACCTCAGCACTGGGCGAGGACAAAGCAGGCAACCTGATAGAACAGATCGTTATGGGCGGTGGTGCCAAAGGCCTCGACTCGCTGAAATGGATGGACTCAAAACAAGTGGCGACGATCATTCGTAATGAACACCCGCAGATTCAAACTATCGTGCTGTCCTATCTTGATGCTGAGCAAAGTGCCGAGATTATGGCTCAGTTCCCAGAAAAAGTGCGACTAGACCTGATGATGCGCATCGCTAACTTAGAAGAAGTTCAGCCAGCGGCACTGCAAGAATTGAATGAAATCATGGAAAAACAATTTGCTGGTCAAGCGGGTGCGCAGGCGGCGAAGATGGGTGGTTTGAAAGCTGCTGCCAATATTATGAACTACCTCGATACCAATATCGAAGGTCAGTTAATGGATGCGATACGCGAGCAAGACGAAGAAATGAGTCAGCAAATTCAAGATCTGATGTTTGTCTTCGAAAACTTAGTCGATGTCGACGACCGCGGTATTCAAACGTTGCTGCGTGAAGTCGACGGCGATACGTTACAGAAAGCCCTTAAGGGTGCTGATGACTCGGTCAAAGAAAAAATCTTCAAAAATATGTCGAAGCGTGCAGGTGACCTCTTGCGAGATGATTTAGAGGCAATGGGGCCTGTACGAATTAGTGATGTCGAGGCTGCACAAAAAGACATTCTTGCAGTTGCCCGTCGCTTGGCCGACGCCGGAGAAATTATGCTTGGCGGCGGTGGTGGTGATGAGTTTTTATAAGACAGTAGCTAGGAACCTGCAATCATGAGCGAGCGTCCGACGATGAAAACTTGGGATTTGCCGGATATTACCACGGAAGATTTAAAAGCAGGTGAAAGCCGCAATGCTCTGAACAAACCCCGAAAGTGGCATTATGAGCCGCCGGAGCCTGAGCCCGAAGAAGAAAAGCCAGAACCCTTAACTGCGCAACAGCTCGAGGAGATTCGCGAGGCCGCACGGGAAGAAGGCTTTAAGGCAGGCTTTGAGCAAGGTCATCAGGAAGGGCTTGAAAAAGGACACGAGGAAGGTGTGGAGCAAGGTCGTGAGAAGGGCTTCCATGCAGGTTTTGAGCAAGGGCTGGCTGACGGCAAGGCGCAAATGAGTGAGGCAGAACAAGCTCTGATTGAAGTGATGAATGGCTTAGCCGCGCCCACGCAGCAACTTACCGAAACCTTGCGAAAAGAGTTATTAGAGTTGGTTTTCACCCTGACCCGAACAGCCTGCTTAAACGAACCTCTGCATAATGAAAATATTGTTAAAAAGGCATTTCAGCAGGCCCTTGAAGTGCTTCCCGTGACCGACCAACGGGTGATCATTCACCTCAATCCTGACGATATTGAGGTAATCCAAGCGAGCTTGGGTGAAGAAGAATTAAAAGAAAAAGGGTGGTTGCTCAGTAAGGATGACCTACTCGAGCGCGGCGGGTGCCGCGTGACGACAGAAAGCTCAAGCGTGGACTACTCACTTGCTAGCCGAGTCGACTTGATTTTTGAAAAATTGCAGGGCGGCTGATGACTGATAGCTTAACTGATTACTTTGCAAGCTTGAAAAAGCGGGTGAAACCTGCGCCAGTATTGGTATCTGGCTATCTAACACGAGTGGTCGGACTTATGTTTGAGGCTGTTGGCGTGCGGGCACCTATTGGTGCAACGTGTGCAGTCGAATCTGCACATGGCGATATCGAGGCCGAGGTGGTGGGCTTTGAAGGTCAGACTAGCTATTTGATGCCCATGGATGATGCGCACGGTGTGGTTCCGGGCGCCAAAGTAAAACCGCTAACGCGTACCGAACAGCTGCCGCTTGGGTTAGAGCTTTTAGGCCGTGTAATTGATGCACGAGGTCATCCATTAGACGCCAAGGGACCGATATTAACAGACAATCAAAATGCCTATCGTAGCCTGCCTATCAATCCACTTAATCGCCGACCCGTGAAAGTGCCGCTAGATGTCGGCGTCAACGCGATTAATGCATGTATTACTGTCGGTCAGGGGCAGCGCATGGGTTTATTCGCCGGTAGCGGTGTCGGTAAAAGTGTCTTACTAGGAATGATGACGAAAGGCACCAATGCAGACGTTATCGTTGTTGGACTCATTGGTGAACGGGGTCGAGAAGTCAAAGAGTTTATTGATGAAATATTGGGTGAAGAAGGATTGGAAAAGGCGGTGGTCGTGGCTGCCCCTGCGGATCAGTCACCGCTGTTGCGTTTACGCGGGTGCGAAACTGCGTCAAAAGTAGCCGAGTATTTTCGTGACCAGGGTATGAATGTTTTACTGTTGATGGATTCTTTGACTCGTTACGCCATGGCGCAGCGTGAGATTGCATTGGCGGTCGGTGAACCTCCGGCCACAAAAGGTTATCCTCCTTCGGTATTCGCACGCCTGCCGGCTTTGGTCGAGCGCGCGGGTAACGGCGGTGGCGCACAAGGATCAATTACGGCATTTTATACCGTGCTCACTGAAGGTGATGATTTGCAGGATCCTATCGCTGACTCAGCGCGTGCTATTCTCGATGGGCATATCGTACTGAACCGTGAGCTAGCCGATTCTGGGCATTATCCCGCCATTGATATTGAGGCCTCGATTAGTCGTGTCATGCCCCAGGTTGTTTCCGATGAACACCTGCAACGAGCGACAAAAGTTCGACAGTGGTACTCATCGTTTCGTCGTAATCGCGACCTTATATCTATTGGGGCTTACAGTAAGGGCTCTGATGCTAAGATCGACGAAGCGATAGCGATGCAACCTCAGGTTGAGGGCTTTTTGACTCAGCGTATGAATGAAGTGATTAGTTACGATGAGAGTCTCATGAAACTCCAGCAGTTGACTCAACGCGCGTTCGCTTCGCGTTAGGGATTGTCTTTATGGCTGATATATCACAATTGACGATGTTGTTAGAACTTGAGCAGCAACGCACCGACAAATTGGCTCAGCATTTTGGTGAGGCTAAACAACGGCTAGTGAGTGAGCAACAGCGTCTCGATGGGTTAGTACAGTATCGGTTAGACTACTTGAATCAGTTGCAAGCGCGCGGAGCAGGTGGAATTCGTTCTATTCAATTTGGTCAATATCACGCGTTTGTCGGCAAGCTGGATGAAGGTATCGAGCAGATGCATAACGTGCTGCAACAGTTAAATCAGGTGGTCGAGCAGCGTAAGCAGCAATGGCTAGCACAACGGCAAAAAGCGGAGTCTATTGAGTTGCTGATAGAAAACAAGAAACGAGCAGCAGCAAGATTGCAGGCAAGAAAAGAACAAAAAAACCTCGATGATTTTTCCACCCAACGCTTTATACGGGGTAAAAAGCAAAAACTGGTATAAATATTGCTAGTTTTAATTAATCGAATCAGATTAGCCGTAGCGTCAAATATATGCGGCAGTGCCTAACAGGTGACACATTATGCCCCAGATTATTCAATTAACCACGAACGTGTCCAGTTCGTCAGTAAAAGGCGATAGCTCGAAAGATTTTACTGATGTGGATATGATGGACGTCAGCGGTCGCGACTTTGCCAAGTTAATGCCTTCTGCTTCTGAGGAGCCGCGTGCTCGGCAATTATTTGCCCGTGGTGAAGTGGACATTAATAGTCCACACCGCGCATTCGAAGAGCCCGAATATAGTAATGAGCTTCCTCAGTCATCACTTAGTCAGCGTCTGTCAGCGTCGAAAGAACATGCTTCAGAGGCTCGGGACTGGGTAGAAACCATTGATCGAATGCGCGATTTACTTATCAATAGCGAAGAAAGTCATGCTGACACGGAAACTTCGATTGAGATCAGTAAGCAAGATCAGGCGACGTTAGATGAGATGGAGCAGTGGTTAGCGAAACTCGATGCGGACGTCACGCAACTTCAATCGGACGAACAATTGAGTGCTGACCAGCAAGGCGTGCTGAGTCAACTGACGCAAAAAATAGCAGAGATGCGGCAAGTTGTTGCCGACGCACAACAAGCTGGCTTTATGCCCAAGGAAACGCTTGATAAAGCGACAGATGGTTTGATGGCTGAGTTGGCCCAATTTGAGACTCAGGTGATTCAACCTCATCAAAAGAAACAATGGACAGATATCGAGGCGATGCTTGACGAGGACTCTGAGGAGCCGCTCGCCATGTTGAGTGAGATAGAGATGCCGAAACTGAATCCAGAGCAAAAGGATTGGCTAACCAAGGAACTCGACGCATTTCATAAGCAACAGCCAAACGCATCGCTTACCGAAGCGATGAATCATATAAAAGGGGCTCTTGAGACGTCTAAGCAATTTGATGCGGGACAAAAGAGCACACTATCAAATTGGATTGATCACTATCAGTCAGCGTTGCAGAAGTCAGATAAACAGGTTCAACTTGCCTCAACGATTCCGGCTTCATTGCACACAAAATCAACTCAGTCTGAACGCGTTGATTCGGTAAATGCAACCGAGAAGAGCGGCGGCTCTTCTTCATCTGATAACGGCAAAAGCACCTCTGAATCTGTTAAAGATGAAGATACAAAGCCTGCAGCTGATAAAAGCATGATGGCGAAGTTTGTAAAAGAACAGCTTAATAATGGGAGCACGAGCTCTCAGGGAATGGCAACTGAGGCTGAACTGAGCGCTGTGTCGGGGTCAGGCATGGATACAAGTCTAACTCAACACACGCAATCCTCAGCTGCGCATATGAGTGCAATTACGCAGACCCAACAAGCGATGACCAAAGTTGACGGTATGTCAGTGGCGCAAGCGCAAACGGCTGCTGACAAGCCGTTAGATCTGCAACAACAAGAGACTGCGCAAAAGCTACAAGAGCGTATTCAGCTGATGGTCTCGAAGAATATTAATCGCGCCGACATCCGTCTCGATCCACCTGAATTAGGTTCAATGCACGTGCGGATTCATACGCAAGGCGACCAGACGACCGTACAGTTTCAAGTGCAATCCGCTCAGGCTCGTGATGCGATAGAGCAGTCCATGCCGCGCTTGCGAGAGATGTTGGAGCAGCAAGGCCTAAACTTGGCGCAAAGCACGGTCAGTGAGCAGCAAAGTGGACAAGGCAATGAATCAAGTTCGGGGCGGGGTACAGGTTTTGCAAATAATGGTGATTCTGAAGAGCCTGTCCTTCAGTTAGATGGTGCGGTAGACGACTTTCTCGAGCAGGGGCGACTCGATTTCTATGTGTAAGGGATGAAACCTATCCCTGTTTCGATATATAGTGCTCTGTATTAGCTTATACCTTTGTTTAGGAACAACCCATGGCGGAAAACGATAACCAAGAAGAAAGCTCAGAAAAAGCGCCCGGCGGTAAGAAAAAGTGGCTGATCATTGGTGCTGCTGCGATTCTGTTAGTTGTGATCATCATTGTTGCAGTGTGGTTTTTGATGGGGACTAAACAAGCCTCGAGCGCTTCAGATATGGGGGCAGGAGGCGGTTCAAGCGAAGAGATGACGTCTGAACCTGCGCAAGTGGGTAATGCGCTCTATGTCGGGATGCCTCGACCCTTTGTATTTATTGTACCGGGTGACTCGAGAGATCGAACGGTGCAAATTAATGTGCAATTGATGGTTCGAGGGGAGCGTAGCGAAGAGCTGACTAAGCAACATATCCCACTGATTGAGGGTACCTTGCACGAAGTATTTAGTTCATCTACTGCCGACGAACTGAGAACAGCAGAAGGCAAGCAACGTATTAGAGAGCTTGCGTTAAAACAGGTGCGTTCCGCACTCGAGAGTGTCACGGGAGAAGGCTTGGTGGAGAAAGTGCTTTTTACCGGCCTTGTCATGCAATAAAAGAGCGAGCAGTGTTTTGAGCGATTTATTATCACAAGACGAGATTGATGCGCTCCTACACGGAGTCGATGACGTCGAAGAGGAAGATGTCGAATCCTCGGATGCAGCATCAGAAGCGTTGGATTATGACTTTTCGTCGCAAGATCGGATTGTCCGCGGTCGCATGCCTACGCTTGAGATCGTTAATGAGCGATTTGCGAGGCATATGCGTGTAAGCCTGTTTAACATGATGCGCCGCACCGCTGAGGTGTCCATCAACGGCGTGCAAATGCTTAAGTTTGGTGAGTATGTGCATACACTATTCGTTCCAACCAGTTTAAATATGGTGCGTTTTCGCCCACTGAAAGGAACCGCCTTAATTACCATGGAAGCACGTTTGGTGTTTATCTTGGTAGATAACTTTTTTGGCGGCGATGGACGCTATCATGCGAAGATTGAGGGGCGCGAATTTACCCCTACTGAGCGACGTATTATCCAAATGCTGTTAAAGCTGATTTTTGAAGATTATAAAGAAGCTTGGGCGCCTGTGATGGACGTAGGCTTTGAGTATTTGGATTCAGAAGTTAACCCGGCAATGGCCAATATCGTTTCGCCGACTGAAGTTATCGTTATTAGTTCGTTTCATATCGAACTTGATGGGGGCGGGGGCGACTTTCATATCGCTTTACCTTACTCAATGCTTGAGCCGATTCGTGAACTGTTGGATGCGGGTGTACAATCGGATAAAGAAGATACCGATATGCGCTGGAGTAAAGCGCTGCGTGACGAAATCATGGACGTGCCTGTGGAAATGGTTGCCAAGCTCGCTGATGTCGACGTCACATTGCGCGAGGTTATGGACTTTGAGGAAGGCGATATTATTCCACTTGAAGTGCCTGATAATCTAACGGTATTTATCGAAGATTTGCCTACCTTTCATGCGAAAATGGGTCGTTCACGAGACAATATTGCGTTGAAAATTTCAGATAAGATTCGACGTCCCGAGACTGTTAAGTCAGATATCCATATGCTGACTCGAGGTGGACGCCGAATTGGCGGTGATGCAGAGTTGCGTCAACTGGAAGAAGATATTGATTTATAGCATTCAGCATTTGAATGATTGAGGAAGACAAATGAGCAATAAAGACAATGAAATGGACGACTGGGAAGCGGCAATGGCTGAGCAGGCGGCTTCTGAAGAGGGCGAATCAGAGGATAATGCCGATAAGCAAAGTGAGGGCGTGCGAACAGCAGAGCTAGAGGAATTGAATGCTGAGAGCCTTGATGATGGCGATAAGCGAAAATTAGACGCGATCCTCGATATTCCGGTTACCATCTCAATGGAGGTAGGGCGTAGCCAAATCAGTATTCGTAACTTGCTACAGCTTAACCAAGGTTCGGTGGTGGAACTCGAACGTGTTGCTGGGGAGCCTCTCGATGTGTTGGTCAATGGCACTCTGATAGCACACGGCGAGGTTGTTGTGGTTAATGATAAATTTGGGATTCGACTCACTGATGTTATCAGTCAAATCGAGCGTATTCGTAAGTTGCGCTAGTATTTGGGCAAGCCCTGCGCTTGCTCAGGTCGAAAAAGCAACATCGCCTATTGGCGGAAAAGATATTGCTTCTATGCTGGTCGCATTAATTGCAGTGATTGTTGTCATTATTGCATTAGCGACGGTATTAAAACGATTCAACGTTAAATTTCAAGGCTCAAAGGGCATGAAGCTGATGGGGACGCTTTCATTAGGGCCTAAAGAACGTATCAGCGTGGTGCAAATTGGTGACAAGAAATTCTTGCTAGGTGTCACGCCTGAACGCGTCGAATGTTTGAAAGAATTGCCCGATGACTTTGTGTTAGGAGAAGAAAAACAATGAAAATAAAGCTTCTCTTAGGTTGTTTTGTGCTACTCGCACTATTGCTTCCTGATGTGGCAAACGCGATGCAAGATATTTCAGCCGTTACGGTAAAAACTAATCCAGATGGTAGCGAGGAGTATTCTGTCACGTTACAAATTCTGGCAATAATGACGGCGCTGACGTTCATCCCTGCGATGGTTATTATGATGACGTCGTTCACACGTATTATTGTTGTTTTGGCCATCTTACGACAAGCTATCGGCTTACAGCAGTCCCCTTCTAATCAGGTGCTTATCGGTATCACGCTCTTTTTGACATTTTTTATTATGAGTCCAGTACTTACAGAAATTAATGACAAGGCGTTGCAACCCTACTTAAATGAAGAAGTGACCTCAATGGAAGCGGTAGATCGCGCCAAAGCGCCGCTAAAAGCCTTTATGCTTGCGCAAACGCGTGTGACGGATATCCAAACGTTTGCCGATATCGCGGGTGAGACGAATATTCAAAGTCCAGAAGATACTCCGATGTCGATATTGATTCCGTCATTTATTACATCGGAGCTGAAAACCGCCTTCCAGATTGGTTTTATGTTATTCATCCCGTTTTTGATTATTGACTTAGTTGTTGCAAGTGTATTGATGGCGATGGGTATGATGATGTTATCACCGATGATTGTATCGCTCCCGTTTAAGTTAATGTTGTTTGTTTTGGTCGATGGTTGGAACTTAACCATGAGCACGTTAGCTGGCAGCTTTGGTGTTTAGGAGGCGAGATGTCCCCCGAAGTCTTTCTCGATGTGTTTCAAGAGGCGCTCAAAGTCATTGTTATTATAGTGGCTTTTATCATCGTGCCGAGCTTGCTGGTCGGTCTGATGGTTGCGGTTTTCCAAGCTGCAACCTCAATTAATGAGCAAACCCTTAGCTTTTTGCCGCGTTTATTAGTCACACTGGCTGTTATCGGACTCGGTGGGCATTTTATTGTTGGCCTGCTAATGGACTTCACTATAGAAATGTATAACCGCATACCGCAAGTGGTCGGCTAGCATGGATCTCGTTACGCAGGTGTTGATGGAGTGGCTACAGCAACATTTGTGGCCGCTGACACGTGTATCCTCAATGCTAATGAGTATGGCGTTGTTTTCCGGTACCTTAGTTAATTCAAGAATTAAGGTCTTACTTTCCTTAGCAATTACATTTGCAATATCACCCGCATTACCAGATGTGAATCCGGGCGTCGAGATGTTTACAGTGGGCGGTATGCTGGTGACAGCGCAACAGATTGTCATTGGGGTTGCGTTGGGCTTGCTCTCATTGCTTTTCTTACAGACGTTTGTATTGGGTGGGCAAATCATTGCAATGCAAATTGGTTTGGGCTTTGCTTCAATGGTCGATCCGACTAATGGCCAACAAGTTCCAGTGATAGCGCAGTTCTTTTTGATGTTGGCGAGTTTGATATTTCTCGCGCTTGACGGTCATCTATTAATGATTCAAATGGTCGTTGCGAGTTTCGATTCTGTACCCGTGGCGATGACTGGTTTGAATGCCGATGCATTTCGAATGATTGCCGACTGGGGAAGTTCAATGTTTTCGGCAGCACTTACAGCAATGTTATCGGGTATTATTGCCTTGCTACTAATTAATTTGTCGTTTGGTGTAATGACTCGTGCAGCGCCGCAGCTAAACATTTTTGCGATTGGTTTCCCGATTACCATGGTGAGTGGATTGATCGTTTTATGGCTGACTTTAGGGGGCTTTATCTTCCACTTTGAAAATCAATGGCAAGAAGCGGTGAGTGTCATGTGTACGGTTATTGGTAGTCGATGCTGAGGTGATGAATGGCTGAAACTGATCAAGAACGCACAGAGGAACCCACCGAGAAACGCAAACGAGAGGCCCGAGAGAAAGGCCAAATAGCGCGTTCAAAGGAGATGGGAACTGCCTTTGTGTTAGTCAGTGCTGCCGTCGCGTTCTTTTGGTTTGGCGAGTCGCTCTACGCTGGCGTGAGAGGGCTATTCCGTGACTTGTTTACGCTTGAAAGACGACAAGCTTTTGATACTTCGCAAATCTATAAGGCGCTTGCTGTAGGGTTTGAGCACATCATTTGGCCGGTTATCATTATATTTGCCTTTATTACCCTTTTTACATTTCTGGGTAATAGTTGGCTAGGTGGTATCAATTTTTCTTGGAAAGCAATGGCACCTAAATTCTCGCGTATGAACCCCATGAATGGTTTCAAGCGAATGTTTGGTACCCAAGCCTTGGTCGAGTTAGTAAAAGGAATCGCTAAGTTCGGGGTGGTGGCGATCAGTGCCTTTTTACTGTTGAGCTGGCAGTTCGATAACATTTTACAGATCTCAATGGGTCAGATGCCGAGCATGATTGAAAATGCGCTCGATATCTTGATGTGGATGTTTCTACTGATTTGTTGCTCGATGTTTTTAATTGTTGTCATCGATGCGCCTTTTCAACTTTGGAAGCACAATAAAGATTTACGTATGACCAAGCAGGAGATCAAAGACGAGCATAAAGACTCAGAAGGTAGTCCTGAGGTAAAAGGTCGTATTCGCCGCTTACAGATGGAAATGGCGAACCGTAGGATGATGCAAGAGGTTCCTAAAGCAGATGTTGTAGTTACCAACCCGACACATTTTGCGGTGGCTATAAAATACGAAGAGAGTGGAAATCAGGCTCCTATCCTCTTAGCCAAAGGGACCGACGAAACAGCGGCTAAGATTCGTGAAATTGCTCTAGAGTACGACGTGCCGTTGGTGGCCTCGCCTGCGCTAGCTCGGTCAATTTATCATACCACTGAGTTAGAAACTGAGATTCCTCGTGGATTGTTTGTTGCCGTAGCTCAGGTGCTTGCTTATGTTTATCAACTTAAAATGTTCAAACAAGGTAAAGCTAAGCGACCTAAAAAGCCGAATACTGACGAGCCAATACCTGAAGATTTACGTCACTAGGACGGCGTTAATTTGCCAAAATTTCGTCGCTACTATACTATTCGCCCCCTGTATTTTTAGTCCTGTAACGCTGGATCAAACACTATGTCTGAGCTGTCATTGTGCATGGCACAATTAGATTTTACTGTCGGTGCGCTTCATAACAACACAAGCCTGATACTTAAAACGGTCGCTGAGCAGAGCCGCGATCATGATATTATTGTCTTTCCAGAGTTAGCTATTACAGGTTATCCACCTGAAGACCTATTGTTACGAACTGATCATCAAGAAGCTGTTGATAATGCGGTCGAGCAGATCAGTGCGGCTGCTTCGGATTGTGTTGTAATTGTTGGACATCCCAGCAAAGTCGGCGAGCAGCTGTTTAACGTTATATCAGTGCTTCATCGGGGTGAATGTTTACTGCGGTATAAAAAACAACGTTTACCAAATACTGGTGTGTTTGATGAACAGCGTTATTTTGTTCCTGGTGATGAAGGACAAGTGTTTGAATGGCAGGGATATCGCATCGGGCTGATGATTTGTGAAGATTTATGGCATCCTGAGCCTTTGGCTCGCCTGGCGGATGATCAACTTGATCTCGTATTGTCTGTTAATGCTTCTCCCTACGAAATCGATAAGCACGATCAACGACTATCCGTTTTGAAGCAACGAGTGGCTGAGCACGGGTTCCCCATTGCTTATTTGAATAACTGTGGTGGTCAAGATGAACTGATTTTTGATGGTCATTCGCTGGTATTAGATAAGCAGGGCGAGTTAGTCGCAGAACTTCCTCACTGCCAGACAACGCTCGCAACACTTAAGTTAACCACTGAGTCACTGACGTGTGAGGCTTTTCCTCCGTATGCCGGCGAAGATAGTGATTTGCGCTTGGCTCATGTATACGATGCGCTGGTACTCTCGGTGCGAGACTATGTCAATAAGAATGGCTTTAAGAATGTATTACTCGGGCTATCGGGAGGTATCGATTCGGCACTCACCTTAGCGATTGCATCAGATGCACTGGGCTCTGAGCGTGTTCAAGCCGTCATGATGCCGTTCAAGTATACGTCAAATATGAGCCTAGAGGATGCTGAACAACAGGCGGAAACGCTTAATGTGAAGTATGATGTTGTTCCGATTGAACCGATGTTTGATGCGTTTATGAAGCAACTCGATCCGTTCTTTGCTGGGACATCGACAGATACGACCGAAGAGAATTTACAGTCACGTTGTCGTGGTGTTTTGCTCATGGCGTTGTCGAATAAATCCGGCGCGCTAGTGCTTACTACGGGCAATAAAAGTGAAGTTGCAGTAGGTTATGCAACGCTGTACGGTGATATGTGTGGTGGGTTTGCACCTATTAAAGATGTGCCAAAAACGTTAGTTTACCAACTTGCAGCTTACAGAAACACGCGATCTACCTGTATACCAGAGCGAGTTATCGAGCGCCCACCTTCTGCGGAGCTGGCGCCGGATCAAGTCGATAGTGATTCGTTGCCCGATTATGGTGACCTAGATCGTATTCTGTCGCTCTACGTAGAGCAGGACTGGTCTGTGGTGGACATTATTGCAGCGGGCTTTAACGAAGCGGATGTCCGCAGAGCATTAAAGTTGGTTGATATAAATGAATATAAACGCCGGCAGGCGGCTGTTGGACCTAAAATTACGGCACGAAACTTTGGTCGTGATCGACGTTATCCGATAACCAGTCATTACCGTTTTGAATTAGAACGCCAAAATTAGATTGGAGTGGCCATGAAGAAGGTCGAAGCAATTATAAAACCATTTAAATTGGACGATGTGCGAGAAGCTTTATCAGAAGTCGGCATCGCTGGAATGACAGTATCCGAAGTCAAAGGTTTCGGACGCCAGAAAGGGCACACGGAGCTTTATCGGGGGGCTGAATATATGGTGGACTTCTTGCCTAAAGTGAAACTTGAAGTAGTGGTTGCTGATACAGACGTTGAACGCTGTATTGAAGCCATCATGGAAACCGCACAGACGGGCAAAATAGGTGATGGTAAAATATTTGTGTCGGATATTGAACGAGTCATTCGAATCCGAACCGGAGAGGAAAATGAGCAGGCGGTTTAGCCTGCTCACTTTTGATTAGTTGTTGACTAACTCATTATTAGGGAAGTTACTTCTGAGTACCTTAAGCGTGTCTTGCTTAAGTTCTTCTAATTCGAGTTGGTCGTAACACTCAACCATCATCGCCAAGGCACTCTCCACCTCTGGCGTATTCTCGAAGTTTTCTACCACATAACGACCACGGTTAGCTGCTGCGAGATAGGCTTGACGCTTCATATAGTACTGGGCCACTGCCAGTTCTTTTTTAGCCAGACGACTTTTTATCGCGATCATACGCTTTTTAGCATCTGCTGCATATTTGCTTTCAGGATACTTGCGTAGCAGTTCGGCAAAGTCTTTAAAAGCTTCTTTTGCCATGGTGGAGTCACGGTCAGAACGATCTACGCCCGCCAGTTCATGAATGGCATTATATTCGGCTCGTTGATTCGTCAGACCGCGCATGTATAACGCGTAATCAACGTCCTTATGATTCGGGTTTAAGCTTATAAAACGGTCAATGGCAGCAAGCGCCTTTTCAGTATTATCAAGCTTATAATTTAGATAAATCAGGTCCAATTGGACTTGATGAGCGAAGGGACCAAAGGGGTAACGCGAATTAATATTCGAAAGTTCTTCCTCTGCCTGGGTAAAGTTCCCTAAGGACATTTGATCTTGCGCTGATTCATACATGAGCTCAACTTGTGTGTACTTGAGCTCGCTTTGCTGGTCATCTGTTGACGAGCACCCTGCCAGACTTAATCCGACTGCGGCAGTTAAAATTAGGATACGACGTTTCATAACACCTCAGGTTTTTTAGAGTCAGTCACTTAGATAAGCGGTGTTTTGCCTGTGCAAAGTTCAGTGTAACAAGTTACACTATCATAATTAATAGATAATCCGCATTCTAACCCAGCACAATACTCTTTGACAGTCGAAAAAAATTTATGAATGAAACTATTCAACTAGAGGCCATCGTGCCTGAATCCCTCGCGGGGAAGCGTTTAGACCAGATATTGGCTGAGTTGTTCCCAGACTATTCTCGTTCGCGCATGAAAAAGTGGATCACAGAGGGTAAAGTCTCTGTCGATGCTCAGGTTATTGAAAAGCCGCGCGAAAAACTAGAGTTCGGCGCGTTGGTTGCTATCGATGCTGAACTTGAGCGCGAGGAGCGTTACCAAGCACAGCCGATTGAGCTTGATATTGTTTATGAGGATGAAGACATCTTAATTATCAATAAGCCAGCCGGTTTGGTGGTTCATCCAGGAGCCGGAGCCCCTGACGGCACTCTGTTAAACGGCCTATTGCATTACGACCCTGATATCGATCATGTTCCGCGGGCAGGTATTATTCATCGCTTGGATAAGGACACCACAGGTTTAATGGTGGTGGCGCGTAATATTCCAGCTCAGATTCAGTTGGTTGATATGATGCAAAAGCGTGAAATTACTCGTGAATATGAAGCTGTGTGTAACGGGGTAATGACCGCGGGTGGGATGGTTGATGAACCTATCGGTCGACATCCCACCAAACGGACGCATATGGCGGTTGTTAGTTCAGGTAAGCCTGCAGTCACTCACTATCGAGTTGTGGAGCGGTTTCGAGCGCATACGTTACTCCGCCTGAGACTAGAAAGTGGTCGTACACACCAGATTCGCGTTCATATGGCGCACATTCGTCACCCGTTAGTTGGCGATTTAACGTATGGCGGGCGTCCGCGTCCACCTAAACAGGCGAGCGATGAGTTTTTGGCATCGCTACGTGGCTTTAGTCGACAAGCATTGCATGCAGCAAAACTATCGCTTCACCACCCTATAACCGGTGACTGGATGAGTTTTGAAGCCCCACGTCCTGATGACTTTGTAGCACTGATTCAAAGCATGAAAGATGACCTTGAAGCGCATTCTGACGCCTGATTGGGTTTTACCCCCAGGTATTTCAGCGGCGGTTACCACACGTACAGTGGGTAACCTGGCTGCCCATGTGGGTGATGACCCTGCCGCTGTAATACTCCGACGCGAGCAGCTTCGACGAGAACTTAACTTGCCTTTTCACGTGCGCTGGTTGCAACAGCAGCACACAACACAGGTATCTCATGTCGGTGCGCTTAGCGAACCCTGCGATGCTGTTTGGTCTGATCAACCGAGTGTGTGTGCGGTATTGACTGCTGATTGTTTACCTATATTAATGTGCACGCGGGATGGTGATCGCATTGCTGCGGTTCATGCAGGCTGGCGCGGTTTAGTTGAAGGGATAATTAAAAATACAGTAACTGCAATGAAGGTTAAGGCAGATCAATTAAGCGTGTGGATTGGTCCTGCAATTTCTCAGCCGATGTTTCAAGTGGGAAGCGAAGTCCGCACAGCATTTATCCGCCGCAACATCAATGCGGATATCTATTTTATTCCAGACGGTGAGGGCAAATGGCTCGCCGACTTATCAGGGCTCGCAACGCAGCAGCTCAATAATCTGGGTATATCTGACGTTACACTGAGTAATCGCTGCACTTATCGTGAAAGCGACGCTTGGTATTCTTGGCGTCGAGCCCAAGAGCCTGCCAGGATGGCATCTTTAATCTGGCGAAGTTGATCTGTATCACTTGAAAGTGTCGAAAAAGTACCCATATTTGCTTTAAGAGAAAGTTAACTCAGGAAGTAATTATGAGACACGATAAATTCACTACTAAATTCCAAATGGCCATCGCTGATGCACAATCATTAGCACTCGGTCGAGATCATCAATTTATCGAACCCGCACATTTGATGCAGGCACTCATGGATCAAGAGGGCGGCTCGGTTCGTCCGCTGTTTACCATTATTGGTGCTAATATCAGTCAGTTCCGCTCAGAGCTTGGCAAACTGCTCGACAAAATGCCGGAAGTGCAAGGGGCAGAAGGAGAAGTTCAACTCTCGCAAGGCACCGCAAAGTTATTAAACCTTTGCGATAAGTATGCCCAGCAACGTAAAGATGCATATATTTCGTCCGAACTGTTTTTGTTGGCAGCGACTGAGGATAAAGGACCGCTTGGTGAGTTGTTTAAAAAGCTCGGTATTAAGAAGGACGCCTTGGAAAAGGCCATTAATGATATCCGCGACGGACAGAATGTTGATGACCCGAATGCCGAAGAAAAGCGTCAAGCACTTGATAAGTACACGATTGATCTGACTGAGCGAGCGGCGCAAGGCAAATTGGATCCTGTGATTGGGCGTGATGAAGAGATTCGACGTACCATTCAAGTATTGCAGCGTCGAACTAAGAATAATCCTGTACTGATTGGTGATCCAGGTGTGGGAAAAACAGCTATCGTTGAGGGGCTGGCACAACGAATCATCAATGCAGAGGTGCCAGAAGGTCTCAAGAATAAGCGCGTTTTATCGCTCGATCTGGGAGCCTTATTAGCAGGTGCAAAATATCGCGGCGAATTTGAGGAGCGCCTCAAAGCTGTGCTTAACGAGCTGGCAAAGGAAGAGGGTCGAGTGATTCTCTTTATTGATGAATTACATACGATGGTGGGCGCTGGCAAAGCGGATGGCGCGATGGATGCTGGCAATATGCTCAAGCCTGCGCTGGCGCGTGGTGAACTTCATTGTGTAGGGGCGACCACGCTTGATGAGTATCGTCAGTACATTGAAAAAGATGCCGCGCTTGAGCGTCGTTTTCAAAAAGTGTTGGTTGATGAGCCCACCGTGGAAGACACGATTGCTATTTTGCGTGGTTTGAAAGAGCGTTACGAAATCCATCACTCGGTGGAAATTACTGACCCAGCGATTGTTGCGGCTGCTTCGTTATCGCATCGCTATATCAGTGATCGAAAGCTGCCGGATAAAGCCATCGACTTGATTGATGAAGCAGCATCTAGCATCCGAATGCAGATTGATTCTAAACCAGAGGACTTAGATCGCTTAGAGCGCCGTATTATCCAATTAAAATTGGAACGTCAGGCGTTGCAGAAGGAAAAGGATGATGCGAGTAAAAAGCGTCTTGAACACTTACATGATGAGCTCGATGAACTAGAGAAAAAGTACGGCGAGCTTGAAGAAGTTTGGAACTCAGAAAAGGCGGCGGTCCAGGGCACTCAGCACATTAAATCGCAGCTTGACCAAGTGCGTACTGAGATGGATATTGCGCGTCGCGCTGGTGACTTAAATCGTATGTCGGAACTGCAATACGGGCGTATCCCTGAGCTAGAGCGACAATTGGATTTAGCGCTGCAAGCCGAGATGCAAGACATGAGTTTGTTGAAAAACCGAGTCACGGATGAGGAAATCGCGGACGTTCTGTCACGTTGGACTGGTATTCCTGTGAGCAAAATGCTCGAGGGTGAACGTGAAAAACTGGTACAGATGGAGTCGTTATTACACAAGCGAGTCGTTGGTCAAAATGAGGCGGTGGATGCGGTCGCTAATGCTATTCGTCGCTCTCGAGCAGGGTTAGGGGATCCGAACCGTCCGATCGGCTCGTTCTTATTCCTCGGACCAACAGGTGTGGGTAAAACCGAGTTGTCCAAAGCGTTAGCAAACTTCATGTTTGATACCGACGATGCGATGGTTCGAATCGATATGTCCGAGTTTATGGAGAAGCACTCGGTGGCACGGTTAGTGGGAGCTCCTCCAGGATATGTCGGTTATGAAGAGGGCGGCTACCTCACTGAAGCTGTTCGTCGTAAACCCTATTCTGTTATTTTGCTCGATGAGGTCGAAAAAGCTCACCCTGACGTATTCAATATCTTGCTACAGGTATTGGATGATGGAAGGCTGACCGATGGTCAAGGTCGCACGGTGGACTTTAAGAATACGGTGATCATTATGACATCGAACTTAGGGTCCGATCTGATTCAAGCGCATGCGTCTGATAACAGCTATGATGAAATGAAAGCGATGGTCATGGACGTCTTAGCGGGTCACTTCCGACCTGAGTTTCTTAACCGAGTTGATGAGACGGTTGTGTTTCATCCGCTAGGTCGAGAAGAAATTCGCTCGATTGCAGAAGCGCAATTGCAGCGTCTTTATGCTCGACTTGAAGACCGAGACATGAGCATCGAATTAAGTGTTGAAGCGCTAGACTTCATCGCGTCTGCAGGTTTTGACCCTGTGTTTGGTGCGCGCCCGTTAAAACGTGCAATTCAACAAGAACTTGAAAACCCGTTAGCGCAGCGCATTCTTTCGGGAGATTTTAAAGCCGGTGATACGATTCATGTTGATGTAGCAGATAATCGTTTAGCTATTGAGTAGCGTGTTAGTTAATCAACTATCGTCTAATGCATAAAGGAGGGGGGAAGCCCCTCCTTTTTTATTGATAGTGTTTTAAAGCATTTTTAACCGTTGATTGCGCTGTGCTAAACTCAAATCAGATTGAATTTTTTTCGTACTTAAGAGGAATAGTAAACATGGCTAACGAGTCGGGTAAGGTAGAAAGCCAGAGCTCACAGAAACGACGTGGTATTTATTTATTACCTAATCTATTTACTACGGCAGGTTTGTTCTCGGGCTTCTATGCGATCATTGCCTCTATGAACGAGCGCTATGTGGAAGCTGCCGTGGCTATCTTCATTGCGATGATCTTTGACGGATTAGATGGTCGCGTCGCACGCATGACTCAAACTGAAAGTGATTTCGGCGCTGAATATGACAGCATGGCTGATATCGTATCGTTTGGTATGGCGCCCGCGTTAGTCATGTATAACTACGCATTGGCCGACTTAGGTAAATTGGGTTGGCTCGCTGCTTTTATTTTCGTGGCAGGCGGCGCACTCCGGTTAGCTCGCTTTAATACTAATATAGGTAGTGCTGACAAACGCTATTTTCAGGGGCTCGCAATCCCAAGTGCCGCGGCTGTTGTATCGGGGCTGGTTTGGGTCGGCACTGAATACGGTATATCGGGTAATGATTTAGGCGGCTTTGCGGCAATTGTTACTATTGTTGCCGGCTTACTGATGGTTACAAACTTCCGCTACCATTCATTTAAAGATGTCGACTGGAAAGGAAAAGTCTCATTTGTCGTGATTTTAGTGATTGTGTTGGCATTCGTTATTGTAGCAACTCAGCCCTCTTTAGTGCTGTTCGGTATTTTCTTCTTATATGCATTATCGGGTCCGGTATTAACTATTCGTAGCGTAAACAAACTAAAGCTGGAACACGTGGTTGGTGATAATGAGCAAGATGATGCCGAGTTTAAGGACGAAAAGCAGGGAAAAAGCTCGAACAATAACCAGAGCGAGCAATAAATAACCAGTTGGAAGTTAATTTCAAAAAAGTGCTTGCAAGTGTGAATAGGATCTCTATAATTCGCCGCCGTTGTCACAGAGAAAGACGCGGAAGCGCAGTGTGACACGGTCGTCGAAAAGAGTAGAAAAAAGTACTTGACGCGACGAGAAAGGGATGTAGAATACGCATCCCTGCTTCGGGAACGAAGCAACGCTCTTTAACAATATATCAAGCCAAGCAAACTGTGTGGGCACTTGCAAAAGTAAGCAACAAAAAATATTGCAACTTTTGAATGAGTGTCTAGCTACTGAGGTAGCAAGCACACGTAATTCATTGAGTTGATTGAACTTTTTAATTGAAGAGTTTGATCATGGCTCAGATTGAACGCTGGCGGCAGGCCTAACACATGCAAGTCGAGCGGTAACAGAGAGAAGCTTGCTTCTTTGCTGACGAGCGGCGGACGGGTGAGTAATACTTGGGAACTTGCCTCTAGGCGGGGGACAACCACTGGAAACGGTGGCTAATACCGCATAATGTCTACGGACCAAAGTGGGGGACCTTCGGGCCTCACACCTAGAGATGGGCCCAAGCGGGATTAGCTAGTTGGTGAGGTAAAGGCTCACCAAGGCGACGATCCCTAGCTGTTCTGAGAGGATGATCAGCCACACTGGGACTGAGACACGGCCCAGACTCCTACGGGAGGCAGCAGTGGGGAATATTGCACAATGGGCGCAAGCCTGATGCAGCCATGCCGCGTGTGTGAAGAAGGCCTTCGGGTTGTAAAGCACTTTCAGTGGTGAGGAAGGTCAGTAAGTTAATAGCTTGCTGAATTGACGTTAGCCACAGAAGAAGCACCGGCTAACTCCGTGCCAGCAGCCGCGGTAATACGGAGGGTGCAAGCGTTAATCGGAATTACTGGGCGTAAAGCGTACGTAGGCGGTGTGTTAAGCAAGATGTGAAAGCCCCGGGCTCAACCTGGGAATTGCATTTTGAACTGGCACGCTAGAGTCCTGAAGAGGGTGGTAGAATTTCCAGTGTAGCGGTGAAATGCGTAGATATTGGAAGGAATACCAGTGGCGAAGGCGGCCACCTGGTCAGAGACTGACGCTGAGGTACGAAAGCGTGGGGAGCAAACAGGATTAGATACCCTGGTAGTCCACGCCGTAAACGATGTCAACTAGTTGTTCGTGTCACTAAGACGTGAGTAACGCAGCTAACGCACTAAGTTGACCGCCTGGGGAGTACGGCCGCAAGGTTAAAACTCAAATGAATTGACGGGGGCCCGCACAAGCGGTGGAGCATGTGGTTTAATTCGATGCAACGCGAAGAACCTTACCATCCCTTGACATCCAGTGAACTTTCTAGAGATAGATTGGTGCCTTCGGGAACACTGAGACAGGTGCTGCATGGCTGTCGTCAGCTCGTGTTGTGAGATGTTGGGTTAAGTCCCGCAACGAGCGCAACCCTTATCCTTAGTTGCCAGCGATTCGGTCGGGAACTCTGGGGAGACTGCCGGTGATAAACCGGAGGAAGGTGGGGACGACGTCAAGTCATCATGGCCCTTACGGGATGGGCTACACACGTGCTACAATGGCGCGTACAAAGGGCAGCGAACCTGCGAGGGTAAGCGAATCTCATAAAGCGCGTCGTAGTCCGGATTGGAGTCTGCAACTCGACTCCATGAAGTCGGAATCGCTAGTAATCGTGGATCAGAATGCCACGGTGAATACGTTCCCGGGCCTTGTACACACCGCCCGTCACACCATGGGAGTGGGCTGCACCAGAAGTGGTTAGTTTAACCTTCGGGAGAACGATCACCACGGTGTGGTTCATGACTGGGGTGAAGTCGTAACAAGGTAGCCGTAGGGGAACCTGCGGCTGGATCACCTCCTTACACTTCGCTTATGGATGTAAGTGTCCACACAGATTGCTTGGTTTGATGAATAGAGAAGAATTGGGGTAGCTTGTGCCTTTGGCACAAGATAAAGCCTTAAATTATACTGGGTCTGTAGCTCAGCTGGTTAGAGCGCACCCCTGATAAGGGTGAGGTCGGTAGTTCAAGTCTACTCAGACCCACCATTTCTGCGCTGTGAACTGCGTTGCTGCGTCGTCGCATGCTGGTGCATGCGTCCTCCTTGCGGCCTTGCCACAGCTTGAAATTCCCTTTTCGGGTTTTGTTGGATGTGCCGACAGACCTGGGGTCTGTGGGGCCATAGCTCAGCTGGGAGAGCGCCTGCCTTGCACGCAGGAGGTCAGCGGTTCGATCCCGCTTGGCTCCACCACTTCTTCTCTATAGCGATGTTAGCGTTAAGCGTTCAAAGCTGAATGTTTACCGGTAACTTTGCGTTACATGCTCTTTAACAACATGGACAAGCTGATTGTAATAAAGTAATGAAATGCCACTCTACTTGAACCTTATTCAAATTGGTAGAGGCGTATCTTACAAGTGTACAGCGAGAACAAACAATCTTAGTTGCAATACAATGCACGAGGTTCTGCATAGCAGACATCTTAGGTGTTGTATGGTTAAGTGACTAAGCGTACACGGTGGATGCCTAGGCAGTTGGAGGCGATGAAGGACGTACTAACTTGCGATAAGCCATGACGAGACAGTAAGAGTCGTTATCAGTCATGGATTTCCGAATGGGGCAACCCACTCTGTTTACAGAGTATCCGGCACTGAATATATAGGTGCTTGGAGGCAAACCCGGAGAACTGAAACATCTAAGTACCCGGAGGAAAAGAAATCAACCGAGATTTCCCTAGTAGCGGCGAGCGAACGGGAAGCAGCCCTTAAGCTGACAATGCGTTAACAGAATCTGTTGGGAAGCAGAGCCATAGACGGTGATAGCCCGGTATGTGACGGCGCATAGTGAGTGAAAACGAGTAGGTCGGGACACGTGTTATCTTGACTGAATATGGGGGGACCATCCTCCAAGGCTAAATACTCCCAACTGACCGATAGTGAACCAGTACCGTGAGGGAAAGGCGAAAAGAACCCCGGCGAGGGGAGTGAAATAGAACCTGAAACCGTGTACGTACAAGCAGTAGGAGCCTCCTTGTGGGGTGACTGCGTACCTTTTGTATAATGGGTCAGCGACTTATATTTTGTAGCAAGGTTAACCGAATAGGGGAGCCGTAGGGAAACCGAGTCTTAACTGGGCGTCGAGTTGCAAGGTATAGACCCGAAACCGGGCGATCTAGCCATGAGCAGGTTGAAGATTGAGTAACATCAATTGGAGGACCGAACCCACTAATGTTGAAAAATTAGGGGATGACTTGTGGTTAGGAGTGAAAGGCTAATCAAGCCCGGAGATAGCTGGTTCTCCCCGAAATCTATTTAGGTAGAGCCTCGGATGAATACCTACGGGGGTAGAGCACTGTTTGGGCTAGGGGGTCATCCCGACTTACCAACCCCATGCAAACTCCGAATACCGTAGAGTACTATCCGGGAGACACACGGCGGGTGCTAACGTCCGTCGTGGAGAGGGAAACAACCCAGACCGCCAGCTAAGGTCCCCAAGTTATGGCTCAGTGGGAAACGATGTGGGAAGGCATAGACAGCTAGGAGGTTGGCTTAGAAGCAGCCACCCTTTAAAGAAAGCGTAATAGCTCACTAGTCGAGTCGGCCTGCGCGGAAGATGTAACGGGGCTAAGCCATACACCGAAGCTGCGGCAGTGTATGTATCACCACAGGCTATTCCGCTTACGCACAGCATGTGCGAAAGCGTCCCAACACTAGTTGCGGATAACGGAGTAGTTTGCGGGATACATACACTGGGTAGGGGAGCGTTCTGTAAGCGGATGAAGGTGTGTTGAGAAGCATGCTGGACGTATCAGAAGTGCGAATGCTGACATGAGTAACGATAATGCGGGTGAAAAACCCGCACGCCGGAAGACCAAGGTTTCCTATCCCATGCTAATCAGGGTAGGGTAAGTCGGCCCCTAAGGCGAGGCGGAAACGCGTAGTCGATGGGAAACAGGTTAATATTCCTGTACCGACATGTACTGCGATGGGGGGACGGAGAAGGCTAGGTGGGCCAGGCGTTGGTAGTCCTGGTGAAAGTTAGTAGGCTGAGGGTTTAGGCAAATCCGGACCCTTAAGGCCGAGAAACGAGACGAGCACCTACGGGTGCGAAGCCATTGATGCCCTGCTTCCGGGAAAAGCCTCTAAGCTTCAGGTACATGTTGACCGTACCCGAAACCGACACAGGTGGTCAGGTAGAGAATACTAAGGCGCTTGAGAGAACTCGGGTGAAGGAACTAGGCAAAATAGTACCGTAACTTCGGGAGAAGGTACGCCACCTTTGGTGAAGACTTCGCGTCGTAAGCTGAAGGTGGTCGCAGTGACCAGGTGGCTGGGACTGTTTATTAAAAACACAGCACTCTGCTAACTCGAAAGAGGACGTATAGGGTGTGACACCTGCCCGGTGCCGGAAGGTTAATTGATGGGGTTAGCGTAAGCGAAGCTCTTGATCGAAGCCCCGGTAAACGGCGGCCGTAACTATAACGGTCCTAAGGTAGCGAAATTCCTTGTCGGGTAAGTTCCGACCTGCACGAATGGTGTAACCATGGCCACGCTGTCTCCACCCGAGACTCAGTGAAATTGAAATCGCTGTGAAGATGCAGTGTACCCGCGGCTAGACGGAAAGACCCCGTGAACCTTTACTACAGCTTGGCACTGAACATTGAACCTACATGTGTAGGATAGGTGGGAGGCTTAGAAGCACTGGCGCTAGTTGGTGTGGAGCCATCCTTGAAATACCACCCTTGTATGTTTGATGTTCTAACCTAGCACCCTAATCGGGTGTGGGGACAGTGCCTGGTGGGTAGTTTGACTGGGGCGGTCTCCTCCCAAAGAGTAACGGAGGAGCACGAAGGTTGGCTAAGTACGGTCGGACATCGTACGGTTAGTGTAATGGCAGAAGCCAGCTTAACTGCGAGACAGACACGTCGAGCAGATACGAAAGTAGGTCATAGTGATCCGGTGGTTCTGAATGGAAGGGCCATCGCTCAACGGATAAAAGGTACTCCGGGGATAACAGGCTGATACCGCCCAAGAGTTCATATCGACGGCGGTGTTTGGCACCTCGATGTCGGCTCATCACATCCTGGGGCTGAAGTCGGTCCCAAGGGTATGGCTGTTCGCCATTTAAAGTGGTACGCGAGCTGGGTTTAGAACGTCGTGAGACAGTTCGGTCCCTATCTGCCGTGGGCGTTTGAGAGTTGAGAGGAGCTGCTCCTAGTACGAGAGGACCGGAGTGGACGAACCTCTGGTGTTCCGGTTGTCACGCCAGTGGCACTGCCGGGTAGCTAAGTTCGGAATCGATAACCGCTGAAAGCATCTAAGCGGGAAGCGAGCCTCGAGATAAGCTCTCACTAGCACATTAAGTGCTCTGAAGGGTCGTTGCAGACGACGACGTTGATAGGCGGGGTGTGGAAGCGTTGTAAGGCGTTGAGCTAACCCGTACTAATTGCCCGTGAGACTTAACCATACAACACCCAAGGTGTTTGCTTGTTGAGCACGTAAGACGCTTTATCGAATTGAATAAGAGAGTGGCGAAACAATCAGCCGAATCCATGTTGTGACAGTTTATGTCTGGCGGCCATAGCGGTATGGCACCACCTGGCTCCATTCCGAACCCAGAAGTGAAACATACCAGCGCCGATGGTAGTGTGGGGTCTCCCCATGTGAGAGTAGGACACCGCCAGACTTCAAATAAACAATCCCTCGTGCGCAAGCACGGGGGATTTTTTATGCCTGCTCGCCAGACGCACGTCGCCCCCGCACCCTGTACGTCGCGCATTGTGCGCGACCATTCACACCGCGCCGTGCGCCCAAGGCGCACGCTACCACCGCACCGCGTACGTCGCGCATCTTGCGCGACAATCCACACCGCGCCGTGCGCAGAATGCGCACGCTACGTCCGCGCCGTGTACGTCGCGCATTGTGCGCGACCATCCACATCGCCCCGTGCGCAGAATGCGCACGCTACGTCCGCATGATGGTACGCCCGCGCCACGTACGTCGCGCATTGTGCGCGACAATCCATATCGGCCCGTGCGCCCAAGGCGCACGCTACGGCGTTATGATATAATCTGATGATTATTTTGGATTTGGGGTTTTTTTGTGTGGCCTTTAGCTTCTCATCACAGCTTTAAAATTAATAATTATGCTTCAGAAGTGTTTAACGTGACGAGCGTTGCCGATGCACGAAGTGTGGGCGATTTGGATAGCTTCTTAATCTTAGGAGAAGGCACTAATACCCTCTTTGTCGATAATTATGATGGCGTTATAGTAAAAAGCGACATTACAGGTATATCGCTTCAAGAAAGTCAGTCTGGCTGGCATATTCGCGTTGGTGCGCAGGAAAACTGGCACGACTTTGTTACGTGGACATTGGCTAAAAATATGTACGGACTAGAGAACCTTGTGCTGATTCCTGGCTCAGTGGGTGCTGCACCGGTTCAAAATATTGGCGCGTACGGAGTAGAGGTGAGCCAGTATATCCAAAGCGTCGAAGCCATTCACATTTCCACAGGCGAAGTTCACACAATAGCCAACGATGAATGTGACTTTAGCTATCGCGATAGTGTATTTAAAAGGAACCCGCGTAGTTGGCTTATTACCCACGTTAATTTTTATATCCCAAAAGCTTGGCAACCTAATTTAAGCTATCCTGCACTCGCAGATCTTAAGAGCCAAGCCTCGATATCGGCACGAACAATTGCAGACACTGTCATTGCTATTCGGTCGTCAAAGCTTCCAGACCCTAATAAAATACCCAATGCAGGATCGTTTTTTAAAAACCCTGTTGTTTCTGTGGAGCGTTATCAACAACTCATAGGGGACTTCCCGAATCTCGTCGGGTTTGAAGTCGACTCTGGTTACAAGCTAGCCGCCGGCTGGCTAATCGAGTGCTTAGGCTTAAAAGGGACTTGTTGTGGTGACTGTTGTGTTCATAATAAGCAGGCACTCGTGCTTGTTAATCGAGGACATGCGACTGGAGATGACGTGTTGGCGTTGTGTCGGCTTATTCAGCAGCGTGTTGAACAGGCATTCAGTGTTATGCTCGAGCCAGAAGTCCGTCTGATCGGTCGTAATGGTCTGATAGATGACGTAGCGAACTATCAAGGATTATGAGTATGAAAATCGAACAACGGCTAGAGCAGCTGATAAAGCTACTGAATGATGGCGAATTTCACTCGGGCGAATCACTTGGTCAAGCAATGTCTGTCTCGCGTGCGGCTATTAATCAGTACATTGAAAGGTTAGACGCACTTGGAATTGACGTATTTTCGGTATCAGGTAAAGGTTATCGGCTTGCAAGCTCTATTGACTTACTCAATGCTGAACAAATAGCAGCGGCAAGCGAGTTGCCGAAAAGCATGTTAAACGTAAGCTCAATAGTTGGCTCGACCAATGACGACCTCAAGCAATTAAGCGACACACAACAATTACCGCAGGGTTATGCAATACTGGCAGAGGCTCAAACACAGGGCCGTGGCCGGCGAGGAAAACAATGGATCTCACCATTCGGTACCAATCTGTATATCAGTCTGTATTGGCGGTTAGAAGAAGGTCTGGGACGTGCTATGGGTCTAAGCTTAGCGGTGGGTTTAGCAATAGCACGCGTACTTCGAGAACAGCTTAATATAAAAAACGTGTCAGTTAAGTGGCCCAACGATGTGTACATTGAAAATAAAAAGGTGGCTGGTATTTTGATTGATATCGATAGTCTTGAGGATGGTAGTGCACGTTGTGTGATTGGTGTGGGCATCAATTTAACCCTACCTGACACAGCCGCTCAGTCTATTGATCAAGCGTGGACCGACGTGAATAGCCATTTAGCGTTGCCACTCCAGCGTAATCGGTTCGCAGGTCGCTTACATCAGTATCTCGTCAGAACGCTAACGGACTATGAAAACTCGGGCTTTGGACAGTTTGCCACATTATGGCGAGAATACGATAAGTTCGATACCAAGCCGGTTCGATTATTACTAGGGGAACGAAAAGTTGACGGTCTTTGCCGCGGTGTCGATGAGACCGGCGCGCTTTTAGTTGAGGTCGACGGTAGCGTGAAGCGCTTTTTTGGAGGAGAAATATCTGTGAGGCCCGGTGATGCGACTAGTCATTGATAGCGGTAACACGCGCAGTAAACTGGCCATTTATCGGAATGACCAACTCGTCCGTGAATATAAATATGTAAACGCTGATCTACTTGCCAACGAGCTGTGGACTGTCGATCTCGAGGATGTTGCGGCTGATATAAAGTTATGCTGTGGCTGTTCTGTTGCAAGTCTCGAAGTTAAGAGTGCGATTGAACAGGGACTCCGTCGGCTTGCAATCTCAGTGAATTGGTTAGTCAGT
The DNA here is from genome assembly GCF_057748155.1 of Idiomarina sp. D18. NCBI lineage: Bacteria > Pseudomonadati > Pseudomonadota > Gammaproteobacteria > Alteromonadales > Idiomarinaceae > Idiomarina > Idiomarina sp. D18. Next base: position 340,130 of record NZ_CM173240.1, read on the forward strand.
ACGGCGACGTGGCGTGATGTAAAGAACGGCTATTCGGAACCCGAAAAACTCGGTGCTGATCGTTGGTTCGCTTTGTTAGGTTACCGCTCAGAAGCGCATAACAATTGCATGATTATCGATGCAGGTACGGCGATGACGATCGACTGGATGGATGGGTCGGGTCAGCATTTGGGCGGATGGATTGTCCCAGGACGTCGTTTAATGCACGAATCGATGCATCAGAAAACTGCATTAGTTAAGGGTGAGCTTACGGAGGCGTGTTTTCGGGAACCCGCGACGAGTACGGTGACTGCAATGAGTTATGGTGTCCATTACGCGCTTGTCGGCGCTATAAGCCAAGGGTTGCATGTTAGCCGGCAACGTTTTAATAACGAGGCCTTTGATATCGTTGTTACCGGAGGTGATGGCGAACGATTAATTCAATCACTCAATCGTATAGAGTCGATCTCTTACATTCGAAAAGATGATTTAGTGTTCAAGGGTTTGCTGGCTGCTGCCGATAACGAGTTATTGAGACGATAGTAAAGGTAAAGCAATGAGGCACGCTGTTATCATACTCGCCCTTGCGATGTTTTGCTCAACCTATGCTGAGGCGCAAGAGCAAAGCGGAGAAATCGAGGCGGTTCAGCTTTATAGTGATGCTGAATTAGTGGATATGTTTGCAAAAAACACCCATCTTCACCGCGTGGAAATTGAAGATCGCTGTCAATTAGTACAAGATATTCAGGCGCAAGCTGATATTGAAAAGCGTCCGACGTATCAATTTTTATATGGCGATATGCTTGCTTGGGGCGTTTGCTATCAACAAGATGAAGCGTTGGGCATTTTGTATATGGAAAAGGCAGCAAAGCAAGGTCTTATTGCTGCGTTAGAACAGCTGGGTCGCTATTATCATAAGGGAATCCTCGTTCAAAAAGATATCGATAAGGCTATTTTGTATTTGAGGGAAGCCGCATCACTCGGTAATGTTCCCGCGCAACTTCGTGTCGCGGATATTTTAATTGCGGGCGAGGGCAGTCCTTACGACTTCAAAAGCGTCTACCGGTGGTTACATGAATCAGTTACTGCCGATAAAAGGACTCATCAGGCAATCGCGCAACGAATGGAGCAACTCGCAGAGTTGATGCCGCCGTCAGTCGTAGAGGAAGCAAAAAGCCCCTTAAATTAGGGGCTTTCAGGTTTCTTAGGATAAGCGAGAGCGGAAATCTTCGTACGTAAAATGACGGATACGTTCAAAACTGCCGTCTTCACGCAGAATGCCAATATCTGGATGTTGTACACCATTAAAGAACGTTGTTTTTACCATGGTGTAATGCATCATGTCGGCAAAGACTAATCGGTCGCCGGGTTTTAACGGCTCATCAAAGCTGTATTCGCCGATGACGTCACCTGCCAAACAACTGTTGCCACCAAGGCGGTATCGGTAAGGTTTATCAGCAGGTAACCCTGCACCCTCGATATGCGGTCGGTATGGCATTTCAAGAACGTCGGGCATGTGCGCAGTAGCGGAGATGTCTAACAGTGCGATAGAACCTTGGTTCTCGACAATATCCACCACTTCACAGACCAATGGACCCGTTTGCCAAGCAACTGCTGATCCGGGTTCTAAAATAATGTCCAAGTTGTAAGTCGCTTTTAACCGTTGCAACTGGCTAATTAGATGGTCAACATCATAGCCTTCGCGCGTCATTAAATGACCGCCGCCCAGGTTTAACCACTTAACCTGATGCAATAAATCGCCAAACTTGTTCTCTACTGCTGCGAGCGTCCGCTCTAAAGCATAGGAATCGCATTCACATAGGTTGTGTACGTGTATGCCTTCTACATCGTCTAGCGAGACGTTTTCAAGCTCACTTGCGCGTACACCCAGTCGTGATCCCGGTGCGCTGGGATCATAGAGTTCGGTATCGGCCTCTTGGTGTTCGGGATTGACCCGCAAACCAACGGATACGCCTGCCGCCTTTGCTTGGTCGGCGTAGGCTTCCCATTGCGAGATGCTATTAAAAGAGATGTGATTAACAATCGGCAACAACTGTTTGATATCCTCAGCCTTGTAGGCTGGAGCATAAGCATGGACTTCGCTGCCGAACTTATCGGCAGCGAGTTGAGCTTCCCAAACCGAGCTTGCTGTACATCCTTTTAAATACTGCTTGATAAGCGGAAAAGCAGACCACATCGAGTAGCCCTTAAGCGCCAGAATGATACTGGCGCCACTTTCTACTTGCACACGTTTCATCAACTCTAGATTGTTACGCAGCAATGCTTCGTCGAGTACGTAACAAGGCGAGGGTATATCCTCACGCAGGTACTTGTTCATATTACTCACCGAACGGCTGCTCACACTCAGTAACGTGCCAAGGCAAGCCATACTGATTTAGGCGATTCATGAATTCATCTGGGTCGAATTGTTCCATGTTCCAAACACCTGGTTTCATCCATTCGCCTTGCAACATCATTGCCGCGCCAATCATAGCGGGTACGCCAGTAGTGTATGAGACCGCTTGTGCGCCCACTTCTTTGTTGGTTTCAGCATGGTCACAGTTATTGTAAATAAAGATGGTTTTCTCTTTGCCATCTTTCATACCTGTTACATAGGTACCAATACAAGTTTTACCGGTGTAGCCTTCTGCTAACGAGCCTGGGTTAGGCAATACGGCCTTTAAAAACTCAAGCGGTACGATGTCTTGTCCTTGGAACTGAACGGGCTTGATTGACGTCATGCCAACATTCTCTAATACGCGCAAATGCGTCAAGTATTGGTCGCCAAAGGTCATCCAGAAACGCGCGCGCTTAATGGTTGGGAAATGCTTAACCAAAGATTCAAGCTCTTCGTGATACAGCAGATAAGACGGACGTTCGCCAACATTGGGATAATCTAAATCCTTGCGGACGCTGATTGGATCGGTTTCGTGCCATTCGCCATTTTCCCAGAACTTACCTTTTTGCGTGATTTCACGAATATTGATTTCTGGATTAAAGTTGGTCGCAAAGGCTTGTCCGTGGTCACCGCCATTACAATCGACGATATCGAGATAATGAATCTCGTCAAAGTAGTGTTTAGCAGCGTAGGCTGTGAATACGTTAGTCACACCCGGATCGAATCCCGCGCCTAACAGCGCCATCAGACCCTTCTCTTTGAAGCGTTCTTGATAAGCCCATTGCCAAGAATATTCGAATTTAGCTTCATCTTTTGGTTCATAGTTAGCAGTGTCGAGGTAGTGCACGCCGGTTTCCAAACACGCGTCCATGATTGGTAAGTCTTGGTATGGCAGGGCTACGTTGATCACTAGTTTAGGCTGCACTTGGCGAATCAGATCCGCGACTTTAGCAGAATCGTCAGCGTCGACCTGATACACACCTACTACGCGATCGGCGCCGGCTTGTTCCTGCAAGGCTTCACACTTAGAAAGGGTACGGCTTGCCAAATGAATTTCTGAGAACACTTCTGGCAGCTTGGCACATTTTTGTACAACTACGCCGGCAACACCGCCCGCGCCAATGATTAAAACCTTAGACATTCGCTCTATCCTCTATCGTAAATGCAGTATCATTTCTTGCTGCGAAAGATAGCATAAAATTATCAGTGCTTCATTCGCTATCTTTGCCTTGTGTAACTGTCATGTTGAGCTTATTTGCCGCAAATGTCCAAAGCTTGCTGACGTGTTCGATGGTCATCCATGTTGGTCGATCATTTAAGTGACCAGCAGAAGGCTGTGTAAGCAGCAGTATCGGTTTGTCGCAGTTTTGCGCGCGTTGCAAAGCTGCAGCAAGCTTATAGCTGTGCCAGGGCGCCACGCGAGTATTATTTTGGGATGTGCTGACAATAGTCGCCGGATAACAGCTTGTTTTATCGATATTGTGCAGTGGCGAATAGTTATAGAGCGTATTGAATTGCGACGCATCGCTACTCAGTCCATATTCGGTGAACCAGGCTTTGGCGTTGGCGGTTTGATAGCGCAGCATGTCAAATAACCCATTATCAAGTAGCGCGACGTTAAATAGCTTGGGCGACTCGACCATTACTGCAGCACCAAGCATTGCACCATTACTGCGTCCGTAAAACGCCAACTGAGTGTGTGTGGTGTATTGGTGTTTGATCAGGTACTGAGCGGCGCCTTCAATATCGTCAATCACCTGTAGCTTACCCGCTAATCGGCCTGCATCATGCCATTGTTCGCCGAACTCGCCACCACCGCGGACATTGGCAATTGCGACTTGGCCACCGAGTTCCAACCACGTCAACCAAGCAGGGTTGTATGTAGGAAGCATCGAGATACCAAAACCACCATAAGCGATGAGCAGCGTAGGACGTGCTGTTGGCTCGGATTTAACATCTTTACCAACGATAAACATTGGGATCGGCTGGCCATCAGTGGAGGTGTACGTAATTTGTTTTGCTTGGTAGTTGTCGACCCCTGCCGGCTGTTTGAACGAACGCCAAAGTGTCGTGCGTTGCTGTGCTGCTTGGTAGCGATAGATGCTGCCAGGTTGAGTGAACTGTTCAAATTTAAAGAAAGCCTCGCGTCCGACTTTATCTGCTGTGAGCTCCGAAATATGGCCCTGCCCAGGTAGCGCTAACTCCCTTAATACATGCCCTTTTGAATTCAAAATAACTAAGCGTGACTGAGCTTTATCTAAATAATGAGCAATGATCTGGTCATCAATCACAACGGCGTCAGCTAACGTTTGCTGTTGTTCCTCTACCACGATTTTCTGAGATTGCCGCGGTTGCTGGATATCTAATGCAGCGAGTAACCCTCGACCTTGCTTACCCCGCAGTTTAAATATAAGTGATTGTCCGCTGCGGCCGATAAACGTGGCAAATTCATTATCAGGAAAGTTTATGGCAATCAGTTCGTTGGGCTGCTTTACATCAGCCAGTAAGTACCAACGATTTTTGTCAAAGCCAGACGTCTCTTTGATCAATAATGCAGAGGTATCGGGTAACGTATAGATATAGCTGTCATTTTTTATCCCGGTTGCAATCCGTTTGTCTTGTGTTTGTGCCGAACCTAGCTTATGGAAGTATGTTTGAACCGGTGCCTGGCCATCATAACCGCCATCACTGGTTTTCGGATAGCGGCTGTAGTAGAACCCCTTCGAGTCCTTGGTCCAGGCGAGCTGAGTAAATTTCACACCACTGATGACTGGTTGTGTGGGCGGGTTTGGCTCGGCAACTGGCGTGATGTACCAATCAACCCAGTCGCTGCCTTGTTCGCTCAACGAGTAAGCGATAGTCTTGCCATCAGGCGATACACTATAGTCGTGAATCGAGGTCGTGCCAGAGGGATCAAGTTGGTTTGGATCGATCACGATATGTGGTGCGCCCGAGTCTGATTGACGCACGTAGAGTACCGACTGATCTTGCAAGCCATCGTTTTGCAGATAGAACCAATGTCCAGCGACTTCGGTAGGCGCACTGGTACGTTCGTAATTTGATAACTCGGTCAGCCGTTGTCGAATAAACTCAGCGCTGCTTAACTGACCTAAGCGTTGTTCTGTATAACGGTCCTCTGCAGCCAGCCACTTTACTACTTCCGAGTGCTGTTCGTCTTCTAGGATGCGAAAGTCGTCAGTGACTTCTTCGCCGTGATAGTTATCGGTCACGGATTGTGAGGCAAGCGGGGGATAGCCATAGGGATTCTCAGGCTTGGTTGCTGGTTTTTCGTTCTGGCTCGAGCACGCTGAGACTAAAGCGAAAATTAACAGGCTAGCAAACCGTGTGTGCTTCATAGGATATCCCTTTGGTGAAATGAACGTACTATTCTATGAACCCTGACTCAGTGACTCAATCGCTTTACAGAATTTTAGCGATATCTGAACGCATTAGTGCGCTGAGTTGTTTGAAGGAGTCTGCTTTATAAGTATGTTTGAGTGACTGCATCGCGTTTTGAGGAACGGCAAAGTCAGATGGAGTAAATGTGAGCGCATCATGCTTGCTGACTAACGCGCAGGCAAATAGCACACTGTCTAGCGGCAAATTGGCTTCTTTAAAGGCGCTGAGTAAAGCGTTTGTGGTAGCGTCGAGTGTGTTTGATGGAATCTGGCCGTTAAACCACCAACGTTGTTGCGCTGCTCCCCATTCACAAAGAGGCGTACACAGCGCTTCGGCGTCTGGCGTTATTGGAGAGACCCAAAGCGAAGCATAGCGAGCGCTGACGCGATCTTGCTTACTACTGAGTCGGACCAGGTGGTAGCCGTTGGCACGCCAAAACTGAGCTAAACCTGGCTCGTAACCAAAACTTGTACCGAGCGCATGCACGTTTTGCGTTGCTACCCAGTGTCGAACGGCATTGAGGACATTCGAGGCGATATGCTGTCGACGGTGACTTTCTTGAACGGCGATTCTACTCACTCGACACCATCGTAATGCCGCTAGACGGGGGCTTTGCAGAAAGTAGGTGAGACTTTGAGGCAATAAATTTCCAGGTGGACGTCGTTTGCCTAATTGCACTTGCAAAGCGAGGTCATCTGCCAGTGGACCTTCTAGCGCGAGCCAAGCAACCGCGATGACAGAGCCATTGTTAACGTGCAAGTAAAGGTAATGCTGCGGTTCATCGAGTAATAGTTTGAGATCATTTGGACTACTTTGGTAGTGGGCTTCGAGTAGTAACTCAAACGCTTGGTGCAGAGCATCCTCAGGTAGCTCGCTGGCATGATAAACGCCGCTATCTATTGACTGGGTTAATTGTCGTGGCGCCGCATTCAGCAGTAATGCTTGCTGTAGCCAATACTCTAAAGGGTCACCCGTTAACCAACGGATGGGGTCTTGTAATGTGTGCATCTTCACGTGAGCAAATGTCCGTTCGGCCCACTCGACAAAGTGAATAGCAAAGCCTCGGCCACACCCCTCATAACCATCTACAGTTGTCGCTAGCATCCACGCCGGATACTTTTGCACCAACTTTTGAATCGCCCATAAAGGAATACCTGCCGCTTCATCGATAATGAGTCGCTCTGTTGAGCCAGGTTGCTCAATCAGTGTGTCCCATGCAACAAAGTGAGCATGAGGTGCGTGTTTCAGTAATACTTGAGCATTAGCTTTTCTGGGCGCTGTGACAATACATTGGCTTGCGTTGTCGGCTTGAGCAAGCGCTGTCCCTAAACAACTGCTTTTACCACGACCTCGTGATGCAATAACGATATGCACAGATTCCTTGTCCTGCAACTGTTGGACAAGGTCCTGTTGGGCTGCCGTAGGTAGTGAAGGTGGTTTAGCATCGCTTGTGGCCTCAATGGGCGAACGCATTTGCCAACAATCGATGAGCCGATTTAACGCGGGAGAAGGCTGTTGTGGCGTCAGTAGAACTAGCTCGCCACCGGCCATCAAAGTGCCACACAAAGCGGCTATGGCATCAAAATTCAGTTGGTTTCGACAGTCAATGACGACCTGGTTGAACTCGTGTCCAAGGAAGTCTCTATAACGGTTGGTGGCCGCATGGGCTGCGGTATCAGAGTCAGATAAATAAAGCGAAAGGTTGTTGGGGCATGTTTCGAAATAGGGGCTCAAAAGAGCCCCATCTGAAATGATATGTAATTGCCTAAAGCCAGTATGTTTTAGAACCACGTGATGCCAAAGAATTTGCTTAATACGGTGTTGATGAATACCACAAATAGGATAGCTGGAATAAAGGTGGTAATGGACACACGTACGTATTTAGCTAAGAAGGTATTGGGGTAATTGCTATTACCCTCAGATAACTCTTTTTCAAGGCTACTATAACGCCAGTGCCACCATACAAATAAGCAAATGAGCAAACCGTTAAGCGGTAAAATGGTGTCATAAAACACATCGTAAATGACGTCAAACACAGACTTTGTAGCGCCGCCGTAACTAACAAACTCGGTAAATGCAGGAATGAATCCAAATGAAGTGGCTGCGATAATTGTGAGTACTGTGGTCGCTGCACACATAATTGATAGTGCTTTTTTACGCGACGTGCCACGTTGTTGAATGATGGCTGCCGTCGGTACCTCGATAATAGAAACCAACGAGGTAATGGCTGCCACAAAAGCGAGCAAGAAGAAAATGGTGGCCGCGATGCTGGCGCCAACATATCCAATCGATGCTTCTAACGCGATAAAAATTTGTGGGAAGAATGAAAAGATCATGCTTACCGAAGAATCGCTGAGTGAGTTAGGGTCTGTATTTGGATTAATTGCGAATATCGCCGGTAAGGTCATGAGACCAGCGGTGAAAGCGACCGCGGTGTCTGTTATCGCGACAAGCTTACCGGAGGTTACAATATCGTCCTTACGGCTGAAATAAGAGCCATAAGTGATGAGAATGCCCATACCGAGTGACAAGCTGAAGAATGCCTGTGACAGGGCGCCACTGATTACCGAACCATCAATTTTGCTAAAGTCAGGAACTAAGTAGAACTGAATGCCGAGTGATGCGTTATCTAATGAAAGTACAAAGATAACGAGTAAAATCAGCATAATAAATAACGCTGGCATCAGGAATTTAGCCGCTTTCTCAATACCCTGGCGAACGCCGCCCATGAGAATAATGTTGACGATTAACGTCACCGCGATAAGGAAACCAACAAAGCTGTAGTCGTTGACAAATTGACCGAAGTAACTCGGGTCCGCTAGTTTATTGAGGTCACCGATAGCGGCATGGTAAAGATAACCGAAAATCCAGACAGTGATGACCATATAAAATATAGCGATCATGAAAGGAGTGAGAACAGCTAAGAAGCCTGAAAAGCTCCAAAATGGTTTGCCACTGCCCAATGCTAAATAAGAGCCGAGCGGATTTTTTTGAGCTTTTCGGCCAAGCCCCATTTCGGCAAGCATGACGGGTAGACATATAAATGCAACAAAGAGTGCATAGATTAAAAGAAACGCTCCGCCACCATTTTTAGTTGCAGCGACAGGGAATCCAACCAGGTTACCAATACCAACCGCTGAACCTGCGGCAGCTAGGATAAACCCGATCTTGGAACTGAATTGATCGCGTTGTTCGCTCATTAGTTTCCTTCTTTTTAATTGTTATTGTAGAGCTCTGTATAGCGAGCCAAAAATTTAAGCAATCCTAGCAAGGGGCAGGGCGCTCGGCAAGCATGCGCCCGCCTGTTCTGCGATTAAAGGTGTAAAGCGTAGGTTTAATAAGGAAATTTAAGAGGTTCTGCGGTTTACCAAGACTGCATTTCTATAATCCGTGAAACACACCGTTGAAATGGAAACTTAAGTAGCTCTGCTTGGTACAGGCGGTCAGGCTCATCGGCGGCGTTTAGCACCAGTAAACAACCTCGGTCGTAGCACTCATCGACTAACGCGATAAAACGGCGAGCCTCATTGTCCAAGTGACTTTCGTGTTGATGCGTTGTGTCGCGTTGGTAGCCGTCCTCGACTCCTTGTTGAGTTGAGTTTTTCGGCTTAAAAGTAAAACGTGGAACCTTATCAACGGCGATCTGCTTATAGTGCTCCGCGAGTTCCATATAGTCACGCTGGCTTCTTGGACCCGAACAGAGCTGAGCGAAGTCAAACAGAATCGTTTTTTCTGAACGACATATACAAGGTAACTCGCGGTTCATGATGGTTACTGGCTTATTATCAGATAACTGACCAAAGTGTGCGGCGACTTGCTGCTTAAAGTCTTGTGCTGACTGCTCAATAAAGTAATACGGCGCTTCACCCTGTTTTAGTCGGCGGTAATCAATACCTGAATCAAGGTCAATGATTTGGCATTGGCGCTCGAGCAACTGAATGAAAGGTTCAAAGCGGTGCCGTGCAAGGCCGCCCCGATACAGCTCCGACGGTGGCGTATTTGAGGTTGTGACGAGGGTGACACCGTGACTAAACAACGCCTGCCAGAGATTAGCTAACAGCATGGCATCACCAATATCTTCGACGATAAATTCATCAAGGCATATCACACGATAATCCTGCGCCCATGCTTCTGCGATACTCAATAAGGGGTCGGATTTACCTTGGCGCTGGTTGAGCTGGTCGTGGATATGCTTCATGAAGTGGTGATAATGCAACCTGACTTTTTCTGAAATGTTCAACTGACCGTAAAACAAATCCATCAACATCGACTTTCCGCGCCCCACCGGGCCGTAAATATACACAGAGGTTGGTTCAATTGACTGAACAAGTTGCTGGCGAAGGTGTTCAAGCCGTGCGCACACTGATGCTTGCAGCGTATCTGCTTGCAATTTTCCTGAGTGAATAAGGCTTTGATACTGTGTCTTTATCATAAAAAAGCGGCCGGTTGAGGGAACCGGCCGAACTCGTTGCTAGTGAACAGCCATTAATACATCATGCTGTAAAGAGTTCTACGCGCCTTCGATGCAAGCGGATCACCGTCAGGTAATTGATTGATAACGTCGAGTGCATATTTTTTAGCTTCAGTGCGTGCGGGATCCTTTCGCATTACTTCAAATAACAATGAAATGGCTTCTTCATCTCGGTGCGACTGGTGCAATTGCAGCGCGAGTTTGATTTTTAATTCGCTATTATCTGGCTCTTCCTCGACCTGCGCTTGTAGTGCTTTAATCTCTGGCGAGTCGGCGCTATCTTCAGCGAGTTCGATTTTGCTCATGATCCGTTGATAGTCACTATCTTGCTCGACCATTGGGATCGTCGCCGCGAGCTCCTTAGCTTGTGCTAAACGACCGTGGTCGACCGCTGCTTCTGCCAGTAATTTGATGGCAGTCATGTTGCTATTATCAATGTCAAAAGCCTGTTTGGCTTGAGTGTAAGCTTCTGCAGCGTTGCCTTCGGCAAGCGCTTGTTGTGCATTTTGAATAAAACTATCGGCTGGGCTTGGCAAATGGGGTTCGAGCATTGTCATGATTTCAGTTTCAGATTTTACCCCCGCGAAGCTGTCAACAGGCTGACCGTCCTTAAAGAAGGCTACGGTAGGCAAACTACGAACGCCAAACTGCATGGCAAGCTCTTGTTGCTCGTCACAATTAATTTTTGCCAAGGTAATGTCGTCGGGGTATTGGCTCGCAATACGTTCTAATACCGGCATTAATTGTTTGCAAGGCTCGCACCAGTCGGCCCAAAAATCGATGATCACTAATCGCTCTTTGGAGCCTTCTAATAAAACTTGCTGAAAATTTTGTAGCGTAATGTCGACAATATTGCTTTGTGCCATGAGTCAGCCTTTATTTATATGTATCAATACATAGCAACATCGGGGCAACCCATTGAAAATTCAATGGCATCATTACTTGAGCCACGCCAGCAGCTTGTCTTTAAGTTTGGTGTAAGGAGGATAACGCAGCGCTACGTCGAACTTAAAGGAACGTTTCATGACTGCCTTTTGGTGACTGAGCGTGTCAAAACCAAATTTACCGTGATAACGACCCATGCCACTTTGGCCAACGCCTCCAAACGGAAGCGCTTCGTTAAGCATAAACATCAATGTATCGTTTGCACAGTAGCTTCCGGCACTGACTTGGTGCTTAACTTGTTCTAGGGTGCGATTATTTTTACTAAAAGCATAGCAGGCTAAAGGCTTGGGCTTTGCTATCACGTAATCAATGGCGGCTTGTATGGACGTCACTGATTTGATTGGGAGTAACGGACCAAAGATCTCTTCGTGATGAAGCGGGTGCTCGCTGTCCAGTCCATCTAAGTTGATGAGTGTGGGCGCGATGTAGTTATCTTTACGCTGGTAGTCTCCGCCACTGATGATGTCTGTGTCGTCGAGTAGCTTTATAAGACGTTGCCAATGGTTGGCACTAATAATCCGACCGTAATCATCGCTCTGTTGCGGGTCACTGCCGTAAAACAGTTCGATTTGCTCTTTGATTTTGCTTATCAACGTATCGCGAATGCTGTCCTGAACCAGCACATAATCCGGTGCTATACAGGTCTGACCGGCGTTAAGGTATTTGCCCCAGACCAAGCGTCGAGCGGTGACCTCAATATCACAATCTTCACTTACTATCGCCGGACTTTTACCACCGAGCTCTAGTGTTGTGGGTGTCAGGTGTTGCGCTGCGTTACGTAAAACAGCTTTAGCACCATTACTACCGCCAGTGTAGAAAATATGATCAAAAGGTTGTTGGGTGAGTTCGTTAGCAACCGAGACATCACCGGTGACAACCTTAATCGCATGATTGTCGATATAGTCGCCCAGCTTATTGGCGATGACCTCTGCGGTGTTTGGCGCATGTTCTGATGGCTTCAGTATCACACAATTTCCAGCCGCAATGGCGGCAATAGCTGGCGCGATAAGTAGCTGCAGGGGATAATTCCACGCCCCTAAAATAAGCACGGTACCGAGCGGTTCAGGATAGAGCTGACTTGAGCCAGGCCAAGCCAGTAACGGCGTTTTCACACGCGTCGGTTTAACCCACTTATTGAGGTGCTTCAGTGTGTAATCGATGTGACTTAATAAATAGTTGAGCTCAGTTAATCGACTTTCGCTTGGATGTTTACCCAAGTCCTGCGTGAGGGCGCGCTCGATCGAAGACTGCTCTTTTGTGAGAAAGTTTTTAATGCCTTCTAGCTGTTGTTTACGCCAAAAAACCGGGCGTGAAAGCCCGGTTTTGTAGGTGTTACTGAGTGAATCAAATAACTCAGCTATTGATGGGGTCGTGCTCATTCAAGGCCGCCTAACGTGATGGTCTTAATTTCCAAGTACTCATCTATACCGTATTTTGACCCTTCACGTCCAATACCCGATTCTTTAATTCCGCCAAAGGGGTTATAGGCGTGTGAGATACCGCCCGTATTAACGCCAACCATGCCATATTCAAGCCCTTCACTGACTCGGAATATGCGTGCAGTATCTTTAGCGGCAAAGTAGGAAGCAAGACCGAACGGAGTGTCGTTCGCCTGTTGAATCGCTTCTTCCTCAGTTTCAAAACTCGAAATTGCGATGACGGGACCGAAAATTTCTTCTTGCGTGATTTCCATGTCCTGAGTCACACCCGAAATCACCGTCGGGGCATAGAATAAGTCGCCCAGATCGGTCATCACTGATCCGCCTTCTTCTATCTCTGCGCCATCGGATTTAGCACTGATGACTAAACGTTGAACTTTATCGACAGCGTCTTGATCAATCAATGGTCCCAGATCGACGTCTTCTTTATCACCTGGACCCACATTAAGCGCTTTAACTTTAGAGACCACTTTCTTAATGAACTCTTCTTTCACGCTATCTTGTACCAACACACGGTTCGCTGAAATACAAGTTTGACCGCCGTTGCGGAATTTGCACGCCATCAACTGTTCGGCGGCTGCATCTAAATCGGCATCATCGAACACGATAAAGGGTGCATTGCCACCGAGTTCGAGCGAGATCTTTTTAACGTTCTCGGCACATTGCTTCATTAAGATCTTGCCGACACCCGTTGAACCAGTGAAAGACAGTTTTCTAACTTGTTTTGATGTTGCCAGAATTTCGCCCACGGTTTTCGAATCCGTGGTCGGTAAAATATTAATGACCCCGTCCGGAATACCGACTTCACTGGCGAGCTGAGCCAGAGCGAGACTTGATAAGGGTGTCAGTTGTGGTGGTTTAACAACGATGGTGCAACCAGCTGCCAACGCAGGCGCGACTTTGCGCGTGATCATTGCGTTCGGGAAGTTCCAAGGCGTAATCGCGGCACATACACCCACAGGTTGTTTGATCACCATGACACGCTTGCTGTTATCGGTAATTGGTAGAATATCGCCGTTGATGCGTTCCGCTTCACCGGCAAACCAATCGACAAAGCTAGCACCGTACTCGACCTCACCAACAGCTTCAGGAACAGGTTTGCCTTGCTCGGCGCTCATCAGTTCGCCCAAAGCCTGCTTGTTGTCCATGATGGCTTGATACCACTTGCGCAACAGTGCTGCGCGCTCTTGAGTGGATGTGGCACGCCATTTAGCGAGTGCTACTTCAGCGGCGTTGATGGCTCGCTTCGTGAGATCGCCATCCGCGTCGGCCACTTCTGTGATTACCTCGCCATTGGCAGGGTTTGTAACGGCGAACCGTTTTTCCGTCGGTACCCAATGCCCCTCAATGAAACAATCTTGCTTTGTGAGTGACGACATAGAGTGAGATGACATAACGCCTCCTGTTATTCGGGTTAGTATATCAATGTAGGCAAAAACTAATGGAATGGTTCAGTTTTTTAGAAAAATAAATGACTATCTCTGTGTAAATGCATAAAACGTATACAAATGAGTTGTAATTTTCCAATAACTAGGTACAATTCGCGCCTCGCAGTTATCCGTGTATATGAAACACGCAATCTGCGACCGAGTAAGGGTAAGCCTAATTTCTAGAGATGCTCAAAAGCATAATGGTGGCCGGGCGAAACCCTCGAACACACATCGTGGTTTATAACCACCTTATGACTTTGAGATTTTTATGAAAAATGATACTACCGCTGTGTCTTTCCAAGACATGGCATTGCCTTCTGTTGTCTTAAATCAACTTGAAGCGCTAGGTTTTACACAACCTACACCTATCCAACAACAAGCCATTCCTAGCTTATTGGAAGGGAATGATGTATTGGGTGAAGCGCAAACCGGCACGGGTAAAACCGCCGCGTTTTCACTGCCAGCTTTAGCTTCAATTGAAGCGAATCAACGTCAAACTCAGATGCTTGTCGTGACGCCGACCCGTGAGCTCGCGATCCAGGTCGCTGATGCCATCGAAAGCTTCTCTAAGCAAATGAAGGGTATGGAAGTCGCAACCGTTTATGGCGGCAGCGCCTTTGGGCCACAAATTCAAGCGCTAAAACGTGGCGCGTCTGTAGTTGTTGGTACGCCAGGTCGATTGATCGACTTACTCAACAAGAAAGTGTTGAAGCTTGACGGACTGCGCTTTGCTGTGTTGGATGAAGCCGATGAAATGCTAAACATGGGCTTTATTGAAGACATCGAAACTATTTTACAGTCGGTGCCGGATACCGCACAACGTGCGTTGTTCTCGGCGACGATGCCAACCGCTATTCGTAAGTTAGCCAAAACGTACTTGACGGATCCTGTGAACATTCGTATTGCTCCCGTAGAGCAGGCGAAGGCGAACATTCGTCAGCGCGCATGGAAAGTCATGGGCATGACTAAAATGACAGCATTGACTCGTCTTTTAGAAGTGACTGAATATCAACGCGCGTTAGTGTTCGTGCGTACGCGTCAAGATACTATGGACGTGGCAGAGCTTTTACAGCGCCAAGGATTCCGTGCAGCACCTTTGAGTGGTGATTTGAACCAAGCACAACGTGAACAAACAGTCACTCAATTGCGTAGCGGCCACATTAAAGTGCTCGTAGCAACAGACGTTGTCGCGCGTGGTCTTGATGTACCCGAAATTACTCACGTCATTAACTACGATCTACCGAGTGACACCGAGTCATACGTTCACCGTATCGGTCGTACCGGTCGTGCAGGTCGTAGCGGCGAGGCTATCTTATTCTATCGCGGTAAAGAGCGTCACTTGTTACGTCATTATGAAAAACTGACGAACGGTTCAATTGAATACTTTGACGTACCTTCAGCAGAAGAACTGAGTCGCTTCCGCCAAGAGCAATTGCAGCAAAGCCTATTGAAGCAACTTGAGTCGGATGTTGACAGCAACGTTCAGAAGCTTCTCAGCAGTTGGTTAGCTGACGGGTCGATGACCGCTGAACAGATCGCGCTGAGCCTATTGGCTCAACGTAACCAGCAACAGCCGTTGTTCGTGAAAGAAGAGCGTCGTCCGCGTCCTGAACGCGCAGAGCGTGCTGATCGTGATAACGGACGTCCTCAGCGTGGTGAAAAGCGTGTACGCGCGACCACTAAACGTGTGCCGGATAGCGAGTTCGATACTTATAAGATTCAGGTCGGCCGTGACCACGGTGCGCGTCCAGGCGATATCGTGGGTGCCATCGCCAATGAAGCTGAGATCGATAGCCAATTCATTGGTCAGATTCAACTGTTCGCACAGCACTCGTTGGTACAACTGCCCAAAGGGATGCCTGCTGAATTGAAGAAAGCGTTGCAACGCACACGCGTGCGTCAGCAGCCGATGGCACTTGAGTTATCTGATAGTCCGCTTAAGAAAATGCCGCCTCGCGCGAGTAAAGGCAACGGCGACAATCGCCGCCGCGCTCCGCGTAAAGGTCAACCTGCTGCACGTCGATTCAATTAATCGGCGTTAGCTAACCCGATGTCGGCCAGAGATTGTGTGATAATCATCTGGTCGATATCATATCCCCACTGTTTTGCTTTAGCTAATGCAAAGTCAATATCGCTTTGATCGACATTAGGTGAGCGCGCCAAAAACCAAAAGTAGTCGTGTGAATCGCTCGTAACAATCGCCATTTTGTAGTTGGGTGATAACCAGCTGACATAGTATCCCCCATAAAACGGCCAGAAAAAGGTTACCTTGTAAGCGGCTGACATGCCTTCTACAGGCTCGGCTTTGCCAATTGCGGTCTGCCATTCGTCATCCACTACATTATAACCGCGATTAGTCACCTCGATAGTGCCGTCAGCGTTGAGTCGGTACTCTGCGGTGACGCCTTGCAGGTTTTCTTCAAAGCTGTGCGGCATACGGATAATTTCATACCATTTGCCCAAATATTTTTCCGCTGAGAACTGTTTTACTGTCGGCGCCACGGGCGTCGGGTCAGATTTGCAGCCGGGTAGGGCGAACAACACAAATAAAGATAAGAGACCGAGTAACGACTTGTTTAAATAACTCATGATTATAAATCATCCATGTTGTTTAAATAATATTCTGCTTGCTTGGCAAGCGCCTTTTGTTCTTCTTGCGTTTTCTTGTTCCACACCGAATACATCATTGCCATGCGTTGATTATTACTAAAGTGTGATTCATGTCGAGCCAAGAATTGCCAATAAAGCGAATTAAACGGACATGACCCCTCGCCAGTTTTCTTATCCGGATTATAGCGACACTGAGAACAATGGTGACTCATTTTCTTTATATAATTTGCGCTTGAAATATAGGGTTTGGTGGCTAGCACACCATTGTCAGCATATTGACTCATACCACGGGTATTAGGGAGTTCTACCCACTCGAGTGCATCAATATAAATGCCGAGATACCATCCATCGACTTGATCGGGATCGCAGCCCGCTAATAGTGCAAAATTTCCAGTCAGCATAAGACGTTGAATGTGGTGTGCGTAAGCGTACTTTAAAGACTGTTTAATGGCTTGCGATAGACAACGCATATGTGTCTCACCATCCCAAAAAAACTTCGGCAGATCGCGTTGATGTCCGAGCGCATTAAGATTCTTATATTCAGGCATGTGATGCCAGTAAATGGCGCGGATAAATTCTCGCCAACCAATAATTTGTCGAATAAACCCTTCAACTTGATTGATACTGATTGTGCCTTCATTTTCGCGCCAATGAGTGAGAACTGCGTTCACGACTTCCATTGGATGTAACATTTTGCTGTTCATCGCAAATGATAAACGTGAATGGTACAAGCTCCATGCGTGATCGTGCACTTCAGTATCCGTTATCGCATCTTGGTAGGTGCCAAAGTGAGCTAATTGGTGTTGGCAAAAGAATGATAAAATATCCCGAGCTTGCTTGCGTGTGGTCGGCCAAATAAAGTGTTGAGGATCGATGTCTCCAAAGTAATTAATATCCTGTTGTGTCACCATTTGGTGAATATCTGTGACATCATTCGCTGGGCAGCTTGGGGCAATAACAGAGCTACTTTTTGGTAGCTTGTTACGGTTATCATGATCATAGTTCCACTGACCACCTTCGGGTTTGTCGCCCTCCATCATGATATCGAACTGCTTTCGTACGCGACGGTAAAAGCTCTCCATCAAAAAATTATCACGACCGGGAAACCACTCAGCCAAAACAGTTCGTTGGGTAAGGAAGTGCTCACTGTCGACCCAGTCAATGTGTATATCTTCTTTCCCCGCCCAGCTACGGAGTTGATGATCAACCCGGTACTCGTCGGGCAGCATGCAGCTCAGCTTCGCGTTGGGGTGCTGGGCTAATATGGCCGCTAAGTTCTGCGTAAGTGACTGGGTGTTGTTTGCATCATCCAGTTTCATGTAATGAACTCGATGACCTGCTTGCTCAATGGCGCTGGCAAAATTACGCATCGCGGCAAAAAAAGCAACGATCTTTTGTATATGGTGTTTGACGTAATCAGTTTCTTGGCGCATCTCCATCATCACGTACAGCACGTTATCATGCTGCGTGCGCCACCAAGTGTGCTTCGCGTTAAGCTGGTCGCCCAATACTAAGCGAACTTCCCTTATGTCACTCATCGTACGTGTCTGCCCCCTTGAGAGGGATCTCCTCTAGGGCTTTATCGGGTTTAGCATAACTGAGTCGAAATAGTCTCGAGGCGCTGTGATAGCTATCAAGGCCAGATACCGCGACGGTCTCTAATGTGTTCAAATCAATAAAGCCATCTTCTTGGATCGCCTCCTCGTCAGTTTGAATCCATTGAATTTCGCCAATGACAAAGTCGGTACCATTGTGCGTAATATTAGTAATTTCGACGAGCTTTACACCCATTGAGAGCGGGCTTTCTTTAACGAAAGGGGCGTGAAAACCATTACAACGGTCAGGCGTTAAGCCGGTTGCTTCAAACTCCGATACCTTTCTATCGTATCGCGCTGCCGTTTGATGTGCCGCTTTAACTATCGATTGGGATACATGATTAATCGTATAAACACCTGTTTCTTCGATATTTTCCAATGTATGGCGCTCAACTGAATCGGGGCGCATGATGAAACCAATGAGGGGAGGGTTAGCGCCTAAATGAACCACTGAGCTGACGATTGCCAAGTTGTCTTCATTTTTACGGCTACTAGTACCAATTAAGTTAGCGCTTTTATAACCCGATAATGAGTTGATGAAATTAACACGATGACGGTTATCCATATTAGCCAAGTCGGCCTGAGCGATATGCTTTGTCATAAGTTGAATACTCCTCTTTTGCTTTCAGTTACGTGCTAGTCTAGGGATAGGATCTAATACCGAACTGCTTTAATTTGTGGCATTATGGGCAGATTAAATGATTAGGGAGCCGTTATGAGCGACGCACAACAAAAAGTTAATGTAATCTGCATCAAATGGGGTGACAAATACGGGAACGACTACGTCAATACATTGTACTCGATGGTCAGCCGTAACCTTAGCTTACCCTATCGGTTTGTATGCTTTACAGACGAAGCAGAAGGTATTCGTGATGAGGTCGAAGTTAAGCCGATTCCAAAAATTGGGTTTGAAGACTTCGACGAGAAGAAAGCATGGGCGAAAGCGCATGGGTGGTTGAAGTTAACGTGTTTTGCGAATCCTCTCTCTGATTTAACCGGACCCACATTGTTTCTTGATTTGGACATCGTCATTGTTGGTTCGCTCGATGACTTTTTTAAACCGGAAGGTGACTTCATGGTTATTAAAGAGTGGGACAAGTCAGATGCTACCGGTAATACCTCGGTATTCCGTTTTGAAGCGGGGGCTCACGAGGATGCGCTGGATTATTTAAAGGCCGATCCCGAGAAAGCAACGGAGTCTGTTCGCAACGAACAAGAGTACATTACACAATTTGTCGACCGCCAAAATCGTCTGAAGTATTGGCCAGAGAAGTGGTGTCGAAGCTTCAAACGTCATTGTATTCGACCGTTCCCGTTGAGCTTTTTCCAACAGCCGCGGATCCCCGAAGATGCGCGCGTTATTATTTTCCACGGTAAGCCACATCCCGATGATGCGTTAGCGGGTCGTAGCGGTAAGTGGTATCGTAAAGTGCTACCAACCCGTTGGATAGCTGAATACTGGCAATAAGCATGTTACGTTGGCTCTACAGCGGTGTGATGACAGGTGTCGCACCGCTGGCGCTTGCTTGGTTTTATTACAGAGGCCGAAAAGATGCTGGTTATCGAGCGCATCATTGGGAGCGACTGGGTCGCTTGGAGGTTACTGACACTGAGCAAAACGGATTACTCATCCATACCGTATCGGTGGGTGAGACCATCGCTGCGCGTCAGTTGATTCAACAAGCTATTGAAGAGTTTCCGCATAGCCCCATCACGATTAGTTGCATGACGCCTACTGCACGTCGTCTCATCGAGCAAAGTTTTGGTGATAGGGTGTCTGTGTGTTACTTGCCTATCGATCACCCTTGTGCAGTGCGGAGCTTCCTGTCGAAGCTCAGACCGCGCGCGATTTGGGTGATGGAAACTGAGCTTTGGCCTAATTTGGTGTATCACGCCGGCCAACGTCATATTCCTGTGAGTCTCCTCAACGCCCGTCTATCAAAACGTTCAGCACGCGGTTACGCCCGAGTCGGGAAACTCATGCGTGAAAGCTGGCACAGCCTAGCTTATGTTGGCGCACAGTCGCGTGCCACAGCAAAGCGTATGTTATGTTTGGGGGTAAGAGATACGAGGCTCTATATTGATGGTAACTTGAAATATGATGTTTCCGTGCCCACATCAGAAAAAGTAGCCGCAGAGGAATTACTGAAATTGCGCGGAGAACACTTAGTTTGGCTGGCTGCAAGTACGCACCCAGGCGAGGAACAAGCGGTACTGAGCGCGCATCAAAAACTGTTAGAAACGTATCCAGCGATGCTGCTGATTTGGGCACCACGTCATCCTGAGCGGTTTGATGAAGTTGCAGCGCAACTTCAGAGTTCTGAACTCGTTTGGATGCGCCGTAGTGAGTTGAGTGATCAAGGTGTCCCATCGGACTGTAATGTGTTGCTAGCCGACTCAATTGGCGAGATGTTGAAGTGGTGCAGTATTGCTCAAGTGACTTTTGTCGGTGGAAGCTTAATTGAGCGCGGCGGACATAATCCGCTTGAAGCCGTAGCGGCAGGTTCAGCTGTCGTTAGCGGAAGAAAGATATTTAATTTTGCCGAGGTGTATCGGCTGTTAGACGAGCAGCGGGCTGTGCATTGGGTTAAGGACTTAGATCTTGCCACACCACTGCAATATTTATTTGATAATGATTCATTGAGAAAAACGAGCGTAAGTGCCGCTGAAAACGTGCTTAGCACGCATCAGGGCGCCAGTCGACGTATGCTTAAGCATGCGCAAAGATTTAGCGATATAGGACAGCAAATGATAGCGACATTTACGACAAAACGTGATGTGATTAAGTTTGATAAGGACGTGTTGCCAGAATTTGAGGATAACTTTTTTTCTGCCAAATATTGGCAGCAGAAAAAGGCCATAGCAGGCAATGCGACGGGCCGTGCAACTGTTTGGTTTATTCAACAGGGGGATCACGGCATGGTGTTGAGGCACTATTACCGCGGTGGACTTGTAGGTAAGGTCAATAAAGATAAGTTTATGCGAGAGCCGGTAGAGCGAAGCCGTGCTATCGCAGAGTTTGATTTGTTGGTAAAGCTACGCAATCAAAATTTACCTGTACCTCGGCCTATTGCTGCACGTATGCGCAAAGTGGGTGTCATGAGTTACACCGCAGATATTTTAGTTGAAGTGATTCCTGGCGCTGTGGATGTTTACCGATTGCTCCGTGAACGTCAATTGAATGTAGAGCAATGGCAGTCTTTAGGTGCTGCGATACGTCAGTTGCACGATAAGAACGTGTTCCACTCAGACTTGAATTGCCACAATATCATGCTCGATGATAATGATAAGCCTTGGATCGTTGATTTTGATAAGTGTGGATTTAGAGAGCCCGGTGAGTGGAAAAAGGAAAACTTAGACAGGTTACTGCGCTCATTGAAGAAAGAAAAAGCTAAGTACGATACCTTTTATTGGAAAGAGAGCCGTGATTGGCCCGAGTTATTGACCGGTTACGAAAAAGGTTAGCACTTACTCTAAACGTCTAATAAAAAGGCCTGCCAAGTTTAACTTAGCAGGCCTTTTTTGTACCGTCGCAACCTAAATGATTAGTCGCGAATCTGTCCGTTACCTGTCACTACGAACTTCTCAGTTGTAAGCGCTTGTAAGCCCATTGGACCGTATGCATGCAGCTTACTGGTTGAGATACCAATCTCAGCGCCTAAGCCAAGCTGACCGCCGTCAGAGAAGCGTGAAGATGCATTTGCCATGGTCACTGCAGAATCAACTTCGCGAATGAAACGCTTAGCTGTCTGATCGTTTTCAGTGACGATGACTTCGGTGTGTCCGCTGCCAAAACGTTTGATGTGCTCAAGTGCACCATCAAAGTCATCAACGGTACGGACAGCGATTTCAAGCGCAAGATACTCTTGGCCGAAATCATCGACTGAAATTTCATCAGCACCGTCAAAATAGCCCACCGATTTGTTGCAAGCGTGAATGGTCACGTCTTTTTCTGCCAATGCTTTGGCTGCCATCGGTAAGAACTTATCAGCGATATCTTGATGGACTAGCAGACCTTCCAGCGCATTACATACACCTGTGCGTTGGGTCTTGCCATTAAGCAAGATGGCGAGCGCTTTATCAAGGTCGGCATCTTTATCAACATAAAGATGGCACACGCCTTTGTAATGTTGAATCACTGGGATCTTACTGGTATCGCTCACGAAATGAATGAGGCCTTCGCCGCCGCGAGGAATCACCAAATCGATGTAGTCTTTCTGCTGCAGTAGCTCGGTCATGACTTCGCGATCTGGCGTTGGTACTACAGTGATCACATCTTTTGGTAAACCGCTTTGCTCTAAAGCCTCATGCAGTGCATCAGCGATAGCTTTACTACTTTCGATTGCTTCGCGACCACAACGCAAGATGACTGCATTACCAGATTTAAAGCACAGTGCTCCCGCATCCGCTGTGACATTCGGGCGTGCTTCATAAATCATGCAAATGACACCCAGCGGAATACGCATTTTTTCGATTTTTAATCCGTTAGGGCGTTCTTCTAACAGGTAGCTGTCACCCACTGGATCTTTTAGGTCGATAATTTCTTCGATAGCCGTCGCCATGCCTTCAACACGTTCTTCAGTTAAATGAAGACGATCCATCATTGCATCGCTCAGACCTTTTTCTTTGCCTGTTTTCATGTCCGTTTCGTTCACTTTAAGAATTTCATCTTTATGTGCACGAATCGCATTCGCCATCTTCTGTAGTACGGCGTTTTTCTCTTGTTCTGACAGTGTTGCCACCGCGTGTGCCGCATCGGCCGCACGTTTGGCAATCTGTTGTGCTAAATCTTGACTCATGAGTCCTCCAAAATCATCAAATCGTCACGGTGAATCACTTCTGTAATTGGGCTGTAACCAAATTGTTCAGCAATATCTTCCGTCTGCTGACCTTTGATGTGTAATAGTTCGTGAGAACTGTATTGGCAAATACCCTTAGCGATTGCGTCTGTATCATTTGCGCTGCGGACGAGTACCGCATCGCCTCGGTCAAAGTCGCCTTGAACATCGACAATACCGGAACTTAACAGTGACGCACCGTTCTCTAATAAAGCTTTTTCTGCACCTTCATCGATTAAAATCTCGCCTTGCGCGACGAGCGTGTGACGTAACCAGTGCTTCTTGTTACTAATGGGGTCTGATTGACGTCTAAATAAAGTGCCAGGAATCTCGCCTTGCAACAGCGATTCAAAAGTCTCGCCTTTGCGGCCGTTCACAATATAGGTATCAATACCGTGTGAAGTCGCTTTTTCTGCAGCCTCGACTTTTGTTCTCATGCCGCCTGTGCCAACCGCACTGACAGAGCCGCCTGCTAGCGAGAAAATACTTTCATCGATTTGCTCAACCACAGGAATTTTCTTGGCGTCTGGGTTCACATTCGGATCGGCGTCATAAAGTCCATCGATGTCTGAGCAAATAAATAATGCATCTGCGTCAACGAGCGTTGCGACCATCGCCGCCAAGTTATCGTTGTCGCCCACTTTCATTTCATCAGTGGCAAGTGCATCATTTTCATTCACAACAGGTAAAATGTTGTGTTCTAACAATCTATTCAGTGTGTTTTTGATACTTACGTAACGTGCACGGTCACGTAAATCACTGTGCGTCATCAAGAGTTGGGCGCATGGAAAGTCAAAAAAGCGCGACCAATACGCCATCATTTCGTTCTGTCCTACAGCTGACATGGCTTTACGAACGGTGACGGGTAACTTTTGATGCTCAAATGGAATATGCTTTCTTCCAGCGGCAACACTGCCTGAAGAAACGAGTACGACCTCTTGGCCGCGTTCTCTACACTCGTTGATGAAACGAGCGATTGGCAGTAGGTACTTGGTACTCACTCCGGTTTCATCTGGCGCAATGAGCGCACTGCCTACCTTTAGGACGGCTCTTCGCCAGGATGGCGCTTTCATATAGACTCCCTTTTCATGAATTCGTTAGTAGTCTAACAGATTGGCTTTTTTTTCTCTACTCACAGAGCTTTAAAGCTTCATAAGCCAAAGCTATTGTCAATATATTAGTCAAAAATAAATCACTGTGTTAGTGAATTTGTGCATCCATTAATCACTTGGCGGGGTGTAACCCTCAACCGTGACATCCTTTCTTTCGAATAGGAATTCTTTCATACGTTCTTCAAGGAATTTTCGATCGTCTTCCGCCATCATATTTAAACGATTTTCGTTAATTAGCATAGTTTGCTTCTTCTGCCACTCGGCCCAAGCTTCTTTGGAAATGTGATTAAATATACGTTCACCTAGCTCACCAGGATAGAGCTGAAAATCGAGTCCCTCAGCTTCCTTTTGTAAAAATTCGCAATAAACGGTTCTGCTCATTTTAGTACCTTTAGTTTTTTAAATAGTTTTACTGTAACTGCCGAATACCCCAGTTCAATATCCTCGTGGAGTGGCACCCAGCGTTGCTTTCTTTCATTAATGGCATCTGTAGCGTGACTGTCAACTACGATCGGATAACAATGCAGGGTGAAATGACTAAAAACGTGCTTAAATGGTGATAATTCGATCAATTGTTCGGGATGAGCTGGCGCTGAGTTCAAGAGTGCTGATTTACTCTCGTACTCTGGAAAGCTCCAAAGTCCGCCCCAAATTCCTGTTGCTGGTCGCTGCTCTAGCAAAATGGATAATGTTTGGATATCCCGTTGAATGAGCAGATAAACGGTGCGAGTCGGGTTTTCCTTTTTAGGCTTAGGCGCTGGGATAGTCGCGACCGTGTCTTCTTGATACGCGAGACAATCGCTCCTAAGAGGGCAAGCCTGACAATCCGGCTTGCTTCGCGTGCAGACCAGAGCGCCCAAATCCATCATTGCCTGATTATAATCATCATGTCGGTGAGCGGGTGTGAGCGCTTCAGAGTGTTGCCATAACGATCGTTGTACCGCTGTTTTACCGGGCCATTCTGACTCACCGAAATAGCGAGCTAGCACACGTTTTACATTGCCGTCGAGAATAGCTGCAGGCTTGCCAAAACCTAGCGATAATATTGCGCCTGCTGTAGAACGACCGATGCCGGGTAGCGTCTCGAGTTCAGCCTGAGAGTCGGGTAACTGGCCGTCATATCGCTCGACAGCGAGCTGTGCGGCTTTATGGAGGTTGCGAGCGCGTGCATAGTAGCCTAATCCCGTCCATAAACTGAGCACGGTATCTTGTTCGGCTTCGGCTAAGTCGGGAAGTGATGGAAAGCGCTCTACGAATCGCTTAAAATAGGGGATAACGGTATTGACTTGGGTTTGCTGTAGCATAATTTCTGACAACCACACCCGATAAGGCGTTTTATTAAGTTGCCATGGAAGCGTCTTGCGCCCGAACTTATCAAACCAACTTAATACATGGCTTGAAAACTGCTCATTCATTAAGGCCTCTGACTTTTATCAAGTTACGTTAGTTCTATTTAGTTTATTGTCTAAAGCTGTGTAAATAAACCGCAAACCTATCTGACAAATAAAAAAATAGCACTATAATTTTAATAATTATGAATGATCATTATGATCTACATATTTAATTTGTCGTACTCACAGTGAGACGTACGAATTTACAGATTGCATGAATAAGGAGATTGCAATGAAAAAACTAAACGCGATTGTTCTAGCCCTTTTAAGCGCTGGTGTGTCTGGGACTGCACTTGCACAACAATCTCAAGTAGAAAAAAACGATATTTATGTGGGAGCGCGTTTGGGAGTTTTTGCGCCTGACTCGGAGCGTGTCGCCGCGCAAAACAATGTTGGTGTGCCGGTAGATAATGGTTTGAGCACTTGGACCGGCGGTCTTGAGCTAGGTGTGATGTTAACCGAAGCTTGGGAAGCACGCGTTTATTATGACTACATGGAAGCAGATTTGGACCCGAGTGGCACTGCTTACGGTAAAAGTTACGGTACTGATGTGCTGTATCATTTTAATGATATGGTCTACGGTGGTTTAGGCCTAACGAGTACTGATATCGGAGATATCGCGGACAAATCGGTTCGGTTGACGGTGGGTCACCGTTCTTTCATCAATAACAATTTAGCTTGGCGCGTAGAAGGTGGTGTTCAGCAAGGGTTTGATGAAGATTACACCGAAGGTTTTGCGAACGTTGGTCTTCAGTATTTCTTCGGCGGACGCAATGCTGTAACAGAGGCGAAACCTCGTCCAGCGGCTGCGCAGCCAACTGAAACGACACCTGCACCGCAGCAGACGATGGATAGTGACAACGACGGTGTGATAGACAGCCGCGATAAGTGCGCTGATACGCCTCGTCGTTACTCAGTGGATGCAGATGGTTGCACCATGTATGAAAATGAAACTGTACGCGAACAGCTGCTAGTTGAATTTGATTTTGATTCCTCGCAAGTTCGCAAAGATGCGATGGAACCTATTGCGGAAATGGCGGAATTTATGAACGAGCATCCGCAGTTAGATCTGACAATACATGGACATACCGACAAAATCGGTGATGCAGAGTACAACCAGTGGTTGTCGCAGCGCCGTGCAGAGTCAGTCAAAAATGTACTGGTTGAAAGCTACGGTATTTCAGCAAGCCGCATTAACACAGTCGGTCATGGCGAGAGTCAGCCTAAAGTTAAAGGTGACAGCCCTGCAGATCGTCAAGAAAATCGTCGTATTGAAGCCGAACTGAAAGTCATGACACGTGTACCTGTCATTGAGAAGTAAATTGCGTTAAGTACCTTGAATAGGTGATAATAGAGAGCAGGCTCATGAAAATGAGCCTGCTTTTTTATTATGGTGACAGCAACAGTTGAGTGTAAATAAATGAGTCAGTTTAAAAGCGCTGAAGAAGCCGCAGCGGCTGGAAAATATGTACGTCGAGTTCGCAGTTTTGTAAAGCGTGAGGGGCGATTAACTAAAGGCCAAGCAGCCGCAATTGAACGTCAATGGCCACAACTTGGTCTTGCGCTAGAGCAAGGTCTGCTCAACTTTGAAACAGTGTTCAATAACAGCAACGCAGTCACTCTAGAAATAGGCTTTGGTATGGGGCACTCGTTGGTTGAAATGGCAAAGAATGCACCTGAGCAAAACTTCATCGGTATCGAAGTCCATGAACCCGGCGTCGGTGCCTGCTTGATGGCTGCAGAGGATGCTGGTGTTACTAATTTACGCCTATTCAATGACGATGCAGTTGAAGTACTTGAGCAGTGTATTGCTGACGAGAGCTTACAGCAGGTGCAAATTTTCTTTCCTGATCCATGGCATAAGAAGCGTCATCATAAACGCCGACTAATTCAACCGGAGTTTGTTGCTCACCTGTGTAAAAAGCTCAAACCCAACGGTGTGATTCACTTGGCGACCGACTGGGAAAACTACGCCGAACATATGCTTGAGGTGTTGTCCGGCGAGCCACGTTTGAGCAACCTATCGACCGCGGGTGACTTTATTCCGCGCCCAGAAGAGCGTCCTAAAACCAAGTTTGAACAACGTGGTGAAACTAAAGGCCACGGTGTCTGGGACCTTAAGTTTCAGAAAGCAAAGTAGTTAAAACGTCGTTCAGGAATCGGTGACCGAGCTGACTTAGCTGCCAATGGTCACCGTCTGATTCGACCCAGCCTTTTCTCTTGGCTTCGTCTAGTGCACGGTCACCGTGTTCGATCGGTAAGCCGGTAAAGTCAGTAAACTGCTGTTTAGATACAGGCTGAAATAGACGAAATTGGTTCATGAAGAACTCGAAGCTTCGCTCTTCGGGGTCAACATCCCACTCCCGATAACGTAACGCGCGCGTCAAATCGAGATAGCCCTGAGGATGTTTCACCTTTTCGCAACGCCGTATTTTATGTTGCTCTGGGAGGGTTATTTTACTGTGTGCTCCACAACCGATACCTAAATAGTCACCAAACTCCCAATAGTTAGTGTTGTGTAGACTTTGGTGCCCGGGTTTACAGTAAGCACTGACTTCGTATTGCTGATAACCAGCTTTCAGTAATCTCTCGTGACCGCGTTGATAGATGGCCCATAGCGTATCGTCATCGGGCAGTTGAGGCGGTCGGCTGGCAAACATAGTGTTGGGCTCGATGGTCAGCTGATACCATGAAATATGAGGTGGATTTAGTGCAATAACACCTTCAAGATCGCTCAGTGCGTCGTGCGCCGATTGACCGGGCAAACCATGCATCAAGTCCAGGTTAAAGCTCTTCAGAGGTAACTGACTGGCGTGCTCTGCCGCGATGCGAGCTTGCAGCGGGTCATGGATACGACCGAGTGTACGTAAGTGTTCTGCATTGAGGCTTTGAATACCGATAGAGAGTCTGTTGACACCCGCGTTGATGAAGCCCGCAAAGCGCTCTACCTCGAAAGTTCCTGGGTTAGCTTCCAACGTGATCTCGCAATCACTGGCAAGAGTCAGGCGTTTGCGCACGCCATCAAGTAACCGTTGAATCCCCTCCGCAGTAATCACGCTTGGGGTTCCTCCGCCAATAAAAATAGATTGGATAGCGCGACCTTGCACGCCGCCGAGATCGGCTGATAGGTCATCTAGCAAGCGACTTATATAAGCTTGTTCAGGAATGCTACCTTGTATTTTGTGCGAGTTAAAGTCGCAGTAGGGGCACTTCTCGACACACCATGGAATATGGATATACAGCGATAACGGTGGAAGCGTAAGTGACATATTAGGCCTGTTCTGCTATGTGTTGCAGTAATTGGGAGAGTGCTTTACCACGGTGACTCAATTGCTGTTTAGCGGCTTTATCGAGCTGGGCTGCTGAACACTGCTGGTCAGCGATATAAAAAATTGGATCGTACCCGAAACCGTGGTCACCTTGCGGGTGCGTTAAGAGCTCGCCGTGCCATTGCCCGTGACAGATTAACGGCGTTGGATCGGCAGCATGGCGCATATAAACCAGTACGCAATGAAAGCGAGCTTGGCGTTGCTTTATGCTCGACATATCCGCAAGTACACGCTCGATGTTATCTTGATCGGTCGCATGCTCGCCCGCATAACGCGCCGAGTAAACGCCTGGTGCACCGTCGAGCGCAGGAATTTCGAGGCCAGAGTCATCCGCTATGGCGGGTAATCCCGTATGTAGACAGGCATTACGCGCCTTAATGATGGCGTTTTCTACAAACGTTGTGCCGGTTTCTTCTGCTTCGGGCACGTTCCATTCACTCTGTGGTCGGACTTGCCAAGACTGAGTTGCCTGTTGGCTCGCCAACATCGCTTGCAGCTCGCTCACTTTTCCTTGGTTTCCAGTTGCGAGCACTAGGGTAAAGTCGCTTGTTATCATAGAAAAATCTCAAGTCAAATCGGTGACATCATGATACCGTTTGAACGTGCCTTTTAAAATCAATGATTCATAATAAGCGGCACGGATAAAATAAAAGAATAAAAGGAGAATGCACTTGGATGCTGCAAATACACTGATTTTAGTGTGTGGTTTTTTGTTAGTGGTGAGTATCCTTGCAGGAATTATTTCTAATCGCTTGGGTGCACCGATTCTACTCGTGTTTCTTGTCGTGGGTATGCTCGCGGGAACCGATGGTGTGCTCGGGTTAAGTTTTGATAGCCCTAATATTGCGTTTTTCATCGGCTCTATCGCATTAGTGATTATCCTATTTGATGGTGGCATGCGCACCAATCCTGAGCGCTTTAGGGTTGCACTTTGGCCCGCTATTAGTTTGGCAACTATCGGGGTGGCCTTAACCTGCACCTTGGTTGCAACGACAGCGGTATATTTATTCGATCTACCTTGGACGGCTGCCTTATTGATAGGCGCCATTTTAAGTTCTACCGACGCGGCCGCTGTATTTGGTATCTTTCAGTCGCAGGGTTTACAGATTAAAGAGCGGGTCGGTGCGACACTTGAGATAGAGTCAGGTAGCAACGACCCGATGGCGGTTATCCTCACGCTGACCATGACCAGCGCTGCCGCATCTGGCGAATTTTCAGCGTGGTATCACATGGTGGGAAATGTCGCCTGGCAGCTTGCAGGTGGCTTGGCGATGGGATGGTTAGCGGGTCGTGCATTCATTATTGCAGCCAGGAAATTACCGCTGAGTTTCTCATTTCTACCCTTATTGGCGATTGCCAGTGCCGTGATGATCTATGCACTGACTGCATTTTTGGGTGCCAGCGGTTTCTTAGCGGTGTACTTAATGGGCTTCGTTATTGGCAATTCGCGTCTACCACAACTTGTGCATATTCTGCATGTACAGGATGGGCTAGCTTGGTTAAGTCAAATTAGCATGTTTCTTATACTTGGCTTATTAGTAACACCTTCACATGTTGTTCAATACTTACCTGTCGCAGTGGGTGTTGCCTTTACGCTGATATTCGTAGCGCGTCCGATAGCAGTCTTGGTGAGTTTACTCCCATTCAGCTTTCCCTGGCGTGAACAAGTGTTCATCAGCTGGGTCGGATTACGTGGGGCGGTACCTATTATCTTAGCCCTATTTCCATGGTTGAGTGGTGTTGAGCAACAAGAGCTCTATTTCGATGTCGCATTTGTCGTAGTGCTCATCTCTCTAATCATTCAAGGCTGGACTATCGCGCCTGTGGCGCGTTGGTTACAGTTAGAAGTTCCCAAACGTCCGGAACCGGCGCAACGGATGCCATTGGCGTCTGTTTCGAGTCGCGAAGCACTCGAGGTTTGGTCTTATCCTATCGATAAGGATTCTCCCGCCTGTGATCACGCGTGGAAAGAGCTCAAGTTGACCGCCCCTGCGACTTTTGTTGGTGTTATTCGTGACGGTGACTGGCTGCAACCCGAGACACAACCTATTGTGCGTGAGGGGGATGTACTGCTAGTGACTGCAACAGTCAAAGATATTGATGAGGTGAGTCGTATCTTAGCATCCGGCGGTAAGGGCATGCAGATGAGTGATAAAGGCTTCTTCGGTGACTTTACTTTAAGGGGCGACTTGACCATTGCCGAGCTGGCGAGCGTATATCCGGCAGGCGATGTGGATGAATCTATCCTCAGCATGACTCTTAATGACCACTTTAAGGACAAGTTCCATCGTCGCGTAGTTATCGGTGATAGCTTGGTTATTGGCGCGTTGACAGTGACAGTGCGTAGCTTAAATAAAACAGGTGATATTGAAGCGGTGGGTGTTAAAGCAAAAGAGTGAGCAGGCGCTCACTCTTGATACATTTTTTGCTCAAATTCGAGGCGATGGCTATGACCCGCTGAATCGCGGATATCAATTTTAAAGCGCATTAACTCTTCATCACCAAATAAAAAATCGGCAATGTAATAGACGCTTGTGCCCTCATCAATTTTTTGGAACTGCAATGTCTGTACGCCACCGCGAGGGTTTATCACGTGGCCTTTTAAGTCTGCAGCGACCGACTGTTGGTTAGAACGATTCAAGACCGCAATATTTACCAATCCTGACTTCTCACTGCGCTGGATGTCATAGGTTGAAGCGATCTCGGGCGTTAGAAACGTCGAGTTAAACGCGTTGTAATGAACATCCCACTCGCCCAACTGCTGTTTTTGTTCAGCAAGCGAAGCACCGGTAAAGGTGCTCGCTGCCAATAATAGTGTGAAGGTTAAATAACGACTCAATTGATGCATTGTGTGCTCCTATACGCCAATTAAGATGCGTAAGAACTGAATCGCAATAATGACAATTAACACCGATAGATCTAAGCCTCCTAGCGGCGGAATGATACGTCGCACGGGCGCAAGAAAGGGCTCTGTCAATTGATACAACATCGCTTCCATCGGGTTATAGCCTTGGGAAAACCAGCTCAACAGTGCGCGGATAATCAGGATCCAGAATAGGGTGGTTAAAAATGCACTAACGGTAGACAGTAAGCCCTGAACAACAATTACCAAGGGGTTCACCGGGATGTCATTTAACCAAACCAGCGCTCCGATTTTGAGCATGCCTAGCGCAATAGCGAGTATTAAACACGCTAAATCTATGCGGCCTTTAGATGGAATCACTTTACGCAAGGGACCCAACAAAGGCTCGGTTGCTTTGACAACAAACTGACTGAGCGGATTATAGTAATCCGCTCGAACAGCTTGCATCCAGAGTCGCAAAATAACCACAATCGAGTAAAGTTCGATTAAGGTGGTCAGAAGAAACTGCATTGCGTTATTCATGGTCGCTCCTAAAACAGATCCGCCATTTCTTGATTACGTTTCACTGCGGCTTTCACAGCATCGGCCGAAATGTTGTGCAGATCGCGTTGTTGATAGACTTCTACGCCTTTTGCGGTTGAGCCGCCCTTACTGGTTACTTGCTTGCGTAAATCTTCTAATGTTAAGTCGCTTTCTTTCGCCATTTGAGCGGCACCTAAACAGGTTTGCTGAACCATAGCGCGCGCTTTTTCTGGGTCAAAGCCGAGTTCCATTGCGCCTTTGGCTAAACTATCCATAAATTCGAAGAAGTACGCTGGGCCACTGCCCGCTACGGCGCCTAGGATATCGAGTTGATCCTCATCGGCGACCCACAAGGTATCACCCACGCCATCGAATACGTCAGTCACATAGGCTTTATCTTTGTCATCGGCGCTATCGGTCACTAAACCTGACATGCCCTGACCGACCAACGATGGCGTATTAGGCATCACGCGGATGATGGTGATGTCATCACCTAAATAAGTGCGGTATTTCGGCATACGAATACCAGCAGCGATGGTGATAATCAGTTTGTCGGCAAGGTTACTGACTTTGCTTTTAATATCAGCACAAACTTGTTCCATTAATTGCGGCTTAACTGAGAGCACGATAACGTCGGCTTGCTCAATAACCTCAATATTGTCTTGGCTAGTATTGACGCCTAAGTTGGACTTCATCTTTTCAAGTTTCTCAGGGCTCGGGTTGCTGACAAAAACATGGTCAGCTGGATAGCCACTTTTGCACATGCCACCAACGATGCTTTGTGTCATGTTACCTGCGCCAATAAATGCGATCTTACGAATATCGTTCATTATCACTCCCGTTGTCCAAAAATTGCACTTCCAATACGTAC
This sequence comes from Idiomarina sp. D18, assembly GCF_057748155.1. Lineage (NCBI taxonomy): Bacteria > Pseudomonadati > Pseudomonadota > Gammaproteobacteria > Alteromonadales > Idiomarinaceae > Idiomarina > Idiomarina sp. D18. The sequence continues at coordinate 373,322 of NZ_CM173240.1, forward strand.
CATGTTAGCACCTGCGTGTATTGCTTGTCGCATATCACCGCTCATTCCCATAGAAAGGGTGTCAACAGATGGGTGCAGTTGTTGCAGCTGTTGGTAAAGTTCACGCATGCTCGTGAAGCTATCAAGTTGCTGCTTTTCATCGGTATCTGCTTCTAAGATGGTCATGATGCCGCGTAGTTTCAAGTGCGGGCACTTGCTGACAAACTTTGCGAGTGCATTAATATCACTTTTTTTTACACCGGATTTATTCGGGTCGTTATCGATATTTACCTGTAAGAGTACATTGAGCGGGGGCAAAGCACCTGAACGCTGGTCATTTAAACGACGAGCAATTTTCTCTCGATCGATACTTTGAACCCAGTCAAAGTGTTCAGCGACAAGTTTAGTTTTATTGGACTGTAGCGGACCAATAAAGTGCCAGGTTATATCCAGCGCTTGCAGCTGTTGCACCTTGGCAACCCCTTCTTGAACATAATTCTCAGCAAATTCGCGTTGGCCGGCTTCGTACGCAACCCGAATAGCTTCGGCTGAATGCTTTTTACTCACAGCGAGCAGCCGCACGGACTCCCTATAGGTAGTCTGTTCGGCCATAGCGTTAATGTTTTGACGAATTTGTCCAAGACTTTTGACAATATTTTCTGCTACCTTGGTCACCATTATTCCTTGTTTATCAGATAGAGAATTCAACGATGAATGTAAGCGAACTGCTTTCCTTTAGTATGAAGCAATCGGCTTCAGATTTGCATCTTTCTGCAGGCAGTGTGCCTATGATACGAGTGGATGGTGATATTCGACCACTTAAAATGGACCCTCATTCACATCAAGAACTTCGTACCATGTTGTTCGATATTATGTCAGAAGGTCAGCAGGAAGAGTTTAACGAGCGTTTCGAATGTGACTTCTCGTTTTCCATTGAGTCTGTTGCGCGCTTCCGTGTCAACGTTTTCACTCAACGGCACGGTATCGCGGCTGCCTTCCGGGTCATCCCAAGCGAAGTTACGACCTTAGAAGAGCTCAATGCGCCAGAGATATTTAAAGACATTGTCGATGCGCCTCGCGGTTTGGTGTTGGTTACAGGACCCACGGGATCGGGTAAGTCAACAACGTTGGCGGCGATGGTTGATTACATTAACCGTTCACGTTCACAACATATTTTAACAATTGAAGATCCGATTGAGTTTGTGCATGAGAATAAACAAAGCTTAATCAGTCAACGCGAAGTGCATCGTGATACACGCAGCTTTGAAGCCGCTTTACGCTCGGCGCTGCGGGAAGACCCGGATGTCATTTTGGTCGGTGAGATGCGCGACTTGCAAACCATTCGCTTAGCCATGACTGCGGCAGAAACCGGGCATTTGGTGTTGGGTACGTTGCATACCACTTCAGCGCCTAAAACCGTTGATCGTATTATTGATGTGTTCCCTGGAGACGATAAACCCATGGTGCGCTCGATGCTCTCAGAATCATTACGGGCTGTCATTTCGCAAAGCTTATTAAAACGCGTGGGCGGAGGTCGTGTGGCGGCACATGAGATCATGCTGACAACCCCGGCGATTAAGAACTTGATTCGGGAGGATAAAGTCGCACAAATGTACTCTGTTATCCAGACCGGACAGGAGAAAGGAATGCAAACACTCGATCAGTCGTTAAAGAAATTACTCTCGCGAGGCGATATAGATAGGGAAGAGGCGCGTCGTTGCGCTGCGAATAAAGAGGATTTCTAGTGATACGACTCGGGTGCGCGGTTGTCATTTTGACTCTTTCGCTGGCTGTTCAGGCGCAGCAATCTACACGTATTGCGCTAGGTTGTTGTGTCGACCAGAGTGAGCGACAGGCGGTATGGGATGCGTTGAACCTGGCTGAACCCGAGGTGTTTGCTTTACTCGGTAATGGGGTTGCTGCAAACGCTGATGATATGGATGACTTACTTGCGGCGTACGAGGTGTTTAATCGCTACCGAGGTCCGCGGATGCTGCGCAGAAACAGCGCTTTTGTCTCGACGTGGGGAGAGGATGATTACAGTATTGATGGACACGTCGGTGCTGACAACCCGCAACGTTATGCGGTACGCAATCACTTTTTGACCTTTTGGCGTGAGCCGCTGACGTCTGAACGTATGTTCCAAGAGCATGGTATTGCTAAAAGCTTTATCATCGGGGAAGCGCCGCAGCGGGTACAGGTGATTTTATTGGACACGCGCTGGGCGCGCGAGCCGTTAAAGAAAAGAGGTTTGCTTGAGCGAGTCAGCCTTTACTTCGATGACAATAATGGTCCCCTACAAGTGGGTGACGCCAATAGACTGCTGGGTGAAGGCCAATGGCAGTGGTTAGAACAGCAACTGTCGAAAGAAGCAGAAATACGTATTTTGCTTTCTGAAATGCCATTTTTAGCACCACAGAACGGATACCCGAGCTGGGCTCTGTTTACGCAGGAGCAGAAGCGACTGTTTGCGCTGTTAAAAAACCTAAATGTGAAACATGTTGTGCTGGGGCATGGTGGTATTCATTTTGGTCAAATTGTCAAAGCGCCTCAGTTACTAGACTATCCTGTTTGGCAAGTCAGTTCGGGCACCATTAATAGAGACAATGGGACGCCGTATCAGTTTAGTCAGCGGCAAGGTTTGGGCGAGCCAAGTACGCGGTTTGGTATGATCGAGATTACATGGTCAGAACAACCGACCGTGACGCTCTCATTGAGAGACGTCAACGGGCGGCCATTGACTCAAACGACAATTAATTTGCGTGACTTGCAGTAATGTTTAATTGTGGCGGTTGACGATGCTGGGTCGCTTGCTCGTAGCTGTAGGCGGCCTCGATCAATACAGGCTCTGCATTCGCCGTGGAAAAGAAGCTAATGCCAACGGGTAGTTTTGGCTGCTTGGGAAGTTCAATATAGCCCATCGGTACGGTAATGTGCGGATACCCCGCAACAGCTGCCGGTGAGCTTGCGGAACCAGCGTAATGGTCACCATTCACCAAGTCGATTTTCCAACTAGGACCGGTCGTGGGCGCAACTAACAAATCCAGATCATGCTCAGTAAGCATCTTATCGATACCCTCGGGTCCAGCTAGACGCTTACTTTTCTCCAGCGCATCTAAATAGCGAGATTCATCAGCAGCGGTCATATTGTTTGCCATGATAAAGAGCTCTTGACCAAAATACGGGAGTTCTTTATCTGCCATCCGATTGTTAGCCTCAATTAAGTCCGACATGCTGCGGTACGGCAGATTAGTGGTCGCAAGGTACGCCGCCATATCGTGCTTGAATTCATATAACAAAACGGTGAATTCGGCATCGCCGTACTCACCATAAGTTGGCATTTCCACATCAACTAGCGTAGCGCCTTGTGCTTTTAGCACGTCCAATTGTTGCTCGAACTGCTGATCAAGTAATTCGTTATACCCCATTAAGTTACGAACGACTCCAATACGCTTACCTTTGAGCCCATCTTCGTTCAAATAATCGGTCAACACGGTGTCGGAGCGGAAGCTAGCGGAATCGCTCCCATCGTAGGATGCCATTGCCTGCATTAGTGTAACTGCGCCCGCCACGGTTCGTGCCATTGGACCTGCGGTATCTTGACTGTGCGAGATAGGGATGATGCCGTCACGACTAATTAAACCTAACGTTGGTTTGATGCTGACAATACCGTTTACCGCTCCGGGGCAGACGAGTGAACCATCGGTTTCAGTACCGACTGCGAAGGTGGTGAAGTCGGCAGCGACGGCCGCTCCTGAGCCTGCGCTTGAGCCACACGTGGAGCGGGTAGGATCGTATGGGTTACGCGCTAGGCCGCCAACACCACTCCATCCAGAGCTTGAACGTGTTGAACGAAAGTTAGCCCACTCACTCAAATTGGCCTTGCCTAAGATAATTGCACCTTGCTTACGAAGGTTTGTCACTAAAGTGGCGTCATCCTCGGGATAGTTTTCGGCAAATAAAACGGATCCCGCGGTATTGGCGAGTCCATCCGCTGTATCGATATTATCTTTCAGTAACACAGGAATTCCGTGAAGAGGACCGCGGACATTGCCTTGTTTACGTTCGTTATCTAACATTTTAGCTTGATTTAACGCGTCAGGGTTAAGGCTGATAACCGCACGCAATTGAGCGCCCTGTTGGTTGTTTGCTTCTATCTGACGTAAATAATGCGTTATCAGTTCCGCTGAAGAGAGCTCGCCTTGTGCTAGTGCGTCTTGAATCGTTAGATAATCGGCATGTGCGAATTGAAACGTGGCTTCACTTTGTTGGCTGCTGACCGTGGCGGGATTCGTTTCTGTCGGCAACGTTTGACATGCGGTTAACGCTAAAGCCAAGCTGAGTGATAAGGTTGTTTTGCTAAGTTTGGATAGAGCCATAATCGAGTTCATCCCTGTTATTTTTATGTTGCACTAAAATCGCACACCTTCTTAGGTAAGGCGAGAAAAAATAAGGTAGAATAGCGGAATATTGAGATTTATAGCAGGTTGTATAGGTATGAAAGTTCTGGGTATCGAAACGTCGTGTGACGAGACGGGGATCGCTATTTATGACACTGAGAACGGGCTACTGGCGCATAAATTATACTCACAAGTAAAACTGCACGCAGATTATGGTGGTGTAGTTCCGGAGTTGGCTTCTCGGGACCACGTTCGTAAAGTGTTGCCGCTTATACAGGAAGCGTTTGCCGAAGCCGAGCTATCGCGGGAAGATATTGATGCGATAGCTTACACCTGTGGCCCGGGTCTAGTCGGAGCTTTGCTTGTCGGTAGTTGTATAGGTCGAAGCCTCGCTTTCGCTTGGGATGTTCCAGCGGTGGGCGTTCACCACATGGAAGGGCACCTGCTGGCTCCGATGTTAGAAGATGCACGTCCCGAGTTTCCCTTTGTCGCGCTACTCGTTTCTGGGGGACACACGCAACTAGTTGATGTGAAAGGAATTGGACAATACGAGTTGCTTGGAGAGTCGGTCGACGATGCGGCTGGTGAAGCGTTTGATAAAACAGCCAAGTTGATGGGGCTGGATTATCCGGGAGGACCTCGACTGGCTCGACTTGCTGAAAGTGGGCGTTCTGAACGTTTTAAGTTTCCGCGTCCAATGACCGATCGTCCAGGTCTCGATTTTTCGTTTAGTGGCTTAAAAACGTTTACCGCCAATACGTTGGCGAGCAGTCCTAATGATGATCAAACGCGAGCTGATATTGCCCGCGCATTCGAGGATGCTGTCGTTGATACTCTGGCTATTAAATGTAAGCGTGCGCTCAAACAAACTGGACGCCAGCGACTCGTTGTTGCGGGCGGGGTGAGCGCTAATAAACACTTGCGCCAACAACTTGAACATTTAATGACGAAATTGAAAGGGCAGGTGTTCTATCCAAGAACAGAGTTTTGCACTGACAATGGTGCCATGATTGCGTTAGCAGGCGCCCTTCGTTTAGAGGCGGGCGAAAAAACAGGGTTGGCGATCAAAACTTTCCCGCGTTGGCCATTAACTGATCTTGCTGCGCACGGTTCTTAAAGTTATTGATCTCTACGAAATGAAGTTTCTTTACCTGATGTGAGTCGTATAATATTCGCTTGATGGCGCCACAGAATGAGCGCTGAAATCATAATTACAGGCACGGTGTATTGAGGTTTTATCCAATATGCATAAAACGGCGCAAGACACACGGTAACGAGCGCAGCAAGAGAAGAAATGCGACTCAGCTTGAAGACCAGAAGCCAGGTAGCGATCAGCAACAGCGCCATCGCCCAAGCCACAGGAAACATTGAGCCTAGGGCGGTTGCGACGGCTTTGCCGCCACGAAAATTAAAGTACAAGGGGAAGATATGACCCAGGCAAGCGGCGACAGCTATTAAGCCAAGAAAAAACGGTTCGATCCCTAAAAAATAGGAGCTCCAGACAGGGATCATCCCCTTGAGCACGTCGAACAGAAGCGTCAATATTGCGGGCAGTTTACCCCCAACTCGATAGACATTGGTCGCTCCGGGATTACCGGAACCCGATAATCTGGGGTCGGGCAGTCGCCAAAGCTTACAAATGAGCACGGCACTACTGATCGAGCCCAGTAGATAGGCAGCGAGTATCATCAGTAAAGTCAGTGCGCTCATAGGGTTCGATTCTTCCTAAGATTAGGTTAAGCTTTATAGACCTAGAATAAGCGGTTTTTAGTCGAATTACCAATGAGGAAATTTATGTCCCAACAAGGATTAGATGAAGTACTGATTGAGGGGCTAGAAGTTGACGCAACTATCGGCGTTTACGACTGGGAACAAGATATTCAACAAAAGCTGATCATTGATCTCACACTGGCATGGGATTGCCAGCGCGCAGGTCAGTCGGACAGTATCGATGATGCGCTCGATTATGCCGCAGTCAGCCAAGCCGTTGAACGTTGGATTCAAGCAAAGCCGAGAGCATTAATTGAGACCGTTGCAGAAGGTATTGCCGAGTTATTATTTAAAGATTTTGGTGTTAATGAAGTCCAGGTAAAGGTCAGTAAGCCTGGCGCTGTGCCGACGGCAAACAATGTAGCTGTAAAAATACAGCGGACCTGTGTAGACGGACCGTTCGGATAATTGCGATGGCACGTGTATTTTTAGGTGTGGGTTCGAACTCCGACCGAGAGCGCCACATCCTTAATGGGCTGATTGATATCAACGAGCACTTTAACTGGGTGCAGCGTTCCCAGGTCTATGAAAGTGAAGCGGTTGGCTTTGCAGGACATGCGTTTTATAACCTCGTAGTTGAAGTAACCACAACGCTCGATGTCGAATCGGTCCTTCAGCAGTGTAAGGCGATTGAGAAAGCGCATGGACGTACTCACGGGGGGCCTAAATTTAGTCCCCGTACGTTGGATATCGACGTACTGCTATACGATGACTTGGTTCGCGAATCAGAGCCTCAATTACCGCGTGCTGAAATTTTAGAGAATGCCTTCGTTTTATTGCCGCTAGCGGATATCGCACCGATGCGCAGACATCCGGTTAACGGCAAAACCTATCGTGCTTTGTGGCAAACTTATAACCGAACACAACAGCTAGCTCCACTCAAAGATGAGCGTTGGCTGCCGTTTTAAATTAAGCCACGTTTTATCGCTAACAAGCGCTCCTCATTCAGTACTTGGCCTACCTCAGGCCCTTTAAGGCCTCGTGCAACGATAGATGAGGCATCAATCGATCGAGCCTGAGTCAAGGCACTTACAATACAGCCATCACTGATATTAGGTCGTGCGATATGGCGGATGTGTGCCAATTGCTCGATGCGCTCTGGTTGGCGCCACATATCAGCGCCATTAGCAAGCTCTAATAGTTGTGCGGGACTGAGTGGTGAGGGTTGCAATAACCACTTGCGGCTACCAAACACTGCTTGTGCTAACCGTTTATACTGATTGGGCAGACGTAGCTTTTGACTCAACAAATTAATTTCAAAAGTATCGCCTTGGCGTAACATGAGCGTTGCAAATCGTGTGTGAGTGCACTGTGTGACTTGGCTAATTTGTTGTAGGTCGCTCACTGATGAGGGCGATATCGTCAATTCAGGCATCACCTGCGACCATGCATCAATTTCGACTAATAGCTCAATAAACGCTGCTGGCGCATCGGTGGCGAGCGCCTTTTCCCATTCTCGCCATACTCGTTCTGCAACGAGTGTCTTTAACTCGCCCGAACGAGCCATGGCTTTCATCAGGTTTTTGGTTTCCTGTGCGACCGTAAAGCCCAAGGGTTTAAATCGTGCATAGAACCGTGCCACGCGAAGCACTCGCAAGGGATCTTCAACAAACGCAGGCGAAACGTGACGCAATAGCTTGCGTTCAATATCTTGCTGTCCGCCATAGGGATCGATCAGGTGTCCGTGCTCGTCTTCAGCGATGGCATTAATGGTTAAATCTCGGCGTTCTAAGTCTTGGGAAAGCGTTATCGTTGTATCTGTATTAACTTGAAACCCCGTGTATCCTTGTCCTTGCTTACGCTCAGTACGCGCCAGTGCATACTCTTCCCGTGTCTGTGGGTGTAAGAACACAGGAAAATCCTTACCCACTTGTTGATAACCTAAAGCGAGCATTTGGTCAGGGGTTGCGCCCACCACAACATAATCTTTATCACCGACAGGACAGCCCAATAACTGGTCTCGAACGGCTCCACCGACTAAATATATATCCAATTGCACCTCCATGCTTTAAGGTGATGATCGCGAATCACTAGTTTAAGCGCAAGTAACTCGTTACACTGAGGCTAAAAAAGTTTGGCATGACTATGTATCAACAGCATTTTGGATTAACCGCAGAACCATTTTCGATCGCGCCCGATCCGCACTTTCTCTATCATAGTGAACGTCACCAAGAAGCGCTCGCGCATTTAGTGCAGGGGTTGCAAGGCAGTGGTGGTTTTATTCTACTGACCGGAGAAGTCGGTACGGGAAAAACCACGGTATCGCGTGCGTTACTTGAGCAACTGCCCGAGTCGACAGAAATTGCCTTTATCCTAAACCCGATGCTTAACGAGAATGAGTTGTTGGCGACGTTATGTGATGAGTGGGGGATCCGCTATCAAAAAGGACGTGCAACACGTAAAGTACTGACCGATAAAATCAGTCAGTTTCTACTCGACGCTCATCAACAGGATCGTCAGTGTGTCGTGCTGATTGATGAAGCGCAACACTTAAAGCCCCAAGTACTCGAGCAGCTGCGGTTACTCACCAATTTAGAAACGACAAAAAATAAGTTACTACGGGTCATTTTAATCGGACAGCCTGAGCTACAAACCTTACTAAAACGGCAAGAGCTTCGACAGCTGGCGCAGCGCATTACAGCCCGTTATCACTTGTTACCATTGACCAACTACGATACCGAACGATATATCGCTTATCGCTGTCAGATGGCGGGCGCCAACCGAGCACTGTTTACTCAGCCTGCGGCGATGACGGCCCACAAACTGACGGGCGGAGTACCCAGGCTATTAAATTTACTCTGCGATCGCGCGCTCTTAGTTGCTTACGCAGATGGTCAAATGCAAGTCGACAAAGCGCATGTTAAACGCGCCTCACAAGAGCTGGGCCAATTTGACGAGCCTCAACAACGCGCTCAGACGGCGTCACGTTGGCCGTGGCTTCTACTGCCAATCGCGGCAGTAATAATAGCCGCTCTGATGCGCTGGTGGTCAGTTCCCGAGATTCAGGTGGAAGAACCGATTAGCAACTATGACTATCAAAATGCGCAATTACTGGCGACTGCGTGGCAATTGCCTCAACCGCCTCGGCAACAAGCCTTTTGTGATTGGGTAAAGAATTATCAGCTCGCTTGCTTAAAAACCAATGCGGTCAGCGTGTCGCAATTACAGCAAATAAACTACCCGGCGCTATTGTTGCGAGATACTCAAACAGGCATCGTATTGAAGTCGATGGAACCGGTTGATACCCAGGGGTGGACAGGAGAAGTCATCGGCTTATATCAGCGACCCGATATTCGATACCAAGATGGGGCTACGGAATCTGAAGCTTTGACACAATGGGTTAAGGAGCAACTGGCGCGTTATTTAAGCGATACCCAGCAGCGTTTGAATGCGCAAGCACAATTACAAGCGATTCAAAGACAAGCTGGACTACCGATCACTGGCGAGTTAAATCAAGTTACATTGGCGTGGTTAAGTGCACGCTACTTTGAATCCGGTCCGCGCTTACAGGAGGTTAACTGATGTCTTCTATCTTAAAAGCGCTAAAGCAACAGCAGTCCCCCATCGTGCGCACACAAAGCCAACTTAATAACGAGCTATTCGCAGCGCAAAAAAACTCGGCTTCAGGGACTGCCAAGTGGGCTATCGGTGCTTGTGTAGCTGCCATCGCCTGCAGTTTAGTGGTTTTGTATCTCCCTTTGGGTGAACAAGACAACGCGGTAGCGCAACAGGCCCAGCAACCAGAGGTCTATCGTTGGGGAAATGCGGCTACAGTACCTACCATCGATTGGGCGGCAGCACCTGAGCCTAAGCCGGCTGAACCCGAGCCGATAATTGTTAATCCAAGAGGACAAGCAGCTCAGCAGCCAGCAAGTCAGCAAGATGCGTTGGCTACTGAGGGCATTTCTGAGGATTTGCTGAGTCGCTTTGAACAAGCTGTTAAAGCAACGGCCGATGCTAAGCAAAATGACGTCGATAGCGTGATTCCTACTTTATCGAAACTCAATCCGTCGTTACAGCGACAGATTCGTGCGTTCACGTACGATGCACATATGTACGTTTCTGATGAGAGTCGTCGGTGGATAGAGCTTGATCAACAAAAACTAATGGTTGGCGATCAATTTCGCGACATGCAAGTTGTAAAGATCGAGCCACAACGAGTGGTTTTACGCAGACAGGGCAAGCTTTTCGCGGTCGAAGCGCTGGTTGATTGGAAAGGCGCCCAATGATTGACAATTGAGCGTGACCTTTTTACTCTTTAAACAACTGAATTAAACGCCTGTTTGAAAAAACGTCGAACGGGTTCAACTTTGTATAAAGAGAGGTAGGTCATGGCCGATTATCGTGCGCCAAGAGATGACATGGATTTTGTCCTTCATGATGTATTTAATGTCACCGCCGATTGGCAAAAAAGCGACATGCTTGCGGAGATGATGGATCAAGACACAGCGTCAGCGATTCTTGATGAAGCCGCAAAGGTCGCTGAGCAGCTCATCGCGCCGGTATCTCGTCAAGCTGATGAGGAAGGCGTGAGTTTTAATGGCGGTGAAGTCACGACACCCGCAGCTTATAAGGAAAACTTCCGCCAATTAGCTGAAGGTGGCTGGGTGGGCGTTACCGCAAACCCAGATTTTGGTGGTATGGGGCTACCGAAATCACTCTCAGCTCAGTACGAAGAAATGCTGTGTTCGGCCGATGTCGCTTTTTCCCTTTACCCTGGGCTAACCTCTGGCGCCATCATGACGCTTGATTTGCATGGTAGCGACGACATCAAACAAACTTATCTAGAGAAAATGGTGCAAGGCGAGTGGACCGGCACCATGTGCTTAACTGAACCTCATGCGGGTACTGACTTAGGGATTATAAAAACTAAAGCCGAACCACAAGGTGACGATAGCTATCTCATTTCAGGAACCAAGATTTTCATCACCGGTGGTGAACATGATTTGGTCGATAATATCGTACACCTAGTGCTGGCAAAATTGCCTGACGCACCCGCTGGCACGAAAGGTATATCGCTTTTTGTAGTGCCGAAATTTTTAGTCAACGACGATGGCTCAGTCGGTGAGCGTAATGCGGTCAGTTGTGGCTCCATTGAACATAAAATGGGAATCCATGGTTCAGCTACTTGCGTGATGAACTTTGACGGCGCACGCGGCTGGATGGTCGGTGAGCCTAACCGTGGTTTGGCTGCGATGTTTACCATGATGAACTATGAACGTCTGGGAGTAGGGATTCAGGGTCTTGGAACCGCAGAACGCTCTTATCAAAATGCGTTGGAGTATGCGAGAGAACGTATTCAGGGACGCGGTGCAAAAGCGACGCGTGATATGAGTGCAGCTGCTGATCCCTTATTGGTGCATGGCGACATCCGTCGGATGTTGTTAACCATGAAGTCACTTACCGAAGGTGGACGTGCGTTTTCAACCTGGGTTGGGCAACAATTGGACCGAGCAAAATACGGTGAGTCAGATGAAGTGAAGCAACAGGCGGACGCAATGGTGGCACTGCTAACCCCTGTTGCAAAAGCCTTTTTGACGGACACGGGTCTTGAGTCAACAATTCATGGACAACAGATTTTCGGCGGTCACGGCTATGTTCGGGAGTGGGGACAAGAGCAACTCATTCGTGACACCCGCATTGCACAAATTTATGAAGGCACCAATGGTATTCAAGCACTCGACTTACTCGGGCGCAAAGTGGTTGGTTCTAAAGGTCAGCTGCTACATCCATTTGTTGCCGAGATTAAAGCATTTGTTAATGAAGCTGCCACCGACAACTGGAATGCTCAATTTAATCAACTCAAGCAGGCCGTTGATGAACTAGAACGCGTGACCGGACAAATCATTGAGCGCACGCAAAATGATGAGAATCAAGTCAACTCCGTTGCGGTGGAGTATTTGCATTTGGTCGGTTATATTGCGTATGCATACTTATGGTTACGTATGGCATTGGTTGCAGAGACAAAACAAGGCGAACGGCCTTACTTGGCGAGCAAAATTAAGACAGCACGGTTTTATTTTGCGCGGATATTGCCACGTATTTCGTCATTGATCAGTGCCATCGAAGACGGTAGTGAGAGCTTATATTTACATGACGACGAAGACTTCTAAACAAACAATTAGCTTTTATCGCGATAGTCGCCGCCCCCAAGGTTGGGGCGGCTTTTTTTTAGCCCTATGGATGGCGATTTATATTGGTGGAAAGGTTCCGTTGTGGCTGATAGCTATTGGCGTACTGTTAACGATGACGATATTTATTATTATCGTAATTAAGTTCCGACCAAAACAGGAAGCTGCGTATTGGGACGGGCGAGAACTCGTTGAAAGGCGTTTTATCTTGCCACCCAAACACTATCTGCTAAATGAACCACCGCGGGTTGTCCGTCATGAAGCGGATATAGCCGCCGTCGAATTTAGTGACGGAGGTGGTAAACATGAAGTTTATATTATTTACGATGAAGCTCTTGAGCAGCAGCTTGAGGGAACCGACATTGTTATTAAGGATAACCGATAGCCTACAAAAAAGCGGCGCCTGAGGCGCCGCCGCTTTTGTTTGCATCGATAGACAACTCGATCGATTAGTCGTCCAGCGAGAGTAGTGTCGCATTACCACCGACAGCAGTGATGTTGTCGGAACGCGTTTTTTCAGTAATGAAACGCGTGAGGTAGTGCGGTCCACCTGCTTTCGGCCCAGTACCTGACATACCACGTCCACCGAATGGTTGAACGCCGACAATCGCACCGATTTGGTTACGGTTGATGTAAACGTTACCGACATCAACGCGGCTTGCGATGTCATACGCGAACGTTTCGTTACGGCTATGGATGCCAAATGTAAGGCCGTAACCTGTGCCGTTGATACTGTCGATTACATCATCCAACTCTTCAGTTTTGTAGCGGATGACATGAAGAATTGGACCAAAGTTTTCCTTGACTAACTGGCTGATGCTGTCGATTTCAATAGCCGTTGGCGCAACAAAAGTGCCGCCTTGAGTATAATCAGGCATCGGCGCTCGAGCGATCAGACGACCCGCTTGTTGAATATCTGAGATATGCTGTTCCAAATTAGTTTTAGCAATACCGTCAATGACTGGACCGACATCGGTTTCGTGCAACAACGGATCGCCGACTTCAAGTTCTTCCATCGCACCGCGCAGTAAGTCGAAAATACGATCCGCAATATCATCTTGGACAAACAAAACACGCAGTGCTGAGCAGCGCTGTCCGGCACTTTGGAATGCACTTGCGACAACATCAGTGACCACTTGCTCAGGTAGCGACGTTGAATCGATTAACATGGCATTCTGACCGCCTGTTTCGGCAATCAGCGGCACGATAGGCCCAGTGCGCGCTGCTAAAGCGCGGTTGATTGCCTGTGCTGTATAGGTAGAGCCTGTGAAGCAAACACCGCCGATGTCTTCCTGAGAAGTCAGGAAACTACCGACTTCGGCACCACTACCTGGCATAAAGTGCAAGACATTGCCTGGCACACCGGCTTCTAGAGCAAGTTGTACTGCACGATATGCTATAAGCCCAGTTTGCTCAGCTGGTTTAGCGATAACAGAGTTACCGGTTACCAGTGCAGCGACGACTTGGCCAACGAAAATAGCAAGAGGGAAGTTCCACGGGCTGATGCAAATAAAGGTACCGCGACCTTCGAGTTTCAGTTTGTTGTCTTCGCCTGTGGGACCTGGCAACTGAATCTCGCCGTCCATTAATTTACGCGCTTCTTTCGCATAGTAGCGGCAGAAATCAACGGCTTCACGGACTTCATCAATACCGTCTTGCAAGCCTTTGCCCGCCTCAACGGAACACAGCGCAATTAATTCATTACGGTTAGCTTCCATTAAGTCGGCAAATTTTTCGAGGCAGGTCGCACGTTCGTCAACCGGCACCTCACGCCATGCACGATAGGCTTTATTAGCGCTTTGCAATGCTTGTTCAGCAAGCTTTTTATCGCCCCAATAAATACTACCCACTTGTTTTGTAGTCTCTTGCGGGCTAGTGATGCTTACTTGGTGGTCGGTCTCTACGGTCTTACCGTCAACAATTGGGCCACCTTGCCATTGTTTGTCGCGATACTGTTGTACTGCGGCAATGAAATCATCTGCTTGTGAGTGAATATTCATATTCAATCCTAATGAATTTTTGCGTTCCTCATACATTGCAGGAGGAAGTGGAATCTTGTCGTTAGCATAAACTTCGTGACGCATTGCTGTCTTCAGCGGATGTACAACCAATTCGTCGACGGGTGTATCAGCATCAAGTAGCTTATGAACGAATGACGAGTTAGCACCGTTCTCGAGTAAGCGGCGCACTAAGTAAGGTAATAGATCGCGATGAGGACCCACGGGCGCATATATGCGCACAACCATACCTGGCTTCTGCTTCATCAGCGTGTCATAAAGATTATCACCCATACCATGTAGGCGTTGATACTCAATGCGGCGCTTATGCGTCTCGTTCATGTGCTCAATGGACATAATGGTCTGCGCATTATGAGTTGCAAACTGTGGATAGATGGCACCATCCGTATCATCGCTTAGTAAGTAACGTGCGCAGGCAATATAAGAAAGATCACTGTGAGCCTTGCGGGTAAACACAGGATATCCTGTGACACCATTCTCTTGACTCCATTTAATCTCATTATCCCAGTACGCACCTTTTACTAAACGTACAGGAATTTCATCGCCGCACTCGCGGGCAAGCGCAGTAATCCAGCATAAGGTGGGCAATGCGCGCTTAGAGTAGGCTTGAACCACCAAACCAAAGCGCGGCCAGCCTTTACACACACCACTCCGATACACTTTTTCGAATAACTCGAGTGATAATTCGTGGCGATCCACCTCCTCAGCATCGATGGTCACGCCAACATCAGCTTCTTTCGCAAGCTTGACGAGGTCGGTGAGCGTCGTCGCCAACTCAGTTAATACGCGTTCGTGGTTCGATGCCTCGTAACGCGGGTGCAACGCCGATAGTTTGATAGAAATCGTGGGGCGCGGTGCATCCGGATTATTGAATTTTTCATTGGTGATGGTTTTAATCGAATTGACGTACTGTTGCTTGTAGTACTCTGCATCACTCATCGTTAATGCGGCTTCGCCGAGCATATCGTAAGCGTGGGTATAGCCTTTGTCGCGATTTTCACGACTTTCTTTTAAGGCTTCCTCAATCGTACGGCCTAAAACAAACTGTTTACCCATAATTTGCATCGCGGCATACGTTGCTTTACGAACCACGGGTTTACCTAGCTTGCGGATCATGCGGCGGAAGGTGCCTCGTGGCGTTTCCATCGCTTTTCCGGTGGGATTGATAACGCCGTTGGTAAGCGCTAACCCCCAAGTACCGGAATTAACTAACCATGAAGCACTTTGGCCCATATGCTTTTGCCAATCACCGCCTGATAATTTGTCTTGTATCAGAGCGTCTGCAGTGGCTGCATCGGGAATACGTAACAGAGCCTCGGCAAGACACATGAGGATGATACCCTCTTTGGTGTCTAAGCTGTACTCTTGCAAAAACGAATCGACCATACCATTGTCGGCCTGCTCTCGCACTTGCTCGACTAACTTGGCGGCGCGCTCCGTCACTGTACTAACCGCGTCATCATCTGATGGCACCAGCGGCAACAACTCACGCATATATGCATCTTCATCGACGATATAATTGTCGGTTATCGCTTGCTGTAAGGACTTCAGATCCTCTGCCTGATGGCTTTTGGATAGCACCTCACTCGCTTTGAACATAGCATCTCCTGTTTGGCCAGGCCGAAGCTCGGCGTGCTTCCCCAACGATGGGAATCGGGCGCAAGTATACGATTATTTTTGCGCCGGTAAAGACTTTCCAAGGCCACGTTGCATATTTTCTCGATGGCTGTCAATAAAGCCTTGAAAACAATGTTTATTGACCCTTTGGAAACAAGTCAGTACCTTTAGCACAAAGCTTCCAGCACTGGGTATCCCAACATGTCACAAGAAATTGAGCTCAAACTATTAATTGAGCCACAACAGCGTGAGAATACACTCAATGAATGTCGAACCGTGGCTCAAGAGCACGGGGCAGAATCGTCTTATCAGGCGCTCGAATTGGCGAACGCATACTTTGATACCAGCGATCTGCGTTTACGACAGTATGATATGGGTTTACGTATCAGACGTTCAGGAGATCAATTAGAGCAAACAATCAAGTTGGCAGGTCGAGTTCTTGGCGGCATGCACGAACGACCAGAATATAACCTTAATGTTGACTCGATGGAGCCGGATATCACCTTATTTGATGAGGGGATATGGCCGGATGATTTCCCTGTATACGATATCCAGCGCGATCTACAAGCGCTTTTCAAAACGGACTTCACTCGCCACAAATGGCACATTCCAAGCGGGGATGGTCAGATTGAACTTGTGCTTGATATGGGTGAGATTGTCGCGGGTGAAAAAACAGAACGAATCGTTGAGATGGAGCTAGAGCTACAAGGCGGCGACCTTGCTGATGTCTATCGTTTAGCGGAACGTCTCGTGAAAAAAGCGAACGCACGAATGGGTTCTCTCAGTAAAGCCGCGCGTGGTTACTTATTAGCAGGAAAGAGTGCGTTGGAACCCTTTGTTCAAACGCACTTTGTTGATATTAATTCGGATTATTCGCTCGCCGACGCACTTTATAAGGCGCTCGAGTACGGTTTGCGTCATTGGCAACACAACGAGGCATGTCTGGAGTATCACGCCCACGTTCGCGCTGCTCAAGGTATGGCCGACGGAATTTATCTTTGCCGCGCAGTCATTGATCAGCTGAGAAGTCTCGACATTGACTGTCGCGATCTGCCTGAACAATTAGCGGAAATCCACCAGCCGCTAAGCTGGCTAAAGCGTTTTGAAGGATTGGCTGAGCTCACGGCCGAAGATGGCGCTTATCATCGAGCGTTAAAAAAGCAATCAAGTTTGTACGAGCATTTAGAGGATACTCAACAGCAAGTGATACAATTAGCAGAATTGGTCAAGGTGGTGCGTTCTGATAGTTATCAATGTGTATTGCTCGATTTGTCTCAATTTTTAATGGAAAAGCCGACTAACGAGGCGCTTGAGCAGCCTTGTCAAAGTTGGAGTACAGAACTTTTACGCAACGACTGGAAAGACGTTCAAGCGGCGTTCGAGGAAGTTGAGGATATGTCAGAAGAGCGTTATTTAAAGTTGTTGCCGGCTTTACAACATAGCTTAATGCTAGGTACCTGCTTAGGTCAGCTGTACGATGCTCAGCAGCGTGATAACTTCCGTTCGCCGTGGCTTGACCTAGCGCGGGGGATTCGTGAAATTAACGCGCTCCACATTCTACATGAAATGGTAAAAAACAGTGATGATCTTGCCGATGAGAAATTACTGGAATGGCAAAAAGTTCAACGCGAATCCTTACTAACTGCTTTAGAGTACTCACGCAAGGCGGCATTACGTCGTGAACCTTATTGGCAGCAATAAGTGGGTGACCATGCAAAACCGATTAGACCGAGTACCGGCAAAACACTTTATTGAAGCCTCGGAGCCAGTTTGGCAGCGTATTCACGAGCAGATCCGTTTACCGCAAGGCATGCTCAATTCACTACGTCATGGTGTCGCCGTCTCCTCTTTTATTGGCGAGGTAGCTGAGCGGTATCCCGAAGCGTTAGCCGCAGCGTGGCTTGAACCGATTTCGGCAAATGAGATTCGAGCGGCTTTTTTAACTCATATTGCAGCGGTTGAGTCCGAGAATGAACTAAAAGCTGCTGTGAGGCGATTCAGGCATGCTCACATGGCAGCGAGTGCGCTATTAGAATGGCAAGGTCAACGCAGCTTAGCTGAATCACTCGCCTTTTATTCGGAACTCGCCGATACATTGATTATCGAATCATTACACTGGCTTGAACAGCGCTTTTATCAACGTTTAGGGCGTCCGCTCGATATTGATGGCGAACTGCAGCATCTTTATGTGCTCGGTATGGGCAAGCTCGGCGGTCGTGAGCTCAACTTTTCCTCTGATATCGATCTTATTTTTTATTATCCAGAGCAGGGTGAAACACAGGGCGGCTCGCGGTCGGTAGAAAACTCCGTGTTTTTTACTCGGTTAGCTCAGGCGTTAATCGCTGTTTTGGATGAAAACACGTTTGATGGTCAAGCGTTTCGTGTCGATATGCGGCTTCGGCCTTTTGGACAGTCAGGCCCGCTGGTCACGAGCTTAGCGGCTTTAGAGCATTACTATCAGGAGCAAGGGCGTGACTGGGAACGCTATGCGATGGTAAAGGCACGGCTGCTCAATCGTTTAGGCAAGAAGCAGACAAATGCATTTCAAGAACTCATCCGGCCGTTTGTCTACAGACGTTACATTGATTTCGGTGCTATTGAAGCGCTGCGCAAAATGAAGCTTCTGATTACTCAGGAGACCAGGCGACAGGGCGCACAGGGTAATATTAAGTTAGCAGCGGGTGGGATACGAGAAGTTGAGTTCATTGCCCAAGCCCATCAGTTGATCCGTGGTGGACGCGAGAAGTCGTTACAAACGCGCTCAATCTATCGTGCATACGAGGCAATGGTCAACCTCGACATCTTCCAAGGGTCAGTGGCAAAACGTCTACTGCAAGCCTATGAGTTGCTTCGTGAAGTTGAACATCGACTGCAACAATTAGCTGATGAGCAAACGCAAAAGCTACCTCACGATGAATCAGCGCAAGAGAAACTTGCTTATCTCATGGGTGAGGAAGACTTTGCTCAGCTTGAGCAACGCATTGTTCAAGCGATGGACTTTATTCACAATGAATTTAAGCAAGTGGTAGGTGAAGGATCTGAGTGCGACGAGGAAGAGCAAAGTCTACAAGTGCTATGGCAAGATATGCTCGAAGACGACGCGGCACTGGAAATTATTGCTGCAGAAGGTGAGCAAGATGTTGACGGTATCTGGCGTTTAATCAAGCAATTTCGCAGTGAAGCTCGTAAGCGAAGTTCGGGGCCGCGAGGTCGAGCCGCATTAGCGCGTTTAATGCCATTGTTATTTCGGCAGATGATAGCGCAACCTCAATCGATGACGATTCTTGAGCGTGTGCTTACTGTTATTCGCGCCATTATGAGTAGAACAGCTTACATTGAGTTGTTGGCCGAAAACCCAGGCGCCCGAGTTCAACTTTGTCGTCTGTGTGCCGCTTCACCGTGGGTTTCGCAGCAATTGGCACTGCATCCTATTCTACTCGACGAGCTGATCGATCCGCAGCACTTGTACCAACTACCTGATTTGACTGATTACCCAAGCGTACTCAATGAGTTTCTGATACGCACGCCCGAAGATGATTTAGAGTCACAAATGGATGCGTTACGGCAAGCGAAACAGGTGTTGCAGCTTAAAATTGCGGCTGCGGATATCACGGGTGGCTTAGAGCTTATGAAAGTAAGTGACCACTTGAGTTATTTGGCTCAGGCGGTGACCGCAGAAGTCGTGCATCTGGCTTGGCGACAAATGGCGCAGCGTCACGGCACACCGCCAGGACGTTCGATACAGGATACGGGCTTTGGCGTACTGGCATACGGTAAGCTAGGGGGGTTGGAGCTCGGATATGGCTCAGATCTTGATTTGGTCTTTGTGACTCACGCGCAGTACGAAGGCTACACTGATGGTGCCAAACCTATCGAAGTGCAACAATTTTACTTGCGATTGGCGCAGCGTATTCTGCACTTATTTACTACACGAACCGTGGCGGGAGTTTTATACGAGGTTGATTTACGCTTAAGACCCTCTGGTCAAGCTGGCTTATTGGTAACGCAGTTAGATTCGTTTATCCGCTACTTACGCGATGATGCATGGACTTGGGAGTTGCAGGCTTTGGTGCGTGCGCGCCCGATATACGGGACCGATGCTGTGCAAGCTGACTTACAAGATATCCGTTGCGCCATTTTGTCGCGTACGCGAGAAGCAACTAGCTTACGGGAAGATATTCTTGCGATGCGCCAAAAGATGCGGGCACATCTTTCAAGCGGGGGCACTCACTTCGATATCAAGCAAGATCCAGGCGGGATAGCGGACATCGAGTTTATTGCGCAGTATCTAGTACTCAACTATGCGCATGATTATCCACAATTGACCGAGTATTCGGACAATATTCGTATCCTAACTTGCGCCGAACAGTGTCATTTAATCGATCCTGTGGAAGCACAAGATCTTATCAACGCGTATCAAATTTTTCGCTGTGAGAGCCATGCGTTGGCATTACAGGGCGAAGATGCGTTAAGCCAACACGACTTAACCACAGAGCGTGATGCGGTTCGTCGTGTTTGGTCGCGTTTACTGAGCGCAAATGCGAGCGGCATTTAGCTGTAGTAGCTCGGCATATCCTCTTGGGGTCGTGTTTTGAAGCGTCGATGGACCCATAGGTACTGTTCAGGCGCTTTCAATACGGCTTGCTCAACCAGTTGGTTAATGAGCGTTGCGTCGGCGAGGTCATCGCCTATCGGGAAGTTGACTAACTTAGGCTCGTAGTAAACATCGTAGCCCGTGCCATCTTCACGTCGAACGCAACGACTGACAATAACGTTGCAGTTTTTGTGGTTGGCGAACAGCATGGTGCCGGTGGTTGTAGAAGCGTCAGGGACTGCGAAAAAGGGAGCGAATACGACGCGGCGACGGCCATAGTCTTGATCCGGTAAATAACCGGCTATTTCACCGTTCTTGATAGCATTGACCATGCCTTTTACATCGCGACGTTGGATCATATACTTGTTTGAACGCGCGCGCCCTTTAGTCTGTAAGTACTCCATAACGGCATTGTTGTGAGGACGATAGAGTCCAACTGCAGGCTCAACAAAGCCGTGTAAACGTGCATGAACCTCTAAACTCAAGAAGTGGAACAAGAGCATTAATACGCCTTTGCCGCCTTCTTGAGCATCTCTTAGGTTTTCTTCGCCATGGACGTGCAGCTTGCGTTTGATACGCCAATTCGGCCACCACCACGCGATACCCACTTCGAAATAGGCGATTCCCGTATTTTCTAAGTTTTTCTTAACTAATCGTTCGATCTCATCGGCCGGTTTATCGGGAAATGCCAGTGCTAAGTTACGGCGTGCAATGGCGACTCGACGCGGTAACGCCTTCATTAACAATCGGCCCAAGCCTTTACCCATGGCGATCTGTAGGCGATACGGTAACCATGAAACAGAATAAAGGAAAATAACACCGAGCCAAGTTAGCCAGAACTTAGGGTGTAAAAAATAGAGTTTAAACTTGGGTTGTTCGATCACGGACACAGTTCTTATTTTGGAACGAATAATACGTAGATTAACACAAATCAAAAACGTGCAGTGAACCGACCATTCACTGCACGTTCAGTGTTGAAGCTTAATTGAACGACTTATTCAGCCGCCGTGCTATCAACATTTTCAGAGAGGCTTTCGTTGATGGCTTGCAAATCATCAGCTTGCAATTCCCCAACCGTTTGTTCGAGGTTGATACGCTGACGAATATAGCCGTAGCGTGCCTGCGCTAGATTACGGCGTGCATCGAACAAATTACGGGTACTGTTAAGTACATCGACGATAGTCCGAGTACCCACTTCAAAGCCTGCTTCCGTTGCTTTTAGTGCACTCTCGGCTGAGGTTACTGCTTGCTGGAATGCACGGATACTCGCAATTGATGCATTGACCTCGTAGTAGGCATTGCGAACTTGACGCTCAACCGAGCGCTGAGTTTCCACCATTGATTGGCTTGCAGCAACATAGTTGTCGCGTGCCTGAGCAACTTGTGATGAGGTCCGGAAACCGCTGAAGATTGGTACAGAAACTTTTACACCAATAGAGCGCGTGTCAAGTCGAGGTAAGTCTATGGTGGTACCGTCGATCGTGGTTTCACTGTCTTGAGTACTGTAGCTTGCTGTTAAGCCAACAGTCGGGTAGTGACCGGCTTGATTAACTTCGATCTGCTGCTCGGCGATGTCAACATTCACCATGCTTTGCATGAGATTTAGATTGTTATTTTCAGCCTTTTTAACCCAACGGAGGACTTCCGCAGGCTGAGGGTCAGAAGGCGAAAAAGTATCGGTATTGAGACCGGCTAAGGATTGCGGATACTGACCTGTGATTTCGCGAATATTTTCCATCGCAATTTCAACGGCGTTACGCGCTTGAATTTCGCGAGCAACAGCGCTGTCATATTGAGCCTGCGCTTCATGAACGTCAGTAATCGCAGTCAGACCGACTGAAAACCGTTGTTTAGTCTGTTCTAGCTGGCGCTCGATTGCTCGTTTTTCAGATTGGGCAAAGGCTAAGTCGTCTTTTGCTTGCAGTGCACCAAAGTAGGCGTTTACGACGCGTAAGCGCAATGATTGTTCCGCGGCTTGATAAGCGACTTCAGCGCGATAGGCTTGTTTGTTAGCGATATCTGACTCTTTCCATGTGCTCCAGTCAAAAATGTTTTGATTTAAGCTAACGCCAGCGCTCCAGCCATTTGAATCGCGCTTGTATGTGCCTAAGCCTGGCTGGAATGATTCTGATGAAGAATCACTGATGCCAACTTCGCCCGCGATCTGTGGCCAGAATGCGGAATTAGCGATATCGACGTTCTTTTGTGCGGCATCACGCTCGGCGGCTGCCCGGAGTAAAGCTGGATCGTTCTTCACAGCTAACTGGTATACGTCACGTAAATCTTCTGCGCTGGTAGTAAAACTCGCTGTGGCTAGCGCTAAGCCAACAGTAATGGACACTAAATGTTTTTTCATTGCTAACGTTGCCCTGTGCTGATGGTATTCGACAGTGTAATCAGTGTATGAGTCGCTTTGAATATTCAATAAGTTTACATACACGTTTGAATGATTACCAGTTTAAACTTAATCTGGCTTAACTTTAAGCGAAAGAAGGTTTCAGATCACGCTTAAGTGTAACAGAATGTATGCAAATAGATGAGCTGCTTCTTTTTAGCGTTAGTTAGGAGTCATGGTGAAACAGTTTAGTAAAGATGATGTTCAAATTGAAAGTAAAGATTCACTTTATAAGGGATTTTTGTCGGTAAACCAGTACACACTCAAACATAAATTGTTTGCTGGCGGGTGGGGACCCTCGATTACGCGCGAACTGATGGAGCGCGGTGATGCCGTAGTGGTGATTCCCTATGACCCAATCACTCAGGAACTCGTGGTTTTAGAGCAGTTTCGTATGGGAGCTATGAAAAACGAATACGGTCCTTGGTTGTTAGAGTTTGTTGCTGGCATGTTTGATGGCGATGAAACGCCCGAACAAGTGGCGCATCGTGAATTATTTGAAGAGGCGGGGCTGCGCGCTAAGCAGTTAGTCAAAGCATTGAGTTATTATTCAAGCCCCGGGGGGACTGACGAGCGCTTAACTATTTATATTGCTGAAGTCGATGCCAGCCAAGCGGCTGAGCTAGCAGGAGTCGAGTCGGAACATGAGGATATCCGCGTGCACGTCAAACCCTTCGAAAGCGTGATAGAATGGTTAGAGCAAGGGCGCATTAATAATGCAGCTAGTGTGATTGGTCTACAATGGCTTCAATTACATATTAATAAGCTACCATTTGCCAAATAATTAAGGTGTAAAGCGTCGACTATGAGAGATGAGCGGTACGTTATTGATGTAGCTGAGTTACATCGTATTAATGAACGCAACTATGCCGGGTTGGTACGACTTGTACCGGACTCAGAACACCCACATGTCATTCGTGCTGGCGCGCACCTAACGTTTGAAATTACTCAGTTGAGTGAGTCAAAATACACCAGTGATGTCCGCATTGCGCAAAAGCGAGAGCATTGGTCAGCTGATTACTTACTGACACAACTCGACGTGCGTCTATATCATGATGTTCGGATGGCAGAGGTGCTCTCGAGTCAGGGGGTGAGTCGGCTGCGTGTAAACTATCAGCAGCCCAATCCAGAAATGCGACATCCTGATGAAAAACATCAAGTGAATCAGTTCCTAACAGATTGGTTGATGCTCATTAAAACGCGTGGACAAGTGCCGATGCTACGCTTAGATAAATTTTTACCACACGACTTCAAATAGACCGATAATAGCGGTACATTGAATCCACAATAATAACCATATACACGACAATGTGTCGCGCTGGTCCAAAAATTAGATCATAACCATGACAGATTATAAATCCGATTCGATCGAGGTCTTAAACGGCCTTGAGCCGGTCCAACGTCGACCGGGTATGTATACAGACACGTCGCGCCCTAACCATCTTGGCCAAGAAGTTATCGATAACAGTGTCGACGAAGCGCTCGCAGGGCATGCTAAAACCATTACAGTGGTATTACACAAAGATCAGTCACTCGAAGTGACTGACGATGGTCGAGGCATGCCTGTTGATATTCACCCAGAGGAGAAAATCCCCGGCGTGGAGCTGATAATGAGTAAGCTCCATGCGGGTGGGAAATTCTCTAATAAGAACTATCAATTTTCAGGTGGTCTTCATGGCGTCGGTATTTCGGTTGTTAACGCGTTATCCAAACGCGTCGAAATAACGATTCGCCGTGACAGTCAAGTGTACGAAATGGCGTTTGAAAACGGTGACAAAGTTTCAGAACTGGACGTCACCGGTACCTGTGGTAAACGTAATACGGGCACCCGCGTTCACTTTTGGCCCGATGAACAGTATTTCGACTCAAGTAAATTTTCAGTTTTAAAGCTGACCCATCTGCTACGTGCAAAAGCGGTTCTTTGTCCGGGATTGACCATTCGCTTTATCAATCATGTTGACGGCGAGGAAACAAGCTGGTTTTACGAGGATGGCTTAACGGACTACTTACGAGAAGCCGTTGAAGAATACCCCACACTGCCGGAGGCGCCCTTTGACGGGAGCTTTGTCAGTAAAACTGAGGCGGCAGAATGGGCAGTGACTTGGTTACCAGAAGGTGGTGAAGCGGTTACTGAAAGTTATGTGAACTTAATTCCCACTGCTTTAGGCGGCACGCACGTCAATGGCTTGCGACAAGGTTTGTTAGAAGCCATGCGAGAATTCTGTGAATTCCGTAATTTAACGCCGCGCGGTGTTAAATTGACGCCTGATGATGTGTGGGAGCGGTGTAGTTATATTCTTTCACTGAAGATGGAAGACCCGCAATTTGCCGGGCAGACTAAAGAACGTTTGTCGTCTCGCCAGTCGGCGAGTTTTGTTTCAGGTGTCGTAAAAGATTCATTCAGCCTGTGGCTCAATGAGCATACCGAACAAGCTGAGGCGCTTGCAGAACTTTGTATCTCTAATGCGCAGCGTCGCTTGAAAGCCAGTAAAAAGGTTGTTCGTAAAAAAGTAACGTCTGGCCCTGCACTTCCCGGCAAGCTGACAGACTGCTCGGGTCAAGACAGTGAGCGTAGTGAGCTATTTTTGGTCGAGGGTGACTCTGCAGGCGGCTCAGCTAAACAGGCGCGCGATCGTGAGTTTCAAGCGGTGATGCCGTTACGAGGAAAAATTCTCAATACCTGGGAGGTCGACCCAGAACAGATCCTTGCTTCCCAAGAAATACACGATATATCCGTCGCCGTGGGGGTTGATCCGAACTCGGTGGATTTGGACAAGCTGAGATACAACAAGATTTGTATTCTTGCTGATGCTGACTCGGATGGTCTGCATATCGCCACCTTATTGTGCGCTTTGTTCGTAAAACACTTCCGACCCTTGGTCGAAAATGGGCATATCTTTGTGGCAATGCCTCCGCTGTATCGCATTGATGTTGGCAAAGATGTGTTCTATGCCCTTGATGAAGGCGAGAAGCAGGGCATTCTTGATCGTATCGAAGCGGAGAAGCGCAAAGGAAAAGTCAACGTGCAGCGCTTCAAAGGGTTAGGTGAAATGAACCCATTGACACTCCGTGAAACGACCATGGACCCTAATACCCGTCGACTCGTACAGCTCACTATTGACGATGCTGAGGCGATGGAGGAATTGATGGATATGTTATTAGCGAAAAAGCGTGCAGCCGATCGTCGTACTTGGCTAGAGAGCAAAGGCAATATGGCCGATTTGGCAGAATTATAAAAATGACCACTGCGCGAAATGAATTTAAATGGAGAACAGCTCAATGTCGAGTGAAGTAACCGAACGCACACCGCTGAGTAAGTTTACTGAGGATGCGTACCTCAACTACTCGATGTACGTCATTATGGACCGTGCGCTACCGCATATTGGCGATGGCCTAAAGCCGGTGCAACGTCGAATTATTTACGCAATGTCAGAGCTCGGGCTTTCGGCTCTGGCTAAATATAAAAAGTCTGCTCGTACCGTGGGTGATGTACTTGGTAAGTTTCATCCG
Organism: Idiomarina sp. D18; assembly: GCF_057748155.1. Taxonomy (NCBI): domain Bacteria; kingdom Pseudomonadati; phylum Pseudomonadota; class Gammaproteobacteria; order Alteromonadales; family Idiomarinaceae; genus Idiomarina; species Idiomarina sp. D18. The sequence continues at coordinate 399,736 of NZ_CM173240.1, forward strand.
CATGGTGATAGCGCCTGTTATGAAGCAATGGTACTGATGGCGCAACCATTTAGCTATCGTCACCCACTCGTTGATGGTCAAGGAAACTGGGGATCGCCGGATGATCCTAAGTCGTTCGCTGCCATGCGTTACACCGAAGCTAAGTTATCGCACTTTAGCGAGGTACTGTTGAGCGAGCTTGGGCAAGGCACGGTCGACTGGATTCCCAACTTTGATGGCACGATGCGCGAGCCGAAAATGTTACCGGCACGCTTACCCCATATTCTGCTTAATGGGGTTACTGGTATTGCTGTCGGTATGGCAACAGATATTCCGCCGCATAATGCCCGTGAAGTGGCTAATGCATGTGCGTTATTAATTGATAGGCCGAGCGCAGATTTAGATGAGGTGATGGAGCACTTACAAGGACCTGACTATCCAACGGACGCGGAAATTATCACGCCGAAAGCGGATCTAAAAAAGCTTTACGAATCGGGGCGTGGGACGATAAAAATGCGTGCTAAGTATCATCTTGAAGAAAACGAGATCGTACTCACTGCATTACCTCATCAAGCTTCTGGCGCGAAAGTGTTGGAACAGATAGCCGCACAGATGCAAGCCAAAAAACTGCCCTTAGTTTCTGACTTACGTGATGAATCAGACCACGAAAACCCTACTCGTTTGGTCGTGGTGCCGCGCTCGAATCGTGTTGATACAGAGCAGTTGATGAAGCACTTGTTTGCTACCACAGATCTCGAGAAGCAGTACCGTGTAAACCTTAATATCCTTGGCTTGGATGGTCGGCCACAAGTTAAACCTCTGGTCGGTATTTTGGGTGAGTGGCTAGAGTTCCGTAAGCAAACGGTAACGCGGCGATTGCAATACCGTCTCGACAAAGTAGAAGCGCGTTTGCATATTTTGCAGGGTCTATTAATAGCGTTTTTGAATATTGACGAAGTCATTGAAATTATTCGTTATGAAGACGAGCCGAAAAAAGAACTAATCAAGCGTTTCGCGCTGACGGATACTCAGGCAGAAGCTATTCTGGAGTTGAAATTACGCCATTTAGCGCGTTTAGAAGAAATGAAGTTAAAGGGCGAGCAAGAGGAGCTTGAAAAAGAGCGTGAAAAACTCTCACAGCTACTCAACTCAGACCGTCGCTTAAAAACTCTTATCAAAAAAGAAATTCTTGCTGATGCCGAGAAGTATGGCGACGAGCGTCGTTCGCCTCTAGTTGAACGCGCTGAAGCTAAAGCTCTCAGTGAAACCGAACTTACGCCTGCTGAAGCGGTGACCGTAGTGCTCTCTGCTAAAGGCTGGGTGCGTTGTGCCAAAGGGCATGATGTCGATGGCGAGAAACTGAGCTACAAGTCGGGCGACAGTTTCCAAGCAGCAGCTCAGGGCAAAAGCAACCTACCGGTCGTATTTCTTGATACATCGGGGCGCAGCTATTCTTGCGAAGCCCATTCATTGCCCTCGGCTCGAAGCCAAGGTGAACCGTTAACAGGCCGTTTTAATATGGTGGCGGGAGAAATGGTTCAGCATGCACTGATGGCTAGAGACGAACAGTATTATCTACTAAGTTCTGACGCTGGTTATGGTTTTGTGTGTCAGTTTAAAGATTTAGTTTCACGCAATAAAAATGGTAAGGCGATCCTGACGCTACCCACAGGGGCCAAGGTAATGCCGCCTGTAGAGGTAAAAGATACCGCACAAGCACAGGTGATAGTTGTGTCCAATGAGGGACGCATGCTGGTGTTTCCGATAGCTGACCTACCACAGTTAGCAAAAGGTAAAGGTAACAAAATGATCAGTATTCCAACATTGCGAGCTCAGTCGCGGGAGGAGTATGTGGTCGCAGTGAGTGTTGCAAGCCCAGAGAGCACGGTAACTTTGCATGCAGGCCGCCGTAAGTTGACACTGAAGCCTGCTGATCTTGCGCATTACCATGGTGAACGTGGTCGTCGAGGCAATAAATTACCGCGTGGTCTACAACGTGTCGATAGGATCGAAGTAGAGGCGGTTAGTAACACGATCGACTCATCATCGGAAACCGATGCGAGCGAGGATTAAATCTAGAGCGTCCGTTTTACTCTAATGAGTTCAGTCATCGCTTCATTAAATACAGTCACCCAATAGGGACACAGTTGTGTCCCTGCTAACCGTTTTATTTCAGCGTGGGCTCGGCTATACGGTCTCTTTAAATGATGATTATGGGCGCGTTCATGGGTCATAGCGTCAAATGTGTCAACAATCGCTAATATTTTAGCGCCATCGCAGATGTCGGATTGTTTGAGTCCATTGGGGTAACCCTCTCCGTCGACTCGCTCATGATGTTGTAACACCATTTGTTTTGCTTTTTGCCATTGTGGTAGATTTTCGAGTAACTTGGCTGACAGGTAAACATGCGTTTTTAACGTGTTACTTTGCGCATCTGATAACGCATCTTTCGCATGAAGAATGGACAGAGGTAAAAACGACATTCCGAAGTCGTGTACAAAGCATGCGGCTGTTAATTGTCTATCATCAACTGGTGAGCCTGCATGTCTGTTAATAATTAGGGCAAGTTTTAGTTGGCGTTGGGCTCTACCTTGCCAATAACTTGAACGTTGTTCCGCATGAGTTATGAGTGATTCAAAGAACGATAAGTCCGCTTCTGCATTGTCTTGGGCATTGAGGGTATAAGTTGGCTTATTATTGAGGTCGGCGGTGATAACTAGCTCAGGCGCTAGCGTTACTAGAACTTTTCGTAAAGCGGTATCAATATGTTTGTAGTCCAGTGCTTGGCATAGTCCAATTACCCGTTGATAGCGCTGGTCTGGATACTCAACTCGAACACTGTCTTTACAAGATTGAACAAAGTTGTAAACGTGATCGATTAAGTTAAATACGATGTCACCCATGCTCGCGTTAAAAGAGAATCGTTGATTGCGAACGTCGTCCAGCAGATTTTCAACAGCACCGATGAGCGGTATTAAGGGGGTAAGCCCGATAATGCCTAAGTCGCCTTTGATGGTATGGATCGCGCGGTACAGTGATGCTTGGTGAGAAACGGAGTCTGGCGAAGACTCTAGAGCAATTACGCTGTTCTCTGCTTGTTGATGGAGCTCTTTAATCTCATCCATAAGCTCGATATAAACATCGGTTGAGATATCGGGTCGGGTAAATAGAGCCATAGCTTACCTAATATTTGACTGATCGGAGTTTTATTTTGAATAAACACGATATACTAGCCGAGCAAAACAACAAGGAGTAATGATGTTAGCTGCGATACGCTGGATATTTTTAGGGATCTTTATCGTCCTATTCGGAGTTATCGGCTGTATATTCTGTATATTAAGGCCATTTCATCGTAATAATACATACGTATGGGCACGTATCTTCGGCTCGGTTACACGCATATTGGGTGTAAAACTCGAGGTCAAGGTGCACCCTGATGTACCGCCGGGCGGGCCTTATGTCTATATTTGCAACCATCAAAATAGCTGGGAAATTTTTACTATTGCGGCGATGCTACCGCCAAATACCGTCACGGTCGGCAAAAAAAGTCTGCGTTACATCCCATTCTTCGGTCAATTATACTGGCTCGCCGGCAATATTCTAATTGATAGAAAGAATAAAGGGCGTGCACACGGCACGATTGCGCAAACGGCTGATGCGATTAAACGTAGAGATATTTCAGTGTGGATGTTTCCTGAAGGAACGCGAAGTTATGGAAGAGGGCTGCTTCCATTTAAAAATGGCGCGTTTCACACCGCACTAAAAGCTCAAGTAAATATTGTTCCCGTATGTGTTTCAAATTTACACGAAAAGATTAAAATGAATCGTTGGAGCAACGGTGTATTAAAAATAGAGTTCCTTGAACCTATTAACATAGCCAATTACTCAAAAGAATCACTACGACAACTCTCTCGTGAGACTCACGAGGTGATGAAGAACAAAATTGCTCTACTAGATAAACACGTCAGTGAAAATGATGAAGGAAATTTATGAGTTCAATGCTAGATGTCTTGCTCAAGCAGAGTAATGAAACAATTGATGCCATGCTAGAAGATGGTGTCGATCCAAGTGAATACTATTTAATAGAGCATCATTTGGCGTCACAGGACTTTACCAAGCTCGAAAAGGCCGCTGTAGAAATGGTAAAAGAAGGCTATCACGTTGATGATGCGGACGAGTTTGAGGACGAGCAAGGCGAGCGGTGGTTTGCTTTTGCAGCTTCCACAGAAAGTACGCTTGACCGAGATGTCCTTTCGCGTCAAATTCGCGAGATTTTAGTCGTGGCTGAAGAATGTGAAGTTGAGTACGACGGTTGGGGTACTTTCCTTGACGAAGACGAGGAAGATTTCGAGGACGAATAATTCGTCCTCGAACTTATTGCTATATACCTTGTTGATCCATTTCTGAGCGATAGTCACTACCTAACTCTGATTTTTGTTGGGTGCTAAGCACCTTACCTGCCTGCTGAAAAAAGCCCTGTTCTTCGTCTTCGAGGTGGTGAAGCACTTTATGTTTAAGGCTTTTCAAGTGCTGAAGCCAAGCTGGCGATGACATATCGGTTTGCTCTATCGTCTCAATGAGCTCGTCAATCTCGTGGTGTTCAGCAATACCGTGACGTGATAAGTCGACGGTACTATCGTTGTTAATCAATGGTGAGTAGAAATACCTTTCTTCAGCCGTAGCATGTGCTTGAAGTTGCGCTTTCAAAACGTTGAATTGGGTGCGACGTTCTGCTTCATCCCCCTGCGTGTCGCTCAAGTTGTCCAACAATGCGCGCTGCTTATCATGATCGGTCTTAAGTTCGTCAAAGATATTCATTGCTCTCTCCTTAAGTTAAGCGGTTTATGTTCTACGCAGAGAGATGATAATTGGATGAAAAAAGGCGCCATAAAGGCGCCTTCACTTATGCTCGAAACCTATTACAGAGAGGCTATTTTAGCGTGCTGCTGCTTGATTTGAGCTAACGCTTCTTCAGCTTCTGCCAGCTTCTCACGCTCTTTAGCAATGACGGCCTCAGGTGCCTTACTCACGAAGTTTTCGTTACTGAGCTTGCCGCTTAGACGCTTTTGCTCTTGCTCGGCTTTTTGCAGGGCTTTATCGAGACGTTTTAACTCGGCGTCCTTGTCAATTAAGCCAGCCATCGGGATGTGCAACTGCATACTATCCACAAGGCTTGTCATACTTGCTGGCGGCTCATCGCCTTCATTCAAGTAGTCGATTTGCTCAAGTTTGGCCAGGCTCTGCAAGAATGTTCTGTTGGCTTCAATACGGCCCCGTGCCATCTCATCATAATGGGATATTAGCAACGGTAATGGTTTGTTAGGCGATAAATCCATCTCACCACGGATATTTCGGATCGCCAAGATCACCCGTTTTAACCATTCCATGTCCTGCATCGCTTGATGATCGACATCGGCGTTTGCTTGTGGGAACGGCTGCAACATAATCGTTTCACCCTCAACCCCGGCCAACGGTTTGACACGATGCCAAATAGTCTCGGTGATATAAGGCAACACAGGATGCAGTAGTCGTAATAGTTGCTCGAGTACAGTGACCAAGGTACGGCGCGTGCCACGTTGCTCTGCTTCAGTACCATTATTAAGTACGGGCTTGGTTAACTCTAAATACCAGTCACAGAACTGGTTCCAAGTAAACTCGTAAGCAATCGCTGCGGCTTGGTCAAACCGATAGGTATCGAGTGCATGACGGAACTCTTTAACAGTGTGGTTGAAGCGCGCAATAATCCACTCATCTGCGAGCGATAAGCGATAGTCTTCACCCGACTGGCCGCAATCATGTTCTTCCGTGTTCATCAACACATAGCGGCTAGCGTTCCATAACTTATTACAGAAGTTGCGATAACCCTCAAGACGTTTCATATCCCAGTTAATATCACGACCCGTCGAAGCCAGCGCAGTTAAGGTGAAACGCAATGCATCGGTACCGTGTGCAGTGATGCCGTCAGGGAATTGTTTGCGTGTAGCCTTAGCAATTTTCTCGCGCATTTTAGGTTGCATTAGGTTAGCGGTACGCTTTTCGACTAATGCATCAGCGCTAATGCCGTCGATCATGTCTAATGGATCCAGTACGTTACCTTTCGACTTAGACATCTTCTGGCCTTCTTCATCGCGAATAAGCCCAGTGACATAGACCTTTTTGAAGGGGACCTGAGGCTGACCATTTTCATCTTTCAGGAAGTGCATGGTCATCATAATCATGCGCGCAACCCAGAAGAAAATAATATCAAAACCGGTGACCAGCACATCAGTCGGGTGGAACGTTTTTAAATCGTCAGTTTGCTCTGGCCAACCTAGCGTCGAGAAAGTCCAAAGCGCAGAGGAGAACCAGGTATCGAGGACATCATCATCTTGAGACAACTTGATGTCGCCTAGGTCGTTTTCTTTGCGCACCTCTTCCTCAGAACGTCCAACATAGACGTTACCTTGTTCGTCGTACCATGCTGGAATGCGGTGTCCCCACCACAATTGACGTGAAATACACCAGTCCTGGATGTCACGCATCCAACTGAAGTACATATTCTCGTATTGTTTGGGTACGAACTCGATGCGACCATCTTCAACAGCTTCAGTCGCCTGTTTAGCTAATGATTCAACACGCACATACCACTGATCAGTCAAATGGGGTTCAATTGGTACGCCGCCGCGGTCGCCGTAAGGCACCTTGTTGGTATGCTTCTCAATCTTATCGAGGAGCTCGAGCTCTTCAAACGCGGCGATGATTTGTTTACGTGCTTCAAAGCGTTCAAGCCCTGCAAACTGTTGAGGCAGTTCGCCCTTAAACTCACCAAGCGACTCAACCGCTTCTCCTTTGCTCGTATACAAACCCGCAGTACTTAAAACATGTGCCGTATCATCAAGTACCGCAATCATGCCCAGTTCGTTGCGTTTACCGATTTCATAGTCATTAAAGTCATGAGCAGGGGTAATTTTAACGCAGCCAGTACCGAACTCACGGTCAACATAGTCATCGGCAATGATTGGAATTCTGCGATTAACGAGTGGTAGCTCAATGTGCTTGCCGACTAAGTGTTTGTAACGCGCGTCTTCTGGATGCACGGCAACACAAACATCTCCCAGCATCGTCTCGGGTCGAGTCGTTGCGACAACCAAATAATCTTTACCGTCTTCCGTTTTCTCGCCATCCGCTAGCGGATAACGCAGATGCCAGATGTGACCCTGCTGCTCTTTATTTTCAACTTCGAGATCGGAAATTGCTGTTTGTAACTTTGGATCCCAATTAACCAAGCGCTTGCCACGGTAAATAAGACCTTCTTTGTGAAGCTTTACGAAGACTTCTAGCACTGCTTTAGACAGACCTTCATCCATCGTAAAACGCTCGCGATCCCAGTCGACAGAATCACCTAAGCGACGCATTTGTGAGGTGATAGTGCCGCCAGACTCTTGCTTCCACTCCCAGACTTTGTCGATAAACGCTTCACGCCCTAAATCGGCGCGATTTTTGCCTTCTGCTGCGAGTTGACGCTCAACAACCATTTGGGTTGCAATGCCCGCGTGGTCGGAGCCGACCTGCCATAATGTGTTTTTCCCGTCCATCCGCTGATAGCGGGTCAGGATATCCATAATGGTGTGTTGGAACGCGTGACCCATGTGCAAGCTACCTGTCACATTGGGGGGCGGGATCATAATTGAGTATGCATCACCTTCGCCAGAAGGCTTAAAATAGCCTTTGCTTTCCCACGTTTGATATAACGATTCTTCAATGTCTTTAGGAGAGTACGTCTTGTCCATAATGGCCTTAATTGTGCTTTGCTGTTAACGGCTCGGTGCGCATTTGGCATCCGCGAGCACGATAATGTTTGTATCGCTCTCGTGCGACGGCTTTTTCATCTTCGGGCGCCGGCACAAGGTCAAAAATATGTTGGCTGCGTTGTGCAATCTCTGGCACTTGGCTCGCCAAGTTAAACAGAGCCATGCCTGTACGCGGTTGTTGCTCTGACTGACGCCATGAGAGCGTCACCGGCGCACCGTTCGGCAAGGCTTCACCTACTAACGCATGGGGGATAAACCCATCGGCAGGCCGCTGCCATAACAGTTCATCGAACAGTTCGGCCTGCTGCTGATCCTCGCATACCACAAGCAATTTGCGATACTGACGAAAAAGATCGGCGATTTTATCGCAAATCAGGTTATTTTTCTCGTCTTCGTTGGTCGTTTGTACTAAAAAAAACGTTGCACTGGGCATAACTAGTCGTTTGCATCCACTTGTTGGCAGCGGTTGATCAAAAACTGGCTAAGCAAGGGGACAGGACGGCCAGTCGAACCTTTATTAGCGCCACCACTCCAGGCGGTGCCCGCGATATCCATATGCGCCCAGTTATATTTGCGCGTAAACCGAGATAAGAAACAAGCGGCAGTAATGGTACCGGCTTCTTTACCGCCAATGTTTTGCATGTCAGCGAAAGGGCTATCCAATTGCGATTGGTATTCGTCCCACAGTGGTAAACGCCATGCTTTATCGCCACTTTGTGACGCCGCATTTAAAATTTCGCTGGCTAATGGGTTGTGCTGACTTAACACTGCTGAGGCGTGTGAACCCAACGCCACTACGCAAGCGCCGGTTAAAGTCGCCAAGTCGATAACAAGCTCTGGCTCAAAGCGCTCAACATACGTGAGCGTATCGCATAAAACCAATCGGCCCTCAGCATCGGTATTTAGCACTTCAACAGTTTGGCCGCTCATGGTGGTGAGAATGTCACCCGGTCGATACGCTTTACCATCGGGCATATTTTCGCAGCCGGCCATCACACCAATCACGTTAATAGGTAACTGCATTTCAGCCAACGCTTGCATCGCTCCAAAGACGCCGGCAGCGCCACCCATATCGTATTTCATTTCGTCCATATTGGCGGACGGTTTAATTGAAATCCCCCCTGAGTCAAAGGTCAGTCCCTTACCGACTAAAACTATAGGCGCCTGATCGTCAGCGGCTCCTTTATAATGCATCAGTGTAAGTACTGACTCATGCTCAGAGCCACGACCGACGGCTAGGTAAGCGTTCATACCGAGCTCGGCCATTTCCTTCTCCTCAACCGTGGTTACTTCCAGTTGAGCATATTTTTCTGCCAAGGCATGGGCTTGTTCGGCTAAATAGCGCGGAGTACAGATGTTAGGCGGCATATTGGCAACGTCACGACATTTATCCATACCTGCGGCAACGGCTAAACCGTGGTTAATCGCTTGCTCACCAATGGTTAATTCTTTGCGACTCGGTACGTTAAATGTGAGTTTGCGTAATGGCCTACGCGGTTCTTCTTTTTTTGTTTTCAGCTGATTAAAGCTATAGATCGTTTGGTGCGCAGCTTCGACCGCCATACGTACTTTCCAATAAGTATCACGGCCTTTTACATGTAACTCACTTAAGAAACAAACCGCTTCCATTGAGCCCGTTTCGTTTAGTGTATTAATCGTCTTAGCTATAATCTGCTTATACTGACGTTCATCAAGCTCGCGCTCCTTACCGCAACCGACGAGCAATACGCGTTCTGCGAGAACATTAGGGACGTGATGAAGTAAGAGCACTTGACCGGTCTTGCCCTCTAAGTCTCCCCGTCGTAAAAGGTTACTAAGATAACCTTCACTGACGTTATCAAGTTGTTCTGCGACACCGGATAATCTCCGCGGTTCGAAGACACCCACAACGATACACGCGGAACGTTGTTTTTCTGGGTTGCCACTTTTTACGCTGAACTCCATGGACTGTGCTCCTATTTCGGTAGGCCGCAAGGACTGCTATAGTTAGCCTAATAAACAAATTTGTTGTTAAAATAACAAGTTTACTTAAAAATCACAGCTATTCCAGTAAAAACCAAAGTTATGAGTCGAGCAACGTGCGCATTTTTAAATATTTGATTGCTGAGACATTAAAGTCTCAAATCGCGGTATTGGTTGTACTGATGACGATATTTGTCAGTCAAAAATTTGTTCGCGTACTGTCGGATGCGTCAGAAGGCGATATTCCTAGTTCTATTATTTTTCAGTTGTTATCGCTGAATCTACCGGCGCTACTGGCACTGATCATCCCATTGAGCTTATTTCTGGGCATTTTATTGGCTCACGGACGCATCTATGCAGACAACGAAATGACGGTATTACATGCCTGTGGCGTCAGTGAGTGGTATGTGACTCGAGTGACACTGGTTGTTGCGGTGATACTGGCTCTATTGACTGCGGCGTTGACTATGTACGTTGTGCCCTGGTCATTGGAGCAAGAGCAAAAAATTGAGGACAAGGCTCGCGCGGATAGTGGATTAACAGCCCTTATTCCAGGTCGCTTTCAGCAATCTAGCAATGGCAAGGCAGTCATTTTTATTCAAAGCCAAGATGATCAAGGTGATTTGCAGAATGTGTTTGTGGCGCAGCATCAGGCAGAGCAGGGACGTATTCGCTCCGGTAGCGTGGTGGTTTCAACCTCGGGTGAAGTGAATACTGAAAGCTCTGGCTCTCAGTGGTTAGAGCTGCGCGACGGTAAACGCTTTGCAGGCGATGGTGAACATTACCAGTTGATGAGTTTCGAGCAGTATAGGTTGCAAATCAAAGAGCAACCTGTAGATGAACAGTTACGAGATCTAGAAGCTTATACTGTCAATGAGTTGTGGCAGGAACAATCAAATGCGGCAGCGGCTGAGCTGCAATGGCGTATAGCAATACCCTTGGCAATGCCATTATTGACACTGATTGCTGTTCCATTAAGCCGAGTCAATCCGAGACAAGGTAAATTCGCGCGAATGGCGCCGGCTATTTTAATTTATCTAGGATATTTTCTTGTTCTCATGGCTGCCAAATCGGCGGTACGGGATGGAGTTATCCCAACCTTTATCGGTCTGTGGTGGATACATGTTGCTTTGCTGGTATTCGGTATTGCGTTGCTCAGCCGAGCACGACCTGTCGGGTTGAGATTTTGGGCACACTTGATGTTCTGGCGTCAGCGAAACCGGAGAGTGTAACGATGTTTAGTATCTTGGATCGCTATATTGGCGCGACAGTTCTCAAAACCTCGCTAATGAGTTTAATCGTACTGACCGGGCTTTCGGGGTTAATACGTTTTGTCGAGCAACTCAAGTCGGTCGGACGAGGTAGTTATGAGGTGATCGACGCGGCGCTGTTTGTTTTTTACAGTATTCCGCGTGATGTTGAAGTTTTCTTTCCGATGGCTGCATTACTGGGTGGCTTAATAGGTATGGGGGTGCTGGCGAGTAACTCTGAGCTTATCGTGATGCAAGCCGCGGGTCGCTCAAAGCTTAATATTGCTGGTGCGGTGATGAAAACTGCAGTTGTTATGATGATTGCTGTAATTGCTATTGGAGAATGGGTTGCGCCTCCGATGGAAGCTAAAGGTCGGCTAATCCGTGCACAAGAAATCTCCGGAGGTAGTCTTATTTCCGCTCAACGTGGCGTCTGGGCGAAAGATGGCGATGATTTTATTAATATTTCGGAAGTTGAAGACACCGGACGTTTGAATGGCGTGCTGATTTACGACTTTGATGGACAACAGCAACTCGAAACAGTCACATACGCTCAGACGGCTGTGTATAGTAATGAGTCTTGGCGTTTAAGCCAGGTGGTCGAGACTCGACTTACACAACAAAAAGTGATTGAAAAACGCCTTGATAGCACTGTGTGGCAATCAAGCCTGACACCGGATAAATTGGGCGTCGTCACTATAAAACCGGAGTCATTATCAATATCGGGACTGATTGATTATCTCACCTACCTTAAGTCGAACGAGCAGTCTGCTCAGCGTTACGAGTTGGCGTTGTGGCGTAAGGTCTTATCACCGGTGACTGTGGCGGTGATGTTACTGGTCGCATTGTCCTTTATTTTTGGCCCATTACGGGAAACCAGTATGGGAGCGCGTATACTGTTGGGCGTAATTACAGGATTTGCGTTTCATGTCAGTAACGAAATTTTTGGTCCCCTAGCACAAGTCTACCAGGTGCCGGCGGTGCTAGGGGCCTTGTTGCCGAGCTTAGTCTTTGCCAGTGTTGCTATTTTTGTCATGCAGAGGAAGAGCTAAAGCTCTTTCCAATAAAATAGCTGGTTAGCTTCTTTTGATAGAGTGACCAGCTCTGTTTTTGCGGCGTAATCTTGCCAAGCTCGGCGGTGTTTTAAGTCCACGAGAACCCAGATATTTCCTACGCCCAACATGCATGTCAAAAGCCTTATAATTACCTGTTTGTAAGTGAGTCGAGAACCGTCTCGTTGTTGTAATTTTAAGCGCCAAGCTCGCATGCCTACGGTCTGACCCGATGTTTTCCAGAAGTAACCAAAAAACACCGCTAAGACGGTTAACAGAAAAATTGTGAGCCAAGGACCTTGGTCAATAAACTCCGCATGATCCATACCTTCCGGTAATGTGAGCCAGCCTAAGCTGGTGGCGATAGCTGACGCTCCGAGCGCGAGTGCGGTGGCAAGCATAACCATCGCACAAGCGACTAAAAAATCGTAAATCCATGCGGCAAACCGACGAAGAAAGTTTGCTGATGGAAAACTCGCATGCAGTTTTTGAGCTTCTGATGGCATATTTTTATCCATAACAACCTGTAACGGGGAGAGTTTACCATGACCCGGACCGACGCGCAGTAGGATGGTTCGGTTAAGGAATGACCAAACAAACTTAAAACCGAAAAAATTCTGCAATATTTGCTTGATTAGAAAGATGTCACGGGTATAATCCCCTCCGTCGACCAAGACAACCTATCTTAATGCCGAGGTGGCGGAATTGGTAGACGCAGTGGATTCAAAATCCACCGCTGGTAACAGCGTGGGGGTTCAAGTCCCCCCCTCGGCACCAAGCTTCTAGTAAGCTCTTCCTATCACGTTTTCAATGCTAATCTAACGTTTCAGCCGACACTCATTACTACCCAATGACTTTCACTCGGTGAAATAAAAATGCCGGCTCATTGTTTCCAATCAACCGGCAGGCAGATTCGTTGTATTAACGGTTAGGACTTTTCTAGATCAAAGCGATCGAGCTGCATCACTTTAACCCATGCATTTATAAAGTCGTCGACGAACTTGTCTTTTGAGTCATCAAGGGCATAAATTTCCGCCACTGCACGTAACTCGGAGTTCGAACCAAAAATTAAGTCGACCGTCGTTGCGGTGTACTTTGGCTCACCCGTAGTGCGGTCACGACCAATGTATAGCGACTCGTCATCCTGAGAGGGTTCCCATTGTGTATCCATACTCAGCAAGTTTACGAAAAAGTCGTTGTTGAGTGTACCTGGCTGCTCCGTGAAAACTCCGTGCTCAGTACCTTTATAGTTCGCCCCTAAACTGCGTAAGCCTCCCAATAAAACGGTCAGTTCTGGGACAGTTAAGTCGAGCGTATCGGCTTTATCCACCATCATTTGCGCTGGATTCAAACGGCTCTCTTCACTGTAATAGTTTCGAAAAGCGTCTGCGGTTGGCTCCAAGAACTCAAATGACTGCACGTCGGTTATCTCTTGGGTCGCATCTGCGCGTCCAGGTATGAAAGGTACCTTTACGCGATAGCCCGCATCTTCAGCTGCTTTTTCGATAGCAGCGGCACCTGCCAGCACGATAGTATCCGCTAGAGATATTTGCTTATTGCCAGAGAGCGATTGATTGAACTCAGCACGAATGCGCTTAAGTTCATTCAGTACTCGCCTCAACTCTTCAGGGTTATTCGCTTCCCAGTTTATTTGTGGTTCCAAAGCGATCCGCGCGCCATTGGCTCCGCCGCGCATATCTGTGGCACGGAAGCTTGAAGCCGCTGCCCAGGCGGTACGAACGAGTTCTGGCACCGTCAGTTTGCTGGCCAAGATCTGTTTTTTTAACTCGCTAATTTCGCTTTCGTTAATCAGCGTGTAATCGACTTTAGGGATTGGGTCTTGCCAAATCAGGTCTTCTTTAGGTGCCATACTGCCAAGGTATCGTGCTTTGGGACCCATATCGCGGTGGGTCAATTTAAACCAAGCTTTAGCAAACGCAAGTTCGAATTCTTCTGGGTTTTCGTGAAAACGCTTCGCGATTTTGCGATATTCAGGGTCGAACTTTAGTGCGAGATCGGTAGTAAACATGATAGGCGCGTGACGCTTACCTTCGACGTGTGCATCGGGTACCATATTAGCCGCTTGACCATCTTTAGGTATCCATTGAATAGCGCCCGCTGGACTGCGCGTCTGTTCCCAGTCGAAACCAAACAAATTATCCAAGTATTGGGTCGTCCACGCAGTAGGATTGACCGACCATGCACCTTCTAAGCCACTGGTGATCGTGTCCTCAGCATTACCTTTTCCGCAACTATTCTTCCAACCGAGACCTTGTTGTTCTACGGGGGCGGCAGCAGGTTCAGCGCCTAAGCATTCTTCAGGTTTGTGCGCGCCGTGCGCTTTACCAAACGTATGTCCGCCGGCGATCAATGCAACGGTTTCCTCATCGTTCATCGCCATGCGTCCGAACGTGTCACGAATATCTTTTGCGGCGAGCAGTGGATCGGGGTTGCCATTTGGACCTTCTGGGTTGACGTAAATTAGCCCCATTTGTACCGCGGCTAATGGGTTATCGAGTTTACGTTCACCTTTATAGCGTTTGTCACCGAGCCACTCGGTTTCAGGTCCCCAGTAAACAATATCAGGCTCCCAGGCATCTTCACGACCGCCAGCAAAACCGTAGGTCTTAAAGCCCATTGATTCGAGCGCTACGTTGCCTGTCAGTACCATCAAATCAGCCCAAGAAATATTGCGGCCGTATTTTTGCTTCACTGGCCATAACAGACGACGTGCTTTATCCAAACTAACGTTGTCGGGCCAGCTATTAAGCGGCTCAAAGCGTTGTTGCGCTCCCGCAGCACCGCCGCGTCCATCTTGTACACGATAGGTGCCCGCACCGTGCCATGCCATGCGAATAAAGAAAGGGCCATAATGTCCATAATCGGCTGGCCACCAATCTTGATCCGATGTCATCAGCGCTTCGATGTCCTTTTTAACCGCTTCTAGATCAAGTGCATTAAAGGCCTCTGCATAATCAAAATCGGCATCGAGTGGGTTGGACTCGGGGCTGTGCTGGCGCAGAGGTTCCAAATTTAGTTTGTTTGGCCACCAAAAGCTATTTTCCTTAGCTTGCTCGGTTTGCTGCATATTCTTGTGGTAGTTATGACCTTGCTGCGCTAATGCTTGACCCGATAAAGTCAGTGCTACAGCGGCCGACACCAGTGAGATACTCATTTTTCGTGTGACACTCATTTTGTTAACCTCATGTTGACTGTTTAACCATTTTCGCAATGTAATATAGACCAGTTTTATGGATATATCCCTTGGTTTCTGATTGTTAAAAACGATTAATCTAATCGGTATTTCACACTTCGCACCACTTAACCTGGTATGCCCCCGTTTTCTCGCAGTTTTCATGTTTATCTATTCAATTTTTAGTATGCTAAATAAGTTATTCAATTTGTTATGAGGTTTTCGTGGTCAAATTTCGACGTTCTATGGTACTTAGCGCCCTTATCAGTGCGCTTCCTTTGGCGAGCGTTCAAGCACATGATGGTATTGAGCGTATCTTGGTTTCTGGGCATCAAGCTAATTTGTTAGGTCAGTCGATGTCGGCTTCCGAAGGCGTCTTAGGACAGCCCGAAATTGAAATTCGTCCGATGTTAAGAACGGGTGAACTGATGGAACTCATTCCAGGAATGAGTGCAACGCAACACAGCGGTAGTGGTAAAGCCAATCAATACTTTTTGCGCGGTTTTAACTTAGACCATGGCACTGACTTTGCTACATACGTTGATGGTATGCCGGTCAATATGCGTAGTCACGGTCATGGTCAGGGCTATACCGATATTAATTTTTTAATTCCCGAGATCATTGCTCAAGTGACGTATCAAAAGGGCACTTATTATGGAGATGTAGGTGATTTCTCCGGAGCAGGTAGTGTTGGTTTTAGCACTCAGATGACGCGGCGCAATGGGCTCGCATCCGTGACCCTAGGCGAAGATAATTATCGACGTGCTTTGGTAGCTGATAGTGTGAATTCAGGAAGCCGGAATGCGACCTTGTATGCGCTTGAGTATCAAACTTATGATGGACCGTGGTCGGATATCGATGAGGATGTTGATAAGCTCAACGGTGTTTTGAGACATAGTATTCGCCTAGATGACGGTGTTCTAACACTCGGAGCCATGGGCTACCATAATGAGTGGAATAGTGCTGATCAAATTCCTGCTCGTGCAGTGGAGTCTGGATTAATTGATGAGCTCGGCTCGATTGACCCGACACTCGGTGGTAAGACACATCGTTACAGTCTCAACGCTATTTACACGACAGCGGACTACGCATTAAGCGCTTATGCCATCGACTATGGTTTGTCTCTTTTCTCTAATTTCACATACTACCTTGATGATCCTGTCAATGGTGACCAATTTGAACAGGTCGACGATCGAATGATTTATGGTGCCTCAGGTAGTTGGCATATCAACAATAATTTTACGGTAGGGTTTGATACGCGCTATGACGATATAGGCGAAGTCGGGCTATATAAAAGCGAGGCACGCGAGCGTATTGGAGCCGTGCGCAGTGACCGTGTTGATGAGTGGAGCTTTGGCTCGTATGTGACACATGATTACCAGTGGACAGGGCGACTGCGTAGTACCGTATCGCTCCGTTATGATTACTTTGACTTTGATGTGAACAGCCGACTGCAACAAAATATTTATGATGTTCAGTTAACCCATAACAATGGTCAAGAATCCGATGCATTATGGTCACTAAAAGGTAGTCTTAATTATCTGTTGTTGGATGATATGGAAGTATACCTATCTGCGGGACAGGGCTTTCACTCCAACGATGCGCGAGGCACTGTCACGCGTGTTGATCCTAACTCCGGTGATCGTGTCGCGCCTGTCGACCCGCTTGTTCGTGCTTTAGGTTACGAGGTTGGAATGCGTTGGCGTCCAAATAGCCAGTTTAACAGCTCAGTCGCGCTTTGGGCGCTTGAGCAGGATAGCGAGTTATTGTTTGTGGGTGATGCGGGCAATACGGAAGCGAGTCGTCCATCATACAGAAATGGTATTGAAGTGGCTGCCTACTATAATGTAAATGATAACCTTAGCTTTGACTTTGAATATGCCTATACAGATGCTGAATTTGATGATGCGTTACCTAATGATTATATTCCAGGGGCGGTTGAGGATATTCTGCAATTGGGCGCAACCCATAGGTTTGGGAATAATTGGTTGTCTACATTACGTGTGCGCTATATCGGTGAGCGTCCGTTGACTGAGGATAATAGTGTGCGCTCTGATAGCTCCACAGTGGTCAACTTTTTACTTGCTAAGCAATGGCAGAATTGGTCGGCTCAAGTTCAAATACTCAACTTATTAGACAGTAATGACCATGATATCGATTATTACTATGCATCGCGTTTGCAAGGGGAACCCGCAGCGGGGGTCGAAGATTTACATTATCACGTGATGGAGCCGAGAACTGTGCGGTTTGAGGTAAGTTATACCTTCTAAAACGACGTAAAAAATATCTTCCGAGAAGAAATAAGGCGGTTTAACCGCCTTATTTTGTTATTAATGTCTAGTCATTTAAGTGAGAGTGATTCACTGCTGAAATAATCTCGGCGAAAGTTGAAGCCGAGTGATAAATATTCACAGACTCTCCGGTTACTTGCGCGATGCGCAGCGACGACACAACGCCACGGATTGAACCTGCTTCAAATACCAGTAAGAAATCGCGCCCAGCAGACTTAAGCGTGGCTGCTGTATCACCAATACGCGCTTTCTGTAGTTGTTTATATTCAACCTGCGGCAACTCATCAAGTTTTCTCATTAAGTCGCCAACAGTTAGATCCGCCCACGGGAGTTGGGTCGATTGACTCACTTGCATAGCATGACGGCTATGAAACTCGCGCAACGCGACTAAGCCCACAATTTGTTCATTACTATTCACGACACAAGCGTAACGAACCTTCGCAGAATTCATGAGCTGCTCAGCGCGGTCGAGACTTGTATTTGATCGTAGTAGTAACGGATCGTGGCGCTCGAAGTCATCGAACACATGCAAGGCGTTCGCATGCCAATCACAGTTGAAAGGGTCGCGAGCTTGCGAAGAGAGTGAAACGGCATCACCATGAGATACTGATTTAAGTGATTTAAACTCAGTCATAACGTACTCCTTAATTCCTAAAAATAAATGTCAATACAGCGGAATTAAACAGTCGTTGGTGGAGCCCTTAGTTGTGGGCGAATAAAATCAACGCCGGTAACAAACCGAACGGTGATTTGAACTCGCTCGTCTGTGATGGCTAAAGAGGGAGAAAAGTTCTGACTTGTAATAGCTGGCGAATGATCGGGTTGTTCTGAACCGATATCGTTAGCGCCAGAGGTTTGGATAATACCTTGGGAATGCTCAGCATGATAAACCGATAAATCACAATCAGAAGAGACGCTTTGAACGTTGTGCGCACTCAATGACGCCATCGCAGGTTGCGCGAGTAGCGAAATAGTGACAATGAGTAGAGCAAAAAATTTCCGATACATCTTAGCGTTCAGCTCTCAACTAATTTAACTTACAGCTTATGCAATCAACATGAGTCTTATAGATAATAAAAATGACTCTTCTTTGATCACAGTCATAGGTTTATACCTATTTAGAGGAAAACACAAGGAAATAGTTCAATGCAACTTTCTTTATATCAAGTTGATGCCTTTACAGATAGAACCTTCGGTGGTAATCCAGCAGCCGTGGTGCCTCTACTCGACCATACACTATCTGATGATATGCTTCAGTATATCGCGGAAGAGAATAACTTATCGGAAACGGCGTTTTTATCATCAACACGCTCGCCCAGTGTATTCGATTTACGTTGGTTTACCCCGGCGGCTGAAGTTGATCTCTGTGGTCATGCAACGCTCGCCGCGGCGTTCGTGGTCTTTAACCATTTACGCCCCGACATTGAGCAAGTCCACTTTAATACACGCAGCGGTAGTTTGATTGTCACGCGTACATCATCGGGGATGATGATGGACTTTCCTGCAACAGAACCCCAATCGATTGCCCCGAATGCAGTTGTCAGCCATGGACTTGGTTGTGACCCCGTAGAACTGTTACGTGGCTTTGATCATATTGCGATACTTGAAAATGCAGCGCAAGTGCGTGCTTTATCGCCTGACTTCAATGAATTAAAAAAGCTCGATTCGCGAGGTGTTGTCGCAACCGCAGTTGAAGGAGATGGGTTTGTCAGTCGTTGCTTTTTTCCAAAGCTTAATGTGAACGAAGACCCTGTTACAGGTTCAGCGCATTGCCAGTTAGCTCCTTTGTGGAGTAAGCGATTAAATAAGAAGCGGGTTATTGGGGAGCAGCTATCGTCACGAGGTGGTCGCGTGATTTGCGAGGTTGAACAGGATCGCGTGAAGCTTTTTGGACAAGCCGTCGAATATTTGCGAGGAACAATCACGATTTAGTGGTTGGACCATGCTGTAATAACGCGTTATAACAGAGGGTATAAATTATGCGTGTATTTTACATTAAGCTAAACTATGCGCTGATGATTTAGGCAGTACACAAGCGAATAAAGTAGTCTCGCTCATGTGGCGATAACAATAACTTAAACTTCACAAGGAAAGCGCGATGAGAACTTACAAAACCTCACTGCTATATCGAGCCTTGCTAATGGCCGGTGTAGTCTCGCTGAGCGGTTGTAACTTTAGTAACGAAGTGGCTGAATATCAAGCTCCTGAAACTCCGTCAGAACCAGATTATAGTAGCCCCTTACCAGCACAAGATCCTTTATCAACATTTGACGATGACGATGAACTCAGTGCCGACATTCGCTGGACGACCTATGGTGTGCCCTACATAAAAGCGGATAACCTAGAAAGTTTAGGATTTGGCGTTGGCTTTGCTTTTGCTAAAGACAATATCTGTATTTTAGCGGACCAAATCGTGAAATTTAATTCGCAGCGCTCAATGTACTTTGGCCCACATAATCCGATTGGTTCGAATAATAATCAAAACTTAATAGATGATTTTGGCTTTCTTGCGCTAGGTATTCGCGATAACGCCGAACAGGGCTTCGATTCTTTGAGTGAAGAATCTCAAGCATTGTTGACGGGCTATGCGGCGGGATACAACGAATACCTGAGCGAGACAGGCGTAAACAACATTGATCCGACCTGCGCTGGGCAGCCTTTCGTACAAGAAATTACACCTATCGATCTGCTTACGTACGCACAGGGTGTTGCGCTACTGCCAGGGGCTAGCAACTTTACCGGAGCCGTCTTTGTTGCCGCGCCACCAAATCAGAGTTACATGCCACAGCCGGTTGCACCTTCTCAACAAGCAATGACGCTGAATCCAGTTCATATTGAGATGCCAGAACCTAATCCAACGGAAATGGGCTCTAATGGTTGGGCTATCGGCTCAGAAATGTCTGCGACGGGGAACGGCATGGTGTTGGCTAACCCGCACTTCCCACATACCGGGAACCAACGGTTTTGGCAATTTGGAACGGAAATTCCTGGTGAATTAAAAGTCGTTGGTGGATCGCTATCGGGTATGCCCGGTATCGTCAATATCGGCTTTAATGAGCATGTTGCGTGGACGCACACGTTCTCAACGGCCAATCGGTTTGTCGTTCATCAGCTAGCGTTAGATCCAGAAGACGAAACGGGGACCCACTATCTAGTCGATGGTGAGTCGGTTCCGATGACAACAAAAACGCATCAGATCCAAGTGAATACGGGCAATGGCCTAATAACCCTTGAAAAAACCAGTTATCACAGTGAGTTTGGCACAATTATTAAAGTTCCTAATTCACCGCTAACTTGGGGTACCGACCCTTATGGGAAGGACGTAGCTTACGCGATCTATGATGCGAATCTGCCTAATTTTGAAATTTTCGATCACTGGTTGGCAATGAACCGCGCACGCAACATTGAAGAATATCGCCAGTCGTTTGTCGATTACACGGGCACGGTATTTAACAATGCCATGGCGGCTGACGAAGATGGTGATGTGTTCTTTACGGACGGCTCATCGGTCCCTAACTTGAGTGATGAGACGATTGCACAGTGGCAAAGCAACGCTGTTTTGCAGGGGATCAGTGCGTCGGCAGGGTTTCCTGTCGTTCCGGGGACTTCTGCCAGTCACAAAGCGGACGGAAAAATGCCTTTTAGCAAGGCTCCACAACTGCTTCGGAACGATTTCGTGCAGAACTCTAATGACAGCTTTTGGCTAACGAACCCCAATAATCCAATCGAAAACGTATCGCCACTTTGGGGACCTATCGGTAACCAACAGTCTTTGCGCTCTCGTTTGGGTCAAAAAATGTTAGCGGAAGGGGGCTCTGTTAATGGCTTGTTTAGTCGACAAGACATTGCAAATAAGCTCTTGAGCAACCGCGCATTTCTTGCTGAAGCGGTACTCGACGACTTAGTTGACCTTTGTACCGCACAAGGTAGTAATCCTGTCAACACTGCGGCTGGCGCAATGAGTATTAAACCTGGGTGCGATGTACTTGCACAATGGGATGGTACGATGAATAAAGACAGTGTCGGTGCGATGCTATTCCGTGAGTTTGCCTCAGAATGGTCGCGTAACCCGCAGTGGCAGGTACCCTACGATGCCTCGCAACCGCTAACAACCCCCAACGGTTTGAAGAAATCAACAGCGGTCTTGACGCTATTAGGCCATGCTATGGCACGTATTCAGTCAGTAGGCTTGTCGATTGACGCCCCGTTGGGCGAGGTTCAATTCGTTGAGCGTGCGCTTCCAGATGGAACACCGAGTGGTAATCGTTTGCCCTGGGGTGGTGCCAATAACATCGAAGGGGGCTTTAACGTGTTCCGCGCAAACACGGGCTCTGATGGTACGATTTATCCGCGCTTGATTTATCCACAAGTGGAAGGCTCAAACCTAGCGGCAAATGGTGCTGGCTATCATATCAGTTATGGTTCGAGCTGGATGTTCACCATGGAGTTCACCGACGACGGTCCGCAGGCTCAAGGTTTACTGAGCTATTCTCAGTCTCGTAATATCCTGTCTGATCATTATATTGACCAAACTCAGCTGTACTCTCAGGAGCCACAACTGCGCCCGATTTGGTTTGATAATGCAGATATTGATAATAACGTCATTGAGGAACGAACTATCACGCAATCACAAGCGAATTAACATGACGTACCAAAACCCCAGCTTCGGCTGGGGTTTCTTTTTTCTGTCACTGACAATAGTGGTTATAAAGCGTATACTGCATGCATAGTAGTCAATATTTAATTTCAACTTATAAGAGAACTTATGTCAGAAACAAATTCGAACGGCCAATCCACCCCGACCTACGAGGTTGAAATACCAAGTAGGGAAGCGTTGCTTGGGTTGGTACAGAAGCACCTTAAACCTGTTTCGTTTGATGAATTTGTAAGTCATTTCAAGCTTGGTGATGAACGCCAACAAGTAGGCATCAAACGTCGCTTGCGAGCGATGGAACGTGACGGTCAGTTAGTGTATACCAAAGCCAATAGCTACGGATTACCAGACCGAATGCAATTGATTAAAGGGCGTATCATCGGTCACCGCGAAGGCTTTGGTTTTTGTCAGCCTGAAGAAGGTGGTGATGATATCTTTATTCCTCATCACCAAATGTACTCGGTACTTCATGGTGACGTGGTATTGGTTAAAGTGTCAGGCCAAGATCGCAAAGGAAAACGTGAAGGTCGTGTGGTGAGGGTTATAGAACCCCGTGATAACGATATCGTCGGACGTTACTTTGTCGATCATGATATGGGTATTGTTGTTCCTGATGATAGTCGCATTAACCAGGATATTTTGATCCCCAACCATGCAACCGCGGGTGCGCGTCACGGCCAATTGGTTGTGGTCAAGATTACACGAAGACCTAACAAACGAACTAGCCCCATTGGTGAGATTACCGAAATTCTCGGTGATCACATGGCACCTGGAATGGAGATTGAAGTCGCTATTCGAGAACATGACATTCCTAATGAATGGCCTGAAGGGTTGGATCAAGAGCTTAATAAAATAGCTGATGAAATTCCTAAGCAAGCGTATGAGGGACGTATCGATTTACGTGAATTACCGCTCATCACGATTGATGGGGAAGATTCTCGTGATTTTGACGATGCGGTCTTAGCGATGCCCGAAGAGAGCGGTTGGCGTTTATGGGTGGCGATTGCAGACGTGTCCTACTATGTGAAGCCCAATACGGTACTTGATCAAGAAGCGTGGAATCGAGGCAACTCCGTTTACTTTCCTAACAACGTGATTCCCATGCTACCAGAAAAACTCTCGAATGGTCTTTGCTCCCTCAATCCGAATGTCGACCGGTTGTGTATGGTGGCTGAAATCGAAGTGGGGCCGCGCGGCAAGTTGAAATCATCGCGTTTCTATCCGGCAGTAATGAATAGTCACGCGCGCTTAACCTACACTAAAGTTAAACAAATTTTAGATGGTGATACAGAACTACGCGAGCAATACAAAGATGTATTAACGAATATCGAGTCGTTGCATAGCCTATATAAAGCACTGGCTTCGGTCAGGAAGAAACGCTCTGCGATCGAGTTTGATACGCAAGAAGTTCGATTTATTTTTAATGCCGAGCGTAAAATCGAGCGTATTGAACCGGTAAAACGTCATGTCGCACATAAAATCATCGAAGAGTGCATGATTGCGGCTAATGTAGAGGCCGCTAAACTGGTTGAGTCAGTCGACGATATCAATGCACTGTTTCGTGTCCATGAACCGCCCGCCGATGAGCGGTTGACTAACTTTCGTAGCTTCCTGGGTGAATTAGGTCTTGAATTAGGAGGTGGCGAAGAGCCTACGCCGACTGATTTCGGCAAGCTTTTGTCTGAGGTTCAACAACGCCCTGATCGAGAACTGATAGAGACGATGCTTCTGCGCTCAATGCAACAAGCAGTCTATCAACCTGATAACACAGGTCACTTCGGCTTGGCATTAAAATCGTATTCACACTTTACGTCTCCGATTAGGCGCTATCCTGATCTCATTTTACATCGCGCGATTAAGGCAATTTTAAAGCGCAAGGGCGAGTTTAAGGGCGCGTTGACCGGTGCATGGGCATATGATGATACTGAGCTCGATGATTTAGGTATTCATTGTAGCCACACTGAACGCCGTGCTGATGATGCAACGCGACAGGTGGATGAGTGGCTCAAATGTGAGTTTATGCAAGACCATATCGGCTCAAGTTTCACTGGTGTTATCGCGGCGGTTACAAACTTTGGTTTATTCGTGCGGCTTGATGAATATCAAATTGATGGTCTGGTGCATATCAGTAATTTAGGTGACGACTATTATCAGTTTGATAACACCAAAAATATGCTTGTGGGTGAAAATAGTCACCGCGTGTTCCGACTTGGCGATAAAGTCGAAGTGCGTGTTAAACAAGTCAATCTAGACGACCGCAAAATTGACTTAGAGTTGTTAAGTGCTGAGAGTCCTACAGGTAAATCTCGTATGCCTAAAGGCAATAAAGGACAGCAGCGTAACGCTAAAAAGGGTGACAAAAATAGCCGTGGTAAGCGCTCGAATAAGCGCAAGCCGTCAAGTAAGAAAACATCGGGTCAAAAAAATAGTCGCGGTCATTCAAGTAGTAAAGGGCGCAATAAATCATGAGTCAGAAAGTTACAGTTTTTGGTTTGCACGCGGTTCGCTCAGTGCTAACACAGCACCCCGATCGGTTAATAGAGTTATTTGTTTCACGTGAACGTCAGGATGCTTCCGTTGCTGAGGTGATAGGTCAAGCGGAGGCGATTGGTATTCGGCCTCAGTGGATACCGCGTCAAGCGCTTGATAAAAGAGCCGAGTTTGGTAACCATCAAGGCGTGGTAGCGACAATAAAAGCTTTACCGCCACTGAATGAGAATGATTTTTCAACATTGATTGAAAAAGCCCAAGGTGCCCCGTTATTTTTAGTACTCGATAACGTGACTGATCCACACAACCTAGGTGCATGCATGCGCACGGCCGATGCCGCTGGCGCGACAGCTGTGGTTGTGCCTAAGGACAAATCAGCACAGATTACGCCTACCGTACGAAAAGTAGCGTGTGGTGCAGTAGACAACATTCCTTTGGTTGTTGTAACCAACTTGGCACGTGCGCTTCGCACACTGCAAGATCTCAATGTGTGGGTGGTTGGTACAGCAGGTGAAGCCGATAAATCACTTTATCAAATCGATTTTAAGGGTCCGCTCGCATTAGTTATGGGAGCCGAGGGCAAGGGAATGCGTCGACTGACCCGTGAAACTTGCGATGAATTGGCATCTATCCCATTAGATGGCTCTGTAAGCAGTTTAAATGTATCTGTTGCCAGTGGGGTTTGTCTTTTTGAGGCGGTGAGACAGCGTCATGCCAATTAGCCGCCGTTTACTTCCGATAATTATCGCACTGGCACTGATTGGTTTACTGTTCCTCAGTTGGACGCCAAATTGGAATGAAAGTACCTTTGTGCGATCGACTAAGCCTTATGTCAGCATCAGTTACGAATCGAAAACAGATGAGGCGATTGTTAATCAGGTGCTCGAAGATTTACAGAATCGGTTTGATGTGAGACACGAATGGCATATCGAATCGGCGAAGAATGCGGAATATGCGATTCGTGTTGAAGTGGATAAGCAAGATGATTTCTTGACATTACAAGCCGACATCGTTCGGTCCGAGACGCCTCTTGATAGAGTCATGGTAAGAGGGCCAGAAGGCGTCAAAACTGAACTGGCAGGGCGGTTAGTATCTTTAGTGACGGACGAAGTCAGCGCAGCACACAAAGCGTCCCACCCTGAAGCGCGAGATTATTAATCATTGCATTTTGTGCATAAATTAGTTAAACTCGCGCGGCTCAAATCAGCCGTTTTATCTTTTTAAATAGAGTATTCCTTGCTTCTATGTCAGTTTGGCTGAACTGAACAGAGGCTACTGAACCAAAAGGAAGCAGTAATGCGTCATTACGAAATCGTATTTATGGTCCATCCAGACCAAAGCGAGCAAGTACCTGGCATGATCGAGCGCTACAGCGAAACGATCAAGCAAGGTGGTGGCCAGATCCATCGTCTAGAAGACTGGGGTCGCCGTCAACTAGCTTACCCAATCAACAAGCTTCATAAAGCGCACTACGTGTTGCTAAACATTGAAGCGAACGCAGAAGTTGTTGACGAGCTGGAAACAGCCTTCCGTTTCAACGACGCTGTTTTACGTAACCTTGTTATGCGTAAAAAAGAAGCGATCACTGAACCATCTCCTTTAACTAAAAAGGAAGAGCGTAAAGGTGATAGCGAAGCCGCTTAATTGAGGTTTTGCTCCTTTAGCAACTATGAATCGACTTCATTTAACTGGACACGTTTGTAAACCTGCTCGACTCGAAAAGAGCCCATCAGGTATTGAGCACATCCAATTCTCTCTTGAGCACCGCTCAATGCAAGCAGAAGCAGGAATGAGCCGACAATCATTTGTTCGTTTACAAGTCATCATGAGTGGCGAAGGGCTTACGCACTGGTTGGATAAATTGACGGTGGGCAGTGAAGTACATACCGAGGGTTTCTTGCATCGTCATGAAGACAAGCAAGGGTTAGCCAAACTAGTTCTTCACGCTCAGCATCTAGAAATGATTTAAGGAGGCCATAATGGCTCGTTTTTTCCGTCGCCGTAAATTCTGCCGTTTTAAGGCTGAAGGCGTAAAAGAGATCGATTACAAAGACATCGCTACGCTAAAAAACTACATCACTGAATCTGGCAAGATTGTTCCTAGCCGTATCACTGGAACGTCAGCTAAGTATCAGCGTCAGTTAGCACGTGCCATCAAACGTGCTCGTTATTTGTCTTTGCTGCCTTACACTGATTCACATCAGTAAGTTAGCAAAGGCTCGGATACCAAGATTTAGAGGTAGCGAAAATGAATATCATCTTATTAGATAAGATCGCTAACCTAGGTAGCTTAGGCGACCAGGTTGCTGTTAAGTCAGGTTACGCGCGTAACTTCTTGTTCCCACAAGGTAAAGCGGTTCCTGCAACTAAAGAAAACGTTGAGCTTTTTGAGCAACGTCGTGCTGACTACGAAGCGAAATTGGCTGACCAATTAGCTGCAGCTCAAGCGCGCGCTGAAAAAGTCAACGCTTTGGAATCTGTTACTATCGCTTCTAAAGCGGGTGACGAAGGTAAATTATTTGGCTCTATCGGTACTCGCGATATCGCGGACGCAATCACTGCGGCTGGCGTTGAAGTGAAGAAGAGCGAAGTACTTATGCCAAACGGCACGTTGCGTGAAGTAGGTGAGTTTGAAATCGAACTACACTTGCACGCTGACGTGTTCGCTAACATCACTGTAAAAGTGGTTCCAACTAAGTAATATGTTACTGAGTTATGAAAAGCTGCCTTAGGGCTAATGCTTGTCAGTTAAGCTAACGACTAGCATTTTTTCTAGGCGACCGCATCGGATAACGTTGCGGTCGCCTTTTTATTGCTCGTGGATAGTGCCGTTCTCGTCGGTCAGGTAATACAAACGCGCTGGCCATTTCCATCATCTGCTCCATGACTTTGGGTATTTTCCCTGGAGAGATATTTACGAGCATATGAAGCTGTCCAACGAGGTAGTGCGATGCCTGTTTAAAGCTGATTTGATTGGGCTCGACCTGCTTCAGGCTGTAAGCCATTTGAGCCATCATATATCGTAACAAGTTGTATGCTACGAGCATGCCCCAGAGCTCTTGTTCAACTAGCTCGGGACGCTTACTTCGCAAGGTCAGTTCATTTTTCAGCATATACTGCTTCATTTCTCGGTAAGCTTGTTCGATTTCCCAGCGGTGAGCATATAAGTCCACGATATCCGCTTCCGGATAGCGCATCGTATCTGTCATTGAGGTTAAGATAGCCACATCTTTCTTACCGACTTTCTTGCTCACCAACCGAGCTTCAACGGTTTCGGGTGCGTTATCCCACTTCTTTTTTGCCTGTGGGGATAACTTAATTTCCACCAGTTTATCGGTGCTACTGAATGATGTTTTTACAGTATATTGCGCGCCTTTTCTGAGCGGGATAAGCCAGTGGCGCTCTTCACCCGCCCGATGCCACTGCTCTAATAGCCCCAGCGCATAGAAGCCCTTATCGAATAGCGTCAGTGAATGGTCAGGCGTTCGCTCGATAAGTTTAGCTGCCAAATCAACTTCACTGGCTTGTGCAATACTGCCAAACTCCGTTGCTGTCACTAAATGACTGCTGACTTCCATTTGATTAACCATACGAATTTGAGGATAGTCTGACTCTTTGAGTTGATTCGCTGTGCGTCCAAACCTCGCACTATTTTCAGGCGTATCGGGTGTACGCCAGACAGTCCCGTCTACTGCCAAAATCGATAGGTTATTCCAATGAGACGTGGGTAATTTATCGAACCATAACTGATTAGTGAGCTCAAACATCCGCTTCATCACATCAGCGCCTAAGCGCTGACGTGCCTGAACCACAGCACTGGGTGCAACGTAGGGCCTGTTACCAGGCAACATTAAATCAAGATGCGAAACCAGTTGCCGCATGGGCATGTCTCTGAAAAGCGCCATGCCAACAACAGCCCACACCATAAAATCCATGGGCAAACGACGCTTACGCACCGTCGTAACGCCTGTATCCTGCAAGCATTGCTCGACTAATTCAGGCTCGAGTAAGTCGGGTAACTTACTGAAATCATCTGGGGTAAACTCTTGCAGCTGTTCTAACGCTTGACTTAAAAACATAAAAAAATCCATAGCCAGAAATTCTGACTATGGATTTTGAAGACTCTGCCGGATCGGTCAACCGATCATTGAAAATTTCTTAACTGATCGGCATTAGCCTTAGGGCAGCTTTTTTTTTACCTGCCTTGTAAACCTAGCCTCGCATTAACGCGACTTACTCTATAAATTAGCTAATAAACTTTTTTCAGGGAGAGAACCTTGTCAGACAGCAACGACATAGAGTTAGCTGCCAATGGCGATAAGCATGCGTTTAGACGCTTATATGAGCGTTACGTACGTGGTGTCTACGGAATGGTGTTCAGGTTAACTGCTGATCGCTCACTGGCCGATGACTTGGTACAGGAAGTCTTTGTACAGGCCTGGCGTTCATTACCCAAATTTGATGGTCGAGCAAAGTTTTCAACGTGGCTTTTTAGTCTTGCTAATAATGTGGGTATTACAGAAATGCGAAAGCAGTCACGATGGTTTAAACGCAATGAGCGAGCCATTGACCATAATACGCAGGACGAAACTGACAGTAGCGACATTGATTTAGGCGAGCTCGATAAGTTGATCATCCGCTTGCCTGAGCAAACACGACAGGTTTTCGTTCTACATGCGTTACAGGACTATTCGCACCAGCAAATTGCTGACCTGTTACATATTGCCGAAGGTACGAGTAAATCCCAGTTTTTTCGCGCTAAGAAATTAATGCAGGAGTGGTTATGAGCAACGAAAAAGAGCAACAGTTAGAAGCACTTATTGCGCACCAACGTGAGACTCCTGACGCAATAGAGCCGAGTGATGACTTATGGCAGGGTATTGAACAGCGCTTAGAGGGGCAAACGACTGAGGACTCACGTACATGGTGGGCAGCTGCCGGTGGGGCGCTCGCCGCGAGTCTGTTGGCGGTGGCTGTCTTTGTTGGCTACCAAGGTGCTCAGCCAGGAGAAGATATCAGAACGAATGAATCACCTTATTACGCGGCAGCGGCACAGATGATCAGCACCCAAGCGCAACAGGTTTCGGCGCTGCAAAGGGGTTACAAACTTGCTGGAATTGAGCAGAGTGATGAGCAATTAACTACACAGCTACAACAGCTAGCTAAAGCGCGACAGTCGGTATTAGAAGCGTTAGCGTCTGGCCCTGGTAATGCACAGCAATTGGAGCTGTTGCGTTGGATTAACGAACAAGAACTGGCTTTATTAGAGCAAAGCTATCAACAAAAGCCAGTATTGAAACAAATTTAAGCTTGGTGAACGAGGAGATTACTATGAAATTTTTAACCGCATTATTGATGGGAGCTGTTGCGCTATCAACAGTGAACGCTGTTGCACAAGAGCGTGTCGATGAAAAAATGGAAGTGCCGAAGGGGACGGAAGTATTTGTTGATAACGAACGCGGCTCAATCGAGATCATGGCGAGTGATGACAACGTGGTTCATGTTACTGGAACACTCGACAAACGCACTGAACAATTTATTTTTGAACTACGTGGCTCAACATTGCAGGTGCAAGTTAAAACACCCGAGCAAAATGGGTGGTTCGACGATGATGAAGGGTCAAAGTTAACTATTTATATGCCTAAATCAAGCCATCTTGATGTAAAAGGTGTATCCATGGATGTCGATGCCTTTGATTTGCAAGAAGGGGTCGAAATAAACCTCGTGAGCGGTGATGTGAAAGTCGAAAATATTGGTGGCGGTGTCGAAGTCAGTACTGTCAGTGGTGACATTGATGCGCGGTCTATTGCTGGTACCGTCAGGCTAGAAAGTGTTAGTGGGGATATTAGCGATAAAGGCAGTAGCGCGAGAGTCGCTCATTATCAAGCCGTTAGCGGCGATATTAGTGTTTACGCCGATATGATGGAAGAGTTCTACTTACAAAACGTCTCAGGCGATGTAACGGCTGAATTACCAAGTCTCAAGAAAGCTAATTTAAAAAATGTCAGTGGAGACATTAATCTTTCGCTTAAATTGGCAGACAGTGGTGAATTGAAAGCTTCATCCGTGAGCGGCGATATGGCGTTTACTTTCAGTGCGATACCGAACGCCAGTTTTGATATTACAACTAATGCTGGTGGTGACATTGTTAACCGTATTAGTAACGACAAACCCACTGAATCGCGCTGGGGAACTTCGTCAGAATTAAACTTCGAAGTCGGCACCGGAAGTGCGAGAGTGGGTTTAACAACCGTCTCAGGAACTGTCGAAATTCGTCGCGATTAACGATATAGTAGCGCTCATTGGCGAGTGTACAGAGACTGTAACGATGGCGGAAAAAAATAAGCAAAGAGATAAGTCGATTGAGGCGCTGCGTTCAGCGCCTCATTCGATCGAAGCCGAACAATCTGTGTTGGGTGGGTTGATGTTAGATAATGACGCTTGGGATAAAGTTTCTGGGCTGATTATCGCGCAAGATTTTTATCATCGTGCTCATCGACTGATTTTTACTGCAATGCAATCCCTCGCTGATAGCAGTCAGCCAATGGACTTAGTGACTGTTTCTGAGGAGCTAGAGGCGAACACTGAGCTCGACGCCGTGGGTGGCTTTGCGTATCTAGGCGAAATCTCGAAAAATACACCGAGTGCAGCTAACATTGTCGCTTATGCCAATATTGTACGCGAGCGGGCGGTGCTCAGAGAGATGATTGCCGCAGCGAATGATATTGCCGAGTCAGGTTACGATACCCAAGGACGAACGAGCCAACAGTTACTCGATGAGGCGGAGAGTAAAGTATTCCGTATTGCGGAGAAGCGCACTAGTGCAACGGAAGGCCCCAAGGGGGTCAGTGATATTCTGGCTAAGACGATTGAGAAAATAGAGACGCTTAGCAACATAAAAAATCATAACGGTGTAACAGGCACATCAACTGGCTTCCATGATTTAGACCAGATGACTGCCGGTCTGCAGCCTTCAGATCTTATTATTGTTGCCGCTCGTCCGTCGATGGGTAAAACCACCTTCGCGATGAACTTAGCCGAAAACGTCGCAATGAACGAAGAAAAACCGGTGCTGGTGTTTAGTTTAGAAATGCCATCTGAGCAAATCATGATGCGTATGTTGGCATCACTCAGTCGCGTTGATCAAAACCGTGTTAGGACAGGACGTTTGGAGGATGATGATTGGGCTCGTATTGCCTCAGTCATGAATATTCTCAATGATAAGAATAATCTGTATATCGATGACTCCTCCGGATTAACACCGACAGAAGTTCGCTCCAGGGCTCGTCGTGTTGCGCGAGAT
The DNA here is from genome assembly GCF_057748155.1 of Idiomarina sp. D18. Taxonomy (NCBI): domain Bacteria; kingdom Pseudomonadati; phylum Pseudomonadota; class Gammaproteobacteria; order Alteromonadales; family Idiomarinaceae; genus Idiomarina; species Idiomarina sp. D18. Next base: position 431,700 of record NZ_CM173240.1, read on the forward strand.
CACGGTGGGTTATCGATGATTATGGTGGATTACTTGCAGTTAATGACAGTACCGGGGATGTCAGAAAATCGTACACTTGAAATTGCTGAGATCTCGCGCTCGTTAAAATCTTTAGCTAAGGAATTGAGTGTTCCTGTCGTAGCGCTTTCACAGCTTAACCGCTCACTTGAGCAACGCTCAGATAAGCGTCCTGTCAACTCCGACTTGCGCGAGTCTGGATCGATCGAGCAGGATGCTGACGTTATTATGTTTATCTACCGTGATGAGGTTTATCACCCAGACAGTGCAGAGAAAGGATTAGCGGAGATTATCATTGGTAAGCAAAGGAATGGACCCATCGGTAAAGTTGAACTTAAATTCCATGGGCATCTATCGCGGTTCGATAATTTTGCTCGAGCGTCTGATGATGAGCGCTATTAACTTTTAAAAAGAGAGCTTAGCAACAACTAGGCTCTCAACTTATCAAAACATATTTCGATGTATGCCTTACCGGCAACATGGTTAAAGGGCATGATGAGCTTTGCGCCCTCAGAGCGATGAGATATAGTATGGTCGCGTCCCGAGACGACGATCGGTGTGGCCATATCAAACTCAAAGCCGCGCTCGGCGAGCTCTTTTTTGGCACCGCCTGTAACCATATTAGTGATTTCACCCACCATATCGCATACCTCTTCATCCACTGAATCGGGTAACTCGCCCAACATCTTATGCATGATTTCACAGGCTAGATTTTCTTCAAAGGATATTGAAAAGGAGCCTTTAACTTGTGGACCTACCATTCCAATGATGCCCGACACATCGCCACGAGCGTATTCATCCTTTTTAATTTGAGGCTTTCCTGGCTTAAGCTCTATTTGAGCCATCATTGAAAGCACGTTTTGAAGTGCGTTCAAAAATGGGTTGACGAACGCTGCGTCCATAAATAATTACCTTTTACTTACCGCAATTGATTTTTTTTGTGTCACGCTGCTCGTTAAGTGTAATTCCTCGCGTGATGTCATCGCCTTTAACATTCACTGTGTTCACTTGAGCAGGGTATGTGGAAAGCATAACACGGTTTGTTATTTCCCAATTACAAAATTCGGTTTTTGAATGAGATTTTTCTTGATAAAGCCATAGGTTCTGAAAATCCGCTTCCAAGCCCACCCAATCCAACGCTATCGGCTCGCCATCGGAAGAGGTCATTGAAAAACGTGCATTGAGCCATTCTTTAACCTTGCGCTCGGCGTCGGGTTGGTCAATTCTGAAGGGGGTATTAAAAAAACGACCAATAGCCAGTTCGACGTCGTGTAAGGTATATTGATGTACCACCTCAATATTACCTGTATGAGCGTTCCAACTCACATCGGTTAAGCCAAAAAAATATTTGTGCGCTGCTACCTGAGGTAGCAGCGCACAAGAGGCGATTAAACCGATAATAGAACGCGAAATATTACTCTTCAGCGTTTTTATCATCCGTGTCTAATTCCTCGTTGTAGCGTTCCATCATACTGTCATCACCATGATCACGTTTGTATAACTCAATACGCGATGGTACAGCACGAGCTGGCCAGTAGTTATTCGAAGTATCGGTATCAGCAGTCTCCCAATACGGGTCAACTACAATTTGGTCAATCTTCTTATCACGAATCAACAGCTTGCTTACGTGCTCCGGCGAACGGCGCCAGATTTCAGCAGGAATACGAACGTGTTCTTTAGTACCGTCAGCGAAATGTAGGTCTAGTAAAATAGGCATCACCAACCCGCCTTTGTTACTAAAGTCGAGCACGTAGAAGTTTTTGCCGTTTTTCAGCATTTGCTTCTGTTCGTCATCTAGGCCATCAAGTAACTTTTTGTATTCGTTACGGTCCGCATTAGTGACGGTGTACTCGTCATTCTCGTTGTAGAAGTCACGAAGGTGTTCTTGTTGAGCAATCTTCTTGACCATATCTTCATTGCGAATCGCAGTGATAGATTTTGGATCTTGCTGATCAACTTCTTTCTTCCAAGCCTTTTCGACTTCTGGATCTTGAGTATTGACGGTTAGCAGGTTTACTTTGTCGAGCGAGATATCTACGTGGTCAGTGGTGTAGAACCAGCCGCGAATAAACCAGTCAAGATCAACACCTGATGCATCTTCTAAGGTACGGAAGAAATCTTCAGGAGTTGGGCGTTTGAATTTCCAGCGACGTGAGTATTCACGGAATGCAAAGTCAAACAATTCACGGCCAACAATGGTTTCACGCAAAATATTGAGCGCGGTCGCAGGCTTACCATACGCATTATTACCGAACTGCAGAATTGATTCTGAGTTTGTCATAATCGGCATTTGATTACGGCTAGCCATGTAACCTGTGATATTGCGAGCTTCTCCACGCCAAGACGGATAGTCGTCTTCCCACGCTTGCTCTGCAAGGAATTGAAGATAGGTATTTAGACCTTCATCCATCCAAGTCCACTGACGCTCGTCTGAGTTCACGATCATTGGGAAATAAGAGTGGCCAATTTCGTGAATAATGACAGAGATCAAGCCATATTTAGTACGTTTTGAGTAGTACTTCTCTCCACTCTCTTCGTTAACGTATGGACGCGGACCATTGAAGGTCAGCATAGGGTATTCCATACCACCGACCGGACCATTAACTGAGATAGCAACAGGGTATGGGTATGCAAAACTATATTTATTATAGTTTTCGATAGTGTGGATAATGGATGCAGTTGAGTAGCGTTCCCACAGAGGGTTACCCTCTTCAGGGTAGAACGACATCGCTAAAACGTCGCTTTCACCGTTATCAAACCCTTGAGCATCCCAAATAAACTTACGTGATGAAGCCCACGCGAAATCGCGAACGTTATCGGCTTTAAATACCCAAGTTTTAGTCTCAGAAGTCCCTTCTTTTTCGTTCTCCAAAGCTTCTTCTTGTGTGACAATTTTAACTGGCTTGTCAGCTGTTTCAGCTTCTTCTAAACGCTGCTGTTGCTCGTCGGTTAGGACTTCATCAGGGTTCTGCAATGTACCCGTTGCTGCAACGATATGATCGGCAGGTACGGTAATTGCTACTTCGTAGTTACCAAATTCCAAGGTGAATTCGCCACGACCCATGAATTGCTTGTTTTGCCAACCTTCAGCATCGTAGTAAGCAGCGACACGAGGGAACCATTGTGACATTTCGTACAAGTAGTTTCCGTCGTCTTCGAAATATTCATAACCACCACGGCCACCGAGTACGTCGGCTTCAATGATGTTGAACTTCCAACCAATATTGAATTCAATGGACTCACCCGATTTCAGGGGCTTATCTAAGTCAATACGCATCATCGTGTCATTGATGATGTAATCCATCTGTTCGCCGCGAGGGTCCGAGACGTCAGTGATGGTATAGCCCGCTGGAAACTCTTCTTGAGTCATCATCGTTTCCATTTGGCTAAAGCTGACTTTTTTCATTCGATCAGCATTGGTTGCCGAAGCTTGAGGACCGATAGAATCCTTCTTGAATCGGTTTTGGTCCAGCTGTACCCAAATGTAACGTAATGTATCGGGTGAGTTATTCGTGTAGGTAATCGTACTACGCGCATTAATGCTTTGGTTATCGTCATTCAAAGTGACTTGAATATCGTAATCAGCTTGCTGCTGCCAATAACCATGCCCGGGCGCACCAGAGGCTGTTCTGTATATGTTGGGAGAACGATATTTATCATCATTCAACTGGCGGAACTTGTCGTCAAACGCTTGGGCATTAATGGCCTGAGAGACCGCCATGCTTGCGACAGCTACACCAAGGAGGTGAGTTAACTTCATTGGTATTTCCTGTTGTTGTAGTAAGTACTAATGACATTTAGCACATAAACCATGTGCTTCTATGGTTTGTTCTTTGACCAGAAAGCCCTGATCCTCAGCCTGCGATTGCAGTTCGGAGTAAACGCCTTCAGAGTGAATTTCTTGAACATCTCCACAGCGATCACAAATTAACATTTGGACAGGGTGTTGATGCTCAAAATGCGAGCAAAGAACAAAACTATTCGATGAAGTGATCTTGTGAACAAAACCTTGCTCTTGAAGAAAGTCGAGCGCACGGTAGATCGTTGGCGGCTTTGCGTTAGGAACAGAGCCCTTGAGCAAGTCAAGCAAATCATAGGCACCAACCGCACCTTTTTGAGCTGCCAGAATACGAAAGACTTCACGACGCGTAGACGTTAATCGCGCGCCACGGTTTTGACAAAGCTTCTCGGCCTTACTAATTAATCGCTCTGTTTCGATAGTTCCCATATATGACCTTTTCATCTGCTGGCTTTGATTGTAATTAGATTTATCAGCCAAGCAACGCTCGACACAATAATCGTTTTTACTAAAGTGTAAATCATATCGTCCTATTTCGGAACTAACGTGGTGTTCTGAACAATATAAAACAGATATAATGGCACCTCACATAGCCAGTCGAGTTTTTAGCGTTACCGCCATAAGCTACAGGAGTTTTCGTTGTCAAAGCTATACCCTCATTTTGCTTCAGTCGCCCCGATGCTGGATTGGACGGATCGCCATTGTCGATACTTTCATCGTTTATTAAGCCCCAATACATTGTTGTACACCGATATGGTGACCACTGGCGCCATTATCTATGGTCAGCAAGATTTCCTAGCTTACAACGATGAGGAACATCCCGTTGCGCTTCAATTGGGTGGCGCTGATCCGAGCGCAATGGCACAGTGTGCAGTTCAAGCGCAAACTCGCGGCTATGACGAGGTTAATATTAATGTAGGATGTCCTTCAGACCGAGTTCAAAATGGCAGTTTTGGTGCTTGCTTGATGGCACAACCGAAATTAGTCAGTGATTGCATTAAGGCGATGAAAGCCGAAGTAGACATTCCAGTGACGGTTAAAACCCGTCTAGGGATTGATGAGCACGATAGCGATGAGTTTTTATATCAATTTCTAGATGCTTGTGTCGAGGCAGGCACTGATCAACTCACACTTCACGCGCGGAAGGCTTGGCTCAATGGGTTAAGCCCGAAAGAGAATAGAGAAATACCGCCTTTGCAATATGACCGCGTTTATCGTGCGAAGCAACGCTACGCCGAATTACCGATAGCTATCAATGGCGGCATTAAAACGCTAGCAGAGACTCAGTTACATTTAGCCCATGTGGATAGCGTAATGATTGGACGCGAAGCATATCAGAACCCGTGGTTGTTGACTGAGTTAGAAACCCTATATACATCAAACCCTACCTCTATTTCACGAGAAAGTGTGGCGCGTCAGATGATTCCGTACATTCAGCAACACATTGCCGCAGGTGGTCGCGCGTGGCACGTTGTGCGTCACATGCTTGGACTTTTCCAAGGACAGCCCGGCGGAAAAAAATGGCGCCAGTTCTTGAGTATAAAAGGGCCTCGTTTAAATGATGCTGAAGCGCTTATTGAGGGCGCTATTGAGTTCCGGACAGATAGCTCCTTACGTCTTGCTGATATTCAGTAGCGATATTGACTAAAATTTAGTGTGTTTTGTAAAGCGGTGTGATTTTTTCACCAAGCCAAAGAAAGTAATAAAACTAACTGTTTTAAAAATTCTTTAAAAACAAGGTGTTATAATTTTTATAAAGTTGGCACAACCTTTGAAAGAGTAATAGCGACTTAATTAATACGTTACCTTCAAAGGAGCACAGCCATGAAAAAATTTATTATCACTTTGTCAGCCGTTGCCGCATTGAGTTCAGTCCCTGCAATGGCTCAAGATAGTCAAGAGAGTAGCATCCGTAGCGCTCTTCAAACTGAGGTCAGTTCAATTTCTGAGTCACTGTGGCAAGCATCAAAAGATGCTGTTGTATCCACTCTCGATGAAATCACTACTGAACTGTTTAGCGAAGAAGCCCTTGCTTCACGTGAATCACGGGATGACTCAGCTGAGTCAAACGACGACAACAAAAGCGAGTAATCACCATGGCGTATCTCACTCATTGGTGGTTGGTTTGGTTAATCGCACCGGTGTTAGGCACAGTTATCATCGGTGCGGTGACCGCCGCGAGTTCATCGCTAGTGCGTCAGGGTTAAAGTTTTGTTAATCTGCAAGTTCTCTGTTTTGGTTGTGTTAAGGAACTTGCATGTTAAAAAAGACAATTACAATGACGGCACTAGCGGCACTTGTCGCTACCGCAACATCTAGTTTTGCTGAAGAATATACCGCTAGTGATAAAGCACGTATGCTAGCGAAAGAAAACCTACTTATCGATACGCACATCGACGTCCCCTATCGTATTCATAACGAGTGGGAGGATGTGACCGTCGCTACCGAGGGTGGAGATTTTGATTATCCAAGAGCGGTAGAGGGCGGGTTAAATGCCCCTTTCATGTCAATTTATATTCCTGCGCATTACGAACAGAGTGGTGGGAGTATTCAACTAGCGAATGAGCTTATTGATAGTATGGAGGCTCTCGTCGGTCGTGCGCCAGATAAATTCGCTATGGCTTATACGACAGAGCAAGTGAAGGAAAACACTGAAAAAGGCTTAATGTCTATTGCCTTGGGAATGGAAAACGGCACCCCCATCGAGGGTGATCTTGCCAACCTTGAGCACTTCTACAAGCGCGGTATTCGCTACATTACGTTGGCGCACTCACAGTCCAACCATATCTCGGATTCATCATACGATATCCGTCGCCAATGGGATGGTTTATCACCTTTTGGTAAGAAGCTTGTGAAAGCAATGAATGATATCGGTGTGATGGTCGATGTTTCACATATCTCCGATGATGCGTTTTATCAAGTTATCGAGATCAGTGAGGCGCCCGTTATCGCGTCACATTCGTCTTTACGTCAGTACACACCAGGTTTTGAACGCAACATGAGTGACGACATGCTGAAAAAGCTTGGTGAAAACGGCGGTGTCATTCAAATCAACTTTGGGTCTTCATTTGTTGCAAAGCAAGCCAACCGCTATCGCGATATGCTTAAAAAGCGTATTGAGGCAGTAAAAGAACAGTATGGCGAAGAGTCTGAGGAAGCAAAGCAGCGTATTGCGGAGATCGAGAACAACAACCCATATCCGTATGCGACGCTTGACCAAGTCCTAGACCATATCGACCATGTGAAAGCGTTGATTGGTGTTGAGCATATTGGGATTGGCTCGGACTACGATGGCGTAGGTGATTCCTTACCTGTAGGTTTGAAAGACGTGTCGAGTTATCCTAACTTGGTTCAGGGTTTGCTAGACCGCGGTTACACCGATGAAGAAATTAAAATGATCTTGGGTGGCAATTTAATGCGCGTCTGGCGGCAGGTAGAAGACCTCGCGAAGTAACACTTACCCGTTGGGTAGCTTGCGCCTTTGGCGCAAGTCACACCCCTAAAGTCGCGCCATAGGCGCGACCTACTTACTGCTAAATGTTGACAACCGGTCGCGAAGCTGTATAATTCGCGACCACATCAATTTTTGTTTAAGTTTAGCGACTTGCTTAATTGGTGTTCCACAACAGTCCCGATAGGGGATTGAATGGTTGACGTAGATAATCGCACCCCCGGTATGTGCCAGGGAGGTTGCGTTTGTCTGTGCTCTTTTTTAAATGCTCTTTAATTTGAGGCTTTGATTTTTTATGGCTAATCAAAGAATTCGGATTCGATTGAAAGCGTTCGATCACCGTCTGATTGACCAGTCAACTGCAGAGATCGTTGATACTGCAAAACGCACTGGCGCGCAGGTACGTGGACCAATTCCACTGCCAACTCGGAAAGAACGCTTCACCGTGCTGATTTCTCCACACGTAAACAAAGATGCGCGTGACCAGTACGAAATCCGCACCCACAAGCGTCTGATCGATATCATGGACCCAACTGACAAAACTGTTGACGCGTTAATGCGTTTGGATTTGGCAGCTGGCGTTGATGTACAGATCAGCTTGGGTTAAGTGGGCAGTAATAGGATTACACACGAGAGGTTTTAACAATGGCTATAGGTCTAGTCGGTCGTAAAGTAGGAATGACGCGTGTCTTCCAGGAAGACGGCGCTTCTGTTCCTGTTACTGTGATCGAAGTGCTGGCTAACCGCGTGACTCAGGTTAAAACTGAGGAAACTGACGGTTATCGTGCGCTTCAAGTAACCACAGGCGAAAAGAAAGCTAGCCGCGTAAACAAGCCTTCAGCAGGTCATTTTGCTAAGGCGAGTTCTGAGGCAGGTCGTGGTCTTTGGGAATTTCGCTTAGAAGACGGCGAAGGCGATGATTTCGCAGTAGGTTCTGAGATTACAGTAGAAGTATTCTCAGAAATTAAGAAAGTGGATGTTACAGGTACGTCTAAAGGTAAAGGCTTTGCTGGTACCGTTAAACGCTGGAACTTCCGCACTCAAGACGCTACCCACGGTAACTCATTATCGCACCGTGCTCCTGGTTCAATTGGTCAAAACCAATCACCAGGTAAAGTTTTCAAAGGCAAGAAAATGGCCGGTCAAATGGGTAACGAGCGCGTGACAACTCAATCACTTGAGTTGGTTCGTGTAGACGCTGAACGCAACCTTTTATTGATTAAAGGTGCTGTCCCTGGCGCTACCGGTGGCGATGTGATCGTTAAACCTGCGGTCAAGGCGTAACGTCTGAGGAGAATGGTGATGGAATTAACATTGAAAGACGCAAAAGGCGCTCTTGAGGTTTCCGAAGCTACCTTTGGACGTGAGTTCAACGAAGCACTTGTCCACCAGGTAGTTGTTGCATATGCAGCGGGTGCTCGTCAGGGTACCAAAGCTCAGAAAACTCGTTCTGAAGTTGCTGGTGGTGGTAAGAAACCATGGCGTCAAAAAGGCACGGGTCGTGCACGTGCCGGTACTATCCGTAGCCCAATCTGGCGCTCAGGTGGTACTACTTTTGCGGCGAAACCGCAAAACCACGAACAGAAAGTTAACAAAAAAATGTACCGCGGTGCTGTAAAAAGCATCCTGTCAGAATTGATTCGTCAAGACCGTTTGCAGGTTGTTGAGAACTTTGAGCTTGAAGCGCCAAAGACTAAACAACTCGTTGCGAAGTTGAAAGAATTGAACCTGAACGACGTTTTGATCGTGACTAAAGAAGTTGACGAGAACTTGTTCCTTGCGTCACGCAACTTGCATAAAGTTGACGTACGTGATGTTCAAGGCATCGACCCAGTAAGCTTAATCGCGTTTGAAAACGTCCTGATGACTGCTGACGCAGTTAAGCAGCTTGAGGAGGTGTTGTCATGATGCGCGAAGAACGTTTACTTAATGTAATCTTGGCACCTCACGTTTCGGAAAAAAGCACCATGACTGCTGAAGGCTACAACACTGTAGTTTTCAAAGTAGCTAAAGATGCGACTAAGTCCGAAATCAAAGCAGCTGTCGAAAAACTTTTTGAAGTTGAAGTTAAAAACGTACGCACAGTGAACGTTAAGGGTAAATCTAAACGCACTGGTTTCCGCTTCGGTAAACGTAGCGACTGGAAAAAAGCGTATGTGGCCCTGAAAGAGGGTGCTGACATCGACTTCGTTGGCGGCGCTGAGTAACAGGAGGAATTATCATGGCTGTAGTTAAAAGTAAGCCTACGTCTCCGGGTCAACGCCACGTCGTAAAAGTCGTCGGTCAGGACCTGTACAAAGGCAAGCCTTTTGCTCCATTGCTGGACAAAAACAGCAAGAAGGGCGGTCGTAATAACAATGGACGTATCACTGTACGTCACATCGGCGGTGGTCATAAACATCACTACCGTATTATCGACTTTAAGCGTAATAAAGACGGTATCCCTGCAAAGGTAGAGCGTATTGAATACGATCCTAACCGTTCAGCGAATATCGCATTGGTATTGTACGCAGACGGTGAGCGTCGCTACATTTTGGCTCCTAAGAACTTGAATGTGGGCGACCGCATTGCTTCAGGTTCTGATGCGCCAATTAAAGCGGGTAACAGCTTACCTATGCGCAACATCCCAGTAGGTACTGTAGTACACGCAATCGAAATGCAACCAGGTAAAGGTGCACAGCTGGCTCGTTCAGCAGGTGCGTATGGCCAAATCCTGGCGCGTGATGGTGCATATGTCACTATCCGTTTGCGTTCTGGCGAAATGCGCCGTGTACAGTCTGAAGGTCGAGCGACCATCGGTGAAGTGGGTAACGCAGAACACATGCTGCGTCAATTGGGTAAAGCGGGCGCGAAGCGCTGGCGTGGTGTTCGTCCTACCGTTCGTGGTGTGGCGATGAACCCAGTTGATCACCCGCACGGTGGTGGTGAAGGTCGTACTTCTGGTGGTCGTCACCCAGTGACACCTTGGGGTACTCCGACTAAGGGCTACAAAACCCGTAAGAACAAGCGTACTGATAAGTTCATCGTACGCCGTCGCAACAAATAAGAGTTGAGGATTTAACATGCCACGTTCTCTTAAAAAAGGTCCATTTATTGACCTTCACCTGCTAAATAAGGTGGAGAAAGCGTTGGAAGCCGGGGATAAAAAGCCAATTAAGACTTGGTCCCGTCGTTCAATGATTATTCCAGATATGATCGGCTTGACTATCGCTGTACACAACGGTCGTCAGCACGTACCGGTATTCGTTTCTGACGAAATGATCGGTCATAAGCTGGGTGAATTCGCACCAACCCGTACTTATCGCGGCCATGCTGCTGATAAGAAAGCGAAGAAACGGTAAGAGGTAGAAAGTGATGGAAGCTATTGCTAAACACCAATTCGCCCGCGTTTCTGCTCAGAAAGGCCGTTTGGTTGCTGACCAAATTCGCGGTTTGCCAGTTGAAAAAGCACTGGACATTCTTGCGTACAGCCCTAAAGCAGCCGCTGGCTTGGTTAAGAAAGTACTTGAGTCAGCGATCGCTAACGCGGAGCACAACGAAGGTGCGGACATCGATGAGCTGAAAGTGGCTCGCGTCTTCGTCGACGAAGGTCCGACCATGAAGCGTATCAAGCCACGTGCCAAAGGCCGTGCGGATCGTATCTTTAAGCGCACCAGCCACATTACTGTGGTCGTGTCGGATAGCTAGGAGATAAATTATGGGTCAGAAAGTACATCCTAATGGTATTCGCCTAGGTATCTCCAGACCATGGAATGCAACCTGGTATGCGAATACAAACGAATTTGCTGACAACTTGCACAGTGATCATCAGGTACGTAAGTTCCTGACTAAAGAACTACGCAACGCATCAGTATCTCGTATCGTTATCGAGCGTCCAGCTAAGAGTGTTCGTGTGACTATTCATACTGCACGCCCTGGCGTTGTTATCGGTAAAAAAGGTGAAGACGTTGAAAAGCTTCGCCAACAAGTTCAGAAGTTGACTGGCGCTCCGTCGCAAATCAACATTTCTGAAGTGCGTAAGCCAGAATTGGATGCGCAACTTGTTGCTGATAATATCTCAGGTCAGTTGGAACGTCGTGTTATGTTCCGTCGTGCTATGAAGCGCGCTGTTCAAAACGCTATCCGTCTTGGTGCTAAAGGTATCAAGGTCGAAGTAAGCGGTCGTTTGGGCGGTGCAGAGATTGCACGTACTGAGTGGTACCGTGAAGGACGCGTTCCTCTGCACACACTTCGTGCAGACATCGATTACGCAACTTCTGAAGCGAATACCACTTACGGTATCATCGGCGTTAAAGTTTGGATTTTCCGTGGCGAAGTTCTTGGTGGACTTCCAACCGAGGAAAAACCAGCTCCAAAACGCGGCAAAAACCGTAAGTAAGGGGAGACGATATGTTACAACCAAAGCGTACAAAATTCCGTAAGGTTCACACAGGCCGTAACCGTGGTCTTGCGCAATCAGGTAACAAAGTCAGCTTCGGAAGCTTCGGACTAAAAGCAGTTGACCGTGGTCGTATGACTGCGCGTCAAATCGAAGCCGGCCGTCGTGCGATGACTCGTCACGTTAAGCGTCAAGGTAAAATCTGGATCCGTGTATTCCCAGACAAGCCTATTACCAAGAAGCCATTAGAAGTTCGTATGGGTAAAGGTAAAGGTAACGTTGAATACTGGGTAGCACAGATTCAGCCAGGTCGCGTACTGTACGAAATGGACGGTGTTTCTGAAGAACTGGCACGTGAAGCGTTCCGCCTTGCGGCACGTAAATTGCCATTCAAAACCACTTTTGTTACTCGGACGGTAATGTGATGAAAGCAAGTGAACTTAAAGAAAAAACCGTTGAGCAGCTGCAAGAAGAATTGCTGAACTTGCGTCGTGAGCAGTTCAACCTGCGTATGCAAGCGGCAACAGGTCAGCTGAATCAGACTCACATGATGAAGCAAGTACGTCGCGATATCGCACGTATTAAAACCATCTTAAATGAGAAGGCAGGTGCGTAATGGCTGAAGAAAAACGTGTTCGTACACTGCAAGGCAAAGTTGTGAGCGACAAGATGGATAAAACCATCACTGTAGCGGTAGAGCGTCGTGTTAAGCACCCGATCTACGGCAAATACATCTCGCGTACAACTAAAGTACACGCACATGATGAAGAGAATCAGTGCAAGATGGGCGATACCGTGATTGTTCGCGAATCACGCCCTCTTTCCAAGAATAAATCTTGGGCATTGCTCGAAATCGTTGAACGTGCTGAAATTGTCTAATTGCAGTTCGTAACAATATATACAAAGGCCTCCCTTGCGGAGGTCTTTTTTTTGATCTAAATAAAGTTTATTACGGTATACTTTATGACAAAATAATAACGTTACCCGTATTTTCATCTAAAGTAAGGAGCACAACATGACGAAAAGTTGGGTGCTAGCCGCCTCAATGCTGGCTGCCAGCCCAGTCTACGCTGTACCGATGCAGCAGGATCAGGAGTCGGTTCAGCAGGAGATTGAGGCATTAAAGCAAAAGCTGGCAGATCTCGAGGCGCGTTTAGCTAAGCAAGAAAAAGCTAAAGAAAAAATGAAGGAACATCATCAAGAGATGATGTCCAAAAAAGATTATGCTAATAAATCCAAACGGTCTCGTCGTATGCAAAGCGAAGAAGTGGCTGATTCAGGGGTTCAGGCACGCTTAGCTAAGCTCGAAGAGAAAACGGAAGAAAACGAAAATTGGCCAATTAAAGTACACGGTGCCGTTCGTTTTCAATACGAATACAATAACTATGACCGTGACAATGAAAACCGCACGGGCGACCTAGATTTTGATATTTTCCGTTTGAATTTTGATGGTGAAATCGGTGACGTTATTCTCTCTGCTGAATACCGCTGGTTCCAGTATCAAGACGTCGTGAAGCACGCTTGGTTTGGGTACAACTTTACCGATAAGTGGCAAGGCCAAATTGGCGTTGTTAAAGTGCCATTTGGTAATATGCCTTACAACTCTCACAGCTACTTTTTCAACTCAACATTTTATATTGGGCTAGAGGATGAGCACGATAACGGTATTAGATTCCTTTACCGCGGTGATGACTGGGATTTCGATATCGCTTATCACAAGTCCGATGAACAGGGTGGTGTTGATGGCTCAGCAACAGACCGTACAGCGCGTTACAACTACGATACTGTAGGTATTCGTCTGCCGGGTCAGGGCGCTTATGACACACCTGGGTTACCGATTGGTGAAAGCAATAGTTATGCATTGCGTGCCGCTCGCAAGTTTACGTTCAGTGATGAAGAAAACTTAGAGATCGGTGTATCGGCTCAAGGTAATAATTTCTATTCAGGTTCGGCGGCTGAAGGCTTTACTGCTGCACAAGAATATGAAAACCAAAACGTCGGTAATCGTTTTGCATGGGGTGTTCACGGTAACTACAACAATGGTCCTTGGAATGTTCAGCTACAGTACGCTGACTACGAGTATGACTTAAAGGTTGAAAATCGTGGCGTCTACATGGGTGCCTATGCCTACTATGATGCTATCCCAACTGAAGCCAAAGTTTATACAGGGAATGTGGCCTATACGTTGCCGGTAAACATTGGACCGATAACTTCGCTTACATTCTATAATGATCATAGCATTATAACCGATAAGCGCGGCTACCAGGACGATACTTGGATGAATGTTCTAGGCGTCGCCGTAGCAGCAGGCGGTGGTTTTTATACGTATATCGATTACGTGAAGGCCAAGAACCAACCGTTCATTGGAGGCAATATTGCTACTGATGGTGGTGAAGTAAATGATCGCTTTAATATTAACTTTGGTTATTACTTCTAAGGGTTAGTTACTTTGATCCAACGCAGAAAGTGGCGCCTCGGCGCCACTTTTTATTTGTCTGTTTCATGTTGATAGGCGTCTTCTTTATCACGCAAATCTCGTGTCGGCGCAAATTTTGGGAGCTCGGTGTGAAGCGCTGCTTTGGCAAGAATGTGAGCACTGATAGGAGCAGTTAGAAATAGGAAAATGGCTATCAGCAACTCGTTGAGTGTGAGAGTGCCCTGTGCCGAGGTCGATATGATTGCTGCTATTACTGTCCCACCAATTCCCATGGTAGTATTTTTAGTTGGCGCATGTAGGCGTGTAAAAAAGTCAGGTAATATTGCAAGACCAAGCGAACCGATGAAGGCAAATACCGCACCAATTAAGATGAAGAAAGCGATCACCCACTGTACCCACAACGGTAATTGATTTAAAGCTTCCATTGGTTTCCTCTTTTATTCAATTAAATCACCACGGAGTAAAAACTTACCCGCTGCAATCGTGCTAACAAAACCAAACATTGCAATCAAAAGAGCTGCTTCGAAATATGTTTGTGTATTTTGATAGATGCCGAGTAACAACAGCAGTGCTAACGAGTTTATATACACTGTATCCAGTGCAAGAATTCGGTCGGGTAGATGAGGACCTTTAGCAAGCCGCCAGAAGTTCATTATAATCGACAAACTAAACAGTACGAACGCTATGTGAATTACAGTCGTTAGCATTGGAATATCTCCTTCAAGCGACGCTCGTAGCGCTGACGTATCACGTTAATCGTTTCTTCTGGTGTCTCGTCAGAAAAAGCATGGATTAGTATGCCTCGGCGACCCCGAGTAATTTCGCAAGACACTGTTCCAGGGGTCAGAGTAATAGTGCTCGCCAAAATTGTTACAGGCAGTTCGTCTGTCATATCCAGAGGGAATACAAACAAAGCAGGTTTGAGGTGCTTTCTACGGCCTAAGATTAAAGCAGCCACTTTAAAGTTGGCCACGATAATATCGAAAATCAAAATAACGAGATAGACCAGCGCCAAATGTGGCTTTTTAATAGTTTTAAAATCAGGCCAAGCGGGCCGTAACAAAAGCGGTATTAAGGTCGTTATAATTAAACCTAGGATCACCACACCAGGTGCTATTGAATTAAATAGCAGCAACCATATGGCAAATAAGCTTAGTGTTAGAAATGGAGCTGGAAACACTTTACTCATATTGGTTCTCCTCGCCGCTACTAGGCGCAATGACTGTGGTCGGGTAAGATTGCGTATCGAGTAACTCGTCAGCAACACTATCGGTGTAGTCACGGATAGGGTTAGCAAATATAGTTAATATCAATGAGAGCGATAATAACATCCCGATTGCCACACGCTTTCCTATAGGAGCTGATTGTTCATTCGGTTTACCCTGCAGAGTATGCCAAATCATTTTACTACCAGTTCGGCTCATCATTATTAACATCACTAAGGTGGCAAGTAGCATTGTCCCCCACAACCAAAAACCACTCGTTGAGACCGGTGCGGCTTGTAAAATCATGAGTTTCCCAGCAAATCCACTTAATGGAGGTAAGCCGATAATTGCGATGGCCGCAATCAGAAACATAACGGCGTAGGTGTTGTGATTTGCCATACGTTTGCCTGTAACGATACGAGAAGCTGTTTTTCCACGTTCGAATGCCATGACGTCGGCAAGCAAAAACAAAGCGCCTGTGATCACTGTTGAATGAATTAAATAGAACAGGGCTGTACTGATTCCCGCAGCAGAGCTAAAGCTATAAGTTGCTAATAGTGTGCCTACCGAAACGATAACTAAATAAGCAACAAGTAATCTAAAGTCACGGGTACCTAGCATGCCAATAATGCCAAATATTAACGTCAATATACCGAGTATCCATAGCCAGTCTGCTGCGAGCCAAACGAGTTCGTTCGCCTCGGGCCCAAAGATAAGTGTGTAGACACGAATGATTGAATAGACGCCGACTTTGGTCATTATTGCGAAGAGCGCAGCAACCACTCCCGTGGTCGTCGAATAGGCCTGCGGTAGCCAAAAGTGTAGCGGAAGAATCGCTGCTTTAATACCAAACACAGCGAGCAACATGAAGCCTCCAGCTCTCGCCAATGCGGCCTCGTCACCTGATAACTGAGCCACCTTAACCGCCATATCGGCCATGTTAAGTGTACCCGTTGTTGCATATAAGGTGCCCACACTAATCAAAAATAGTGCACTACCGAGCAAGTTTAGTAGTACATAATGGAGCGTCGAACGTACCCGGAATTTGCCACCGCCATGCATCATTAGTCCGTATGACGAGATTAGTAACACCTCGAAAAAGACAAATAAGTTAAAAAGATCGCCCGTGGCAAAGGCGCCGATGATGCCCATTACCTGGAACTGGAAAAGTGCATGGAAATGGGAGCCTAGATTATCTTCGGTATAACAACCATAGATCAGCACCGGCAGTGCTAATACAGCGGTTAATAGGATCATTAAGGTACTGAGTTTATCCAGTACAAGTACAATACCAAAGGGAGCTGACCAGTCACCCAAAGCATAGACTAACATGCCGTTTTGGTTAACGTGCACAAGTAATAATGCGGCACAAACGAGCGTAAGAATACTTGATGCTAAACCAAGCGCGCGCCGTTTAGGCTGAGGACGGTCGCCCCAGGGTAATAGCTGCAGTAGCGCTGTGAATAAGGGTATCAGTATTGGTAAAATTGCTAGGTGTTGTTGCCACATCAGCGTGAAGACTCCCCACTATCTTGTTCGTTCACTTCATCCGTTCCAATTTCACCCCGTGTACGAACCGCCAAAATGACAGAGTACGCGGTCATCGCAAAACCTATTACAATTGCCGTCAGCACGAGTGCCTGCGGTAACGGATCGGCGTATTCGGTGTTCGTACCTAAGATAGGTGCACCGTCAATGGTGAGCCTGCCTGTGGAAAATAGGAATAAGTTGACCGCATACGAGAGCATGGTTATTCCAACCACGACAGGAAATGAACGACCTCTTAGGATCAGAAATACACTGCAGGCGGTTAAAACACCAACGGTCACTGAGAATAATGTTTCCATCTAGTTCCCCTCCTGACGCGGACGATGACGCGTTGTCATTTTCCCAAAGTTACTTAAAATCATCATGGTGGCTCCAATTACGGTTAGGAATACCCCCAAATCGAACAATAACGCAGTTGCGAATTCAAACTTACCAACAAGCGGCCATTTTAAATATGTGAACCAAGAGGTAAGGAAGGGCCGGTCGAAGAACCAACTACCAACGCCTGTTAATGCCGCAATCATCACGCCAAACGACATGAGTGATTGGTAATTTACATTAAATCGTTCCTTCACCCAGTCTACACCGTTAGCAATGTACTGGAGGATCATTGCTGAGGCCGCGATAAGACCGGCGATAAAGCCCCCTCCGGGCAGATTATGGCCGCGCAGGAAGATGTAGACCGCTACCACCATTGCCATCGGAAGGATTAAGTTCGCAACGTTAGTGAGCATCAGCGGGTGTTTGATACGATGCCATGGTCGTCCATCAATATCGCTCGACGGCATGAACGGTTTGAGCTTATTGAGTAACTTATGAATTCCCGCTGCGGCAATAGCTAAAACTGTAATTTCACCGAGAGTGTCGAAGCCACGAAAGTCGACTAGGATAAGGTTGACGACGTTAGTGCCACCACCGCCTGTTTTTGCATTCGCAATGAAAAAATCTGAAATCGTTTCAAAGTCACTCGTCAGGATCCCGTAGTTTAGTGTTGCAACTATACCACCGATTAAACTTGCGATTAAAATATCACGAAATACACGATGCCCGGTTGACGCGCGGGCTGTTTTCTGCGGCATAAAAAATAATGCAAGTACCATGAGAATAATGCTGACTACTTCGACGACCAGCTGTGTCATAGCGAGATCGGGGGCCGAGAAATGCGCGAAGGATATCGATACCACAAGCCCGACGACTGAAAGCATCATAAGCATAATAAAACGGTGACGATGCAAAACAGCCGTGGCAAAGCCTGCAACCATGAGCACAGAAGCACCGACAATAGAAACAAAGTCAACGGGCAGTTGTTCTCTCGAGCCTTCCAAAGTCACTATTTCAAACAACTGCGGAATTACCAGTACGATGACGGAAATAAGTACTAACGCCATGTAGCGCTGTAACGAGCCCGTATCTATATACGTGAACAACTTGTTGGCACTATCGCATATCGACTGCACGATACGCTCGAAGTTATGCTTGGCATCTTGCCCTTCAAACTGACGATTAAACGTAAACAGTTGATCGCGCTGGCTGTAGATAACAATACCACCTACAATAGCGACGGCGCTCATCAACAGTGGGAGGTTGAAACCATGCCAGAGTGCCAGTTTTACCGTTATGTTATCGAGTACAACACTACTTACTGCTTGGTTTAATATACCGGACACCGTGAGCATTGGGAGTAGCCCTATGATAATGCACATGAGTGACAATATAAGAACCGGCAATGCCATCATTTTCGGCGGGTCATGAGGTTGTTTTGGAAGCTCCTTGTATCCACCATTAAAAAACACATCATGAATAAACCGAATAGAATAAGCGACCGATAGTGCTGCGCCCACGGTGGCGAGTACAGGAACAAACCAACTTAATCCACCGAACAGATGTTGGTTGAGAGCTTGATCCAAAAAAAGCTCTTTAGACATAAAACCGTTAAAAGGAGGCACGCCAGCCATCGATGCAGTGACGATCATCGCAAGCGTCGCGGTAATCGGCATAAACTTGAGTAGACCTTGTAGCTTGCGCATATCTCGCGTGCCAGCCTCATGGTCAATTATGCCGGCGGTCATAAATAACCCAGCCTTGAAACACGCGTGATTAATCACGTGGAATAGCGCCGCGATCACAGCAGCCTGTGAGCCAATTCCAAGCAACATACAAATAAGGCCTAAATGGCTTACCGTTGAGAAGGCCAATAACCCTTTTAAGTCGTGTTTAAGTAGTGCGAAATAAGCACCGACTAACATTGTGATCAGACCAA
Source organism: Idiomarina sp. D18 (assembly GCF_057748155.1). Taxonomy (NCBI): domain Bacteria; kingdom Pseudomonadati; phylum Pseudomonadota; class Gammaproteobacteria; order Alteromonadales; family Idiomarinaceae; genus Idiomarina; species Idiomarina sp. D18. The sequence continues at coordinate 450,796 of NZ_CM173240.1, forward strand.
TGAGCGTAACAGTAATAAACCAAAACTCGGTTCCCGCCAGAGCAGGGTGCATGCGCGCAAGCAAAAATATACCGGCTTTAACCATCGTGGCTGAGTGCAAGTAAGCACTTACAGGCGTTGGTGCAGCCATAGCATGAGGCAACCAAAACTGAAATGGAAATTGAGCTGACTTAGTAAATGCGCCCAACAATACCAGAATGAGTGCAGGGATATATAAACTGTGTGCTTGAATTGCGTCTTTCGCGGCAAATATTGCGTCCAACTGGTAGCTACCGGCAATATGCCCAATAATCAGCAAGCCAGCGAGCAGTGCTAGTCCACCGGCGCCTGTTGTTGCAAGTGCCATGCGCGCGCCACGACGAGCGTCACTTTGATGATACCAATAACCTATCAACAAGAATGACGATATACTAGTGAGTTCCCAGAATGCCCACATCAACAGCACATTATCGGCTGTGACGATGCCAAGCATTGACGACATAAATAGTAATAAACAGGCGTAGAAACGACTGTCATTATCTTTACTAGACAAATAGTAATGGGCGTATAGGACAATCAACACACCGATACCGAGAATAAGGCTAACGAACAGGAGCGATAAGCCGTCCAGACGGAAGGCAAGGTCAAAATCAATATTCGGTAGCCACTGCTGTATGGCTGTGGGAATATCTCCTGCCAGCGTTTGCTGGGCAAGTGGCCATGCAACCAAAATGCATGAGATGGGTATTGCAATCGTCGCTATCGTCTTTACAGGTCGACTCGTTCGTCGAAGCAGTAAAGGAATCAAAGCACCAATCATTGGCGCGAACACAATATAAAATAGGTTCATAAGCTAAAACGTCTGGCCTCGGTTGCTATTCCACAGAACTGTACAAGTCAAACACAAACAATGTTTTACGACTTTACCATTGTAAAGGATGAGTGCCAACTGATACCGGTCGAGATACGGTGATTAACAAAAAAAGTGAGATAACCCTATCGCTTCAAATTTTTATCTGTTACAATTCGCCGCCCTTTTTATAAGGGAAAAACCAAAAGGCAGCACGACCCGAGAGGGTCTGTTTTTTTAACTAAGCGGGGCACTGAAATGATCCAAATGCAAACTACCCTGGACGTTGCCGATAACTCCGGCGCGCGCAGCGTACAATGTATTAAGGTTCTAGGTGGTTCGCACCGCCGCTACGCGAACATCGGTGATATCATCAAAGTTACTGTCAAGGAAGCAATTCCGCGCGGTAAGGTGAAAAAAGGCGATGTTGTGAATGCGGTGGTCGTTCGCACCAGAAAAGGCGTCCGTCGTCAAGACGGGTCGGTCATCCGTTTTGACCGCAACGCGGCTGTGTTGTTAAACAACAACCAACAGCCAATTGGTACTCGTATCTTCGGTCCGGTAACTCGTGAGCTGCGTTCTGAGCAGTTTATGAAGATTATCTCGTTGGCACCAGAAGTTTTATAAGGAGTCCATTATGGCGGCAAAAATTAAACGTGATGACGAAGTAGTCGTCCTGGCCGGTAAGGACAAGGGCAAGCAAGGCAAAGTCCTTAAAGTTCTTACCGATAAGAATCGCGTGATTGTGGAAGGTGTTAACGTTGTCAAGAAACATCAAAAGCCAAATCCGGCTTTAGGTGAATCAGGTGGCATCGTTGAACAAGAAGCACCAATCCATATTTCAAACGTAGCGATCCTTAACCCAGAGACAGGTAAAGCAGATCGTGTTGGATTCCGATTCGAAGACGGCAAAAAAGTCCGTTTCTTCAAATCGAACAACGCAATCATTTAATTCAATTTTGGAGTTTTACGATGGCGAAACTGCATGATTTTTATAAAGAATCGGTAGTTCCTGGACTGATGAAAGAGTTCAGCTACAACAGCGTCATGCAAGTCCCTCGGATTGAGAAAATCACCCTTAACATGGGTGTTGGTGAAGCTCTGGCTGACAAAAAAGTACTTGATAATGCAGTGGCAGACTTAGAGGCTATCTCTGGTCAAAAGCCAATTCGTACTGTAGCACGCAAGTCTGTCGCCGGTTTCAAAATCCGTGAAGGCTTCCCGATTGGCTGTAAGGTAACTCTGCGCGGCGAGCGTATGTGGGACTTTTTGCAACGTCTAATCTCGATTGCAATTCCACGTATCCGTGACTTCCGTGGCCTCAACCCTAAGTCGTTTGATGGTCGTGGTAACTACAGCATGGGTGTTCGTGAGCAGATCATCTTTCCGGAAATCGACTATGACAAAGTCGACAAGGTACGTGGTCTGGATATCACCATTACCACTAATGCTGGCACAGATGACGAAGCTCGTGCTTTGCTAGCTGCCTTTAACTTCCCGTTCAGAAAGTAAGGTGTAGAGTTATGGCAAAACAGTCAATGAAAGCGCGTGACGCGAAGCGAGCAAAGCTTGCGTCAAAATACGCAGAAAAACGCAATGCACTGAAAGCGGTCATTAATGACCCGAAAGCATCAGACGAAGAGCGTTGGGAAGCCGTACTTAAATTGCAACAGCTCCCACGTGATGCCAGTCCGACACGTCAACGTAATCGTTGTCGTATTACTGGTCGTCCTCACGGTTTCCTCCGTAAGTTTGGCATGAGCCGAATCAAGGTGCGTGAGATGGCGATGCGCGGTGAAATTCCTGGCTTGAAAAAAGCTAGCTGGTAAGCCACGAATCACGGGAGAAAGCAAATATGAGCATGCAAGATCCAATTGCGGATATGTTCACACGCATTCGCAACGCTCAAGGTGCTAACAAAGTGTCAGTAAAGATGCCTTCATCTAAGCAAAAAGTGGCAATCGCCGAAGTGCTTAAGAAAGAAGGTTTCATTATTGATTACCGCACTGAGAGTACTGCTAAACCTGAGCTTGAAATCGAACTTAAATACTTCGAAGGAAAGCCAGTTATTGAATCTATCGAGCGCGTTAGTCGTCCTGGTCTGCGTATTTACAAAAAACGCAACGAGTTACCTAACGTGATGGGTGGTCTGGGTATCGCTGTTGTTTCAACATCGAAAGGCCTAATGACCGACCGTGCCGCTCGCCAAGCTGGTCTTGGTGGCGAAGTCATCGGTTACGTAGCGTAATTAGGAGGTAGGAGATGTCACGTGTTGCTAAAGCACCTATTGAGATTCCTGCTGGCGTTGAAGTTACGCTAAACGGTCAGGAAGTTACCATTAAGGGTGCCCAAGGCTCACTGAGTCACGTTGTTAACGACGCGGTAGAGCTTGTTCAAGAAGAGAACGAGCTACGCACTGTCCCACGCGATGGAGTTGCAAACTCTACTGCGCAAGCGGGCACTGCACGCGCGTTGTTAAACAATATGGTAGTTGGAGTAAGCAAAGGGTTTGAACGTAAGCTGCAATTGATGGGTGTTGGTTACCGTGCGCAAGCGCAAGGTAATAAATTGAACCTAACTTTGGGCTTTTCACATCCTGTAGAGTTCGAGATTCCAGCAGGAATCACAATCGAAACTCCTTCTCAAACTGAGGTTGTCGTTAAGGGCGCAAACAAGCAGCTTGTTGGACAAGTTGCCGCTAACATCCGCGCATATCGTAAACCAGAGCCTTACAAAGGCAAAGGTGTTCGTTATTCGGATGAGCAAGTGCGCCGTAAAGAAGCCAAGAAAAAGTAGGGTAATACGATGGACAAGAAAGCAGCTCGCTTACGTCGTGCTACTCGCGCACGTAAACAAATCAAAGAGTTGGGTGCAAACCGTCTGGTTGTACACCGTACGCCAAGACATATTTATGCACAGTTGATCGCACCTAACGGATCTGAAGTGCTAGCAGCCGCTTCGACGGTTGAAAAGGCGATCCGTGACCAAGTGGAAAAAACAGGTAATGCTGATGCCGCTAAGGTTGTGGGTAAAGTTATCGCTGAACGCGCGGTTGAAAAAGGTATCAAAGACGTTACTTTTGACCGCAGTGGTTTTAAATACCACGGTCGCGTTGCTGCATTAGCAGACGCTGCGCGTGAAGCTGGACTTCAGTTCTAGGAGACGAACATGGCAAATGTAGAAGCTCAAAACGGTGAACTGATTGAAAAGTTGATCACAGTTAATCGTGTAGCAAAAGTTGTTAAAGGTGGTCGTATCTTTAGCTTCACTGCACTGACTGTGGTTGGCGATGGTAAAGGCAAAGTCGGTTTCGGTTACGGCAAAGCACGTGAAGTGCCTGCTGCTATCCAGAAAGCGATGGAAAAAGCACGTCGCAACATGGTGACTGTGCAGCTTAAGGGTGAAACTTTACAGCACCCGGTTAAAGGCCGTCACTCAGGTTCACAGGTATATATGCAACCAGCCTCTGAAGGTACCGGTATCATCGCAGGTGGTGCGATGCGTGCGGTATTGGAAGTTGCAGGTGTACATAACGTGCTTTCAAAAGCATATGGTTCAACCAACCCAATCAACGTTGTTCGTGCAACTATTAAAGCATTGAACGACATGAAGTCGCCTGAGCAAGTTGCGGCTAAGCGTGGATTGCGCGTTGACGAGATACTGGGGTAGTGAACAATGGCGAAAAAGACATTAAAAGTAACACAGACGCGTAGCTCTATCGGTCGTTTACCGAAACATAAAGCTACACTACGTGGCTTGGGTCTCCGCCGTATTGGTCACACAGTAGAGTTGGAAGACACTGCTGCAGTCCGCGGTATGGTGAACCAAGTAATTTACATGGTTAAGGTGGAGGACTAAGCGATGAAACTTAATACTCTTGCTCCTGCACCGGGTGCAAAAAGCAGTAAGAAGCGCTTAGGTCGTGGTATTGGTTCTGGTCTCGGTAAGACTGGTGCTCGTGGTCACAAAGGTCAGAAGTCACGTTCTGGCGGTACCGTGAAGCCAGGTTTCGAGGGCGGTCAAATGCCAATTCAGCGTCGTTTGCCGAAATTTGGCTTTACTTCACGTAAAGCGGCATTAACAGCTGAAGTAAACCTAGCTGAGATCGCTAAAGTTGACGGCGATGTCGTTGACTTAGCAGCGCTTAAAGCGGCTAACTTAGTTCGTAAAGACGTTTTGACCGCTAAGGTCATTAAGTCGGGCGAAATCAGTCGTAAAGTAGCTGTTAAAGGTCTTAAAGTTACAAAAGGCGCTCGCGAAGCTATTGAAGCTGCTGGCGGAAACATCGAAGGATAGGTCTCATGGCTAAACCAGGATTGGAATCAAATCGAGCGCAAGGTGGCTTGTCGGAACTCAAGCGTCGCCTGTTGTTTGTGTTAGGAGCGATTATCGTCTTCCGAGCGGGCTCCTTTGTGCCTATTCCTGGTATTGATGCCGCCGTGTTAGCTCAGCTGTTCTCACAGCAAAAGGACACCATCGTTGCCATGTTTAACATGTTCAGCGGTGGTGCACTTGAGCGCGCATCCGTTTTTGCACTGGGAATAATGCCTTATATCTCTGCTTCAATTATTATGCAATTGGCTACGGTTGTTCACCCGCGTCTAGCAGAATTGAAGAAGGAAGGTGAGGCAGGTCGTCGTAAAATTAGCCAGTATACTCGCTGGGGTACGCTAATTCTTGCTACGTTCCAGTCAATAGGGATTGCCACGGGCTTACCTAACTTGATGCCTGGCCTGGTCATTGATCCAGGCTTTCAGTTTTACTTCACCGCCGTTGTGAGTTTAGTCACAGGCACCATGTTCTTAATGTGGTTGGGTGAACAAATTACTGAACGAGGCATCGGTAACGGTATCTCTATCCTGATTTTCGTGGGTATTGTTGCGGGCTTGCCTTCTGCTATCGGTCAGACAGCAGAACAGGCACGTCAAGGCGATTTAAATATATTACTCTTGTTGCTTATTGGTGTAATCGTGTTAGCGGTTACTTACTTTGTTGTTTTCGTAGAGCGTGGTCAACGTCGTATCGTTGTAAACTACGCCAAGCGTCAGCAGGGACGTAAAGTATTCGCGGCTCAAAGCACACACTTGCCATTGAAAGTTAATATGGCGGGTGTAATTCCACCAATCTTTGCATCAAGCATCATCCTGTTCCCGGGTACAATTGCGACCTGGTTTGGATCAGGTGACGGTGTTGTTGCTGATGTTTTGCAGCAAATTTCGATGACTTTATCTCCAGGTCAGCCACTTTATGTGTTACTATATGCGGCTGCGATTATTTTCTTCTGCTTTTTCTACACGGCGTTGGTATTCAACCCGCGTGAAACAGCAGATAATCTGAAAAAATCTGGAGCGTTCATTCCGGGTATCCGCCCAGGTGAACAAACGTCTAGATACATCGATAAAGTAATGACTCGCTTGACATTGGCAGGCGCGCTATACATTACCTTTGTATGTTTGGTTCCTGAGTTTATGATGATCGCTTGGAACGTTCAGTTCTACTTTGGTGGCACTTCGCTACTGATTATTGTGGTAGTCATCATGGACTTTATGGCACAGGTACAGACTCATATGATGTCTCATCAATACGATTCTGTGCTTAAAAAAGCTAACCTTAAAGGCTACGGCCGCTAAGGTTGGATAGAAACGGAGAGTAGCAATGAAAGTTCGTGCTTCCGTGAAGAAAATCTGCCGTAACTGCAAAATCATCAAGCGCAACGGTGTTGTGCGCGTGATTTGCACTGATGCAAAGCATAAGCAACGGCAAGGTTGATTCGAAGGAAAGGGCGGCGGCTTTAGGGTCGCCACCTTTAGTATTTGCAATTCGGCAATCGGTTGAGTATCCTAACGGGCTTTTCAACTGAAGCCTACAAAAAAAGGAGACGTGTTAGTGGCCCGTATCGCTGGCATTAACGTTCCTGACAATAAACACGCAGTGATTGCATTGACTGCAATCTACGGTATCGGTCGTACTCGCTCTAGCGCAATTTGCGAAGCAGCGGGCATTGCTGAAGATACCCAGATCGGTACATTGTCAGAAGAGAAATTAGACGTTCTTCGTGAAGCAGTAGCTAAGTATGCAGTCGAAGGTGACCTGCGTCGCGAAGTTTCAATGAACATCAAACGGTTGATGGATCTCGGATGTTTCCGTGGTCTTCGTCATCGTCGCAGCCTCCCTTTACGTGGACAGCGCACTAAGACAAACGCGCGCACTCGTAAAGGACCGCGCAAACCGATTAAGAAATAAGGGGGATTGAGTAATGGCTAAAGCACAGACTCGTTCTCGCAAGCGCGTTAAAAAGCAAGTCGCCGATGGCATGGCTCACGTGCATGCATCTTTCAACAACACCATCATCACCATCACAGACCGTCAAGGTAATGCGTTGGCATGGGCTACAGCTGGTGGATCAGGGTTCCGTGGTTCACGGAAATCAACCCCGTTCGCTGCGCAGGTTGCTGCTGAGCGTGCTGGTGAAATGGCGAAGGAATATGGTCTTAAGAACTTGGAAGTATTTGTAAACGGTCCAGGTCCAGGTCGTGAATCATCTATTCGCGCACTGAACGCCGTAGGATACCGCATCACGAATATTACCGATGTGACACCTATTCCTCACAACGGTTGTCGTCCGCCTAAGAAACGTCGCGTTTAAAGGCGTGAATCGATAGTTGGAGAAAGATCATGGCAAGATATTTGGGTCCTAAACTCAAGCTAAGCCGTCGCGAAGGAACAGACTTGTTCCTTAAAAGCGGCGTACGCGCAATCGATTCTAAATGTAAGATCGAAACTGCTCCTGGTCAGCATGGTGCCCGTCGTGGCCGTTTGTCTGATTACGGTGTTCAGTTGCGCGAGAAGCAAAAAGTACGTCGTATGTACGGCGTTTTAGAGAAGCAATTCCGTAACTACTACAAAGAAGCTGCTCGTATTAAAGGCAATACCGGTGAAAACCTGTTGCAGTTGCTAGAACAGCGTTTGGATAACGTAGTTTATCGTATGGGCTTTGCGTCAACGCGCGCAGAAGCTCGTCAGCTAGTCAGTCACAAAGCTGTTGTTGTTAACGGTCAAGTGGTTAACATTCCATCATTCATGGTTCGCCCTGAAGATGTAGTGTCTGTTCGCGAAAAAGCTAAAAAGCAAGCACGTATTAGTGCAGCGCTTGAGCTTTCAGAGCAGCGAGAAAAGCCAGTTTGGTTAGAAGTTGACAGCAGCAAAATGGAAGGTCAGTTCAAGCGTCTTCCTGAGCGCAGTGATTTGTCTGCTGAAATTAACGAACAGTTGATCGTAGAGCTTTACTCTAAGTAAAGCTTAAGCATAGAGAGAGGACACAATGCAGGGTTCTGTTACCGAATTCCTAAAGCCGAGGTTAGTTGACATCGAGCAAATTAGCACGACTCACGCCAAGGTGACACTGGAGCCTCTAGAGCGTGGCTTTGGTTACACCCTAGGCAATGCTTTACGTCGTATTCTATTGTCGTCAATGCCAGGCTGTGCAGTGACTGAAGTAGAAATCGACGGTGTGCTGCACGAATACAGCAGCAAAGAAGGCGTGCAAGAAGATGTCATCGAAATTTTGTTGAACCTCAAAGGGCTGTCTGTCAGCTTAGAAGGTAAAGACGAAGCGACGTTGACCTTGAATAAATCCGGTGCAGGTCCTGTAACCGCAGGTGATTTCCAGCACGATGGTGATGTTGAAATCGTCAATCCTGAGCACGTAGTTTGTCACCTCACTGGCGACAACGAATTGAATATGCGTGTTAAGGTTGAACGTGGTCGTGGTTATGTTCCTGCGTCGGCTCGTCAGTCAGAAGATGACGAGGAGCGTCCGATCGGTCGTCTGTTAGTGGATGCCTCTTTCAGTCCAGTTGAGCGTATTGCGTACAGCGTTGACGCTGCACGTGTTGAACAGCGCACCGACTTGGACAAGCTGATTATCGAAATGGAAACCAATGGTACATTGGATCCAGAAGAAGCGATTCGTCGTGCTGCTACAATTCTAGCTGAACAGCTAGAGGCATTCGTCGAACTTCGTGATATCAGCGAGCCGGAAGAGAAGGAAGAGAAACCGGAGTTTGATCCGATTCTCCTCCGTCCGGTAGATGACTTAGAATTGACTGTTCGTTCTGCAAACTGCTTGAAAGCAGAAGCAATTCAGTACATTGGTGACTTAGTACAACGTACCGAGGTTGAGTTATTAAAAACGCCTAACCTTGGTAAGAAATCGCTTACTGAAATCAAAGACGTCTTGGCGTCTCGTGGTCTATCTCTTGGCATGCGCCTTGAGAACTGGCCACCAGCAAGCTTGATCGACAACGACTAAGTTACCTTGGTAATTGATTTACTGAGAAGGGTATAGGTATGCGCCATCGTAAGAGTGGTCGTCAACTCAATCGTAACAGCAGCCATCGTCAAGCGATGTTCCGCAACATGGCTAGCTCGTTGGTGCGTCATGAGATCATCAAAACGACGTTGCCAAAAGCGAAAGAGTTGCGTCGCGTAGTCGAGCCGTTGATCACAATGGCTAAGCAAGACAGCGTTGCAAATCGCCGTTTAGCATTTGCACGTACACGTGATAAAGAAGTAGTGGGCAAGCTTTTCAATGAACTTGGTCCGCGTTATGAATCTCGCCCAGGTGGCTACACTCGCATTATGAAGTGTGGTTTCCGTGCAGGTGATAACGCACCAATGGCTTACATTGAATTGGTTGGCCGTCCCGAAGTAGAGGAAGTCGAAGAAGTAGCGGAAGCTGCGGAATAAGATTTCTGATACTAAAAAAAGCCGGCTTTTCAGCCGGCTTTTTTATATCCGTTACGCATGGTGAGCTATTTGTCGGCTTTGTTGTTATAGACTTTTGCGATTTGCTGTTCAGTTAAGTAGCCGTGCTCTTTAAACCATTCCAATTCTTCGCGATTAATCCCCTGTGCCTTTGCCTCAACTATAAAGCGATTCCACTGTTCAGGTTTAGGTCTTGTCTTCTGCTCTGCATTGTTAAAATTAAAAAAGTCTTTTACAGCGACAAATGCATGTTTGGTGATTTGAGGTATTTCCTTTATAGAAGAAACGACCGCATCTAGAAAATTGTCAGGCGAACTTTCGGCAGCCGATTTAACGACTGTTTCACTCATTCTCGGTTCACTCACTATGGCTACCCGTACAATAGTATTTAATTTTTCCGGTGCGAGACGAGTTGCTGTCGTCACAATATCATCGATATAACTCGGCTCTACATCTATTGCCTGCGCGATGGTTTCGTCGAACGCCTGCGGCGCGACTAAGTGAGTTGTCGTTAGCACGTCGGAAGTGAGTGCCGGCTCAACCTGAATAACCGCACGGTTAATAACTGGAATTCGTGTCGGGTAATGTTGATAGGCGGCAATTAAGATTTGATTGACGTGTTGTGGGTAGTGATTGACAAGTATTCTTACCGTACGCGTAATAGAAAAATTGTAATTTAGGTGGTCATCAATAACCGAGTTGTATTTGTCTACTAACTTTTTTTCTTGTGGTGTGAGTGTTGCTAAGTTGAGGTCAAATGCTTTGGCGCCTACAACGGGGTTAGTTGATTTTACGTGAACGTTAAAATTAGCCTTTGCTTCTCCGGATACAATAAAAAGACTCGCAGTGAAAACTGTCACGAGCGATAGTCTCGTACAAAAGTGCATTATAGATCCCCCAATACGACTAAATTACATCCATGTTTTATGTGTACATACTTGCTTTGTTTGTTATTTATAGTTGAAAGTTCCCATGAATCAAACAATAAAGCAACAAATAGGTTCAAAAAGTGGTCGTTTAAAATTAATTTCAAAAAAGTGCTTGCAAGTGTGAATAGGATCTCTATAATTCGCCGCCGTTGTCACAGAGAAAGACGCGGAAGCGCAGTGTGACACGGTCGTCGAAAAGAGTAGAAAAAAGTACTTGACGCGACGAGAAAGGGATGTAGAATACGCATCCCTGCTTCGGGAACGAAGCAACGCTCTTTAACAATATATCAAGCCAAGCAAACTGTGTGGGCACTTGCAAAAGTAAGCAACAAAAAATATTGCAACTTTTGAATGAGTGTCTAGCTACTGAGGTAGCAAGCACACGTAATTCATTGAGTTGATTGAACTTTTTAATTGAAGAGTTTGATCATGGCTCAGATTGAACGCTGGCGGCAGGCCTAACACATGCAAGTCGAGCGGTAACAGAGAGAAGCTTGCTTCTTTGCTGACGAGCGGCGGACGGGTGAGTAATACTTGGGAACTTGCCTCTAGGCGGGGGACAACCACTGGAAACGGTGGCTAATACCGCATAATGTCTACGGACCAAAGTGGGGGACCTTCGGGCCTCACACCTAGAGATGGGCCCAAGCGGGATTAGCTAGTTGGTGAGGTAAAGGCTCACCAAGGCGACGATCCCTAGCTGTTCTGAGAGGATGATCAGCCACACTGGGACTGAGACACGGCCCAGACTCCTACGGGAGGCAGCAGTGGGGAATATTGCACAATGGGCGCAAGCCTGATGCAGCCATGCCGCGTGTGTGAAGAAGGCCTTCGGGTTGTAAAGCACTTTCAGTGGTGAGGAAGGTCAGTAAGTTAATAGCTTGCTGAATTGACGTTAGCCACAGAAGAAGCACCGGCTAACTCCGTGCCAGCAGCCGCGGTAATACGGAGGGTGCAAGCGTTAATCGGAATTACTGGGCGTAAAGCGTACGTAGGCGGTGTGTTAAGCAAGATGTGAAAGCCCCGGGCTCAACCTGGGAATTGCATTTTGAACTGGCACGCTAGAGTCCTGAAGAGGGTGGTAGAATTTCCAGTGTAGCGGTGAAATGCGTAGATATTGGAAGGAATACCAGTGGCGAAGGCGGCCACCTGGTCAGAGACTGACGCTGAGGTACGAAAGCGTGGGGAGCAAACAGGATTAGATACCCTGGTAGTCCACGCCGTAAACGATGTCAACTAGTTGTTCGTGTCACTAAGACGTGAGTAACGCAGCTAACGCACTAAGTTGACCGCCTGGGGAGTACGGCCGCAAGGTTAAAACTCAAATGAATTGACGGGGGCCCGCACAAGCGGTGGAGCATGTGGTTTAATTCGATGCAACGCGAAGAACCTTACCATCCCTTGACATCCAGTGAACTTTCTAGAGATAGATTGGTGCCTTCGGGAACACTGAGACAGGTGCTGCATGGCTGTCGTCAGCTCGTGTTGTGAGATGTTGGGTTAAGTCCCGCAACGAGCGCAACCCTTATCCTTAGTTGCCAGCGATTCGGTCGGGAACTCTGGGGAGACTGCCGGTGATAAACCGGAGGAAGGTGGGGACGACGTCAAGTCATCATGGCCCTTACGGGATGGGCTACACACGTGCTACAATGGCGCGTACAAAGGGCAGCGAACCTGCGAGGGTAAGCGAATCTCATAAAGCGCGTCGTAGTCCGGATTGGAGTCTGCAACTCGACTCCATGAAGTCGGAATCGCTAGTAATCGTGGATCAGAATGCCACGGTGAATACGTTCCCGGGCCTTGTACACACCGCCCGTCACACCATGGGAGTGGGCTGCACCAGAAGTGGTTAGTTTAACCTTCGGGAGAACGATCACCACGGTGTGGTTCATGACTGGGGTGAAGTCGTAACAAGGTAGCCGTAGGGGAACCTGCGGCTGGATCACCTCCTTACACTTCGCTTATGGATGTAAGTGTCCACACAGATTGCTTGGTTTGATGAATAGAGAAGAATTGGGGTAGCTTGTGCCTTTGGCACAAGATAAAGCCTTAAATTATACTGGGTCTGTAGCTCAGCTGGTTAGAGCGCACCCCTGATAAGGGTGAGGTCGGTAGTTCAAGTCTACTCAGACCCACCATTTCTGCGCTGTGAACTGCGTTGCTGCGTCGTCGCATGCTGGTGCATGCGTCCTCCTTGCGGCCTTGCCACAGCTTGAAATTCCCTTTTCGGGTTTTGTTGGATGTGCCGACAGACCTGGGGTCTGTGGGGCCATAGCTCAGCTGGGAGAGCGCCTGCCTTGCACGCAGGAGGTCAGCGGTTCGATCCCGCTTGGCTCCACCACTTCTTCTCTATAGCGATGTTAGCGTTAAGCGTTCAAAGCTGAATGTTTACCGGTAACTTTGCGTTACATGCTCTTTAACAACATGGACAAGCTGATTGTAATAAAGTAATGAAATGCCACTCTACTTGAACCTTATTCAAATTGGTAGAGGCGTATCTTACAAGTGTACAGCGAGAACAAACAATCTTAGTTGCAATACAATGCACGAGGTTCTGCATAGCAGACATCTTAGGTGTTGTATGGTTAAGTGACTAAGCGTACACGGTGGATGCCTAGGCAGTTGGAGGCGATGAAGGACGTACTAACTTGCGATAAGCCATGACGAGACAGTAAGAGTCGTTATCAGTCATGGATTTCCGAATGGGGCAACCCACTCTGTTTACAGAGTATCCGGCACTGAATATATAGGTGCTTGGAGGCAAACCCGGAGAACTGAAACATCTAAGTACCCGGAGGAAAAGAAATCAACCGAGATTTCCCTAGTAGCGGCGAGCGAACGGGAAGCAGCCCTTAAGCTGACAATGCGTTAACAGAATCTGTTGGGAAGCAGAGCCATAGACGGTGATAGCCCGGTATGTGACGGCGCATAGTGAGTGAAAACGAGTAGGTCGGGACACGTGTTATCTTGACTGAATATGGGGGGACCATCCTCCAAGGCTAAATACTCCCAACTGACCGATAGTGAACCAGTACCGTGAGGGAAAGGCGAAAAGAACCCCGGCGAGGGGAGTGAAATAGAACCTGAAACCGTGTACGTACAAGCAGTAGGAGCCTCCTTGTGGGGTGACTGCGTACCTTTTGTATAATGGGTCAGCGACTTATATTTTGTAGCAAGGTTAACCGAATAGGGGAGCCGTAGGGAAACCGAGTCTTAACTGGGCGTCGAGTTGCAAGGTATAGACCCGAAACCGGGCGATCTAGCCATGAGCAGGTTGAAGATTGAGTAACATCAATTGGAGGACCGAACCCACTAATGTTGAAAAATTAGGGGATGACTTGTGGTTAGGAGTGAAAGGCTAATCAAGCCCGGAGATAGCTGGTTCTCCCCGAAATCTATTTAGGTAGAGCCTCGGATGAATACCTACGGGGGTAGAGCACTGTTTGGGCTAGGGGGTCATCCCGACTTACCAACCCCATGCAAACTCCGAATACCGTAGAGTACTATCCGGGAGACACACGGCGGGTGCTAACGTCCGTCGTGGAGAGGGAAACAACCCAGACCGCCAGCTAAGGTCCCCAAGTTATGGCTCAGTGGGAAACGATGTGGGAAGGCATAGACAGCTAGGAGGTTGGCTTAGAAGCAGCCACCCTTTAAAGAAAGCGTAATAGCTCACTAGTCGAGTCGGCCTGCGCGGAAGATGTAACGGGGCTAAGCCATACACCGAAGCTGCGGCAGTGTATGTATCACCACAGGCTATTCCGCTTACGCACAGCATGTGCGAAAGCGTCCCAACACTAGTTGCGGATAACGGAGTAGTTTGCGGGATACATACACTGGGTAGGGGAGCGTTCTGTAAGCGGATGAAGGTGTGTTGAGAAGCATGCTGGACGTATCAGAAGTGCGAATGCTGACATGAGTAACGATAATGCGGGTGAAAAACCCGCACGCCGGAAGACCAAGGTTTCCTATCCCATGCTAATCAGGGTAGGGTAAGTCGGCCCCTAAGGCGAGGCGGAAACGCGTAGTCGATGGGAAACAGGTTAATATTCCTGTACCGACATGTACTGCGATGGGGGGACGGAGAAGGCTAGGTGGGCCAGGCGTTGGTAGTCCTGGTGAAAGTTAGTAGGCTGAGGGTTTAGGCAAATCCGGACCCTTAAGGCCGAGAAACGAGACGAGCACCTACGGGTGCGAAGCCATTGATGCCCTGCTTCCGGGAAAAGCCTCTAAGCTTCAGGTACATGTTGACCGTACCCGAAACCGACACAGGTGGTCAGGTAGAGAATACTAAGGCGCTTGAGAGAACTCGGGTGAAGGAACTAGGCAAAATAGTACCGTAACTTCGGGAGAAGGTACGCCACCTTTGGTGAAGACTTCGCGTCGTAAGCTGAAGGTGGTCGCAGTGACCAGGTGGCTGGGACTGTTTATTAAAAACACAGCACTCTGCTAACTCGAAAGAGGACGTATAGGGTGTGACACCTGCCCGGTGCCGGAAGGTTAATTGATGGGGTTAGCGTAAGCGAAGCTCTTGATCGAAGCCCCGGTAAACGGCGGCCGTAACTATAACGGTCCTAAGGTAGCGAAATTCCTTGTCGGGTAAGTTCCGACCTGCACGAATGGTGTAACCATGGCCACGCTGTCTCCACCCGAGACTCAGTGAAATTGAAATCGCTGTGAAGATGCAGTGTACCCGCGGCTAGACGGAAAGACCCCGTGAACCTTTACTACAGCTTGGCACTGAACATTGAACCTACATGTGTAGGATAGGTGGGAGGCTTAGAAGCACTGGCGCTAGTTGGTGTGGAGCCATCCTTGAAATACCACCCTTGTATGTTTGATGTTCTAACCTAGCACCCTAATCGGGTGTGGGGACAGTGCCTGGTGGGTAGTTTGACTGGGGCGGTCTCCTCCCAAAGAGTAACGGAGGAGCACGAAGGTTGGCTAAGTACGGTCGGACATCGTACGGTTAGTGTAATGGCAGAAGCCAGCTTAACTGCGAGACAGACACGTCGAGCAGATACGAAAGTAGGTCATAGTGATCCGGTGGTTCTGAATGGAAGGGCCATCGCTCAACGGATAAAAGGTACTCCGGGGATAACAGGCTGATACCGCCCAAGAGTTCATATCGACGGCGGTGTTTGGCACCTCGATGTCGGCTCATCACATCCTGGGGCTGAAGTCGGTCCCAAGGGTATGGCTGTTCGCCATTTAAAGTGGTACGCGAGCTGGGTTTAGAACGTCGTGAGACAGTTCGGTCCCTATCTGCCGTGGGCGTTTGAGAGTTGAGAGGAGCTGCTCCTAGTACGAGAGGACCGGAGTGGACGAACCTCTGGTGTTCCGGTTGTCACGCCAGTGGCACTGCCGGGTAGCTAAGTTCGGAATCGATAACCGCTGAAAGCATCTAAGCGGGAAGCGAGCCTCGAGATAAGCTCTCACTAGCACATTAAGTGCTCTGAAGGGTCGTTGCAGACGACGACGTTGATAGGCGGGGTGTGGAAGCGTTGTAAGGCGTTGAGCTAACCCGTACTAATTGCCCGTGAGACTTAACCATACAACACCCAAGGTGTTTGCTTGTTGAGCACGTAAGACGCTTTATCGAATTGAATAAGAGAGTGGCGAAACAATCAGCCGAATCCATGTTGTGACAGTTTATGTCTGGCGGCCATAGCGGTATGGCACCACCTGGCTCCATTCCGAACCCAGAAGTGAAACATACCAGCGCCGATGGTAGTGTGGGGTCTCCCCATGTGAGAGTAGGACACCGCCAGACTTCAAATAAACAATCCCTCGTGCGCAAGCACGGGGGATTTTTTTATGCCTGCTCGCCAGACGCACGTCGCCACCGCACCGCGTACGTCGCGCATTGTGCGCGACAATCCATATCGCCCCGTGCGCCCAAGGCGCACGCTACGTCCGCGCCCTGTACGTCGCGCATCTTGCGCGACAACCCACACCGCGCCGTGCGCAGAATGCGCACGCTACCACCGCGCCGCGTACGTCGCGCATTGTGCGCGACAATCCATATCGCCCCGTGCGCCCAAGGCGCACGCTACCGTTCGATGCTGTAGATGATATCTGCGCCTTGGCTTTCTGTTGATGATGTGGATTCGAACCATAGGTTATCGGTAAAGCGATAACGAAGATAAAAGCTTGAAGTTGATTCAATTAACCCTATGCCATATTTGATATATAGGTTCGGCGAAAGGTATTTCCCAATATAAAGCGACGTGTCGTTGACGTCTGATGTTTCTGAATCGATGGCTACTTCATCCAGACTGAATGTGTCTTTTAATGACTGAGTAAGCGCGCCAGTCGTTTTACCACCGACTAATAAAGCAGCTTGTAGCTCTAGGTTTTGACTTTCGCTATTAGAGGATGGACCGCGACCAAAAAGCAAGTACGAAAGCACACTCGCGTCTGGCATAGCGGGATCAGAGAACAAATCTAACTCGGGTCGGTTAAGGGTACCCATCACTCTTGCACCCACTGTATTGGGTCCGTCTGTAACTTCCGATAGTGAGCGTGTTACTCGTAAATTTAACGCGGGATTTGATAGCGGACCGCCGTTAAAAATGAATTGGCCACGGTCAATGGAGAGCTCTTGACCGTAAATTTCATAATCGCCCTTGGCCACCGATATTGTGCCATTACCGATAGGCACAGACTGCCCGGTTTGCGCGAGATTCAGAGCGCCTTCTAATCGGCCATTAAAGCCATAGGCATCTACCCGCACATTGTCACCGAGCGTTATCTTTAGGTCAGTTTTAATCGTTCGAGACTGCTCTTTTACCCGTTCGCGTTGTATAACTGTCACGTCCGGAGAAGGAGTGATCGTGGACGATAGGTTAGGAGGTGTAATGTTTGCTTCTGGTATCTTTACTTCACCGTTCAGTGCAATAATATCTTTTGTCAGATTAAGCTTGAGATTAGGGGTGGCAGTGATACGAATTCTGGGTGAATCCATGACAACAAGGTCGGTGCCTTTGAGGTCCAAGGTGCCGGTCAAATCCTTTAAGTTGAATTCACCGCTCAAGGTAAAGTCTCCATCACCTACTTTTCCTTCACCAGACAACGTTAGCTGCGGAGAACCTGTGTTGCCGGAAACGTTGACGGTCGTGTCGGAAATTGATGTACCTGTTCGAGTGACTAAGGCATTGGCGATATTAACCCGTGCCGTTGGAGTTAGCAGTATTTGTTCATCCCGAGTTTCAATGGTGACTGCGGCATCTAAAGAGCCATTTACTTGAGCAACTTGGTTGGTAAAAGTTTGTACAATACTCAAGTCGTCCAGTTGGGCTTCAATCGTTCCTTCTAGTGAAGGAGCCTTTAACAGCGATGGAAGTGTTAGGTCAGCTGTAATTTCGGCGCCTGCATCTTCACTCAGTAAATTGAGTCGTGTTGATATGCGTTTTTCATCCGCGCCTTTTGCTATCCGTAATTCAGCTTTCTCGAAGTCAATATGTTGTTCATTTTGTTCGATCCGCATATCGGTAACATTAAATCGACCATCCATTTGATTTACCGAGAGAGCATCGACTAAGTCGACTTCGTTCGTGAGTTCGCCTGAAAGAGAACCGCTTAATGCAAGATTATTTAGAGGCAAAAATGGCTCAACTAAGCTTATAGGAAGGTCTGAAACAGATAATGAACTGGTTAATCGACGGTCGTTCGTCGTCGCACTCACACAGACGTGCTCGTCTTTTTGACTTACACATAGTTCAGTGAGTTTTACTTGTTGGGGGTTAAATTGATATTCAAGCTTGCTCACTTCTCGTAAGGCAAAACGACCAATATCCGGCTGCTCAATACTGAAGGCTGTTATGTTTGCTGTCAGCTCTTTCTCAGTGATTGTTGTATCTGTCGCAAAGGCTAGTGCAATATCTTGATAGCTGAGTTTGAGCTTTGTCGTCTGTTCAGACAAATCACCGTCGAAATTTAAATTGATGTCGTTAAGTCGTCTTTCGCCGATGTTAATGTGTGGCGACTGAACATGCGCGGTAACCTGAGGATCGTTGATAGAGCCAGAGAGGTTACCTTTCGCATTTAGGCTTCCTGACAAATCGAGGTTTGGAACGGGTAGTGCAGCTAAGTCAGTTATATCGACATCAAATTTTAAAGCTGAGCCAGGGCGTAAGTCACCACTAGCGGTTACTGTGTTGCTGCGCCAATTTAACGCAAAGCGATTAATAAAAATGTAGGGTGAGTCATAGCGGACATTCGCGTTTAATTGTATGGGGTCATTTTGCCACTCGCCTTGCAAGTTTGTCTCAAACTGTTGGTTTGCGAGGTTTGCATGTAGCGTACCCGTTATTTGGTTATTGTTTTGTACAACCGTCAACTGTGTAACGTTCAGTTGCTCATCCGTGACGTCGATATCAGCAGCGACCTCTATTTCTGGTTGAGCATTTGTTTTGATCTTGAACTCAGGTAAGACAGAAAGCTCACGTAAAGTCCCCTCAACGAGTAGCCTGAGATCACTAATCGAAGTACCTCGAAGTCGCTCCGTGTTAAGTTGCTTACTGGTGACTTCAAGGTCAAATTGAGGCACGGAGTCGAGTGCGATAGCACCCTCGATAGCGAGATCAGCAGCTACTTGACCGTTTAGCGAGACGTTGAGTGGCGTGAACCGAATATGTTGCTTTTGATATAGAACGTAACCGTCGAATTCACCGGCTTGGTCGTTAACAGATAAGTTAAGGCTTGGTGTTATGTCGATTTCATTGAGGCTTCCTTGCGTATTAATATCGCCTTCAATACTCGCGCTCTGAATGCCAGCTATTGCAAAACTCTTTACCCATGGCACCAAATCTGTCTCGGCCACCTCTGTACGCGTTTTAAAATTTAACTGATCCAGAAGCTCGGTCACCGTAAATTTAGTCACACTCTCTATTGAGCCGTTTGTCACTATGCTTCCGTTAAGTGTTTGGATATCGCCCTGAGTTTTGAGTGTCATACTTGTCTGAGGTAAGTCCGGCACATGCATATTCATCGTAGAATCGATTTTAATCGACTCACTGCTATTCAATTGAATGCCAGCATCAACACGTACTTCAGCGTAACGGTGGGTTAGCTTCAAGCCTTCAACCTGCAGTTCACCATTCTGTTGCATTGCTAAACCGCCGGTGACAGACAGCTCTTGTGCAGGTTGATTCGGTAGATGTAGTATCACATCGTTGATAGTTATATTTGATAATACTGCGTCGATAGGTA
Source organism: Idiomarina sp. D18 (assembly GCF_057748155.1). NCBI lineage: Bacteria > Pseudomonadati > Pseudomonadota > Gammaproteobacteria > Alteromonadales > Idiomarinaceae > Idiomarina > Idiomarina sp. D18. Next base: position 470,533 of record NZ_CM173240.1, read on the forward strand.
AGCTGACTCTCGGCCATTTCGGTCCTTCGTTGGTGCTTTCGGTAGACGATGTGCTCGTGCGGATCCAGGCTTCAGCGTTTTTGAAAGTCACCGAATTAATGCGCGCTGTGCCTCTTAACAAGTCGCTTGGCGACCAGTCAACCGTTACCTGTTCACTGTGCAAACTAAAGGCTGGACTATCTAACTTTAAACCGTGAAATTCGAATTGATTGAGTAATGTGCCTTTATAACGGCTGAAAGATAGTTGGTCTGGTAAGTACTCACTTAACTTATTAACCAAGTAATGACTTCCTGTTTGTGTGCCTAATACGGAGTAAATCAACACTGTCAGAAGCAGAATTAGGCTTGCTAATCCTAACAAGAAGCCTTTTGCAAGTCGTTTGTACATAGTTATAGATCCGGTCCAATGGTTAAGTGGATGCGCCACGGCTTATTAGGTTCATCAATTGCCTGAGCAAAATCGATACGAACTGAGCCGATAGGCGAAATCCAACGAAAACCAATACCCACACTTTGCTTAAGTGGTTGATTGGGCTCTAACATCGCATTACCAATATCGGTAAATGCTGCGATCCGCCAGTTTTCTGCAAAGCGATAGTCAATCTCAGCACTGGCTACGGCTAAGTAGCGCCCACCGATAACATCGCCAGAACCGTCTTCCGGTCCGAGTTGTTCATAAGCATAACCTCGTACACTTTGATCGCCACCCGCAAAGAAGCGTAAGGAAGGGGGAATCGCTTCAAAGCTATCGGTGTACATCGCGCCAACTTCGGCGCGGGCTAACAAACGCCAACCATCGAGTAAAGGAACCACGGATTTAAGTTCAAATCGTCCACGAATCAAATCTGCTTCCGAAAGTAAGTCACGTGAAGCTGTCTGAATACTGAAATTAGCTCGCCAACCTCGGTTAATATTAATTCGCTCATCAGCCGAGAGAAATCGCCACTCAACAGTAGGAACAAGGAGCTGAGCATTCCCTCGTTGCTCACCAATCTCAAAATCTTCGTTCAACCAGAACGCGCCGATATCGTATTGCCAGTGGTTGAACGCTCGAATTTCTGCTGCGCCAATTTTAATAAGCTGGCTTTCTTGGCTATCTGTTGTCTTGTCAGCGAGCTGAGAGCGGAATTGATAGGAGTCCGTTTGCGGGCGCGGTCCTGGAATCTGATATAACGCAGTAAGCCGACTTTCAAATTGTGACAGCTGTAGTTGGCTTTTAAATAGGTGTCCTCTGGAATTAATCCAGCGACGATCAAAGCCTGCACTGATACGCGCGCCGGTATCCGTACCATACCCTAAACCAAAGCGATAATGACTGCGTTGGTTGGGTATCGTATCGACTTGAATTGGAACCTGGTTTTTGGCAGCTTGATCCCATAATGCATTTACTTGCACTGTTTCAAAATAGCCGCTTTCAGATAGATTAACTTGTAAATCACTCAAGCTACTTGTATTGAATGCTTCGCTTTTTTCAAACCGAGGGTAGCGCTGAAGTAAGTCCTCACTGATGTACTCCGAGTTGAACTCAATATCGCCAAAGTGATAGCGTTCGCCGCTGCTAAAAATGGCATCAATGACAGCCGTATTAGTCTCGATATCAACTCGTACATTGGCTTTTTCCCATTCGGCATCGCGATAACCTCGTTGTGCCGCGAGACTGAGTAATTGGGTCTTTATTTGTTCGTAAGGTGCATGTTCAAATACAGCCCCCTGTTTTAACGGTGATTGTGACAACATCGAACGAAATACTTTATCGTCTTCAGCATCCCCTTTAAGTTTCCAGTTAACCCTAGCGATACGAACAGGATCATTTAAGGCTATCGAGTAGCGCGCTTGCCAGCCCGATTCAGTTGAGTCGAGCTGACTCTTTATTTCTACGTTATAATAACCGAATGGCTCAAGAGCGGTGCGAATTTCGTCTTCTGCCCGCTTAAACAGAAAGCGAATTTGAAAAGCACGATAGTCTTTATCTTGATTTAAGTTGGCAATTTGCACGTAACTTTTGATATTGTCTAGCAGCCTGCCTTCGACACCGTCGAACGCCACATCCACCTTCGCTTGAAGATGAGTACAAATAAGCAGGGCGCACAGTGCTAAGAGATATTTAAATTGTTTCTTGATGCGGGTGGACATAATGTTTTTTTTCATGCGGTTAACTACGAAAAATAATCGCACGTTGATCTCTGCAAAGTAAACTCTTGTTGAGGAGATTTATTAAATGCCGGTTGCTTTAAGTTCTGAGCAAAGACAGCAAATTATGCGCATGACGCTTCCGCCGCGTTCTGAAACCCTTGCCGCGTTGAAGCGAGAAGTTGAGCAAGACGAACCTAGTATTGAGAAGATGGCAGAGCTGATAACAAAAGATATTAGTCTTTCTGCCCAAGTTTTAAGCGTCGTTAACTCATCTGCTTATCGACCCGTTCATAAAGTGGAATCGATTAAGCATGCCGTCATGATACTCGGCATCAACCAGTTAATGCCACTGATTAGGGCCGCTTCACTTAAAGCATCCTTAATTAGTCATGGTTTTTTGGCAGACTATTGGCGCTACAACGAATGGACTGCGCAAGCATGTATGGTGGTTGCTCGGTTATTAAAGCGGGAATCACTCGCACATTATGCTTATCAGTTTGGCTTATTCCAAGGCGCGGGAGTACCCCTGTTATATTTAAATTTTGATGGCTACGACGCGTTTGTTAAACAATCTGACCGATTAGGTTGGCGCGAGATCGCAGTAAAGGAAGAAGCATCATTGAACGTTTCTCATGCTGTTGCCAGTGCCGTGCTGGCTCAGTATTGGCAACTACCCGCTACCTTAGTGAAGATGTTCTATTTTTATTATGAGCCGGATGCTTTAACTGAATTTGACGGCCATAAATCGACGATTGACGAGTTGATGGCGATTCATCGATTGGCGCGTTATGCGATTGATAAGCAAACCCGCAGTATTGCCGGCGATAGAGACTGGAAAGTATTCAGAGAAAACGTAATGATGACTTTTAAACTGTCTGAGCGCGACGTATCGAGACTGGTCGAGGACACGGTAGAAAAGGTCTTTGATTTGTCATCTGATTAAATAAACAGCGATCGGTGGCTATGATGGCAGTTTATGCTTGCTACCTTCAATAAGGTCAGTATAATTCTCGCTTGCAGTAGGGGCGTAGTTCCAATTGGTAGAACAGCGGTCTCCAAAACCGACGGTTGGGGGTTCGAATCCCTCCGCCCCTGCCACTGCTTCCTTTCTTACCTAGCATATCTAAGCGCTCTGCTTTAAACTGCGTAGTAAATTATGCGGAACTAAAGCTGATGAAATTATCAAAACAACAGTCTCAAGTGCTCGATAAAATGGGGATCCCTCGCTGGACGCTGAAGCCACAGTCAGCTCGGGTACCAAGCGACGAGCGAATACATTGGTATCGCGTTGGCTCATTATACTTGAATTCCGCACAACCACTTCCAGTACAATTGCCAAGATGGCTGCGAGACCTAATAATTTTATTTGATACGCGACCCACCGCAGTAAAGCCTCCGCTACAAGCTGATTTAGTCATTTCCGTAGATGAGGTCAATTCAAAAATTAGGACGCCCGCGGCAAAAAAGGCACTCTGGCGCACGATTCAACAATGTCAAAAATAGAGGTAACGCTCACTGAACCCTCCTCGGTGCTGTTTGACATTGAAAAACGAGCACACGCTTACCCATGGTCGGAAATTGTATTTTTTCAGCCCTTGAGTGCAGGCACACTTTGGTGGTCGATCTCGGTGGACAAGCGCATTGTGGGATTTGCAAATACACAGTTAGTCGCAGATGAACTGACATTGCATAACATCGCTATCGATCCGAGGTACCAAGGAAGAGGTTTTGGTAAGTTTTTACTGAACGATATTCTAAATTATGCCGATAAACATAACGCATTGATGTTTTTAGAAGTTAGAGAATCGAATGCGTCGGCGATACATGTTTATCAGCAGGCGGGTTTTTCGATTGTAGGTCGTCGACCTAATTATTACGCATCAGATTCGGGGCGAGAGGATGCCTTGGTAATGCGTAGAGAAATAAGCTAAGAGGTTATTATGAATCAGCAGGCAGCGTTGGCATTTCGGTGCATGGATTTAACGTCATTGGGCAATCAAGATACGCCTGAAATGATTGAAGCACTATGTGCAAAAGCGCGGTATCACGAGCATCAAGTGGCAGCTATTTGTGTTTTTCCTGAGCACGTCACGACTGCAAAACGAGCGTTGAATGCTCAAGTCGGACCGACCGTACCGGTTGCTACTGTAACCAATTTCCCTCAAGGGAGTACTGACGTTGTACGAGCGGTTGAAGAAACCCAACGAGCGCTTGCTGCAGGTGCTGATGAGATTGATGTTGTACTGCCGTATCACGCGTTGTTGGCGGGTGATAAAAAAGTGTGCGAACAGCTTGTTGGTAGCGTGAAAGACGCGTGCGGTGATACTACCTTACTCAAGGTTATTATTGAAAGCGGTGAACTACAAACCGCAGCGCAAATACGCCTTGCAAGCCAGTTGAGCATTGCTAATGGTGCTGATTTTATCAAAACATCGACAGGGAAAGTGCCTATCAACGCGACGCTAATGGCGGCTAAGGAAATGCTTCACGTCATAGCAACGGATAATCCTGCATGTGGATTTAAAGCCGCGGGGGGGATCCGCACACTGGCTGACGCTGTTGAATATTTTGCGCTAGCTGAAAGTATTTTAGGCTCTGAATATCTATGCCCTAAATTCTTTCGCTTGGGAGCCAGTAGTCTACTTACAGATTTGATCGAACACAGCTAGGAGATAACGATGTCGCTTACACGAGAAATTATTCGCGTTAAGCGTGATGGAGGTGAGCTCGATGAAGCCTCACTTGCCGCGTTCATTAAAGGTATTACCGACGAGACTGTGAGCGAGTCACAGATCGCAGCGATGGCAATGGCGATTTTCTTAAATGGTATGTCTGAGCGTGAAACCCGCCTTCTCACGCGCTATATGCGAGATTCTGGGGATGTGCTCAACTGGCACTCGCTAAACCTAGATGGTCCAGTGCTGGATAAGCATTCTACGGGGGGCGTTGGTGACAACGTGAGTCTCATGTTAGGACCCATCATCGCCGCTTGTGGTGGCTATGTTCCTATGATTTCGGGGCGCGGGTTAGGGCATACCGGGGGAACGCTCGATAAGTTTGATTCGATACCTGGTTATCAAACTCATCCGACCAATGACCTTTTCCGCCGTGCTGTCCACGATGTTGGAGTCGCCATAATTGGTCAAACAGGGTCACTTGCTCCCGCCGATAAGCGGTTTTATGCGACTCGGGATGTTACGTCTACGGTAGAGTCGCTTCCCCTTATCACTGCGTCGATTTTATCAAAAAAGCTTGCCGAGGGTTTGGATGGTTTAGTGCTTGACGTAAAAGCGGGTAGCGGTGCTTTTATGGATAATGAGCAAAAGGCACGAGAGTTAGCTGATACGCTAGTCCGCGTTGGCTCGCAGTTGGGGGTGCCGACGCGAGCGGTAATCACTGATATGAATCAGCCGTTAGCGCCATGCGCCGGTAACGCGATTGAAGTCAAAAGTGCGATAGATTACCTCTCAGGTAATAATCGCCCCAACCGTTTGCACCAAGTGACGGTGGCGCTTGCGGTAGAGGCGTTGTTAGCTGGGGGCCTTGCAGATAATTCGGACAGCGCGAAGGAGAGTGTCAATAGGGTGCTAGAGTCAGGTAAAGCGCTGGAAGTATTCGAGAAAATGGTACATACGTTAGGCGGACCTCATGATTTGATTGAACGTATGGAGGATTACTTGCCGCAAGCAGAGGTGATAAAACCGGTGCTCGCTCAGCAAAACGGTTATATTACGCAAATTCATGCACGGGACTTAGGTAATGCCGTAGTGAGCCTGGGTGGGGGACGCTTAACTTCCACTGATAAATTGGACTATAGTGTTGGCATTTCAGAAATTGCAGAACTCGGTGCAGCTGTTGAAAAGGGACAGCCTTTAGCTGTGGTTCACGCAGCCAATGAAAGTGACTGGCAGCGAGCAGCTAACCAAGTAATAGATACCATCAAAATTGATAGTCAAAAGCCTCAGTTGACCGAGGTAATTTATGCGAGTTTGCAGGAATAATTTGTATGAAACGAGCAATTGTTGTGGTACTCGATTCCTTTGGCTTAGGTGCGGCTCCTGATGCCCACCTATTTGGCGATGAGGGCGCGGATACGCTGGGTCATATAGCGGAACACTGCTTCAAAAATGACCGGCCGTTGCGTGTCCCTAATATGGCCAAACTTGGACTTTGGCACGCTCACTATGGTGCAACAGGTAAACAGCTTGTCGAACTCAAGAGCGACATCACGGGTTGCTACGGATGGGCTGCAGAGCGCTCATCTGGGAAAGATACGCCGTCAGGTCATTGGGAGCTAATGGGATTACCTGTCAATTATGACTGGGGTTACTTTTTAAAGCGAGAACACAGCTTTCCCGAAACGTTATTAACTGAATTATGTCAACGCGCTGGACTGAATGGGGTTTTAGGCAATTGCCATGCTTCGGGTACGCAAATCATTGAACAATTCGGCAAGGCGCATCAGGCCACTGGAAAGCCGATTGTTTACACGTCAGCTGATTCGGTTTTTCAAATCGCAGCTGATGAGGAATTTTTTGGCTTAGACCGTTTATATCAGGTGTGTGAAATTGCTCGCGATTTAGTTGATGAATACAACATCGGTCGTGTCATAGCGCGCCCCTTTGTCGAAGATTCCAACCAAGGTTTCGTTCGCACAAGTAATCGTAGAGACTACGCGACGCCGCCGCACGGGAAAACCTTATTGGATCACGTGATTTCCCACGGAGGTGAAGTGCATGGGGTGGGTAAGATCAGCGATATTTTTGCTGGTCGAGGTATCAGCGCAAGTTATAAAGCCAATGATACAGCGAGTTTAGTCGATAAGACATTGGAATTGATGCAAACTAAACAACAAGACAAATGCTTAATTTTTACTAACCTGGTCGCTTTTGACACGCTTTACGGTCATCGACGGGATGTTGAAGGCTATGCGCGTGAGCTCGAAGATTTTGATAAAAAGTTAGCTGAGCTTATACAGGCGATGCTACCTGATGACTTACTGGTACTGACAGCGGATCACGGTTGCGATCCGACATCGCCTGGCAGTGATCATACCCGCGAGTTTGTGCCTTTGCTCTGTTACAGTCCTCGTTTGAAGGGCCGTTGTTTGGGTCAGCGTCAAAGCTTTGCTGATTTAGGGCAAACGCTAGCCCATTGGTTGGCAGTTGACGCCACGGAGAGTGGCGTCAACATGTTTACTTAATCGACTTTGTAACGCTTGACCAATTGTTCGAGGCGCTGTGCGGTATCGGTTAGCTCACCCATGGTATCGCCTGCTTCGCGCGTACCTTTTGCGGTTCGCTCTGCAATTTCAACGATCGTGGACATATTTTGGTCGATAGTTTGTGATACTGAAGTTTGTTCTTCAGCGGCCGTAGCGATTTGAGCGTTCTGTGAGTTGATGGTGTTCACCGCGTCTAACACTTGTTTAAGCGATTGTTCTACTTCGCCCGCGCGCTCAACGCTTTGACTGCTGCCTTCTCGTATCGCCCCCATGACATCAGACACTTCGTCACTGCTTAATTGCAGTTGATCAATCATCTGCTCAATTTCGTGAGTACTGTCTTGGGTACGTTTAGCCAGTGTTCTTACTTCATCCGCGACCACAGCAAAACCCCTTCCAGCTTCGCCTGCGCGAGCCGATTCGATAGCGGCGTTGAGTGCCAATAAATTGGTTTGATCGGCTATGGAGCGGATCACATCGAGCACACCGCCAATTTGAGCCGACTGATTTGCAAGATTGTCTACCGAATGACTGCCGCGTTCGACTTTATCCGCCAATCCGTGAATAACGTTGACGGCTTGCTTTAACAAGCTTGAGGCGTCGTAAACGAGTTTTTCTGCGTTTTCAGCCGCTCCAGATGCTTCAGATGCGCTTGCCGCAACTTGCTGAGAGGCGGCGGCGAGCTCATTGATAGCGGTCGCCACCTGTTCACTTTCTAACTGTTGTTCGCCAACACCGTCCTGAGCTTGTTGAAGCACACTTGATAATTGTTGTGTCGAGTCATTCACCATGGACGCAGATTCGCGGACGCGCACTATTAAATCAGAGACTTGATCACCGAAACGATTAAATGCAGCGCCTAGATCAGCGAGCTCATCATGGCTATCCGTTGCTAAGCGACGTGTTAAGTCACCATCACCTGTGGCTATTTCATCCATCGCTGCCAATGCTTTGGCGAGTGGTCGGGTGATACTACGGACTACGGCCAGGGCGATAAACGCGGTAATTAATAGTGCAATAATGCTAGCTAACAAGGTTTGCCAAAGCGCCTCAGCGATAGATTTCTGAACATTACCCTCGAGTGCTGCTGCGCGTTGCTGTAGACCTTCAACCCAGAATCCTGTTCCGATAACCCAATCCCAAGCTTCAATGTACTCCGCGTAGCCGAGCTTAGGCGCTACACGCTTACTGTTATTCTGCCAATCGTAAGCGACATAGCCTCCTCCGTTTTTCGCTGCTTTAATTAAGTCACGAATAAGGTAAACGCCATTTGGATCCTGAAAGTCATACAAATCGCGTCCATTCAGTGATGGGTTAACGCCGTGTACTACATTGATTCCGTCCGAGTCATAGACGAATAGATACCCGGTATCACCCGAGTCATCAAAGCGCAGTTGCTCGATAATTTGCTTGGCCCGCGCTTGTCGTTCTGCCAATGTGCCTAGGGATGGATCATTAACTAAGTGTTTTATGGAGGAGCGAGCTAAGGCGAGATAGTTTGACAATGAATTACGCGCGTCTTTTTGCATTTGTTCGGTAAATTGATCAACCGCAGCGTCGCCGATGTTATTCGATTGCTGAAAGTTAAACCAAGTTAGGAAGATGGCAATCAATGCGGGTGGTACGAGTGCCAAAATAAATACTTTAGCGCGAATATTGAATCTCATGGGCGTTTCACTTTATTTGGAATGACTTTTAAAATTCTATAACAGACGATTAAGCGCCTCACTAAGACATTTGTCTTGGCTTAGTGAAAAAACTGTAAACTCTGAGTCGCCTCTCGGCATTGTTTCTAACGCTTAAATCAGCGAAAATACTCCCTTTAAATCGGCCGATATGCGAGAAAGTTAAATGTCAGATGTGAGTGTCGCGAAACAAATTAAGCAAGAGGTAGATAAACGTCGTACCTTTGCCATTATTTCTCACCCGGATGCTGGTAAAACCACCATCACAGAAAAAGTGCTCTTGCATGGTCAACAGATCCAAAAAGCAGGCACTGTGAAAGGTAAGAAATCGGGTCAGCACGCGAAATCTGACTGGATGGAAATGGAACAGGAGCGCGGCATTTCCGTGACCACGTCCGTTATGCAGTTTCCATACAACGACTCACTGGTAAATTTGTTGGATACACCAGGTCACGAGGACTTTTCAGAGGATACTTATCGGACGCTCACCGCCGTTGATTCCTGCTTGATGGTGATAGACGGGGCTAAAGGTGTCGAGGATCGTACTATCAAGTTAATGGAAGTTACTCGATTACGTGATACGCCGATTATTACTTTTATGAACAAACTTGACCGTGATATTCGCGATCCCTTGGAATTATTAGATGAGGTCGAGGACGTTCTTAAGATTATGTGCGCGCCGATTACATGGCCCATTGGCTCAGGTAAGAACTTTAAAGGCGTTTATCATTTATTGCGAGATGAAACGATCCTATATAAAACGGGACAGGGCCACACCATTCAAGATGTTGATATTATTAAAGGTATTGATAATCCAGAGCTCGACAAGCGTTTAGGTGTATGGGCAGACGAGTTACGCGAGCAAATTGAGTTAGTGAATGGTGCGTCGAACCCGTTTGATAAAGAAATGTTTTTAGCAGGAGAGCTCACCCCTGTATTCTTTGGTACAGCGCTTGGTAATTTTGGTGTTGACCATATGTTAGATGGATTGGTGGAGTGGGCTCCCAAACCGCAGGCTCGCGAAACAGATGAAGGCGAAGCCGTGACGGCTGATAACGCAAATTTCTCTGGATTTGTATTTAAAATTCAGGCGAATATGGATCCTCGCCATCGAGATCGTGTCGCTTTCTTGCGAATTGTCTCGGGTAAGTATGAAAAAGGCATGAAGATGAAGCAGGTACGTACAGGTAAAGATGTGCGTATCAGTGATGCGCTTACATTTTTAGCCGGTGACCGTGCTCATGTCGAGGAGGCTTATCCCGGCGATATCATTGGTCTGCATAACCATGGCACGATTCAGATTGGTGATACGTTCACGAGTGGTTCTGATTTTAAATTTAGTGGTATTCCAAACTTTGCTCCAGAGTTGTTCCGTCGTATTCGATTAAAAGATCCGCTCAAACAGAAGCAGTTGTTAAAAGGTTTGGTACAACTATCGGAAGAAGGTGCGGTACAGGTATTTCGCCCCTTAATCAGCAATGATCTTATCGTCGGTGCGGTGGGTGTTCTGCAATTTGATGTTGTTGTACATCGACTTAAAACTGAGTATAAAGTGGATGCGATGTACGAAAACATTAATGTTGCTACAGCACGCTGGGTGTCAGGTGATGAGCGAAAAGTAGACGAATTTCGCCGCAAAGCCGAGGCTAACTTGGCGCTTGATGGCGGTGATAATTTAACGTACATCGCGCCGACCATGGTCAACTTGAGCTTAGCGGAAGAGCGTTATCCGGATATCACCTTTAGTCACACGCGAGAGCATTAACGAACATGCGTTTGTACGACACCCATTGCCACTTGGACTTTTCTGCTTTTGATAAGGATCGTTCTCAGGTTGTCGCTGGGGCTCAAAGGGTGGGAGTTGAGCGTTTTATGTTGCTCGGTATAACCGAGCAACAATGGTCGAACTTAATCAAACTATGTGATGACTTCTCACCTGCATTTCGTTTCTCTCTTGGGTTACATCCTTACTTTATCCATCAGCATCAATCGACTCATATCAACGCACTGGCGAGTTGTTTTGAGTCTTTATCAGACTCCGCTCGTGCGCGATGCCAGGCGATTGGTGAAATTGGGTTAGATGCCACCTGTGAACAGCCAAAATTACAAAAAGCGTTGTTAGATCAGCAACTCGTATTAGCAAAAAACTACCAACTTCCGGTTATATTGCATCATCGAAAAACTTTAGATGAGCTGCTTAAATCCGTTCGAGAGAAACGGGTTGAGCACGGCGTGGTACATGCTTTTTCTGGCAGTTATGAACAAGCTGCGGCGTGGGTGGATCAAGGGTTTAAACTCGGCATCGGCGGTACGATTACCTATGAGAGAGCCAAGAAGACTCGAGATGCTATTCAACGTATTGGCGTGGAGCATTTAGTGCTCGAAACGGATGCGCCCGATATGCCTTTGTGCGGATATCAAGGTCGGCGCAACGAACCTAAAAGGGTCGCGCAGGTGCTAGAGAGTTTGGCTAAGCTATTAGAAACCTCCACTGAGGCGATATCGCCAGTGCTCTGGAAAAATAGCACCGCACTGTTTAACTGAAGTGTTTTTGTTTCTGTTTTTTAACCCAGCGTCTATCGCGTATTCGATTAAATCCAAGCACGATTAATCCGCCCGTAATAAGAGCCAGCAAAAGTAATGTCTTGCCTTGTGAGGTGAGTCCTAATAGCGTTTTTTCGTTAGCATGTAAGATCTGATTCTTGTCAAAAGTCACCTGTAAATAGCCTTGATCATCAAACTCATCGCCGATGGGATGAATAAGTACCCAGGGTTCAGGTAGCGTGCTCGGGTAGTCAATAATAGAGCTAGTTTGACCCACGCTGAACTGATTGATGCCGGCAGCATCACGTAGCGTTACTGCCAGCACTCCGGGCTGTTCGTTGAGACGAATGATAAGTTGCTGCAAACCTTCTTGGTTGCCATTAGTTAGAAAAACTTGACTGCCAGCCGCGGTCTGACTCAGCACCCAATTTAAGTGCTCTCGTGTATTTTGTTCAAGTTGTTGTTGTGCCTGGTTCGTGGCAATATTCCAGATACTGTACATGAGTGTGAGAAGCGCAGCAGCTGCCATAAAGCGCAGTAGGCGCTTGAATGCGACCCGAGTTAAACGTTGTAATTTAGCCGTTGAAACACGGTTAATTAGCTCGTTTAAGGTGTATTTGGGCAGTGCGTTTTGCTTCACTCTGAGTTACCTATGCGTGCGGATAAGGAAACCTTATGCTAAACCATTCTGGGTTGATTGTCTTTGATATGGACTCGACCCTGATTTCAATTGAGTGTATCGATGAAATAGCTCATTTGCTAGGGCAGCGTGATGCTGTTGCGGCAATTACTGAACAAGCTATGCGGGGTGAGATTGATTTCGCGGCAAGCTTGAAGCAGCGTGTTTCCCTATTGGAGGGAGTGGATGTTTCGTTGTTTGACTCGCTATTTAATCCGATCCCTTTAACTCAAGGAGCACAACAGCTGATTGATTTCTGTAAACTAAAAAACTGGTACTGTGTTGTAGTCTCAGGCGGTTTTACTTGGTTCTCTGCAAAAGTTGCCGGTGAATTAGGGTTGGATTTACACATTGCTAATGAACTTGAAATGAGCGATAACAGGCTAACGGGCCGCGTATTAGGCGCTATCGTCGATGGCCAAAAAAAGGCTGAGATATTGCAAATGTTGCGTCAGCAATTGCCAGAAGATGTGCCGGTGGTTGCCGTTGGTGACGGCGCAAACGATCAATGGATGTTACGTGCTGCCGACCTCGGTATCGCATTTTGCGCCAAACCGTTACTTCAAGAGATAGCTGATGTCACCATTGATCAGCCAGATTTAGCACTCATTATTCCGGAACTGGAAAAAAGATTTTAATTTGTCGCTGACAGCCACTGTTCTAACCGCTTAGCAGCGACGGCTTGTAGCGACTCGGACAGTTCCAAACTTTGAGTCAATAATGGCGTAACGCTAAAGCTATCGGCAACGCCGAGTACACTATCTAGCTGGCGCTCGACGCGATCAACTTTATATTGTGCGTACGCCGATAAATACTGCATTTCTGCTTCAATGAATTGTCGATCGGGACGTCCCGTGCGGCTTAATTCGAGGTTTACGGCGATGATGGTATCGTTGAGTAACGCTTGAATCACGTGATGCTCAATATCATCTAGTGTCACAGTTTCAACATCGAAGGCTAATACAGATACGGTGCGTTTATTTTGGTCATCCCAACCGAGTTGAAAAAGTAGCAACTGGTTCATGGGACGTTCGCTTTTATCTGCGCTCATCAACCATGATTTCCATTTATCTAATAATCCACTGGTGTTTAGCAATGTGGGCAATGTCGCCTTGGGTAATAGCGAATTAGGCATCTGCAGCAAGCGACTCCAATCTGAAATCACAGGTGGTACACCAATGCGTCCAAGAAAGTCCTCGTTAGTTTTCGTTTGATAAAAAAACAAAGGAACAGCGCTGGCAGCGTCGCAGTAAAGGTTTCGCAAGCCTAGCTCAAAACCTTTTAACGAGTTATTTTCATATATTTTCGGAAGCCGTTCTTCTCTTTGCTGTATGAATCGAGTAAGAAACTGAGCGGCTGCTTGAGATGCAGGTTGCTCGGACAGCTTTAGGTTAAATGCGGTTCGTGACTTATCAACATTGACTATCTGATACTGAACGTCTGTGAGTGGTTCGTTTTTATGGTGTTGCAAGAGCTGCGTAAAACTCACCTGCATTTCTGAGCGATTTGCACCTGGGATAGGCTCGTCGACTTGGATGCGTAAACCGTGTGCGGAAATATCTAGCACCAACCCGTCTCGACTAAATGAACCGCTGCGAACACGACAGCGACTGCGCAAATGGTAGCGCTGTTCACTGCGGAGGTTAACGAATTCTAGTTTGATAGCTTGAGAACGTTGTGGTGGAGATGGGGGATGAACAAATGCACGTAATTTGGCGAGTTCATCTTTATTGTAGCTGAGTCCGCAAAAGGGCTTGATGAGATCAGTGACATCATCAAGAGTTGCGACATAGTCTATTTCTGATAAAGCGTGTTGCACGGATTCGGTGAATGGCTGCTCCCTTGAGGGCAAATTGATATGTTGTGGCACAGCCTGAGGTCGCCACGCCTGCTTGTGATTGACTGGGGAAAGACTAAGCCGAAACGCCTGAAAAGATGATTTTTGTACGGCAAAACTAGCAAATGTGTCCCACAATTCTATTTTCTTGAGTTCTTCGACCAGCGCAGAATAAAAGTAGACCTTGCCCTTAGCGACAATATTAAACGTAAGTAGCGTCAGTTCACAGGACTCGTTACGCTCGAGCTTTTTAATCATGTATTGGCTACGGCGTTTGTTGAATATCGGTCCAATTGCGAGTTCGTTGGTTTCGTTATACCAATGAGCTAGGGTACTTTCGTTATTGTAGGTTGTCAGTACATACTTACATGAAAGCTCTTTTGAGTGGCGCTGCAAATACAGTGTTAGACGTCGCATGCGAGGCAAGTAGAACTGTTCATGAGCTTTATTGAGAAGTGCAATTTCAGTATTGTCGGTGTTAACCCGATAACGGCGTTTATAGCCACTAATGAATCGAGTAATGAATGCGTCAAAGTCCTTATTTAAGTCGCCGTCGGCGCGCTTAAGGGAGATGTACGTACGTTGGTTTTCTTCGCTTATTCGTGCTATTTCGTAACGAATCGGTAATTGCGGATCAATGGTGAACTCTTTCGCAAATCCAGTGAAATAGATGTTTGCCTGTTGTCCCACTTGCAATTGCATCTGGCTGCGATCGACTCGAATTCTTAAGCCACCTTGAGAAATGTTGTTGGTAATGGCGCGGCAAGCGGAAGCGCCTTCCAGCTCAATATGAACCTCCACCGTATAATTCATGCGCTCTTCATCGCGATAGGGATAAAAGCCTAACTTGAATAATTCAAATGCGCTTTCATCGTCAAACGTATCGTCTTCAGCACTCTCAGCTTGCGCGGCTTTTTGTTGCTCATACATAACACGATAGTTATTCTCGGCCTGCATGATTCGTTCATAGGTGTCTTGCGTAAAAACACCATTGTAGTCTCTAAGACCTCGCTCAAAAATGTCTCGAGCAACCTCATCTAAGTAATGCACCCGTCCGCGGTGTTCTATGCGCCTACAATCGCCATCCACCCGTTTGCGTAAATCGACCGTGCGTGGGCATGCTCGCGTTAAACGACGTACTTCCGCTCTTACTTTGAATTTACTAGGTCCGTCCAACGTTGACGTCAGCAAATTAAAGTGTTTCTCAAAGTCGTCATCCAAAGCAACAAGTTTAAGTTGGTCGATTAGCGGTGATAATTGTAGGTTCGGCATTCTTCTCTTTTATATTTATAATGATGAGCTTAACTGAGAGCATCATAGAACGAGAGCAGTGACATGGCAAAGACAAAAACAGCGTACGTGTGTACCGAATGCGGTGCTGACTTCCCCCGGTGGGTAGGTCAGTGCAGTGAATGTAAAGCATGGAATACCGTATCCGAGGTGCGTTTGGGCAATACTAAAGGAGCTGTCTCTGCAACACGCAGTGGATTCGCGGGAGTCACTCAAGCTAAGGTTACGACGTTAAATGAAGTTTCTTTGGAAGAGGTTCCGCGCTTTAGTTCTACTTTTAAGGAGTTTGACCGCGTCTTGGGAGGTGGTGTCGTACCGGGATCGGCCATATTGATCGGTGGTTCTCCGGGAGCGGGAAAGAGTACCTTGCTATTGCAAACCCTATGCCGCCTGGCGGGGGGAATGAAGGCCTTATACGTCACCGGTGAGGAGTCGTTGCAGCAGGTCGCTATGCGGGCAAAACGACTTGGCTTGCCTATGGATAAGTTAAGAATGCTTGCCGAAACGTCGGTCGAAACGATTTGTCAGCTTGCCGACCAAGAAAAGCCTCAGTTGATGGTGATTGACTCAATACAGGTCATGCATTTAGATGACATTGCGTCTGCGCCGGGCAGCGTGTCACAGGTACGCGAGTCAGCGGCGTTTTTAACGCGGTATGCTAAACAGAAAGGTGTTGCCATTATTATGGTAGGGCATGTTACCAAAGATGGTTCGTTGGCAGGACCTAAGGTTCTGGAACATTGTATTGATTGCTCGGTCATTTTAGATGGCTCGTCAGATAGCCGTTACCGTACGTTACGCGGTACTAAAAATCGTTTTGGCGCGGTGAATGAGTTGGGCGTCTTTGCCATGACAGGCAGTGGGTTAAAAGAAGTTTCTAACCCATCAGCCATTTTCCTGCAGCGCGGTGAAGAGCAAGGCAATGGTTCGGTAGTAACGGTTATTTGGGAAGGGACTCGACCATTACTCGTCGAAATTCAAGCTTTGGTAGATTACTCCGCATTAGCTAACCCGCGCCGCGTAGCCGTGGGTTTAGAAGCGACTCGACTTGCTTTGCTATTAGCTGTATTACACCGGCACGGCGGACTGCATGTCTCTGATCAAGATGTGTTTGTTAATGTGGTTGGTGGGGTAAAAGTGTCTGAGACATCGGCTGACTTGGCGCTGATGCTTGCCATCGTATCGAGTTTTAAAGGCGAACCTTTAGCACGCGAGTTAATTATTCTGGGAGAGGTTGGGCTCGCCGGTGAAATACGACCGGTGCCGAACGGACAAGAGCGTTTGAATGAAGCGGCAAAGCACGGTTTTAAACGTGCAATCGTCCCACATGGTAATGCCCCTAAGCAGGCGATTGAAGGGATGCAAGTGACACCCGTTAAGAACCTGCAGGAAGCGCTCGATGCGATTTAAAGGGCTGGTCGCATGCCTGTTTCTCGTGTTCTCGGTTGCGGCGGAGGCTTCTTCTCGCTGGGTCAGTTTAAATCAGTGCCTCGATTATTTGCTAATCGACTGGGCACCCGAGCAGGTGGTTGGGATTACGGGGCTCGATGAGACATTAATCAATGAGAAGCACCGTGCCCACTTTGGGCGTTTAGAGAATATTTTAAGGTTACAGCCCGATCGCGTGTTTGCAACAGAGTACAATAATCCTAAATTGATTCGGTTATTACGTCAGTATACTGAAGTCGAGGTTTTGCCCCAGCCTTCCAGTCTTGCGCGATATGATGAGTGGGTGACACAACTGAGCCAATATGCTCAGTTAGCCCCTCATGCACGTGCTCATCAACAGCAGTTAGAACAAGCGATTAAGCAAGCACAACAGGTTGCACAGAAGGTTATTATATTGATGCCCAATCAGTTTAGTTGGGGAACGGCGAGTTGGGCTGATGAATTAATTAGTGCGATGCACTGGAAAAACTTAGCCGCGCCTTTTGGAGACAACCTGGTCTCCTTAACCCTAGAAGAAGTGATAAAGCTTACGCCGGATCGTTATTTGCTAGAGGGGTTTAGCCGGGCTCATTACGCTCTTGCAAATGAGTGGCTCTACCACCCCTTACTGCAAGAACACTTAGAAAAAACACCGACTCAACAAATTCCTCCACGACTTTCCTCGTGCCCAGTGGTGTTTGCTGATGATTATTTGAAGGCTATTCAAGGAAAATTATGAAACTGAATCAGAGACAGTGTTTTATTATCCTGTTTGCCATTGTTATTTTACTTAGCGCTCTACAGCTCACCGTGGGGGGAAGCTCAATTAATTGGTGGATGCCGAATGCACTAGAGAAAGATATCATCTGGGATATCCGTGTTCCACGAACGTTGTTAACCTGGTTGATTGCTAGTGCTCTTGGGCTTGCTGGCGCAGTGATGCAGCTATTACTTAGAAACCCATTGGCTGAGCCGGGCATCACGGGTGTATCCGGGTGCGCTGCTTTAGTGACTATTGCGTGTCTTTACTTTGGCTGGTTACCCGCCTTTTCCTTTGGGCTGCCGGCATTGGCTTTAGTTGGCGGTTTGCTCGGTGTCTCGTTGCTGATGGTGCTTGCTGGACGACGGGCCTCGCCTACGCGAGTGATTTTAGCAGGGGTTGCGATTGCAACCATGAGTAGCGCAGCGATGGGATTGTTGCTTTATCTCGCACCGAATCCGTTTGCATTCCAAGAATGGGCCTTTTGGCATATGGGAAGCTTGGCAAATAAAAGTTGGCACTCAGTGATGCTGGCGCTACCGGGCATTGTGCTCGCGTTTCCTATCGTATGGTTGGGACGTCGCTTTTTATACGCGCTAACATTGTCTGAAGAGACCGTCGCGACGATGGGGTTCAATGTGGCGCGCTACCGCAATTGGATGTTGTTAGCTGTGGCGCTACTGACGACCGCATCGGTCGTAGCCGTTGGTGTGATTGGATTTGTTGGTTTATTAGCACCTCATGCAGTACGATTGTTAGGATTTAACCATCCGAAGTACGTACTGTGGCTGTCTCCAGTGACCGCAATTCTTTTACTCATTAGTTTTGATACGCTAGTACAGCTAATGAGCACCGCGCGTGAATTACCCGTGGGCATATTAGCGGCGTTAGTCGGCGCGCCACTGCTTATTGTGCTACTGGTTCGAGAGCGAAACAGCCATGCTTGAGCTTGACGATCTTTATCTTGCCGGGATTTCTCGGCCACGCTTGCAACATATCAATCTGAAGCTAACAAGCAATCAGCTGATTGGTGTTATTGGCGCTAATGGTGCGGGAAAAAGCTCATTATTGCGCGGAATAGCCGCAGTTGAACCTCAACTAAAGGGCCATATTCGATTAAAACATCAGGACTGGTTGCGCTTATCGCATCGTCAGCGACAAAAGTACTTGGGGTATTTGCCTCAGACAGAAGCGCCTGAATGGGATATTCGTATTGATGAGCTGGTCAATCTGTCGGCGCAGGTCACGCATTCACAATTAATGAAGCATTTAGAAAAGTATGCGCTACTGACTTTAAAGGAACGTCGAGTTTCACAAGTATCGGGAGGGGAACGACAGCGCGCATTACTAGCTCGGGCAACGTTGTCGGAGCCACAATTGCTTATTTGTGATGAACCCGTCAGTGGTCTCGATGTGGCGCATCAATTAACCATTATGCAGCAGTTGCATAATCACGCTCGCACGCACGGTCTGGTTTTGGCGGCGATTCACGATCTAGCGCTAGCAGCACGTTTTTGTGACAGTTTACTGTTAATGCACAATGGGGAATTAGTGCAGAGCGGGGAGCCGTTTGAGGTGTTGACTGAAAAAAACTTAGCTCACTGTTTTGGTGTACAAGCCGAGTGGTTTTGTAAAGATAACGGCGTTGGTTGGATACCAACGCCGTTGCAAGCAGTAAAAGATTAACCGATCGGTTTATATTTAATGCGGTGTGGCTCCATTGCCTGTTCGCCAAACTTCTCTTTCATATAAGCTTCGTAATCGCTGTAGTTACCTTCGTAGAAGACCACTTCAGCTTCATCGCGATAATCAAGAATATGGGTGGCGATCCGGTCTAAGAACCAACGGTCGTGCGAGATAACCAAAGCTGAACCTGGGAACTCGAGGATGGCTTCTTCCAGTGCTCGTAACGTCTCAACATCGAGATCGTTGGTGGGTTCATCTAATAATAAGACGTTGCCGCCCGCTTTAAGCAGTTTCGCAAGGTGCACGCGGTTGCGTTCACCGCCCGACAGCTCACCGATACGTTTTTGTTGGTCGGTGCCTTTAAAGTTAAAGCGACCGACGTAAGCGCGCCCTTGAACCTCAAAGTTACCAATGCGCAGGATATCGTTACCATCGGTAATTTCTTGGAATACGGTTTTGCTATCATCCATGCTGTCGCGGAACTGATCAACGCTCGCTAATTCAACGGTATCACCGAGTTCAATTGAGCCACTGTCGGGCTGTTCTTGGCCACTGATCATACGGAATAAGGTGGATTTACCCGCGCCGTTCGGACCAATGATACCGACGATAGCACCTTTAGGGACACTAAAGCTCAAGTTATCAATAAGCTGGCGCCCTTCGTAGGCTTTGCTAATCCCGTTAACCTCAATGACCTTATCACCCAAGCGCGGACCTGGTGGAATAAATAGCTCATTGGTTTCATTACGTTTTTGATAGTCGCTACTTTGTAATTCTTCAAAGCGAGCCATACGCGCTTTGCTTTTCGCCTGACGACCTTTCGGATTAGTACGTACCCACTCAAGTTCTTGTTTGATGGTGCGTTGACGAGCTTTCTCTTGACGTTCTTCTTGTGCAAGACGCTTCTCTTTTTGCTCCAACCAAGAAGAGTAGTTGCCTTCCCATGGAATACCATAACCACGGTCAAGTTCAAGGATCCAGCCTGCTACGTTGTCTAAGAAATAACGGTCGTGGGTAATAGCAACGACGGTGCCTGTGTAATCATGTAAGAAGCGCTCTAGCCATGCGACTGACTCTGCATCCAAGTGGTTGGTGGGCTCATCGAGCAGCAACATGTCGGGCTTGGAAAGTAACAGACGACAAATAGCAACACGGCGACGTTCACCGCCTGATAGGTTACCGATTTTAGCGTCCCACTGTGGCAAACGCAGTGCATCAGCGGCGCGGTCAAGGATATTTTCGATGTTGTGACCATCTTTGGCCTGAATCAGCGCCTCGAGTTGAGCTTGTTCTTTTGCCAACGCATCAAAATCAGCATTCTCATCGGCGTAGGCCGCATAGACTTCATCTAAGCGAGTAAAGGCCTCTTTAACGTCAGCGACGGCTTCTTCCACCGTTTCCTTAACGGTCTTTTCTTCATCGAGCTGTGGCTCCTGCGGAAGGTAGCCAATGTTAATTCCTGCTAAGGGACGCGCTTCTCCCTCATATTCAGTATCAACACCCGCCATAATGCGAAGCAAGGTCGATTTACCGGCACCATTAAGACCTAAAACACCGATCTTAGCGCCTGGGAAAAACGATAATGAGATATCTTTTAAGATAGTTTTTTTGGGTGGAACAACTTTGCTCACC
This sequence comes from Idiomarina sp. D18, assembly GCF_057748155.1. Classification (NCBI taxonomy): domain Bacteria; kingdom Pseudomonadati; phylum Pseudomonadota; class Gammaproteobacteria; order Alteromonadales; family Idiomarinaceae; genus Idiomarina; species Idiomarina sp. D18. The sequence continues at coordinate 491,431 of NZ_CM173240.1, forward strand.
CGCGACATTGAATAGATATATTGCGCCATAGCGACGAACATTCCTACTGTTGGATTGAAAATAGGACCTAGTTTACTGGTAAATACAGCAAATGCCCAAATTTGTTGCCGAATTTTTTCTTAACGGCATGTGACGGTTTGCTAGGCAGTTTGGGGTATTTTGCGGTAAACTGCACGTCATAATTTGGCTAATGAAATTGATGGATGTCCGAGATGCAGAAAAAAGATCAGACAATTGCCGCGTTTGACGCGGAGTTATGGCAAGCAATGAATCAGGAAGTTGAGCGTCAAGAACAACACATTGAGCTGATTGCTTCAGAAAACTATACCAGCCCACGTGTGCTAGAGGCACAAGGCTCACAGTTAACTAATAAATACGCCGAGGGTTATCCTCATAAGCGTTACTATGGCGGCTGTGAATATGTGGACGTAGTTGAAGACCTCGCGATTGCACGTGCTAAAGAATTGTTTGGTGCTAAATACGCGAACGTACAACCGCATTCAGGCTCACAAGCCAACACCGCTGCATTCATGGCACTTATGGAAGCCGGTGATACCTTCTTGGGAATGAGTTTGGCACACGGTGGCCATCTGACTCACGGTGCGGGTGTTAACTTCTCGGGCAAGCTTTACAATGCCGTACAATATGGTATTTCAGAAGAAACCGGTGAAATCGATTACAACCAAGTTGAAGAGTTAGCTAAAGAGCATCAGCCGAAGGTTATCGTTGCTGGTTTCTCTGCATACTCGGGTATTGTTGATTGGCAGCGTTTCAGACAAATTGCTGACGAAGTGGGTGCTTATTTGTTGGTAGATATGGCGCACGTAGCGGGTCTGGTTGCTGCAGGTGTATACCCAAGTCCAATTCCTTACGCAGACGTAGTAACAACGACAACACATAAAACCCTCGCAGGTCCGCGTAGTGGTCTGATCTTGTCTGGCAAAGATGATGAGAAACTGCACAAGAAATTAAATAGTGCGGTATTCCCAGGTAATCAAGGTGGTCCGTTGATGCACGTTATCGCAGCGAAAGCGGTGGCGTTTAAAGAAGCCCTTGAGCCTGAATTTAAAGCGTATCAAGAACAAGTGCTAAAGAACGCTAATGCGATGGTTAAAGCTCTGCAAGCACGTGGTTATAAAATCGTATCGAATGGCACGCAGAACCATTTGTTCCTCGTTGATTTAATCGACAAAGACATCACGGGTAAAGATGCCGATGCTGCATTAGGTCGTGCATACATTACGGTCAACAAAAATGCGGTACCGAATGACCCGCGTTCGCCGTTCGTTACTTCCGGTCTTCGTCTAGGTACACCTGCAATTACGCGTCGCGGCTTCAAGGAAGCAGAAGCTGAGCAAGTAGCTAATTGGATTTGCGATGTATTAGATGACATTAATAACGAAGAGACGATTGATCGCGTTCGTAACGATGTCAAAACGTTATGTGCCGAGTTTCCAGTTTATAAATAACGTTTGAAAAGGAGCGCGCTATGCACTGTCCATTCTGCGGAACACAAGATACCAAGGTCATCGATTCGCGGTTAGTAGGGGACGGTGCATCGGTGCGCAGGCGCCGAGAATGTAGCCATTGTCGCGAGCGCTTTACAACATTTGAGACTGCTGAACTGGTAATGCCCCGTGTAATTAAAACAGACGGTGGGCGTGAACCTTTTAATGAAGATAAGCTTCGCAGTGGGCTATTACGTGCGCTTGAAAAACGTCCGGTCAGTCTCGAAAAAATGGAACAAGCGGTCAATAAAATCAAATCCAGTATCCGTGCAACCGGCGAGCGAGAGATTACCTCTAACTTTATTGGCAATCTGGTGATGGATAACCTTAAGCAAATCGATAAAGTCGCATACGTTCGTTTTGCTTCGGTCTATCGCTCTTTTGAGGATATCAAAGAGTTCGGCGAGGAGATCGCGCGGCTCAATGATTAGTTTGGCACAAGATAAGCGCGACCATCTTTATATGCATCGCGCCTTGGAATTGGCAAGAAAAGGGCGCTTTACGACTGGACCTAATCCTGCCGTCGGTTGTGTCATCGTAAAAGACGCCAGTATCGTTGGCGAAGGTTGGCATCAGAAGGCGGGCGAACCCCACGCCGAGGTCTTTGCGTTACGCCAGGCTGGCACACAAGCCAAACATGCAACCGCCTATGTTACGCTTGAGCCATGCAGTCACCAAGGTCGCACACCGCCCTGTGTTGATGCATTGATTAATGCGGAAGTAGCTCGCGTGGTTATCGCGATGCAAGATCCCAATCCGATTGTATCAGGTCGTGGCATTCATAAATTACACGATGCTGATATCGAAGTTCGTGTTGGTTTATTTGAAACTGCAGCGCGAGCGCTTAATCCTGGTTTTATTCATCGTATGCAGACTCAATTACCCTATGTGCGGGTTAAGCTCGCGAGCTCGCTTGATGGGCGTACGGCGTTGAGTAATGGAGTGAGTCAATGGATTACCGGTGCTGCAGCGCGTGCTGACGTTCAGGTATGGCGTGCACAAGCCGACGCAATATTAACTGGCGCGGATACGGTGCTGGTGGATAACCCGAGACTGAATGTACGCCCTGAACAGTGGCCTGACGGGATCGAAAAACCATTATTTTTCAAGCAGCCCGTGCGTGTGATTATTGACGGGAAAAACCGCATTCATGATGATTTGCGACTATTTGAGGTTGAAACGCCTGTATTTGTCGTCCGCACTACGGAAGCTCCTGCTTCTCGACATCGCCATTGTCACGAGATTATTGTTAAAGCAGATAGCCAGGGTCGCGTAGACTTACATGACGCACTGAAAGAACTCGCATTGCGTGAGATTAATTTGGTATGGACCGAGTGTGGAACTCAGTTAGCGGGTGCTCTTTTTAACGCTCAGTTAGTGAATGAACTGGTCTATTATCAAGCCAACAAAGTATTAGGCAGTGACGCACGCAGTATGATTGCGTTGCAGGAACTGACTCAACTCGATGACGCGCTCTCATTTAACGTGCTTGAGCGCAGAATGGTCGGCGAGGATATTCGCGTGATCGCTCAGCCAATGAAGTAGGAACTATTATGTCATTGCATTCGACAGAAGAGATTATTGAAGATATCAAGCAAGGTAAGATGGTCATTCTAATGGATGACGAGGACCGCGAGAATGAGGGCGATCTTATTCTTGCAGCAGACTGCGTGACCCCTGAAGCGATAAATTTCATGGCGCGCTATGGTCGGGGACTGATCTGCCTGACCCTCAGCGAGGAACGTTGTAAGCAACTTAACCTGCCGTTGATGGTTGATCGCAACAATGCGCCATACTCGACTGCGTTTACGGTATCCATTGAGGCCGCCGAGGGTGTGACTACAGGTATTTCGGCAGCTGACCGCGCACAAACAGTGAAAGCAGCCGTAGCACGTAATGCTCAGCCGGAAGACTTGGTAATGCCGGGTCATATATTTCCGCTGAAAGCTAAGCAGGGCGGTGTACTCAACCGTGCGGGGCACACGGAAGCCGGTTGTGATCTCGCGCGCCTAGCCGGCTATGAGCCTGCTGCAGTGATTGTCGAAGTGCTTAATGAAGACGGCACCATGGCGCGCCGAGCGGACCTAGAAAAGTTTGCCGAAGCACACGATATTAAAGTGGGTACTATTGCTGACTTGATCGAGTATCGCTCAGTGCGCGAGAAAACCATTCGCCGTGTAGCCCAGTGTCAGTTGCCGACCAGTTTTGGCAAATTCAATATGATCACGTATCAAGACTCAATCGATCAACAAGTTCATCATGCGTTAGTGCATGGCGAAATTAATGCCGAAAAGGTAACTAACGTGCGCGTGCATTTGCAAGATAGTTTGCACGATACTTTATCAACTGAACGCGCGGCGAAGCGTAGCTGGCCGATTGCCAAGGCGATGCAATATATTGCCGAAAACGATGGTGTTTTAGTGCTTATTGGTCGTCAGCAAACGCCTGAGGATATCATTGCACAAGTGAAAGAATTTGAGGCACAGGATCAAGGACAGCACAAACCGACTGCGTCGGCGTCAAATGCTTCACGAAATGTGGGGGTCGGTTCGCAAATTCTTGCTGATCTAGGCATCCACCAAATGCATCTGCTCAGTTCACCGAAGCGTTATTCGGCATTGTCGGGATTCGGACTTGAAGTTGTTGACTTCATCGAAGATAAAGCTGACTGAATTGATGATAGAGTGCCGCATGAGTAGGTAGATTAACGCCTAACTCAGCGGCCTTTTTTAGCGCGTAGCCAGTCAGGGCCTTAATTTCTGTTTTTCGGTTAGCTTTTATATCCGACAGCATTGAAGATTGGTTTTCGGCGGTCGCCTCGCATACCTGTTCGACTAATACGAGCAAATCCGCAGTATTTAAACGATAGCCAAGCGCTTGACTTAGACTGACCAACTCAGAAACCAGCATACGTCGCTGTTCATGGTATTGTGCTTTGAGCAGTTCACCATTGAGACACTGGTTCACCGCTGTTAATGGATTAATTACACAATTAAGGCAAAATTTTTGCCATTGTCGTGCTTTGATATCTGCATCAAAGTGCAGTTTTGGAAAGGCGGTATGCAACTGTTCGGTTAGTTGTTGATGATGCTGTATGCGCGCATCGATCCAGTCTGAACCCAATCCTTTGTGCTCGGTCACTCGGTTACTGCGCGTCACGCCATGAGTGGTTATCCATGTATAACAGGGGCGTGATGTGGTTAAGTCTACAAGGCCGTTATGCGCGCAGATAATAGGTCGATCGTGAGGTACACCCAGTGTATCTAGACGTCGAAATACACTCTCAAGATCATAGGCCTTAACGGCTATAAAAACCGCTTGTATTGAGCTGAAGTCGCTATCGTTGATGATAGGAATTCGGCAAAGCTCAGTACGCGCTGACTGATAATCTCTAAAGTGATAATCAAAAAAATCTGCGTGTGGACTAGGTGAGCGAGGCAATGTAACGATAGGCAGCTTGGCACATTGCCATTGATGGGCAATAAGCTGACCTATCGCACCCGCGCCGACGAGTAGTAACTGTTTAGGATGTTCACTCATTTGAACCCCAGTGTGCCTGATAGCTTCGTTTTAGATAGCTAAGTAATAGCAAGCTTGGCAGGATTGCTAAACTGGTAAGCACAAAGAACAGACTCCAATTGCCATCGAGCTTATCAACCAGTACACCGCTGTAGGCGGATAAAGTGGTTCGGCCAAAGGTGCTCAGTGACGCGAGTAACGCATACTGAGTCGCGGTAAAGGTTCGGTCACATAAAAAGCTGATAAAACCTACAAAAGCTACAGTCGACCAAGCACTCGTAAAGCCATCGACTAGCACGGCCGCAAGAAACAGGTTCTCACTGGGTCCAACGTTAGCAATCCAAGCGAACATTAGATTTGAGCCCGCCATAGCGATGCCTGCAATCAGAAGACCTTTGAATTGACCAATACGCAGAGTTACCACGCCTCCGACTAGTGAAAAGAAGATAGTTATCCACCAAGTCACGAGTTTAGAGTAAGTGCCGATTTGCTCATTTGAAAAGCCGATCTCTTTATAAAATACAATCGACATTCGACCTAAAAAGGCTTCGCCTATTTTAAAAAGAAACACAAACAGCAAAATTTGTATTGCCAGTTTCGCACCGTTGCGTGAGAAGAAAGAACTAATGGGCTCAATGACGACAGTACTGATCCGTTTTAATAAGGATAGGGTCGCTATGGTAGTTGCTTTGACCTGTGTGTAACGTGCAGGCTTTATAAATAGAGTGACCAAAGCCAACGAAAGCATAAGCGCGGCGAGCACGATATAGGCATCCTGCCATTGCCAACGGGTACCGTCGACTAACAGAAACGGAATTGCGCCGAGACCCGCGTAGCCGCTCCACCAACCTGATGTGGCCATGGCGGCTCCAGCACTTTGCATGCGTCCTTCCGATTCAGAGAATGTCTCAATGCGATAAGCGTCAATGGCAATATCCTGGGTCGCAGAGCTAATGGCAATGAGCAGGGCGGCGATACCGACTAGATGTAAATTATCAGCGATGGTTAAAGTCGATATAAAGATACAGAGCGCGGCTATAAGAAGTTGACAGAGTAAGATCCAACTACGACGTTGTCCTAACCAGCGATTCAATACTGGAAGTTTAACGCTATCGACAAGAGGAGACCAAAGAAAATTGATTGAGTAGACCGCGAATACGGCACCGAAATAACCGATAACTGATCGGCTTAAGCCTTCTTCTTGCAACCATGCTGACAATGCTGAGCCAATCATCACCCAAGGAAAACCGCTGGAAAGCGCTAAGAAAAAGAGCGCTATCACACGTGGTTGACGGTAAACGTTAAGATCGGTCTTTAACGTATGCTGCGCTGTCATTGCGGCACGATTTCAATTCGTTTAAGCACGGGCGGGTTAGCAGGAACATCGCGCCAACCGGTTTTTTCGTCAAATGGCAAGGATTCAAGAGCGGCTAATTTTTCGAGCACGTCTAAACCTTTAGTGATACGTCCAAATACGGCGTAGCCCCAGTCACCGTCGTCGGGGTTGAGTGAGGTATTGTCGTTTAAATTAAAAAAGAACTGGCGAGTTGCTGTGTGAGGCTCACGTTCGCGAGCCATAGCGATGGTACCGTAGGTGTTTAACAGGCCGTTGCCCGATTCGTTTACGATCGTTTCATAGCTCGGCTTATCAGAGAATTCAGCATCGTAGCCGCCGCCCTGAATAACAAAGCCAGGTACTAGACGATGGAAGATAGTGTTGTTGTATTGCGCCTTAGCAACGTAGCGGAGAAAGTTAGCGACGGTGATAGGCGCTGCTTCGCGGTTAAGCTCGACAGTCAAATTGCCTTCAGAGGTAACAAAAACGACGGTTGGAAAGGGATTGTCGGGCTGCACTTGTGCTTGCGAATATGGGCTTGCTAAGACAATAAAACATGTTAATAGTGCGATAATTGTTTTCATTTTAACCTCGCGTTTCCGTAAGACGTAGCTGGGGATCGTTAGCAATATCGTTGAGTACCTGCTGTAGCAGACGCTTAAACTCACGCTCGATAGTTGCTTCATCGGGGTTAGAAACTCCCTCCGACTTACTGGTTCCCGTGAATGTCCGTGCATAAGAACGATTCATTCTTTGCGCTTCGACGCGAATGTTTAATTGATAGTCGAGTTGATATTTTAATGCTGTCTCGGTGTGCTCGACCACCGCCTTATTGATAGACACATACCAATTGAGGTCGCCCTGACCGCTGACAATCCCTGACTGTTGAAACGCTTGTTTGACGATCGCTGTCAGCGGCTGTGATGGTGCGGAAAACTGATTAGCTTTTTGGGTCTCTGTATCGATGTGGCGATAGAGGTAGCTGTGAGGTCGTTTATCTTGCACCATCAAGCGAGAAACACTGCCTGAAAGTTGTGATGTTACCGTCGGCGGTTCGACGATCAGATCAGAATCAATTGTCGAGCAACTGCTAATTGACAGCAGTGCCAGGGCGGAGAGGGCTGTGAGCTTTACTAGTTGACGCATGGCTTCCTCGTTTTAGTCATTCACGTAACACAGTTTCATGCTATCATACGGTAAAATTGTGCCTTGCAAAAATGCTTTACTGATATCTAGCAAAGCGATACGGTGATAAGGCAACGCGTTGTCAATGAAGTTAAAGGTTTTGTCGTGAAAAAATACGCAGAAATTACAGGATGGGGAAAGTGCTTACCGCCAGCAGTCATGACCAATGATGATTTGGCAACATTTCTAGATACCTCGGATGAATGGATTGTATCGCGAACCGGAATTTCAGAGCGACGAGTCAGTCATGTAGGGACGTCTAAACTTGCGACGGTTGCCGCACAGAATGCGCTCGCGGCCGCTGGATTGAACCCAGATGATATCGACCTGATTATTGTCGGTACCTGTACTGCCGATGAGATCATTCCTAATGTCGCTTCAGCAGTGCAACAAAACATTGGCGCACCGAATGCAGCAGCGTTTGACCTCAATGCGGCGTGTAGTAGCTTTCTTTACGCCATGCATGTTGCAACCCAAGCTATTCAAACAGGCGCTCATAAAAAAGTGTTGTTGATTGGTGCCGAGCGCCTGACGCGTATTCTCGACTGGACCAAACGTGAGAGTGCAGTGCTATTTGGCGATGGCGCAGGAGCAATGGTTTTGGAAGCGAGTGATGAAGAGGTAGGTCTACTTGCCAGTCATATTAGCTGTGATGCTGATGCGCGTGACGTGTTGAGTCTTGATTTTGGTTTGAGCTTCGACCGCTTTGGCTTTGATGGCATTATGCAGTTCGATTTTGTTGGACAAGAAATTTTTAAGCGTGCGGTCAAAGGCATGAACGCAGCGGTTGAGAAAGTATTTCAGCAAACCGGCTTAAGTACCGAAGATGTTGATGCGCTTATTCCGCATCAAGCGAATAAACGTTTAATCGATTATCTCGCGAAGTTATGTAAGGTGCCTTCTGAGAAAACCGTGATAAATATTCAGAATTACGGTAATACATCTTCTGCAACCTTACCGATCGCTTTTTGTGAAGCGGTAGAAAACGGCACTGTTAAGCCAGGAGATACCATTGTCTCGGCAGTGTTTGGCGGCGGACTAACCTGCGGCGCCGGCTTGATTCGTTGGGGTCAGCGCGTCACACCGATTAACCCTCCGATCTATGAATTGGAACCCACCGATTTAACCGCTTTAGATATGATTGTGCCTATGCACGAGAAGACGGCGGCGGCTTGGGCAAAGCGAGATAAATAATTCGTCTTTAAAGTACAAATAGCACTGATATTGTGGTGAAAAACTGATAATCTCGTGAGAGTGGTACAACCAGTTTCACGAGATTTTTTTATGACAGAACAACAGCACATTATTATTGATAAGAACGCCAGTGTAGTCACTATCCGACTTAATCGGCCTGCTAAGAAGAATGCTTTTACGCAACAAATGTATTCGGAAGCAACTGCCGCGCTGAAAGCCGCTGACGAGGACGAGACGATTAAAGTGGTCGTTTTCGAAGGGAGCGGTGATAGTTTTTCTGCGGGTAATGATCTTAACGACTTCCTATCCATCGAGTCACTGGATGAAACGGCTCCTCCTTTTAAGTTTCTTCATTTACTCAATAAAGTGAAAGTGACGTTGGTCGCGAAGGTCAATGGCTTAGCTATCGGCATTGGTACAACCTTGCTGTTGCATTGCGATCTTGTCTATGCGGCTGATAATGCAGTATTCGCTTTACCTTTTGTGCAGTTAGGGTTACTTCCAGAGGCGGGCTCAAGTTTATTGCTACCGCGCATCATGGGACACCAACGTGCATCCGAATTATTGCTACTAGGTGATTCGTTCTCTGCGAACAAGGCACAGCAGTATGGGTTGGTAAATGACGTGGTGGAGGCCGACAAACTTAATACGCGTGTTGATGAGGTAGTCGAACATCTGGTTAAACAGTCGCGCGGTGCTTTAAGAACCTCGAAGAAATTGATCAAAACAGAGTCGGATACTGTATCTGAACGTATTAGTCTAGAGGCTGGCTACTTTGCCAAAGCGCTCAGCTCTGATACTGCTAAGCAAGCAATAGCGGCCAAACTGAAGAAAAACTAGGCAGTCAGCGCACTGGGGCTTGTTTACCTTAGCTGAGTGCGCGATAATGCGCTTTCACGAGTTATGGTGACCCTGCGGGTCCCCTCGCGACACTAACTGGCAAACCCGGTCAGGCCCGGAAGGGAGCAGCCGTAGTCGGGGATGTGGGCGCCGAGGTGTGGCTGGTAGGGTCGCCACCCGTCTCTTTATATCCTAATCACTCCATACTTGATGACTTGCACGCAGTAGTTGAGCGTGAGCAAGAATTAGGCGCGATAGGTTGCGTTGATAACCACTCCCGATTACCGCAGCTAAACTAATATTATTTTGCTTCGCGTAGTCCAGCACAAAATAGTCACGTGAAAAAATGCCCTCGATAGATACATCAAGATGTCCGAGATCGTCGCGACGATATATGTCCACCCCTGCGTCATATAAAATCAAGTCGGGTTTAAAGTCTTTGGTTACCTTGTGCAATGTATGTTTCACGGCATCGAGGTACGCGCCATCGGTGGTACCCTTGGGTAAGGCGACATCGAGGTCAGAGTCCACTTTAGTAAAAGGGAAGTTTCGTTCACCATGAATAGAGCAGGTGAAGATATTCTCGTGGTCTCTTAAAAGCGTCGCTGTACCGTCACCCTGGTGAACGTCGGTGTCGAATATCAGAATTTTTAAATTGGGTTGTGCTTTTGTGGCTAAAACCGCACTCATCGCGAGGTCATTGATCAAGCAGAAGCCGCTGCCCCAATCATGGTGTGCATGGTGGTAGCCACCCGAGAAATGAATAGCAATGCGCTTATCGAGTGCTGTCTTCACCGTCTCGAACGTACCTCCAGCCGATGTCAGGGTGCGGGTCAGTAGTTGCGTTGACCATGGAAAGCCCACTTTGCGCCATTCCTTTTTGTCAAACTGATTCGTGATGAGCTTATTGATGTAGTTTGAACTGTGAGCTAACGCTACTTGGGACCAGTTCATTGGTGTCGGTTGAATAAACTGATCGGGCCGCGCGCCGTGCGCTAATGCCCATTGATATAGCATCTTATATTTATGTATTGGATAACGGTGCCGCTCTGGTAGCTGTAGCTCGCTATAGATTGGATGGTAAATAAATGGAACCTTCATCAGCCTTCGTCCATTATTTGAATTTGCCGCTCAACCTGACTGATTGCCTGTTGGCATCGGTTGAGACGCTTTTGATAAGCCTGCGCCTGAACAAGATCTCCTGACTGCTGAAACAGTTCCGCTTTATTTCTGAGTCTTATTTCATATTGGTGATACTTGGCTAGCGTTCGATGAAGCTGCCCATGCTGCGCTTGGAGCTGGGCGCGCAGATCGAAATCAGCGTCGGGCGGACGACTGTTTTGCAGTAACGCGCTTAGAGAAAGAACTTGCTCGCTGATTTTTTCGGCAAGATATTGCTTTCTCTCGTTATCATCGCTTGTTATTAATTTATTAATAAGCTGCTCAGTTTCATTTACGTAAGCAACCGCAAATTGGGACCGCGTAGTAAACAGATTTTCCGCAAACCATTGCTCGGCAAAGCGTTTATTGGCTTTTTGTTGGTCGAAAACCTGCGCTTTCTCACGTAACACTGCCAATGCTCGACTAAATTGTTGTAAACATGTTGGGGTCATGGCTTGCCGTAAATTTGCGGATTTAGAGTATTCTACCTAAATTAAAAGCAGCTTGCCTTTTAACAATCGATAATAGTTAAGTTATCAGTTGTTTAAATAACGTTGAAATTTGTAACGGAGTGTTGTTCGTCGATCAAAAAGTGATACTATGCGAAATAGGGTTCAGCTATGCAAAACTGCTCGGCAGTTGAGTTAGAACTGGACACTTGATTGACAGGAAGTTACCGCGAATAGCGGTTGGAAATGAATTCCGTTGGTAACATGGATTGATGTCGCACGGCTATCATAACGCAGTTAACGCTGTTTCAGCAGGTTGACAGCGTATGGTCATCGTGGGACTATTCCTGTGAATGTGCGCACTTTTTAAGGCGCGTACGCGGATAGAATTTAATCTTTTCGTCACTCAATAAAACTGGTGTTTCACGTTGTAAAACGTTGGAGCGGAAGTTAATTCAAATTGGTTGGGAACTATGACCAAAGTAATCAAGAGAACCAAACTCGCCGCAGCCTTAATGGGCGCAATGGCGGTTGCTGGCACCAGCGTTGCTGCTGCACAGCAAGTTGATGTAGCTAAGCTACAGAAAGAAGAGCAGCAAATCTTGAATGCGCAAGAGCAATCTCAAAAGAAGATTGATTCTTTGTATGAGCAAAGCCAAGATTTGTTGATTGAGTATCGCTCTGTTGTTGCTGAATACGAGAACCTCAAGGTCTACAACGACCACGTGGCTCGTTTGGTTGCTGACCAGCAGTCCAACATCGATTCACTTCAGCGTCAGATCGACACCATCGAAGAAACCAAGCAAGGCGTGGTTCCATTGATGTATGAAATGATCGACGCGTTGGAAGAGTTCGTTAAACTCGACATTCCAATCCACAAAGAGAAGCGTCTAGAGCGTGTTGAACGTCTTCGCGATATCATGGGTAACGCGAACGTATCTACCTCTGAGCAATTCCGTCAAATCATTGAAGCGTACCAAGCGGAGATGGATTACGGTCAAATGCTTAACGCTTATCAGGGTAACCTTAACGTCGACGGCGAAGAAGTTGCTGTAGACTTTTTCCACATGGGTCGCGTTGTATTCGCTGCACAGTCACTAGACTTGAAAAATGCGTGGTTATACAACAAAGACACCAATGAGTGGACTAAGTTGGAAGACGAGTTCTTGAATCCTCTTACCACAGCGATTCGTATGTCACGTAAGCAAACTGCTTACGATCTGGTGAAACTTCCAGTATTCGCAGCGGAGAGTGCAGAATGAAAAAATTAGTTAGTTCGTTAATGATTGCAGCAGCAGTCAGCCTTTCTGCAGGTACGACGCTCGCTGCGCAAGCACAAGACAATCAGCCAGAAGCAAAGAGCTTAGACGAATTGCTTCAATTGGTTGAAAAAAATCGTATTTCTTCTCGTCAAATCAGCGAAGAGCGTGAGCAAGAGTTCATGTCAGCACGTGCCGATAAGCAGGCGTTGTTGAACAAAGCTAAGCAGCAGCTGAAAGACGAACAGGCACGCGGTAAACGTTTACAAAACCAATTCTCAGAAAACGAAATCACTTTGGCGAACAAAGAGCAAGAGCTCGAAAATGCTAAAGGTACGTTGGGTGAGATGTTCGGTGTTGTACGTGGTGCGGCAACTGAAACTATCGGTCGTATCGCGACTTCAATCGTAAGCGCTCAATACCCAGGTCGTGAAGATGTTCTTCAAAGCCTTTCTGAAGCTAAAGAGCTTCCTACTTTGTCTGAACTTGAAGACCTTTGGACTGCATTGTTAACCGAAATGGTTCAATCAGGTAAAGTTGTTCAGTTTGACGCGGAAGTATTCAGCTTAGCGGGTGGTTCTGAGCAGCGCACGGTAACTCGTGTGGGTGTTTTCAACCTGATTTCTGATGACCAATACCTGACGTATAACGACACGACTGAACAAATTCAGCCGTTGGGTCGTCAGCCAGATGGTTATGTAACAAGCCAAGCTGATACCTTCACTAGCACTGACAGTGGCTATGCAGGTGTTTACTTGGATCCATCAAAAGGCCAAATCTTGGGTCTATTGACTCAGAAAGCGACGTTGATGGAACGCTATCACCAAGGTGGCACAGTAGGTTATGTAATCACCGTGGTATTAATCATCGGTTTGATTATCTCTTTGTTCAAGCTTGTGACGCTTACAGTCGTAGGTGGCAAGATGCGTTCGCAGCTTAAAAACATCGAGAATCCTTCAGACAAAAACCCATTGGGTCGCGTATTGAAGGTTTACCATGAGAACAAAAATGCTGATGCTGAGAACCTTGAGTTAAAACTTGACGAAGCAATCATGCGTGAAACGCCGAAGATCGAAAGCGGCATCAACGTAGTGAAAATCTTCGCAGCTATCGCACCATTACTTGGTCTCTTGGGTACCGTTGTGGGTATGATTGGTACGTTCCAATCAATCACATTGTTCGGTACAGGTGACCCGAAAATCATGGCGGGTGATATCTCTATGGCGTTGGTAACAACAGCTATGGGTCTTATCGCAGCGATTCCATTGATTTTGGCTCACAGTATTGTGGCATCACGTAGTAAATCAATTATTCACTTGTTGGATGAGCAAGCTGCGGGCATCGTAGCCGCTCACTCGGAGAAGGAGTAAGTTCATGCTTTACCTGATGGAACTATGGGAATCTATCAGGGATTTTATTGCGACCGGTGGCGACGTATTGTACGTCGTCATGGGGGTACTCTTTCTAATGTGGGTACTGATGATTGAGCGTTATTGGTACTTAACGAGTGCTTTCCCTAAATTGCGAAAAGATATCATCGCACGTTGGGATGCTCGTAAAGATACCACCTCATGGTACGCACATAGAATCCGCGAAGCATGGATTTCCGAAGCGAACGATAAATTGAATGCACGTATTCTGTTGATTAAAACTTGTGTTGCACTTTGTCCTTTAGTGGGGCTGCTCGGTACAGTAACCGGTATGATTACCGTATTCGAGATCATGGCAGTGCAAGGTACCGGTAACCCTCGTCTAATGGCGTCGGGTATCTCGATGGCAACTATCCCTACTATGGCGGGTATGGTTGCAGCGTTATCCGGTATGTTCTTTGCGACCCGACTCGAGAGTCGTGTTCGTCGCGCTAAGCAGAACTTGGTCGACAGTCTGCCACATCACTAAGAGAGTATTACTATGGCAAGAAATCGTATTCGTGAAGAGGAAGATGCAGCGATTGACATGACGCCGATGCTGGACATCGTATTCATCATGTTGATCTTCTTCATCGTAACAACCTCTTTCGTTAAAGAGGCTGGTATTCAGGTGAATAAACCTGAAGCAAACCAGGCCAACAAGGAGCCTTCAGCTAACATCTTTATCGCGATTCGCGACACAGGTGAAGTCTGGATGGATAAGCGTCAAGTTGACGTAGAACGCGTGGCAGCAAACCTTGAGCGTATGCTTGCTGAGCAACCTACTGACTTAGTGGTTATTCAGGCAGACAAGAAAGCTGAGCATGGTCGTGTTGTAGAAGTCATGGACCAGGTTAAGGAAGCGGGTATCGATAAGATATCCATAGCAGCGGAGACTAACTAATATGGTGCGCTTTTTAGTATCTTTAATACTAGGTGCGGCCGTTACGTTTGCTCTGTTTGCTTTTATGGCTTACTTAATCGGTGGGGGGGCTAAGAGTAATGAAGCTCCGCCTCCCACTCCGGTCATTGACATCGTAACGTCGCCGCCAGAGTCCGACGTTCAAGAGCGCCGGAGAACACCTCCGCCGCCACCACCGCCGCCTCAGGCTCCGCCTGAGACACCGCAGTCTGAACCAGATACTTCAGATTCGGGTGGTATGAACATGAGTATGGGCTTCGACGTCGATGTGGGTGGCGCTGACACTGGTTTGTCAGGCCCCGGCAACTTGTTGAACCAAGATGGTGATGCTACGCCAATCGTTCGAATTGAACCTCGGTATCCACCTTCTGCGGCGCGTAATGGCACCGAAGGTTGGGTACAGTTGAGATTCACTATCGACGAACAAGGTGGTGTTACCGACGTTGAAGTAATTGACTCAGAACCTCGTCGAGTGTTCGACCGAGAGGCACGCCGCGCGTTATTGCGTTGGAAGTACAAGCCTAAGGTCGTAGACGGTAAGCCTGTTCGTCAAGAAGGTATGACTGTTCAGCTCGACTTCAACATGGATGGGCAATAAGAAATGAAAACTGTAATGAAGACATTTGTTACTGCCCTTGCTTTTGGCTTGGTTGTGGCTACCGCTCCGGTAGCCGCTCAAGACCTCGGTCTTGATTTGCCAAGTAAAGAAACCGTTGAAGCGCAGAAGAAAGCTCGTAAAAACCAAGTCGCCTCACAGCGCGTTGGTCGGGCGATCATGGATGCGTTCGAGTTGTACGAGCAAGAGCAGTTACAAGCAGCTATCACTATGCTTGAGGAAGAATTGCCAGATACAGAGGGTTACGATCGAGCTTATCTAAGTCGTTTCTTAGGTACACTCTATGCGCAAGCAGAGCGTACCGATGAAGCATTGCCAATGTTGAAAAACGCGGCTGACGAAGATGTACTCGGATGGAGTGACCAAGCGGCTGTTTTGAAGTTAGTGGGACAACTGAGTCTGCAAGAGGAAAAATTCGAGCAGTCAGTGACTTACTTACAGAAATGGTTCGAATTCACTGGTGAGATGGATCCTCAGTCCTTGTTCTATGTTGCTAATGCTTATTATCAACAAAAGGAATTCGCTAAGATCGTACCTTATGCAGAAGCGGCACTGAAGTATGCGGATGAGCCGAAGAAAGACTATTATACGCTACTGATGGCCTCTTACTTTGAACGTAAGATGTACGACAAAGCTATTTCGACGGTCGAGGAAGGCTTAAATGTGTTGCCTGAGACGATCTCGTGGTGGCCGCAACTTGCACAAATGTATATGCTCAAGGAAAACCTTGCAAAAGCATTGCAGACAATGGAAATTGCGTATTTAGCGGGTTATCTGAAAGAGGAAAACCAATTTAAGTTATTGGTTCAACTCTATGATAACGAGGGCGTCCCTTATAAAGCTGCGACGACGATGATAAAACACATCCAGTCAGGCGATATTGAGGGTACAGCTAAGAACTACTCTACCGCAGCGAATAGCTTTCACCGCGCTAAAGAGCTTGCACAAGCAGCAAAATGGTACGGTAAAGCCGCTGAGTTGGCAGATGACGGTGATAACAAAGGCGAGTATTTGCGTAAGCAGGGTAACCTGCTAGTGCAAAACGAGCAGTACGTAGCTGCGACGACTCCGCTCAAAAATGCATTAGATTATGCACAGGGTGATGATAAAGGTCGTATCTACATGTCACTAGCAGAAGCATTCTTCTATGGTGGCGATTATCGTCAGGCACTGACTTATGTGAACGAAGCGGCTAAGTTTAGCAATCAGCGTCGTAGTGCGCGCAGTTGGAAAGGTTATATCCAATCCACAGCGAAACGCAAAGGCGTCGATTTATAAAGCTTAAGTTGATAGAAACCCCGCATTCGCGGGGTTTTTTTTTGCCTATATTCACCTATGTCAGCCACTTTTATAACGATTAGATTTAGAGTATGATCAGCGCCGACTTTATTCGGAGGAATTTTCATGGGTAGTAACAATTATAAAGATCCTTCAAGCGGTAAATTTTTGTTGATTGCCGTCTTACTTTTCGTTTTCGCAGGATGTCTCCCACTAGTTTTGCGCTTTTTTCAATTGATCGGTGCGTAAAGACTACGTGCGTTCCTGAAAAGGACCTTAATGTTATGACGATTTCTACGCTCGTGGTCGACGATAACGCCAATACACGAGCTGATATTGGAAGCAGTTTGTCTAGCTTGGATATCAACCTGGTGTTTGCGAACGATGGTTTAGACGGATTAAAACAAGCCAAAGAGGGCTGTTTTGACCTCTTGATCATTGATCATAAAATGCCATTAATGGACGGCCTCACGTTACTTAAAAACTTACGTCAGCTTGGCCAATACCACCATACGCCGATTTTGTTTGTTACCACGCAAGACGTGACAGAGGTAGAGCCTTTAGCGCTTAAACATGGTGCTACGCGCTGTTTGAGTAAACCGTTACAGGCACAGTTTTTGTGTGATGTGGTGAGCTATTACACAAAACGTTCGGTTGCTTAAGGATAACTATGGATTTGATCAAGTCTATCCGGGATAGTATTCGAGCAATCCCAGATTACCCTAAGCCAGGAATTACCTTTAGGGACATTTCACCGTTGTTGCAGTCTAAAGATGCGTTCAAATCGACCATCGAGGCTTTTGCACAACGCTATCAAGAGCTAGGTATTGACCAAATTGCGGCGGTAGAAGCGCGAGGCTTTATTTTTGGTGCAGCACTTGCGCAACGGCTCGGTTGTGGGCTGACTTTGTTGCGTAAGCCAGGAAAGTTACCTGGGCCTGTGGTCAAAGAGACCTATGCGTTGGAGTATGGCGAGGATGCACTCGAGATACAAGAATGTGCATTTAAAGAGCCCCAACGAGTTCTTTTGATGGATGACTTACTCGCTACTGGCGGTACAGTCGCGGCCGCGGCAAAGCTTTTATCTCGGACTCAAGCGGAGTTGTTAGAGGCTGCATTCGTCATAACATTGGATGATCTTCCAGGCGAACAAAAATTGCAGGATCTTGGCATATCGTGCTATACCTTGTGTCGATTCTAATCAATTAAGAGGCGGTTAATGGCTTATCAAGTGCTTGCTCGTAAATGGCGCCCGATGCAGTTTGATCAAGTAGTGGGTCAACAGCACGTGCTCGAGCCCTTATTCCATGCACTTGAACAGCAACGACTGCATCACGCCTATCTGTTCACCGGCACACGCGGTGTGGGTAAAACCACCATCGCGCGTATTTTAGCGAAGGCGCTGAATTGTGAACGTGGGGTGAGTGCTCGACCGTGTGGAGAATGCCCAAGTTGTGAAGAGATAGAGCAAGGTCGGTTTGTTGATCTTATCGAGGTCGATGCAGCTTCGCGTACTAAAGTTGAAGATACGCGAGAGTTGCTTGATAACGTACAATACCGTCCAACGCGTGGAAGGTATAAGGTCTATTTAATAGACGAAGTACATATGCTTTCTCGCCATAGTTTTAATGCACTCCTAAAAACCTTAGAAGAGCCTCCTGAGCACGTTAAGTTCCTTTTAGCTACGACGGACCCGCAAAAACTACCAGTGACGGTGGTGTCACGCTGTTTGCAATTTAATTTACGTGCGCTCGATCGTGAGCAAATTGTAGGGCAACTTGAATATGTTCTAGAAAATGAAAACGTACCTCATGATGCCCAAGCTTTAACCTTATTGGCGCAATCAGCTAAAGGTAGTATGCGTGATGCATTAAGCCTCACTGATCAAGCGATAGCGCAAGGGCAGGGTAAAGTTCAAGTTGAATCTGTGCAGCGTATGCTTGGACACCTCGCTGATGCGCATGTACATCCCCTTTTGGATGCGCTCGCGAGCGGTGATAGTGGTTCAGTGTTCGAAAAATTTGATGAATTAAAAAGTTTGGTACCTGATCCGTTAATGATTCTTAACGAATTACAGCGTGTTATACACCGGATCGCGTTAATACAGCAAATTCCTGCCATGATGGGCGCTGAGGACAAAACCAACACGACTGAAGCATTACTGCGAAAGTTACCCGCAGAAGTACTGCAGTTATATTATCGGATCGTAATAGAGGGCAAAAAAGAGGCGCCTTATGCGGTGGACCCGCAGAGCGCTGTCGAAATGACATTGTTGCGACTGCTATCTTTTACGTTCGAGAATCCCGAATCAGGCGAGGAGGCTTTAACACGTCCGCCTGAATCGAATTTAGACACAATAACGCCGTTTGAACAGACTGAAGAAGCAGCTCACGCAGGTCAGCACAGTGGCGATACTTCGATACAGAGCGAAGCTGATGATATGTCCGCACTGGAGGCTCAGCAGCGCGATATTGAAGCGCAAGCCGCTCAACATAGAATGTCGAGACCAGCAGAGGGTGTTGCTGAAGATAACTCGGTTGCGCCTGATGAAGGACTAGCATCACTGTTGAACATGCGACAGGACTTGTCTGGTCATCAAGAGCCGGAAAAAAAAAATTCTGAAATAGATATTGAAACGTCGCCCGAACAGCCTCATTTACCAAGTAGACAGCCCGATAAACAGCATGCTGAACCTGTGCTAACGACTCCAGTTAGTCTGAGTCACATACAACAGCGGTTTGATTCGTCGACACGACGCGCAGCCGATGTAGACAGCTGGGCTGCGCTGGTCGATGCGACAGCGGTACAAGGCTTGACTCGACAACTCTTGCTAAATTCGGTGTTGGAAAAAGTAGGTCATCAGCAGTGGTGTATTTGGGTGACTGAAGAACAGCAAAGTTTATTAAGTGAAAAAACGGTAGCCCTTGCCAGAGAGGCCTTATGCGAAGTGTTGTCGGCACAAGGGGAGTATCGCTTTTTGGTTGGCTCTCAACAAATGAGCACGCCGTTGCTGATTCAGCAGGCGATTGATCATTACCGGTTGGAGCAGGCGAAGTTATGGTTGCAGAATGACTCGGGATTTAATGAGTTATTGAATTCATTTGACGCGGTGACTGACGAAACGTCTATCAGCGCACGATAAAATTTAGCAATAGAGGATTTGACCATGTTTAAAGGTGGTATGGGAAATATGATGAAGCAGGCGCAGCAAATGCAAGAGCGCATGCAGCAAGCCCAGCAAGAGATCGCTGAAATGGAAGTGACCGGCGAGTCCGGTGCAGGTCTTGTTAAAGTAACCATGTTAGGCAACCACAACATCAAGCGCGTTGAAATTGATGAAAGCCTGATGGACGATGATAAAGAGATGCTTGAGGATCTGATTGCAGCGGCAACTAATGATGCAGTCCGTCGCGTAGAGGAGACGAGCAAAGAACGCATGTCGGAAATCACTGGTGGTATGGGTCTACCGCCTGGTTTTAAGATGCCGTTCTAGGTTCATTCTATGAGTGAAGGAATCAGTCCCGCGATTGATCGCTTGGTTGACGATTTAAAGCGTCTACCAGGTGTGGGTAAAAAAACGGCGCAACGTATGGCGTTCCATTTATTGGAACGTGACCGAGAGGGGGCGCAACGTTTGGCTGATTCCTTGCACAACGCAGTTGAGCGCGTAGGTCACTGCCAACAGTGCCGCACACTGACTGAAGAGCCTTTATGTCGTATTTGCGCGAACCCCGCGCGCAGTGAGCAAGGTACGTTATGTGTAGTAGAGACACCTGCTGACGTATTGGCTATTGAACAAACATCGCAATTTAAAGGTCGTTATTTTGTTTTGATGGGTCACCTATCTCCTCTTGATGGTATAGGCCCAGAGGACATTGGTCTTGATGAGCTCGAAGCACAGCTTAAGAGCGCTGTGATTGAAGAGATTATATTGGCGACTAATCCTACCGTAGAAGGCGATGCAACAGCTCACTATATCGCCGATATTGCCGAATCCTTGAATGTAAACACGTCTCGAATAGCTCATGGTGTGCCCGTTGGCGGCGAATTAGGCTATGTTGATCAGGCTACCCTTGGACATGCATTCACTGGACGTAAAAAATTTGGTTGACGCTTGAAATTGCCTACATCGCCCCCATTTCTTACATGAAAAGGTGGTTGAAGTAGGAGAACACAATTATGGCGGAAGCCGCTCAAACCGAAAAACATGGATTTCAGACAGAAGTTAAGCAATTGCTTAACCTGATGATCCATTCTCTATATTCAAATAAAGAAATCTTCTTACGTGAACTGGTATCGAATGCGTCTGACGCGGCCGATAAGTTGCGTTTCAAAGCACTTAGCGATAACTCGCTGTATGGTGAAGATGGCGAGCTTCGTGTGCGAATCGCGATCGACAAAGACAACCGTACGCTAACAATAAGCGACAACGGTATTGGCATGACGCGTGACGAAGTGATGACTAACTTAGGCACCATTGCTAAGTCGGGTACGGCCGAGTTCTTCGGTCAGTTATCGGGTGATGAGGCGAAAGATAGTAAGTTAATCGGTCAGTTCGGTGTTGGTTTTTACTCAGCATTTATCGTCGCCGACGAAGTCACTGTGCGTACGCGTTCTGCCTATGAGTCACCGGAACATGGTGTCGAGTGGCACTCTAAGGGTGAAGGAGAATTTGAAGTCGCAGACACCCAAAAGTCGCAGCGCGGAACAGATATTATTTTGCATTTGAAAGAAGATGCAGATGAGTTTTTAGATGACTTCCGTATTCGTGGGGTGATTAACAAATACTCAGAACACTTGAGTATCCCCGTCCAAATGTGGAAAGAAGCGGTTGAAGAACAAAAAAATGATGACGGCGAAGTTATTACGCCTGCCCAAGAGGCTCAATGGGAAACTGTGAACTCGGGTCAAGCCTTATGGACGCGCGATAAAGCCGACATCAGCGACGAAGAATATAAAGAGTTTTATAAGACTGTAGCGCATGACTTTGACGATCCGCTGTTATGGAGCCATAACAAGGTTGAGGGTACACACGAATACACCAGCCTTCTTTATATTCCTAAACGAGCTCCTTGGGACCTTTGGAATCGTGAGCAACAGCAGGGGGTAAAACTCTATGTGAAGCGTGTCTTTATTATGGATGACGCTGAGCAATTAATGCCGACCTACTTACGCTTTGTTAAAGGTCTTATTGATACTAATGACCTCCCATTGAACGTATCCCGTGAAATCTTGCAAGATAACAAGATTACTCGCTCAATGCGTAATGGTAGTACTAAGAAAGTGTTGCAGATGCTCAAGAAATTGGCAAAAGACGACGCCGAGCAATACCAAGGCTTCTGGGATACTTTTGGTAATGTGTTAAAAGAGGGTCCTGCGGAAGACAGTGGTAATCGGGAACGCATCGCTGAGCTGTTGCGTTTTGCGTCGACACATACTGATGAGCAAACTCAAAATGTCAGTTTAGATGATTACGTTGAACGCATGAAAGAAGGCCAAGACAAGATTTTCTATATCGTCGCCGACAGTTTTGAGGCTGCGAAGAATAATCCTGCCCTTGAGATCTTCCGTAAGAAAGGCATCGAAGTACTATTGCTCTCTGAACGCATTGACGAGTGGTTGATGAGCCATTTAACTGAGTTTAAAGAGAAGTCGTTGCAGTCGGTAACGCGCGGCGATTTAGACTTAGGCGACTTAGATGATGAAAATGACAAGGCCGAGCAAGAAAAGTCAGAAGAAGCGTTTAAAGAACAGTTAGAACGGTTTGAAAAAGCACTCGGTGAGCGCGTTAAAAAAGTGCGTGTAACGCACCGTTTGACTAATTCGCCTGCGTGTATCATTACCGATGACAATGATATGAGCACGCAGATGGCTAAGCTGATGGAAGCTGCGGGTCAGAAAGTACCTGAAACAAAATACATTTTTGAGGTTAACCCGGATCATCCTTTAGTCGTAAAAATGCAAGGCAAGAACGATGAGGAATTTGCCGAGTGGGCTCAAGTACTGCTTGATCAAGCTACGCTCGCAGAGCGCGGAAACCTTAAGGATCCAGCGTCTTTCGTGACTCGTCTTAATAAGTTAATGCTCAACGCATAATCACGCTATAGCGCACAGCAACAAACGCTTGCTGTGCGCCTCTTTTCTTGTAAAAACGCCCTCATCGGGGTAAAGTTCCCCTCAGACACTTGAATACAAATATAAACGAGGCTGTTTATGCGCATTATTTTGCTCGGCGCTCCGGGTGCGGGAAAGGGCACTCAAGCTCAATTTTTGATGAATACCTTTGGTATCCCACAGATTTCAACGGGTGATATGCTACGAGCCGCAATCAAGTCCGGCTCAGAGCTTGGTAAGAAAGCAAAGCAAGTGATGGATGCAGGACAACTGGTTTCTGATGAAATCATCATCGAACTAGTCAAAGAACGTATCGCCGAACCGGACTGCCAAAACGGTTTCTTGCTCGACGGCTTCCCGCGCACGATTCCACAAGCTGACGCCATGCGTGAAAACGGTATCGAAGTTGACTACGTACTTGAGTTTGCGGTACCTGACGACGTGATTGTTGAGCGTATGAGTGGACGTCGTGTACACCCAGGTTCAGGTCGTGTTTATCATATTAAACACAACCCACCTAAAGAAGAGGGCAAAGACGATGAGACCGGTGAAGAGCTGGTTATTCGTCCAGACGACCAAGAGCAGACCGTACGCAAACGCTTAGCGGTCTACCATGAACAAACAGAGCCTTTGGTTGAATATTATCAATCACTCGCAAAAGAAACGGACACCGAGTATCATCGTATTGATGGAACTCAGCCAGTCGAAGCTGTAAGTAAGGAACTCGGTGCACTGCTTAAGTAAAGAGTTGCACTGAAAGGTTTTGATAGAGGCTCACCCCACTGGTGAGCCTTTTTAATTTTATGTGTTACCACTTTATCGGAGAACATCATGGCCACCCTCACCATAACGAGTTTATTTGCAGGCATTCTGGCATTGATCTACGTTGTACTTTCGGTTCGCATTATTCAGCTCCGTTGGCGTCATCGTGTAGGTATTGGGACCAATAAAGTTGAAGAATTACAACGCGCTGTGCGCGCGCACGGTAACTTTATAGAATACGTTCCGTTGATGTTGTTGATGCTTGCTCTTATCGAGTTTAGTGGGGTTGGCAGTGCATGGATCTATAGCTTAGGTGGTGCGTTGACCATCGCCCGTATTGCTCACGCTGCGGGTCTATCCTCTAACGCAGGTGTGTCCTGGCCTCGTACGGTCGGTGTCCTCGGCACATTCAGCGTGTTGTTACTGCAAGCGGGCATTTTAATCGGCATCTTTGTTGGCCAGCTATAGGAGACATTGACGTGCAGGAGTTAGCACCCGGAATTTCTTATCTGCCCTCGCAGGGCGAAGTCAAAGGCACCTGTGTATTGCTTCACAGTTCGCAAAGTTCTAACGCGCAATGGAAAATACTGCAACAAACGTTAAGCAATGACTATAACGTTGTAGGGATCGATTTATTGGGCTACGGACGTGCGCCTGACGTAGAGTCTGCGCCGCATTTTCGCTTGCAGCAAGAAATTACGCGCATCGAAAGAGCACTCAAGCCAACCTTGGGTAATCAGTCGCTAATTTTGATTGGTCATTCTTACGGTGGGGCGGTTGCGCTAAAAATGGCGCAACAAAAACATTTTAATATTGAGCGCGTGGTTGTGTATGAGCCAGTCAGTTTTCATGTGTTGGAGGAAGATTCTCCTGGCATGCAAGAAATTCGGCAGGTGAGTGATGCGATGCACGGGAAAGATGAGGTAGAATGCACGCGCACCTTTATTGATTACTGGAACCAACCCGGTTATTTCGATGCTCTGCCAGAGCGTGTTCAACAAGGTATGGTTGCGCAAGCGGCAAAAGTTGCGCTGGATTTCGACGCACTATTAAATGATGAACTAACGCTTAAAGATTATCAGCAGGTTGAAGCGCCTGTATTGATTTTACAAGGTGAATACACACGTCGCAGTGCGCGAGCGGTGGTTAAAGCATTATCCACGGCGCTGACATCAGTGACTGTAAAACCCGTCCTAGCTGGACACATGGGACCTCTTACGCATCCGGCTGAGGTTAACCCACTTATTCTTGACTTTATTTAGGATGTTGTAAGTCATGGCCAAACACACGCACGAAATTAGAAAGCTCGCTAAACTGACCGGCCCTATATTAGTCGCGCAACTGACGCAGATGCTCATGAGCGTAGTCGATACAGTGATGGCAGGGCGTAAAGATGCTGTGGATTTGGCAGCCGTTTCGGTGGGTGGCAGTATTTTTGTACCGGTCACTTTGTTGATGTTTGGTATTGCACTCGCGTTGGCGCCTATCGTTTCGCACTTTGACGGCTCAAAGAAGTATCGCCGCATGGCGAACATGCTACAGCAAGGGTTGTATGCGTGTGCTATTTTTGGCGTGTTAGCTTTGGTGGTCTTGCAGTTTTCGCCCTACATTCTTGACTGGATGGAGGTGGAGGATCGCTTCCGGCAAGTGACGCTAGATTACGTTAATTACATTGCGTGGGGTGTACCCGGTTTTGTTATTTATGTGATTTTAAGAAACTTCTGTGAGGGATTATCCAATACTATGCCATCCTTAGTGATTGGCTTTATTGGGTTACTCATTAATATTCCGGCAAACTATATCTTTATTTACGGTCACTTTGGCGCGCCCGAACTCGGTGGTGCAGGGTGTGGTTTAGCATCGGCTTTGGTGTTTTGGGGCATGGCTATTTCGATGGCGATCTATGTATTCACCAGTCGTCGTTATAAGAAGCTTCACCTACTCAGACGCTGGTATCCACCTAAGTTCGATGACGTGGCGTATATTATAAAAATAGGCTTTCCGATAGCGATGTCACTGTTTTTTGAAGTCAGCCTATTTGCCGCAGTGGCGTTATTGATTGCACCACTAGGTCCAACAGTGGTATCTGCTCACCAAATTGCATTGAACATCAGCTCGTTGGTATATATGGTGCCATTGAGCATTTCGATGGCTGTGACACTTCGAGTGGGTTTTGCTTTAGGCGCTGGTGAGCCCAAAAATGCCATGCTGAGTTTTAAAATTGCGATGGTATTCGGCATGGTATTCGCCGCGGTTAACGGTATCATCATGTATTTAGGTGGTGCTTGGCTGGCAAGCTTGTATACGCCTGATACCGCGATTATTAATCTTGCCGCAACGCTGATGGGATTGGCGGCGATTTTTACGATGTCGGATACGTTTCAAGCCGTTGCTATGGGAACCTTACGGGGATACAAAGACACCAAATGGCCGATGATCATGGCGTTTATCTCGTATTGGCCATTCGGCTTAACAGTCGGCTACATTCTTGGACGCACTGACTGGTGGGTGCCTCGCATGGGGGCCGCGGGCTTTTGGATTGGCTTTATTAGTGGCTTAACAGTCGCCGCGGTGATGCTCACCATCCGCTTGCGCTACGTATCTAAGCATTACGAGCGCAAGCAGTTCGAGCAAACAGTCAACAACGCCACTTAACGGTGGCGTTGGTGTAATACCTCAAGCACTTGTTCGAGGCTCAAATCACTCGCTTCTAAAGTCACCAGTAGGTGATAAAGTAAATCGGCACTTTCATTAAGTAATTCATCTTTATCCTGCACAGTGGCGGCAAGCGCAACCTCAACACCTTCCTCACCCACCTTCTGAGCGATACGCTTAATGGGTTGGCTTAATAGTTTTGCGGTGTAGCTTTCGTCAGGTGAGGCGCTGCGACGCGCTTTAATGATGTTGTTTAACTGCACTAAAAAGGGTGCAGGCGCTTCGGCAAAACATGAACGCGTACCTAAGTGGCAAGTCGGTCCTTGCGGTATTGCTTGGACAAGAATCGAATCATTGTCACAGTCGCGGTAAGCGCCAGTGAACTGTAAAACATGACCCGACTGCTCACCTTTTTGCCAAAGCCGCTGTTTGCTGCGGCTGTAAAAAGTCACTGCTTTGGTTTGCAAAGTTTGTAGCAATGCATCGCGGTTCATGTAACCTTGCATAAGTACTTCGCCGGTTAGGACATGCTGTACAATACAGGGAACAAGCTGATTCATTTTCTCCCAAGCAAGTTGGTCTACCGTGCTTTCAGTAATTAGCATGTTACAAAACTCCTTGTTCGATTGGACGAATAGCGATGCCTTCGTCAATCAGTTGTTGCTTCAGCTCCGCCATGGCGATGATATTCTTATGAAACACCGAAGCGGCTAAGGCGCCATCAACATCGGCTTGTTTAAATACATTGGTAAAATGGTCAATGGCACCTGCGCCACCAGACGCGATCAGCGGCACTGAACAGTGACGTCGTATTGATGCCAGTTGTTCGACATCATAGCCTTTTCGTACACCATCTTGATTCATACAGTTGAGAACGATCTCACCGGCACCGCGCGCGATGACCTCGTTGACCCAATCTTTGGTCTGCCACTGCGAGCGACGTGATTTGCTCTCGTCACCGGTAAACTGATGCACCTCGTATTCACCGCTGTCTGCATTAAAATAGCTATCAATACCGATGACGACACATTGCTGACCGAACTCATCCACCATCTCATTGATCAGCTCAGGATTCATCAGCGCAGGCGAGTTAATTGATAACTTATCGGCGCCCATGGAAAGGAGCTCACGACCATGAGCCAGCGTACGAATACCACCTGCGACGGTAAATGGAATATCGATTTCGCGCGCGACGCGTTCAACCCAACTCTTGTCTACCGTGCGGCCATCAGAGGATGCCGTAATATCGTAGAAAACCAATTCATCAGCACCTATTTCCGCATAGCGTTTTGCTAGGGGCAAGATGTCGCCGATCAGTTCGTGATTACGAAATTGAACGCCCTTGACGACTTGACCGTCACGAACATCTAAGCAGGGGATGATGCGTTTTGCCAGCATTGGATCGCCTCCTCTAAACTAAATGCACCGGTCAGTAATGACTTACCTAAGATAACGTGGTCACAGTTCGCTGCTTTCAAGCGTTGTATATCTTCAAGACTATTAACACCGCCCGACGCCTGCCATTGAATGGCTGGGAAACGCTTTTTATAAGCTTCGTATAGTCCCACATTACTACCTTGCATAGTGCCGTCACGGCTGATGTCGGTACACAATACATGAGCGCAACCCAATGCGGAGAAACGTTTGAGTATGTCGTCTAACGTCACGTCACTGGATGACTGCCAACCATGAGTCGCAACACGCGCAATGCCATCCGCGTCAATGTTGACATCAAGTGCGAGCACGATTTTTTCAGCGCCAAATTGTTTAAACCAAGCCTCGACCTGTTCCGGATCGGTAACGGCTTTTGAGCCAATGACGACTCGTTTAATACCGCAGGCAAGAATTTCTTCGATATCTTCGGTGCTGCGAATACCGCCACCCGCTTGACAGTTTAAAGTGGTCGCTGTGCAAATTGTACGCAATGTTTCGAGTTGGCGATTTTGCGGGTTCTTCGCACCATCTAAATCGACCAAGTGCAGCCATTCTGCCCCCGCAGCTTGGTAGCTTTGTGCCTGCTCCACTGCATCAAGGTCGAAGGTGGTTTGTTGATTAAAGTCACCTTGATAGAGGCGCACAACCCGGCCGCCAATTAAGTCTAATGCAGGAATCATCATAACGCGTTCTCCAAGAAACGTTTAAGCATGGCACGACCGACCGCACCTGAGCGCTCAGGATGAAATTGAGCACCGATAAAATTATCTTTGCGGATCATGGCCGCGAAGGTATCACCGTAATCACAGGTGGCGATGGTGTAGTCATCTTTTGCAACGGCGTAACTGTGAACAAAATAACAATAAGGCTCGGTGTCATTATCGAGCAACGGATTGGTGTTGGTTGCACAGACGTTATTCCAGCCCATATGCGGCAAAGGTCTATCACCGACCTGCATACGTTTAGTTTGCGCAGGAATTAATCCTAAGCACTCCACGTCACCTTCCTCAGAGTGTGCTGTCATCAGTTGCATACCAAGACAAATACCCAATGTAGGTTGGGTGAGCGCTTTGATGGGCTCAATTAACTGTTTACGTTGCAGATTGCGCATCGCTGCAGCTGCTGTTCCCACACCCGGCAAGATGACGCGATCAGCGGCGCCGATGATCGCCTCATCGTCAGTAATTACAGGCTGATAGCCTAGGCGCTCAATGGCAAACTTTACCGAGGTGAGATTCGCACACTCGGTATCGACAATTACAATTTTCACGCGAGCATTCCTTTACTTGAAGGTAACTGTTGGTCGCCCGTTTTTGCCACGGCTTGACGCAGCGCGCGACCAAAGACTTTAAACAAGCTTTCAACCTGGTGGTGCGTGTTGCCCTCAGTCGTGGACAAGTGCAAACTAATCGCCATTGCATCGGTGAGCGAGCGGAAGAAGTGCTCAACCATTTCGGTTGATAATTCGCCCACTTTGTCGCGCGTGAAATCCGCCTGCCACTTGAGGTAAGGTCGACCTGAGAGATCGATAAGACACTCAGCACGACACTCATCCATCGGCAATGCAAAACCAAAACGGCCAATACCGCGTTTGTCACCTAAGGCTTGGCGTAGTGCCTGACCTAGTGCCAGCGCCGTATCTTCAATGGTGTGGTGGTCGTCAATGTGTAAATCACCTGTCACATTGGCGGTTAAGCTGATGCCAGCGTGTGTGGCAATTTGCTCTAGCATGTGATCAAAGAAGCCAATACCCGTCGAAAATGAGCGCGGTGTTGCATTATCGAGGTCAACTGCAATACGAATATCGGTCTCATGGGTGGTACGGATCACCTTAGCAGAACGTGAGCGTTGGGTCAGGTCGCGCACGATAGCGTTCCAATCTAGGTTGGCACGGTCATATCGAATACCGCGTATACCCATACTCTCTGCAAGTTTAATGTCCGTTTCGCGATCGCCAATCACATAACTATCGGTGAAGTCGATAAGGCCTTTTTGTAGGTAATCCTGCACCAAGCCGAGTTTTGGCTTCCGGCAACTACAGTTGTCTTCCTCAAAATGTGGGCAAATCAGTACGTCGTCAAAGCGCACGCCTTGACTTGCAAAGACAGCCATCATTAAGTCATGGGGCGCGTCGAAGTCGGCTTGTGGAAAACTGTCTGTCCCCAGTCCGTCTTGGTTGGACACCATGACGAGGCGATAACCCGCCTGCTGTAACTTAAGCAGGGCAGGGATTACATTCGGCTCAAATTCGAGCTTACTGACGCTGTCTAATTGTTTGTCGACAGGCGGCTCGAGCACCAGTGTGCCGTCACGATCGATAAATAGCCAACGTTGCTGATTCATTGAGTATCTCCAAAAAAGCATTTCAGTGCATCAATAACAAGTGTGTTTTCTCGTTCATTACCGACGCTGATGCGTACTGTGTTGTCGAGTCCAACCTGTGCTGATTGATTACGTATTAATATACCGTTCTGCTGCATGGTCTGCATGAGGCTATCGGCATCGGCAACACGATACAGTAAAAAGTTCGTTTCACTCTCGGCAACCAACGCCATTGGCAGTTCCGCTAATTCATCGCGGATGCGCTGGCGCTGTTTGACGGTGCGTGTTACGTCGGCTTGAACGCGTTCGATGCCCACAGGCGATAACGCCTGGCTAGCAATTTGAATGGTCAAGTCTGGCAGCGGATAAGGCGCCAGTACTTTCTGCAATACGGTAATGACGTCCTCGTTGGCGAGCGCAAAACCACAGCGTGCGCCGGCGAGCGCAAACGCTTTTGATAAAGTACGCAACACCACCAAGTTAGGATATTTCGCTAACCAATCGACGACACTCGCCTCGGCACAAAACTCGATGTAAGCCTCGTCAACGACCACGAGACTGGTCGTCGCGAACTTAAGCACTGCCTCGATATCTTCTTGTGCAAGCCGATTACCGACAGGGTTGGAAGGAGAACACAAGAAAATGAGACGAGCGTCTGCGCTACGCGCCTTGATAGCGTCTAAATCGAGTTGATAAGACGAAGTTAAGGGTACCGAGACCACGTCAGCTCCATGCGTCTGCGCAGAAATTGCATACATACCGTAGGTCGGTGGGCAGATAAGCACACGGTCTTGTTTAGGTTCGCAAAACGCTTTGATAAGCAGTTCGATTGCTTCGTCAGACCCGCGGCAACTTAATACCTGTTCAAGGCGAACATTAGCATAGTCCGCGTAAGCTTGATTGAGGCGCTGCGACTGAAACGCTGGGTACCGGTTCAACTGTGAGCAATCCAGCGCGTAATCGTATGCGTAGGGTGACTCGTTGGCGTTTAGCCATACTGAACCGCCACTCATCGAGCGTCGCGCTGATGCGTAGGGCACCAAAGTTTTCAGGTGTGGGCGCTGTAACTGTTCGGCTAAGCTCATACGTTGTCCTCCTGCGCCTCTAAGCGAATGGTCACGGCGCGTTTATGCGCATCTAAGCCTTCGATTTCGGCGAGCGTGGTAATGCTGTCAGCGAGATCAGCTAAACCATCGCGAGTCACTTCTTGCAACGTGTAGCGGCGATAAAAGTCTAATAGCCCTAAACTGCTGTAGTTTTTAGCGTAGCCATAGGTCGGTAAGACGTGGTTTGTACCAGTTGCATAGTCGCCACCCGATTCAGGGGTATAGTGACCCACAAAAATCGATCCTGCTGTAGTTAGTTGCTCACTCAATGCTGCTGCCGCATCGGTTTGTATAGCAAGGTGCTCGGGTGCGTAACTTTGTGTAACGGCAACCGCCTCGGCTAAGTTTTTAGTGACAATTAACCGGCTTGAAGCAAGTGCTTGCCGCGCGATGTCGACGCGAGGTAATGC
This sequence comes from Idiomarina sp. D18, assembly GCF_057748155.1. Classification (NCBI taxonomy): domain Bacteria; kingdom Pseudomonadati; phylum Pseudomonadota; class Gammaproteobacteria; order Alteromonadales; family Idiomarinaceae; genus Idiomarina; species Idiomarina sp. D18. The sequence continues at coordinate 522,910 of NZ_CM173240.1, forward strand.
ATTACATTGCGCAACAAGCTCAGCCTGCACCGCTTGGGCAAGCGCAGCTGATGGTGTGACTAGAATAACCTGTGAGTCTGGACCGTGCTCTGCTTGAGATAATAAATCAGCGGCGACAAAACGCGCATTGGCGGTGTCATCAGCGAGCACTAACAGCTCTGAAGGACCGGCCGGCATATCAATGCTAATGCCGCTATCGTTTTGACTTAATTGTTGCTTTGCTTCTGTCACAAACGCATTGCCCGGGCCAAATACTTTATCAACTTTAGGTATGGACTCGGTTCCGTACGCCAACGCTGCGATGGCCTGCGCACCGCCACACATAACTAAGGTATCGATACCACATTTTTCTGCAGCGTAGACGACTTCCGGTGACATCTGACCTTGTTTATTAGGAGGCGTCACGAGTACACGAGTTTTGCAGCCTGCAATCTGTGCGGGTACGCCTAACATGAGTGCGGTAGAAGGTAAGGTCGCCGACCCCCCAGGGATATAAAGACCGACCGATTCAAGGGCCGTGTATTTTAGTGTGCAGCGCACACCTGGTGAGGTGTTCAGCGTAATATCTTCAGGTGTTTGCGCGAGGTGAAAGGCACGAATATTGTCATAAGCTTTATCAATCGCCGCTTTAGCTCGCTCGGAAACATGTGCCAGTAACGCTTGCTTCTGTTCACCGTTTAACACCAATTGCGAGATGTCTGCACAATCAAATTGACGGGTGTAGTCAAGTAACGCTGCGTCACCTTCAGTTTTCATGCGCTCAATGATTGAGCGCACGGTTTCTTTCAGCTCACGTGAGCGGCTCTGTTCAGGGCGAGCAAGCGTGGCTTGTCGCTCTGAATTGCTAAGCTGTGACCATTGTGTGATGGCAATGCTTTGTCGCGTTAACATACCGATTATCCCATCATTTTTTCAATTGGTAATACGAGTATTGAGCTGCAGCCAAGGTCTTTTAAATCTTCCATTGTTTCCCAGAACAGCTTTTCTGTACTCACGACGTGCACAGCCACTTGCTCATCAGTGTGACTCAGTGGCAGTACGGTAGGCGTTTCGGCGCCAGGAAGTAATGCGTTGACTTCATCCAGGCGGTTTTTGGGTGCGTGCAGCATAATGTATTTGCTTTCTTTCGCCATTTGCACACCGTCAATTCGCGGTAGTAGCTGGTCCATCATAGCCTGCTTTTCAGCGGATAATGGATTGGCGTTTTGAATCAACTGCGCCTGTGAACGAAAGATGACTTCTTTCTCAACGAGACCGTTAGCTTCTAATGTGGCGCCGGTCGAGACTAAATCACAAATGGCATCGGCAAGCCCAGCGCGTGGCGCGACTTCGACTGACCCGGTTAGAACGACATTCTTTGCGCTAATGCCGTTATTTTTTAGGTAGCGTTGCAGTAGGTACGGGTAAGTACTTGCGATACGCTTACCTTGCAGATCGTCGATAGAGTTGTAGTCGCTTTCGCGTGGCACCGCAATGGACAGGCGGCAACCGCCAAAGTCAAGGCTACGTAGAGCCTTATACTCTGCATTTTCATTGACCGCGGAGCGCTCAAGCGCGACCTCTTCTAATACGTTTTCACCCACTAAACCGAGGTCGACGACGCCATCCATAACTAGGCCTGGAATGTCATCGTCGCGTACTCTGAGTAAATCAATAGGGTGGCTGGTACTGTGGGCGATAAGGCGTGCTTCATTAATGCTGAATTTGACACCGCATGCATTAAGCAAAGATAAAGACTCCTTGCTTAAACGGCCTGACTTTTGAATCGCAATAGTAAGTCGTTCACTCATTGATCTACTCCTGATAATAAAAAAACCCTTCGAAAGCTGCCTTTCGAAGGGTTGTATAGTCATGCGAAAGGCTAGTCAAAATATGGACTAGCCTGAATAATAAACGTAGCTAGCCCAGTAATTTAAATTGGTGATGATGGTGGTGCTGGCTAAGGTTCATTTGTTCGCTTCCTTAAAAAAATGGATGTAACTGCTAAGTTGTATAGCACTATAAATAAAAAAAGCACTGAACGCAACTCTATTGACGTATAAAAATTGGTCGACAATAGTCTAAACTCATGATGAACAACCACTGGAGACCGCCACAATGGTCAATTTCGACGCAATGATCCCTTTAATACCAAAAGATTCGCGTATCCCTGTAACTCACAATGAAGAACAATTGAAAGTTGAACAGGTAGAAAAAGCACAGAAACTGGCTGAGGTCGAGGAGGAACAGGAAAATAGTGTCGGCGATCGCGACGCCGAGCATGGACAGCAACAGGCGGCACAGCATCATGAGGGTGAACAGAGTAGTGCGCAAGACAATGACGATGATGAGCAAAGTAGCGATGGTCATATCGACACGTACGCTTAGCGCATGATCGGGACGCAATAATTGAGCGGAAACCTACGCGACGACAGAGGATTTATGATTAACAGCGAGCTGGCAACTATGTCATACTATAGCGCTTTAATCGGTCGATATTAGAATTAGGTGTGGGCATTTAATGAGCAAAGTGGCAGCTGTTTTTACGCCCGAGGGTCAACTGGCAAAGGCGATAGAAGGCTTTCAGCCGCGCGATGCTCAGCTTACCATGGCCCAGGCTATTGAAAAATCCATTCGTAAAAAAGGTACTTTGGTTGTCGAAGCCGAGACCGGTACCGGTAAAACCTTTGCATACTTAGCGCCTGTGCTTCAAGCCAAAGGTAAGGCGATCATCTCCACGGGTACCAAAGCACTACAGGAACAGCTTTATCATCGAGATTTGCCCACTTTACGGGCCGCGCTGGCGCCAGAAAAGGTCATCGCTTTATTAAAAGGGCGTTCAAATTATCTGTGCACCCATCGTCTTGAGCAGGCACAATTGCAAGCTGGTCAGTTTAACAGTGAGACACAAACCAAGCTGGTTAAAGTGAAACGTTGGTCAACTCAGACCCGGGATGGCGATATTGGTGAGTTGGTGGTACTGCAGGATGATCCTCAGTTGACTGCCTTAGTGACTAGCACCAAAGACAATTGTTTAGGTCGCGAGTGCCCGAATTACGATGACTGTTATTTAGTGAAAGCGCGTGACGAAGCTAAGCAAGCTGATGTAGTGGTGGTCAATCACCATTTATTTTTTGCAGACCTGGCGATCAAAGATACGGGGTTCGGCGAAATCATACCCGAGTCAGACACGGTGGTGTTTGACGAAGCACACCAAGTACCAGATATCGCAAGTCAATATTTTGGTGACTCATTGTCTTCACGACAACTGATAGAAATTGCTGACGAGGTTCAGCGGTTGTGTTTAACAGAGCTAAAAGACCTCTCTCAAGCGGCACAAATGGCCCGTATTCTGACACAGGTAGTGCGGGATTGGCGGCTACAGTTTCCATCCGATCCGAGCCGAGGCAATTGGCGTGATAAACGCGATGACTCTGCCATGATTGAGGTGTGTAGCCGTGTCGCAGAGAAGCTCACTTTATTTATCGATGTCATCAAAACAGCGCGTGGGCGCCATAAAGAAATGGATAGCCTCATTGAACGCGCTGAGGAAGCCTATGATTTGTGGCAACAGTTGATGCAAACGGATCAGACAGGTTATAGCTTCTGGTATGAAACAACGGTGCGTCATATTGTTCTGCACCAAACGCCACTGAGCGTCGCCAAGCGTTTTGGCAATTTGGTCAAGCACAGTGACCGAGGTTGGGTGTTTACTTCGGCAACGCTCTCAGTCAACGAGAAGTTTGACTACTTTGTTAATCGGCTCGGGCTGTGGGATGCCGAAACGCTCGTATTAGCGAGTCCGTTTGACTTCGAGAACCAAGCGATGCTGTGTCTGCCGCGCTATCTGCCACCTGCGAACCAATTTAATCGCGATCAGCGACTCGCGCGGCTGGCGCAACAGTGTATCGAGGCCAACCAAGGCGGCACGTTCTTATTATTTACCAGTCACAGCATGTTAAAGCGCGTCGCCAGTTTATTGGACGAAAAACTAGATAGGCCCGTACTGGTTCAAGGTGAGGGCAGTAAACGCAGTATTTTGCAGAAATTTACTGATGCAGGTAATGCCGTTTTACTAGGCACTTCGTCGTTCTGGGAGGGCGTCGATGTGCGTGGCGCTGCGTTGCGTTGTGTCATTATTGATAAGTTACCGTTTGCTTCGCCCGACGACCCGTTGCTAAATGCACGGGTAGAGGACGCTAAGTTACGGGGCGTGGATGCCTTCCATACTATTCAGCTACCCGAAGCCATTATCGCGCTGAAGCAAGGAGCAGGGCGTTTGATACGCGATCAGCGCGACTCAGGGGTATTGATTGTCTGTGATGACCGACTTGTCACGCGCCAGTATGGTGCACGCTTTATCAAAAGTTTACCGCCTATGGCTCGCACACGTGATCTGAGCCGGGCAATGCTGTTTTTAAAGGATACATATAATGAAACCAACCTTGCTAGCCATTGATACATCGACGGAGAACTGCTCGGTCGCACTTCAGGTTGATAATACGGTCATTAGCCGCGAAATGGAGAGTCCACGCGAGCACTCACAGCGTTTGTTACCTTTTGTTCAAGCTGTGTTAGAAGAAGCCGATACTAAGTTGTCTGATGTTGATGGGCTGATCGTTGGCATCGGTCCAGGTAGTTTTACAGGCGTTAGAATCGGTGTTTCGATTGCACAAGGTTTGGCATTTGGTGCAAGCTTAAAAGTAAATGGTGTCAGTAGTCTTGATGCTATGGCTCTTGAGGGCTCGCAAAATAGAGTAACAGACTGGATTATTAGTGCTATTGATGCGCGAATGGGCGAAGTCTATTGGCGTGTGTATCAGCACCGTGATGGGCATCTTCAGGCGTGTGCTACCGCAAAAGTGGACAAGCCGGAGCAGTTGAATTTGGCAGCTGAGTTAGAGCGCCATGGATATCAAGCGTCGGAGTCAATTGGTTATGTGGGGACGGGATGGGAGACCTATCGTGAGCAATTAGCTGCGACAGTCTCGGTAACCCCGCAGTCGCTTAATTGTGTGCTTCCGACCGCCGAAGCGATGTTACGTTGGGCACAGCTCTATAATGAGCCGGCTGTTGCTGCAGATGAACTGGAGCCACTTTACGTCCGTAATGAGGTAACTTGGAAAAAGTTGCCAGGTCGTTAACTTGTAGATTATTTTGGAACTCGCCATAATAACTCAGGTCAAACTAATGAAAGGAGCAAGCGTTGAATCCTGTTTCGTCAAGTCATGTTAATGGTGTGCAAGGTAATTTGTCACCGGCACGTCGGGTCGTGCCTGATCCGAGAGATCGCGTGGCTGGAGAGAGTGAACCGCAATCGGCTCGCGCTTCGATTGAAATTCCGAGTCGACAGCAAAGCTCTGATCAGGCGCAACGTTGGAAGGATTTGAACATTGTGTATGACCAACCATCGCAGTCTGCACAAAAAGCACTATCGGCCTATCAAACTGTCGCGCTTAACGAGAAACGAGAGCAAGTTGAGTCAATGTTCAGTTTGGATCTGTATGCCTGAGGAGGCGCTATGTTACGTATCGCGAGTTTAGCACTTGGTGCGCTATTGTTAGCGGGCTGTAGTACATTCCCAGATGCTATCGCAACGCAAGATGAAGATGCCTTAGTATCCTATTCACAAGTGAAAAACAATACCGAAGCAACCGTTGGACAAGCGGCGCGCTGGGGTGGAATTATTGCCGATGTTCGCAATGATGAAGGCTACACGATTATCGAGATGGTTCATTTCCCATTGAAAAGTTGGGGGCGTCCGTTGGTGAGTGATGACACAGAAGGGCGTTTTCTCGCTGTTATTAATGGCTTCGTCGACCCTCAAGTCTATCAACAAGGCCGTAGTCTGACTGTGTTAGGGAAGGTCGGTGAAGCACAAGAAGGTAAGATAGGCGACTATAACTACATATACCCCGTTATTGAGACATCGGGCTATTATTTGTGGCCGAAAGAAGTCGACCGTGCTGACTCGGGGATTGACTATTCACCGTTGTGGTTTAGACACAATTTTTATGCCCCTTACCCTTATCGCCCTTACTATTATCGGTACCCGACGCGCGTAAGGGTTCAGGAAGAAAAACCTAACGCGACTAGCAATCAGTAGCGTGTTGTATCAATCACTAATTGAGCGTGCTCAGCCTCTTGAGTACGCTCTTGACTGGGGCTGCCTCAGAGGTCTCGGTTGGGGCAATGTCGATAAACCTCGCTATATCCTGTTGCATGGTTGGCTGGATAATTGTCACTCATTTCTTCCGCTGATTGAGCAACTACATGAACCTGATGACGGAATCATTGCGCTTGATTGGGCCGGTCATGGCTACTCGGATCACCGCCCCACGGGTAACTACTATCATTTTACTGATTATGCTTATGATATTTGGCAATTGATTAAGATACAGGAGTGGTCTGGCGTTACCATTATTGGACATTCGATGGGCGGCTTCGTCGGCAATATGGTTACGACGCTGTTACCAAAGCATGTATCCCACTTGGTGTTGATTGAGGCCTTTGGTTTGCTCACCAGTGACGAGGAGAACGCTCACCAGCAGCTGTTAGCAGGCTTTCAGTCGCGAAAGAAGTCGCAGATGGCACAGTGGCGTCCATACACCGATAAGTCACAAGCAGTCGCGGCACGTGCCAAGACAGCCGATTTTAGTGACGCGTTAGTCGAAATTATCGTTGAGCGTGGCATTAAGTTAATGGCTGATGGACACTGGTATTGGCGCGCCGATCCCAAAGTTCGGTCTACATCGCCCTATCGGTTGTCCTCACAAGCCGTTGAACAAATTTTGAACCAGTTACGCGTGCCCGTGGTATTAGTAAAAGGGCGTGATGGTTACGCTCAACTGGATAACGCCTTGGCACGATGGCAAGACTGTGTTCCGCAATTACGCGTGCTTGAGTTGGGTGGTGGGCATCATGTTCATATGCAAAGTCCGAGTGATATTGCGGGCATTGTCCGTGAAGTGTCATCATCTTAGATTGTGCCGAAGGGCGAGATTGAGATAAACTGGTCGGATAAGCTCACGTTGACGTGAACGATACATAATAATTAAAGCAATAAATTTTGGAGCCTAGTATGGAAAAGATTTGGCTTAAACATTACCCAGCGGGAGTGCCAGATACGATTGATCCCGACCACTATACGTCTTTGCTCGAGATTCTCGAAGAGAGTATTGAGAGGTATGGTGATAAAACCGCATTCGTTAATATGGATTGCGAAATGTCGTTTGCCGAGCTGGGTGAAAAGGCAAAGCAATTTGCTGCCTATTTGCAGAGTATTGGGCTACAAAAAGGGGATGCAGTTGCGATTATGATGCCAAATCTTTTGCAGTATCCGGTTGCGCTGTTCGGGGTATTAGCGGCGGGTATGACCGTCGTTAACGTCAACCCCTTGTACACACCGCGAGAATTAAAACACCAACTGACCGATTCGCAATCGAAAGCGCTCGTGATTCTGGAAAACTTTGCCAATACTTATGAGAAGATTGCAAAAGATGTACAACTAGAAAAAGTCATTACGACACAAATTGGTGATTTACTGCCCGCTCCTAAACGTTGGTTGGTAAATTTCGTGGTTAAGTACGTGAAACGTATGGTACCAAGCCATTCAATCAGTCAACGTATCGATTTTAATGTGGCGCTCAATAAAGGTAAGCAAAAAGCATATCAGCGACCTGGTTTAACGGGCGACGACATCGCATTCTTGCAATATACAGGCGGCACAACGGGCGTTGCGAAAGGTGCCATGTTATCTCATCGCAACATGGTCGCCAATTTAGAGCAGGTTTCATCGGTCATTACACCCATCATGTCTGATGGTGAAGAAATCATTATTACCGCCTTACCGCTGTATCATATTTTCGCTCTAACAGCGAACTGCTTGACGTTCATTAAGCACGGTGGGCGCAATATTTTAATCACCAATCCGCGTGATATGCCTGGATTTGTAAAAGAGCTTGGTAAAGTTAAGTTTTCAATGATCTCGGGTGTTAATACGTTGTTTAATGGACTATTGAATACCAAGGGCTTCAAAGATCTCGATTTCTCTAACCTAAAGGTGTCTCTTGGTGGCGGGATGGCGGTGCAAAAATCAGTCGCGGAACATTGGGAACGTGTCACGAAATCTCGCTTGCTAGAAGGCTACGGTTTAACCGAGTGTGCACCTGTGGTTACAGTCAACCCTTACGATATCGAGCATTATACGGGCAGTATCGGCTTACCTGTACCAAGTACCGACGTTAAAATTTGTGACCCGGAAAGTGGCGAGGAAGTTGCCCTAGGGGATGCGGGTGAACTTTACGTGAAAGGCCCACAAGTGATGGTTGGTTATCTAAATCGTCCTGACGCCACGGCTGAATCGATTAAAGAGGGCTGGTTTGCGACTGGCGACATGGCAACCTGTGATGAACGCGGGTACTTTAAGATTGTTGATCGTAAGAAAGACATGATCCTGGTGTCTGGTTTTAATGTCTACCCTAATGAGATTGAAGATGTCCTAGCCGATCATCCAAAAGTGCTTGAAGTGGCCGCAGTTGGAGTGCCACATGAGTCTTCCGGTGAGGTTGTTAAGGTCTTTATTGTCAAAAAAGATAAATCCTTAACGGAACGTGAGATTATTGATTTCTCTAGAGAAAATCTAACGGGGTATAAAGTACCTAAGTTAGTCGAGTTTCGTGATGAACTCCCCAAATCAAACGTAGGTAAAATCTTGCGTAAAGAGCTAAGAGACGAGAAAAAAGATTGACTAAGTTAATGCAGCCACAGAGTGGATATCGTTATATCAGTAGCCTTGAGATGCTGACTGAATTTTGTCAAAGAGCCCGCTTAGCGGGCTCATTTGCTATTGATACTGAATTTGTTAGAAGAAAGACTTACTTTGCCAATTTGGGGCTCGTGCAGCTGAATGTCGATGGTGAGACATTTATTATCGATCCACTCATTGATATTGATTTAACAGCACTTTGGCAATTGATAGCCGATCCCGACGTCGTTACGGTTTTGCATGCTGGTGGCGAAGACATTGAGTTGTTTTACCATCAGTCAAATGGACAGAAACCGCGTGCCGTATTTGATACGCAAATTGCGGCGGGATTTATTGGCATGGGGTCGTCGCTTGGCTACGCCAGCCTAGTTGAGCAATTATTTGATGGTGTAACCCTAGATAAAAGCCAGTCACGTACGGATTGGTTAAAGCGTCCGCTCAGCGAAGAGCAACTGACTTACGCAGCTGCCGATGTGAGCTATCTAAATAGCATGTATCCTTGGTTAGTTGAACAGGTCGCACAAGCTCATGTGGCAGATATTGTCGTTGAGGAAAGTCAACTGCAGGTCAGTAAACGCACGCAAGTTATTCCAAGACATTTACTTTATTTGTTCGTTGGGAACGCTTGGCAACTTAACCAAAAGCAATTACAAGTGATGAAAGCACTCGCTGCTTGGCGTCTGGATAAGGCTATGAGTGAAAATATGCCTCTGGGCTTTATTTTTAAGGACGGCGTGTTATTGGAGTTAGCGAGAAAAATGCCGCAGTCTAAGTCTGACCTGTACAAGATTAAAGATTTAGCTCCGATGACGCGCAAATATTCGGGCGAAGCAATAATTGAGCAGATTGGTTTAGCACTTGCTGTGGATCCATCGCAATGGCCGCAAACTTTGCAAAGACTCGACGACATGCCAAACTATAAGATGGCGTTTAGTGGTATTAAGAAAGCAGCACAGGGCTTGGCTTCGTTGCTCGGTATTGATACGGCATTGGTAACTTCGCGCAAACAAATTAATGACTTTTTGATGTATCACTGGCAGTTTAGTGATGACCACCGTGCTGAATTGCCCAGACCTGATTTGCAACAGGGCTGGCGCTGGAGAGCGCTAGAATCTGAATTAAAAGAATATATTTAACGCGAGTTTAAGACCATGCTGTGCGACGTATTTAAAAGCTCGAAAAAAAGCGATACCTATCTATACCTCCCGTTGGGAAGTGAATTTGATGAGTTGCCAGAAGCGCTAGTAAGCCACTTTGGCACTCCGCAAAAAATAATGACAATAAATTTAGACAAACGCGACCAACTTGCTCGGATTAGCGTAGAAGAATTAAAACAGCACTTGGTGGAACCTGGCTATTATTTGCAACTTCCGCCACAAAAGGAGTCAATGCTATGAAAAAGTTAACCCTGAGCACTTTGGCGCTTATCGTAAGTGCGTCGACAGTGGGATTTACCGGCCCTGTAAACGCCTCTCAGTCTGAGCAGAGTTCGATGAGCGAGCAAAGCGAAAGTACCGAGCAGAAGTTTCAAACTTATGTTGATAAGTTGCGCTCTGAGGCGCTTGAGCAAGGATACACGAAAGATACGCTGGATCGCGCGTTTGCCAAGGTAAAATATTACCAACGTGCAGTTGAGCTCGATAATAATCAGCCAGAGTTCAAACTTACTTTAGATACTTACCTTCCCAGAGCAGTACCTGATTGGAAAGCTCAAAAAGCGCTTGAAAAGTATCAGGAGCATAAAGCGCTACTCGATGAGATAGGAAAGAAATATGGTGTACAACCACGATTTATAGTTGCATTGTGGGGTATAGAGACCAACTTTGGTTCTTACACCGGCGGATTTGATGTTGTTTCAGCATTAACAACTTTAGCGTTTGATGGTCGACGTGAAGCCTTCTTTAAGAAACAACTCTGGCAAGCGCTGACTATTATTCAAGACGGTCATATCGACCCTGAGCAAATGAAAGGTTCATGGGCGGGCGCCATGGGTCAGACGCAATTTATGCCAAGCTCGTTTATGAGTTATGCGGTCGATTACGACGGTGATGGTAAAAAGGATATATGGAACAGCTACGGCGATGTATTTGCGTCAGCCGCAAACTACTTGAGTTCTGTGGGTTGGCGAGATGATGTGACGTGGGGACGCCAAGTGCAGTTACCTGAACAGTTTGATACATCGTTAGCGGGGCTAGATACCAAAAAGGGACTCGCCGAATGGCAAAAGCTTGGTATTACGCGCATGGACGGAAGCCCGTTACCGCAACGAGATGATATTGAAGCTTCGGTTGTAATTCCTGATGATAAGGAAGGTCGAGTGTATCTTGCCTATGCAAACTACGATGCGCTGATGCGTTGGAATCGCTCACATTACTTCGTTGCTGCAGTCGGCTACCTTTCTGATCGTATCCGTTTTCCTCGATGAATTGGTATGATAAACCGCTTCATGCGCTCAATCATCGCGAATGGGAAGCCCTTTGCGATGGTTGTGGGCAATGTTGTCTAAACCAACTATTAGATGAAGAGGATAACCTGTATCAAACCGATGTCGCGTGTCGATTATTGGATACTGACAATGCAGTGTGCAGTGACTATGAAAACCGTACTCAGCGGGTCCCCAGTTGTGTTCAACTGACACTCGAAAATCTCGATGCAGTTTATTTCATGCCTAAAACTTGTGCGTATCGGCTCAGAGCACAAGGGCAACCGATTCCTGACTGGCATCCATTACGACACCATGGCAGTCAGCAAGCGATGAAAAAAGCCGGCTACCATGTAGCCGGCCATTGTATCACTGAAGCGGAATTTAGAGGTGAGTTAGAAGATCGTATTGTGACCTGGCCGCTTTAGCGTAGTTTATAAATAATGTGGCTTAGGCTGGCGATCACAACAGTAATCGTTACTCCTGCAAAGATAAAGGTCATCCATGCCGGCATGGTGACACCTAAAAACGACCAGTCAATGTCACCACAGAGTCCTGGGGCTGCAAAATAGCTAGGTAGCCATTCATGCAGTGGAGCCCAAGATGGAAAATTCGGGTTACTTTCACAGACTGCAAAGAAAGCATTTTTCGACGTTTGCAGGTCCCAGTGGTCATAAGCGATGAATAAGCCCTCGAGCGCGGAATAAAGTACGCCAGCGAGTGCTACTAAGCGTATGAATGGACGTGTCGCACCCAAATAGCCAAGCAAAGCAAACAACGCAATGCCTATCACTGCCATACGTTGATATACACACTTTACGCAGGGTTCAAGTCCGAGACCGTACTGAAAGTACGCGGCAGCAGCCAATAGCGATAAACAGATGATAAATAGCGCTAACCAAGCGCTGCGTTGACTTGGCCAAAGGTATATTTGCATGATTTGATATATCCGTGTCTGAATCTAAGCGCTATAACATAGCCGAAAAGTAAATGGCTTGTCGATAACAATCAGTTTGCTTGTCCGACCTCATATAACACTGGTAGAATCACACGATTGATAATGAAACAGGCGTAACAATGATCATTAAAGCAAAGAGTCCGGCAGGTTTTGCCGAGGAATATATCGTTAAATCAATCTGGAACGGTCATTTTGCTCCAGGTACGATCCTTCCTGCAGAGCGTGAACTGTCCGAGCTCATTGGTGTGACTCGTACGACGCTACGGGAAGTATTACAGCGCTTAGCGCGAGATGGTTGGCTTACAATCCAGCATGGCAAGCCAACCAAGGTGAATAACTTCTGGGAGACGTCTGGGCTTAATATTTTAGAGACGCTAGCTCGTTTAGACGAAGATGGTATGCCAGAACTGGTCGACCAATTGTTGTCGGCTCGCACTAATATTAGCGCGATTTATATTCGAGCTGCGATCCGTCACAACCCTGAAAAGGTAGTTGAGCTATTGTCTAAGAATGATGAGCTTGCTGACGATGCCGAGCGTTTCGCAGACTTTGATTATCAGTTAAATCATGATCTTGCGATGGCGTCGGGTAACCCCATCTATGTGCTAGTGCTTAACGGCTTTAAAGGTTTATATTCGCGTATTGGCCAATTTTATTTCTCTTCGCCAGAGGCTCGCCAGTTGGCTCGTGATTACTATTACAACCTTAATAGCGTGGCGAAGCAGGGCGATTACAATGAATCAGTAAACTTGGTTCGTCGCTATGGTTATGAATCAGCAGAAATTTGGCATAGCTTGCGTGGGGATATCCCGTCCAACTTAGTCGATTGAGGCAATCGTTTTTTTCGAAACGGGTTAAATAGACATAAAAAAAGCCAGCATATGCTGGCTTTTTTGATAAGCAACTTAGCTATATTACGCAAAGTTTTTGTTCACGAAATCCCAGTTGAGGAGCTTCCAGAAAGCTTCTAAGTAATTAGGACGTGAATTGCGATAGTCGATGTAATAAGCGTGTTCCCACACATCAACAGTTAGTAGTGGCGTTACGCCGTCGTGTGCAACTGGGGTGTCAGCGTCATCCGTGTTCATGATATCGACAGAGCCATCAGACTTCTTAACCAGCCATGTCCAACCTGAGCCGAAGTTGCCCGCCGCGCTCGCGTTAAACTCTTCTTGGAACTTCTCGAAAGAACCCCATTTATCGTTGATCGCGTCTGCGATAGCACCGCTAGGAGCGCCGCCACCATTGGGGCTCAAGCAATTCCAGTAGAACGTGTGGTTCCATACTTGAGCGGCGTTGTTAAACAAACCACCTTTCTCAGACTTGATGATGTCTTCAAGCGATTTGCTTTCTAAATCGGTGCCTTTAACTGCATCATTTAGCTTGCTTACGTAAGTCGCATGGTGCTTGCCATAATGGTATTCGAGTGTCTCTTCTGAAATGTGCGGCTCGAGTGCGTTCTTCTCATAAGGAAGAGCGGGAAGTTCAAATGCCATAATCTCTCTCCATAGTTTTTAGTGCAAATAGCGTCTTACACAAAATGAATGTGCAAGCTGTTGTTGTTATTCATACGATATATAGGGGTGACTGGTTCTCTTTTCAAGTATAAGTTTTTATTATTTCCACAGCTGGCTGTAAAGCACCCAAAGAGAGCAATCGGGGGTTGCATGTGTTAAAATACTTGAGTATTTTTATCAACCATTCCATTCGTAAACAGTGATTTGAGGTGACATGGAAACCATCGACAAGATTAAACAGCAGATTGAAGAAAACCCCATCCTTCTTTATATGAAGGGCTCACCTAAGTTGCCGAGCTGTGGCTTTTCTTCACAGGCCTCACAAGCACTCATGGGTTGTGGTCAAGCGTTCGCTTATGTCGATATATTACAAAACCCTGATATTCGTGCTGAATTGCCTAAATACGCAGACTGGCCGACATTCCCACAACTCTGGGTTGAGGGCGAGCTCATCGGTGGTTGTGACATCATCGTTGAGATGTTCCAAAAAGGCGAGTTACAGGAATTGATTACCGAGGTGGCAGCGCGTCATCCTCAGCCTGAAAGCGACGCGCAATAATCGGCGTTTGGGGTTGATCTTTTACGGTTGAACCCCATATTTATAAAAGCTTTTAATTTAGGTTGCTAAGTGGCAGCCCAACATTCACTAAAGACGGAGAGTATCAATGGCAGTTTTAGTAGGACGTAAAGCACCTGACTTTACCGCAGCAGCGGTAATGGGCTCTGGCGAAATCGTTGAAGATTTTAAATTTTCTGATGCGATCAAAGGCAAGAAAGCCGTCTTGTTCTTCTACCCGCTGGACTTTACATTCGTATGTCCTTCTGAGCTTATCGCATTTGATAAGCGTTTGGACGAGTTCAAAAAGCGCGGCGTTGAAGTAATTGGTGTCTCAATCGATTCACAATTCACTCACAGCGCATGGCGCAACACTGCAACTGAAGATGGCGGTATTGGCCAAGTTAAGTACCCACTTGTTGCAGACGTTCGTCACAGCATTTGTAAAGCATACGATGTTGAACACCCAGAAGCGGGCGTTGCATTCCGTGGTTCGTTCTTAATCGATGAAGATGGCGTTGTGCGTCACCAAGTCGTTAACGACCTACCATTGGGCCGTAACATTGACGAGATGTTGCGTATGGTCGATGCTTTGAACTTTAACCAGAAACACGGTGAAGTTTGCCCTGCAGGTTGGGAAGAAGGTAAAGAAGGTATGAAGGAAAACGCTGAAGGCGTAGCAGCATACCTTTCTAAGAACGCTGACAAGCTGTAATATTAGTTTTCAGTGACTCTTAAAAAACGCGCCAAATGGCGCGTTTTTTTTTTGCTTTTAGTCAGCGAGTGGCCAACCGCCTAGTGCCTTCCATTTGTTGACCATCCAACAAAACAGTTCGGCTGTCTTTTCGGTGTCATACAGCGCTGAGTGCGCTTGCTTTTGATCAAACTCGATACCTGCGGCTTTGCACGCTTTGATAAGTACAGTTTGTCCTAACGTCAACGCCGCTAAAGATGTCGTGTCAAAGCTAACAAAGGGGTGAAACGGATTGCGCTTAATGTTAGCTCGTTCAGCTGCTCGCATCAGGAAGCTATGATCAAAATTCGAGTTATGTCCAACCAACACAGAGCGCTGACAGCCAGCCGCTTTTTGTGCCTTTCGAATCGGTTTGAATAAGGCTTTAAGTACCTCGTCTTCGGGGAGTGCGCCGCGTAATTCCGAATGCGGATCGATACCATTGAATTCAATTGCTGCTTGTTCAATATTGGCGCCTTCAAATGGCTCGACATGAAACTGATGGCTTTCGACCGGCTTAAGCTGTCCATGTTCATCAAAATTCAGTATGACGGCAGCGATCTCTAACAAGGCATCGGTCGAGGCATTAAAGCCCGCCGTTTCGACGTCGATGACTACGGGTAAGTAGCCGCGAAAACGTTGCTTCATAAGAGAGTCTTCGGAACCTGACATGAAATTACCTGTATCTGCTAAATTGCTAATGCCCATTATGCCAAAGAGCGGGCGTTTTTGCTTGTGATTTGGTTAAAGGTTATTGCAACACGACCGATATAAAAGACAAGTCATTAAAGGAGGTGCGTGTGCAGGTGAATAATACGACTCGGCTATCAGCGTTAATCGTGCTGGGTAGCGCGTTGGTCAGTATCAGTTCGTTCGCAGAAGCAAACGCGGTCAGATACTACAGCGCAAACTTGGATAATTCACTTTGGTATATGGCCAACAACACGCAGCTTAACTGTGAGTTGGAGCACGTCATTCCTCGCTTCGGCAAAGTACAGTTTCATAGCGAAGCGAGTAAGCAACTCAATTTAACCATGACCTTCGATATGAACCAGCTTCCCGACAACTACAGTGTGGCACGTATCGAATCGGTTCCTCCGCAGTGGCAGCCGGGACAAAACAGCTACTCTATTGGTAGCATGGACCTATATAAGCAATTTAATGGCGAGCTTAAAAAGCAAGCAGCATGGACGTTGCTGTCTGAACTCGATAAGGGTCGTTACCCAACATTTTTGTACCAAGACTGGTATAACCCAAAAGATCAAGTTGCTGTGGCAATTTCAGCAGTGAACTTTCGCAGTGCATACGACGCATTTAAAGGTTGTATTAATGCGTTATTGCCTTTCTCATTCGAGGATATTGCATATACCGTACTGAACCATAAAGCGGATAGTGATGAGCTAACCGCGCCTTCGCGGCGGAAGCTAAAACAAATCAGCGACTACTTGAAAGTAGATGCCGACTTGAAGTTAGTATTAATAGATTCCTACACGGATTCGCTAGGCGCTCGTGAGCCGAATCAGACGCTAACAGAGCAACGCGCCAATGCTATTAAATCTTTTTTTGTCGAACGGGGTATAAAAGCGGATCGCATTCAAACGGTCGCTCACGGCGAGGATCGTCCGATCGACCATAATGATAATGAAATAGGCCGCCAGAAGAACCGCCGAGTTATCGTGCAGTTAAATAAATCCTCAGACGTTGAGCTATAGTTGCATCAATCGCTGGTTTTTTCTTTAAACTCGCAAAGGTCTTCAATAACACAGCTACCGCAGCGCGGTTTGCGCGCAACGCAGGTGTAGCGCCCGTGTAGAATAAGCCAGTGATGGACATCCACTTTAAACTCTTTGGGCACGACTTTAATTAGCTTCTGTTCAACCTCATTGACGTTCTTGCCGGGAGCCAGTTTAGTGCGATTAGAGACTCTAAAGATATGCGTATCTACAGCAATAGTCGGCCAGCCAAATGCTGTATTAAGCACTACGTTAGCCGTTTTACGTCCAACACCGGGTAGAGCTTCCAAAGCTTCTCGGCTTTCTGGGACTTCGCCATCGTATTGTTCAACTAGTATCTTACAGGTTTTATAAGCGTTTTCTGCTTTTGAATTAAATAGGCCGATGGTTTTGATATATTCTTTAATACCATCTACGCCAAGCGCTAACATGGTCTCTGCCGTAGGTGCCGCCGGGAAAAGTTTACGTGTGGCTTTATTGACGCCCACATCGGTTGCTTGAGCTGATAACAATACGGCAATTAGCAGTTGGAAAGGCGACTCATACTCTAACTCAGTGGTTGGGTTAGGATTGTTGTCACGCAAACGACTTAAAATTTGATAACGTTTATCTTTATTCATATCAATTAGCTTTCGGCTGTCACGCGTGCGCGTGTAACTGTTTTCTCAGAGGATTGGATTTGCGCGCGCTTTGCGTCAATACGGTTTTTTATCGCAATAATGAAGCCCATACCAATGAAAGCACCTGGAGGTAAAATCGCCAACAGCAATGGATAATCAAGACTAAACAGTTCGATACGCAATTGCTTGGCCCACTCGCCTAGCAATAGTTCAGCGCCATCAAATAGCGTGCCATTGCCGAGCACTTCGCGTATTCCGCCTAAGACGACTAACACGGCAGCAAAACCCAGCCCCATCATCAGGCCATCGATAGCCGCATGGTGCCATTTATTTTTGGATGCATAAGCCTCTGCGCGGCCGATGATAGCGCAGTTGGTTACGATTAATGGAATGAAAATGCCAAGCGTTTGGTAAAGCTGATAGACGTAGGCATTCATCAATAACTGGATAATGGTAACAAAGGTGGCTATTACCATAACGAAAACAGGAATACGTATTTCCTGAGGCACCCATTGGCGAACCAGTGAAACTGTAATGTTTGAGCCCATTAAAACAAATAGCGTAGCTAAGCCGAGTCCTAAGGCGTTGGTCACAGAGGCGGTGACGGCAAGTAGCGGGCATAAACCTAAAAGTTGAACTAAAGCCGGGTTATTTTCCCACAAACCCTGTTTAGTCAGTGTTTTAAACTCACTCATGGGATTCACCTTGTGAAGCTGAATTGCATTGCGGTAACGAGTCTTGGAACAGTTGGGTACTGTTTTGCTGTAAATACCAAGTGGCGGATTTTACTGCACCCACTACTGCGCGTGGCGTTATCGTTGCGCCCGTAAATTGATCGAACATACCACCATCTCGTTGCACCGCCCATCGTTCGTCATCCTCACCTGTCAAGCGTTTGCCCGCAAATGATCGTATCCAGTCACTCTTTTGTTTTTCGATCTTATCACCCAAGCCCGGCGTCTCTTGGTGTTGTAGTGTTCGTACACCCAACACTTCACCATCAGGTTTGATGGCAACCAGTAAGCGGATTTTTCCTGAGTATCCGTTAGGAGCTACGGCCTCAGCAGCTAAAGCGCTGGGTTTACCATTCAGGTAACCGCGGTAAATTGGAACAGGCTGCTCACTCAGTGCGTTATCTGACAACAGGCCGCAGGAGTGATAGAGGTCATTGTCGTGAAGCTCAGGAGGGATGATTTCATTCAGCGAAGCGAGTGTTTGCGTGCGCTTTTGCTCCGCAATGGCATCTTCTGTGACGGCTTCCACACCAAGCACCAACGCAGTCGATACTAAAGCAAACAACCCCAGTAACAAGCCGTTTTTCTGCATGCTATTCAGCGTCATGTTTCGCTCCTGAGTGATGTCCGTAAACAGTTGGGCGAGTATAACGGTCAATAATGGGAACACACAGGTTCGCCAGTAGCACTGCGAAAGCCACTGCATCGGGATAACCGCCCCAAGTTCTAATCACCCATATCAATAAACCGATGAGTAAGCCAAATAATAACCGCCCGCGATCCGATGTTGCTGCCGAGACTGGATCCGTAGCGATAAAAAACGCACCCAGCATCGTCGCGCCGCTCAGCGCATGAAAGATAGGTCCTGATATAATGCTGGGAGCGAACATGTGTGCCAAAAAGCTTGGTACAAGTAGACCCGCTAGAAAGCCAACAGGGATATGCCAACGGATGATGCGTTGTTGCAGTAAGATAATGCCGCCTAGCAGAAAACCCAAATTAAGCCATTGCCAGCCAATACCCGCTAAACTACCTAGCATGGGTTGCTGATATGCCTCGGTTAAGATCTTGCCTTGATCGAGCGCGGTTTTAACACCGTCAAGTGGGGTCGCCATCGACATACCATCAACGGTAGTGCGTAGTTGTTCAACATCGTACCCGGTGGGTGTGTACTCAAAAATAATAGTGTGTAGTGTTTGCCACAGTCCTAAATCGTAGGGGGCAATAGGAGCTGCGGGTAGCCAGTGTGTCATTTGGACAGGAAAAGAAATGAGTAACAACACGTAGCCCGCCATTGCAGGGTTAAATATGTTTTGTCCCATGCCTCCATAAACTTGCTTTACGACGACGATCGAAAATAGCGTCCCGATTACAATAATCCACCAAGGCGCCAAGGGAGGGATGCTAATGGCTAATAAAACCGCTGTCACCAATGCGGTGTTATCTCGCAATGCCTGACGCGCGCTACGTTCACGCGCCCAAACACAAATAGATTCAGATAGGTACGCGACAGTGACGGCGATCAAAATCTGAAACCAAACGCCCCAACCAAAAAAGTATGATTGGATAATCACGCCAGGAATAAGCGCGAACACCACCCAGGCCATTACTTGGTTCGTCTTTTTTTGGCTATGCCCATGCGGAGCGGCGGCCACTTTAAAGCTCATTATTGTTTATCCTCCTGATCAGGGCTTTGGCTGGCTCGATCGTCTGATGTTTGCTGTTCGCGTGCTTGCTTTTTCTTTTTAGCGCGAGCAATAGCCGCCGCGACCGCTGCTGATTTATCTTGTGCTGGGCGTTGCTGTTCAGTGGCTGGGCTTTCGGCTTCAACATCGCTTTCACGAGCCGTTTGCTGGGCCGCTTTCTTTGCCTTAGCACGTTCGATAGCTGCGGCTACTGCTGCTGATTTCTTCGACTTTTGCTTGGATTCAGCGTCTGTAGGTTGAGCCGGGGTCGAGCTACCGTCCTCTTGCGCTGCTTTTTTGGCTTTCGCACGAGCAATGGCGGCAGCAACCGCTGATGACTTACCGTCGTTGTCCGACGGCTGTTCAGATGCTTCTTGGGCCTGTTGTTGCTGCATTTGCTTACGCGCTTCGGCGGCCTTTCGGTGACGCTCTAAACGTTCTTCTTTTTCACGCTCTAAACGCGCTTGACGCGCTTCGAAACGTTTTTTCGCGAGTTCAGCTTTTGCTTGTTCGCGCGCTTGGTTACGCATCTGAGATTTTGCCTGACGGTAGTAATGCACAAGTGGTATTTCACTTGGACAAACAAATGCACATGCACCGCACTCAATACAATCAAACAGATTATTTTCTTCGAGTGCTGGATAATCTTTGGCTTTTGCCAACCATTGCAATTGCTGCGGTTGAAGAGTGGCAGGGCATACCTCTGCGCAGGCTCCACAACGGATACACGCCATTTCATCGCCCGGTGGTGGCAGTTCTCGGGTACTCGGCACGAGAATACAGTTAGTGGTTTTGATGACGGGCACTGCGGTAATTGGCAACGTGAAGCCCATCATGGGACCGCCCATAATAACTCGCTGTTGTTGCTCTGGCTTAAAACCAGCGTATTCAAGCAGGGCATCAACAGGCGTTCCTAATGGTGACCAGACGTTGCCTGGTTGCTCAATACATTCACCTGTCAGGGTTACCACACGCTCGATTAACGGCTTATCGTCAATTACCGCCTCTTTTACAGCAAATGCAGTCCCCACGTTTTGCATGATAATACCCATCTCAATAGGGAGTTGTTTGCTCGGCACTTCGTGGCCAGTGAGCAGTTGGATAAGTTGCTTCTCTCCTCCTGATGGATACTTCGTCGGCACGATGCGAAGCTCAATATCATCATATTCCGCTATAGCGGCGCGCATACTGTCGATAGCTTCTGGTTTGTTATCCTCAATCGCGAGCAACGTTTTATCGGTACCCGTGATGTAAGCTAGAATTCGCATACCGAGCACAATATCTCTAGCATGTTCGCGCATTAAGCGATCGTCGGCGCAAATATAGGGTTCGCACTCAACGCCATTAATGATTAGATAACTGACCGGTTTTTGCTGGGCGAGCTTTTGTGAAGTAGGGAAGCCCGCTCCTCCTAACCCTGCAACTCCGGCTGCCTGAATAATATCTAATAACTCGGCTTTATCACGTTGCTGATAATCGGGCAAAGGCTGACGTTCTCGCCACTTATCTTCGCCATCCGGTGTAATGACAATAGCTTGTTCTGGGAGACCTGAAGCATGCGACATAGGTCGTTGTTCAATCGCTTTTACCGTGCCTGAAGTGGGTGCGTGCAGTGGCAGGCCTTGATGCAATGCCGCATCAGTTAATGCTTGACCTTTTAGTACACGTTCTCCCACGCGCACGGTGCACTGACCCGATAAGCCGATATGTTGACGTAACGGAAGAATAAGCTCATCAGCATAAGGAACTCGGCGCAACGGCTGCTCACTCGCGGGTTGTTTGCGCTCTGGTGGATGTATACCGCCGGGAAAGCGTGCAATTTGACCTGACTCAACGAACTGCTTGATGTCTTGCATCGTCTTACTCCACCAGTTTGACGGGAATGGTATCGGCTTTGTGGATATTCTGTTTCACGCTATCGAGATTCCACTGCCAGGTTTCGGGTTTAGCTTTGATTTCTACCATATCAATGCAATCGACAGGGCAGGGCTCAACACATAAATCACAGCCGGTACATTCATGCTCAATAACGGTATGCATTTGTTTTGCGGCACCTAAAATGGCGTCTACCGGGCAGGCTTGAATGCATTTCGTGCAACCAATACACTCATCCTCGCGAATGATGGCGACTTTTTTGACACTCTCTTCACCATGCGCTGCGTCGAGAGGCTTGGCTTCCACACCCATCAGGTCCGCGAGTTTTTTTATCGTAGCTTCACCGCCAGGCGGGCACTTGTTGATCTCGTCGCCATTAGCAATCGCCTCTGCATAAGGACGACAGCCCGGATAGCCACATTGTCCACACTGAGTTTGCGGCAGGATCTCATCGATTTGATCAACGATAGGGTCGCTTTCTACCTTAAACTTGATAGCTGCGAAACCGAGGATTAAGCCAAATATCAGCGCAAGCGCACCGATAGCGATTAAACCAACTACAAAACTCATTATTGGGTCACCAATCCGCTAAAGCCCATAAACGCGAGTGACATTAAGCCCGCTGTTATCATCGCAATCGCTGAGCCTTTAAAAGCTTTCGGTACATCGGCCGCAGCCAAGCGCTCGCGAATGCCAGAAAATAGAATTAAAACGAGTGAAAAACCGACTGCCGCGCCAAAGCCATAAACGATTGACTGTACGAAATTATGTTGTTCATTGATATTCAGAAGTGCAACACCTAGAACCGCACAGTTGGTGGTAATAAGCGGCAGAAAAATACCCAACAGGCGATAGAGTGTAGGACTTGTTTTATGCACCACCATTTCAGTAAATTGTACCACCACCGCGATAACCAAAATAAAACTTAAGGTTTGTAATGCCATCAACCCTAAGGGCTCGAGTAAGTACTGATTCACTAAGTAGCTGCATACCGATGCTAAGGTTAGTACAAATGTGGTTGCCGCCGACATGCCAATCGCCGTATCTAGCTTGTTAGATACGCCCATGAATGGGCAAAGTCCCAAAAACTTTACCAATACAAAATTGTTGACCAGTACGGTGCCTATAAGCAGCAGCAAGTAATCCGTCATTCAATTCTTCCACACGTGATTTAAACCGGCGCCTATTATCGGTGTTTTGACATTGATAAACAACAGACAGAGGTCAATAGAACGGACAAGATTCGTCGAATTTTGTCACTGTTATTTAACGTAACTGACGCGTGACTGTCATTTTGTTAGCGCAATGTAACGGGCAAGCCAATAAACGGGGGCATTGTCATGGTCTGGTTAACAGCATTGCAAGAAACCGCGTTACGAGTCGATTTAAGCTGGTTCACTCGTATTCATCGTTTAAATCAACATCGTTGGATTGCCGCTGTTGCGCAATGTTTTTCGCGTTCGGGGGACGGTTACTGGTACTTTTTCGCTGGATTAGTATTTGTTTTACACAGTGCCGATGGACAAGCCTTCTTTATCGCATGTGCGGCTATTTTTTTATTCGAGCGTCCGCTTTATTGGTGGCTAAAAAACAAGTTCAAACGGGCACGACCAACGACTTTAATGGCTTCTAAAAAACTGTTTGTCGCTCAGGATGAGTTTAGCTTTCCTTCGGGTCATACTTGCGCCGCCTTTATCTTCGTGACCTGTCTCTCTTACTACTACCCCGTTTTCGCACTGTGTCTTTTGCCGTGGGCATGTGCTGTCGGAGTTTCCCGCGTCGTAGTGGGAGCACACTACGTGTCGGATGTCTGTGTCGGCGCCTTGCTTGGCATTGCTTTTGTCGAAACCTTCTTTCTTATCTACTTTGCACTTTAAGGTCGAATATGCGTATTTTGTTCGGTGTTCAAGGAACCGGCAATGGTCATTTAAGCCGTTGTCACACGTTATCAAGGTGGTTGAATCACTACTCGGTTGATGTTGATTACCTCATATCTGGACGAGCGCCAAGCTCGCTATTCGATATGAGTGCTTTCGGTGAGTATCAATGGCGGCAAGGTCTGAGCTTTGCGACTCAGAATGGTCGGGTTGATTACTTCAATACCTATCGACAAAATTCATTTAAACAGTTTTGGTCAGATGTAAAAGCGCTCGATCTGTCGACTTATGATTTAATTCTAACCGATTATGAACCCGTAACTGCATGGGCTGCGCGGCTGGCACACAAGCCGTGTATTGGCATTGGGCGTCAGTACGCATTCAAAGAGCCTTCGCTATACTCGAAGCTTAGTCTGCTTCAGCGCGGCCTCATCGACTATTTTGCGCCGGCTTCACGGTGGCTGGGTATGCATTGGCAACCATTGGACAATTGCATTCCACCGATTGTACGTGAACAGCAATCTGAGACTGAGCTCAGTGAGCGTCATGTATTGGTTTACTTGCCATTTGAAAATCTAGAGCAAGTCGTAGATGCCCTCATACCATTAAAGTCGTATCAATTTTCAGTTTTTCATCCAAGCATAAAGCAAACGGACAACCTAGATGCGCCTCATATTTTGGGTTTCCCTCCGTCGCGTGAGGGCTTTAAATGTCAGTTCGAAACTGCGGAGTATGTATTAGCTAATGCCGGATTTGAAACCACGTGTGAGGCACTTCAGAGCGATAAACAGTTTGCTGTTAAACCTTTGCGAGGTCAGTTCGAGCAACACTGGAATAGCAAGCTTTTAGCTGACAGTCAGCTTGCTTACGTAATGCATGAAATTTCAGAGGATAATGTGCGTGCATGGTTAGCGGGCCATCAACGCGCAGCCCTCAATTGTGAATGGCCAAATATGGCAGACAATATCGCGCAATGGATAAAATCGGGTGCACAGGAAAACGAAAAAACTAGATTGACGGCGCTTTGGGGATAACAACTTTGGAAGCTTGAGATTGGCTCCCCAGGTTGGATTCGAACCAACGACACATGGATTAACAGTCCACCGCTCTAACCAACTGAGCTACTGGGGAACAAATTGTAGGATTAAAACGTGTTGGCTCCCCAGGTTGGATTCGAACCAACGACACATGGATTAACAGTCCACCGCTCTAACCAACTGAGCTACTGGGGAACACGTCTTAACGGCGTCGAATATTAAAGACCTATGCGGCGCCTGTCAACTAATGATGCGGTATTTTTATTGTTTTTTCATTTAACTGCTTAAATCTTGTGCGAGTGTATATTTTGTAGCCTTATACCAAAAACTGTGTGCTAAAGGCTGTCCATGTAAATGTCAAGTACCTGTCATAAAGCCAGTTATGCCTTATGTTATAAATTGTTGCTCGCTGAGGATATCCACATACCGCTGAAATCCGCATCAGTTAAAGCCTACAGGATCTTATCCACGGATTCTGTGGATAACCCTGTGTTTAAGTATGTGAAATAGTACGTTTAGTGCGGTTTTCAGCTAAGGTTAGCGATTGTTCAGAAAATGCATAAATCATTAAAAATCTAATAAAAACAATGCCTTATAAAAACAAAACAAAAACATGGCTGAATTGACTGAGTGAGCACCCAAGATTGCCCGAAGAATCAGCAACTTGTGTATTTCTTATTTAATTTGGGTGATTTTTAGGCACGCTTTAAGCGTCTGTCGAAGGCTTTCAGGTCCCATTTGTCAAGCCATCAAATTGATTTTTTTGTAATAAATAAGCATATAAAAGTGGGGTTGTTGTAATAAAAATGTCTTTTGTGTTTCTCGATTTTGAGAGCGGGATCGCGCCTTATTTCTTAGGTGAAAATATAAAAAAAGCCCTATTAGTACGCTAATAGGGCTCTAATGCTGATAAATAGATGTTTTATTTTAATGCTTTGACAAATTGATTGATGCGAGCGACCGCTTTTTTTAGTGTATCGAGGCTTGTTGCAAATGAGAGTCGACAGTAGCCTTCAGTGCCAAAGGCTGAACCGGGCACTAATGCGACATTAGCTTCGGTCAGCAGTTTTTCACACAACTCAACATCGTTTGCAACACCTGCTTTTTCAATTAGGTTTTGGATACGCGCGAAAGTGTAGAAGGTGCCATCACCTTTTACGCACTCAATACCCTCTATCTCGTTAAGTGCACTCACCAAGTAATCGTGGCGCTCCTTAAACGCACTGACCATTGTATCGATGCAGCTTTGGTCGCCATTTAAAGCGGCTACTGCCGCATGTTGGCTAATGCTGGCTGGATTTGACGTGCTCTGAGACTGAATCTTTTTCATCGCCGCAATGATAGGTGCTGGACCTGCTGCATAACCAATACGCCAGCCGGTCATTGCGTAGGCTTTCGAAACACCGGATAAGATAACTGTGCGGTCGCGTAATTCAGGCGCAACCATCACAATATTAGCGAATTGGCTACGATCCCACAAAATATGCTCATACATATCATCTGTCGCGATCAGCACATTTGGGAAATCAACCAGTACATCAGCAAGTGCGCGTAGTTCCTCTGCTGAGTAGGCTGTACCACTCGGGTTAGATGGACTGTTGATAAACATTAAACGGGTTTTTTCGGTTAATGAGTCGCGCAATTGCTCAGGAGTGATTTTAAACCGCTGCTCTAAATCGGTATGGACGATCACGGGCTCTGCTTCAACCAGCTTTACCATATCTGGATAAGAAACCCAGTAAGGCGCCGGTATCACCACTTCATCACCCGGGTTGAGCCAAGCACTCAGTAAATTAAAAATGCTGTGTTTACCGCCTGCCGAGACGATGATTTCATCAAGACCGTATTCCAACTGGTTATCACGTTTAAACTTATCGGAAACTGCTTGTTTAAGTTCGACAATACCATCAACCGCAGTGTACTTGGTTTTGCCGTCTTCGATGGCTTTAATAGCAGCTTGTTTGACAAAATCGGGTGTATCAAAGTCGGGTTCACCCACACCTAAACCAATCACATCTTTACCCGCGCTTCTTAATTCGTTGGCTTTTTGCGTTACTGCCAGCGTAGGAGAAGGTTGGATAGAATTAACGCGCTTTGAGAGCTGATAGTCCACTACGTATTCCTTCCGATTTTGCTTATGTAAACAGCTCTCTACTATACGGATCGGTCGCGTTAAAGTCTATCAACATAGCCAAACAATAGATGTTTGCTGTACACTAATGAGGTTAATTCAACAGGAGGTATTTTCATGGCTACAACCGACGCATCTCGAAGTCTTATCAACGCGCCGGTTGGAAAAACGCTATGGGAAATGACGTGGCCCGTTATCTTTGGTGTCGCTACGCTGATAAGTTTTAATGTCGTAGATACTTTCTTTATTAGTCTGTTAGGTACTGACCCACTTGCTGCCGTCAGCTTTACCTTTCCAATCACCTTTACGGTTGTTAGCCTCACCATCGGCTTGGGTATTGGTACATCCGCTGTTATCGCGCGTAAGTACGGTCGGGATAAACCCCAAGAAGCTCATTTCGATGGTTTTGCTGCACTCTCGGTTTCCGCTTTACTTGTTCTGATGCTGTCAGCCGTTGGCTATATTTTCATGGACAGTATTTTTACCCTCCTGCAAGCACAACAACGTTTACTGCCGCTGATCCGTGAATACATGACGCTATGGTTTGCGGGCAGCGTCATGTTGGTCACGCCAATGGTCGGCAATGCGGTATTGCGAGCATCGGGCGACACACGAACACCCTCATTGATTATGGCCTCGGGCGGTTTGGCGAATGCCATTTTTGATCCGATCCTTATTTTTGGTTGGGGACCGATCCCTGCGATGGGTATTGAGGGAGCCGCTTTAGCGAGCGTGATTTCTTGGTTGAGTGGTGTGGTTCTGGTGTTCTGGTTACTTAATCGTAAGCAGCTTATTCGGGTACGTATCGAAACGACACGCGGGTTGTTTCGCGAATGGGTCGATGCTGCTCGGGCTATTCTGAAAATTGGTCTGCCAGCGGCAGGCGCCAACATTCTGACTCCGCTCGCGATGTCGGTCATGACGGCTATTATTGCATCTTATGGTGCGGCGGCAGTGGCGGCATTTGGCGTTGGCACTCGACTCGAGTCGCTGGCGAGTATCATTATTCTGGCGCTATCCATGTCTTTGCCGCCGTTGATTAGCCAAAACTTTGGTGCCAACCGAGTTGATCGGGTACGAGAGGCCTATAGCAAAGCCTTAAAAGCGGTATTTGCCATTCAACTGGTTATCTATGCGGTAATGGCAATAACGGCACCGTGGATTGCGATGGCATTTGCGAAAGAGCAAGAAGTGGCGCGTATCGTTGAATTGTTTATCTACATAATGCCCATCGGTTATGGCTTCCAGGGTTGGATCATTCTCTCGAACTCGAGTTTTAATGCCATTCATAAACCCATGCGTGCGCTCGGCTTAAGTGTCATCCGCTTATTTGTTTTTTTCGTACCCTTGTCCTACTTAGGTAGTCTACTAGCGGACCTACACGGCTTATTTATTGGCGGTGTGGTGGCTAATATCATCACAGCGGCTATCGCTTATATATGGTTTACGCGAGCGTTGAGGAGGGTTGGTGAGTAAAGCATTTGAATTAATATCGAGTTACCAGCCTGCAGGTGATCAGCCTGCGGCGATTGAAAAAATTCTAGAGAATTTAGACGCGGGTCTTGCCCATCAAACTTTACTCGGCGTCACAGGCTCGGGTAAGACGTTTACCATGGCTAACGTGATTGAGCAGTCGCAACGCCCGACGCTTATCCTCGCTCACAATAAAACGTTGGCAGCACAGCTCTATGGTGAGATGAAAGAATTCTTTCCTAATAATGCTGTCGAATATTTCGTGTCCTATTACGATTATTATCAGCCCGAAGCCTATGTGCCCACCACTGATACTTTTATTGAAAAAGATGCATCGATAAACGACCACATTGAACAAATGCGTCTGTCAGCGACAAAAGCGTTGATGGAGCGCCGTGATGTTGTGTTGGTGGCTTCGGTTTCGGCGATTTATGGTTTGGGTGATCCCGAATCATATATGAAGATGATGCTGCATGTGCGTCGTGGCGATATTATTGACCAGCGCGATATTTTGCGGCGCTTGGCGCAGCTACAGTATAAGCGTAACGATGCGGCCTTCGAGCGGGGCACCTATCGTGTACGTGGTGAGGTCATTGACATCTTTCCGGCTGAATCGGAAGAGCTTGCAGTGCGCGTTGAGCTATTTGATAACGAGGTGGATCGCATCAGTTTTTTCGAGCCGCTCACCGGGCAGGTCACCGAAGCAGATGTCGCACGTGCCACCATTTATCCGAAAACACACTATGTGACACCTCGTGAAGTCTTGGTTGAAGCGATTGAGAAGATCAAAGATGAGTTGAAAGATCGTCGAGATGTGCTGCTGAAACAAAATAAACTGCTTGAAGAGCAACGTATTAATCAGCGCACTCAGTTTGATATTGAAATGATGTTGGAGCTTGGCTATTGCTCCGGTATCGAAAACTATTCACGTTATCTGTCTGGACGTGCTCCGGGCGAGCCACCACCCACCTTGATGGATTACTTACCTGATGACGCGCTGCTTATCATTGATGAGTCTCATGTGACGGTATCGCAGGTCGGCGCTATGTATAAGGGGGACCGCTCACGAAAGGAAAATCTGGTGGAGTATGGCTTTCGACTGCCGAGTGCGTTGGATAACCGACCGTTAAAGTTTGATGAATTCGAGGCTATCGCACCACAAACAGTTTATGTTTCTGCAACACCTGGGAAATATGAGCTTGAACGTAGTAGTGGCGAGGTGGTTGAGCAGGTCGTGCGACCCACAGGTTTAGTGGATCCCATTATTGAAGTGCGGCCAGTAGCGACGCAGGTCGATGATTTAATGTCTGAAGTCCGTTTGCGTGTGGAAAAAGAAGAACGTGTACTTGCGACAACATTGACCAAAAAGATGGCCGAAGACTTAAGTGACTACCTCGATGAGCACGGCATCCGTGTACGCTATCTTCACTCAGACATTGATACGGTCGAACGAATGGAGATTATTCGCGACTTGCGACTCGGTGAGTTTGATGTGTTAGTCGGCATTAACTTGCTGCGAGAAGGTCTTGATATGCCGGAAGTTTCCCTAGTCGCCATTCTTGATGCTGATAAAGAGGGCTTCTTACGCTCTGATCGTTCTTTGATTCAGACCATTGGTCGTGCAGCACGTAACGTGAATGGTAAGGCGATTCTTTATGGCGATCGGATTACCGGTTCGATGCAACGCGCGATTGAAGAGACGGATCGTCGTCGTGAAAAGCAAATTGCATTTAACAAAGAGCATGGCATCACACCGCAAAAATTGAATAAGAAAGTCACCGACGTGATGGACTTAGGGCAGGGCGGTGCAAACCGTAAAAACCGTGCGGCGAAAGCCGTTGCCGAGGTGGCGTCAGGTTATGATCCACGCACCGTGATGATCAAAGATACGAATGCGGTGATTAAAGAAATCGAAGCAAAAGAAAAAGAAATGTACGAAGCAGCTCAAAATCTTGAGTTTGAGAAGGCGGCACAATTACGTGATGATATCAAAACATTACGTGAACAACTTAAGCGAGCAGTTTAATCGGTTTTTATAATTAGAAATGTAAATCGTAATTGCTATCATTTCGTTAGACAGGAATGGAGGGCATTATGATAAAGACAGCTAGTTTTGCCGTGATGCATTTCTCAATCGCTTTTACAGTGGTTTGGGTGATGACAGGCGATATCGTTATGGGTGGTGCCGTGGCATTAATTGAGCCATTGGTAAACACGGTAGGTTATTATTTTCATGAAAAGATCTGGCAACGGAGCGGCGTTCGTCGAACGAGCGCGCTATCTGGATAAAGAGGGGCGCGCGAGCACCCCTCTATTTTTCATTTGGGTCACATTCTTTTTATGCCGTGGCTATCTTGCAGGTATTGTCTCGCTTACTTTCAATGAAGATCGCACGCGTTTACTCTCGTTATTTTATAAAAGCTCAGAACAATTTGGTCTCATGCTGGTGGTCGGCTTGCCTGCGTTACTCGTTCTGTTGGCAACAAGTTTCGCCAAAGAGGATGGCTACAACTGGGCTAATCATGTGATGCGAGCTGCACAGCCCCTGATGTTGGTCTCCCTCGTGTTAGATGCGATATTAATTAGTAGTTTGTTAATGCATCAGCATGGCAGTTTTTCTTGGGGGAAAGCGAGTATTATCTTGGCATGGTTTATTAGCCTTTGGTACGTCAGTAAATCGCGGCAATGGCGCTTTTATCGGCGTCATCTTGCTGAAAAGCCTGATTTATCGGCGTCCGAAGACACCGATAAATCAGCACAATAAGGGCGAGCGTGTTAGAGCAGATAATGCGCGTGGAAGCGTAACTGCTCTTCAATGAAACTGCTGATAAAGTAGTAACTATGATCGTAGCCTTCGTGCAGATAGATAGCGCCCGGTCCATCTGTTTCGTCGAATACAGCTTGCAAAGCCTCAGGCTTGAGTTGCTCTTCGAGAAAGTTGTCTGCTAAACCTTGGTCGACGCGAATCGGTCTGACTTGCCCATAAGCTTTGATAAGTTCAACCGCATCATAGTCTTTCCAAGCATCACGGTTGCCTCCCAAATATTGCGTAAACGCATATTCACCCCAGGGGCATTGAGTCGGATGGGTGATCGGTGAGAATGCCGAAATGCTTTGATAGCGCTCTGGGTTCCGCACACCAATGACAAGCGCGCCATGGCCACCCATGGAGTGACCGGCAATCGAGCGTTTATCCGTTAGCGGGAACTGTGCCTCTACGCATTTTGGGAGCTCATCAAGAATGTAGTCGTACATTTGATAGTGTTTAGCCCAAGGCGTTTCGGTCGCATTCAGATAAAAACCTGCACCTTTGCCAAAGTCATAACGATCTTCGTCAGGTACCTCATCACCGCGCGGGCTGGTGTCCGGAATAATTAGTGCGATACCGAGCTGCGCAGCGACGCGCTGTGCACCTGCTTTAGTAGAGAAATTCTCATCAGTACACGTTAGCCCTGATAAAAAGTACACGCTGGGGACTGCATGATGCTCTGCTTGGGGCGGTAGAAACACACTCAACTGCATATCGCAGTTGAGTGTCGAAGAGCGGTGCTTAAGGCGGACTTGACGGCCGCCAAACGTACGTACTTCGCTTACGATTTCCATAGTGGATACCTTTGTCGCTTAGTAGTGGATAACTGAACGAATCGACTTACCTTCGTGCATGAGCTCAAACGCTTCGTTGATCTCTTCAAGTGACATGTTGTGAGTAATGAAGGTATCTAAATCAAACTTCCCATCCATGTACTGTTGCACGTAGTCGGGCAATTGGCTGCGACCTTTGACGCCACCAAAAGCGCTTCCACGCCATACGCGACCGGTGACCAGTTGGAATGGGCGGGTTGAGATCTCTTCACCTGCGCCGGCGACACCGATAATTACCGATTCACCCCAACCTTTGTGGCAGCATTCAAGCGCCGAACGCATGACTTCGACGTTACCAATACATTCGAACGAGAAGTCGACACCGCCGTCGGTCATATCGACAATCACTTCTTGGATAGGCTTGTCGTAATCTGTTGGATTAACAAAATCAGTCGCACCGAGCTGCTTGGCAATTTCGAACTTATCTTCGTTCACATCAATCGCAATAATGCGTGACGCTTTCGCTTGTACGGCACCGATAATGACGGCTAGACCGATACCACCGAGCCCAAATACCGCGACCGTATCACCTTCTTGTACATCAGCTGTGTTCTTAACTGCACCCATGCCGGTAGTGACGCCACAACCGAGTAAGCAGACTTTTTCAAGCGGTGCTTCTTTTGGAATCTTAGCGACGGAAATCTCTGGCAATACGGTGTATTCGGAGAAGGTCGAAGTTCCCATGTAGTGATAAATCGGCTCCCCGTCTTTTGAGAAACGGGTGGTGCCATCCGGCATTAAGCCTTTACCCTGCGTTGCTCGCACGGCTTGGCACAAATTAGTTTTCCCTGAAGTACAGAATTTACATTCACCACACTCGGCGGTGTAAAGTGGAATCACGTGGTCGCCCACCTCGACAGAAGTCACGCCTTCGCCGACCGACTCAACAATACCGCCGCCTTCGTGGCCTAAAACGGCTGGGAAGATACCCTCAGGATCAGCGCCAGATAGCGTATAAGCATCGGTATGACACACGCCTGTCGCAATGATTTTGACGCGCACTTCACCTTTTTTAGGTGGTGCTACATCGATTTCTTCCATTTTTAACGGTTCGCCGGGGCCCCACGCCACGGCTGCACGCGACTTAATTGTTTCCATCTTAGCTTCCTTTATTTAGTATGTGATTGGCTAGTTATACGTCAATGACAGGAACAAGTTTAACTTTTTCTGTTTTAAAGGTAATCTAAACTTTTTACAAATAACTTTTGCAGATACGTAATAATGAAACAATGGCAAGGAATCAGTGAGTTTGTTGCGGTGGCTCAAACATCCAGCTTCACCAGTGCAGCGAAGCAGTTAGGTCTGTCCGTTGCGCAAGTGAGCCGTAATATTGCAGCGCTAGAGCAACGGCTTAAATTACCATTACTTTATCGCTCCACGCGCAGCGTGAGTTTAACGGAGGAGGGCTCACTCTATTTACCGCATTGCCAACATTTAGTGGCGAGTCTCAATGATGCGGATCAGGCTATCCAACAGCGATCAGAAAAACCACAAGGGTTAATCAGACTGACCGCTCCAGTATTTTACGGCGAACACGTGATTGCTCCTTTAGTAAATGATTTTTTAAATCAGTACCCCGATTGTCGACTCGACTTTAACCTCACCAACGACACGCTCGACTTGATAGAGGGACATTATGACTTAGCGATACGGTTAGGGCATTTGGGCACGCCGCGTTTAAAGGCGAGTCCGCTCGGTCGTCGCCGGCACTTTCTAGTGGGGGCGCCGGCGTATTTTGAACGTTTTGGAGAACCAACTCACTTAGCTTCGCTGGCTGATCACCGTTGTTTAACGGGCACGCTCAAAAGTTGGCGCTTTCAGGTGGATGGAAAAGTAAAGACAGTGCAACCAAACGCATTAGTTCATTGTAATAGTGGCTTAGCGATAAAAGATGCGGTGTGTAAAGGCCTGGGGATAGCGATTCTGCCTGATTATTATGTCGCTGATGAGCTTGAAGCCGGTGTCTTACAGGAAGTGATGACAGAGTATCGTCAACCGGACGATGGTATTTGGGCATTGTATCCCGAGTCGCGACATCGAATTGCGAAAGTCAGAGTATTAATAGACTTTTTGAAGGTGAAGCTAACCGATAACGGTTGAAGTCGTGGATTTACTTAGAATAATTCGGAGAGTAAAAAAAGGTGGTGGATGGTACTGGGCTCGAACCAGTGACCCTCGCCTTGTAAGGGCGATGCTCTCCCAACTGAGCTAACCATCCAACGCCAAGGAAAACAACGAAGGGGAAGAAGTGGTGGATGGTACTGGGCTCGAACCAGTGACCCTCGCCTTGTAAGGGCGATGCTCTCCCAACTGAGCTAACCATCCAGTTTTGTCATCGCACTTCTGCGTCGTTGCGAGGAGGCATTATAGGGATACGCGCCAAAGTGTCAAACAAAAAATGCAAAGTTTTTTCTGTTTGCTGACTTTTTAATCATTTTAATTGAATAATGCGCTTTTGGGCTAGGACTGGTAAAATTCAACACGTCTAATCACTGAATCAAATAAAGGAACACAGTAATGAGTGTAGTTACGCGTTTCGCTCCAAGCCCGACTGGCTATTTACATGTTGGCGGTGCTCGCACAGCGCTTTACTCTTGGCTGGTCGCAAAGGCCCAATGTGGTGAGTTTGTCTTGCGCATTGAAGATACCGATCGGGAGCGTTCAACGCAGCCGGCGATTGATGCCATCTTAGAAGGTATGGAATGGTTAGGGTTGAACTGGGACCGAGGTCCTTACTATCAAACTAAGCGTTTTGACCGCTATAAAGAATTAGTCGATCAATTGCTTGAAGAAGACAAAGCTTATAAATGTTACTGCTCGACCGAGCGGTTGGAAAAAATGCGCGAAGAGCAAATGGAGCGTGGCGAAAAACCTCGTTATGACGGACATTGCCGTGATAATCCAAATGCGTCTGGTGATAGTTACGTGATTCGTTTTCGTAACCCGCAAGAGGGTAGCGTGATTTTTGATGACTTGATCCGTGGTCGTATCGAGTTTTCAAACCAAGAACTTGATGACTTAATCATTGCTCGCAGTGATGGTACGCCAACTTATAATTTCTGTGTTGTCGTGGATGACTGGGAAATGGGTATTACGCATGTGGTGCGAGGCGAAGACCATATTAATAATACGCCGCGCCAGATTAATATTTTAAAAGCGTTAAACGCGCCGGTGCCTTATTACGCGCACGTATCGATGATTCTGGGTGATGACGGTAAAAAATTATCTAAACGCCATGGTGCGGTGGGTGTGATGCACTATCGCGATGACGGGTACTTGCCCGAAGCGGTCATTAATTATTTGGCACGCTTAGGTTGGTCGCACGGTGATCAAGAGATATTCAGTAAAGAAGAGTTGGTTAAACTGTTTAAACTAGAGGACGTGAATAAAGCGGCTTCTGCGTTTAACACCGAAAAGCTTAATTGGTTAAACCAGCATTACATGAAGACGCTGCCCGCTGAACAAGTGGCTGATGCGCTAAAATGGCAATTTGATCAACTCGGCGTCGATACGTCGACGGGTCCAGCACTGACAGCCATTGTTGGTTTGCAAGCTGATCGTGTGAAAACGTTGAAAGAAATGGCCGCGATTAGCCGTTATTTCTATGAACCAGTGACTGAGTTTGAAGAAAAAGCAGCTAAGAAACACTTGCGCCCTGTAGCTAAAGAACCATTAGAAGCGGTGAAGGCAAGTCTGTCAGGCTTAACGGACTGGACTGCTGAATCAATTCAAGAAGCGATTAATGGCACGGCTGAAGCGCTTGGCGTGGGCATGGGCAAAATTGGCATGCCGTTGCGCGTTGCAGCAACCGGTGGGGGCAACTCACCCTCGTTGGATGTCACCTTAGCTCAGTTGGATCAGCAAAAGGTTATCGAGCGTATTGATCTGGCGCTTGCGTTCATTGCTGAGCGCGAAGCGAACGCATAATCTGCGATTTGCATGTAAAATAGTCAACTTGATATAAAAATCGCCAGTTAGCGATATTTTTTCAAAAAACAGTTGACACTTAAGCGCTCCTCGCAATAGAATGCGCCCCGCTGTCAAGGCAGTTTCGCTGCTAAAGCAGTGGGGCTATAGCTCAGCTGGGAGAGCGCTTGCATGGCATGCAAGAGGTCAGCGGTTCGATCCCGCTTAGCTCCACCAAGTGAAATTTTGATAGCAACGTTAGTGATTGCGTCCCCTTCGTCTAGAGGCCTAGGACACTGCCCTTTCACGGCAGTAACAGGGGTTCGAATCCCCTAGGGGACGCCAATTTTACTAACACGATGCAGTTTTGATTGCGTCCCCTTCGTCTAGAGGCCTAGGACACTGCCCTTTCACGGCAGTAACAGGGGTTCGAATCCCCTAGGGGACGCCATTCAAAAGCATCACAAACAGTTTCTGGGTCCCCTTCGTCTAGAGGCCTAGGACACTGCCCTTTCACGGCAGTAACAGGGGTTCGAATCCCCTAGGGGACGCCAACACTAAACCACCTTCGAGGTGGTTTTTTTGTGTCTGCAATTTATCAACGCTTAACCCGATGCCTCGGCGTTTTTAGCCAGCTCAAGCAAGTACGGTGAGAGGAAATCCGCAATAGCGTCTTGCGCTGCTGCAGTGGGGTGGATGCCATCATCTTGCACGAAGTCTGGGTTCTCTACTAACTCTGTCATAAAAAATGGCACCAGTGTTACATCATACTTTTCTGCCACACGCGTAAACACCGCCTGAAATCGCTTTGAGAAGCGCGGACCATAGTTGGGCGGTACGATGACCTGACTGAGCGCCACTTTAATCCCTTTCGCCTGTGCCTGCTCGATCATATTAGACAAGTTCGTTTCCACCGTCGCTAAATCGAATCCACGCAACCCGTCATTGCCGCCTAACTCAATAAAAATAGCATCCGGTTGGTGGCGCTCAATAATGCCTGGTAAACGATTGAGACCGCCACGGGTGGTTTCACCACTGATACTGGTATTGACTATTTCAATGTTCGGGTACGCCTGCTGCCAACGGTTTTGCAATTCTGCTACCCAAGTTTGTTGTTGCGAAAGACCATAACCTGCGCTTAGGCTATCTCCTAATACAACAAGTGAAACATTTGCCGCAACACTACGTA
Organism: Idiomarina sp. D18; assembly: GCF_057748155.1. Taxonomy (NCBI): domain Bacteria; kingdom Pseudomonadati; phylum Pseudomonadota; class Gammaproteobacteria; order Alteromonadales; family Idiomarinaceae; genus Idiomarina; species Idiomarina sp. D18. The sequence continues at coordinate 559,744 of NZ_CM173240.1, forward strand.
TAGATATAAAAATCAAAGTAATACAAGCTAACTTTAATAGGAAATTTTTCATTTTATGCTCATTCAAACTCAACAACTCGAAAAGATAGTCGAAACCTCTGAGGGACCATTACAGATTTTGCAACCAATTGACCTCGCAATCAATGCTGGCGAGACTGTTGCGATTGTTGGAGCGTCCGGCTCAGGTAAATCAACACTACTATCACTACTCGCTGGGTTAGACATTGCCACCCACGGCGATGTTCTTATAGAAAACGAAAAGTTAAGCGATTTGGATGAGGAACAACGTGCGAAGCTGCGCGCCGATAAAGTAGGCTTTATTTTTCAGTCGTTTTTGCTAGTGCCTAGCTTAAGCGCGTTAGAAAACGTGATGTTACCGGCAGAGCTTGCTGGCCACAAAGGCGCTGAAAAGGAAGCTCGTGAGCTGTTAGAAAAGGTCGGGCTCGCTGACCGCTGGCACCATTACCCTAATCAACTCTCGGGCGGCGAGCAGCAGCGCGTCGCTATTGCGCGCGCGTTTGTTGGTCAGCCAAAGATTTTATTTGCTGATGAACCCACCGGTAACCTCGACAGTAAAACCGGTGACAAAGTCGAACAGTTGCTATTTGACTTGAACAAGGATTACGGCACCACTTTAGTAATGGTGACTCACGACACCACGTTAGCGAAACGCTGTCAGCGTATCCTAAACATGGAGGCTGGGCAGCTAGCGGAGGCGTCGCAAGATGTGGCATAAAATATCGTTTCGCTTACTCAAGCAGGAGCTCAAGCGCGGTGAGCTCACGATCATGGCGCTCGCTATCATTTTATCGGTGACCGCGGTTTTATCACTGTCGTTATTTAGTGAGCGCCTACAATCCGGATTACTGGAACGCAGTAGTGAATTTCTCGCAGCTGATCGAGTATTAAGTTCACGCAGAGATATCCCTCAAGAGTGGCTTGATAGAGCGGATGAGGAGGGGATTCAGAGCGCGTGGCGAGTGATATTTAACTCAATGGCGTTTGCTAACGATAAGCTTGAGCTCGTCGATATCAAGGCGGTATCTGACGGTTATCCGCTACGAGGTGAGCTTAAAGTAGCCGATAAGCCCTTTGTTGAAGGGCAAGTCACCAATAAACTCCCCCCGGCTGGAGAAGCTTGGGTGGCATCGAGTCTATTCCAAGCGTTATCGCTTGAAATGGGCGACTTTATTGAAGTGGGGAATAGCCGCTTTAAAGTGACTAAGGTGGTGACTTACGAACCGGATGTCGGCTTCTCAGTGTTCACCGACAGTCCCAATGTCATCATTCGTTATTCACAGTTAGCTGAGACGGGGTTGATTCAACCGGGAAGCCGCGTACGTTACAACGTCTTATTCGCCGGAACACCAACGCAACTGGATAACTACGAGAATTGGCTTCTCCCACAATTGAATGATGACACTCATAGCTGGCGCAGTATCGAAGACGGTGACAGCCCCTTGGCGCGCGCCCTAAATCGCGCTGAACGCTTTATGATGCTGGCGAGTCTGTTAGGTGTAGTACTTGCAGCAACGGCTGTTGCCGTAGCCGCCCAACGCTACTGCCAGCGTAATTATGACGTGGTGGCCATATTTAAAACCTTAGGAGCGGGCAAACAGCAGATCCGTAAGATCTTTGTGCTTCACTTGCTATTGCTTACGGGAATCAGCGTCGGTATTGGCATCTTGTTAGGGTGGCTCATTCAATCCTACGTGATTAACTGGGTCGCTGAACAGTTAGGCGCTTCACTACCATCAGCCAGTTGGCGACCTTATGCGCTCGCTATTGCAACGGGCCTCATTAGTGCGGTGATGTTTACGCTTTACCCGCTATTTAGATTGATTTCTATTCCACCGTTACGTGTACTACACCGTCAAATGGTGGGTGTACAGGCGGTTCGCTGGCTGCAATGGATATTAAGCGGCGGCACGATTTATGGGTTATTGGTGCTGTACTCACAGCAATGGTGGTTATCGACAGCCTTGTTCGTGGGTGGGGCTTTTGCTGCGGGTATCCTGTTGTTGATTGGTCGTCTACTGATCGGAGCGGGTCGAAAAGCAGGCATGCAAGCAGGGAGCGCTTGGCGTTTGGCAATGGCCGGCTTACAACGACGCGCGTCAGCAAACAGCGTACAGATGTTGAGTTTTTCAACCGCCATTATGTTGTTGCTGTTGGTTATCGTCATGCGCAATGATTTACTTGCGGACTGGCAGCGCCAACTGCCAGCGGATGCACCGAATTATTTTGCGCTGAATATCGCTGAAGAGAAAGTTGACGATTTGCGCGCTATGTTCGCTCGAGAGGACATCGAAGCAACCGATCAATATCCGCTGATCCCCGGTCGGGTAACCCACCATAACGGTACTGAACTGATTGATGAAGTGACCAAAGAAAACCGCGAGGAAGTCGAACAGGGTGATCGTGAGGAAGGTTTTGGTCGTGAGCTCTCATTGACATGGCGCGATACGGTACCGCCCAACAATGAAATTGTGAGCGGCGAGTGGTGGGGCGATAATGCCGAGCCACAGGTGTCCGTTGAAAAACAAGCGGCAGAACGATTAGAAATCAAAGTAGGCGACACGCTGACCTTTAATATCGGCGGCGAAGTATTTACTGTGCCGGTAACGAGTCTGCGAGAAGCGGATTGGGGCTCGCTTCAGCCCAACTTTTACATGATTTTTAATACCAGCACACTCGCTGATTTTCCTGCAACCTATATAACCAGCTTTCACTTAGACAGTGAGCGTAAAGATGAGCTATACCAATTATTTAGACCGTTTCCCGAGGCTTCCTTAATCGATTTGGACGCGATTATTGACCAAATCCGTGAAGTCATCTCGCAGGTCAGTATTGCGATTCTTTTCGTCTTAGTTCTGGTGATGATTGCAGGCGCCTTGGTATTGATAGCGCAAGTACAGGCGAGCATGGAGGAGCGCCAAAAAGAACTGGTTATTCTACGCACCTTGGGTGCTTCAGGTAAGTTGCTAAGTCGGAGCATCAGCTATGAATTTCTTATGTTAGGGGCCATAAGTGGTCTAATAGCGACCATTGCGATGGATTTATCGCTGCTCATTTTACAGACCCAAGTGTTTAACATGGATGCCACCTGGCATTGGCGTTTGTGGTTGGTGGGTCCTATTTCAGGCGCGGTTGTCGTTGCTTTGTTAGGTCGACTCGCGTGTTCGCGTTTGATTCGCCGCAACACGGCACAATTGATACGTAAATTGATTTAATGGGAGGCGAAGTATGAATATTCTTATAACTGGTGGCTCTGGGCTTATCGGCTCTCGCTTTATTCGCTACTTCAGCCAACAACATTCATTTACGGTGACGACGCGCTCGGTAGAGCGCGTCAAGCAGCAATTTCGAGGTTGTAATGTCGATGTTGTGGGTGAACTGCCAACTGCTGAGGCGCTCACCTCGTTTGATGCGGTGATTAACCTGCAAGGCGCTGGAATTGCCGATAAGCGCTGGTCGGCCGAGCGTAAACAGCAATTGCAAAATAGTCGCTGGCAAGTCACTGAAGATCTAGTGCAGCGAATACGCGCGTGCCCAGCGCCACCTATCTTGCTCAGTGGTTCTGCAATTGGTGTCTATGGTCCGCGAAACAGCGAGCCGGTGGACGAATCCGCTACGGCAAACCGACACGACTTTGCCGTCGAACTTTGCGAGCAATGGGAGTCCATTGCGCTACAAGTCAAGGAGCACACGCGCGTCGTATGTTTACGCACTGGCGTCGTACTCGACAGCAGCCAAGGTGCATTGCCACGCATGTCGTTGCCCTATAAATTCGGTTTAGGTGGTCCGATGGGCTCAGGGGAACAAATGATGTCGTGGATTCACATTGAGGATATGATCCGTGCGATAGAATTTATTCTGCAGGACGACAGCATCTCGGGGCCGGTTAATTTGACGGCACCTAATCCAACGCCGAATAAACAGTTTAGCCAAACCTTAGCGAAAACGTTGCACCGGCCCCATGTATTATTCGTTCCAGCGTTTGCGTTGAACCTAATGTTGGGAGAAATGGCTTCGATGTTGTTAGAGGGGCAAGCGGTCGTGCCGAAAAAGCTTGAGCAAGCGGGATTTAACTTTAACTTTCCTCAGTTACAAGACGCGTTGTCTGATCTGCTTTAATGGCAGGTAACAACGCTTTTTGCCAAAGCGTCTGCTGGTGGGTCGGCTTAAAGATATTAAAGTGTCCGATGCGGCGACCCGCCTGTTGCGGAGTCAAACGCGTCACCTTTTGTTGTGTATTAGGATAACGTTGTAACAGTGCACGAACGTTATCTTCTACCAACAACTCATCATCACTAATAGCGAAGGCATGATACGATTGGGTTAAACGTTGATAGCCTTTGAGTTGCTCAGTCGATAAATGGTCGAATAAATAATTGCGGCTGCGACACCAACGGCTCCATTGACGCATTGCCTGCGCTGGCATGTCACCCACCATGTTGAGCCGCTTACCTGGAAAATAACCCGCAATCGGTGTCGCAAGTGGTATCGCCAAATACCACAACAGCCAAGATGTGCGTCTGACTTGAGAGCTGGCTTGTCGCCAGTACCCGGTTCCGGAAGCCACCGTGACTATCCTATCGATACGCTCGGGGTGAGGAATTAATCCCAAAAGTTGACCGCCTAAACTATGACCCAGCCAAATTAACTCGGCGCTGGGAAGCTGCTCCCGTGCCCAAGTGAGCACGTTATCAAGGTCTAAGGTCGCCCAGTCGATAATATCGGTCTCAATTTTACTGAGCGGCTTATCTATAGAGTCGCCAATGCCGTAATAATCGAAACACGTCACGGCAATACCCTGTTCTGCCAACCACTGCGCAAATCGATGATAAAACCGTTGTTTTACGCCAAGGGCTGGCGCAATCACAACATGTTGTTGCGCCCCTGCGGCAGGGAAATAATTAATTGCTAATGCGCGGTTAGCATATTTGAGCCGTGTGGATTGCATACAGAGTTAGGGTAGCACCGGGTTGAACGGTTTAACCTGCGCTGAACGGTAGACGCCTGCATCCCAGTAAGGATCGGCGTGCGCCCACTGCTCTGCTTGTTCAAGGGTGTCGAATTCAGCGATTACGACTGAGCCGGTGAAGCCCATGATACCTGGATCCTTCTCTGCAATCGCAGGGCAAGGGCCGGCGACAAGTAAACGTCCTTGCTCTTTTAACGCCTCTAAGCGTTTAATATGCGCTGGACGCGCTTGCTTACGCTTGGCGAGTGAATCGTCATGATCTTCTGCAAAAATCACAAACCACATGGCTTATTTATCTCCTTCCATGTCCTCAGCGTGTCGGTAGATATACATTCCTGTAGCAACGACAAGCACCAACGAAATGCCAATAATGCCAAAGACTTTAAAATTAACCCAAGCATCTTGTGACATATACTGAGCAACATAAACATTCACAGCGGCGATAGCCAAACAAGTAATAACCCAAGCATATGTGAGTCGGTTCCAAGCGCTATCTGGCATTTTTATGTCTGCATCAAATAGGCTTTTTAGTGGACTGGTTTTTTTTATCCAAAGTGTGCCAGCTAACAATGCGGCAATCAGCACATAAATAATGGATACTTTGATTTTAACAAACCAATCATCGTGTAGAAAAACGGTGATGCCGCCAAAAACCAGCACGGCACCTAACACGATCCAATGACGCGTAGTAATAGGTTGCTTAAGCAGCTTAAGACCGACTAACTGTACAATCGTTAATCCCATTAAAGCCCAGGTTGCCGCGAAAATATCGACCATCTGATAAACAACAAAAAAGACAACTAATGGTAAATACTCTAATACCAGCGCCATGGATACTCCTACTACGATGTGGCTGACTTCATCGACTCAACAAATTGCCCAAGTTGGTCGAGCATTTGTGCTGTATTGTCGATGTTTTTTTCGATAATAGCAACGACTGCGGAACCACTGATAGCGCCCTGAGCGCCCGCCTTAATCGTGGCTGTTACATGTTCAGGTTGAGAGATACCAAAACCCAGCATAATCGGAGCTGAGCCGGCTGAACGCAGTTGTGAAATGAGTTTCTCGGCCGGCACCTGCATTTGTGTCTCTGTTCCCGTAACCCCAGAGCGACTAAGCAAGTAAACATAGCCTTGGCTTTGTTTGGCGATCGCCTCGATCAACGAATCTGAAGCATCCGGCGGACAAATAAACACGGGCGCTATTTGACGATCGATAGCCGGTTGTGAAAAGCGAATTGCCTCTTTGGTTGGTAAATCGGCGACGAGCACCGAGTCGACACCGACAGCGGCCATTTTTTCATAAAAGGTATCGATACCTTTGGCAAAAATCAGGTTTGCGTAAACCAGCAAGCCAATCGGTATATCAGGTGCGTATTCGCGGACCTGTTTTAGAATCGATAAACAGTCTTCAAATCGTGTACCTCCCTCGAGGGCGCGAACATTAGCGCGCTGAATGACGGGACCGTCGGCGACCGGGTCAGAAAATGGAAGACCCAGCTCCAATGCATCGGCGCCCGCATCGATCAATCGCTTAATCACCTCAACGCTGACCTCAGGAGTCGGGTCGCCCAGCGTCACAAAAGGCACAAAAGCACCTTGATGTTGCTTGTCTAGGTTTGCAAATAGTTGTTCATAACGACTCATGTGTGGACACCCTATGATTGTTCTTGAGCATTGAAAATACGACGGACGTGATCGATATCTTTGTCACCACGACCCGATAAATTGATCAATAGAATTTCTGGAGCATCAGGCTCAGCCGCGCGTTTTAGCGCATAGGCAAGCGCATGTGCAGATTCTAACGCAGGTATAATGCCCTCATGGCGGGAAAGCAGTTGAAATGCCGCCAATGCCTCATCATCTGTAACCGACTCATAACGTGCACGACCAATGGCCTTTAAGTGCGCGTGTTGTGGTCCTACGCCCGGGTAATCCAAACCCGCTGAGACCGAGTAGGATTCTTCCACTTGCCCTTCGTCGGTTTGCATCAAGTAGGTCAAGCAGCCGTGCAAGATACCAGGACTTCCCGCAGTGAGTGTAGCGCCGTGGTGTTGCGTATCGACGCCTTTACCTGCGGGTTCAACGCCCACGAGAGCTACATTAGGTTCGTCGATAAAATCAGTGAACATGCCAATGGCATTCGAACCACCGCCTACACAAGCAATGACTTCATCGGGTAAACGACCTGCTTGCTCAATAATTTGCTGCTTTGCTTCTTCTCCGATCATTTTGTGGAACTCACGCACAATTGTTGGGAAGGGGTGAGCTCCGGCTGCTGTACCGAGCAAGTAATGAGTGGTTGGGTAGCTAGCCGTCCAGTCACGTAATGCTTCGTTCACCGCGTCTTTTAATGTACCGCTACCGGTATCAACAGGCACTACTTTAGCGCCCATCAACTCCATACGAAACACATTGGGCTGCTGACGTTCGACGTCTTTTTTACCCATGTAGATGATGCACTCGAGGTCGAGCAATGCACACGCCAGTGCGGTCGCTGTACCGTGCTGTCCCGCACCGGTCTCAGCGATAATTCGTGTTTTTCCCATACGCTTGGCAAGCAAGGCTTGCCCGAGTACTTGGTTAGTTTTATGTGCACCACCATGTAGCAAATCTTCGCGTTTGAGATATATTTTTGTACCGTTAGGGCTTTCAAGTGGCAAGTTACGACATAGTGATAGAGGTGTTGGTCGGCCTAAATAATTTTTCAGCAGCCCACGAAACTCCTGCTGAAACGCCTCATCTTGTTGCGCATCGATAAATGCTTTTTCTAGCTGCTCGAGCGCAGGTAGAAGGATTTCAGGTACGAACTGACCACCAAAATCACCAAAATAAGCTGAAAGTGACTGGCTCATGCTGCGGCCTCCTGTGACTGATTTGAGTTTGCATTGGCACCGTAGTGGCGAATGCGTTTAAAAAGAGAAGAAATTAACCGTGCGTCTTTGATGCCTGCTTGCCACTCTAATTTAGAGCTTGCATCGACACCACTGAAGCCTTGTTCAATTGCGTCGCAAACATTATCGGGACTAATGCCACCAGCGAGGAGACAACGTCCTCGTTCATCGGTATCTAATTCGTTCAGTAACTGCCAATCAAAGGTTTTGCCGGTACCCCCTTGACCATGATCGAGTACAAAGCGGTCAACTGAGTGACGCAATGGATGTTCATTGAGTCTGAATGGTGCGTCAACGGTGACCGCTTTCCAAATCTGTACGTGTGCGATACCGGCTTGCTTAAAGCGGTTCTTGAGTTCAACGGTAAAGTCGATATCTTCATGTCCGTGCAATTGAACTGCGTGTAAACCCAGTTCGAAAGCTGTATTAACAACAAAGGATAGCGGCTGGTCGGCAAATACGCCGACATACTGAAGACCCTGAACTTGACGGATAATCGCCTCGGCCTGGCTTGGTTCAATGCATCGAGGTGAACGCTCGGCAAAGATGAGTCCGCCAAATACCGCACCGGCTGCATGAGCGTTTAAGGCGTCCTCCGCTCGAGTTAGTCCACAGACTTTGTTTTCACCATACAATAACTTACGGCAAGCCAGGTCGACATCGTTTTCAGCACTTAATGCACTTCCGACTAAAAAGCCATTTACGACATCACTGCAGCGGCGAATATCTTTGTGTTGGCTAAAGCCCGACTCAGCAACAAGTAAGGCACCCTCGGGAGCATAAGGTGCGAGCTCATGACTGCGATTCGGGTTGATGCTGAGGTCGGTCAAATCACGGTGATTAATACCAATAATGCGCGCACCTAACTGCGCGGCGCGACGCATCTCAGTCTCATTGGCGACTTCCGTCAGTACATCTAAACCTAAATTGTCCGCGATTGCGTGTAGATGTTGATACTGCACATCATCGAGTACCGATAACATGAGTAGGATCGCATCAGCGCCAAAGTAGCGTGCTCGATAAACTTGCTGTTCATCAATAAAGAAATCCTTGCATAATATCGGTAGGTTAACCTGTTGACTGACAGCCGCAAGGTATTCATAGCTGCCTTGAAAATACTCAGGTTCAGTTAATACCGAAATCGCGGCAGCATAGGGTTGGTAGGTTTTTGCCAACTCCACTGGATTAAAATGGGGGCGAATAAGTCCCTTGGAAGGGGACGCTTTTTTGCACTCTAAAATAAAGCCCGCTTGAGGCTGGTTCAACGCATCGTACAAACTACGCTCACTGCGCGATAGCGCGTGTTTGTCACTCGGCATCGGGTAGTGTTGCTCCTGCTGCTCGTTCTGCACTCGTTTGCGGGCAATAATTTCAGTCAGAATATTACTCGACATAGATGCCTCCTTGTACCGCTTGAATCGCCTCTAAGTGTGTCATGGCTGCGCCGCTCGCAAGATGCTCAAGCACTGCCTGGGCCGCTTGTTTGTAGTCTGAAAACTTATCCGCCATCACTAGCAATGGTGCTGTGTTTATTGCAATGGCATGGTTTTGAGCGCGGGAACCTTGCCCTGCTAAGATACGTTTTAATACCGTGGCATTAAAATCGGCATCGCCGCCTTTTAGCTCGCTCAGTGGTGCTTCATTCAAGCCAAAGTCACTGACCGACAGTGTGTATTGTTCAAGTTGGTTATCACGTAACTCAACAACTTCCGTCGTGCCGTGTAAAGCAAACTCGTCAACGCCAGAGCCATGTACGACCATAGCTCGCTCAGTGCCAAGACGCTGTAAGGTTTCGGCCATCGGTTGTAGCCAAATTGGACTATACACGCCTAATAACTGAATGTTGGGCCGTGCTGGATTCACTAGCGGACCGATAAGGTTAAAAAGGGTACGCGTTTTCAGAGTTTGGCGCACGGGCATCGCATGTTTGATACCGGGATGATAATGCGGCGCAAATAGAAAGCAAAAGCCGTGATCAGCTAACTGCTTTGAAGCCTCGCGCGGATCGAGATCAACGCGCAGACCCAAAGACTCTAATACATCGGCTGATCCTGAGCGCGATGATACGCTGCGATTACCGTGCTTTGCCATGGGTAAACCCATCGAAGAGGCAACTAAAGCCGATGTGGTCGATAGATTAATACTGTTGGAGCCATCACCACCGGTACCGCAACTGTCCGCAAGTATACCGTTGGTGCTGGTCAGAGGCTTGCTCACATCGAGCACAGCGCGCGCTGCACCGGCCAATTCCGCTGGCGTTTCACCGCGTAATTTCATGGCGACCAATGCGGCACTGATTTGTGCATCATTGAGCTCACCTTTTACCAGGTGACGAAATAGCTTTTGACTCTCGTCCTGGGACAGAGGTCGACCTTCAAGCAGGGTGGTGATCTCATTCATGACTGTGTCCTTGACTAAACTGTGTAAAAAGGTAGTGAACCGCATCCTGCAACATAAGTTTGCCGGTCGGTGTTAATAAAGATTCAGGGTGAAATTGAAAACCCACAGCATTCAACTCGGTAAACTCCGCCGCCATCGGAATCATTCCGTTGACGCTTTGACATTCGCCGATTACGTTAATGGTCGCTGGTAAGTCGTAAATACTGAGCGAATGATAACGACCGATGACGCAATGATTTTGTTGCGGTTGGCTCGCGAACAGTGGGTGAGAGCGAAACAACATTTGTGCGGTTTTGCCATGCACGACCTCGCCACAGCGGTCGACTCGGGCACCGCTTTTTTCAGCCAGAGCTTGAAAACCTAAACAGATACCGAGCATGGGATACTGTTTTTGGCATGCATCGATCATGTCCATTAAATGCCCCGCCTGCGACGGGCTACCAGGACCGGGCGATAGACAGACGACTTGCGGACCTGAGTAACTATCGAGTTCGCTTATCAAGCGTTCGGCACTGACCGTGTTGCGATAAACTTTTAGTTCATAACCAAGTTGGCTGAGCTCATCAACTAAGTTGTAAGAGAACGAGTCAAGGTTATCAATGAGCGTAATACGACCTTTCATGAGCGCTCTCCTTGTGCGTTCGCTGTCTGCACTGCGGCGATTACGGCGCGTGCTTTATTTTCCGTTTCATCAACTTCCGCCTGCGGATCAGAGTCGTGAACCACGCCTGCACCGGCTTGAACCACCGCACGACCGCCACTCACGAAGGCGGAGCGTATAACGATGCAAGTATCCATATCACCATTACCAGCTAGGTAACCCACAGCACCGCCGTAGCTACCACGCCCTTGCTGTTCGACCTGTCGGATGAGCCGTGCCGCACTGACTTTGGGAGCACCAATCAATGTGCCCATATTCATACAGGCGCGGTAAGCGTGAAGCGCATCGCAGTCTTCACGTAATTGACCGACAACACGAGAGACCAAGTGCATTACGTGGGAGTAACGATCAACTTTGAGCAGGTCGGCGACATTGCGTGTTCCCGGTTGGCATATTCGCGCAAGATCGTTTCGTGCTAAGTCGACCAGCATCAAATGCTCTGATAATTCTTTTTGATCCATGCGTAACTCGAGTTCTAAGCGACTATCGAGATCGTGATCAAGGTTGCCGTCCGGCTGCTTGCCGCGAGGACGGGTGCCTGCAATCGGATAGAGTTCGACCTGATTGCTCGTCGCGGTGTACTTTAAAGCGGACTCAGGTGAGGCGCCGAATAGCGTGAAATCTGGATGACTTAAATAAAACATGTAGGGTGATGGGTTGGTCTGTTTTAGTACTGCGTAGCTGGCAAGTGCATCGTGGCACGGTAAACTAAAGCGACGCGAGGGCACCACCTGAAAAATATCGCCATCCAGAATATGTTCTTTCAACTCCGACACATGTTGCTTAAATACCGCTTGTGACGGCGTTGCTGTAATACTCTGGTAGTCTGCGGCTAGCGGTGTGTACTGGGTTTGCTGACGTGGCGGTAATTGACACCGTGCTGCGAGCTCTCCGATGCGCTGACTCATTTGCGCATATGCGTCGGATGACACTTCGGGCGTAAACAAGCTAGCTATTAATTGACTCGACTGGCGTTGATGGTCGACCGCTAGCAGTGTTTCAGACACATAGAACACATAATCAGGCGCACGATTTTCGCCGGTTTCAACTTGTGGTAATTGCTCATAACTCGCGAGTAAGTCGTAGCCAAATGAGCCTGCAAGGAATACCGCAAAATCGTGGCTTGAAGCTGCGTTGCGACGCTCTAGCGTGTGTTGGATAAGCCGCAATGGCTCGAAGTTAGAGACCTCTTTAAGGCGACTCATCTCGTCGAGATCACGGTTAGAAACAGGGAATTTGAATTCGCTCGTTGACTCCGAGGTCGCCAGCAAATAATCAGTGAGCTGTTGGTCTAACAGCGCTTTAAGTGGCTTACCGTTATTCGTTAGTGCTTGTACGGTAACGCGCTGGCCGCTGCATTTGAGTTCGAGGGCGGCATCGATGAGTAACAGGCTTTTTAGCGCTTGTTTAGTGCCGATATCGGCTGAATCGAGTAGCACGTGACGACCATGAGGTTGGCAAACCTGTTGGTACACGCTCTGAGTATCGGCTTGATAGGGTAACTCGACCTGAATCGATGTAACCGCTGCTGGCGCTTGTTGAGTGTTTGAATTCATTTAACTACTTCCTTTTGAGACCGCCCAACAAGCATAAAAAAACCCGCTCGTTGAGCGGGTTTTCGAAACTGTACTTATTTACGTATGCGCACAGAACCACCACCCGCTAATTCGGGAAGTGCCACCACCAAGCTTGTAGTGAAAATTGTGCGAGTTGCATCGTAATAATGTCCAATTCGTTTTAGTTTGCTATTCAGTGGTTGACAAATTACCGCGCAAAGAGCGCGGTGTCAACACCCAAAATGAATTACTTGTATTGTGCTGGCTGACCTTCTTTTGGAAGCGCGTTCATAATGAACTCACGAAGATCATCATTTGCTTTTTGTAGGTCAGGTCGGCGCAAATACATCATGTGACCACTACGATACCCTTTAAAGCTAATGCGATCTTGCATCAGTTTACTACGGTCTAACTGCCAAGTTGTATACTTCGCATCAAAGTAATTGGTCGCGCCGTCAAAATAGCCCGACTGTACCATCACATTCAGGTAAGGGTTCGCTGCCATCGCTTCACGTAGTTGTTCGCCGGTGTTGTTATTGGTGCGATCCCACGGATGCACAGGACCGAACATATTGTATTTCACATCGGTCTTGTAACCTAACTCTTCGCGTAGATAGTAGTTAATTGCGGGAGTGAACGAGTGTAACCATGAAGTCAGCTCAGCATTGTAGTCAGGACTATCACCTGAACGGCTGCCATCGATACCTAAATAGCGAGAGTCCAGACGACCAATTGTGCGATCGCGGTCTCGTAAGAGTTCTTTCCAGAAATACCAAGTGCTTGGCGCTAAGTTATTACTCAACACGGCTTCTTCTGAAAGGCCAGAGTAGTGTGCCACCTGAGAGGCAATTTGCTCGCGTTGTTGTTGGGTCAGTGAAGCACCTTTTGCTAGCGCGGGTAGATATTCGTTGAGTGTGTATGACTCCGCTTCGTCGAGTACATCTAGCAGATCCTTTTTTTGTAGGTCGCTTGGTAATGCGTCGTGGTACCACGCGGCGGCAGCAAAGTAGGGTAGACGATTCGCCTCTTCAACCGGACCGCTACGCTCAATACCCAATTCAGTCGGAGAGACTAGGACAACACCATTGAGGTACATCCATTGTTGATTTTGTAAAGCGTGAGCCAGACCCGATACACGTGTCGTGCCGTAACTTTCACCAATTAAGAACTTGGGTGAACGCCAGCGGTCATAACGTGAGGTGAAGGTATTCATCCACTCGGCTAAATATTGGATGTCGGAGTTAACTCCGAAAAACATTTTTTGTTGAGCGTCACGTGAGGGCATTTCGCCGTCTTCGTTGGGTAGAACACGCGAGTAACCCGTGTTGACTGGGTTGATAAATACGATGTCAGCGACGTCTAAAATTGAATACGGGTTATCTTCGACACCATATGGTTGTACAGGGTAACCTTCATCACTGATCTTGAGGACTTTAGGACCCGTGTAGGCCAAGTGCATCCACACGGAAGCAGAGCCTGGACCGCCATTGAATGAATAGACGATGGGGCGTTTTTCACGGTTATCGATGTCTTCTCGTTTATAATAGGTATAGAACAACGTGGCGGTTGGTTTACCTTCGTCGTTCCATACCGGTAAGGTGCCGGCCGTTGCCGTATAATCAACAGTTTCGCCACGAATTTCGACACTGTGCTCAGTGGTTTTACTTGATTCAATCGGAATTAAACGCTGGTGCGCTGTCACGTCTTGAGTCTGTGCTTGAGCATCTAATGTCATGACTGAGGCGGTTGTTAATAAAGTCGCAGTTAATGTGCCTACGATAGTTTTTGTTGCTAAAGTCATAACGCTCTCCTTGGAATTTTCCATATCAGACTAGCAGGTTTTTACCCGTAGGGGTCAAAACAAATGCGACCATCGTGCGAACAAACACGACTACTGATAGGCTTGAGCAAATACTTATAAAGGTATAGAGTGAGCTAAAATTAAACGCCCGTTTAAAATAGAGAATAATGAAGATGGTAGCTAACACACAACAGTATCCGACGCTTTTCACGCCGCTTGATCTTGGCTTTACTCAATTAAAAAACCGCGTACTCATGGGTTCAATGCATACGGGACTCGAAGAAGAGAAAAACGGCTTCGAAAAGCTGGCGGCTTTTTACGAGGCTCGTGCTAAGGGCGGTGTCGGCTTGATTGTCACCGGTGGTATTAGTCCAAACTTTAGAGGTCGACTGGCGCCTTTGGGGAGTGAACTGTCAAAGCCGTGGCACGTCGCTAAACATCGCAAAGTTACGCATGCTGTTCATAAGCATGACAGTAAAATTTGCCTGCAGATCTTGCATGCGGGACGTTATAGCTATCACCCGTTCTCTCTTGCTCCGAGTGCAATTAAAGCGCCTATCACGCCTTTTAGCCCCAAAGCGATGAGTGAGCGACAAATCACCAATACCATTAGTCACTACGGGCGTTGTGCCAAGCTGGCTCAGAAAGCAGGGTATGATGGTGTTGAAATTATGGGCTCGGAAGGTTATTTAATTAATCAATTTCTCTGCCCACGCACAAATAAGCGCACGGATGAGTGGGGGGGCGATTTTAACGGACGTAGTCGCTTAGCACTTGCAATCGTTAATCGCGTGCGAGAGCAAGTGGGTAAGGACTTTATTATTATTTTTAGATTGTCCATGCTGGACTTGGTTGAAGACGGTCATACGCTCGACGAGGTGATTGAATTAGGACAAGCGCTTGAGAAAGCCGGAGTGACCATCATCAACACCGGTATTGGCTGGCACGAAGCGCGTGTGCCAACGATTGTGACGTCGGTACCACGGGGCGCGTTTGCATGGATCACTGAGCGTGTGAAGCAGTCACTGTCAGTACCCGTTGTGGCTGTTAACCGTATCAATACGCCTGAAATTGCTGAACATATATTGTCCAGTGGGCAAGCGGATATGGTATCGATGGCACGCCCGCTATTGGCCGATCCCGAACTCGTGATCAAGGCGCAACGTCAACAACCTGAAAAAATAAACACCTGTATTGCGTGCAATCAGGCGTGTCTTGATCATGTGTTCTCGAATAAGCGTGCGTCATGTCTGGTTAATCCACTCGCATGCTACGAAACTGAGTTATTAATGCAGCCAACGCAACAGTCAAAACGGCTCGCGGTGGTTGGAGCAGGTCCTGCGGGGTTAGCGTTTGCTTGCTTCGCCGCTGAGCGTGGGCATGATGTAACACTGTTTGATAAAGCGAGCGACATCGGTGGGCAGTTTAATTACGCGAAGCAAATTCCTGGCAAAGAGGAGTTTTTCGAAACCTTACGTTATTTCGATGAGCGCTTAAAAGACGCGGGGGTGAAACGCGTCTTGGGTGCGGAACAATCGGCTGAAAGTCTCACCGAGGGTGGTTTTGACGAAGTCATCTTGGCCACCGGAGTACTACCTCGCCAAGTTGATATTGAAGGTATCGATCAGCCCCATGTATTGAGTTATTTGGATGTCTTGCGTGATCATAAAGCGGTCGGCCAACGTGTAGCGCTGATTGGTGCAGGCGGTATTGGTTTTGATGTGGCAGAGTATCTGACGACTGAAGAGCAACTGACACTTGATGAATCGGCTTGGAGCGAGCGTTGGGGAATCGATAAATCGTATGAAGCGCGTGGCGGTTTAAAAGAGCAACACCCCGAAGCCAGTCCTCGCGAAGTCTGGTTGCTACAGCGCAAAGAGAGCAAAGTGGGTAAAGGCTTGGGTAAAACGTCGGGCTGGGTACACCGTACTGAACTGAAAAGTAAAAAAGTGCACATGTGGAATGGCGTGACGTACAAGAAAGTGACAGCCGAGGGTTTATTGATTGAGCGCGATGGTAAAGAGCAACTGATTGAAGTGGATAACATTATTATTTGTGCAGGACAGGTTCCGTTACGCGCGTTACAATCTTCGCTAGAGCAAAAGGGCAAACCCGTGCATCTGATTGGCGGCGCTGACGTAGCCGCTGAACTCGATGCGAAACGTGCGATTCGTCAAGGGGCGGAACTCGCAGCAAGGATTTAATTTGATAATCGATTTACATTGCCATAGTACGCATTCTGACGGTAGCCTGACTGTGCCCGAGTTGATTGATCGGGCACACAATAACAGTGTTTCGGTGTTAGCGCTGACTGACCACGACAATATTGACGGCGTGGATGAAGCTCAGCAGTATATTGAGCAAGCGCATTATGATATGACGTTGGTGGCGGGGGTTGAGTTATCCTGTTGGTGGGAAAATTTTGAAATTCACATTGTTGGCTTGAATGTCGACACACGCAGTGAAAGCTTACAGCGGCTGCTGCAAACGCAGCAAAATCGCCGTCGGGAGCGCATCGATTCGATAATCCAAAAGCTTGCCGCCCGTGATATCAATGTTGAGATTGATAGCGACGGTATTCCTACCCGAAAGCATATTGCCGATCAGCTCGTTCAGCACGGTTATGTTGATCAAGTTCAAAAAGCCTTTGATCGATTTATCGGCAAAGGTAATTTTGCTTACGTAAGGCCGCAGTGGTGTTCAATTGGGCATGCGATTAAAGCGATACATGACGCCGGAGGTAGCGCAGTGTTAGCGCACCCACATGCCTATCAACTGTCTAACAAATGGCTGAGAAAGCTCATCGGTGAAGCGAAAACTTGGGGGCTTGATGGTATTGAAGTCAGCATCGGTCAGCAAACTTTTGGTCAGCGCTCAGCTTTAGCTGAATTTGCTAAGGATTTCCAATTAAAGGCTTCGCAAGGCTCTGATTTTCATTATCCTTCGCAGTGGCGTGATTTAGGCAAAAATCTTTGTCTGCCGGATGCTTGTGTGCCAGTATGGAATGACTGGTTCAGTTAAAGACCACACTCGGGTATGGAGGGGCTATGAGCCAATATTTTGAAGTACATCCGATGAATCCACAGAAGCGCCTTATCCAGCAAGCCGTCGATATCATTCGTCAAGGTGGTATCGTGGTTTATCCAACGGATTCGGGCTATGCAATTGGCTGTCAAATTGGCGATAAAAAGGCGGTCGACCGTATTTGCCAAATCCGAGACATTGACAAGGAACACAATTTTACCTTGATGTGTCGTGATCTCTCTGAGTTGTCGACCTACGCTCGAGTCGATAACGATGCATTCAGATTGTTGAAAAATAACACGCCTGGACCTTATACCTTTATTCTTAAAGGCACTAAAGAAGTACCTAAGCGGCTATTGAATCCAAAACGTAAAACAATCGGTATCCGCGTGCCTACTAATCGTATTGCACTGGCTTTGTTGGAAGAGCTCAATGAACCTTTAATGTCGACGAGCTTGATTCTCGGTAATAATGAATTGGCGGAATCCGATCCTGAGACAATTCGCGAACAACTCGAGAAGCGTGTCGATCTGATTGTCGATGGCGGCCATAAAGGCGAAGAACCAACGACTGTGGTTGACTTATCTGAGGGCGCCCCCGTGGTCATTCGTGGCGGTTCAGGTGATACTCAGCCGTTTGAATTTTAATGGAGTCATAGCAAGGACGTGGCAGAACAGCAATCCTTACCGCTTGGCTTCGTACGTGGAGAGCCGGTCATTGAAAAGCCGGAAGACCTCTATATTCCACCGGATGCGCTCGAAGTTATCCTTGATGCCTTTTCCGGACCAATGGACTTGCTGTTGTATTTAATTCGTCGACAAAAGTTTGATGTCGTTGATATTCCCGTGTTAACCATCACTCGGCAGTATGTTCACTACGTCGAGATGATGAAAGAGTTGAAATTAGAGTTGGCGGCTGACTATCTTGTAATGGCCGCGATGCTGGCTGAAATAAAAAGTCGACTATTGCTACCTAAACCCCCGCAAGAGGATGATGAAGAAGACGATCCCCGGGCTGAGTTAGTGCGCCGCTTACGTGAGTACGAAGCGATTCGGCACGGTGCCGAGTATATTGATGAACAGCCGCAAATCGGCCGTGATATGTGGTTGTCCGAAGTGAGCAGCAATGCGCGTGATCATGTTACTACAGCGCCACCTGAAGTGAGCCTCGAAGATTTAACATTGGCCTTTAGCCGTATTCTTAACCAAATTAAATTAAATGCGCACCATCATATTCAGCGTGAACAGCTATCGACTCGCGAGCGCATGAGCCAGATCTTGCAGCGATTACAAACGCAACCGTATTTGCGCTTTGGACAGTTATTTAATAAAAGCGAGGGTCGTGCTGGCGCGGTGGTAAGTTTTTTAGCAATTTTGGAACTTGTGAAGGAATCAATGATAGAATTATCACAAGTAACACCCATGAGCGAAATTCATCTACGCAGAAAAGCCTCTTTTGATGAACAAGAAGCAATTGAAACAACTGATTGAAGCTGCATTGTTTGCGCACCCTCAGCCGCTGTCTGTACAGCGGCTGTATGAGCTGTTTGAGGCGCAAGGTGTATCATTGAATGGGGTGAAAGGCGCCATTAAAAGTTTGCAAGACGACTACCATGACCGTGGCATTGAGTTAGTTAATGTAGCATCTGGCTTTCGTTTTCAGACACGCCCAGAGTTTGGCGAGTTACTCGCTGGCTTGTGGCAAGAGCGGCCTACACGTTATTCGCAAGCCTTGTTAGAAACCTTGGCTCTCATTGCTTATCGGCAGCCAATTACGCGAGGTGAAATTGAGCAGGTGCGGGGTGTTAGCGTAAGTTCGAATATTATTAAAACATTACAAGAGCGACAGTGGATCGCGGTTGTTGGGCAAAAAGAAGTGCCTGGACGACCGCAGCTTTATGGCACCACTGCGCAATTTTTGGATGATTTTAATTTAACAAACTTGTCAGAATTACCATCGATTGATTTTTCTGATGAGACTACCGCTGAGACAGCGATAACTGAGAGAGACGATCTTCATGACTGAGAAGTTACAAAAAGTATTGGCCCGTTCTGGCTATGGTTCACGACGCGAAATTGAGGCGATGATCGGTGCTGGCCGCATCCGTGTGAATGGCAAGGTAGCGCAGGTGGGTGAGCGAATTGATGCCGATGCGTCAGTCCGTATAGACGGTCATGAGGTCGTGATTAAGTCGGAAAACTCAGTTGTCTGCCGTGTTTTGACCTATCACAAGCCAGAAGGCGAATTGTGCACCCGAAAAGATCCCGAAGGTCGGCCAACAGTTTATGAGCGTCTTCCGCGGATGAGTGGAGCACGGTGGGTTGCTGTCGGTCGTTTGGATGTGAATACTTCTGGCCTGCTTCTTTTTACGACGGATGGCGAGCTTGCTAATCGGTTAATGCACCCGAGTCAAGAAGTCGAGCGGGAATACGCCGTACGTATATTCGGTGAGGTGACCGACGCGATGATTAATCGCCTCAAAAAGGGGGTTCAACTCGAGGATGGACTGGCGCACTTCGATACCATCAAAGCGGTCGGCGGCGGTGAAGGCATGAACCGGTGGTACCACGTGACACTTAAAGAAGGTCGGAATCGTGAAGTGAGACGCTTGTGGGAAAGCCAAGAAGTTCAAGTGAGCCGTTTGATTCGAGTGCGTTATGGCGATATCAAGCTTGAGTCAGGCCTCCCCCAAGGTGGATGGAGTGAGCTTGAACTCGATCAGGTTAATGAATTACGCGCAAAGGTGGGATTGCAGCCAGAAGATAAATCCTTCGTTGATCCGCGTCATCAGGAATCTAAGCAGCGTAAGTTCGCAAAAATCCGCAAAGCGACGTCTAAGCGCAAGGACCGCTTACGCGAAGCACAACGTGTAAACAAGAATAAGCGTAAATAAGCAGGCTGATGATGGTTTATTGGCGCCCAGATTTTGCTCCGGGCCAGCAGATTGTGTTGGCTCAGCCCTACCGTCGTGACGTGTGGCGACAGTCTGCGCGCCCTGCGCGTAAATGTATCGAATCGCTCGCGCAGCTGTTACGGCAGTACCACCCTATTTGTTTACTGACTCCGCAGACGGTCTCATACGATGATATTTGGATGCGCGATATTCTGCCGCTTTGGTATCAAGAAGAGTCAGGCGAATGGCGTGGGCTATTGATGGAATTTGACGGTTGGGGGGATGTGCAACAGACCATAGAGCAAGACAGCCAGTTGCCTGAACAGTTATTTGCTGAACAGCTGTATCCAGTATCCAAATTGATTGGCGAGGGGGGCATGCTGACTCATAATGGCCAAGTGGCTTTGATGGGCTTGGCGGCGCTGAAATCAAGACAACCCGAATTGACTGTGAAACAACTGTCACGTCGTGTCGAGAAAAATTTAGCTGGGCTCGAAGTTTACTTTTTTGATGGCAAGCTGAGCGCTGACGAAACGAGTGGGCACATGGATAATCTCGCTTTGTTCATAGCTGATGACGTGCTGTTATATTGTGCAACTGAAGATCCGACTCATCCAGACTTTTTAACTTGCCAAAAGTTAGCAGAGGTTATTGAACAGCTTCCACCGGAAATCACCAAAGTGCCTCTGCCATTACCGAAGCCACAACAACCGCTAGCTCAGGATCGAGCTGGCATTATTAGCGATAGTCAAAGTCTTGTACGCGATCTGAGCTTACCGATTTGTTGTAGCTATACGAATCTCATTGCGACTGACAAGGTGATTGTTGTTCCACAATTTGATCTCAGTACGGACGAACCTGCGTTGGATGTTATTCAACGCTATGCTGGCAATAGGAAAGTGGTTAGCCACCCAGCGCGTGAACTCGTACTGGGTGGGGGTGGACTACACTGCGTTAGTCACCAAGTGCCAGCAGATATTGCTTTACCTGTTATTTGAGCGAGAAAACGACCTCTAGGCGAGCTTCAATTTGCTGCTCGCCGGGCATCGATGGAGACTTGGCGTCCATTCGTGCCTCAGCCATATGGAAAACGACGGGGCGTGGATAAGATTGCTCTGTAATCTCTAACACTGAACCTAATTCGCGTTGTGCGACGCCCGCTAATTGACCTGCTTTGTCACGTGCCGCAGCAAAGGCATCTGCTAGAGCGCGTTGATACAAGTCTTTTTGATTTGATACCTCAAACCGAACCTGACTCACGCGCGTGACACCTTGAGCGAGCGCTAAATCTACGATCTGATCATATTGCTCGATGTCGGGTAGCGTGATAGATATTTCGCGCATGACCACGAAACCGTCTTGTTTAGTTTGCCCGTCGTCATTTTGATACTGGGGATACACCTGCAGCTGGTAAGAACGAATATTGCGCTCCGGGACATCTCGTTTGACAAGATCGCGCAATAGCTTTTCTGTCGTTTGGTCTACTAAACCTTTCATGGCACTCAATTTATCGCCGCGTTGCTCGATGCTAAACTGAAGACTGACTTGATCTGGCACTGCTGACGCGGATGCTGCACCGGTCACTCGAATTTGATCGGCGGTTTTAGTCTGTGCGGTAGCGCCGAATGATACACTGGCGAGTACTGCTATCGCGGTAGCGATGATAATATTCCGTGAAGGAAAAAATGGTTTCATAGAGCTTATCCTTTGCTATTCAGTTGTACGTTGGAGTAAATACAGTTTGAAAAGTTCACATGATGATGAGCAGGTGCTCAGAGAGAAATGTTTTAAACTATTAACTAAGCGAGAGCATAGTCGTTTTGAATTAATTTACAAACTGAGCCAACGCGGCTTTGAACGCCCGCTTGTGGAGCAGGTTGTTGATCGCATGCAAGAAGAGGGCTGGCAAAGCGATGAACGTTTTGCTCAGAGCTTTGCACGAGAAAAAGTCATGCAGCGACAAGGACGAACCAAAATTGTGGCACAGGCAACGCAACAGCGTGGCGTCGATAAAGCACTTATTGAACAAGCTTTGCAACGATTAGAAGTGGACTGGTTTGAGCTATGTCAGCAGGTTTATCTAAGCAAGTTTGGCTCGACACAACCGAGTGATCGCAAAGACTGGGCCAAACGAGCACGATTTTTGATGCAACGCGGCTTTTCGCAAGAACACATCAAATTTGCAATACAAGCGCATGATGATGACTAGTGATCAAAACCTTCACATGGTAATCTAGGGGATCATAAATTATGACAAATGCGTGCAAAAAACAGGGTGTTTAATGAGCATTACAAGCGCTGAAATTCGAGAAAAATTTATTCAGTTTTTTGAGCAAAGAGGTCACCAACGGGTACCCTCCGCCTCAATGATTCCTGCTAATGACCCCACATTATTATTTACTAATGCGGGTATGGTGCCTTTTAAAGATGTGTTCTTAGGTACTGATAAGCGAAACTACACCCGAGCGACCTCTGCACAACGTTGCTTGCGCGCTGGTGGTAAACATAACGACCTTGAGAATGTCGGGTACACGGCTCGTCATCATACCTTTTTCGAAATGCTTGGAAACTTCAGCTTCGGTGACTACTTTAAGACCGAAGCCATTGAATTTGCGTGGCACTTTTTAACCCAAGAGCTACAACTTCCGGCCGAAAAACTGTGGGTCACCGTATTTGAAGAAGATGATGAAGCTTACGATATTTGGGCTAAGCACATCGGTGTGCCGGAGGATCGCATTTCCCGTATAGGCGTTAAAGATAACTTCTGGTCGATGGGGGATACGGGTCCTTGCGGTCCCTGTTCGGAAGTCTTTTATGATCATGGTCCAGAAGTGTGGGGCGGGCCTCCTGGAACGCCTGAAGAGGACGGTGACCGTTATATTGAAATTTGGAACTTGGTCTTCATGCAGTATAACCGCCAAGCGGACGGTACCATGGAGCCGTTACCCAACCCCTCGATCGATACAGGCATGGGATTAGAGCGTATTGCCGCTATTCTGCAAGGTGTGCATAGCAATTATGAAATCGATACGTTCCAAGCACTCATCAAACGCAGTGCCGACATTATTGGCGTCAGTGACTTAAGCAGTAAATCGCTACGTGTTATTGCTGACCATATTCGCTCTTGCTCGTTTCTAATCGCCGATGGTGTCATGCCATCGAACGAGGGAAGAGGTTATGTGCTCCGCCGTATTATCCGTCGAGCAGTCCGTCACGGCAATTTACTGGGTGCTAAACAAACGTTTTTCTACCAGTTGGTCGACGAACTGGTCAAGCTAATGGGTGAAGCCTACCCCGAGTTGGTTGAAAAACGTCATATTATTGAAGACGCATTGAAGCGTGAAGAGCAGCAGTTTGAGAAAACACTTGAACGCGGCTTAGCGATTCTTAATGACGAGATCAAGCAGCTATCGGACAACACGCTAAATGGTGAAGTGGTGTTCAAGCTCTATGATACGTACGGCTTTCCGATGGACTTAACCGCAGACATCGCGCGCGAGAACGAACTGGTGATTGACGAGGAAGGCTTTAACGCCGCGATGCAAGCGCAGCGTGAGCGTGCCCAGAAGGCGTCACAGTTTGGTGTCGACTATAATGCTCAGGTAAAAGCGACCACGAAGTCAGTTTTTGACGGCTATACTGAAGACAAAGCGCAAACGACTGTAGTTGAGCTATTTCATGAAGGAACAGCGGTTGAATCACTTGAAGCGGGCCAGCAGGGTGTTGTGGTGCTGGCCAACACGCCGTTTTACGCTGAGAGCGGTGGCCAAGTCGGTGATACCGGTGTATTGCTAGCAAATCAAGGTCGCTTTGAGGTCACGGATACGCAATATATTGGTAAAGCGATTGCGCATCATGGTCAGGCGGACTGTACGATAAAACTAGGCGATGCTGTTACGGCAGAAATTGACTCCGAACGACGCGCTAACATTCGTCGTAATCACTCGGCGACTCACCTGTTGCATGCTGCGTTACGAGACATTCTCGGCGACCATGTACAACAGAAGGGCTCGCTTGTTGAGGCTGAGCGCATGCGTTTTGACTTTGCTCATTTTGAGCCACTTACGAAAGCGCAAATTACCGAGCTTGAGCGTGTCGTTAATGAACAGATTCGCAAGAATGTTCGACTAACAACGCAAGTGATGAATATCGATGAAGCGAAGAAAGCAGGTGCGATGGCGTTGTTTGGTGAAAAGTACGATGACGATGTTCGAGTCGTGCGAATGGGTGAATTTTCGATGGAGCTGTGTGGCGGCACACATGTGGTTGCAACAGGCGATATTGGGTTATTCCGAATTACTCATGAAACAGGTATTGCGTCTGGAGTTCGTCGCTTAGAAGTCGTTACAGGCGCCGCTGCGTTCGAATTTATGGCGAACCAGCAAGCGATACTCAATCAATTGACGGCTGACTTTAAAACCGACGAAACGGGTTTGCTCGGTAAAGTCGAGCAACTTCAAAGCAAATATCGTGAACTCGAGCGGAAAGCCGAACAATTACAACAGAAACTCGCTCAGCAAGCTGGCGGTGGCTTAGTCCAGCAAGCCGTTGAAATGAACGGTCATAAAGTCATAGTTGCTCAGCTTGAGGATACAGAAGCGAAAGCATTGCGTGGTATTGTGGATGACTTAAAGAACCAATTAGGGTCTGGCGTCGTACTATTAGCAACTGCGCAAGGCTCAAAAGTAAGTTTGATAGCGGGCGTGACTAAAGATTTAACATCGATTGTGAAAGCCGGTGATTTAGTTAACCAAGCAGCCAATGTCGTTGGCGGTAAAGGTGGTGGGCGTCCCGATATGGCGCAAGCTGGCGGGTCTAACCCGGAACATTTGAGTGAGGCATTAGCTACGGCTACTAGTTGGTTAGAGCAGTCATTCAAAAAATAACTTGAATTTATTATAGTCAGTATAGTGTAATGAAAAGATAACTTGTTACACTCAAAGGTAGATTTAGCTATTTACGTTCAAGGAACCGTTCTTAATCAAGCTGAACGCGGAACAGTATTTAAGGAGTAGGGTATGTTAATTTTGACTCGCCGTGTAGGCGAAACGCTGATGATAGGAGATGATGTCTCGGTCACAGTGTTAGGTGTTAAAGGTAATCAAGTTCGAATCGGCGTCAACGCACCCAAAGACGTCTCTGTGCATCGAGAAGAAATTTATATGCGGATCCAGTCAGAGACGGATGAGGAGAAGCCGGATAAAGAATAACTTTTCTACTAACTGTTCCGCAGACTTAAAGCCAGCTCAATGCTGGCTTTTTTAGTTTTTGGCTGGTTTTGACTAAAAAATCGTCGAGATGGTTAAATATCCCACGCTTGGTTACAAAAAGGGAAAAAAGCAATTGACATTATTGTCAGTCTCGCTAGAATGCACGCCACAACGTTAGGGAGAGGTGGCCGAGTGGCTGAAGGCGCTCCCCTGCTAAGGGAGTATAGGGTTTGTAGCCCTATCGAGGGTTCGAATCCCTCCCTCTCCGCCATATACTTAACGTTGATTGAAATAATGTTTGCGCTCGTAGCTCAACTGGATAGAGTACCTGGCTACGAACCAGGCGGTTGGAGGTTCGAGTCCTCCCGAGCGCGCCATATTTCAATAACCAAACACTGCATTATACGCGCTCGTAGCTCAACTGGATAGAGTACCTGGCTACGAACCAGGCGGTTGGAGGTTCGAGTCCTCCCGAGCGCGCCATCTCTAAGTATTTCATGTAATCCCGCTAATTAAGTTATCCGCTAGTCGATTTGCTGATTTTTATTTCTTATCCTTTATCCTATTGATTTATAAATAATAATTTTATATTTCCACTCATTTATATTCTGAATAGTCAGTATATGCCCCTTTATCCGCTTGCTAAGCCTGTTAGCATAGTATTTAATATTTTTATAACAATTGTACGGAAATCCGCAAGGAGTAGTCGTGTCTGAGTTATTTATAAATGCTGCGGAAATTATGGCTGTAGGGATGACATCCGTTATCGCCTTTTTATTGCTGTTAATTTTTTGCATGTCGATGATGGCAAAATACCTGCCTAAAGGTGCAACCCATGAACCGACGCCGCGAAGCGCACGTAAGCAATCTAAAGCAGGCAACCAACCTTCTGATGATACTGTGGCAGCCATCTCTGCAGCCGTTCACGCCTACCGTACCCAACGCAAAAAATAACGCGAATAACGAGGAGAATTCCATATGAGCAAGCCCCTTAAGTTAACAGAGCTTGTATTTAGAGACGCCCATCAGTCGTTATTAGCTACGCGGCTCCGGCTCGAGGATATGCTACCTATCGCTGACAAAATCGATAAGATTGGATTTTGGTCGGTAGAGTCGTGGGGCGGTGCCACGTTCGACGCGTGTATTCGGTATTTAGGTGAAGATCCTTGGGAACGCATTCGAAAACTTAAAGAAGCGATGCCCAATACCCGCCAGCAGATGTTATTGCGTGGTCAGAATCTCTTGGGTTATCGCCATTACGCTGATGATGTCGTGCGTCGCTTCGTAGAGCGCGCGCGCGAAAACGGTGTCGACGTGTTCCGTATTTTTGATGCAATGAACGACGTGCGGAATTTGAAGACTGCAATTAAAGCGGCAAAAGACGTGGATGGCCATGCACAAGGAACCATGTCTTACACGGTGTCACCGGTGCACACGTTGGAAAAATGGGTGGAGATGGCACAGGAACTCGAAGACCTTGGCTGTGATTCGTTATGTATCAAAGATATGGCAGGTCTATTGCGTCCCAATGATGCATTCGAACTGGTGTCAGCGTTAAAAGAAAAGACCAATTTACCAATCGCAATGCAGTGTCATGCGACAACCGGTCTTAGTGTCGCGACTTACCAAAAATCCATTGATGCCGGTATTGATATGCTGGATACGGCTATATCGCCGATGAGTATGACCTACGGGCACTCGCCGACAGAAACGCTGGTGGCGATGACGGAAGGCTCTGATCGAGATACCGGTTTATCACTTACTGAGCTTGAGGACATAGCCAGTTATTTCCGTGATGTGCGGAAAAAATATGCTCAATTTGAAGGCTCTCTAAAAGGAGTCGACGCGCGTATCTTATTGGCGCAAGTACCTGGCGGTATGCTCACGAATATGGAAAACCAACTTAAAGAGCAGAACGCGCTGGATAAGTTTGATCAAGTATTAGAAGAGATCCCGAAAGTACGCGAGGATCTGGGCTTCATCCCATTGGTTACGCCCACTTCGCAAATTGTCGGTACGCAAGCGGTGCTCAATGTGCTAGGTAAAGAGCGTTATGCCAATATATCAAAGGAGACTGCGGCGGTATTAAAAGGCGAATACGGAGCCACTGCCGCACCAGTCAACAAGGAGTTGCAACAACGTGTGCTTGAAGGCGGCGAGGCGATTACTTGCCGTCCTGCCGATCAAATTGATGATGAGCTCGAAAAGCTGACTCAAGAGCTGAATGAAAAAGCGAAAGCAGATGGTATTCGGCTGGCAGATAACGTCGTCGATGACGTGCTGACCTATGCTTTATTTCCGCAAATCGGTCTGAAGTTTTTACAGAACCGTGATAATCCCGATGCGTTTGAACCTGCGCCATCCGCGGATGAACCTAAAGCCGCTGAAAAGCCCAAGCAGAGTGCTTCGAGCGCAAGTGCCAGCAGCCCAGCGCAGGGCGGTACCGAGCATTATGATGTAGCGGTCAATGGCAAGACTTACCAAGTATCGGTCAGTGCTGCAGGTGAGCTTGAAGCTGTTCAACCTGCGCCGCAATCCAGCTCCGATGACAACGCTCCGACGGGAGAAGGTACGACTGTCGCTGCGCCTTTGGCCGGTAATATCTTCAAGGTCAATGTCAGTGAGGGCGATGAGGTCAGTGCGGGTGATGTGCTTATCGTCATGGAAGCGATGAAAATGGAAACCGACATCAAAGCCGAGCAGGGTGGTACTGTCAGCAGTGTCCATGTTAAGGAAGGCGATGCCGTGTCGGTCGACGATGAATTGGTAACGCTGGGGTAATCCATGGATAAGCTTACGTTGTTATGGCAAACCACCGGATTATCAGCGATTACCGTAGGGCAAACTGCGATGATTATCGTCGGCGGTATCCTGCTGTTCTTGGCCATTGCTAAAAAGTTTGAGCCGCTGCTGTTATTGCCTATCGGCTTTGGTGCGATATTAGCCAATATCCCTCTTGCTGGTTTTACCGAGGCGGGGGGCGTACTTTACTACGTCTACAAAGTAGGTATTGATACCGGCATGTTCCCGCTCATTATCTTCATGGGGGTGGGGGCTTTGACCGACTTTGGTCCACTGCTTGCTAATCCAAAAATGATGCTACTGGGTGGTGCTGCGCAGTTTGGTATCTTTGCAACTTTGTTCGGTGCGATTGCACTAAACTTTGTGCCTGGCATTGAATTTTCGATGGCCGATGCTGCGGCAATATCCATTATCGGTGGCGCCGATGGACCGACAGCTATTTTCTTGGCATCACGACTCGCGCCCGACTTACTCGGAGCCATTGCTGTTGCGGCGTATTCATATATGGCACTAGTGCCTATTATACAACCGCCGATCATGCGTTTACTCACATCAGAATCCGAACGACAGATTAAGATGAAGCAACTACGGCCGGTCGGACGTCGCGAGAAGATTTTCTTCCCTTTAGCCGTTATTTTATTGACGTTATTATTATTGCCAAGTGCAACACCGTTGGTCGGCATGTTCTGTTTAGGTAATCTGATGCGAGAGTCGGGCGTCGTTGAACGTTTAACAAAGACCACGCAGAACGATCTCATCAACATTGTGACGATTTTCTTGGGCTTAGCAGTTGGATCGAAGTTGCAAGCCGAACAGTTCTTGAGCTTCCAAACATTAGGCATTCTAATACTTGGTGCAATTGCATTTGCGATAGGTACCGCCAGCGGCATTTTAATGGCAAAACTGATGGGGAAATTCAGTAAAGAGCCCATCAACCCATTAATTGGGGCTGCAGGGGTGTCGGCGGTTCCAATGGCTGCCCGCGTTGTCAATAAAGTTGGATTAGACTCAAACCAAAGTAACTTTCTGCTGATGCACGCGATGGGACCTAATGTCGCAGGCGTGTTAGGCTCTGCTGTTGCGGCGGGTATTTTACTTGCATTGGTCTAACGTCTGAGGTTGATGTGGCTTACAGGTTACCTCGACCCGTAAGCCACATCATGACTGTGTAAAACACTGCAATCACTGCGCTAACAACGACAATATAAATGAATCCTTTCTGTCCTTGTTTTAAAGTCCAACCGTGAGCCTTTAAGTAAACCAACCAAAGCAAACTCAAAACAAGCGGAATGATGAACATAAAGCGAATCATGATTGCTCCTGTTGTTGATGTTGATAAATCGCCGCTAGATCATTGGCTGCTTGGTGCGCATGGTTTAATGATTTTTCTAACCCAGTAATAGTGTCGGCAACTTTATCTATATTACCCGCTGCCATATGCTTTTCTAGGTCCGCAGCTCGCGTCTGCAACGCTTCTAATCCTAAGTTGGCGGCAGCACCTTTTAGCGAGTGAAAATAGCGACGAGCGCTTTCATGTTGTCCGCGTGTAATGAAATCAGACACTTTCATGGCGCTGTTCTGATACTCATTAAACAATTGCTCAACAAGACGAAGGTATAAGGGAACATTGTGCTGTAATCGAGCAAGTGCTTGTTCGAACTGAATACCTTTTACCTGCGGATAACGAATTCGCTTTTCATCTGCTTGGGCGTGTTCTGATGCTTCTTCTAAATCGGCTGGTTGTGTCGGCTCATCTTCATAATGACCGGGCACACACCACTTAATAATTGCCTTAATTAATTGCTTTTCATCGATCGGCTTAGCAATGTGCCCTTGCATGCCCGCAGAGAGTGAACGCTCTTCGTCACCACTCATGGCGTTAGCTGTCATCGCGAGGATCGGGAGCTGTTTGTAGTCATAGTAAGAGCGTATTTTTTTGGCGGCAGTAAGGCCATCCATGACCGGCATCTGAATATCCATTAACACCAATGCGTACTGTTTTTGTTCGATGGCGTCTAATGCTGCCTGTCCATGTTCGGCGATATCAACTTTAAAACCTTGGCTTTTCAGTAGCTCAAGCGCCACCTGCTGGTTAATCTCATTATCCTCAACCAGTAGGATAGGGGCGCCTTGAATCGCATCGGGTAGGTTGGTCGCCGGAGCGTCTTTTGATGATATGCTATCGTCTCGTTTATATAACGTGGTGGCGAGACTATGACCGAGTGTGGTTGCTGTAAAAGGCTTCGAGAGAATATCGGATATTCCAGCTGCGGCTGCCTGCTCACTCATCTCTTCAGCATAATATCCGGTCGCCAGAATCATCTTAGGCGCCTCGCTAGCGAGTGATTGATACACACGTTGGCACAACGATAGACCGTCCATTCCTGGCAGACGCCAATCCACCAATAGTACATCGTAGGGTTCTAGATCTTCGCGTAGAATATCGAGCGCCTGTTCGGCTGTTCTGCAAACACGGACATCGACTTGGTAGCTGCGCAGCATTTCTTGAATCATTTCACGCGTGCTTAGGTTGTCATCAATGGCGAGTACTCGCTTGCCACGTAACTTTTGGATCAAGTATTGGTGGTGTGAGTCGTCTTGCTCAGGTTGCATCGGCAAGGTTAACTCAATATAAAAGGTGGAGCCTTGACCTACACCGCTAGTAACGCCAATATCGCCACCCATGAGTTGGATTAACCGGCGTGAAATCGCTAAACCCAGCCCCGTACCACCGTATTTGCGCGTCGTTGAGGAGTCCGCTTGCGTGAACGCTTTAAACAGGTTTGCGCGTTGTTCTTCGTCCATCCCAATACCTGTATCGGTAACGGATATGCGTAACCAGACTTTATCGGTATTTTTATCGAGCAACGTAACGGCAACATTGATCTCGCCATCTTCGGTGAATTTAATAGCGTTGCTAACTAAATTGACTAATACCTGATTCAAGCGCAAAGGGTCGCCAAATAGTCGGGTCGGAATATTGGCGGGTAGGTTGATGATAAACTCAAGATCCTTGTCATATGCTTTGTAGGCAAACATGTCCGCTAAAGAGGTCAGAACGTCTTGTAGATCAAAAGGAATACGTTCGATACTGAGCTTGCCTGCGTCAATTTTTGAGAAATCTAAAATATCGTTGATCACACCAAGCAGCGCTTGCGACGATGAGTCGATTACTTTTATATAGCGCTTTTGCTTTTCTGATAACTGCGTTTTTAGGCAAAGGTTGGCCATGCCTACAATGGCGTTAATGGGCGTTCTAATTTCATGGCTCATGTTGGCAAGAAACTCGCCTTTGGCAACATTCGCTTGCTCTGCTGACTCCTTCGCTTGCTCCATTTGCTCTGCAACCGACTTAATTGACGAAATATCGTAGTAACTACCGATGATGCCGATGACATTTTTTTGGTCGTCATAGAGAGGGACGCTGGAGTGCTCTATATAGCGTGTGTTATTTGCTAAATTCAATTCAATTTCCGCATTGCATGACGCTAGGCCGTGCTCGAGCGTGAGACGGTCACGCTCCTGCAGTATGGGGTTTTTCGCCAACCATGCTAATTGGTCATCACGCTTACCTTCAAGCGCTTCAGTGCTGCATTGAATATCGCGCAGAAAAGCATCATTACCACCAAGAAACTCTAAATCGCTATTGCGCCAATAGACACGCGTTGGTAGATCGTTAAACACCTGTTGCAAAAGTTGTTGTGAACTTGCAGTTAGAAAGGGTTGGCGCAGCGGTGATGTCAGCGATGTCTGACGCGTCCAAGTGTAGATGACGGTGCCAGCTATTAATCCAACAACAACCGAAGTCAGTAATACGTAATCACTAAACGGTGCGGGTAAAATCAGATAGCTAATGATGCTAATGAGTTGAAAGGCAATAAAGCCTATTTGAAACCGTGTCCAGAATGTTGTCATTCGCCACTTGCCAAACGCTGTGAAATAAAAAGGTGCTTGTTAAGTGTGCCATGACATCGCCTTAACGCCAAGTTTATTAAGCCAATCATGGACGTGTGAAGTAAATCTAAGTAAGCTAACCGCATGCGTCAAAAAAGGTAGTATCGGAGTCCCTTTTGCAAACTCAATTCGAACGAAAAATCACCGAGCTCACAGAAAACCACTCATCTGCTATTTGGGAAGGTATTCATCGTGGCATCGAGCGTGAAGCTTTACGCGTATTAGAAAATGGTACGCTGGCACCCACGGATCATCCAGAAGCACTCGGTAAAACGCTCACGCACGACACCATTACGACGGATTACTCAGAAAATCTATTGGAGTTTATCACACCCGTTGCTGAATCTATTCGCACGACTTTGTCGCAACTTAAGGACATTCATACTCATACCTTTCAGTCGCTCGGTGATGAGTTGCTGTGGCCGTTGAGTATGCCGTGTTATGTTGGCTCGGATAAAGATATTAGGGTTGCCAAATTTGGCGATTCACATTCTGGACGGATGAAGTCTTTATACCGCGTGGGCTTGACCCACCGCTACGGTGCAACCATGCAGATTATTTCTGGCGTGCATTTTAACTTCTCTGTGCCAGAAGCATTGTGGACAGCAATCGCTAAAGATGAACAGATTGAAGATAACGCCGCATTTCGTTCGGAAAAGTACTTTGCATTGATTCGAAACTATAAACGTTTATCGTGGGTTATCCCATTTTTGTTCGGTGCTTCACCGGCACTCTGCGAGTCCTTTTTTACACAGACCCAAACAGAGAGTAAGTTAACCGAATGGGACTTCGCTAAACTGGGTAAAGGTACCTGCTATTTGCCTTACGGCACTTCGCTGCGCATGAGTGATCTGGGTTACACCAATAAAGAGCAAGCCAGTTTAAAAATCACCTACAACAACTTAGACGAGTATGTTGCAGGCTTACGTCGTGCTATTACAACACCATCGCAAAACTTTAAATCCATTGGTGTTAAAGAGGCGGGTGAGTACCGTCAGTTGAACAGTAATATTTTGCAAATTGAAAATGAGTTTTACTCGCCTATTCGACCAAAGCGCACGGCAAAAGGTGGTGAAACGCCGACACAAGCACTTGAGCGCGGTGGGGTCGAGTATATTGAAGTTCGCGCATTGGATGTAAACCCATTTAGTGAAGTGGGTATTACCGCGCAACAAATAAAATTCTTGGATCTGTTGCTGCTCTACTGTCTGCTGTCAGAAAGCGCGCCAATGGATTGGGATGCCCAACAAGAAACAGACCAGAACTTTAACAAAGTAGTGATGCAAGGACGTAATCCATCGCTGAGTTTGAGGCAAAATGGGCATGATCGCCTGATGACTGATTGGCTTGAAGAACTCTTTGCCGAACTTGCTGCTTTAGCGCGTACGATGGATTTGTCTCCGCACTCTGAGTCTGGGTATGTTGAAGCTATCGAGTCGCTATATCCCTGTGTCCTGAATCCTGAGCTTACTTTGTCGGGGCAAGTACTGGAGATATTGCGTAGCAACAATTGGGACGCAAGTCGACTTGGAAAAGAGCTAGCGCTTAAATATAAGCGGATGTTCAGTGAAGCCTCGTATGAATTTTTTACTAAAAACGACTTTTTACAATGGAAGCAAAGCTCGGAGAAAAAGTTTGCGGAGCGTAAAGCGTCGGATAATGTAGTTGATTTTGATACGTTCTTGCGTGACTATTTCGAAAAAGCGAAGTGTTCAGGGCGTTAGTGAACTACTGAGTCTTAGTAATGCATAATAGAAAAAGGCGCAACGGAAAGCCGCTGCGCCAAACAGTTCAGGGGTGAACACAACATAACGTTTACTCTGATACGTGTGTCATTAAAAAGTTCAAAATCATGCAAAAAAAATTTTATCAACGTAGCTCATTGATAGCCTCTGTCGTCTTAACGGCTGCGTTAACAGGTTGCGCGACACCCCCGCCTCAGTCACCTGAAAACATCTGTGATATTTTTGAGGAGCACAACGACTGGTATCACGCGGCCGCTGATGCCCGCGAACGTTGGGGAGTGCCCATCCATGTTCCCATGGCGATGATGTACCAAGAAAGCTCCTTTAAACATGATGCTGTGCCACCGCGGTACTATTTTCTTGGCTTTATACCCTGGGGTCGGGTGAGCTCGGCATATGGTTACTCGCAAGCCAAGGATATGACGTGGGAAGATTACCAACGCGAAACGGGAAACGGTTGGGCGAGCAGAAGCGACTTTGAGGATGCAGTCGATTTTATGGGATGGTTTATCTATAAGAGCTATGAAATCAACGGCGTGTCGAAGTGGGATGCTTATGCGCAGTATTTGAATTACCACGAGGGGTGGGGGGGATATGCTCGTAAAACCTACCTCAGTAAGCCTTGGCTCGTGAAAGTATCAAAACAAGTGAAAAGTCGTTCACTGCGATACGCTACGCAACTCAAAACCTGTGAGGACGATCTGAAACATGGTTGGCTGTATAACTTGTTTTTTGACTGGTAAGCGTCACATACTAGCCAGCGGCATTATTCACCGCTGGCCGAACTAGGTTCTTTAAAGTGCTGAGGTAAAACGCGCACTTGTTTAATCATCGTGTCACCGACTTCAATGAGTTCCACCGGGTAACCGCCTAGTCGTAGACTCAGTCGTGCATGGGGAATGTCTCCGAACTGTTCTATCACCAATCCACTGAGCGTTTTCGGGCCATCCGTAGGAAAGTGCCAATTCATTTCTTTGTTAAGCTCACGAAGGTTCGCAGCTCCCTCAACTAGATAGCTACCGTCAGGCTGGGCAACGGCTGTTTCGCTCGGTTGCGGTGCCATCGATGTGGTAAAGTCACCGACAATCTCTTCCAGAATATCTTCGAGAGTAACGAGTCCTTGAATATCGCCATACTCGTCAACGACCAAGCCAATACGTTCTTTGCGGTGCTGAAACTTAAGTAGCTGTACGTTAAGCGGTGTGCCTTCGGGAATAAAGTAAATATCCCGTGCTGCACGAACGAGTGTCGCTTTATCGGCTTCAAATTGGTTTTTGGTCATGAGACGCATGACATCGCGTGCGTGTAAAAATCCCACGGCATCATCGATATCGTTGCGGTATAGCAGTACTCGGGTGTGTTGCGCATGCTCGATTTTCTTAATGATCCGAGACCAGTCATCGTTGATGTCAATACCAACGATTTCGTTGCGTGGAATCATGACATCTTCGACGGTTACCTTTTCCAAGTCTAAGATGCTCAAAAGCATCTCTTGGTGAGATGCTGGAATCATGTTTCCTGCCTCGTTCACCACCGCACGAAGCTCCTCGGAGTTGAGTGCATCACCAACTTGTGCGCGTTTAGGGTCAACGCCTAATATTCGCATAAATGTGTTGGTAATAAAGTTTACACTGGTCACGAAAGGATACATGCCAATAAGTAGCGGTCGCAAAATCAGAGAGCTGGGGAATGCGATTCGTTCAGGATGTAAAGCTGCAATAGTTTTTGGTGTCACTTCCGCAAAAATTAATATGATCAGCGTAAGTGCAAGCGTTGCGATGACAATACCTGCATCCCCAAACCAACGAATACATAAAATAGTGGCAATGGAGGAAGCCGCGATATTCACCAAGTTATTACCAATCAGGATCAGGCCGATTAACCGGTCAGGGCGCTCCAGCAGGAACTGCACTCGACGTGCGCCATGATGATTGTTTTGCACCAGATGCCTTAACCGATAGCGGTTGATCGACATCATGCCCGTTTCCGAGCCGGAAAAATATGCAGAAAGAGCGATGAGAACTACGAGTATTACGAGTAACATACTCGTCGATATATCGTCCAAACTTACTACCCTCTTAGTCGTTGCGAATCTGACAATTTAGTGTTTTCAGCCATTAAGTCAAGCTTAGACTTAACTGAGAATGATATCTTTGACAAAGCGACTGCCAAAATACCCTAATGTAAGTAGGACTGTTCCTAAAATACTTAATACCATCACTGGTTTGCCTCGTAATCCTGTCGCCTTATGCGCCACATAAGTTACGATATAAACGAGCGCTGCAGCCATCGCAAGAATCGTTTTATGGGCTTGGTTTTGTGCGAACATATCGTCTAGAAAAGCAAAGCCTGATGCAATTGCGAGAATCAATAATAGAGTTCCCGCGGACAGCAACCTAAAGAAATAGCGTTCGATATTCATTAACGGTGGAAGCTGTTTAAACAGGCCACTGGTTTTTTTGGTTTTAAGTAAATAGTTAATATAGCTGGCTTGAATCGCGTACAACGTGGCTAGGGCGAGTACCCCATACGCGACTAATGAAAGGACAATGTGAATAACCAGTCCATGCCCAAAACCAATATAAGCGCCAAGATCCGCTGGTGTTAGTACGAGCAACAGGGCTGAAAGGGCCGCAAACAAATAGATAACGGGTTTAAGTAACAAACTATTGGATTGTTTGACACGGAACAGCGACAACAACGCAATCAGCCAAGCAACAATCGATAAACTAGAAGATACGTTTAGGTGATCGAATTCATCGCTGGCTAAGCGCATGTAAATTAAGCCGCCATGGCAGATTAATGCCAAAATAGCTGATACCCAACTAACGATAGTGAGCGGAGAACGTGGTCTGAAAACCTGTTGCAGCATAAATAGCGCACTGGCGACATAAAGCACGAGTGTCGCACTGAGTAATGCGGAAATAAGCACTGCGGTTGCTTCCCTAGTTTAACTAAAGTACGAATGAGTATACGCCCTTGATTAATTAAACCCAAGCGCTCTAAGGGCGAAACTTTGTTGGTTTTCAGATATACTATCCCCATAATATAAATTAGCTCGTTTTGCGACAACAGAAGAGATCGCGGTT
The DNA here is from genome assembly GCF_057748155.1 of Idiomarina sp. D18. NCBI lineage: Bacteria > Pseudomonadati > Pseudomonadota > Gammaproteobacteria > Alteromonadales > Idiomarinaceae > Idiomarina > Idiomarina sp. D18. Next base: position 596,759 of record NZ_CM173240.1, read on the forward strand.
ATGTTTGAGAATTTAAGCGAACGTCTCACCCAGACGTTGCGAAGCATTGGCGGCAAAGGTCGTCTGACAGAAGACAATATCAAGTCAACGTTGCGCGAAGTGCGTATGGCGTTACTTGAGGCTGACGTTGCCTTGCCTGTCGTGAAGGAATTTATTGGCAAAGTAAAAGAGCGTGCGGTAGGCACCGAGGTCAACAAGAGCCTAACGCCAGGCCAAGTGTTTGTTAAAATCGTCCAATCAGAGCTTGAAGCCGCGATGGGCGAAGCTAACGTACCGCTTGATTTAAGCACGCAACCGCCTGCGGTGATTTTGATGGCGGGTTTGCAAGGTGCGGGTAAAACAACATCAGTTGGTAAGTTGGCAAAATACCTTAAAGAGCGCCAGAAGAAAAAAGTCATGGTGGTCAGTGCGGACATCTATCGTCCGGCGGCGATTAAACAGCTCGAGACCTTGGCCGAACAAGTGGATGTATCGTTTTTCCCATCGACAACAGCACAGAGCCCGGTTGAAATTGCTCAAGGCGCGATTGCGGAAGCTAAAAAGCAGTTTGTTGATGTGGTGCTCGTGGATACTGCCGGTCGCTTAACGATCGACGAAGATATGATGCAGGAAATTCAACACCTGCACACCGAGATCAAGCCGGTTGAGACACTCTTCGTTGTTGACTCAATGACAGGTCAAGACGCTGCGAATACGGCGAAAGCATTTAACGAAGCACTGCCATTGACCGGGGTTATCTTGACCAAAACCGACGGTGATGCGCGGGGTGGTGCTGCGTTATCGATTCGTCATATAACGGGTAAGCCCATCAAGTTTTTAGGTGTTGGCGAAAAGACCGATGCCCTTGAACCGTTCCACCCAGACCGTGTAGCGTCGCGTATTCTTGGTATGGGCGACATCTTGTCGCTGGTGGAAGAGGTCGAGCAAAAAGTTGACCGCGAGAAAGCCGAAAAGGTTGCTCGCAAGGTTATGAAGAAGGGTCAGTTTTCGCTGGAAGACTTTCGTGATCAGTTAGCTCAGATGCGTGAAATGGGCGGAATGATGGGGTTGATGTCAAAAATGCCCGGTATGGGCAAAATGACCGACCAAATCAAGGGGCAAATGGATGACAAAATGACCCTACGCATGGAAGCCATCATTAACTCGATGACACCTAAAGAGCGTCAACATCCAGACGTCATCAAGGGATCGCGCAAGCGTCGAATTGCGGCGGGTTCTGGCACCCAAGTGCAAGACGTCAACAAGCTGTTGAAACAATTTCAGCAAATGCAAAAAATGATGAAGAAGATGAAAGGTGGTGGCATGCAAAAAATGATGCGTGGCATGGGCGGCAAACTACCGCCTGGGATGTTTGGAGGCCGTTAATCCCAACCTCGCCTTTATCGCCCGATAAGCTTGCATTTGTTGTAAAAATCAGTAGAATTGCCGAGCCTTCCGAACCTATCGGAGGGCTTTGCTGTTTATAGCAATTACGTTTTACATTTACACAGAAAAATTGAGGAACGCAATGGTAACCATTCGTTTACAACGTGGTGGCGCTAAAAAACGCCCCTTCTACCAAATGGTAGTCGCAGACAGTCGCAACGCTCGCGACGGTCGTTTCATCGAGAACGTAGGCTTCTTTAACCCGGTAGCTCGTGGTCAAGAAGAGCGCCTTCGTGTTGACTTAGATCGTATCGAACACTGGGTATCTCAAGGTGCATCGCTTTCTGAGCGTGTTGCACGTTTGGTTAAAGACGCGCGCGCAGCGGCGTAATTAACTAGGCAGTAGGGAGCGAAGTAATGACGAAACAAACATCAGACGCATTAGTCGTCGGCCACATCGGTGCCGTCTACGGTGTCAAAGGATGGTTGAAAATTCAGTCATTTACAGAGAACCCTGAAGATATCTTTGATTATACCCCTTGGACTCTGCAGGGGAATGCAGCTCGCCAAACGACGGAAGAAGTCGTTAATGTGGTTCAGTGGCGTCGTCATAACAATGGGCTTATTGCTCAGTTAGAAGGCATCAACGACCGCGAATTAGCAGCGACAAAAACCGGTTTGAGCATTTGCATTAACGCAGAGAAATTGCCTGAGTTAGCTGATGACGAATTTTACTGGCGTGACCTTATCGGATTACGTGTGGTAAATAAGCAAGGCTACGATATGGGTGTAGTAGAGCAAATCATGCCGACCGCAGCCAATGATGTATTGGTCGTGACGGCAAACTCAAATGATGCGTTTGGAAAGTCTGAGCGACTGATTCCGTTTGTGCAAAGCCAGTATGTACTGGACGTGGACAACGAGAAGCAGCAAATTCAGGTGGACTGGCCCGCAGATTTTTGAGGCAAACAATGCACATTGGTGTCATTAGTTTGTTTCCAGATATGTTTTCGGCGATCACTGAACATGGTGTGACACGTCGGGCTATCAAGGAAGATTTGCTAACGGTTTCGGTATGGAACCCTCGCGATTTTACTCATGATAAACATCGCACGGTTGATGATCGCCCATACGGCGGTGGTCCCGGAATGTTAATGATGGTGAAACCTTTAGTCGATGCGATTAATGCAGCTAAAGCCGCGTTGGGTGAAGATACACCGGTTATCTACTTATCACCGCAAGGGCAAACACTTGATCATGGTGGCGTGACGCAATTAGCGCAAAATGATCGCATGATACTGATCGCTGGTCGTTATGAAGGCATTGATCAGCGTGTGATTGACCAATATGTCGATGCAGAATGGTCAATAGGTGATTACGTTCTCAGTGGCGGTGAGTTACCAGCAATGGTGCTTATCGATGCGGTGGCTCGAATGGTACCTGGTGTCCTCGGTCACCAAGATTCGGCAGCCGAAGATTCGTTCGCCAATGGGTTACTGGATTGCCCACATTACACGCGGCCCGAGACTTATAATGGTCAGCAGGTTCCGACTGTTCTTTTGAGCGGGAACCACGAAAAAATTCGACAGTGGCGCTTGCAACAAGCTCTGGGTAAAACCTGGTTGCAACGCAAAGAGTTAATTAATCGCCTAGCTCTGACTGACGAGCAGGAACAGTTGCTGAATGAGTTTATTCAACAACAAGAGTCCGAAGACTAACGTACAGTTTATCTAGGAAAGGAGATATACCATGGCAAAAGTAAGCCAGAACATCATTAAGGCTCTTGAAGAAGAGCAAATGAAGAAAGATTTACCGGCATTCGCTCCAGGCGATACGGTTAGTGTAAATGTAAAAGTAGTTGAGGGTAACCGTGAGCGTCTTCAGGCGTTTGAAGGCGTTGTTATCCGTGTTCGTAACCGTGGTTTGCACTCTGCATTCACCGTTCGTAAAGTATCTAGCGGTGAAGGCGTAGAGCGTACTTTCCAAACGCACAGCCCACTGGTCGACAGCATCACTGTTAAGCGTCGTGGTGCAGTACGTCGTGCGAAGCTTTACTATCTACGCGAGCGTTCGGGCAAGTCTGCACGTATCCGCGAGAAGCTGTAAGCAGCATTCGATGCAGAAAAAGCCCGGCAATTCAGTTGCCGGGCTTTTTTTTGTTTGTGCTAGACTGGTTCCATGCAAGCATCGATTCAAATACTAAAAGCAGCGTTAGAAGAACTGCTTAATAAACAGTCACGTTGGACCGAGTACGAGTTAATCCAAGCGCTCAAAGCCGAGCCTTACGTTATTTTTGACGGTCAAGCACTGTCAGATACTCAGGCACTATTCGAAACGCACTTTATTCTGTTTCATTGCCTGTATTTGATTCGCCAAGAATGGTTCGGACATACGGCTCTCGAGATTCACACGCTCGAAATACAAGCAAGGCCAAGCTCGACGAACTTAGATAAAGCCGGCGGCATGACTTCTTTGAAAGCAAACGATCCGCTAGCGGACTATTACTTAGATTGGTCCAACTTTACTGAAACAACACAACAGGATGTGGAACAACTATTAAATGATTTTTGGTCTCGTATGACTGGTTCGACGCCTAAGCGTCAAAGTATGGCACTTGATGAAGCCTGGCAACAGCTTGAGCTAGCGCCCACTTCGGATATGAGCGAAGTCAAACGCCAGTATCGCAAGCGGGTACATCAATGCCATCCCGATAAAGGGGGATCAGTGAGCGAGATGCAAGCAATACAGGTCGCATACCAGCGTATTATAAAGTCGTAGCCGGGGAAGTGAGAAACGCGCATGAATAACGATGCTAAGCAGCAACTAGAACAATTGCGTCAAGCGATTGATAACACCGACTCCCAATTGATTGAGTTAATCAAGCAACGCTCTGAGTTAACTAAACAAGTGGGTGATGTGAAACGGCACCTTCAAGCACCGCTCTATGTTCCTGAACGTGAACAGCAGATGATTTCTGCGCGGCGTCAGCAAGCTGAGCAGATGGAACTCAGCCCCGATCTAATCGAGGATGTATTGCGCCGTATTATTCGTGAGTCCTATCGTACACAAACCGCGCAAGCGACACCTACCTCGTCTGATTTGGAACGACGAGTCGTTATTGTCGGTGGACGTGGTCGTCTAGGCACGCTGTTTTGTCGTTTGTTTAAACAAACCGGTTACACGGTCAAAGTGATTGATAAAGGTGATGCATTGAGTGATATTACCGAGCATCACCCCCAACTGGTTGTTATCGCTGTGCCGGTTAATATCACAGCACAGGTTATCAGCGAACTTCCTAAGTTACCCGATGACTGTGTCTTAGCTGATTTAACCAGTATTAAGCATCAACCTCTGCAGCAGATGTTAGCGCAACATGAAGGTCCTGTCGTAGGACTGCATCCGATGTTTGGTCCCTCAGTACCTAACCTCGCTAAACAGCTTGTGGTTGCATGTGAGGGACGTAAAGCGGAAGCGTACCAGTGGCTTATCGCGCAATTCACTAATTGGGGTGCACATGTAGAGTGGGTTGACTCTCAGGCACATGATTCGAGTATGGGCTGGATTCAAGTGATGCGGCATTTGAGCACCTTTGTGTACGGTGCACATATGGCCGAAGAACAGGCGGACATAGCGCAGCTTTTACAATTAAGTTCGCCGATTTATCGGATGGAATTAATGATGGTTGGACGTCTCTTTGCCCAAAATGCCGATTTGTATGCTGATATCATTCAGTCCCATCCTGAACAATTCGATGTTATCAAACGTTATTTAGCGCGTTTTCAACATACTTTGGATGTGTTAGAGCGGGGTGACAAAGCGAACTTCGTCGAAACATTTCAACAAGTGAATGGGTATTTTGGCGAGTTTGCAGAACAGTTTCTGCAAGAAAGTGAAGCGCTCGTCCAGTTATCGGATGACCAGCGCTTTAGAGGGGCGGCTACCGGCTAACTTGATATTGACTCATCAGTTCGGCAAGTGCGTCTGGAGAAGCAGGTTTATGCAGTGTTGCGTCCATTCCTGCATCTCGGCAGGCTTCCATTTCAGTCGCACTTTGATGACTGGTGATGGCAATAATCGGTGTTTCGGTGTAGTGAGGTTCTGCGCGTAGACGTCGCGCGACTTCATCGCCATTCATGTCCGGCATTTCGTAGTCGATAAAGAAAATATCAATCGTGTTTTGTTGCGCCACTTGCAAAGCCTGAGCACCATTCTCGGCGTGATATAGTGTTCCCGCATACTGTGCCAGCATCGCCTTTAATACTTCCGTGCTGATAAAGTCATCATCAGCAATTAAGATATTCATGATATACGTCCTTATGATACTACCGTTCTTGAGCATTTCGTTTTACCCTAGCACTGAACGTAAGATTTGCCTAGTCAGGAGATAATCTGTGAACGAGAAGTTTCAGCGCATAAAAATCTGGGATAGTTTCATCCGTATTTATCATTGGTTAATGGTCGCGGCCGTTGCTGGGCTGTGGTGGACCGGTGAAGAAGGACGAATGGATCTGCATCAGGATATTGCGATTGCCCTTGCAGCTCTATTAATCACCCGTGTTGGTTGGGGTTTTTTCGGTAGTGAAAACGTTCGTTTTAGCGCGTTTGTCACCTCACCCAAACGGGTTCTGAGTCATTTAGGTGCGCTATTTAGCAAACGCTATGAGTCAGGCAATACACATAGCCCAGCAGGCGCTTATTCGGTTTTACTATTGTTGCTGATATTGATGATTCAAATAGGCACCGGACTTTTTGCGACTGATGGAATACTGTTTTCCGGTCCACTCAATGACTGGGTATCGCCTGATGTAGCGGACTTTTTGACCGACTGGCATAAAACGCAATTTAACGTCATTTTGGGGTTGGTAGCATTACATATTTTGGCGATTTTACTTTATCGCATACTCGGCTACCGGCTGCTGGCAGCCATGATTACCGGGTATCGATACACGGCTAGTCAAGTGCCGAGACTAAAATCGGGTTGGCAAGGCTTGGTAATCGCGCTTGCGGTTTGGTTTATATTGGTGATGCTGCTTTAACAGCATCACCCGCAACAACTTAATCTTTATATTGGTCGTGGCAACCTTTACAGTTTTTCGCCGCGGCCATAAATGCAGGCTTAATCTCATCCATCGAGCCCGAAGCGGCTGCGTCAACGAGGCTATCCGCATCTGTGATGAGTTGATTTGCGCGCGACTCAAAATCTTCCCAATTGTCCCAAATAGCCGGTAATGCATCGGTATCGTCACCAGGCATTGCGCCTTCAACAGCAAAACCATCCCATGGGATATGAGTCAGGCGAGCGAAGTCGCTAGCGCGGTTGCTAAACACTGCGGCATCGTATTGCTCTTCACCCTTCACCATCGCGGCCATTGCGGCAAAGTTATCTCGCATAATGGACAATGCACTTTGACGGTATTTCACCGCTGACTCAGCATCGTTGAATGCATGTTTGTCCGCATGTGCGAAAGTCGACACGCCTAAACACATGACACCAGCCAATACAGCTGAAACTGTTGTATTTTTCATTTTTATATCCTCTGCGCTAGATTATTTAACGATAATATTGCACATTCTATCTGTTATGTCTTGTTACGTATGTTACATACGCTTTAATTTACAATTTTGTCTAACTCTTTACATGAAAATAATAACTACTGGGGAACAACCATGAATGCGAAGCACCAGCTGAGCGCGTTGGCTTTGGCGGTTACGAGCGTTTTCGCAACGTCCGTGAGTGCCGATCAAACGACACGCGTCAATGGCATGCGCGACAATACACCATCGCTCGTTGCTATTCAGAATGCCACCATTACCACGGAGCCTGGGCAATCTATTGTTAATGCGACCTTAGTGATCAATAACGGTAAGATCGTTTCTGTCGCTAAGAACGGTAAAGTACCAGCAGGCGCAAAAGTGATTGATGGTACGGGATATCATATCTATCCAGGCTTCATCGATGCTTACACCGATTATGGTGTTGAGCAAGCGTCTCAACCAGATTGGTCTGAAACGCCCATTTACAACAACCACCGTGAAGGTGGCAACGCAGCCAACGACGCCATCCACGCGCAGCAGCACTGGTACACAACGTTCGAAAACACGCCCGATGCGGCTAAAAAATGGATAGCTAGCGGCTTCACTAGCGTTCAAACAGCACGTTTAGATGGTATTTTGCAAGGTTACGGAGCCACCGTTTCGTTAGCTGACAAAATTGCGAATGAGACGATCTACCAACCCTCGACGCGTCAATTTGGCTCGTTCGATAAGGGAACGTCGCAACAACAATATCCCACTTCGTTAATGGGGAGTATTGCGCTCATACGACAAACGCTATCAGACGCACAGTGGTACGAAAAAGCCTACGGTAAGGAAGCATATAACGGACCGGTCGAATTTAATGCGGCACTTGATGCATTAAAGGACATTGAGCAAACCGGTATCGTTTTCAAAATAGAAGATGAAAAATCGCTATTACGCGCTGATAAAGTATTTGATCAATTTAATGTGCCTGCGATCTACCTAGCCTCAGGCTACGAATACGCGCGTTTAGAACAAGTGAAAGCAACGGATGCTGATCTAATTGTGCCGGTCAACTTCCCCGCAGCCCCAGACGTCTCAGGCGTAGATGCTTACCTTGATGTTGATCTTGCGAAACTCCGCCACTGGGAACGCGCACCTGCTAACCCCGGTATGCTCGCCAACGCAGGCGTTGACTTTGCATTAACGCTGTACGGTTTAGATAAAGCCGATCAATTTTGGCCTAATGTAAAGAAAGCCATGGAAAACGGCTTAACCGAACGCCAAGCCTTAGCCGCACTGACTACCATCCCTGCCAAAATCGCGGGAATCGAAGATAAAGCAGGTAAGCTGCAACAAGGCTACATGGCCGACTTTGTTATGGCTAAAGGTGATTTGTTCAAAGACGGCGTGATCCAGTCGGTTTGGACACAAGGTCAAGAAATTGATTTGATTCCTCGTGAACAAGTGGATTTTGCGGGTGAATATACGACTGACTGGTCGGGTAATTCTTTAACGCTCAACGTGACGGCACAACCAAGCTTCTCGGGCGACGTTAAGTTAGGCGATCAGAGTAGTCAGTTACGTCATCTTGATTCCGGCATTGATCAACTATCTTTTGTGGCTGATCTGGATGTCGCTGGTGAGTCAGGTACGTGGCGCTTTAAGTTGATGCAGACAGCGCAGAATGCAGCTGAGTTAGTGGCTGTGGCGCCAAGCGGTAGCGAACAACGGTTAGCGTTGAACTATCAAGCAACGAACAAAGATGAACAGGCCGCAGAACAAGCAGAGCCGACGTTCGTCAGCGAATTAACGTTCCCGAACGTTGCCTATGGGCAAAAAGGCCTACCAGAGCGTGAAGATGTATTAATTAAAAATGCAACTGTCTGGACCGCAACCGATCAAGGCATATTAGAAAATACCGATGTGTTGGTTCGTGACGGCAACTTTGCTGCAATCGGCAAAAACCTCAGCACGCCAAGTGGTGTTCGTGAAATCGATGGCACCGGTATGCATCTAACCCCGGGTATCATTGACGAACATTCGCACATTGCCATCGACCAAGGGGTGAACGAAGGTTCAGAAGCAGTGACTTCAGAAGTACGCATTGGTGATGTGATAAATTCTGATGATATTCATATTTATCGTTCGCTTGCTGGTGGTACCACGATGGCACAGCTACTACACGGCTCTGCTAACCCGATTGGTGGTCAAGCGCAAGTCATTAAATTGCGTTGGGGCGCCACAGGTGATGTGATGAAGTTTGACGCAGCACCCGCCTCTATCAAGTTCGCTTTGGGTGAAAACGTGAAGCAGAGCAACTGGGGCGATGATATGACGATTCGTTATCCGCAAACACGGATGGGCGTTGAAACTATCATTCGCGATGGCTTCCAAGCCGCACTGGAATACCAAGAGCGTAAACGTGAATACGATCGCTTGAGTGCTGCGGAGAAACGTAAAGCCGCACCGCCACGTCCTGATTACCGTTTAGATGCACTGATTGAAATCATGAATTCTGAGCGTTTTGTTCACGCGCATTCCTACGTGGCATCGGAGATTTTGATGCTGATGCAGGTCGCCGAGGACTTTGGCTTTACCTTAGATACCTTCACCCATATTCTCGAAGGCTACAAGGTGGCTGATGAGATGGCCGCGCACGGGGCGTCAGGTTCGACCTTTGCCGACTGGTGGGCATACAAGTTTGAGGTCTATGATGCGATTCCACAAAACGCCTGCTTAATGCATGATCGCGGTGTACTCACTAGCATTAACTCGGATAGTGAAGATCTGCAACGTCGCTTGAATACCGAGGCGGCCAAGTCGGTGCGTTATTGCGGGATGGAACCGCACGAAGCGCTGAAAATGATCACCATTAATCCAGCGAAGCAGCTCAAGGTCGATCAGTACGTAGGCAGTATCGAGAAAGGTAAAGACGCGGACTTTGTGCTTTGGAACCACTATCCATTGAGCAGCTACGCGCAGGCGCAACAGACTTGGATTAACGGTCGTAAGTTCTTTGACCGTGAACTTGATAAACAACGTCAAGCCCAAGTGAAACAAGAGAAGCAAGCGCTTATTCAAAAAGTTCTTGCAGCGGGCGATGCCGCGAAGCAAGGCGAACAAGACGCGTATAAAAAAGAGCAACCCGAGTGGCACTGCGAAACTCAGCATGACTTTTGGCTCGATCATTTCGCTGCCAAGTCGCATAGCCATGGAGGACATTAATCATGAAATTACTTAATAAAGCACTGACCGCGGCTTTGCTTAGCGCATGCGCAGTGACGCAATCGGTAGCGCACGACGAGGTGCCAGGTAAGAAACAAGCACAGCCCATCGTGTTGCAGAACGGTACTTTACACACGGTGACTAAAGGCGTTTTAAGTCAAACCGACTTATTGTTTGCTGATGGTAAGATCGTCGCAATAGGTCAAGATCTGGCGGTACCCGCCGACGCGCAAGCAATCGATATCAGCGGGCAACATGTGTATCCGGGTGTAATTGCCATGGACACGACGTTAGGTTTGAACGAGATCGAGGCGGTGAGGGCCACTCGTGATGCTGATGAAGTCGGTGATGTAACACCGGAAGTGGCGGGGCACATTGCCTTTAACGCTGACTCCGAAGTGATCCCGACGGTTCGCTACAATGGAGTGGCGTATGCGCAAGTGGTGCCAGAAGGCGGTATGGTGAGTGGGCAATCATCTCTCATGCAGCTCGATGGTTGGAACTGGCAAGATGCGTTAGTCGCGGCAGAAGAGGGCGTACACATTAATTGGCCACGTACTTATGTGGTAGATACATGGTGGGAGCGCCGCTCAGCAGAAGAGCAACGTAAAGCCAATGCTGAAGCCTTGCAAAAGCTTAAGCAAGTATTTGCTGACGCTAAAGCCTATTATGATGCCAAACGTGCAGGTCGCGATATTCCCGAGGACCAGCGTTGGGAAGCGATGATTGGCTTGTTTGACGACAGCAAGCGTTTATATGTGCACGCACAAGATAAGCGTCAGCTTGAGCAAGCTATTGAAGTCAGCCAAAGCTATGGTTTTGATCTCGTCCTAGTGGGGGCTTACGATGCGTGGCGCATCGCGGACAAACTGGCTGAATTGCAAATCCCGGTTGTTTTCGGCTCACCGTTTGGTTTGCCGATGCGTGAAGATGATGGCTACGACCAAGCATTTTCTACCCCCGCTCGTCTTGCCGAAGCTGGGGTGAACTTTGCGATTGCGTATCCAGGTTACTGGGATGTTCGTAATTTACCGTTTGCGGCCGGTAATGCGGTTGCCTATGGCTTAGATGCACAGCAAGCGCTTAAAGCGATTACACTTAAGCCTGCTGAGTTTATGGGCGTTGCCGATAAGCTGGGTTCACTCGAAGAAGGTAAGCAGGCGTCGATTGTTGTTTCGAAAGGGGATTTACTTGATCCGATGGGACAATCGTTGACGCACATGTTTATCAATGGCCGTGCGGTGAGCTTAGAAAGTCGTCACACTGAACTGTATAACAAGTATCAGCAAAAGCCGGCTCGTAGCGAATAATCCTTGAATATTATTCGATATAAAAAGCCACTTTCCGAAGTGGCTTTTTTATTGATCTAATAAATTGATTAACAGCTTTTTAAGCGTTGCGGGTTCAAAGGGTTTATCTGTTAGCGCATCGACACCGCTTTGCTTGATATTGGTTACTTGCAGCTCGTTAGCTTGCGCAGTCACCATCAGTATAGGGGTGTGTGCATGAGACGGGTCTTGGCGAACGTGTTGAGCAAATTCGCTTCCACTCATTTCGGGCATATTAAAATCGGTAACTATTAAATCAAACGACTGTTGATTGAGAATTTCAATAGCAGTGACGCCGTTGTTTGATTCTACAATATGTTCAACGCCCATATTTTCAAAAACACGGCGTAACGCGTGTAGAGAAGTCATGCTGTCATCGACAAGTAAAACACGAAGGTCTTCTACGTCAAATAAATTGAGCTCAACGGATTCTGGTTCTATTAAATCAACAGTAGCGCGAATTGCGCGTTGCAGTTGTTGGCTGCTAAATGGTTTAGGTAAAATAGCAACGATACCTGCTTGCTTGAATTGCTCTAACTGATCGGGGCGGTGTTCACTTGAAACCAACATGAAATGAACCGTATCTTCTAAGTTCGATGCGTGAATAAAATCAATTAGCTGATGTGCTGTACCATCTTCAAAGTACATGGCACTGGTGACAATATCAGGCTGCCATTCACGAATTAACGTTTTTGCTTCTGCGATGGTTGACGCCCCTCGAGTTTCCGTTAATTGAGCTTGCATTAAGTGCTGACCGATAACTTTTCTCTGGACATCTGATGGTTCGACTAGAAGGATGCGAAGTTCGTTAATTGAAAGAGACATACTTATTTATTATTAAGATTTTTAAAAAGAGTATTTGATTTAGTCGGCAAACTCAATTAAAAAACGTTATGCTAGGAGCAATAATAATTAAAAAGGGGAAGTTATGAGCGTCACTCGTGAGTTTTCAGCGGACCAAAAGCAGTTGATTATCACTATAAAGGGTAAATTCGACTTTGGTTTGGTGCAAGAGTTTAGACAGGCCTATAGTCATATTGGCGACAGCGAGCCTTTGGTTATTATTGATTTGCGAGAAACGGAGTACTTGGATAGCTCTGCACTAGGTATGCTCCTGAATATGAGAAAGTCGCTTGGTTCGACGGTCAAAGGAATACACCTAATCAATGCTCGGCCAGAAGTAAAACGCATTTTAGATATTTCACGTTTCGAGAAAATGTTTACGATTGCGTAATGAAGATCCTTGTTGTCGACGACCAAAAGGCGAACCAAATCATGTTAACGGGGTTGTTGACGTCGTTCGGACATGAAGTGGTATGTGCTAGCAATGGTCGTGAGGCGTTAGGCTTATTTGAGCAGGTTCAGCCTCAACTTATATTGCTTGACGTGATGATGCCAGAGATGGACGGCTTTGAAACAGCCCCGAGGCTCAAAGCCATGTCTGGTAACGTGCACTTGCCGATCATTTTTCTCACCGCTCTAGATTCCCAAGATACACTTTTAGAATGCCTAAAAGTGGGCGGTGATGACTTTTTAAGTATCCCGTTTGAGCCTGTAGTGCTTCAAGCTAAAGTGAATGCCCATGCACGGGTGCGAGAGCTAAGTTATTCCATTGTTGAGAAGAACCGCGCGTTAGCATGGCACACAGCGCGTATGGAGCGCGAGCAAAATGTGGTACAACACATGCTTGAAAACGCACTGGCGGATAATCAACTCAACTATTCGTTCGTTAAAAGTTATCTGCGTGCCACCAGTGATTTTAACGGCGATGTGTGTTTAGGACGTAAGGGTCCGTTTGGAAACTATTATATCTTCTTGGGCGACTTTACTGGCCATGGTTTAGCGCCGGCCACCGGCGCGTTACCCGTTGCTCAGGCATTTTTTAGCATGGCTGAACGTGGCCTATCGGTTGGCGATATGGCGACCGAATTTAATAATCGACTCTACAAAGTGTTGCCGGACGATATGTTTTGTGCAGCTATAGTGGTAGAAATGTCGGCAAATGGTGACCGAATAAGTTGCTGGAATGGTGGCATGCCGGACGCACTTCTTCTTGATGCGCAAGGGCGCTTGGCGCATCGTATTAAACCCCAGCATATGGCACTGGGTATCCTTTCTCGCAGCGAGTTTAATAGTCAGTTAGAACATTATTTCCTAAGCCCCGGTCAGCGATTGGTCATGTTCAGTGATGGTGTAGTGGAGGCCTGCAATCACAAGAATCAAATGATAGGTGAAGAGCGATTTGCGAACTGGGTTACCGAAATGCTGGATAGCGACTGCTCGGAAGTTCAATTTAATGCCATCGTGCAACGTATAGACGACTTCACAGGCAACGCATCACTGAACGATGACTTATCTTTGGTCTGTCTCCAATGTCAGCCAACGGGTCTAGAGCCTCAAGCAAGATCAATAAAGGGGTACCACCTGCCGTTTTCTCTTCGCGTCACGCTGACCGAGTACGATGTCCGTGATCGCGACCCCATGCAAAGTATGGTGGATTCGCTCGCTAAACTCGATGCTTTACAGCCTCATAAAACATCGCTTTACTTATTGTTTGCTGAAAGCTTCAACAATTTACTGGAACACTCAGTCTTAGGGATGCAGTCTGAGTTAAAACACGAAGAAGGCTTTGAGAGATACTACGAAGAGCGGCAGTCACGTATTGAGCAGTTACAGGGGCTAGAAATTTATTTTGACATCAATTATGAGCCCAACTTAAATAGGCTTGCCTTTACGTTGTCGTCAAACAGCGAACATCGTTTTGATGGTCGCTGTGATAGGTCGACAACGATTGAAAACGATGACACTTATGGTCGCGGGATTAACCTTATTAATCAAGTCGCCGACAAAGTTGAGTGGCGTGACGGCGGCACGCTGCTTTACGTTAGCTACTCGCTCAGCCGCCCGCTTGTTTAACACGGTAACCTTGTTTAGTCAGCCATTTTTCAATGATATCACGCTGGTCACCCTGAAGCTCAATAACGTACTCTTTCACTGAGCCACCAACGCCACACTGTTGCTTTAGCTTTTTTGCCATTTGTTTGAGTTCATTCTGCGGTAAAGCTAAACCCGTCACCAGTGTGACACCCTTGCCCTTACGTCCTTTGGTTTCGCGTCGCAAACGCACAATTCCATCACCTTCGGGCACTTCTTCTGCTTCTGGCTCCGGACTAATGCGGCCTTGATCGGTGCTATAAACCATTTGTGACAATTGGTCTTTCCAATCTGACATACTGAATTACCACTTTTTCTTGGGTTGAAATAATTCCTCGAGCTCGTCGCTTTTTCGTTTGCGAGCATCATTTTTATTGGTGACGCGCAACTCGTTGGTGATTTGTTCTAGTGACGCCTCAATTTGCTGGTGGCGGTGCTCAGTGTACTCATCGCTGTAAGTATGCTCATCTATGGTGCGTAGTGCCTTCTCGTAATATTGCCGTGCGGAACCGAGCATACTGCTATTATAAGCATTCTCACCACGCTTGATTAGCGTCTCGACACTGATTTTTAATTGCAGCTTTTGTAGGCGCTGATCCTCAATATTATACACTTGTGTGTCAACACGGCCTTTTGCGTGTTCACTGCGTAATGCGCTTCTTAGGCGCTTAAGCGCATTGATCATGGCAATAATTTGCTTGTCATTGTGCGGCAATTCAAAATCATCAGAGATGACCGATGTGTCATTAACATCAAGACCCTGTATGCGGTTTTCGTATTCGTGGATACGGTCTTTCAAAGCATCGGACGGCATGACTTCGTTCATGTTGACGAGTAAATCTTTGGCGCGCGAATTCAATAGCGCATAGACGGAACGCCCAACCGGGAAATAACCCGTGATGTTGATGAGATCTTCAACCTGATCAAGTATTGCGCGAAACTTGGCATAACGCTGTCTGCGTTCTAAATTTTGTTTTTGTCGATACTGCTGTACAGCACTGATCATAATGGCCATCAGTACGAGTAGAATGATCAACGATATTATTATTGTGTAAACCATAATTTGAGTCTGTCGCTACCATTTAATACTGCTAGGGCAGGTGTAAGGTAAAACGGCTGCCGCCTAACGAGCTAGAGTTTTCTAGTTTAATATATCCTTGCTGTCCTTTGTACTCGTGTGCCTGGGCGATAAGCCTAGCGAAATAGAGTCCGAGTCCTGTGCGACTTCCTTCCATGTCTAAATAACGTGCCGATAGTTCGTTCAGTACTAGCAAAGATTCCGGGTATCCCGGACCATTGTCCTCTATCGTAATAGAACAGCCACGTTCTGCAACACGTTGCGCCTTTATAATAAGCTTATCGGCGGTGTAGCGCATAGCATTAATGACAACATCATTCAGAACCTGCGTAATCAAGCTTCGATCGCCATAAAAGTAAATATCCTCAGGTAATTTAACGTCGACCTCGATTGCTTTGTGTTGGCTATAAAAACGATTATTCATGACCAGTTCTTCGATAATTTCGTCTACGTAGACTTGTTCGCTTTCGATATGCCAAGCATCTTGCTGACGATATAAAGCCAGTAAGTGAACGAGATTGGTATTGATGCGTTGTGCCTCGTAATGCATATGCGCCAATTCGTTCTGTGTCGCTGCATCGTTCACCTTGTAGGAGATATCTTGCAGTTGTTGTACAAGTAGTCCTAATGAGTTTTTCATGTCATGCACGGAAACGGCTAGCAGCGTGGAAAAATCAATGGACGGTTTAGACATGTTAGCCTCTATCGATTATTGCAGAATGCATTTGGCATAGGATTCAAATTTAATATATGATTTTTTCATATTAAACGGCAGCAAATAAGGTCTGCTTATATGAAGTTACAGCAATTACGTTATATTGTCGAAGTTCTCAATCACAATCTGAATGTCTCATCGACGGCGGAAAGTCTGTTTACCTCACAGCCAGGTATCAGTAAGCAAGTAAGAATGCTTGAGGATGAATTAGGCGTACAGATTTTTGGCCGCACCGGTAAACACCTGACCCATGTGACGCCCGCAGGTCAAGAGGTGATACATATTGCTCAGCAGGTGCTCGAGCAAGTGCAGGCAATCAAAGCCGTGGCCGCTGAACATACGCAACCTGATTGCGGTAAATTAAATATTGCGACGACGCATACCCAAGCCCGGTATGCACTGCCTAAGGTTATTAAGCGGTTTATTGAGCAATATCCGAAAGTATCATTGCATATGCACCAAGGCTCACCTACTCAAATCAGTGAAGCAGCGGCTAAAGGAAAAGCCGATTTTGCCATCGCGACCGAAGCACTGCATCTCTATCAAGATTTGATCATGTTGCCTTGTTATCATTGGAATCGCTCCATCATCGTGCCCAAAGACCACCCGCTGGTTCAGATTGATAAGTTGTCGATTCAAGATATTGCGCAGCATCCTATCGTGACTTACGTGCATGGGTTTACTGGCCGTTCAGAGCTTGATAAAGCATTTAATGCGGCAGGAGAAGAGCCACAGATTGTTTTCACTGCCACAGATGCTGATGTGATAAAAACGTACGTACGCATGGGAATCGGTATTGGTGTGGTGGCGACTATGGCGTATGACGCTGAAGAAGATACTGATCTCGTCGCGTTACCAGCAGCTCATTTATTTGAGCCGAGCACAACCAAGATTGGGTTCCGCCGAGGATCGTTTTTGCGGACTTATATGTTTGACTTTATTGAGAACTTTGCGCCGCATTTGACCAAATCAAGGGTTGAGGAAGCAATGCAGTTACGCAGTCATGAGGAAATTGAGAAGTTATTTTCGGATATCGAGTTACCGACCTTATAAGCCGGTAACTCGATAGCCAGCGCGGTTAGCATTCGATGATGTTAACCGCTAAGCCACCACGAGCAGTTTCTTTATACTTCGTTTTCATGTCGTTGCCCGTTTCCCACATCGTCTTGATGACTTTATCGAGCGAGACCTTGTGATCACCGGTACCGCGCATTGCAAGACGAGCAGCATTGATTGCTTTAATCGCGCCCATCGCATTACGTTCGATGCACGGCACTTGCACTAAACCTCCAACAGGGTCACAGGTCAGTCCTAAATTATGCTCCATGCCAATTTCCGCAGCATTTTCGACGGTTAGGGCAGAGCCCCCCATGTATTCTGCAAGACCTGCTGCAGCCATTGAACAGGCGACTCCGACTTCACCTTGGCAGCCGACTTCGGCACCCGAGATCGAGGCGTTTTTCTTGTATAAAATGCCAATCGCAGCTGATGTCAACAAAAATCGAACGACAGAATCTTCATCTAGGGTTTCGATGAACTTATCGGCATAACTCATTACTGCCGGAACGATACCCGCAGCGCCATTGGTCGGGGCTGTTACAATACGACCACCTGCCGCATTTTCCTCGTTTACCGCCAGCGCAAATAGATCTACCCAATCCATAAACTGCATGGGTTCGGTTGATTTCTCTTTTTTCAAACGTTGATACAAACAAGAGGCCCGACGTCTCACTTTTAAGCCGCCTGGTAGAATACCCTCGGTGTTAATACCGTTCTCGATGCTTTGTTGCATCGTGCGCCAAATTTTCATTAGACCCGAACGAATCTCGTCTTCTGTTCTAAATACTTTCTCATTGGCCATCATCAGCGAGCTGATGCGCATACCGGTATCTTTAGTATGTTGAAGTAATTCAGCCGCAGTGTCGAACGGGTAGGGGATTGGCTTATCCGACTGCTCAATCGCCTCTTCAAGCGTCTCGTCAAAGTCTTCGTCACGTACGATGAACCCGCCACCGATCGAGTAGTAAAGATCTTTGTAAATAACCTCACCTTGTTTGAGGAGTCTGAGCTCCATTGCATTCGCATGCTTAGGCATGGTTTTACGACGATGGAAAACGATGGCGCCTTCTTTTGGAAAGTCGACTTCTTTCTCTTTCAGTAGCACCAGCTTTTCCGTATCTCGGGTCTGCGCGAGAAAGTTTTCGACATTATCGGTATCCACAGTCTCGGGCAGCTCACCTGCTAAGCCTAAGATGACGGCTTTACCTGTACCATGGCCTTTACCGGTTTGGCCTAACGAGCCAAATAGCTCAACTTCAATACCGTCAGCGTCAGCAAGAACGCCTTTTTCCTTGGCTGCTTCTAAAAAATAATAGGCAGCTTTCATCGGCCCTACCGTGTGAGAGCTCGATGGACCGATTCCTATTTTATAGATATCAAAAACACTGATCATACATCTGACCCATTTGGTTAATTCGAGAAATTATACCTATTGTCGCATGCTTGCCACCCGGTATGGCAAGTAAAATTGCGGAATAATATAGATTTCGCGAGTATAGCGTAACTACTTTGGTTAATCGCTAATTGAGT
This sequence comes from Idiomarina sp. D18, assembly GCF_057748155.1. NCBI lineage: Bacteria > Pseudomonadati > Pseudomonadota > Gammaproteobacteria > Alteromonadales > Idiomarinaceae > Idiomarina > Idiomarina sp. D18. The sequence goes on from NZ_CM173240.1 coordinate 615,513, forward strand.
GGACTTACCTGTTGTTTCAGTTCAGGTTGCAAGTGCTCGGCGAGTTCACGAAGAATGCCCGCAGTGGCGCCCCATATATTGCGATGTTGCCATGGAATAAAGTAAATACGGTCGTAGATAAACTTCCGAATACGATAAGCATAATGATTATAGGGATCGAGGATGTCGGCAAGTGGGACTTCAAAAATTTCGGCCACTTCACTGGGTTGCCGCTTGAGCTCGTGGTGGATGCGAGCAAACCCGATGAAAGGACGAATATTGTAATAACTCAGTACCGGATAATCTTGTAAACGACCAATAACTTCGATGTCACTCCGATTTAAACCAATTTCCTCTTCAGTTTCGCGTAGTGCCGTTTCGAGTAAGTTACGATCCGACTGATCGAAACGTCCACCGGGAAAACTAATCTGGCCGGCGTGTTTACGTAACGTTTTGGCACGCTGCGTGAGTAGCAACGATAAGCCATGAGGTCGTTCAACTAATACAATCATCACAGCAGCAGGACGTAGCTTTTGCTTCAGCACGTTATCTACTCGACGCTCGATCTTAGGGGACGGTTGTAAGTTGAAGCGACGCAAGAATTCGGCGCGCGTTTTAATCATCGGTCGTCTCCAACGTTGGCAAAATGCGCGCAACTTTATCAAATGTTTCTTGGTACTCTTCCTCTCCCTTCGAATCGTACACGAGCCCGCCGCCCGCCCAGCAATGTATGATACCGCGTTCAGCAACTAAGGTCCGAATGGTAATACTACTATCGCTGTTACCGTTTACTGATACGAATCCAATGGAACCGCAATACGCATTTCGACGATTAGGTTCAAGCTCTTCGATGATCTCCATTGCGCGAACTTTGGGCGCGCCGGTGATCGAGCCCCCTGGAAAAGCGCCGCCCCATAAATGGAAGGTGTCGCTGTGCGGGTTTAACTGACCGACCACGGTAGAGACTAGGTGATGGACGGCAGGAAAGCTCTCGACGGCAAACAACTTTGGCACATCGACTGAATGAGGTTGGCAATGTTTACTCAGGTCATTTCGCAGTAGGTCGACAATCATCAGATTTTCAGCACGATCTTTTTCAGCGTTAATCAGCGCTAAGCGATTGGCTTCATCTTGCTCTGCTAAATGACTCCGTGGACGCGTACCTTTGATGGGCTTAGTCTCGACTTGACCTTGTGCTGAAACAGAAATAAATCGCTCAGGCGACACACTCAGTAAACAGCTTGTCGGTAAGCGCATGAATGCACTGAATGGTGCGCGGTTGCTTGCTCTCAATTTAAGGTAGGCGAGCCACTCCGCACCTTGGTAATGAGCGCTGAAGCGTTGTGCGAGATTAATCTGATAACAGTCTCCGGCCGCAAGATAGTTTTTCACTGCATTAAACCGGCTGAGGTAATCGTCGGCAGACATATTGCTTTGCCATTCGCTGGTAAGCTTAAATGGCTCAGTTGAGCACGCTGACTGCTCTAACCATTGCGATTGGCGTTCATTAAAGGTGTTTGTAGGGGCTAGAAGAAACACGCGTTTTTCCAGCTTATCGATGATTAGGGCATTGAGATAAATACCAAATACAGCATCGTTAGTCTCATACTCATCTGGATTAACGTCAGGCAGCCGTTCTAATTGACGGCCAAGGTCGTAACCCATCAAACCAGCAAGACCTCCGCAAAAGGGGAGTCTATCGGCGTCGCCATCAAGTTGTATTTGCCTACCCAACTGATCATGAATTTGACTGGCGGCAGAAATAAAGTTGTCTGCCGAGCAGCTCAGATCCAAAGGGCTCTGCTCAGATGTTCGAGTTAACGTTGTAGCCTGACCTCGTGCTGTTAAGACGTACTCGGGCTGCTTGAGGAGAATATGATAACGACTATTGGGGTGGTCAAAAGCAGCGGAATCTAGCCAAAGACTATACTCTTGGTGCTGTATCGAAGCAAAGCGTTGTTGTACCCAAAAGTCCCAGTCCTCTGCTCGAGAAGATTGGCTTGGGACCCGATGATCAATTAGTTCACGAAGTGTCAGTTGCACAGTGTCGTTTACCCCAAAAGTTTACGGCTTATCGTCGTTTTAGACGCAGTATACCATAGGCATTAACCCAATCATCTCTAGTCATGGCGATTTGAAAACGCTATTATGAACGGCACTATTCTGCCGTGTAAATGCCTGTTTGCGGCGGTATTAATATCATAGCTAAGCTGAGGTGCAGTGAATGGCCATCATTCGTCAAAATGATTTTATCGACAGTATTGCAGACTCATTGCAGTACATTTCCTATTACCATCCTATCGACTTTATTCAAGCGCTTGATGAAGCGTATCAGCGTGAGAAGAGTGAGGCGGCGAAAAACGCCATCGCGCAAGTGCTGACGAACTCGCGTATGTCTGCGCAAGGGCACCGCCCGATTTGCCAAGATACCGGTATCGTGACCTGTTTTGTCAAAGTCGGAATGGGTGTTCAATGGGATAAGACCGATATGACCGTGCAGCAAATGGTTGATGAGGGAACTCGCCGTGCTTACACGAATCCTGAAAACCCGTTACGTGCATCCATCGTTGCCGATCCCGCCGGTACGCGCAAAAATACAGGTGACAACACGCCTGCGGTAGTGCACTTAGATATGGTGCCAGGTGATAAAATCGAAGTGATGATTGCAGCCAAAGGTGGCGGTTCAGAGAATAAGTCGAAAATGGCGATGCTTAATCCGAGCGATTCGATTGCTGATTGGGTTGTTGAAACCTTACCAAAGCTAGGCGCGGGTTGGTGTCCACCGGGGATGCTGGGTATCGGCGTCGGCGGTACCGCGGAGAAATCAGCGGTGCTAGCAAAAGAGTCACTGATGGATCCGGTAGATATCCATGAGCTTATCGAACGTGGTCCACAGAACGCTGAGGAAGAGCTACGTTTAGAGATTTTTAATCGAGTTAACGCATTAGGTATTGGCGCACAGGGTTTGGGTGGTGTGACCACAGTATTGGATGTGAAAATCAAATCACTGCCAACTCACGCAGCATCCAAACCTGTCACTTTAATTCCAAACTGTGCTGCCACACGTCATGCGCACTTTACGCTTGATGGCTCGGGTCCTGCGGACTTAACGCCACCAAAATTAGAAGACTGGCCGCAAGTGACGTTCGAACTGGGTGATGATGCGCGCCGTGTGAATTTGGATGAGGTCACAAAGGAAGACATCCAAGAGTGGAAAATGGGGGAGACGGTCTTGTTGTCGGGTAAACTCTTGACCGGACGTGATGCTGCTCATAAGCGCATTAAAGAGATGCTGGCCAATGGCGAAGAACTGCCCGTCGACTTTAACAATCGCTTTATTTACTACGTTGGTCCTGTTGATCCTGTTGGTGAAGAGGTTGTCGGTCCGGCGGGTCCAACGACATCAACTCGAATGGATAAGTTTACCGATATGATGCTCGAAGAGGCCGGTATTATTGGAATGATCGGTAAAGCGGAGCGTGGTCCCGAAGCGGTTGAAAGTATACGCAAGCATAAAGCGGTTTATCTTATGGCTGTCGGTGGTGCTGCATACTTGGTGGCTAAAGCGATCAAGAAAGCGCGTGTTGTAGGCTTTGAAGATTTAGGTATGGAAGCGATCTATGAATTTGAAGTCGAGGATATGCCTGTGACAGTGGCGGTCGATAGTGACGGTCACAATGCGCACGAGCAGGGTCCTGCGATTTGGAAGGTTAAAATTGCAGAGCTTGATGAAAAGCTAGGAGCATAAATCGTGTTGAACGACATGATGACTATGAGCACCACCATTTGGGTGGTGCTTTTGTTTGTAGCCACCTTAACCAGTGTCACATTTGCTGTACTCTGGCGCACCCATGCGAGGCGTGTTGAGTCATTGCAGCAGACGGTGGATAATCAGATAGAGCAACTTGAGCAACTTCGCGAACGCCTACACTATACCGAGTCGCAATGGCAAACCTTAAGAGCGACCGCTGCACAAGAGCGTCGTGCGAGCGAGGATAAGTTACGCACACTCGAAGCGGCTGAGCAACGTATGTCGCAGCAGTTTGAGAACCTCGCGAACCGTATATTCGAACAACGTTCTAATCAAATGCAGCAACAGCATCAGCAAAGTTTACAAGCGACTTTAGCGCCTTTTAAGCAGCAGCTAGAAAGCTTTAAACAGCAGGTGCAACAACAGCATAGCGATGAAACTAAAGAACGAGCCGCATTACGCAGTGAATTATTGTCGCTCAAGACCTTGAATCAACAAATGGCGCAAGAGGCCGATGCGTTAACGCGAGCTCTAAAAGGTGATAATAAACATCAAGGTAACTGGGGTGAGGTGGTACTTGAACGTATTCTTCAGCAGTCAGGATTAAGGGAAGGTCACGAGTACGATACGCAGTCATCATTGGCTGATGATGACGGCAAACGGTTTCGCCCTGATGTCATCGTTCACTTACCCAATGAGCGCGATGTGGTCATTGACTCAAAGGTCAGTTTATCGGCTTATGAGCGCTATTTTAATAGTGATGATGAAGCGGTACGTAAGAGCGCGCTTAATGAACACGTTCAGTCCCTAAGACAGCATATTAAGCAATTGGGCAAAAAAAATTATCAGCAGCTACAAGGTATCAAAACGCTCGATTATGTATTGCTATTCGTGCCGATTGAGCCAGCATTTTTGCTTGCCGTGGACAAAGATCCTGAATTAATTAAGCTGGCGCTTGATGAACAAATTATGTTGGTGAGTCCAACTAATTTACTCGTTGCTTTACGTACTATTCACAATATCTGGCAGTACGAACACCAAAACCAAAACGCTCAGCATATCGCTGCGGAGGCTGGCAAGCTATACGATAAATTCGTTGGCTTTGTTGAGGATTTAGACAAGATAGGAGCAGGAATTCAAACCCTTGAACAACGCTATCAAGATGCGATGAAAAAGCTCAGTCAAGGGCGTGGCAACCTACTCACTCGGGTTGAAAAATTTCGCACGATGGGGGTGCAAACAAGCAAACAACTCAGTGCAACGACGCTGCACAAATCCGTTGAAAGTGAGGCGGACGGGGATGATTAATACTGACCTGCCCACAAATCCATAATTGGCGCTGCAAAACGACGGGCATTAAGACGTGTTGTAAGCCATTTAATTGCAAGCGCAAACATATTCCATGAGGAGTTGAGCTGTTTTTAAGTAACTCAATAGCGCATTTGAAACGCTGTTGGTCAGTGACCTCGAATTGACGTAGCCATTTTTGCGCATCGGCAATTTTCGCCCGACTTTTACGCGTTGATAGTGAGGACAGTGATGTGCTTATTAGCATGATATTGTTTTCGGGCAGGTACAGATATGCATATAAAGTATTGCTGTTCATAGATTGCGACTCCGTAATAACGTGTTAGCTATTTTGGCGAAGCCGCAATCTGCAAAACAGACGCAAAACGTGCTATCACACGTCTGAATTTAACGCTTTAACCCGGTAGTGATCGACCCACATGGACGTCGCTCCAGCAATTGCGACAGGCATGATGATCAAGTTGATAAACGGCAACATGGTAATGATTGTGATCGCCATGCCAAAGCTCAGAGAACGGAACTTTTGTGCACGCAACTCAAAGCGCATGCGACCAAAATCGAGCTTATGATTGTCAAACGCATAATCCATATACTGAATTGCAAGCATCCAGCATACCCATAAAAACCAGATGACCTGACCGATGACCGGTACAAACAGTGAGAGTAAAAAGAATCCAATGGCGCGTGGCAGATAGTAGGCGAGTTTTTGGAACTCACGACCAACCGTGCGTGGAATATCCTTAACTAATCCCATCACGCCATCGTCCCCTAATGGCTGACCGGACTCATATTGTTCAACCTTTTCGGCGAGTAGGCCATTAAAAGGCGCGGCGATGATATTCGTAATAGCGGTAAAAATAAACGCAAATAAGCCCAGTATAAAAAGAACAGTCAGTGGCCAAATAAGATACTCTAGCCACTGGAAGTAGCTTGGGAGCCACGCCATTAACTGATCAATCCAATCACTGGTGCGACTCATGAGCCAACTAAACGCGGCCGCAAATAACACGAAGTTAATCAAGATTGGACCCAGCACGAAGCGTTTAAGACCTTTGGTGGTCATTAATTGAAACCCACGAAGCAAATAGGCGAAGCCCGAATCGCTGAACACTGCTTTTTGCATTGAGTAACCTTTGTTGAGTTGATGTATAGTTATAGGATAATGCTAAAACGCCTGTTTTGCAGTGGCTAAATTGTTACAAAACTCAAATGAATCTGCTAGAGTTTCTAGCTCATCTTTAAACGAACTCGCGCGATGGATATAACGATAACAAGATGCGCCTGAAACATATAAAACTGGCTGGATTTAAATCGTTTGTCGATGCCACCAAAGTCCCTTTTCCCGATCAAATGACGTGTGTTGTCGGCCCCAATGGCTGCGGCAAATCAAACGTGATTGATGCGGTGCGTTGGGTCCTGGGCGAGAGCTCCGCTAAAAACTTGCGCGGTGATGCGATGACCGACGTGATTTTTAACGGTTCGCAAGCGCGGAAGCCTGTCTCTCAAGCGAGTGTTGAGCTGGTCTTTGATAATACCAGTGGTCGCATTCAAGGCGAGTTCGCTTCCTATAATGAGATTTCGGTAAAGCGACAAGTGACGCGTGATGGTCAGTCAAATTACTTCCTGAACAACAGCAAATGTCGGCGACGAGATATCACGGATTTATTTCTTGGTACCGGCTTGGGTCCACGCAGTTATGCGATTATTGAACAGGGCATGATCTCTCGACTCATCGAGTCGAAACCGCAAGAGCTTCGTATCTTTATCGAGGAAGCGGCAGGTATTTCAAAATACAAAGAGCGCCGTAAGGAAACCGAAAATCGCATGTTACACACTCGAGAAAATCTCGAGCGGATCAGCGATGTGCGCGAAGAACTCGGTCAGCAATTGCAAAAATTGCAACGTCAAGCCGCCGCCGCGCAGCGCTATAAAGAACTTAAAGCACAAGAGCGCGATTTACGAGCACTGCTTTTAAGTAGTCGCTGGTGGCAGTTAAACGAAAAGCAAAACCAATTGCGAGAGCAACGCAGCCATTATCGTTTGGAGCTCGATCGCTGGCAAACCGAGCAAACGGGCGATGAAAAAGGCGTCATTTCGCTACGTGAACACGCTGAGGAGCTTAAACAGCGAGTCGAACAGGCACAACAGGCAGTGTATGAATGTAATCATCAGATCATGCGCATTGAACAGGCGATGCAACATCAACGCCAACTTGAACAGCAGCGGGAAGCACGTGTTGCGCAGTTAAAGCAAGAACGTGAACAATTGACCGAACATGATGCAGAAGACAGCCAAAGTGCCGAACGCTTGGCGCAGAAAATCGCGGAGCTTGAGCCCGGCTTAGAGCAACTTGAAGCGCAATTGGAAATGGCCACAACACGCCACGACGAAGCCCGTGAGCAACTTCAGCGCGTCGAACATGATGAAGAACAAACGCGACGTCAAATGCGTGAAGTTGAGCAGCAAAGGCAGCGCAATGAATTGGCTTTGCAACAATCTGAACACACCAAAAGCCACAGTCGTGAAGCTTTAACAGACCTTGACGAACAACGCGTGCAAGTGACTCAACAAATACAAGCCATTGGTATTGCGGAACAGCAAGAAAAATTAGCCGATATCCGTACGCAACTGAATCAGAGTGAGTCAGACTTAGCGACCGCGACGCAATCTTATGAAGCAGCACAACACGCTTTGCAAGCGCACCGAGAACAATTACAAGGCTTGCAGCGCGAACAGCACAGTCAGCAAACGCGTGCTGAACTGTTACGAGAGTGGCTTGCAGGCGAGGATGGCAGCGTCAATGAGTATGTCCGACAATGGGCGCAGGATAACGACTTGCGCAGCGTGCCGGAAATGCTCGATGTTGAACCGGCGTGGCGAGATGCGGTGGAGGTCTGGTTGTCGCCGTGGCTCAATAGTTACTGGAGCGAAGATAACGCATTGACTGATTCGCTCCCGAAGGGAGCCATGCTATCAAGCCCTGGCCAACCTATGATCTTGCCGCAAGGCGTAACGGGATTGGCTGATGTGGTATCAGGCTCTGTGGGTGATTGGCCGTTAATTCAACGTTGCTTAATCGCTGAAACAGTAGACGATGGACAACGTTTATTACGGCAGTGTCCGGAAGCCATCGCGGCATTGACCAAGGCAGGGGATGTTATATTGCCCGGGTTGGTGCATCGCGCGGGAGAGGATAACAAGCAGGGGTTATTGCACAAGCAAGCAGAGCTGGCGCAATTAGAGCAAAACCAGCACGCGATTGAAACAAAGATAAACCAAACAGCTGAAGCGTGCGATCGTTTAGCGAAGCAACTAGATGAAGCTAAAACGGCTCAACACCGAGTCGAGCAAGCTCACAATACACTGCGAGAGGAGTGGGTCCGTGCGCAGCAGCAATTAGAGAATGCGCAGCAACAACATCAGCGATTTGAAAGCACCTTGTCACAGCTTGCCGAAAAAGAGGCGCAAATTAAGTCTAAATTAGAGAGTGCGGAGCAGCAGGCGGCAGTGTGTGAATCCACCGCGGACGAGCTAGAGCAGCGGTTTGAACAGCTACAAATTGAACTCAATCAATCTCAACGCGAAAGTGTCGAACAACATCAGCGCGAGTGCGAACAACAAGCACAGAGTGTTCGCACACAACTCGACCAACACCGTTTACAGCTGACGAGTACACAAGAACAACACGCTCAGCTTCAACGTATGTCCGAACGACAAAGTCAACGTTTGCAGGCGATTGAGCTTGAGTTGAATGAATTAGCGGCACAGAAGGGTGAAAGCGAAGAGCCACAGCAGGCACGACTCGAAGACCTGTTAGCACAGCGCGAGGAACGCAGTGAAGCGTTACAACAAGCGCGCGATGCGCTCGCGCAGGTGGAATTAGACATTCATGAGCTCAGTCAAGGCCGTTCTCAATTGCAGCTTAAAATCGATCGCACTCAGCAGGCACTGCAAGGTCTCGATATTGAGTACGCTAAACTGGATGAACGGACACAAGGTGTACTTGAGCAACTCTCGCAAACTCAAAAAACACTCAAGGATATCTTGCCACGTTTGCATGAAGCGGTGGATGAAGGGGCGACCATGAGCCAGCTTGAGCAAACGTATTCGCAACAACTTGAACGTACTACACAACAAGTCGGTCGGTTAGGTGCTATTAATTTGGCGGCAATTGAAGAAGCCGAAACGCAAAAACAACGTAAAGATTACCTCGACGAACAATATGATGACTTATCGTCCGCACTAGAAACACTTGAGGCAGCCATACAAAAAATTGACCGTGAGACACGACAACGATTTAAAGCGACATTTGATGCGGTAAACGGTGATTTACAAGCATTGTTCCCGAAAGTATTTGGTGGCGGCTCGGCATCCCTCGAGCTTACAGATAGTGATTTGCTTGAAACCGGTGTAACTATCATGGCGCAACCGCCAGGGAAAAAGAATAGTACGATCCATTTACTCAGCGGTGGAGAAAAAGCGTTGACCGCTTTATCATTAGTCTTTGCTATTTTTAGACTCAATCCGGCGCCGTTTTGTCTTCTTGATGAGGTAGACGCACCGCTTGATGATGCCAACGTCGGCCGATTTTGCCGTTTAGTAAAAGAAATGTCTGAAACAGTACAGTTTATCTATATCAGTCATAATAAAGTGGCTATGGAAATGGCAACACACTTGGCTGGAGTGACGATGCAGGAAGCCGGCGTATCACGACTCGTCGCTGTCGATATTGAACAAGCTGTGGCAATGACCGAAGCATAATAATAAAGGAAGTATGAGATGAGCAATTTACAGATAACACTCAGTATTATTGGAGTATTGCTGATTGCTGGCATTATTGCCCATGGCTTGTGGACGATGCGGCGCAACAATAGTATTTATAAACAAGCGCAGAGCGAAGTCGCTGAAAAGCGTCACCAACAGCAATCCGATGATGACTTTGATGCGGACGGTATTGGTGCGGTAAAAACGATTAAAGCAACACGTGATGAACCCAATACAACGTCAAACGAAGCTACACAAATGTCGATGGATCTTGATTTAGAGACGGACGACGAGGAAACACCATTACCATCGATGCGGGTCGATAAAGATGAAGAGCCTGCACCGGTTGAAGAAGCTGAAACTGAAACCGAACCTACAGAGGATGAAAACCTGGATGAGCCTGAGCTAGAAACAGAACGTCAACCAGCGTTCGAAGCGGCACCTGAAGCTACTTCTGCAACGAAAGCCGAAGAAAAACCTCAACCGCCGCAGGATGTCATCTCGTTGTTTGTAAAAGGTAACGTGCAAGGTGCGCTATTATTGCAAATGATGACCGAGTTAGGCTGTAAATTTGGTGAAATGGGAATTTTCCATCGCTACGAAAATACTAACGGTACTGGAACCTTGATCTTCTCTGTGGCCAATATGTTTAATCCAGGTACCTTTGATCTTGATAACATAGAACAATTTGAAACCGATGGTGTTGCATTGTTTATGACGTTACCTATCAATTACGATGGGCAGCAAGCCTTCAACATGATGCTCAATGCAGCGAAGAAACTGGCGACTGAAATTCCACAGGGGCAAGTACTCGATGGTTCTCGTCAACTGCTAACGCGTCAATCGATTCAGCAAGCCCATCAAAAAGTACGCCAATACGAATCCACGTCTTAAAGAGATATACACAACGATATGAGCCGTTCATCGACTGTAGAGCAACGCATGCGTGAGCTAGAGCAACAGCTAACACGCTACAATAAAGAGTATTATGAGCTAGATGAGCCGACGATACCGGATAGCGAATACGACAAATTATTTCGCGAACTGCAAACACTTGAAGCCAATAATCCGGAGTTAAAAAGTCAGCACTCGCCGACTGAAAAAGTAGGTAGTAAGCCACTTGATGCGTTCACTTCTGTCACTCATGAGCTGCCGATGTTGTCGTTAGACAATGCGTTTTCTAGCGAGGAGTTTTCTGCGTTCGCTGAGCGAATTCAGCAGCGGGTGGATAGTTCGGTGGCGTGGGCGTTTTGCTGCGAGCCTAAACTTGATGGTTTGGCTGTCAGTATTTTATACGAAAATGGGCAGTTGGTGAGAGCTGCGACTCGTGGTGACGGTTATTCGGGTGAAGATATAACAGCCAATGTTAAGACGATAAAGAACGTGCCCCTGCAGTTAAGTGATGATGCGCCCGAGCGTTTAGAAGTGCGAGGGGAAGTATTCATGATGACGGACGCATTTGAACGCTTTAATGACAATGCTCGAAAGCGCGATGAGAAAGTATTTGCCAACCCTCGTAATGCCGCAGCAGGGAGTCTGCGTCAGCTCGACTCTCGAATTACGGCAAAACGGCCATTGCACTTCTACGCTTACAGCTTGGGCGTGGTAAGCGAACAAGATCAAGAACAGTTGGCTGACTCGCACTATGAACGCTTGCAGCAGTTAAGTGCTTGGGGTCTACCGATTAATGATGAAGTAAAACGAGTTGAATCGGTTGAGGCGTGCGAGACGTACTATCAAGCCATGTTAGAAAAGCGCGACAGACTGCGTTACGAAATTGACGGTATTGTCTATAAGGTTGATTCGATTCGTATGCAGAATGAGCTGGGCTTTGTTGCGCGTGCGCCACGCTGGGCGATTGCACGGAAATTTCCTGCACAAGAACAACTAACGCGTATTACTGGCGTTGATTTTCAGGTGGGTCGCACCGGGGCAATTACCCCAGTGGCTCGTTTAGAGCCCGTTTCAGTCGGCGGTGTAACTGTATCAAACGCGACTTTGCACAACGCTGACGAGGTTGCTCGTTTGGGCGTCATGATTGGTGACACTGTGAGTATTCGCCGGGCGGGAGACGTCATTCCTCAGGTCGTCAGCGTATTAGAAAGCGAGCGTCCTGAAGATGCCCAAGCGATTGAGTTTCCAAGTCATTGTCCGGTCTGTGATTCTGAGGTAGAACGCATTGAGGGAGAAGCGGTTGCGCGATGCAGTGGTGGACTCATTTGCGCCGCCCAACGAAAAGAGGCGATAAAGCACTTTGCTTCGCGCAAAGCGATGGATGTCGACGGGCTTGGAGATAAATTAGTTGAGCAGTTGGTCGACAAAGACTGGGTTAAATCGCCTGCAGATCTATACGAACTAAAAGCACCTGTCGTCGCTTCTTTGCCTCGCATGGGGATGAAGTCCGCCCAAAATCTAGTGGATGCGATAGCCAATACGCGCGGAACGACATTACCGCGCTTTATTTATGCGTTGGGAATCCGCGAAGTAGGGGAGGCTACCGCAAATAACTTGGCTCGTCATTTTGGTACATTTGAGGACGTACAAAAGGCAGACCTAGAGGCGCTGCAAGAGGTCGATGATGTGGGTCAAGTGGTTGCGAAGCACATTATTGCTTTCTTCCGTGAGCCTCATAATCAGGTGGTTGTGGCTAAACTACGTGAGTGGATTAGTTTTCCGGAGGGTAAAGCGGTTGGACCTAAGAGTGATGAACTTGCTGGGCAGACCTTTGTACTTACCGGCACATTAACCGAAATGACCCGTGATGAGGCTAAAAAGGCATTGGAAGCTTTAGGTGCGAAAGTCAGCGGTTCTGTTTCGAAAAAAACATCTGCTGTTTTTGCAGGTGATAATGCGGGTTCGAAGTTAGCAAAAGCTGAAAGTTTAGGCGTTCCGGTGAAAACAGAACGCGATTTGATTAATCTAATTAACGGAAACGAGTAACCCCGAGCGTGTGTTTGCGGAGAACTAACCGCTTCTCCGCAAACGCAAATCTTTAATTAAGCCACTGCCATTAATATCACTGATACCATTCTGATCAAATTCAAATCTCAAATTAGGATGCGTCGTGTCGATTAAATAGCTACGATCGTCTATTTCAATGACGATATGTCGATAGGGCTTTTCCGGTTCAAACTCACCGCGCGTATAAACACTGACCTGGTGGCTGCCGATCGACAGGTCGAATGATGTGAAAAAGCCATTAGCGAATTCCGCTACGTAAATTAACCCCTCATCATTAATAATTACATTAAGAATATAATTGGGCGGTACGGAATCGGTTCGTATTTGAGATTGGCCGGCTTTAAATATGTGGGTATCAAAGTGTTTGGTATAAGAAAAGCCAAAGTTAATCGCTTCTTTACGGCCCGAAGGATAGGTCAGCTCACCTTTACCTTCTACGCGCCAGTCTGCTGCAACCGCATTATGAGGCATTGCTGCGAAGAGCAGTGTGGGTATAAGTAATAGCGGGAGCAAGTAGCGCATCATCAATACTAGACCTTTAAGAATTAATTAAAGGTCTAGTATTGAACGATTTTAAAACGTGATCAAGTGGTCAAATTGACGGCTACGAGTGTGGATATTCACTCAATACGCAGCATGTCACGAATTGACGTTGACAACATCAACCTTAAGCGTGAGATGTTGCCCAGGCTGCAGGTACCGGTTACGGCTTATATTATTCCATTGCTCAATTTGAGAGATAGTAACATTAAAGCGATTAGCGATGCGTGCTAACGAGTCGCCGCTACGCACCTGATATACGATGGTGCGTAAGATACCCGTCGATTTAGGTGAGCTATCGCCTTTTTGCCAAATGACTAGCTGCTGTCCTGGTCTCAGATAGTCGCCGGGTGCCATCGAGTTCCAACTAGCTAACTCTCTAACGCCAACATTAAATGCGCGAGAAATATCCCATAACGTATCACCAGAGCGAACGTCATAGTTTATCTTTGACTGACCATATTGCTTATCTTGTTTTGCTAAACGGCGCTGATTAGAAGATAAGGTGTACTGTTCAAGGTCTTTTGTCGCAACTGGAATTAACAAGTAATCGCCCGCGCGAATCAAGGCTCCGTTTATGTCGTTGACACTCTGAATTACATCAACAGAGGTGTTGTACTTTTTAGCTATCGTCAGAAGGCTTTCGCCGGTACGAATTTTATGGCGCTTCCAGCTGAGCCAATCTTTAGGATCGGTTTTTTTAATGGCGCTTTCGAAGATACTCGCATTCGGTTGTGGTAGCAGCAGACGATGAGGTCCATCGGGAGCCGTAGCCCAGCGATTATAAGCTGAATTATAGCGGTGTAGCGTTTCGAGCGGTAACTCAGACATTTCGGCAGCGCGGGCAAGATCGATTTGTCCTGGTACCTCAATAACGTTGAGTTGCGGCTGGTTTTCTATGGGATACCAAACGATACCGTACTTGTCTGTGTTTGCCAAAATATCAGCAAGAGCAAGCAGCTTGGGCACGTAAGCGCGCGTTTCTCGCGGCAAATCTAAGTGCCAAAAATCAGTTGGTTCGCCCTTACGCTTGTTGCGTCGGATCGCAGCTGCTACGCGACCTTCACCCGAGTTATAGGCAGCGAGCGCATGTAGCCAATTACCATCAAAGTAATCATGCAGTGCTTCGAGGTAGTCGAGTGCAGCTTTAGTCGCCGCGTAAACATCACGGCGGCCATCATACCACCAATCAATTTTAAGACCGTAATGGCGCGCCGTAGACGGAATAAATTGCCAAACCCCCGATGCACTACCATGACTGTATGCGAAAGGGTCAAATGCACTTTCAACAATCGGTAGTAGGGCAAATTCCATCGGCATCCCGCGCCGATCAATTTCCTCAACGATTAAGTGCAGAAAGGGTTCGGCTCGCTTACCGACGCGTTCAAGATACTCGGGGTGACTGACATACCAATTTCGCTGTGAATTCACTCGAGCATTGTCGGGTACATCCAGCGCGAATTTCATGCGAATTCGTTGCCATAAGTCGTCTATTGGCACTGGTTTAGCGTCTTTGCTCTCATGTTCGGTCGAGCTAGCTTCGACGGGAACCGGTTGTAACTCGTCAAGATTGAGAGCCGTATCGGTCACTGGTTCGAGCGCTTTTTCATTGACGCTTACATCTTCACTTGGATGTAAAATAGACGTCATTTGGCAACCCGACAATGTTAGTAAAGAGGCGCACAGCAACGAGCTCGTTAAAAAGTTATAACGTACATTCATGATTAACTTCTTTAATAGTGTTATATTATAACGTGGATATACTACGTGACTACGCGTTATCTTTCCACTCTCTAATGATGCCGAACACGTCTTCTGAGGAACTTAGTGTCTGTTCAGCATAATCACTCGCCGCTTGGCGAACTGCTGACTGGTCAAACCGTAAAAACGGATTAATTGCCAGCTCCAATTGGAGCGTCGATGGCAACGTGATCTGATCGTTTTGACGCATGAGCTTTATTTTTTCTAAGTAACTTTTTAAAACTGCATTGTCGGGTTCGACAAGAGAGGCGAAGGTTAAGTTCGCTTGCGTATACTCATGTGCGCAAAAAACACGCGTTTCGCCCGGTAGGCGACGCAGTTTATCAAGTGACGAAACGAACAACTCGGGGGTGCCCTCAAACATACGGCCGCAGCCGCCAGAGAACAGCGTGTCACCACAAAAAAGTGCTGTGTCACCATAGAAGCTAATATGGTCTAGGGTGTGACCCGGCGTGGCTAAAACGTCAAACCGTAAGCCAGCGATCTGAACTGTATCGCCCTCCATTACAGCGTAGTCAATGCCCTTAATAGCGGGATTGTCAGGACCGTAAGAAGTCGCTGGGAAGCGCGCTTTGAGTGCTTCAAGCCCACCCGTATGATCATGATGATGGTGTGTAATGAGGTAACCAGCGATGTCCTTTTTATTCGCTTTTAACCATTCAATGACCGGCTTGTCATCACCCGGGTCGACAACGACAACACGATCCTGAGTGGATTCGATTAACCAAATATAATTATCATCAAAGGCTTTAACAGGATGTACTCGCATACTCTGGGTTTCCTCGCTATGATTATGCGTAGACTCTAGCCTAACACAAAGGTCGGCCCTTGTTTATTCAACCCGCGTATCGTCGTACGAAAATGCAGGAACCCGATGACTGGGACCAACTTGCGAACGGACAGATGATCCAGTCCTGTGTACAACAACAACTGGACGACTCTCGCAAGCATTGCCTTAACGGCACTACGGTTACGCTTGGTAACTTGGCTCAACAACTGGATGTCAGTGGCTTTACGCTGGGTCGACCGATACATATCTGTCAAATTCAGAAACCAGCAGAAAAATGTCATGGGGTTCGCGCGCACTATACTCAGTTGCCGATTAAAAATGAATCGGTGGACACCTTGGTTTGTCCGTTTGTATTAGATTTTTCGGCCGATCCACACCAAGTATTGAGAGAAGCGCTACGCGTATTAGCGGATGACGGTACTCTGATATTAGCGGGCTTTAACCCGTTGAGCCCTGCTATATTGAGCGGGCTCTGGCGCAGTCAGCGATGGTCATTCCCGTGGCAAGGACGCTATTTCAGCCAAGCACGCGTTAAAGACTGGCTGTCGTTGCTGGGACTCCGAGTGGAGCGGCAACGCTATTTTATTGGGCATTTTCTTGCAAAGCAGGATGCCGAGTTCGGTGGCTACAGCGAGTGGCTATGTCAACGCTGTTCGTGGTTAAGTGCGGGTTACTGGTTAGTTGTAAAAAAATCATGTTATATAAAACCACAGGTCAACAAATCGAGAAAAGAGCGTTTAAGCTTGACACAAGCGTTACCTGCGGCGAGAGTAAAACAATCTGCAAATTGGCATTTTGAAGAGAGGTAATTATGGTAATTGATGCTAAAAAGCTTTGTCAGACGGCAAAAAACAACGTAAACGAAGTAACCACTGAGCAACTTCAGCATGCATTGCGGGACGGCGCGCGAATTATTGATGTGCGGGAACCGGCTGAATTTACTCAAGGGCATATTCGTGAAGCTATTAATATGCCTCGTGGTGTCCTTGAGATGCAGCTTAATCAGCATCCCGATGTTGCGGGTTATGATGACGCGCTTGATCGTATTGCCGAAAAGCCGTTGTACTTAATCTGCCGTTCAGGCGGACGTTCTGCGCTCGCAGCTGAAAGCTTACAACGGATGGGGTTCACGCAAGTGTATAGCGTGGATGGTGGCATGAACGCATGGCAAGAAGAGAAAAGACCCGTTGTTGCGGGTGTCGAATAAGCACCGAGGTTATTCGGTGCTAAAACCCGTATCGACCTGGGTCGGGTTTTGTTCAGCTGCGGCGCGCGCAAGCTCGTCGCAGCGCTCGTTTTGCGGATGCCCTGCGTGACCTTTCACCCACTCCCATGTCACTTTGTGAGCAGCAATGGCTTGGTCTAACTGTTGCCACAAGTCGACATTTTTAACGGCTTTTTTATTTGATGTACGCCAACCATTGCGTTTCCAGTTATGAATCCATTGCTCAATGCCTTGCTTTACATATTGACTATCGGTGGTCAGAATGACATCGCAGGCTCTGTTAAGGACTTGAAGGCCCTTAATGCAAGCAAGAAGCTCCATACGGTTGTTGGTCGTGCACTGGTAACCGCCACTGAGCTCCTTATGATGTTGACCGTACTCGAGTACGACACCGTAACCACCAGGACCCGGGTTGCCCAGGCATGAACCGTCTGTAAAAATATGTACTTTAGCCATGCGACTCACTGTAAAATAAACTGAAACCGCGAGTATATCAGGAATCAAACACCATGCGTCAGATCGTTTTAGACACCGAAACTACAGGCATTAATCCCGATGACGGACATCGTATCATTGAAATCGGGTGTGTTGAGTTAATAGATAGAAAGCCGACTGGAAACCACTTTCACGTTTATATTAATCCGGAGCGCGTGGTTGAGGATGAAGCCATTGCGGTGCACGGTATTACGAACGAATACCTCGCCGATAAGCCCGTTTTTGCACAAGTGGTTGATGCATTTATTGATTTCATCAAAGGTAGCCAGCTTGTAATCCATAATGCGCCGTTCGACGTCGGCCACATGGACGCTGAGTTTAAGCGGCTCGGCAAGATGTACGGCAAGACGTACGACTACTGCGATGTACTCGATTCACTTCAATTAGCACGTGAAATGCGCCCGGGCCAACGCAATAGTTTGGACGCATTATGCAAAGCTTTTTACGTCGATAATTCTGCTCGTGAATTACATGGCGCTCTGCTCGATGCCGAGATCCTCGCGGATGTTTATTTGGCGATGACGGGCGGGCAAACAGCGTTGAGTTTGCACAGCCAAAATCAAGACAATGAGAACCGAGAACCGGGCGCCATTGCGCATCAAGCAATAAAAAATCGTCCACAGCTAAAGGTTTTACGCGCAACAGCCGATGAAGAGGAACAACATCAACAGCGCTTAGCGATAGTAAAATCTGAAGGTGGTGCGTGCCTGTGGCTCGATTCGTAACAACGGTATTACTGGGACTTTTATTAACTTATAGTAGCCAACTACTCGCACAGTCGGATCAAGGCAACGCGCAAAACAATAGCGAACCACCGGCTAAGCTTGACGTAATTAATGATCCGATGGCAAACCGCTTGCCCATTGAGGGACAGCGATTTCGAATTGATGACAAAATCAAACAGATTACGTTGCTGTTCTTCCGAGAGCGCGGCAGTGCGCCGCTCATACTAATAAAACCCGATGGCAGTAAATGGTATGAAACACGCCATCCTATCGAACAAGTCACTTGGTATACTAACGAAAACTTCGACATGATCCGCATTAAGGATCCGATGCCTGGACCTTGGCAAGTCGCAGGACGAGTCGACGAGCAAAATGAAGCGGTTATCGTCTCAGATATTAAATTTAAAGCAAAACCGTTACCTTCCCCACTTTATGAAAATGAACAAATAAAGGTCGAGGGCACGCTGTACAACGGGGATGTTCCTGTTGAGACTGCTCGCTTCCATGAGACGGTATTACTTGATGTGTTATTTATTAGCACCAACAATTCGAGTTTCGACAATTTTGGCGTTGCACCTAAGCGTGTGGGTCAGTTTTCAGATGATGGCAAAGGATATGATGAACAAGCGGGAGACGGGGTGTTTACCAGTCGGTTCAAACTAACTATTCCGCCAGGCGAATACATGCCAACGTACGAATTAACCACGCCACTTTATGATCGCTCGTACGAAACTTCTGCTGTAGTGGTTGAGCCAAGTCCAATAACCTTGAGTGTTAAGCAAGCGAATCGAGCTGAGCAGGATCATCAACTAATTCTAACTATTGATGACGATCGTGTTGAATTGAGCAGCATGGCGATTAATGGAACGGTGGATTTTCCTAATGGTGAAAAGCGCGACTTTTCATTAACGGAAATAGAAGCAAACACCGTTAATATTCCTATTGCAAACCTCGATTTTGGCCGCCATCTCATCGATATGACGATTTTTGCGACAAATAAGCAAGGTCGAGAGTTTGAGTTAGTGATCGATGACTATAGCTTTATTTCGAAACGTCCTGACAAGAATACCTTAACGAAAGCGGAGCAATTTGCAGCTAAACGAGCCGCGTTAGAACAGCAGCGGATAGAAAAGCAACGGCAAATTGAGGAGCAAGAGTCGCAAGCGGTGGTGAATTTAATTATTATTGTGGCGATTAATGTGATCTTGGTACTACTCGGAGTGAGTGCAATTTGGTTTCGAAAGAGACGAACTAAGTCGGCAGCAACGGATAGTCATGAGAAAAATGATTAAAAAACGTCTCATCTGGACATTTAACAGTCAAACGAACGGGAAAATATAAAAATCTTTAAAAAAAGGGTTGACTGAATCGGTGGTCACTCGTAATATTCACGCCGCGTTGAGGGGGTAACCCCCAACACAGTGACTTAGTGGAGCGGTAGTTCAGTTGGTTAGAATGCCGGCCTGTCACGCCGGAGGTCGCGGGTTCGAGTCCCGTCCGCTCCGCCATTAAGTCACGCACACTCTGAGAATGTGGAGCGGTAGTTCAGTTGGTTAGAATGCCGGCCTGTCACGCCGGAGGTCGCGGGTTCGAGTCCCGTCCGCTCCGCCACTTCTCAAAAATTAAAGTCCCACGTTGGGGCTTTTTTTTTGCCTGTAATTCATGCCTTCCTAGCACTAGTCGAAAAAAAACGCCGTTTGAGCGTTACGCGCTTGCCACTGTTACAATATAACCATAAAGTAAAGAAATTAAATATCACAATAACAAGTTAGGAGATAACTATGCGTAAAACGCTCGTAGCCGTTGCTATTGGTACAGCGCTATCGCTCGCCGCATGTAGCGATGCTGAACAACAGAACCAACAAACTTCACAACAAGCTGAAACCGCGCAAGCGGAACAAGCGAGTAAAGACGTTGCTCAACAAAATCCATTTTTTGAGCCTAGCCCACTGCAGTATCAAGCACCTGATTTCGATGCGATCAAATTCGAACATTTCGAACCTGCATTTGAGCGCGGCATGAAAGAGCACATGGAAGAGATTGAAGCAATTGCTTCAAACTCAGAAGCGCCTACCTTTGAGAACACCATCGTTGCGATGGAAAAATCAGGCCAGATCCTGAATCGTGTAAGCGCTGTGTTTTATAACCTTTCATCTTCAAACAGCGACGATCAAATTCGTGATTTGCAAGTCAAGTTAGCGCCGAAAATGTCAGCGCATAGCGATAATATCTCGCTCAACGCAGACTTGTTTGCACGCATTAAAACTTTATATGACAAGCGTGAATCACTGGATCTAGATACGGCTTCTTTACGTTTGCTTGAAGATACTTACAAAAGCTTTGTACGTTCAGGTGCACAACTCAGTGATGCGGATAAACAAAAAATCCGTGATATCAATGAGCAGCTATCAAGTCTCACTACCGAGTTTCGCAACAACTTGATGAACCTGACACAAGAAAATGTTATCTACGTTAAGGATAAAGCGGAGCTGGCAGGTTTGAGTGATAGCCGTATTCGCTCGTTAGCTAGTGCTGCTGAGAGTCGCGACCATAAAGGTGAGTACGCCATTGTATTAACTAATACCACGCGCCAGTCGATTCTAGCAGAGCTCGAAAACCGTGAGTTACGCCAGCGTGTATGGGAAGCTTCAGCTAACCGTGGCACTGGGAACACGAAAACAGACCAACGTCCTCTAGTTAAGAAACTCGTTGAGTTACGTGCTCAGAAGGCGAGTTTATTAGGCTACGATAGCTGGGGAGATTACACCTTAGAAACCAATATGGCAGGTAACCCAGAGGCCGCACAAGACATGCTACGTGACTTGGTTCCGGCGGTTGTATCGAACGTTGAGCGCGAAGCGCAAGAAATTCAAGCAGCTATCGATGCAGACGGTAAAAACTTCGAACTGAAGCCGTGGGATTGGTTCTACTACGCCGAGAAAGTGCGTGAAGCTAAATACGCAATCGATGGCGAACAAGTTAAACAATACTTTGAATTCAACCGTGTGTTAAAAGATGGTGTGTTCTATGCGATGAACCAGCTGTTTGGCATCACATTTAAAGAACGTGATGATATTCCAGTTTATCATCCTGACGTTGAAGTCTATGAAGTGTTTGATGTTGATGGCTCAAGCTTAGGCCTGTTCTATGCCGATTACTATGCGCGCGAGAGCAAGCGTGGTGGTGCTTGGATGAGTTCATTCCGCAGCCAATCAGAACTGCTTAATCAAAAGCCTGTTATTCTCAATAACATGAACATCACAAAAGCACCAGAAGGTGAGCCGACCTTATTGAGCTTTGATGAAGTATCCACGATGTTCCACGAGATGGGTCACGCGTTACACGGTATGTTCTCTGATGTGAAATATCCGTCACAAGCGGGTACTAACGTACCGCGCGATTATGTCGAGTTCCCATCTACGTTCCAAGAAGACTGGACTTTGAATCCTAAAGTAATCGCTCACTATGCTAAACACTATGAAACCGGTGAGCAGATTCCACAAGAGTTGCTTGATAAAGTACTTGCGGCACGTAATTTCAACCAAGGTTTTGACACCTTAGAGTACGTTGCGGCGGCATTGCTCGATCTGGAATACCACACAGTACCGGCGGGAGAAGATATTGGTGATGTGGGCGAGTTCGAGCAAAAAGCCCTTGAAGAAAATGGTGTAGCGGTTGAAGCGGTGCCACCGCGTTATCGTTCGACCTATTTCGCACATGTCTTTGCAGGCGGCTACTCTGCTGGCTATTACGCTTATAT
This sequence comes from Idiomarina sp. D18, assembly GCF_057748155.1. Lineage (NCBI taxonomy): Bacteria > Pseudomonadati > Pseudomonadota > Gammaproteobacteria > Alteromonadales > Idiomarinaceae > Idiomarina > Idiomarina sp. D18. The sequence goes on from NZ_CM173240.1 coordinate 637,572, forward strand.
GTGGAGCGAGGTGCTTGCAGCAGATGCATTTAAGTATATGAACCAAAATGGTGGTTTGACGCTAGAAAATGGTCAAGCATTCCGTCGCGATATCTTATCGCAGGGTAGCAGTAAAGATCCGATGCAGCAGTACATCGATTGGCGTGGTCAAAAACCGACTGTTGAAGCCCTGCTTGAGCGTCGTGGTTTGACGGAACCAAAAGTTGACTAAAAACATTTAGTAAATCTGTAATATAGTGCTGTAAATAAAAGCCACTGGCGTTATGATCGCCAGTGGCTTTTTCATTTATCGGCAGGGATATTACAAGCAATGACAGAAAAAATTGTCGTGGTTGGAGGCGGTGCAGGTGGTTTAGAGTTGGCGACCCAATTAGGAAGAAGTTTAGGGCGCTCCGGTAAGGCAGAAGTGTTATTAGTTGATAGAAATAGCACGCACGTTTGGAAACCGTTACTGCATGAGGTTGCATCAGGTGCGCTTGACTCGCGACTCGCAGAACTTGATTACCGAGGACAAGGAGCTCGTTCTGGCTTTCGGTTTATCGTGGGCACGCTGGAAGCCGTTGATAAAGACAATAAAACCATTACGTTAGCGGCGATAGAGGAGGAAGGCGAGGAAGTGCTGGCACCGCGCACTTTAAATTATGACAAGCTTATTCTATCCGTCGGTAGCGTCACTGCTGATTTTGGTACGCCAGGCGTCGCTGAACATTGCTACTTCCTCGACTCAACGGCGCAAGCCGATGCTTTTCACCATCATCTTTTGAACGAATTCTTGCGTGTTAACCAGGCACTCGAAGATGGTCATGATGTCACCCTAGACGTCGCTATTGTAGGCGGCGGTGCCACCGGTGTTGAACTTGCTGCTGAACTAGTACATTCCGTGTCTCTGCTGTCAATCTACGGTTTAGGCCACCTCACTCGCGATCGACTGAATATCACGTTAGTTGAAGCAGGTAAGCGCTTATTACCCGCATTGCCCGAGCGTTTATCACAATCGGTGCATAAAAAGCTTAATAAACTCGGAGTAAAAGTGCTGCTTGGTAACCCCGCCAAGGAAGCCCAAAAAGGTCAGTTGGTACTTAATGATGGACAAAGTATCAAAGGCGATCTAATGGTGTGGGCAGCCGGGGTTCGAGCACCTGATTTCTTGACGGAATTGGGTCTGCCAACGCGGAAAAATAATCAGATCGAAGTTGACTCGTTCTTACAAGCAAAAGGTGCCGATTCAATTTATGCATTGGGCGATTGTGCCGCCTGTGCCATTGACGAAAACCGCTTTGTCCCACCGCGTGCGCAGTCGGCTCATCAAATGGCTGACTGTCTTTATAAAAATATCCGTCGCATGCAAAAAGGCAAAGCGCCCAAAGCATTTAAGTACAAAGACCGTGGCTCATTGGTATCGCTCAGCCGATTTTCGGCCGTAGGGAACTTAATGCAAAGTAAGAGCTTATCGATGTCTATCGAGGGCACGTTGGCGCGTTATGCTTATGCGAGTCTCTACCGCATGCATCAACGAGCGTTACACGGCTGGTGGAAGATGCTGCTCGTTATTGCTGTGGATAAGCTGAACCACGCGGTTAAACCCCGTTTAAAACTGCACTAAGCATGTACTTGAATAGCCCGATAAGGCAGAATATCGGCTTAATATTCAGCATGCAGTTTACCAATTAGGTTTTTAATGGCAGCAGATACTTCTTTTGTTCATTTAAGAATTCACAGTGACTTTTCAATGGTGGATGGGCTTACTAAAGTGAAGCCCATTTGTCAGCGTGTGGCGGACATGAATATGCCCGCTATGGCGCTTACCGATCAAATGAACTTTTGTGGTCTGGTGCAATATTATGGCGCAGCTCACAGCCAAGGTCTCAAGCCGCTTATCGGGGCTGACTTATGGGTATGGGGTGACTACCCCGAAGGTGAGATTTTTCGCCTGACCGCATTGGCAATGAACAATGATGGATATCAGCAGATTATCCAACTCATTTCAAAAGCCTATTTGCGCGGTCACGTGCAGGGCAAACCGGTGATTGATAAAGCCTGGCTGGCGCAGCATAATGACGGCATCATTCTGCTCTCGGGCGCGCGCGAAGGGGATATTGGCCGAGCGTTGTTGAAAGGTCATCAGGAACCTTTGCAAGAGAGCCTGGCGTTCTATAAGCAATACTTTCCTGAGCGATTTTATCTCGAGCTTATTCGTACCGGTCGCGCAGAGGAAGAGGCGTATCTGCATAGTGCGGTTCAACTCGCGGCAGAGCATGATTTGCCGGTAGTCGCGACGAACGAAGTGGTATTCCTCGAAGAAGAGAACTTCGAAGCACACGAAATTCGAGTCGCTATTCATGATGGCTATCAACTCGGTGATAAACGACGTCCCAAAAAATACTCACCACAACAGTACTTGCGCAGTGCTGAAGAAATGCACGAGCTGTTTGCCGATTTACCCGAAGCGTTGGAAAACACCGTTGAAATCGCAAAACGTTGTAATGTCACCATTCGTTTAGGTGAATATTTCCTCCCGGCGTTTCCCACGGGTGATTTAACGGAAGGTGACTACCTCGTTAAGGTTTCGCGCGAAGGTTTAGAAGAACGACTAGAATTTTTATTTCCCGACGAGGCAGAACGTCAAGCAAAACGTCCTCCTTACGATGAGCGCTTGCAAACCGAACTCGATGTCATTAACCAGATGGGGTTCCCGGGCTATTTCCTTATCGTCATGGAGTTTATTCAGTGGAGTAAGGATAACAATATTCCTGTGGGGCCGGGTCGTGGTTCAGGTGCAGGCTCGCTAGTCGCTTACGCGTTAAAAATCACCGATCTCGACCCGCTCGAATTTGACTTACTATTCGAACGTTTCTTGAATCCAGAACGTGTTTCAATGCCAGACTTTGATGTCGATTTTTGTATGGATCGACGCGACGAAGTGATTGACCATGTCGCAGAACTGTATGGGCGCGACGCGGTATCACAGATTATTACCTTCGGTACGATGGCCGCTAAAGCCTCGATTCGAGACGTAGGGCGTGTGCTGGGTCACCCTTACGGCTTTGTTGATGGCATCTCTAAATTGGTGCCTGGCGATCCAGGCATGACGTTGGCAAAAGCCTTTGAGCAAGTGCCCGAATTGGGCGAACGGTACGATGCCGACGAAGAAGTCAAAGAATTGATAGATTTCGCTCGTATCTTAGAGGGCGTGACACGTAACGCAGGTAAACATGCGGGCGGCGTGGTCATTTCGCCGACCACTATTACTGACTTTGCCGCACTCTATTGTGATGACGAGGGTAAAAACCCGGTTACTCAGTTTGACAAGAACGATGTGGAATCGGCGGGACTCGTAAAGTTTGACTTTTTAGGGCTACGGACATTGACCATCATTCAATGGGCATTGGATATGGTTAATGCACGCAAGAAAGAGGCGGGCGAACCGCTCATTGATATCAACGCAATTAGCTTAAATGACAAACAGTGTTTTGATGTGCTCAAACGCGCTGAAACAACAGCCGTTTTTCAGCTCGAATCAGCTGGAATGAAGAAGCTGATTTTGCGACTGCTGCCGGATAGTTTTGAGGACATCATCGCGTTGGTAGCGCTGTTCCGACCGGGCCCTCTCGAATCAGGTATGGTTGATAACTTCATTGATCGTAAGCACGGGCGAGAAAAAGTATCTTATCCCGATGAAACGTATCAACACGAGTGTCTTGAGCCGATACTCGAGCCAACTTATGGCGTTATTCTATACCAAGAGCAGGTGATGCAGGTTGCCCAGGTGATGGCAGGCTACTCGCTCGGTGGTGCCGACTTGTTGCGTCGTGCGATGGGTAAGAAGAAACCGGAAGAGATGGCGAAGCAGCGAGAGGTATTCCGCGAGGGCGCGCACAACAATAATATCGATCCCGAGTTGGCGATGAAGATCTTCGACTTGGTAGAGAAGTTTGCCGGCTACGGGTTTAATAAATCTCACTCGGCCGCGTACGCGTTAGTTTCTTACCAAACTTTGTGGATGAAAACGCACTATCCTGCTGAATTCATGGCAGCGGTCATGTCGGCGGATATGGATAACACCGATAAAATCGTCACCCTAGCGGATGAATGCGAACGCATGGGCTTAGTGTTGCTTCCACCGGATGTTAATAAAGGGGTGTACAAGTTTACCGTCGATGATGAACAACGCGTCGTTTACGGTATTGGCGCAATTAAAGGCGTGGGTGAAGCACCGATTGAGGCCATTTTAGAGGCACGTAATGAAGGGGGTCCATTTACGGACTTATTCGATTTTTGCTGTCGTGTCGATCTCAAGAAACTCAACAAACGTGTTTTAGAGCGTTTGATTCGTGCCGGTGCGATGGATAGCTTAGGTCCGCATCGTGCCAGTTTGATGGCTTCCCTTGAAAAGGCAATGCGGCAAGCTGTGCAACACCGTCAGGCTGAAAGCATTGGACAAGCTGATATGTTTGGCGTGCTCACGACAGAGCCTGAAGCCGTTGAGCACGAATTTGAAAAAGTAAAACCTTGGCCTGAAGCGGTATGGCTCGAAGGAGAGAGAGAGACCCTAGGTCTGTACTTGACTGGACATCCTATTAACCGCTTTCGAGCAGAATTACAGCATTACGTTGTCGGGCAGCTTGCTAATGTTAATGAGACCCGTAAAAACGAATACGTGGGAGTAGCCGGCTTGGTAATTGACGTTCGTGTGATTACCAACAAACGTGGGCAACGCTTTGCGATTGTTACATTAGACGATAAAAGCGCACGTATGGATGTGATGCTGTATAGTAATGAATACGATAGTTACCAACACGTGCTCGAAAAAGACAGAATTTTGTGGGCAAAAGGTGAGGTACGATTTGATAACTTCTCTGGCAGTAATAGAATGGTCGCCAGAGAAGTAATGACAATTGAGCAGGCGCGTGCCAGTTTTGTTAAACATTTGGCGATCACGGTGACCGGTGAACAAATTGAAAAGGGTATGACTAAGCGTCTCGCTGAGACAATGCGACCCTTTGCACAAGGCACCTGCCCAGTAAAAATTCATTACCGAGGCGAACGCGCGTTGGCCTCGATGAACGTTGGGGCTCAGTGGTATGTTGAGCCGACTGACGAACTAATACATCATTTACACGATCTACTGGGTGAACAGTGGGTCACGCTCGAGTTTTAGAGGAAACATTAAATAATGAGCCTAAACTTTTTGGATTTTGAACAACCGATAGCCGAACTCGAAGCCCAAATTGAAGAATTAAAGAATGTTGGCGAACGTGGTGAGCTTGATATAAATATCGAAGAAGAGCTCCAACGGCTTAAGCAAAAGAGCAAAGAGCTGACCGAGAAAATTTTCTCTGAGTTAGGCGCTTGGCAGGTTGCGCAGTTAGCGCGTCATCCTCTGCGTCCTTATACACTGGATTACATCAAGCGCATTTTTACTGAGTTTGATGAAATGGCAGGCGATCGTGCTTACGCAAACGATGAAGCGATTATCGGTGGTGTAGCGCGACTTGATGGCAGACCCGTGATGGTTATTGGTCAGCAAAAAGGGCGCGAAACCAAAGATAAGATACGTCGAAACTTTGGTATGCCAAAACCTGAAGGCTACCGAAAGGCGTTGCGCTTAATGGAGACGGCTGAGCGTTTTAATATGCCCATCATCACTTTTATCGATACACCGGGCGCGTATCCCGGGATTGGCGCAGAAGAGCGTGGCCAGAGTGAAGCGATTGCGCGTAACCTGAAAGTCATGGCGCGTCTTACTGTACCTATCGTTTGCACCGTAATTGGCGAAGGTGGCTCCGGTGGTGCCTTAGCGATTGGTGTCGGTGATCGCGTGAACATGCTGCAATACAGCACGTACTCTGTTATCTCGCCAGAAGGCTGTGCGTCTATCCTATGGAAAAGCGCATCAAAAGCCCCGCTTGCAGCAGAAGCGATGGGGGTTACCGCAGATAAAAGTAAGTCATTAGGCTTAATAGATACGATTATTCCAGAACCTCTGGGCGGTGCGCATCGCAACATGGACGAAATGGCGGACCGATTAAAGGCGCAACTAAACAGTGACCTTAATGACTTAGTGGGTCTAGAGAAACAACAATTACTCGATCAGCGCTATCAGAAGTTGATGTCTTTCGGTTATTGCTAATCAGCCATTATGAAGAGCGATACGCTGTATTCTAAATTCCAGCAAAGTTTACAGCGCTTACATCTAGTGCCCGGGCAACAACTCGTTGTTGCCTTGGGTGGTGGTGCCGATTCACAAACCGTACTCGACTGTTTGAACCGGTTCAGACAAGCGAACCCGCAATACGAATATCTCGCTATCCATCTCGATCACCATTTTCATCCTCAATCTCCGGCTTGGGCAAAAACGATTAAAGGAAGTGTCGAGAGTTATGGTATGGCGTCTCACTTTGAAGACCTCACCTTTATAGAGAAAAACCGAGTATCGAAAGAGGCCATGGGGCGTGAGCGGCGTTATCAGCGTTTAGCAGAACTCACGGCAGATAATGCCATCATTTTGCTAGGACAGCATCGAAACGACCAAATTGAAACCTTTTTATTGCAATTGAAACGAGGCAGTGGGCCCCGAGGTCTCGCATCGATGGCTGAGGTCCAGCCATTTGTTGGTCGACGGAAACTGGTACGACCGTTACTCGAAGTCAGTAAACAAGCTATCCTGAAGTACGCGCATGAGCACCAGCTAACTTGGATAGAAGATAATACCAATTACGATACGCGCATCGAGAGGAATTATCTGAGGCACAAAGTAATACCTCAATTAGAGCAGCGCTGGCCACAATTCGGGCAAAGTGTGCTGCGTTCAGCCGCGTTATGTGCAGAACAAGATGCTTTACTCGATGAGTTGCTAGCCGACAAACTTAACAACGCGTGGTGCTCTCATGCATGGCTAAATACAGGTTTAAGTTTAACGGAACTTGCTCATTTTTCTGAACCACTACAGCGCGCTGCGATACGCTATTGGCTGACACACCAGACGGGATGTGAACGCATGCCGTCGCAAGCTCAATTGCATCAAATTTGTCAACAAGCACTGAGCGCTGCAAATGATGCAAAAGTCGCCGTTAACCTGGCCTCCGGCTGTGTATATAGGTTTGCTAATGCGCTGTGGTGGTTTGAACACGCTGACCAAGAGATGCACATGTCAGGTCACCGTGTGGAGTTACCGCACCCTTATGGCGAGCTCGTTTGGCAATTAAACGGCGCGCGTGTAGATGAAAACTCACCTGTGTTAGCCCGTCTCACCGATCTGTCTGCGGAATTGAAATCAATCAAACTATACCAGCCCGAGCGCGACGGCGGTAAACCCATTCGGGCGTGGTTAAAGCAAGCGCGCATTCCGTGGTGGTTACGAGAAGAATTACCGATTATTCGTTACGGGAGTTGGTTGTGGTTACCCGGAGTCGGATGGCTGAATGAAGTAAGTGGTGAGCAACCTCCGCTCATCATTAGCATGCAGCAGGGCGATGAGGACTAACATCGCTACGTCCTTCATAAAAATGACGTGCGCCACCTGCATGTTTCGCCGCATACATATTTTCATCAACTTGCGCTAACACCTGTTCAGCGCTCAAATAAGGTTGAATACAGACCGATCCAGCACTGAGTTTAATATCATATCGGTTTATCAATCTGTGTTCGCATAATCGTTGTTGCATTCGTTTAAACGTGTCGTGAGCGGCACGTAATGAGGTGTGCGGTAATATAAGCAGAAACTCATCACCGCCATACCTTATCGCGGTGTGATGTTGATCAATTTCATCGCCGATGATTGCGGCAATTTGTTGTAAAATAGCGTCACCAACATCATGACCTTCGCTGTCATTGACTTGCTTAAAGTTGTCTAAATCAATCATCATTAACGTATGCTCATGCTGCTCAGCGGAATGAATGAGCTCGATGATACGCGACCGCACGATAGTTCGATTGAATAGTTGTGTCAGTGGATCACGAGCGGCGAGTTGACTCACTTTGTGAAACGCTAATAAATTCTTAAGTGGAAAGACGAGATGTGAGTGTATTTTTTTTAACCGCATTTTTTGAAGAAACGAAAGCGGTTGTGAGAACGTGTAAGTCATCTGTCCGAGTAACTGATCATCAGCGTAAACCAACACCGCATGTTGGTATTTTGGTTGACCCTGCCAAAGGGCAATAGCGTGCTGTAGAGATGGGCTCTCGAAGCGGATGGAATGGATAGGCACACGCTTATGCAAATGCGAACCATAGATTATAAAGAACTCATCAACGTTCAAGGTCGTTTGTAGTCGCTCGGAGAGGGAACGCGACCGTTGCCAATCTTCACGACGTGACAGATGACTCGATAATTTCTGTGGCATGCAGCATTGGGCGTTTCGTTTTATCGTTATTTTATTCAACATGACGACGACTTAACTGAAATAAAAATAGATTTAAGCAAAACCTATGCCACTTAGATAAAAGCGTAATAGTATCAAAAAGTTAAATTAGTAAAACGATTGTCATCCAAACAGTGTTATTATTTTGACAGAATGAAAATAACGATAAGGAGCAGCCTATGTACGGTACATTTGCCAGTTTACTGATGTTACTTGCAGTGGCCGTGGTTCTGGTTTGGGCATTTCGGCGCATAAAGCTACCCGCTATTTTGGCGTATCTTACCGCGGGTGTGATTGCAGGACCCGATGTAATGGGTTGGATAGCCGATCCAAACGAGTATCACCTGATTGCTGAACTGGGTATTGTACTGTTGCTGTTCTCGTTAGGTCTTGAATTCTCGCTACCGAAAATGCTCGCTATGCGGCGTTGGGTATTTGGCTTAGGTTCGGCTCAAGTGCTTGTTTCACTGGCCTTATTCATGGGCCTAGGGCTTTGGTTGCTTGATAGCCCAACAGCCGCACTCGCTGTAGCTGGAGCGCTGGCGCTTTCCTCAACCGCAGTGGTGATAAAACAGCTCAGTGAAAGCTCGCAAACGGCAACGCGACGCGGACAAATGACCGTTGCCGTATTGTTATTCCAAGATATCGCGGTCGTTCCGCTATTAATAGCTATTCCTTTGTTAGCTGGTCAAGGCGGCGAGAATATCGCTTACAGCCTATTGCTTGCGCTATTAAAAGGCGCTGCCGTGATTACTGTACTCCTATTAATTGGCAAGTGGGTGTTGCCGTTCCTATTTAGAGAAATCGCCCGGCAGCGCACTGACGAATTATTCGTCTTAGCAACGCTTTTAGTGGCGTTGGTCGCTGGCGGTTTGACGCATTTATTTGGTCTGTCGATGGCGCTTGGAGCCTTTTTAGCCGGTATGATGCTTGGCGAAAGTAAGTACAAACATCAACTCGAAGCCGATATTCGTCCTTTCCGTGACATTTTAATGGGACTATTTTTTACCACCGTCGGTATGCAACTGTCTCTGCATGCTGTGGTATTTGAGTTTCACTGGATAGTCGCCACTTTGCTGGTTATGGCGCTAATTAAGGTATTGTTGATTCAAGGTGTAGCGCGCATGATGGGTGAACACCGACGTGATGCATGGGCTGCCGCGGTTTCGCTGTTTCAGATGGGTGAATTTGGCTTCGTACTTGTCTCTTTGGCGGCGTCTTACGGGCTTTTAGAGCCTCGGATCAGTTCCATTCTGATTGGTGTGGGTGTGTTAAGTATGGCGATTACCCCACTAGTCATTCAAAAACTACAACCTTTGGTAGCGTTCTTGGCACACGATGAAGGTGATTCATCAGGTATCCACTCGGATCAATCCGAAGAGGAACAAGCGGCTCCGGCACTTATTTGTGGTTTCGGACGGGTCGGGCAGACCGTATCACGATTCTTGGAAGCCGAAGGTATTAAACATGTCGCGATCGACAATGACCCGATGCGTGTGCAAGAAGCGGTGGCAGGGGGCGCGAAAGTCTATTTTGGTGATAGCGCTAAGCGCGATATCTTGCGTGCCGTTGGGGCACAACATGCGCCATTAATCGTGATTAGTTATGCCGATGATACCTATGCGATAAAAACGCTAAAAGAAATCCGTGCCATGAACGAAGACGCTTTTATTTTAGTGCGAAGCCGCGATGATAGCCGTCTGACTGCGTTGCAAGAAGCCGGCGCTTCACAGGTTGTGCCGGATACGCTAGAAGCGAGTCTGATGTTGATATCGCACGTGCTGAACCGCTCCGGCGTGCCTATTCGTCGCATTCTCACGCGCCTAGAACAAGAGCGACGTAACCACTATGGCGATATGCATGGCTTTTTCCCAGGCTCGCATACGGATATGGATCCCGAACGGTTAGAGAAACTACAATTTTTACACGCCGTGCCGCTACCTCAACACGCATGGGCGGTTGGTAAGTCGGTCGAAGATTTAGACTGGTCTAAACGTAATGTAGAGCTTAAAGCTATTCGCCGTGATGATGTCGAAGTGACTGATTTAACAGATCAAATTGAGTTAGCAGTCGATGATGTTGTGTTGTTAAGTGGTAAACCGGCTGCGGTGGAAGCGGCAGAGCGGTGGTTACTTGAGGGGTAACAAGGGTTTCAGCTGAGTTTGTAATAGTCCGTTACAACTTAGGGGGCGAAACTCATAAATAGCAACACATCTGTGCTAACAATTTACATTTATTACGGCGATAATAAGGCTATAACAAAATATTCTTAACCAATTGACTGAGCGACAATTATGAAGATTAAGAAAAGAGCCTTTATCCCACCCGTCATTATACTTCTATTTATCGGACTCGCCGTGTTGGCGAGTATGATGGGTAAACCTCCCGAGAAAAAACAAAACGTAAAACCGGCCCCAATGGTCGAGGTGAAAGAGGTCCAGCCTGAGAATATGACATTTATTGTTGATTCACAGGGAACTGTAAGACCTAAGCACAGCACTCAGTTACTTTCTGAGGTAAGCGGTCAGATCATAGACATCGCTGATAACTTTAATGCCGGTGGCTTTTTCAGCAAAGGCGACATGTTGTTGCAGATTGACCCAAGTGATTACAAGGTCGCTGTTCAACAAGCAAAAGCACAGTTGCTACAAGCGCAGTCTGCACTTGAGGAAGAAAAAGCACGCGCTCGTGTCGCTGAAGAAGAGTGGGCGATGTTTAAAGACGGTGAAGCGCCTGCATTAGGTTTACGTAAACCTCAGCTTGCCAGCGCACTTTCTGCGGTTGAATCAGCTGAAGCTAATTTAGCAATGGCAAAACGCAACTTAGAACGTACGACAATCCGTGCGCCTTTTGATGCTATTTTGCGGTCGAAGCAAGCTGACTTAGGTCAGTTTGTCGGCTCAGGCAGTCAAGTTGCTATGTTATATGGCACCGGTACCGCCGAAGTTCGCCTGCCACTGAGCGATTTAGATACGACGTATCTTGATATGCCGAGCGAAGGTAAACAGCCGATGGTACACCTTCAGTCCATGGTGAACGGTATCAGTACTGATTGGCAAGGGCGCTTGGTGCGTACCGAAGGCGTGTTAGATGAAAATAGCCGCGTTGTTTATGGCGTTGTGGAAGTTAAAGACCCATACAACCTTGATGGCAACACACACAATGCACCGCTACGCTTCGGTCGTTTTGTCGATGCTAAGATTGAAGGTCAATCGGTATCGAATGTCATGAGTGTACCGACTTATGCGATCAACGAAGATAGCTCAGTTTGGATTGTCGATGAGGAACGTGTTCTTAAGCATCGTACCGTACAAGTCATTCGCACCCAGAGTAATGATTCAATCATCAGTGGCGGACTGGAGCGTGGTGACAAGGTCGTGTTAACACAGTTAGCTAATCCGTTGCCTGGCACACCTGTTCGTTTAGAGGGTGATCCGCTCCCGTCACAGATGGAGTCGACTGCACAAAAAGAACAACAAGAAGGCGATAACCAGCCATCAGCAGAGTCGGATAGTGGCGAAGCCGGCAACGAACAAACGGCGAGCAACGCGAACCGCTAAGAGGTCATGACAATGAGTACAGAAGATACCAATAAGGGCATTATTGCATGGTTCGCGCGTAATTCGGTTGCCGCTAACCTGCTATTATTCCTAATTGTAGTTGCGGGCGCGATGTCTATATTCAGTGTCCGCAAGCAAATGTTTCCGGAAATTTCACTGAACGTAATCAGTATTCAGGTGCCATTTCCAGGTGCTGCGCCTCAGGAAGTTGAGCAAGGCGTCATCATGTTAATCGAAGATGCGCTTGAAGATGTCGATGGTGTTGAGGAGATGACATCGCGATCTCAAGAGGGTCTTGGCTCGGTCACTATCGAAGTCGAACCCGATTACGATGTTCAAGTGGTGATGGACGAAGTTAAAATGCTGGTGGACGCCATCCCGAACTTCCCACAACAAATTGAAAAGCCCAACATCTATCGCGTGCGACCTAACCGCAACGTGATCTGGATGACTGTGTACGGTGATGTGACGGAGCGGCAACGCAAAGAGTTAGCTAAAGAAGTCCGAGATGATCTTAAGCAAGTGGGCGGTATCACCAAAGTCGAAGTGGTCGGTGCGCGTAACTACGAAATTGCGGTCGAAATCTCGCAAGAAGACCTTGAACGCTATGGCTTGAGCTTCCAGCAAATTGTTAATGCAGTGCGTGGTACATCGCTTGATGTCGCCGGTGGTTCTATCAAAACGCCCAACGGCGATATTTTATTACGAGCTAATAATCAGGCGTATGTCGGAGATGAGTTCGAGAAAATCGTTCTGATCAGTCGTCCTGATGGTACGCGATTAACCTTAGGTGATATCGCTCAAGTTACTGATGGATTCGTCGAGACGGAAGCGTTCACTCGTTTCGATGGTAAGCCAGCGACTTTTGTGCGGGTTAACTCGGTAGGCGATCAGAACGATCTTAAAATCGCTGAAGTGGTGAAAAACTATGCGGAACGTAAAAATGCTTCACTCCCTGATGAAGTAAAAGTCGCGTATTGGGGGGATTCGTCATATTACCTGCAAGGTCGTCTCGACCTCATGTTAAACAACATGTGGATGGGGGGGCTGTTAGTTTTCCTCATGCTGTCGTTGTTCTTGCAACTGCGATTGGCATTCTGGGTCATGATCGGTATTCCTGTGTGTTTCTTAGGCACCATAGCGCTTATGCCGCTGCCGATGTTTGATGTATCCATTAATATGATTTCCTTGTTTGGTTTCATATTAGTGCTCGGTATCGTCGTGGACGATGCCATTGTGATAGGTGAAAGTGCCTATACCGAGATTGAGGAAAAAGGGAAGTCGATAGACAACGTCGTTCGTGGCGCTAAGCGGGTTGCGATGCCAGCGACGTTCGGTGTTCTGACCACCATGGTGGCGTTCGTGCCTATGCTGATGGTGGATGGCGGTATGGGCGCGATTTGGGAGTCTATTGCTTGGGTCGTCATCCTTTGCTTAATGTTCTCGTTAATTGAGTCTAAGTTGATATTGCCTGCGCATATCGCTCATATGAAGTACTCAAAAGATGGCAAAGATAAACCGAATGCTTTTCAGCGCTTCCGTAACCGGTTTGCCGACGCTGTTCAGCGCTTCGTAACTGGCTATTATCGGCCGTTCCTTAAAAAGTGTTTGCATTATCGTTACACCACGCTCGCAACCTTTGTGGGGATGCTGATTTTGATGATTGGCTTAATCAATGGTGGGATTGTGCGCTGGGTCTTTTTCCCAGATATCCCGAGTGACTTTATTCAGGCAAACATTGAAATGCAGCCAGGAACGTCGGAAGAGCGCACTATTGAAGTCTTAAAAGCGGTCGAGAACGGGCTTAAGTCGGTCGATGACACTATCGCTGAAGAAGAAGGCTCAGGTGTTGTTCGTCATACCAATATTTGGATGAACGGTAATACCGGCGGCACTATCTTTGCTGAGTTGAAAAAAGGCGAAGAACGTGAGATCGACGGCTATGCGATTGTTAATAAATGGCGCGAAAACGTGCCAGAATTAGCCGGTGTACGTACCGTTAACTTCCAGGGTGGTATTGGCGGTGGCAGTGGCTTCGATATCGAGTTCCAGTTGACGGGACAAAATCTCAATGAGCTTAAATCTGCAGCGGACGAGCTGAAGCAAGTCATGTCGACTTACGATGGTGTGTTTGATATCGAAGATACATTCGGTGACGGCAAAGATGAGATTTTGCTCAAAACCAAACCACTCGCAGAAGCCATGGGTATTGATCTTGGCGAGTTGGCTACGCAAGTGCGTTATGCCTTCTATGGAGCTGAGGCGCAACGTATTCAGCGTGGCGACGAAGAAATTAAAGTCATGGTGCGCTACCCTGAATCTCAACGTCAATCGGTGGGTAACTTGCAAGATATGAAGTTACGTACAGCGGATGGCGGCGAGATTCCGTTTACCGAGTTGGCTGAGATTGAACACTCGCAAGGTTATGACACCATTACGCGTATCGATCGTCAGCGTTCAGTAAACGTGAGAGCTCGCGTGAACAAGGATGAAGTTGAGCCCTCTAGTATCGTGCAAGAGATCCGCAACGTGAAATTACCTGAGATCTTGGAGGGTCATCCAAGTGTTGGGTTTGGTTTGCAAGGCGCGACTCAAGATGAGGCGGAAGCGACTAGTTCATTGGCCATTGGTGGCGTATTAGCTATGTTTGCGGTATACGCGCTGATGGCTGTGCCACTGCGCTCATACAGCCAGCCGCTTATCATAATGTCAGTAATTCCGTTCGGTATTATTGGTGCGATTATTGGCCACTGGATTTTGGGTATGCCGGTAAGCATCCTGAGTTTGTTCGGCATCATTGCTTTAGCCGGGGTCGTGGTAAATGACTCTTTGGTAATGGTCGACTATGTCAACCGAGCGCGTGAAGAGGGTACGCAATTGCGTCATGCGGTGTTAGATGCGGGCTGTCGACGCTTCCGAGCGATTACGCTGACGTCGTTAACGACGTTCTTCGGCTTACTACCAATCGTGCTAGAGAAGTCATTACAGGCGAAGATCGTTATTCCAATGGCGATATCCTTGGCATTTGGTATTATTTTCGCAACGATTATTACCTTGTTGCTGATTCCATGTCTCTACCTGATTTTGGATGATGCAAAACGCAACACGCAAACGATGTTGTCTTGGTATGGTTTGGCGAAACCACCTAAGCCCAAAGAAGAAACTACGGAAGAAGCATTAAAAGATTATTAATTTAATGCGCTGCAAAAGGCCGAGCCTCCGTGCTCGGCTTTTTTGTGTCTGGTTGAGGTAGCATTACGGTTTAAATTTAAATTGCGCTCATCAAAGTTGTCATAAACTGTTAACATAAGCCGATTAATGTGGGCACAATTATCAGGTGTGGGGACGCTATGCTGCTATCAATGATCGACATCATTGTTTTGTTGTTCTTTTTTGTTTGCTGGATAGGTTATTCTCTGTTCGCGCGTAAGCGCGCTAAAACCACACACTGTTTGTCCAGTATTTTGTGTGAGCTGCGTATTGATTGGATGCGTAACGTGATGCACAAAGATAATCAAATTGCCGATGCATCACTTATCGGTAACGTCGAACGTACAGTGACGTTTTTCGCATCTTCGACCATTCTGGTGTTGGCGGGTGTAATTACCGTACTTGCGCATGCCGACCAGCTTGTAAATGTACTCAACGAACTACCGCTAACACCCACCGCTCATGTGAATATGGTGCAGTTTAAGCTTGCTGTGCTAGCGCTTATATTTATCTACGCCTTTTTCAAATTTACTTGGGCTATACGGCAGTTTGGTTTCGTGTCAGTGTTACTCGGTGTCAGCGTAAATTATCAGCAAAATCAGCGCCCAGAAGAAGAACGGGAAGAGTTTGCTCGTCATGCTGCGAAAGTATTGGACCAATCCGGTCATGAATATAATAAAGGCTTAAGAACGTATTATTTTGCACTCGCGTACATGTCATGGTTTTTGCATCCGGTGATGCTGGTGATCTCAAGCGCCATCGTCGTCTGGGTACTGTACCGGCGTGAATATAAATCACGGGTATTACGTGATTTGCTTGCGACCAAAGGGTTTGTCCCCGGGAAAAAAGTGAAGGAGTAAGATGGTGGACCAAGTGTTTAGCAATTTTCTTAACTGGACTCGAGAACATGAGTGGGGCTACCCCGAACAATTTCAGAAAACACTAGATAACGGTACTCAATTAACGGTTTGGGACAGTGGCGTGCTGGTTGTTGAACCGAAGCATACCGGCGACAAAGATATTATTTTATCGTGTGCTGTTCATGGCAACGAAACCGCCCCCATTGAAATTTGCAGCGATATTATTCAAGACATTATTTCGGGTAAGCAGACAGTCGCTCATCGCGTTCTGTTTCTAATTGCAAACCCGGCTTCAATTAATATTGAACAGCGGTTTGTTGAAGAAAATATGAACCGTCTATTTAGCGGTGCGCATAGTCAAGGTGATCAACAGAATAAAGAACGCGAGCGTGCGAAAAAAATTGAAGGCTATTGCGAGCGTTTTTACACATCGGCGCCACAGGGAGAACGTCGCCGTTATCACTATGATTTACATACCGCTATTCGCGACTCGAAGCGCGAAAAATTTGCCGTTCATCCGTTTACCGACGGTAAGCCATATCATCGTGAGCAATTGCAGTTTTTACTCGCGTGCGGTGTTGATACTATTTTATTAAATCAACAGCCGACCACAACGTTTTCTTATTTTTCATACAACACCTTCGGAGCTCAGGCATTTACCGTTGAGCTGGGTAAAGTGAAAAAATTTGGCGAGAATAATCGTGCGGATTTCCAAGCGGCCGAAGATACGCTGCGTCGGCTAGTGGGTGAGCAAGCGCTTAGTTTCCCTGAGTTTGAACCAGAACAGCACTTTATGTTTGCTGAAGCGCAAACGATTAATCGTCAACACGAAGAATTTGAACTTAATTTCGCCGATGACGTAGCTAACTTCACCGCTTTTGATAAAGGCGATCTATTAGCGATAGATGGTGGCGAAAATATTTACGCACAGCATGATGGCGAACATATTATTTTCCCCAATGCGCAGGTGGCATTAGGGCAACGCGCTTTGTTGACCGTAATCCGAGTACCGACAGAATCACTCGAGCTGGTCTAATCTCCGCATAATATTTGTTAAAACTGTTCGTTTCCATTTACACTAGGCCCACTGGATATTCTCCCGTGGGCTGTTTGCATGACACTTTACGTAAAGGTAAAGTAGCGGCAAATTTACACCCTGCTTAAAACCGAAAGAGAAGGTTATGGCCAAGGATAAAAAACACAATACAGAGATAGTGACCCAGTCACAGTGGTTTGACAGTGACTCAGTAACTATTCCCATGTTGCAGCTTCTTAAAGAAGACGGCAGCTTACATAAAGGCGTTGAGATGCCAGAGTACGACAAGGATCTCATCGTTAAAATTCATGACACTATGCTGTTCATCCGTACCTTGGATGAACGCATGATTGCCGCACAACGCCAAGGTCGTATTAGTTTCTACCTGGCTTCGCGTGGCGAAGAAGCTGAAAGTGTGGCTTCAGCCGCGGCGTTAGACCAAGGCGACATGATCATGGGTCAATACCGTGAGCAAGGCGCGCTGGCTTATCGTGGATTTACCGTTGAACAGTTCATGAACCAGTTGTTCTCAAACGAACAAGATCTCGGTAAAGGGCGTCAGATGCCGGTTCACTACGGATGTCGTGAGCTTAACTTCATGACCATCAGTTCACCTCTGGGTACTCAGATTCCACAGGCGACCGGTTACGCGTTTGGCCAAAAAATGGATAAAACCGGCAAATGTACTATTTGCTACTTCGGTGAAGGTGCGGCATCTGAAGGTGACTTCCACGCTGCACTAAACATGGCATCAGTTTATAAAGTGCCGGTAATCTTCTTCTGTCGAAATAACGGTTATGCGATTTCTACACCGTCTCAAGGTGAGCAATACGGCGGTGATGGTATCGCACCCCGTGGTATTGGTTACGGCATCAAAACTATCCGTGTCGACGGTAATGATGTGTTTGCTGTGTTGAAAGCAACCCAAGAAGCACGTCGTCTCGCCGTTGAAGAAGACGAGCCTGTATTAATCGAGGCGATGTCTTATCGTATGTCGGGTCACTCAACCTCAGACGATCCGACCGGCTACCGTACGCGTGATGAAGAAGACGAGTGGAAAGTGAAAGATCCGCTTGAACGTCTGCAAAAGTGGATGCTGAACGAAGGTTGGTTGACCGAAGAGCACATCACCAGTCAGCATGAGAAAGTTAAAGCCAGCGTTTTAGCAGCACTGAAAGAGGCCGAGAAAGTGCCAGCTCCTCACATTGATGAACTTATCAATGACGTTTATGACCAACCGAATGAGTTGCTTAAAGAACAGCTTGAAGAACTTAAAGAACACATTCGCAAATATCCGGATGCCTATCCGAAAACGTCGGGGAGACTGGACTAATGGCTAAAATGAATTTACTACAAGCCATCAACAGCGCCTTAGACCTGGCGATGGCTAAGCACGACAACGTATACAGCTTCGGTGAAGACACTGGTGGCTTCGGTGGTGTATTCCGCGCGACCTCAGGCTTAACTGAGAAATATGGTAAACACCGTAACTTTAATACGCCGCTCGTTGAGCAGGGCATTATTGGTTTCGCGAATGGCTTGGCATCACAAGGCAGCTACGCCGTCGCAGAAATACAGTTTGGCGATTATATCTTCCCAGCGTTTGACCAAATCGTTAACGAATCAGCTAAATTCCGCTATCGCTCAGGTAACGAGTTTAACGTCGGTGGTTTAACGATTCGCACGCCGTATGGCGGTGGCATTGCAGGTGGTCACTATCACTCGCAATCTCCGGAAGCCTATTTTGCACATACGCCGGGCCTAAAAATCGTCATGCCACGTAACCCATACGAAGCCAAAGGGTTATTGCTGAGCAGTATCTTTGATCCCAACCCGGTTCTGTTCATGGAGCCTAAGCGCTTATACCGTGCTTCAACCGGTGATGTACCAGAGGAAGAGTACACGATTCCTCTCGGTCAAGCTGAGGTGGTTAAAGAAGGCGCTGACATCACGCTACTCGCGTGGGGCGCACAAATGGAAATGACTGAAAAAGCGGCTGAACTTGCTGAGAAAGACGGTGTTTCATGTGAAATAATCGATCTGCGCACGATTTTGCCGTGGGACGTAAAAACCGTCACTGAGTCGGTGTTGAAAACGGGACGTTTAGTTATCAGCCAAGAAGCGCCGATAACCAGCGGCTTTGCGAGTGAAATCGCAGCGACAGTACAGGATAAATGCTTCTTGTATCTTGAATCGCCGATTGCGCGCGTGTGTGGTTTGGATGTTCCTTATCCATTGTGCCATGAGAAAGAATATATGGCGGATCATCTGAAGATCTACGAAGCCATTAAACGCACGATGAACTACTAAGGGTCAATGTCATGAGTAAAGATTTTATTCTGCCGGATATTGGTGAAGGCATCGTCGAGTGTGAAATTGTTGAATGGCTTGTAGCCGAAGGCGATACCGTAAAAGAAGACCAGCCGGTTGTTGAAGTAATGACCGACAAGGCGATGGTTGAAATTCCTGCGAAGGATGATGGCGTTGTTGAGAAGCTGTATTACCAGAAAGGTGATATCGCAAAAGTTCACGAGCCGTTATTCCGCATCAACGCCGAAGGTGATGCTTCTGATGATGCTGCGCCGGCATCTGACGATGCTGCACCTGCTTCTTCGGATGATGCTGAAACCACTGATTTCATTCTGCCGGATATCGGTGAGGGTATCGTGGAATGCGAAATCGTTGAGTGGCTCGTCAGCGAAGGCGATGAGGTCAAAGAAGATCAGCCCGTTGTCGAAGTCATGACCGACAAAGCGACAGTTGAAATCCCGGCTAAAGAAGACGGCAAAGTGGTTAAGCTTTATCACAAGAAAGGTGATATCGCTGAGGTTCACAAACCGTTATTCGCACTGCAACCCGCCGGTGGCGTTGAGCCAAGCAAGCAGACTAAAGATTCAGCACAAGCGCAGCAGAAGAACACGCCAAGTCAGTCGGCTGATGGCGGGGCAGAGCCTGCGCAACCAGCGCGTCAAGGTAAGGCCGTTGCGAGTCCTGCGGTGCGTCGTTTAGCGCGTGAAAATAGCATTAACATCGCGGATGTGCCAGGTTCGGGTAAAAAAGGTCGAGTGTTAAAACAAGACATTAAAGACTTTGTCGCAGGTGATAAGTCAGCACCACAAGCGAGTACACAACAGCAAACGACGACTCCTGCACAGCAGAGCGGTGGTACGCGTACCGAAGCAATCCGTGGTGTGAAAGCGGCGATGGCGAAGCAGATGATGAACTCTGTCAGTACCATTCCGCACTTCACTTACTCGGACGAGTTTGACCTGACGAACTTGATTGCATTGCGTGAAAAACTCAAAGAGCAATATAAAGAACAAGGTGTTCGCCTTACGGTCATGCCGTTCTTTATTAAGGCGCTGTCATTGGCGCTGAAAGAGTTTCCGATCATGAACGCGCAGGTCAACGATGATTGCACGGAAGTCACTTATTTTGACGACCACAATATCGGCATGGCGGTTGATACCAAAATCGGCTTGTTGGTACCTAATGTAAAACAGGTACAAAACAAGAGTATTATCGATGTGGCAAATGAAGTGACACGTCTGACCCAAGCGGCACGCGAGGGCAAAGTACCACAAGCCGATATGAAAGGCGGTACCATCAGCATTTCAAACATCGGTGTTATTGGCGGCACGGTGGCAACGCCGATCATTAATAAGCCCGAAGCAGCGATTGTCGCTTTAGGAAAAGTACAAGAGTTGCCACGTTTTGATGCGAATGGTCAAGTGGTTGCACGTAAGATGATGACGGTGAGCTGGTCAGGCGACCACCGTATTATCGATGGCGGCACCATCGCGCGCTTTAATAAGCGTTGGCAAGAGTTTCTTGAAGATCCTACCAGCATGCTGGTGAATATGGTCTAACGGGACTGACTAGAAAAAAGGCGCTCCACAGAGCGCCTTTTTTAATGGTCATTAACCAAGGGATTTCTTTTTAATGCGAATGCGCTGAAAGACTAACCCGGTGATAATCAGTACTAAGCCAGCGATAGTGCTCATGTGAATCGTTTCGCCAATGATCTGGTTGAGTAAAATCAGCGAAATAAACGGCGATAAAAATATCAAATTACTAATAAGTGATGTATTGGTTGCGGTTTTCATTGCGCTCATCCACAGCAAAAAGGTAATACCCATTTCAAATAAGCCGACATAGCTCACTGCCAGCCATCCTTGCCATGGGATCCCGCTCCAATCGTCAAACCATACTGATGCTACCCACAAGAACGGAAGCGATAAACCGAAAGCAAGCACTAACTGTACGACCGAATCAGCGTTACGTTTGGTATTGATAATCCAGTATAAGGCCCAAAGAAAGGTCGATAGTAGTGCCCATAAAACGCCCTCTAGATTACTGAATGAAAGTCCTATAATATCGCCACGCGTCGCAATCACCAGCACGCCTAAATAGCCCAGAGCGCTGGCAAACCAATCCCGCTTACGAATTTTTTGTTTAAGTAATACCGCTGCCATAAATGTGAGCGCAATGGCCCAGGTATAATTGAGCGGTTGAGCCTCCGATGCGGGAAGCAACGAGTAGGCCTCGAACAACACTAAGTAGTATACCGTGGGGTTGAGCACACCAATTAAAAGGTAGTAAAGAGGCATCCGGCGCAGCTCAAGCAAAAGTTGCGCTTGCTTACCTTGAATAAATGCCACCAAGGTCAGCACGAGGCATGAAACGGCACTCGCAGCGGTCACCATTTGCAGGGGGGAGAGGTAGTTAAGCGTGATCTTGAAGGCGGTTGCTACCGTAGACCATAGCAACACAGCGGAAAGTGCATAAAGAAACGCCTTTTTGTCGTTTTCCATTATCCCCCCCTTTAGTGGAAATCAATTGATTGGCGCGGAGAATAGCGCACTTTGGGGTGAGTGCCTAGCTTAGTTTAAATGGAGTTTAAAAGGTCGTATGAGTGGATATCTAAGTGTCATCACTTTGGTTGTCGATGACCTCAATCGAAGTTTTGAGTTTTACAACCAAGTATTTAATTGGCCTAATAAAGGTTTGCAAGGTAATCGAGAAGATGACACGCAGGTGGCATTCTTTTCCCCGCAAGGGAGCGTCAAAATTGCGCTTTGGCCACGCGAAAGTTTTAATCGCCAATTAGAGATCAATAGCGTACATTCGCCTTGCATGGGTACCACCATGCAAAGTCTTAATTTAGAATCGGAATCCGCGGTTGAAGCTTTATTTGATCGCGCTATGCATGCCTTTGCAGAGTCTATCAAGCCGCCTCATTGGCAGCCTTGGCATTGCTATGGTGCCTACTTTAAAGACCCTGATGGCCACTTGTGGGAAATCACCTTTAATCCATCCAAAGCTTAAGAGATAAGTTCATCGCTTAGTTGCAAGGATCGTTAGTCACAAATTTTAGAGTGCATACTCTAAAATGCCGGAGGAAAGTATGTTTAATCGGCAAATAAAGCAACAACTCGAGACGACACAGCAAGTCGCTTCACAGCTACAGTCGACGTTTGACGCAATTGATGACCACGTCGCACGCATCGACTTCACCCCAGCAGGTGACGTCATTGATGCTAACAGTGTGTTTTTAGGCGCGATGCAGTGTTCATTAGAGGATATCGTCGGGCGCCATCATCGGCAATTCTGTGATAGTGAGCTTGCCGCCTCGGACGACTATCGCCAGTTTTGGCGTGATCTCGCCCAGGGTATTGCGAAAAAAGGTCGGTTTAAGCGTCGACGGCCGACAGGTGAAGAACTGTGGTTAGAGGCGACCTACTTTCCCGTGCGCGATGCTCAGGGGCGTGTGAATCGTATTATGAAAATTGCTTCGGATGTCACCGCCGAGGTGGCGCAGCTTAATCGACAACGTTCGATTACCGAAGCGATTAGCCGCTCGATGGCAGCTATTGAGTTTGATACCCAAGGTCACGTGTTGTGGGCAAATGATAACTTTTGCCGAACTATGGGTTATCGACTCGAGGATATTCAGGGTAAGCATCATCGAATATTCTGTGATGATAGTTTCTATCAAAAGCATCCTGATTTTTGGCAAAAGTTGAGCCAAGGTCAGTTTGAAGCCGGTCAGTTTAAACGTAATCGCAAAAATGGCGAGAATATTTATTTAGAAGCGACCTATAATCCGATTAAAGATGAGACCGGCACAGTGCGATCGATTATTAAGTTTGCGACCGATATAACCGAGCAAGCCGTTGCTTCGCAGCAGGCTGAGGAAGCGGCTGAAATCGCTCAGAGTACTTCGCTACAAACGGCGCATATTGTTAAAGATGCGATGAAGGGTATTCAACGTAATACGAACACGGCTGCTGATATCGTCAAACGGAGCGAGCAAGCGGATGCAGTAGTGCGAGAACTCAAGTCGCAGTCGGTTAAAATCAGTGAAACGGTAAAGACCATTAATGGTCTTGCTGATCAAACCAACCTGTTAGCACTGAATGCGG
Source organism: Idiomarina sp. D18 (assembly GCF_057748155.1). Lineage (NCBI taxonomy): Bacteria > Pseudomonadati > Pseudomonadota > Gammaproteobacteria > Alteromonadales > Idiomarinaceae > Idiomarina > Idiomarina sp. D18. The sequence continues at coordinate 661,023 of NZ_CM173240.1, forward strand.
CGATTGAGGCAGCGCGTGCCGGTGAACATGGGCGAGGCTTTGCTGTGGTGGCGGATGAAGTACGACAGTTGGCCAATCGGACAACGCAGGCAACCGCTGAAATCAGTCAAGTAATGACCATGAGTGAGGGCGTTTCTGCCCGAATTTCTGAAAATATGGCGGCGATCCAGCAGGTCGCGCAAACCGGCGAAGAACAGATGCAGGAGATTCGCGCCATTATGGAAGAAATTGATCAAGGGGCGAACAACGTGGTGAACGCTGTCGCCCGCTTGAACGTGGGTCATTAGCCGGCTGCTGGGTAAGCGTAGCTTGAGCCAAAGCCCAGCGGAATGCCGAGTGTCCAGTAAAGAACCAAGAAAATAGACCAAATAACCAGTAACGCAATCGAGTACGGTAGCATCATGGAGACTAAGGTACCAATGCCCGTACTCTTAACATAGCGCTGACAGTACAACACGATCAGTGGGAAGTAGGGCAATAACGGCGTAATAATATTACTGCTCGAATCCCCGACTCGATAGGCGGCCTGCGTCAAATCAGGCGAGTAACCGAGTTGCATCAACATCGGTACTAAGATCGGCGAAATAAGCGCCCATTTAGCGGATGATGAGCCAACAAACAGGTTGATGAACGCCACTAGAAAAACAATACCCACCATGGTCACCCCACCAGACAACTCCAATGAAGCGAGGAAGGTGGCACCTTTGACGGATAGTAACGTGCCTAGCTGTGAATCCCCGAATGCCTTAATAAACAGTGCGCAGAAGAATGCCATGACAATGTAGTACGCCATACCTTCCATCGCGGTCGACATCGCTTTGATGACATCCTGTGAGTTAGTAAAGGTTTTCGCGACAAAGCCGTGCACAATGCCTGGTACCACGAAGAATAAGAAAATCAGCGGTACAATCATTCCAAATATGGGCGCCGTCACACTGGCAAGATTGCCCTCGCTGTCGGCGAGTGGTGACTGGTCTATGACTGCAAGATAGGTCAGCAGGGCGGCACCCGCGAGCATGGTCATCACCGCTGTCTTAAACGCTTTTTTATCTTGTGGTGTGACATCATCAAGCTGCGGCATATCCTCTTGGTCGCCATCAATGGGCACGTTTTTAAGGCGTGGTTCAATGACTTTGTCCGTTAAAAACCAACCAATGGCCACCACCACCAATGAAGACACCGCTGTGAATGCATAGTTGTTAAGAGGGTTCAGTTGTACTGAAGGGTCAATAATCTGTGCAGCGCTCTCGGTAAAGCCTTGTAGTAAGGGGTCAATCGCCGAGGGCACAAAGTTCGCACTAAAGCCTCCTGAGACACCGGCAAATGCGGCTGCGATACCCGCTAGTGGATGACGTCCTGCTGCGTAGAAAATAACACCGCCTAACGGGATAACGAGCACATAACCCGCATCTACAGCAGTGTGACTGACGATTGCAACCAAAATAAGCATGGGGGTTAACAGCATTTTGGGTGTAACACGCAGCATCAATTTGATACCCACGTTAATAAAACCCGAACGTTCTGCTACCCCGACACCTAGCATGGCAACTAAGACCACACCGAGTGGCGCAAAGGTCATAAAGGTATTGACCATCCCCGTGAGGAATGACGTCAGTTGATCGCTCGCTAATAGATTGGTGATGGTGATCGCATCACCGGTGACGGGGTGGCGTTCGGCAAAGTCGACATACGAAAGTCCCCACGAAACAAAGGCGACAATAATCAGTAGGCCAAAAAACATCACTGCCGGGTCCGGTAACTTATTACCGACTTTTTCGATGCCATCTAGGAACCGATTCAGCAAGGTATTCGGCGACTGTTTTGCCGTAGGCGTAGGCGTTTCAGAATCGCTCATGGTATCCTCTTATTAAAGTTAGAATGATTAAATTAAAATGCTGTGAAAAATGTTATCGCAGTGTTAATAAACGAAGGTAGAGACTTTACGCGATGATTTGTGGAGTAGATGAAGCGGGGCGTGGCCCAATCGCGGGACCGGTTGTAGCCGCTGCTGTTATTTTGGACCCTGAGCAGCCGATCGAGGGACTCAATGACTCGAAAAAGCTGAGTGCAAAAAAGCGCGAGCGCTTGAGTGAAGAGATAAAAGCAAAAGCGCTTTACTGGAGTATTGCGCAAAGTGATGTCGATGAAATTGATCAGCTCAATATTTTATGGGCGTCAATGCTGGCAATGAAACGTGCGGTGGAAGCGCTGCCGGAAGCCCCGAGTGAAGTGCTCGTGGACGGCAATCGTGTACCCGATCTCGTCGTGCCAGCGCGCGCTGTCGTGGGTGGTGATGCCAGTGAACCGACCATCGCTGCGGCATCGATACTTGCCAAAGTCGAGCGGGATCGACAAATGCTGGAGTGGCACCAAACCTACCCACAGTATGAGTTCGATCGCCATAAAGCCTACGGCACCGCGCGTCACCTTGAATTATTGAAGCTACATGGTCCGTGTGTCATTCATCGACGCAGTTTTAGACCGGTACGTGAAGCCCTCAACGCTTGTGATTAAAGCGGTTTCTTTTTAAACTATACAGCCTTTTGTTTTGCTGTTTTTCGACAATTTACGGATGTACCCATGCAATCAACTAATCACTCGATTCCCCACGTGGATATGCGTCGCTACGACGAAGATTTTCAAGCATTTACCAAGGATGTCGGTAACGGCTACGAAGAATATGGATTTATTGCGCTGACAAATCATGGTGTTGATACACAGTTGATTGAACGAGCTTTGGATACCTGCCGTGAACTATTCGCACTGCCCGAAGATGTGAAAATGAAATATCACCGTCCGGGAGAAGGTGGTGCACGGGGTTATACACCGTTTGGTACCGAGATTGCAAAAGATGCGAAACATGTCGATTTAAAAGAGTTCTGGCATGTTGGGCGTGAGCTCGAAGGCGAGCCGCCGTATCCACAATTGCTCCCCAACGTCTGGCCCGAGGAACTGCCAGAGTTTAAGCGCGATATGACCTTAATCTATCAAGAACTTGATAAACTAGGCAACAAGGTATTAGATGCGTTGGCGGTGTTTTTAGACCAACCGCGAGATTTCTTCCGCGACAAAGTCAACTTGGGTAACTCAATCTTACGTCCGCTGCATTACCCACCGATTATCGATGAAGGGACACCGTCGGTGCGCGCTGGCGCGCATGAGGATATCAACGTACTGACGTTGTTGGTGGGCTCGCGTGAACCTGGGCTTGAAGTATTGGCGAAGGACGGTACCTGGGTGCCGGTCACCATTATTGAAGGTGCTATTATTTGTAACGTGGGTGATATGCTGCAACGACTCACTAACCACCAGTTGCCGTCAACAACTCACCGCGTGGTGAACCCTCCGATGCCTTACAGTGCTAAATCGCGTTATTCGATTCCATTCTTTTTGCATTTTAATCCAGATGTGATGATTACACCGTTGGAATCATGTATTTCTGAAGAAAATCCACAAAAAGATGAACCTATTACTGCTGATGACTATCTGATGGAACGGTTACGCGAAATAGGTTTGGTAAAATGAAACAGGTTGTAATTTCGTCGCTGGCACTCAGCTTGTTGGGTGCTTGCGCTTCTACGCCGCAACAACCCGCGGCGCCGAAGCCTTTTGAATTGACTATCGCACATATTAACGATCATCACTCGCACCTGGCTCCGAGCGAATTAACCTTTGATTGGGCAGGGCAGGCGTGGCAAGTCGAAGCGGGTGGCTTCCCGCGTATGACGGCGATGATTGACCAGATTAGACAGAACAATCAAAACGTCCTGACATTACATGCGGGCGATGCGATTACCGGTAGCGTGTTTTTCAAACGCTTGGGCAGCGCCGCCGATGCGCGCTTTATGAACGATACCTGCTTTGATGCGTTCACCATTGGGAATCATGAATTTGATACCGGGGATGTTGGATTAAAAACCTTTTTAGATCAGCTTGGAACGACGCGCTGTAATACCGTCAAGTTGTCCGCCAATATTGAACCCGAAATTGGTGTTTCGCCGTTAACACCGCAAACGGCAACGGATTCTTTTCAGCCTTATACGATTATTCAGCGTAATGGGCAGTCGCTTGGGCTGGTTGGTTTAACGATCGCCCAGCGCACCATGCAAACCTCGCACCCGGATAAAACCACACGGTTAACCGATGAATTAGCCGCTGCTCAGCGTAGCGTTGCGGCACTGCAGGCGCAGGGTATTGAAAAGATTATTCTATTAACGCATGTGCAATACCAAAATGATATCGACTTCGCCGGCAAGTTGCCGGGCGTGGATGTTATTATTGGTGGTGATTCGCACACTTTGCTCGGGGATTTTAGCGCGTTCGGTATCGATGCCGACGGTGCTTACCCAACGCAGGTGACCAACGCGGAAGGCGATCCGGTTTGTATCGCACATGCGTATAAATACAGTCAGGTAGTCGGTGAGCTACACGTCACCTTTGATGGTGATCGGGTGGCAAGTTGCTCGGGGCGTCCGCACTATTTGATTGGCTCTGATGTACAGCCCAAGGCGGGCGCAGTAACGACCGTACAGCCGGTACTTGATGCGTTGGACCAATCGGGCGTTTTTACGCGCATAGAACCCGATACACAGCAGCAAGCGTGGTTGGATACGTACCAACAACAGATTGACGCGTTTGCAAATGAAGTCTTAGCTAAGGTGCCACAGCGCATTTGTACGCAACCCATTGGCACACCACGTCGTGCCGAGTGTGGGCAGCAACAAAGTTCAGGCTTGCAACGTTTAATTGCCGAATCTTTCTTAGCCGCAGCGCCTGACGCTGATTTTGCGATTCAAAACGGTGATGGGTCACGTGGCGATATCGAGCCAGGCACCTTTACCGTAGGTGATGCATACAAGTTATTACCGTACGGCAATACGTTGATGACGATCGAGATCAGTGGTTCTGAGTTAAAGCAAGTCTTGGAAGAGGCTCTGAATTTTGCCGTAACGGGTGACGATAATATCGGTGCCTATCCTTACGGTGCGAACATTCAGTACTCAATTAACTTACAGCAAGGCTTTGGCGACCGTATTTCCGACATCAAAGTGTGGGATGACGAGCAGCAAACTTGGAAAGCCGTACGACCACGGGATACCTATCGCGTGGTGACTAATAGTTACATTGCTGGTGGACAAAGTGGCTATAAAACCTTTTTAACTTTGTCTGACCGAGGTCGAGCCCACAATACCGGTATCGACTATGCACAAGCCTTCGCCGACTATGTGCGCCAATTTGATCAACTCAAGCGACCAACACAGTTTGCTACGCAGGAGTTTGTACCCGTAAAAGAATAGGAGTGAACACATGAGTGGAACGCAGCGCGATTCCTTTACCGTATCTGATTCAGCACGATTCGATTTTGTAGTTATTATTCTTGCGTTGCTGACAGCTTTCGCGCCGCTTTCCATCGACATGTATTTGCCGGCATTTACGGCAATTGCGGCAGACTATCAAACCGATACACATCGCGTTGAGCTCTCGCTCAGCGCGTTCTTTTTTGGCTTGTTCATTGGTCAGTTACTCTACGGCACCGCGACCGATAAATTTGGTCGTAAAAAGCCGCTGTATATTGGCCTCGCCATCTATGTTGTGACTTCCATTGCCTGTGCTTGGGCGCCTGACATTGAATGGTTAATCGTGCTGCGCTTTTTCCAAGCGATTGGCGCCTGTGCCGGTATTGTCATTGCCCGTGCTGTGGTGCGAGATCTCTACACACCGCAGGCTTCTGCGCGCGTGTTTTCCTTTTTGATTTTGGTGATGGGGGTGGCGCCTATTTTGGCACCACTGTTTGGTAACTATGTAACCGAATGGTTTGGTTGGCGGGCGATTTTTTGGATTGTCAGCGTGCTCGGCGTCGCTTGCGCCTTTGTTATTCATCTCGTATTGCCTGAAACCCGCGGGCGTCGCTATGACGTGCGTATGCGACATAGCGGCCGAACCTATTGGGACGTATTAAAAGATCGCAGTTTTCTGCGCTACTCACTGACAGGTGGCATCGCACAAGCAGGCTTGTTTGCTTACATCACAGGCTCTCCATTGATGTTCATCGAGCTTTTTGACTTTACACCATCAGCTTATAGCTGGCTGTTTGGCGCAAATGCGGTGGGTATCATCGGTTTTTCGCAGCTTAACGGGTGGCTATTAAAGTATTACCCGGCACGTAAAATTCTTAACGTATCTTTGCCTATTTTAGCGGTCGTTTCAGTAGGGATGGCGGTTGCTGCCTATGTAAAAGCACCGGTATGGGGCATTTTAGTGCCGTTATTCGCCTACATCTCCACGCTGGGCCTCGTTTTCCCCAATGCCATGGCAGGGGCACTGGCTAACCAACAAGAGCGTGCAGGCTCTGCCTCAGCGGTGACGGGGAGTTTACAGTTTTTAATTGCAGGCTTAGTTTCTATGGGCGTTAATTCAGTCAGCGGCTTAACCGACTATGCAATGGCATGGGTAATTGGCTCTACTGGCATTATTGCTGTCGTTACGTACCGGTTGATGCGTTACGAAGAGCCGAAGTCAGCGGCCTAATCGCGATTAAGGGCATAAAAAAAGGCGCTCAATTGAGCGCCTTTTTACGAACAAGGAACCGGTGAGTCTCTGCTTAAGCAGCTTCACCTTGTTTCTTATCCGTCAGGTTTTTCAATGCGTAATCAAACGCTGCCTGACCTGCCAACAAGTCTGCTGGGTCAAAGTCATCTACGTTAATGGTGCGCAATCGACCTTCCTCAGTGCGCTTCATTAACTCAGCTTCTTCCTCGTTAATCACGCCTAATTCAAGACCGCGCTCTGCCAATGCGTCGAGCTGGGTAAAGCTAAAGCGTTCGCCAGCCGCTTTACAGATCTTCGCGTGCAATGGCTCGCACTTAATCATGTTGACTAAGGTTTCTTCTAAGAACCCAAAGTGACCTTCTGGGCTTAAGAACTGACCTTCACCTAAACGGGTACGTACATCGTTTGGCTCCATCAGGATGCGTGCCACTTTATGATCGGCCTTATCGCTTGGACGATGTGCAATACGACCGAATGGGAACATGACTACGCGCATCGCAGTACCCACGCCACCCATGTTACGCAACAGTTCGATTTGCGCTTCTTGTAGCTTATACAAGGTATCTTGCATCGCCCAATGCATGAGTGGTAAATCTTCTTTTAAGCGACCTTGGTCATGGAAGCGTTTAAGTACAGCAGAGCCAATGAACAAGTAACTCAGCATGTCACCTAAACGTGCAGAGATACGCTCTTTACGTTTTAGGTTACCGCCGTACATACCCATTGCAACGTCCGACAACAAGGCTAAGTTAGCGCTGAAGCGGTTCATTTGTTGATAGTACTGCTTGCTTGAGTCGCTCGCGGGCACTGAGCTTAAGCGGTGACCGCCAAAGCCGTAGAATAGTGAACGGACAAAGTTGCTTGCGGCAAAGCCAATGTGACCAAACAGCGCTTTATCAAATTTGTTTAACGCTTCTGGACCGCTTTCAGCTGATGCGTTCATTTCCTCAAGGACATAAGGATGGCAACGGATTGCGCCCTGACCATAAATCATCATGCTACGGGTAAGAATGTTGGCACCCTCAACGGTAATCGCAACAGGTACGCCTTGGTAACCACGACCCAAATAGTTGTTTGGACCTAAGCAGATACCTTTACCACCGTGGATATCCATCGCGTCATCCATACACGCGCGTAGCTTCTCTGTCATGTGGTATTTCGCGATAGCCGAGATAACCGATGGTTTCTCACCTAAATCGATACCCGCAGTCGCTAAGGTTGTTACCGAATCCATTAAGTAGGCGTTACCACCAATGCGTGCCATCGGCTCTTCAACACCTTCCATTTTACCGATAGGCAGTTTGAACTGACGACGAATGCGTGAGTATGCACCGGTTGCCAATGCCATTTGTTTAATACCACCAGCACTGTTCGAAGGTAGAGTAATACAACGTCCCACGGACAAACACTCAACCAGCATACGCCAGCCTTTACCTGCGTTTTTCGCGCCACCGATGATGTAATCAAGCGGTACGAATACATCGGTGCCGCGAATCGGACCGTTTTGGAACGGTACGTTAAGCGGGAAGTGACGACGACCGATTTCAACACCGTCGGTATCACGTGGAATCAACGCACAGGTAATACCCAGTTCTTTCTTGTCGCCCAGTAAACCGTCTGGGTCGTACATTTTAAAGGCAAGACCGATCACAGTCGCAACAGGGGCGAGGGTGATATAGCGTTTGTTGAAGTTGAGCTTAATACCGACGATCTCTTCGCCGTTCCACTCACCTTTACAAATAACACCTGAGTCAGGAATCGCACCGGCATCAGAACCCGCTTCAGGACTGGTCAAGCCAAAGCAAGGGATCTCGTCGCCTTTTGCAAGGCGTGGCAAGTAATGATCTTGCTGTTCTTTAGTACCATAATGCTGCAACAATTCGCCTGGACCTAATGAGTTAGGTACACCCACGGTCGATGCCAATACCGTACTGACGCCAGCTAGTTTCTGTAAAACGCGTGACTGCGCATACGCAGAAAACTCAAGACCACCGTATTCTTTTTTGATGATCATGGCAAAGAACTTGTTGTCTTTCAGGTACTGCCACACATGCTCAGGCATGTCAGTCAGCTCATGCGTGACCTGCCAGTCGTCGAGCATTTTGCAGACTTCTTCACAAGGGCCGTCCAAAAACGCCTTCTCTTCTGCGCTTAACTCAGCCTTTGGAATGTTGTGTAGCTTGCTCCAATCAGGGTCACCACCGAATACTTCGCCTTCCCACCAAACGGTACCCGCTTCAAGCGCATCACGCTCAGTGTCTGACATTTCTGGCATTACTTTGCGAAATGCCGTTAGAATAGGCTTAGTAAGTAAGCTCTGACGGATTGATGTAATATTCAAAGGCACCAAAATAACGGCAAGAATGACCCAAAGTACAGGGCCAACAATGCCGGCTATGCTGCCAACCGCAAACATCGCCACAAGGCCTCCGCTAAAGGCAACCAAGCTGGCGCGTTTGTAGGTTAATACACCGACAACCAAGAGGGTTGCGATGATCCAAAGTGCGACACTCATATAAATCACTCCAAGTTAGAGGTCTGACCAGTAATATGTGCAAATTAGATCAGACGGCTATGTTTTTCAAGAAAAATTTGAACACCTGTTTGAATCTTTTGTCATAGAGTGTACAGGCAAGCTGCCAGTAGGGCGGTTATATAGATACGGAGTAACGGCTAAAAGGAGTCTCCGATGACGAAAAAATTAGTGACCGCAATGGTATTAGCCACTGCATCGTTTGCCAGTATGGCAGTTTGGGCAGAGCCCGTCGAGCTTGCGCCTTATAAGGCAGAATACAGTATCACTCGGGGTGGAAGCGACTATGGAGACGGACAGCGCTATTTAACCCAAACCAACGCGGGCGAGTGGCAGTTGTACGGTCATACCGATATTTCGTGGTTTATACTATCCGATGAGCGCACGACGGAATCGGTGTTCCGTGTGAATGAAGAACAAGGCTTTATTCCCATCGACTTCCAATATAAACGCGAGGGGACAGGCTCAGATCGAGCGTTTCATGCCAGCTTCGATGCCGAAACCCACCAAGCAGTGAATGTGGAATCGGGTAAGCCAATAGACATTAACTGGCAAGGTGCTTTATACGATGAGGGCTCGGTCGCCGAGAAGCTCCGTTTAGATGTTGCCGCTGAACGTGAACCGCTTAGCTATGCAGTGATTGATGAAGAGGGCCATAGTAAAACGTATCGCTTTCAACGGATTGGTGAAGAGACTATTAGCACGCCTTATGGTCAGTTAGACACCATTAAAGTTGAACGTGTGCGGGATAATAACAAGCGCGAGACCTATTATTGGTTCGCGCCTGAAATGAACTACTTACTGGTGCAATTACAGCAGTTTAAAGAAGGTGACGAGCAAGCCACGATGGCATTAACCGGCGTGACTTATCCGAAGTCGAGCGAGGATTAATCCTCGCTCGCGTAACCGTGCGGCCCGAGCGGCTGATTATCGAGTTCAACGCCTTGTGCACCGAGTGCAAGGCGGTCATCACAAAACCATTTGACCACTAACGGGTAAATACGATGCTCCTGCTCGTGCACCCGCGCCTGCAAGTCATCGGCCGTGTCACCGTCAAAGACCGGTACTTTTGCCTGGAGTATTACCGGGCCGCCATCAAGCTCTTCAGTGACAAAGTGAACACTAACACCGTGCTCCTTATCGCCGGCATCTAATGCGCGTTGATGAGTATTGACGCCTTTGTACTTAGGTAATAAAGAGGGATGAATATTCAACATGCGACCGGCAAAGTGACGAGTGAACTCCGCGGTCAAAATACGCATGAAGCCCGCTAAGATCACCAAGTCGGGTTGATACGTATCAATTAACGACTGTAACTCGGCATCGTATGCTTCACGGCTATCAAACGCCTTATGCGATAACGCATGAGTAGCGATACCGCGTTCAGCGGCTTTTTCGAGGCCTTTTGCGGTGTCTTTGTTAGCGATAACGGCGACAACTTCGCCGTTAATTTGTTGTTTTTCGCAAGCATCTACGATGGCTTGCATGTTCGAGCCGGTGCCCGAAATCAGCACTACAATACGTTTCATGAGCCGTCCACTAGCGGGTTTCGTCAGCTAAAATCTCAACTTGCTCGTCATTTTCGGCGGCATCTGCGATACGACCAATCACCCAAGCATCTTCGCCGAGCTGGTTAAGTAGTTCAACAGCACGCTCTGCTTCAGCGTGTGGTACCGCGATGACCATGCCCACACCGCAGTTGAAGGTGCGGTACATTTCGCGCATGCTGACATTGCCGTTTTCTTTTAACCAGTCAAAGATCACCGGCCATTCCCAGCTGTTACCATCGATAACGGCTTTAGCGCCTTTTGGCAGTACGCGTGGAATGTTTTCCCAGAAACCACCCCCGGTGATATGCGACAACGCGTGTACAGGCACTTGCTTAATCAGTTCTAACACTGACTTCACGTAAATGCGTGTCGGCTCGAGTAGGTGTTCAGCGAGCGTACGGTTCTCGAGGTGAGATTCCAAATCCGCTTCGCTGACTTCAATAATCTTGCGGATTAACGAATAGCCATTGGAGTGAGGACCGCTTGAGGCCAGGGCAATCAGCGCGTCACCCTCGGCGACTTTAGTGCCATCGATGATGTCATCTTTTTCGACGACACCAACACAGAAACCCGCTAAATCAAAATCACCATGCTCATACATGCCAGGCATTTCTGCCGTTTCGCCGCCAATCAATGCACAACCTGACTGCTCGCAGCCATCGCCAATACCGGTCACCACGTCCGCAGCCACATCAACGTCGAGTTTGCCAGTTGCATAATAGTCGAGGAAGAACAGCGGCTCAGCACCCTGTACAATGAGGTCGTTGACACACATCGCGACCAGGTCAATGCCCACGCCGCGGTGTTGTTTTAAATCAATTGCTAAGCGCAGCTTAGTGCCTACGCCATCGGTACCTGAAACTAATACCGGCTTTTTGTAGCCTTCAGGAATCTCGCACAATGCACCGAAACCACCAATATTGCCCATCACTTCGGGGCGGCTGGTCCGTTTGGTGACACCTTTAATACGATCAACAAGCGCGTTGCCAGCGTCGATATCAACGCCTGCGTCTTTGTAGCTTAAAGAGGGTTTATTGTTACTCACGAGCAGTTCCTAAGCGGCAAAAAATTTGCGCGCAAGTTTAGCACGAAAAACCACCGAATAGGTACTCCCAATCGGCGGTTTTACGCGGAAAACTAGTCTCGCCAGAACTTAGGTAATAGCAAGGTCAGTACGGTAAAGTACTCCAAACGACCCAAGATCATGGCAAAGGTCAGTAGCCAGGTCCCCGTGTCGGTAACGGGAATAAAGTTGCTCGACACTTCGCCAAAGCCTGGACCGAGTACGTTAATGCATGCAGCGACAGCACTAAAGGCACTAAAAAAGTCGAGTCCAGTCATCATCAGTAAAACCGTGAGCACCATGGTGCAAATGGCAACTAACAACATGAAACTGGTGACCGCGGCGAGTACCGGCGTACGAACCACTTTATGTTGATAGCGCACATGAATCACCGCACTGGGGTGAATTGCCTGCAACATATGATGCTTTATCGCACGGAAAGTAAGAATGTTACGGATGAATTTGTTGCCGCCCGCGGTCGAGCCGGCACAGCCACCTAAATAACTCGCAATAATCAAAAAGCCCGCGGTAGCGGCAGGCCACGCGGATAGATCGTCGGCGCCAAAGCCGGTACTGGTCATAAACGAAATGACGTGAAACACCGCCTGCGAGACCGACACCCAAAATGAAGGATGGGTATGATTGAGCACCGCCATCGCCGTCAAAATAGCGGAAATCGTGAGGATCGCTAAGATAAAGTAGCGTGTTTCCTCATCCTGCCAGTAGCCTTTAAGTGAGCGTACGGTAAAGTTTTTGTGATGCAGTGCAAAACTGATGGCACCGAGCGCCATAAACACATCGGCAACGCCCAAAATCGTATGACTATTGAAATGACCCATACTGGCGTCATAAGGCGAGAAGCCACCCGTAGATACAGTAGAAAACGAATGAGCAATGGCATCAAACGCATTCATACCGGCAAGCCAATAGCTCAAGGCACAGGCGAGGGTTAAACACAAATAAACCAGCCATAAATAGCGACTGGTTTTGGCGACACGAGGGGCAATTTTATCGTCTTTAATCGGCCCGGGGGTTTCCGCCTTAAGCAAGCGCATACCACCGACGTTGAGCATGGGCAAAATAGCGACCACGAAAATCACGATACCCAACCCCCCCATCCATTGCAGAAACTGTCGATACAGTAGGAAGCTTTTGGGCATATGATCGAGCCCGGTCAAGATCGTAGCACCTGTGGTGGTCATCGCGCTGACCGACTCAAATACCGAGTCGGTAAAGCTGACGCCAGTAATGAACATGATCGGCAGGGCACCTAAAACGCCCATTAAAAACCATGTCATGGTGGCAAAGGCGAGTGCCTCGCGATAATACAAACGCGCCATATTGCCCTTGCGGTAGCGCAAATAAACCAACAACGACAGTGCAAAACAAATAAGGGAACCATCTAAAAACTGACTAAAGGTTTTATCCCTAAAGACCAGCATCGACAGCAATGCGAACACGAGTTGAATACTACCTATCCAAAGAAACGGCCACGCCAATAGCCGCAAGGTTGCATGTATATTCAATGGTTAACCCTTTGTAGAGACGCTAAAAAATACACAAATAATCATTTCAAACGGGTAAAGATCGTACGATAATAGTCAAGAGCCGATGCGCTGTTGCATTCTTCTGGGCCGACGCCCACACCGGTTAAGGATACCCACAGACAGGTATGATGAACCTTGTCCCTGCAAATGTCACCCATCTTGATAGTGTTGTGCAATTAGAAAAGGCAACTTTTCCAGACGATGCCATCAGCAAGCGTAGCTTTCGCCGGTTTATCGAGTCGAACACGGCGGACTTTTTTGTCATGCTCAACGATAAACGCGTGGTGGGCTATTACGTGGTGTTGTTCCGCAACAACACCAATCTCGCGCGGCTGTATGCGCTGGTATTAAGTCCACAATTTCGTGGTAACGGTTTCGGAAAACAGTTACTTCAACATGCCGAAGATCGAGCCGATCTGCGACACAGCTTATTCTTGCGAACCGAAGTTGCAACGTCTAACCAACTCGCACAACAGTTATTTATTAATGCCGGTTTTCGTGCAGTTGAGCTACGCGAGGCTTACTTCCCACCGAGTGCCAGTCAATCGCAGGATGCGCTGATACTGCAAAAGCTATTACCGCGCTATGAGCTGGGAGAGGATAACAGCGTCGGCGCAACCGAGCGCTACGTGCCCATGATGACACAGTCGACGGAGTTCACTTGCGGGCCAGCGAGTTTATTGATGGCGCTGGATTACTTTGGACGTCCGACTGCGGACGCCTCACAAGAAGAGCTCGAAATTTGGCGCGAAGCGACCACCATTTATATGACCTCAGGTCATGGTGGCTGTGGGCCGCACGGACTTGCGCGAGCAGCGTTCAAGCGCGGGTTATCAGTACGCGTTGCGGTGAATACCGACGATGCACTGTTTATTGACTCGGTGCGGCAAGAGCAAAAGAAAGAAGTCATGCAACGGATCCAACAAGCCGATATCGATTACCTGAACCGTCACGGCGTTGCTATTGATGTGTGCGACTACGGTGTTGCTGAGCTGAAAGCTGATTTGGGCGAGGGGTGGCTCGTACTCGCGCTCATCTCAACCTATCATTTTGATGGTATACGTGCGCCGCATTGGGTGTTGATCTGCGCCGCGGACGATGACTTTATTTATATCAATGATCCGGACTACGACACCTTACCCTGGGAGTCACCGACCGAACGTCAGTATTTGCCGATTCCAATAGCGACCTTTAACAAGGCGTTTGGATTCGGCGGCCGTAAACAAAAGGCCGCCGTGATTGTGGGGCGCGTCGATTAGTCGACGCTACTAATTTGCCAAACCGACACACTGCCACTGACTTCGTTACCGACCACCAACAGCGGTTTGCCTGTCGCGCTGTCGGCGGCAGGTACAAAGACCATACCCTCAGGCGCGAGATCACCGATACCGTCATCCACTGATAAGCCTTCCGTTAAGTCACGGTTGATAACATAATCAACGAACTGGGCGTTGTAAGGGTTAGTTACATCATAAACCATGATGCCGCCCATACGCTCCAAGCCGATAAACGCATAGGTACGAGAACCGATTTGACCTAAGGTTAACGCTTCTGGTTCAGGCCCTTTGTTTGAAGAACGCGAGTCACCTTCGTTCTCGTCATCGTTATTGTTAAATGCGTTGCCATGCACTGAAGCCGTGATCCGTTCAAAATCGTCACCGCTGTCAAATACCGGCAAACCATTTTGATCCCAAATAGTAAACGAGCGTGAGCCATAGGCATATAGCGTTTCATATTCGCCATCGTTGTCGGTATCCCCAAGGGCTTTAGTCACTGTAAGGCGACCCAAAGGAAAGGCTGTAAAGTCTACGTCTTTAGGGTCATCACCGGCTAACGTTTCGAGTTCGCTGCCGGCTGCATAATCTAAATCACGCGCCTGGGCTTCATCAGTGTAGGCTAGACAGCCATCGTCACTGTCATAGTCTTCTCCACCTGCTGCAATACAGGCCGCTTCGTCTTCGACCTCAAAAAAGTACTCGCGTGCATCGCCCTCGTTAGCGGTGACTAAAAACGTGGCATTGTTCCATTGATAATGAGCGATCGAGTCCGGCATATAGATGCCTTTTAAGTTATCGTATTGCCCAAAACTCACGGTGCCATCTTCCATGGTGTCAATCTGATACGAGCTCCAATCCTTAAAGCCCAAGCCGACAATCTCAATTGAATTATCGGATAAATCAACCACCGCGAGACCGTTGTTTTCTTGTAAGGTCACATAGGCACGGTCATTGGTCGCAGTAATATATTCGGGTTCTAAATCTTGCGCGACCGTGGTTTCGATAAGGTTACCATTGATGGTGCGACCCGACGGGTTAGGGAAGTGCATACCCAGCGCTGCGAGATCCGCCTGCTGGCCATTAAAACCCTGAAAATTTAACTGCGCGACGGTGGCATTCTCGATTCCTGAGCCTGCAAGTGTGATCACAGTGATTGAACCCTCGGGGTCGACTGAGTAGTCGCCATTAGGCTCACCCTCATTAGCAACGAGGACGCGGGTACCATCCGGAGTAAAAGTGACCATATCGGGTAAAAAGCCCGCCTCGATTGAGCCGCTGTACGTAGCCGTACCTTGTGCTAGCTCATAGAACAAGATTTCGCCACGTACGCCATGATCCGCCTCCATCGCGACCGCCAACCAATCGCCATGGACGGCGATACTATTGGCACCCTGCAACGTTTTACCATTAACGTCGGTTTCTAGCGTTAATGCGGTGCTGGTGAGATTATCGAGTGTAAGTGGGGTGTCGCTTGCCGTCGTCGGAAGCTCTGCGGCATCCATGATTTCAACCGTCGGCGTGGCGGCGGCGCTGTTAATCGCAAGAAACTGCTGGCGCGCGCTATCATATTGCACGATCTCAGCCGCACCTGCGGGATCATTCGGATTTAATACAGTACGTGCAACTAAACTCAGTGAGATTCCGTTAGCTGCGTTTTGACCATCCTCGCCTGCAGGTCCTTGAGGACCTTGAGCGCCTGTCGCACCGGTATCGCCGTCGTCACCCTCGAGCGCACATCCCGAAAGCGCGATGACTAAACAGCTGGCAAGTAATGTATATTTTGTTTTAATTGTCTTCATACAATGTTCCTAGCAATGGTTAAAAAGCTTTCTTACGCTAAGCGTGTTATGTGACCTCTTAACTGCACTCGTGCGACGCTTTGATGACAGTTTGGCGAACAGTTAAGACAAGGTTAAATTGAAGTTCAAACTGATCGGTTTTACTTTATAGATGCGTAGCCCTTAACTAGATAAGAAACAAACACTGGTATAAGGAAGGTCTAATGAGCTCTGCATTTGATGATTTTGAACTGAAAGGACACAAACTCGAAAATCGTTTTGTTGTCGCACCTATGACCCGCACCAGTGCGGATAAAAAAGGTAAGCCCACCGAGCTGATGGGTGATTATTATGAGCGCTTTGCCAAAGGCGGCTGGGGCGTGGTCATCACCGAAGGTATCTACACCGACCAGCAAGCCAGTCAGGGCTATGAAAACCAACCTGGACTGACCGATGCACCTCAAACCGACGCATGGAAAGAGGTTGTAGAGCGTGTACACAAACATGACTGTTTGTTCATCGCTCAATTGATGCACGCGGGTGCGCAAATGCAGCACAATGAATACACCGATGAACCTATCGCACCGAGCGCAGTGAAGCCGAAAGGCGAACCGCTCAGTCTTTACGGTGAAAGTGATGGCTGGAAAGAGCCCAAAGCGATGGGTGAAACCGAATTTGATGCTGCCATGCAAGGTATCATCGGTGCCGTTAACCGAGCTAAAGAAGCCGGTTTCGATGGTATCGAGTTGCATGCGGCTAATGGCTACCTACTCAACGAGTTTTTAAGCGACCACTTTAACCAGCGCGAGGATCAATGGGGTGGTGGCATGGCAAAACGCCTGAAGTTCGTCGAGATGGTCGTCAAAGCCGCAAAATCAGCGGTCGATGACGACTTCATCGTGGGCATTCGTGTGGGTCAAATTACTGTGACCGATCCCGATTACCAGTGGCCAGAAGGCGAAGACGGTATGATCCGTATCGTGAAAGGCTTGAAAGAAGCCGGCGTCGACTATATACATACCACAGACACCAGCGTTGACCGTAAACCGTTTAAAGACGGCAGTAACAATACGCTTGCAGAAGTCGTGCAAGACTTTAGCGACATTCCGGTTATCGTCAACGGTGGTATTGATGAAAGCAATTACGAACACATTGCAGCGCATTACGAAAACGGTTTGCTCGCTATTGGTAAAAAAGCGCTCGCCAACCCCGATTTACCGCATCGGTTAAAGAAAGGGGAAACCATCGAGGATCTCGACTTTGCCATGTTGCAACCCATTGCAACACTCGAAAACGAATGGAAATGGCGCGACGAGCACGATAAGCACGTCAAGTAAGGAGAAATGATGAAACACGTAGCGGTTATCTTATCAGGTTGCGGTGTCTTTGATGGCGCCGAAGTCAACGAAGCCGTACTGACATTGTTGCACTTAGAGAAGCAGGGCGCTAAATATTCAATATTTGCACCCGATGTGCAACAAATGCATGTTGTCGACCACCTAAAAGGTGAAGCCAGTGGCGAGCAACGCAACGTATTGACCGAGTCTGCTCGCATTGCGCGCGGCGACATTAAGCCACTTTCAGAGCTAAACGCGGCGAACTTTGACGCGTTGATTCTGCCAGGTGGGTTTGGCGTTGCGAAAAACCTATGTAACTTTGCCGAGAAAGGCGCCGACTCAACCGTTAACGCCGAAGTACTTGCGGTGGGTAAAGCCTTTAAAGACGCTAAGAAACCCGCAGGCTACATGTGCATTGCACCGGTATTGCTGCCACACGTTTACGGTAAAGGCGTAAAAGGTACCATTGGCACCGATGCCGATACCGCCAACGCATATAACCAGATGGGTGGCGAACATGTGGACTGCAGCGTGCGTGATATCGTCGTTGATGACGCTCACCGCGTGGTCACCACACCGGCATACATGTTGGCAGAATGCCTGCTCGATGCCGATGAAGGTATCAAAAAGCTGGTTGAAAAAGTATTGTTTATGGCCGCATAACGCGGAACTGTAAAATAAATTTGTTAAGTGCTTAATATTTCGGCGGTTGCGCTGTCTAAGAGATAGCGCAACACGCGCGAATCAGGTACAATGTACTTTGCTTTGGGGCTGATCTGGATTCGACGGGATACACGAAACCCAAGGTGCATGCCGAGGTGAGGCTGGCCTCGTAAAAAGCCTCAACGTTATAGTTGCAAACGACGACAACTACGCTCTAGCGGCTTAATAACCCGCTAAGCCCGTCCCCCAGCGCTTTGTCTACGAGACTGGATCAGGATGGCTCGACCTAAGGTAGACTCGCGTGGATGCTTTGTCCGGAGCTGAAGCGTTAAACTTAATCGGACTCGCCAGTAGTTGAAGCCTGTCAGTCGGCGTCATGCTGGTTAATAAAAAGACTGAATAAGCATGTAGGACCGAGGATGTAGGTATTGCGGACGCGGGTTCAACTCCCGCCAGCTCCACCACATTATATAGCGGCGCATCGCGCGCCGCTTCTCCCTATCCCAAGCGTGGCAAGCTTTCCAGCGTCACACGTTCTGTTCGTAAATTACGCTCGACTGCTCTCAAATACGCTCCATTTTGCCAACCTGATGCCAACTTTTGCCAACGGGGTGACAACTTTGGTGAGCATTTTGGTGAACTCGCAACACCATACTCAACTCATTTTTTGAATCGCATCTTACGTAATTTCGATTACTTCGATGCCATATCGGCAGAAAACTTTCTTCGCTCAATTAAACAGGCTTCGTCACTTCTTGATTTCGACTTGCTCGACGAACGCCAACACGAATCACTTGCCGAAACGCTAGTAACTCAATTTCGTTACCTCACCGTGTCAACTTCGTACACGAAAGCAAAACGATATGGTTTCGATTTATCCCACTACAACGAGAACGAAATTAAAACGAGACTGCGTGATAAGCGTTTCTGGAAAAGCCAAATCAGAAAACGTAGTAAAGAGCTACTATCCGAATTGGAACGGTGCATTGGCTTAGTCTCTAATCGAAGAGCGAAGTATTGCGGCGATCTTACATACGGTCGTTTCAGAGAGTCTGAACAAAAATCCAACGAATTTTTAGAGCGGCACTTTATTCAGAGTTTAGACGGCGAGCGCGTTTCACTAAAAGAAATTTCTGAACATAACACGACCAACAAACAGATCCTGTTCTACGAATGGATTACAAGGGTTAAAGGGTTTGATGAACTAGCCGAGCGTTATGGTCA
Source organism: Idiomarina sp. D18 (assembly GCF_057748155.1). NCBI lineage: Bacteria > Pseudomonadati > Pseudomonadota > Gammaproteobacteria > Alteromonadales > Idiomarinaceae > Idiomarina > Idiomarina sp. D18. The sequence continues at coordinate 680,544 of NZ_CM173240.1, forward strand.
CGCATCGATGATGGTAACGTTAACCTGTCCAGCCTATATGCACGCAACTCACTCGCGCTCTGGGAGCTTGAACCAAAAATATAATGGTCAAACGGTAAGAGAGTGTCAAAGGCACCTCAATACGGTTTGGAGACGAGTTAGGGCAAAACTTAAACGAGACAACGTAAATATATACGGCATGCGGGTTGTTGAACCGCACCACGACGGAACGCCGCATTGGCATTTAATCGTTCATTGTGAAGAGCCTGAGCTAAAGCAAGTAAAACGGATCATTAAACATTACGCTCTGCAAGAGTCACCGAACGAGCGCGGCGCACTAGAGCGCAGAGTTGATTTTATCGATATCGATCGCGCTAAAGGTTCATCTGCATCCTACCTAGCCAAGTATCTCGCTAAAAATATGATTGGCTTAGATACAGAGGGCGAGGGATGCAGGCGTGTGAGCAGACATGCCACCGACTGCGCCCGAGCTTGGGCAAGTGCTCATAGCATTAGACAATTCCAGCAATTTGGTGGAGCAAGTGTCACTGTTTACCGAGAGCTTAGAAGACTTCGTGATGAAACTCTCGATCCTCTTATAGAACCCGCAAGGTTAGCGGCTGATGCATCCAACTGGGCAACTTATTGTGAAGCGGTGGGCGGCGTTAGTGTTTCAAGCAGAACGCAAACGATTAAACCTTACTATGAGCAGTCAGAGTCCTTTAATCGCTCGACAGGTGAAATCATCGAAGCTGGACAGTCAGAAAACGTAAACCGCTACGGAGAGCCCAAAAGCAAGGTGGTTAAGGGCTTAGCTTATGCGGGAAAAGTGAGAAAGACGCGCACTAAGCTCTGGACAATTATTGCGTCACCACCGCAGTCCGATGCATCGCCGCCCGCCAGGGCGGCATGCAGAGGAAACGGTGGTCACCTTGGACTTGTGTAAATAACTGTACGGAACATCAAAATGAAGCAAAAACCAGTTTTAAACGATACTCAAAAACTAGAATTTGACTTAGAAGAAGCAACCTCACTAATACACATGGCGATCCATCGTGCAGGTATCGAACAACCTAAGTTTGAGGACATTGGACTGATAGTAGGTGTATTGGCGATGAACGACGAAATTGAAGTTGTCGTCAAGTTTCACGATGGTTTACGTCAATTTACACGTAGAGAGCTAGGTGGCTCATACGTAGAAGAGCACATTCCAGAGTAGAAAATTTTAATCTCATGTTTGACAGTAATTTAATTTGAGGTTATATAGTTAATATCAAGTTAAATCAAATATGAGGTTAACTATTATGTTCGACTTTCTGACGGATGAACAAAACGCTCGCTTACAGAGTTCAATAGCTGAATTTAAAGGGCATGTGAGCACAATCGAAACAGCTATTGGAGCTATCGTTATTGGTCAGCGGTATGGCTGGCGCGTACTTAGAATGGTTCATAGCTCTAATACGATGAAGAAATATGAAAAGGCTATCGGCTTGTCTTATGAGGAAATCTGTCCAGAGGAAACAGAGCTAAGTACACGAAATGTGGGTTACAGAGCATCTAAGGTGATTGGTAAATATTGGGATATCGTGATGGGTCGTCACAAAGTTGAGCGGAAGGCTGAGCTGGATGAAGAGGAGACTCAATCATGAATCAACCACGATGGGTATTACTCGGTCACTTCTGTGAGCTAACTGGATTTACTCAAAAAGCTGTTTATGCGCTGATTCAAAAAGGGCGCTGGATGCTGTCACGAGAATATAAAAAGGTGAATGGTCGCTACTTTATTAACCTTGAAGCATACGAACGCTGGATAGAAACTAACGGTTAAAATTCGTTATGGAAAAGACTCAATATAAAGGTATTTATGCTGGCAAAAATGCAGTACGTATGGAATTTATGTATCGCCATCAGCGTTGCCGTGAAACGTTACGTGTCAAGCCGACACTGGACAATTTAAAGCGCATCCATCAGAAGTTGGAGCGGGTCAAAATCATGATCCAATTCGGTGAGTTCGACTACATAAAAGAGTTTCCAGAGTCGAAGCAGGCTTTTCAGCTCAGTGACAACAAAGCGGCTCACATGACCATAAAGCAAATGATGACTCGATGGTATGAACAAAGTTACAGATATTGGGCGTTCAGTACTGAGAAAGCCAATCGAGGTCGGATGGATAACCATATTATCCCAAATTTTGGAAAAGTAATTGTAGATGACTTCACACCCTCGATTTTTAGAGAATGGCAACGAACAGCAACGATTAGTGCTAAAACAGTCAATGAGGTTCATTCGCTCTTGAGTCAGGGATTCGACTTCCTTGTTTTCGATGACATTATCGACCAGAACCCAATGAAGCGGGTTAAACGCTTAAAACACCGAACAAAAGAAGTTCAGCCATTTACACCCGAAGAACGCGCAAAAATACTGTCTGCATTGCCTGAGGGTTACGCAAGAGATTTTTATGAATTTGCGTTTTGGACAGGGCTACGCACTGGAGAGCAGATAGGTTTGCGCTGGGAAAATGTAGATCTTGAACGAAAAGTCATTTTCATTCGCGAATCTATAGTGAAAGGGCGTAGGGCTGGTACAAAGACTAAAGGAAGTAACCGAAATCATGAGCTTTCAAAACGAGCCCAAGAGGTTCTAGAACGAATAAAGGGCTATGGACATGAGTCCGAATTTGTTTTTCTTGATCCCCGCACGCTTGAAAGGTGGAGTTATGAGGGAGTTCCTCGAGAAAGGTTTTGGATTAAAGCCTTAAGCAAAACTAGTGTGAGGTACTCAAAACCGTATAGTTGTAGGCACACTTATGCATCTACGATGTTATCAGAAGGAGCCAATCCTATGTGGGTGGCGGTCCAGCTTGGGCACAAAGATTGGGGAATGATTAGGCAGGTTTATGGCAGGTGGATAAATATTTAGGCTTGCTTTACTCAATATTTACTGTTAATTTCTTGTTTACACGGGTGTATTTCGCCCGCGCGTAGTTCTTTTAAAACAAGTAGTTAAGTTATTTAGAGGTCGATGCTTACTTTTTAGTAAGCGATCCGTGAGGATCTTGACCGGGCAACCAACAGCTGTGCGCTCCTCAAAGGCACGCGTCGCGCGCCCGACAAGCTGCCGCATAAGATGCGACAGTTGTCTAGCATAAAAATGAAGAACTTACTCTCTCTGTGTGTATGCTCTAAAGAAAGTAACCATTTGGTCTAGCGCCCACGTCGGGTATAACCAAAATGGAGGTGCATCGTGCATTTTAACTTGAAAATAGACTTAGCTATTTGTTGCAGTAAGAAAAGAAATGACATCCTAACTAGAGATAGTGAAGGTGAATATAAACGCGAAGGAGAGAGGGACAAACCAAAAGGAGGAAATATCCCGATAGGGTTGATTCTTCTTGGAATGTCCGTCCTGGATGGAGTGTTAAAGCTTCTAACAGGATAAAATAAGTTCTTCATTATTACCTCAGGGAAAGTAGAATGAGCTTATGGATAAACCCCAGTACCCAAAAAAATCTATTGGTAGCATTGATGCCCTTGCTAAAACTCTGGGTGTCAATCAAAGCGCACTTGAAAATCTCGCTGCTAAAGTTAAAGATTCCTACACACCCCTTTTAATAGCTAGCGGTAATAAAGAACGTCAGGTTTACGAACCCAAATATCATTTAAAGAAAATCCAAAAGCGAATAAACCACCAAATTTTTGAACACTTTGTTTTTCCAAGCTATCTGCAAGGCTCTATAAGAGACGAGGAAAATACTAGAGATTTCGTGCAGAATGCTAAGTCACACTCTGCTGCTTGCGATTTGATTAGCCTCGATATCACAGGGTTTTACGATAATATAAAAGAAGAATATGTTCGTGAAATTTTCACTCAATTGTGTGATTTTCCTGTCGATGTCTCTCGAATCCTTACACAGCTTGTGACTTACAAGGGCAGAGTTCCTCAAGGTGCATGTACATCTAGTTATGTTGCCAACCTTGTCTTTTTTAATTCTGAATACCGAGTAGTTTCTCGTCTAAGAAATCGCTTTGGAGTTAATTACACAAGGTTATTAGATGACGTAACTTTATCTTCTAAGAATAAGTTATCTGAAAAAGAACTGACTCTCTGTGTGGAGCAAGTTAAAGGACTTTTTAAGAAGTTTGATTTACAGAGTAACGAAAGTAAAAAGCGGATACAAAATCGACGATATCATAGCCATAAAGACTTCAAAGTAACTGGATTGTGGGTTGGGCACAAGACTCCGCGTCTGAGAAAGAAAGAGCGTCGACATATTCGACAACTCGTTTATATCTGTGAAAAAGAATATGAAAAAAATCCTAGTAGCGTTGCTTATCATGAACTTTGGAATAAAACATCAGGTAAAGTTGCCAAAATGAAAAGACTCAATCATAGTCAGTCTAAACAAATGAGAGAAAGGCTACGAAAGGTATTACCTGAGTACAATAAGGATCAAATAGAAACACTGACGTACAATGTGAAAAGGTTTGTTAGCAAGGTTGATAAAAACAAACTCAGAAGTGAGCCAGCTAAGACAAAGAATTTTAATAAATTGATGTATCAGATAAACATTGCTACTAGAAGTGATAAAAGCATAGCTAAGTCTCTGATGAAGCAAATGAATAGTGTCCGAAAAAAAGTGAGTATAAAGTCTGAATTGTGGGTGTGAAATGGCTATTAGAGAGTTTGGTATATTAAAAGTCTATGACATTGCGAAAGGGTACGGTTTTATTCGCAGGGAAAAAGGAAAAGACGTATTCTTATTTTTTGACAACTTCGAAGGTGATGATTTAAGTTTAGTCGAGGGCGTAGTTTTAAGTTTTGAAGTTGAAAATACAGATAAAGGGCCACGTGCATTAAATTGTCGGCCAGAAAGCGATTTACCAACTAACCTGTAAGTTTATGAGGTATAAATAAATATGAATTTTTCAACTCCCGCCAGCTCCACCAATTCCATAAAAAGCCGCTCACTTGAGCGGCTTTTTTTATGCCCACTCGTTGGCCTCGCGTGCTTTGGGCATGTTCTGATTCCGGGTATCTCACCGCTTTTCGGAATCTCCCGCCTTTGGGGCTCTCGCGCTTTTGGATTCTCGCGCCTTTGGGTAGCTCCCGCCTTTGGCGCGAGGAAGGGGTCTGATCGTGTTTGTAATATTAAATTTGTATCTTAAAAAATCAATTTAAATATTAGAAACCTCATAGTATGATTTGTTGATAATTTGGCATCGAAGTTATGAATCTTATAAAGGACTAAAAGATGATGGATGAAAAACAAATGGAGTTTTCTTGGTTACTTCCTGATCTTACGCAATTAAGAGTCCCTCCCGAGACAGGATTGGAATTGAGTAGCCTCTTTGTTGTTTTTCTGTGGTTAGTAACTTTTGTCGCTACTACAATATTTCTCGTCAAGTTTTTCAGAACAAAACATAGACTAAACTGGCTGTTGGGGCTCCTTAAAGACTTGGATAGACAAAAGATCGCAGCCAAGCGAACAGACTTATTGGAAGAGGCCAAGCTAAGGGATAAAGACATCGGTTTCTTGTGGATGGAGTTTGATGAAACTCTTGTCGAGATTAAGCAAGGGGATACTGTTCAAGTCCGAAACACTCTAGATGCCGCGCATTTTTTTAATTCCCACACATTAGCTAGCGGCGTTACCGAAAACCGATTGGTGGCGGCAGTTCCAGGCTTTTTAACAGCACTTGGTGTTATAGGTACGTTTATTGGTCTTCAGTTAGGTTTAGGTCAGCTTGAGTTAGGCGCAGGAGTAAACGTAAATCAGATGCAAGACGGCGTCGCTGGTGTTGTAGATGGTGCAAAGGTCGCGTTTTTGACCTCTGTTTGGGGCGTTGCTCTTAGCGTTTTTTTTAATTTTGGCGAAAAATGGTTAGAGCAAAAAACACGACGTAAAATTCGTAAAATCGAGTATACAGTGGATTGGCTGTTTCCGCGGATTCGTCCTGAAGAACAGTTGCAGATAATTTCAGACAATAGCTCTGAATCTCGTGATACTTTGCAAGGCTTAGCTGAAAAAATAGGCGAGAAAATGCAAGAAGCTCTCGTTACAGCGACTCAGGGAATACAGACAAGTCTTGAAACTAGTCTTTCTGAAATAATGGCTCCCGCGATAAATAAACTCGTTGATGAAACATCTGAGGGTAATCAAAAGGCTCTAGAGGGCCTTCTTGAGAATTTCATGGAAGGGTTTGGTCAAGCTGGAAATCAACAGCGTCAGGCTTTAGATGATGTATCCTCGAAAGTTAATGCCTCAGTTGAAGCAATGCAGTCCACAATGAGTGGTTTTGTGGAACAGCTACAGAAGTCTCAAGCTGAATCAGGTGAGCGAGAAAAAGCGCTAATTGCCGATATATCTAACCAAGTTAATAATCTTTCCTCTCAGTCTGAAGAAATTAATCAAAAGCTTACTTCATTTGTTGAAAAGCAAATAGGTGAACTTTCTTCTCAAATGAAAATTAGAGAGGAAGCATCAGCTCAACGTGACGCTGATTTAGTCGACACAATTAGGAAACAAGTTGACGAGTTAGTTGTTAACTCTCGAGAACAAGGGAAAACCCTCAGCAATTACGTTGAATCACAACTTAAAGGTCTCACTAAGTCGTTCGACGAGCGTGAACAACGTTCTGCAGCTCTGGAAACAGAGCGTAATCAGAGAATTGAAAAGCAAACTCACGCTATTTCAAATCTATCTAATGAAATCCTCCGCTCAGTCGAACAGTCTGTTTCTGAGCAGGTGAGCACGGTCAAACAGCTTATCGCACAAGGCCAAACCTTACAAAACAGTATTAATTCGTCGGTGGAGGCCAGCGCACAGGCAACGCAAGCTATGCGTGAATCATCGACAGAGTTGCGCACTTCCGCTGACCATATGAAAGTACTGAGCTCTCATGTAAATGAGGCGGGTAATAAGTTGTCAGGGGCTATTAAAGAAGCTGTGGATAGCACTGCTGATTTGGCAGGTCAAAACCAAACTACCGCTCAAAGAATGGAGAAAATGCGAGAAGACTTAATGTCGGATGTTGGACGATTCAGCGAACTGACAAATCAACTTAACGGATTGATAGAAAGTGCTGGCTCTACATTTAGCGAGCTTAAAACTGCGCAGAGAGAGTTTATCGGGGACCTAAAAGGCGAAGTCGAAGATCTTAGTAATAACATGACGCAAATGCTTGAGGACTACGCCTCTCAGGCGAATAGTCAGACAACAGAACACCTTAAGGTCTGGTCTCAGTCTGTTACTGATTACTCTGCACAGATGAATAATGCGGTAAAAGCTTTATCTAGTGTTGTTGATGAGATTCAAGTGAAGCTGGGATAATCCATGGATAGTTTATTTATAAGGAAGCGAAGCAAGGTTGACGAGGAAAATCCCTATTGGATGTCGTTTTCAGACTTGATGTCAGGATTACTAGTTATTTTTATACTCGCAGCAGTCGCACTAATTATTGAGCTAACTCAAAAGTCAGAAAAAATCGACGCAAGTATCGAAGAACTTAAGAAAGCTCAGGAAACACGTGAAAACATTTTGACAGATATAAAGGAAGAGTTGGCTAAGCAAAATATTCATGTCGAAATCGTGGAAAACGATACCGTATTGCGAATACCTGACAGTACGCTTTCATTTGAATCAGGAAAGGATACTTTACCAGAAGATGAACAAACGCAAAAGGAAGTACGCGCAATAGGTATGGCGCTGCATAAAGCCATAACGACCGATGAAAGATGGAAGTATTTGGATACAGTATTTGTGGAAGGGCATACCGATAGCGATGGAATCTGGTACAGAGGGAAGGGTAACTGGGGATTATCGACCGATAGAGCTGTATCGATCTGGAAACTGTGGCAAACAGAAATCCCAGTAGAGCCCAGCTTAAACGCGTTAAAAAACTTCAATGGTCAATTATTATTTTCAGTCAGTGGTTATGCGGATACTCGTCGGGTTGATTTAAATGAATACACCGAAGAAGAACGAGCTAAAAATAGACGTATTGATATACGCTTTACGGTCAAAAAACCTAAACTCGAGGATTATGAAAAGGCGAAAGATGTTTAGAGTGCGCTGAGTGTGTGGAGCTAGTGATGAGGTTTTTTTTAAGTGATGAGACATACCGTAGTAATATAAAAGTATTGAAGCAGTTAACAGAGGAGCAAAGATTAATTGCTCGTAAGGCCGGTACGGATAATCCTAAGTTCGAAGTAGCCTGGATTAAGCTTTGTGAACTTATCAACCGTAATAGATTCGATTTATTTAAAATCGAAACCAGGTTTGATATTAGAGCTTTATCTATAGCTTTAACTGCCGGCAAAAACCTGAGAAATCGGGTTTTTATCAGCAGCGACTTACTCGCTTCCGTAGAAACAGTTTTGCCGAACGGAAGCAACCTCTTTATTGAGTCACTATTTCAATTTTTCCTGAGTGACTTTGATTCGATAGACGAGCCGAATGAAATCGGTGATTGGCTATTCAAAGAGCGAAAGCGCAAGGGATTAAGCCATGATGAAGAAGAAAAAATATTGTGTATCGATGGACCTACTTTTTTGGCAAAGCAGGCAATAGACCGTAAAGTAAAATTTCATCAGCAGCTTAAACATTGGGGGCTTGATCATTACGCTACGGGTGATTTTGTGAAACGCTCTCAGTCGATCTACTTTGTAGAGCAGCTTCAGAATATTCCGGTGAATGAACCGCATGAGTTACTCGATGAAATCAGCAAGGAAGAAGTCGCAAACACTCGTTATGATAGTAACGATCTGATTGGTCATGTCGCATTAAAAATTCTCATCGATAGAGCACCTGTGAGGGATGTTCATGAAAGTTGGCAAAATGCTGTTATTGCTATTGCTGGTGACCCGCGTGTTCCAAAAAATCATCGTCGCTTTATTAAATGGTGGAGCCAGTTAACTGAGCTGCAACAAAAGAAAGTACAGGGCTGGTTGTCTAAATTGGATCTCAAGTTGTTCCTAGAGGCACTGGAAGATTACTCACAAAGCCACTGGAATGATGACATGATGCGCATGTTCCCTGCGAGAAAAAACTTTCTAGAAGGAATGCAAGAAGCTGGCGTTATCTTACATACAAAGCTGTATTTATCGAAAAAGGCCGATCAATACATTAGAAGTAACTACAGAAAGGATCACATTCCAGACTACTCAATTGTTGAAAGCGGTGATATATCAGTAATTTATGCTGAGCTACCGAACGGTCATATGGTTGAAGGGAGTCATAACTGTAAAATATGGTTCTATAAAAAGTTACATGAGTCAGCCCCAGTTCTTCATTTTGGAAAGCAAAGTGTCACCTATCGTGAGTTGACCGGTGGGCTCAATCACAAAATGTCTAATTATGGCTGTGAGGCATACGATTTCTTTGCTCATCATTCTAATGATACTTTCGGATGGCAAAATAAAGCAGTTAATACTTTGCAAGAGATGGGCGTTAAAATCAGGGCTTCTGATGTTCTTGGCGAAGAGGATTACAGTGTCTATAAGCGTTTGTATGGAGTAGGTTAATGAAAAAATGGATTTCATCTTTATTCAGTATAGAGGAGGCTGGTGCCAACTTTGATTTCGATATTAGCAAAGATAGTATCGATTTTTACTGTAAAGATTACCTATTTCATAACATTAAAAGTGGTAACTCGGATGAGTACCTTACAGCTCAATACGTTGCATTACAGATGCTTGCTGAAGAAGGTAATGCCGAATTAATCCCCAATGGCTTTATTGTCCCTCATGAAGTTGTGGCTGCCTTGGACGAAGATGTCCACCAATTGCTTAGACTGCCAGAACGGTGGGATGGCAACGCTAGCGTTGATATCAAGGGCACAACGGGAGGCTCATCATTTAGACTAGAGGTTAGCGTTGAGTCGCCCGCTAATCGCATGACGGCAGCATATAGTGTAACAGGCAGTATTCTTGCGTTCGGAAACTCTAAGTTTACTATCTCAAAAGCAATGTATGATGTGTTTTCAGCTTTAAGCGAACACAAGAAGTCTGCAAAAAGTGAGTCTGACAATTTACTTTTGCTTTATGCCTTACAAAAAGCTCAACAGGCAGGGGCAAAATTAGCTCTTAGCCATTTTGATAAACTTGATATTCATGTGCCAGATAAAATAGCTGTAGAGGCTGTGTTGGATGATTTTGGCAACCTTACTCTCACTCCAAGTATGGGGCAAAAAGCGGATCACGATAAAATCCAACAAGTTTTGGGGCAGCTGGAGTCCAAAAATGGACGTACACTAAAAGTAGGCAACGAAATCATCTTGTTCAACGAGAAGACAGCACGTGCCGCCAAAGAGATTATAAGCCACCGCGCTATTCCCAAGGCGCAGGTTGAACAGTTCTTAAAAGCTCCTTCAGCATTTTTGGATGCATCTTTGGTTGATTTAGATGTCGGATTTGCTCTCAGAGTGCGTGGGGCGACGAGATTCAAGCATGCATATTTTGGTGAAACGGATGAATCCGGCATTGATTGGTTTGGGCAAAGTGCTTCATCGGGGCAAATACTTTCCATAAATGCTATAACTAAGACGGTTAAAACAGAGGAAGACTATAAGCAGCTATCGCAATTAATTAGCGACGCCAAAGTCACCAGAGCGACTGAAATCGAATATCAGGGAAAAATTTACGATATAGGCAGTGAATCAGGGACTCAAGAAGTACTGACTCGATTAGAGGAAAAATTTCAGCGGCAGGGTAGTGATGAACAGGAAGAGAACGAAGATCCTGCTGAAAACAAAAATCATGAGAACGAGGAACATCATGATGATGGTCCTATAGTTATAGATATCGCACTTAATGACGACGAATTGGATAGCCCATCAAAACTGGTTGAAGAAGCACTTAACGATGTACTATACGATGAGGAACTCGACTGGAGTAACCACAAAAGAGAGCCATTTCCGCACCAGTTGACCGGCGTTAAGTGGATTCTTGGACTCGAAGAAATGGCGCGAAACAAAGAGTTAGTCAATGGCGCGTTATTAGCTGACGATATGGGTTTAGGAAAAACCTTTATGTCGCTTTCTGCGGTAGAGCATTACTACCGACTTTGCCAAGCAAGTGAAGAAACTTGTCGACCCACATTGATTGTTGCGCCATTGGGTCTTTTGGAAAATTGGAAAGATGAGGTTACTGAAACCTTTTATGAGTCCCCTTTTCGAGATATTGTTATCCTGCAGTCAGACGGAGATTTAAACCGTTTCCGTGATGGCAGTACAGAAACCAACGCGTCTAACTTTGATGCAGAAACCTTCGAGCCTCGATACTCTCTAAAGTTTGGAGAAACGCACGGACCTGAACGTTTAGATTTGCCCAAGAGGCTTGTAATCACTACCTATCAAACACTTCGTGATTATCAGTTTTCACTCTCTCAGATTGACTGGGGATTGGCGGTATTTGATGAAGCACAAAATATAAAAAATCCAAATGCACTTCAAACTCGAGCCGCAAAAGGCTTAAAAGCAAAGTTCAAGTTATTAGCCACCGGTACACCAGTAGAAAATAGTCTTGCTGACTTTTGGTGCTTAATGGATACGGCCTGTCCCGGATACCTTGAATCATATCAAACATTTAGGCAAACCTATATTACACCGATACTTCAAGCTGCTGGTGACGAGGTTGACAGTGTTAGAGCCACATTAGGAAGGAAATTACGGGACAAGGTTGGTGCACTAATGTTGCGTCGAGTCAAAGAAGATAACTTAGAAGGGCTTCCAAAAAAACATATGCTGGTCGGCATTGAGAATACCGAATGGCAGTTCGAGCCAAAGTTATCAGCTGTCATGCCAGCCTATCAACAGAAAGTTTACGACGGAGCAATTGAAGCGCAGCTTGATGAAGAGGACGCTCATGTACTTACCACTTTAATGCGTCTTCGTGACAGTTCGTTACATCCACGGTTGGTGGATAGTGGGCGTTTAGATGCGCCCAAATCCAAGCGAGAGACCGAAATGCTCTTCAGTGAGTCTGCCAAAATGGCTAATACGGTTGAAGTTCTACGCGATATTGAGTCGCGTCAGGAAAAATGTATTATTTTTGCTGTTAATAAACGCTTGCAGCGGTTTCTGAGTATCGCTTTGGGCAGTTATTTTGGTTTAGGCCCACTGCATGTGATAAATGGCGATGCGAAAGCGGTGGTGAAGAAAAAAGGTACGTTAAGTCGTAAGTCTATGATTAATAATTTTGAGGCCCGAGAAGGTTTCAATATTATTATTATGTCTCCTGTCGCTGCTGGTGTTGGACTGACCGTTGTAGGCGCAAATAATGTAATTCATTTCGAAAGACATTGGAATCCAGCTAAAGAGGCTCAGGCAACGGATAGGGTTTTTCGTATTGGTCAGAAAAAAGATGTGAATATATACGTACCGATTCTGCATCACCCTGAATTTGAGTCATTTGATGTGAACCTCCACAGGCTGCTATCTCAAAAGTCTATGCTGAAAGACGCTGTCGTTACTCCTGGTGAAGTGATGCCTGATCCTAGCGGTGCTGATAGGGTTCTACCCCGTTTCTACGGACGGTTTAAAACGTTTGTAAACTTCCTGTCTTGATTCGCTACTCTACGTCGCATTCTTGGATTATGAAACCGCTCGATGTAAAAAAATATATCGGCACGAGCTTCGTCTCTGGTTCGGTATTTCCGGTGGTTCACGCGCTCGCGTTTGAGCATACCGAAAAAGCCTTCACAAGCCGCATTATCGGCACAATGTCCGACAGCACTCATGCTCCCCAATAAGTCGTTGTTTTTTAAGTACCGTTGATAATCGCCGCTGGTAAATTGCGTTCCACGATCCGAATGCAGTATTGCCTGTGTCGCCTCAGGACGTTGCCAGACTGCCATCTCCACCGCTCGCAGAACCATTTTTCTATCCTGCCGGTGGTGCATTGACCAGCCGACAACGACATGGTTAAACAGATCCAGCACAACACACAGATAAAGTTTTCCTTCGTCCGTTTTCACTTCGGTTATGTCAGTTACCCACTTGGTATTCGGCTCAAGGGCTTTGAAGTCTCGTCCCAGGTGGTTTTTAATACCATCCGGGCGCTGAGATGGTGTTTTGCGACCACGCCCTTTTTTGCGCGGCCAACCTTGTAACCCATGCAATGCCATTAATCGCGCAACGCGATTAAGACTGACCGTTTCCTTTTCTTCTTTAAGATCTTCATGCATGCGCGGCGCACCAATAATACCGCCGCTATCTTCATGGATCTCTTTAATACGCGTCAGCAATCGTTCATTATCAACGGCACGACGCGACGGTTGGCGATTTACCCAGTCATAATAGCCGCTGGCTGAGACTTTCATACAACGGCACATTAAGCGTATCGGAAACTGTTCGCGACAACGTTCGATCGCCTGATATCTCAGGACGACTCTTTTGCGAAGAACGTTGCCGCTTCGCGCAAAAAATCACGCTCCTTTTTTATCCGGGCCAACTCGCGCTTAAGCCGAGCAACCTCTTCGTCGCGTGGCGTGCCTGAGCCTTTGTGAGCACTACCAGGAGCCTCTTCTAACTCGCGTTTCCATCGGGACAGCATATTTGGGTTAACACCAATTTCCAGTGCAACCTGTCGACAACTGACTCCGGGCTGTCGAGTCTGCTCAACGGCTTCTCGTTTAAATTCAGTACTGTATTTTCTTCGTTTGGTCATGAACACTCCTTATGGGCACATTATGCCTCTTTATGGATGTGTCCGTAAAATCTGGGTAGAACCCTTATTTAATTCAATAGCATTTAGGAAAACCTCTACTAGTATAGACTAGCTAAGTATTTAAGTGACTTTTAACAAAAAAATTACGAATTACGACGAATCCAGCACAGCCCAGTTGTCTTCGAACTCGAGTAGTTCTCTAACGGTCAGGATTGCTGGTCTTGAGCAACCACCGTTAGGGCGGCGGTAGTTGTGACGCTCTATAAAGACGAGGAACCTCTCGACGATCAGTTTTTGGATTGTGCTTTCATTGAACAGAAAGTAGCGAGCTTTCTCGATCTGGACATCGGGCAGGTTTACCATTATCCAGAACATTTTGGGGTGTTCAGGCTGAATTAAATCGCCAAACGAAAAGATGCCGCTGTCGTCAACATGAGTTTCTATCCAACGGTCGATTTGAGAGTGAACCAACGTCTTTGCGGTATTGCATTTAACCTTTACAGGAAAAGATACCAACGTTTCACTTTGCACTGCTGTTAGGTCAAAGTGCAATCCCCCCATTTTAAGCAGCAGTTATTCGTAGAATTAATGAACCGCTTGCGTTAAGTGTTTGGGCGGAATGCCTCCGATAGCGGTGTTAGGCCGCTCGTTGTTATAAAGCCAAAGCCACTGAATGGTAAGGACTGAGACTCCCCGACACCTTTCATGGTAAAAATATAACTTAAACCATTAAAGGAAAAGGTATTCAATGACTTGTGGTTTATTAAAAATACGTTAAGTTGATTAAAGAGTTTTTTCGTACAATCACAGGCAAATGACAATGATAAAAATAACCCACTTCTTTACTGCCGTGTGCGTAACTGCATTAGTCGCATTGTCGGTTCCAGCCGCAGCTCAGCAAGACGTTTCCTTGTTAAAGTCGGACACTTGCTTTAGTGGCAAATTTTCAAGCTATGACCGTTGGATGAGCTTGATTTCGGGCGGTAGCAGCAAAAAAACTGCCGACTTCAAAGAACGTTTAAAGCGGAACAAAGCATTCTGGGACAAAGAACAGTTTCAGCATTATAAAAACACTATCGATTGCCGTACGCTGATGTATAAAGTGGATGATGCGTTAGTCAATGGCTTTTATATAGCGCCGGCGGGTCAGTCTGACTTGCCTATCGTTATATACAATCGCGGCGGCAACGCGAGCTTTGGTGCCTGGATATTTGGCAATGTGTACCTGCGTTTGTTCGAGGTCGCGCTAGCGCATGATGTTGCTATTTTTGCGACTAATTACCGTGGTGTCTACCCGAGTTTGCCGGGTAGCGATGAGTTTGGCGGTGCGGATGTTAAGGACGTGTTGGCATTGCCTCAGCTGTTTAGTGAGTTTCCTGCAGTGAATCCTGAGAAGGTTGCGGTTTACGGGGGAAGCCGAGGCGCTATGCAGTCACTGATGTCAATGAAACAAGGGCTGAAAGTCGATGCGGCGGTGTTATACGCCGGCGATTATGATTTGATAGAAGCGCTCAAACACCGACCAGAAATGGAGAAGGTTTACCGCGAAAGAATCCCAAATTACAAGGATAATAAAGTAGAGGCCCTGAAACAGCGGTCAGCACTTTACTGGGTCGATGAACTGGATAACGATACGCCGATTTTACTAATCCACGGCGATGAAGATAAAAGAGTCAGAGTCGAATCGAGCATTGCTCTTGATGAGTCATTGGAAAAACATGGCTTTAAGCATAAGCTCTCGATTTACGAAGGGCTAGGGCATCGCTCGGCACCTCGGCGAGAAGAAATCGTCGACGAAATGATCGGCTGGTTTAAACAGCACTGGAACTAGCTCGCCGAGCTGCCCGGTGTCGATCACACATGGGACGTTAACATGCGACAAATTCTCTACATTGCCCATGGCGGCGGACCCATGCGTTATTAGAGCAAGACGATAGCGATGGTAGCCTTAACGACGCGTTGCGGGATATTGCAGCGCGGATGCCAGCACCCGATACGATTGTCGTGATCAGTGCGCATTTGGAAGTGGACATCTCGCATGAAACCAACGTTACGTTTATTACTCGTCAGGTTATCAAATGGCAGCTACTAACAATGACTAGACCATCTGAGGCTGCTGGCGCTAAATGGAGCGAGATCCAATGGCTGGACGACATGAGAGTGTAAACGAGCAGTATGAGCACATAATTATCTCACTGCGGAAGCCTCAAGCACCCATTAACAGCCAAACAGCCAAACGACCAATATGGCGTTAAGACGCATGGGTTACCAAGATAAACTCGTTAGCCACGGTTTACGGACCTTAGCCAGCACAATTATGAACGAAGAGGGTAAAGATCCCGATCTGATCGAGTCTGCGTTGGCGCATGGAGATCCTAATCAGGTACGGAGTGCTTATAACCGGGCCCAATACCTTGAGCGCCGTCGTGAGTTGATGCAGTGGTGGGGTGATTACCTAGATGAGGCTTTTAGAAAAGGGGCCGGCAACTTTTAAATTATAAGGTGCGGAGGCGGGATCGAATAGGCTCGATAGATTGTTGAAGTGTATAAGTTTGATTGAATTAACTGTCGCAAACTGTGTTACTTAAGAATGATGTAAAGAGACTTAGAGTCTTCCATGACAATCTTTGTAGCGAAGTCCACTTTGGCAAGGGCATTTTTCAAGTATTCCAGGTTTTCTGCCATTTTCAGCATAATGACGAAGCTGCGGTTCAAAGTCGAAAAGTGCTTCTGACGAAATTACGTTACCCAGATTGTTAGGAATAGCGAAGACTGAGATATTTAATTTTATCGAGATGTTTTACAATCCGAAAAAGCGTCGTTCTCATACAGGCGGGGTATCGCCTGCTAACTTTGAAAAGGCGTACTTTGAGGATTTACAGACTGTCTAGTAAAAGCTGAGAAGTCCATCTTTTTGAAATAAAGAATTACTCATTTCTCACCCTGATTTATAGTTGTTGTTAGTAGTGTATTGCGCAACTGTTCCGTAAATCCATTTCTATCGATACCGTGTTGGAGAAAAACCACCATGACTTTGTCGAGCAATTCCTTGGGAATACTAAGATGACTCCTAGGTCTGTGTTGTAATCTTGACAAGACGAAAAAAACAACAGAACATATAACAAAAAAATAACATAGATACTCTATGAAAAAACTAGTTCCTTTAGGGGTTGTCTTTTCTCTGTTAGTCGCTACTTCCCCGGACGCGTTAGCTGGTGAAACTGCTGGGGGCGTCTCGACAGAATTTAAGGTGACAGAGCAAGTAGCGGGCAGCATCAACCTTCCTTTGTCACTTCCAACCGCGAGGGGTGGTGTAAAGCCCGAGGTCTCGTTTACCTATAATAGTAATCAACTGAGTCAATCTGTGGCGGGTACCGGTTGGTTGTTATCCGGTCTCCAACAAATTCAGCATTGTGCCCCTACTCCGATACTCGACAATAGCATTGGTGCCGTTACAAACACGTCACCTGATAGGCTCTGTCTTGATGGGCAACGGCTGGACTTGGTTTCAGGTGTGTATGGGGCTCCAGGCTCCGATTACCGACTTGATCAACAGCCTGGCATAACGATCTCAGCACATGGTGGCTCACAGGCGAAAGGGCCAGTTTATTTTAAAGTTCACAGTAAAGCCCGGGATACGATGTATTTGGGTAATGCGGGTACTCATTCCGGCAGCTCTGCCGCTGTTGCGCAAACAGAGAATGGCACTAGAACCCAGTGGTTGCTGAGTTCCGTTGAAGATGGTGTCAGCAATCGTATCGACTATCAATATCAGGTAGTGAGCGGAAGCCAGACTCGGCGCATTGATTCCATAAAATACGGCGCACACACAGGCGATGCATTATCCCACTACATTACCGTGGCGTTCGACTATGAAGATTTGGGTTATCCGGTAAAAGGTTTCTCCGCGGGTGAAGCGTTTGATTTATCAACACAACTAAATCGTGTGCGAGTCCTAATTGACGGATAAATGGCTAGGAAGTGGGATTTTTCATATGACAACAGCCTACAGCTTACCTTTGGCGCACAATTAGTATCGGTCACCGAGTGTGCACCAAATGTTAACGGTATAAATGACTGCAAGAAGCCGGTGACGTTTGACTGGGCCGACGACGCCTCAAGCACTGCAATTACCCAGCAGCGCACATTTGGGGCGCTGCGGGCACCGGATTTGGTGAAAAGTTTAGATATCAATGGTGACGGTTATACAGACTTAGCATACGTCAAAAATGGTGCCTGGCGGAATGGCGGTGCAACAACAATATGTGGTGTACAATGCAATTTTTAAAAAGTTTATTCGGAGTCGTTTTTTTAATGATTTCTTTGTCGGTGTCAGCCGACGAAGAAAGGGATCATGTACAAGTTAACTTTTATACTTTGGCTTCCTTGCAGTCTGAATTGGACGGAAAAAAAATAGGTGTACGAGGCTGGATTGCGTTTTACAACTACAGCAGTACACAAAAAGTGCTGTTATTCCCTAGTGAGGAAAGTAAAAAAACATTTAATGTAAGTGAATCGATTGAAATATTTATTGGCAAAAATGATTTCGAATCAACAAAGGAATATTTGTCTGGGGAGATTGTGACAGTCTACGAGAGTGTTCAATATTCTGTGTCAGCCAAGTTTTCATAAATCTATGTGGCCATCCAGTCGACCTTCAAAGTGGATGGTTAGCTGAGACAGTGTCAGATTCCAGTTCTGCACCGGGTGCGACCAGCGCTCAGTTGCTTTTAACATACCCGCGTACAGCAGCTTAAGCAAGCTACCTTCATTGCTAAAACCGCCTTTGGTTTTGGTCAGTTTTCTGAACTGGCGGTGTACCGCCTCAACGGCATTGGTTGTGTAGATGACGGTCCGCACATAGTCGGGGTATTTAAAATACGCTGAGAGTGTCGCCCACTTATTGCGCCAGGATTGAATAACGATGGGATATTTATCGCCCCATTTGGTTTCTAAATCATCCAGCGCGCTTTCGGCAGCGGATAGCGTCGCGGCTTTATACACGCATTTTAAATCGGCCATGAAGGCTTTCTGATTTTTGCTGGCCACGTACTTCAGCGAATTACGAATTTGGTGAATGATGCAGTGTTGCACCTCGGTTTTCGGGTAGATGCTTTCTATGGCTTCAGGGAAGCCTTTTAAGCCGTCTACGCAGGCAATCAGAATATCCTGAACGCCTCGATTATGGAGATCGGTCAACACACTCAGCCAGTGATGAGCGCCTTCTGACTCGGATAAATAAAGCCCCAGAAGCTCTTTTTTACCGTCAATATTGAGGCCTAGAATGGTATAAACAGCTTTGCTGATAAAACGCCCATTCTCTTTGATTTTATAGTGAATGGCATCGAGCCATACAATGGGGTAAACCGCTTCTAAAGGCCGTTCACGCCATGCCTGAAGCTCCGGCAGAAGCTTATCCGTGACGGCATTAATGGTGCCGTTTGAGACATGAATGCCGTACAGATCTTCAATGTGCATGCGAATGTCTTGATAGCTGGTTCCAAGCGAAAACAATGCAATAATTTTACGCTCCAGCTCATCGGTTAAATGCGTCTGATGTTTTTTAACCAGTTGCGGCTCAAACGAGCCGGCTCTGTCGCGGGGCGTATCTAATTCAAAGCTGCCGGCAGGACTCTTGACTGTTTTTGACGTCGAACCGTTCTTGCGGTTAGATTGCTCTTTATCACTGAGATGCTCTTCAAGCTCAGCCTGCATCGCGGCTTCGGTGAGTTGTTTAATAAGCGGTGTCAGGATGCCGTCTTTGCCGGTGAGGTCTTTGCCTTCACGCAACTGCTTTAAAGCGGCATCCATGTCGAAATTGTTTTTGGTCATATGTCATCTCTTTTTTGCTTAGTTTAACGAAATGACACAGAATTCTGAACACTACCCAGTCTACGGTACGTACTGTTTTGAGTCAGCGGAATACAATAAGCTTTTTGGAAAGATGACTAAGATTGAAGACATTGATATAGTTCATATCAATTAAAAGGCTGCGATGTTCTCGCAATATACAAAATGTTTGCTTGCAAAGTCCTTGATTCTTGCATTGCTTCAATGTATTAGCCCCTTTTTAAAACGGACACCCATTAGTTAAGCGATAGGCTTAGACCTATCTTTAAGGAGTGTCTATGGAGCGCATTGAAATTTTTACTGGCGAACAACGCCGTCGTCGTTATACTCCGCAGGAGAAGGCAAAGTTTGTTGCCATGACCATGCAGCCCGGCTATTCAGTGTCACTGGTGGCGAGGCAAAACGGTATCACCCCGAGTTTATTATTTAAGTGGAAGAAACTCATGCAAGACGGTGGCATGTCCGCAATTCAAGCTGGCGATGAAGTTGTCAGCGCAGCCGAGCATAAAGCGCTGTAAAAGAAGGTGAAGCAGCTTGAACAGCTGCTTGGCCGTAAAACGATGGAAACGGAAATTCTCAAAGAGGCACTGGAGATAGCCCAGTCAAAAAAGTTGATATCGCGCATGCCATTGTTGCCACCGGACGATTCCCTATCATCCGAATCGTAAGCGCCTTAGGCGTGTCGCGCTCGAACCTTTATCAGCGTATTTATGAACGACAAAAGGGCCGTTCAGCGCGTTATAACAAGCAAGAAGATGGATTGTTATTGCCGCTGATAGAGGAGCTGTGTGATGGCCGTGCAACGAACGGCTATCGACGCATCACCGCGCATTTGAATCGAAAACTGCGCTCAGGTGATTATGGTTTCGCTCGAGTGAAACCAAAGCGCGTGTATCGCATTATGCGCCTAAACAAGTTGTTGTTACCGAAACATACTGGCCGCGTTGGTGATAATCGCGCTCACGAGGGTAAAGTGGTAATGCTGCATTCAATTACGCGATGGTGCTCTGATGGCTTCGAAATCAGCTGTTGGAACAAAGAAAAAGTGCGTGTGGTGTTTAGCTTGGACTGTTGTGACCGCGAAATTATGAGCTATGTTGCGACGACTAAAGGCATTAGCGCCACGATGGTTCAGGATGTTTTGGTTGAAAGCATTGAGAAGCGCTTTGGCGATACGTCAGTTTTGCCAAAAGAAGTCGAATGGCTGACCGATAACGGTAGCTGTTACATTGCCGATGAAACGCGGCAATTTGCCAAGTCACTCGGTTTTAAGGTCTGTACCACGCCGGTACGTAGCCCGCAAAGTAATGGCATGGCTGAAGCGTTCGTGAAGACGTTTAAACGTGATTACGTGTACATGAAGGACCGACCGGATGCGGCAACGGTGATGGCTCAGTTGGGTGATTGGTTCGAGGATTACAACACTTACCATCCGCACAGCGGATTAAAAATGATATCACCACGAGAGTATCGTGCTCTCAAAGTGGCAAGTTAGCACTGTCCGTTTTAGCGGGGGCAACTACAGGTTGTTCATAAACTCTCCTCCTATGCTCAAATAATAGTCAGGAATTGTCTATGATTCTCGGTCCACTCCAATATCTAACTAAGAGGTGCCTAGGAAATTAGTGGCGATTCACTTGTTTATTTCTCTGCACTCGCCATTGCTTTAAACATTTCTGAGAACGTCGATTGCCACTCAGCCAGTTGTTCTGAACTGAGAGAATCGAGATCTTTTTCGACTTGGTTGAGATCCATAAATGTTGAGCAACCACCTGTTAAATACAAGTTATCTTGAGTTTTATGGGCAAAAATCAGAAATTTGTTGCCAACCTGAGGAGCAGGCCCGCCGCACGAGTTCGTCTCGATGTTAGTTTTGATGAAAACAGATGCAGGCATACCGTTACCTTTCCAAATTTGTTCTACTTTTATTTTTGTCTTGTAAAATGAGGTATACCAGTCACCTGGTGTTTTTTCGGTTTTAAGCGCAACTCCCATGAAAATGGCATCATGTTCGTTAATGACATCATTAATACTTTTTGCTGTGCTGACACACGAGCAACCCATCGCAGTTAACGGTGAAAGAGCAATAACGAGTAAAATAATTTTTAGCATGTACGAGAGACCTTTTGGGTGCAGCTGCACTTACAGCATTGATTATAAAGTACCATAGTACTTAGGGTTGTCTCAGAAAACTTCACAAGGCAGGTGTTTTAAGCTGGGATGATTCCTGGCTTTTTTGGAAACCAATGATGAACAGGCTAACGAATAGAGCCATCGTAAATAAGATGGCTCTCGAGGAACGAGTTGTTTTTAATTAACGTTACAACCATTGCGGCTCGTATCAATTACGAGATCGCCTTCGACTTTGTATTGCACATAACCGAAAAGAAATGCAAATGCTTCGGAGTCTGCGGTTACATCAGTCAATGCGACAGCACAAGGATTGGTTTCAATTGCTCTGTCGGCTGCTTCTTTCACGCTAGGTACACCTAAAGGAACGAGAACGATATATTTCGTGTCGATCCCTTCTACACGCTCGCCTTTAGCAAATTGACCGTTATTGAGATCGACGTTTTTAGTCGATGCCAAGGTAAAGTCAGCGATTCGTTGAGCACATCCTGTCATGGCGAGAGTAGCTAGTAGTGTGGCGGTTAAAGCTAGTTTTTTCATTTTATGAGAGTGTAAAAATATCTGTGTAAATGGCATTCTTAGCAATATCGAAGAAGGATATCAGAATGCCAATATCAGACAAACTCATCGATCAGCTGCTTGATGGCTGTGACTCACCCGACGACATTTTAGGTGAAGCTGGGCTGCTCAAGCAGCTTACCAAAAAAGTCGCTGAACGCGCTTTAGAAGCCGAGATGCAAGCCCATTTAGGCTACGCCCCAAATGATGCGGCCGGCAATAACAGCGGTAACTCCCGCAACGGTAAAACCAAGAAGGCTGTTCGTAGCACCAACGGTGACGTCGAGCTGGATATTCCCCGTGATCGCAACGGTAGCTTTGAGCCTAAACTGGTTCGCAAAGGTGAACGCCAGCTTAACGGATTCGATGAGCGCATCGTCGCGCTCTATGCCAGAGGCATGACTACCCGGGATATCCAGGCTTACCTTGAAGAAGCCTACGGTGTTGAAGTATCTCCCACATTCATATCTCAGGTTACAAACGAGGTGATGGACGAAGTAAAGGCCTGGCAACATCGACCACTGGCAAAGCTTTACCCGGTCGTTTACCTTGATTGCCTGGTGGTTCGCAGCCGTGACTCTGGCGTTGTTCAAAATAAGTCAGTCTACCTGGCGCTTGGTATTAACACCGACGGTGAAAAAGAGCTCCTTGGCCTGTGGATGGCGCAAACCGAAGGCGCTAAATTCTGGTTATCTGTGATGAACGAGCTTAAAAATCGCGGCGTCGATGATATCTTTATCGCCTGCTGCGATGGCTTGAAGGGCTTCCCCGAAGCCATTGAAGCGGTTTACCCGAAGACTCAGGTACAGCTGTGCATCGTGCATCAAATTCGCCACTCTATGCGTTACGTAAACTGGAAGCAACGCAAGATCATCGCAGCTGACTTAAAGCTAATTTATGGTGCTGCCACCCGCGCTGCAGCAGAGCAGGCGCTGGAAGAGTTCGCTGAAAAGTGGGATGAAGAGCATCCGACCATAAGCCGCTCATGGCGGGCAAACTGGGAACGCTTAAGCGTATTCTTCGAATACCCGGC
The DNA here is from genome assembly GCF_057748155.1 of Idiomarina sp. D18. Classification (NCBI taxonomy): domain Bacteria; kingdom Pseudomonadati; phylum Pseudomonadota; class Gammaproteobacteria; order Alteromonadales; family Idiomarinaceae; genus Idiomarina; species Idiomarina sp. D18. Next base: position 703,759 of record NZ_CM173240.1, read on the forward strand.
GGAGATACGTAAGGCTATCTACACCACTAACGCCATCGAATCGCTGAACGCGTCATTGCGTAAAATTACCAAGACTCGCCGGTCGTTCCCGAATGATGAGGCCATCATGAAGGTATTGTACTTAGCCTTGCATCAGGCATCGAAAAAGTGGACGATGCCCATACGCAACTGGAAACCGGCCATGGCGCAATTCGAGATCATGTATCAGGATCGGATTTAACAGTGCAAACAGCCATTTACACAAAATTTTTTACAGTCTCCATTTTATATCCCTATTAAGTTGAAAGTCCGATCAAAAAGATTTTACATCTTTATATTCCATATATCGGATGAGTAAATTATGTAGCCATAAAGCGAGTGTGTCAATCTTGTGACTGCCCCATAGAGGTAGCTCGCGCTTTTGGCGCGAGAATGGATTTATCGATTTTTAACTGGTCAAAGTATGTATAAACAGATAGTTTGAAAGACAGGTCATTAATGTAAAGGTTTATTATAATGGAGTATGAGCTCAAAAAAATCGACGTTAAACAAAGCGCAAAAGTACTTGCTGCTGTCGCATTGATAATCAATTTATTTATATCGGTATTTGGTTTTATTGCTCTCGTGTTCGGCATTCAGACGACCGTCTCTTTTGATTATATCATTTCAATTTCCGTGCAAGGTTTAGTTTGGAAAATCGGCCTACTGTTGTTATCCCCGATACTGATGTTTATTCTCGCCTACCTGTCATTTGCAGTCGTGTTTTTGCTGTACAACTACGTTGTTAAATATACGGGTGGTTTAAAGCTACATATGGTAAATGCAGACAATGATGCGTAGTAAAAATACACATTAATGCGTGTGGAAAAATTACTGAGGGCGACTTATGGAATCTATTAATTGGGCTGATTTTGAAAAAGTCGATATTCGTGTTGGTACGATTGTCGATGTTCAAGCTTTTCCGGAGGCGCGTAGACCTGCTTATAAGTTACAGGTCGACCTCGGTGACAAAATTGGCATTAAAAAGTCGAGCGCGCAAATCACTGACTTATACACACCGGATGAGCTACTCGGTAAGCAGGTGTTAGTGGTCGTCAACTTTCCACCAAAGCAAATCGGTCCGTTTATGTCGGAGTGCTTAGTGACCGGACTGCATCGAGCAGATGGCTCTGTCGTTCTGTCGACCGTGGATAGAGATGTACCCAATGGGACTCGGCTGGCATAGTCAATGAAGCACACTAATAAGGAAGTCAAATGCCACACAACGCTATCAATTTTAAAGAAAAACTAGGTCTGTTTAACGAACAGTGGTCGCCTAAGGTCATTGCAGAGATGAACGACTATCAATTTAAAGTGGTCAAGTTGCAGGGCGACTTTGTTTGGCATGATCATAAAGATACCGATGAGACTTTTATTGTGCTTGCGGGCCAGTTGCGTATTGATTTTAGAGACGGTTACGTAGAGTTATCCGAGGGTGAAATGTATGTCGTACCTAAAGGTGTCGAGCACAAACCCTATGCTGAGCATGAAGCTCACGTGTTGCTAATTGAACCTCGTGGCGTGGTAAATACTGGCGACGAAGAGGATAGTAAAACGGCCGCCAATGATGTTTGGGTTTAGGTGATACGTTTAAAGTTATTAGAACAAAAAATTAGGCTTTACCATGAAAAAATCAGCGCTACTTTTGGCTTTCATACCCTTTGTATTGATGGCATCAATAAACGCCAAGGAGGTGTCGCTCGACCAATTGCCTGAGCAGTTAAGAAAGGGTGAGGTGAACGACATCTTGTCTCAGTTTTCTGAGCAACCGCAAATGTTGGCGCAGGTCTACTCGATTATGGGACGTGCTGATAAAGCCTATGATTTGATACAGCGTTTTTCTAACGCGCCATTTTGTAATGACGGTGGGGATTATGAAAAAATCTCCGGAGAAGCGAGAGTAAAGGCGACGCTCGCTGATGAGTCGATTTTTATGATCAACGAGAACCACTTTAATCCAGCTTCACGAACGCTTACGATGACATGGTTACCGTGGCTCAAGGCACAAGGCTTCTCTCATATTGGTTTTGAGGCGTTAGAGCCTAAAGAGCGGAGTAAAGACGGCTTTTATTCTCAAGAGCCGATGATGTCTAACTTGATTAAAACTGCCGAGGAATTGGGTTTTGAGGTGTTTGGTTATGAGGCAAAGAAGTCAGCGCCTGAAGATGTCGGCTTTGTAGAGCGCTTTGAGTTTAGGGATAAGCAACAAGCCGAGCATGTTGTCGCTGAAATTAAGAAAGCGCCCAAAGATGCTAAGTTTGTGCTGTTTGCTGGCTGGGGGCATGTCGGGGAAGCGCCGCTGCGCGGACCAAACTCGTTAACTTATCGTGTGCTGGGCGATTTTTTGAATAACACCTATGGTTATGAAACCTATAGCATTGATACCACCGCCTGTGCTTTTGAACCAGTTGATGAAAGCCCGACCACAACCTACACGTATTTAAATGACGGTAACGTACTTAATGTTGGTAGCGTGCAACCGGTCGATACCCAAATCCGCGTGCCCATGGCACCCGCTGATAACCCGAGTTACTTTCGACGATTGCTAGGCGAGGCATTTCTCCCAGGTACGGATAGCTGGCCGCCGAGTACGGCCGTCATTTTGCAAGCCTATTATGCGGGTACTGATGTAGTGGCTGATCGAGTCTTATCGGAAGCCAACGAAAAACGGCCACTGTTCCTTGATGAAGGCGAATACCGTGTCACGCTGCACGATTTAGATGGCAATCTGCTGTGGCAACAGCGTGTTAACCGAACGTTGTGAATTGAGCAATTTTAATCAAGCCTGACAACCTCAGTTGGGTTTTAATGATGACCTGCTGAGGGGGAAATGTGCGGTATGACGAACTATCAACGTCGGTTTTTGGAAGTGATCAACTACATAGAAACACACCTTGATACCGATCTTGACGTTAATGCGTTATGTCAGCACGCCTATTTGTCTAAATACCATTTTCATCGCCAGTGCTCGGCATTCTTTGGGATGTCTGTGATTAAGCTCGTGCGGCTACTGCGACTTAAACGGGCGGCTTATCAGCTCGCTTATAGAGAAAATGGCAGTATTTTGGATATCGCACTGGCGAACGGCTACGAGAGTCACGAGGCATTTTCGCGGGCGTTTAAAAAGTATTTTGACAAAAGCCCATCCGATTTTCGGGACACACCGAACTGGGCTCCTTGGCACGCTCAATACGACCCCATATTAACGCTAAGGAACAACATAATGAGTAACACCGATAACTTTGATGTCGATGTGATTGACGTTGATGAAATTGCAATTGCTGTGATGCCTCATCGTGGCGCCCCAAATCGGTTGGGGCAAACGATTCAAAAGTTTATAGAGTGGCGCAAGCTGAATCGACTTCCACCGAGCAAAAGTCGAACGTTCAATTTGGTTTATGATGACCCCAATACGACGGCGCCGGAAGACTACCGCTTTGATCTGTGTTGCTCCATAGAGCAGTCTGCTGAACCCAATGACTATGGTGTTATCGATAGTGTTATTCCTGCCGGCAAGTGTGCGCGAGTGAGACATACGGGCAGCGATGACGCGATAGGTATTGTGGTGAACTTTCTGTACACGCAATGGCTAGCGGATTCAGGTTACGAAATCAGAGATTTTCCGATTTACTTTGAACGGATAAGCTTTTTCCCTGACGTCTCAGAGAGTGAAATGATCACCGACGTTTACTTGCCCATTAAATGAGGCGCTCGGATGTTCCCCAATCGCTGAGGAGTTGGCATTTCTTCAGTCGCCGGATTCGAGCTTTTAGTCACGCCGAACCTAACCTTTTGGTTTTAACCGGCTAACGCCTAGCATGCGCATGCCAACGCGTTCGTATACTGGCTCGCTGGTGCCATGTTTCACTTTGTGGAAGAAGTATTTTTCAAAGCCTATTTTTGCCCAGTGCACCCAACGTCCGGAGCCTGTCCAGTTTTGGTTGCGTGGAGGGTTTTGTGGTACCGCCAAAAATGCCATACCCGTATTGCCCATATCAGCCAGGCATAATGCACTGAGTGTGGGCTCTGTGGTTGCAGGTTGTTCTGCTAAGGTCGATTGAATATTCGCCACGATAGCGGACGTCATTGATTCAATCATGAGGCCAGTTTTAGGGGCGCCGACAGGCACCGGGGTTTCTTCAATAGGTGCGATGGCGACACAAACACCGGCGGCATAAATTTCAGGATAGGCGAGGGCGCGTTGATATTTGTCGGTTTTAACGAAGCCTTTGGGGTTACACAAATCGGGGACCTCGGCGATGGCCGGTGAACCTTTAAAGGCGGGTAAAAACATCGCTAAGTGATACGGTAGCTGTTGCTGGGATTTGATGCTGCCGTCGTCGTTGATGACCTCAAAGGATGCTTTGTCTTGCTTGAATTCTGTCACTTTCGCGTTACAGACCCATTTTATTCCGTGCTCTCGAAACTGATGTTCCATCAGACCTTTTGAATCGCCAACACCGCCTAGCCCCATGTGACCGATATACGGCTCTGGGGTAACAAAGGTAATGGGCACGCGGTCACGGATTTTACGTTTACGCAGCTCATACTCTAATGAAAGCACGTACTCATAGGCGGGGCCAAAGCAACTCGCGCCGGGTAACGCTCCGACCAATACGGGGCCTGGGTCGTCGATGAGTCGTTGAAAGGCTTGATGTGCTTTTACTGCGTGGTCAACGGTGCAAATCGATTGCGTATAGCCGTGCTCTGGACCGGCACCAGAAACTTGTTCAAAGGCGAGCTTGGGTCCCGAACAAAGAACTAAAAAGTCGTAGTCTTTTTGGCTGCCATCACCGAGGGTGAGTCGTTTGTGCTCCACATCAATTTGTTTTACGCCTGAGCTGTTAAATCCGATGTGATGTTTATCGAATATCGGCGCAATAGGGAGGACGACTTGCTCGCGTGTTCTGGAACCTAACGCGACCCATGGATTTGACGGCACGAAGTTAAATTCATTGCCTTCATGAATCACTTCGATATCAACGGTTGCTGATAGCTTCTCGCGTAGCTCAAAAGCGACTGAAACGCCGCCCAATCCGGCACCAACGACAATAACTTTGCTCATTAAGCGTCCCTGTTGTATTCAGGAGTATTATTTGAATATGGTGGGCGGTTAAAAATTAGTCAACACATGCATCACAAACAATTAATAAATAAGCAGATTAAATTGATTTACATCAGGATTGAGCTAATGGCGGCATAGGCTGATCCATTCTTTGCTATCAAAACTACAATTCAGTACTCACCTTTATTAAAGGATCGCGAACATGACAGATAAGATTAAAGCACTAAAACTCAAAGACCCCTTTGGTTTAGATAACATCGAGGTTACTGAATTGGACGACCCGGGTCAGCCCGCGGCGGGAGAAATCCGCGTGCGGGTTAAAGCCAGCTCGTTGAATTTTCATGACTATGGTGTTGCCGCTGGTTTTATTCCAACCGAAGATGGGCGCATTCCGATGTCAGACGGTGCGGGTGTTGTCGAGGCCGTGGGCGAGGGTGTTGAAGAGTTTGCCGTGGGTGACCCTGTGGTTTCAACGTTCTTTCCCTACTGGCAAAGTGGTCCAGCGCCTGTGGGCGACTTTAAGCAAACGCCCGGTGATGGTATCGATGGGTATGCCCGTGAAGTGGTCGTGCGCCCGGCTCATTTTTTTACTCACCAACCTAAAGGCTATAGCCATGCTGAATCGGCAACGCTAACTACGGCGGGTCTCACGGCTTGGCGCGCGTTGGTGGTCGACGGCGGTATCAAACCAGGCAACTCGGTGTTGGTACTGGGTAGTGGCGGTGTTTCGGTATTTGCGTGCCAGCTCGCGAAGAGCCTGGGTGCGACGGTGTTCGCGACCTCATCATCGAACGAGAAACTCGAGAAATATAAAGCATTAGGTGCCGATCATCTTATTAACTACAAAGACGATCCTGACTGGGGTAAAACGGTTCGTAAGCTGACGGATGGACGCGGTGTTGACCACGTTATTGAGGTGGGTGGCCCTGGTACGTTACCGCAGTCAATTAACGCCGTTGCCATTGCCGGCCATATCGCATTAATTGGTGTATTAACCGGTAGTGCGGGTGAAGTCCCAACGGCTAAGTTGATGGCCAAACAAGCGCGCTTACAAGGGCTTATCGTGGGCAGTTGCGATGATCAAAAAGACTTTGTGCGCGCGCTCGAAGCCAATGGCGTGAAACCTGTTATCGATAAGACCTTTGGTCTTGAAGAATTGGCTGACGCATTCCGTTACGAAGAGTCGGGCAAGCACTTTGGCAAGATTTGTTTAACGTTTTAATTGTTTACTCACTCGTTGAAAGCCGTACAGTGTGAATTCGCACTGCACGGCTTTTACTAAAACGATAACTTACCAAGCGTACTTCACAGACAGCTCAAAATTACGTTCTGCACCGAAGAAGCCTTGATTATAAAAATCGATGCTTGAGTAATATTTTTCGTCAAAGAGATTATTGACGTTGAAGCTTAAGTCCCACTGAGGTGTCAGTTGGTAGCTTGCCATTGCATTAACCACGGTGTAGCTGTCTTGAGTAAATGTTTCACCATTAGGACCAATGCCAGGGTTCGAGATATCACTTTGCCAATTCGCGTTAACACCCACTTTTAACGCATCAGACGCTTGAAATAGCACGCTGGTTTTGACCATGTTTTCGGGCAAGAACGGGGCATAGTCTGAACCGTCACGATCCGTTGACTCATTGTGCGTATAGCTTACAAAGATGTTTAACGCGTCATTGGGTTTACCGTTTAGTTCAAGCTCATAACCTTCACTTTCTGCACCAGCGACACCTATTGACGGATAAATGTTGGTGCCCGGTAATGGTTCTGCAGCATCGGGATCAGTGATGGCTAAGTTATCCTCTTTAACTTTGTAGACTGCAAAACTAGCGGTAAGTGCTTCGTTAAAGAAGTCACCCTTTATACCGATTTCTGTGTTGGAGCCCTCGACGGGGCCGACCAGCTCAAAGTTTGCATCAATGGCGCTTTGAGGCTTAAAGATCTCCGTATAACTTGCGTAAGTCGAAATAATATCCGAGATATCGTAAACGATGCCGAAGTAAGGGGTGTTCACGCCCGAGTTCTTAAAGTCACTCGGTGAGAAGGGTGACTCTACGGTTGTTTCGTAAGTCGTTAAACGATTGCCAATGATGGTCGTGAGTTCATCAGTCAGACTCAGTTGTGCAGCCGCGTAGATACCCTGCTGCTTGTACGACTCAAAGGTGCTGTAATTCGGTGTTTGGTTAAAGTTAACGGGCTTTACACCGTTACCCCAGTCAAAGATACTCGGCACCGTAATAGCGTCATTAGTGCCGTATGATACTGAATCAACGGTTTGTTTTGAGTGCAGGGCGCCGGCAGTGAGCTGGTGTTCACGTCCAAACAGCTCAAATGGCCCCGATGCTAAGAAGCGTACAGATGTTTGTTCACGGTCGGCGACATAGTGGTTAGGCGAGGTACCTAAACCTGTGCCGGTTTCTTTGTCAGGAAAACCCGAGAAGTAGAGCAGGTAGCCATCCATCTTGCCTTCTCGACGCTCAACATCAAACTGAACATCCCAACCGTTATCAAAGGCGTGTTCGACTTGTACGAACGCGTTTGTGCTTTGACGATCCCAACGGTTCCAAGGGGATGCTGTGGTGGTGCTTACTGGCAGATCGTCCGCTTGTGTGCCATCCGAGTAAAATAAAGGTAGTGCGCCCCACATACTGCCTTTCGGGTTGCGTTCACTGTAATCTGCACCGGCGGTTAAACGCGTTTGAGTGGTTAAATCAGCGGTTACTACCGCATAAATTTGTGCGTTTTCTTTTTCTGATAGATCAACATAGCTGTCGCCTTCCTCGTAAGCCATCGCGACACGCGCTTTGACATTACCCGTTTCTGACAAGGTCTGCGAATGATCGGCCTCAAAGCGGTAATTGCTCCATGAACCAATACCTAAGCTCGCGTAGCCGCCATCTTCGGCTTTTGGACGCTTACGAATCAGGTTGATAGCCGCGGAGGGTTCGCCTGCACCAGTCAGTAGACCGGTTGCTCCACGAACGATTTCAACACGTTCGAAAATAACCGAGTCTGCGAGCGCTTCGCTAAAGAAGCTGTTATAAGCGATAGGCACACCATCAAACTGGAAGTTAGTTACATCACGGCCTCGCGAGCGGAAGAAAAAGCGATCAGTCTCGGCCTGCTGTGCTTGTATGCCCGGTGCAAATTGCATGACATCGGCTACGGTGTCTAACGCAAAACCATCGATAAAGGTGCGATCGATAATTGAGATTGACTGAGGCGTTTGTCGCAAAGTGAGTGGTAAACCTGTTGCAGTGGTTGCGCGATCAAGCGGGCTACCCGTAATTTCAATATGTTCAGAAACGTCTTCTGATGGATCTGAGTTTTTCGTTTCAGTGTCTTGTTGCGCGAAAGCAGTAGAGGAGAGTGTCATGCTCGCAATGGCTAAAGCGATACTGCTTTTAGTAAACATGTTCATTAGATATTTTGCCCTACTAGTTAAATAAGCGGTAAATAAGAATGATTATGCTTTGTATTGTATTTGATAATCATTCTTATTTTCAATGGGCAAAGTAAAATATTTAGTTATTAATCAGCTTAGGTTATCTCTGCGAAACACTAATAGTTGATTATTAGCAGGCATGGTGTGGCTTTGCGCATGGGTAAAGCCCGCCTGCCTAGCTAGATCTTGAATCCATTCTTTGTCACGAATGCCCATCTCGGGGTCGCGCATCCTTAGTTTTTCATCAAATGCGCGATTGCTCTGTGAAGTAAACTCGCCACCTTCGTTGAATGGGCCGTAAATACAGACGGTTTGAATACTGCTTAACTCAGCACTAAGCAACGCAAATAAACCTTCTACGCCGGCCGCGGGCATAATATGGCAGGTGTTCGCAGTAAACAGGGCGTCAAACTCACCGGTGGGCAGATCCTCAAATACATTAAAGACTTGCGCGGGCAAAACATTAGAAGGGGCTTGTTTATCGAGCCGTTGATTCAGTCCCGTCAGATAATGCGCTTGATCCGTCGGCTGCCAAGTGCAGTGGGGCAGGTGTTGGGCAAAGTACACCGCGTGTTGACCCGTGCCGCTGCCGACTTCAAGAACGCGCTGGCTGTTGGCTAAAGCACTGTTCAATATCTCGAGAATAGGCTGTTTGTTGTTTTCACATGCTTGTGAGTAAGGCAAGTCATCGATTGTCATATAGCAGGCGTGATTCAACGTGAGTTTGGTCTAACGATAGCATTTTTAGGCGGAATCTGGCTATTCGAAGCGTTACAGCATAAAACGTAAATTAAACTTTAAACGCGAATCGTTTTCATTTATGATGTGCGCACTTAAACGAGGCTGATTTTGAGGAACCCCATGAAAATGCAAAAATCTTTGTTAGCTGTGTGCGTGATGAGTGCATTAACAAGCACCTATGCCGTAGCGGAAGAACCGCAACAGACTGAACAGGTGATTGAGCGTCTAAAGATCACTGGTGAAAAGCAGGAGGGCTATAAGTCTTCTTCAGCGGAAGGTGCGACTAAGCTCGGTTTGACGATAAAAGAAACACCGCAGTCGATTACGGTTATTAACCAGCAGCAAATCAAAGATTTTGGTCTGAATGACATCAACTCCGTATTGAACAGTGCTTCAGCGGTTAACGTTGAGAATGTCGAAACCGATCGTATTTACTACACCTCGCGTGGTTTTGAACTGAATAACTTTCAGATTGATGGCGTTGGCTTGCCGCTCGTGAACAGTAACACTCATGGACGAATTGATACGGCTTTATACGAGCGCGTTGAAGTGATCCATGGCGCGAACGGAATTATGACCGGTGTCGGTAGCCCGGCAGCGACCGTCAACATGGTGCGCAAACGCCCAACTTCGGAAACACAAATTAGTGTCGAGGGCAGCCTGGGCTCTTGGAGTAACAAACGTTTAGAAATCGACGCGTCTGGCAAGTTGTCGGATCGTGTCCGTGGTCGTGTGGTTGCAGCGGCGGATAATGGCGAGTCGTATCTTGACCGTTACGAAAACGACACCAAGGTCTTTTACGGTGTTTTTGATTTTGCTCTAACCGACGACACCATGTTGACCGTGGGTCATAGCGAGCATAAGAGCCATACCGATGGCAACATGTGGGGCGCATTGACGCTTTATTACGGTGATGGCACGCCGACAAATTATGATGAATCTACCAACGTTGCGGCGGATTGGTCGCAGTGGGAAGTAAGCGAAAGCCGCAGCTTTATTGATGTTGAAACGGCATTATCCGATAACTGGAACTTGCGTGCAGTGTATAACCGCGTTCGTACCGATGAAGATAGCCTTTTATTTTACACCTATCTCGGCGATGCTGAGCTCGGGTTGGATCCTGAAACGGGGCTTGGTCTCGTCGGGTATGGCAGTGAGTACGACTTAGACGACAAGCAAGATACCTTTGATGTTTACGCCAATGGTACTTTTGAGGCTTGGGGCCAATTGCACGAGGTCGTTGTTGGCGCTAACTACTCGCGCTTAGATTATGTTGATGTTTCTCTGTACGACTTCCACACCGGTAATGGCTTCCCTGCGATGCCTTCACTTGCCGACTGGGATGGTAATACACCGTTCCCTGAGTTTACTGATGGACGGGATGGAAGTGTTATCGATAACACGCAAAAAGCCGTTTACGCGCAAGCACGATTAGCGTTGACCAACGACTTTAAAGTATTGCTCGGCGGTCGCTACAATGATTTTCAGACCGACGGTGTTGGCTACGGCGTTGATCAGTCCCGTGATGACGCGCAGTTTATCCCGTATGTCGGAGTGACGTATGCGGTAAATGACGCGATTACCACTTACGCCTCTTATACCGAAACGTTTCTTGCTCAGTCTGAGGTGAACCGTAACTTCGAACGTTTGGAACCCCTGACAGGTAAGAACTCAGAAATTGGTATTAAAGCCGACCTGTTTGGTGATAAAGCACTCCTGAGTGCCGCTTATTTTCACGTGAAACAAGAGAACCTTGCGGTGGGTGATGGTGACGCTGAAAACCCATCAACAGGCGTACTTGAACCCGTCTATCGTGCGGCTGAGGGTATTACTAGCGAAGGTGTGGAGCTTCAGCTCGCGGGCGAACTTTTCACGGGTCTGCAAGGTCAAGTGTCGGCAACCGTGTTTGATGTTGATGGTGATCAATTGGTTGAGGATTACACGGCTGAAAAGATGTTCAGAACATCGCTGACCTATCAGTTCCAAAGCTTGCCAGACGTACGTGTTGGCGCGACCTATCAGTGGAAAGATGCGACCTCTCGTGTGCAAGGCACTGTCGGTCCTGCCTATGACAATGCAGGTGAGACTATCGTGACGCACCAGCCGTCTTATGGCTTACTTGGGTTGATGGCAAGCTGGCAGGTGACGGATAAACTTGCTGTGCGTGTCAACGGTTATAACGTGACCGATGAGAAGTATTTAAATAGCTTGTACTGGGCGCAGGGTTTCTACGGCGCACCGGCTAACTACTCGGCATCGGTCAGTTATCAATTCTAACTAGCGTTGACTCGACTTGTTCGAGCCCTGGCGTCGGTGCTTAGCACGGCCAGGGCTTTTTTGTTTGCCACTCGGCGCACTACGTGACTTACGTGGTGGACGTTGCTCGCGCTTCGGTGGAGGTGTTTTGCCGGTCAGTTCGACTTCATCAAATCCCTCAAGCGTACGACGTTCAATGGGCTGACCGATCAGTTTTTCAATGGCTTTGAGTGTTCTAAATTCTTCGTCCATCACCAAGGAGATGGCGTGACCGACTTGTCCCGCACGGCCTGTTCGACCGATACGGTGGACGTAATCCTCCGCCACTTGTGGCAAGTCGTAGTTAATTACATAGGGTAGCTTTTCGATATCTAATCCACGAGCAGCGATGTCGGTTGCCACTAATATTTGCACCGCACCTGATTTAAAATCGCTTAATGCTTTGGTGCGCGCGCCTTGGCTCTTATTGCCGTGTATCGCGGCAGCTAAAAAGCCGTCTTTATCAAGTTGTTTAACCAGCCGGTTCGCACCATGTTTAGTGCGCGAGAATACAATCACTTGTGGCAAGTTGAGATTGCGTAAGATCTGCATCAACATACGCGGTTTATGCGCTTTTTCGGCAGCATATAGGGTTTGCTCGATACGCTCGGCCGTGGCATTCGGCGGTGCTACCGAAATTTCTACCGGGTTGTTTACTAAGCTTTTGGCGAGTTTGCGAATATCATCCGAAAACGTTGCAGAGAACATCAAGTTTTGGCGCTTTGCGGGGAGTAACTTGATGATTTTCTTGATGTCATGGATGAAGCCCATATCGAGCATACGGTCGGCTTCATCTAATACCAACGTTTCGAGCTGTGGAAAGCGAATCGCATTTTGCTGGTAAAGGTCGAGCAAACGCCCAGGCGTTGCGACGAGAATATCCACACCTTTACGTAGCTTCATCATTTGCGGGTTGATTTTTACACCCCCAAAGACAACGGCGTAACTTAACGGTAAGTCTTTACCGTAGTTGGCAACGCTTTCACCCACTTGCGCGGCCAATTCGCGGGTGGGCGTGAGGATCAACACGCGCGCGGTATTGGCTTTTGCACGCTCATTGCCTTTGAGCATTTCTAAAATCGGTAAGGTAAAGCCTGCAGTTTTGCCTGTGCCCGTTTGAGCCGCTGCCATCACATCATTACCGGCCATGACGGCTGGGATTGCTTGTGCTTGTATAGGAGTGGGTTCAGTATAACCCTGGCGTGTAAGGGCGTTAAGAATTTCAGGGCAAAGTCCGAGATCAGAAAAAGTCATGTATAAATTGGCAACCTAAACAAGGGATAAGAAGGACGCATTCTACATCACTGAGACCAACAACGCATTGTATTTGATGATTCAATAATGAATGGGTGAACAAAAATAGACAGACGGATACAGTAGTAAACGCTCTTAAAAAATATTATAAAGTTTAAACATGCACGCCCAATTATAATTAAAAAAGCGAATGATTTTGGAAAGAAGAACAAAACATCGACGTATCAAAAAACGCGAAAAACTCACCAATGCCTTGCTGTTTAAAATCAGTATTTGGGCAATTTCGATTGTTGTTATTGCGTCGGCAATTACATTTCAAGTCGCTTATGATGATGCAAGACAACGTGTCATTGGACTGTTGGAGCAAGATTTGGCACCTGCGCTTGAGCGTAACGAAGCTTTTTTTAATCACGTAGAAGAAAACGGTGACATTCTGGCACAGCAGTTTCTATCGAATTACAAACTGATGCGTAATGAGTCGCGCCCTATTGAGCAGTTTAACGATTGGTATGAAGAAACCTCGCCCGGCGTCTTGAGGCTTAAACCGAGTTTTGACCGGGGCGTTACCGCGGGCGGTAGGTACTTTGAACACTTGAGCGCTTTTTTAGGTAAGCGTGACGTTGCGTTAGATGACGAACTCAAGTCACGCGTGATTGCGGCTCAATATACGCTTAATGAACTCGGGCCCGCTTGGCAAAATGAGGTGTCGAATTCACACTTTTCGATGCCCGAAAATATTTTATTAATGTATTCAACTGAATCACCGTGGGGACTGCTTGCAGACAAAGACTTGGTGATGACGGATTATTCGGTTGTGCGGTCGACATTGCAGGTCAATAACCCCGAGCGAAAACCTAACTGGACCGGGCTTTATTATGATATTTCAGCCGATGTACTGACCATTACGTATCAAAAGCCTGTCGATCTGGCAGGTAAACACCTCGCTAATGCGAGTTTTGATGTGGTGCTCAGTAGTTTAGTGAGCGATTTAACGAAAAAGAAACGGCCTAACGCAGAGCATGTAGTCTTAAATGATAATGGCGACTTGATTGCCGCATCTAATGTCACGCAAGACGCTATTATTTCGCGTTCGACACTCACCTCAGAAACCTACAGCGAACCTTTGTATCAGCAGTTGAGTCAGCTGGTGGTTGATAGAGGCTTTTCAGAGACACCCACTATTTTGAGTGGCGAAGTGGAAGGTCAGTTACTATTCGTCAATAAGCTGCCGGGCCCAGGCTGGTGGCACATTACCACGTACCCGCTTGCGGAGGTGCGTAACCAGGCGATCGTGTTGCCGTTACAGCTTGTTGGTGCCGGCGTGGGGCTGGTGATTCTAATTTTACTGATGAGTTACTGGCTCATTCAACGCGAAGTCAGCCGACCGTTGCAAGAAGTTGCCAAAGTCGCTTCTTTGATGGGGCAGCGCAATTACCGAGAAGCACAAACCCATAAAACGACTAAAATTAAGGCGCGAGGCGAAGTAAAACAAGCGTTGAAGGCATTTCAAACCATGGCATCACGCTTTATTGCCGCGCAAGACGAACTGGAACGTGAAGTGGAATCGCGCACAGCGGAGTTAGCTGAAGCGAATCGAAAGCTTGATGCCTTAGCCCATATGGATGGTTTAACGGGGCTATTTAATCGCCGGGCGTTTGATCGTGATTTGGACGCGGCTATCTCATCCGGTAAGCCGTATCATTTGATGATTGCAGATATTGATGAGTTTAAAGCCTATAACGATAACTACGGTCATGAGGCGGGCGATAGCGCAATCAAGGAGATAGCAGAGTGCCTACGCAGTAATACACCGCTCAAAGTGTATCGCTATGGTGGCGAAGAGCTGGCAATGATTGTTCCTTCTGCGTATGACCTCGAAAGCAAACTTAATGAGTTGCGTGAAAAGGTGATTGAGTTGAATATTCCACACCAGCACACCAAGACGGATCGTTCATGTTTGAGTTTAAGCATGGGAGCTGCGCCTATCCAGCGCGATGACGATAGCCGCAGTGCGATTCGACGTGCTGATAAACAACTTTACGCGGCTAAAAGAGCGGGTAAAAACTGTGTCGTTACCGCTTAACTTGTGCCTACGGTTTAAGACGCTTAACCTTATACTTCTGACAAAACACTGAAGAAGTTAATGATAAAGATATCTCAACGGGTTGAAATCCCTGACCATGAAATCGAGTGGCAATTTATTCGCTCAAGCGGTGCAGGTGGCCAAAATGTCAATAAAGTCGCTACCGCGGCACAGTTGATCTTTGATATTCAGGCATCTTCACTGCCGGATTTTTATAAGCAGCGTTTACTTAAGTTGTCCGATCATCGCATTACCCAAAGTGGGAAAGTGATCATCAAGTCGCAGGAAACGCGCAGCCAAGCGCGCAACAGAGAACTGGCGCTTGAGCAACTGATTGGCTTAATCCGCAGTGTGTCATATGTGCAGAAAAAGCGTATTGCGACTAAACCGAGTCGATCGGCAAAAGAGAAACGCCTGAAAAGTAAAAAACAACAGGGAAAAAAGAAGGCGCTGCGCAAGAAAGAGTTTTAGTCGACACGAGTCGAAATTTGCTCAATGTGAATTTATGGGGCTATTATCAATAACAAAAATTATTAAGGTCGCTTATGGCAAATACAATTCGTCTGTATCAAGCCGTTATGTTACTCGCGTTGAGTGAAGAGCGGGGCACCATGAACGGTGCCTATGTAGAATATGCAACCGCAGCCGCGCTTTTGTCAGAGCTTTTGATGCATGAGCGTATTGCGATTGAAGCGGATAATAAAAATAAAGTGTCGGTTGTGGATGACGCCAGCACCGATGATGCGTTATTGGACGAAGCGTTGGGTCAAATAAAGTCTGCTAAGCGACAACGTAAGCTGCAGGATTGGGTACAAAAGCTAGGCCAACTTAAAGATTTAAAACACAAAGTTGCCCAGAGTTTGGCGGATGCTCATATCGTAGCCGCAGAAAAGGAAAAGGTTTTATGGCTGTTTGAGCGACGCGTTTACCCCGAGCTTAACCCAGAACCCGAACAGCAAATACGTGAAGCAATGCGCAGTGCTGTGATGAGTGATGATGAGGTTGAACCGCGTGTGGCGATTTTAGTCGCTTTAGCCAACAGCGCTAAGCTGTTGCCGCAAGTGTTCACTAAGCAAGAACTGAAACAGCGCAAAAAGCGCATTGAGCAACTAGAAAAGGGTGAAATGGTGTCGACCGCGGCAAAACAAGCGGTTGCTGCTATTGAGGCAGCGGTCATGGTGGCTGCGATTATGCCAGCCATCACCGCCGCGAGCACCGCTTCGTGTTCATCAACCTCGTGCTAAGTGACTTTGCTCTTAAATTGACTGACAGCATCGAGTACGTGTTTGGCACCTGATTGAATATCTTCCATCACTTTACTCGCCTGAGTCGATAGGCTCAGCGAGTTTTCGACTTCATCCAGACTTTGTTGTATTTGCTGGACGGCGGTCTCAGTTAGGTTTTTATTTTTACCTACCACATCAATAATTTTTTCGCTGGTCGTGCTGGTGCGCGATGCGAGTGAACGCACCTCGTCGGCTACTACGGCGAAGCCACGTCCTTGCTCCCCAGCGCGTGCTGCTTCAATGGCTGCGTTGAGTGCCAAGAGGTTGGTTTGGGCGGCAATGCCTTGGATACTGTCGACTAACTCAGTGACTTTTGTTGATTGAGTGTTGAGTTCAGCGATGTGATTACTGGTTTGCTCAATTTTTTGTGCTAAGACGCGCGTAGCGTCAATGGTTTCTCGAATAACGGCCATACCTTGTTGCGCATGCTTATCTGTTTGAGTCGAGACGTCATGAGCAATATCGGATGTTTCGACGATGGCTTGTTCTCGTTTAACTTGATCGGTGATCACCGACGCAAACTTAACCACCTTGTAGAGTTGACCCGCTTCATTATGAACAGGGTTGTAGGTTGCCTCTAACCAAACGGGATTACCAAAGCTATCGATACGCTGGAAACGTCCAGAGAAAAACTCCCCAGCGGCGAGCTTTTGCCAGAAGCGACTGTAATCCTTGGATTGAACTTCTTCCTCACTGCAGAAAACACGGTGGTGCTGATCGACGATATCGTCTAGCCGGTAATTTAATGCATCAAGAAAGTTATCATTTGCGGTGATCACGTGGCCGTCGAGCGTAAACTCGATGACAGCCGATGAGCGGTTGAGGGCTTTGAGTAAATCCTCTGTTTCACGCGACTTTGTAATGGTATGCGTGAGTTCACAACCGTAGGCCGCAAATGCTAATTGCGAGTCGTTTCCTAGTTTTTCGGGTTCTAGAATTACGCGTATCCAGACTTCGTGACCCTGAGCATGAATAAACTGAATAGCACCGTGCCAATGTGACTGTGTTTTAATGGCACGGGTCATTTGCTGAATGTGGGGCTTATTTTTCGCCGTTGGTGCAATAAAAGCCGATAACGGTTGATTCAATAATTTAGAACTGTCGAGTCCTAAACATGCTTTGAATGACTCGTCAGCCTCCACAATTCGACCATGATCATCCAGCGCAAAATAAATCATGGCATCTTTCATCGCTTCCCGCATCGCTTTATATGCAACGATTTCACTGGCTTGCTGTTGACTCAATTGCTCTAGCCTGTTGTTGAATCCTAGCATGGTGTTCCCCCTAAAGAACGAAGTGCTTGAAGGGAAAGTAACATAAAATTCGAAAAGTTGAATATATTTTCAATATTATCTTTACACTGTGTTTCTCGACACTTTTCGTTGGTATTTGACAAAAAGTTAGAGGTATTCCAATGTGGATAGGTCGCAATCGACATGCTGTATGGATATCAAATGTCACCTAGAGCATTTTTCGTTTTAGTTATTTTTTCATCGACTTTACTGTTGCCTCAATGGGCAAGCGCAGAGCGTGTGTGCCAGCAAGAAAATGCTCATGCGTGTGAACACGATAACTCGGTGATGCATGACTGTTGCGATGACCTTCTAAGAGTTCACTGTACAGGGCTCTCTATTGCCTATGTTGAGTGTGATGCTTCGATTGAAACTCCGGCAACGGTTTTAGCCGAAAGCGCAAAAAGCCGTGCGGTTACAGAAACTCGACCAAAGCATGGTAGCGAGCTATTTCGCCCTCCGATTTACACAAAACTCTACTGCTAATTTCTACATGGCAGCAATGCCACACAGTTATTAATACACAATTTATTTTTGTGGAGTTTTGTATGAATAATTCTATTGATCCGTCGCGTCGACAGTTTGTTAAATCAGCACTGACAGCGGCTTCCGCTCTTGCGCTTGCCAAAGTGGCACCCGTCTGGGCGTCCCCGCAGGGTAGACATTTTAAAGATTCCGTTTTAGCCACCGACGAGGTGAACTTAACGATTGCACGAAAACCGCTACTCATCGGTCAGAAGGTGGGTCGTCCGATTACCATAAATGGACAAATGCCCGGACCCTTGATCCGTCTACGAGAGGGCCAACCCGCAAAGCTAAATGTCACCAATAAACTGATGGAGGATACGTCTGTTCATTGGCATGGAATCATTTTGCCTGAAAATATGGATGGCGTTCCTGGCGTATCATATGAGGGCATAAAACCAGGTCGAACATTTAAATATCGCTATGATGTGCAGCAAAGCGGTACCTATTGGTATCACAGTCACTCGGGGTTGCAAGAGCAGCTCGGTCACCTAGGTCCGCTTATTATTGACTCCAAAGATGGTGATATCGGTGCCGATCGAGAGCATACGGTGATTCTAACCGACTGGACCTTTTCTGATCCTAATGATGTTTTTCGCAAGCTGAAAGTCGCTGAAGGCTATTATAATTACCATAAGCGCACACTCTTTGACACCTTTGATGATATTCGTCAGCAAGGATTGGAAAAAACCTGGCAAGAGCGTGAAATGTGGGGGCGGATGCGCATGAGTCCTCGCGACATAGCCGATGTTACTGGTAGTACTTACACGTATTTGATGAATGGCCGCGATTCGCGGATGAACTGGTCTGGGCTTTTTAAGCCCGGAGAAAAAGTGCGCCTTCGTATTATAAACGGTTCAGCGATGAGCTTTTTCGATGTCCGAATTCCTGGCTTGGAGATGACGGTGGTTGCCGCCGATGGCCAACCTGTTCAGCCTGTCACAATAGATGAGTTCCGCATTGGTGTCGCCGAAGCGTACGATGTCATTGTACAACCCAGGGAAAGTAAAGCGTATACGCTGTTTGCTGAGAGCTTCGATAGAAGTGGGTTTGTGCGCGGTACATTAACGCCCGAATTAGGACTTGAAGCGCCCATACCGGAGTTACGGCCCGTACCTGAACGTGGTATGGCGGCTATGGGAATGGCTAACATGAAGATGGAAGGCATGACGGAAGGGTCTATGTCTTCCATGAAATCTGATATGTCCACTAAGCAACCATTACCTGTCGATAATATACAAATTGACCATGCTAATGGTGGCCACGGACCCGGTGCTGCTATGATTGCTAAAAATCCAGTAAGTCGCTTGGACGAACCGGGGCTCGGGCTTGAGAATGTCGATCATCGTGTTCTCGTTTATTCGGACTTAAAAGGAGCTCACGAATGGCCTGACACGCGTGAACCTGAGCGCACCATACAGTTGCATTTGACCGGTAACATGGAACGTTACATGTGGTCTTTTGATGGGAAAAAGTTTACTGAAGTAGACGGACCCATTCAGTTTAATGAGGGGGAAAGGCTTCGTCTCGTGTTGGTTAATGACACGATGATGGACCACCCGATTCATCTGCATGGTATGTGGATGGAGTTAGAAAATGGTCATTATCCTCGCCCGCGTAAGCACACCATCAGCGTAAAGCCGAGCGAAAAGGTATCACTGCTCATCTCAGCGGATGCTCACGGCAGTTGGGCCTTTCATTGTCACCTTCTTTATCACATGAAGGCGGGTATGTTTCGCGTAGTAAATGTTTCTTAAGGAGCGGATGATGAAAAACTTTCTATTATTGTTAGGCGGTCTTTTTCCTCTTATTGCGTCAGCAGGACATGCCAAGGATGATTGGCCAGAGCCTGTAAGCGATCACTATACTGGACGCGTTCTTTTTGACCGATTGGAAATCGCGCGAACCAATCAGCATGAACAATCAGCTGTTTGGGATATGATGGCTTGGTATGGTGGAGACTATCATCGACTTGTGTTTAAAACCGAGGGTGAAAATGTACAAAATGATGGCGCACCGACCGATATCGAAAAAGCAGAACTACTCTATGGCTATTTAGTGTCTCCATTTTGGTCAATTCAGGCGGGAGTTGGTGCCCGTGGCGAGCTTTCATCCGATAGCTCGTTTGAGCATTATGCCGTGTTAAGTTTTTCGGGCTTGGCACCTTACTGGTTTGAAATGGATAACTCACTCATGGTGAATGAGGAAGGTGATATACAGTTGCGCTCGGAAACGGAGTATGAGTGGAGATTAAGTCAAACCGCCTATTTGCAACCACGAGTAGAAATCACCGCCAATGTCACCGACTCGGAAAAATACCAGCGTGAATCGGGGCTAAGTAACCTAAGAGTGGGGTTGCGCTATCGACAAGAAATCAGTCGAGAATTTGCGCCGTATATCGGCGTCTATTGGAATCAAGCGCTCGGTAACACCGCAGATCGATTACAGCGAGAAGGGCGGCAAACCCATGAAACGGGCATCGTTGTAGGTGCTAGAGTTTGGTTTTAATACGCCAGTGAGCAAGGACGGACACTGCCGTTCTTGCTCATTAAAAATAAATTAAAAATAATCGTTGACTAATATTTAAACTCGCGTATTGTGAGCGGCGTTGGATAAGAAAGTTAGTTAAACCTCCTCTACGTCGCATTACTTGTAGTCAATCTTCGTCCTGTAGTTTTAAATTTCCGTTTTTACCCGCACCATCCGTTCGTGACGTTGGTCATGACGGCTTTTTATTATTTTTATCAGGATTATGATTATGTCTAATACAGTAAACGGTACCGTTAAATGGTTTAACGAAGCAAAAGGTTTTGGTTTTATCGAGCAGCAAGGCGGCGCTGACGTATTTGCTCATTTCAGTGCAATCACTGGCGATGGCTTCAAAACACTTAACGAAGGTCAACGTGTATCGTTCTCGATCACTCAAGGCCCTAAAGGTCCTCAAGCAGAAAACATCGTTGCGCTGTAACGACTGCTGAGTAGAACCTATTATCCAAAAGGGAGCTTTCGAGCTCCTTTTTTTGTGCTCAAAACATATTTGAAAATAAAAATCATTTGCATTAACATGTGGTCATTGGCCTACACTCTCTCCCTGGCTAATGTTCTCCCCAGCCATGCGCTGGGGAATTTTTCTCTTCCTGAGTCATTTGACGCATCGTGTGGATGGAGGCCGAACGGCAAAGCTGCCTTCGCCGTTTGAGTAGCGAGCTAATCGAAGCAGGCCTGAAGACCCTCCTGATAAGAGGTGATTGAAAAATCAGGAAACTGCGCCTTAAATTTATCGGATACAAAAACGTTATCGACTTGATAGCGCGGCAGTAACTCATGTGCGTCGCGCAACGTTTTACTAAAAACGCTCGCCAATTTTAGTTGCCAAGGTTTCACTATTGAGTAGCCGCTGGGCTTTTGCGTGATCGTTTCAATCGTTTCAACCATGCCGCGATAGGTTAAGCGGTTATCGTCACAAGGTAAGTGCCAGGTTTGATCAAAGGCATCGGGGGTGTTTCCCAGGAGTGCCAAGGCACGGCTAGCGTCTGGCGTGTAGATAAGGGTGCGTTGTGTGTCATCCCTTAAAAAGACCCGTGCTTTTTTACCGCGTTTGAGCGGCTCAATTAGAGTCGACTGAGTGATACTTTGAGTTCTCTCGGGCCCGTAAAACTCTGGAGCGCGCGCAATCAGTGCGACAATATCTTTCTCTGTTTGCGCACAGATCAACTCTTGGGCGATGTCTGCGCGTACTTGACCCTTTCTACCGTGAGGCTCAAAGAGGATGTCCTCAGTTTGGGGCTCGGCCGTTTGCGGATACATATAAGTATTGTCAAAAAACACCAGTTTCGCGTTGTGCACCTTACATGCATCAATGACGTTGCGCATGATTACCGGCCACTCTTGCTCCCAACGTTCCGTGTCCATTGGCAAACCGACTGTGAGATAGACGATATCTGAGCCCTTGACGGCATGGGCAGTCTGCTCTGCATTCAACAGATTTGCGCTCATAGTGCTATCGGTTCGATTCACTTTACTTGGATTGCGACTGACGATACGAATATCAGTGGTGTAATCACGATGAAGTGCTCGTGCCAACTCGATACCGATTTGACCGCTGGCGCCCAAAATTGTTTGCATACGAAAGAGTTACCGCTGCGTGTTTTAAATTGTGGCACTAGCCTATCAAAAGGTTTTGACCTCGTCTTGTTTAGTCATTAGGTAAGCCGAATATCGGTGCTCATCAGGTCGTCAAAACTCTGAGGTTTATGTAGTAAGAAGCCTTGTACCTGTTCGATTCCTAACTCACGTACACAGTCAAGCGTGCGCTGATCTTCCACGCCTTCAGCAACAGTTTTCATGTGCAGGGTACGGGCTATTTCAGCGGTCGACTTAGCAAATGAATGTTCGCTGATGTCGTGGATATTCTGAATAAATGATTTGTCGAGTTTAAGCTCGTCGAACGGTGCGGTAGTGAGTCGCGCAGCGTTGGAAAGACCGGTGCCGTAATCGTCAATTGAAAGTCGAGCGCCTTTGCCTTTTATTAAAAGTAAATTACGTGACACGCTTGAACGGGTTGAGTAAAGCTCGGTCTCCGTCAACTCAAACATAAGCCGAGGGTGAGCTATGGGGGAATCGTTCAAAAAAGTTTTAAATTGGTCAGAAAAGCTTTCTTCGCTTAGCTCTTTAGCTGATAAATTAATTGCTAGGTTGGCGTGAGGGTAGCGCTCAAATAACAAGTGATGCGTCTCTAAAGAGTTTTTGAGCGTCGACTGAGTTAAGTATGACCAGAGGCTCCGCTCATGGATTACATCAAACACTTCGTTTAACGGGACTGATTTACCCTCGTGATACAACCTTGCCAACGCTTCAAATGCGACCAGTTCAAGCGAATCACTTTGAAATTGCGCCTGATAATGAACCGTCATTTTTCCCGCAACAACAAGTTCATGTATCAACTCTTTATCGTAGAGTGATTCTTGGGGTACTGAGCGAGAGCGGGAGTCGGTACTGTGCTGACATACCCACTCAAGTGCTTGTTCGGTGCTTTCGCGCCCGTTGACGATGTACGCGTCAAGACCATAAGAGGTCAACACTTTGTGCATGAGTGTGTCTTGGCGTTTGTCGAGTGCTTCTGACAACACATAAACCAACCCCTCAAAATCTTGCTGTTTTAGGTGCTCACAGATATCTAGTAGGAGTGTCATGGAGCTTTTTAATTCAAGCACGAGACACGCTTGTGGTTGATGCACCACTGAGTCTAGCTGGAGTGGTTTAACGTCTAAGTTGAGGGCTTTTTTACATAATTGCTCGAACCGAGCTGTCTCGGAATCTGAGAAGATAAAATACATTGTTTAAGCCTAAACTGTAATAATCGTTCTAAAAAAGTTGTTGTACCATAGACTACACCTTTTTAACAAGTTATGACGTTATTTGACGTCATTTTTTGTTCAGCGACCAATTATAATCTGTATATCGTATAGGAAGTGTAGATGATTTCAGCGACTTTTGTCGCGTAACGGAGTCTGTGAGATAGCTCGCATAATCGTTCAGATAGCGTTGGACATCATTGAAGTCGTCCCCGTACCATTTGAAGATTTTAGATAGATCCCCGCTTCATCAACACCATTTTTATCGCGATCACTTAAAAACAATCGGGTTTGATTTTCGAGTTGCTCGTCTAATTGATTCGCCTGATAGGCCTCACTGCGTAACTTGGGACAACTGACTGCCGCGCAGACGAGCGCAAAATGAATGCGTGGCTCATTGAAATCGACGCGGATTTTTTCATGTTCAAGCCAGTCCAAAGTGCGCTGTTTGCCGAGCAACTTAAAAAATGACTGCTCCCATGGGCTTTTAAAAAAGCTACCCAAATCACGGATTGACTGGGCTTCACCGCTATTAAATGCATCGATATTCTGGATAATTAACTGGATAGCGAAGGCATTGTACGCATTGATTAAAAACGCCAATTGCTGATCGAGGGTCCAAGACGTGTACTGTTGTGGGGTGACTGCCGACAGCTCTGCTAAATATTCCTTTAGGGGACCACGTTGCTTAGCAATGGCTTGGTAATCAACCGCTGATTTATGCTGATTATCGAATACGACGACGTGGCGCTTTAACACTTGATTGAACAGCGCATGGCTATGGTCAAAGGTTGATGAGATAGCCTGGGCGCTATATGAAAGTGCGAAGATCAACGAGCAAAGGATACAACGCAGGTAACACGCGAGAGGTTGCCTTGACATAATTTCAACAAAAGTAGAAAGCCATAGTTAGCTTTACGCTTAAAAAGGCGGAAAGTTCATCATGTTAAACATAACTTATCACCGCCACAAACTCAGTTTTACCTGAGTACCGATTGATGTAACTGTGCGGCTGGGCGGCGTCAAAGCGATACGCGTCACCGGCTTTGATGGTTGCCTGTGTTTCACCTACCACAACATCGAGTACACCTGACTGTACATACAACATTTCGAAGGTGCCGCGGCGGTGGGCGTCGGAGTGGCTCTGTGCCCCTTCAGCCATGCACAATTTGTACACCTCTTGCTGGGTCTGAGGATCAAATGCCAGCAGACGCTCGACTTGAATACGCTCATGCGCAAAATCAAATGTCATGGGCTGCTGCTCATCGTTGAGTAACCATGACAGAGATACATTGAAACCAGTAGCCAACTTCCAAAGCGTCGCGAGTGTGGGCGAGGATTCTTGCCGCTCGATTTGTCCGAGCATGGCCTTGCTGACACCGGTGTGTTCGGCGCAGGCTGTTAAGCTCCAACCCTTATCTTTGCGCAGTTTTTTTAATCGGCGCGCCACAGTGTGATGATTATTTTGCATGATTTATCAAATGTTTATGGTTTAGTGTTTGTGCGTTATAACGCACGCTGTTATCTTATGATTAACTTTGTACGTTATAACGCACTATGGGGCATTAAGAAACACCATGATTCGTTTACTGAGCCAAGTATCAGCAGGCGCGACGGCTGTCTTTGTCGGTTATAGCAGTGCTGTTGTACTGATACTCGAAGCAGCATCGCAACTGGACTCATCGCCCGCACTGCAAAGTGCCTGGTTGCTAGCCGTTGGGCTGGCGATGGGCATTTCAACGATCGCATTATCATTATATTACAAAGCCCCCGTACTGACGGCTTGGTCAACACCGGGCATTGCGTTGCTGATTGGCTCACTCAGTGGTTTAACGGTGGCTGAGGCGGTCGGGGTTTTTGTTTTTTCCTCTAGTTTGATTGTTGTGTTTGGAGTTAGTGGTCTTGCTGACCGGATGATGAAATGGGTGCCTAGTCATGTTGCGGCGGCTATTTTGGCAGGCATACTACTTAAGTTTGTGAGTGCAATTCTGCCGGCGCTTATTTCGTTTCCCATTATCGCGGGTGGTCTCATCATCATTTACTTTATCTGCCGTGCGTATACACCGCGATGGGTCTTTTTGTGGTTACTGCTGGCGGCTATCACATTACCGTTTTTTACGGGCAAGCTTAATGAGCAATCGCTAATGGTGGAAGCACCGCAGTGGATTTGGGTGTGGCCCGACTTCAGCTGGCCTGCGCTCATTGGCGTTGGCATTCCGTTATTTGTCGTCACGATGGTTTCACAAAACGTTCCCGGCGTGATGATGCTGCGTGCCAATGGTTACGCACCGCCGACATCGCCACTTATCACAACCACCGGTTTAGCGGGGTTGCTACTGGCGCCGCTGGGCGCTTTTGCGATAAACCTCGCGGCAATTACCGCGGCGATTTGCCAAACAGAGGATGCAGACCCCGATCCGGCGCAGCGCTATAAAGCGGCAGTGGCTGCCGGAGGATTTTATATTCTGATGGGGCTTGCAGGATCACTTATCGTGAGCCTATTCATGATGATGCCGCAAGCGGCAACGGCCACGCTGGCTGGCTTAGCATTATTGCCGGTGATTACGCAGAATCTGCAACGCGCCTTTAGCAGTACATCAGGTGCTTATGCGGCGGCAATCGCGTTCATTGTTACTGTGGCTGATGTGTCATTTTTTAGTATCAGTAGTGCGTTTTGGGGTTTGCTAGTGGGCTGTGTCGTGGCCTTTCTATCTGAACGTACACATCGTATTTAGTTACATTTTAACAATGACTCAACATTATGTGATGTGCGATGATACAACGCATAATAATCATCAGATAATCAGCTATGAGCCGCGTTTTATTTGTTTTTTCTTTTATTGTTTTATTCGTTACCGGGTGTACCTCGAATACTATTCAAGTGATTAATTCGGAACAACAAATAGAGCATCCGAATGACCATCGTTTTGAAAACCTAGATCCCGGTGAAAAACAGTATCCTGCTACGTGTGAAACGGACTGCTACCGTGAGCGTGCCGATATTCAATGCACTGATGAAGCCTGCCGTTACACGGGACCTTATTTACAATCTTCATATGATGAAGCCTTCAAGGTAACGTGGTTCGGGCATGCGCTTTTTCAAATTGAAACACCGAGTGATGCGACGATAATCACCGATCCAGTTTTTGATGAATTTGATTGGCCCATTAATTGGTTGCACGCTTGGTTTAATGGTCAGTACCGTTCTCATCTGCCGAATTTATCGGTTGAACAGGTAAGTCAAGCCGACGCTGTTTTATACTCCCACCTGCATTATGATCATTTTAATAAATCGGATGTCGAGTCCATAGGTGACCATCCTAGCTATCGTGTGCCATTGCGTATGGGGGAAAAATTCCCTGCAATAGGGGCACACATTACCGAAATGGGTTGGTTTTCTGAGGACACATTGAGTAATCAAACGCGGGGTACGACTATTACCGCGTTACCCGCTCATCATTTTAGTAGTCGTACCTACGTTCCATTTATATATGAAGATAATGAGCGCGTTTCATGGAATGGTTGGTTGATCGAGAGTCAAGGTAAAACATTATTTTATGCGGGTGACACCGGCTATTCTGAGCACTTTCGTGATATCCACGAGCGCTATGGTGCAATCGACGTTTGCTTACTCCCGATTGCTTCCTATTATTCGCCGACCAGCCCTAAGTGGTATCGCTATGTGCATATGACGCCTGAGGATGCCATTACTGCTGCCAATGAACTCGAGTGCCAAGTTATGATTCCGTGGGGCTATGGTAATGCCAGTTGGGGAATGGGCGATGTGTCTTCTCATTCAGCGCTAACACGCTTCTTGAATATGCTTGAAGTGATGCCGCTCAAAGCCAAAGTCATCGTGCTTGATGAGCATGTGTCAGCAAGGTGACAGTGGCCTGTCGTATGCCTGACATATGACTGCCACGCGCCTGGCGTAGGCACTTCTGCATTCGACTGCTAGTGTTCTTCCTGCAATAAGGCGATTAAAGGATATTTCACATGAAAGGGTCATTACTAAAAAAATTACACTTAAATTTTGAATTTAAGTTTGAGTACGAAGGGCATGTTATTGAAGCACGTGCCAGTGGGATTTCAGCGAAAGAAGAAGTATTTGTTGATGGCGAGTGCGTAAGTAGTCGACGCAATTTTGGCTTATCAAGCACTCACGAATTTTTGATTGAGGACGAGACATTTAAAGTACATTTTGATGTAGGTGGCTTTTTATTATCAACCATTCGTTGCGACTTATTGTTGGGTGACGATGTGGTTCGAACCGAGTCGCAATCGTCGTTAAAGGGCCAAAAAGGCTCATGGAAACTGATTTTATCGTTCTTTGTGATTGGTTTGGCGGCTGGCTTTTTGAGCGCAAAGCTGGCGCTTTGGTTGCTGGGGTAGGTTATGCGTATCAATCAAGACAAAGTAATCGCCTGTCGCTCACAATGGGACTGGACGCAACAACAACTCGCCGACGCATGTGGTGTCAGCTTGCGTACAATCCAGCGGGTCGAGCGCGACGGTATTGGCTCAAAAGACACCGTGCAGGCACTGTGTGCGGTATGCCAACTCGCACGCGAGGAGTTGGTCGAGGATGCCGACAACAGTGTGCGGAGTGAACCTTCCACCGAACAAACCAATCATACACAGCGACCAACCTGGCTCGATGCGCTGCCACTCTTGGTGACTTTGGTGGTGGGAATGTTTATTGGTGTGGCATTAATCTTATTCATTACCCAACGCTGATCGCAAAGAATAAAAATAAAGGATACATATCATGAAATTAAAAATCGTCATCGTTACGTTATTAGCATTGCTCTGGAGTACGCTCAGCTCGGCGGAGGTCTTTTATAAGGCCGTGCAGGGCGACAAGACACTTTGGATCATGGGTACGGTGCATGCCGCGAAGGGAGACGGTTTTGCACTTTCTGACCAGGCACAAGATGCACTGGCTCAAAGTGAAGTGATCTGGATGGAAGTAGCACCAGAAAAATTAAAGAATGCACAAGCGGCGTTTATGGCTCATGCGATGCGCTCACAAGGCACGCTAGAAGAGAACGTTGATAGTGAAACTTGGCAGGCGTTTACACAGGTCGCTCAACAATATGGCATCCCAGAGCAAAACCTCAACCCACTCAATGCCTGGTTCGCACAAATTGTGTTAGTTGCTACTGCAGTTAACCACGCAGGCTATGCGCAAGAGGCGGGCGTCGAAAGTAAAATTGAGCAATTTGCAGATGCCAACAGCGTGCCTATTAAAAGTTTGGAAACAGTTGAGCGTCAGATCAATGCGTTGGTGCAGGCGCAAAGTGATGTAGGTGAGCAAGAGATTATTGAGCAAACGTTGACTGAAATTGACCAGGTTAATGAGGTTCTAGATGGCATTATCGCTAGTTGGCAGCAGGGCGACTTAACCGCACTCGGCAAGCTATTAAACGACTCAATGCCTCCGCAAATGGCTGAAGAACTGCTCTATAAACGTAACCGCGAATGGATCGCTAAACTCGCCACAGATAACCAAAGCGATAGCGCGTTTATCGCGGTCGGTGCGGGTCATCTAGTGGGTGATGAGGGCGTACTGACGCTGCTTGAGGAAACCGGATACCGTGTCAGTGAGGTGGACTAAACGCTTAAAAACTGGCGAGCCAGCGTCGGCGGGCTCGCCTGAGGTTGTTTGCGTGGCTGTAGCCAAGTTTAGCGGCGAGTTCCGCTTGCGTGTGCGGTTTAGCCTCTGAGTGGTAGA
This sequence comes from Idiomarina sp. D18, assembly GCF_057748155.1. Taxonomy (NCBI): domain Bacteria; kingdom Pseudomonadati; phylum Pseudomonadota; class Gammaproteobacteria; order Alteromonadales; family Idiomarinaceae; genus Idiomarina; species Idiomarina sp. D18. Next base: position 732,851 of record NZ_CM173240.1, read on the forward strand.
GGAAATATTTCAGCCGCGCATAGTCTGCCAGTCGTTTAAAGTTCATGCCTTGTGAGGCGAGTAGTCGCTTACACGTCGAAGCACTCATGTTGAGGGCGCTGGACAGTTCCTCCAGTGATGATTCATCCCCCTGCTTTGCTTTCTTTAACATCCAGGAGAGCGCTTCAGTTAGGGGGGCCTGGGTGTTTAGGGTTTCATGTTGCAGTTCGGCAAATGATCGCGCCTGTTGAAAGTTATTGGCAGAGGCTGTTGGATTATTTGTCGGTAAGTGATGCATGGGCAACGAAAGACATGGAATAGGGCGCGAGTCGATAGTGCCTATCCACGTTTGCCAGCTGACGGGGAGGCTATCGGGATTATGTACGCCGATTCGCCAATCGGACAAATTAACTTGGCAATTCCGAGCTATATGTATTACCAACGCCAACATCAATTTGTCGCATGCGTCACGGAATGTTTTATTGTGTTTACCGGACAGCCCCGAAACGGGAAGCCAGTCTATGTGAAGGCGTTGCTGTAACCGCTTAGGGCGTACCAGTATAAAAGGGTGCAACAACGTTTGATAGCGCAGAGAGTATAGTAGTGCAGCGCTAAATGTGTTGGCGTAGCGAATGCAATCAAACGCGGGACACAGCCTTTGCTGGTGCAGGGATTGAACGACTAGGGGCCAGAGCTGCGCATCGCCGATCAGCTGTTCTGCCGCTGTAATAATATACGCCAGATCCTGCTCACTACAGCGTCCTGCTGAAGGCTTGATTTCAGCATCAAACACGTGCGTGCCTTTAAGCAGTTGATGAGGACTCACACCGCGCCGCTCGGCGATAGGCAGTAGTGCTTTAAGCAGCGGTCGAGCAATGAGCTCGCGTGATTTAATGATGGGCTCGCGACGCATCGGCAATAATCGCTTCTGGTTGCTGCAATAATTGTTTCATCGCGTGTTTCGGAGACACCTCATTAACACGTCTTACACGTGTTTTTATCGCCATATAATGGGGTAAGGCAAGTTGTTCCCGCAGCATTTCTGCCAATAGTCGAATCAGGCTGAGCGCTTCAGGACAGTCGGTTGCCGGTAATAGTATAAGAAACTGATCACTGTGGTAGCGACATAGGCAGTCGCCGGGACGCAAGTACAAAGCGGTCAGCTCACTCACTTTGTTCAGTAGAAGGTCGCCGGCCTGCATGCCCATCTCTTCATTGTAACGAGCGAATGCCTGTAAGTTGATACTCGCCATCACCACGTGTTGGCGATTGTGTTTGTGCAGTGCAAGCTCACGCTCAAGCACTTTTTCAAAGTAGGGGAGTGTGTATAACGTCGTGAGTGGGTCAACCCACTCATGGGCACGTAAGTGTTTCTCTCGGACACTGAGTTGACGACGCACTTGGCGCTGCTCTTTTATCCACTCAGCGGCACCAAATCCGAGAATCACTAAACCGAAAGGTTGTGGTAATGATTCTAGCCAACTCATGAGCCGCAGCGCTTCTGGATAGCTGAAAAACTCATCCAGCAGATCCAGTGATAGTGAAAAAGTCAGTACACAGCCGCCCCAAAAAAACAGTCGGGTGACAGCCCCATCGAGTCGCTGCGTCACAATCAGAACCAAGCCGACCAAGACAATCAATAAGGTCGAAAACTCACCGATAATGTCAAGCGGATCGATAGCGGAACGGGGTTTGAGGGAGCCGACTTGACTGGCAAGCAACAGTGAGACCGCGAGTATGCACATCATGAAAGGCAGGCGCCAGTCATAAACCATGCGAGATAAAAGCGTATTGCGCGACATACCTGAGCTCCATGCAGTGCCTATGCACATGTTTAAGTTACAGGAGCAGCATGACATTTACATGACAGAAACGTCACTTAATTGAGCTGTTCGGACTGCAATCCGAACAGCTCATCGCAACCTGTTCGTGGCACATAAAATGACATGTTAGCCACCTAGAGTATGTGCCGACCATTCACCACCAGGGCATGAACATGATGAAAAAACTTACCTCGTTTATTGTGTCGCTGCTGCGCTTAGTGGTACTTATGCAGCTGCACAAACTCAGCAGACGGAATCCAATACATCAAAACAGCAAGCACAAGACGCACCCATTGAAGAGGTACTCACGATTGGCTACCGCGAGTCCGTTAAACAGGCCGTTCAGCAACAACGTGATGCAGGCGGTATCATCAACGTTCTAAAAAAAGATGATATGGGCAAATTGCAAGACGACAGCGTGAGTGACGCTCTGCAGCGTATGCCGGGTTTGTCGGTAGAGCGCGACCAGGGTGAAGGGCGGTTTATCCGTATTCGTGGTTTGGCGCCGGATCTGAACTCTGTGTCTTACAATGGCACCTCATTAGCGGCACCCGAAGCGGGCCGTCGCGCAGTTGCGCTGGATGTGATCCCATCTGACTTGCTTGAATCGGTTGTTGTCAGTAAAACGCTGACGCCGGATATTCCTGCAGGTAGCTTAGGTGGAAATATTGAACTTAAGAGTATGACGGCGTTTGATCGCGAGGGTGCTTTTTACTCGCTTTCATCGGAGCTGGGTTATAACGCACAAGCGAGCGAGACCAACCCGAAATTCTCAGCAGTAGCCAGTAATACCTTTGACATCGGCGACAAACAAGACAGTTTGGGTATCGCTATCGCAGGTAGCTATCAAGATCGTTCATTTAGCACGGATAATGTTGAAACAGGTGGCAATTGGGATTTTGATGAGCCCGGTTTAGAAGAGTTCGAACAGCGTGCTTATCAAGTTACACGAGAGCGAACGGGCTTGGCATTAAATCTTGATTACCGACCAAGTGATACGTCGCAATATTACCTACGTTCGCTGTATAGCAAGTTTGCAGATACTGAAATTCGCCAAGGGATTATCACTGAGTTTGAAGATCCGCTCGCTGAGAATACTGCAAGCGCTGGTGAAGTCACCCGTGAGCTTAAAGATCGCAAAGAGACGCAGGAAATACAGGCCTACATGATAGGTACTGAGCAAACGTGGCAAGATTGGCAATTGACAATAGAGCTCGGTACCAGTGAAGCGAGTGAATCGCAACCGTTTGCGATTGGTGGGGCTCAGTTTGTGCAATCGTTTGATGACGGCTTGGGCTATCGAGGTGTTGAACAACTACAATTACTCGCCCCTGATAGGGCTTATCAAGCTGAGGGGTATAACATCGATGAAGTTGAAGTCAGTGATGCGTATACCGAAGAGAATGCAGATAGCCTGAAAGTTGATTTGGCTTACGACTGGCTACAACCGAGTTACCAAGTCACGTTCAAAGGCGGTATGCGTATCAGTCGGCGCGAGAAAACCGCTCGTGAGGATATCTTCATTGTTGAAGATTTTGATGATTTAGGGGTTTCGGCACTTACCCTTGCAGATTATGCAACTAGCAACGTTGACTATGGCTTTGACCGATTTGGTCCGGGTATTTCCGCGGCTGCGCTGTGGGGAACATTAAATACGTTAGTGTTGACTGACTTCCGTGATGAGGTGGAGTCACGTATTGCACAGTATCAGATCGATGAAGATATTAATGCCGCGTATTTTATGGCTGATGTGAATTCGGGTCCATGGCAGGTGATCGCTGGAGCACGCTATGAACACGAGCAACGTGATGCGCGCGGAACTCGTTATAATGATGAGTTGAATGAGTTCTCGCCAGAGTATGCCGAATTCAGCGATGCTCAGTGGCTACCGAGTTTAATTGGTCGTTATGAGCTGAGCAACTCGACAATTGTACGCATGGCTTATAGCACGGGTTTGGTGCGTCCTAGCTTTGAACAAATCCGTCCGAGCTATTTTGTTGAAAATGACGACGGTGATATTAAAGCTGAATTTGGTAACCCTGCACTCGAACCCTTGACTTCACGCAACCTCGATCTGGGGATTGAACACTACGATGAAACCTTGGGTGTTATCTCTGCCACCGCGTTTTATAAATCGATTAAAAACTTTGTTTATGAAGCGGATATTGCGGGTCGTCCTGGTTATGAATCATTTGACGAGGCGGTGACTTACATTAATGGCGATGACGCTTACGTCGCTGGTTTAGAGTTTAACTTAGTGCACCAGTTCAGCGGTTTTAATAACTGGTTAGATAACTTTCTGATTAATACCAACCTGACTTTTACCGATTCTGAAGCAACGGTTGATTGGCTGGATGATGGCGAACTTATGGAGCGTGATATTCCGTTGCCGAGTCAGTCGGATACCACGGCAAACGTTGCGATTGGCTATGAAACACAACAGCTGAGTCTGCGGTTGGCGGCGAACTATAAATCGAAGTACCTCGCAGAACTGGGCGATGTTGAAGATAGCCGCTATGACATTTACGAAGACGACAATCTCACTTTGGACTTCTCGAGCAAATGGCTGATCAGTGACCAGATCAGTATTAATTTTGCCGTCAATAATATCACTGACGAAGCGTACTTTGTTTACACCGGCGACAAGCGCTACAACGCGCAGTATGAATCTTATGGTCGCAGTTACACCTTGGGTGTGCAGTGGGTTAATTGGTAAGCAACCAGATTAGAGAGATTAAAAATGAATTTATTTAAAGTAGCAGTACTCAGTGCATCCATGTTATTGGCTTTTCACACTGGCAGCGCTAAAGCTAACGAACGACACCGTGAGATTTTACCCGACAACTCGGTTTTAAAGGTGACCAGTAAGGGCATTACTCGCGGCGAACAACAGCTGATTGCAGGCGATTTTTATCATTTGAAACATTATGTCTTAGGTGAGCGTGAGTCGATATTGGCAGCGATGGAAGGCGATACCCAAGAGCTGTTTGTATGGCGTTATCATCAGGGACGTTTACTGCCTTTATATAAAGGTGAGATTGAAACACGAGTGGTCGAAGATCTGTGCTTCTATGACAGTGCCGAGAACAGTCAGTTATCGCTGTTCTTGATTGGAGGCCGCGGTGGCGCAGAACAACGTTTGTTAAGACAAGATGAAACTTGGTTGAAAGAGCCGATTACGATTCGTGATTTAAACGTGCCCTACGATTCAACTGCCTGTGCGGTCGACTCGCAGCGTGGAGTGCTCTATGTCGCTGAATCCGATCAGTCGGTTTGGGCTTATAATGCTGAACCCGAAGCAGAGGAAAAACGTCACCTAAAAGCGGTACGTGCCCCTTTTGGACATATTCAAGGTGAAATAAAAGCACTCAGCGTTATGCAGGATGGCCGTTTACTGGCGCTGGAGGAGGCACCTGCGCGGTTACTTAAGATTTCGACTCAAGAAGATACGCTAGGCGAAACCGAGGCACAGCTCATTTCTACCACGCACGAATATCAGGATATTTCTCTGTTGCCGGATGCACGTGTATTGCTGACACGAGAGGCGGGCGACCATATGGTTGAAGTTGGAGTCGTGCAAGGCGATGCCGAACGGCATACCCCGGTGAAACCCATCGCGCAAGTGGCAGCAACGCTTGAAACTGAACCGTCACCGCGTCGTGGCGACGCGATTGATGACCCAGCCATTTGGGTATCACCTAGTGCGGCCGAGGAAAGTCTCATTTTAGCAACCGATAAACGGACTGGACTCTACGTTTATTCAATGAACGGTGAAATAGTGCAGCACTTAGCCGTCGGTCGTTTGAATAACGTGGATGTCAGAGGCAACGTGGCAGTCGCTTCGCTGCGCGACAACAACAGTCTTCAGTTCTTCGATATTAGTCAAGCTGGCGAAGTCAGCATGGCGCAACAGGTGAGTACTGATCTGGATGAGATATACGGTCTGTGTATGGGCTATGAAGAGCACACCGATAGACTATCAGTTTATGTAAACGGCAAGTCAGGTCGCATTCAACAGTTTTGGATCAAGGGCGCTGATGACGTTAAAAAGGTCCGCGAAATGTCTGTTCCTTCTCAGCCGGAAGGGTGTGTGGTTGACGATAAAACACAACGGCTGTTCGTTGGGGAAGAGGATGTTGGCATCTGGCTATTTGATGCGGCCATTAATAGTGCTGAACAGGGCGAGTTAATCATCAAGGCCACTGATGTCGCCGAAATTGTGCCTGACATCGAAGGTTTAGCGTTTGCGCAATACAATAACGAGACGCTGCTGTTTGTGTCGAGCCAGGGCAGTGATAGCTATGTGATTTTTGATGCTGAAGCGCCTTACACGTTGCGTCATCACTTCCGAATTCGAACGAATGTTGAGTTAGGGGTTGACGGCGCGTCTGAAACGGATGGGCTTGAGGTCACCACACAGTCTCTTGGAAAAGGGTTTGAGCAGGGCGCGTTAGTTGTTCAAGATGGGCGCAATCGGATGCCCGAAGCGGGACAAAACTTAAAGTTAGTCCCACTGCAGACGGTACTCGACTAGTTGCGATGTTGTGATACTTGAGCGATAGCCTGCTTTGCGGGCATCGGGCGAGCAAGTAAAAAGCCTTGAATCGCCATATCACCGATATTATTGAGGAAGTTGAGCTCTTCGACTTCCTCAACGCCTTCAGCGACGACGGACAGTCTGAGCTGTGTGGCTAACTCATAGACTGTCTTTATGATTGCGGCTTTTTGTTCATTTTCATGCAACTTAGCGACAAAACTCCGATCAATTTTGAGCGTGTCGATGGATAAACTACGTAAATAACTCAATGATGAGTAACCGGTACCAAAATCATCCAAGGCAATTCTTACGCCATTGTGGCGGAGTTTATCGAGTTGCAAGGCAGCACTTTTAAAACTCTCGACCAGCGTTGATTCGGTTACTTCGAGTTTTAATCGCTGCGGGTCGACACCTGCACCTTCAAGTTTAGCTAATACATTATCGGCGAAGTAGGGATCTTCAAGCTGTATCGCTGAGACGTTGACGGCGATATAAAACGGATGATTGCGCAGTGCGTTATTCTGCCATGTTTGAATGGTCTCGATGGTGCGGTCTAAGATTGCATAGCCCAATTCTCGCATCAGTCCCGAGTCTTCAGCGATGGGAATAAACTCCCCCGGTGATACAATGCCGAGCTCGGGGTGCCGAAATCGCGCAAGCGCCTCGAACCCAATAAGTTGTTTGGTTTTTCCTGCGTAAATTGCTTGATAATCCGGTGCCAGTGCATTTTGCATTAGGCTACGTCGTAGCTCTTGCTCGACTTGAATACGTCGACTGTCTTGGCTTATGTGCGATTCAGTAAATATACAGGTTTGACCTAATTGGCGTGCGCGCCTTAAAGCGGACCAAGCATAGTTGATAAGTTGTTGTGACTGCTCGATACGGAGCATCGATGAAGCGACCGCGCCGACGGCGACTTCAAAGCGCGTGTCGTCTTTAAACGTGTTGTGAGTATTGGCACAGTTGTCACGTATTTGCTGGCATACGTCCTCAATGGTTAATCCGCTGTGGGTTAACTCTGACTCGAAGCCCATGACAGCAAAGGTTATGGCGCTGAGCTTACTCGCTACTAGGTGTAGACCATTGACATGGTTCAGTCGTTCTTGAATCACAGGATACAAACGAGCATTACTGGCATGCTCGCTTGCATTGAGTATCGCATCGATATTTTCAACCGTTACATAAATCAAAAACAGTGGTTGTTGCTCATCAAGCGCATCCTCGACACGTTCACGTAAGTAGCGCTCATTGGGCATGCCAGACTCTTGGTCAAAGATACGCATAGCGGATATATCTGTCTGTGTTCCGGCGACGATTGAACATTGCTGTTCATTATCTTTCTGACAAACGCCGCGGCACAGCATCCACCGATATCCGTGGCGCGTGGTTTTGACGCGATATTCGACATTGAGATGTTCAGATTCGCCTTTGCGTAAGCCACGAATAGCATTGCTGAAGCGCTCGCGATCAGCAGGATGAATTTGTTGATACCAAAACTCAGGCGATTGGGTATTAGCGTCGTGCGGGAGTTCAAGCATTGAGTACCAACGACCTGATAGTGTCAGTTCATCGTTTGCAATATCCCAAATCCATACTCCATCATTTGAGCCCGCTAAAATCAGATCAAGTAACGAAGTACGTTCTTTCACTTTGTCTTCGAGTTGCTCATTAAGTGACTGCATATCAGTCAGTGAGCGGCGTACGTTCTCCAATAGAAAGTTGACCAGTAACGCAAGTTTTTGACCTTCAGTATCTTGTGTATCAACGCTTACGTGAATATCGAAGTTGTTATCGATGGTGTCGCATAACTGGTCCGCTATTTGAGTAATAACTTGGCGTAACGATGGATGATGAGTATCAGCCATGAACCACCTCCTGACGTTTATTCGGCCAAGTTATTATGAACTCACAATGCACTGCGCCCTTATGCATGCAACAGGGCTCGTCGAATTCAATCTCATCGCCATACAGCGAGGCGACTTCAAACGCGAGGGCTTGATATAGACGACAGAGACCATTAGGCGATCGGTAAATCACTCTGACTTTACCGGGCTCGATGGGGGAGGCAGAAAACTTGTCATTAACATGTTGTCGTTCCTCTTGCTGCTTTAACCCCGAGGCCATGACAGCATGAATGCGTGCTTGTCTGAGTAGGAAACCTTCGGAATCGTCTGCGATTTCGAAAAATCGAGGAAACAAAGACCGCGCCTTTTTAAGAAATGCCGAGGCGTAAAGGGCATAGACTTCGTTTTCGGTAAAGCCTGTCTCTTCAACCGACGCGGCAATTAATCGAAGACACTCGTCATCGCTGTAGTTTTTATCAATACGGTAATTTATTGATGGGTCGACATGGGCTGTTTTTAAAACACGTTGCTTAAGTTCATCGCCACCTTTTTCTTCGAGTAACTCGAGCAATACTTGCTGAATGATACCTATCATATTTATCCCTAAACGCTGCTGGCTACTACGGCATAACGCGCCACTTTTCCCACAGACACTAACAGCAAAAATAAACCAAAATTAACCCTAGATAAACCGGCAAAAAGGGTTAATGGATCACCAATGATCGGTAACCAGGCAAAAAGTAAGGTCCAACGACCGAATTTCAGAAAGATCGCTTCAGCCCTTATCAGATTTGCTTTATAGAATTTTAAGCGAGTCTGCATAAAACCTCGGTGGAGTAGGTAGCCGATCACGTAATTGATAACTGAACCTAAGACATTTCCGACCGAAGCGATGGCAACCGTCGTCACCACTGGCCAACCGTTTTTGATTAATCCAATAAGCACTAACTCGGACCCCATTGGAAATAAGGTAGCGGCTATGAGGGAAGAGAAAAATAGAGATACGTAGCCTGCGAGCATTAGAGCGCACTTAGGATAAGAAGATTTATGGCGCTTATTTTACTTGTAAACTGGTGCAATTGATATTATATATAAAAACATAATGTAATTTAAAGAGGTATTACCATGAGTGTTGAAAAAGCGGTTACGGCATTTGCTGGCATCATGATTCTTTTGTCTGTGGCACTAACGGTATGGGTCCATCCAGGATTCGTGTGGTTGACGGTATTTGTCGGGGCTAATTTATTACAGCAATCGTTTACCGGGTTCTGTCCTGCCGCGATCTTTTTTAACCGCGTACTAGGATTAAAAACCGAGCGCGAGCTGGCAAAATAAAATCGCGAGGGTGTTTAATAACCACCCTCGATAAGCCATTTTTCTGAGGTGCGCAGCTCTATCGAGATCTGCGTTAGTAGCTTGCGCGAAGGGGAGCGGCTGCCGGACTCAATTTGGGTGTATTCAGGTTCGCTTACGCCTAACTTCTTAGCGAGTTGAGTCATTGGAAGCATCAGTGTCTTGCGGCGTTGTTTAACGCGACGTGCAAAATCTTTAGCGATGAAATTTGACTTAATTGATGACATCTTTACCTCTACTACAATACAACTGAGCTATGGTTACGCGCCTGAGTCCTAAAGGATCAACAGGCGCATTACGATGGCAAAACTATTTGTCAGAGATAAGACGCTTTTTTGAAGGTTTAGTTGCGTGTGTTACTTGTCTTTTGAGCGTAAAAAGAAAGCGACAATCGCACTGGTAATTAGCCCCAAACCAATGGCTCCAATAATTGCCTGAAAAATATACGCAGTGAGGGTAAAGTACTCTTGCGCTCGCATATGACTCATCATGCCAGATGTCACGGCGTGATGACGCATATTGTCGAAAAACTCAGGTGATATAGTGGTATGAAATATGAGTTGCACCAAGGGCGCTAAAATAGCCACCACGAGTGTAAGCTTAACGCCGCTAATAAAACCGGTCAGCCAAGTCATTTTTTGCTCGGGTAAACTCTGTTTTTTATCGCGTAGCGCGAGAACGTAAATGGCGATAGCGATAATTGCGAAGATATTTGTTAGGAAGAAATGGTACTCGATATTTTGATGGTGCAAGCCAGCGAGTCGCTCAACCGTCAACCAGAGCAGCATTGCGATACTAAAAATAATACCCCATTTGAGCTCTTTCATAACTCAGTCCTTTGTTAATTTTTTGTGAAACACATCAATACTATAAGCCATTAATTGGCTTCGCGATAAGTATAAATTATGCCAAAATAGATTGGTCTTTTATCGTTGGATCTATCGGTTTGAATAAAACACGGATTAAACTTATTGCCATAGCCGTCAGCGCACTGGTGCTGGTCATCGCGCTGAGTAGTTATTTGCTGTATCAGCCGTTAATGTGGTTCGATCAATCTGGGCAGTTGCAGGCACAAGTCGCGCAGGGACAAGTCGGCGAACGCCTCGGTCAGTGGCTTCGTCAGAAGGGTTATAAAACAGACTCACGCGTTTTTCATGTGATGGATACCCACTGTATGTGTAATTGGCGAACAGAAGCCCACAAGCAAGTCGTTAAGCGTAAAGTGAATGACAGCAATGGCACCAATGTCGAACTATCGCTTAACGAGTTGCCGATGCTTAGGCACTTTTTGCCCGCAACGCCTGCCGTGATTATTTTCGATGCCAACAGTGAGTTAGTTTACTTAGGACCCTACGCAGACGGCGCGTTTTGTAATACCGAAAGCAGCTTTATTGAACCGCTTATAAAGCGCGTTGGAGCGGCGGCTGCACCGCTCGACTCTGGTTGGGTGAATACTGTTGCTCGCGGATGTTATTGCCCATCGTCCTGAAGAAACTGACGCAAGTTACTGGCACTGATATTGATAATTGCTTGGCGTGCTTCGGGTGCTAACCACGCGGAGTGAGGCGTGACGATTAAGTTAAGTGGTTCGTTAATCGCATCGAGTAGGGGATTGCCGTTGCGAGGTGGTTCTTCCGATAGTACGTCGACTGCTAATCCCGCGATGACGTCGTTTCTTAAAGCCTCAACCGCATCGTGTTCATTTACGATCCCACCCCGAGCGGCGTTCACGATGAGTAGTTCCGGTTTGCAGTGCGCTAAATTGTTACTGTTTAATAGGTCTTTCGTATCATCGGTTAATGGGCAATGAAGTGAAATGACGTCCGCTTCGGGTAGTAAACTATCGAGGCTAGGGCGTGGGTCGTTTTTTTTGCCGGGTCGAGCCGCTATCGATACTTTCATGCCAAAGGCTCTTGCTAAGGATTCCACGGCTTGCCCCAACTCACCATGACCGACTATAACCAAGTGTTTGCCGGCTAACTGAACCACCGGAAAGTCATTTAAACAGAAACGAGATGCAGTTTGCCACGCACCTGAGGCAACGAGCTGATGATATCGTTGTGCTTGTGTCGCAAGATTAAGCATTAGAGTGAGCGTGTGTTGAGCCACACTCGCGGTTCCGTAAGCTTCAACATTAGCGACCTTAATGCCGCGTGCTTTAGCTGTGTCGTGATCGACATTGTTGGTGCCCGTGGCGAGAATGCCTATCCACTTGAGTTGAGTCGCAGACCGTAGCGTTTCGTTATCAAGCACAACTTTATTGCTAAATACGATATCGGCATTTTGGATACGTTCCATCACTTGCTCAGCAGTGGTTTCATTGAATACTTGCCAGTCATCCAATTGTGCTGCGATGGGTTGCCAATCGACATCATTGCCTAAGCTAGCTGCGTCGAGTACGACTCCTCTCATTCTACACTCCAATTAGTTAGCTTGCTAAGTTGTACGTTTGGCTTTACGACTCGCCTAATAAGCCCTGCCAGACTGCGTTTTACCACATTAGATAGGAACTTGCTTTGGATCAAGCAATCTATTGAAGATAATCTTAATATTTATGATAATAGTTCTCATTCGGGAGGGCGTATGAAAACACTTTGGGAATTAAAAGCTAAGCAAGCGGCTGTCGTTGAAACAATTAACTCGCAGCTGACAGTATCGGTTATTAGCCGATTGCAAGAAATGGGATTCAGTGAGGGACAACAAGTCGTGTGCGTCCGCCGCTCGCCCTTTAAAGGTCCTTTGGTGGTGCAAGTCGGTGATTGTGTTTACTCACTCGAACAAGCGGTTGCTGAAAAAATTAATCTTGCCTTGGCCAGTTAAGCCTATCATTTAAAACAACTTGGGTCGTATATGGAACGCATTGTCTTAGTGGGGAAACCCAACTGTGGTAAGAGCTTGTTGTTCAACCAATTAACCGGCTTACGACAAAAGGTCGCAAATTTTCCCGGTGTCACCGTCGAGCTGAAGACGGGTCAGTTTGATCAGTTTGAAGTGGTCGACTTTCCTGGTACTTATTCACTACATAGCCTATCAAAAGACGAAGAAATCGCTGTCGAAAAGTTAAACCTCGCTGTAGACGATGATGATACGCAACTCGTCGTATGTGTCTTAGACGCGGCGCGACTTGAGCGTAGTTTAGTCTTTGCACTTCAAGTTCAAGCTTTGGCGCGTAAAAATAACAAAGCCGTCGTTTTTGTGCTGAATATGATCGATGAGGTTGAGCGTTATGGTTTGAATATTGATATCAAAGCGTTGCAAAAGGAACTTGGTGCGCCGGTCTACGCGCTCTCTGCAAAAACGCTTAAGGGCGTTGCCGCCTTTAAGGAGGCTTTGCCAAGCTTGGCGAAACAAGCACAAGCGCCTACTGAGCTAAACATTCAGCTTGGGGAGCAAAGAAAATTCATCGAGCGCGCGCGTGAGATTAACGCGGAGTATGGTATTCGCTCCGATGTGGTGCTAAAAAATCAGAACCGTATTGATACCTTTCTGCTGAATAATGTGCTGGGTGGTATTGCGTTTCTAGCGATTATGTTTTTCTTATTTCAAAGTATTTTTACTTGGGCGCAGCCACTCATGGATGGTACCGAGGCGGCAATAGGTTGGATCGCCAGCACACTAACGGGAGTGATAGGACCAGGTATCGTTTCTGACTTTTTAAATGATGCTATATTTGGCGGCGTCGGCGCGTTTTTAGTGTTTGTTCCGCAAATCATGGTTTTGACGCTTATTATTGGTGTATTAGAGGATAGCGGCTATTTGGCGCGAGCCGCGCTCATATGCCATAAGCCATTGAGTTTATTTGGTTTGTCTGGGCGTAGCTTTATCCCCTATTTATCGGGGCATGCGTGTGCTATCCCTGCAATTATGGCGGCACGTACCATTGAGTCGCCACGCAAACGCCTGATTACGATGCTCACCATTCCTCTGATGTCGTGCTCAGCGCGATTGCCAGTATATGCCTTACTGATAGCCGTGCTTATTCCAAAAGATGCAACGTTTTTAGGCGTGTTTGACCTGCAGGGTGCTGCCTTTTTTGGGCTGTATTTCTTCGGGATTCTGATGGCACTCGTCGTGAGTACCTTGATGAACGTGTTTACGCGCAAAAGCAAAGAACTCAAAGACATGCCGTTTATATTGGAACTGCCTTCGTATCGCTTACCGCATTGGAAACCGCTATTTCAACGCGTTATTAACAGCGGCTTGCAATTCATCAAACGCGCGGCGCCGGTTATTTTTGTTATTTCCTTATGCTTATGGACGTTGGGCTATTTTCCTCAAGGGGCAGGTCTAGAAAACTCACTACTGGGTAAAATTGGTCATTTTATTGAGCCTATCTTTGAACCGCTGGGTTTAGATTGGCGCTATGGCGTGGCGATGATCATGTCGTTTTTAGCGCGTGAAGTGTTTGTCGGTGCGCTGGGCACGATGTTTGGTATGTCGGGTGCCGAGGAAAACATTGCCGGCTTAGCGGCGCAGATACAGGCTGATGGATTAACGTTAGGTGCCGGCATTGGCTTGCTGTTATTTTATGTTGTTGCATTGCAATGTGTTGCAACGGTCGCGATGTTACGTGCTGAAACAGGTAAAAGTCGAATCGCATGGGGGTTATATGCAGGCTACGGCATTTTAGCTTATCTCATTGCTGTAATCGCAGCCCACATTTTTTAATGAAATTAAAAATCAACGTAACGTGAGGGTGGGTTCGGCGGTCTGAATGCGTTCCCATCACCGTCAAAGTGGTATCGAAAATACAGTTGGTAATTGTTAGGTGTGTAGAACTCTGAACGATCGATTTGTGCGTTTAAGCCCACACTCCAGTGATTAGTTATCCGATACTCAAAGGCAGCACGAAAACTGCGCCCGAAGCCACCACCATCTGGGTTGCCCGTGTGAATCGGATTGCCAGCTTGTTGTTGCAGTTCGTCAGAGGTGGGATAAAAAGGAGCATCATCCAGACGACTAGTGGATTGGCCGAATGAGGCACGTAAAATATATGAGAAACGGTCGATTCGACCATAAAACTCAATCGGCAAACTCAACGACGCGTAATGCGCTGGGCTATAGTAACCGCCGTGACCAAAAGTAGTCTCACCGCGGTTTTTATCGAATCCCCAACTTAGGGCAGTAAGTCCTGAGGTGAACGCAAAGGCTTCCGTATCAATGATACGAAAATAAGCACCGGTATAGGCATACCACTGTTTATTACTATCAACATTGCGCCCGCCGTAATGGTTGATACCAAAGTTAGACCACCATCCCATAAAACCGCCTTGATCCCAATTGAGGCTGCCTCCTAACCCCTGGCGCACAACGGGTCCCCAATGCCGGGTTGAGAAAGGGTCTTGTTGACCCGAGAAGGTTAAGACCGACGTTGTTTCGATGCGCCGTTCGGCACCGACACTCCAGCCAAACTCACCTAAATCACCACTGTATTCAAGACCGCCGAGTAGCTCCGTTTGGTCAAACCCTAACGGACTCACACCAATATCTGCGTGCCAAGTGGTGTTATCAAATGCGATGCCTATAGAAGCACCCCGTTCGATTAGATTTGGGAGAAAACCCTGGTTGCATTCGTCGGTTTGGCATAAAAGTCCCGTACCAAAGCGATCTTTCTGGAAGGTATTGCTTAGATCGAACTCGCCTGCCTGAGTATCAAAACCATCGACCTTTACAGTCCAAATCCCTGTATCAGTAGGGTGACGATATTCTAATATCAAAGTGTCACTTGCAAATGACGTATTCCCGTCAACTGAATCACGCTCATTCCGCAAAAAGCCCACCGTCAGATAGGGGCCTTGGTTCTCTGCCAAGGGTTCAGGGCTTGCGTCCTGAGTACGAGTGGGAACTGTGTTGGACGTTGCGCTGCTGCGGTCTAATAGCGTGTTATCGCTAATGATAGGTGTATAGGTCACGGTGCGTGTCAACGCGGCTTTAGGTGTTGTCTTTTCCTCTTCTCGGCGAGCCGGTGCAGGGGCTGGCTCAACGGGAGATTGTGTTTCTGTTTGAGCCGCTTGGGTAACGACCTCACTCCGACTTTGCTGTATCGATGCGAGAGTTTGCCAATCGCTTCGGTAGGGCTCTAAAGCAGGGATGTTATCAAACACTTGTTGATAGAGCGTTTTTGCTGCTTCGAGCTTGCCCGTCAGCATATTTAGTCGAGCTTGCGCAACAAGTGACTGATAGGGAGGTTGAGCAATTTTAATCCGCTCTGCACTGCGTTTAGTTGCTTGGCTATCAGGCGCCACTTCGCGGAGTAACGTGAGCAGTGTGTCTGCTTCAGTGAATTCGTTCTTGCTTAATGCATTGATTAACCGGTATTCGATGGCGCGTGGATGATTCGGTGCCGTCCGTTGCAACTGCTCAATAAGCCGATCTCGGTGATAATTTCGACCAGCAGCTTCTGCTTCTTCTATTCGCTTGAGCAGGATATCCACCGCATCAGAGGCTTGTGCATAAACAGGTGAGGACGCTAGCATTAACTTGACGGCGCATACAAAGGCGACAAAGACATTAATTCGCATGACAAGCCTTATTCTCTTGATGTTTAACCCAAAAAAGATCGAGCGTTCCATCTGGATTAACGTCAAAACACTGCTGATAGGCTAACCCAAATAGAATGAGTACGTGATCGTAATAATTGTTGGCGTAGTTAGAAACAGGCGTCGTTTCGATACGTTTGAGTCCGCGCTGATAAGCTAACGGTGCAGACTTTTTAAAGTAGGGAAGCAACATAGCGGAGAAGCCGATATTTGCGTCACCTTCGGCTGCGCCGGTTAACCAGTTTAACGTTTCTGGAGGCTGCGGTTGCGCCTGACTTTGATGTGCCATTGTGAGGTAGTGTTCGAGTAGACGCTGCTGTGGATCAAGTGCAAACCAATAGTAACTGCGAATAGCGTCATAACTCCCTTTTGCTTCATCGCTATTTAAAATTTCTCCACTATTTGAAATAACCAGCCAATCCGCTACAACCCCACTGGGATTATATGTTTTCATAAAGCGCTGCTGTGCTTGGCTCAGCGCTAACCATCGGGCGTCACCGCTGAGTTCAAATAAACCATCAAGGACAAACAGAGGCGCATAGCTCGGATTAACCGTAATGCTATCAGATGAAGAAAATCCGACGGGTGCAGGTAGCAGTAATAATTCCCCCCGATGGTAAGTGACCGCCTCACGCATTAAGCGTGCCGTAAGTGCTTCTGCCGTCTCACGGTATTCCGGCGTTTGCCAAACGTCAGCCGCGTGATAAAGCGCGTAAATTAATAAAATATCGACATCAGTGGCGGAATTTGTGTCAAGTACTGTCCATGTATCAGCGCTAAGATCATGCCCCCATTGCCAAGCGGGGAGGTGACTGTGAAGATCACCGTCAGCTAAGTTGTTTTCGGTCCAGGCAAGTAGTTTTGCGAAGCGCTCGGGCTGATTAGCAAAGAGACTAAAAAGCATGCTGTAGACTTGCCCTTCAGAGGTGCTAATCAGCGCCTCACTACTGCGGTCGATAACGCGAAACTGTGCATCAATAAAGTCTTCATTAAAGCGTTGCCAGTGATGACGATATTGCAGTGTCGACTTCGTTGGCTGCCATTGCTCACTTGTTTGTTGCTGAGCGCTATCGCAGCCGCTCAGCAAAACAGCAGATAGGGCAAAAATAAATACTTTACAGAATCTTTGCATTATTTAACTCGCCTGCTTGCGTTTAGCATTGCTTCTCAGCCAGCGATAGATCGCCAGCGCAACTACAAGTACTGCAAACAACACGATGAGTACCAGAATAAATGGATGCTGCGCTGTGTGATATTTAATTTGGTTCCAGAAACTTAAATCGCCCACAAAATAATGCTGCGTCGGTGAATAATGAGTCACTCCTGCGACCGAGACTAGATTTAAGAAACCACGGAATTCCGAACTTTCAGTCGGCGATAGCAAGCGCTGATTTAACATGCCAAGATGTTTATCGGATGTCGCTGTTTGCATCACAACTGTGGACGATGCGTTTAACGGCGATTGGAATGCGACAAGTGCAGCTAATGGACCACTGTTTGCGAGTACGGCGCTGGGATTAGAAAATAGCGCGCCTTGCCCGGCTAATTTGTGCCCTAGCAACTGGGCTTGGAGATTATGGTCTCCAAAACGTTCTAACCAGGCTTGACTTGCTTCTTGACCAAGCACAAGCATATCTTGACTGGCGTCATTGGGTACTTGATCAGCATAGGTTAACGTCAGTTTATAGACAGGATATCCAGTTGAGGCGCTAATTTTGACGATGTTGGTAAAGAATAGCGTGAGCAGTTCTAGGCTGGGTTTCTTATCAATTATCACTAAGGTATTTGATAGGTCATCGTAGCGCGAGAAGGGATACCCTGCTTTAGAGAATAACTGTAAATCCGGCAACTGTGCGTAATGATCGTATCCCACCAAGTCGATAGTACTTGAACCATCGATAGCGCCAACTGATGAGTTTGCAGGCTGTAAGCTACACGCATCACCGACTTGACTAAACTTAAATTGGAACTGCATTTGATTCACTACGCCTAACTTAAATGCCGGCAGTTCAAGGTTGTTACCGCTGAGTAGCGGCGTATCAATAATGGGTACTCGCAATTCACCGTCGCCACTGGCGACACCCTCATCATCGAGTTTAAATGATTTTACGAATTCGTTATTGATGGATACTAAGAGTCGACTGTCGTCGTTATTAACCGGCGGTGTGTAGCGGTATTCTAAGTCGAGTGGAACGCCTGATTTCTGCCAAATAAAGAGGTCCGGCGGTAGACGTAGGGCAATAGATACGGGCGCTGACTTGATGCCCTCGCGCTGAAGCTCACTGGTATCGTTTACGAGCTCAGCGAAAGTGACTTCGCGCTGAGTGGAAATCCAGTTGGGGGCAGCGTAGGGCGCGCGAGGCTCGGCTTGATATTGCTTAAAGACCGCGTAAGCTCCGCTTAAAGAGCCGGCCGACGCAGCCAGCGCTTGTGCCGCGTCGATTAAGCCCGTATCGGTAGGTGCCATAATCGCGAGCACTTTTAACGCGGGGTAAAGCGGGTGATTCATGACCTCGACACGAGGCTCAGTGATCTTCGGAAGTTGACTGAAGGCTGCGGGCCTTTGTGCGTTTGTCATAAAAATAACGGCATGACTTCGCCCCCAAGGTGTCAATAACTCATTGTCCGCAGTTCTTTTCTGCTGATATACCTTGGGTTCAATCGTGAGTTGGCGCCACTGAGTTTCGCTCGCAAAATAACTCGCCAAAATGCCAGCACCGGTAAGCAACTCTTTGGTCTGTTCGGCTGGTAAAAAGAACGGTATTTTGACATTAGTAAAGTCCGAACGATAAAAGAATGGCTCTGGGAAATAAGCTAACTCATTGGCTACAGGTAGCTGTAGATAATTAACGTTTAACTCACTTCCTGATAACACTTCAAACCAAGTGCTACTGCTAGGCGCTCGACACTGTTGACTATTGCTTTGTGCGATCAGTTCAAAGGTCACTCTGTTATAGTCGGTAAACAGTAACTCGGGTAGGTCAATTTGAATAGACTGAATCGTATCTGCATTTTCTTGACTGAGCGATATTGTTTTAACTGTCTCCGAATTAAGTAAAACATTGACTTGGCTCACGTCGGCAAGGATTGCCGGTGAATAGCGGTACTTCAGAGACAGCGTGGCTGATTCAACTAAACGGTCAGCCCGACTCCCAAGGCCGAGCTCTAAGCGAGGATTAAAGCCATCAAGTCGAAGCTGCTGCAATGACGTAAGCGTTTGTAATGGGTATTGAGCCCGATATGTAAGAGCTTTTGCACGTTGTTCGTCGACATTCACGGGAAGACTATCCTGTGCTTGAGCAACATTAGCAAAGACTATTAATCCTAAAATACTTGCCGCAATGAAACCTGCTACTTGACGCATACTCATGATTTTCTCGCCTTTCCTGGAGTCATTGGCAAAAACGATGAGAGTTTTTGCCCAATCCAATGTAAATGTTTAAAAAATGGTAGCAAATAGGGCGCAACTTGTGCCGCTATACGCTGATAGCCTGTTAAACCATATCCCACAACTTCTCTTAAGCTCGCTAACGGCTGTTCCTCTTGGTGTGGCCGCCAACCTAACCACGCATCGAGACGACCGAAGGTCGCCATAACAAACGCTTGCTCCTCTTCTGCAGTGGCAAATCTTAATGCCAGCCCAGCAACATTATTGCGACAAGAGATGACATCAGCTAAAAGCGAGCGGCGCGATGTCGCCTGACGGATATTTATACGCACTGTCTGACCGGGTTTTAGCAGGTGTTCAGACGGTAGAAGGACGCCAACGCCTTGCGCTGAATAATCGCTTAATCTGGCGGCAAAGCTGTGTTCTGATTCCGTTATGATGTGGATCGGTATATCGACCGCCACACGATGCGCTGCGCGCTGTTGTTTGGCCTCTTCGGCGACGGCAACAGCACCGCCTAAAATAATTAAGTTGTAAGTTAGCCATGCCATATTAATGATGACCGTTAGTTGTTGATCATCTTCAATGGTAAAAAATTTATAGATACCAAAAATAAAGCCGAGTAAAGAAATCAGGACCAGCGTGATGTAGGGAGCTGATATTTGCCAATTGAAGTAGTTCTTATCTACCCGCTGACCTTTTGAGGTGACATTGAACTTGCCTTTATGTGGCGCAAACAGAGCCACTGTGGTTGGTTTCAAAATGTACCAAGCAAGAACAGTTTCATACATTTCAGCCCAAAATGAGTGCCGATACTCGCCCTGCTTGCGTGAGTTTGTTAAGTTCGCGTGGATGATGTGAGGAAGCGCGTATACTGCGATCATGACGGCTGGCGCATACACAATATAGCTACCTAACAAAAGGAAAGCGAGAGGTGCTATCAAAAAGACCAAGCGAGGACCGCCGTTAAGAAAGTAAAGCATAGCGTTGCTATAACAGAGGCGTTGGGCCCAGTTGAGACCTTTACCAAGCAGTGGATTATCCAAACGAAAAATCTGTGCCATACCGCGAGCCCACCGCATACGTTGACCAATGTGATCAGCGAGACTTTCTGTTGCGAGTCCGGCAGCAAGCGGAATGTTAAGGTAGGCCGTTTGATAACCACGGCGGTGCATTTTTAATGCAGTATGCGCATCCTCGGTGACTGTTTCAGTGGCAATGCCTCCGACTTCTTCTAACGGCGCGCGTTTTAGCACGGCACATGAGCCGCAAAAAAATGACGCATTCCACATATCATTACCATCTTGAATCAGGCCGTAGAACAACTCACCTTCATTTGGGCGGTTACGAAAAATCGATAAGTTTCTTTCAAATGGGTCAGGCGAGAAAAAATGATGAGGTGTTTGTATGAGCGCGAGTTTTGGATCTTTAAAAAACCACCCCATGGTCATTTGTAAAAAACCGCGAGTAGGCACGTGGTCGCAGTCAAAAATAGCAATGTAGTCGCCATGCGTTTTTGTGAGCGCATGATTGAGGTTACCTGCTTTGGCGTGCACACTATTGGGACGAACGATATAACCCACATCCAACTGAGCGCAAAACTGTTTGTATTCATCCCGTTTACCGTCATCTAATAAATAGACATTGAGCTTATCAGCAGGCCATTCGATGGCCTTCGCAGCCATGATTGTGGGCTTAACGACGGAGAGTGGCTCATTATAAGTCGGAATAAAAATGTCGACTGTCGGCCAGCTATCAGTGTCCTCAGGTAATTGGGCTATTTTTCGCTTGAGCGGCCAAATGGTTTGCATATACCCAAATAGGAGTATGATCCAGGCATATATCTCTGCACACAAAAGAATGAAGCCAAGCGTCCCGTCGAGTGGTTGACTCCAGTTGATAGTTTCGGTTATGCGCCAATAGATATAGCGAGTACTGACAAAAAATGATAGCAGCATCATGACTATCATTGGAAACTGCCCAGCTTGTTTACGCACCCACAAGGCAATGCCCCAGAATATGAGTAATATTAATCCTTGTTGCGCG
Source organism: Idiomarina sp. D18 (assembly GCF_057748155.1). NCBI lineage: Bacteria > Pseudomonadati > Pseudomonadota > Gammaproteobacteria > Alteromonadales > Idiomarinaceae > Idiomarina > Idiomarina sp. D18. The sequence goes on from NZ_CM173240.1 coordinate 754,360, forward strand.
GCATCCATTGGCAAGGTGAGAACAAAAGTAAGAATGGCGATTCCGATAGCGAGCAGCCCCAAGTTGATTCTGCGCCGGCTTTTTACTAAAGGCTCTAAAGGGATCGTAATGAAGTTCATCACGCGATTAAAGGCGGTACCAATAGGTTTTAACCAACGTGTGTAACGAGCCTTGGGCTTGCGTGTACGAGGCGCAGAAGGCTCGGGTGTTTGGTAAACAAAAAGTAGCCAGATTAGTTGGATTAGCCAACGTAACGGATCGAGTAAACGAAAACTTTTTTGTCCCAGTTGCGGCATCCAATATGAAAGACCTTGATCGTTCAAATCAAGGTTTTTAGGGCGGTTCAGCAGCGATACATCGGTGATTAGCACGATCAGAAACGAAAGACTGGCTAATCGAGAGTTAGACTGACGTAGCTCACGCCACTGATGAGTTAAGCGCGGGAACATCGCTGTGCGACCCAAGTGGCTAGTTCAGAAAAGTCAGCATTAGCGCTTGCGGCAACACTGTACTCATAACAACTTTGTTGTGTCGCAAGCGCTTCAACCAAATGTTGGTCACGCATGATGCCCACATTCGCGGTGACTTTGTCGCTCAGTTCATGATTAATTATATCGCTAATATCGCGACTAAGTTCGAGTTGTGGGGCTATGGCATTTTCTAGAAACACAAATGCATCAGGGACATCGCTATCCAGTCCTGTTGCTTGGATAAACGCTTGCATACGTGGATAAACGCGCGGCTCTGGTTGCCAAACGCACAGGTGAAGGTCAACGTGTTCTATCAGCGCCTGATACAATCGTATCGATTGGCTGGGTAGGTTGATAATAACTAATGTTTCTGGGTCGTCACTTAACCAGCTGAAAAATCGGTGAGGATTATATTCAATCAGCGAGGTGAGCTCTTCAAATTGATCGTGAACGTAACCCAGTGGAAAAAAGATTGCGCCAAAATCACTGCGAAAGGCACACTCTCGACTATCGTTTGTGTTGTTGATATAACTTTTTGCCCAACCACCTTGCTGCTGGATAGGCATCCCATACCAAAGCCGTAAATCGTTGTGCGGACAAAGATCAACAGCGATCACTTTGTTATCTTTTCTTAGCAGGGCATTGCTTAAGTTGGCAACTATAGTCGTTGCCCCTGCACCCGAAAATAGACTTTGCACGGTGATAATAGCCAATTTATTTCGCGCTCCCCATGTCTTTATGAGATAGCACCGTAGTCAGTGACTTCAACTCGGTTGCAAACAGTCGCCAGTACGTTCGGGCTCGTTTTACCCGAACGGGAGAACTTAACTCCAAAAAAGATTCTTGCTGCCAACCAGCAACATGCTTTTGAAAACCTTCGCTCTCGGAGGTCTCATGCACTAATGTTGTACGCCATAACTGATTAGTCATATAGAATACGCTTAGGTTAAAAAAATTTTAAATTAATTTATATTGTAATAATTATGATATAAAATTAGTATTCATACAACATGATTTTAGTCTTATACAAGACGTTTTGTTTTAAACAGGAATGGATCGCTTGTGAGCACTCTATTAGGTCGTTTGATTGGGGATGAGAGCCTACTTCCAGCGCTACAGCTGGGAGAGGTGCATGCTTGTTTAAGTGACAGTAGAAACTGGCTGGTAAGCTTAATTAAAGAAATCAGCTCTGAATTGGCGACACAGGTTTTTCTCACTCGTGATACTCATCGATTACTCAGGCAAGTGGATTCAACGACACCTCTGACTGCTTATGTTGGCGTTGCCGAATGGAAGTTTAGGTCGAAGATAAGGCAATCCGAACTATTTAATTTGTTAGATAAAATGAGTCGCGATGCTGATTGCGTCGTCTTTATTTCACAATTCTCCGATTCATTAATTGCGAACCTGTTAAGTGACCGCGAGACACTACTATTGCTTGCTCGGTGGGCACTTAATAGAAATAAATTAGTATGGGTCGCTTATTTAGGCGATGAAAATACCCCACTGGGGCAAAGCTGGTTGCGCGCTCATCGAATGAGCTTCACGTCAATGCACTTGATGGAGGAGGGGCGTCCTTACTCTACTTGGAAAGTAATGCATTGGTTTGTTGAAGATGACTTATTGCAAGAAGAAATATCGATACAACGTGTTTCGGCCGAGCAAGGCGGTGGGTATTTAAAAGTGACGCCGTTTGAGGACCAGGGCAGACCACAGTTTAAACGGTTAGCAGGTTCGTTAGTTTACGCCGTGCATAATGCCATTAAAGCTACGGAGATCGCACCTAATCATTGGCAACAAGTTAAGCATCCCATCGAGATTGAAAAAAATTTTAAACAGGGAAGTAATGACGTCATTATTATTAATGACGCTTACATGGCATCTCGCAAACAACTGATAGAAAAAATATATCGCCTGAGAAGTGCTATTGGTCCCTTTATAAAAATTATAATACGCGAAGTTGATTATCGTATTCGGCACCATGATGAGCGTATTTTAATCAATGCGGGTGCTACGTATATTGCCCCTAAGTCACTTTCACTTGATGAAATTGATAGCGTTATTGACTGCTTGCACAGTTGGGAGTTCAAAGGCAATTTGCCAGAATTGGCGACATTACAGCAACTATTTATTCCATCTGAGGCGGAAGGTTATTTGCCGCCTCCGAGTTTTTGCGCTCAAGTACGTCGCATGAACGAGTTAGCTAATTATCAAAAAGTCGATGTTCAGCTTATTGTGGGGGTCGTTGCTACCGGTATCAAACCAGATGCGATTGTGTCGCGTTTTTCAGTCAGGCGCCAAGGTGATCTGTGTACTGTGTTAGGTAATACGGTCTATATCTTTTTGTTTGCATGTGAAAAAGCTGAGGTCGATAGGACATTACTTAAATTACTGGGCTTTTCATCACGAAATTTATTTAGTCGGGAAGCGCGTTTTGACGCAACTTTTGCTATTAAAGAAGCTCTTGATGAGCTCGCTGGATTAGCTGATACACAAGGCTGGCAGTTACCCGAGTTTACTTCGATTAATGAAGTTGACGAACAAACTGATCGTCAATTTGAAAATTTTCATCCACTACCAGCGACTGTTGCGTCTTTGAAAGGGGATAAAAATAATGCCTGAGCACGTTGCTGAAACCTATGTTTTAATAAGTTTTATCCTAGGCGTTTTTGCGGGCTGGCTGACACTTGCGCTTTGGCGGTGGCTTGGGAAACGAATTGCGAGTCTTGCAGTTAAGTTCGGGTTTGTGCGTATTCTCAGCAAACCACGACGCAGCAAGACAATGAAAGGGACTTACAGAAATGGATAATCGGCAGTACCAATTGTTCCGTCAACAATGGTTAAGCAGTGCATTGTTCAGCTTGCACAGTCCAGGCAAATGGTCGTTCGTGTTTTTGCTAAAAACTGCGCTATGTTGGCTCTCGTTTATGTCCTTTTCTCTGGTCTATAATCTTGCGCTCTTTCTTTTAATTGTGCTTCCAATTAAGCCGACTTGGTTGTCACGAACGCGCGATATTCTGATATGGCCTGCAATGATCGCGCTGCTCTATTACGACAGTCACTTACCTCCGATAACGTCACTGTTTAATAACCTTGAGCAACTCGCACAGTTCAGTTTCGGCTATTGGTTAGAACTTGCCGAACGTTACATTTCCATGAAAATGATTACTTGGCTTGTGGTGGCTTGGATTGCGTTTTTATATTTTAAGAATATCTTTAAAATGGGCACCGTTGCTTTTGTTTGCTTGCTGGGTACAGGTATTTATGTGCAAACAGCGGCTCCTGAAAGTAGCACCGTCGCGATGAAGCCTATTGAACCGCAAAGCACGAATGACGCAAAAGTCGAAACACCCGAGCTATTTTTGGAGCGCTTTTTCCAAACGCAATCACAATGGCATGTCAAAAGTCCTGCTATAAGTCAGCAAGTAGGGCGTGATTTTGATATTTTGCTAGTCAATATTTGTTCTATTTCTTGGGCTGATATACAGACGGTAGGGCTTGAGACTCACCCCGTATTTGAGAAATTTGATATTATCCTTGAAAATTATAATTCGGTTTCCTCTTATTCAGGACCTTCGGCATTACGCATACTTCAAGCGGGCTGTGGACAAAAACCTCATCAACAAATCTATCAACCTAAAAAGCAATGCCTGCTTGCTGAGGAGCTTGCATCGCTGGGTTTTAAGTCTGAACTATTTATGAATCATAACGGTGAGTTTGATAACTTTAAAAACTCGCTGTTAAACGATGGTGGACTCAATACCTACGACGATATTCAACAGTACTTTTCACCCACGATGATCGCTTTTGACGGCGCGGCTGTGTTCGATGACAAGCAAATTATTGATCGTTGGTTAGCGCAAGGCGACAATTCGAACGCTCGTTTTGGCTTCTATAATTCGTTAACGCTGCATGATGGCAACCGACGGTTGAACTCAAATAAAACCAGCATACAAAGCTATAGAGAACGTGCGTTGCTGATGCTTGAACAAATACAGGCGATTATTGAGACGGCAGAGCAAGAACAACGCAAGTTGCTACTTATCGTTGTCCCTGAACACGGAGCCGGACTTAAAGCCGATGGGGTTCAACTCGCTGGCTTGCGCGAAGTACCGACGTATTCGCTCACACATGTACCTGTATTGTTCAAATTAATTGGTGCCAATAATCCGAGTGAGCAAACTATTCGAGTTGATCGGCAAACCAACCAAAATGCAATTTCATCACTGATTATGAACACCCTTGCACAACAGCCCTTTGCGGGCGGGACATACCAGCCTGAAGCTTTAGCGGACGCTATTCCTGATAGCAAGTGGGTCAGTGAGAATAAAGACATCCGCTTTATGATTTGGGAAGATAAGCATATCCTCAAACTTAAAGGACAAAACTGGGTCGAAGTGCGTGATTAGCTTACCCTTTGATTAAGTTTCTCCAAAGTCTGAGAGAGTTCGATAATGAGTTGGTGGTTGTTAGATACTACGCCGTCTTAATAGCTGCGTCATCGTTGAACAATTTAAACATAACTCCTCCATGAGGCGAACATGCCTATGAGGTATTATCGAACAAATTGTTAAAAAGTTAAGAGATTAAACACTCAATATTTCGAATGTTTAATCTCTAAAAAGTTTACTGTCCTTGCAAACGTTTGCCATAAGAAATCGCATAGGCGGGCGAGCGTATTTGAAGCACCGGATCTTGACTGGTAGAGATACCGTCAGTGACCTGATTCGGGTCAAAATTGATCGGTGTACATGATTCTCCACCGGACTCGGTTATTTTCAGTGTACCGACATTGATGGTTTCTCTATCTTTTGGCCAAACTTGTGACGGGTCATTGATTGGATCACCCTGTTCAGCAAGTTGCCAGTGCCATTCGTATTCGATCGGTCCGTCCTTAAGGCGCTCACTGAGTCGCTTGGCAAGGAAAGACTTGGGTAAATTTTTCTGCTCTTGCTCTGTAAGTAGCGTTTCGCCTGCCTTAGGCACTAATGTCCAGCGAAATGCCTGCAATTCGCCGTTAGTCAACGTGGTATAGAATGTGTGAATACCAAAATAGTTAGCCGATGTGTATTCTGCTGCCGGTTGATGCGACTGTAACCATTCTCCCTGACGTGCGGCTTCTGGGTTAGCTTCAAGATAAGCTTTGCGGTCAGCGCCAGTTGCTTCACCCTGAGCAATGGCATAATTGATACGCAGAAGGCCAAGAAACTGTTCTGGGTTTTTACCAGCAAACATCGGTGTGGTTAATCCTGCAATCTTATGCTGCCTGTTATTGTCTAAATCAAACATCACTGCCATCCCGCGCGGTGCGTTTGCCGCCTCATCTGCATTTGGATTACCTCCGCCCATGGAAAAGCGCAACGTAATTGGCGCTTGCTCGCTAAATAAGGGGGTATCAAAGCGCGCTTGTGCGGTTGCGGAGGGTTCAAATGAGCCAAGTGCACAAACACCTTTGGCGTGACCTTTACGTACGCCAGGATGTTCGCCACTCAGTTGTTTGAATACTTCTATAAAATCATTTGCAGTAGCCGATTGAGGCGCTTGAATAGAAGCTTGTTGTGCTGCAGCACTGAACGATAAAGCTGACAGTAGGGCAATGTAAGTGGTTGTGGTTTGCATAGTTTACTCCCAATAAATACCGAGTTTTATTACGCGTATGGACGCAATACGGATTGCGCCATGTTTAGAAGAGTTGCCAATGAGTTAAGACTTATTAAACTCATTTAGTTTAGAAAAATAGTAAGCTAACTTATAATAACCTTAGTTACTAATTGGGGAGGCGTTATGGAACACCCTGACAGAGAGTTGATGTTCTTGCTCGCGGACGTGGCACGCATGGCTAAATGGGACTTCGATGCGCGCGCTAAATCACTCGGTTTAACGCGCGCTCAGTGGTCAATTCTGGCACGTCTTGTCCGCTGCCAAGGTATTCAACAGTCGCGGTTAGCTGAGCTACTTGAGCTCAAAGCGATTACGATTGCACGCCATATCGATCGACTGGAGCAGGGCGGTTGGGTTGAGCGTAAACCAGATCCGGATGATAGACGGGTTTGGCGGCTGTTTTTAACCGAGCAAGCAGAACCGGTGTTGAATCAGTTGCGGGAGCTCGGAGCGCAAACGCGCGCTAAAACCCTCGCTGGGATCTCTGAGGCGACCCGCCATGAAATTCTCAATGCACTGAAATCCATGAAACACAATTTAACCGAAAGCTGAAGGACGCTCTTTACTATGAACACGCGGTATAACAATCCGATTCGAATGTCGGGCGCTGTTAAGTTACGGATGATTTTATTGGTGCTAGTACCTTTAATTGTCGTATTGGTAACGGGTGGGATCTACCTCACCGGTGGTCGGTTTGTAGAAACTGAAAATGCCTACGTGCAAAATGATAAGGTGTCTATTGTACCTGAGATATCGGGTAACGTTGCGCAACTTTTTGTGTCGGAAAACGAGCCCGTAAAACAGGGAGACCTATTGTTTGATATCGTCGATGCGCCTTATGCGATTAAGGTGGCACAGGCGAAATCTCAGTTGGCACAAGTCGTTACTGAAATCGAAACGTTGAAGGCGCAATACGCAGAACAGCAAGAGCAACTGGTTCTCGCGCAGTCAAATGCAGCATTTGCCGAGCGTGAATTTGCGCGTCAGAAACGATTAGTAAAGTCGGACTCGGTGTCAGAATCAACCTTGGATAAGTATCGACACCAGTGGCGCGTTGCGAAGGAAAATGTGAAGTCGGTTGAGCAAGGACTGAAACGTATCGCGGCAAGTTTAGCGGGGCAACCGAATATCAATGTTAAGCAACACCCGCGTTATCTGCAAGCCAAAGCTGCGCTGGATGAAGCTGAACGAAACCTCGAACAGACGCATGTGGTTGCACCGATGTCAGGTTATGCGAGTAAAACCCCCTCTGCAGGTCAGTACATCGATCCACGTAACCCAGCGATGGTGGTGGTCGCGACTGAGGCGCCATGGATCGAGGCTAACCTGAAGGAAACTCAGCTAACGCACGTCAAAGTGGGACAAAAAGTGGTCATTCATGTCGATGCTTATCCTGACATCGTATGGCACGGTAAGGTGAAAAGTATTGCTGCGGCTTCCGGTTCTGAGTTTGCTCTTTTGCCCGCTCAAAACTCGACAGGGAACTGGGTCAAAGTGGTTCAGCGAGTTCCGGTTCGCATTGCTGTCGTGGATACAGGCGGTAAGCCACCACTGAGAGCTGGTATGAGTACGGAAATCTCTATTGATACAGGCTGGCACGAGCGGGGACCTCAGTTTTTGCAGCCGCTAGCCCACTGGATGCAAGCATTAAGTAGCGATAAGCCAGCTTAAGGGTCACGTTGTTATGAATGCAAAGCAGCTCGCTAAGAACCGTGGTTTAATCACTATTTCTATCATGCTTGCAACCATTATGCAGGCGGTCGATACCACGATAGCTAACGTGGCGTTGCCTCATATGCAAGGCAGCATGTCGGCCACGTCAGAGCAAATTGCCTGGGTGTTAACGTCGTATATTGTGGCAGCAGCAGTGATGACACCGATGACCGGCTTTCTTGCTGCGAAAATCGGCCGGAAGCGATTGTTCCTGTTGTCGGTATTTGGCTTCACAGCCGCCTCGGTCTTATGTGGTGTTGCTGTTTCACTAGAACAACTGGTGTTTTTCCGGTTACTACAAGGCGTGTTTGGCGCGGGACTGGTGCCGTTGTCGCAGGCTGTTTTGCTCGATACGTATCCGAAAGAAAAGCACGGTTCTGCCATGGCTATTTGGGGCGTTGGCGTTATGGTGGGGCCCATTCTAGGTCCTACACTCGGTGGATATCTGACCGAGTATTATAACTGGCGATGGGTATTTTTTATCAATATCCCAGTGGGGTTATTGGCGTTTGCGGGAATTGTCGCCTTTGTTAAAGAAACAGAAACAGAAAAACGCCGCTTTGATCTGTTCGGATTTGCGTTACTCTCGTTATCGATAGGTGCCTTACAGTTGATGCTTGACCGTGGTCAAGGCGAGGACTGGTTTGCTTCCAGTGAAATTATTGTCGAGTGCATTGTTGCGGTTCTGTTTTTATATTTGTTTATCGCACATATGCTGACTAGCCGTAATCCGTTTATAGAACCCGCACTATTTAAAGATCGTAATCTTGTCACAGGACTTATCTTTATTTTCATTGTAGGGATTATTCTACTCGCGACGCTGGCGTTACTACCGCCGTTTCTACAAAACCTAATGGGCTTTCCCGTGATTACCACGGGCGAGATATTAGCGCCGCGAGGTATTGGAAGCATGTGTGCCATGCTGATGGTTGGCAGGCTGATTAATCGTGTCGACGTGCGCTGGCTAGTAGGACTCGGGCTATCATTGACTGCCTATTCGCTATTCGAAATGGCCGCATTTAATCTGTTTATTAGCCCGATGGATGTTGTCAGAACGGGCATTATTCAGGGGTTGGGCCTAGGCTTTGTATTTGTACCGCTCAGTACGGTGACATTTTCGACACTGGCGCCTCAGTTGCGAACCGAAGCCACAGCGATGTTCAGTTTAATGCGTAATATCGGGAGCAGTATTGGTATTTCGGTCATGGTTACGCTGGCAGCGCGCGCGACACAGACTAATCACGCTGTACTCGGCGAATCGTTGACAATGTTCCGAGCTCCGGTGAAAGAAGAGTTCATACGAATCGCGGTAGAAAACGGACCGGGTATGGCGGTTGCTCAAATGAATCAGCAATTAACTCAGCAAGCCGCCGCGATCGGTTATCTGAATGACTTTAAAGCCATGGCTTGGATGGCTTTATGTTCGTTACCATTGTTGCTCTTATTCCGCACTGAATCACGGACTAAGGCGCCAGTTGCTCCGCCAAGTCAAGCTGAGGTTGATAAAGCGAAGTCTTAACATTGAAAAAGCCGAGCAATGAATGTGCTAAATAGCCATGATTAACAGGGTACTTTGCGGCCGCATCAGGACGGTCTGCCCAAGCGTTGGCAGGCCATAGAATCCAAGGTACGTGGCGTTGTTCATCGGGAGCCATCCAGTTAGGAAGCCCATGCAGGTAGACACCGTTATCTCCGAGTGACTCGCCATGATCGGAAATGTACATGAGGCTTGTATCCAATTGCGGTGCCTCTTTAAGTGTATTAATCGCGCCAGTGACGAGTTTATCGGTCACAATCAAGCTATTGTCATAAGCATTCTTAATGGTGTCGACTGAGCACTGATTGAGCTCGATGGTGGTGCACTCGGGGAGAAATTTTTTAAGAGCTTGAGGCGATCGTTTGTAATAAGCAGGACCGTGGCTTCCCATTGAATGTAAGACAATAATGCTGTCTTGCTTTGCATTGGCTAACTTGGTTTTCAGAACTTCTAGCATCCGTGTATCGAAGCATTCCTGATCGCTATCACAGTAATCTTCGGCAGTAATTTCTTCCACTCGGTCGCAGACGTTTTTACAGCCCGAGTTATTTTCAATCCACGATACATTGATACCCGCGTGATCAAGGACATCTAATACATTACTGGTCGAGCGTGCACGGTTATCGTAGTTTTCAGCCTGATAAAAACTAAACATACATGGGACTGAAATGGCTGTCGCGGTGCCACAAGATGTTGCATTTGTGAAGCTAATAAGTTCACCTTGCTGGGCGAGTTGCTCGATACCCGTAGTGGTTGGGCGCGGGTATCCATTGGAACTGAAGTGATCAGCTCGCGCCGTTTCTCCGACGATGACAACCATGACTTTAGGAGTTTTGTCATTATCTGGTTGCTGGGTGGCATCTTGACCCAGCGCGATGAAGGTTTCTGGCGTCGATAATTTGGCTTTAGCAACCGAAACACTGGCAGATATGACATTGAAGGGGATGACTCGGTATTTAACGTCACGGTGATTGCGAAATAGTGATGAATACTCACTGTATTGGGTCATCAGTACGCCCATAGCAACGGCAATAAGGATGCACCCGGCCCCTAAACTCAGCAATGTCGTACGTACCCAAGGTTGCGGTTTCACCGGCATCCAAATCAAAACTATTGCTGGTACAACGCCCCAGAGAAAGACAGACAAAATGAGTTTAACTGAAATCAGATCGCTGGCTTCAGAAGTATCTGTTTCGAGTGCATTGATCAGCATATCAGGATCAATCACTACACCGTACTGATTCATCCAATAGGTGACCACCGCGGCGGTGGTAAATAGCACGAATATGGCGCCTTTCAGACAATGAAATGCGCGTGCAATTAAAAACAGTACAGCGTACACACAGGCGATAACAAAAAGAAAGCCCATTTGTGCGATAAGCGAAGTTTGATACTCGTTTAGCGAGGATAAAAGGGGACCGCAGTAGGCTAGGGTCAACCACAGCGTAGCGATCAGTATCAGAAGTCGACTGGATAACTTAACGGTTTTCATTAGGCTTATCTCCAATAAATATCAATGCACTGATAACCCAGCAGATAAAAGCCGTGGTGATATCGTCTGAAATGAAATGTGCGCCGCGCAACTGCTGCGCAAAACCAAGTAATAAACCAATGAGTAGTGAACCGATTAGGGCTTTGCGGGCGATAACGGGGAAGTCTTTGCGTAGGTAAAAAAACAGCGAAAACCAAGCGTATCCGATACTTGCGTGTCCTGCAGGAAAGCAGCGTCCGGGCTCGGGTTGGCTGGCGGCTAACCAAAGAGGTTGGTAGTCAAAGCGGCCGCCAAACATGTTGAGATCCCAAGGACAATGCATCCCGATAACACCTTTCATCAGGTTCACGACAATAAAAGACAGCAATAGCGCACCGATAAATTGTGATAAGCGGACAAGCGAGGTTACACGTAGAGGTTTGAACCATTGCGATAGGTAAAAAATTAAGATACCGGCGACAATTACGATGTTAAGTGCACGGAAACCGTCATGAAGCACAGACTCGGTAATTAGGTTATGTTTTAACGCCCAAGCATGACCGGAAATTGAGAACAACCATTGGGACACATCAAATTTTATCCCGAGCCCTTCAAAAAAAATAAATAAAGCCAAGTACAAAGGTACTGAAACCAACAATAACGAACGGCTAGAACGGTCGGATAAATTGATAAAAAAATTCCGCATAGTTGTCTTAAAAAATTAGTCACTATGCGGAATTTATAAAAACTATATTAATTAAATCTTAAATTTAAACAGATTGTTTATTCATTAATATCACTGGCTGGGCTTCGGTAGCGAATCACTTTGGCAGGTGCCGGGCATGATTTGGCTGCATCCTTGGCGCTAAAAAGCAGCCAATGCTCGCGATGTGCGATACCTAATGACTTTCCATCTGCTGGGTCAAAACACTCAAAATGCATATTATCCGGCGCCATGATATAACGATTGGGTGCTTCGTTTATCCATAGCCATGCGTTACGAAACTGTTCAGCATTGCCTGTAAAATAGCTAAAGTGAGTTAACGGAATAGGCGAAAAAAGCAAGTGTTGCTCTTTGAGATCGAGAATAGCCAATTCGCCGCCATCTACTTCGGCAGCCGCGGTAAGCATGACGTTTTGGGGTGTGCGTAAGGGCTCCGCGAGAGGATACACGAGCCAACTCACAGTAACGCATATAATAGCCACGGCTGAGCCATATTTGACCCATAAACTCTTACGCCATAGCACTACACACGCGAAACAAATAGCACCCACGATAATCGCAAAAATAATGGCGAGGCTATCTAGCAGTTGAAAGCTCTGCGTGTAGTTGTCGAGTTTGTCGACAAGCTTGTCATGGTGTATCGCAGCAAAGTAAGTCAGTGCTGTGAAAACGGTGATGATTAATGTGAGCAAGGCGCGTAAAAACCATCGACTGGCACGATTAAGCGAAAGATCGGGCCAGGCAGCGGCTAACGCGATACAGAACATGGGTAATGCAGGCAGTATATAAACGCCCCGTTTGGCAGGACTTAAGCTAAAGAAGAAGATGACTAAAATAACCCAACCAAATAACACCGCAATACGGGGGTCCTGCTTAATCTGCTGTAAGACGGTTTTTAACTGCGTCAGTAATAATACACTCAGCGGTAACCAGAATGCAGGTACCACGCTACTGATAAAGTAATGCCAAGGCTTAAAGTGATGCCATGGATCCACATAGCGTTCGCCGGTTTGTTTAAACAGGATATTATCGCGGTATGCGAGATATTCTGGACTACCGTTTTGACTGACAATCAAGTACATGGGTACGAGCCAACATGCCACTACAGCTAGCATAACGATAGGGCCTAGCAATGCGCGCCAACGCCAGCTGCCTGTTAAGCGTTGCTGGGTAAAGTGATAAATTGCAATCGGTAACAGCATCAGCAGGGGCAAAAAGCCAACGCCTTTGGTTATAATACCTAATCCCATGAAGCCCCAGCCGAGGAAGTACCAACGCCAATGGGGACCGCAGAAGAAGTGGCGCAATAGACCATAGCAACCCAGTGTAATCCAACAGGCGACCATAGCATCGATTTGGGCGAATTTTGCCTGAATTAAAAATTGTGGCGTAATGAGTAGAAGCAGCGTTGCGTGTCTCGCAATACGCATGCCCCATATCCGTCTACTGATATCAAATACGGCCACTAAACTGACTAGGCTGCACAGCGCGTTAGGCAATAACGCGGCTATTTTTATATTGCCAATCAAATAATAGCATAGCGCGATAGCCCACATGAAAATGGGCGGCTTATCGGGATAAAACTCCTCACCACGGGCAGGAAAGAACCATTGTCCAGTGACGACCATCTCACGCGCTACATCAGCAAAACGGGGCTCGTCGGGTGGCCAAGGCGAGCGAAGCCCAAGTCCCGAAAAGATGAGTAAAGCCGCTACAACCAATAGCCAGAATAGGAACTCACCGGTGCGTTCGGATGAGAGTCGTTGCTCAAATGCGTCCAACCACTTCATGAGGGCACTCCTTCTGACAGGCTTTTTTGTGAGCGGTAGAGGTGGATACCAATAGCTGATGCGATGACAAACAATAAACCACTGATGAGTAATTTCTCAGATTGGGCGAGGCCAATACCACTGCCGACTAAAACAAATACAAGAGTTTGTGGGATATAACCGAGTATGCTTCCGACGAAAAAGCGTTTAAAGTCGACATTGGCTGCGCCCGCAAATAAGTTCGTCAAAAGATTACTGCCAACGGGCATCAGTCGAATCATCATGGTTTTTCGTGTTGTTGCTACATTAATCCACTTTACCAGTCGCTCGCTCTGGGTTTTGAAACGTTTTCTTATTAACGGCTGTAAAAACATGTGTGCAGTAAAGTAGGTGACCGCGAGTGAAAGACCGCTCACCAATAATGCGGCGACGAAGCCCCAACCGGTTCCTAGTATAAACCCCAATACGAGCGCGATGAGCTGGCGCGGACCGCCAATTGCCATAAACAAAGTGGCGGCGGTCAATACAATGGCATAGCCTTTGACGCCAGCTTGTTTGATCGTCTGCATGGCTCGTTCTGACGTCGAAATAGCATCTAACCATCCTTGTTGAATGGCCAACGCAAGCGCAAAGAAAACACCGACAATCGCTAATAGTTTGATCGCGCGTTGCATCGGATTAGGACTCCTGACTGCGCTTTATAGCTTTAATTTGCGGCTTTCTGGAGCGGTAAATCAGCCAAAGAACACCCAAAATATCAAGTAGGCCAGCCCAAGCACGATTCCAAGCATTATATTTTGAGATGCCTTGTAAGCGAGCGCGGTGGTTCACAGGAACACTTTTTATTTCTCCTCCCATGCGTTTGACCAACGCGGGTACGAAACGATGCATATGGTGGAAGTAGGGGAGTTGTAAATAGGTATGACGAGGGAGGATTTTCAACCCACAGCCAGTATCCGGTGTATCGTCTTTCAACACGGCCTGTCTAAAGCGGTTGGCAACACGCGATTGAAATCGCTTCCAAGTCGTATCTTTTCGTTGTTGACGGTGCCCAATTACGCAAAAGTGGTGCGATTGCAACTCGTTTGCTACCTGCTTTAATGAAGGAATATCCGCGGGATCATTTTGGCCATCGGCGTCAAGCACTACGATAAACTCACCGCAGGCGTGTTGTGCTGCTGTATAAAGCGCAGTGCTTTGACCACAGCTCGACTGATGTTGAATAACCGATACTTGTCCTTGCATGGTTTTAGCGGTCGCCAATGCCTGCTCTGCTGTTGCATCTGTACTACCATCATCTACCAGCACCACTTCGTATGAGCTGTCTTTTAAGGCGTCGTCAATCTCTTTTAGTAAAACACTAATATTATCGGCTTCATCTTTTGCCGGGAGTATCACTGAAAACTCAATCATGCTAATTGTCCATGTGCATTGTATTTTTTGTACCACTCTGCGAATTTTTGAATGCCAGACTCGATATCGACCTGTGGTGAATAACCCGTTATTTTACTTAACTCTGTCACGTCCGCCCAAGTTGTGCTTACATCACCATCTTGCATTGGAAGATAACGTTTTTTAACCGGTTTTTCGAACGCGCTCTCGAGTATTTCAATAAACTTAAGCAAGTTAACAGGTTCGCCGCGACCTATATTTAAGACGCGATGGCGCGCACCCTCTGACTGAGTTTGAATAGGTTTATCTAATAGGCGGTATATGCCCTCTACAATATCATCGATAAACGTAAAATCACGCGATAGGTCACCATGGTTATAGACATCGATTTGACCACCTTGCATGATTTGTTTGGCAAACTTCATCGGTGCCATATCGGGACGACCATAAGGACCGTAGACGGTAAAGAAACGCAATCCAGTCGCAGGGATATTATATAAATGGCTATAGCTTTCAGCCATCAGTTCGTTAGCACGCTTCGTCGCTGCATACAAAGATACCGGTTTGTCGGCGGTCGCGTTCGTCGAAAAAGGGACACGCTCAGTATTACCGTACACCGAGCTTGATGAGGCATAAATAAAGTGGTCTACAGGGTGACTGCGAACCCACTCGAGTATGTTGAGAAATCCGATCAAGTTGCTTCGCCCATACGCTTGCGGATTATCGATTGAATAACGCACACCTGCTTGAGCGGCAAGATGAATGACATCATCAATCGTATAATCGGCTAGGCAGTCTGACAATGCGATAGGGTTATCAATATCGATCGAATGAAAGGAAAATGAGTCAAATTTCTTAAGTTGATTTAATCGATCATACTTAAGCTGAACTGAGTAATAGTCGTTGAGGTTGTCAATTCCAACGACGTGAAACCCTTCTGAAAGTAGGCGCTTGGCCGTGTGAAACCCAATAAAACCAGCGGCTCCAGTGATTAAAATCTTACGAGACATAAAGTCGGCTTAATTAAATTAAAATTAAACCGACTTTATAACAAAGAAACCTTAAAAATACCTTAAGAATAGCTTGGGTCACCTGATTAATATTAGTTTAGTAGTATTTCTGCGCCGATTTTAAACGAGTTTAGGCGATCTGATATATCGTAGGCGTTGCAGGTCAAAATCAGCTCGTCGACCTCAGTTTGTTCAATAAACTGTGTGAGGTGACGCGCGACGGTGTCTTTTGTGCCCACCGCGGTAAAGTTCAGCGCGTGATTAACAGCCGCTAGTTCATAGGGGTCCGCTATGGCTTTAATATCCTCAACAGGGGGCTGCATGCGCCCGGGCATCCCGCGACGTAAATTAATGAACTGTTGCTGCATCGATGTCATCATGCGGCGAGCGTGATGGTCCGTGTCGGCTGCGAATAGATTCAGTGCCGCAGCAGCGTATGGTTTATCAAGATAACGCGAAGGCTTGAATTGCTTGCGATATAGTGTAAGCGCGTGACTCAGGTGATCGGGCGCAAAGTGAGATGCAAACGCGTAGGGCAGCCCGAGTCGGGCAGCTAGTTGTGCGCCAAAGGTGCTCGAACCTAAGATCCAAACGGGGATGTTTTGCTGAAAACCAGGAATGGCTTTGATGGTGTCAGTATCTTCTGCTTCGGCGAGATAGCCCAACAGCTCTTGCACATCGTTAGGAAATTGTTCAGCGTCGTTCGGTGAACGCCTTAAAGCACGCAGGGTTTGTCCATCTGTACCAGGTGCTCGGCCCAGTCCCAAGTCAACCCTGTTGGGATACAGAGCATCGAGCGTGCCGAATTGTTCTGCAACAATATACGGTGGATGGTTAGGCAGCATAATACCGGCTGATCCCACACGAATGTGTTGGGTTCGACTTGCAATATGACCTAGAACAATAGCGGTTGCCGCGCTGGCGATACCCGTCATATTATGATGCTCGGCCATCCAGTAACGATGATATCCCCAACGTTCGGCTGCTTGAGCAATACTTACAGCGTTTTTTAGCGACTCAGCAACTGTGCCGCTTTCAGGCACAGGTGCTAAATCCAAAATACTGACTTGCGGCAAACTACAACTCCTGCTTGGTAGGACGAATGATCATCTCATTGACGTCAACATCACCTGGCTGTTCAATCGCAAATGTAATGGCTCGTGCGATTGAGTCAGAGCCAATTGCATCTTGATAAAGATCATCTGCCATTTCCTTCGAATCCTTGTGACTGATGTGGTCAGTCAACTCAGTACTCACAGCGCCCGGTGAAATATTGGTCGCTCTGACTTCGCCATTTGATTCTTGACGAATCCCTTCACTGATTGCTTTTACAGCAAACTTTGTCGCGCAGTAAACGGTTGCACCTGGAAATACCACGTGACCTGCAACCGACGATAAGTTAATAATATGACCTGATTTTTGCTTACGCATGCTCGGCAGCACCGCTGCGACACCGTACATAACGCCCTTAATATTGACATCTATCATTTGGTCCCACTCATCGATTTTCAACTCGTCCAGTGGTGCTAATGGCATTAAGCCGGCGTTGTTTACCAACACATCAATGCGTCCGAACTGCTCAAGCGCAGCATCGGCAAGGGCTTGTACTTGCGACTTATCGGTTACATCCACCGTTTTGAAAATGGCTTCACCACCGTCATTTTTGATGCTATCGGCCAGCGCTTTTAGTCGCTCTTCACGACGCGCCCCCAAGACTAATTTGGCGCCTTTGCTGGCGAGCATTTTAGCAGTTTCTTCACCTAAACCGCTACTCGCACCTGTGATAATAACGACTTTGTTCGCAACTTCAGACATCTTTTACTCCAATTTACTAAATGACTGTGACCTTGTGATACGTGGCACAGCTGTTTTGGATTGATCGATTCACTTTATGTGTTGCGTAAAGATCATGAAAAGCGTTAATGATTTTTTGTAAAGACATGCTAATTTTAACCAATAGGCGTGATGGGTAGAGGATTAGGTATGAATAGTCGATTGTTAATTCTAGGAATTGCAGGAACGCTCGCTTTAACGGGGTGCTCGAATACCATGAATAACACTCAAAAAGGCGCCGCCATTGGCGCTGTTGCGGGTGCAGTAATAGGTAAAGGAACTGGCGACCATGACAAGAGTCGCTATCTTTGGGGTGCCGCCGTGGGCGCTTTGGCCGGTAGCGCGATTGGGAACTACATGGATAAGCAGGAAGAGGCGTTTCGCGACGAGCTGTCAGGCTCGGGTGTGCAAGTTATCCGTGATGGCGATAATATTCGCTTGCAACTTCCGGGAAATATTACCTTTGCTTCTGAGAGTGCCAATATTTCGCAAAACTTTTATCCGGTACTTGAGGACGTTGCCGCGGTACTCAATAAGTATAACAAGACAACGATGATGATAGAGGGACACACGGATAGCACCGGCTCAGCCGATTATAACCAGCAACTATCGTTAAACCGTGCGAATGCCGTGCGTAATTATCTAGTCGGATACGGGGTCGACTCGCGCCGCGTTACGACGCAAGGTTTTGGGGAAAGTCAGCCGATTGCCACGAATGATACCGCGCAAGGCCGACAGCAAAACCGTCGCGTCGAACTACGTATTATCCCAAATCAGCAGTAAACGAACGCCGAGGCTAGTCTTTTGCACTAGCCTCGTTACCACGAATAATGGCTTGATTGAATTGTTCGAACTGAGTCGTTGGCATGGGTACCATGATCACTTTACTGTTTGCGGTATCCAAGGCGGCTAAGGTATCAACGTAATTGGTGAACTTCAGTAGATCGATGACGTCATGAGCACTGATGTCGCTATCCTCTTTACGTACTAGGGCGATACTTTCACTTAAGCCCTCCGCAATCGCTTTGCGCTGTCCTGCGACCCCTTCACCTTGAAGGATTTTTGATTCTTTATCTGCTTCAGCTTTCTTAACAGCGAGAATTTTTTCTGCTTCCGCTTGGTGTTCTGCTGCGCGACGCTCTCTTTCCGCGGCATTGATTTTATTCATCGAATGTTTGACTTCTTCATCGGGATCGATATCGGTAACGAGCGATGCAATTATGTTGAAGCCGTAGCCTTCGATGACACTCTCTAATTCAGCTTGTACTGCATCACTGATTGCGTCTTTGTTATCAAACACTTCATCAAGTGGTTGTTTTGGAATCTGAGCCCGCACTGAGTTGAAAATATAGCTCTCCATTTGGCGCTCAGGGTCTTCGAGTTGGTAGAAGGCGTTGTAAACTGCATCTTTATTTTCGACTCGGTATTGTACGCTGACACGAACCGTGACGAAAACATTGTCCTGCGTCTTTGTCTCGACGCTGACTTGCAGTTCACGGGTTCGCATCGATTGCTTATGGGCCACACGTTCGATGATTGGAATAATAAAGTTTAAACCTGGGGTGAGCATACGCCGATATTTGCCAAATAACTCAATAACATAAACTTGCTGTTGGGGAACGATTCGAACAGATAGCACCAGTAGAATGATGGCCGCTAAAATGATCAACAGAGTAGGTAAGGGCGATTGAAATGCTGACATTTTGTTTCCTCAAATTGATTTTACCTGAGCATATAGTGACACCCGGCTAAAAACAAATACACACGTTGCTTATGCCTTTTTGTGATGTCAATATGTGTAAATATAATGTAAAATTGACGTCATATTTATTTACATAAAATATACATGTGTTAATGATTAATGGCTGGATTTTTTGCCAGTATTCTTCAAATAACAAAAAAGGTTAACCATGTATAAACATATAAGTTTTAAGAAAAATCAAAGACTTGCCGTGTGGGTGAGTGCTGCACTTTCGACTGTAGCGGTCCCCTCAGCTGTCGCGGTTAACCAATCATTTCAGCCACCCAAGGCTTCAGTCGGTCTTCCGACACAGACGGTTGCTCCTAATCAATCCTTAACCACAGGCTTCATAGTTACCTTTAAAGAACGTTCACAAGTAATGAACGAGGTGGCGAATCAAGCAGCACAACGAGGTCTGAGTCGTGCTGCTGCAGTAGCTAATGCGGCGAGTCGCGTAGCGCGGGACTTTTCTGCTCAAACGGGTAGCGCAATTAAGTTTGAACGCGAAATGGGGCTTGCTAACCATTTTGTATTTGATCTTGATAAGAAAATTCCGCCCGGACAGGCAAAAAAGATGATGGCACAAATTGCCAAGCATCCTGAAGTGGCCAGCGTTGAAGAAAACAAGTTATTGCGTCACTTTGCAACGCCCAACGATCCTGATTACAGCGATCAGTGGCACTATTACGAGTCTACTGGCGGACTCAATGTTGAAAACGCTTGGAATAGCGTGACGGGGGCGGGAACCGTGGTCGCGGTTTTAGATACGGGGTATCGTCCTCACGCGGATCTCGTGAGCAATATTTTGCCCGGGTACGACATGATTTCAAATAGCTTCATTGGCAACGATGGTAATGGTCGAGACTCCGACCCGCGTGATCCAGGTGACTGGGTGAGTGCGGGAGCCTGCGGTAATGGGTATCCGGCTCAAGACCAGGACTCAAGCTGGCACGGTACGCATGTTGCAGGCACCATTGCCGCTGTCACTAACAATGGTCAAGGTGTTGCTGGCGTTGCTTATGGTGCAAAAGTTGTGCCTGTGCGTGTTCTCGGTCGTTGCGGCGGTACCACGGCAGATATCGCTGATGGTATTATTTGGGCCTCAGGGGGCTCGGTATCGGGCGTACCAAGCAATGCGAATCCAGCCGATGTTATCAATATGAGCTTAGGTGGACAGGGCGCTTGTTCGAGCGCAACGCAGCAGGCAATTAATATTGCCCGAGGTAACGGCACCACGGTGGTTGTGGCATCAGGCAATAGTAATGACAACTCGACCAATTATAATCCGGGTAACTGCAGTGGCGTCGTCAACGTCGCGGCGACTAACCGTAATGGAAGCCGAGCTTACTACTCTAACTACGGCTCTAACGTGGATGTTGCTGCACCGGGTGGCGCAATGTCTTACGCCAATGATCCAAATGGTGTGCTCTCGACTTATAACTCGGGTACCAGTACACCTGGAAGTGATACCTACGGCTACAGCCAAGGAACATCAATGGCAACGCCCCACGTAGCGGGTGTGGCTGCGTTGATTAAAGAGGCTAACCCGAGCGCTAGCCCAGATGATGTTGAAAACATCTTGAAGCAGACAGCACGAAGCTTTCCTGGAAGCTGTAGTGGTTGTGGCGTCGGTATCGTTGATGCCAACGGTGCAGTAACCGGCGCTTCAGGAGGCGGCTCGGGAGACCCCGGTGACGGCGGTGCGACTGGCGGTGGCGGCAGTGTAAGCGATCTTTCTGCATCAACAGGTAATTGGGTGCGTTATACCATCGAAGTGCCTGCCGGTATGAGCACCCTGGATATTGATATTTCTGGTGGTTCTGGCGACGCCGATTTGTACGTTCAATATGGTAGTCAGCCTGGAAGTAATAGTTATGACTGTCGTCCGTATTTAAGTGGCAATAATGAAAGCTGTAGCTTCTCAAATCCACAGACAGGTACCTGGCATATTGGAATTCGCGCTTATCAAAGCTTTAATGGTGTAACGTTGAACGTCGTCTATAACCCTTAAGCTCTACAGGCTGAAATCCGCAACAAAACGCAGGTGCCACAAACACCTGCGTTTATTTTGGTAGTCGTAATAAACGACGAAATTGCTCAAGCGTTTCCGCAATGTTTCCGTCAATCTTAATCGTGGCTAAATCATCCGCTCGCGTTATACCTTTTGTGATAATAATCACTGGCTTATGTTGTTGATAGGCATAGCGAGCAAAACGAAATCCCGAAAACACTTTTAATGAGGAACCAACGATAAGTAAACCTTGACTGTCATCAATAGCTTGATAACAGGCTTCAACTCGTTTTTTGGGTACATTATCGCCGAAGTAGACCACATCGGGCTTTAAGATCCCGCCACAATGATCGCAATGGATGAGTTTAAATTCGTCCGTTGGTGCTGATAGTTTTGCATCGCCATCTGGCTTAATGACCGAAGCTGATTGATTAAATCGTGGATTGAGCTCGGCATATCGTTGATGTAAATCGAAACGAGGTGATCTATCGCCGCACGTCATACAGACGATGTCGTTGGCGTATCCGTGAAGGTTAATCACCGTTGAACTCCCCGCTTTTTGATGCAGTCCATCAACATTTTGCGTAATAACGGTATCGATAAACCCGTGTTGTTGAAACTGTGCGATAACCTGATGTGCACGGTTTGGTTGCGCATGATATAAATTTAACCAGCCGCCTAAGCTACGCGCCCAATAGCGTTTTCGCGCCGCATCATTATTCATAAAGTCATGGTGTTGCATCGGGGGCGAGTGAACCCATTTACCCTGAGCATTACGGTAGGCAGGAATCCCCGAATCGGTGCTGAGCCCCGCGCCAGACAACAAAGTAAACGGGGTGTTGCCACGAAGCAATTCAGCAGCCTTAACTATTTCAGACGCGTGATCATACATAAAAATTGAACTTTTTCTGAAAAAGAGGGTCGAAGTGATTGCGCGATCAAGCGTAGCACGAAGTGCAAAGCATTGACACAAGATAAATCTTTTTCTATAACAATACGTTAACAAAAATAACAACAAAAATTGGGGGCGCTATGAAGAAGCATTCGTCAGCATTATTCGTACCAATTATAACGTTAACCTTATTGCTCATGGGGAGTCTTTGGTTAACGATTCCTAGTTAGTTATCTATAACCATCCTTTTAGCTGGGCAATACGAGCTGCCTCGACGCGATTTTTAGCACCGACTTTTGCAATCGCTTCGGATAGATAGTTACGTGCGGTGCCCTCAGCGATAAATAGTTGCTTGGCAATTGCTGATGTTGCTAGTCCATCGGCGGCTAGCCGGAGAGCTTTGCGTTCCTTTTCTGTTAACGGGTCGATTTGATTAAAGCTATTGAGTAGGAGCTCAGAGTCAATCACGCGTTTGCCTGCCAAAATGGCAGTCAATGATTGCATGAGTTGCTCAACCGGCGCATCTTTTAGTAGAAAACCATCAACGCCCGCCTGCACAGCACGATTCACATAACCACTGCGATTAAATGTCGTTATGATCACTGTTTTAGTGGAAGGCGCGTTAGCTTTGACCCAATGCACGAGGTCAATCCCCGTCCTATGTGGCATTTCTATATCGGTCAGTAGTAAGTCATAGGTATTCTCTTCAAGACTATTTATAGCTTCGTTTCCATCAGCGGCTTCATCGACATCATATTCCCCATCTAAGCGCAGTAGACTCGCTAAGGCGGTTCGCACCATCGCTTGGTCTTCAGCCAATAATATTTTCATAGTCAGGATTCCACTACGGCTGCGGGTAAGAACAACTTTACTAGGCAACCTTGTGTTGTGTTGATATCAATATGCCCACCGAGGCGTTCAATACGCTCATTAACTCCCAACAAGCCATTACCAAACTCGAGCTCAGTAACACGTCCATTATCGAATATTTCAATGTAGGTATTATCAGCCTTCTCTATAAGTTTTATGAGAACGTGATCCCCCTCACTGTGACGAATGATATTTGTCACGAGTTCGGTGAGCGCCAAAACAAGCGGCGTTTCATAAGCCCTATTTAACTGAGTAAGCGCTCCCTCTACATGAACTTTGAATCCCGCTTCCTGTAAGCGTACGGAGAGTTGTTGTAGCACAAAGTCAAAACCGCCATGTTTATAACCGGTTACGCTCTCTCTGACTTGCTTTAAACAGGTCCGCGCAATCTCGGTCAGCTCTTTCAAGTGATGACTGGCTGCGTCGCTCTGACCAGAATGGATGTGGCGTTGCGCCAATTCAGCCTTGAGTAGCACACTGGTAAGCGTGTGCCCTAAAGTGTCGTGCAGATCACGAGCAATGCGCTCGCGTTCTAACGTAGTAGCGAGTTGTTCAATTTCTAAATCAGTGCGCTGCTGGCTCAGTAAGTGCTCTTGACGCACGCGCTCGACACGCCCAATGATAAAAATCGCAGCACTTAATATTGCACCGTAATAAACAAACCAAGACCACGTGTCGACGACATAATAATGCAACAACGCAAGTGTCAATATAATAGCAAGCAGCCCCAATAGAGCGGGTCGGAGACGATAGGCGAACCCCAGGAAAAAGCCAATAAAGGCGAACATGGTGATTGATGCTGGGTTAATCGGGGTAATCGCGCATGCGATCCCATACATAACGATAATCGGCTTCAACATGTGAGCTGATGAAACGCTGAATGCCCAATAGTAGCTTGCCACAAAGCCAATCAGCGCAGCTGTCATCGCGAGATATTCCAATACTGTGAACGGGTATAGAAACATTGGCACGACGAAAAAGCCGAGGTTCATCAAATAAACCCAAGCGTATTTACGTTCAAGACAGAGCTGTGGTTGTTTTAGTTTCATAGTTGCATTATGAAACGAACCTGTAATTCATGCCAGTGACATTTGTCATCATCATGAAATGACAAAGGTGACTGCCCCTTAACCGTTTAACTCACTAACCTTACAGCAAATGGAGGTGAGTGATGACGGTTTTATCAATTACAAATTTATCGAAGTCTTACGCTAACGCACCCGTACTCAACGATTTTTCATTAGATGTAAGGTGTGGAGAGGTCGTTGCTGTACTGGGTGAGAATGGCGTCGGTAAGACGACGCTTATTCGCTGTATTCTTGGATTGACCGCTCCGGACGCGGGCCATATTAGTCTGTTTGGTGAACAACAGCCTAAAAAGAGCAGAAGCCCGTCACTTAAGCAGCGCTGGGGCGTGGTCATGCAAGTCGGCGCTGTGAATGGGCAGTTGACTGTGCAAGAGCAGATTACGCTTTATCAGAGTTATTACACTAAGCCCATCGGTATCGAGGAGTTGAAGCAACTCTTACCTATCGAGTCGTTACTACATAAGCGTTTCGCTGTGCTGTCGGGAGGAGAGCAGCAACGTGTCATGTTTACGCTCGCGCTTATTGGGCGACCGCAACTACTGTTTTTGGATGAACCTAGCGTTGGAATGGACCTAAGTACGCGGCAACAGATGTGGCGTTGTATCGAATCGCTGAAAAGTCAGGGTGTCGCAATTATTCTAACCACGCATTACATAGAGGAAGCCTACCAATTGGCTGACTCTGTCGTACTTTTGCGTAAACAGGCGCCCGCCGAAAAATTACCGATAAAAAGTATGTCTTTAGAACAACTGATGTCCACATTGATTGGAGGAGCTACGTCATGAGTCAATGGATCGTTGAAGCTCAAATGGATATGCGAGCCTTGCTTCGCTCGCCCAGCTTTTACATACCGGCGTTTGCGTTCCCGGTCGTGTTCTACTTCTTTTTTGGCATCATGGTGGATTTTTCCAACGGCCACAGTGATTACCTTCTTATCTCCTATGCTTGTTTTGGCATTATGGGACCACCGTTTTTTCACCTTGCGGTGAGTATTGCGAGTGAACGCACTCATGGCTGGCTCACCTTAAAGCTATTGTCGCCAATGCAGTTCAATAGCTTTATTTTTGCCAAGTTAGTCAACAGCGCCGCTTTTTCTGCAGTGATCCTGCTCTTACTTTACATCGAGTCGGCTTGGCTTGCCGGTGTCCGATTATGGTTTTGGCAGTGGGGGCTCTTAACACTTATTTTTACCTTAGGTACTTTGCCTTTTGCCGCTTTAGGGATGCTCATTGGCGCTTTAGTAGCCGACCGTGCTGCCGCAGGCGTTGTTAACCTGATCTATCTACCCATGGCGTTGCTGTCTGGCTTGTGGTTTCCGCTGTTTTTGATGCCGGACTGGGTGCAATGGATCGCTTATGGGTTGCCCAGTTATCACTTGGTGCAATTAGGCTATGCGGTTATCGGGAAGGGCGATGAGGTAAGCTGGTACTGGCATATTATCTACTTGTGCCTTTTCAGTATCAGCATGATGGCAGTGTTAAGAAGCCTATCTGGTCGCTTCAGTGGAGCCAGTCATGAATAAACTTACTTGGATTATCGGCGCTGGGGCTGTCGCTGCGCTATTGTGGTTATTACCTGAGCCAGCCCCGGTCGAGGACAATAGCTTTACCATTGGGCCTATCAATGTATTCGATGGTGAGAAGGTGCTACGAGCGCATTATGTTTCGGTCGAAGAGGGCGTTATTGTGCGAGTTGAATCGCAGCCTCCGAAAGCGGTTCAACGTGTTTATCCCACCAAGCCAGACCAGTGGATTATTCCTGGGCTGATTGATAGCCATGTCCATACTTGGGGTGATGCGCGAGAACGCGCACTTGATTTTGGTGTGACGACGGTGATTGATCTATTTGGGCATCCAAGCGAATTACGCCGAGCTCGGCAGCAACGCAACTCGGTGCAATTGCAACAGGAGGCGGATATGTGGGGGGCTGGCCGGTTGGTTACAGCGCCTGATGGACATGGAACGCAGTTTGGGTTTAGCCCCCACCCATTCGCTGACGATGATAGCGCCGAGAGTGCTGTCTCGGAACGCCTTGCTGAAGGCTCGGACTTTATTAAGATTGTGTATACCGCAGAAGACGTTGACTATCCCCATCGACCATCAATAAGTTACCAACAACTGCAGCGCGTTATTCAAGCCGCACATGACCAACAGGTGCTAGCCGTTGTTCATGTCGCCGACCATCTTTCTGCCGAGCACGCCGTCACTGCCGGCGCTGATGGTTTGGTGCATGGTTTTTTCGACCAACCTATAAGCGAACAACTGATTGATAAAATGGAACAATTACAGGTGTTCATCGTACCAACCAATATGATTTATGAGCACTTAGTGCACGGTGAATTTAATAAGCAGGTACTCTTGCCCGCCTGTGGAGACTGTTTTAATCAGCAAAAACTAAATAGCTTGAGCCGTGGTGGCGCGAACATGGCCTCAACCCCATTTTATAATAACTTAAAAACTAACACTCGGTTACTTGATGAGAGCGAGCTTGATGTGCTGGTCGGGAGTGATGCTCCCAACCCAGGTACCGAACACGGCATCAGCCTAATAGCAGAGCTCATGTGGCTCGAAGCTCAAGATGTTAATTGGCAAGTTGCCATTCATTCAGCAACTGCACTGGCAGCTGAGCGTTGGCGAATTAAAGGCCGAGGGCGTATCGCTGTGGGGCAACGCGCCGACATGGTGTTGATCGGTTCATCACCCGCGCAGGGAATGCATTTACTATTAGACCCTCAGGCTGTCTGGAAGAATGGCTATCAAGTAAGATAAACTACTTATCGGTTATTAATTAGGTCAACGCTGTGAACTTAAAAGAACTGCTCGAGCAATACAGTCAGGCGCTTTCAGATAGCAGGGCATTTTGGGACATTGTTGCATTCGAACACACGGAGTTACCCTGGGAAAGCGAATCGACGCTCGCTAGGGTACTCGACGACCTGCGATTATTAGTCGATCCCGTGTGGGCGTATGAATCGAGTAAAGCTTCAGAGCATCCCCTGCCATTTTGGCTTATCCAAGGCATCAAAGGCCGTAAATTATCGCAAGTGCAGGCGTTTATCGACCACGTACCTAAACACTCGACGATAGTCACAGAGTGGTGTGCTGGTAAGGGGCATTTAGGGCGATTGTTGAGTTTTACCCAACAACGTCCAGTGGTCAGTATTGAGTGGCAATCTGCGCTGTGTGCAGAGGGCACTGAGCTTGCACAACATCACCGACTGCCGCAGGCGTTTATTCAGCAGGATGTCTTAGCGAAGGACGGTGATGATAAAATTCAGCAAACACTTCGCAGATGTCAAACGGCTGTGGCATTACACGCGTGCGGTGACTTACATATTAGGCTGTTGGAGCACGCTACTGAAGCACAGATACGAGATATTTTGGTGGCGCCGTGTTGCTATCATTTAATTCGGCAGGGGCACTATGAACCGTTGTCCAAGACCGCACAACAGTGTGACTTAAGACTGAGTAAAAACGCACTTAGGCTCGCAGCGCAAGGGCTTGTTACCGCGGGAAAACGGGAGCGAGAGTTGCGTCAAACGGAGCTCGTGTGGCGCTTGGGTTATGAGTCTTGGCGCCAAGATCATTTGAATGATCCGCACTACCAACCGCTTAATTCAGTATCCAAGGCGATTTTTTCAGGTTCATTCAAAGACTTTTGTCATTGGGCTGCGGCACAACATGAGATTAATTTAAGCTCATGTTTTGATGCTGACTATTGGTTAGAACGTGGTGAGCAACGGTTTTTAGTGACTGAGGCGATAGAACAGGTGAGACTGAAATTTCAGCCATATCTTGAACGTTGGTTATTACTTGATAGGGCTGTATTTTTACAAGAGCAGGGCTATGAGGTCTCTCTCAAGGCATTTTGTGAACGCGAGCTCACTCCGCGCAATACGTTAATAAATGCACGAGCCCGTATTTAAACGGGCTCGTGGTTCAAGCAACAAAAACTTAGTTGCCTACTACAATATCATTTTCGACGTCTTCAACACCTTCGACACCTTCAGCTAACTGGCCAGCTGTTTCCGCGTCATTTTCAGTCGCTACAGTACCGCTTAAATAAACAGTTTTGTTGCGCGTTTCGACACTGATTTTTGAGCTATCTAAGCCGCCGTTGTCGAACAGAGCAGTTTTAACTTTTGCAGTGATAGCAGAATCCGAGAGATACTCGCCTGCCTCTTCCATCTTTTCTTCTGCAGCATCGCCCATTTTATCCGCAGTTTCTTTAGCAGACTCCATTGCTTGCTCGGTTTTGTCTTCCGCTGAATCTTGTGAACACGCAGCAAGACTTAAGCTTGCCAATGCCATCAAACTAACTAACGATAAAGTTTTTACTGATGCCATAAAACACCTCCTGTTTAAGTAGAACGATTTCTAATATAGTAGAAAATAAATGTCGTCACAGACTATTTACACGAGTTTTGCAATAAACGATCATAATAGTTGAACGTTATTTTCGAAATCATTGGGAATTTTTATGTCAGATGTGTTGCAGTCAGCGTTTAATGCATTTTTGGAAGAGCTCAAAAACTCCGAGTCGCTGATTCGTTTGACAGTGAGTACGCTCTTATTGATTTTGGTCGTGGCGGTGAGTCGTTTTTTATTACGTCGCTTTATTCGGCGCAATATTCAGTCGAGCGAGATGCGCAGACGTTGGCTGATTCAATTGCGCAATATTTTGTTGATCGTATTGGTCTTAGGCTTAGTTGTCATTTGGGGCCATGAATTACGCACGTTCGCGTTATCAATGGTTGCCATTGCGGTGGCGTTGGTGATTGCGACAAAAGAACTTATTCTGTGTGTCTCGGGCGCGCTCATAAAAGGCGGAGCGAGATCGTTTAATATCGGTGATAGAATTCAAGTTAAAGAATTTCGCGGTGATGTCATTGATCAGAATTTACTGACCACCACAATTTTAGAAGTAGGTCCAGGTCGCTCGATGCAGCAGCGTAGCGGTCGAATGGTGGTACTGCCTAACTCTCTCTTTGCGAGTGAAGCGGTGATCAATGAGAGTTATTCGCAGGACTTTGTACTACATACCTTCAGTGTACCCTTTTTACGTCAGCATGAATGGCGGCCTGCTAAACAGAAGTTGCTTGAGTTGGCTCAAAAACATAGCGAGCCGTACCTTGAGCAAGCGAAGCGACACTTTGCACGACTGAGTTATCGCACTGGACTCGAGCAACCTGTGGTTGAGCCGCGCGTGACCATTCAGTTGCAGTGTGCGGAAGAATTGCATTTAATTGTGCGGCTGCCCACCAAGGAGCACGATAGAAATCAAACCGAGCAAGCTATTCTTGCCGAGTTATTCGCTGACGACGATTATTTGGGTGACTATTTACCGCGAGTTTAGTCTGATTGATCGTTATCCGCTTCAGGTTTCTTTTTAGTTGCAAAGCCGTAGGCGGCGCCGAAAGCGACGCCTAACGCGACCCCCATAGCCACTTGATCCATAGCAACGCCAATGGCCGTTCCCAGCGCAACGCCGATGCCCATGCTGACACCGAGGTTGCTGTTGCCTTTCGTTTTATTGTGTTCTGCCATACAGTGAACGCTTCTGTTCGATTTGTCGGTTATGTATACCCGAGAGTAACAACAAAGCGGTAACGGCGCCAATTAAAGCAAACGCCATGTCCGATTGTGTATCCCATGCGTAACCCTGAGTCCCTAAAAACGCGTCTGCACCTTCACCGGTTGCAACAGCAACCCACCACTCAATCAATTCATAAAAGGCGCTAAACGCGAGGCAAAAAGAAGTAACAAATATAAACTGCCAAAGCCTTCCAAAAATAAGGTGATTGCGAACCACTATTTCGCGCACAACCATCGCGGGCACAAAACCTTGTGCAAAGTGACCTAACTTATCGTAATTATTGCGTTGCCAATCAAAGTAACTTCCCAGCGTGTCGAATAAAGGCACTTCGGCATAGGTGTAATGTCCGCCGACCATAAGAATGATGCAATGAATCAAAGCTAAACCATACACCAAACGTGTAAATGTAAAGCGTCGATATGTGATAGCCATCAGAAGAGCGCCGACTAGTGCAGGTAATACTTCTAGCCACCAGGTCAATGGATCTTTGGGATGGTATGCCGACCAAACTAAGCAGCTAGTAAATATGAGTACCCACACGAGTTTGTGCATTTTAACTGTCTCCGCTTTAAATCTATCGCGCCATAGTCAACTCATTTTCCTCGTCTTTCAAGTTAAAGTTTTTATGATTTAAGTCAAAGGGTTAGAAGAGGGGACTGATTAAACTGATAAATAGATAATTTGAGTGGAGATAGCTATGAGTATTTGGCAGCAATTTTTTAAAGACCCAGTGATTTTTTTCTCATTTACAGGGCTCGCGATTGTTATTGGTTTATGCGTTTTTTATGCGATCTATTTTTACATAAAGGCTAAGAATGCATGAGCCTCGGTCGGGTTACTGAAGTAGCCCGACATGCTCTGCTGCAATGCCTACGCCGACACCAATCAGTACTACGCCACCCACAACCTCGGCGTAGCGACCTATAACATGACCGGCATAGCGACCGATGATGACGCCTACAGTAACGGCGGCAAAAGTTGAACAACCAATAATAACGGCGACTAGGAGTATGTTGACATCAAGAAACGCCATACCTACGCCGACGGCCATCGCATCAATAGACGTGGCGATGCTGGTCAAAAATAGTTTTATGAACGGCTGCTGAGTTGGATCAACTTCACTGTCTTGGTCATCGTCTGATGATAAACCCTCTTTTATCATATGAAGACCTAGCAGGCTGAGTAATACTAATGCGACCCAATGATCGTACTCTGATATTATTTGAGCTGCCGCTTTACCTAATAGCCAACCTAACATCGGTGTAATGGCTTCCACGACACCAAATAAAATACCAATTTTCAATGCTTGCTTGACTGTCGGTTTGCGCATCGCAATGCCTTTACCGATCGCCGCAGCAAAGGCGTCGGTCGACATCGCTAACCCAATTAAAAACATTGATAATATACTCATAGTACCTACAAACTTATATGAATAGCGCTTTTTCGGCTATGATGCTTAGTGATGATAAATACAAAAAGTCCAGAGAGTGCCAGCAAACAGCCGACCCAACCTGTTGCTTGCCAAGTTAACGCAGAGTTTAACGACAAACCTCCTAGAAAAGCCCCCAAGCCGTTGGCGATATTAAATGCGGCATGATTGAGAGATGCCGCAAGTGTTTGTGACTCACCGGCCACGTCCATTAACCTGACTTGCAGTGCTGGCACCAACATAGCTGTCGTACCTAAGCAAAATGCCATGGGCAGAATAGTATATAGGGAATAGATACTGAATGGGAAAACGGCAAGCACGATAATTGCCCAACCGAGTGAACCTGCGATAGCCCACTTCATATTCATGTCGGTGAGTTTTCCACCGATAATACTGCCGGTAAATGATCCAAGCCCATATATGAGTAGTGCAATGGGAATCCAATACTTATGAACTTGGGTTGCCTCTAATAAAGTCGGCGACAAATAGCTAAGCACGGCAAACATGCCGCCAAATCCAACGCTTCCAATAGCAAGGGTGAGTAAAACTTGGCTGTTTTTCAATGCTTGAAGTTCTGTTCTAACCCGCGTTGATGTTGCTTGTTCTGGAGTAGGGACACAAGCGACGATAAGCAGTGCTGCTGTTAACGCGACGAGGCCGACCCCCATGTAAACGGTGCGCCAATCAAGTAATTGACCAAACCACGTTGCTAGCGGGTTCCCAACTAAGATAGCAACGGTCAGTCCCATCATGACCATGGTCACCGCCATGCCGCGTTGCGACTTTTTCACGAGTCCGGCGGCGAGCAGACATACGATCCCGCCATAAGCGCCGTGGGGAAGTCCGCTAATAAAGCGAAACAGTTGCAGTTCCGCGAAGCTTTCTGCACGAGCACTCAGCAAATTACTTGCTGAGTAAATGAGCATTAGGGTGATGATCAGTGGCTTTCGAGGCGCTCTAGCACCTAACAATGTGATGAGCGGTGCTCCAATAACCACGCCGAACGCGTACAAACTAATCAGGTGTCCGGTTTGTTGTGCCGATGTACTGAAGTCAGCGCCGACATCTGGCAACAAACCCATCATGACAAATTCGCCAATGCCGATAGAAAATGTGCCTATCGCCATGGCAAAAATGGCGATAGCGACTTGCGATCGTGAATAACTCATGGAATTTTTACAGCAAGAAAAAATGGACGCCTATGTTAAAGCTTTTCCTCGATGGTTGCTATTGTTCATGTTGATTAATCGAATTTGGTCATCTCGCTGTGATAGCATAGCCGTCTTAATCAATAACTGTTGGGAGTCAGTATTTTGCAACAACAGCAATATCCAATTGGTGTTCCCGGGCAGCCCTGGGGAGCGTCAGAGAAAAAGCAGTGGTTCGAGCAACAACGCGTGCAACGGTCATATCAAACTGATGTATTGAGTCAAATAGAGCGTTTTAAGGCGCGTTTTGACGTGCGTGAATATGGTCAGTTGAACTACGCGAATCAACACTACCCGCTCTATGCGGTTCTGACTGCGGAATGGGACGATGACAAACCCACGGTGCTAATTACTGGCGGAGTGCATGGTTATGAAACGAGTGGTGTACATGGCGCGCTAAAGTTCATTGATGAGCAGATGCAGTCTTATGAAGCGATTTTTAATTTTATTGTAACGCCATGTATTAGCCCTTGGGGCTATGAAACTATCAATCGTTGGAATCCGGATGCGATTGATCCGAATCGTTCGTTTTATTCGGAGAGTCCAGCCCAAGAGTCGGCTCTGGTGTTGCAATTGATAGAAACGCTCGGAGTCGACTTGCTCGCACACGTTGATTTACATGAAACGACTGATACTGATAATTCCGAGTTCAGGCCGGCTAAAGCTGCGCGTGACGGCGAAATCAACACTAATTGGAATATTCCCGATGGCTTTTATTTAGTGACTAATTCGGAGAATAAACAGCTTGAATTTCAACAAGCCGTGCTTGCAGAGGTGGCTAAGAGCACTCATATTGCGCCGGCCGATGAAGATAATCGTCTGATTGGTACAGACATTGATATACCGGGCGTTATCAGCTATCCCGCCTATGATCTAGGGTTGTGTATGGGACTCAGTCAGGCAATGTACGCGACAACAACAGAAGTGTATCCTGATAGTGAGAATGCAACGCCAGCCCAGTGTATTGATGCACAGGTTGCCGCGGTTATCGGTGCACTGAATTATCTTCGTTAACCTGAGTTGAGCGTCTGTTTGCTACACTCAAGCACCAACTGTTTTAGACAGGCTTGGCTTGTTTCGTCACATGCTTTTAAGTCGCAAGCCACCAATGCTTGCGACTGCATGAGCTTGAGAAGTTGGTCACGATCAATTGAGACGCTAACGCGTCGCGCTCGTGTTGCGATAGGTTGCATGTGGTGAGTTCCTTAAGCATTTAATTACCTAGATTATTAAAGATGAGAATCATTCGCAACAAATTGTATTTAACTTTTCAATGAACTTCTTCAGTGTAAAGAAATCATTCCCACAAAAATTATCTTAAGAAATATTTAAGAAAACATCTCTAAAGTTATCTTCAGTTTAGGCAGTCGTGCTTATTGCAGTGGAGATAGCTTCATGCCATCAAATCTAGGTTATATCCTTAAACAAGATAACCACACTCAATTAACCGCGTTTTGGATACATTCATCCGATCCACGGCGTTTAGAGGTCGAGCATTTTATATGCGAGCGTTACTGGTTCAGTTTTAATGCGTGCCTGACTCAGCTGCCGGAAAATATTTTAGCCGTCTATCAAAATGATCTGTTAGTTGCAGCCTGCGGAGTTCAGTTTGCCGATCAAAAAACTTTATTTTCCGAACAGTATATGGACCAAGCGTTGTGCAACTATTCGGTTCTGGGCAAACCTGTGCCTGCTCGACATGCAATTGCAGAAATCGGTTCGATGGCAACACTTGGACGTCGCTATTTACCTTATCTAGTCGAAGCCATTGTGTTCGCGCTGCGCGATGTTCAAAGAACATTAATTTTATTTACAGCGACACGCGGTTTGGCGCACTTTTTAGAGCGTCGCGGTATTGAGCTGCAAAAGCTTGCGTTGGCTGAACGTAGTAAATTGGACTTGGATGCTAACGCTGAATGGGGCTCCTATTATGCGCATCAACCTAGTGTTTTTGCCGGCTGGACAGCAAGCTATAAATTAGCCGATACCATACCACCACAAAGCTTGGTTCAAAGCTTTCAGGAGACAGCGCATGCTTGATTTACTGACGCTTTTAAAACGCCACGCACATAGCCCATCAATTGCCTTGCGAAGTGCAACCCATACGTTGTCTCATCGAGCGCTATGGGCGCGTGTTTCCGGTGTCGCGAGTTGGCTAGAAGGGCGTTCAGAACAGCGTATTGGCTTAGCGCTTGAGAATTCATTTGATTGGGTCATTTGGGACCTCGCCTGTTTACAGGTTAATAAGGTTCTCATTCCAATTCCCTCATTTTTTAGCGCTCAGCAACAGCAAAACGTACTACTCGATAGCGGAGCAGAGCTTTTAGTAGGCACGCATCTTGATGCAACGCTGTACGAGCACTTGGTCAACCACGGTCAACCCATAGCGAACGACTGTTGCTCAGTTCTAAAGCTGGCAAAAGCGCCTACTTCAACAGCTCTGCCAAAGGGTACGCAAAAAATAATGTATACCTCAGGTAGTACGGGGCAACCTAAGGGCGTTTGTCTCTCAGCTGACGGTATTGCAATTGTAGTTGACAGCTTATTGCAAAGATTACCGAGTCAATTGAACTCGACACACCTCGTGGTAATGCCGCTTGCGGTATTGCTAGAAAATATTGCGGGTGTTTATGTCACACTCGCGCTAGGTGCAGAGGTGATTTTGTTGGCAAATCATGAGCTTGGACTGATGGGCGCCAGTGGGCTGGATGCTGAACGCTTTGTGAAGAGCATCGTGCATAATCAAATCTCAACATTGGTTGTTCCGCCTGCGCTACTCGAAGTTATTTGTGCAGCGGTGGAGCATTGGGGGGTACCAGCGCGGCAGTTTGAATTTATTGCCGTCGGCGGTGCGCGATTAGCATCGTCGCTCGAACAGCGTGCGATGGATCTGCGGCTTCCGGTAGTGGTTGGCTATGGCCTATCTGAATGTGCGTCTGTGGTATCGTTGAATAATATTCAAGCGGAACGACCACTGGGCTCAGTTGGCACGCTATTGCCTCATGTTTCAACGCTTATTCACGAGGGTGAGTTATTTATTAAAAACCCGCTTATGTTGGGTTATTTAGGGGAGTCAGGGCGGACTGACGACTGGTTTGCAACTGGCGACTTAGCTCATTTTGACGAGTCAGGTCATTTATATATCGATGGCCGCAAAAAGAATATTATTGTCACTCCATACGGGCGCAATGTCGATCCAGAGTGGCTTGAAACCGAGCTAGCAACTCACCCCGCGATTGAACAAGTTTGTGTCAGTGGTGATGAGTCGTCTCCGCTGCGTGCACTTATTGTGAGTCAAGCTGCAGATGAAACCATTGAAGCTTTCATCCAGACAATAAATGCAACGCTTCCCGATTATGCACGCATCAAAACCATGAGGGTGCTAACCCAACCCTTTACCGTCGCCAATCAACAGCTGACAGGAACAGGCCGGCTAAGGCGCCAAGCAATTTTAAAGCAGTATCCACTCAGTGAGTCATCAACGGAGTACTAACCATGACATTTTTCGATACGTTGTGCGAGCAAACACAAACTGAACGAGCATTATTACTCGATGCGCCTGTGATCAAAGATACGTTTGCAGGTGATATTACGCGCGAGCGGTATCAGTCCTTTTTAGGGCAAGCCTATCATCATGTGAAACATACGGTACCGTTACTCATGCGCGCGGGGAGTCTGCTACCGCCCTCGTTAGAGTGGTTACGTAAAGCGGTTGTTGAGTACGTAGACGAGGAATATGGTCACGAGCGTTGGATCTTGAACGATTTAAAGGCAACAGGCGCGGATCCCGAGCGGGTGAAAAATGCCGAGCCACACTGGACGACCGATGCCATGGTGTCCGTTGTTTATGACCATATGCAACGCTATCATCCCGCTGCCTTTTTCGGTATGGCACATGTGTTAGAGGGAACTAGCGTACAACTCGCGACACAAGCGGCACATAAAGTGAAAGAACGTCTTGAATTACCTAATAGTGCCTTTAGTTATTTGCTCTCACATGGCGACTTGGATCAAGACCATGTCAAGTTTTTTGAGGACTTGATGAACCAGCTCACCGATGTGGATGCGCAGCAAGCCGTTATTCGAACAGCGCGTAGTGTGTATCATCTGTATGGCGAAATGTTCCGAGCAATACCTTCTTTGGCTGGAGAATGAGCCATGCGTATTGACTGGAACGCACAACACATTGTGCTCACCGGAGCAACCGGTGGGCTCGGTCAAGCGTTAGCTGAGCAACTTTCAGCGCTCGGCGCGCGGCTAACGCTTATCGGACGCAATGAGCAAGCACTAAAAGCGTTTGCCAAACGTCTGGAGCAAGACTATCTGGTCGCTGATATTACGCAACCAGAGCAACGCCAGAGAGTGGTAGCCCATGCGCGTGCGCAAGCAACGACTTTACCTGTAACAGGGTTAATCAATAATGCTGGTATGGCTGCTGAGGGGATGCTATCGCAACAAGCCGAGCATGCCGAGGCGATGTTAGCGACGAATCTACTCGCTCCAATTTTGCTAATCAATGAGTTGTTACCAGAATTGAAACACCGCGCAAGCTTCATTCTTAACGTCGGTTCAGTTTTTGGCAGTATTGGTTTTCCCGGGCAAACACTGTATTGCGCAAGTAAGTTTGGTCTTAAAGGCTTTACCGAAGCACTGAGGCGCGAATTATCAGATACGCTTGTGCGCGTAATGTATGTCGGTCCTCGAGCTATAAAAACAGGCTTCAACGGACCCTTAATGCAGGCGTTAAATGCACAAACTAAAACCCATGAAGATGAACCACCAAACGTAGCGCAACAAATTATTCAACAAATTGAAAAGGGCCAAGTGAGTCGGCTTATTGGATTTCCTGAGAAATTGTTTGCGGTGCTTAATGGCATCAAACCGAGCTGGCTCGATGGTGAAATGTTCAAGATTAATCGTAAGTTAAAATCACTAATTAAGGAGTGATTGTCATGAAAAAGGTCGTTTATTCTGCGCTAACCGGGGCGCTGCTACTTGCAAGCTCACAGGTGTTAGCACAAACTAAGTTGTTGGACATACAACATCGCTGGGCGGAAGTAAATTATACGCTTACCGATGATGCACAAGAAGATGCATTTGAATCGCTCGCTAAAGAGGCGCAGGCGTGGGTTGATGCTGAACCTAATAACGCGGAGGCCCACATCTGGTTGGGGATTATTAAGAGTACAGAGGCTGGCGCTGTGGGCGGGCTAGGTGCTCTTGGATTGGCGAAAGAGGCAAAAGCCAGCTTAGAAAAAGCACTTGATATTGATCCCAATGCGCTATCGGGGTCTGCCTACGCAAGCCTCGGAACCCTTTACTATAAAGTGCCAGGTTGGCCGTTTGGTTTTGGTGATGATGACGAGGCTGAAAAGTTACTTAAAAAAGCACTGGAAATTAATCCGAAAGGTATCGATAGTAACTATTTCTACGCCGACTATCTTTACGAGCAAGATAAATACAAGCAGGCACTGACCTATGCGCAACAAGCGCTTGCTGCTGAGCCGCGTCCAGAGCGACCGCTTGCAGACGAAAGACGGCGCGCTGAGGTGCGCGCATTAATCGATAAAATTAATAAGAAACTATAATAACGTTAGGGATAACACATGCAATTATTACTGGTCGAGGACAACCAGACATTGGGGCAAGCCGTTGAGATAGGGTTGTCTCAACGGCAGTTTATGGTCACTTGGGTGCGCACGGGCGCTGCAGCGATATCCAGCATCAACCATCACGATTTTGATGTGGCAATTCTTGATTTAGGCTTACCCGATATTGAGGGCGAGCGCGTGCTACAGAGTATTAGAAAGAAAGGATTCGATATACCTATTCTAGTGCTTACTGCGCGAGATCAAACCAGTGATGTCATAAATTTACTAGATGCGGGTGCCGATGACTTCATGACTAAACCCTTTGATGTGAACGAGTTAGCCGCTAGGTTGCGAGCCCTATTGCGTCGGCGAAGTGGTTATTCGTCTTCACGCATCGTGTGTGGTCCTATTACCATCGATACATCAAGCCGGGAGGCTTTAATCAATGAAAAGGAACTGACTTTATCGCGCAAAGAGTTCGAATTGCTTCAACTATTTGTCATGCAGCCTATGAAAGTTCATCCTCGTGATAAACTGGAGGCATTGTTGAGCTCAGATACGCATGTCGTGGAGAGCAATGCACTGGAAGTTCATGTCCACAACTTGCGGAAAAAGCTCGGTCAAAGAGAATTGATCGAGACCATTAGGGGAGTCGGTTACCGATTAAAATGCAAAGGCTAGCGCGTTTTTTTAGTAAGTTAAAGTCGATACGACGCCGTATACTTTTAACGGTGTCTGTCGTCTATTTATTTGGTAGTAGCGTATCGGCTTTGTGGATCTATTTTGAGGTGAGCCATGAAGTTGACGAACTGTTTGATGCTGAATTGATTCAGCAAGCTCACACAATGAACGCTTTAATCAGCCAATTTGAACTCGGTGATATCAGCGATCGCGTTGATGCTGTGGAATCTGATGCTGAGCTAATTTACCACACGCCTGATTGGCTTCAGGATTACGAGCAAAAATTGGCCATTCGTTTAGAGACGATGGATGGCGATATCATTTACTCAAGCCGCGACTGGCTTGATTCAGATCGCATTCAGTATACCGAGGGTATTTCGGAACTTCAGCAGGGCGAGTCGCACTGGTATGTGTTTGGTGCGACCAACCTGAAAAATGGTCTGCGAATGCTCGTTTTGCAAGAAGATGATTTTCGCGCTGAACTGCGCGGGGATCTGACTATCGATACTCTGGTCCCTATTTTACTCATGCTGCCAGTCATCATCTGGTTAGGGTGGTGGAGTGTAAACTTTAACTTTGCCAGTTTTCAGCGTCTAGCGAGAACGATTCGTTCTAAACCGAGTGACAACTATGAACAATTGAGTGGTTTTGATGACACGGAAGAGGTCGCGGTTATAAGTCGTTCACTTAATCACTATCTAACTCGAGTAGAGCAGTCCTTCACGCGCGAAAAGCGGTTTTCTTCAGATGCAGCGCACGAGCTTAGAACACCTGTTGCTAATTTAAAAATACGCATTCAGAACCTGATTGATACATCAACGTCGACGCAAAAGGAATCACTTGAGTCACTGATGCTATCGGTCAATCAACTTGCCCGGCTTATTGATAACTTGCTGTTACTCTCCCGTACTGAAAGAGACCTTAAAAAGGAAGTGCCAATAAAACTGGCAACGCGAGTACGAGAGATCGTTGCTCAGTGGTACGACAAAGCCGAGCAGCGTGGACAGAATTTCGAGTTAAGCTTGGATGACACCCAACAGATTTATAGTGATGCGGCACTTTTAGATATTCTTTTAAGCAATTTAATCGACAACGCGATTAAATACGGTGCAGAGAATAGCATCATCACGTTACAGCAACGAGCACAAACATTAACCATATCTAACACCATCGCCCCTAATACAGCTTTGGATATTGAGCGCGTTGACGAGCGTTTTTACCGTGGCGGGCACCTCGATATTGAGGGCACAGGACTCGGGTTATCTATTGTGGGTAACATTGCACAGCAGTTAGGCGTGATGGTGAGCTTTGATTTATCGGAAACCAGTTTCACTTGTCAGTTATCGTTCTAAACTAATTGGCGTATCGTAGAAGATAAAGTAATCTAACTGTTAAAATAAAAAGAATAACGGTCTTATATGAATTCAACAGTGCGTAATATTGTACTGGTTATGGTGTGGCTTGGCTTGTGGCGTGCATCTGTTTTACTCGAGTTTGCACCCCATGCCAGTATTTGGTTTCCGCCGGCAGGTTTGTCATTCGCTGCTTTACTCGTGCTTGGCTGGCGTGCTGTTTTTCCTATTGCGGTGGCAGGCTTCGTCAGTACCGCGTGGATCGCTCAAATCTATAATGAGCCGCTAACGGTCACGGGTTGGTTCAACTCGAGTTTGCTTTTCGTACTCGCTCACACGATTCCGCTTGGGTTAGGCGCTTATATTGTGCGTAATGAATACCGGCGGAATGGTATTAATGGTTTCGCACGCACAGTTTTGATCTTTCTTATGGTTGCCGCGCTCAGTTCGATGTTAACTTCATTTTTTGGCATTTTGGCGATCTGGGAAGGCGGGTTAATGACTCAGGCGCAGCCGTGGCTGTCATGGTTACCTTGGTGGATAGGTGATATGGCGGGGATTATTGTATTGGCCCCGGTGTTTATTGCTATCGTTTCTTGGCGGTATCATCAAGTGCAGTTAGAGTTAGGTGAACTCAATTTTAGTTTGACGGCGATTAATTGGAAAAAATTTGTTTCCCGATTAGCTCTCGTGTTGGGGCTTTTATTGATTTCACTTACGTTGGTACATCATTCTCAGCGCATAGAAGCCTCGTTTACTGTGTTTTTTATCATTTTACCTTTCTTATGGATAGCAACGACCACCAGTCAGCTCACCACCGTGTTTATTTTAGCTATCTTTAGCACGGTATTGGCGTTTTTGGTCTCGCAGTTACACGTGATTGACTTCGCTCTTGTGTATCAGTTTGCGATGATTACGACCGCGGGCTGTGTCTGGTTTGCATTGACGATTCCTACCTTGATGACACAAAACGCACAACTGGCACAACGCGTCGCTCGCGATGGTCTAACAAAGGCGGCTTCGCGTGGACATTTTATTCAGCGCTTGGAAGCAGAGTTGCAACGCAGTACCCCAAACTCAACCTGTTGTTTAGTGATTTTTGATTTTGATTTTTTCAAGCAAATCAATGACCGGCACGGACACATTCTGGGCGATCGCGTGCTCGTGTCAGTCACGAATTATGTCAGTCAGTTGTTGAGAGAAAATGATATTATGGGGCGCTTTGGCGGCGATGAGTTCATGTTAATGTTTCCAGCGACGGAGTTTTCTGAGGCTCAGGTCATAGCCAAACGCTTGTGTGCTGGTATCAGTCAGCTTACTATTGATGGGCTGGATGAGCCTGTAACTTGTAGTTTCGGGGTCGTTGATTGTCACCCTAGTGAGCATGCGGTTTCCGCGATTGATAGAGCCGATAGAGCGCTCTTGCTTGCCAAACAGCGCGGTCGAAGACAAGTTGTTGGGAGTGCAGCCTGACTTATAGATTAAAATCAGCGATGAACTCTGAAGAATTGCAGATTAACAGCTTGTTGGAACAATGCTATGGTCGTTAAATAATAATAAAAAGAAGCCGTACAAGGAAAAGCCAGTGTGAGAGATTGTAAGATACTTGAACAATTGATGAATGCTATGGAAAGCGCATCGCTGTGTGTTCGAGTAAATAGTGCGGGACAAGTTATTTGGTTCAGCGACGCCCTCAAACAACTCGATAGCCAACAAACAATTGCTCTGGGTATGCCGCTCAGTAAACTGTTGCATGCTGATTTGCGCAGCCAGTTACTCGATCAATTCGATTACACGGTCACCCAACATAGCCATTGGCAGGGGACTGTGAAGTTAAACCTCGGTAGTCGCCGAGCTGACTGGTTTAAAGCTATCTTCGTACCGCTGTACGATGATAATCAGTGCTTGCAGGAGCAAGTGTTGGTGCTTCAAGACATCTCAAGGGAGGTGTTTTTAGACGAACTCTTGAACGAGTCACGTTTTGATCAAACAACTGGACTACCCACACGAGTCGATCTACTCGCTGATATTAAGCGTGTGAACACACAGACGGTCGCGATTATTGATATTCGTAAATTCCGTAGTTACGCCGATTTTTACGGTTTGGAATTTGGTGATCGCTTACTCATGAATTTTAGCGAGATCTGTAAGTCATTTTTTAACGAACGACATATCAATATTTATCGGTTGTATGGCGATAAGTTTGCTTTAGCACCTTCATTTAGAATGGTCCCCGCATTATTCGAACAACAACTCCAGCGATTTTATGCACATATTATCGCTCATCACATTGAAGTTAATGGCGCTAATGTAGCGCTCGATATCGCAATTGGGATGGGCGTGGGCAAAGGAAAACTTCTCCAGCTCGCTGAAAGTGCTCTAGCGAGAGCAAAAACAGTCTTCTCCGGACAGCGAATACACGTTGTACATGAGCGTGAATTTTGTGCTAAAAACTCGATTAACTGGTTACCCAAAATACAATCGGCGATTAGAAACAATCGTTTTATTAATTACTATCAACCGATAAGAAGCAGCAGCGGGCAGCGTCCTGACTATTATGAAGCCTTAGTTAGGATGCGCGATGGCGAACAAGATATTCCGCCAGGGTTTTTTCTCGATAAAGCGAAAACGACACGCTATTATCCAGAAATTACTCGTCGAGTGGTTGAGCAAGCCGTTGTTCAGTCCGCACAACACGATGTTCAAATATCGGTCAATGTATCGATTGAGGATATTTTGAACCCCGAAACGGTCGCATTTATTACTGACCAACTCGAAGCTTATCCTGAGTCTAAGTTAATTTTCGAAATCACTGAAACGGAGTCCACTGAGGACTTCTCGATGGTTGATGAGTTTACTCGTCGCGTGCGTTCACTAGGGGCTGAAATCGCGATTGATGACTTCGGGGTTGGTTACTCAAATTTTTCGCGCTTAATTCAACTGAGGCCCGATTACCTGAAGATCGACGGCAGTATTATTAAGAACATTCTCGAGGATGCAAGTAGCGCGAGTATATTAAATGGTATGATTAGTATATGTCGTGAGCTGAAAATACCGATGGTCGCTGAGTTTGTTGAAACTGAGCAGGTCAATGGCTACTTGACTGAACAACAAATCGAGTTTTTGCAAGGCTACTATATTGGCCGGCCGTCGCCAGACATCATTAAACTAAACTAACGCGATACGACGTGTCGTTTTAAAATGCGCTGTGCTTCTTTTGTTCCCGCGACACTTTTTTTGATGCGATACAGTGTATCGCGTGCGATCGGGCGATAGTCGTCAACGTCGACGATCGGCGAAGGATAATCCTCACCTAATTTAAACCCGTACATCTGTGCTTCCATCGGCGTTATTCGATACGGCGCATGCTTTATCTCAAGTGGCAGTTCGGCAAGCTCTGGCACCCATTGATCAATGTATGCCCCGGTCGGATCCTTTTCTATCGCCTGTTTTTCGGGGTTGTACATTCGTATGGTGTTGGTGCCGATGATACCGGCTTGCATCTGAATCTGTGGATAATGTATGCCAGGCTCAAAATCAAGAAATAGCGCGGCAAGGTGAGTTGTTGCATACTGCCAGTGAATATGAAGATAGTGACATAAAAAGCTCACTAACAGCGCGCGCATGCG
Source organism: Idiomarina sp. D18 (assembly GCF_057748155.1). Taxonomy (NCBI): domain Bacteria; kingdom Pseudomonadati; phylum Pseudomonadota; class Gammaproteobacteria; order Alteromonadales; family Idiomarinaceae; genus Idiomarina; species Idiomarina sp. D18. The sequence continues at coordinate 798,027 of NZ_CM173240.1, forward strand.
AAAATTAATATAGCCGGTTTGGAGCAGGCAGCGCATTGCCGCATCGACCATGGGGTAGCCCGTTTTTCCTTGTTGCCAAGCCTTAAGGTGTTGCTCGACCTGGGTATCCGAGCGGTAAGGATAGTTTTCGTAAGCACGGTTAAGCGGTGCATGTTGCATCGCCGTTTCGGATTCGAATTTTTGAATGAAATGACAGTGCCAGTGGAGGCGCGATAAGAACGCATTGAGTGGCCGTTGCCATCCTGTTTCACGGCGCTTATCGACAGTCGCTTGATAACATTCGCGTAAGCTGAGATTACCCCATGCTAAATAGGGGGATAAACGGCTACAGTGGTGCTGGGCGCGAATGGGTTGAGAAATACTGTAATGATAAGCTCGGCCGCGTTGCTCAAGAAAGCTGTTTAAAGTAGCCCACGCTGCGGCGGGGCCTCCGTATTGAAACGACGGACGACGTTCGAACCAAGATTTAGGTAGCGTGCGATAGTCAACACTCACTGCTTTAACTGGCTGAATGCGCGCAAGGTCAGGTGTTGCCAGTGGCGCTTTCATGGTCTCATACCAATGTTTTTGCCATTGTTGGCGGCTATTAAGACCTCGCTGCACAGCCCCAGTAGGAGATTCGAACCAATTTACGTGGTGCTGGCGACACCAGCTGGCGACCTGTTTGTCGCGGTCGAATGTATTTAGTAGACCAACTTCCTGATGACTATAAAGGCTTTCGATAGAAAACTGTTGATGCCAAATTTGAAGTTGTTCAACCGTATCGCCATAGGTGACGTAAATTTGAGTATTGTATGCTTTTAGCTTGCGATTAATGTCACGAATTGATTCGACGATAAAGCGCCAATGGCGCTCATCGTAGTGCGGGTCATTCACTAACCAAGGTTCAAAATTAAACCAGAGTAGCGTGGGGCGTCCGGTTGAAATAGCGGCTTTGAGCGGTTCATGGTCGCTTAGCCTGAGGTCCCTTTTAAACCAAACAACGTTTATTGCCATCAGCTTAGAGGCCAGTCCGCCGCATCGGTGAAGTCGATTTTTGAGACAGCTTGCTCGCCATGCCAGCGCTTAATAAACTCACCATTGGGATCGTAGGTTTGCGTTTGCTTATCGAGGTTAAATCGCCTTGAGCCTCGGGGATCAGCGCCTACGCCCGCTAGGTATTGCCAGTTGCCCCAGTTTGAAGCCACATCGTAATCGATTAGCTGTTGTTCAAAATAAGCCGCGCCGTAACGCCAATCTAGCTGTAGCTCATGAATAAGACAGCTTGCGACCAATTGGCGTCCTCTGTTCGACATGTAACCTGTTTGGTTAAGCTGGTGCATGCAGGCATTTACGATAGGATAGGGGGTCTGACCCTTACACCAAGCAGCAAAACGCTGAGGATAAAAGCTTGTCGCAGGTTTTTTATCTTGGATGCCACTGAATTTAAACACTTTTTCTTGGAAACGACGCAAATACCAATGGAAATACTCACGCCACATAAGCTCGAAGACAATCCAATAGGTGGATTCATTGGCACCTTGGGTCGCTTCGTAGTTTCTCAAGGCATCAATGACCTGACGAGGTGATATATTGCCAAGGGCTAATGCCGCGGAGAGTTTGGTTGAGTCCGCGAAATTATCAAGCGCGTTGCGCGTTTCCTTATAATGACTCGGCGCTGAAGACTTGAAGTATTGGGTTAGGTGTTCGTGCGCGGCGAGTTCCCCACCTTGTAAGTAGCCGCTGGGTTCGACAAATGGTGTGTGCTCTGAAGCGATGGTACGTCGGGGCATTGGCGGTAAAGCTTTTAATTGTGATAGTGCTTGGCCGCTGGGAAAGGTCTCGGCGAGCGGCTCAAAGCGCTTGCGAAACGCGGAATAGGTTGCCGGTAATTCCTCTAATGGGAAATCGAGCTCGCGCTCGGTTAATAGTGTGTGGTTACTTACGCGCTCAAAAGTAATGTAGGGGAAACGCTTTACTAAAGTATCCCAGCGGCGCCGCTCGTATACGCCTGGGTCATCGCTACAATAAACCGCATCGACTTCTAAGGTGCTGATGAGCGTTGATATTTCGGTCGTCGGCTGGCCTTTACGAATAATCAGTTGTTGACCGTGTTGCTGTAACGAGGCGGCTAAGTCAGCGATCGCCTGTTGTATATACCGCCAACGCGGTTGACTGATGCCGTTGAGGCCATATCGGTTTCCTTTAAACCAGCTCTCATCAATGACGAAACAACATACCAACTGTTGGCACTGCTCTGCAGCACGGATCAGGGTTAAGTTATCAATGAGTCGCAGATCGAGGTTAAACCAGACTAATCCTGTTTGATGTTTTGCTTCCATGAATTGAACTTTACATATGATATGACGTACTTTGGGTATACGAAAAAAACAATAAATTGGACGTGATCATGACATCAGTAAAAACAAAATGGATCTATCTACTCGGCTTCGGCGGTTTGCTTCCGTTTCTCGGGTTATCATTATCAAGTTTGATGGCGATCGAATTGCCTTTGATTGGTAACCCATTACCTGCGTTGGTTTCTTATGGGGCGGTTATATTGAGTTTTTTATCCGGCATATTATGGGGTCGGGCGCTTCATCGAGCGGACACTGAATCAACCCAAGGGTTAATAATTACAAGCAATGTTTTTGCTTTACTCGCTTGGCTAACCTTATTACTCAACACAATATTTTGGTCGCTGTTACTGCAAATCGTTGGCTTCGCTTTAGTACTATTTTTTGAGCGCAAGCTGGCGCGTGGAACAACCATGACCAGCCAGTCACGATATTATCCTATGCGTTTAATGCTGACTGTGGGAGTCATTGTTTGTCAGATTCTCGTATTAGGAAATCATATTATTTAGTACGGATATAAAAAAGGGCTGCATTCGCAGCCCTTTTTAAGGTTAACGCAGTCGTTATTTTGTTTCTTTCAAAATGGTGACTTCGCCTAGGTTCATTTCACGAACCTTATCTTCGATAACATCGAGATCACCTACGATAACCCATGTTAATGCTTCAGGGCGCAGTAAATCCTTCGCTTCGCTCTGAACTTGGTCAAGCGTGATGGCCGAAACTCGGCTTGGGTAAGCTTCTAAATACTCAATCGTTTTACCTTTGTTCAAGGTTTCGGTGAGTGCACTCATTAACGCACTTTTTGTTTCATAGGCGCCAGGAAGCTTAGCCGTTTTATTAGCAATCACTTTCTTGAGTTCATCTTCAGTGGCCGGTTTATCACCTTCGTACTGATTGTACTCTTTGAGGATCTCTTCAATCGATTCGGTTGTTTTATCGATTTGCACAGGTGCTAATGCGATTAACAAACCAGGGCCCTCAGAGTCTAACCAGATTGAACGAGCACCATAAGACCAACCTTTGTCTTCACGCAGGTTCATATTAAGACGGCTTGTAAATGAGCCACCTAAAATGGTGTTGGTCACGTCAATCAAATCCGCTTTTGCAGAAGTGCCAGAAGGCGCTAACTGACCTGCAATAATCAACGACTGTGGTGTACCTGGCTGATCAATCAAGAATACACGCGATTCTGAGCGAGGCGCTGGCGTATCAAGTTGTTTAGTCGGTACCGCGGTTGTCGGTGCTTGCCACTCGCTGAATGCCTTCTCAAGCAAAGGCTTGATTTCAGCCTCAGTGGTATCGCCAACGATAACCAATTTTGCATTGTCTGGACGTAACCAAGTATCTACGTATGACACTAAATCGTCGCGCGTTAACGCTTTAATTGAGTCAATCGTGCCTGACCCCGTTAGCGGCTGACTATATGCATGGTTTTCGTCGAACATTAAGCCTGGTAAAACGCGTAGCGCTTGCGATTGTGGACGCGCCTGTTCCTTGCGAATATTTTCGATCCAGTTAGCGCGTTTACGCTCGATCTCATCCTCAGCAAAGGTTGGGCGTTGTAATACCTCATCCATGAGGTTCAGGCTCTCGCCCAAATTAACGGTGAGCGTATCTAGCGAAATGGTTGACGTATCTAACCCCGCACGTGTTGATAATTGCGTACCTAAACTCTCTAGACGCGCGGCAAGCTCCATCGATGAGTAGTTTTCAGTGCCTTCGTTGAGCATATCCATCGCAAAGCTCGCGGTACCCGACTTTTTACCTGCATCCGCGGCATAACCGGCATCAAAGCTCAAAGAAAGCTCTACGGTTGGTGTGTCGTGGCGCTCGGTTAAGTAGACTTCAAGCCCATTTGATAAAGTGAATTGCTGAAGCTCAGGTAGTTCAAGTTGTGGTAGGTCACCCACATCCGGTAACTGACTGCGATCACTCATGCTCTCGCCAGCAGTATAGTCAGGTTGTGGCTCCACAAATAGGGTAAAGTCACCGCTGCTTAACCATTTATTAGCTGTGGTTTTGAGATCCGCCGTCGAGGCACTCTCAACCCAGTCCATTTCTTGGGCGTAAAAGCCAGGATTGCCGTGATACACTGCGCCTGACGCAAGGATATCGGACTTACCGCCAAAACCACCCACTTTCTCAGCTTGGCGAACGAAAGATGCCATGGTTGAAAAGCGTGTGCGATTAAGTTCCTCTTGAGTCGGTCCATCGGCGAGTAGCTTGTTCAACTCTTCGTTAATGATGCTTTCGATGCGTTCAAGCTCAACACCTTGCTTGGCGTCTGCAATCACCATAAATTGGCCTGCAACGTCACGCGCATATTGGAAGCTAGATACACTGGTCGCGATCTGCTCATCATAAACGAGGCGTTGATACAAACGTGAGTTTTTACCGCCGGCAAGGATATCTGAAAGTAGTGATAGGTATTCAGAGTCTTCTGTTCCCATCGGTGGGGTGTTCCACACCTTGTAAATACGTGATGACGGGACGTTATCCTCCATCACAGCGCGTTTGCTTTCATCACGTTTAGCGATCCATTGCTCCGTCTTCTTAATCGCTTTACCCGGTGCAATGTCACCAAAGTATTTTTGCATTTTTGCTTTAGCGGTCTCGACATCGATATCACCCGCTAATACAACAACCGCATTGGCTGCGCCGTAGTAATCTTTAAACCACTGGTGGACGTCATCCAAGCTTGCTGCATTCAAATCTTCCATAGAGCCAATGACAGACCATGAATAAGGGTGGCCTTCTGGAAAGGTTTGTTCAGCCAAATAGCCCCAAACCCGACCATAAGGTTGTGCTTCACCTTGGCGTTTTTCGTTCTGCACCACACCGCGCTGCTCATCTAGCTTATCCTGTGTAATAGCGCCGAGTAGGTGACCCATGCGATCGGATTCCATCCACAGTGCCATATCTAAGGCTGGGGTCGGTACATTCTCAAAATAGTTAGTGCGATCGTTATTGGTGGTGCCGTTCATCTCGGTCGCGCCAGCACGTTCAAACGGACCGAAATACTCGTCATCATAGTTTTCAGAACCGTTGAACATTAAGTGCTCAAACAGATGAGCAAAACCCGTCTTGCCTACTTTTTCGTCTTTCGAGCCGACGGAATACCATACGTTGACAGCAACGATCGGGGCTTTTCGGTCTTCATGAACGACAACGGTTAAACCATTATCGAGCGTAAATGTCTCGTAATTGATATCAACTTGAGGTAGGTTTTGCTGTTGTACAGCAACTGTTTGTGTGTTTTCACGTTCAGCAGAGGTCGCTTGACAGCCCCCCAGCAATACGGATGCAACGGCCATCGCCGTGAGCGTTTTTACCATTTTCATGTTGTGTCATCCTAATTGTTGTATGTTACATCACTATATTAAACAGCGTTAAATGAACTATGTAGCTTTAGATGTTTAAAAATTGTAACTAAATTAGACAAGATGGATTTTAATGCAAGGGTTTTAATTAGCGGTGGAATCAAGGATAATTGCGCGCGGTCAGAGAGGTTACAAGGAAATGACAGGGTTGTGAGTAAAACGACAGTTATTGCTATTGCGGGGGCATCGGCCTCGGGTAAGAGTCTTTTTGCATCGACAGTTTATCAGGAACTGGTTGCAGAGTTAGGTAGTGACGGCATTGCGATTTTAGCCGAAGATGCATACTACAGAGACCAAAGCCACATGACGATGGAGCAGCGCGTGTTGACGAACTATGATCAACCGTCTGCATTTGAACATGACTTACTAAAGCAGCATATTCGCGATCTGCGTGATGGCAAAGCCGTCGAAATGCCGCAATATAGTCATACCACTCACACGCGACTGCCTGAGAGTATTCCTGTAGCCCCGGCGAAAGTCATTATGGTTGAGGGCATTTTACTCCTGACAGATCCTTCTTTAAGAGAAGAGTTCGATATCTCGGTATTCATGGATACGCCTCTTGATATTTGCTTACTGCGCCGTATTAAGCGCGATATCGAAGAGCGTGGTCGCAATTTGCAATCGGTCACAGAACAATATGAAAAATATGTTCGTCCAGCCTTCTTCGACCATATATTTCCTTCCAAGCAGTATGCTGATCTCGTAGTAACCCGAGGCGGGCGAAACGAAATTGCGATTGATATAATAAAAACAAAAATACGCCAGCTGCTGGCTGAATAACTCACGGTCCTTTATGAATAGTTTACTTGGCATTGCCGTTATTTTCTTCGTTGCTTTCTTATTGTCCACTAACCGCAGAGCCATTCGCTGGCGCACGGTTATTGGCGCATTTTCGATTCAACTTTTACTTGCTTGTTTTGTACTGTATGTACCGGTCGGACGAGAAATGTTATTTGGCTTTGCCCAAGGCGTTTCGACAGTGATTGGCTACACTGGAGCGGGCATTAACTTTCTATTTGGCTCGCTTGCCAGTGAAGACTTTGGTTTTGTTTTCGCGATTCAAGTATTGAGTGTCATTGTTTTCTTCTCATCGCTTATTTCGGTGCTTTACTATTTAGGCATTATGAAGTGGGTTATTAAAATTTTAGGCGGCGGGTTGCAACGCTTGCTTAATACCAGCCGTCCCGAATCGATGTCTGCTGCAGCAAATATTTTTGTTGGCCAGACTGAAGCGCCGATGATGGTGCGGCCATTTATCGGTACGATGACGCGTTCAGAGTTATTTGCTGTGATGGTCGGGGGCATGTCTTCTGTATCGGGTTCTGTATTAGCGGGTTATGCCGGTGTGGGGGTAGAGCTGAAGTATTTGATTGCTGCGAGCTTTATGGCTGCTCCCGCCGGTTTTTTAATGGCCAAGATGATGATTCCGGAAACGGAAAAACCACGCAATGACCTGACCGAAGTCGAGGTTGATGATCAATCGGCTAACGTGATTGATGCGGCGGCAACAGGAGCTTCAAGCGGTCTACAACTAGCGATGAACGTCGGGGCTATGTTGCTGGCGTTTGTGGCACTAATTGCACTGGTAAACGGTATATTTGGCTGGGTCGGTGGCTGGTTTGGTTATCCCGAGCTGACTTTACAAGAAATATTTGGTTATGTATTTCAGCCAGTCGCCTATGTTTTAGGCGTGAGCTGGGATGAAGCACAGCTGGCCGGTAGTTTTATCGGACAAAAGCTGGTGATCAATGAATTTGTTGCTTACCTTGATTTCGTTAATTACAAAGATCAGTTGAGTGAGCATTCGCAAGTTATCATTACCTTTGTTCTGTGCGGTTTTGCTAATTTCTCATCGATTGCTATTTTGCTTGGTGGTCTCGGTGGTATGGCTCCGAGTCGACGTCACGATATCGCACGATTAGGTATGCGCGCTTTATTGGCGGCAACGCTCGCTAATATGATGAGTGCAGCCATTGCAGGCTTCTTTATTGGACTAAGCTAGCATGTAATTGACACGAATTAAGAAGCCGGCTGTTAAGCCGGCTTTTTTGTGTCTAAAGATTAGCGTGGTTAGCTGCGGTCGCGGATCATGCCCTCTTGTATTGTCGATGCAACTAAGGTGCCTTCACGGTTAAATAGTTGACCGCGAACTAAGCCGCGTGCACCACTCGCAGAAGGACTGTCAATCGCATACAGTAGCCAATCATCCATGCGAAAATCACGATGAAACCACATCGCATGGTCGATGGTCGCGACCTGCATTTTGGGTTGGGCGAAACTCTTACCGTGTGGCTGTAATGCGGTGGGCAAAAAGTTAAAGTCCGAAGCGTAGGCGAGTAAGTATTTGTGCACGCGAGGGTCATCAGGCATGGCGCCATTAGCGCGTAGCCAAACGTAACGTTTCGGCTCGTCTTTTTCGGGTTTAAATGGATTGTATGAGGTAACAAAGCGCATTTCGATGGGCTTTTCGCTGATGAATTTGTTACGCAGCGGTGCAGGGATCAGTTCTTCGTGTTCACGATAAATATCAATGTCCGAGACTAACCCTTCAGGACCGGGAACATCAGGCATAGCGTCTTGGTGCTCAAAGCCCTCTTCATGTTGTTGGAACGATGCTGTCATGTAAAAAATTGCTTTGCCGTGTTGAATCGCTTTAACCCGACGAGTGGAAACACTGTTGCCGTCGCGAATAACCTCGACATCATAAACGATAGGTTTCTTTGCATCGCCCGGGCGCAAGAAGTAGCTGTGAAATGAATGACAAAGACGTTCAGGAGGTAAAGTTTCTTTAGCCGCTGATAAGGCTTGACCGATCACTTGACCACCAAATACCGCGCCAAAGCCCAGATCTTGACTGTTTCCACGGTATAAACCTTGTTCAATTGTTTCCAAGCGAAGTAAATCAAGGAGGTTATCCAATACTTGGCTCATTGCCTATTTCCTTTGTTTATGATTAATATCAATGCAGTTAGTTTAACGAAATGATCTGATTTAGTCTTTAATCACTACTTATATAGACACAATTATTCGTAAAAATAGATGGTTATGAGTGAAATTTGAGCGCTTGTTGGTAGCTCTTTACAGCGCAATATGTTTGCATAAATTAAAAGGCTTGGTTGAACCTAGCCTCATTGACTATATTAATAAAAACCTATCAGCTTAACTAACGCAAGAGCGAACGGGAGAGTACTATGTCAGGCAAAGACAGTCTGAATACGTTAAGTACATTGGATGTTAATGGTAACTCGTACGAGTATTACAGTTTACCGAAAGCAGCCAAGGAGCTCGGCAATATCGATAAATTGCCCGCTTCAATGAAAGTACTGTTAGAAAATCTACTTCGTAACGAAGATGGGGAAACCGTCACTCGTGAAGACCTTTCTGCAATGGCGGACTGGTTGAAAGAGCGCAAAATTGATCGCGAAATCCAATATCGTCCAGCACGTGTCCTGATGCAGGATTTTACAGGCGTGCCAGGCATTGTTGATTTGGCAGCGATGCGTGATGCGGTCAGTAACGCAGGGCAGAACCCTGAACAAATCAATCCGCTCTCGCCTGTCGACTTGGTTATTGACCACTCAGTGATGGTTGATAAGTACGCGTCCCCCGAGGCGTTCAAAGAAAACGTTCGCATCGAGATGGAGCGTAATAAAGAGCGCTATGAGTTCCTACGTTGGGGGCAGAAAGCGTTTGAAAACTTCCGCGTTGTACCGCCGGGCACCGGCATTTGTCACCAAGTCAACCTTGAGTATCTTGGTAAGAGTGTTTGGACCAAAGAAGAAAATGGGAAAACCGTTGCGTACCCAGATACGTTAGTTGGTACGGATTCTCACACCACCATGATCAACGCGCTTGGCGTATTAGGCTGGGGTGTTGGCGGTATCGAAGCCGAAGCCGCTATGCTCGGACAACCGGTGTCAATGTTGATTCCGGAAGTTGTCGGTTTCCGTATGACAGGCAAGCTGAACGAGGGCGTGACGGCAACTGACTTAGTGTTGACGGTAACGCAAATGCTACGCGAGAAAGGCGTAGTGGGTAAATTCGTTGAATTTTATGGTCCAGGTTTGGATAACTTGCCACTGGCGGACCGTGCAACCATTTCAAACATGTCGCCAGAATACGGTGCGACCTGTGGCTTTTTCCCAGTAGATGAAGAAACTATCAACTACATGCGTTTGTCAGGACGTGATGAAGAGACGCTGGCGCTGGTTGAGTCCTACTGTAAAGAGCAAGGCTTGTGGCGTAGCAATGACAACGAGCCAGAGTTTACTGATACGCTTGAGTTGGATCTGAGTGAAGTGCGCGCATCGCTTGCGGGACCTAAGCGTCCACAAGACCGTGTGAACATGGAGCAACTGGGTAGCAACTTTGATCTCATCTTAGAGACTAACGGCAAAGCCAACGAAAAAGATAAGTCGGTTCCGGTGAAAGGCCAAGACTTTGAGCTTTCTCACGGCGATGTTGTGATAGCTGCAATTACGTCCTGTACCAATACATCAAACCCCAGTGTGTTGATGGCGGCAGGTTTGCTCGCTAAGAAAGCGGTTGAAAAAGGTCTTATTCGCCAGCCTTGGGTTAAGTCTTCATTTGCGCCAGGCTCTAAAGTGGTAACTGACTACTTGGCGAAAGCCGGTCTAACGCCGTACCTTGAAGAGCTCGGCTTCCATCTAGTTGGCTACGGCTGTACTACATGTATCGGTAACTCAGGTCCGTTAGATGACGAGATCAGTGATGCGATCAACGAGGGTGATTTGACGGTATCGTCAGTGCTATCGGGTAACCGTAACTTTGAAGGTCGTGTTCACCCGGATGTGAAAGCAAACTGGTTGGCTTCACCACCGTTGGTCGTGGCTTATGCTTTATCAGGTACAACGCGTACCGATCTGAGCAAAGATCCGCTCGGTAAAGATAAAGACGGTAACGATGTGATGTTAAAAGACATCTGGCCAAGCAGTTCTGAAATTGCCGAAGCCGTTAAGACGGTTGATAACGAAATGTTCCGTAAGGAATATGGCGAAGTCTTTAAAGGTGATGAAGAGTGGCGTTCTATTAAAGTCGCGGAAGGTAAAACCTATGATTGGCAGGATGATTCAACCTATGTGAAAAATCCACCATTCTTTGACGACATTAATGAGCCGTTGGCTGATCCAAGCGACATCGAAGATGCCAATGTGCTTGCAGTGTTTGCTGACTCGATCACGACTGACCATATCTCACCAGCCGGTTCGATTAAACCGGACTCGCCAGCAGGTCGTTACCTGCAAGAAAATGGTGTAGAAGTGAAAGACTTTAACTCGTATGGCTCTCGTCGCGGTAATCACGAGGTCATGATGCGCGGTACCTTTGGTAACATTCGCATCAAAAACCAAATGCTTGATGGCGTTGAAGGTGGTTTCACCAAGTACATTCCGACTGGCGAGGAAATGTCGATTTACGATGCAGCAATGAAGTACATCGAGAACGACACGCCGTTGGTTGTGCTCGCCGGTAAAGAGTACGGTACTGGCTCAAGCCGTGACTGGGCAGCGAAAGGTACGCGGTTATTGGGTGTCAAAGCCGTGATTGCCGAAAGTTATGAGCGGATCCACCGCTCTAACCTGATTGGTATGGGTGTCTTACCGTTGCAGTTTGAAGACGGTCAAGGCGTTGAAGCGCATGGCTTGACAGGCGATGAAACCATCTCAATCAAAGGTTTAAATAAAGACCTTAAACCAGGGCAGATGCTCGATGTCGTTGCGAAAGGTAAAGATGGCAAGGAAGTAGAATTCCAAGCTAAATGCCGCATTGATACTTCAAATGAGATGAAGTACTACAAAAACGGCGGTATCTTGCATTACGTACTGCGTCAAATGCTCGAAAAGAAATAAGCACTTGATAGCGACAAAAAAGCCGCCCGCACATTCTATGCGGGCGGCTTTTTTATTGAGAATAAGCAGACTAGATGTTCAGTGAACGCCCGCCATCAACCTTAATTGACTCACCCGTAAGGAAAGGATTGTCGCGTAAAAACTTGACCGTCTCTATCATCGGCTGCAAACCGCCTTCAACATTCAATGGTGTTTCGGACATAACCTTCTGACGATGCGCGTCATCGTGGTCGGGTAAAAAGAGAATCGGACCCGGTTGGATGGCATTGACCCGAATTTTGGGCGCTAAAGTTTTAGCAAACCCTTGCGTCATATTCGCTAGCGCAGCTTTGGCGCCGCAGTAAGCAATATAGCTCGGTGAAGGACTGTCAGTGTAGATATCAGTGATATTCACCACCAAAGGGTTATCACTGTGCTCGAGTAGCGACTGAAGTCCAGTAATGAGTAAGTAAGGAGCTACCGCGTGAACATTATAAACGGCCGCTAGTGCGTCGGTGTCGCTATCAACAGTCTCGTTATCAAAAAAGCACGATGCATTGTTGACTAACATATCGAGCGTATCGGTCTTTTTTTTAATCTGCTCAATCAATGACTGTACCGCGCTAGGCTCGTTAAAATCGGCTTGTAGAGGAATCGCACCGCGCTGTTCGAGCGCCTCAACTCCGTTTTTAGAGCTGTTGTAATGGGCGAACACTTGATAGCCCTCGTCAATGAGGTGGTTGGCTAGCTCATAGCCAAAGCGTCGGCCAGCACCAGTAATCAGCACATTCTTTGCCATGATTATCCTTCCTTCAGTTCGTAAGCAATCTCTTGTAAATAAGTAGGCACCTCGGGCTCTTCATCGACAGGACCGAGGATATCAATATCAATTGTACGATCTTTGATACTGCGATTCGGGTCGTCACGGTCACGCCCGAGTTGCTCTTCAATTTCGTTAAAACGTTGTTTTAATTGCTGAGCTGTCAGGGTTGTTTCGATAGTGAATAACGCATTCAGAAAAGGGTGTGGTGTATCGATATCGACGGGACGGGTAAGAATGTCGCGTGTAAAAGCAAGTTCATCAGAAATTTGATAAAGATAGTGCTTAGCGCGAGAAAAGTGGAGTTCTGGTTCGATATTTGAGCCTAAACTACATAAATACTTCATAGATTAACTTTGTGGTTGATTACATTGAAAGATTATACGCAATTCAAAACTAATTGGTTTGTATCAAGTTATCTGATTTTATTGAAATTAGCGAATTGTTAAGAATTATGTATCAATGCGTCATACTCAGCCAGTTAAGTTGAAAAGCCCGAGAACCGCTGATAGGCTGAAATTTGTGTCAAAGATAATAAGAACTCATGCTATGACAAGCTTTCAGGTGTGGCTGAAAAGCTATAACAAAGCGCTATTTGCGTTGTTATCTATATTAATATCTTGTTCGGCGGTGGCGCAGAGCGAGGATGCCGTTGTGCTTTCTGGACCTGTCGAGAAAGTGCGTGCGGGCTATTTCGTTGTTGAGCTCGATCACGTCTCGCCGACATTACGCCCCTTGTCACTCCAAGTGAGTCAATCCAAGTCTTTTGCCAGCTTACTGCAGACCGTGCCAATCATGGGCAACTTCAACCAAGTGACCCTGACAGGGTTCGAATCAGGTCATTATTATATTCGCGCCGTGCATCAACAGCGCGTGGTCAGCCAAACGGCGATTGAAGTCACTGTTGAGCACTATCCGATTTGGCAGGCGTTGACACTGTTTTTGTTGGGCGCATTGCTATTTCTATTATTGTTGCTGACATTAATTATGGGACACAAGAAGGCGGTAGCTAATGACTGAATTTGCGCTGGATACACAGACTGCACTGTTCATTATCGTTGGCTTTGCCTTGGTATGGATTGCTTTTGGTGTTTGGCTCGGGCGAAAGAATAAGTCTCATGAGGACTTTGCGCTAGCCGGGCGGAATGTTGGTTTCGCGTTCGCAGCGGCAACCGCCATGGCGACATGGGTGACGAGCAATACAACCTTGGTGGCGCCTCAACTCACTTATCAGTTAGGTGTATGGGGGATGGTCGGGTACTCCTTTGCTGCGTTGGGATTGTTGTTATTCGCGCCGATGGCTAAACGAATTAAACAATTGCTGCCGCAAGGTTACACATCGGGCGACTTTGTCCGATTGCGCTATGGTCGCTTCGCTTGGGCCGTGTTCTTGGTAATTTCTGTGGTGTATGCCTTTGGTTGGCTGGTGAGCCTCGGTATGGCGGGCGGTATTCTACTCGAAGCACTAAGCGGCTTGGATTATTACATTGGCATGACGATTATTTTGGCGATGTGTGTGGGCTACACGTTATTTGGTGGCTTACGCGCAGTTATTGCTACCGACTTTATTCAAGCCTTAATTATTATCGTCGGTGTTGCTGTCGTGGCTTATTGGTTGATCGATAACGTGGGCTTAACCAGTATACATACAGAGCTGAGTGAAGCGCACCCGCAGCTATTAGATCTGCTATTTCCCGCCGCTGTGATGTTTTTGTTTAATAATATATTTTTCGGATTGGGAGAAATTTTTCACTCAAATGTGTGGTGGTCGCGAGCCTTGTCCTTTCGTAAGGATGTCGCATACAAAGCTTATTTAACCGGTGGCTTGTTGTGGCTACCGATTCCAGTTGTGACTGGATTCATTGCATTGGCCGCGCCACAACTGGGCATATTTCCGGCATCGGCCGATATGATAGGGCCGGCGGTTGCTGCATCGGTGCTCGGCAAAACAGGTGCCATACTGGTATTTATTGTTGTGTTCTCGGCGTTGGCGTCTAGTCTTGACTCTTTGCTGGCGGCCTCGTCTGACTTAGTCACTCAGGATATCTATCATAAATTAATTAAGAAGCACGCATCTGATCAGCAACTGATGCGATTTAATCGGTACTGCTTGCTCGGCATTGGCGTGATGACCTGGCTCTTGTGCTTGCCGCGAATAGCGACCTTGGGTGCGCTGTTAAACTTTGCGGGAGCTTTTGTCGCAAGCACCATTTGGCCTATCGTGATAGGGCTTTACTGGCGACGTCTGCAAGGGATTTTCGCGGGAATAGCGATGGCGGCAGGTACGATAGCCGGGCTGATCGCTTATTTTTGGATTGGATTTTACGTCGCAGCATTGGTTTCTTGTGCTGTATCAGGCCTGATTTGTGCAATCGGTATTGTATTCAACAAACGTCAGTTTTCGTGGCATGAATTGCAGGAGAATGGACAATGATTATTTCAGAAACTGCATTTTATTTATTGGTCACGGGGGCGCTCATACTCACAGTATTAGCGCCGGTTGTACTCATCGGTTTGTTTTTAAAAGATTATTTTTCTAAATCAATATGGTAACTGTATGAATATAAAGGATGTTTCCTTTGAGCGGGACAGACCTGACGTGTGCGGCGACGCACATCCCAAAGCATTGCTAAGAGCGATTCAAGAGGATGGTGATTACCTGTTGAAACTGGCTAATCAACACATTGTTTCGTCGGATCAGTTTACACAAAATGGTATGTTGCAGTTGTTTCGACTCGCAGCAAAGTACGAGGCCAATCCACGACGTTTTAGCACGTCGTTGCAGGGCAAAATCTTAATTTCTGCCTTCTATGAGCCGAGTACGCGCACGCGACTCTCATTTGAGAGTGCTTGGCACCGTTTAGGCGGCGATATTATGTCGATCACTGATCGCTCTACTACTGGGATTGCTAAGGGAGAATGCCTCGCCGATGTCGCTGAAATGTTTAATAACTATGGCGACTGTGTCGTACTAAGAGATAACAACGAGTCCTCGTTAGAGGAAATGATCGATTCGTTGAGAATACCGATCATCAATGCAGGTAATGGATGTGATGAGCATCCAACGCAGGCGCTAGCTGACCTTTATGCCTTGTTTAAATGGAAACCAGAACTAACGACAGCCGATGCTAAACAACACGCGGTGAGTGTGGGTATTATTGGTGTCCCCAATAGAATGCGAACTGTTAGGAGCCTGATAAAAAGTTTACTCAAATTTCCGGATGCGATTAAAGAGTTGGTCATTATTCATGATGACTCTGTATCAGAGCATCTATTTGCTGAACAGCAAAGAGAGCAGATAGAGCAAGCAGGCATTCATGTGCGGACGTCGACTGATTTGAATGCAACGTTGCCAGATATCGATGTGGTCTACATCAATGCGATATCTTGGGAGGGAGAGACATTCAATACGTATGGTAAGTCGTTTAGTTTGGATGCACAGTCGCCTTTGAAAGAAGACGCTATTATTTTACACCCATTGGCTCGTGGACCTGAGCTAGCAACGGATCTCGATCATACACCGCATAACTGGTATTTCAGCCAAGCTCGAGGTGCGGTGTTTTTGAGGATGGCGCTACTTACGTGTATGGTTCAACGCGCTGAGCGCGTTATCGATGTCGTATAACACAAGGAAAAACGAAGATGTGCGGAATTGCTGGAGTATTCAATCACCGCGTCAATGATCCTATCGACGCTCAGACCTTGGTCAATATGGCTGCGATAATGCATCATCGGGGTCCTGATGGATATGGCTATCACATACAATCGGAGCAGGGGATTGGTTTTAGTCATGCTCGGTTATCGATTATTGACTTAGATGAAGAGCGTGCTAAGCAACCTTTTTTGTCTGCTGATGAACGACTGATGCTAACTCACAACGGTGAGTTTTATGATTTCAAACGTATTCGAGCCGATTTGACGGCACGGGGGGCGCGTTTTAGAACGAAAAGCGATTCTGAAATCGTACTTCATCTATTTGAACGCTATGGCCTCGAAGCCACATTAAAGGAACTACGGGGTGAGTTTGCATTTGGCTTGTATGATAAAGACGAAGATGCACTTTATTTAGTGCGTGACCGTTTTGGTATTAAGCCCCTTTACTGGACTGAGACAGACGAAGGTGTCGTTTTTGGATCGGAGTTGAAAGTGCTATTCGCTCATCCGCAAGTAAAGCGGGCGTTTTCTGCTGAGGGCTTATACCACCAACTGATTCAAGTGATGGTGCCCGGCTCAACGGCATTTGAAGGAGTTCATCAAGTGCAGCCTGGGCAAGTGGTTAAAATCAAACGTAATAATGGCACACTCAACATCGATACGCTGAAGTACTGGGACGTGGATTTTCCTAATGAACACGACTATCCCGGTGATGAGGTCGATGAGACAGAATATGTCGAGGGCGTGCGCGAAAAGCTCTTAGAGGCGGTACAGCATCGTATGACCGCTGATGTACCCGTAGGCTGCTATCTCTCGGGAGGCATCGACTCATGCTCGATCTTGGGTCTTGCATCGGCATCGACCCAAACCTCAGTTAAGGCGTTCACCATTGGATTTGATTCGGACGACTATGACGAGACGCCCATTGCGCGTGAAATGGCCGAGGCGACTGACGCTGACCATCACATTATGGCGCTCAAGGCGAATGATCTGTACGACCATTTTGTAAAAACGCTATGGCACACTGAACGGACTATCTACAACACGCTGGGTGTCGCTAAGTACTTGATGAGTCAGGAAGTGCATGAGGCGGGCTATAAAGTCGTTATGACAGGCGAAGGCTCCGATGAACTGTTTGCTGGCTACCCAGCGTTTCGCAAGGATATGTTTTTACATGGTCTCGAACATTTACCGGAAATTGAACGGCTTGAATGGCAAAAGCTACTGGAAAAAAATAATCAGTTGTTTAAAGGTGCAATGCTGGCTCGAGAAGAATTCAGCAGCGATGCGTTAAACCAAAAAGTGGGCTTTACGCCGAGTTGTGTGCAACCTTGGCTGTCTTGTAGTAGCGTCGCTAAACCACTAATTAACAAAAGTCTGCAACAGCAACTTAAGGACTACGACCCGGGCCAGGCGATTGCAGACACATTAGATGAAGCCTACCTGACCGGGCGCCATCCGCTTGATCGCGCACAGTACGTGTGGATTAAAACCATGTTAGAGGGGCAAATTCTAACATGGGGCGGGGACCGCGTGGATATGGCTAACTCAATGGAAGCGCGACCTGCGTTTCTCGATCATCACTTAGCAGAATACGCCTTTACGGTGCCTCCGCATTTACGCATAAAAGGTAACAAGGAGAAATATGTATTGCGTGAAGCGATGAAAGGCTTGTTGCCGGAAACGCTCTATAAACGCGAAAAGTTTGCATTTATGGCGCCACCTGCGCATACCGATCCCGAAAAATGGAAAGCAGTAGAACGTTTAGCGGAGGAGTTTTTGAGTGAGCAAGCGGTAAAGGATGCGGGCTTACTCGATTTTGATGCGGTACAAGCCGTGTTTGCGCGTCACAGCTCAAGTGATGTCACCGCTGAAGAGCAAGTACAGCTTGATGCAGTTATCAACCATATGCTCGGTGTACAAGTGTTACATCATCACTTCGTCGCAACCGATGTTCCAAAGCAAGCTCAACAGCGTGCTCAAGAGCTCGGCTGGCACGCTTAACCGTTCTAGTTATCGGCGGTTACATACTTTATGTAATCGCCGTAACCATGTTCTTTCATTTCATCTAAAGGGATAAACTCTAGAGCAGCTGAGTTCATGCAATAGCGTAACCCCGTTGGTTTTGGACCATCGCTGAAAACGTGACCAATGTGATTATTACCATAGCGGCTGCGAATTTCTGTGCGTGTGTAAAACCAACTGTTATCCTCTTTTTCCACCACCGCATCGGATGTGATCGGCTGGGTAAAGCTGGGCCAACCGGTACCCGATTTGTATTTATCTGTAGATGAAAATAAGGGCTCACCACTTAGAATATCAACGTAAATGCCGGGGCGCTTGTTATCCCAATAAGCGTTATTAAATGGCTCCTCAGTACCATCCTCTTGTGTTACCTCAAACTGAATGTCAGTTAACTTTTGCTGCAACACTTCATCACTCGGCTTGCTGTAACTTTTCCAACGTGCTTGCGCTGCATTCGATTGATTGACTCCATTGGGATTTTGATTGGTGTACTGCTGATAATCGATATCTGAGGTATCTCCCCAGAACTTCTCGATGAAGTCATAACGTCCTGAATTAAACGTATAGACTTTGTAGCGGATCGGATTTTTATCATAATAATTTTGATGATAGTCCTCGGCGGGATAGAAGGACTTAAACCGTGTTATTGGCACAACAATAGGCTTTTTGAATGGTCCGTGTTCGGCTAGATATTGTTTAGTCTGCTGAGCAATTTTACGTTGTTGATCGGTGTGATAAAAAATTTCTGGACGGTACTGCTGACCACGATCGACAAATTGACCTTTATTATCCGTGGGGTCAATGATACGCCAGAATTTTTGCAAAAGGGCGGCGTATGAAACAATGTTAGGGTCATAATAGACTTGTACACTCTCAGTGTGACCTGTTTTACCTGCGGAAACTTCCTGGTAGGTCGGGTTGAGCTCTGTTCCGCCGCTAAAACCTGAAATGACCTCTCGAACGCCGTTCATTTGCTCAAATGCTTCCTCAACACACCAAAAGCAGCCGCCAGCAAAAGTCGCTATTTGCTCGTGAGATTGCTTTTCGTTGATTTCATTTTGTGCCATGCTCAAGTGAGTGAAAAGAACAGCGAGCATGATGAATATATATTTGGACATAAAAGGCCTCCTGCATTACTGCTTCTAATAACAATATAGGTCAGTTGGGATGAAAAAGATTTATGTGAGTGGAATTTTTATGCTCGTGCTATGGACAGCACCTTCCCTTGCACAGGCGCAATCAGATGCGAATGACTCGAGTTCGGTGTCTCAAGAAAATACCTCAGATGGTTGGCTTGAGCAGTTTAGATATGGTTTAGAGACCTCCGTTGAGTCCAGCGCTCGCTGGGTTGACAGTTTTTTTGCTGACCGAGGCATGAACAGTGGTGAACATGAAACTTATGGACGCTTAACAGTCGCGCCGCAGTGGTCGGGTTACCATAAGTTTGAAGTCGATTCACGATTTCGTGCCCGATTTCAGCTGCCACACGCAAAAAAAGATTTCTCGGCTTTTCTAGGCCAAGTCGACGAGGGTGAGTTTTTAGACCAGCAGGACGTGGGTAAGCCTTCAGTGATCAACTCTCCAAATACAGATGATGAGTGGCTTATTGGGCTAGGTTTTAGCCGTCAAGTAAACGAAGCACACCGGTTGACCTACAGTGTTGGGGTGCGGGGCGGTATTAAGCTTGATACCTATGCGCGTGCTCGCTATCGGGTTGATAGCATTTTGTCAGATATCAGTTTAATGCGCTGGGAATCCTCAATATTTTGGCGCGATAGTGATGGTTTTGGTGTTGCACAACGTATCGATACCGAAACTCAATTAACAACACATGTTGTCGCTAAATGGTCCGCGATCGGGACCTTTGCTCAAGAGACGCAGGGTGTGCGGTGGGGCTCATCGGCAACGGTCTATTTTTTAACAGGTAATGATCATGCCTATGCAACAGAAATTTGGTCCGAAGGAGAAAACGAAGCTCCTGTTACGGTAACGGATTATGGTATTCGGGTACTTGATAGACGCCGAATATACAAGTCGTGGCTGTTGATGGAGACATGGGTGGGGCACCATTGGCCTCGAGAGGAACGTTATGAAACCCGTCGAGGCCACTGGATGCTAGGTGTTGAGTTTGAGCTCAGGTTTGGTAACAAGCAACATTAGAACTCAACATCGATAAACACTGGATCGTGATCCGATGAGCGATAGGGTCCCACCTTGAAGTACTCGGTATCTTGGTAGCTAAATACCGTGGGTTCATCACTATTATAATGAATATGTTGGACATTTTTAACGCTGTCGGTCAAACCCTGATCAATAAACACGTGGTCTAGCGCACCGGCTTGACTATCAAATACATAAGAGTATTCGTCGGCGTGCGAGACGTTACTAAAACCATGGTTGGCTATGTACTGTACCGGATCTTCTTTGTAGTAGGCGTTGAAGTCCCCCAATAGCACAGGTGCTGGGAATGCATTTTGCTTGACCCACTCGATTAGCGCCGCGGCTGAGTCAAGGCGTTGCTGATTCCAGCAATATTGACCATCATTTTGGTTGGCGTTAGGTCCATTGTCAGGGCATCCACCTTTCGACTTGAAGTGGTTTACGATAACGGTAAATTGCTGCCCGGATTGCTTGTCCTCCAACACTTGCGCTAAAGGTGGTCGGCTACCTGAGCGGAAAGGACCTTGAGTTATTGTATGCGCATGACCAATCGGTTTAACGCGATTACGATTGTAAATGAGACCGACAGCAATTTGATCGTCACCTAATCGTTGAGCTCTTGGCTCGGCGATAACATACGGGCTATCTTGTGCCTCATTTAACTGATTAACGAGCTGTACAATTGCACTGTCGGAGCCGTAACCGTCATTCTCAACCTCCATTAAGCCAAACACATCGGCGTCAATGTCGACCAGCGCTGAGACAATTTTAGCTTGTTGGCGTTGATACGCATCGAAGCTTTTCGCACCGCGTTCGGTCGGGAAACCATTTTTGTCACCTTCGCCATTGAACAGGTTCAGCACATTAAAGCTTGAGATTCGTAGATACTCATTCTTTGCCTTGGGTGTCTCTGGCTCGCTAATATGTTTTGCGACTACGGCTTCCGTAGGCTGAATGCGTGCTCTACCACGAAACTCTGTAAGAATGCCAACAATCGGCATCATCGTTGTTCCGCTGCGCATTGAGTTTTGCGCTGAGCTCGTCAGCTGTTCAAACGGAAGTGTGTTGGGTTCTACATCACTGTTATCGTCTACTTGAACACGATTCAATTGGTTGATGCGCATTTGCTCGCGTGCGTCAGCGCCTGGCTCAACAATTTGTGATGGTGTAAACAAACGACCACTGGATACGTCAAAGTAGCCATGACGTGGTAATTGATAATGACCGGAGATTGTTAGTTCTTGCCCACTTTCGGCGACTAATGTAACTAACATATTCTCCAGTTGCTCGCGTTGTTCATTACTTTCAAAAGGCAACTTAACTTCAACGGGCGCGGGTAGCGGGCGTGCTTGAGGGCATGCCGAAAGCGAAGTCACGTCAACGAGACGTGTTTGTTCGTTGGCTTCTGTCACCTGTCCTGTAACAACCACAAAATCGCCTTCTGAAAAAGGTTGTTGGGTTGTTGAGCTAACAAATAAACCTTCAGATGTTCTCGGGTTGTTATCGGGCTCTGTGCTTTGTATGAAAAATCCAGCCAGCTGATCGTTAGCCGTCCATTTTCCTGTGACTGTTCCCGAAGTGGTTACGTTCTGCCCAACTAGAGGAGATTGCCATTCCTCACCTTGAATAGTGGATATCGGGGTAATCTCGGCTTGCTTTTCACCACAGTCTTGAGCATAGGCGGCTGTGGCATTGAGTAGCACAGCCATGGCGATAAAAAGTTTATTCATGAATGCTTGTCCATTTTGTGATAACTACCTACTTCCAAGACGGGGGCTGCGTCAAGCCGCTCAGCATCCATCATGGTCGCAATTCGTTGCATTGATGATAGCAGCAAGGATTGCTCCCACTCATCAAGTGCTTGAAACCTCTCAATAAAGTCTTCCTGTAAGGGTTGTGGCGCTTGAGCCAGTAGCGATTGACCTTGCTCGGTAATGTACATCAACACTCGACGTTTATCGGTGTTGCTACGTCGACGATAGATTAAACCGCGATGCTCCATTCGCTCAATAACATTTGAGACCGTTGCCGGGCTTAACGTGATATTTTGCGCGACTTCACTTGCGGTAATACCATCCCGAGCAACAATTTCACGTAGAATGAGTAACTGTGGCGCGGTTAATCCCGAGTATTTGTTGAGTTGTTTGGAGTGCAGATCAATGGCTCGAATGACTTTACGTAACGCGAGTAAAAGCTCTTCATACTTTTCCATTGTCGCTCCTAAAAGTTGAAACCGGTGGTCTAATAGCGTCGCGCAGATAAATCGGTACGACGTATTTGTACAATCATACCCAATTTGGGGTGATCAAAGTAGTGTGTTTCGTGACTAATCACCCGACGTAACTGGTCAAAGCGGTAGCTACGCAAAAATCGCTCTTCCTCAGTTTTATCCTGCGTTGAGGTCAGCAATGTTGACGCTTGTGCGGCAAGATCGCCATTCGGCGGAGCGATGAAAACTTCCTCACGAAGATTAAAATCGCCTTTGATATGTAAATAATTGCCCACTAGAAAGATATGAAGTGTGCCATCGAGTTCCCACACCGGCTTACTATTGGGTTCAGTTTGCAACGGTGCGAGGGACTGTCCGTCCTCATTTGCACCAAAACGGTGTTGCCCCTTTGCGAGAATGTCGAATAATTGCTCTATGTTCTGCATCCGTTGAGAGAGCGGGTCAAGTTCGTTACGAACGGTGCTAGGAGCGAACTTGACTGAATCTTGAGGTTTCATAAAGCCGTTAAACTGATATCGATCAGCAAAGTTTTTACCGCCGTAAAGATGAAACTTGTAACCATCATCACGACCAAACACAGGTTGTCGCCAAGCTAGGTGCAGCAAGGGCTGTGCTAAGCCGCGCTGCTCCAGCGTTTGCTCGGTTTCATTCAGCACCCAGTGGCTTTTAGGGACTAAAAAAGGACTGCGGGCATCTTTGATATCTTTTTCAGGGCCAAAAAAATGAACAGGAAGTTTGACGAGCTGTGAGAGTTTGCTCGGACGGTTGAAAGGACTACCATTTATTTCGATGCTAAGACGTTCGTCCTCATAACTACAGGGCAGGGCATTCCATTGCCAGTTGTGCTCTGCAAGTTCACAAAGTGGTAAATTGGCTCGCAAGTTGTGGTGATTTGCATTGACTACTTGTGCAATCAAGTCATTTGCATTGGAAGTATCAATTGGTTCAAGATGAAGCGGAAACTGTTCACTGATATCTTGCTCAACTGTGTGTTTGAATAGCAACACTTCAACTTCAAACCAGCGCCAGTATTCAGGGTCCTGCTTGGCTTGTGCTTTGGGTAAAGCGAATAGACTGCTCAGCGTCAGTAACCCAAAAACTAGCCCCTTACACTTCATGTTGTTTTCCTCAGATCTATTTATCACTAGCAAGCTCATCTAAAAGCGACTGTATCAGTTCTAAGCGGCTTTGAGTATCCTCAATCGACTGAGTGACTCTGAGTTTCGTCGGTCCCTCGAGGCGATAATGATTCGGACATTTTTGGATGAGCCCGATAATGGTCTCCGGCTTCACCTTAGTTGTTTCACCAAACTCTATCGTACCGCCTTGATTACCCATATCAATTTTACGTATTCCTAACGCTTCTGAGTGGTTGCGTATGCGTGTTTGTGCGATTAAGTTTTTGCTAGCTTGGGGTAACAAGCCAAATCGATCGATAAGCTCAACCTGAATATCCTCGAGTTGTTCATCATTATTGCAACCAGCAATACGCTTATAAATGTTCAAGCGAATATTAACATCGGCAATATAGTCATCAGGTAACAAAGCGGGAATACGCAAATCAATTTCTGCTCGGTTTCGGGTTAACCCCTCAAGCGTTGGTTCCTGACCATTCTTAAGAGATTCTACAGCTTGCTCTAACATATCAGTGTAGAGTGTAAAGCCAATACTCTCTATTTGACCGCTTTGGTCATCACCCAGTAATTCGCCCGCGCCACGAATTTCGAGATCGTGTGTCGCAAGCATGAATCCGGCACCTAGATCTTCTAGTTGTGCGATAGCCTCAAGCCGTTTTAGGGCGTCTTTTGTCATTCGTTTTGGGTGAGGCGTTAATAAATAGGCATACGCTTGGTGGTGAGAGCGCCCCACACGTCCCCTTAGCTGATGTAACTGAGCTAGACCAAGATGGTCTGCGCGATCAATGATAATGGTATTAGCCGACGGCACGTCGATGCCGGTTTCTATGATGGTCGTACAAACCAACACATTAAAACGTTGATGATAAAAGTCGCTCATGATGCGTTCAAGTTCACGCTCCCGCATTTGTCCATGAGCAACTGTGACGCTTGCCTCGGGAACAAGCGCTTCTATTTCTCTTGCCGTTTTTTCAATGGTGTCTACATTGTTGTGTAGAAAGTATACCTGTCCGCCCCGCAACGTTTCCCGTAAGATTGCTTCGCGAATAGTGGCATTGTCGTGTTCTCTAACAAAGGTCTTAACTGCTAAACGCCGCGCCGGAGGGGTTGCGATGATGGATAAATCACGAATGTTGTTCATCGCCATATTCAGTGTGCGGGGAATCGGCGTGGCAGTTAATGTTAATATATCGACGTTAGCACGTAATCTTTTTATCGCTTCCTTCTGACGAACACCAAAGCGGTGCTCTTCATCGACGATCAATAAACCAAGCGCTTTCGCGTTGATGTCGCCCTGTAATAGCTTATGAGTACCAATCAAAATATCGACTTGACCGCTTTCAGTATCGGCAATAATTTGCTTTGACTGCTTAGCGGTCTTAAAGCGTGATAGCACCTCGATACGCACGGGCCAGTCGGCAAATCGGTCTTTAAAGTTGTCGTAATGTTGTTGAGCTAACAAGGTTGTAGGCACCAAAACCATCACCTGACGACTGTCGTTTACAGCAATAAAAGCGGCACGCATCGCGACTTCCGTTTTACCAAAGCCTACATCGCCACAAACCAGACGGTCCATCGGGTGGGGCGCCGCCATATCTTGCACTACCGCATTAATTGCGTTCAGTTGGTCGGTCGTTTCTTCAAATGGAAAACTATCCGCAAAACGTTGGTAGTCGTCTGCATCAATGGTAAAGCCATATCCTTCGTTGGACGCTCGTTTTGCATAAACATCAAGTAATTCTGCCGCTACATCGCGGATCTTCTCAGCCGCTCGTTTTTTGGCTTTCTCCCAACTGTCGTTTCCGAGTTTATGCAGTGGGGCATGGTTCTCCTCCCCCCCGCTATAACGACTCAATACATCCAGGCTTGCCACGGGTACATACAGCTTTGATTGTTGAGCGTATTCGATAGTGACAAATTCAGTGGTGACGTTGCCCGCGTCAAGAGTTGTTAGGCCTTGATAGCGACCCACACCGTGGTCTATGTGAACCACAGGTTGTCCAATTTTGAGTTCGGCTAAGTTGCGAATGAGCGCGTCGGAGCTTTGCGTCGGTTTTTGTTCACGTCGACGTCGTTGTGAGACACGATTGCCCATCAACTCGGTTTCGGTAATTAGATAGATATTTTCTGATTTTAAATGAACCGAATTAATGATGGGGCCGACTGTCAGTGCCAGCGGTTCATTGGATTGTTCAAAGTCACTGAAGTGAACAACACTCGGTGCAGGGTAACCAATGCGCCCAAGTATATCGTGCAGTGCTTCTTTTCGTCCGGCGGACTCGGTGACGAATAGCAAACGTTGCCCCTGATCTATCGCAGTGCTGATCAACTGCTTCAGCTTGGCAAAGGGTTGCTTATTTTGATGTTCCGCAGCGATGTCTGTCACAGGTGCAGTATTGAAGGACACCGCACCGGGTGTTGGTTTACCGCTTGGAATTGCGGCTCGAATGCGACGCATTTGCTTAAAGCGGCTATGAACCTGCTCCGCCAACATGAATATTTCGTTTGGATGTAATAACGGCTTCTGCTGATCGTAGCGTCGTTGCTCATAACGATGATTTATATCGATCCAGAGCTTCTCAAGAGTGCCTTGAATATCGCCAAAGGTAACGAGCAATGCGTCGTTAGGTAGGTAATCAAATAATGTCGCCGTTTGTTCAAAAAACAACGGTAAGTAGTACTCAATGCCACCTGGCGTTTGGCCTTTACTTACTTGCTGGTAAAGTGATTCGCGCTCATGACTTATTTCGAAACGCTCTCTAAAGGCTGAACGGAAATGCTCTATACCAGCCTTCGTTAACGGAAACTCATGAGCCGGGAGGAGTTTGACGGATTCAACCGGTGTCAAAGAGCGTTGTGTTTCAGGATCAAACGGACGGATGCTATCAATTTCGTTGTCAAAGAAATCAATCCGATAGGGGGTTGTACTGCCCATCGGAAACAGGTCTAAGATTGAGCCACGACTACTAAACTCACCGTGTTCCATGACTTGCTCAACTGCACGATAGCCATTACGCTCAAGTTGCTCGCGCAACGCAAGGGCATCAAGTTGTTGGTTGACGGTGAGGTTGAGCGACTGACTTTGCACAAACTCGACTGGGGCAATACGTTGTAACAGCGTGTTTAAGCTAACAATTAACGCGCCACGTCGGGCTTGCGGGAGACGGGCAAGCACGCTCAGACGTTCGGAAATGATGTCTTGATGTGGTGAAAAGGTGTCATAAGGTAGCGTTTCCCAGTCTGGGAAAACGGTAATATCATCATGATAATCTGTATGCTCACCTGCGAAATAGCGAACTTCCTGTTCCAGCCGGTGCGCTTGATTTGCATCGGCGGTCACGACAAGTACCCGCCCAGGCGTTCTATCTATGACTTTTGCTAGCGCCAATGCAGGTGAGCTTCCGTTGAGATCGGTCCAACTGATGTCTTTCTGAGGCGAGTCTGTGTAAGGGGGATTAAAAACCGAAACTTTAGTCATGACAACCTAATGTTAACTACAATTCTGTGTTGCATTATACTTAAATCACCGGCAATTTGGATGTTATCGCTCGGAGTTTTCTGATTTGCTCGATTGTTTGCGTTGCTCTGCTCGCGCTTTGAGGTGACGAGTCTGGCTATGCAAGCTGTGACGTATTACGTGTTCATGGTCCTGCTCCCTAATCTGAGCAAATTGGAAGGTCGCTTGATAGTTGTCATCGGATATTGTTTCAGACTCAGTGCACTCGACATAGCAATAGATAGCCAGCGACTCCTCGCGAAATATTAAATTAGCCTGAAAAGTATCGCCCACAGTCCATCTCGTGTCAGAATTGACACGAAACCCACCGCCACCAAATTCATGAGCGGTAAGTGCATACTCGTTACCGTGTGTTTGACTCAATAAATATCCGAGCATCATTCCCATTCTCTGGTTGATGAGTGCTAAGGCATCAACGAGCGCAGGAGAGTTCGGGTTTTCTGAACGCACTCGCTGGAGTGCCGACTGATCACTCCCAGCGAGCTCTGAGCAAAGCTTAAAAAGCTCCGGGATCTCTGACTGAAGTGCCTGTTCAGAAGGAACAGAGTCCACCGCTACGGGCGTCAGTTGCACAGGTAAGCTATCAGCTACAGTAAAATAGTCGCCAATAGGACGTAAATTAATAGACTGATTTGGCTGCATTTTTGTCTCGCAAAGTTGTCAGGCTGCTAACAACTCATTATCCTTGAGCTTTCCTAATAAGCAACCATCATTTCAAGGGCGTCGTTTGCGGTCAATTACACTTTCTATTGCGTTGAGATATAGCCGAACAAAAGCGTACTCGGCGTTCACTCGGTTTATTCAACGATTTGCATTAGGCGGAATCGCTGTCGGAGTGATGGCGTTGGTTGTCGTGATGTCCGTAATGAATGGCTTTGAGAATGAGCTTAAACAAAGAATTCTAGGCGGTGTACCCCACGTTCAGCTCTACGGTGATCATGTGCTTGCTGAGCTTGATGATGTAACCGAAAAACTACCAAAAGGCGCGTTGCAGTCGGTTTCTCCTTATGTGTCTACCGAAGCGCTTGTGCAAGTGCCGGGTAATCTTGCCGTCGTGACGTTACAAGGTTTTGATACCGGTGATTCGGCTCATCGCACGATTCCGACAGCGCTCGAGCAGGCATTAATAGCGGGACAGTGGAGTCGACTTGCAACGGGTGAATACAATATTATTTTAGGTCAAACGCTTGCAAATCAACTGAAGTTAGCGATTGGTGATAAGGTACGTATCGTCTCATCGAAGGGGGCCGTCTATAGTCCACTCGGTATGCTCCCCTCACAGCGAACTTTTCGACTGGTGGGGATTTTTGCAATGCAATCTGACTTAGACAAGCACTTAGCGGTTGCAAACATTGATGATGTAGCCCGTTTAATTCGTGATCCCCGTGCAGCACAAAAGCAAGTTCAGCTCCAGCTCAATGATGCCTTCAATGCGCCGAAAGTAGCTTCAATCATTCGTTCGAATAGCACATTGTCCGTGACGGATTGGCGACAACGTTATGGTCAACTGTTTGATGCGGTCGGTATGGAAAAACGTATGATGTGGTTGATGCTCGCACTGATCATTGCTGTTGCCGCATTTAATACACTGTCGGCGTTGGCGATGGTGATTGATGATAAACGCCATGATATCGCAATTTTACAAACCATTGGCTTAACTCAGGCTCAAGTGCGTCGAGTATTTCTCATTCAGGGCTGTTATATAGGGGTTGTGGGTACCTCGGTAGGGTTGTTGCTAGGTATCCTTTTGGCGCTGTTTATTAACCCTATTTTGCAAGCACTGGGAACGCATTTTGTTGCCGGTTTAGGACAACAGCTCCCCGTTCAATTTGAGTGGACGCAGGTCTGCTTCATCGCTTTTTTCGCACTGATACTCGCCCTTGTTGCCGCTTTCTACCCAGCAGCCAAAGCGGCACAAACTGAACCTTCCGAGGCGTTAAGATATGACTAATGATTTGATCACAGCCCACAATGTGAACAAGACTTTCCGAGATGGTGATAACCAAGTAACAGTGTTGAAGCACGTTAACCTTGAAGTTAAACATGGCGAGGTGATGGCAATAGTTGGCAGTTCAGGTTCTGGTAAAAGTACATTGCTTCATATATTGGCCGGCTTAGATGTCCCATCATCCGGTGAGGTGTATTTTGAGGATGCTGAAATTACACAGTTAACGGGCTCACAAAAGGCGCAGCTTAGAAACCAAAATATTGGCTTTGTGTATCAGTTTCATCACTTGTTACCAGAGTTTGACGCATTGGAGAATGTTGCGATGCCGCTCCGTATCTCGGGTGAGACTGAGAGCATTGCAACTGAGCGTGCGCAGCTTTTACTTGAACGAGTGGGTTTATCCGAACGAATGCATCACCGTCCCGCGCAGTTGTCTGGTGGTGAACGTCAGCGAGTGGCGATCGCTCGCGCATTCGCCAATAAGCCCAAACTCGTGGTTGCGGATGAGCCAACGGGTAATTTGGATGGGCAAACGGCAGAGTCGGTGTTTGAGTTGATTCTTGAAATGAATAAAGAATTTGGTACGGCATTTATTATTGTTACGCATGATATGGCGCTTGCTGAGCGGATAGGCTCGGTTTATCGACTCCATGATGGCTGTTTAACTGCTGTGGATACGATTTAATGCTTACATTTAAATTAGCTCAACGCTTTTCTGAACGCCGCAGTCGTTCAGGTTTATTCGCCTTTATTGCATCATCATCGACGGTGGGTATTGTGCTCGGTTGTGCTGTGTTGATAGCGAGCCTGTCAATGATGAATGGCTTTGAGAACGTGTTAGAACAGAAGTTACTTAAAGCGGTTCCTCATGCTTCATTTACCAAAGTAGAAGGCACCTTTGATAACTGGGCACGTATCGTCAAAATCGCCAAACGTGATAGCCGAGTCGCTGAGGCTTATCCGGTGATCAAACAAACTGCGATGCTTCGTTCGGGTGATCAGTTCAAAGGAATCATGTTAGAGGGTATCGCACCTAATGGTCCTCATCCGAGTGCCACTGAGTTTTTTACTGACGGTGCGCGAGCGCAACTCAATCAACTCAACACCATCGTGTTGGGTCAGGGTATTGCGCACACTTACGGTGTTGAGGTGGGTGATACATTAGAACTGTTGGTTGCCGATAAAAGCAGTCAACAGTTTCGCTCGCCGCAACGTCACCGTTTGAAAGTCGTCGGACTATTTGAGTTCGGTGGTGAACTCGATCATCAAATGGGCTATGTCAGTCTTGATACGGCTCGCGTTATTGGTGAAATTAAACACGGTGTCTCGACGGTAGAATTAAAAGTAACTGACGTTTTTCAAGCGCCTCAGGTGGCGAATTCAGTGGGTAATCAGTTACCCGAGTTGGTGTATGTCGATCACTGGATGCGTACGCAGGGACACCTTTACCGTGATATTGAGCTCGTTCGCACGGTGATTTACTTGGTTCTCGTACTCGTGATGGCGGTTGCATGCTTTAATATTGTTTCCACATTAGTCATGACAGTGACAAAGAAGCGACCGCAGATCGCAATGTTGAAAACAATGGGATTAGATAACCGTCGTATTGTTGCTACGTTCTTTTGGCAAGGCACGTTGAGTGGATTGAAAGGTGCATTTTGGGGGAGCCTATGGGGCGTTGCATTGGCTTCTGCGTTACCGCAAATCATTCTTCTATTGGAGCAAGCATTACACTTTCAGGTTTTATCCGACGATGTATACTTCGTCAGTGAAGTACCGTCTGTGTGGCGTTGGATTGATGTCGTGCTGGTGTGTTGTGTCGCAATTACGATGAGTGCGATTGCCACACTTTATCCTGCGTGGCGAGCAACACAAATAGAACCTGCGCAAGCATTACATGAACATCATTAATTGCGCTGTTTACCACGATGTTGGCGCGCCTCCCAGGCGCGCACAACGGATACACGCCACATAACACGAATGGTAATGTAACTCACCAAACTTGTTAGCGTGCCCATTATAAAACAGCCGAGTAAAAATGCGGGACCGATGGTCTCGATACTATAGATAAGCCAGTCCCAACTTAATTCAAAATTAAAAGGATGCGCGGGTGCAGAAAGGACCACGCGACCAACTTCGTAGCAGAAATAAAACAGGGGTGGCATGGTAATGGGGTTAGATACCCAGACTAAGCCAACTGACAGCGGAAGGTTGACCCGAAACATAATGGCGCCTGCTGCGGCTAGAAGCATTTGAAACGGAACCGGGATAAATGCACAAAATAACCCCACCGCAAACGCACCCGAGGCAGAGCGGCGATTTAAGTGCCACAAGTTAGCATCATGCAATAATGAACCAAATACCCTCAGTGCGCGTGTTTGGCGAATTTTTTCATGATTCGGCATCCATTTTTTGATCATGCGTCTTGCCATTGCAATTCCCGTTTACATCTAATTGTGCGACTGAACTGGAAACACCGAATGGGATACAGCTCGTTAACTTTGCTCGCCGGAACAGTAATGGCGCTGTATTCTACTCACTTAATCGAAACGTGGCTAGTCGCATTCGTGATTGTTGTGGTGAGTTGCCTTGTACCGTTTTGTTCCCACTTTCGACGATTTCTTGTCCATTTTATTTTACTTCTTATAGGAATACTGTCAGGAACTTATTTTGTATCAAACCTGGCTGAGCAACAGAGCCAACTGCCGGACCGCGAGTGGTTGTTGGTTCACTTAAAAATAGAGCAAGTTGATTACCACGGTGATGAGAGAAGTCGCTTTGTTGCCGAATTGTCCCGAGTCTCGTTTGCGGGGCGCGTCCTCGTCGAGGACTGTCAATGCCGGGTGCAATTATATTGGTATGGCGACTCGAAGAGGTATCAATTAGCACCTGGACAGCGTTATAGCGCCGAAATCAATTTAAAAAATCCAACCACATATTGGAATCAGGGAGGTGAACGGCCGGCGCGCTACCTGTGGGCTAAGCAGCTCGCAAAGCAAGGTTACGTGCGCGCTATGAAACTAAATCAGGTAGCGCCATCCCTCCGTTGGCGTATCTACGATTCGTTTCAACACGCTGATCTTGAGTTTCGCGGCTTACTGCAAGCGTTAGCAATCGGTTATAGAGGTGACATCCCGCAGGCGCAACGCGTGGTTTGGCAACGTCATGGTTTGCAACATCTCATGGCGATTTCTGGGTTACATATCAGTTTGGTTGCGGGACTTGTTTTTTTATTGATTAGGCAGTGTCTATCGGTGTTTCCTCACCGTGGATTCTTACTGCGTAACCGAGAGCGTTTAGTCTTGAACCCAGTCGCTGCAGTTATTGCGTTGTTGGGTGCACTTATATACACCGCATTAGCTGGCTTTGCTATTTCAGCACAACGCGCATGGCTTATGTTGTTGCTTTTTTGGGGGCAGCGATGGCTCGGTTTAACGACCCGATCATGGAAAAGGCTTTGGTATGCCGCGATTATCTTGGTCGTAAGCGACCCGGGTAGTTGGCACGATATTGGTTTTTGGTTTTCAATTTTAGCTGTCACCGTCATTTTATTGTGCCAGTGGAGTTGGCGAAATAAGCCATCTGCATCGTGGGTAACACGTATCTGGCAGACCTTCTACCTGCAATTATTATTCTTAACCCTGATGGGGCCGATATCGCTAGCGTTGTTTGACGGCGTGTCATTGATTGCACCGTTTTCCAATCTATTCGTTGTGCCTATTATTGCTATCTGGGTGCTTCCCTTAACGCTTCTGGGCGCAATAGCAGCGATGTGTTGGTCAGATAGTTTTGCAGCGAATCTCTGGTGGCTAGCCGAACAGCCGTTAATAGCGATTCAGCCATTACTAACAACGCTTGCTGATGTGCCGCTAGTATGGTTTTCGAGCACATTACCGACAGTCACTGGCACGATTTTTTGGTTATTCGCGCTGGCGCTGCTGTTGCCGTATTGGCTACCGCGGTATTTCTCGATAGGAAGTGCTGTGTTGGCGGCTATTGCAAGCGGTTATTATTTCTTAGAACGAGGGCAAAAAGCGGATGTTATGTTTCATGTGTTGGATGTCGGTCAAGCGCAGGCGCTGGTCATTGAACGGCAACATAAGGCTTGGCTTATCGATTTGGGACGAAGGTTCTATCGTGGACGTGGTCACTTTGAGTCAGTGATTGAACCCTTTCTTAAGCAACGTGGCTTGACGGTAGAGCGGGTTTCTATTACTCACAGTGATTCAGATCACAGTGGCGACTGGCGTTTAGCACAAACGCGGCTACCCAATGCGCAATGGTTTGGCACGATGACTCAGCAGCCGTGTCAAGTTGGGCAGCGCGGACGCTGGCGCGGTATTTCTTGGAAGGTACTGTGGCCAAACCGCGTCGATGTTAAAAATAGTAACGCGGCGTCGTGTGTTTACCAATTTAGCTATGGTGCCATTGACTGGCTAATAACGGGCGACATCGGTTTTGCCGAAGAGCGTATGATGGTTGAAGAGCAATTAGTTGGGCCTGTTGAAATACTGGTGGCACCGCATCATGCCAGTGCTTTTTCGTTAGGGTCGTTGCTACTTGAGGCGACTCAGCCTGACGTGACCTTAGTCAGTGTCGGACGTTCCAACGCCTATGGAATGCCCGATATGTATACTCAACAAAGAGCGCTAGATTTCGGCAGTGAATGGGCGACGACGGCAGATTGGGGGCAGTTATCGATTGCTATCAAAGACCGTGTGTGGCGCTTGAAAACACCCGCGTTATTCGACAAAACGAATGCAAAGTCCTACAGTTCGACTAGCCAACCGTGATATAAAGCAGATAAAATAGCTGGGATTTTCAGAAACTAATGGCATTGCATGGATTCTAACAAGGAACAAACGAGCTCACTTAAGCGGCTCGCATCTTATATAAAGCCTTACAAATCTGCCTTTATCGTCGCTATCATCGGTATGTTGGGCTACGCAGGCGTCGATACTCTCTTTTTCTCACAAATTGAAACACTCATAGACGAAGGTTTGACTCAACAAGACTCAAGTGTCTTGCTGTGGGGGGCCGTATTCGTGCCGGTGTTTTTTATTGTGCGCGGGTTATTCAACTTCATTTCTACCTATTTCTTAAGCTGGGTGGGTTTTAAAGTGGTAACACGCATGCGTCAGCAACTGTTTGAGCACCTCATGAAGCTACCGGTGGCGTTTCATGACAACCATTCTACGGGTGACTTGATATCTAAAATCACTTACGACACCCAACAGGTGGCCGAAGCAAGCAGTCGTGCTTTACTGATCTTAATCCGTGATGGCGGATTTGTAGTCGGTTTGTTGTGTTTGATGTTTTATCAGAGCTGGCAGCTTAGCTTGGTTTTCTTGGTGATTGGGCCCGTCATTGCTAAATTTGTCGGAGTTGTATCGAAACGTTTTCGTGTTGTCAGTGGGCGTATTCAGACTGCGATGGGGAACGTCACGACCACTGCCGAACAAATGATCAACGGGCACAAAGTTGTGGTCATGCATGAAGGTCAAAAGCTCGAGTCAAAACGCTTTGGCGAAATCAACAACATCACTCGCAACCAAAACATGAAACTGGTGAGCACGCGCGCGATCAGCACATCGGTGATCCAGTTTATTGCGTCGTTGAGCTTGGCGATGGTCCTCGTTATTGCCAGTTTTCCCGAGATGTTGGAAAACTTATCGGCGGGTGCGTTTACCACGTTATTGACATCAATGATTATGTTGCTGCGACCATTGAAACAGTTGAGTAACGTGAATAGTGATTTTCAGCGCGGCTTAGCCGCCGCCTCAAGTGTATTCGAGATTCTCGACCAGCCCATTGAAGTTGACAAGGGCACACATATGGTGGAACGAGTTAAAGGTGATATTGAGTTTAATCATGTGACGTTTCGCTATAATGAACACGAAGACCCCGCTTTGGACGATATCAGCTTTGCGGTGGGAGAAGGTAAGACCCTCGCTTTAGTAGGGCGCTCGGGGAGCGGCAAATCAACGATTTCAAATCTATTAACTCGCTTTTATGACGTAACTAACGGCGAAGTGACGATTGATGGGCGGAACATACAAGATTACCGTTTAAAATGTTTACGTCGTCAGATTGCGTTAGTGTCGCAGCATGTCACACTCTTTAACGATACTATTGCCAATAATATTGCCTACGGAACATCAAAGAATGTTTCGCGAGAAGATATTATTAAGGCCGCAGAGCAAGCTTACGTCACCGAGTTTACGGACAATATGAGTCACGGCTTAGACACCATGGTGGGCGAAAACGGCGTCATGCTATCAGGTGGACAACGCCAACGTATCGCTATCGCGCGTGCGTTACTGCAGGATGCACCTATTTTGATACTCGATGAGGCGACGTCAGCGCTTGATACAGAGTCTGAGCGTCATATTCAAAAAGCATTGGGCGTGTTACGTACCAATCGAACTTCAATTGTAATAGCACATCGTTTATCCACGATTGAGAATGCCGATGAAATATTAGTCATGGATAACGGGCATATTGTCGAGCGTGGGGATCATCAGTCGTTATTAGCGAACGAGGGACCTTATTACCAGCTACATAACCTGCAATTTAGTGGAGTTAATTAGATGTGGCTCGAGCGACAATGGTATCGCAAACGCTTACACCCGTTATTGTATCTTCTTACGCCACTGTCGCTGCTGTTTTGGCTGCTGACCAATTTGCGACGTTCGTTTTATCGTATGGGGTTGATACGGTCATTTAAGGCGCCTGTACCCGTGCTTGTGGTCGGCAACATTAGTGTGGGCGGTACCGGCAAAACACCAACGGTCGTGGCTTTAGTTGATATGCTTAAATCTGAGGGCTACACACCGGGCATTGTGAGTCGAGGTTACGGTGCTAAAGCTCAAAGTCCGCATCATGTCGCGGTCGACGATACTGCTGAGTTAGCGGGAGATGAACCGCTGATGTTACGTCAGATTACCGGTGTACCTGTGGTTATTAGCCCCAACCGCGCCGACGCGACTAAACACCTTTTAGCCGAACATCCGAACATTGATTTCGTTATTAGCGATGATGGTATGCAACACTATGCGCTGGGTCGTGACTTAGAAGTAATTTTGGTCGATGCTGAGCGAGGTCTAGGTAATGGTTGGCTGTTACCAACAGGTCCATTGAGAGAAGGACCTTGGCGTTTGCGTGGAGCGCGTTGGGTATTGTCACTCTATGCTCAACACCCGTTTGCTCACTATGTGGGCGAGGTGAAAGCACAGGCTTGGCGACGTGTCATTGATGACGAAGTGGTTGAGCTGCCAGAACATGGCGCATTTTACGCGTTGGCCGGCATTGGTAATCCAGAGCGGTTTTTTACTAGTTTACGTCATCAAGGCATCGAGCTTGCCAGTACGCAAGCGTTTCCTGATCATTACCGGTTTACAGCCGACGATTTGCAGGTGTTCAAAGATAAAACGCTACTGATGACTCAGAAAGATGCCGCGAAGTGTCGTGGCATGGCGACAGATAATTGGTACTATCAACCGATATCTGCACAATTTCCTGATAAATTTAAGGCTGATTTGCTTGAGGCAATTCGGCATATTCATAAATGAGGTTTAACCGTGAGTTTTGATAAAGGTTTACTGAACATAATTGCCTGCCCTAGTTGTAAAGGCAAGTTAGTGTGGCATGAGGCCAAGCAGTGGCTCGTTTGTCGAGGCGAACAATTAGCATTTGAGCTGGAAGAGGGCATCCCTGTGCTTATGAGCGAAAAGGCTAAAACGTTGAGTTCGGATGAGATGGAGCAGGTACCTTTATGAGTTTTACTGTAATTATTCCTGCGCGTTACCCATCGAGCCGTTTACCAGGTAAACCTCTAGCCGATATTGGCGGCAAGCCGATGATTCAACATGTTTATGAGCGCGCTTTGCAAAGTGGTGCGGCTGAAGTGATTATTGCTACAGATGACCAGCGTATTGCTGACGAAGTGGAACGTTTTGGTGGACGCAGTATGCTGACCTCAAGCGAACATCAATCGGGTACAGAACGGCTGGCTGAGGTCGTAGAGCAGTTGGCCTTGTCCGAAGATCAAGTCGTGGTTAATGTTCAAGGTGATGAGCCTTTTATTCCGCCTGAAATTATCCGGCAAGTGGCTGATAACTTGGCGAATCAACGTGTTGCACCGATGGCGACATTAGCAGTGCCGATGGCGACCTCCGATGAAGTGTTCAACCCGAATGCAGTAAAGGTGGTATGTGACTCGGCAGGATACGCGCTTTACTTCAGTCGAGCGCCTATTCCTTATAACCGTGAACAATTTAAGTCATTGAACAATCAGCAGCCCGAACAGGTCGATGGTTACATGCGGCATATCGGCATTTATGCCTATCGTGCGGACTTTATTAAACGCTATGTAGCTTGGAATGAGAGTCCGCTTGAGCGGATTGAATCGTTAGAGCAATTGCGCGTCCTGTGGCATGGCGAGAAAATTCATGTTGCTGAGGCCATTATGCCCCCAGCCGCAGGGATTGATACGCCAGAGGACTTAGAACAAGCCCGCCAGCGTATAAAATAAAGCGCGTAGCAGCGATGGTTAGTCCATCGCTGCCATCTGCGCATACTCATCTTCGAAAAAGAACTTGTCCTCACCAAAGGCCGGTTTCAATTGATGTAACCAAGTTGCGTCTGGGTCATATTTAGCAAAGAATGGACGCTGTACCCAGTCTGGATTACGGCCTTGAATGAAGCGTAACGCGAAGACTTTTTCGCCTGCCACTTCAGTCACACCTTGTACCTCAACTTTACCAGGACCTGCACTCATCGATGGACCTCGAACTGTGCGCGCAATACCCGATACTTGTTGATAAGCTTGTTGGAATACTTCCCATGTACGCTCGAGCGGTACTTCAAAGTAACGTTTAGCACCCGTGTCACGCTCGACAAACATGTAGTAGGGGATCATACCGAGCTGCACTTCGCGCTCCCACATATCCGCCCATACTTTAGGGTCGTCATTAATGTGGCGTAATAAAGGCGCCTGACAGCGTATCTGTGCGCCTGTGGCACGTAAACGACGAATTGCTTCTTCGCAGACTTCGGTGCGTAATTCGTTGTGATGGTTCAAATGCGCCATAATGGAGACATGTTTCCCCCCACGCACAAGCCTCTCAAGCAAACGCATTAATTCATCAGCGTCGGGGTCCGTAATGAAGCGGTACGGCCAAAATGTTAGCGCTTTGGTGCCAATACGGATCGTTTTAATATGGTCGAATTCAGGCTGCAGTAGCCCCTCCAAATAATGCTTCAACTTACGTGTACGCATGACCATTGGGTCACCGCCTGTAACGAGTAAGTCAGTCACTTCTTTATGCTGTGCCAGATAGCGATGTAGTTGATCGGCATCATTGGAGTTGAAGCGTGTCGCTTTACCGACGAACTGAGCCCAGCGGAAACAAAAGGTGCAATAGCTATGGCAGTACTGACCTTGAGCAGGGAAAAATAAAACCGTTTCGCGATACTTGTGCTGCATGCCTGGCAATGGTTCGCCATCGACGTGAGGTACGTTCATCTGCATTTGCCCGGCTGGGTGCGGATTCATCTCTTGGCGCAACTGAGTAGCGAGGTCAAAGACTTCATTGGTCGTATGCTTGCCTGACATCAAATCAGCCATACGTTGGAATGCACTGGGATCGAGCATATCTTTTTGTGGAAAGGTGAGCTGAAACAGCGGATCGTTAGGTACGTTTTCCCAGTCGATGAGCTCATTAAAAACATACTCGTTGACTCGGAACGGTAATACGTTCGCGACCACTTTCATTTCGAATCGAATATCATCGGGTACGCGTTTAAGTGCTTCAATCTTATCCAACTGACGATGTTGGTAAACTTTGAAGCGACGCGGAGTAATTACGGGTTGCTGTACGTTAACTACTTGCTGCATAAGCCTCTCTATATGTTGTAAGTGCCATTAGCGGCGCAATAGACAAAATTGCGCTGTATTATAATGAAATTACCCTGTGGTTGCACGTAAACCGTGGGATTTAATCGTATGTACTCTTAATAAAATCGATTGTGGCAATCGCTCAAACCGGTACAGTGATGGGGAATTAGAGGCGCCTTTATCCTGTCATCGAGCGCAAAAAAAGCGCCCCTCGGGGCGCTCTGTATGTCTTTGCAGGTCACTTACGATACCGCTTACTTCTTGATCGGTTTGAAGTCGCGCTGCGTGTGGCCTGTGTATAATTGGCGAGGACGGCCGATTTTTTGGCTCTCTTCGCTCATCATCTCGTGCCAGTGTGATACCCAACCGACCGTACGCGATAACGCAAAGATTACTGTGAACATGTTGGTTGGAATACCAATCGCTTTAAGTACGATACCTGAGTAGAAATCGACGTTCGGGAACAACTTCTTCTCTACAAAGTAGTCGTCTTCAAGCGCGATGCGCTCAAGTTCCATCGCAACATCCAACAATGGATCGTCACGTTTCAATTCTTTCAGTACTTCGTGGCATGACTCACGCATGACCGTCGCACGTGGGTCCATGTTCTTATAAACACGGTGACCAAAGCCCATAAGGCGGAACGGGTCGTTCTTGTCTTTTGCTTTTTCGATGTACTTAGGAATGTTTTCTACTGAACCAATTTCAGCCAACATACGCAAACATGCTTCGTTGGCACCACCGTGTGCAGGACCCCATAGCGATGCAACACCTGACGCGATACATGCGTATGGATTAGCACCTGAAGAGCCTGCTAAACGAACAGTCGACGTTGAAGCGTTTTGTTCGTGGTCGGCGTGAAGGATAAAGATACGGTCCATTGCTTTTGCAACAGCAGGGCTAATTTCATAATCCTCTGCAGGTACAGAAAACATCATGTTCAGGAAGTTTTCCGCATAGCCTAAGTCGTTACGCGGATAAACGAACGGTTGACCGATGCTGAACTTGTAAGCCATCGCTGCGATTGTCGGAATTTTCGCAATCAAGCGGTAGGCGCTACGTAAGCGTTGATCTGGATCATGAATGTCCAAATCATCGTGGTAGAACGAAGACAATGCGCCCGTAACAGCACATAGCATTGCCATTGGATGAGCATCGCGACGGAAACCATTAAAGAAATTGTGCAAGCCCTGATGAACCATCGTGTGTTTGGTGATGGTTTTACGGAAATCTTGGTATTGCTTTTCATCAGGTGCTTCGCCGTGAAGCAACATGTAGCAGACTTCTAGATAATCCGCTTGGGTGGCGAGATCGCCAATAGGGTAACCGCGGTGCAATAAGACACCGTTTTCACCATCAATATATGTGATCTTAGACTCACATGAGCCGGTTGCTAAAAACCCTGGGTCAAAGGTGAAATATCCGTGTTTGCCTAAGCTGCGGACATCTACGACATCCTTACCAGCAGAAGGGGATAAAACGGGTAACTCAATTGACTGTCCATCGATCTGTAAAGTGGCTTTACGATCAGCCATAAGGACTTCTCCTTGCATCTACTTTTTAAAAAGTGCGCTAATTTAACTCGAAATGCGTGCCAAATGTCAATTTTTGTAAAGGACATGGCAACTCACTCTCGATCATTATACGTGCATAAAGTGAATACAGGATTACATTTTTATGCGAGATACAACTTTAGTCTTAATCCAAATTCTTTCGATGTCCGTTATAGGCATTGGACATTGTAATTCAATGCTATGGTCGATATACTCACATACGTCGAGGTGGCATTAATTAACAGTGCTCCGGGCATTCTTTACATTTCTTGGTGCTTTATTGAAAGGCAATCTATCGTGAAAAAAGAAAGACCTGTAAACTTAGACTTATCTACCATTCAGTTTCCTGCCGCTGCCAAAGCATCTATCCTGCATCGGGTTTCCGGTGTCATTATGCTTGTGTCACTGGCCTTCTTGATTTGGGCGTTCGCAACGTCTCTCAGTGGTCCTGAGGGATTTGCTCAAGTAGAAAGCATAATGACTAGCTTTATCGCGAAGTTCATTGGCTGGGGTATTTTGACAGCGTTAGGATTCCACTTAATCATTGGTATTCGTCACTTGATCATGGATATGGGCTTCTGGGAAGAGCTTGATTCAGGCCGCGCCAGTGCCACTGCATCCATCGTGATTTCGATTATCGTGTCAGTTTTAGTAGGGGTGTGGTTATGGTAAGAGAAGCTGGAACCTTTGGACGTAGCGGCCCGCATGACTTCATTTTGTTGCGTGCTTCAGCAGTCGTTATGTTGCTATATGTCTTGTTCATGGTGGGCTTCTTTGCGTCAACAGCGGACGTAACCTACGCCAACTGGACGGGCTTATTTTCGAATTTGTGGATGAAAGTGTTCACGTTGTTAGCGCTTACCGGCGTGTTAGTACACGGCTGGATTGGTATCTGGCAAGTACTTACGGACTATGTTAAAGCCTCGGGTGTACGCGCTTTTATTCAGTTCGTATTCAGCGTTGGGCTCATCATCGTTTGGCTCACTGGCTTGTTTGTACTGTGGGGTGTGTAAGTGAACGTAAAAACTTTAGAATTTGATGCCGTTGTAATCGGCGCGGGCGGCGCAGGCATGCGTGCTGCGTTGCAAATTTCCCAAGAAGGTATGAGCTGTGCGTTGATGTCCAAAGTGTTTCCAACGCGTTCTCACACTGTTTCTGCGCAGGGTGGTATCACCGTTGCGTTGGGTAACGCCCACGAAGACGATTGGCAATGGCATATGTTTGATACCGTCAAAGGGTCAGACTATATCGGCGACCAAGACGCAATTGAGTACATGTGTAAGAGCGGTCCAGAAGCGATCTTAGAGCTCGAAAACATGGGCTTGCCATTCTCTCGTTTTGAAAATGGTAAAGTGTATCAGCGTCCTTTCGGTGGCCAGTCAAAAGAATTTGGCGGCGAGCAAGCGGCGCGTACAGCGGCTG
Organism: Idiomarina sp. D18; assembly: GCF_057748155.1. NCBI lineage: Bacteria > Pseudomonadati > Pseudomonadota > Gammaproteobacteria > Alteromonadales > Idiomarinaceae > Idiomarina > Idiomarina sp. D18. Next base: position 839,955 of record NZ_CM173240.1, read on the forward strand.
CCGCGGACCGTACCGGCCACGCTTTGCTACATTTATTGTACCAGCAAAACGTGAAAAACAAGACTACGGTATTCTCTGAGTGGTATGCACTCGACATCGTTAAAAACCAAGACGGCGCTGTGTGCGGTGTCACGACGATGAATATTGAGACCGGCGAAGTCTACTATGTGAAAGCTAAAGCGGTCGTATTGGCGACCGGCGGTGCAGGGCGTATTTATGCTTCTACGACCAACGCGCACATCAATACGGGCGATGGCGTAGGTATGGCATTACGTGCCGGTGTACCTGTACAAGATATGGAAATGTGGCAGTTCCACCCAACCGGTATCGCAGGTGCAGGTTGCTTGGTAACCGAGGGTTGCCGTGGTGAAGGTGGTTACTTGCTTAACAAAGATGGCGAGCGCTTCATGGAACGCTATGCGCCAAACGCAAAAGATTTGGCATCGCGTGACGTCGTTGCACGTTCAATGATGACCGAGATTCGCGAAGGTCGTGGTTGCGATGGCCCTTGGGGTACGCACTTGAAATTGAAGCTCGATCACTTGGGTAAAGAGACGCTTGAAAGCCGTCTACCGGGTGTATGCGACTTATCACGCACGTTTGCTCATGTCGATCCGGTTAAAGAACCGATTCCGGTTATTCCAACCTGTCACTATATGATGGGTGGTATTCCAACAGACGTGAACGGTCAAGTATTGGACATCGATAGAGATGGTCAATCAAAACCAGTACAAGGCCTGTTTGCTTGTGGTGAGATCGCCTGTGTATCGGTACACGGTGCGAACCGCTTAGGTGGTAACTCACTGCTTGACTTGGTCGTATTCGGCCGTGCAACAGGTATGCACTTAGGTGAACACTTGGCTGCGAATGCGGAAGCACGCGAAGCGTCAAAAGACGATGTCGATGCAGCGCTAACCCGCTTTAACCGTTGGGAAAATACCCAGAAAGGTGAAGACCCTGCGCAAATTAAGAAAGACTTGCAGCAATGCATGCAGATGAACTTCTCGGTATTCCGTGAAGGCGATGCGATGGCTGATGGTCTTAAAGAGCTGGCAGAAATCCGCGAGCGTCTGAAAAATGCACGTTTGGATGATACATCTAAAGAGTTCAATACTCAGCGTGTTGAGTGCTTGGAGCTCGATAACTTGATGGAAACAGCTTATTCTACTGCTGTAGCGGCCAACTTCCGTACGGAAAGCCGTGGTGCGCACAGTCGTGCTGACTATCCTGACCGTGACGATGATAACTGGTTAGTACACAGTGTGTACCGCCCAGAAGACGAGCAGATGGTTAAGCGTGAAGTGAATATGGCACCTAAGCTACGTGAAGCTTTCCCTCCGAAAGCACGTACTTATTAATAAGGGGTTAAAACGATGAAAACAGTTAATATTTCGATTTATCGTTACAACCCGGATGTTGATGACGCACCATACATGAAAGACTATTCTCTTGAAATTGAAGAGAATCAGGATTTGATGGTGCTGGATCTTTTGATTAAATTAAAAGAAAAAGATCCGTCGTTAGCGTTCCGGCGCTCATGTCGTGAGGGCGTGTGTGGCTCTGACGGTTTAAACATGAACGGTAAAAATGGTTTGGCATGTATCACGCCAATGTCATCTTTGAAAGGTGGTAAGATCGTGATTCGTCCGTTACCTGGCTTACCGGTCATCCGTGACTTGATTGTAGATATGAGTCAGTTCTACAAACAGTACGAGAAAATTAAGCCGTATCTTATCAATGATGAGAAAACGCCACCGGCGCGTGAACGTCTGCAATCGCCAGAAGAGCGTGCGAAGTTAGACGGCTTATACGAGTGCATTCTCTGTGCTTGTTGCTCAACTTCGTGCCCATCATTCTGGTGGAACCCAGATAAGTTTATCGGTCCTGCCGGTTTGTTGCATGCATACCGTTTCTTGATCGATAGTCGTGACACGGCGACTGAACAGCGTCTTGATGACCTTGACGATGCCTTCAGTGTGTTCCGTTGCCACGGCATCATGAACTGTGTGAATGTTTGTCCTAAAGGGTTGAACCCAACTAAGGCAATCGGACACATTAAATCGATGTTGCTGAGCCGTGCAGTTTAATTGCAACGCCTTAGCAAGAAATCGTTATAATTGATGCTGAAGATGGCCATCCGGCTCACGGATGGCTATTTCTTATAGTTTGAACAAATTGAGTGTGAAGGATACGCAATGCAAGAGGGTGTAATGCGTGAATGGCTAGAATCATCGCATCTAGCCGGAGGCAATATCGCTTATATCGAACAAATGTTCGAAGCTTACCTCGATGATCCTACTGCAGTGAGTGATGAGTGGCGAAATATGTTCGACTCATTGCCAACCAATGACCATGCAGTAGATGCTAAATTAAGTGACGTACGGGAACAGTTTCGTACGCTTGCGAAGAATAAACTCAAGCAAGCTGGCGGTCAGTCGTCAGTAGCGGATCAGAAACAAGTACGCGTTTTACAGCTCATTAATGCATACCGTTTCCGTGGTCATCAACACGCTAACCTCGATCCTCTTGGCTTGTGGAAACAAGAAGAGGTACCCGACCTTTCACTTGCTTTTCATGACTTAACTAAAGACGATTTGGACCGTGAGTTTAACGTTGGTTCGTTAGCCGTTGGCAGCGAAACGATGAAGCTCAAGGATATTCACAAAGCGTTAGAAGATATTTATTGTGGCCCGATTGGTGCAGAATATATGCACATCGTGTCGACAGAGGAAAAACGTTGGATTCAGCAGCGCTTAGAAGGTGTTCGCGGTAAGCCAAGCTTTGATAAAGAGCAGCAGACCGGCATCTTACGTGAACTGACTGCTGCCGACGGTTTAGAAAAATACCTAGGCTCTAAGTTTCCAGGTGCTAAGCGTTTCTCACTCGAAGGTGGCGATAGCTTAGTTCCGCTATTGAAGTCATTGATTCGTCGCTCAGGCGAGCAGGGCACGCAAGAAGTCGTTATTGGCATGGCCCACCGCGGTCGTCTAAACGTGTTAGTCAACGTGCTCGGTAAAAAGCCACAAGATTTGTTTGACGAATTTGCCGGTAAACATGCGGCAAACAAAGGTTCAGGTGACGTTAAATACCACATGGGCTTCTCGTCAGATTTTGCAACGCCCGGTGGCGATGTTCACTTGGCGCTAGCCTTTAACCCATCACACTTAGAAATCGTTAATCCAGTGGTTATGGGTTCGGTGCGTGCGCGCATGGATCGTCTACAAGATCCGAAAGGCGATAAAGTACTGCCGATAACCATTCATGGGGATGCGGCAATTGCTGGTCAAGGTATCGTACAAGAGACATTTAACATGTCTAAAACGCGTGCTTATCAGGTCGGCGGCTCGGTACGTGTCGTGGTGAATAACCAAGTTGGCTTTACCACATCGAAGCAAGAAGACGCGCGTTCAACTCAGTACTGTACTGATATTGCAAAAATGGTCCAAGCACCGATTTTCCATGTTAACGCAGATGACCCTGAAGCTGTGGTCTTTGTAACGCAATTGGCATTGGATTTCCGCAATACCTTTAAACGTGACGTTGTAATTGACTTGGTATGTTACCGCCGCCACGGTCACAACGAAGCAGACGAGCCAAGTGCTACACAACCATTGATGTATGCGAAAGTGAAAAAGCACCCAGTGCCGCGTGAAATCTACGCAGAGCGTTTGTCAAAGGCCAATGTGGTTAGTGAAGACGACGCGAAACAATGGGTACAAGACTACCGTGATGCCTTAGATAAAGGTGAGGTCGTCGTTGAAGAACACCGTCCGATGCGTAAGCATTCGGTCGATTGGAGCCCATACGTGGGCAACGATTGGGACGTCGACTATGACTATAAAGTGTCAAAATCGACGCTGGCGACATTGGGTGAGAAGATTGCCCAGTATCCAGAAGAACATAAGCTGAACTCTCGCGTTGCTAAGGTCTATCAAGAACGCATGAAAATGGCCAAAGGCGATAAGCCGATGGACTGGGGTTTTGCAGAAACCTTAGCTTATGCCACCTTGTTAGATAAGGGTATCCATATCCGTTTGACGGGTCAGGACTCGGGTCGTGGTACGTTCTTCCATCGTCATGCCGTGTTGCATAACCAAAAAGATGCATCGACTTACATGCCGTTGAATCACATTAAAGATGATCAAGGTGTGGTAGAAATCTACGACTCGGTGTTATCGGAAGCGGCTGTAGTGGCGTTCGAATATGGCTATGCGACCGCTGAACCCAAGTCGTTGGTGATGTGGGAAGCCCAGTTTGGTGATTTTGCCAACGGTGCCCAAGTTGTGGTTGACCAGTTCTTAAGCTCGGGTGAGCAGAAGTGGGGTCGTTTATGTGGTTTGACTTTATTGCTGCCGCACGGCTACGAAGGACAAGGTCCAGAACACTCTTCTGCACGCCTTGAACGTTTCTTGCAGCTATCAGCTGATCATAACTGGTCAGTTTGTGTGCCTACGACACCTGCGCAAGTGTTCCATATGATCCGTCGTCAGCAACTGCGTCCGGTGCGCCGTCCGCTTGTGGTGATGACACCTAAATCGTTATTACGTCACCCATTAGCTATCTCTGAAATGAGTGACTTAGAGAATACTGGATTCCAAAATGCCATCGCTGAAATTGATGACTTGGATCCGAAAAAAGTAAAACGCGTGGTCTTGTGTTCAGGTAAAGTTTACTATGATCTGTTACAAGAACGCCGTAAACGCGAACAAGATGATGTGGCTATTATCCGTATCGAACAGCTTTATCCGTTCCCTGCGGAAGAAGTCGCAGAGATTATGAAAGATTATCAGCACGTCAAAGATTTTGTTTGGTGTCAGGAAGAGCCCCAGAACCAAGGTGCTTGGTACAGTAGCCAACATAACTTCTGGGCGGCTATTCCATCAGGTGCTCAATTAACCTATCGAGGCAGAGCCGCATCAGCTGCTCCGGCAGTCGGTTATTTATCTGAGCATAATAAACAGCAACAAAAACTCGTTGACGAAGCGCTAACCATTAAATAGGTGAAGATGAACCATGGCGATTGATATTAAAGTTCCTCAATTACCCGAATCTGTTGCCGATGCCACCATCGCAACTTGGCACGTAAAACCAGGTGACAAAGTGTCGCGTGACCAGAATCTGGTTGACATCGAAACCGATAAGGTAGTGCTCGAAGTTGTCGCTGAAGCCGATGGCGTCATTGGCGAAATCATTGCTGACGAAGGCACTACGGTGACTGCTGAAGAAGTGATTGGCAAAATCGAAGAAGGCGCGGGTGACGACAGCAACGACGATAGCGATAGCAAAGATTCGGCTGAAGAAGATAAGAAAGAAGAAAGTTCGTCAAAAGACGACAATGCTTCTGAAAAATCAGGCTCGGGCGAAAAAATTGAAGTCAAAGTACCGCAGTTACCTGAATCTGTCTCTGATGCAACCATTGCAACTTGGCATGTGAAAGCAGGCGACGCTGTTAAGCGCGACCAAAACCTTGTCGATATTGAAACTGACAAAGTGGTTCTTGAAGTTGTCGCGCCAGCCGATGGTGTATTGGCTGAAATCACGCAAGACGAAGGCGCGACAGTGGGTGCTGACGATGTGATTGGCACGGTTGAAGCGGGCGCAGCTGCATCAGGTTCTTCTGATAAATCCTCGGCAAAGTCTGAAGAGACTTCAACTGAGCAGAAAGACGAAGGCGACAGCGAAGTCGCAGGTCCGGCCGTACGTCGTTTGTTAGGCGAGCATGGTCTGAAACCGAGTGACGTAAAAGGCACCGGCAAAGGTGGTCGTGTGACCAAAGAAGACGTTGAGAAACACGTTAAAGGCCAACAGTCTAAGTCAAGCTCTAGCAGCAGCCAGAGTGCGTCTCAGCAGCCGCAAGCGGCGGGTGACCGTGACCAAAAACGTGTACCTATGACGCGTTTACGTAAACGTATCGCCGAGCGTTTATTACAAGCTAAGAACGACACGGCAATGTTGACGACGTTTAACGAAATCAACATGAAGCCGATTATGGACCTTCGTAAAAAGTACAAAGATGTGTTTGAAGAAACACACGGTACACGCTTAGGTTTCATGGGCTTCTACGTTAAAGCGGTCACAGAAGCATTAAAACGCTTCCCTGATGTCAACGCATCGATTGACGGCGATGATATCGTTTATCACAACTTCTTCGATGTAAGTATCGCAGTTTCAACACCACGTGGGTTGGTCACGCCTGTGTTACGTGATACTGACAAAATGTCTATCGCAGACATGGAAAACGGTATTCGTGATTTGGCTATCAAAGGACGTGATGGAAAACTCACATTGGAAGAAATGCAGGGCGGAAACTTCACGATCACCAATGGTGGTGTGTTTGGTTCACTGCTTTCAACTCCTATTTTGAACCCACCACAAAGCGCGATTTTGGGTATGCACAAAATCCAAGAACGCCCCATGGTGGTGGATGGTAAAATTGAGATATTGCCAATGATGTATTTGGCACTGTCTTATGACCACCGTATTATCGACGGCAAACAATCGGTTGGCTTCTTAGTCACGGTTAAAGAGCTGTTGGAAGATCCTCAACGTCTTATCCTGGATATCTAAAGACGCTGAGCACTCAGCCGTAAGTTGGATTCCAGCTTACGGCTGTTATTTTTGCGCCGTACGCGTTAGAATTCGGCGCGGTATTCGGGTAGGCAGCATTTCGCTGCTTTTGTTGTTTCAACGAATCGGAAGAGCATCATGAATTTGCATGAGTATCAGGGTAAGCAACTCTTTAAAGAGTTTGGTTTGCCAGTATCTGAAGGTTTTGCGTGCGATACTGCTGATGAAGCAGTTGAAGCGGCAAAACGTATTGGTGGAGACACTTGGGTTGTTAAATGTCAGGTTCACGCTGGCGGCCGCGGTAAAGCGGGCGGTGTGAAGTTGGTAAAAAGCACTGACGAAGTTCGCGCTTTTGCTGAGCAGTGGTTAGGTAAAAACTTAGTAACTTTCCAAACCGACGAAAATGGTCAGCCGGTTGCTAAGATTTTAGTTGAAAGCTGCACTGACATTGCAGACGAGCTTTACCTAGGTGCAGTTGTAGACCGTGGTTCACGTAAAATCGTGTTCATGGCATCAACTGAAGGCGGCGTTGAAATCGAGAAAGTCGCTGAAGAAACACCAGAGAAAATCTTGAAAGTTGAAATCGATCCGACCGTAGGCGCACAGCCTTTCCAAGGTCGTGAATTAGGTTTCAAATTGGGCCTTTCTGCAGATCAGGTGAAGCAGTTCACCAAAATCTTCTTAGGCTTAGCGAAAATGTTCGAGCAATACGACTTGGCATTGCTTGAAATTAACCCGCTCGTTATCACTGACGAAGGCAACTTGCACTGCCTAGACGCTAAAGTAGGCATCGATAGCAACGCATTGTACCGTCAGCCAAAAATCCGCGAAATGCACGATCCGTCACAAGACGACGCGCGTGAAGCAGAAGCGGCTAAGTGGGAACTCAACTACGTTGCACTCGACGGCAACATCGGTTGTATGGTTAACGGCGCTGGTTTGGCGATGGGTACGATGGACATCGTTAAGTTAAGCGGTGGCGAACCTGCAAACTTCCTTGACGTTGGTGGCGGTGCAACTAAAGAACGCGTTTCTGAAGCATTCAAAATCATCTTGTCTGACAGCTCTGTGAAAGCCGTACTGGTTAACATCTTTGGTGGTATCGTCCGTTGTGACATGATCGCTGAAGGTATCATCGGTGCCGTCGAAGAAGTGGGCGTTAAAGTACCGGTTGTTGTTCGCCTTGAAGGTAACAATGCTGAACTAGGTACGCAGAAATTGAATGAAAGTGGCCTAAACATTATCGCAGCAGAAAGCCTTTCTGACGCTGCTGATAAAGTGGTTGCTGCGGCAGGAGGTCAATAATGAGCGTTTTGATCGATAAAAACACCAAAGTTATCTGCCAGGGTTTCACTGGTGGTCAAGGTACGTTCCACTCTGAGCAAGCAATTGCGTATGGTACGCAAATGGTTGGCGGTGTAACACCGGGTAAAGGTGGCCAAGAGCATTTAGGTCTACCTGTCTTCAACACTGTTAAAGAAGCGGTGGAAGCGACTGGCGCAACAGCATCAGTTATCTACGTACCGGCACCTTTCTGTAAAGATTCAATCATCGAAGCTGCAGATGCCGGTATCGAACTGATTGTTTGTATTACTGAAGGTATCCCAACATTGGACATGTTGTACGTTAAGGAATACTTGACGCACAAAGGTGTTCGTATGATTGGTCCAAACTGCCCAGGCGTTATCACTCCTGATGAATGTAAGATCGGTATCATGCCAGGTCACATTCACAAGAAAGGTAAAGTCGGCATCGTATCGCGTTCAGGTACTTTGACTTATGAAGCCGTTAAGCAGACTACTGACGAAGGTTTCGGTCAGTCTACTTGTGTTGGTATCGGTGGTGACCCGATCCCAGGCTCTAACTTCATCGACATCTTAGAGTTGTTCGAGAAGGATCCAGAGACCGAAGCTATTGTCATGATCGGTGAAATCGGTGGTACTGCAGAAGAAGAAGCTGCAGAATACATCAAAAACCACGTGACCAAACCTGTGGTTTCTTACATTGCAGGTGTCACTGCGCCTCCTGGTAAGCGTATGGGCCACGCCGGTGCGATCATCGCAGGCGGTAAAGGTACAGCAGACGAGAAATTTGCTGCACTTGAAGCAGCTGGCGTTAAGACTGTACGTAGCTTGGCTGATATCGGTAAAGCAGTACGTGAGAAAACAGGTTGGTAATCAACGTTGTTTAAGCTCATAAAAAGCCCGGCCTTGCGCCGGGTTTTTTGTATTTTCTGTTTAACGTAATGTGTTTAACGTAATTTTCCCGCTTCAAACATCACAAGCCATTCGGATAGCTGCTTATCGATCGTATTGTCGTACACCATCATCGCCATATGTGGGCGCTCGGGTAGCGTGATGACTTTAACGTTTAAGTTGTCATCAAACGAGGTAAAGGTTTCTTTTTTACTCAGTTCATCAAGTTCACCAACAAAAATGAGTGATGGGGGCCAGCTGGCTTGTTGTAACTGATTAGCCAATATACGTGCGGTATTGGCCTTCTCGACATTCGCTCCGACCGAAGCGGCAGCGCGTTCAATACCTGCGGTAATATACTCATCGCTAATAAACTGGGTTAGCCAAGGCGAATTGCGTTTTGTCTCGATAAGCGCAGCTTCGGTAAAGTTATTCATCGGAGCAATGCCGATGAAACCATCGATCTTGCCATGCTTCGCGATATATTGTGCAGCTACGCTTGCACCATAGGATTTTCCGTACAGCAACAGCGGCAAGTTTGAGTTGTCACGGATCATAGTGACTAATTGATCTAAACGTTCAACATCCGCCGGACCAAAACTCATCGGCTTATCACTTGCACGCCCATGACCATTCAGGTCGAACAGCAACACGTCGTACCCTTGCGCCCGGAGTGCTCGACTATCAATATAAAGTGAACGGCTATCGGTGCTGTAGCTGTGTAGCATAATAACCTGACCGCGCGGCTCACTTTGCTTTGAAAGTTTACGAGCATGGCTGTCGTCATAGTGATATTGGGTTGTCGTAGTGGTGCCTGTTTTGCTGTTTGTTAGCGCCACAGTAATGGTGCTTTCAAACGCGTTTTCTTGTTGAGCAAACCCAGCGGCAGATCCATAAAAGTAATCGAGGTTACCGATCTTACCGGACTGCAGACTAAAGATTTCTTGCGCTGATTGTTCATCGGAAAAGTTTAGATTCATTCCATGGGGGTGGGCTACTTGGTCAGCAACGAGGGCTGTACAGCCTGTTAAATACAAAAGTATAAAAGCGACTATTATTAAGCGCATAAGTAAATTTTTCCATTTTGTATTTAACCGTAATAAAAATTTGACTCCAGTGCAAGCGGAGTAATCGGCGGAAACTGGTTGTACCAGAAAATCATTCATGCCTACAATGCGGTTATTGGGCATTTAAAGGAAACGTAGAATGGACTTTTCATTTTCAGATAAAAGTCGTGATTATTTGTCACGTGTACAAGAATTTATCGAACAGCATATCGTCCCTTATGAGTCTGACTACCGTAAAGAAAACCAACGTCTTAATGCCGGCCCTCACTGGCGTGAATGGCAGGTGCCACCCCATGTGGCAGAACTAAAAGCCATGGCTAAGAAGGCGGGGTTATGGAACCTGTTTTTGCCCGACGCTGAGCTTGGGCAGGGACTAACAACTCTTGAGTACGCGCCTATCGCCGAGTGTATGGGGCACAGCTTGTTGGCGCCGGAAATCTTTAATTGTAATGCACCTGATACCGGCAATATGGAGGTGCTGTATCACTTTGGGAGTGCCGCGCAAAAGACGCAATGGCTTGAACCTCTCCTGGCAGGGGACATTCGTTCGGTCTTTTGTATGACGGAGCCTGATGTGGCGTCATCTGATGCAACCAACATGCAAACCACGATTACCGCTGACGGCGATGAGTGGGTGATAAACGGACGTAAATGGTGGAGCACAGGGCTTGGGCATCCCGACGCTCAATTTGCCATCGTGATGGGTTTGACGGACGCGGATGCTGATAAGCATAGCCGTCATTCGATGGTGATTGTGCCTTTAAATACACCCGGCGTGCATATTGAGCGCATGCTCCCTGCGCTGGGCGAATACGATGCGCCTTATGGTCACGGTGAAGTGATATTTGACGATGTGCGTGTACCTAAGGACCATATCATCGTCGGACCGGGCGCCGGATTTAAAATAGCGCAAGGGCGTTTAGGTCCAGGCCGCATTCATCATTGCATGCGCGCCATCGGTGCTGCTGAACGGACGCTCGATATGTTTATCGAGCGCGGTACATCCCGTATTGCGTTTGGGCAACCTTTATTAAAGTTGGGTGGCAATACAGAACGTCTCGCAGATTTACGGGTTGCCATTGATCAAGCGCGTTTACTCACGCTTCATGCGGCATGGCAAATTGATAAGATGGGTGCAATGAAGGCGATTAAAGCGATTTCATCAATTAAATTGGTCGCGCCGCAAGTCCTGCAACGTGTGGTGGATGAAACCATGCAACTGTATGGGGGTGCCGCGATGTGTCATGATACGCCTTTACCCGATTTATTAGCGGTCGCTAAATCATTGCGTATTGCCGACGGCCCTGACGCAGTGCATCGTGCAACCATTGCTAAAACAGAAGTAAGAGCTTGGCAGGAGCGAATGAATGAGCGTTGATGCAAACAGCGTACTTGACCAGTCTTCTCCGGTTAGAACGGAAGAGTCGTTACCCATTGAACAGCTTGATACGTGGCTAAAAGCCGAATTGCCCGACGTATTCAGTGATGTTTCCGGGGACCTGATGGTCACTCAGTATACAGGGGGCGCATCTAATTGGACGTACCGGCTTGATTATCATGACGTCGCTCTCGTTTTACGTCGTCCTCCCGATGGCACTAAGGCGAAGTCGGCGCACGACATGGGGCGCGAGTATCGTTTTCAAAAAGCGCTTAAGCCGTATTTTCCAGAGGTGCCGGAAGTGCTTGCACACTGCAAGGATGAGTCGGTTATTGGTGCTGAATTTTATGTGATGCGTCATATAGAGGGAATTATTCCGCGTCGTCACTTTCCCCGCCAACTGGAGTTAAGTGAAACACAAGCGCGGCAATTATGTTTAAACGCGATTGACCGCCTTGTCGCGTTACATAATGTAGATATCAATGCATCGGGTCTAAGACGGTTAGCGAAAGGCAAAGGCTATACCCAGCGGCAGGTAGAAGGGTGGTGCAATCGATTTGAGCGGGCGAAAACATGGAACGTATTTGGCGCTAAAAGCATCATGCGCTGGATTCGAGAAAACCAACCGAGCGACGAGACCATTTGCATGACGCACAATGATTTTCGTTTGGACAACTTAGTATTAGATGCCGATGATCCGACTCACATCATTGGCATTCTTGATTGGGAGCTCGCGACGCTCGGTAACCCGCTGATGGACCTGGGTAATGCGTTGGCCTACTGGATTCAATCTGACGACGACAAAATTGCCCGGGCGACGAAACGACAACCGAGTGATTATCCAGGTATGTTAAATAGAGCAGAAATCATCGACTATTATTGTCAGCAGACGGGCGTAGCGGTGGCTGACTTTAAGTTCTATGAGGTGTTTGGTTTATTCCGCCTCGCCGTAATTGCTCAGCAGATTTATTATCGTTATCACCATAAGCAAACGAATAATCCAGCGTTTAAAAACTTCTGGTTTTTGGTCAACTACTTGTTATGGCGTTGCCGTCGCAAAATAAAACAATAAATGGACGTGTATTATGCAAAAACAACAAACCGTATTAATAACGGGCGCCAGTTCTGGACTGGGCGAGGGCATGGCAAGGGAATTTGCCAGTAAAGGGTATCATTTGTGCCTGTGCGCACGGCGCATTGAGCGTTTAGAAGCATTGAAAAGTGAAATCGAGCAAGCTTACCCAAAAGCCAACGTATACATTGCAGCGCTTGATGTTAACCAACACGATGATGTATTTGACGTGTTTGAGCGGTTTAAATCAGAGGCAGGCGCGATTGATAAAATCGTTGTTAATGCTGGGATGGGTAAAGGCGCTTCGTTAGGCACAGGGTACTTTGCCGCTAATCGAGCCACGGCTGAAACGAACTTTGTTGCTGCGTTGGCCCAATGCGAGGCGGCTATGGGTATTTTCAGAGCACAAGAGCGAGGTCATTTGATCACCATCGCCTCGATGAGTGCATTGCGTGGCATGCCGCGTGCAATGACGGTATATGCGGCAACCAAAGCCGGTTTAGCATCGATGTCTGAAGGGATCCGCGCTGATTTGCTTAAGACCTATGGCAACAACAGTCCTATCAAAGTCACCACATTATTCCCGGGTTATATTCGCTCGGAAATTAATGAAAAAGTAAAGAACACACCCTTTATGATTGGCACCGAAGAGGGCTGTCGTAAAATGGTAAAAGCCATAGAGAAAGCGCCCGTCAAAGCCTATGTACCCGGTTGGCCGTGGTGCGTTATTGGTTTTTTAATGAAGCGCTTACCGCTGAGTTGGGTGCTCAAACTGACCTAATTAATCATCGCATGCCGTTGCTTGGTTATCGATTGCGACAGCCAAGCTATGGCTTGTGCCTTCTTTATCCTTGTAGATAAAGACCGGTTCAGCGAGGTTAAAATCGAGCTTGTTGCCCGCATGGGAGACCGTTAGACGACGCTCGTTGAGGCGAATGCGCACACAGGGTTCGCCTGCAACGGTTAACATCCGCTGCCACTCTTCAGTCAAAGGTTCATAGAGCCATATCTCGGTACCCTGCCAAGTCGTTTCTGAACCGCGAGTACATTGATAGGTGTGCACTTCAGCAGCACGATCTTGAGTTTGTTCGAGTTGTTGTAACTGACAGTCACCGGCATGGGGTAGGTCGGGTGCCATGATGGTGTACTGGTACACCACGATACTTATTACGATTAAACCAAAGGTCACGCCAGCGGCCGCAATGATCAGCGCCATTCGTTTAAATATCTGCATGTATTGTTCAATCCCTGTCAGCGTAGGCTCTAAGGTAACATATTCTTTTTTGTCTGTTAAAAAAGCGTTATGGTGGTATTCGACCAAAGCATAATAATAACGAGGTGAATAAATGTGGCAACGTGTTACTGCAATAGTACTGCTGATTGTAGGTTTACTTTTAGCTGTACTCGGAGTCGTAAGCGAGTTTGATACTACCATTCGGCTAACGGGCGCAGGCTTAATGCTGGTGGCTTTAATTTGGCTGTATCGGTTGCCCACGTTGAATAAGCTGAATGAACAAAGTAAACAGCCGCTCAAGTGGTATCAGTCTCCAATTGTTTGGGTGCCCGTGATAGGCATTATTATTTATTGTGTGAGCTTAGCGCTGTAAGGAAAGCAGGCATGAATCTTTTTAAGCGAATTGTCATTTTAGCGGGCGCGGTGGGCCTATTTTTTTATACCGCTTCACAAGACCAATTAGTCGCTGCAATTGCTGACTATCAATTGAGTTGGTATCAACTGGGTGTGCCAGTTGCATGGGGCATCATTTTGGGTGGTTTACTCGCATTGTTGCGTATTCAAAAGCTATTGAGTTGGCTGCCTCCGATTACTTTGATAGCAAGCGGCTTAACGACGATGGGGCTCGTGGGTGCTGTCGCTATTTTCGCTAAACACCAGCTAGTCGTGCTGGCTTTACCTGCCCTGCAAATTGCCAGTATCGGTGTCGGGTTGTATTTGTTTGCAGTGAGCTACACTCGATTAACAGGTGACATTACCGCACGTAAACAAGACAAAACCAAATCATGATATACTTTGTCGTATGAATACGCATACGATTAGAAAAATTACACTCAACTGTGATATCGGTGAGAGCTTTGGCGCTTATAAGATGGGCGAGGATGAACTTATCATGCCGCACATCGACTGCGCTAATATTGCATGTGGCTTTCACGCATCCGACCCACTGACGATGACTCAGACGGTGGCACTGGCAGCACAACACCAAGTCAAGATTGGGGCTCACCCGAGCTATCCAGATCTTGTTGGTTTTGGGCGGCGGCATATGGACTGCTCAGAGCAAGAAATTATTGCTCTCATCATGTATCAAGTCGGTGCACTTAATGGTATCGCCGCACGTTATGATGAATCGGTTGCTTACGTTAAGCCTCACGGTGCGTTGTATAATGATATGCTGCGTGACAGTGAGATATTTAAAGCGGTGTGTAAGGCAGTTAGTTACTTGCAAACCCAACAACGTCAACCGCTACCACTGATGGTTATGGCAACTCCGCAAAACTCTGAGTGGCAGGCATTAGCATCTAACTATGACGTTTACTTATGGTTTGAGGGTTTTGCAGACCGTCGCTATAACCATAAAGGTCGGCTTGTATCACGAAAGCAAAGCGGCTCGGTGCTGACCGAGGAAGCCGATGTACTTGAACAAGCGAACCGGTTTGCTCGACGCGAGCCTATTATTGACAAAGATGGTAACGAGCGAATGATTAGTATCGACTCACTGTGCGTTCACGGCGACAACCCATCCGCGGTCGAAACCGTGTCGAAAATACGTGAGTTACTCCACTCGATACCCGAATAACAACAAGAGGGAAACTGAGCGTGAAACCTTCCATAGTCAATGCGGGTGCTGATGCGGTGATCGTCTATTTTGCAGATGAGATCAGCATCGAGGCGAACCAACGCGTACTGCAACTTGATTCAGCGATAGCCAGCAGCGATTTAGCGATACTCGAAACCGTACCGGCATACTCATCGCTCATGGTTTATTACGATATTACCCGGCATTCAGATACCGATATACGTGCCTCGATCAAAGCTATCATTGAGTCCCTGCCTGAACTCCAACAGGTTAACGCGGAGCAGGGGCAAACACACGTCATTCCTGTTTATTACGACGAGACGGTCGGGCCTGATTTAGCACGTATTGCGGAGCTTCACGAATGTAGTGTCGAGGAGGTTATAGAGCGCCATTGTCGGGACAGCTATCGCGTATATGCATTGGGGTTTGCACCGGGCTTTGCTTACATGGGCGAAGTCGCCGAAGATTTACAGGCACCTCGGCTGGATTCACCTAGAACACGAATACCAGCGGGGAGTGTTGCCATTGCTGAACGGCAAACAGCAATTTATCCCTTAGCATCGCCTGGCGGTTGGAACATCATTGGTCGCACGACCTTTCCATTATATGAACCTCAGAAAGGCATTCTGAATCAACTTAACTCAGGTGATACGGTGCGATTTAAGGCGATTTCAAAGGATGAGTTTATCGCGGCTGGCGGCTCAGTGGAGGCATTCGAATGATTGAAGTGATTGAACCCGGCATGTACGCCACTATTCAGGATTTTGGTCGCTTAGGCTACTTAAAAAAAGGCTTAACACGCGGCGGACCTATTGATGAGAATGCCTTTTTATGGGGCAACTATCTGCTAAAAAATGAGCCGGGTGCCGCTCAGATTGAAATTGTATTGGGGGGCTCAAAGTTTAAGTTTTCCACCGCTGCTGCAGTCGCCGTGTGCGGTGCAGATGTCAGCTTAAAACTGGATGACGAAGAGCGCAGTATTTGGGAAACGTTTCAGGTTGAAGCTGGGCAGGTGCTGAGTATTGGGCCTGCACGTAGCGGATTGCGCGCCTATTTAGCTGTTGCAGGTGGAATACAGGTCAAGCCGCAATGGGGTAGTTGCGCGACGGTTAAGCGTGAGCAATTAGGCGGTCACCGCGGTGATGGTAGTGCGCTGCAAAAAGGCGATACATTGGCTATTGAGTCTTCAACCTGTGAGTTAACGCAGCGTATTCCATGGCGTTACCGTCCTGATTACAGTAAGCCACCGGTCTTAGGTCTGATACCCGGGTTTCAGTACGACCAGTTTGCCATGGCTGAGCGCGAAAAGTTGAGTTTCCACGAGTATAAAATTAGCCAGCAAAGCGATCGGATGGGCATTCGACTCGAAGGGCCTGCCATTGAGTATGCGGGCAAAGGTTTAGTGTCAGAGGGAATCAATATTGGCTCAGTGCAGGTGCCACCGAATGGCCAACCTATTATTATGATGAACGATCGCCAAACGTTGGGGGGGTACCCTAAGCTTGGTAATATAAGTCCACTGGATCTGTCACGTTTGGCACAATGTCGACCGGGTCAAACCGTGCAGTTTACTCGAGTTGAAGTTGCTAAAGTACAACAGCAATTAAAAAACTATTATGACTTTTTTGGCATCACACCTGCTTGCCAGACGGATCATTAATTGCGATCATAAGTAATATCCTTTTTTGAGCTCAAAAGTTGTTGGAGAACATACACGCATGTCAGAAACTGAGCATCGTCCAAGTAATTTTATTCGCCAAATTATTGATAAAGATTTGGCAGAAGGAAAGCATACGTCAGTACATACTCGGTTCCCACCGGAACCGAATGGTTTTTTGCACATTGGTCATGCTAAATCAATCGTGTTGAACTTTGGTATTGCCGAAGATTACCAGGGTACCTGTAACCTGCGATTTGATGATACCAACCCATTAAAAGAAAAAGTTGATTACGTCGAGTCGATCAAACGCGATGTTGCTTGGTTAGGTTATCAGTGGGAAGGTAAGCCTCGTTATTCATCGGGGTACTTTGATGAGTTACACGGGTTTGCGATGGAGCTCATTGAAAAGGGACTTGCGTACGTGGATTTCTCTGACCAAGAGACCATGCGTGAAATGCGCGGCACGTTGAAAGAGCCGGGCACCAACAGCCCTTACCGGGACACGTCGGTCGAGGAAAACCTTGATCTGTTCAAGCGCATGACTGCGGGCGAATATAAAGATGGCGAGTGTTGCTTGAGAGCTAAAATTGATATGGCATCACCGTTCATGTGCATGCGTGATCCAGTTATCTATCGCGTGCGACACGTGCATCACCACCAAACCGGTGACAAGTGGTGTGTGTATCCAATGTATGACTTCACACATTGTATTTCTGATGCGTTAGAGGGCATTACGCATTCATTGTGTACTTTGGAGTTTCAAGATAATCGCCGTTTGTACGACTGGGTTTTGGATAATATCAGTATCGACTGTCATCCTCAGCAAATCGAATTCTCGCGCTTGAACTTGCAATATACCGTGATGAGTAAACGCATCATCAATAACTTGGTTGAGGAAGGCAAAGTGTCGGGTTGGGATGACCCTCGTGTATCGAGTATTGCGGGTTTGCGTCGTCGTGGCTACACGCCATCGTCTATCCGTGAGTTCTGTCGTCGTATTGGTGTCACCAAAATGGATAACCAAGTTGAAATGGGTATGCTTGAAGCCTGTATCCGTGATGACTTAAACGAGAATGCGCCGCGTGCGATGGCGGTAATGGATCCCATTAAACTGGTTATCGAAAACTATCCAGAGGGTCAGCAGGAGCTACTTGATGCGCCTAATCATCCGAATAACCCGGATATGGGGTGCCGCCAAGTGACTTTCTCACGTGAAGTCTACATTGAACGTGAAGACTTCCGTGAATCGGCTAACAAGAAGTTTAAGCGACTGGTGTTAGACAAAGAAGTGCGTCTCAGAAATGGTTATGTGGTTAAGGCTGAACGCTGTGATGTTGATAGTGACGGGCAAGTAACGACCGTATACTGTACCTATGACCCTGATACTTTGGGCAAAGATCCAGCCGATGGTCGTAAAGTGAAAGGCGTTATCCATTGGGTTTCGGCAGATACAGCGAAAGAAGCTGAGTTTCGTATCTATGACCGTCTGTTCCGTGTGCCGAATCCTGCTGCGGAAGATGACTTATTCGCTGCGCTAAACCCTGACTCACTCGTGGTTAAGCACGGCTTTGTTGAAGCCAACTTAGCCGAGGCGAAAGTTGAGCAACCGTACCAGTTTGAACGTTTAGGTTATTATGTGTTGGATAGTGACGCTGAGAAAGAACAGCGCCTTATCTTTAACCAAACCGTGGGTCTACGTGATAGCTGGGCTAAAATCGAACAGCAGGGCGATGCTGCATAAGTGCTTATCAAAAAAAACCGGCTCATCAGCCGGTTTTTTAATGTTCAATGAACTGATCAAGTAGTTTGGCGCCACATAGGCGAGATGGCGTGTAATAGCCACCTGGCAAAGCGTCGTGTTGTAAAATATAAAGTGCGACTTCAACGGCTCCTTCTGCTGTGACGGTATAGCCATTTTTTATTTTGAAGCGCATAGATTTCGTGTCTCCACGTTTATTTTTGACCTCTCCCCAAATATAGGTCGGGTTGGCTTTACGTGCGTCTTCATCTGGACCCGCGCTACTGCGCTGATCGACTTTTGCTTTCAGTTGGTTCTGTACCCAGCGTGACTTAAACAACCATCGTAACCAGTTCACTCTACGAAGTCGTTTAATTAACTTAGGTGGGGCTGGAATATAAACTTCAATGTTGGGTATCGATGTGGTGTAAAATGCGGTCGCCACATCGCCCCATGGAATGGTCATCGCCGACTTAACACCGTTACCAAAGTCAATGCGGCGCTCTTTCCATGCCAATGGCACTGAGCTGACAATACCGTCGATGCGTGCTGCGCCTCCATGTCCTAAACGCTCAATACTTGTTTTAGCTGTGCCGCGGCTCATTCTTGAGGCCGAATCAAATCCCAACGCGAGATGTGTTGCGTCAGGCATTTGTGCATACAGACGTGCAGCCAAGCAATCCGTAGGAATGACATCGAAGCCCACACCTGGGCAGAGCACGATACCTGCTTTTTTAGCAGCCTCAGACTGCGAGTGTGCATATTCAAACACGTCAATCTCGCCAGTAATATCAAGATAATGCGTAGCGGTGCTAATACAGGCTTGAATGAGCGGGGTGGCCGTTTTGCTGAAAGGGCTTGCACAATTGATAACCAGATCGATGTCAATCAGTTGCTGTTTGACCTCTGACGGATCTGAGAGGCTGAAAACACGGTGCTGGAGCTGAAGCGCCCCAGCGAAGTGTTCGATTTCGGTTGCGTTACGTCCTGCAAGTACAGGGTGATAACCTCGTGCGACGGCTTTATGAGCAATGAGTTTACCTGAGTATCCATTTGCACCATAGATAAGCCAACGCAGTGCCATCGTTAGGCTTCCTCAGCTGCTTTATATTCGCAACCTTCACCTCGTTGACACTCGCCATACAGATATAAGCTATGATTAGTTAGTTTGATTTTATTTTGCTCGGCAATACGTACCTGACGTTCTTCGATAACATCATCTTCGAACTCAAACACGTGACCGCAGGTTAAGCACACCAAATGATCGTGGTGTTCTTTCGCACTGAGTTCAAAGACCGAACGACCGCCTTCAAAATGGTGACGGGTAATAATACCTGCATCATCGAACTGGTTTAACACGCGGTAAACCGTGGCGAGGCCAATTTCATCCTTTTGCTCAAGCAAAATCTTGTAGACGTCTTCGGCACTGATATGCTGATTATCTGGTTGCTTAAGGATCTCCAAAATTTTTACGCGTGGGGACGTTACTTTAAGACCAGCTTTTTTCAATTGTTCATCATTTGTCGCCATGGTGCTCTTCGCTTTTTGTTTAGTTGTTCAATAGCTTTGCTCAAAATAGCGCAAAACCATCCTAGTTGGCTAGCTCTGCGAGACACATCTCTTCATAAACCTGTTTACACCATTGGGTAACACGGTCTTTTGTCAGTTCTGGCTGACGATCTTCATCGATACCTAAACCCACAAAATGATTTTCATCGACCAACCCTTTTGAAGCCTCAAAGTGATAGCTCTCGGTTGGCCAATGACCAACAATGATTGCTCCTCTTGCTTCAACGATATCGCGCACCATACCCATTGCGTCTAAGAAGTACTCGGCGTAGTCCTCTTGGTCTCCGCAGCCGAAGATGGCGACGAGTTTGTCAGTAAAATCAATTTCTTCTAACTCAGGGAAGAAGTCATCCCAGTCACACTGCGCTTCCCCGTAATACCAAGTGGGAATACCAAATAAAAGAAGATCGTAGCTCGCAATATCTTCCTTACTCGATTTTGCAATATCTTTGACCTCAACAAGCTTTTTGCCGAGTTCTTTTTCAATCATGTGGGCGACCGCTTCGGTATTACCCGTATCACTTCCAAAGAAAATTCCAACAGTTGCCATAAATCAACTTTCACCTGATTTTACTAAATTAACGACAGCTGGCAGCACTTGTTCTTGGTTTGCCAGCGAGATTTTAATCATCGCTTCGACTAAATCGCTGCGGGTGCAGCCCGAGGATGATGCGACTTCGTTCAAATGCTCATGCACTGACTGGTCGACTTTCAATTCTATTCGCTTTCTACCTTGACGTCGGTCTCGTTGCAGTTGCCGACGCTTATTAATTTTTAACTGCTCATTACGTGGTAATGGATTTGTTCGAGGTCGACCTTTACGCGGTTGATCAAGGAACAAATCGATCGTTACTTTATCCGTGTTTTCTTTTGCCATGTGTTTTCGGTCGATTTTAGACACCGACCTCCCAAATCACTTGGATAATGCCTTTAGCAATAAAACCAAAGCAGCCAAGAAACAACACCATCCATACGATAATGCGTCCGAATTTGGGGACCGATGAGCGATTAAGCACATCTCGAATAGCTAAGCCTATTAGTAAGAAAAGTATACCTAGCGTAATATTAGTAACGAGTACTTCTATTTGCTCATAATATTCAGCCAACATCCTTAAGATACCACCCTATAGGCCGACAGAAACGCCTCTTATAATAGCACAGTAGACTGTTAAAGACGACCGTGGCTCGCTAGAAAATCCTTTACAAGACGATTGAAAATGCGCGGTTTTTCGGCATGTAACCAATGGCCCGTGTTTTCAACAACTTTAACCTGCGAATTACTAAAACGCTCGGTGACTTGCGATTTATGTTGTTCGGTTAGATAGTCTGAATTCCCGCCTTTTATAAACAAACAAGGGCCGGAATAATCGCCATCGCTGACACTGCCGGCGATATCGTCGTATCGCTCGGTAATCGCGGTTAAATTGAGTCGCCACGCGAAATGGTCGCCATCCTTGCGGAGGTTTTTCAGTAAAAATTGGCGCACACCTTTTTCTTTGATCACCGAACTCAGTTGTTTATCAGCATCCGTGCGGCTCGTTATTTGGTGTAAATCTAAACCCGCTAAGGCATCTAATATTGTGTTGTGATGAGCAGGATAGGCGACTGGAGCAATATCTGCGAACACCGCTGCTTGGACACGCTCTTCGTAGCGCATAGCCACTTCCATGGCAATCTTACCGCCCATGGAGTGACCAACTAACGAAAACTTTTTTAAGGCTAATGCATCTGCAAGTGCCACAATATCGTCCGCCATTTCCGTATAGGTCATACTGTCATGGTGAGGGGAATCACCGTGATTGCGAGCGTCGGGTAGAACACAGAAGTAGTCGCGCTCCAAATCGCGAGCAAGGCTCTTTAGGTTATCTCCATCTCCGAACAAACCGTGAATGATAATAACGGCGGGATTCTGCTTGTCACCCATGGTTTCGTAATGCAGTAATTCTGACTCTGCCATCGTTGTGCCTTTAGTGTTAAACTTTGCTAATATTTTCCGAGCTTTAGTGGTTGGTTGCAAGTCAACCCTGCGAATCGATAACAATGAGGAATTAAAAACCGATGAAACGCATCGAAGTTGAAGACGATTTATACGCGTATATCGCGAGCCACACGCAACAAATCGGTGAGAGCGCATCAGATATTTTGCGCCGTCTATTGGGCTTCGACAGCATTGCTCAGGTTGAACCGGTGCAGGTCGAAGAGCGTGCTACTGACTCTGTGTTTAACCGTCTAAATCAGCAAGATGTTAATGTACAGAAAAGCGTAGTGGCACGATTTCTCTACATTTTGAGCATGCTGTATAAGACTCATCCCGAACAGTTTGAAACCGTATTGACTATTCGCGGCCGTGACCGCCAATATTTTGCCCGTTCGGAAGAGGCGTTGCTGACCAGTGGTAATAGTACGAATCCTAAGGCGATTCCCTCATCACCTTTTTGGGTGGTGACGAACAATAATACGACGAAGAAAAAATCGATGTTGACTCAGGTTGCGCAAAAGCTTGGATACAGCAAACCTGAAGTCGAGCAAATTAGGGACTTTTTATAATGACGGTGCATGAACGAGCGGGGCAGCCCGCAACCGCAGCGGATAGCGTAAACATCGCGCAGTTGGTCAGTGCATATTATGTGTATGAGCCGGACCCACGTAAAGCTCATCAAAAAGTGAGTTTTGGAACATCGGGTCATCGCGGTTCTGCGCTGGCGCGAAGTTTCAATGAAGCACATATTCTAGCAATTGCACAAGCAATTTGTGCCTATCGTGAAGAGCAGGGCATTGAGGGTCCGATTCTACTCGGCAAGGACACCCATGCACTTTCAGAGTCGGCTTACATTTCGGCACTCGATGTGTTTTTAGGTAATGGGTTAGAAGTACATGTACAAACAGAGCATGGTTATACGCCCACGCCTGCATTGAGTCACGCTATTTTGATGTACAACGCAAACCATCAAAAGCAATGTGACGGGGTGGTCATCACGCCTTCACATAATCCACCACAGGATGGTGGCTTTAAATATAATCCGCCGCATGGGGGACCTGCCGATGCTGATGCCACGCGGGTGATTGAAAAATATGCGAATGCACTACTGTCGTCTGGGCTTCAAGGCGTTAATACCTGTGAACGGGAAGATGTGTTATCACATCCAAAGTTAGTCTTTGTTGATTGGCGTAAGCACTATATTGACGATCTGCCCCGCTGTATCAATATGGACCTTATCAAAGGCGCAAACCTGCGTCTTGCGGTCGATGCAATGGGTGGCGCAGGTGCTGACTATTGGCACCAAATCGCTGAGACTTATGGGCTCAATATCGATATTTTCAACGATCACGTCGACCCAGGCTTTCAGTTTATGACCCTCGATAAAGACGGCAAGATACGCATGGATTGCTCATCACCTTATGCGATGACAGGTCTGTTGGCTTATAAAGATCGATACGATTTAGCCGGGGGAAATGACCCCGATTATGATCGCCACGGTATCGTTACGCCGGATGGCCTAATGAATCCTAATCATTACCTTGCTGTGGCTATTGATTATTTGTGTAAGTCGCGGGAATGGGCAGCCGATGTTGCAATCGGTAAAACACTCGTTTCTAGCCAAATGATAGATCGCGTTGTAGAAGATAATCAGCGTAAGGTTTATGAAGTGCCTGTTGGCTTCAAGTGGTTCGCTCAGCAGCTGCGTGATGGTGATATTGGTTTCGCAGGCGAGGAAAGTGCAGGAGCCACTTTGCTTGATCGCCAAGGTGATGTTTGGACCACCGATAAAGACGGTATCGTGATGGTATTGTTGGCCGCAGAACTGCAAGCTGCCACCGGTGAATCCCCGAGCGCTTATTACAAAAAATTATGTGCGCAGCACGGCGAAGCCTTTTATCAGCGGGTTGATACTGCATCGTCGTTGGAACAGAACGCGCGCTTCAAGGATATTCGAGCCTACAAATTGAAATTAACCACGTTAGCTGAAAGTAACGTTGTCGATATTTTTACAAAAGCGCCGGGTAATGACGCTCAGTTTGGTGGTGTCAAGGTCGTGTTAGAAGATGGCTGGTTTGCCGCACGACCCTCAGGCACTGAGCCGGTTTATAAAATCTATGCGGAAAGCTTTAAATCAGCCGCACACCTCGAGCAAATCATTGCTGAAGCGCGCGACTGGGTCGCTGAGCTTATTCAGTAATTGTTAGTGTACTGAAGCGCGTTAGCGCTTCAGTACCGCCGTACCATCCACTTCTTCTTCGGTATCGTCCTCTTCATCTGGCGCCTCTTCCGCCATGGAAGTTAATAGCTCATCGGAGGTTTGTGACGGTGCTAGAATAGCAAAGTTGCTGTGTAATTGTTCCTCAGCTTTAGCACGACGCGTGATGCGGTACAGTGCGTAACAACCCACAAAAGCGGTGAGACCACCAAGCAGTAGAAAGAAGTAGTTAATAGCACCGAACTGCATTAACGCAGCGACCGCCGGCGCACCAATGATACTACCTGCACCACCGATTTTGATGATAGCGCCCGTGGCACCAACCATCTGGTCTTTCTCGAGGTAATCGTTGGTGTGTGCCATACCGAGCGAGTAGAGCGGTAGAATAAAGGCGCCAAGCACCGCTACGACTAGATAAATGAGTAAGGCATTTCCGGCACCAAGCTGTGCAAGTACAATAGCGGCTGCGGTTCCGCCTGCGGCACAAATGGCGATAACAATACGACGATCAATGCGATCTGATAGCAAGCCAAACGGTGTTTGCGAGAGAAGTCCTCCCACTATAAACGCTGACATAAAGAACGTGATCTGTAGTACGGAAAGACCAATATACGAAGCATACATCGGACCGATACCGTAAAACATGGCGTAACATGCTTGCATTACAAATGCGTTGATAACCCCCAATGGTACTGTATTCAATAACATTTTAACGGGTACCTTGCGATTTTCGTGCGTGGTTGGCTCAACGGTAACGCTTACTAAGATGGGGATTAGCGCTAAATTGATAAGCAGTACCACAATGGCAAAGGCGATAAAGCCGCCGGGATCTGCGACACCGAGTATTAACTGACCGGCAATCAGACCACTGTAAATGATAACGAGGTAAATGGATAACAAGGTGCCACGGCTCTTGTTATCAGCCATGGTATTTAGCCAACTTTCAACAATGACGAAGATGCCTGATATCGCAAAGCCAGTCACAAACCGCATGACAAACCAGACGACAGGGTCAATCCAGATAGCTTGAACTAACACGCTGGCCGCGGCGAGGGCAGCCAGTCCGCCAAACGAACGTATATAACCGACTCGACGAATATCTTTGGGGGCGCGAGTCGAGCCAAATAAATAGCCAATAAAGTAGGCCGACATGATAAAACCAGTGACTAAGGTGCCAAAACCTTCAATCGTGGCGCGCAAACTGAGGAGCGTACTGGTCATACCGACACAGACCCCAATCAAGCTGATACTCGATAATAACGAGCTAATGCCACGTAATTGTTTTTTAAGCATAATGTTCCTAGTCACAAAATTTGTTTCATTTTAGCGAGATGACCGGTTTTTGACTAGGCTATCAATAAATTACTTGAATTTACGTTGTCGAGGGCATTCCCACAAGGTTATCCACAAGTTGTCACTTGCCGTGTTGCGTTTGGGTGTTTAACATGCATTTCATGAACGATTTTTTGAAGGCTGGCCTATGATGCGCGCAACAGTTCAATACTTCATCTGTATGGTAAGTTTATTACTGTGCTTGTCGGCACAGGGTCGACTTATTGATGATCTTTTCTCAGCGGAAATAGAAGTGTCCTCGCAGGCAGCGAGCCAACGTGATGAAGCGTTGCGCACAGCGTTTGAACAGGTGATATTAAAAATATCGGGAAGCGAGAAGACACTCGAGCATCGTGCGATAAAGAATGCTAAGAGTCAGTTGGACGACTACCTATTACAGTATGGTTATCGGCGTAACGGGAATACGTTATATCTCACCGCCAACTTCGATGGACGTAAGCTGTCTGAGTTATTTAAGGTTAATCAACTGCCCTACTGGGGGAGTAGACGTCCGGAATTGTTGATGTGGGTAGCCAGTAGCGACGAGCGTGGCAAACGGCATATTTTAGCAGCAAACGACGAGTCTATCTTTATTCAACAGATCCGCCACCTCGCTAAGCAACGCGGTTTACCCTTACAGTTTCCTTTAATGGATTTGACGGATGCAACGTCAGTGTCTATTTCTGACATTTGGGGACGTTTTTTGACCCCTATCGGCGACGCTTCACAGCGATATCGAGCAGATGGCTATTTGGTCGCGAAGGTAGCAGAACGCGGCGTGACGGATGATGAACCTAAAGCCGAGGGCGAAGCCGAAAAAGGCCGTTGGCGGTTAGACTGGGTGGTCCGTGTGGGCGATATTAGAAAGTCGGGCGAAGTGTTTGCAAATTCACGCGACTTTCTTGCAGGTCCGTTCATGAATCAATTGCATGAATCGCTTGCTAATGAATTTGCTTTGATTGCGTCAGGTGAGAGTCAGTTGATTCAGTTTCCTATTCGTGTGGAAGGTTTGCAGGGTTGGCAAAGTATTCTAGATATTCAAAGGTTCATTGCGAGTGTGACCTCTGTACAGCAAGTCAAGCTAACTGATTACAGCCCAACATTCAGCCGCTTTGAGGTGACCTTAACGGATACGCCCGATCATCTGTTACAAGCTATTGAGTTAGATGGGCGTTTACAACAAAAGCGTCGCGATCCCTTTGCTTTGCGCGAGCAAAGCGCTGAGGAGGAAACGACTTATCGGTGGGTGGCAACAGAATAATGACAGCCGGTAAGCAACAACCTCAGCAACTAACACTTGCAGTGCAGTTGCCTGATGATGAAAATTTTACCACCTACTTAGAGCAACAGAATGATAATGTGGTGCGTTGGCTCAAGCAAATCGCGACAAAACCTCTGAGTGAAACGCAGGGCGAACGCTTGACACTTTTATCAGGTCCTTCGGGCTCAGGGAAAAGTCACCTGTTACATTCGATTGTCTCATTAGCTGGACAACATACCCAAGTCATGTATTTGCCGTTGGCGGATTTGAAAGAAAGCAACGCCGAGCAAGTGCTAGCAGGCTTGGATGCATTCAATATTATCTGTCTAGATGATATTGATACGGTACTTAAGGACCCCACTTGGTGCTATGAGTTATTCAAATTAATTAACACGATTACAGATGCTGAGCACTGTCGCTTGATGATGACCGCTCATGCGAGTGCGAGTCAGTTATCAGTTGAACTCGCTGACTTGCGTTCTCGTTTACAATGGGCAACGGCGTTTCAACTCAGCCCACTCAATGATGATGGCAAGGCAAGCGCATTGACGCTTCGTGCACAATGGCGAGGTTTGCAGTTGCCGCACGATGTGGCTGTCTTCATGTTGCATCGGTTGGGACGCGATATGGGAGGGTTGTTGGCGCACTTAGATCAACTCGATAAAGCCTCTATCGCGCACCAACGAAAACTCACGATTCCATTTGTGAAACAAGTATTGGCTATTTAGCCTCTTTTTGCTTTTTAAGGCCCAGCCCTAATTCACGTCCGCGGTGCCGTGCAAACCCTGTTGCACCGACAAAAGCAACTGTCGTGAAAAGTATTTCTAAAACTGACCATACACGTTCATCAGGATGTGTGTATACGGTTGTGAGTCCGTGCAAAAAGTAGAACATCAAAATAAAATTAAACCAAGCGTGTGTGTAGGGCTTTCCTTTAACTAATCCAACGAGTGGAAATAACATCGGTAAAACCCAAAAAATTAACGATAGGTAAGTGGGTAGGGCACTCGTGTCACTTTCTGGAATGAGACCATGCCACAGAATCAGAAGTGCCAACAGCAGCCAGTAACCGGTCTGTGTGGCGATGCGAAAAAAGCGTGTTTTTGGTGCCATTTGAACGGCCATGTTATGCATCCTTGGTTGATTTTAGCTGTTGTGCAATTGTTGCAACTCGTTGACCCAAAGCAACGGCACTGGCTCGCTCATTGGCCGATAATGTCAAATTGGATGATGCATTTAACGCACCAGCACCGTAAGGCGAACCACCTGCATTATCGTGATGTAAACTCGGTTGCTCATAAGGAATGCCCGTTAGTAGCATGCCGTGATGAAGCAGAGGCAATGCCATATTAAGTAGGGTACTCTCTTGACCACCGTGTAATGAACTGGTTGTCGTAAAAACGGCTGCAGGTTTATCAATTAGATCACCATTTAGCCATTCGCGGCTGGTCGTCTCCCAAAATTTTTGCAGGTGTGCGCTCATGTGACCAAAACGAGTTGGACTTCCCATTATTAACGCATCACAGTTGATCAGCTCATTTTTATCAAGAAGTAAATCACGCATACTCGCGGCATCGCTATCGGTTTCGACCGTGCGTAAAAGCGCTTCAGCTCCGGTTGCCTGAACGCCTTCGGCTATGGCATCTGCAAGTAAACGTGTCTGACCGCCTCGGCTAAAATAAAATATGACGACGTTACAGCCACTCACTTTATCAACTCCAACGCATTCTCCGGCGGGCGTCCTAATACGGCCTTCTCACCCTTAACGACAATCGGACGTTCAATAAGCTTGGGGTTATTGACCATCGAAGTGAGCAATACCTCATCATCCGACTCGTCGGCTAACTTAAGTTCCTTATATACCGCTTCTTTTGTGCGCATCAGTTGTCTAGGGCTGATATCGAGTTTATTCAGCAAACTGCTCAGTTCGGCTTGACTTGGTGGGGTTTCGAGGTATTTGATAATGGTTGGCTCGATACCATGCTGTTGCAATAACTCAAGCGTTTGGCGTGACTTTGAACAACGCGGATTATGGTATATGGTAACTTTAGACATATTGATTCACTCTATTAGTCAAACGTTGTTTCTTATCATAACGAATACGGGCCGAATATGAAATTGTCATTGCTAGTTGCGACAGTGTTAGCATTGGGTGTAGTGGGTTGTTCACAAGAGCCGGACATTCAACTCAACAACGAAAGCCAGATAAACTGGCAAAATGGTAAAGCGAACACCGTGGTGGTGAATTACTTCGCCGAGTGGTGCACTCCCTGCCTGCGTGAGTTGCCTGAACTTAACGAGTTTTATCACAACGAAGTCAGTGACGACAGCCAACTAACACTGATTGGCATCAGTTTTGATCCGATGAGTAATCAGCAAATCAACGCGCTGGCGGAAAAACATGATATTGATTTTCCTTTGGCGTTGAGCCTGCCAGCACCGAAATTACCGTTTGATAAGCCGGGTATGTTACCGGCCACTTACATTGTTGGTCCAGGTGGAAAGGTGACCGGTCCACTGTTGGGTGAGCAAACACGAGCGAGTCTGCGAAAAGCGATTGCTAAAGCGCGCTCAGAGTAGTCCTTTCAGGCGTTCTTTTTCGGCGCGTATTTGATCAATACGCGCGTTAAGTCGTTTCTCGGTTAGCTTATTCTGTGTGTGATTTTGCGCTGTTTGTAGTTGATCAATAGCAAGATCGAAACCACCGCGGAGCGCCAAGGCTTCTGCGCGTGTCTCGTACATCGCGGCTCTATCAGAAGTTCGCTGATAGGCATCGGTAAGCAGATCGAGGGCAATTAATGAACCCGGTTCAGCTAACAGGTAATTGCGCAATAATTTCACGCCCAGCTCAGCCTCATTTGAACGAATCGCAGCATTCGCGTAGTTGAGTATAATCACCGGATCGTCAGGGCTTCGCGTGTACTCGCGCTTCAGCATATCAAGTGCCTTATCATTTTGTTCCAACGCAAGGTAAATATCGGTTTGCACATCAATATAGAAACGGTTTCTAGGATCGCGCTCAAGTAACGGGGTTAACCATTGTTGTGCCGTATCAGGATTGCTTGCATCGAGTGCTCTGATGGCCAATGCATAGCCGCCGGCTTGTTGAGTGATGATATTATCGCTTTTGGTCATTTTAACGAACTCACTATTCGGCGTGCTGCGTGTATAACGCGCATCAACTCGCGCTTTAGCAAGTTCAAAGTTTAGACTTTGTGGTACATCACGACGACCTAATGCCTCAGCACGGGTGCGCGTATCCGCGATACGGGACTCGGGAACGGGGTGAGTCAGTAACATTTCAGGAGGTTTTGATACGTAACGGTATTGGTCGGCTAGACGACCAAAAAAATTAGGCGCCCCCATGGGATCAAAACCGGCATTGGCGAGTGTTGTTATCCCAATACGATCGGCTTCTTGTTCAAATAGGCGTGTATAATTGATTTGTGCCTGACCCGTTGCGCCAATCGTTGTGTAGAGTCCGGCAGCGCCTGCTTCTGGATTGGCAATCCCTAACAAGATAGAGCCAATCACGCCGGCTATTGTGAGCGGCATGTTCTGTTGTTGCTCTTGCATACTCCGCACAATATGGCGCTGAGTTACGTGTGCTATTTCGTGCCCAAGGACCGCTGCGAACTCAGACTCATTGCGAGCTTGCTGAATGAGCCCAGTATGGACACCGACATATCCTCCCATAAAGGCGAACGCATTTATTTCGTTAATATTTAACCAAAAAAATGAGAAAGGGTAGCGTACGTTGTCCGCATTTCGTACTAAACGTTGTCCAACATCTTTAAGATAGCTGTTTAATACAGGATCCTGAATAACAGGTGCCGTTGCGCGTAGTTGGCGCATATAGTAGTCACCAACGACCTTTTCTCGCTCAATACTCATAAAGCCCGCTCCGGTGGTGCCGATTTCGGGCAGGTTTCTATGTTGCTGAGCAAGGGCCTCGGGTGCTTGAAACGCGGAGGGAAGCGCTAACATGAGCGCAAGCGCAATCCCACTTGTCATAAAGCGCTGAGTTTTTCTGAGATACAACATTCACATTAACCGCTGTTATAACGCAATATTCTACGTAGAGTTATTAATTTACAATAAGTTCCTTTTCTACTCTATGGTGTTACCGTAAGATTGCAAGCATCGTGAACCTTTAATCACACCGAACAGGAAGCTCGGAATGTTCCAACATATTCAGCAGTGGTATCGGAATAAGTTTTCAGACCCCAATGCAGTGACGCTATTTTTATTGCTCATTGTGTCGGTTCTATTGATTGTATTTTTCGGTGGAATATTAGCACCCATTCTAGCTGCGATTGCGCTCGCTTATTTACTTGATTGGCCTGTAAATCGATTGATTGACGCGGGGATGGGGCGTTTGGCTGCCACCATTATTGTTATGAGCCTCACCATTTGTATTGCGACGCTGTGCCTGTTTACGCTCGTGCCAGTGGTCTGGCAACAAAGCACAACGCTGATTCGTGAGCTACCTGATATGTTGGCGAACTTGCAAGTGTGGTTGCACAAACTACCCGAATTGTTTCCATCGGTGATTGATGAATCGCAAATAACCGAGTTGATGCTAACTGTTAAACGTCGTGTCGTAGGGCTCGGCGAGCAAATATTGACGAGCTCTTTGACTTCACTGGTCAATGTAATGGCGATGCTGGTTTACTTAATTGTCGTGCCGTTATTAGTCTTTTTCATGCTCAAAGACAGGAATACGCTCCTTGCTCATTTCAGCCGCATATTGCCCACTAACCGTCGTTTAATTACGCAAGTCGGTCAGGAAATGAACCTGCAAATCATGAACTATATCCGCGGCAAAGCTCTGGAAGTCATTGTGGTTGCCGTGACCTCTTTTGCTGTGTTCTTTGCTTTTGATTTACGTTACACGACGTTGCTGTCAATTTTAGTCGGGTTATCAGTATTGATACCGTACATTGGTGCCGTCGTGGTGACCATACCCGTCGCATTAGTGGCATTATTTCAATTCGGTGCTACAGGTCCATTCATTTACGTGATGATTGGCTACCTCATTATCCAAGCGTTAGATGGCAACGTGCTCGTGCCATTATTGTTTTCCGAGGCGGTGAGCCTCAATCCGGTCTATATTATTGCTGCGGTGCTTATCTTTGGTGGTATTTGGGGTTTTTGGGGCGTATTTTTCGCGATACCGTTGGCGAGCTTAGTCAAAGCGGTGATAACCGCTTGGTCAAGTCGAGAAGCCCTGATTGAGAAGAGTAGTCCAGCCGAAGAATAAGGCGCTCAGTGCGCCTTATTCCGAAATGACTTTAGTTCTGCTCTAAATGATCGAGTACCACTTGGTGGTGCTCTTTTGTTTTGAACTTATCAAATACGTGACTCACCGTACCGTCCTGTTCAACTAGAAAGCTGATTCGATGAATACCATCGTACTCTTTGCCCATAAATTTTTTTGGACCCCAAACTCCAAACTTATCTGCAATCGCATGATCTTCATCGCTCAGTAGCGTGAAGTTAAGCTCGTCACGTTCAGTAAACTTATTTAATCGCTTAGGCGCATCAGGACTAATACCGACTGAGATGACATTGTGTTCTAGTAAACGATCTTTTTCATCACGCAAGTTCTGCGCTTGAACAGTGCAACCAGGGGTCATTGCTTTTGGGTAGAAATACACCAACACACGATGGTCTTTCAGTAATGCTTGTAAAGATACTTTTTCTTCGTTTTTATCTAAAAGTTCAAAGTTAGGCGCTTTGTCGCCAGCTTGTAAACGTTCCATTTCTAACTCCTAACGATAAGATCCAGTATATATATGATAGCGAAGCTGGGTTTGGATTAAAATGAAGGGAACAAATTACGTGCTACGTGTTCCTAGTCTTGTGTTTATTTGGGGCTACCAGTAACATTAGGCCCCATGATTAGGAATTTGGAGCCTATATGCTAACAGGTAGTATTGTTGCCTTAGTCACACCGCTGACTAAGCATGGGAATATCGACTATAACGAACTTGAAGAACTCGTGAATTTCCATGTTGAATCCGGGACAGACGCAATTGTCGCGGTAGGCACAACGGGGGAGTCAACCACACTCAGCCATGAAGAACACATTGATGTTGTTGCTGCGATGGTCGAACTCGCTAATGGCCGCATCAAAGTAATTGGAGGTAACGGCTCAAACTCCACCGCCGAGGCCGTGCAACTCACAGAGAAGATGAGTCACTTTGGTGTCGATGGTTTTCTCAACGTCACACCTTACTATAACAAGCCTTCAGTAGAAGGCCTGATCGCCCATTATTCAGCTTGCGCTGACGCCTCAGATAAGCCGCAGATTTTATATAATGTGCCCGGTCGAACCGCATTAGACATGCCACCTGAAGTGGTTGAACAACTCGCTGAAATTGATAATGTGATTGGCATTAAAGAAGCGACGGGCGATGTTTCTCGTGTCGAAGAACTGAAGCGTCGCTGTGGCAACCAATTTATTTTGCTGAGTGGCGATGACCCGACCGCGTGTGAATTTATGTTGCGCGGTGGGCATGGTGTTATCAGTGTTACAGCCAACGTAGTGCCAAGCCGAATAAAAGCGCTGGTTGATGCTGCGACTCGTGGAGAACGTGAAAAAGCTGAACAAATCGATAGTGAACTCCGTGAACTCAATAATGCATTGTTTGTTGAATCAAATCCGATTCCAGTTAAGTGGGCTCTCGCGTTAATGGGTAAATGTAGCGCCAATTATCGTTTACCTCTGACGCCGCCAAGCGAAGACAGTCAGCTTGTTATCGAGCGCGCCCTCAACCAATTACACTTACTTAAGTAGCAGGAGTGGAAATGAATTTTCGCCGTACAGCCATCGTGACTTCGTTGGCGATGATTACCCTCGCGTCGTGTAGCTCGATTGAAAAAGAGCAAGCGAATGGTGACTTTGATTATGTCAACTTAAAGCAACGACCCGAGTTAAACGTTCCTTCGGGTTTGGAAACGCCTGACTACAGTAATAGTTACAAAATTCCTGCTGCAGATACCTCTGGACCCATAGGCGAAGAAGTTCGCGTTGTTTCACCTCGCCAGGTTCATCCTATTGCGTTGGGGAGTCGTGTACTCGAAAACGAAAAACAAGCACGGGTGTATTTTGATTTGGTTGAAGGTATGTCAGACAGTATTGTAAACACTGTCTGGACCGCAGCTGAACAAGTCTTAGACCGCAAAGGTCTAACTTTTACTAAAACGGGCGAAAACCAGTGGACCACTGAGTTGCTTACTACCGAAGACGAATATGAAGCAGAAGGCGATGGTGGTTGGTGGTTGTTAGGTGACGGAGATACTACTGTGTCTCTGGAACAAAGTTTTCGCTACGTGTTAACGCAGGCGCCAGAAACGCACGGTCGGACGACTGCGCTTGAAGTGACGTTAGCGGACGTATCGCAAAAGGTAAACGGCGATCGCACTGAAATGGCAGAACTGACTCAGCATAACTTATCAGTTGATTTGTTGAATAAAGTTGTGTCTCAAGTGAATCGTGTCCACCAACAATCAATCCAACAGAGCCGAGAAGCGGGCGTGCCCGTTTCAGTCAGTACCAATGCTAAACAGCAACCCGTATTTGTGGTTGAGCTAGACTTCGATGACGCTTGGGTGCTCACCGGTCAAGCATTAGAACAAATAGGTTTGAGCATTGATGACTTAAACCGCGAGGCAGGCACCTATTTTGTTGAGTACACCGAGCCGGACTCAGGTTTCCTATTCATCGGTGGGGACGATTATGAATCGTTGGGTATTCCAGAAGGAAATTATGAAATTCGCTTAGTCGAATTTGGGGATGATACGGCCATTAGCGTTTGGTCAAATGATGAAGTAGTCGATCAGGCATGGCTCGAGTCGGTTAAGCCTGCTCTTGAGCAAGCATTAAAAGTAGCAAGTCAACAGTAAAGGCGGCACAACCTATGGAAAAACGAAACGAGCTGTATCGTGGGAAAGCAAAAACCGTGTATACGACAGATGACCCATCACGATTAGTGTTGGAGTTCCGCAACGATACTTCCGCGTTTGACGGAGAGAAAGTAGAGCAACTCGAAGATAAAGGAATGGTTAATAATCGTTTTAATCATTTCATTATGACTCAATTAGAAAAGGCGGGTATTCCAACGCAATTAGATGAGTTGCTGAGTGATACAGAATCATTGGTTAAAAAGTTGGATATGATTCCAGTTGAGTGCGTTGTTCGCAACGTAGCCGCTGGCTCGTTAGTTCGTCGCCTAGGTGTTGAGGAAGGTAAAACACTAAATCCGCCGACGTTTGAGTTTTTCCTAAAAAATGACGCCTTGCATGACCCGATGGTTAATGAGTATCACATAGAAGCCTTTGGTTGGGCGACAAAGGAGCAAATTGAGCAAATGAAGGCGCTGACGTTTAAAGTCAACTCGGTGCTTAAATCATTATTTGAACAAGCTGGGTTACTGTTAGTCGACTATAAGCTCGAGTTTGGCGTGTTCGACGGACAACTCGTATTAGGCGATGAATTTACCCCTGATGGTTGTCGCTTATGGGATGCTAAGACTCGTGAGAAGCTTGATAAAGATCGCTTTCGTCAGGGCCTTGGCGGGGTAGTGGAAGCCTATAAGGAGGTCGGTCAGCGTTTGGGTGTGCAATTTTCCTAGTCTAGACTGCCGACCTACTTTTTATTGTTTAGTTGAGTCGTCCTCAGAGTTTTCTTTGGGCGGCTTATTTTTAGTAGGCCATTTTAACTTGCTACTGTATTTAAGTACCATCAAATTACTCACAACGACGCCCAATACCAACAAAATAATTAACCAAACCCAATGCTCTTGCATTATTCTTCTCCTGTGTTACTACGACAGATATTGTCAAAGTAACGTTCTTTAATGACATGTAAGTGCGCTAATACGGTCTTTTTACCCGCGATATCAGTGTTGCTCAGCGCGTTTTTGAGCTCGTCGAGCGTCAACGATTGTTGAATATGATCGGCGACTGGCTGATAGCTCAAATGCCAAGGTTCGTGA
The DNA here is from genome assembly GCF_057748155.1 of Idiomarina sp. D18. Classification (NCBI taxonomy): domain Bacteria; kingdom Pseudomonadati; phylum Pseudomonadota; class Gammaproteobacteria; order Alteromonadales; family Idiomarinaceae; genus Idiomarina; species Idiomarina sp. D18. Next base: position 875,805 of record NZ_CM173240.1, read on the forward strand.
GACACCCCACCTTGGTAGACGCGATATGGAAAGAAAAAGCCGAATTCGTGAGCATGCTGTTGCAACCAGCACAACAATGGATAACAGGGTGCATTGATGTGTTCATACTCCTCGGGCACCAGTTGAAGCGTTTGGTTAGAGCTAAAACGAGAGGGGTCCCATACGTCAATATCGGTCCCCCAATGATGGCGGCTGGCGCCTGGCAACGCTGACCAGTAAAGAATCGCATGTAGCTTTTCTTCATCACTCAGCTGGGTCGTATTAAGCGGATGCCCCTGTTCGTCATTGACCGAACGTTCACCAGACCATTTTCGGTTCCAAATCAGCAACTGCCTGTCAAAACTACGAAAACCCGACGCAATAGCAAGGGTAATACCATCACGCGACGCCGCCTTTTTCATCTCCTCAAAAGCTCGTGCTGCCAGAGGGTGAAGCATGTGGCCGTCGATTAATGTCAGTAAATGATCCTGGGCCTTACCCAAACGCTGCGCTGAAGTTATCATCGTTAAACACTCATTTCTTCCAGTATGGCTTGGTAAACGTCTGTGAGCGTATCAAGATCAGTTATCTTCACACATTCGTTGACTTTGTGAATAGTGGCATTTACCGGTCCAAGTTCAATTAACTCAGCGCCTGTTGGCGCAATAAAACGTCCATCCGATGTTCCTCCAGCGGTCGAGAGTTTTGTTGGATAGCCGCAAACCCGCTCAATTGCGCACTGAACTTTATTGATGAGAAGACCCTGTGCAGTTAAAAAGGCGGGACCGTTGAGATTCCAGTTAAGCTGATAATTAAGGTTGTGGGCGTCTAAGATAGCCTCTACGCGCTGTTGCAACTGAGTTGATGTTGACTCAGTCGAAAACCGAAAGTTAAATTCGATATCTAAGCGCCCTGGGATCACATTGCCAGCCCCCGTACCTGCATGAATATTAGACACTTGAAAGGTGGTCGGTGGAAAAAATTCATTACCATCATCCCAGCGTGTTTGGGTCAGTTCAGCAAGCGCATTAGCTGCACTATGAACAGGGTTCTCGGCGAGATGAGGGTAGGCGACATGCCCTTGTACTCCAATCACACTAAGCGAGCCAGAAAGGCTTCCACGACGACCATTTTTGACGACGTCGCCGAGCTGTTCTGTGCTAGAGGGTTCTCCCACGATACACCAAGTTATTTTTTCGTTACGAGACTCCAAGGTCTCCATCACGCGTTTGGTTCCATTGATAAACGGACCTTCTTCGTCGCTGGTGATCAAAAAAGCGATATCGAAAGGCGGTTCGTCGACCTGTTTGAGATAGCGTTCAACCGCAACGATCATCGCTGCGAGGCTCCCTTTCATATCGGCAGCCCCACGACCATAAAGATAGCCTTCATGCTCGGTGGGTTGAAAAGGAGGGAACGACCAATCACTGGGCTCGCCAGGAGGAACGACATCCGTGTGACCGGCAAAACATAATACTGGCTTGCCTTGCCCCAGACGCGCCCAAAGATTAGTCGTATCCTCAAATATCATCGACTCCAATTCGAAGCCAAGCGACTTTAGCCGGTCGCCGAGTACTTGCTGACAGCCTTCATCAGCAGGCGTGATCGATGGCCTCTCTAATAGCGTTTTAGTCAGTTGCAATGTTTCACTATTTGACATCAGCCTAACCATGCCTCCCACTGTTGGGCATTAAAGCCAACGCGTGTCTCTCCTTTGGCTTGAACTAGCGGACGTTTAAACAATGTTGGTTGCTCGACTATAAGCTGGCACACCAACGCCTGATTACTCAGATCACGTTGTGATTCGTCCAACTGTCGCCAACTGGTACTGCGCTTATTCACGAGTTGGTCAGCGGGTATATCGGTGAGCCATTGCTCGACCTCAGCTGTGGATAGCGGAATTTCGCGCACATCACGGAATTCGTACTTAAGTTGATGTTGTTCTAGCCATTTTATCGATTTTTTTACGGTGTCACAGTTTTTGATGCCATGCACTTTGATCATTATATGTCCTTTTGAATAACTAATTCAGATTCTAAAGCGGTGACGGCGCCGCTTTCTCTCAATGTCAGTTTATCGAACGAGTAATTAGGTTGCAGTATAACGGCCATTAGATTGTAAGCATTCGCTTGTCGTCTTATTAACGCTTGATTCAGCGACAATAGCGGCGTGCCGCGAGTTACCTCATCACCGCTACCGACATGGCGGTGTAGCGCTGTCAATTTATTGGCTGGCTCATGTGCGCCGAGACACAGTAGGACGCGACCCAACGCGTCAGTGTTGAGGTGAATAAAGTTGCCGGCCGGTGATATATAGCTGATGACGGCATCGGCAGGCGCGAACACTTGGTTGCCAGAGACATCAATACATGTGGTGTGGCCAAGCCACTGTGACTGAATCAGCGGGCTAGGGTGATGACTTGACGTGAGCAAGCGACCCGAGCATGGCGCTAATAAAGAAGGGGCTGGCATGACATCTCCTACGAACTATCTTAACCATAGCTTATCTGAATTAGCCATAAAGGTGCAAAACAAACCTGTAGTTGATTATAATACGTCCAGTAAGCAAAAGCGTATATAGTTCGCGAGGTGTGCGCTAATGAGTACACCCTATCAACAAAGTTATCCACAGAAAACGTTGATAACTTGAATAACTGAAGCTCAGTCAATGAGAAGGAATACGATTTGAAACTCAGTATATTCCGACTATTTAAAGACGGACATGTGTACGCGAGAAGATGGCCTCGTCATGCGGTCGTTGCAGCATTCCGAGAGACCCGATTAGTACCTTTGTTGCGGATGATGGAGCGTTGGGTACCCGCGATTGCTGTCGTCAATGCAATGTTACATTGGCAATTTTTACATGCCTATTGGCAGCAGGGCTTACTCACGTCGTTGGTGATTCTAAGTATGCCGTTGCAATTAATTGCTTGGTTTGGCTGGCGCGCGAATCAACCCCTTCCGAGGAGGTTACGAGGTTGGTATTGGGAACTACGAGATAAGCTGAAACAAAGCCGTGCGGTTTTAAAAAAGCCTACTGACGGAGGGCCGACCTATATGGACTTAGCCTATGTGTTGGAGCAAGCGCTATCTGTACTGCCTCCTGATCAACATTAGTTCGGGTCAATATATTGCTTATCGTTAAATGTGACTAACCAATTCGGTCGATAAACAACCATTAGTGTCACCGCCATGCCATTCAAAAGTGCCTCGGGAAACATCACCAGAGGTGTAATCATTAAATAGTTTTCCCATATTTGTTTGGGCGTCAAACGGTCACTCATTAAGGCCCAAGCCGCATGTGCTAATTGGGTCATAGCGATGGCAACTGCCGCGGCAAGAAATGCATTTAAAAATATATAAACGAAGGGATGTCGCGGGAGTCTGTGATATATAACGGCATAAGCCACATAAGTTACCGCAGCCGGTATTACAATGTGGCTAATGTAGAGCGCGCCAATCGCATTCAATGGATAGCTATTGGCAAAACTATTGACAGCTATAATAGCGACCCCTGCCAGCAATGCATAGCGGAACCCAAGCATGAGGGTGAGTGTGGTAATCAATAAGAAATGAATACTCAGGCCTTGTTCGAGCTTGGCTGAAAATAGCCAAATAAAGCTGATGACGGCAGCGGAACCGAATAATAAGTGCTGTAATAGGCGGCTGCTTCTCAATATGCGCCAACTGTCATTCACCCAAGTAGCGATGACGATGCAAAGTGCAACAATATTAAGTAGCAGCGCCATTACCGCGATCCTTTTACTAATAAGTTAGATAGAGAACTGACTCCAAATTGGAGCATGATCCGAGGGTTTCTCTATGCCTCGTAGCTCATAGTCTATGCCACTTTCTTCGCAACGCTCGGCGAGCGTTTGCGTGGCAAGAATTAAATCGATACGAAGACCACGATTATCGTCGAATCCACGAGAACGGTAATCAAACCAACTAAACTCGTTATCTTGCTCGGGGTTTAACGTGCGATAAGTGTCGATCAGTCCCCAATCAAGTACTTCATTTAACCAGTCACGTTCTTCGGGTAAAAAGCTACACTTACCTGTTCTTAACCAGCGCTTAGCATTCGTTTCGCCGATACCGATATCACGATCTTGGTGAGAGATGTTCATATCGCCCATCACAATAACGGGTTGTTCTGGGGATAAGTCATCATTGAGGTAGTTAATGAGGTCACGATAAAACTGCGCTTTCATTGGAAACTTTGTGGGATGGTCGCGGCTTTCACCCTGTGGAAAATAACCATTTAAAACGCGTACGGTAGCACCATCATCGAGCGGGTAATCCCCCATGATCATTCTGCGTTGAGCATCCTCGGGCTCATTTGGAAAGCCTTTTTGCACGTTTGTGAGTGGTTTCTTACTCAGTAAAGCAACGCCATAATGACCTTTTTGCCCAAAAAAGTTCACGTGATAACCCATATCTTCCACGGCCTGTTGCGGGAACTGGTCATCATGAACTTTGGTTTCTTGAAGTCCGATGACATCAGGTTGATGTTTATCGATCATCGCTTGCAATTGGTGAAGTCGAGCCCTGATTCCATTGATATTAAATGAGATAAATTTCATGCGTTGTCATGTGTATTTTTGATTAATGATAAGTATGAGGATACCAAAGTTGACGCGGCGCTGCGAGTAGCAAAGAGGGGACGGGGGATGTTCGAATAAGTAAAAATCGGTATACTTCGAAGCTTAGGTAAGCTTAAGGAGAATTCGATTGCTGCAATTGATGAACCAGCTAGGCATGATGCTTCGGCAACACACCCATGAAATCGCTATGATGATATTGGCTACATTATTAGTGATTTATGGTGATGAGGTGAACCGTTTAGTTAAAAAATCAGTTTCGAACTACCCGTTCATTGTGCGAGCACTAATTTTTGTGGCTTTGTGTGCCTTTGGCTATGGCTATTTGTTAATTGGCTTCACGCCGATACTAGCGAGTTGGATTTATACCATTCCATTGCATTTGCTCGGACCCGCTGTCCTTGGCTTATTGCTGGTGTTGGGTGTATTGGCAGAACGAAAAAAACAACTATAAGGACGTGGCGCCATGACGCAATCATTTGTTTCCATTCGTGCAGGAGCGAGCGCTTTAGCTCATATTCAACAGAACGGTTTGACCGCTGATGATATTGGGCTTTTAATGGGCGCTTCCGGGGGGCCGAAATGGTTTGTATTACAAGGTATTGATGAGTGGCTATTCGGGGAATTCTTCGCCGATAAAAAGCAGCCTCTTAATACCCTTGGCACTTCAGCCGGCGCTTGGCGTTTTGCATCGTTAGGTCAAGAGGATCCGGTCGCTGCCAGTCGTCTATTCGCTGAGCTCTACAGTCATCAAACTTACAGTGCGAGACCTGATCAACGGGAGATTACTGCCGAAGCCGAGAAGCTACTGCATCGATATGTTCCAGAATCAGCCGTATCCTCGATTTTGTCACAGACGCGTGTGCATCATCACTTTATTGCCGTACGTTGTTTGCGGTCTACCGCTAAAGAGGGACGTCGACAAGCTTTGGGACTGCTGTCCTCTGCTCTTGCAAATAGCATTAACCGTAGCTGGCTGGGGCGTTATTATGAACGTGTCGTGTTTCACCATCCAGCGTCAAATTTAGCGCTCTCAAAAGGTTGGAACGACTTACCCACACAGCATGTTGCTTTAACTGAGCGCAATTTCCAGCCAGCGTTGTTGGCTACCGGCTCCATTCCGATGGTGTTGGAAGGGGTACGCGATATCCCGGGCGCTCCGCGTGGAGTCTATCGCGACGGTGGGATTACTGACTATCATTTTGATATTGATTTGTCGGGTGTCGATGGCTTGACCCTTTATCCGCATTTTCATCATGAAGCGATTCCTGGGTGGTTTGATAAACGTCTGAAATGGCGGCGCAGTACAGGACGAAATTGGCCCAATACCATTTTTATTAGTCCAACTGAGGCTTTTCTAAATAAGTTGCCCTATCAAAAAATTCCCGATCGAAATGACTTCGCGCAATTAGATGCGGCACAACGAATTCAATACTGGAGCAAGGCGATCGATGCCGGCCGTTGGATGGCGGATGAACTTCAAACCACTTTAGCCAATGGTCGTTTAGCTGACCGGGTTTCACTATGGGACTAGTTGTTTTAAGTCGTCCAAGGGTGCTGTCAGTTTATGTACGTTATGGTTAGAATGCATTGAGTTGTGATATGCGACGCGTGAGTAAATGAAAGAAACATTGAGTGTACCTAACCCCGAGCAGATCGGTAATCAAAACTTTGCAGAGTTACTTGCTGCGGGCAACAGTGTGTGCTTGTTTGTCTGGCAAGACTCGGAACTGTGGCCGGTGCGTTATGTGTCGGATAATGTTGAGTCCATCTTTGGTTACAATAAACAGCAGTTTATCGACCGTGAAGTTCATTTTAAGTTTCTTATACATGAGGATGACTTACCTCGTGTCAATGAGGAAGTTAAACGCTTAAAAAGCGGCGAAACGGGTTTTCGTATCACACACAATGATTATCGCATTAAGCATAAAAATGGACGTCATGTGTGGGTATCCGATACCACGATTATAAAAATGGATACTGATGACGGCGTGCCATTATTATTTGGCTATTTAATCGACATTACGGAGCGCAAAGAGTTAGAGATAAAATTAGAAACTGAGCGTAATCGGTTACAATTGCTACTCGACGCGACTCGACTCGGCACCTGGGAATGGAATCCTCAATCTAACTTAACTTCTTTCAACGACCGATGGGCGCAGATTTTCGGCTGGTCACGAGAGGAAATAGAGCAAAGTCCATATAGTTGGTCAAGCCGACTTCACCCAGATGACTATGACCGCGTATGGCGAGCGGTTAAAGATCATCTGGATGGAATTACACCGTTTTATGAGAGCCAACATCGCATTCGCCACCGTGACGGACATTACGTTTATGTTCTTGACAGAGGTCGTGTCATTGAGCGGGATGAACACGGAAAAGCAACGCGCTACGCCGGAACGGTAACGGACGTCACTGAACAAAAGCAGGCAGAAATTAATGCGCGTCGTGCGGCCAGTGCTAAGAATGTATTTTTAGCCAATATGTCCCATGAAGTGAGGACACCGTTACATGGTATTTTGGGCTTAGTCAGTGTGCTCGAGAATACTGCTTTGGATACTCATCAACATCAATTACTCATGACCGTTAAAGAGAGCGGTGATCATTTGCTACAGATGCTCAATGATTTATTGGATCTAACACGCTCAGAAGAAGGTCAGTTGAAGCTTAATAAAGACGTGTTAGAGCTAGCGCGGATTCTGCAACACATTGAGTCGATGTATCGTGCGCCAATCGAAGAAAAGGGTGTGAAGTTTATTATTCATCACAGCCAAGTGTTGCCCGAACGGATTTTTAGTGATCGCGCCCGACTGATACAAATATTGACAAATCTGCTGAACAACGCCGTTAAGTTCACTGAACAAGGCACTATTATGCTGTCGATTGACTGGTCTGTCGATCCAGCCACAACGACTCAAACGCAAGCGCAGGGCGAGTTGCTGATTAAAGTACGTGACACAGGTGCGGGCATTCGTGACACACAACGTATTTGGCAACTCTTTGAACAAGAACATCAAGGCTTAAGTAAAAAGCAAAGCGGCAGCGGGCTTGGCTTAGCCATCGTACGAAACTTAGTACAGCTATTAGATGGTGAAATTGAAGTCGATAGTGAGCCGAATCGAGGGACATGTTTTAGTCTACGTCTACCCATGTATGCGGTTTATAGTGATGATGTTAATCACGAAGCGCTTGATAAGCCGAAACTACCTACGCTTGTGCCTCGCCGTATATTGATTGTGGATGACAATCCTATCAATCAGCTGATCGTGAGCGAGATGCTAACATCACTCGATCAACATGTGACAAAAGTATCGAGTGGTCATGAGGCTGTTGAGATGCTAAAACAGAACACTGTCGATGTTGTTTTTATGGATCTTCATATGCCGACCATGGATGGTATTGAGACCACGTTAAAAATTCGTGACCTACCGATACATCAACCACATATTGTTGCATTGACCGCTAATGCATACCCTGAAACCCGCACTCACGCTCTGCGTTCGGGGATGGATGATTATTTGACAAAACCCTTTGTGAAAGCGGATTTAGCCAGAATTTTGAATCGACTTGATAAGGTTAAAAATTAATGAGTTTTAAAAGCACAGAGCATTACATCGTTTCTGATGACTTGTCACAGGCCGTAAACGCGGCGGTGACACTCGAAAAGCCGTTGCTACTAAAAGGAGAACCGGGTACCGGCAAGACTCGTTTAGCAATCGAACTTGCGGAGTCACTTGATGCGCCATTTTTGCAGTGGAACATCAAGTCGACGACAAAAGCACAACAAGGCCTTTACGAGTACGATGCGGTCTCGCGCTTACGTGATAGTCAACTGGGTAGCGACAAAGTACATGACATTTCAAACTACATTAAGCCGGGCAAGTTGTGGCAAGCCTTTAGCGCCGAAAAACGTCCTGTATTATTGATAGATGAAATTGATAAGGCCGATATTGAGTTTCCTAACGATCTATTACAAGAGCTCGATCAAATGGCTTTTCACGTCTATGAGACCGGGGAGCAGGTCGAGGCAAAACAGCGACCTATCGTTATTATCACGTCTAATAATGAAAAAACATTACCCGATGCTTTCTTACGTCGCTGCTTTTTTCATTATATCCAATTTCCGGATGAAGTTACGTTGGCTGAGATCGTGAAAGTTCATTTTCCAAACCTGCAAGCTCGATTACTTGATGAGGCACTCGCGGTATTTTTTGGTGTGCGCTCGATATCAGGTTTAAAGAAGAAACCGTCAACGTCGGAGTTACTGGATTGGTTGCGTTTATTGCTAACCGAAGATATTTCACCCGAGCAACTTGCTGAGTATCGCGAGCGTCCATCTGTGTTGCCGTTAGCCGGTGCACTGTTGAAACATGAGCAAGATATCGAATTGATCGAGCGGGCGTCTCGTGCTTATTGAGTTTTACTTTACGCTTCGAAAACACGGCCTAAAAACCTCTATCACTGAGTATCTCACGTTGCTCGAAGCGTTAGAAAAAAAAGTGATTTGGGGGAGTATCGATGACTTTTATCGATTATCGAGAGTTATATTGGTCAAAGATGAACGTTTTTTTGATCGATTTGACCGCGCCTTTTCCGAGTATATCGATAAAGTCGTCGATGTGGATGTGGCCGAACGTATCCCTGAGGACTGGCTGAATAACCCGCTGATGCGAAATCTATCCGAAGAGGATAAACAGAAGCTAAACCAGTTAGGTGGCCTAGACGAGCTAATGAAGGCCTTTAAGGAGCGGCTAAAGGAGCAGCAGTCTCGGCATCAAGGTGGCAACAAATGGATAGGTACTGGAGGTACTTCGCCGTTTGGCGCCTACGGTTATCATCCAAACGGTATCCGTATTGGGCAAGAGGGGAACCGAAATCGAAGTGCAGCCAAAGTATGGGATAAACGAGAATTCCGTGATTTAGACGAGCATGCTGCATTAGAGCAACGCTCATATCAACTGGCTTTGCGGTCCTTGCGTCAGTTCGCAAGAACGGGAGCTCAGACCGAGTTGGATCTTGAAGCAACAATCCGAGCGACAAGTAAAAAAGGTGGGCTGCTGGATCTGCAATGGCAAGCTGAACGACACAATGCCGTAAATGTGTTGTTACTGTTGGATATTGGTGGCTCGATGGATGATCACATCTACGAGGTCGAGCAACTTTTTACAGCACTGAAGGGCGAGTTTCATAACCTCGAACGCTTCTATTTTCATAATTGTGTTTATGAAGGCGTCTGGCATGACAACGCGCGTCGGCGTTCAAGCTTTGTTAGCACCGAATCTCTGATTAAACGGTTCGGTGAGGATTACCGACTTATCATCGTTGGGGATGCAACCATGGGGCCCTATGAAATTGCATTCTCCGGTGGGAGTGTTGAGCACTGGAACGAGGAGCCCGGAAAGGTCTGGTTAGAGCGTCTGTTGGCTCGATTTGAGCGCGCAGTATGGCTCAACCCTCAGCCTGAAAGTCATTGGAAGTACTACCCCTCTATTCAGATGATCGATGAGATCATGTCCGGACGGATGGAAGCACTGACACTGGCGGGAATCCAGCAGGCAATCGAGCACCTGCGATGAAACAGCACAACCAGTTTGCTTTGCTTGATGATGCCCGAGAAAGTCTACGCCAACGCGTTGCGCTCATCCGCATGGCTTCGCACTCAATCAAGCTGCAATATTACATGTGGCGCGATGATGCCAGTGGCTTAACGCTGTTGAATGAGTGCAAACTGGCATCTGAGCGTGGCGTGAAGGTTTATTTGCTGTTGGATGATTTTACGAGTAAGCCAACCGAACAGTTGTTACGTGATCTCAGTCAGCATCCGAACTTTCGAGTTAAGTTGTTTAACCCCTTAGTTCATCGCAAACTGCGCTGGCTTAATTACTTTACTGACTTTCGACGCGTTAATCGACGCATGCATAATAAGGCGTTCATTGTCGATGACTGCTATGCCATCGTGGGTGGTCGCAATATTGGTGACGAGTATTTTGGAACCCATGCAGGGCAGCTATTTTCAGATTTAGATGTACTCGTCAAGGGTGATTGCGTGAGCGCTATTGCTGAGGACTGGTCGAACTATTGGCAGTGTGATCTCGCTGTGTCGATTGACAATATATCGGGTCGCAGTCGGACCGAGGCGTTTATTGCGCGTTGGCAGCAATTCAGTAAACAAGCCCATGCAGAGCAACTGAATGAGTATGTATTCGGTGGTCTCGCTGACGAGGATCTCGATTTAAGTCGATTAACCTGGCATTCGGCAGAAGCCCAATGGATTAGTGATGATCCGTACAAAGCATCAATGTCACGCAAGCCATCGCGTTTAGTGGTTCAACAAATGGTTAAGGTGTTGAGTCGTGCAAAACAACAGGTTCGTATGGTTTCGCCTTACTTTGTGCCAACGCAAAATGGTGTTCAACAGATTGAAGCGATGCTCGAGCAGGGTGTTCAGTTTCAAGTACTAACGAACTCGTTAGCAGCAACAGATGTACCCGCAGTACACGCGGGTTATCAACGGCGTCGGCGACGCCTGCTAACCGCGGGTGTAAAACTATACGAAATACGGCGCACTGAAGAATCTCCCCAAAATCGGGTGTTGCCCTATTTTCGTCGCTCAGCGACAAGTTTGCATGCTAAGACGGTGACTGTTGATGAGCGTTCGGTCTTCGTTGGGTCGTTCAATTTTGACCCACGGTCAGCACAAATTAATACCGAAGCGGGCCTCATTATCGAATCGCCAAGTCTGGCAAAACGCATCATCGAGATTTTTGATCATGAATTACCGCTGCGGGCGTATCAAGTTAGGTTAAACCGTTTTTATAAACTTTATTGGGTGGATCGCAGTCATGTTCCGGTCAAACGTATTTATCGCGAACCTGATGCCGGCTGGCGACGTCGGTTTGTTGTATGGCTTACCGCTCGGCTCCCCGTTGATCATTTACTTTAACATGGCACATAAAAAATCTAATTTACCCACCAAATGCTGTGCCCATTGTCATCGACCCTTTACGTGGAGAAAGAAATGGGAGCGCGATTGGGAACAGGTTAAGTACTGCTCGAAACGCTGTGCTGGGCTGGCACGCCGCGCGGCGCGCCAGCAGTCGGATGAGGATTAAAGTTGCTGTGCTATCCATAGACGAACTTTCTTCTCGAGTAAAAATAGAGGCAGTGCGCCATCTTCTAGCACGATGCGATGAAAACGCTTGATATCGAATTTAGGACCGAGCTTTTGTTCTGCCATGCGTCGTAACTCTGCGATTTTCAACTGACCTATTTTATAAGCGAGGGCTTGCCCCGGTAACGCCATGAAGCGCTCTGCCTCTGAAACAGCCCGTGCTTTTGCTACTGGAGCATTATCGTACATGTAGTCGAGCACTTGCTGGCGGGTCCAACCTTTATCATGAATGCCGGTGTCAGTAACTAAACGAATAGACCGCCAGAGCTCAGCCGCTAACGCACCAAATCGCTGATAAGGATCTTGGTACAATCCCAGCTCATCGCCTAACGATTCAGCATAGAGACCCCAGCCTTCGGTATATGCTGTTTGTCGACCGTACTTACGGAATAGCGGTAAGTCCTCCAATTCTTGCTGAATACTAATTTGGAAATGATGTCCCGGTGCTGCCTCGTGCAAAAATAGAGCGGTTTTTGCCCACGTGGGGCGAGAGGGAAGATCGTACGTATTTAGGTAAAATATAGCAGGGCGCGTGTTCCCCCTCGGTGCAGATTGATAACTACCGGAACTGGCTGACTGCTCGCGGAAGCGTTCAACGGGTCTCACTTCGTAGTCCGCTTGCGGGAAAATATTAAATAGTTTCGGCACACGCGCGTCCACTTTTGCGCGGAGAGCACGGTAGTCTTCCAGCATGGCTTGACGACTTGGGTAAATAAATTGTTCGTCGTTGGTCATGAAGTTAAAGAATGCTTTTAAATCACCCTGAAAGTCGATTTCAGTCATTATTTGACGCATTTCATCATGAATACGCGCGACTTCTTGCTTACCGAGTTGGTGAACCTTGTCGGCACTGATATCGATTGATGTATTGACTTTGATTTGGTGCTGATACCATGCTTTTCCGTTTGGAAGCTGACCAATTCCGAAACTCTTGGTGCGTGTGTGAGGTAAGTATTCTTGCTCTAAATAGTCTGCTAAGCGTTGATAGGCGGGAATAACTTCGTTATTCAATATGTTGGCGTATTGAGTGCGGAACGCTTCCTGTTGTTGCTCCGATAACGTATCTGGAAACTGGTCAATGGGGCGCCAGAAAATACTTTCTTTAACATCATTAACTTGCTGAGCTCGGATTTGTGTTATTGATTTTTTGATGAGTACCTGAGGTTGAACAATACCTGTTTCTACGCCTTCTTTCATATTTGCGATAGCTTGATCAAATATGACAGGGATCTGATGCATCCGCTTTGCCCAATTGGCATAGTCTTCAGCATCATTAAATGGTTGAGCCGAGTCACCTGAACCAAGCATCGCATATTGATTTGCCAGATTATAAAACTGGTTAATCGGGATCAGGTGCGAAGGAAACGCAAACCCTGCGATGGCGTTAATGCGGTCCTGACGAAATATTTGATAGCTAATTTTCTGCTTTTCAGTTAATGAGTCGATATCAATAGAATCGATTTTATCTAGGTATGTCTGCTCTAACTGGCGTTGTTTTTTACGGTGGGCTGGTGACAAAAAATTAGGCAGTTTGTCGTTATAGCCTTCGCGCCCGATATACGTCGCCGTGAGAGGATTTAAATCGAGATTTTCGGTAAAATACCCTTGATAAATTTCATTGAGCTTCTCTGACATTGAGACGCTTTTGACCGACACTTTGGTGTTAGCGTTTTGCTCATGAGTGGTGGCGTCGCCGCAACCAGCGAGCAGCCCGACCACCGTCAACGCGATAAGTGACTTTTTCATATTTAGGCTAACTCCGTTCTATTTCTACCACTTTGCTTGGCTTTATATAACGCTTTATCAGCAGCTACTAACAGCGCACTGTGATTAGGGTAATGTTCGCTCGAGGCCACGCCAATACTCACTGTCACAGCTAGCTCATCGGCAAGATGTTGATAAGATGTGTCCTCTATCCGCTGACGAATTCGTTCGGCTGCTTGTAGCGCTTCTTTAGCGGTTGTCTCGGGCATTAACAATGCAAACTCTTCGCCGCCCCAGCGCGCAATGTAGTCTATATCTCTTAACATGTTGCTTAATAGCGCCGAGAGCTCTATCAGTACTTGGTCACCGATCACATGTAAAAAACGGTCATTAATAGATTTGAAGTGATCGACGTCGATAATAGCAAGCGATAGAGGCTGTTCCGATCGCTCACAACGTTTAAATTCATACTGAAGCTGCTCATCAAATGCTCGCCGATTACCTAACTGAGTCAGTGAGTCTTGACGTGCAAGCCCTTTAAGCTCTTTGGTTTTTTCGGCAACCATCAGCTCGAGTTGAGCCCGTTGGTTGTTCAAAAAGCGAATTCGTGCTCGCACTAATATAGTTGCCGCCAATCCCAAGGCAAAAATGATAGATAGCCAAAACCATGATTGTTGCCAGGGATGTTCAGAACGAGTGAAGGCGAAGCTGACGGGTTCACTCCAAGCACCTCCTGGATAAGCAGCGCGGACCTGAAATACGTAATCATTGGCGGGTAAGGACGTATATTCAGATGTGGTCATTGAACCGCGAGCAAGCCAATTATCATCGAAACCCACAAGGCGAACTTGATATTCGATGTGGTCGGCCATGAGGTATCCTAATCCGGCGTAATTGACTACAAGGCGTTGCGTATCCGCCGGTATATGGCCTCCATAAGTCACTCGCTCGCCGTCGGCTGTCACGGATGAAATAACCGCGGGTGGGGCGACCTGTACCATCGACTTCAAATCGGAGGGTGCAATCGACGATACGCCACGCGCAGTGCTCATCCATACTCGTCCCGTACTACTGCGTATCATTGCAGGGCTGCCACTGTTAATTTGTGAACTCCCCATACCATCGACTTCGGTAAAGCGTTGATAGGTCAGTTTATCGATCGTGCCATTGAGAAAGTCATCAAATACATCATGGGCAATAAACAGGACGCCACGGTTAGAACCTAACCAAATGTTTGCATCCCCATCAAAGGCCATGGACATATAGTTATCCAATGGTAATCCTTGATCTCGGTTAATGATGCCCCAGGTATCATTCTTTTGATGGTGATATATTAGACCTCGATCGGTAGCGAGAAAAACGTAAGGACCTTTCAGACTAATTTGAAAGGTTAACTGGGCGTCATTCAAGCCACTGAAATCAAGCTTATTAATCTTAAACGAATGATCTGATGACGCGGCTAAGTCAATGACAGAAACACCACTGACTGAGGCAACCCAAAGTTCATCGCCAATGACTCGGAGCGTGGTGATGTAATTATTTTGCAGTCCATCTCGGGTCGTTATTAATTTTGACTGCCAGCCGTTGGCTGTCTTCACTAGTTGGGTAACCCCAATCGGCGTACCGAGGAATACACCATATTGTTCTGACGTTGCGATGGCACGCACTTCTTCTGATTTAAGAACATTATCGGTAGTTAAGTGGTCGGTAACGCGTTCACCATCCCAGATGAATAAGCCATTGGTATAGGTACCAATGGCCAGTTGCCCTTGATAATCAGCAAACGAAAGAACAGATTGATTTGCCAAAGGGTGAGGGGGGTTAAAGGTTGCGAGACGTGACTCGTTGACGGTACTTATGCCGTTGCTTGTTCCAACGTATAGTTGGTTTTTATATTCATAAACCGACCTTACAAAGTCGCCAGCAAGACCGTTATGAGATTGCATCGTGGTGAACAATGAACGCCGAAACTGCATGAGACCACCGTGGGTCGATACCCAAACACTCCCTTCTTGGTCCTCAAGAATATCTAAGACGTGGTTATTGGGGAGTCCATTGGCCGTAGTAACTTGTTGCAATTCGCCATTGTACAGACGCAATACGCCATTACGGTAGGTCCCTAACCACAGGGCTCCGTCTCTTGTACGATTGATCGCGCTGATGGTGTAATTGATATTTGGCAACAACTGTTTAAATTCAAATGTATTAGGTTGTTGTTGGTAAACCCCGTTGCCGGTGCCAATCAAGAGCTGACCATCCGTATCGAGAAAAAGTTTCCGAATACGGTCAGCGGGAATTCCTTCGATGACTTTAAACCGTGTTGAACCCGCAGGCTTGACCGCCAGCCCGGCAGACGTTGCCGCCCATAAATTGCTTTTGTCATCAATACGTGCTTGATAGACGTTATTTGAGGGTAAGCCATTTTCGGTAGTAAATTGCGATACACGTTCATTATTTTCGTACGTGAGCAAGCCTTGTTCGCTACTTGAAACCCAAATCGTGCAGTGCGCGTCGATTTCTACTTCGTTGACAAATGGAGGTGCAGGCTCAAGTGGAAGCCAGCGGTTGTCATGAAAGCGGCTAAGTCCTCCGCGCGCACCCGCAACGTAGATACTATCGTCGCACGGATTGAGCGCAATTGAGAAAATACCGATGTCGGGTAATCCAGTAATGCGTATATCATCGTAGATCTCAAAGTCTTTGCCGTTGAAGCGGACCGGGCCTTGCCAAGTTCCAAACCAGAGAAAGCCTTGCTTATCTTGTGCAATGGCATTTATCGAGTTGTGGGGCAAGCCATCGCGGGTTGTCCAAGTCTGACGAGTCATATAGTGAATTGACTGATCGACCGGCAGATCGAACTGCGTCGTATTGATGGAAGGATCAGTCGGTGCGCTATGCGCGAAGCTGCCTATGCTAAGAATTGAAACAGCGGTAACGAGTGAAATGATTTTAAGCTTACTGAGCATCACGTGTTTGAGCATTTTGTCACGACTTTGAAGGTTGCTGACTTTCAAATGGTACGTGAATTGTAAATTGATTACCATTACTTACAACATTCGTAATAGCTGAATCTAAATTTATATCAACTTTGGAGATAAAGCATGACTAAATCTTATGCGGCTCAATCTGAAAACTCAGGTATGGCTCCCCATACTATTGAACGGCGTGAGCCTCGCGCAGATGACGTAGCCATCGATATTCTGTATTGCGGTGTTTGTCACACGGATATTCACTACGTACAGAATGACTGGGGTGGAACGATTTACCCGGTGGTTCCCGGTCATGAAATAATTGGTCGCGTAACGGCTGTCGGTAAGGATGTTAAAGACTATAAAGAAGGCGACATTGTTGGTGTTGGCTGTATGGTTGACTCTTGTCGTAGCTGTGAGGCATGTGATCAAGGGTTAGAGCAATATTGCTTGAGTGGCATGGTGCCGACTTACAACGGTGAGGACAAGCATGATGGCTCAATTACCTACGGCGGCTACTCAGAAAATGTTGTTGTCAGTGACCGTTTTGTTGTTCGCGTTCCCGACAGCCTCGATCCTGCCAAGAGTGCTCCTTTGTTATGCGCAGGGATAACCACCTATTCTCCACTGCGTCACTACGGTGTTAAGCAGGGTGACAAAGTCGGCGTGATTGGAATGGGTGGCTTAGGTCACATGGGTGTAAAGTTCGCCAAAGCGATGGGCGCAGAAGTGACCCTCTTCACGCGCTCGGAAAGTAAAGTCAAAGAAGCTAAAAAGCAAGGCGCTGATCACGTTGTTATTTCGACTGATCCGGAACAAATGGAAGCGGTGGCAGAAACCTTTGACTTTATGCTTGATACCGTGCCTGTTCAGCATGATTTAAATCCGTATTTGAATTGTCTGAAATTTGATGGAACGCATATTTTGGTCGGCTTGCTTGAGCCAGTAGATCCCGCATTACAGGCAGGGCAACTGGTAATGAAGCGTCGTGTACTTGCAGGATCGCTGATTGGTGGAATGCCAGAAACCCAAGAAATGTTGGACTTCTGTGGTGAACATGGCATTCACTGTGATGTAGAAATGCTTGATATCAAGAATATTAACGAAGCCTTCGAAAGAATGAAAAAAGGTGATGTTAAATATCGTTTTGTTATTGACATGGATACGTTAAAACAATCCGCTTGATTGAGTTAATCGATTCCAAAAAAGATTGACGGGTGTTTATTTTTCCGTCAATCTTTTTTTATTTGGGCGGTTAATCAATCTGAGTGAAAAAATTACTTCGTCCTACATATATCATCGATAAGCTTGATCCTAATTATCGCCGCAGCCAACTGTTACAAGCGTGCTTGATGATGGGGGTCGGCGCACTGTGTCTACTGGCGGTAATAAATTTAGCTGTATTCGGTGACCCGGTACTCGCTCTGCTTGATGCGTTGGGTGCGGTTATTGCGGCGAGCCTGCTGTACCTTGTTAAACGGAAGCGATTACTAGAGCTGGTAAGTTGGCTTTTTGTTCTCACTCTGGGATTATTGATCACTGCGTTTTTATCATTGGCGGCTGGAAGCAATAATGGCTACTTATGGACCGCTGTTTTTCCTCCTTTTGCGTTTTTTCTTTTAGGTAAGACACGGGGTTTTTGGTTAACCGTTGTCTTTTTTACTATCTTCCTGATTCAGCTCTACATCAGCATTTTCGTTAAACAAGTGCCTTACTTATCACTCGGCGGCTTTTTAAATACGCTCGAGGTATTTGTTATTAGTCTTCTTTTGTACCGTTTTTATGAAAAGACGCGAACCGAGGCCAATGAGTTATTACAAGAACAAAGTATTCGCTTAGAAAAAATGGCGAAGACGGATAAACTGACACAGTTGTATAACCGACAGTATCTCGACGTAACGCTATTCAGTTTATATAAAGAGCGTCGGACATTACCGATTTCTGTCCTATTACTCGATGTTGATCTATTTAAAAGAATTAACGATGAACACGGCCACCTGTTTGGCGACGAAGTGCTCGTCAAAATGGCTCAACGTCTCACTGAGGTCGTTCGTGATGACGATGTTGTCGGCCGTTGGGGAGGTGAAGAATTTCTAATCATCGCTCCGAACACCTCAAAAAGTGATGCTTTAGGACTCGCGGAACGCGTTCGCCGTAGTCTGAATATGTCAATTACTGAATCGGTAACGACCAGTGTGAGCATCGGTGTATCGAGCGCTGACAGAGTTAAGAGCCCAGAAGAGTTAATCTCACAAGCCGATCGAGCGTTGTATCAAGCAAAGTCAAATGGTCGTAACCAGGTTTGTAGTTTCATTTCGGCAGTTGAATCTCATCAACGAACGATTAATAATAAGGCTTAGGAAGAGGCGCGATAGCTAGGTAGCATTTCTTGATAAGTTCCAACACTTAAGAAATGTGAGGGAGTTTTTCGCCGAGGTAACTGAGCGGTTGGATGCTTAGTTATCGGCTGTTGGGTTTGAACACCTGCAGTTGTCACCAAACGGGTGGAGAGCTTCTGGCTGCAGTATTGAGAATCCTCATCATGTACCAAGCTCTCTGAACATTGTTGTAAGTTGTTCAGAGGATCAAATGACTAATCCCCAACATACATTTCGAGTTGCAAAATTTGGTGGAACCAGTGTCGCTAATTATTCGGCAATATGCGCCGCGGTTGCCAACGTAAAATCACAAAACCAACCTATCTTAGTGGTCGTAAGTGCATGTGCTGGCGTTACCGACCGGCTAGTGATGCTCGCTAACGAGTCTGACAATGTGGAGTCTATATTGTCTGAGATAGTGCATCGACATACAGAGATCGCCGATGAATTATCCCGTTTAAACAGAGGCGGCGCGGTGGAGAAGCAATTAGCGCTTGATGACTTGCATGACCGACTGAGACAACATGTGGCGCGCAGACCTACTCCCCATGATGCTTCGTTTGTCGCGTGGCGAGACCAGCTTTTGAGTTTTGGTGAGTATTGTTCAAGCCTACTATTTAGCTGGGCTTGGGAAGCGAAAACAGAACAACCGAGCGCAGTACTTGAGGCGAAAACTTGGCTCTTTACCGACAGTCGATACGGTCGAGCGAGACCGCAGCTTAAAGCCATGATAGAAAAAGCACCACAATGGCTTAAAACCTTAGAGCCTGGTCGGCTCTATGTAACCCAAGGCTTTATCGGAAAAAATGAGAGGGGTCAAACAACAACCCTGGGACGCGGCGGAAGTGACTATTCAGCAGCGTTGCTCGCGGTTGTCGTCCAAGCTCAAGAGTTACAAATTTGGACCGATGTGGCGGGCGTGTATTCGACGGATCCAAGACTATGTTCAGATGCTTTTGCAATCGCTGAAATGAGCTTTGATGAAGCGGCTGAAATGGCGACTTTTGGCGCTAAAGTTTTACATCCTGCGAGCTTATTGCCTGCTATTGAGTATCAGATACCGGTATTTGTCGGGCATGCGGCGTATCCTGCTCGTGGCGGAACTCGTTTGGTAAAGAACAGTACTCATAAACCCGATGTTAGGGCAGTCGCAGTCCGTAAACAGCAGACTTTGATGACCGTACATAGCATTGATATGTTTCATGCTTCGGGTTTTCTCGCGCAGTTGTTTTCGATTTTCGCTAAGTACGATATTAGTGTTGACCTGATCACGACTTCAGAAGTAAGTATTGCGCTCACGTTAGATGAGGGAGGTAGTCAAGCTAATCACGCGGTATCTGTGCCAGCCGCAGCCATCGCAGAGATTGAACTGTTTGCTAAAGTTGAACTTGAGTACAACTTAACGCTCATAGCACTTATAGGTAATCAAATTGGTCGTCAGTCCCAGCTCAGCCAATGGGTGTTTGATGCCGTCGCACCAACACCCGTGCGGCTTATTTGCCAGGGTGCCAGTGAATTTAACCTGTGTTTTCTTATTCCAGAGAGGGATACGATTGACGTGGTCACGCGATTACATGCGCGCATTAAGCGATAAGAGACCGAAAATTTATTCTTTCGCTTATTAAATTAAAAGCGGTTGTGCGTATAATGCCTGCGAAAATGATAAAAACATCAGTTAGTAGGCATTAATATGGATCTTTTACACGCTATTTGGTTGGGGATATTACAAGGGATTACTGAGTTTTTACCCATCTCTAGTTCTGCTCACCTAATTTTGTTGCCCGTGCTTACAGGCTGGCAAGATCAAGGGGTTGCTTTTGATTTAGCGGTTCACGTGGGAACGTTGTTAGCCGTTATTGGCTATTTCCGCAAAGAGGTGGGGACTTTGCTTTTTGATGGCTTGCGTTCCATACCGAGAGGAAAACATGTTGGTGAGAGCAAACTTGCATGGATGGTCGTGATCGCGACCATTCCAGCGTGTGTAGCCGGCTATTTCCTGATTGATTACGTTGATTCGGTATTACGCGCCGTCGCAGTCATCATTACGACAACGGTCGTGTTTGCCGTATTGCTCGCGGTGGCGGATAAGTTTTGTCGCGGAACGCGAACACTCGATCAAATTGGTTTAAAAGACGCCATCATTGTCGGCTTATTTCAAGCCGTTGCTCTGATTCCTGGTACGTCTCGATCAGGGTCGACGATTACGGCAGGGCTATTTTTGGGAATGACGCGAGAAACCGCCTCAAAATTCTCGTTTTTCATGGCGATTCCTATCACTTTAGCAGCGGCAACCCTAAAATTAATGGATGTGGTCAGCGAGGATATATTGATCGATTGGACTGCATTCATGATAGGTACCTTGGCCTCATTTATAACGGCTATCACTGCAATTCACCTGTTTTTGAAATGGTTAAATCAAGTTGGTATGTGGCCTTACGTGATTTACCGTTTTCTACTGGCAGGCTATTTAGTTTGGGTTTTCTATCTGTAAACGTGTTTCGATATTTAAGGTAAAACAATCGTATGTATGAAGCACTAAAAGGGCGCTTAGCCGCGTTAAAGAACAACCGTTTATTTGAGTTTGCGGTGATTACCGTAATCATCATCTCGGCGTTGGAAATTGGTGCCAAAACTTACGAACTACCGAACTTGGTAAATACGATGCTGGTGGGCTTGGACTGGTTCATCACAGTTTTTTTTGTGGTTGAAATTACCATTCGTTTCATCGCCGATAGCGATAAAAAGCACTTCTTTAAAAATGGCTGGAACGTGTTCGATACGCTGGTAGTTGTGGTCAGCCTCATTCCAGTAAACGACTCGGAACTTGCTTTGTTGGCTCGCCTTGTGCGTGTCTTCCGAGTGCTTCGAATGATATCG
The DNA here is from genome assembly GCF_057748155.1 of Idiomarina sp. D18. NCBI lineage: Bacteria > Pseudomonadati > Pseudomonadota > Gammaproteobacteria > Alteromonadales > Idiomarinaceae > Idiomarina > Idiomarina sp. D18. The sequence continues at coordinate 897,483 of NZ_CM173240.1, forward strand.
ATCATTCCCGAATTACGAACGCTCATTACATCCTTGCTAAAAGCACTGCCGCAGATGGGTTACGTCGTATTGTTGATGTTCATTATCTTCTACATCTACGCTGCGCTGGGGAGTTATCTATTTAAAGATATTAATCCGTTCCTCTGGGAAAACATCGCACGTTCGATGCTCACTCTGTTCCGCGTGATGACGTTTGAAGACTGGACGGATATCCAATATGAGACAATGGAAGTCTATCCATGGAGTTGGCTGTTCTATATGACGTTCATTTTTTTGACCGCTTTTGCTTTTCTGAACATGGTGATCGGTATTGTTGTCAATGTAATGGATAAAGAAAGCCGACTTGAACTGCAAGCGTGTGAGCAAGAGCTTGAACAAAGTCGCGAGCAGCAGTTAAACGAGCAAATCGCTGGTTTACGGTCAGAGATCACCGAGTTAAAGCAGCTTATCGTCAAACAAGGTGGGCATGGAACAAATAACGACGCCTCTTAAAGTTAACATTCTGCGTAAGCCGATAAAGCATATTTATTTGCGCTTACGCTCGGCTGATGAGCTAGAGGTGAGTGCACCTAAACGCTGTCCTCAAAAGTACATTGATGAACTCATTGCAGAGCGGCATGACTGGATTACACAACGTCGTGCACAGTTGCGTGATACGGCGCGCTCGCCCAGCGTGCCGTTACTCAGTACGGAGCGCGTGTTACTCGCGGGTCGCTGGTATCTATGCCAGGCTTGCCGGAACGCCAAGGCGGCTGGCCCTGAGGCTGATTCGGCACTGTTCAACGTGACTGTACGGGGCGATAAGGGACTGACTGAACAACACGTCGAACGACAACTGCGCCGCTACTTAAGTGAGAGGATCACGGCGCTCCTTACTTATTGGGAACCCTTGATGGGTGTCAAAGCAAGTTGTTTCGGCATCCGCAAAATGCATACACGATGGGGCACTTGTAACACAAGAACCGAGAAGATTTGGCTGAGCTTCCAATTAGTGCACTTTCCCTTGGAGTTGCTTGAGTACGTTGTTGTTCATGAGCTTACGCACTTATTTGAGCGCTACCATAACAGGCGTTTTTATGCGTTAATGGACTCATTTCTGCCGAATTGGCGTTCATTAAAACAACGTTTGAACCATTATGAGATACCCGATTACCCCAGCGGGCAGTGAGGATTTTAGGCAAGCTGCTAAGCGGCGTTTGCCACGTGCACTATTTGATTATATTGATGGCGGTGCATTCGCTGAACAAACCGCACACGCTAATGTCCATTCGTTTTCACGCTGGCGCATACAACAACGTGTGCTGCGTGATGTTGAACATATAAACCTTGCGGTGAATCGACTGGGTCAATCTTATGCAGCGCCGCTTGCGCTAGGACCTGTCGGCTTAGCAGGCATGATGGCGCGTCGTGGCGAAACACAGGCATACCGAGCTGCTCAACACGAACACATTCCTTTCTGCGCATCCACCGTGTCACTGTGTGGTATTAATGAAATTCATCAGCACCGTGATACTCAACCAGCATGGTTTCAATTATACATGATGCGCGATCGCGAGTTTGTTGCACAGCTACTTGATCGCGTGCAAGCACAAGGTGTTGAAGTGCTCGTTGTGACGGTCGATTTGGCGGTGTTGGGTGTGCGCTATCGAGATGTCAGAAATGGCTTCGAATCAAGCACGGGGCTCGCTAAGTTAAAGCGATTCTATGACTTTGTATCACATCCCCAATGGTTATGGGACGTAGGCTTAAAAGGTGGCCCCCACGTTTTTGGTAATCTCACCGACGCGGTGCCCAACGCACGACAATTGACAGACTTCAAAAGCTGGGTCGACGCACAGTTTGATCCTCGTGTCACGTGGGATGATATTGCGTGGATTCGCTCCCGTTGGCCCGGCAAGTTAGTAATCAAAGGTATCTTGCATTCTGATGATGCACTGCAGGCTGTAAAAGTCGGTGCCGACGGTTTGATCATTTCTAATCATGGGGGGCGTCAACTGGATGGCGCGCCATGTCCAATTGATATATTACCCGAAATTCACCAACACTTATTGAATCAGGGATGTCGCGAACGCATTGAACTTTGGCTCGATGGCGGGCTGCGTAACCCACAGGATTTGTTAATTGCACTAGCGCTGGGTGCCGATGGTGGGCTATTAGGGCGTGCATGGATATACGCACTGGCTGGCTATGGCGAGTTTGGCGTGACACAACTACTTAAACAGTGGCGGAAAGCGCTCTCCGTTAGCTTGGCGTTAATGGGGTGCAACGACATTAATCAACTCAATGAATCGCACTTAATAAGAAGCTAATAATAAGGAGCGGGTGTGAGAAAAAATGCAGCACAGTTAGCCGTAGCAGCGCTCGAAAAACTCGGGGTGACGCATACGTTTGGTATTCCCGGTGTGCACAACACAGAGTTTTATGATGCGCTGCACGCCAGTGAGCAGATTACCCCTATCTTAGTCACTCATGAGGGGGGCGCCGCGTTTATGGCCGATGGCATGAGTCGCGTTCGGCAAATGCACGAGGGCATTGGTGTACTCGCTATTGTTCCCGCAGCGGGTTTCACTCATGCAGCGAGTGGTATTGGTGAGGCGTATCTTGATGGTGTTCCGATGCTTGTGATTTCGGGTGGGGTGCGCACTGATACCGAGTTTGATTTTGTCTTGCATGGTGTTGACCAGTTGGAACTGGCAAAAGGGATCACCAAAGGCGCGTTTCGTGTTAATCATCAAAATGATGTAACCGATGTGCTGTATCAAGCTTACCAACTGGCGACTGAAGGAAAGCCAGGTCCTGTGTTAGTCGAAATCCCTGTCAATTTGCAGCTATTTGATGCAACCGTTGCTCAACCTCAACAGCCGCCTCAGCCCACTACACCGGCTATCGATGAGCAAGCCATTCAACGGGCTGTTGAACTCATATCAGCGGGTAAGAGACCCGGACTGTTTGTCGGTTGGGGTGCTCGACACGCGCAACAGCAACTAATTGATTTAGCAGAATATCTGCAAGCACCGGTGGCGACCACCTTGCAGGGACTGTCGGTTTTTCCTCATGATCATCCACTGCATGTGGGCTTTGGTTTTTCAGCTTCGGCGGTACCCGCAGCGCAAGCAAGCTTTAAAGACTGCGATTTAATGATCGCGATTGGTACACGTTTTGCCGAAATCCCAACAGGCAGTTTCAGTGCAAAAGTGCCCGAAAACCTCATTCATATTGATATCGATGAGTCGGTATTCAATCGAAATTATCCGAGCAAAGTGAGTATCAGAGGAGACGCGACCGAGGTACTGAGATTGTTAAATGATGCGCTACACGGGCAGCCTCCACGTCCCGAAAATGCATCGCTCAAGGCTACAATTAAGCAATTAAAACAGGATTATTTTGACGAATGGCAAGCGCATGATAGTCACGAGCGCATTAATCCATACGTGCTTTTTAGGTCAATTGCCGCACAAATGATGGATGACGCGACCCTTGTTTTGGATGATGGAAATCATACGTACTTAGCGGCGGAATTATTGCCCCTAAAAGCCGGCATGACATTATTGACTCCCACTGACTATAACGCGATGGGCTATGCTGTTCCTGCCGCAATCGGTGCAAAGCTGGCTCAGCCCGAGCGACAAACCATTGCCATTGTGGGAGATGGCTGTTTTGTTATGACGGGAATGGAGTTGCTGACAGCGCAACAGCAGGAGGTTGGCGTTGTTTGTTTTGTATTCAACGACGGCGAACTTTCTCAAATCGCGCAAGCGCAGCAAACGCCTTATGCGCGAAAACCCTGTACGGCATTGGTGGGTGCGAAATTTGAAGGCATGGCATTAGCGACCGGAGCGCATTATATTCGTATTGAAACCGAAGCTGAGCTCGATGCGTATATAGCCCAAGCATTCGACGTCGCAGCTAAAGGACAGAGTGTATTGGTTGATGTTAATATTGATTACAGTAAACCCACGCGCTTTACTCAAGGTACGGTAAAGTCAACTTTTAAGCGCTTTCCGACCCGTCAGAAGCTGCGCATTGCTGGTCGAGCGGTGAAGAGAAAACTGTTTGGCTGAAACATTCGCCAAAGGTCGAATCGTGTTGTATTAACGATATGATTAAACTGAAGTAAATACTGTTGTAGGGAGTTAACGTTGAGATATTTACACACCATGGTTCGGGTCGAGGATCTCGACGCGTCATTGCGTTTTTATTGTGACTTGTTGGGCCTTAAAGAAATGTACCGGAAAGAAGTTGAAGCCGGGCGTTTTACATTGGTGTTTCTAGCTGCACCCGAAGACGAAGATGCGGCCAACGAAAACAAAGCGCCGATGGTGGAGCTGACATATAACTGGGATCCAGAGTCGTATGACGGCGGGCGTAATTTTGGCCATTTAGCCTATGAAGTGGACGATATTTATGCACTGTGCAAAAAGTTACAAGATAACGGCGTGACGATTAACCGTCCGCCACGTGATGGACGCATGGCATTTGTCCGCTCTCCGGATGGCATTTCGATCGAACTACTGCAAAAAGGTGGCGCGCGTGAACCAGAGGCACCTTGGGACACGATGGAAAATACGGGTGAATGGTAATTAGAGGGTAGATCCCGTATAATTCGCCCACAGTTCAACCTATTACGAAGTCTGATAAACGATAGGAATCATTATGTCGAACGACAAATCGAAGATTATTTATACTGAAACGGATGAAGCACCACGTTTAGCTACTTACTCGCTGCTGCCTATCATCCAAAGCTTTACTAAAGCGGCAGGCGTTAAAGTTGAAACGCGTGATATTTCACTTGCAGGTCGTATCATTTCGCAATTCTCTGAGTATCTTACTGAGGAACAGCGCCAGTCAGACGCATTGGCTGAGTTAGGCGAATTAGCGAAGACACCAGAAGCTAACATTATTAAATTGCCGAACATCAGTGCATCTATTCCACAGATGACTGCGTGCATTAAAGAGCTGCAAGCACAAGGCTACAAATTACCTGACTTCCCGTTTGATCCACAGACTGACGAAGAAAAAGATATTCGTGCACGTTATGACCGCGTTAAAGGCAGTGCGGTGAACCCTGTGTTACGTGAAGGTAACTCAGATCGCCGTGCACCGATGGCGGTTAAAAACTTCGCTAAGAAGCACCCCCATCGCATGGGCGCTTGGAGTAAAGATAACCAAGCCCACGTTGCGCACATGGAAGAAGGCGATTTTTACGGATCAGAAAAATCAATGACTTCAAGCCAAGACGATAGCTTTAAAATCGTATTGGAGAGTAACGGTGAGCAAAACGTACTTAAGGACGGTATCAAAGTGCTGGCCGGCGAAGTTGTTGATGCTGCTGTTATGAGCCGCAAGAAGCTACAAGCGTTCTTCGAGAAAGAGACGGTTGCTGCTAAAGAGCAGGGCGTTCTACTGTCATTGCATTTAAAAGCCACCATGATGAAAGTTTCTGACCCGATCATGTTTGGCCACGCGGTGCGTGTTTATTTCAAAGATGTACTTGAAAAACACGCCGATTTAATGAAAGAAATTGAGTTTGATGCCAGCAACGGTATTGGCGATTTGTACTCTAAGCTCGATAAACTGACCGATGAACAGCGTCAGGAAGTCGAGAATGACTTGAATACCGTTTATGCCAAACAGGCTGAGTTAGCAATGGTTAATTCAGACAAAGGTATCACTAACTTACACGTACCAAGCGACGTTATTATTGATGCTTCAATGCCTGCCATGATTCGTGACTCGGGCCAAATGTGGGACCGAGAAGGTGGACAGAAAGAAGCTAAGGCGATGATCCCCGATCGTTGCTATGCGGGTGTTTACCAAGAGACGATTAGCTTCTGCCGTGAAAACGGTGCGTTTGATCCTGCAACCATGGGTACAGTGCCTAATGTTGGTTTGATGGCGCAAAAAGCGGAAGAATACGGTTCGCACGATAAAACCTTCGAAATCCCGGCGGATGGTACGGTAAAAGTATTGAATCAAGCGGGTGATGTAGTATTTGAACACGCGGTTGAAGAAGGCGACATCTGGCGTATGTGTCAGGTTAAAGACGAGCCTATCCGTGACTGGGTTAAGCTTGCCGTTAATCGCTCACGTTTAAGTGGCATGCCTGCCGTATTCTGGCTCGATAAAAACCGTGCCCATGATGCTCAGTTGATCAGCAAAGTTGAGACTTACTTAAAAGAGCACGACACCGATGGTTTGGATATCCAAATCATGTCGCCTGAAGAAGCAACACGCCACACGTTGAAGCGCGTGAAAGAAGGCAAGGACACGATCTCAGTCACGGGTAACGTATTACGTGACTACTTGACTGACTTGTTCCCGATCCTTGAGTTGGGCACTTCTGCGAAAATGCTCTCGATTGTCCCATTGATGAACGGTGGCGGCTTATTCGAAACCGGCGCGGGTGGCTCAGCTCCTAAACACGTACAACAGTTTGTGGAAGAGAACCACTTACGTTGGGATTCACTGGGCGAATTCCTTGCGTTGGCGGCTTCACTTGAGCATCTCAGCCGTGCGACCGACAACCGTCGTGCGCAGATTTTGGCAGATGCGCTTGATAATGCGACCGCGAAGTTCTTGGAAGAGAACAAATCGCCTTCGCGTAAAGTGGGTGAGATTGATAACCGCGGCTCGCACTTCTACTTGGCGATGTATTGGGCTGAGTCTCTGGCTAAGCAAACTGAGGACAAAGAGCTTCAAGAGCGCTTTGAGAAACTCGCTGCAGCTATGCAGAAGAACGAGCAAGCCATCATGGACGAATTGAACGGTGTTCAAGGCAAGCAAGTCGAGATCGGTGGTTACTATCAGCCAGACGCTGATAAGGTATCTGCTGCTATGCGCCCATGTTCAGTATTGAACGAGACGCTCGCAAGCTTATAATGGACATAAGGTTGTGATAAAAAGCAGGCTGCGGCCTGCTTTTTTTATGTCTAACTGTTGAGGAACACACGTGAGTGAACAAAATTATCTACTAAAACTGAGAGCACAGTGTTTAAAGCTGCCGTTGGGGGCGCGTATCTTCTCCATGATGTTCGCTCGCAAAGCGCCTTACTTTGCTTCGATAAAGCCGCTAGTCACTGAGCTTGAGCCTAACTTTTGTCAACTGACGTTTAAAAAACGCAAAGCGGTTGAAAATCATATTGGTACCGTACACGCGATTGCTGTATGTAATGGCATGGAAATGGCGATGGGGGCATTAGCTGAGGCGTCCATTCCTAAGCACTTACGTTGGCTGCCTAAGGGGATGCAGGTCAATTACTTGGCTAAGACCAATAGTGATGTGCGCATTGAAGCGCGAGCGACAGAGCAAACATGGCAAGTTGGCGATCAGCCTATCGAAGTCACTGCCTATCGAGACGATGGTACTGTGGTGGCCGCAGGGCATATTACGATTTATGTTTCGGAAAAGCCGGTAAAGCCTAAGTCATAAACCATTAAAAAAGGGGCCTAAGCCTAATGCCGATCAGTTAAGAAATTTTCAATGATCGGTTGACCGATCCGGCAGAGTCTTCAAAATCCATAGTCAGAATTTCTGGCTATGGATTTTTTTATGTTTTTAAGTCAAGCGTTAGAACAGCTGCAAGAGTTTACCCCAGATGATTTCAGTAAGTTACCCGACTTACTCGAGCCTGAATTAGTCGAGCAATGCTTGCAGGATACAGGCGTTACGACGGTGCGTAAGCGTCGTTTGCCCATGGATTTTATGGTGTGGGCTGTTGTTGGCATGGCGCTTTTCAGAGACATGCCCATGCGGCAACTGGTTTCGCATCTTGATTTAATGTTGCCTGGTAACAGGCCCTACGTTGCACCCAGTGCTGTGGTTCAGGCACGTCAGCGCTTAGGCGCTGATGTGATGAAGCGGATGTTTGAGCTCACTAATCAGTTATGGTTCGATAAATTACCCACGTCTCATTGGAATAACCTATCGATTTTGGCAGTAGACGGGACTGTCTGGCGTACACCCGATACGCCTGAAAATAGTGCGAGGTTTGGACGCACAGCGAATCAACTCAAAGAGTCAGACTATCCTCAAATTCGTATGGTTAATCAAATGGAAGTCAGCAGTCATTTAGTGACAGCAACGGAGTTTGGCAGTATTGCACAAGCCAGTGAAGTTGATTTGGCAGCTAAACTTATCGAGCGAACGCCTGACCATTCACTGACGCTATTCGATAAGGGCTTCTATGCGCTGGGGCTATTAGAGCAGTGGCATCGGGCGGGTGAAGAGCGCCACTGGCTTATCCCGCTCAGAAAAGGCGCGCAATATACTGTAAAAACATCATTCAGTAGCACCGATAAACTGGTGGAAATTAAGTTATCCCCACAGGCAAAAAAGAAGTGGGATAACGCACCCGAAACCGTTGAAGCTCGGTTGGTGAGCAAGAAAGTCGGTAAGAAAGATGTGGCTATCTTAACCTCAATGACAGATACGATGCGCTATCCGGAAGCGGATATCGTGGACTTATATGCTCACCGCTGGGAAATCGAACAAGCTTACCGAGAAATGAAGCAGTATATGCTGAAAAATGAACTGACCTTGCGAAGTAAGCGTCCCGAGCTAGTTGAACAAGAGCTCTGGGGCATGCTCGTAGCATACAACTTGTTACGATATATGATGGCTCAAATGGCTTACAGCCTGAAGCAGGTCGAGCCCAATCAAATCAGCTTTAAACAGGCATCGCACTACCTCGTTGGACAGCTTCATATGCTCGTAAATATCTCTCCAGGGAAAATACCCAAAGTCATGGAGCAGATGATGGAAATGGCCAGCGCGTTTGTATTACCTGACCGACGAGAACGGCACTATCCACGAGCAATAAAAAGGCGACCGCAACGTTATCCGATGCGGTCGCCTAGAAAAAATGCTAGTCGTTAGCTTAACTGACAAGCATTAGGCCTAAGCCCCTTTTTTAATGATGCGATACATCTCACTTTACGGTTTATTGACTGGCTCATTAGCGTCAATAACTGCACCTGGATGATCATCGTTGTCAGCTTCACCGTCGTCTGGTGGCAGCTTTTCCCACTTACGAGTGAAGAAGGCGAGAACGAATACTACCGCACCCACACTGACACCGAATAGGAATATCGTCCAGTAGAGCTCTGGCATGGCTTGAGGGTTTTCAGGATCAAGACCACCTGCTAACAAGCCAGCAATTAAGTTACCCATCGCATAGGTCAGTACGAATACGCCCATTAACTGGCCCGCCATGCGTTTTGGCGACAATTTACTGACGGCACTTAATGCGACAGGGCTCAAGCATAGTTCACCCACGGTGTGAATGAAGTAAACAGCAACTAGCCAGTAAGGCGCGACCTTAAGTCCACTTGCAGCGGCTTGAGAGGCGAAGAACATGACGATAAAGCCGGTTGCCATGATCATCAGACCGATTGCACTCTTAAAGCCGTAAGAAGGGTTAATCATGCGTTTACTGAGGTTAATCCAAAGCGCCGCGAAGAATGGTGACAACGTGACCAGGAAAATTGAATTTAACGATTGGAACCAAGTGGTTGGAATTTCAAAGTCGCCAATCATACGATCGGTTAAGTCACGTGCAAACAAATTAAATGAAGAACCGGCTTGCTCGAAGCCTGCCCAGAACATGGTTGATGCGATACACACGAGGAACAAGGCGCCGAGGCGTTTCATTTCATTGCGTGTCAGTTTACCAAACAGGAAAATACTCAGGTAATACACGAAGAAAATGATAGTAAAGATAACGGCCACGTTGCCAGCTAATACCACTGGATCAATAACAATAATATTGTTTAGCGCTAGATAGGTGACGGTTGCCAGACCCGCCAATAGCAAATAAATTACTGCCCAGCTACGCTTGGCAGCACCTGCGCTCATCGGTTTAGCTGGCTTCTCGCCAACACCCTTTAACTTGGGCTGTGTCAATTTGTATTGAATTAGGCCAAAAGCCATACCGACGGCTGCAGCACCAAAGCCCCAGTGATAACCGGCATTTTCTTGCAAGTAACCGGTAACGAAGTAACCGATAATAGAACCAATGTTAATACCCATGTAGTAAAGGGTATAGCCACCATCACGACGGTCATCATTTGAACTATACAGTTGACCCACCATCGCCGTGATATTCGGTTTGAGAAGACCTGTTCCAAGAACAACGAGGATCATACCGATAAAGAAGCTGGCTTCGCTTGGGATTGCCAGTACGATATGGCCCAGCATGATGATAATGCCACCATACCAGGTTGCGCGTTGGCCACCCAGAAGGCGGTCAGCAATCCAACCACCAGGAAGACCCATGAAATAAACAGCACCGGTATAAAGACCGTAAATTGCTGTAGCGGAGGCGACGGTAATGGCAAGTCCACCTTCTTGCATTGAGGCGGTCATAAACAGCACGAGCAACGCGCGCATGCCGTAGTAACTCATGCGCTCCCACATTTCGGTAAAGAACAGGGTTTGAAGTCCCCCTGGCTGTCCGAAAAAACTAGCGTCTTTGTCGACAATATTTTTTGGATCCATTTTAATTATCCGTTTGTTATAAAAATTAATGTTGACCCATTCGACTTTGGTCGAAGTCGAAAAAAGTGGTCATACTTTACTAGCCAATGCCCATGATTAAAACCTTTAGCGATGAATTTATTGGTTTTTGGGTTGGCTGTCCCCCGGGATAGACTTTCTCAGCTGTACAGGTTCTGAAGCCCGTTTTTTGGCACGCACGCGGATGTTTAAAAATTCCACCGCAAGTGAGAACGCCATGGCAAAATAGACATACCCTTTAGGCACATGAAAGCCCATTCCCTCGCCAACTAAGGTCATGCCAATCAAAATGAGGAAACTTAACGCTAACATCTTAATAGTGGGGTGTTTGTCGACAAAATCTGAAACCGACTTAGCCGCAATCAGCATGACGCCAACGGATAGGATAACCGCAATCACCATGACCGACAGATGATCCGCTAAACCGACCGCAGTAATGACTGAATCAAGTGAGAATACGATATCGAGCACTGCAATTTGCACCAGTATAGCGACAAAATTGGCTTGTACAGCACCGTGTCCCTCGCTCGACTCGCCTTCAAGCGCATGGTGTATCTCTAAGGTACTTTTGCCAAGTAAGAATAAGCCACCCAGCAGTAAGATGAGATCACGCCCCGAGATTGATTTACCAAGGACGTCGAATAAGGGAGTTGTTAATGACATGACCCAAGTGAGGGAGAATAAAAGCAATAGTCGCGTGCCCATTGCTAATATTAGGCCCAGCGTTCTAGCTCGGTTCCGCTGGTGTTCAGGCAAACGACCAACTAAAATAGAAATGAAAATAATGTTATCAATGCCCAGTACAATTTCTAATGCGGTCAGTGTAGCCAATGCAATCCATGCCTCGGGCATGGCGATCCACTCAAACATAATCTTCTCCGAAATTTGACGTCTTAAATTATAGTGAAGGTCTTCAACTGAAAAGCAATCTTTCCAGTATTGTCGACAATACTTTATAAATATGCTTGTAATATACTTAAATGATCGGGCAGAATAGTGACAACACTTAATTATGTCGACAATTTCATATGGAAGTGCTTTCACCTATTGCCAAACCAGCTGTAACCTCCGCTGACCGGGTTCTTGTTCAGATTCAAAGAGCCGTGGTCGAGGGCGAAATTGCCGCTGGGAGCAAAATTAGCGAGCCTGAGCTTGCTCGTAAATTTAACATCAGCCGTGCACCTCTGCGCGAGGCACTTGCTCGGTTGGAGCGCTGCCATCTCATTGAACGAACGCCAAATGCCGGAGCCCGTGTCGTTCAGCTATCTTATCAAGGACTCATCCATTTATATCAAATTCGTGAAGAATTAGAAGGGTTAGCGTGTCGGTTGGCTGCCGAGTACATGGCAACCGAGGAAATCGAGCAACTTCAGAGTTTGCTTGATCAACACTTGGCGCATCAGCGCGTGCGCGAAGGTGAAAGTTACTATCAAGAAGCGGGCGATTTGGACTTTCATTATCGTGTCATCTTAGGGAGCAAGAATCCCTATCTGATAAATATGCTCTGTGATGAACTTTACTATTTGGTCAGGATGTATCGCGTCCAGATGGGGATGAATGGACCTCGTGTTTCACGCGCCTTTGATGAGCATAAAGCGATTTTGACCGCCATTGGCAATCGTGACGGTGAACTCGCGGACTTATTGATGCGGCGTCATATTAGCGCGTCGCGTAAAAACATCGAAATTAAACTAGCACAACAGGAGAAGTGATAATGAGTAACGGAATCCAAAGTGCGGGCGCAAAACTGCGTCGTGCAATTGAACAAGAAAATCCTTTGCAGATCGTCGGTACGATTAACGCTTACACAGCCATGATGGCTGAAAAAGTGGGCCACAAAGCGCTTTATTTGTCGGGCGCAGGTGTTGCTAATGCCTCTTTTGGTTTACCTGACTTGGGTATGACTTCACTGAATGACGTGTGCGAAGATATTCGCCGTATTACCGGCGCTTCAGACTTGCCATTATTAGTTGATGCCGACACAGGCTGGGGTGGTGCATTCAATATCGCACGCACTGTTAAAGAAATGACGCGTGCAGGTGCAGCGGGTATTCATATTGAAGACCAAGTTGCGCAAAAGCGTTGTGGTCACCGCCCAAATAAAGAGATCGTTACTCAAGCTGAGATGGTTGACCGCGTTAAGGCGGCCGTTGATGCCCGTATTGATGACCAGTTTCTAATTATGGCGCGTACTGACGCGTTACAGCAACAAGGCTTAGATGCTGCCATTGAGCGCGCGCAAGCGTGTGTCGACGTGGGTGCGGATGCGATTTTTGCAGAAGCGGTGCACACACTGGAGCAATATCAAGCCTTCACTGAAGCGCTTGATGTGCCAGTATTGGCTAACATTACCGAATTCGGAGCAACGCCATTGTTCAATAAGCAAGAGCTGGCTGACGTCGGTGTCGATATTGTATTGTATCCGTTGAGCGCATTCCGTGCGATGAACAAAGCAGCGTTAAATGTCTACAATAGTATTCTTGAGAACGGCGATCAGAAAGCGGTTGTTGATGATATGCAAACGCGTGCAGAACTCTATGAATTTTTGAACTACCATGAGTTCGAAGAAAAACTAGACAACCTATTCAAAAAATAAGCTCGGTAGCTTGCGCCTAAGGCGCAAGAATTGATTATGTAGCTTGCGCCTTAGGCGCAAGTCAATCACAACAAATTAAGAAGGAATAAAACCATGGCAGAGAAAAAACTAGGTGGTGCAGGATTACGTGGCCAATCAGCGGGTGAAACCGCACTATGTACCGTGGGTAAATCAGGTTCTGGCCTCACTTATCGCGGCTATGACATTAAAGAGTTAGCGGAGAAGGTGAGCTTTGAAGAAGTCGCGTATTTGCTCGCGAAAGGTGAATTGCCTAATCAAGCTGAATTAGATGCATACCGTAAGCGTCTAAAATCCATGCGCATCCTACCGCAGGAAGTCAAAGACGTACTGGAGCGTATTCCAAAAGAAGCGCATCCGATGGACGTGCTACGTACAGGCTGCTCAATGTTAGGCAACCTCGAGACTGAAGAAAGCTTCGATGAAGCGGACGATAAAATTGAACGTATGATCGCAACTTTCCCAGGTATGGTGTTGTATTGGTACCGCTTTACGCACGATGGCGTGCGTATCGATACTGACTCTGAAGAGCAGTCCACTGGAGCGCACTTCCTACGCTTATTGCATGATGAATCACCGTCTAAATTACATGCTGACGTGATGAACACGTCGTTGATCTTGTATGCAGAGCACGAGTTCAATGCATCAACCTTCACAGCGCGTGTATGTGCATCGACGTTGTCTGACATTCACTCGTGTGTGACCGGTGCGATCGGTTCATTGCGTGGTCCACTGCATGGTGGTGCCAACGAAGCAGCAATGGAGCTTATCGAGGACATGAAAGATCCAGAAGATGCTGAGAAAACACTCATGGGTATGCTCGAGCGTAAAGAAAAGATCATGGGCTTTGGTCATGCGATTTATCGCGAGTTTGACCCACGCAATGACATCATCAAAGCATGGTCTAAGAAGCTTGCCGAAGAGAATGGGGATTCTCGCTTGTATGATGTTTCAGTGCGCTGTGAAGAAGTCATGTGGCGTGAGAAGAAGCTGTTCCCGAACGCGGACTTTTTCCACGCGTCAGCCTACAACTATATGAACATTCCTACAAAACTATTTACGCCAATCTTTGTGATGTCACGTGTTACAGGTTGGACGGCACACGTGAAAGAACAACGTGCAAACAACCGTATCATTCGTCCTTCGGCGGATTACACCGGTCCAGAAGCGCGTCCAGTACCCGCTATCAGCGAACGATAAGTAGGTGGTGGGATGAGTTCGAATTATCGTAAATCGTTAACAGGCACCACGCTCGAGTACTTTGATGCTCGAGCGGCGGTGGAAGATATAGAAGCGGGCGCCTACGACAAGCTACCGTACTCAAGTCGTGTCTTTGCCGAGAACTTGGTGCGCCGCTGTGAACCGGAGCTTCTTAAACAGTCACTTGAGCAATTAATTTACCGCAAACGTGAGTATGATTTTCCGTGGTTTCCAGCCCGTGTCGTTTGCCATGATATCTTAGGTCAGACCGCGTTGGTCGACTTAGCGGGGTTGCGTGATGCTATCGCTGAGAAAGGTGGTGATCCGGCAAAAGTGAACCCGGTGGTTCCCACTCAGTTGATTGTTGACCACTCGCTCGCGGTGGAGCACGCAGGCTTTGAAAAGGACGCGTTCGAGAAGAACCGTGCGATTGAAGACCGTCGCAATGATGATCGCTTTCACTTCATTAACTGGACTAAAACTGCGTTTAAAAACGTGGATGTTATCCCTCCAGGTAACGGCATCATGCACCAGATCAATTTGGAGAAGATGTCACCGGTTGTGCAAGTGCGTGACAATGTCGCCTTTGTAGATACCTGCGTAGGCACGGACAGCCACACGCCGATGGTTGATGCCTTGGGTGTCATCTCGGTAGGTGTGGGCGGTCTTGAGGCTGAGAGTGTCATGCTTGGGCGTGCATCTTATCTACGCTTGCCCGATATCGTGGGCGTTGAATTGACTGGTAAGTTACAGCCAGGCATTACCAGCACCGATTTGGTACTCGCATTGACTCAGTTCCTGCGTAAAGAACGTGTGGTCGGTGCTTACCTCGAATTTTATGGTGAAGGTGCTAAAGCCCTGACTGTCGGCGATCGGGCGACCATCTCTAATATGACGCCAGAATACGGTGCCACGGCAGCGATGTTCTACATCGATGAGCAGACCATTGATTATCTTAAATTAACCGGACGTGATGACGATCAGGTTGAGTTGGTGGAACAATACGCCAAAGAGACAGGGTTATGGGGCGATAGTCTTGAGACCGCAGAATATGAGCGCGTTCTAACGTTTGACTTAAGCCAAGTAAAACGTAACTTAGCCGGTCCATCTAATCCTCACTCATTGTTGCCCGCTGGCGAGTTGACTGAGCGGGGAGTGGCGAAGCATATTGAGTCACCTGAAGATGGAAAAATGCCTGATGGCGCGGTAATTATCGCAGCTATTACGAGCTGTACAAACACCAGTAACCCACGCAATATGATTGCGGCGGGCTTGATAGCGCGTAACGCCAATAAATTGGGTTTAACGCGTAAGCCATGGGTAAAAAGCTCACTCGCACCGGGCTCTAAGACCGTTAAGATGTACTTAGAAGAAGCGCAATTGTTGCCAGAGCTGGAAACACTCGGTTTTGGTGTCGTGGCGTTTGCATGCACGACCTGTAACGGTATGAGTGGTGCACTTGATCCTAAGATCCAACAAGAAATTATCGACCGTGATTTATTCTCGACAGCAGTGCTATCGGGTAACCGTAACTTTGATGGTCGGATTCACCCTTATGCAAAACAAGCGTTCTTAGCATCACCGCCATTGGTTGTTGCTTATGCGATTGCGGGCACTATGCGCTTTGATATCGAGAAAGACGTGTTGGGCTATGACACTGACGGCAACGCAGTCACGTTAAAAGACATCTGGCCAAGTGACGAAGAAATTGACGCTATCGTTAAATCGAGCGTTAAGCCTGAGCAGTTCCGGAAAGTGTACGATCCGATGTTTAATCTTTCGGTCGATTACGGTGACGATATTAACCCACTCTATGATTGGCGTGAAATGTCGACATACATCCGTCGGCCCCCGTACTGGGAAGGTGCATTGGCCGCTAAGCCAAGCTTAACAGGGATGCGTCCTTTAGCGGTACTTGGCGACAACATCACTACGGATCATTTGTCACCTTCGAATGCGATTCTTGCTGACAGCGCAGCGGGTGAATACCTCGCTAAAATGGGCTTGCCAGAAGAAGACTTTAACTCTTATGCGACCCACCGTGGCGATCATTTAACGGCTCAACGTGCAACGTTTGCCAACCCGAAATTGTTTAACGAAATGGTGCGGGATGATGCTGGCAATGTGATTCAAGGTTCGTTGGCACGGATTGAACCTGAAGGTAAAACCGTACGCATGTGGGAAGCGATTGAGCACTACATGACTCAAAAGCAACCATTGATCATCGTGGCAGGTGCTGACTATGGTCAAGGTTCATCGCGCGACTGGGCCGCTAAAGGTGTCCGCTTAGCTGGGGTTGAAGCTATCGTCGCAGAAGGTTTCGAGCGTATTCATCGTACCAACTTAATTGGTATGGGCGTCTTGCCGCTGCAGTTTGAAGAGGGCACAACCCGCAAGACATTAGCACTTGATGGTTCTGAAACCTATGATGTTAAGGGCGAACCGGCTCCTGGTGCGCGACTGAGTTTAATGATTCACCGAGCCAATGGTGAAGATATTGAAGTGCCCGTGATCTGCCGCTTGGATACCAAAGAAGAAGTATCCATTTATTCGGCGGGTGGTGTGCTGCAACGGTTTGCACAAGACTTTCTTGAGGCTGAGGCAAGTTGATATGAAATTTAGGCCACAGTTGAAAATTCCCGCCACCTATATGCGTGGCGGGACTTCAAAAGGTGTATTTTTTAACTTAGCGGACTTACCTGAGGCCGCGCAGCAGCCAGGTAAGGTGCGCGATGCACTTCTGATGCGCGTGATTGGCAGCCCCGATCCTTACGCTAAGCATACTGATGGTATGGGCGGCGCGACATCAAGCACCAGTAAAACGGTCATCGTGTCGAAAAGCACGCAACCCAACCATGATGTTGATTACCTATTTGGTCAGGTATCGATTGATACCCCCTTTGTTGACTGGAGCGGTAACTGCGGTAATTTGTCGTCTGCGGTGGGGGCTTTTGCAATAACTCAAGGCCTCGTTGACGCCGATCGCGTGCCGGAAAACGGTATCGCTGAAGTCCGTATTTGGCAGGCAAACATTGGCAAAACTATTGTCAATAAGGTACCGATGCAAGACGGACAAGTACAAGAAATGGGTGACTTTGAGCTTGATGGTGTGACGTTTCCAGCGGCTGAAGTCGCGATCGAGTTTATGGATCCCTCCGCCGATGGTGAGCAGATGTTTCCCACCGGAAATCTTGTCGATACATTTGAGGTGCCTGGCGTCGGAACCTTAGAGGCTACCTTTATCAATGCGGGTATTCCTACCGTATTTCTGCGCGCCGAGGCGTTAGGCTACGAGGGAACTGAGTTGCAAGAAGCGATAAATGGTGACGCAGCAGCCTTGACGCGACTCGAGACGATTCGGGCTCATGCCGCGGTTCGCATGGGATTGATCGATCAAGTAGAAGAAGCCGCGCAGCGTCAACATACGCCGAAATTAGCCTTTGTAGCACCCGGTAAGACCTACACCGCCTCGAGCGGTAAAGTGATTGAGGCCGGTGATGTTGACTTGCTTGTCCGTGCTATGTCGATGGGTAAACTACATCACGCGATGATGGGAACGGCTGCGGTGGCAATTGGCACAGCCGCTTCTATTCCAGGTACATTAGTAAACCAAGCCGCCGGTGGCGGTGAGCGCACGATGGTCAACTTTGGTCATCCGTCGGGTACGTTGCAAGTCGGTGCTGAAACGCTCCTAAAAGATGGTGAATGGCGTGCTGTCAAAGCCATTATGAGTCGAAGTGCACGTGTGCTTATGGAAGGCTGGGTGAGAGTACCTGCAGAGGTGTTGGATTAATGACCCGCTAATTCATAACGATTGCTGAAAGCGTCCTTTGGGGCGCTTTTTTTATGGTTTTAACGGATGTAAATTGTCCGTTAGTGCATCGCTCACGATGCAGAATGCATGCTATCATTAACGGCTTTGGTGAAGGTGTTACGAGGAACAATATGGCAGGTAATGCGGCTCGTCTTAAAAAAATAATTATGATTAACGGTCACCTCCCGGGTATCGTGGAACTGGATTTAGAAGGGCACACCAATATTTGTGGTAGTAACGCGTCGGGGAAAACCACGTTACAACGTATGATCCCCGTGTTTTATGGCGAGCAACCCAATAAAGTGGTGCCTAAAACCCGCGACAACTTTGACAAGTTCTATCTGCCGTATAGTAATAGCTACATTATTTATTCATATCAGTCTGCGGCGCAACGCGACGTCCAAGTGGTGTTGACCAAACGTAACGATGGCGTTGATTACCGTTTTATCGATGCTGAATATTGCCCACAAGATTACCTCGACGAGCAAGGTGATAAAGTGATTGCGGTTGACTATCAGGAGTGGTTGAAGCGATTGCGCGCGAAAGGGCATCTTTTTAGCCATAAAATTAGTGCAACAAGCGAGTTTCGTACGCTGATTCAAAATGATGTACAAGCGTTGCAACATACCCAAAAAGATAGCGTAAAACTGCGTCAATTGGCGGCACGCTTTGCGTTGGTGAAAGCGCCTCATAAATTACGTCATATCGAAAAACTGGTCAGTGCTGTGCATGCTAAAGAAGGCAAAATGGATACTTTACGTAGCATGTTAGCAGCGATTCTAGAAGAAGACGGACATGCTGTCCCCCACAGTTCGATTCGTGGTGAAAAGATCCGCAGATGGATTGAACAAATGCGGCAAACGATGCGCTTGGATGATCTACAGGCCGCTTTCACCAAACTCTCAAGCGGTGCTCATCGCTATGGCGATGAGTTAGCAGAGCTTTGGGCTATTCAACCTTTATTGCTTGAGCATAGAGAGCAGTTAGCCGATCAAGAACGTGATTTAAAAGCAACGTTAAGAACGATAGAACAACGGATCAGTCAACGTACGGCCGATTATGAACAGCAACGTGACCAAGTTAATGAAACGCTAAGCGAACATAAGGCTGAGCTTAAGCAAGTAGAGCGGCAGTTAGATGAAGCTCAAAGTAAAGCCGATGCTTTTCGCGATGCGAATATTGAGGAGTGGGAACACAAAATTGAGCGTTTGCCAGCCTTGCGGGAGCAAGCTGATGAAGTTAAGCAACAGCGTATTGTGTTACTTGAGGCGCATCAGAGTGAACGCCAACAACTGGATAGCGAGAAGCTCAAGCTGACTGAGCGACAGCAGCGCCGTGATGGTAAGCATCAAGCCAAACTCGATGGGCTTGCTACTGAGCTTGCTGAACTGCACGCGAGCCACAGTGAGGTGTTGGCCGCGCTCCGTGAGCAACATCAACTGCGTCGCAATGAACAAACCGAACGTTGGCGCGATGAGCGCGAGGCGGTCAAACTCAAGTTGGCTGCGCTTCACTCTGAACAGAGTCATAATGCCAATGCGGAAGAGCAACAGCAATTGGATGCGATGGTTGAACGCGTCGCTGACGCGCAAGAGCAGCTGACGTTGCAGCGCGACCAACTGGAGCATGCGCGTGAGCAATTAAACTTAGCCCAACGCAACCGTTTACGCGTCAGCGAAGAACTTAATCGTGAGCGTGAGCAACTCGCTTCGGTCAAGATCGCAATTAAGCAAAAGAGCATTGAGCTTGAGCCCGAACCCGATAGTTTACGAGGCTTTTTACATAGCCAAGCACCGGAGTGGCATGAGACGATTGGTAAGGTCATTTCACCCGCGTTGTTAGAGCGAACTGATCTGAATCCCGTGCTTGGACAAGATAACACCAGTGTATTTGGCTTGCAGCTTGATCTTGCGGCGATTGAAGCGACCTATCACGATGACACAGAGGGTAGAGCTGAACTAGAACGGTTGCAAAAACAACAACAGTCACTGATTAAGTGCGTCGACGAAACCGAACAACAGTTAGCGCGTGAAACTGAACATGTCACTGATGCCGAGGCGCAGCTAAGAATGGTGCAGCAACAGCTTCACAAGCAGCAACGTGAATTAGAATATGCACTCGATGCGCAAGCGCGCTTAAAAGCAGCGATCAAACGACAAATCTCTGAACGGACTGAACAACTAAGTGCGCAGAAAGCGACACTTGAGGAACGCTTGGAGAGCCTTAATGAACATATTGAATTCAGTGCGCAAGAATTGATAGAACAGCAGCGTAGCGCTGAGATAGAGTTAAAAGCGGAGCAGCAAGACGCGGTTGCGCAATTGCACGAATCTCAAGACTTTGAGCGGCAGCAGCAGGCTGAGGAACGTGCACAACTCAAAGATGACATTAAAGCATTGGAACGTGCATTCAGTGACAAGCTTGCCCAGCAGGGCGTTAATGAGCACGATATTAACCAGTTAAAGCAGCGTGAGGAACAGCTAAACGAAGCGATACAGCAAGCGCTTGAGCGCCAAGAACTAGTGCGAGAGTATCGCCACTTTAAAGAGTCAGTTTGGCAGTCGGCACGTCCACAATGGCAGCAGAGAGAGCAACAGCTGCAGTCTGAAATTCTCGCGCTTGAAGATAAAAAACGCTTGGCTAAAGATGCCTTTGAGCAAAGCAAGGCCCAAGATGTCGAGCAACGTCAGCGTACCCAGTTAACGTTAGAGCAGTCCACTACGCTCTTACAGCGTTTGCGAGAGAGTGTAAACAAGCTCGAACACATACCGACTTTGACACCCGAGTTACAACAGAGCAGGCAAAAAGGGTCGCTAGAACACAGTGATAGTAGTGAACTTATAGGACGCTGCGACGACGTATATGAGCGCTTTTTGCATAGTGATAAAGTGCTGAATGAGCAGCTTCGTCAGTTTGATAATCAATTGCGCCGTGATGCCCAAACTGATTTCCTTAACTTCATGGAAGAAAGTCGAGAACGCATGAATGTAGGTGACGATATTGCTTCCAATTTAGCGCTGTACCAAGCCATGCTGAATTACCTTGAGGAACATCAGCAAGCGATATTGGCGACCGGTCATAATATTAGTAAAGATCTAGTCGACTTCTTTACTGTGTTCAATGATATCCATAAACGCGTGGCTCAATACAGTCGTCGTTTAACGGATGCGGTGGGTAATGAATTATCACTGTCTGGTATTGACCGCGCCGAAGTAAAAATCAGTTCAACTATCGATGCGTTGGGATTTTGGGAACCGCTCACACAGTTTGTAGCAAGTTATGAGCAATGGCAGCAGTCCGGCGATAGACTCCCAAACGAAGACTACTTGTTGCAGTTGGGAATGGTCGCCGATATTTTGCGGGCCGATCAAAAATACAGTATCGAATCATTATTGAAGATTGAGTTGTTCTTGACCGAAGCTGGCAATGAGCTTGTGATTCGGAATGATCGCCAGCTTGCTGAATCGTCGAGCCATGGAATGGCTTATCTGATCTTGTGTAAATTCTTATTAGCCTTCACACGTTTGTTGCGCACGGATAGCGAGGCGATAACGCTCCATTGGCCGATTGACGAAATCGGTACCTTGGCCTATCACAACGTCGAGAAACTTTTTGATGCGTGTGATAGCAATCACATTCAAATTGTAGGCGCCTTTCCTAATCCTGAGTCTGATGTTTTGATGCTATTTAAGCATCGTTACTTAATTGAGGCACATCCAGATAAGGTGGGAAAAGGACAGTTGAAACGCATTCAACCAAAGGTTTCTGGATTATCTGAGAAGCTGGCTTACCTTGTTCAACAGGAGCACCACGTATGATGACATTTGGTCCCATTATCGAGACGCTACTGGCGGGCGAGTTTATCTGTACCCAACGTTTTCCAGAGTATCACCAGCAGTTACAGGATGAGACATTACAAAATCAGATAAATGATTATTTACGGCCGCTGAACAGGACAGTGAGCCAGGCGGCGGACGGCAGTGTATTTTTCTTGAGCTATCAGCAGCTTGATAAGCAGGGGCGCGAGCATTTACGTCAACAGTTTACTCAGACTCTGGCTACATTGATGCCGTTACTAGAGTGGCTCACCTTGACGCAAGAAGCACTCGGTCATGATAGTACGTTGGTACCGGGCGATACGGTAAAACTGCCAGAGTGGGTGATGGCCTGTGAGGACAATCCAAGCTTAAAGCAACGGCTAGCAAACTTAGCGCGTGATCGCTTTTTTAACTCGCAAGCTGAAACCGTCGATGCGCAAATCAAGCAAATCGCTAAGCGGTTGGTCGAGCATGGTTATTTAATGCAGCCTCATGGTGACAGACCTTACTTTATTGTAACTGGGAAAGTGGATTATTTGATTGATGTGATTCGCTTCATTCGTGACGAAGAAAATTTACCAGTTGACGAAAAACCAGAGCAAGAGGCTTTACTGTAAATGGCGGGCGAGCAAATAAATGTTTCTGATCAGCGAATCGAGCAAGGTGAAAAGCGACTTAATCTGATAGGTCGGCACGCAGCTATTTTAATGCAGGCGTACCAAACCGGTGTTTTAGATGAGCTCAGCGTTAATGAGGGTGTATTACGCAACCTTTTAAATGCACGTATCATTTATCAGCCCGAGAGCGGCCAAGGATATCGTTTACGAGCACCTGTTGCACAACTGATTGCTAATTTGGTTGTGGACGAGCGGCGGCGTTCCATTCAAGCGGACGTCGCGGATAAGCTTGAAGCGATTCGTGGTCAGGTGGATGCATTCAGAAAAGCGCAGCAGCGCAGCGATATCTATCTGGCAGAGTTGAAACTACAGGTGATTGAAGAGCGTGTACATGATTTGGTAGCTGAGTTTGATGAGGCGATTCACAGCTTATGGAATCGCCTGAATACCGATTTTGGTTTTGCCGCTAACCTTGACGAAAAGGTGGCTGAAAATCAACGCGCGCAGAATCAAATTGAACGCTTGCTCGAAGGTCTATCAATGATTGACTACGACGAGTGTATTGCGCTCGCGGATGGTCATGTAAAGCTGCGGCACCTTTTAGTCGTTCAGTTACAGCGACGCACGAGCTTGCAGCGCGCCAGCATGCTAGAAATTCAACACCGTATGATTGAATTAATGAGTCGCTTTCGTGAGCAACAGTCGCGCAGTTTATTGGTTGGTAATATGGCGCAGTTTCTTCGTCAGCATCCCGAACTCAAGATCAGTGATTATACCGAACAGAGTCAGGTACCGACGCTGTTTAATCAAGCTCGTGCTATTCGCGCAGCAGCGCATGTCGATGTCCACAATTCAGATGCTCAGCGTGAAACCTTAGCGGCTTTGCATGATGCATTACAGCAAACGCGGCATTTGCGTGGTGAACAAACACCTTTGAGTGAATCAGCGCAAGCGACCGAGCAGTTTGACGATGAGATACTCGAGACCCAGCAACGCCAATTAAAACAAGATGTTGATCAGTTCTTTATTAATGTTGCTCAAAGTCAGCAGGCGCAATCTGCGCTTAGCTACCTTACCCAGCACGAACTGCAGTGGCACGGCGAGATCTGGTTGTTTCAAGTACTCAGTGAATATCAGACGCTTGCTCGCTCCGTACAAGCGCAGTTGCCACTGCAACGTCACGAGCGTCCTGTAAGCACTACCAACAACGTGCAGATTATAGAAGACTTGGTGGTGACACCACCGAAACGTGTTGCATAGTTGCACGTTGGATTAGGGAAGCCAGATGTCTTGAAGTGGTGTGTCGAGACTGTAGCGATGTCGGATTTGTGCCTGCAGAAGTTCAGCACATGCAAGCGCATCGGTGAGCGCATCATGGGGTGCGTAAAAGGGCAGGTTATAGCGCTCGCGACTGTCCGCAAGACGGATGGATAAAGGCTGTTTGCCCATTAGTTTTGACCATAATGACCGCCGTTGACGATGAAAGCGGGCTTCAATGGCCATGGTATCGATGACAGGGAAGTGAATATGCTCATCAAATCGTGCATCCATCGCTTTTTGCAGAAAAGGGCGCTCAATGCCATTGTAATGTACTACCCAGACCTTGCCTGCAACTAACTCAAGCAGTTCAGGTAAAATATCTTCGATATCCGGTGCTGATTGAATATCAGAATGAGTTATGCCGTGAATCACTACCGATTCGTCGGTTAGGTCTTGTCGTGGTTTGACGACCCACTGCCGCGCTTGTGACATAAAAATACGCTGTGTTGTCATGGGGACGACAGCGATACTAACGATGCTGTTACGCTGGCAATCTAGGCCGGTGGTCTCGAAATCAACAGCGACCATCGGTGCGTCTTTAATCAAGGTCTCTTTATTAACCATGCCCTGTTCAAAATAGTGTTTAAACATCGGCGTTTTGACGTGCGCTGCCCAAGTGGCAAAGTCCGTCGACCAATCGCGCTCAGCGTCGGAGTTAATCACCTCACGCGGTTTTAAGTAAAACATGCCGGCTTAGCCTCCTGCATAGCGGTAACGTAAGTATTTCTGTGCATTGCTGAGAATTTGAAACGCATCCTTTAGGTTTTTACGCTCAAAGTCTGAAAGTTGCTCTGGTGCGACATTATTATCGGGCGTGTCGCCCTCCGTTAGGGCAATAGCCTGGTGTCGAATACGCACCATTGAGATTAATTCAAGGGCGTCACGTAAATCCGGTCCACGACCTTTGGGGAGTATGTTGGCCTCCATTATGTCCTCTAAGCGAGCGAACGAGTTACGTTGAGTCGAGCCGACCGCCAGCGCATGCACGCGAATCAGGTCAGCCACCGGTGCTGTGCCGCGGCGCTTCGTATTGATACTGTCGCGGTGCTTACCGTCCTTTTCCATCACGAAATCTTTGAAAAAGCCGAGCGGTGGCGTTCTACTCAACGCATTACGCGCCATAGAGCCTAAGAAACGTTTATTATTTTTGGCTTTTACACGAATTAATTCATTCAGTTGTTTGGCAAAGCTAAACTCACCCCATACGCCGTCTAAGTCAAAAAAGATAGAGGAGTGCAGTAAGCGCTCGGGAGAGGGGTTATCAATCCAGTCGGTGAAGTATTTCTTCCAAACGCGCAGCGGTTGTCGCCACTGGTTATTGGTTGCCATAATACCACCTGTGCAGTACGTATAGCCGCATTCATGCAAACCGTCCGAGACAAACTTAGCCAAAGCTTTGAAATAGGCATCGTGTTCTTTAGGGTTAAAGTCGTCGTGTAATACCAGTGCGTTATCTTGGTCGGTTACGATAGATTGTTCATCACGCGCCATTGAACCAAGTGCGAGAAAGCAGTAGGGAATGGGTGGTGGGCCTAATTCGATTTCCGCTAACTCCAAAAGGCGTTGCTTGAAGCTACGACCGATGGTGGCCATGGCTGAGCCAATCATTCGTGAATTAGCGTCTTCGTTGACCAAACGCACAAAGCTTGCTTCTACACTCTCTTTTAACTGCGCCAACTCTTCAAACGTATTTTGTTTAAAGATACTACTGACTACGTACAGACTTGATTTCGATTCGTGACGCACGACGTCAGATAAGGCAATAACACCGATCAAGCGCTGTTTTTTTAATACAGGTAAATGATGCAGGTTAGTCCTCAGCATGGTTAACATCGCTTCAAATATGCGTTGATTATGCTCAATATAAACTAAATTCGAGGACATCACGTCACGTACGGGATCGCTGGGAGAACGTTCAACGGCGAGTACACGCTTACGTAAATCTTTGTCGGTAATAATACCGAGTACGTCATCAGGGTTATCACCACAAATGAGTAATGACGAAACTTGCTCGTCAGTCATTTTTTGAGCGGCCTCTACAATACTGGCATCAGACTCGATAATAACAGGCTGGCGACTCAACAATGTTTCGACGGTTTCAATAAATAAATCGTTACGCTGCTCGCGTTCGCGCACGGCTAAATTAACGCGTTGATGTTCTTCAACCTCAACCGCATCCGCAAAGGCGTCGTATTCGTCGTAAAGCCGATTAAATAGGGCACCCGGTACATAGTAAATCAGGCTGTCTTCTAACGCTTTTACAGGATAACGTACACGGCCTTTACGTAATAAGCCGGCTTCACCGAAAAAACCTCCGGCACTTAAGCGATTAAAAAGTTCGCCGTTGCGTTTATACGTTTCTATGGCGCCGCTACGAATCACATGGAGATCAGAAATAGGTTGGTTGTAATCAAGCACCTGGTCACCCTTCTGAAAATAGCCGACCTCGATTTGTTGTGAGATCGTTTGTAATTCCGCTTCGGGCAGAATAGTGAAGGGTGCATATTGTTTAATGAAATTTAGTATTTCGACGTGTTCGGCTTCCATGACATCACCTCAGGTACAAAAAAGCGGCGCTTAGTGCGCCGCTTTTGTTTGAAGACAACAGCTGCGTGTTATCCGTTTTTACCGATTCGTGGTTCAGAACGCAAGCCCTGAATAACCGCGACGCAGGCCGCCAATAATACGATAGTAAATGGTAGACCCGCAGAAACAGCCATTGCTTGTAGTGCGACAAGTCCACCACCAAGTATCAAGGCGATTGCGACCAATCCCTCGAAGGTACACCAGAAAACACGCTGGGGTACAGGCGCTTCAACTTTACCACCCGCACTGATGGTGTCGATAACTAAAGAGCCTGAGTCAGACGAGGTGACGAAAAACACGATGACCAGTATGATTCCGATGAATGAAGTCACTGACGCCCATGGTAATCCTTCAAGCATAACAAATAGTTTCAACGAAAGATCCGCGTCAACCAAGTCTTGTGCTCCGTTAATCACCTGTTCAATAGCAATATTACCAAATACAGACATCCAGAATACACAAGCCAGTGAAGGTACCAACAATACCGATACTAGGAATTCACGCACAGTACGACCGCGAGATACACGTGCGATGAACATACCAACGAACGGTGACCATGCAATCCACCAAGCCCAGTAGAACGATGTCCAGCCTTGAGTGAAGTTTAAGTCTTCACGTCCTACAGGATTAGATAAGGCAGGTAGGTTAGCAATGTAGTTGACTAAGTTTTCGCCGAAACCAGTGATAATTGCGAGCGTGGGACCGACAATAATGACGAATAGAAGGAGTAGCGCCGCTAACGTCATATTGATCTGCGATAAACGCTGTACACCTGATTCTAAACCTGCCAGCACCGATGTGAGTGCGATGGCTGTGATACCCATAACGAGAAGAATTTCTGTCGTATCCCCTTTGGGTACATCAAACAGAAAGTTGAGTCCAGCGGCAGCTTGTGAGGCACCTAGCCCGAGCGAGGTCGCAAGCCCGAATAGCGTCGCTAAGATAGCGATGGTATCGATAATGTGACCTGGCCATCCCCAAACGCGCTCTTTCAAAATCGGGTAGAAAATTGAACGAACAGTCAGAGGCAAGCCTTTGTTAAATGAGAAGATCGCTAGACCCAACGCTAGGATTGCATAAATAGCCCATGGGTGAAGTGCCCAGTGGAAGATAGTCGCTGCCATGCCTAATTCGCGTGCAGCTGCTTCATTGCCGCCCGCAGCACCTAATGGCGCCCAGTCGGTCCGCACTCCATTTTCCATGGAGATACCCCCGAGCGAAGACGAGAAGTGGGAAATCGGCTCAGACACACCATAAAACATAAGGCCGATACCCATACCTGCAGCAAACAGCATCGAGAACCAACCCATGTATGAGAAGTCTGGTTTGGCCTCTGTGCCGCCAATGCGAACGCGACCGAGTGGTGTAAAGATTAGGACCAGTGCAACCACGACAAAAATATTAGCCGCGCTTAAGAAGAACCAATCAAGATTTGATGTAAGCCAACCACGAATTCCACTAAATAATGGTTCAGCTTGTTCTTGGAAAATTAAAGCAAAGAGAACGAATGCAACGATTGCAAGGCCTGAAACAGCAAAAACCCGATTGTGGAAGTCTAATCCAAACGGGCCTAAATTCATCACGACGTTGTCTTGTCCAACTTTGTAATCGGTATTGATGGGGTTGACTTCCCCATCCGGGATCATCGGATCCTTCTCCGCCTTACTTTCATCTATATCCTTGTTTTCGCTCATGGACATCCCCTTTATTTGTTGTGATTAGTGAGTACATTCTGCAAATTTACACTTATTTTACCGAAGTTTAGAGTAAACAGTTCACCCACGCGAGTAAAAACCCTTGTTTTTATAGCAAATGACAGAGGGTTTGAGTGGTGAGCCGGCTATTTTACTTCTCCTGTTGTGTAGAGCCAGCACTCCGATAGCTTAACAAACTGACTTTGCTCTTCCATCCATGTGAGTTCATCCCGCGTATAATAGAATGCGCGAAAGTGAACGTAACCTCGGTTATTTGAGTGACTGTGAGATACGATTTGTAAACGGATGAATTCAGGTAATCCCTCAAGTGATAGGTCTGGGGGACAGTAATCTCGGTGCCATGTCTTGCGGATATAGGGCAAGTCGCCAATTACGTACGCCGTATAACGCGATCGCATGAGTTGTTCGGGGGTTTGTGCGAGTGTTCGATCACTCAATAACAAATGGCAGCAGTGTTTAAAACTCTTTTCGCTACCACAGGGGCATTGATGGTCAAGATCCATAGGGCATACTTGTCTCACAAAATGCCAAGTATGCCATGTTCAGATGGACAACCCCACTTAAAACCAAAAACGTAGGTTAAGAAGATAGTTGTCTTGTCGATAGTCGGTATCAGAGGCAGTGCGGCGTTGATAGCTGACGCCAAGTGCAGTGCGTGGGTTCATCATGTAAAACGCGCCCAATTCGGTCTGCCAATAGCGCACATCGCGTGTGAGGCGGCTATAGCTCGCAGAAGCAAATAGCGTTAGCTGAGTTTGAGTTTGGTGTTCAATACCGAGCTCAATGCCAGGACCCGTTTCTTGATCTTCTGTACGCGTGGTGCCGTCGTCAACTTCAACCGTAAGACGTTGTATGAATAACTCTGAAAACAACCGTGTGTTCGCTGATAAGAAATGTTGTGTGCCTAGTCGTACACTCATTTGGTCAGTGAGCATGTCAATGTCGTTATGGCTGACTTCGGAAAATTGACCTGAGACACCAACGTACCAATCATTTTGCCATTGCAGTTGAAGTTCAGCACGAGCGCCACCACCATCAAATGCATTTTGTTTAGAGCCGCCATCTAAGTCGGTTTCAGTACTTAAACCGCTAAATGTTAACTGGTTGAGGGATTGTGCGGGCATGGTAAATGCGCTTTGAGCAAAACTAGGAAAAGAAACTGATGCAATTAAGGCGAATGCTGAAATATTAAAAAAAACTTTCATAAAGACTCTCAGTTAAAGTGACTTTCGTTGACTAGATTAGTTCGAATAATCATGTTCGCTATCGGTAAAAAGCCGCAAACGGTGTACGCTTTAACTGAGAAATGGCTCGACTCATTAATCGATAACTTGGAATAAATCGTATTTTAAAGGCAACAAATTGAAACCTAATTTGAGGTGTCTTGTGTCAAAAAGTAAACCAAAGACCAGTGGCAAGGTGCTCATTTTTTATGATGGCGGATGCCCTTTATGTGTGAAGGAAATGCGTCACTTAAAGCGTTTAGATACCAACAACAAACTGGCGTTTGAAAATATTAATGTGAAGGATTTCAGTGCGCGGTATCCCGACATCGATCCAGATGCCGCCAATCAATTTTTACATGGTATCAACGCCGATGGGAACGCAATATACGGTCTTGATGTGACTCACGCTGCTTGGCAGGCGGTTGGGAAGGGCGCTTATATCGCGCCCCTGCGATGGCCTGTGATCCGTTGGTTTGCTGACCGAGCTTATTTATTATTTGCCAAACATCGTAACCGTATATCACGCTGGGTTACCGGGCAAGCTCGCTGTGAACAGTGCAATTTATAACACTGAATTAGAGCCAACGCGGTGTCTTTTGCTTGTACTGGATATAGACGTCCCCATGGCTTTTTTCGAGCGCTATTTCTTCCTGACGAACTTGGAGACAAATCATGGTAACGCCCGTGATAAGGCAGACGAGTGTAAATAGTGAAGGGAAGGTTAAAAACAAACCGAGTTGACCGAGCAACACGCCCTTAAAGATAGGGTTGCGGGTTCGTTTAAAAGGACCACTCACTAGCAGGGGGTGTTGCGAATCTTCATCAATGCCTGAACGCCACTGGGATTGCATGTAAGCGTGACTAAAACTTACTAAGAAAAACGAACAAAGCATCAGAATAACCCCAGAATAAACGGTTACGGGCTGATAAATCACCTCAATCACGCCAAGCTGGGTGTCAATATCCCACAGTAAACGAGCAATACAAATGGCTAATATTGCCGAACGAAACATGTTGAAGGTTTGTCTTATCCACCATGGTGCGCTCAGAGCCTTGCCTACGTGCACTTGTTTTTGTTGTGTTCTTGCTTTTCGGCCAAGCGCAACGCTACTGTAGTGAACGGCTATAATAGTAAAATAAATCGCAAGAAAATACTGACTCAGTATGTCAAAGTTGAACACACGATACCCCTATATTTTCGAATGAATATAGCATCTATTGTACTATTATTTTAAATAATTGAAACCCTTCTGAGTGTGCATTCAAAAAGCAATGATTTGCCTTTTGGTCTGCGCCATGCGAGCCTTGCTGTTCAATATTTGAGTTTTCATTACTTAAGGCTGGAGTGCAGTATGACGCGCGGTATTGGTTATCAAACACAGAACGAAGCATTAACTCAATTGGTGAATAGGGCAAAGGGAGCTAAACCAATTGGTATTGACGAGTTTAATCAACGTATCGAGCGCGCTCAGACTCTCATGAAAGCGCAGGGGATCGATGCTATTTATCTTAATGCGGGCACGAATCTTGAGTACTTTACAGGGTTGCGTTGGTATCCGAGCGAACGGTTAGTGGGGGCAATTATCCCAGTTGAAGGTACACCGCGGCTTATTGCTCCGGCTTTCGAACTCGGTTCACTAAAGCAAGCGATGCAGGTCCCCCTTGAGCCATTACTGTGGGAGGAGCATGAATCGCCCATTGAGCTGATGGCAAGCACGTTAAAGGATACGTTCGGCGCTAAATTAAGGCTGGGCATTGACGAGTCAACGGCCTACAGTTTCGTCGCTCGACTGGAGGAATACGTCCCGGCACAGCAGTTATGTGATGCCAAAACAGTTATTGCTGAATGTCGAATGCACAAGTCAGAGGCCGAACTTGCACTCATTCAAACTGCCATGGATATGACGATTGCTGTTCATCGCGCGACAGCATCGATGCTGAAAGAGGGGATGAGTGCGACGGAAGTGCGGACATTCATTGATGAAGCACATCGTCGAGTTGGTGCTTCGGGCTCTTTTTTCTGTATCGTCCTATTTGGTCAAGCAACCAGCTATCCGCACGGCGTTCAGCACGAACAATACTTGAACGCTAACGACTGGGTGTTGATTGATACAGGTTGCAAGTTGCATGGTTATCACTCTGACATCACGCGTACGTACGCTTTTGGTGAAGCGACGTCTGAGCAACGTGAATTTTGGCAATATGAGCGTCAATTGCAACAAGTCGCTTTCGACTCGGCGCATCTAGGCGAGCCATGCTCTAGCGTGGATGACGCAGTGCGGCAGGAGCTTGCTCGCTTATCCCTTAAACCGGATTATCAGCTACCGGGAGTGCCTCATCGAACAGGGCATGGTATCGGCATGGACTTACACGAATGGCCTTATCTAGTGGGCGGAGACGAAACACCTTTAGCGCGCGGTATGTGTTTTAGTAATGAACCCATGTTAATACAGCCAGAACAATTTGGTGTCCGGTTAGAAGATCATTTTTATATGACCGATGAGGGACCGAAATGGTTTACTGAGCCCTCTCGGTCGTTGGACGATCCGCTTAACCTAGAGTAATTAGTCCGCAGGTGCTAGCAGCAGCTGCTGACCTAACTGAGTAACTGGGCGTGCCTGGTTACTCAGTAGCACGACGCCGCGACGACCATCTAATGTAAATCCAACATAACTGGTGAACCCCGCTGTTTGACCGTTGTGCCAAGCCCATTCTTGTTGGCCGTTGCGTTGAATTAACCAACCCAGTGCCTGTTGCGTTTGTTGGCTGAGTGATTCGCGTGGTGCTAACACGGTCGCGACGGTTTCTGTTTGTGAGTCGGGCGGTTGCATCATCAGCTTTAAATAAGCAACCATATCATCAACCGTGGATACCACGGCGCCAGCACCCGCCATCGCATCGAAATACCAGTGTGGTGCTGAACGACCATCAAACCGATGTCCTTGAGCAAGCGCGTGAATATGCGCTTTAACATGCTCCTCATTTTCCAGAGCAAGATAACTATGGTTCATGTTTAATGGTCTAAATACGGATTCAGTGAGCAGTGTATCGAGCGATTGATGATGAAAAGCAACCAATGTTTCGGCGAGCACGGAGTAGCCAAAGTTAGAATACTGATAACCTACGGGTGATGCTAAATCGGTGTCGCGAAGGGCGTCCGATAACTGATTGAGATGATAGTCTGCATACGGATTCTGATCGTCGTCGACGTCGAGGTTGGCAGGTAAACGCGGTAAGCCTGAAAAATGGGTAGCAAGCGAAACTAAACTGATTTCACTGACCGGTTTTGATAACTCGTCCCAAATGTTACCCAACTGCGCATCACTCGCTAATACTCCATTTGCCAAATCCTTAGCCAGTAAAAACGCCACCATAGTTTTTGTCACTGAACCAATCTCAAATTGAGCATCCGCAGGTACTTGGTGAGTAAATCGTTTTATTTGCCAGCGGTCATTATTATAAGTGATCACCGCACCATCGACGTTGAACCCGGCAGGGTCTAACTGTTGTTGGGTCGAAGCGGTCTGCGTTTGCTCAAGACACAAGGTAAGAGGTAGTTGCCCGCCCTGGGAAAACTGTCCTTGATAGCAACCTGATGATCCATCCTTGGTCAGAGTGCCTGTGTATGATGCGCCAATCAGGCTAGAGCTAAAAGTAAGTTGTTGGTCACCGATGTTAATTTGATTAATTGGAATGCCAAAGGACTCTTGGGCTGGGCTATCGAGGGTCGCTAAGTACCCATCGGCGACAACCGCAATGTTAAGTTGTAGGGGTAATGTTGTGCGAGTATTTATCTCTAATGTGCCTTTGTAGGTCCCTTCAAAACGCAGCCGTTGTTTGTCTTCGTTGTTTAAACGCGTCAGTTTAATCGGCGTCGCTTGGCCTTGCTGCCATTCACCGTTCAATACTTGGTCATCAACTTGACCGACAAATTGAGCTTTGAGCTTGTCAACTTTAATGGTTAGCTGATTATTATTCACAGTGACTGAGGACGCTGGAAAATCGTACATGCCTTGATTAGGACTGTCGATAAAGACGCTAATCTCACCGTCTGTATCTTGATTGATATCAAACCCTAATACGATAGAAGCACCGCGCCCAACTTCAAGCTCACCGCGCCAAATACCCGCAAAATCGCTGGCTGATACGAGTGGGGTCACAAAAACAAGAAAATAAAGTAGAAATCGTTTCATAAGGCAGAGTGGGCTTGTAAAAGTAATGCGTATGTTATCATTTAGTTTGTTTAATAAATCAACAAAGATCAAGTATCCCTTAAACTCTAATCGAAAAAACCTTTTAAGGTGACCGTTTTAATAACCTTGGGCTATTTACCCTCTGAGTGCTATAAATCTAATCAGTAGAAAGGTTCGTAGTTATCTCAACACAACGAAAAGAGGGAAGCGACATATGAGTTCAGGTAAATGTCCTGTCATGCACGGTAGCATGACCAATACCGGAAAAACGAATACACATTGGTGGCCCAACTCACTCAAACTCGAGATCCTGCGCCAGCATGATACCAAAGCGAATCCAATGGATCCGGATTTTAACTACGCTGAAGAGTTTAAAAAAATAAACTTGGAAGAGTTAAAGAAAGACGTAAAAGACTTGATGACCGACAGTAAGTCTTGGTGGCCAGCTGACTGGGGTCACTATGGTGGCTTTATGATTCGTATGGCGTGGCACTCTGCAGGTTCCTATCGTCTCGCTGACGGTCGCGGCGGTGGCGGTACAGGTAACCAACGCTTTGCACCGTTAAACAGTTGGCCTGATAACGTCAGCTTGGATAAAGCTCGCCGTCTGTTGTGGCCAGTTAAAAAGAAATATGGCAACAAGCTATCTTGGGCAGATTTGTTCATTCTTGCTGGCACCATGGCTTATGAGTCAATGGGGCTTAAGGTGTTCGGTTTCGCTGGGGGACGCGAAGATATCTGGCATCCAGAAGAAGATATTTATTGGGGTAGTGAGAAAGAATGGTTGGATGCAACTAAGAACCGTTATGACTCGGATCAAGAGCGTGAGTCACTCGAGAATCCGTTAGCCGCTGTTCAAATGGGTCTTATCTATGTCAACCCAGAGGGTGTTGACGGTCAACCCGATCCGTTGCGTACTGCGAAAGACGTGCGAGAAACGTTCAAACGCATGGCTATGAATGATGAGGAAACGGTCGCTTTGACAGCCGGTGGTCATACGGTTGGTAAATGTCATGGTAACGGTAAGGAAGAGAACTTAGGTCCAGAACCAGAAGCCGCCGATGTGGAAGAGCAAGGCCTAGGCTGGCGCAACAGCGCTGGCAAGGGCATGGGTCGTGACACAATGTCGAGCGGTATTGAAGGCGCTTGGACAACTCATCCTACTCAATGGGATAACGGCTACTTCTACTTGTTATTCAACTATGATTGGGAACTTAAGAAAAGCCCGGCGGGCGCTTGGCAGTGGGAACCTATCGACATCAAAGAGGAAGACAAGCCCGTTGATGTAGAAGATCCTTCGATTCGCCATAACCCAATTATGACGGACGCCGATATGGCGATGATTAAAGATCCTGAGTATCGTAAGATTTCTGAGAAGTTTTACAATAATCCCGACTATTTTGCCGAAGTGTTCGCACGTGCTTGGTTTAAGTTGACGCACCGCGATCTGGGTCCAAAAGATCGGTACCTTGGAGCCGATGTACCTGAAGAGGATTTGATCTGGCAAGATCCGATTCCGAAAGTGGGTTACAGCCTGTCTGATAGCGAAGTGGCTGAGCTTAAGAAAAAGCTACTTGAAAGCGGTTTAACCGATTACGAGTTGATTTCTACGGCATGGGATAGTGCACGTACATTCCGTGGCTCAGACTATCGTGGCGGTGCTAATGGCGCCCGCATTCGTCTTGCGCCACAAAAGGATTGGCACGGTAATGAGCCCGAGAAATTACAACGTGTGTTGGCGACTTTAGAGCGTGTTCGACGCGAACTCGAAAAGCCTGTTAGTATTGCTGACTTGATTGTTTTAGGCGGCACGGCCGCAGTTGAGAAAGCTGTGCACAAAGCAGGATACGATTTTACTGTGCCGTTCACGCCAGGGCGCGGTGACGCGACCGACGAGTGGACCGACGCTGAGAGCTTTGAACCACTTGAGCCCTTACACGACGGGTACCGCAATTACTTGAAGAAGGACTACCAAGTTCCAGCAGAGGAGTTGATGCTCGACCGAACTCAACTGATGGGGTTAACGGCACCTGAGATGACAGTGCTCGTCGGTGGTCTACGCGTACTTGGCGCGAACTATGGTGAATCTAAACATGGCGTTTTCACTGACCGTGTGGGCACATTGACCAATGACTTCTTTGTCAACTTGACGGATATGGAAAATGTCTGGAAAAAAGCGGGTGATCATTATGAAGTCCGTGATCGAGCGACTGATACGGTCAAGTGGACAGCCAATCGTATCGATTTGGTATTTGGTTCAAACTCAATTTTGCGTGCTTATTCTGAGCTGTATGCGCAAGATGATAACCAAGAGAAGTTTGTAAAAGACTTTATCAATGCGTGGGTCAAAGTCATGGATGCAGACCGTTTTGATGTGAAAGCAGCTTAGTCTGCTTTAACCGCTCAGGCGTAAAAAAGCTCGTGCGTGAAGCACGAGCTTTTTTTATGCGTTTAAATACTGTGAACTGAATCGCGTTCGATCACCCGAGGCTCAAACACGGTCTGGATATTATCGAGTTTTTGCTGATAAATGTGTTTGAGTACCCAGCGCGCCGCCATGACACCCATGCCGCCAATGGGATAATCAATGGTAGTCAATTTAGGGTACATGTAATGTGAAAAATTTACATTATCAAACCCGACAATTGATAAATCCTCGGGCAGTCGCAGGCCCTGTTCGCGTGCCGTTGTGACAGCGCCTGCCGCCATTTCGTCGTTCGCACAAACGATAGCGGTGATGTCAGCATCAGCATGTAGTAGTGCAGCAACGCCTTTAACGCCACCGAGTTCATGAAAGTCGCCCTCGTAAAATAAGCTACTTTTGGATTCGATACCGTACTCGGCGAGGGCGCGCAGATGACCAAGATAGCGCTGCTCCGCATCGTTTTTCCACATAGGACCCGATATGTAACCAATTTTACGGTGCCCGTTGCGAAGCAAATGCTGAGTGGCGAGGTAGCCGCCGTGCTGATTGTTCAAAGTGACACAGCGATCGGACATGCTTTCGACAAATCGGTTGAGAATTACAAATGGCGTGCCGCCCTCATTGAGCTGGCGTAAGTAATCATCTGAGACCGCTTCAACGTGTAAAATAAGTGCGTCGCAATTGCGACTTTTTAGAAAGGCAATACTTTCTTTTTCCAACCGTTCATCGCTGTGACCCGCAGCGATAATGACATGCTTTCCTGCACGTCTGAAAGCAGCCTCAATATCACTTAACAAAGTTCCAAAAAATGGACCGTTGAGTTCTGAAACCACAATACCAATGGAATTGGAGCGGCTCGAAGCCAAGGACTGTGCAATGGAGTTGGGGTGATAGCCCAGTTTATCCATGGCTTCAAGTACTTTGACTCGAGTTGCTTCACGCACCGGCGTATTATTATTAATCACGCGTGATACGGTTGCTAAAGAAACACCCGCCAGTTTAGATACTTCGTAAATGGTCGCCATATTATGAGTATTGCTCCAAGGCTTCTGAAATTTGTTGTACGCGTTTTTGCTTCAAGGTGTAGCGTAGCATTACCGCTGCCACCAGCAACGAAGCCAAGGCAGGCAAAATGGTAAAGGCGAGTTGAATGCCATGTTGTGCCTCTTCACTTTGAATTTGATTGGGGGTATAGCCGTAAAAAGCTAACCACCAACCACTAATGGCGCCACCCAGTGCAAGACCAAACTTAATAAAAAAGACGACCGATGAATACACCAAACCTGTGGCTCTTACGCCGGTCTTCCAATACCCGTAATCTGCAACATCTGCTATTTTTGCCCATAACATAGGCGTACCCATTTGCAGGAATAAGCCCCATAAAAAATACATGACAAAAGCGGTAACCAACTGTTCGGGACTCACCCAGAAGGCAGCAATACAAACAATAGCAGCGAGTATCTGAATACTAATGTAGGCATTGACTTTATCCATATATCGACACACATACTGGGCTAATGCGCAACCCATGATATTACCGACCATACCAGTGCTTACAAAGGCGGTCACTAGATCATCGCGCACAAGGTAATACTTTACATAGTAAACAGCGAGTGTATTTTTTAAAGCGATACCTGTCAGTACAAGCGCTGCTGCAACGGATAGTCGGCGCCATTGTTCATTCTGCCATAAGGTCCGAAGCGCCTGTCGAAACGAAAGATGTTGTTGCTTTGGTGGTCTGAGACGTTCTTTTGTACCCAAAAAGCATACAACAAAAAGTATCATTCCGAATATGCTCAACGTGACGATAGTGAGTTGATAGCCAATGACTGGACTACCATCGCCGAACCAATCGACCAGAGGCAACGTACAAGTGGTGACTAGTAAGCCACCTAACATGCCAAGTACAAAGCGATACGATTGAATTGATACACGTTCCGATGGATCTTCCGTTAATACGCCACCAAGTGCGGAATAAGGAATATTGATCGCCGTGTAGGCCAACATGAGTAACGTGTACGTAATGTATGCATAAATAAGTTTACCGAAACCGTCTACTTCGGGAGTAGTAAACGCCAATACGCTGAAAACTGCAAAGGGTACTGCCATCCATACTAGGTAGGGGCGGAACTGACCGTGATGCGAGCGTGTCTTGTCGGTAAGTAAACCCATGAGTGGGTCGGTGACGGCATCGATAAGTCGCACAACGAGGAACATACTGCCCACAGCGGCGGCTGAGATACCAAAAATGTCTGTATAAAAAAAAGCCAGAAACAACATAACCGTTTGGAAAATGATGTTACTGGCTGTGTCACCTAAGCCGTAGGCTATTTTTTCGGTGCGACTTAGCATATATCCTCCACAGCGTGATGCTGTGATTGTCTAGCTAAGAAGAGTTTCTGTAAAGCTTTTGCACTGTTTTTAAATGTGCGCTGTTGTGTATTGTAGTCGACATAGATAATCCCAAAGCGTTGTGTATAGCCCTCTGCCCACTCAAAGTTGTCCATCAGGCTCCAGGCAAAATAGCCCCTTATATCCACACCGTGATTAATTGCGTCGTGAACCGCCAATAAATGGCTCTGAAAATAATCGATACGCATCACATCGTCAACTTCACCTTTATTACAGCTGTCGGCGGTCGCAATACCGTTCTCGGTAATGTAAATCGGTGGTAGGTTGTCATATTGGCGATCCAGTGTGAGCAAAATTTCAGTCAGCCCCTTCGCATAAACTTCCCAACCCATGGTGGTTAACCCGTCGCCCGATGCCGGCACATCACTGAAACCATGTTGTTGGTTGGCCTTAAATACGGTTCGGGTATAGTAGTTTACACCGAGAAAGTCGAGTGGCTGATTGATGATCGCCATATCGCCGGCATTTATTTGCGGACGATCCGTAACAGCCAATTGCTCAATAACATCGGGATAAGTACCGCTAAGCATTGGTTGTAGATACCATAAATTGTGGTACTGATGAGCAAATTCAGCGGCG
The DNA here is from genome assembly GCF_057748155.1 of Idiomarina sp. D18. Classification (NCBI taxonomy): domain Bacteria; kingdom Pseudomonadati; phylum Pseudomonadota; class Gammaproteobacteria; order Alteromonadales; family Idiomarinaceae; genus Idiomarina; species Idiomarina sp. D18. Next base: position 936,515 of record NZ_CM173240.1, read on the forward strand.
TCGCGATCGGCTTGCTGCGAAGTCAGCGGATGACACGGGCTAAAATTAAGTACCACGCCTAACGCCGGCGCTTTACCATCAGCGAAGCTGTCGCGCAGGGCTTGTAATGCTAAACCATGTGCTAAAAGCAAATGGTGAGCAGCTTGACGTCCTTGTTTGCGACGTGAAGCATCACCTGCTTGAGGTCCTGGAGCATGAATACCTGCCTCATAACCTAAATATGCACTACAGAAAGGCTCGTTCAGTGTTGCAATACTTGATACTTGGTGACCGAGTGCATCGGCTATCACACGCGCGTAATCAGCGAAACGATAGGCAGTTGCGCGATTTAACCATCCTCCTTGATCCTCCAAATACTGAGGTAGATCCCAGTGGTATAGCGTTATGTGAGATTGGATTCCGCGCTCCGCGAGTGCCTCAACGAGCTTGATATAAAAGTTTAAACCGCTTCGATTAATTTCACCATTGGCTTTGATTACACGCCCCCATGCGATGGAAAAGCGATATGCATCAACACCCAGCTCGCTAATTAGTTCAACATCTTCTTGCCAACGGTGAATGTGATCGCAAGCCACGTTGCCGTTACTGCCATCTTTTATCGCGTTCGGTTGCTGACAAAAGCTGTCCCAGATACAGGGTTCGCGGCCAGCAATATCGCCTTCAATTTGAAATGATGATGTAGCAACACCAAACGTGAAACTCGGATGGTTTAGTCGTGACTGATAAGGTAGCGTTATTTTTTTCATAAGAGTTCGCTCGCCAGGCAGGTTTTAATTGCCTTTGAATTAAATTATGCTATACATGAAAGCGCTTACATAATATTAGATGGTCTGATGGCTATCGTCAAAAAATAAAGCAAGAGGGAATTATGACAACTCCACAAACCTCAGCGTTACACGGGAGTGAACAACCGACCAATTATCGGTTTGCTCTGACCGCGCTCACATCACTATTTTTTATCTGGGGCTTTATTACCTGCCTCAATGACATTCTTATTCCATATTTGCGTTTGTTATTCGATTTAAATTACGCGCAGTCTATGTTGATCCAATTCTGTTTTTTTGGTGCTTACTTCATCATTTCAGTACCGGCAGGGTTGATGGTGGGTCGAATCGGATATAAGTCTGGGATTATCGTTGGCCTACTAACCGCGGGGGCAGGTTGTGTGCTGTTTTATCCCGCTGCACAGCTAGAAATTTACGGTTTATTTTTAGGTGCCTTATTTATTTTGGCATCCGGGGTTACGATTCTACAAGTCGCAGCGAATCCCTATGTCACACGGTTAGGTCCAGAAAAGACCTCATCCAGCCGCCTAACGATGACACAAGCTTTTAACTCTTTGGGCACAACAGTAGCGCCGTTCTTTGGCACTTGGCTTATTTTTGGTGGTGTAGCCGATCCCGAGGTATCCGGTGTGTCAAAGGATACCGTTTCGTTACCTTACTTTATCTTAGCGGCAACACTCGTCATCATGGCGTTGATTTTCGTTCGGTTGAAGCTCCCCGCGATGGGCAAAGTCGACCAAGCGGCACCACTTCCAACGGGAGGCGGTGCATGGGGTCAAAAGCACCTGGTATTAGGAGCGCTGGGGATTTTTGTCTATGTCGGCGCAGAAGTTGGTATTGGCAGTTTTCTAGCGATTTACTTGTCACAAGACCACATTGGCGGAATGACGACATCGCAAGCCTCTCATTATATATCTTGGTATTTTGGCGGTGCTATGGTTGGACGTTTCATCGGAGCCGCCGTCATGCAACGTTTTGCTGGCAATCGAGTGCTATTGTTTAACGCAACATGTGCGATATTGCTTGTTCTTACTACCATCTTGAGTTCAGGTGCCATCGCAATGTGGTCGATTCTATTTGTTGGATTGTGCAACTCAATTATGTTCCCAACGATTTTCAGTCTTGCATTACAAGGCTTGAAAGAAAGCACGGGTCAAGGCTCTGGCATCTTGTGTTTAGCTATTGTCGGTGGCGCGGTGTTGCCACTATGTCAAGGAGCGTTGGCTGATGTGGTAGGCGTGCAAACAGCCTTTATTGTGCCCCTTATGTGTTATGCCTACATCGCATACTACGGTCTGGCTGGCTATGTACCCCGTGCCTTTAAAAAAGCAAAGCAAACAGCTGAGGTGGCAGAATAATGAGACAAAAAAAATGGCTATTGGCTGCGTTACCCGCAGCCATTCTTTCGGCCTGTACGGCAGACACAACGGCACCTATGAGTGAGGACTCAGTTTGGCCACAGTTGGATATTCCTGTTGCTCAAAAGCCAGCAATGGAACAACGTATTGACACATTACTCGCCGAGATGACGCTCGAGCAAAAAGTCGCACAGATGATCCAGCCTGAAATTCGTGACATTACGGTTGAAGATATGCGTCGTTACGGTTTTGGTAGCTACCTAAACGGTGGTGGTGCTTTCCCAAATAACGATAAATATGCCACACCGCAGGATTGGATTGCTCTTGCAGAGTCAATGTACCAAGCTTCTGTTGATGATAGTGTCGATGGTATTGATATTCCTACGATGTGGGGTACCGATGCGGTGCACGGTCATAACAATGTATTGGGTGCGACCATCTTCCCGCATAATATTGGTCTAGGAGCCGCACGCAACCCGGCGCTTATCGAAGCTATCGCTGAAGTAACGGCGACCGAAGTGATGGTCACTGGGATAGACTGGGTGTTTGCGCCGACTGTTGCGGTGGCACGCGATGTGCGCTGGGGACGCACCTACGAGAGCTACTCTGAGGATCCCGCGGTAGTGCGCGATTATGCAGCCTCAATTGTGCGCGGATTGCAAGGCCATGTGGATGGCGACTTTCTTTCAGAAAAGAATGTCATTAGCACGGTAAAGCACTTTATTGGTGATGGTGGTACGACCGACGGTATCGACCAAGGAAATACAGAAGTCGATGAGCAAACCTTATTTGATATCCATGCTCAAGGCTATGTGGGAGGCCTCGAGGCTGGCGCACAAACGGTGATGGCAAGCTTCAACCGGTGGAATGGTGATAAGATTCACGGTAGTAAATACCTGCTGACTGATGTCTTAAAAGAAAAAATGGGCTTTGATGGTTTTGTCGTGGGTGACTGGAACGGTCATGGACAAATTGCAGGCTGCACCAATGATAATTGCCCACAAGCAGCGAACGCAGGGCTTGATGTCTATATGGTGCCAACCCAAGCTTGGAAACCGCTATACGAAAACCTCATTGCACAGGTAAAAGATGGCACTATTGCAGAATCTCGTATTGATGACGCAGTGCGCCGAATTTTGCGTGTAAAAATGCGTGCTGGGCTATTTGATAAGCCGTCACCCGCTAACCGTCCATTGTCGGGTAAAACCGAACTCATTGGTGCTGAAGAACACCGCGCAATTGCTCGTCAAGCCGTGCGAGAGTCTTTAGTGTTACTGAAGAACAACAACAACGTGTTACCGATAAAGCCGAACCAACGTGTGTTGGTTGCTGGACCGGCAGCCGATAACATTGGTCAACAGTCCGGTGGCTGGACGATAAGCTGGCAGGGTACCGGGAATAGCAATGAAGACTTCCCAGGTGGCACGTCGATCTACGATGGCATCGCTGATGCTGTAAAACAAGCCGGCGGCGAAACTGAGCTTGCTGTTAATGGTGAGTATCAAGAAAAACCTGATGTTGCAGTGGTCGTTTATGGTGAAACACCTTACGCCGAAGGTAATGGCGATATTGATAATGTAGATTATCAACGCGGTAATGCGGTTGATCTTGAACTGTTAAAACGACTTAAAGAGAAGGCTATTCCTGTTGTTTCGGTGTTTATCAGTGGTCGACCCATGTATGTGAACCCGGAGCTCAATGCTTCTGATGCCTTTGTAGCGGCTTGGTTACCAGGTAGCGAGGGCGCAGGCGTTGCGGATGTACTTGTGACAGATGCAGAAGGACAGACACGTTTCCCTATCTCTGGTCAATTGCCTTTTTCTTGGCCGAAGACGCCAACTCAGGGACGCTTAAACGGTGATGAGGCCAATTACGATCCACTATTTAAACTCGGCTATGGTTTGAGTTTTGACGATAATGTAACCCTTGATACGTTAAACACCGACTTTGCGACTGGCGACCAACCGTTAGAAATGGCGATCTTTGAGCGCTCGCCACAAGCGCCTTGGCGCTTGATGATAGGCAATAGCGCAAAGCGTATTGAAGTGACAAGCAGCATCCAGTCACTGAACGGCGTAAAAGCTGAAACTTTTGATGATCAAGTTCAAGAGGATGCCCGACGCTTTATGTTTGAAGGCGAGGGTGCAAACTACTTTAGTTTTGTAAGTCCTTTTCCACGAGATTTGCGGGCGTATAGTGTCGAGGATGGCGTGTTGAGTGTGACGGTTAAAGCGAGTCCAGATAAGCCGCTGACATTGTCACTGAACTGCGGACCTGATGCCTGTGAGTTTAGTCAGAATATTGAAGCGTATCTAAATGAAGACTCAGCGCAACAATGGACCACGTTAAACTTCTCGGTTCAATGCTTGGAACAAGCCGGCGTAGACACGGCGAGTACGGGTGAAGTACTGCGTCTGGGAAGCTCTGCGGATAGCCATGTCAGTATTCGCGATGCGCGCTTGCAAGTCACCAAAGCCATAAACGATGAAGTGCTATGTTTGTCGGAAGACGATAATTAGTTCGCTCACCAATCGCTGATAAGGCAAAAGCAAAGGCCAGCTAATAAATTAGCTGGCCTTTTTAATGGGTGTTGCTTGCTGGTCCAGGGAAGACAACAAGCAACTGAGTTACGCAAACTTAGAAGGTGTAACGTGCACCGACTGCGTAACGTGGACCGTATTGACGTGCGAACAGGAACTGCTCTTCGTAGCGTCCGTAACCTTCTTCGGTTTCGTTGTTGAGGTTAATACCTTCAAAGAATACCGTTAGCTTTTCAGTCACGTCATAGTTAACACTTAAGTCCCACTGTCCATAAGACTTAGCGAACTGTGGTGGCGCATCAGAAGAGCCCTGTGCCTGACCAACACCAATCAGGTAGCTATCACGCCACGCGTATGTAGCGCGGATAGACCAACCATCTTTCTCGTAGAATGCTTGGAAGTTAGCTGAGTCACTTAAGCCTGTAAGCGGTGCTTGCTGCTCAAGGCTGGTTACGTCAAAACGAACATCGCCATCGACGAACGTTGCGTTAGCAGCTAAACCAAATCCGGAACGTCCAAAGAGGTGTTGCGCCGCAATTTCGAAACCGTCGACGCTCTTACTATCGGTGTTGCTTGGGCGACTGATGCTCCAAACAATTAAAGGGTCATCTGCATTTGGCTCAATAGCACCATCCGCATTACCGTAACCATTGGCTATCATTTGCTCAAAGATTGCAGTACTGGTGGCTTGCTCACCGCGCGCTTCAACATCAGCGACAGCTTGCTGATAGCGAGGCCCTTCAAAGATGTCACGCAAACCTTCTACCGTCGTTTCGGTGATGGTGGTTTGAACAAAGTTATCAACATCCTTCTTAAAGTAACCAACCGATGCATAGCTACCTTCGCCATAATAATATTCAATGGCTAAGTCGAGGTTGGTTGACTCAAATGGCAACAGGTTAGGGTTACCTGAGCTACCTGTGCGAGCACCCGGTTTTGGACTTGCTGATAAACTTCGACCACCGGCTAATGCGCCTAATGGTGCACGAGAGATGGTTTTGCCTGTTGAGAAGCGACCAATCAATTGATCAGTAAAGTTGACCTTCAAATCGAGCATTGGCAAGAACACGTCGTGTTCACCGGTTTGCGTCAAGAAAGTCGCATCACCTTCTTCATACTGCATGATCCACTCTGAAGCACTGACCCAGTTGACTTGCTGTTCAACTCGTTGACGCACTGTACTGGTAACATCCGTTGTTTCATAACGAACGCCGACATTGAGCTCGGTTGGAAACGCACCGAGCGAGAATTCCCATGATGTCTGCAAGAAGATGGCATCTGTTTTCTCACGCACGTAGCTTTGGCTATCAATACCGTCATAGTAGGCATCGGCTACAAACTCATCAGCACCCATGAGATCTTCGGTTAGATAAGCCACATGACGCGCAAGCGCTTCGTTGTAATCGTAGGTGTAATAATAGTTTTGTGCGAGGTCAGAACCGCCACCTTCAAATTCGTCTAGGAAACCACTGGTGTCATGGTATTCGAACATACCGTCTGGGAATATTTCGGCGAAACTAGGACTGAATCCGGGCCCACCGCGTAAACCACTCCAAGCTTCGTAACCGCTCATATCTTGATCGGTGCGTGAAATACCCGCTTTCACAGAGACCAGAGGAATATCCAACACCGAATTATACCAAGTACCTTCAATCTGATACTGTTTTACGTTGGATTCGCCTGGAGAGTGGATGAATTGACCAAAGTTAGAGCCAATTTCGTTGGGTGCTAGCACCGAAGTCCCATTGTTCCAAAGTACGCTCGCTTGCGGAATTTCGCCGTTGCGATAGTCGTAGAATTTGGTTTGCAACTGGTCAGAACCCATAATGATTTGACCATTTGAACCGAGACCGGGATCGGCACCGTTGTCGATGCTGTTGCTTGAGTCATGGGCATCGACCCAAAGTCTAAAGTCGGGCGTGATGTCCCATGTCAGGTTTAAACCGACGGAGTCCGCCTCGATTTCAGTGGTATCCCAGTTTGCGGTAAATGAGGCATCATTACCTGCGATATCGGCATAAACCGCTGTACCGTTCTCATCTAAGATATAGGAATTGATGTTACCACCAAATTCGTTCCAAATACCCCAGCCAAAGCCGACGCGACCCGACGTTCGGCGTGAACCGGTGTAGTCGGCAGTCAGTACCATGGTATCGGTCGGTGCAAACTGTAGCGTCACTTGACCGTTAGTACGTTCGTTTTGAACGTCGGTAAAGCCATAGTTCATATCTTTAGGAAAGAAGTGGTTGCCGATACGCTCACCATCCTCGCCGATGGGGCGAGGATCAACATAGTCCCCTTCGTCAAGGTCAGGTAAACCGACATTCGCCTGCCAACCTTGTATATTGGCGTACTGTTGGCGGAAGTCACGGCGTTGCTGGGAAACCGAGAAAGCGATACCGAACGTATCATCGGCAAACGTATTACTGTACACCGCAGCCAGTTCTGGCGTCACGCTATCGCCTTTTTCGACTGAGCTATCGTGCAGGGCTTTGCCCATGATTACGAACTTTTGTCCTGAGTGCTGGAATGGGCGAGTAGTAACAATATTTACCGTTGCTCCTAAACCACCACTGGGTGTATCAGCCCGTGCAGTTTTATACACTTCAAGTGCTGTAACTCCCTCAGACGAAAGGGCTTCCATATTGTAAGAACGACTAAAGCCAGTACCTGGCATTTGCCGGCCATTGAGGGTGATCAAGTTAAACTCTGGGCCAAAACCACGTACGGTTATTTGGCTACCTTCGCCATCATTTCGACTCACCGAGACACCGGTAATACGCTGCAGTGATTCTGCCAAGTTGGTATCTGGGAATTTACCCATTTCCTCAGCAGAAATTGCGTCGACAACACCGCTTGACTGGCGTTTAAAGTCAGTTGAGCGTGCTAAGCTACCGCGAATACCACTGACATTAATGACTTCAATGGATTCTTCTTTGGCTTTTTCTTCGTTATCTTGTCCTTGATCTTGCGCATATACAGGAAACGCCAGACCCGCGGTCAGTACGAGTGACACTGCCGTCGCAACAGGACTTATGCTAAACGTCATTGGTTTTTTCATTGTTCTATCCATTTCTGTTTGTCGTACTGCTTAGAAGTTATCGATGACTAAGTTATCGACTTGATACTCAGCACCGAGCGACTGACCCCAGGTCGGGAAAATCATAATGGTTTTGATATCGCTAATATCTAAACCTGCGTCAAACAGTGATTGCAGGGTAAAGTTATAAGTCGCCCATTCACCTGCTATTGGCTCTTCGCCGTAGTTACCGCTGGCCAGAGGCACTTCCACGAATATTTTGCTATCGCTCGATTCAACTTTAAATAACCACTGTGCGTCAGCACCTTCCGGCTGACTCATAACTCGCATATCAAAACTGATTGCACCGTTAGCTAACATCGCTGAAGCGTCAAAAGAAACCTCGTCCTTCGCTTGGAAGCCAAGTACCGTCTCAGGGGTACTTTGAATGACGAACTCAGTGACTTGTCCATGGTCATCGCCACTATCGACGACACCAGGTTTGGAACCGGCACAGCAATCAAACAGGTTCCAGTCTTCATTCAAGGACTCTTCAAATATCGCCAAACCTTCTTGCCCAGCACTAGGATTATAAATGCGTGCCTCATCAACACGATAGACAGCGCCTTCACCGGTGTCCCAAGCTGGGTACATCATGACAACGTCAATGGCTGAGAGGTCAAAACCTTGATTGGCGAGTTCTTGCAAACTAAAGGTATAAGTTTGCCATTCACCCACGACCGGCTCTGCGCCACCACTACCCTCAGTAAGGTCAAGTTCAAGTGCTGATTTCGCGTTGTTGGATTCAATTTTGAATTTCCAAACAGAGTCAGGGTTAGAGGGTGACTCGACGACTTTTAAATCGAACTGAACCACACCTTCGACCATTAGGGCGCTCGCATCAAACTTGATACCTGAATCTTCGGGTGGCTTAAAGCCCAATACTGCGGGTTCAGCGCCAACAGAAAACTCCGCGACATTGCCACGTTCTTCATCAGTAACAACAACGGGTGTCGTACCGCCACAACAATCCCACATGGGCCAGTCAGGGTTTTCGCTGTCACCGAATAAAACCAGTTCAGGCGATGCCGCTTCTGGTGATACGATCTCGGCGTTAGTAACGAGATATTCAGCACCATTACCCATATCCCATGTCGGGAAGATCATTAACACATCGATTGCTGAGGCTTCTTTTAAGCCGGCGTCGACCAATGCTTTAATTGGGAAGGTATAAGTTTGCCATTCGCCGACTGTTGGAGCGACACCTTCTTCGCTCGCAGTTAGCGGCAGCTGTCCTGCGTATTGACCGTCATTGTTTTCAACCTTGAACAGCCATTCTGCGCTGCCGTTACTGGGTGGCGTTACCACTTTTAAGTCAAAGGTGAAATAGCCTGAATCGATGATTTGTGAAGCATCGTAAGGTTGTGGCGAAACGGTTTCGTCTTCAATAAACGCTTCGCGACTTACAAAGCCATTTACAGTCGGTGTTTCGTTGACCACAAACTTGTAAACATCACCTTTGTCGGCATCACTGACCAATTCGGGTGTTGAACCACCACAGCAATCCCATGCAGGCCATGCTGGATTAGGCGTGCCGTCAAAAATGGTTAACGTGTCGGGGATAGTTGTACTTGGAGGTACTGGAATAGGGGCTTTACCTGTGACAAGGGTTTCTTCGTCTTTATAACCTGCACGAACGGTTTCACAACCTTTACCCGTATCCGGATTTTGTGAGCATTGGAATACGCGAATATAGTCGATTTCTAATGTTTGACCTTCTGCGAAAGCGCTTTCATCTATGCCCGTGTTATTCGTATTTTCTGGCCAGTCTCCGCCGACAGCGAGATTCATGATGAGGTAAAAACGTTGGTCAAATGGCTCAGGACCATAGGCAACTTCTAGCTCACCTGTACTCTGATTATAAAACTCGGTATACCAACCTTGATGATTCAAACCAATGGCTTCACCTTTGCTGTTATAGCGAACCGTGGACTCCATTTGAGTTGCATACAGATAATCGTCTACGTACCAACGAATTTCGCCTTCTTGCCATTCGATAGCATAGGTGTGGAAAGCATCTGCTGGATTACCTTCTACAGCGTATGACTTACCCGAAGAATCGTTATCAGGCCATTCGCTACCATAGTGAAGGGTACCGTGGACATTGTTCTCAACGTTACCTTCTTCGTCGGTCGTTTTGAGGTTAACGGCTTCGACAATATCGATTTCGCCAGATTTCGGCCAAGTACCATAGACTGAATCGGTTGGCATCATCCAGACTGCGGGCCAACTACCTTGCCCGGACGGCATTTTTGCACGTACTTCGATACGGCCGTACTTGAAGTCTCCTTTCATTTTGCTGTTTAAACGTGCTGATGTATATGGTTTCTCAGCACCTTCTCCAGCGGGCAGGGCAACTATTTTCAAAGTATCGTCGGAAACATACGCATTGTCAGGACTGTCGGTGTAGCATTGTTGCTCATTATTGCCGCCACCTTGGCAGTTGACTTCAAAGTTCCATTTACGTTCGTCAATACTGTTACCGTCGAACTCGTCACTCCAAACAAGTTCCCAGTCCTCAACGGGAGCAGTAGTATCAATTTGGGTGTAGTCAGTGTTGGTTTCGACACTGTCGCCACCACACCCCACTAAGCCGAGCGCTACGAGCGCTGCGGCAATAGGGCGTATTTTTGTTGTTATCGGGTTCATAATTGAATTCCTGATTCATCGTTCTTGTTGTACGGCTGCGTATAAAATGTAAGCGCTTTCACAAATTAGAACAAAAAATTAACAACGTCAATGTGTGGTATCAACTTCTTGTTTAGAATTTGTGACAACCTTTTTGGACGCCGCATTCATCAGAGCTATTGTATTATCAAGCATACGATTACTAAAGCCCCATTCATTGTCGTACCACGCCATCACTTTAACTAATCGTCCATTGACCCGAGTTTGGCGCGCATCAAAAATACTCGAATGATCATTATGATTGTAGTCAGAGGAAACCAAAGGTAACTCGTTGATCGTCAAGACCTGGCTCATAGGCGCTTGGTTTGTAGCGGCTTTAACGATAGCGTTCACCTCTTCTACGGTTGTATCACGTGCTGCGATAAAGTTGAGGTCCACTAAAGACACATTCGGGGTCGGGACACGCACAGCCAAACCATCAAAACGACCCTGTAACTCGGGAATAACGAGTCCAACCGCGGCAGCTGCGCCTGTTTTTGATGGAATCATGTTTTGTGCAGCTGCTCGGGCACGTTGTAAGTCGCTGTGATAGGAGTCAGTTAAGCGCTGATCGTTAGTGTATGCATGCACGGTGGTCATCAAACCGGACTCAATACCCAGGGATTCGTGCAGTATTTTCGCCACCGGTGCCAAACAGTTAGTTGTGCAGGAGGCGTTCGAAATAATATCCATGTCTGCTGTTAGTATTTCATCATTAACACCGAACACGACGGTCGCATCAACGTTTTTGCCTGGTGCAGAGATAATTACTTTTTTTGCGCCAGCATCAATGTGTGCTTTGGCTTTATCGCGTTCCGTGAATAAGCCTGTACATTCTAGTACAACATCAATGTTTAGTGCCTGCCAGGGTAGCTGGCTCGGATCACGCTCAGCGTAAACACTTACAGTATGGCTATCTATCGACAAGCTATCGATGCCAGCTTCCACTTGTGCAGCAAATCGACCGTGAACCGTGTCAAATTGAAGCAGATGTGCAAGTACATCGGGTGAGCCAAGGTCGTTAATCGCGACGAGCTCGATATGGTCAGTCAGACCTCGTTCATAAAGAGCGCGTACAATATTTTTTCCGATTCGTCCAAAACCATTAATTGCTATACGAATGGGCATAACTACTCCTAACTATTCTTTTGTTGTGGTTTGTTTGCTGTAACGGGAGCCCTTGAGACCCTCTTTTACACGCGCGAGTTTTTCTCTAAATTTAGGGCCTCGTTGCAATGTGTAACCGGCAATGATCGCGTCAATTAGTACCAACTGAGCGATACGAGAGGCCATTGGCATATATTGGTCGGTATCTTCGGGCACGTTTGTCGACACAGTAAATTGACAGTTTTCGGATAGCGGGCTATTCGGTGCCGTTATACCGATGACCGTTGCCTTGTTGTTGTGTGCTATGGCGGCTATTTCACAGAGTGCCTTGGTGCGGCCCGTGTGGCTTATGCAAACAAGGACGTCATTAGGTTCGCTATTAATAGCCCACATACGTTGGACCAGTGGATCATCTGAAAACACCGATGGCGTATCAAATCGGGCAAATTTGTTCTGTGCGTCGTGGGCGACAGAGGCGGACGCACCGAAACCAAAAAATGCGATTTTTCGAGCACTCACCATGGCTTCAACGGTGGCAGCAATAGGGCGGCTATCCAGCGACTGCCGCGCAATACTCAACGCATTTAATGTTGAGTCAAAAATCTTCTGTGTGATTTGATCAACATTGTCGTTCTCTTCGATATCGCGGTTCACGTACGGCGTACCTTGCGCCAGACTTTGTGCTAGCTGTAACTTAAAGTCAGGATAGCCTTTGCATCCCAAGCGACGACAAAATCGATTGACGGTCGGTTCGCTGACACCCGCCAGAGCCGCCAAACTGGCAATGCTTCGGTGGATGGCTTGCTCGGGCTCATGCAAAATCAGCGCAGCCACTTTGCGTTCAGACTTGCTGAACTGACTCTGCTCTGACGAGATACGGTTAATCAAATCCATATGTTTTACGACTCATTATGTAATTTAGTTACGAAATTATTTGTTATATTGACAAAGTTATCACCCTTAAACTAGTCTAAATGTAGTAAAGTTACAAAAACAAGCAACTAAAATTAATCGAGGCATGCATGACAGACAGTTTGCAACGCAGTGATTTAGTGTTATTCGGGGTGCTGGGTGACCTGTCACGGCGCAAATTAATTCCTGCGCTTTTTCAATTAGATCGCAGTGGGTTATTGCATCAAGAGAGTAAAATTATTGGTGTCGCCAGAGAGGAATTAAGTGCCAGCCAGTTTGAAGAGCGCGTTAAGGATACGCTGCAAACGTTTGTGTCTAACGATGAGTTAGTTGACGATGTATTGGCACGTTTTTGTAAGCGCTTTCATTATGTTGAAATGGATTTTTCTCAAGATGAAGCTTACCAAGCACTCAAAGCCTCGACCTCCGATGAAGTCGATCGCGTGTTTTATCTCGCTACGCCACCTAGTCTGTATGCCACTATTTGCGCCGGCTTAAGCCGCCAGTCACTGATTCATGACAGTACGCGGGTTATTCTGGAAAAACCTATCGGTCACAATTTAGCTTCTTCACAAACGATTAACCAAGCGGTGGCGCAGTACTTTCAAGAGAGTCAAATCTATCGAATCGACCATTACCTCGGTAAAGAAACCGTATTAAATTTGCTCGCGCTACGTTTTGCCAATGCACTATTTGCTTCCAACTGGGACAACTCGGCTATTGACCATATTCAGATTACGGCTGCCGAGAAAGTGGGTGTCGAAGGGCGTTGGAGCTATTACGATGACGCGGGTCAGTTACGTGATATGGTGCAGAATCATCTACTGCAAGTGCTCTCGCTCATTGCAATGGAGCCACCCTCTCGGCTTGATGCAGAGAGTATTCGTGAGGAGAAGTTAAAGGTCTTGAAAGCTCTACGACCGATTGATACGTCAAACTGCAAAGATGTTTCGGTACGAGGTCAGTATCAAGGTGGTTTTATCGGTGAGCAAAAAGTACCGGGTTATTTGCAGGAAGAGGGCGCTCGCGAGAATAGCGATACAGAAACCTTTGTCGCCCTAAAAGTCAATATTGATAACTGGCGTTGGTCAGGCGTTCCATTCTATTTGCGTACAGGCAAGCGCATGCCAGAAAAACGCAGTGAAGTCGTCATTACATTTAAGAAACAGCCTCACAACATCTTTAGCGATACAACCGCAGATTTACAGCCAAACAAATTGGTTATTCGCCTCCAACCCGACGAAGGTGTGGAAGTGCAAATGTTGAATAAGATCCCGGGTCTTGGCAAACAAATGCACCTAAAGGCGACCACACTGGATTTAAGTTTTGATGAAACGTTCGAGAAAAAGCGTATTGCCGATGCTTATGAGCGACTCATGCTCGAGGCAATGCAGGGTAACCAATACCTATTTGTGCACCGTGACGAGGTCGAGTATGCATGGCGTTGGGTCGATGGCATTCTCGCTGCATGGGAACAAAATGAACAGCCGCCAAAACCTTATCACGCAGGCACCTGGGGACCTGTATCCGCCGTTTCTTTATTAGCGCATGACGGAAGACAGTGGGATGAATAAAATAGAGGGAATCAACGTGAATACTTTTGATAGTAACCAAGCATTATCGAGTTCATTAAGCGATCGTATCGCAGAAATTCTTGCGTGCGCCATCGAACAAAAGGGCGAAGCGACCTTAGTGGTATCCGGTGGACGCACACCGAAACCTTTATTTTCTGAGCTTAATGAACAGTCTATTGATTGGTCAAAGGTTACTATATTGTTAGCTGATGAACGCTGGGTGTTACCCGATTCAGACGACAGCAACGATAAGCTGATAAAAACTTGTTTATTGAAGAATAAAGCGGCTGCTGCTAAGTACGTCAGTCTTTTTACAGGTCATGAACATGCTGAAAATGCTGCTAAAGCATTAGAAACCAGAATAGCGAGTTTACCCACATTTGACGTGGTCGTGTTGGGCATGGGTAACGACGGGCATACCGCTTCACTCTTTCCATGTTGCGAGCAACTTGAAGCTGGGCTAACTCAGCCGCAGGCACTGATTGCGACGCAGCCAACAACGGCACCTTATACACGACTGAGTTTAACCAAACAGCGCCTGTTGAACAGTCATAATGTGTTTTTTCACATTACGGGCGATGATAAATGGTCGGTATTGCAAACAGCGCTCGAGCAACCTGATCCGAAAAAATATCCGATTAGTGATTTTGTTCACGCGGGAACAACGCCTATTAATGTTTACTATTCAGCCGCGTAAGAGGTGCTTATGAATCCGGTAGTAGAACGCGTAACGCAGCGTATTGAAGCGCGCAGCGAAGCAACACGTCACGCATATCAGGAGCGCATGAAACATGCGCGACGCAAAGGTCCACACCGTAGCGCTTTGTCATGCGGTAATTTAGCGCATGGATTTGCTGCTTGTGGTCAATCGGACAAAAGTGAGCTGCGCAGCTTGACGAAAGCAAATATTGGTATCGTGACAGCGTATAACGATATGCTATCAGCTCACCAGCCTTACCATGATTATCCGGAAAAGCTAAAAAAGGCGATTCGTGATGTTGGCAGCGTCGCACAAGTCGCCGGCGGTGTGCCCGCTATGTGTGACGGGGTTACGCAAGGACAACCGGGCATGGAGTTGAGCCTACTGAGTCGCGACGTCATTGCCATGGCAACCGCTGTGAGTTTGTCACACAACATGTTTGATGGCGGCTTGATGCTTGGCATTTGCGATAAGATCGTACCCGGTCTATTGATCGCTGCATTGAGCTTTGGTCATATGCCATTTATTTTCGTACCTGCAGGTCCCATGCCGTCGGGTATTTCTAATAAAGAAAAGGCGCGTATCCGCGAGCTTTATGCGGAAGGTAAAGTTGATAAGGAACAGTTACTTGACGCTGAATCTGCATCTTATCACTCGGCGGGAACGTGCACGTTTTACGGCACCGCCAACTCGAATCAGCTGGTCATTGAGATGATGGGGTTGCACCTGCCCGGTGCTTCGTTCGTGAATCCTGGCAGTGAACTGCGTGAGCAATTGACTCGTGCCGCTGCGCAGCACGTCACGCGTATCACCGATCTGGGAGCCGATTATCGGCCTATCGGCGAAATTGTGACGGCTAAGACTATCGTAAACGGGATCATTGGTCTGTTGGCAACAGGCGGCTCGACCAATCACACCATGCACCTTGTAGCGGTAGCAAAAGCCGCAGGTTATCAAGTCGATTGGAATGATTTCGCTGAGTTATCATCCGTTACGCCGTTATTGACACGAATATATCCTAATGGACAAGCGGATATTAATCACTTTCAACGCGCCGGCGGTATGCCGTTCTTAATTCGTGAACTATTGCGAGCCGGTTTATTACATAACGACGTTGAGACGGTTGTCGGCCACGGGCTCGACAAATATCAGCAGCGCCCAACGCTCACCGAAGAAGGGCAGCTGACCTGGGTCGATATTGCTGAAGAATCGCTCGACGAAGACGTTTTACGACCGCACACCCAAGCATTCAATAAGCATGGAGGCTTAGAGGTCCTGTCTGGTAACTTGGGCCGTGCGGTCATCAAAACATCCTCTCTACCTGAGGGCATCAAACCGATCACTGCACCGGCAGCGGTGTTTACCAGCCAGCATGAACTGGTTGATGCATTCAAAGCGGATAAGCTCAACAAAGATTGTGTAGTCGTTGTGCGTTATCAAGGACCCAAAGCCAACGGTATGCCTGAGCTGCATAAGCTAACGCCATCACTGAGTGTTCTACAAAAGCGCGGTTACCACGTGGCTTTAGTCACGGATGGGCGTATGTCAGGCGCATCAGGGACAGTGCCTGCGGCTATCCACGTAACGCCCGAAGCGGTCGATGGAGGGGTGATCGCGAAGATCAAGGATGGTGACTTGGTTAGCGTTGACTTTGAAAATGCCCGTTTAGAGGTGCTTGTTGACGAGAATGAACTCAATGCGCGTGATATAGTCGCGCCAGACTTATCAGAATATCAATTTGGCATGGGACGAGAGTTGTTTGGCAACTTTCGAGCTAATTTGAGTGGCGCTGAGTCAGGCGCATCCGTGCTCTTTAGGGAAGATCAGTAAATGGTAAATGACTCACAACTCGACCTAAGCACGGAATTTGCCGTGGTCGCAGATATTGGTGGTACCAATGCGCGTTTCGGTCGTATCAACTTAAAAACCTTTGAACTCGATCGCATACAAGTGTTTCCTTGTGCGGATTATTTGAATCTAACTGATGCGCTCATTGCTTATCGTGAGCAACAAGACGTTGCGTTAGAACATGTAGCGATTGCCATTGCTTGTCCAGCAGAGGGTGACTCGATTCAAATGACTAACCACCACTGGCAGTTTTCCGTGCGTGGTACGCGTGAAGCACTGGGATTAACCAGTTTTATCGTATTAAACGATTTTGCGGCCGCTGCGATGAGCTTGCTGACACTCGATAAAAGCGAGATGAAGAAAATCGGCGGCGGTAAAAAGGTGGAAACGGCTCCCTGTGCTGTACTTGGCGCAGGTACCGGTCTCGGTGTGGGACATTTGGTGCACATGCCTAACGGTGATGTAATGCCGTTGCCGGGTGAGGGCGGGCATGCCGATTGGGCACCACTTAATGAAAAGGAGTGGGCGATTCACGAATTTCTGGCACGTCGTTTTGATGGTCGGGTATCAGCAGAACGTCTTCTTTCCGGCCCCGGCATTGAAAACCTTTATCAAGCCATTGCGCACTACCACGACAGAGCAGTACCGCCGTTGCGCGCGAAGACAATTGGAGCGCGCGCTTTAACTAACTGCGATGCGATAGCGACAGAGACCGTCAATCAGTTTTTTGCCAGCCTGGGTAGTTTTGCGGGCAACCTTGCGCTCACGCTTAACACTCGCGGCGGTGTGTATATCGCAGGGGGCGTGGTACCCAAACTATTGCCACTCATGGCCGCTTCCGAATTTAGAACACGATTTGAACAAAAAGGTCGTTTCTGTAATTTAGCCGAGTCGATTCCCTGTTATGTGATAACCGCCGAACATGCGGGCATGCGCGGCGTGGCACAGTACTTAAAACAAACATTGCGTAAAGCACCAGCGACAGCTGATATCGATTGAGGACTCTAATGAACTATTCTGCTAACGATATTCTTAATGCGTCAAGCGTTATTCCAGTCATTGTCATTGATGACATTCAACAGGCTGTGCCGCTCGGGAGAACACTTTGTAAGCAAGGCTTTAAAGTGTTGGAAGTGACCTTAAGGACGACCGCTGCGTTGCACGCGATTGAGGAAATGCGCCGCGAGCTACCCGATGCTATTGTTGGCGCGGGTACCGTCACAAACATCACTCAGCTTACCCAAGTGGAAACGGCCGGCGCACAATTTGCGATAAGTCCAGGTGCCACGCCCGCTTTATTAGAGGCAGGCAAGGGCGCTGATATTCCATTGATTCCCGGCATTGCAACCGTATCTGAATTAATGATGGGGATCGAGTACGGCTATGATCGGTTTAAGTTGTTTCCGGCTGAAGCCGTTGGCGGCGTAAAATTATTGAAATCGATTCATGGACCGTTCCCTGACATTCGCTTTTGCCCCACAGGCGGTATCAACGAGAGCAACTACCAAGACTACCTCGCGTTACCTAACGTAAGTTGCGTGGGTGGCTCATGGATCATGCCTAAGTAATGTTGCAACTGGGTTATCTGTATTCCAGGTAACCCACATCTATTGACCCTTCCTATTGCATGGGCAACCTACGAACCGCTACTATAAGGTACGCTTTTGCCCTATTCGTCAACCAAGGACGCATTCATGCCCGCCGATACTCAATTAACGGTCAAACAAGCCCAACAAATTGCTAAGTTACAGACTCAATTTAATCAGGGCCTCGATGCACACTGGCCGATAGCGCCAAAACTGGTCCGTGATGATTTCGCGGCTGTCATTGTGGAGCTTGGTGAACGCTATGAACACCTTGGCTACAAGTGGTGGAAAAAGCAAACCGTCGACCACGCCCAAGCCAATATGGAGTTGATCGATGTGCTGCACTTCGCGGTGTCTGACGTTATCGAAATTTTGGTAGAAGATGACAGTGCCAGTCCCGTTGAGACAGCCGCACTTAAGCTCGCTGAAGCGAGTATTCGCGCACATGCTGATGAAGCTCGAGACGCCCGGTGGTTGTTGCGTCATACTGCGTTAGAAGGACGCCCAGACTTAAACCGTCCGTTGTGCTTTGGTAATGAATCATTGACGCAACTATTTAGCATGTTATATCAAGCCTACGGTACTGCAGAAGCGGTTTATATCAGTTACGTAGGGAAAAATGCGCTGAATCATGTGCGCCAACAACGGGGCTATAGAGAGGGCAGTTACATTAAGATGTGGCGAGAGGAGGAGGATAACCAAGTGATGATGCGTTTGCTACTCGACAGTGCTGACATCCTGAAAAGTGACTCGCCGCTTGACGATGCAATATCTCTTTTACTCAATTACTATGACACCCATGTTGCGTAGGTCGCGCATCATACGCGATTAACCCAGCACTATGGGCGCGTGCCATGACATTTTGGAAACCGCTTGCAACCCCAAAAAGATTCGCCCCTATTGGGTCCACGACGGGCTATGCGTTTTACCATAGGCCCTTCACACTTGGGACAAACCTGTGTGGTTGGACGTGTGTTTGGGCTTGGGGGAAATCTAACAGCGGCTTTTTCGCGTTGTCGCACAAATCGATGGAAGGTTTCGCCATCGATAATATGTATGGGTTTTCCCTTTGCGAAAATGTGCGCGTCATGCGTCAGCTCGCCAGACGTTACGATAAAGCCACCAGCGGCGCCTTCTGCTATGACAACACCAAATAGTTCCCTTACGACTGAAACAGGTACTTTGCGATATTTCCACTGTTTACATTGCACCAAATACAACTGACCGTTTCGTTCGATCCTTAAATCAATTCCACCATCTGGTCCAGTAGGTGTTGGCTTCACATGATAGCCCTCGCGGCTAAAAAATTCGCCAACGAGTTGTTCAAAATGCTCCCAATCCACAGTTTTTAATACGGCAGGTTCGGACGATTGGATAACACGTTCATAGCGTTGTTGGTTCGATAAAGCGTTTATTAATGAAACGATACTGGCCAAAATTAGAAGTGCAGGGAGCGCAAATTGCAATAGAGGTAACAGCAGTTGCCCCATGAAGTGGGCCATATAAGCGGTCATGCTGGTGGGATCATTAATGTCTATTTCAACGGTACCCCATGTATGCGACTGAACAATGAGATTGATACTAAAGTAGGTAATGGGGGCAAGAAAAAGACTGATATACCAAGGCCAAGTTGAGAATAAGTCGAGCAACCCCTCGATTAATGATTTACTTCTACGTGGCATCACGGTTCCTCGCTACCGTTAACTCAACGTCTATAGAACTCACATTGCAGATAACATGCAAGCGAATCGCTATGACATTTAAAGGATACTTATTTTTAACATCGTGCTATGAATATATATTTGTGTCGCACTTAAATCAATAGATTCGTCAAGTGCCCTGTCTATTTTCTCGGCTTCAGCGTATTTTATTTGTTAAACAGTTCTGCGTGAATTACGATAACGGTGCTCACCATCATAACTTATGTACAAGGACTTTCTCGCTTGTCATTACAACAAAAATACAATGACATTAATTGGCTAACAGGGCAGTTTAGGGATTCACGGCTCGAAGCAAGCTATCGCGACTCGATAAAATTACGGGTTAGGCATGACTCTCGCTTAGCACTGATGCTGGTTTCCCTTATTTTCGCGATGTTTGCTGTCACCGATTATAATCTGCTCGGTCATTCAACTGATTTTTATACCTTAATATCGATGCGAGTGGTCGTGGTTTCAAGTTGTGTCGTGTTGGCATTAATTCTTGGACGGGTCGGTAGTTTTTCTCGAAAACCACTTCTACATGCCTTGCCGTTATGGGTTCTTGCCGCGGGTATTATCTCGATTGTCCCATTAAGACCCGAAAGCCTTTATACTCAAATTACGGCGGTTGTTGTCGCCATCATGGCATTCTATTTACTCATTCCAAGTCTATTAACCATTGCCAGTTGGGCGAGTGGATTTCTCAGTGTTGGATTTATAGTAGCTTCAGTGGCCTATGCCGACGTATCCGCACCTACTGCTACGCGTCTCGTTCTTCTTCTTATCATGGCGAATATTGTCGGTTATTGCGCGTTGTTAAGACTTGAAATACTCCAACGTAAGCAGTTTTCTTTATTAAATGAAGAGCGCGACCAGAATTTAGCCTTGCAACAAGAAGTAGAACACCGAAAGTCTCTCGAAGCACAGTTAAGAAGATTAGCCGAACGGGATACCTTAACCGAGCTTGATACGCGTAGCCATTTCATTAAACGTGCTGAAGCTTTATTAGAAAGAGCTTTACGCGAAAACACGGCATTTTGCTTACTTATGATAGATGTCGATCACTTCAAGCAAATTAATGATACTTGGGGTCATACGCGGGGTGATGAGGTACTTAAGCAGGTTGCTAAAACCATTCGTCAATCGCTTCGACGTGTCGATTTGGTTGGTCGTTTTGGTGGTGAAGAGTTTATCGTGGCGATGCCGAACACGCACCATAAAGAGGCGGTCAAGTTAGCTAAGCGATTAACTTCCAATATCAACGCAATCGAGTTACCACCCCCGCTCAACCAAGTTTCGGTCAGTATCACAGTCGGTCTCGCAATGAAAGGCAATGAGCGCAGCTTGGATCTGCTCATTCAGCGCGCTGATGAGATGCTTTACAAAGGAAAGCGAAACGGTCGAAATCGAGTTGAGTTGGCGCGCTGAGAGACTCTTCCACAATAATTGATTCGCATGTCAAATAAACTTGACTTTATTCTTTGTATGTCTACTATGGTAAAGTGTATTTTACATTATGACGTGTTTTATTTACTTTACTGAATGGAGAACAAAAATGACTGAACGTAACGAATGGCAGCAACAGCAGTGCCGATCGAATAAGTTACTGGCGGTTTGGACAGGGTTATGGGTACTGACACTGGCGTTGTCGAGCTTTGGACCACAACAATGGTGGGAAAGCGCGACAATGACCTATTTAGCTACGGTGGTAAATATTATTATGGGCGCTGCCATGATATGGGCGAACAAACGCCACTTAGACCATCAAGACGAGCTACAACGAAAAGTTCAACTCGAGGCCATGAGTTTAGCGCTTGGCATCAGTGTTGTTTTAGGCCTTGCGGCGACATCTCTAACGCAAAATAGCTTGTTGGGCTTTGATTTTGAGATTTCACACTTGATGATGGTACTCGGCGTCACTTATATTGTTGCGCTTTTATTAGGGATGAGGAAATACCAATGAAAAACCGACTCAAAGTGTTAAGGGCTGAGAGAAACTGGACTCAGAATGATCTTGCGCAAGCACTGTCGGTTTCGCGTCAAACAATCAACGCGATTGAAACAGGGAAGTTTGACCCGAGTTTACCGCTGGCATTTAAAATTGCCAAGGTATTTCAATGCTCTATTGAAGACATTTTTTTTGACGAGTAGTCGGTTGTACAGCCGCCTGCGATGAACACGCAAGCGGCTGAACTATTATAGTTTGACCAGTAATTTACCTTGGTTCTCACCACTTAGAAACATGTTAAGTCCTTCAATCGCAGACTCTAAGCCTTCAAGCACGTGAGCCCGATATTTGATATCGCCATTTGTCACGTAAGGCGTTAATTGTTTCAGTAAGGTCGGGATTTGATCAAAATGGTCAGGCATCGTGAAGCCCTGAATTGTCAGTCGCTTCTTAATGATTGGAATCCAGCTCGGTCCAGGGCTTGGTTGCTCTTTATCGTAATCCGCAATCATGCCACAGACAACAATGCGTCCATGTGCATTCATGCGTCCCATGACCGCATGTTGAATCGGACCGCCGGTATTCTCAAAATAGAGGTCAATGCCATTAGGCGTTAATTCAGCTAACTTGGCGGGAATATCATCAGTCTTGTAGTTGACTGCGCCGTCAAACCCAAGTTCGTTAACAATCCACTCTGCTTTTTCGTCTGAACCGACTACGCCAATAACCGAGAGGCCATCGGCTTTAGCCATTTGACCGACAATCGAGCCGACGGAGCCGGCTGCGCCTGTGACTACCAACGTTTCACCTTGTTTGGGTTTTCCCACGTTTAATAGACCTTGTGTTGCGGTAAGGCCGGGAAGAGCAAACACCGAAAGCACCATTTCATCGGGCGCATCTGTTTGCACTTTATTAATTCCTTGACCATCGCTAAGCGCATACTCCTGCCAGCCCATCATTCCCATGACACGATCGCCTTCGGCAAAATCAGGGTGTTTACTTGCAACGACTTCACCGACACCTGAACTGCGCATCACAGAGCCGAGTTCAACCGGTGGAATATAACTTTCTTTGTCTGGGCTCATCCAGCCAAACATGGCGGGATCCAATGACATGTGGGTTTGTTTAATCAGTATTTGACCGTCGTCGACGCTGGGACGATCGAGTTCAACGATCTCGAAAATATCCTTGGAGACAGGACCAGGCTGAGGACGTTTGACTAGTTTAATTGCTTTATATTGGCTCATGAAGCTCCTCGCTACAGGTAAGTGTACTGACGATGCAGATTAACTATGTGCGAAACTTACGAATAGAGCAACTTGAGCGGATCAGAGGGTATAAAAATAAAAATTGTTAAATTTAAGGAAGTGGTGCGTCCGAGTAGACTCGAACTACCGACCTCTGCCATGTCAAGGCAGCGCTCTAACCAACTGAGCTACGGACGCACTGTTTGGGGTTGTCGTGAAGACGGGCGCTATATTATTGATTTGAAGTTAAGCATGCAAGTACTTTTTTATCGGATAGCGTGTGTTTGCTTGTTAAATCACCAAAGTGTACGAAATTTAGCGTCCAGCCTTAAATCCACATGCTTCAAAAAACTGTTGCCAGGGTTGGACGAAAGACTTAGTTGCTTGCGTTAACCGCGCGTCGTAAAGGGCCCATTGATTTAAATAGTGTTTAAGCTCAGGTTGCGGCGCTTTCATTGCAAGCGTGTTTAATGCCTCGCTAAAACGTTGGTACTGGCGTTGTATATCTGCTAAGTCGCCTTGCGTTTGTTTGATAAAAACTGAAATAAAGGCGCTATGTAAACGGTGAGCGCGCTCGGGTATACCTTTCGATAAGCAACCGGCAGGCTGAGCAAGGTTATCGAGTTGCAAGGAAAATTGCGTGAGTAAAACAGAGTACTCAGCGATGCTTCGCATCAGTTGAGGCAAGTAGTTTTCTTGCGCCAAGACTTTTAAGGGCTCATTAAGGTCAACGGCTGTATTTGGCTCCTCAAGCCATGAAGTGACCGCATTCAACGCATTTATACTGTGACTAAATTCAGTGTCGGAAATGGTTACTAATGGCGTTGCAGCCATCGTTAGCGCGTGCCTGAGTCCTTTGTCCGTTGCAAGCGCGCGTGCCAGACGAGCAGACGTTGTGTCGCTCAGTTGCTGCGCAGCGGTAATGAGCTCAGCTGCAAAAGCTTCTGACTGCGGTGACTTAGCACATTGTCTGAGCGCTTTAATGAGGCTTTGATCATCTTGAAAACGAGAGAATCCATCATCAAGGCGACCTAATGCACTGTTACGCTCAGCAATCAGTTGACCCGCGCGACAATGATTCAGTTGCAGCGCTGTTAAAAAGCGCATGGTGGGTGTTGACGCAGTCGGCTTGAGGACGCGAACGTCAGGTAACTGTGGCGGTCGGGGCTCGAATGTGAGCGGCGTTAATTCAATATCTAAGGTAAAGGCTACGCGCTCGTGTAGATCGTGCAAACTGGATACAGTCGAGGGCTGCGAACAACCTACCAACGAAACTAATAAAATTGCCACTGTCCATGCGTTGACACAACGCTTTGGCTGGAGTCGCGTAAATAAAAGCTTTAAACTGGTCAGTATTGTGTTGTCAACTAAGGACATAAGCTAAATGTTCACAGGTATTGTTCAAACCAAAGCCAAAGTGGAATCGCTGACTGATAAAAGCGATTTTCGTCATTTGACCGTCTCAGTTGAGCCGCACCATCTTGATGGCGTTCAACTGGGGGCCAGTATAGCGATAAACGGTGTTTGCTTAACAGTGGTTCACTTTGATGAGACACAGGTTTCATTTGATGTGATCGATGAAACGCTGCGGCTGACTAACCTAGGCGAACTAAAAGTAGGCTCGGAGGTTAACTTCGAACGCTCGTTGCGGGTTGGCGATGAAATGGGCGGTCACTACGTATCAGGGCACATTCATTGCACCGCTTCGATCCTTGATATTGAAGTCAGTGAACATAATTGGTCAGCTTGGTTGTCGTTACCGCAAGCTCAAGTACCTTATTTGTTCGCGAAGGGCTTTATTGCCGTGAATGGTGCGAGTTTGACGGTTGGGCAGGTACAGGGTAATAAGTTTAGTTTGCACCTTATTCCCGAAACATTGCGTTTAACGAACTTGGCTGCACTGAAGCCAGGCGATAATGTGAACATTGAAATGGACCAACAAACTATCACGACTGTCACAACGGTGGAACGCGTCCTCGCTGCACGCGGTCAATAGAATTGTTCATCGTTGCCGTCGACCCTTAAACGAGTTTGGGCATTAATGGGGTCCACGGTGAGCTGGATATGAATCAGATCACCGCAGGCTGAACATTCTTCTTGATAATCCTGATTGCCGTTACTGGTATCTACGCCGAGTTGCGTGGTATGCCCGCAGTGGGGGCAACGAACGATGGTATGGGTCAGGTCTTCCTCGTGCATAACGGACACCGTTTGGTTTTTTCGTATAGCCTTAATTATAGAAAGAGAATCGCAATACCACCTAATGATACCAGTGCGCCGAACAGCGAACGCACGGTAATCTTTTGTTTTTTCAATAAAGAAATTGGAATTAAAAAAAGTGGTGCAGTGGACAGAAGTGTTTGTGTTAAACCCGGATTAATATGTGCAATAGATAGCTGCTGTAACCAAATCGCTAAAAAGGTCCCAAAAAAGATAGCACCCAGCAGTGGCAGTGGGTTAATGGCTCGGCACTGGCGAAAAATGGCTTGAAAAGCGTGGCGTTGTGATATTCCAACAATCAGCGCTAATAGAATAGAACCGGCGGCAAGGCGAATAAATGCCGCACTGAGCGGATCAATGACATCATTTTGTAATACCGAAAAAGCCATTACCAGCCCAGTTGCTTGACAGAGCGCAGCACCACAGCCAAACAGGATTCCGCTGATGGATAGCGTCGGCTGCTGATTAGGCGCACGTTCGGTGATGACCAACAAAACACCCAACAAAGTCACGAACGCGCCGATAATTTCGATACCTGAAAGACCGTCGTTTAAAAATAACCAAGCCATAAACGCAGCTAGCGGTGGCGCTAAGTATTCGAGTAGCATGGCGTGCCAGGGGCCCAAACGGCGCAATGCGGCAAAATGGCAGCTGTCGCCTACGGTAATACCAATTACTCCGCTGAGGGCGAGTAACCAGAGCCCTGCACTAAATACCAACGGTGCGCCAAACAGGGCACTCATACCGAATAGCAACGGACTGGCAATTGCGCCTTTGATGAGATTCATTTGTAACGCCGAAAAGTGTGCACCGGCGCGATGATAAAGTATCGAAGCCACTGCCCAAAAAGCGGCTGCTGTTAACGCTGCTAGCTGCCCCCAAACACTCGCTAGATCCATGTGTTACCCTTGCTCTCACAAAAAGCCTGCATTATAGTGTGGGTTTACGTTCGATGGTACCGAACGTAAACAATTTCGTATGGTTCGACAAAGAATCGATGTTAGCGCATGTGGCACTTGGTAGGTGTCACCACTGTAGAAAGGAAGTTTCATGCCTGTAATCACTCTCCCTGACGGTAGTCAACGCGAATTTGATCAACCTGTATCTATTATGGATGTGGCTCAAGATATTGGTGCTGGCTTAGCTAAAGCCACCGTGGCAGGTCGTATTGACGGGGAACTCGTCGATGCCTGTGAAATGATTGAGCACGATGCGCGTATTGAGATCGTGACACCGAAAGATGATGACGGTGTACATATTATTCGTCATTCCTGTGCTCACTTATTAGGCCATGCGTTTAAGCAATTATGGCCGGACGCAAAAATGGCGATAGGTCCAGTCATCGATAATGGCTTCTATTACGATGTTGACGTTGATCACACCTTAACGCAGGACGATCTCGATAAACTTGAACAACGCATGAAAGAACTCGCGAAAACCGAGTATCAGGTCATCAAGAAGAAAGTCAGCTGGCAAGAAGCGCGTGAAACGTTTGTCGAGCGCCATGAACCATACAAAGTCGAAATTCTCGACGAAGATATTCCAACGGACGCTAAGCCGGGTCTTTACCACCACGAAGAATACATTGATATGTGCCGTGGACCACACGTGCCAACGATGAAATTCTGCCAACATTTTAAAGTGATGAAAATGGCGGGCGCATACTGGCGTGGTAACTCAGATAACAAGATGTTGCAGCGTGTGTACGGTACTGCGTGGGCGGATAAAAAACAGTTAAAAGCGTATCTGCAACGTTTAGAAGAGGCCGAAAAACGCGACCACCGTAAAATTGGTAAGGCGCAAGACCTGTTCCACTGGCAAGAAGAAGCGCCAGGCATGGTATTTTGGCATCATAATGGCTGGACCATTTTCCGCGAACTCGAAGACTTTGTGCGTGAGAAACTACGCGAATACCAATACCAAGAAGTTAAAGGTCCGATGATGATGGACCGTGTATTGTGGGAAAAGTCCGGTCATTGGGAGAAATTTTCAGACCTGATGTTTACGACATCATCGGAAAACCGCGAGTACGCGGTAAAACCAATGAACTGCCCAGGTCACGTACAGATCTTTAACCAAGGCCTTAAGTCTTATCGTGATCTGCCATTACGTATGGCAGAGTTTGGTTCGTGTCACCGGAATGAACCTTCAGGTGCGTTGCACGGGCTGATGCGTGTACGTGGCTTCACACAAGACGATGCGCACGTTTTTTGTACTGAAGATCAGGTGCAAGAAGAAGTCGCTGCGTGTATCAAAATGGTCTACGAAACATACGAAACGTTTGGTTTCGATAAGATCGATGTGAAGCTTTCAACACGCCCAGAAAAACGTCTCGGCGATGATGCAACCTGGGATCGCAGTGAAAAAGCTTTAGCCGATGCCTTGAAAGCACATGATATCGACTTCACCTATTTACCCGGTGAAGGCGCATTTTATGGTCCTAAAATTGAATTTACTTTATTCGATTGCTTAGGTCGTGCGTGGCAGTGTGGTACAATACAGTTAGATTTCGCCTTACCAGGTCGTTTAAATGCGACCTACGTAGGTGAAGATAACGATCGCCATACGCCTGTAATGATTCACCGAGCCATTCTTGGTTCACTTGAACGTTTTATGGGCATTCTTATTGAAGAGTATGCGGGGAATTTCCCGTTGTGGCTTGCACCGACGCAAGTTGTGTTGATGAATATTACCGATAATCAACGCGATTACGTCAATAAAGTAGTGAAATCCCTGAATGAAAAGGGAATTCGTGCATCAGCCGACTTGAGAAATGAGAAGATAGGCTTTAAAATCCGAGAACACACTTTAAAACGTGTTCCCTATTTGCTAGTTGTCGGCGACAAAGAAGTCGAGGCTGGCGAGGTTGCGGTTCGTACTCGTAGCGGTGAAGACTTAGGTAAGTTTCCGCTCGAACAGTTTGTTGAGCAGTTACAAGCAGAAGTGCGTACACGCAAAATCAATTAATTAGTTTGGAGGAATAAACCATTAAAGGCGGAAAAAGAACTCAGAAAAGCGCTGACAAAAATCGTATCAATGACGAAATTCGTGTTAATGAAGTTCGCTTAATTGGCACGGAAGGTGAACAGATCGGTATTGTAAGTATCAATGAAGCTCTTGAAGCAGCAGAGGATGCTGGTGTTGATTTGGTCGAAATGAGTCCAAATGCTGAGCCACCTGTCTGCCGCCTTATGGATTACGGTAAGTTTCTCTACGAAAAGAGTAAAGACCAGAAAGAGCAGAAGAAAAAGCAGAAACAGATTCAGGTTAAGGAAGTCAAATTCCGACCTGGCACAGATGAGGGCGACTACCAGGTAAAACTGCGCAACCTGCGTCGTTTCCTCGAGGGAGGTGACAAAACTAAAGTCACTATCCGTTTCCGTGGCCGGGAAATGGCACACCAAGAGTTGGGTATTGAGCTGCTAACTCGTATTAAAGACGATTTAGACGAAATCTCAACTGTTGAGTCGTTCCCTAGAAGGGCCGAAGGTCGCCAGATGATTATGGTTCTGGCACCGGCTAAGAAGTGATTGTGGTACACAAGTAGTTCAGCCTCGGTTGAACTCACCCTGTCACACTTTTAATCAACAATGCGGAGTTTTATTTCATGCCAAAAATGAAATCAAACAAGGGCGCGTCAAAGCGCTTTAAAAAGACTGCTTCAGGCGGTTACAAGTGCAAGCAATCTCACTTGCGTCACATTCTGACTAAGAAGACACCTAAGCGTAAGCGTCAGCTTCGCGCGAAGAGCATGGTCCACGAGGCCGACGTCAAATTAGTCGATCGTATGTTACCATACGCGTAAGGAGGGATTAGCAAATGGCACGAGTTAAACGTGGTGTGATCGCGCGTGCGCGTCACAAGAAAGTCCTAAAGCAGGCGAAAGGTTATTATGGTGCTCGTAGTCGCGTATATCGCGTTGCGGTGCAGGCAGTTACTAAAGCAGGTCAATACGCATACCGTGACCGTCGCAACAAGAAACGTCAATTCCGTCAATTGTGGATTGTTCGTATCAATGCGGCAGCGCGTCAAAACGGTTTGTCATACAGCCGCTTTATCAACGGTCTGAAGAAAGCATCGGTAGAAATCGATCGCAAAATCCTTGCCGACATCGCTGTACATGACCAAAGCGGTTTTGCAGCCTTGGTTGAAAAGGCGAAAGGTGCACTGTAATCGGCAATAAAGGCTTTGCCAAAAACCGATAAACAGATTTAAAAGGGAGCCAATTTGGCTCCCTTTTTTATGGCTTTTTCGTTAGAATAGAGCTTTCGTAATTTGCATGATAGGTTGAGGGAACGAATGCAGTTAGAACAAATTGTTGAACAGGCGCAGCAAGCTATTGCTGAAGCTGATTCGCCGCAAGCACTGGACGAAGTGCGCGTTGAATACATGGGCAAGAAAGGTCGGTTAACTGAGCTGTTAAAAGGCTTAGGTCAACTTGAACCATCTGAGCGTCGGGACGCGGGACAAAAAATTAACCAAGCTAAACAACAAGTCCAAGCTGATATTAACGCCCGTAAAGAGGTTTTAAAGGCGGCTGAGCTCGAAGCAAAGCTTGATGCTGAGCGTATTGATGTGACCTTACCTGGACGCGCTAGCCAAGTGGGTGGCGTACATCCCGTTACACAAACCATTCGCCGTATTGAATCATTCTTTGGTGACTTAGGTTTTAGTGTGAAGCAGGGCCCAGAAGTGGAAGACGGCTTTCACAACTTTGACGCACTCAATATTCCGGCGAATCACCCCGCACGTGCAGACCACGATACGTTCTACTTTACTCCCTCAACGATGCTAAGAACGCAAACTTCGGGTGTGCAAATCCGCACTATGGAGGCTGAGCAGCCACCATTACGCATCATTTCACCAGGTCGCGTTTATCGTAACGATTATGACCAAACGCACACACCGATGTTCCATCAGGTAGAAGGCTTGATGGTTGATAAAGACGTGAGCTTTACGCAGTTAAAAGGCATTTTAGAAGACTTCTTAAATAACTTTTTTGAGGAGTCGTTAACGGTTCGTTTCCGTCCTTCTTATTTCCCGTTTACTGAACCTTCTGCTGAAGTGGATGTAATGGGTAAAGATGGTAAATGGTTAGAAGTATTGGGTTGCGGAATGGTTCACCCCAATGTGCTTCGTGCAGTCGGTATTGATCCTGAGCAATACACGGGCTTCGCTTTTGGCATGGGTGTTGAGCGATTAACCATGCTGCGTTACGGCGTGACCGATCTGCGTGCGTTCTTCGAGAACGACCTGCGATTCCTAAAACAGTTTAATTAAGAGGGCGGCGAACATGAAATTTAGTGAAAATTGGCTAAGAAGTTGGGTCAATCCAGACATTTCTAGTGAAGCACTGAGTGAGCAACTCAGTATGGCTGGCCTTGAGGTTGATGGCTTAGAGCCGGTTGCAGCAGACTTTCATACTGTTGTCGTTGGTAAAGTCGTTGAATGTGGTCCTCATCCAGACGCTGATAAGTTGCAGGTCACTAAAGTCGATGTGGGTGAGGATGAATTACTTGATATCGTTTGCGGTGCCCCAAACTGCCGTAAGAATTTAATGGTTGTGGTCGCTAAGGTTGGCGCGGTATTACCGGGTGACTTCAAAATTAAGAAGGCAAAGCTGCGCGGACATCCATCGCATGGTATGTTGTGCTCGTTTAAAGAGCTGGGTCTAATTGATGACCACGACGGTATCATTGAGCTACCTTCAGACGCACCCATCGGCAAAGATTACCGCGAGTATTTGGGTCTGGATGACTTAACTATTGATATCGATTTAACACCCAACCGCGGTGACTGCCTGAGTATTCGTGGCATAGCACGTGAGGTCGGTGTACTGAATAACATTGATGTGTCCGAGCCGACAGTAGACGCGGTTGCAGTAACCCTCGAAGAGACTAAGGCGATTCATTTAGATGCACCGGTTGGGTGTCCTCGTTACTTGGGGCGCGTAGTAAAAAATGTCGATGTTAAGCAACAAACACCGTTGTGGATGAGTGAGAAACTACGTCGCAGTGGTATACGTAGCATTGATCCTGTGGTTGATATCACCAACTATGTATTGTTGGAGCTCGGCCATCCGATGCACGCATTCGACCTCGAGCGCGTTCAAGGCGATGTGCATGTGCGCTATGCCAATAAAGGTGAGACCTTAACTTTATTGGATGAGCAAGAAGTGAAGCTCGATGACGATGTGCTAGTTATTGCTGATGACACGCAGGCATTGGCTATGGCGGGCGTTTACGGTGGTCTCGACAGTGGTGTAACACGAGAAAGCAAAGATATATTCCTCGAAAGCGCGTTTTTTGCACCTGATGCGATTTTAGGTAAAGCACGCCGTTTTGGTTTACACACGGATGCGTCTCATCGTTATGAGCGCGGTGTTGACCCCGAATTGCAACGTCAAGCCATGGAGCGCGCAACACAGTTATTGATTGAAATTTGTGGTGGCGAGGCGGGTCCTATCGTCGAAGCGAAGTCAGACGAGCATCTACCTAAGCCAGCTGAGGTGACACTACGTGCAGCACGGCTCGCGAGTGTATTAGGAATTGATATTGAAACTGCTCGCGTGACTGAAATTCTCGAGCGTCTAGGCTTTGACGTCAAAGTGGAGACAGGCGAGTGGTTGGTCAAAGTGCCGACTTATCGATTTGATATTGCTATTGAAGAAGACCTTATCGAAGAAGTCGCACGCGTATTTGGGTATAACAATATTCAGGCAGCTGCGCCTGCTGCACAATTACGTATGCGCCCACAACAGGAATCACTGATCAGCACACATCGCTTAGTGGATGCGATGATCGAGCGGGGCTATCAAGAAGCAATTACGTATAGCTTCGTCGATCCGAAACATCAAGCGGCGTTATTTGATGAAAGTGCATCGTTAACATTACCCCATCCTATTTCGGTGGACATGTCATCAATGCGGTTAAGCTTGTGGCCAGGTCTATTGAATGCGCTAGCGCATAACCAAAAGCGTCAGCAATCAGTGTTAGCTTTTGTCGAAACAGGCTTACGTTTTATCCCTGATGAAGCGGCTGAAAATGGTGTGGTGCAGCAACCGATGTTTGCTGGCGTGCGTTCAGGTAAGGCCTATGGCGAACATTGGTCGGCGGAAGACCGTGGCGTCGACTTCTATGATGTAAAAGGTGATGTCGAAGCCTTGTTGAAAAAAACGGGCGTCAATGATGTTCGTTTTGTAGCGAGCGAACACAGCGCTCTGCATCCAGGGCAATCGGCAGCGATATACCGTGGTGAGCGGTGCATTGGCTATATGGGCGCCTTACATCCTAAGTTTGAGAAGACATTCGGTCTTAATCAACGCGCGTTTGTGTTCGAATTGCAACTTGATGCGATTAACCAACGTAGTATTCCATCGGCTCAACCCGTGTCGCGGTTTCCGAGTATCCGCCGAGACTTAGCGGTTGTTTTAGATGAGCGTATCGCGGCGGGTGAAGTGTTAACTACGTTGAAGAACATTGGCGTTAATCAGTTGATTGACCTAAACTTATTTGACGTGTACCAAGGCGATAACTTGCCAGAAGGTAAGCGTAGCTTAGCTCTTTCTGTCACACTTCAAGATAACGAAAAGACACTTGAAGAAACCGAAATAAACGGCATTATGGAAAAGCTAGTATCGACGTTACAGTCGGAGTTTGATGCAACCTTGAGGGATTAGGATATGGCGCTGACTAAAGCAGAACTCGCTGAGGTACTTTTTGACAAGTACGGTGTAAGTAAGCAAGACGCTAAGGATTTAGTAGAGGCGTTTTTTGAAGAAATACGTTCTGTTTTAGAGTCGGGGGAAATGGTCAAGTTATCAGGCTTTGGTAACTTTGAACTTCGAACAAAGAATCAGCGCCCAGGCCGGAATCCAAAAACGGGTGAGGATATTCCTATTTCAGCTCGCCGAGTGGTGAGCTTTAAACCCGGTCAAAAGTTCAAAAGCCGCGTAGAAAACACAAAGCCCGAGCATTAGCTCGGGCTTTGTTATTACGTTATGCTTAAAACGTTAGCGAAAAAATAAACTACTAAATGGATTGAGCAGGCGACTAATACCCGACGTAAAGAATAACGGCGCATCGAGTGTCGCGAGCGTTAAGCAGTCTTCCGTCGCAGTGCGAGGGGTATGCTTACGATCCGCATCCAACAAGATGAAATCACCGTCATAATAAGCATCGTGCTCATCATTGAATACGCCATCAATCACCAGTGTGGCTTCTTGCCCTTTGTGAGTATGTTCCGGTACTTGCGCACCAGGTTCCATGTAAATTAAGTTGGTCTGCCCATCATCGGACAAAGCAACTGGTGCTCTCCATAGCTTACCCACTAAGTGAGTCCATTCTCCGATACGATGAGCGTTGTGCGCCAAAGTCGTCGGTAAATTAAAGCGACGACCCTCAAGGCTAATTAAGTCTTCGCGTTGAGCCGCTGGTTTAGCCTGAGAGTTAAAAATCGCTTCTAACATTTGGTCGCATTGAGTTTTCGACATGGCACCTTTAGAGGGGGCACAAATCGTCTCAACAAGGCTATCCAAATGCTTGTTACATAAACCTTCCTCTATTTCACAAACTGTTCGCTTGCAAATAGGGCACATATCAATATGTGTACCAACAACTAATGTCATTGACGCACTAAGGTCGCCTGAAGCGTACTGATACAAAATTGCTTCAGAGGGATGTGACTTAATCATGCTCAACTATTAACTCTTTCAATTTCTTTAATGCAAGGCGCGTACGAGACTTAACCGTGCCCAATGGAATTCCAAGAGAGTCGGAAACTTCTTGTTGCGACTTACCCTCGACATATATTTTTTCTACCACGATACGTTGCGCATCTGGCAACTGACCGTAGTAGTGAGAAATCTCTTGCAACAGAATGTCTTGATCCAACGCGTAATCGTCATCTAGGTTATCATTCTGTTCAGCCAAAATCGGCCAAAGTTCATCTGCACTTATATCATCTTTGCGTTTTTTATTCTTTCTCAATAAGTCGAATCGAATATTACGCGCGATTGTGAAGATCCACGTTGAGGGAGAACCTTTATCGGCCTTAAATAGATGAGCCTTGTGCCATACGTTAGTCATTGTTTCTTGCACAAGATCCATCGCAGTTTGTTCGTTACCAAACTGACGCGTTCCATAAGCTTGCAACTTAGGCGCAAAGTGTGAGAACAATTCACTGAACGCTTGACGGCTACGCGTTTCAGCAATTTGAGCCAAAAGTTGCGCAGCTTTTTCTGCAGTGTCCTGCTGGGATGTGGTCATAACTCCCCGTTGTGAAGTATGAGATGTCACCGTTTGCATAACTAGACCTGCTATTGTTGTTAGTTGGTATATCTAACTACGAGAACAAGTTTAAGTTTGGATCAGTCGATCTCAAAAAAGTTACGTAACCAAGTTTAGCAGATAATCAGCAACTTGCTCACTTGATTGCGATTTAATTAACTCTTGTTTGGTGTGAACGTCGAGTGGTAAAATTTCGAGCCAACGTTGACACACCCAGTCGAGTTGTTCAAACGGTTTTTCATCATACAAATCCCCGAGTTCTGGATAAACACCATAAATTTCTTCAAGACGTTCTCTAAGCACGGCAACCTCATCCGTAATCGGTGTCGGCTGCCAAAAAGGCAGCGCTTCGACGTCACCGACTCGAAGACCATCCTCCTCGAATTCGTGATGTTTTATATGAACTCGACGTTCACCTTGTACAGTAATACCCAGAAAGCCATCGTTGAGCATTTCAAAGTCAACAATAGTGACTGCGGTGCCAAAGGGCAGAATATAGTCAGCATCATATTTGTCGATACCCGGGTCAAACATGCACACCACAAACTCGCTTTGGCTTGCCATGCAATGTTTAACCAGTCGTGTGTAGCGTTGTTCGAAGATGCGCAATTTAAGCTTCCCATTCGGCATGACATGCGCCGTCAAGGGAAATAAGGGTAAACGCTGCACTTTTTCCATACGATACAACTATCCTGAATTTGGTTTGATTTAACATGCTTTACGCATGCTTATTCAGCTTGGATCTAAATTTGTATAACTTAAGCAAACCTTTTTTGCTGTAAGTCCGTTATGGTAGATGGCAACACCGATGCAACAATATATATAATGTATTATAAGCTTGTAAATAAACGGAGTTTTGATGCGTCTAAAAGTTGGAATAAGTGCCTGTTTGTTGGGTGACGAAGTGCGTTTCGATGGTGGACATAAGCGTTCACCTTTTTGTGAAAATGAACTTGCCAAACACGTAGAATTTGTCAAGTTTTGCCCGGAAGTGGGCATTGGTTTACCAGTGCCTCGACCCACCATTAGGCTTGAGTTTCACGATCAGCAGATACGCGCTGTCATTCCTAAAACCGGTGAAGACGTAACCGATTCATTGAAAAGTTTTGCAGACCGAGTTCAACCAAAACTTAAGGATCTATCGGGTTACGTGTTGTGCGCGAAGTCACCCAGTTGCGGTATGGAGCGGGTAAAACTCTACGATCCGAAAACCGGCAGCGCGCGCAAAGAGGCGATGGGCTTGTTTGCCGAGCGATTGCATGAATTGGAACCTGCACTACCGCTTGAGGAAGATGGTCGTCTGAATGACCCTCACTTACGAGAAAACTTTATCTTGCGTGTATTTTTATACGGTCGCTGGAAATCCTTGCCGCATCCGTTGAGTAAGTCGGCATTATTAAAATTTCACACACAGTCTAAATTGATTTTGATGGCTCACAACCAAGCCGAATATCGCGCCCTGGGGCGCGAGGTCGGTGAAGCAAAATCAATTGATGAGGGCTTCTGCCAACGTTACATCTTACAAGTTATGAACGCGCTTAGTAAGCCGGCTTCAAGGCGTAACCACACGAATGTATTGCAGCATATTCAAGGTTACTTCAAGCAGCATTTAGATAAAGAACAGAAGCACGAATTAAGTCAACTAATACTCGACTATCACGATGGTACGTTACCGCTTATGGCTCCCTTGACGCTTATTCGTCATTACTTACGCGAGTTTCCCAATGAATATCTAGCCGAACAGTGGTATGTCACACCATACCCTGAAGATTTAAAATTAAGATATGGACTATAACTATGGCGGCAGTTGTTTGGTTTAGAAGTGACTTGAGAACGGTAGACAATCCGGCGCTCGATGCAGCCTGTCTTAATCACAAACACGTTTATGCGTTATTTTTAGTACCCCAGCGTACTTGGCAGGCGCATGACTGGGCGCCCATTAAAGTCGATTTATGGTGGCGTCATTTAGCAGAGTTTAAGCAGGAGCTCGCTGACAAAGGAATTGGTTTTTCGATTTTTACAATCGATCGATTTAGCCAAAGTGGCGCAACGATTGCCGATTTCTGTGAGAAACATAAAGTCAATACGGTATACGCAAATAGAGAGTATCCACTGGATGAGATAGAGCGTGATAAGCAAGCCAGGGCATGCTTTGAGCAGCGTAATATCGAGTTTCAATTATTTGACGGTAACTTACTCGTGCCGCCAGAGGCTGTGGAAACAAAACAGGGCGGCTACTACAAAGTATTCACGCCATTTAACCGAGCTTGGCGTACTGAGGTTGCTAAAATCAGTGATTGGACCCCAGAGTCTTGGCGCGTTGAAAATACCGTAGCGAGCAGTACCGAGCTACCGCAGTGTCCGTTAGAGCGTAAAAATAGTCAAACCTACCCGGTCGGACGACAAGCCATTATGGGTAAACTGGGTCAATTTATTGAACATCAGGTTGACG
The DNA here is from genome assembly GCF_057748155.1 of Idiomarina sp. D18. Taxonomy (NCBI): domain Bacteria; kingdom Pseudomonadati; phylum Pseudomonadota; class Gammaproteobacteria; order Alteromonadales; family Idiomarinaceae; genus Idiomarina; species Idiomarina sp. D18. Next base: position 973,525 of record NZ_CM173240.1, read on the forward strand.
ACTACAAAGCGCGTCGCGATCAACCCTCCGTTGATGGTACCTCGATGATGTCTGCATATTTTGAAATGGGAGCGATTGCACCGAAAACTGTAGCGCGCGCACTCTCGTCATTGTCACCAGAGTTTCCGTATGGGCTCGAGCCCGGCGCAGACACTTGGCTAACAGAAGTTGCGTGGCGAGAGTTTTATCAGCACCTCATGTTTCATGAACCGCGATTAAGTCGAGGAGAGAACTATCAGACAGAAACCCAAGGGTTACCTTGGCGAGACGCTGAAGAAGATTTTCAAGCTTGGTGTGACGGGCGCACAGGCTTTCCTATCGTCGATGCCGGCATGCGACAGCTCAATGAGACCGGATGGATGCATAATCGTTTACGTATGATCGTGGCTAATTTTTTAGTCAAAGATCTACTGATCGACTGGCGCAAAGGAGAGCAGTACTTTATGCGTAACCTTGTGGACGGCAGCTTTCCAGCTAACAACGGCGGCTGGCAATGGAGTGCATCGGTTGGTACTGATGCGGTCCCTTATTTTCGGGTTTTTAATCCTGTCCGGCAGAGTGAGAAGTTTGATCCCGACGGAATCTACATTCGTACTTGGATAAAAGAACTAGCGGATGTACCGAGTAAACATATTCATTGGCCACATTCGTATTTGAAACAGCATAAAACGGGGTACGTGTCTCCGATAGTCGATCATAGCGAGGCGCGTGAGCGATTTTTATCGACGTTTAAGCAGGTGAAAAATGGATAACAAAGAGTTAGTGGAAAAGCTTAAGAGCTTTTACGAGGAATTTTCGACGGATCAACTCGATGATTTAGACTCGATATATCATGACGATGTTGCGTTTAATGATCCCATTCACCAAGTCGTGGGCCGAGATGACTTGCGCAACTATTTTGAGCACACCATGGAAAACGTAGAGTATTGTCATTTTACGTTTGAAGACGAAGTCATTGGTGATAAGCAGGCCTACTTGAGTTGGCAAATGCGATTTTCGCATCCAAAGCTCGCCAACGGTCGTGAAATCATTCTGCCAGGTGTTTCACATGTTCAGTTTGAAGACGAAAAAATAAGATTACAAGAAGACCACTATGATTTGGGTGCCATGTTATACGAGCATGTACCGTTGGTCGGGTTTGTTATTGATAAGATCAAACAGAGGCTGGTGTCATCATGAAAGTACTCATCACCGGTGCTACCAGTGGGATTGGTCAACAACTCGTTGCAGACTATGCCTGCGAGGGTCATAACGTGATCGCTTGCGGGCGCAACGCCGATGCGCTGAAAAAATTGGCAGACGAGTTCCCTGACTATGTCGAAACGTTACAATTCGACACGGTTGATCGCGATAAAACAATTGAGCTTTTGGGATCAATCAATCAAATCGATGTTGCCATTTTGAGTGCGGGTGTCTGTGAATACTTGGATATTGAATCATTTGACGCAGAGCTCTTTGAACGGGTATTTACCGTTAATGTGCAAGGCACAATGAATTGCGTGCAAGGTTTGTTGCGGACGCTTCAACCAGGTTCGAAATTAGTGCTGGTAGGTAGTCTTGCACGACTATTGCCATTTACGCGGGCTCAAGCCTATGGCGGATCAAAAGCAGCGATTCATTATATTAGTCGCTCACTCGAAGTGGATCTTGCCCCTAAAGGTATTCGGGTGCTCTCGATTTCACCTGGGTTTGTTAAAACCCCGATGACCGATGCTAACGATTTTGAAATGCCGATGCGAGTTTCTGTCGATTATGCCTCTCAGTGTATCCGCAAAGGTATCGACAAGAACAAACGAGATATCGGTTTTCCTACCATTTTTACATTGATGTTAAAAACCATGTCTATTCTGCCTCAAGCGTGGCAAGTAGCGCTCAGTAAACGTATGTCGAAGGGAAATTAATGCAAATAGCAGTTGTAGGAAGTGGTATTGCAGGCTTAACAACGGCATATTACTTAACTGACCACCATGAGGTGACGGTATTCGAAAAAAACGATTATATCGGCGGTCATACAAATACCATTGAGGTCAATGATGAGAAAGGCCCTGTTGGTGTCGATACGGGCTTTATCGTGTTTAATGACCGAACCTATCCGCGTTTCAAACGTCTAATGACTGAAGTGGGTGTGACGTGGCGGGACACTGAAATGAGCTTTAGTGTGCAAGATCCAGAGTCAGGTCTTGAGTATAACGGACATACTTTACTTACTTTGTTTGCCCAAAAACGTAACTTGTTTCGACCCAAGTTTTATAGATTGCTTAAAGGTATTGTTACGTTTAACGAAGCGGCAAAAAAGGCTGCAAAAGAGAATAGCGATAACGACCATATAACCTTGGGTGAGTTCATCGATTCGCTGGATTTAGATGAGCAAGTCGCGCATTATTATTTGCTACCGATGATCTCCGCGATTTGGTCATCGAGTATTAAAGATGCCTACCAGTTTCCATTAGGCTTTTTCTTGCGCTTTTTCTTAAACCATGGTCTGTTGGACATCAGCAATCGCCCCCAGTGGCATACGATTGAAGGTGGTTCTAGCGCTTATATTCCCAAATTAACCGCTAAATTTAGTGACCGTATTCGTTTGTCTCAAGATATTAGTGGAGTCCGACGCACTGAGAATGGCGCATCGTTAACCTTCTTAGATGGTCATGTTGAGCACTTCGATCGTGTTGTGTTTGCTTGTCACAGCGACCAAGCATTGGCATTGCTAGCAGACGCTAATGATGCCGAAAAGCGTATTTTGGGTAGCATCCCCTATAAACTAAATGAGGTTGTATTGCACACCGACCGTGCTCTATTGCCGCTTCGAAAGGCCGCTTGGGCAAGCTGGAATTATCGTTTAAGAGTCGGTGAGTCGGCGCAGCGCGAACCAAGTTCAGTGACCTACAGCATGAATATTTTGCAGGGTTTAAAGACGCAAGCGCACTACCTTGTTACGCTCAATAATAGTGAGGCTGTTGATCCGGACAAGGTGATTAAAAAACTGTTTTATGCACACCCTCAATACAGCACAACCTCAATGGCTGCCCGCAAAGATAGAGACCTGATCAATGGTCATCGCAACACCTATTTTTGTGGTGCTTACTGGTACAGCGGCTTCCATGAAGACGGTGTACACAGTGCCATAGACGTGGTTAATATGATTGCGTCGGAGCTTAATGTAGATAATGGATAGCGGTATCTATTGGGGGCAAGTTTTTCATGAACGCCGAACCCCAAAACATCATCAGTTTAACTATCGGTTTATGCAGTGGTGCGTGTGCCTAGACGAGCTTGACGAGGTACACCAGCAAAGCCGCTGGCTCAGTACCCGAGGCTTTGCGCCGCTGTGGTTCAGACGTAATGATTACCTACGGGGCTCAACAGGGGACCTAAAAACCGCTGTGCTTGAAAAAATGAACCAGCTCAATTCGCGAGCGCTTAGCGGTCGAATCTGGTTTGTCGGTAATCTGCGAACTTTTGGTATTTATTTCTCTCCTCTCAACCTATATTTTCTGCAGCAGGGTGAGCACTTTACCCACGTGCTCGCTGAGGTCAGCAATACACCTTGGCTGGAGAGGCACTATTACCTTGTTGACTTGGCCGAAACCGTGCCTGAGCACGAAAAGGCATTCCATGTTTCTCCTTTCAACCCGATGGATATGCGTTATCGATGGTATATCGAGCCACCAACTGATAAGTTGTCGGTAACCATAAAAGCTTGCCGCGAAAGGGCTGAGTTTATCGCAGGCATGAAGTTGTCTAGAAGTGAGTTAAACCGTAAATCAATAAAACACGTAATAAAAACTGTGCCGTTTATGGCGCTAAGAATAATCGGTGGAATTTATTGGCAAGCGTTAAAGTTGTTCATCAAGCGCACTCCCATATACGACCATCCTAAAACAAAAAAAAGTAAGACTAGATAAAGGGTACGATCGATGTCTCAAGGCGAAACTGTAATGCAAGCACCGCTGACTTACGGCTGGATAGATAAAGCAGCAAAACGTATGACGCAGGCGTTGCTTGCTCATTTAGGCGAAGGCCAGTTGATTGTTAAAGAACAAGGCAAACTGGTCGGTCATTATGGAGATAAGTCTTCAGACTTATGCGCTGAGATAAATGTATTAGACGCTAAATTTTATGTGCGCTTGTTGACCGGTGGCAGTATTGGCGCGGCTGAACTCTTTATTGATAAAGCGTGGGAAACACCAAATTTAACGGCAGTGATCCAGGTATTTGCTCGCAATATGGACGCGCTTGATAAATTGGAGCGAAAAGTCGCTTGGCTCACCTTTCCAATTAATAAATACCGTCATTGGGCCAACCGAAATCACAAGGCGCAAGCTAAGAAGAATATTTCGGCACACTATGATTTAGGTAATGAGCTGTACACCCGCTTTTTAGACACAAATATGCAGTACTCGAGTGCTCTGTTCTTACAAGGCAACGAGACACTTGAACAAGCGCAATTGAATAAAATGGATCGTCTGTGTCGGAAATTGGAGTTGAAGCCGACGGATCACCTCTTAGAAATAGGCACTGGCTGGGGTGGCTTAGCAATTTTTGCTGCGCAGAATTATGGCTGTCAAGTGACGACTACAACGATTTCAGAGCAGCAGTATCAATATGTAGCGGAGCGTATCAAATCGCTCGGACTGGAAGACCGTATCACACTGTTGAAAGAAGACTATCGCGACCTCACCGGTCAGTACGATAAATTGGTATCGGTCGAAATGATCGAAGCGGTCGGTAAGCGTTATTTGCCTGGTTTTTTCCAAGTTTGTAATGATCGCCTAAAGCAGAATGGACTGATGTGTATTCAGGCGATTACGATTGCTGACCAACGTTACGCGAGTTATTCCCGCTCGGTCGACTTCATACAGAAACATATTTTCCCCGGTGGCTTTTTACCATCGCTCTCTCTAATGACCGACTTATTTAAGAAAGAAACATCGTTGGTGGTTCGCGATGTGCGAGATTTTGGTGAGAGTTATGCCAAGACATTAGCGGCTTGGCGTGATCGGTTTAATGGTCGTGCCGGTGAACTAGAGCAGTTTGGTTACGATGCTCGATTTTCGCGCTTGTGGAATTATTATTTTGGCTATTGCGAAGGCGGATTTTTAGAAAAGACCGTATCTGTAGTACAAGTCACTGCATCCAAAACGTCATAAGGCGCTTCCAAGGAGACCTATGTCAACTTCGCTACAACACAAGATCGTTAGCTTCGTACTGTTTAACTTATTGTGGTTAAGTGCAGTTGCAGGACGGAGTGATTACCTATGGCTGACTATTGTGCTGGCCATCGCCCAATTTGCCTATAGCTACTGGATTGCTGAAATACCCGTTAAGAAAATGGCACAACTGTTAGCTGTGGGCTTATTACTCGAGGCGATAGCCATTAGCCTCGGTGCGATTGACTTTGTGGGCTCGGTTTTTCCGTTGTGGTTGGCGTTGTTATGGGTCGGATTTGCTGCGATGGCACCGGTCGCATTGGATTGGCTCGTTAAGATGCCGTTCGTTGCAGCCTTATTAGGCGCAGTTTCTGGCCCGTTTACTTACTATGTTGGATTAGGGTTCGGTGCGGGGGCGGCTGAATCGCTATTCTTTACGTTACTCGTCTACGCGGTTGTGTGGGGACTCTTTATGTTGTTTTTCTGTCGTGCTATGCGAGCCAGTCCAAATGAGAGGTTAGTTCTATGAAAACCAAGTCATTAGCTTTAGCAAGTGCCTTAGTATGTGCTGGGCTGAGCACGGCTGTCGGCGCACAATCTATCGATGAATGTAAGAAGCCATTGGCTGATGAATATAAAGAAGTTGGTCAAACACGTCTCCGTGTGCTGTTTTGGGACGTTTACGATGCCTTCCTTTATACGACAGATGGCGATTTTGACTGGTCGCAACGCAAGCAGCAACGCAAAGCCCTATTGTTGCGCTACTTACGTGATATTGAAGCAAAGGAGTTGGTGGAAACCACGTCAGAAGAGTGGGAGAAACTTGGCTTCAATAGTCAGGAACAGTCGCAGTGGTTAGATAAGCTTTCGGAAATGTGGCCTGATATCAAAGAAGATGACTGTATCTTATTGAAAGAGACCAAAGAGGGTTATGCGGCATTTTATCAAGGCGATAAAAGCTTGGGTGTGATTAACTCGAGTCAGTTTACTGAACAATTTTTAGCGATTTGGTTATCACCTGGGTCGCGTTTTGAGGAGGAAAGAGATGAGCTGGTTGGAAAACAGTAATAAGCGTGTATCTCAATGGCTATTGGCAGTGGTTGCCTTGTTATCGCTTTCGGCGTGTTCAACAGCGATAGAAGAGTATCAAGGTGAGCAACCGAAGTTACAGTTAGAGGAGTTTTTTAAGGGCGATTTGGTCGCTCATGGTGTCGTGCAAGATTACTCTGGTAAGGTCATTCAGCGTTTTACCGTGCAAATGCAAGGCTCTTGGGATGGTAACCAAGGCACACTTGACGAGCAATTCACCTACGCGGACGGTCGCACACAGGAACGTATTTGGAAGCTCACAAAAACGGGTCCCAACACCTACGAGGGGCGGGCATCGGATGTTGAAGGTGTCGCTGTTGGTACCACAGCGGGTAATGCACTTAACTGGGAATACGTGTTACAGGTTGAAGTCGATGGCGAAATGATGGCGCTCTCGTTGGATGATTGGATGTACTTGGTTGATGAAAACAATATGATTAACCGCACGCAAATGTATAAATACGGCTTGCCCGTGGGTGAAATTACGCTCTATATCGGAAAGCAGTAACGCATTTACAAGAAATGGTTGTAGAAAATAGGGCGCTGGTCGATATAATGAGCATCTTTGAATATTAGGGTGTATGAGTCATTTATGGCAGGACCGACGTTTTCTTACAATAATCCGCGCATTAACGGTCAGACCATTTTTGTAAAAAGAGGTCCCCACTGCGGTAAGCTAGGTATTGTAAAGCAACAAAATAAAGATGGCTCTTATGTGGTATCTCAGGCTGATTTTGGTGATGAGCTTATTAGCTTTAAACGTGAAGAGTTTATCGTGTATCGCTACCGCAAAATCCGAGTCCCTATCGATCGTGTCGCAGGTAAAAATCCCGACGTGCTATAAATAAAAAAACCAACCGAAAGGTTGGTTTTTTAGTTCCATTAAGACCCTCTGGGGAAGCGACAGCGACCGGATTTTTGTTGCAATTTCTGTTGCCACAGCTCTTTTGCCGTTAATCCGCCTTTGCTACTTGATTTTACGGTAGCTTTTTGGGGCGCTGATTTGGACACCGCTGCTTTGGGTTTGCTCTCTTTTTTTGCGGGCGTGCCTGCGCCCTCAGCGAGTGACTCTGCTTCTTCCGCAAGCTGAGCTAAACGAACGTTTTTACCACCGTTTACACTGTACCAACCGCTTTTTGCCTCAATGGATGGCGCCTTACCGTGTGCTTTCTTGTAAGCTGCGGTGTAATCTGCAAGAACTTTCTCTTTATCCAGTTTGCTCATTAATCAAACCCTATTCGATTATAAAAATTTAACAGAAACGATTAAAAAGTAATCTACCTGATTGTTTATACCGTTTTTTCGGATTTATGTCTAATTTAAGGTAAAATAAGTCGCAAACACGCCGTAAAAGTAGGTGAATAAATGACAATTGAAGTAAGTCAGCTCACTGACTATTTAGATGAGTTGTTAAAAGCACGTCAAATAAAGGATTTTTGCCCCAATGGCTTGCAAGTGGCAGGCAAATCGCATGTAAAGCGTATCATGACAGGTGTTACTGCGAGTCAGGCGTTGGTCGATGCAGCCGTTGCTGCCGACGTTGATGCCTTATTAGTGCATCATGGTTACTTCTGGAAAAACGAACATCAACCTATTGTGGGGATGAAAAAACGTCGTATTAAGGCGTTGTTGGAAGCCGATATCAATTTGATTGCCTATCATTTACCACTCGATGCCCACCCTTCATTGGGCAACAACGCGCAATTGGCCAAGCTAATGAGTTGGTCAATCGACGGTACGGCTAACCCGAGCGATCCTGGCAATGTGTTGATGCACGGTCATGTTGAACAACCCCACACAAGCGAACAGTTGGCGGATGCGTTGATCGAAAAGCTCAACCGCGATTTAACGTGCTATGTTCCGTGTCAGCAACCTATTCGGCGGCTGGCATGGTGCACAGGTGGTGGGCAAGGCTTTATTGACGAGGCGGCCGCACTCGGTGTTGATGCATTTATCACAGGCGAGGTATCAGAACAAACGGTGCACAGTGCTCGCGAGCAGGGGATTGCCTTTTTCGCCGCTGGGCATCATGCGACCGAACGCTACGGAGCCAAAGCACTCGGCGAACATTTGGAACAGCAATTTAACCTCGACGTGAGCTTTGTCGATATCGATAACCCTGCATGAATAAAAAACAAGCACGTGGCGATTTCACGGGTATCAGTCAAAAATTCGCCCGAAATATTTACGGTTCGACCAAGGGCCGACTGCGCATGGCTGTGTTGAAGCGTGACTTAGCGCCATTCATTGATGGGCCTAAGCGAACAATATTGGATGTTGGCGCAGGCTTAGGCCAAGTGAATGAATGGTTTCTTACGAAAGGGCATGCGGTGATTCACACTGATATTGCTGCCGATATGGTCGAAGAAGCACAACAAAATCATGAGCAATTGGGTTTAACACGAAGAGCTCAGTACATCGTGGCTCCACTCGAAGCGCTCACAGCGCAGTTACCTGATCAACAGTTTAGTTTGGTGTTATGCCACGCGGTACTCGAATGGGTTGAAGACGGTGAGCAGGCAATTCAGTGCTTATCTCAATTACTTAAGCCTGGCGGAACTTTGTCCTTAATGTTTTATAATCGCGATGCACAATTAATGGCAAATGCGGTCTATGGTAACTTTGATTATATCGCGCGCGGCTTAAAAGTTAAAAAAACGGTCCGTTTAAGTCCTCAACAGCCGCGCAGACCGCAGGATGTTGAAAAGTGGCTCACAGAGGCGGGCTTGCAGGTGGATACTAAAACGGGCGTGCGCTGTTTTCATGACTATCTGCGCGAAGTCGAGCACCAGCAACGCTATGACGAGTTGTTGGATCTTGAAATGGAATATAATCAACAATCACCGTTTCGAGAGTTAGGCCGTTATCAACATTGGTTGATCCGCAAGCCGGACAAGTAAAGGGAGAAAACGTATGGGACAACGCTGTAGTTTTATTGGTTTGGGTGTGATGGGCTACCCAATGGCTGGGCACCTTCAGCAACAAGGGTTTGATGTTTGTGTTTATAACCGCACATCGAGTAAAGCCGAGCAGTGGGTCAATGAGTATCAAGGCTGTCGTGCCGATACACCCGCTCAAGCGGTGGCTGATGCAGACTTTGTGATGGTATGCGTGGGTAATGATGACGATGTGCGTAGCGTTTTTTATGGTGAGGACGGCATACTCGCACAGTTGAAGTCAGGCGCAATCGTTATTGACCATACGACGGCATCGGCCGATCTTGCGCGTGAGCTCGATACGGCAGTTACACAACATCAGGGTGAATTCTTAGATGCTCCGGTTTCTGGCGGCCAAGCAGGCGCAGAGAAGGGCATTCTCACAACGATGGTCGGTGGTGAACAAGCAACCTTTGATAAAGCGCAGCCTGTATTGAACTGCTATGCGAAGAAAATCGTTCGTATGGGTGAAGCCGGCAAGGGTCAACTTGCTAAAATGGTTAATCAGGTGTGCATTGCCAACGTCATTCAAGGCGTCGCCGAAGGTCTGCATTTGGCACGAAAAGTTGGTCTTGACCCCGATGCATTGGTCGATGCAATTGGCGCTGGCGCTGCTGGCTCCTGGCAGTTAGTTAACCGGTACAGAACCATGTGGGACCAAGAATATGATCACGGCTTTGCCGTTGACTGGATGCGTAAAGACTTGGGTATTGCGATTGCAGAGGCTAACCGCCACGGAGCTGCGCTGCCGTCGACTGCGATGATTGATCAATACTATGCTGAAGTGCAAAGCCTCGGTGGCTCACGCTGGGACACTTCAAGCTTGATGGTACGATTAGATAAATTAGCTGGCGATTGGGAATAATAAAAAAGGAGGCTGATGCCTCCTTTTCTGATGCTTGCAAAGCGTACGGCTTAACGGAAACCCGTGCGACGCAATGCGTTAGTAGTAAAGTCATTACGGTTAGGTTCAATGTCCCAATCCATGTAATCACTCTCTTCATTGCCTAAGCCCAATGAGATGTAGCGACCTGAGTTAAGGTCGTACAATGCTTCGGCTGCCATCCAAGGCACGTCCTGATTATAGAACTGAGTATTAAGCGCTTCACCGACGCGCCAGAGTTCACCACGACCATCATAGTGGTCAATGATAGACGCTGTCCACGTGTCTTCATCAAGATACATAGTACGTTTTGAGTAGATATGGCGTTCGCCATCTTTCAATGTACCTTCGACAACCCAAACGCGGTGCTTTTCATAACGAATCAAGTCTTGGTTCATGTGGCCCGCTTGGATGATTTCATCATAATCGAGCTCAGGATCCATGATCTTGAAGTTATTATAAGGAATATAAACTTCCTTCTTACCTTTTAACTCCCAGTTATACTTGTCAGGTGCACCATTGTACATATCAAGGTTGTCTGAGGTACGAAGACCATCAGCTGCTGTACCTGGTCCATCATAGGCTACGTTAGGCGCACGACGAACGCGGCGTTGACCGGCGTTGTAGATCCACGCGCGACGACCTTCTTTAACCTGGTTAATGGTTTCATGTACCAACAATACAGTACCTGTTAAACGTGCAGGCGCTTCTACTTCTTGTAGGAAATAGAACAGGATGTTGTCATCTTCTGGACCACGGCCTGATTCTAGGTACTCTGGGAATACTAGAGTTTCTTTTAGTTCAACGGGAACAAAATCACCACTTGCCAATACTGGGAACTGGGCAACGTTACGGGTAACCTTACCACCACGGAAACGCGTGATATGGTTCCAAACCGCTTCAACACCTGTTTCCGGAATCGGGAATGGGATAGTTGTAACTTCGAAGTTTTGAATACCATTACCGCCCGCAACTAACTCAGCATTCTCTGCGTTCTTTTTAATTTTTGGCCAAAGTGAGTCAGGGTAGGTTGCAGAGCGACGCGTTGGATAAACGATCATTTTGTAATCGTCATACTTATTAAACATCGCAATCTGACCTGGCGTCAGGTTGTCTTTATATTGATCGAGGTTATCGTGAGTAATCGTGAACAGTGGTTCGTCACTTGCGAACGGGTCCGTGCCGCGCACAATCTCAACGCTTGCATCAGAATAACCACCATTCCAAGCTGGAATTGAACCGTCTGCATTACCGGCTTTTTCAGCACCAATCGGTGTTAAATCCTTGCCTAAACGATCGGCTTGGTCAGGCGTGACCTTAGCCATTACGCTGGCGGAGATAACTGATAGGGCGAATACACCCGCTTTTAGCATCAGTTTATTCATGGGTAATTTCCTTGTTGTTCTACTTTCGTACATCACTTTGCCAGAGGTTAGACCTGTAAGACAATAGTTTCACTAAAAAAAGCAGGAAAATATGCGAAAAAGGTTTTCAAATGAATATAACCTTATACAATTCTAAGACATTTTTTTTGTTTAGGAGGTTCCATGCGTCTGTCCCCAACCCATATTGGGTTGTTGCTCAGTGGGGTTTTGAGCACTTTTGCATTCGCACAAGAAACCGATGTGTCGTCGCAGCAAGAATTTGATGTGATTTACGCGCCGGCAATGCAAGCAAGCAGCAAACTAATTATAAAAAACCCGCTTATTGCAACCGCTAAGCTATCTAACCGCCTTGTTGCGGTCGGCTCACATGGCAATATCATTACTCGAGATCTCAATAGTAACACATGGAAACAGGCTAATGTTCCGACCAGTGTGTTACTGACCAGTGTCGACTTCGAATCTGACTCGATAGGCTATGCCGCAGGTCACCATGGCGTGATATTAAAAACGACCGATGGCGGCAATACTTGGCAGCGTATCTTTGATGGCTTTGATCTGCTCGATCTTGAAGTTGCGTTTTATCAGCAACGCATTGCAGAACTCGAACAAAAAATAGCCGCAGACGGTGATGAGTCGGGTGATTTGCAGTGGGCGCTCGATGATGCCAAGTTCTATTTAGAAAATGCACAACGTGCAAAACAAGAGACAGGCCCTTCAAAACCGATATTAGATATTAAAACGCTAGCCAATGGCGATGTGCTGGCGGTAGGCGCTTACAACACTTTGTTGGTCAGCCAAGATAAGGGGGCGAATTGGCAACTTATTAGTGGTCGTCTAGATAACCCAAATGGTTTTCACTTAAACGCCATCGCTACGCAGGGCGACAATGTATTTATCGCCGGTGAAGCGGGTACCGCGTATGCGAGCCAAGATGGCGGCGCATCATGGTCGTCGGTTGCACCGCCGTACGATGGTTCATTGTTTGGTGCTCACTTTGATAACCAAGGTCGGTTATGGACCTATGGACTACGTGGCAATATTTTTGTCTCGGACGACTTAGGTGAGCGTTATACCGCAATTGATAGCCCTGCGGATGCCAACTTGATGAGTGGCTACGCGGGTACTAAAGGTACTCAATGGATCGTGGGTAACTCAGGTGTCATTTTAGAAATTACGCCCTCTCTCGACGTGACTGAACACACACATCCAAGTAGTGCTGTATTCGGCGATATGGTTGAATTTAACGGCGAAAAAGTACTGACCAGTCGTTCTGGTATTTACTATTGGCCAGCAAAAACAACCCAAAGTGACACAGCGGAAAAGGGGCTAGAGTAGCGTGGATAATAATATCGAAAATAAAAAACCCTCTTTACTCGAGCGGGCATTATTTAAGTTTCGTTTAGGTTGGTTACTGTTATTTGCGGCGGTCACCCTTGTGCTGGGCTACAACGCCGTTCAAGTGCGCCCAGACGCTTCTTTCACCAAAATGATTCCGACTCAGCATCCGTTTATTCAAAATTATTTTGAATACCAAAAGGATCTATCGAGTCTTGGCAACGTGGTGCGTATTGCCGTTGAAAATAAGCAAGGCGATATTTTTGAGCCTGAGTTCCAAGAAACGGTCAAGCAAATTACCGACGAAGTGTTCTACATTCCTGGTGTTAATCGCTCAGGTTTACGAAGCTTATGGACACCCAATGTACGTTGGATGGAAGTCACTGAGGAAGGCTTTGTGGGCGGCCCGGTTATCCCAGACGGTTACGATGGTGGCAAAGAGTCCATAGCTCAACTGAGGGAAAATGTGCTTCGCTCCGGTGAGGTGGGTAACCTGGTTGCGAACAACTTCGAGTCAACTATCATTTATGTCCCTCTCGACGAAGTGAATCCCGAAACGGGCGAAAAGCTGGATTATGGGGAATTTTCGGAGCGCTTAGAAACCTTAGTACGTGACAAATATCAAAGTGATGAAATTGGTATTCACATTACCGGTTTTGCCAAGTTGATTGGTGATTTGATCGATGGTGCCGAGCAAGTGGGTTTGTTCTTCTTGCTAGCGATCCTTATCACTTTGGCTATGTTGTATGTGTACAGTCGCTGCTGGCGTAGTACCTTCACCGTACTGGGCTGCTCAATCATTGCCGTGATTTGGCAACTGGGAATTATCGACCTGATTGGTAGCGGGATAAACCCATACTCGATGCTAGTACCGTTTTTGGTGTTTGCTATTGGCGTCTCTCACGGTGTGCAAATTATTAATGCCATTGGTTACAATCGCACGCATGGTTTCGACAAATTTGAAGCGTCCAAGCTTGCTTTTCGGAGCTTATACATTGCGGGTCTAACCGCATTGGCGAGTGATGCGATTGGCTTTACCACGCTGATGGTGATTGATATCGCTGTGATAAAAGAGCTTGCGATTGCGGCCAGTATCGGTGTAGCGGTTGTGGTACTGACTAACTTAGGTTTATTACCTATTGTGATGTCGTACTTCGGGGTATCTGATAAAGGTGTCGAGTATCACAGCAAAGCGGAAAGCGAAAAACACATCGTGGTGCGTACCTTTGAGAAGTTTGCTCAACCGAAGTGGGCCTACAGTGCCTTGGGTATCGCGATAGTGTTATTGGCATGGGGTCTTTATTACGGCCAGCAAATGCAGATTGGTGACTTGGATAAAGGCTCACCCGAGTTACGTCCAGATAGCCGTTATAACCTCGATAATGCCTATATTGTCGATAACTACAGCTCGAGTACCGATATTTTTGTGGTTATGGCTGCGACTGAGCCACAGCAATGTATCGCGTACAATAACCTCGAGTTTATGGATCGCTTTAGTTGGCACATGCAAAACACCAACGGTGTACAAGACGTAAAATCGATTGTGTATGTGTCCAAAATGGGTATGTTTGCCATTAACGAAGGTAATTTAAAATGGTTCACCTTAAACCGTAACCAGTTTGTTACCAATGCATCGTTGAGCCGTATCCCTGATGGCTTAATTAATAACGATTGTTCGATGGCGCCGATTATCATTTATCTTGATGACCACAAAGCTGAGACGCTGAAAAATGTGGTCGCCTCGGTGGAGTCATTTAAGCAGAACTACCAAAAAGAAGGTATTGATCTGCTGATGGCAGCAGGCAACTCAGGTATTGAAGCGGCGACAAACTCTGTTATTGAAAGCGCACAGAACAAAATGTTGCTGTGGGTCTACGGTGTGGTCATCTTCCTCTGTTTAGTGACCTTTAGAAGCCTACGCACAGTCGCCTGTATCGTCTTGCCACTGGCGTTTACAACGGTCATGAGTCAAGGGTTAATGGCAGTGCTAGGGATAGGTATTAAAGTTGCGACCTTGCCTGTTATTGCACTCGGTGTCGGTATTGGTGTCGACTATGGCATCTATATTTACAGTAAGGTTAAGGAAGGCCTGCAACGTGGTATGGATCTGCCTGCTACCTATCGTTATGCACTTGAGAACACGGGTAAAGCGGTCGGCTTTACTGGATTGACGTTAGCGATTGGTGTCGCGACGTGGATCTTCTCACCGATTAAGTTCCAAGCCGATATGGGTATTTTGCTCACCTTTATGTTCCTTTGGAACATGCTTGGTGCGCTGATCTTGATACCTGCGTTGGCGCGTCTATTTAAGGTCGGAAAACTGCATCAAAAATAAACGCGTATAATTTATGGAAAAAAGTCAAAAGGCGTCGGCTTTAATCAAGTCGGCGCCTTTTTCAGCTATAGCGATGGTAGGGGCGTTGGTATTACCACTGATAGGCGTTGGCATTATTGACGCATCAATAACTCGTAATTTGTTGACTCCGCGCACACAGCATCGTGGATCAACGACGGAATGCTGGTCTTGACCCATCCGACACGTACCTACAGGGTGGTAGATCAGGCCGATTTCCTCGGTAATTTGCTGGGCGAGTTCGCTATCTCGATTGTAGGGGCGAGGAAACAACCGTTTACCTACGAATGGCTTTAGGGCATCGGTCTCGAGTAAGCTACACACCTTTTTAACCGCCGCTGTCAACGCGACTAAGTCATTGGGATTTTCGAAAAAACGGTAATTGATGAGTGGTTTTCCAAACGGATCCTCGGGGTTAATTTGAACGCTTCCGAGCGACTCAGGTCGGAGCAAACAGACATGAATACTGAAGCCATGCTTTAATGTGGGCCACCAGTTATAACCTGAGTCTTTAAACATGACGGGTAACACGTGGCACTGAAATCTAGGTTCGTTGCCATTCGCCCAATCGTTATCGCTCACATCAAAAAATGCGCCTACCTCAGCCAATGAATGGCTCAACTGTCCATTTTTATTGATCAGGTAGGAAAAAAACGCGGGTAAGAGTTTCAGCAAACCCCAAGGTGTAAGTGTCAGTCCGTTACGTTTTCTATTTTTTACATGGACACAAATATCTGCGTGTTCGGCAAGATTCTTACCCACTTCGGGCGCATGGTATACCACCGGAACATGCACCGATTTAAGTGATTCGCTGTCACCAATTCCCGAACGTTGCAAAATAACAGGTGATGCGAGTGCACCGGCGGCAAGAATGACTTCACGATTGGCATAAAAATGTTGCTTTTGCCCCTCACAAAACGCCTCGACACCTTGGGCATTGTTTCCATCAAATAGCACACGATGAACATCGTAACCCGACAGTATGGTTAAGTTATGTCGGTCTGCCACCGGTTTTAAGTAAGCTTTATAGGTGCTGCAACGTTCGCCATCCGCCATAGTAAATTGGAATGGACCGACCCCCGTTAAGGTGTCGCCATTAAAATCAGAATTGTACGGTAGCCCGAACTCTTGGCAGGCCTCCAAAAATGCACGACAAACGGGGTAATAGGGGACTTTATCACTGACTTTTAACGGACCTTGAGCGCCATGGTAATAGCTAGCACCACGCTGATTAGCTTCGGACTTTTTAAAGTAAGGAAGTAATGCAGCATAACTCCACTCGTGGCCAGCGGCATCGGCCCAGCGTTGATAGTCTTGTTGACTACCTCGGCAGTAAATCATTGCATTGATGGCACTTGAGCCACCTAACCCCTTACCCCGAGGTGTGTAGGTTGTTTGTTGAGCGAAGCTTTGGCCGCGGTAAAGCCAATTAAAGGTCGGGCTATGAATAAAGCGGGCAAAGCCAGAGGGCATCGCGGAGAAAAAGCCGGGCGGCTTGCGCCCAGCTTCTAAGAGTAAAATGCGGAATCGTCCGTCTTCACTCAGTCGATTGGCAAGCACACAGCCAGCCGATCCACCACCGACGATGATATAGTCAAAACTGTGTTCAAAGCCCTTGTGCGTAGTCATAAAGTGATTTCAGCAGCTGCATGCGATGTTTATTATCCTGATACTGCTGCGCTAAACCTTCAAGTTTTTCTGCAAACTCGGTTATCGAAAGTTGCCCGTTGGTAGGTTCAGTAAGGCGTTGACGACAGAACTGCTGCCAGCGTTGGAGCTCGCTTTGATCGAGTGTCGCCGGATAATTCCGTGCACGATAGCGAAACAATAGCTCGGGTAGACGGTTATCTTGCGTGTTCAGCTCAATACCGGCTAACTGTTCGGGTCTCATCGCACGGATCATCTGTAAGTTCTGCTTATCTTGGGCGTCGAAGAAACCATCGTATAAACGTTGATCAACGTCTAAAGGCGGCTGTTCGCCACGCTCGCGTGCGCTATCAAAAATCGTCATGATGCGATCACGGAAGTCACTGTTCTCGGCTAACCAACGAGTCCGCTCCCTAAGCGTGACCAAGTCGATTTGGGTACGCTGTTGCGCTTCCGCAGTCAGCGTTGCCAGCGGCGCTAAGAACGGGCAACGATTTAGCGTAATCTGGGTGGCGCCGGGTCGTTGGGTTCCGTTGGTTTCATGCTGCTGACGTGAGGCAAAGAGTAAATCTCGTAATTGCTCAGTCGAATAATCCGCAAAATCTGCTGGATTAATACGTAGATCCCAAGCGATCAGTGCGTTAGCACGTTGAGCGTGAAAACCAATCGGCAGCACAGCCGATACGAAGAAATTATCGGCGCCATACAAACCCGAGACGTGCACCAAAGGCTTAATCTGTTGCCAATTAATGAGGTTCATCAGGTCATTCTTATGGCGATGCTGTAAGGCAAACTGCCACAGTTTCGGTTGCTTTTCTGCAAGCAGTTGTGCCATCGCGATGGTCGCTCGGACATCGGACATAGCATCATGCGCTTGCCCATGATCAATACGGTTTGCTTGGGTCAACTTTTCAAGTCGCAAGGTCACACGGCCATCTTCGTCCTCCGGCCAATGAATACCCTCGGGACGCAGTGCGTAGCAGGCGCGTACCACATCAATCAGGTCCCAGCGCGAATTACCGTTTTGCCAAGTATGAGCATAGGGGTCATAAAAATTGCGATAACACAGTGACCTCGTTACCTCGTCATCAAACCGGATGTTGTTATAACCAATAATAATGGTATTAGGTTGACTCATTTCTTGCACAATGGCTTGCGCAAAGTTGGCTTCGTTAACGCCCTGATTCAGCGCATATTGCGGAGTGATCCCGGTAATGAGTACCGCTTCGGGGTCGGGTAAAAAGTCCGGCGTGGGTTGCGCATAGATCGTTAGAGGGCGTCCCACGGGTTGAAAGTCCAACGTGGTGCGCATCCCAGCAAATTGCGCAGGCCTATCAATCAGTGGCCGTGCACCCCACGTTTCGTAGTCGTGCCAGTAGAAGGTGGGTTGGTTTTTATTATTTTCTGGAACGGATTGCATGTCTCATACCGGCTTAATTTAGTTGGCTTGGAGGCTACACCATTGTTGGTAGCCCTGCAATATTAGCACTTTGATATTGAAGTCGTTAAGAGCGGCAACTAAAGGCGCTCAATTTGAGTGATTTTTAAGTCGTATGCTTTGTAGAGTTTTTCTTCGACGTTACGGTGGTCATCGTGATTAACCGCCAGCTCGGCATGAGGTAGAACACGCTCAGCGAGTCGACGAGCGATTTCGTCGCGCAAGTCGCGATCGCTATCTGAATGCTCAACCGTCGGTACGTTGAGTTGCACCTGCTCGGGTGCACCAAGATGATCGTAGTTAACGCGATAAGTGGGCATAGAGTTACCTCCAAAAACATTGCATTGTGGTGTCGATTACCCTGTAATGTGTAGTTCGAATCCGTCATTAAGGATAGAACCATGAAAATAAAAACAACACTGACTATGCTTACGCTTGCATTGGCGGGAACGTTCACTACCGCGGCAACGAAAGCTGAAACACATGAGTCCACGGATAACAAGACACCCATTGCTCTGGTTATTCACGGCGGTGCAGGCACGATTACCCGAGCTAATTTAACCGCAGAACAAGAGGCCGCGTACCACGCGAAACTCGAAGAGGCTCTGCAGGCGGGTTATGCAGTACTTGAGCATGGCGGCAGTAGCACCGACGCGGTGATTAGTGCGATTCAAGTGATGGAGGATTCACCGTTATTTAATGCGGGTAAAGGCGCGGTGTATACCTGGGATGGCGAGCATGAGCTTGATGCCTCAATCATGAACGGGGCGACGGGCAATGCCGGTGCTGTCGCGGGCGTAAAAACCGTAAAAAGCCCGATTGAATTGGCGCGTACGATTATGGATAAGTCGGTCCATGTGATGTTGAGTGGCGACGGCGCGGCACAATTTGCTCAGCAGCAAGGCTTAGCGTTGGTTGATAACAGCTACTTTGACACCGAACATCGTTATCAGCAGTTAATTAAAGCCAAACAAACGATTCGTAAAAGTGAGCAACCGGAACAACAAGCTTGGCGCTATCTCGATCTCGATTATAAATACGGCACCGTGGGCGCTGTTGCACTGGATCAGTCGGGTAACCTCAGTGCTGGTACATCAACCGGCGGGATGACTGCTAAGCGTTATGGTAGAATAGGGGATTCACCGATTATTGGCGCTGGCACTTGGGCGGACAATAGTAGTTGTGGTGTATCAGCAACTGGACATGGCGAGTATTTTATTCGTTATCATGTGGCTGCGGATATTTGTTCGCGTGTTAAGTATCAGAATCAAACCGTGCAAGAAGCGGGTGATGCGGTTATTCATGGTATTTTAGAACAAGCGGGTGGCACAGGTGGTGTCATTATTATGGATGCACAAGGTCACATTGCAACACCGTTTAACACCGAAGGTATGTACCGGGGTTATATTCGCAATGGCAAAGTGCATACTGCGATTTACAAAGATGAGGATTAAAGCGGGCGTTTATGAGTCGTACCCCCAAAAAAACTAAACCGCTATCTGCGGAGCAAAAACAAGCGCAAAAACAGGTGCTCGATAAATTTGCAAATGCACTGGCAGAATGTACGTTAGCGGATGCCGCGCTTCTTAGAGGGCGACTGCGTGGCAGTGTCAAAATTAAAGATACTGAGCGACGCGTGCGCGTTCAAAGCCAAATTGAGCAAGATATCGAGACAGCGCAATTGCATTTGCTCGCGCGGCAAGAGCAACAATTTAAACTGGATTACCCCGAACAACTGCCGGTCGCGCAGGAACGCGAGCGTATTTTAACAGCGATGCGCGAACATCCGGTGGTCATTATTGCGGGTGAAACGGGTTCGGGTAAAACGACTCAGTTACCTAAGATGTTGCTAGAGCTGGGGTATGGACGCAAAGGCACTATCGCACACACGCAACCTCGTCGACTGGCGGCACGTAGTGTCGCCGCGCGTATAGGTGAAGAGCTCGGTGATACGCAAAAGCAGCAGGTCGGTTATAAGATCCGTTTTCAAGACGAAACGGCACCGACCACTGCGGTCAAATTAATGACCGATGGTATGTTATTGTCGGAGCTGCAAAATGACCCTTTATTGCTACAGTATGACGCAATTGTCATCGATGAGGCGCATGAACGGAGCTTAAATATCGATTTTTTGCTTGGCGTGTTACACCAACTACGTCGCAAGCGCCCGGATCTTAAAATTATTATCACCTCCGCCACTATCGAAACCGAACGCTTCTCTAAGCATTTTGATAATGCGCCTGTACTCACTGTAAGCGGGCGCACGTACCCCGTCGAAGTGCGTTATCGTGACCCATCGGAGCAACCTGAGGCTCAGAATGATGTTCTGGCAAGTTTATTAGATGCGGTGCAAGAGCTGCAAGCTGAAGGTCCCGGTGATATTTTGATTTTCGCCAGCGGCGAACGTGAAATACGTGATTACGCGGAGGCGATTCAAGAACTGCAATTGCGCGATACCGAAGTGTTGCCGCTCTATGCGCGGTTATCGTCGAGTGAGCAGAACCGTGTCTTTCAGTCGCACAGCCAACGGCGTGTGGTGATTGCGACTAACGTTGCGGAGACATCACTGACGGTGCCAGGCATACGCTACGTGATCGATCCGGGTACCGTGCGCATGAGTCGTTATTCGTACCGAACTAAAGTACAGCGTCTTCCTATTGAACCGATTTCGCAAGCAAGCGCGAATCAGCGTAAAGGTCGTTGTGGTCGCGTGGGACCAGGTATTTGTATTCGCTTATATAGCGAGGAAGATTTTCTCAGTCGCCCAGAATATACCGATCCTGAAATTCTGCGGACTAATTTGGCGGCAGTTATATTGCAGATGTCCGCGATGCGACTCGGTGATATTAGGCGCTTTCCATTTGTCCAGAAACCGGATGAACGTTTTATTAAAGATGGTTTAAATCTGCTGGAAGAACTCAACGCGATTGCGCCCAACCGAAAACAACAGCAACCACGATTAACAGACACCGGTCGACAACTGGCACGTTTACCGCTCGATCCTAAACTCGCACGTATGGTGCTCGCCGGACATGAGCAGGGCTGCGTGCGCGAAATGCTGATTATTACCTCGGCGCTCAGTATTCAAGATCCTCGCGAGCGCCCGAGTGATGCAAAGGAAAAGTCGGACCAAGCACACGCACGGTTTGCCGATGACAATTCAGACTTTATGAGTTTTCTCAACTTATGGAATTATTTAAGAGAGCAACAGCAAGCACTCTCAGGTAATCAGTTTCGTAAGCAATTAAAGAAAGAGTTCCTGCATTTTTTACGTGTGCGTGAATGGCAGGATGTCTATACCCAAAGCCGACAAACGGCACGTGAGTTAGGATTACGCATTAATGAGGAAGCGGCGACTTACGAACAGGTGCACCGAGCACTACTCGCAGGCTTACTGTCTCAAGTCGGTTTAAAGGATGCCAAGCACGAGTATCAGGGTACGCGTCAAACTCGCTTTCATATTTTCCCCGGCTCTCATTTATTTGGACGACCACCTAAATGGGTTGTCAGTGCTGAACTCGTTGAAACATCAAAGTTATATGCGCGCGTTAACGCCAAAGTTGAGCCTGAGTGGATTGAGCAGGCTGCTGGGCATTTGGTTAAGAAACAGTATCTTGAACCGCATTTTGAAGCCAAACAAGGCAGCGTTGTTGCTGACGAGCAAGTGACGTTGCTCGGGCTGATACTGGTGGCGCGTCGGCGCGTACAGTTTGGTCCCATCGATCCCACGCTCGCGCGACATATTTTTATTCGTGAGGGGCTGGCGCAGGGCCAAATCAAACGTCAATTGCCTTTTATCAAGCACAATCTGGATTTGATCGCGAGTGTACAAGCGCTGGAGGAAAAATCGCGCCGTCGGGATATCCTCGTTGATGAACAGGAATTATTTGAGGCGTACGAGCGTCATATTCCAGAGGGAATTTATAACGAGAAGCTACTCGCAGGCTGGTGGCATAAGGCCGCAAAGTCTGAGCCTAAGTTGCTGTTCTTCAAGCGTGACGATTTGATTGACGCAGATACCAGCCATATTACGGAACAAAGTTACCCCGAGTTTTGGCGACAGGGTAACCTGAAATTGCCGCTGAGCTATCATTTTGAACCCTCCGCTGAAGATGATGGGGTTTCGGTGAATATTCAGTTGGCAATTCTCAATCAAGTCGAAAATGAAGGATTTGACTGGCATATTCCCGCGTTGCGTGAAGAACGAATAACCGCGTTGATTAAATCATTGCCCAAGCCGATTCGCAGAAACTTTGTGCCGGCACCTAACTTTGCTCAGGCCGTATTTGCGGATATTGAACCGAGTGAGTTGAGTCTGCTTGAAGCCATGTGTAAGAAGCTACTGCGTATGACGGGCGTGCGAGTGGAGCCCAGTGACTTTAAGCCCGAACAAATTGATGCTCACTTGCAAATGAATTTTAAAATTCTTGATGGTAAGAAGCTAATACGTCAGGGCCGTGACCTCACGGCGCTTAAAAATGCGCTATCGGGTCGCGTACAGGCGCGTCTTGATAAGACCGCGGGGCAGGAAGTTGAACGTGAACCATTGGAAACCTGGTCGATCAACGATTTGCCCAAGGTGGTAAGCGAAAAGCAGCACGGTTTTGAAATGCGGGCATACCCAGCGGTAACGGTAACGCCTGATGATCAATTACAAGTTCAGATGTTCGATCATCAAAAAGAGGCGGAGCTGGCGCATGCACAAGGAATTCGTGCCTTAGTGCTTAAACAAGTGCCTTCCCCTATCAAATACTTACAGAAAAGCTTGTCTAATAAAGCCAAGCTGGCGATGTACTTCAACCCCTGGGGTAAAGTTGATGCACTTATCAAGGACTGTATCGATGCGGCAGTGGATAATCTGTATCAAGATTTTGTTGCGGAGCAAGACGAGGTTCGCACGGAGTCTGCGTTCAACGCTTTAGTGGAAAAAACCCGTGCTGAGCTGAATGAGCGCGTTGAGCGTATCGCGCAGCAAGTTGAGCAATGTTTAATCCGCTCCAACGATTTGAAGAAACAACTGAAAGGAAAAATCCCATTGGACCAGATTCAATCGCGTGGCGATGTGCAGAAGCAGGTTGAGTCACTTGTTTATCGCGGTTTTGTATCTGAGGTTGGTGCCGAACGGTTGCAAGATATTGAACGCTACTTGAGTGCGTTGCAGCGTCGTCTGGAAAAGTTACCTGAAAATCCGAACAAGGACAGGCTGGCAACGTTAATGCTTGATGAATTGACTGAGAGCTACAATGCGTTGGTTAAACGCTATCGTCGTATCGTACCAACTGAGGTTCGAGAGATCTATTGGATGATTCAAGAGTTACGCGTATCACTCTTTGCGCAGACGCTGGGGACTAAGTACCCTGTGTCCGAGAAGCGGATTAAGCAAGCCATAAACGATATAAAGGCACCTTGAGGTGCCTTTATTTTTTACTCACCTAATCAAAAAAATTAAGCGGCGTATAAACCTAGGTGCTCTTTAGCATAGGCTTCAAATTCGGTGAAGCCACCAACATGTGTTTCATCAACGAAAATCTGTGGCACTGTGTGCACTGGTTTCCCGACTGTTTTTTCTAAATCAGCTTTGGTGATGCCTTCTTCATGAATATCAACGTAACGATAATCGAAGTCATCACGGTCTGCTTTTAACTGTTCAGCGACTTCTTTAGCGCGAACACAAAAGGGACAACCTGGGCGACCAAAAATAACTGTAAACATGAATAATCCTCGAATCCTTGAATTTGACTCTATTATCCATATTTAACCGGTGCTCTACAATGTATCCGAACGATGGCGGTTATCGTTTTTTTCGAATGGTGAGATTAATGTTCGATATCAAGGTCGGATTCAGGGACACAACAGCAGGGTAAGAAGTCTCCTTTACGTACGTAGGCGAGGGGATCCGTCAAATAGCGAACTGAGCCACTTTTGAGTTTAGAACGACAGGCACCGCAAAAACCACTTTTACAGTGATAATGTACCTCTAACTGATGCTTTTCGAGCGCATCGAGTAAAGTGCCTTCTGAAGCGTCAACGGTCAGCTCATGCTGACCGTTGACTTTGACTTTAAACAGTTTTGCTGTCATCAGGCGCGCTAAAGGTCAAAGTCGCCTAAGTCCGAGGCATCCACACTGCTGTCGATCTGACCGACCAAGTAAGAACTGATTTCAGCCTCTTGTGGTGCAACCTGTACGTTATCGGATACCAAGTATTTATTCATCCACGGCAATGGGTTTGAGCGCTGCTCCGGGAAAGGCGCATCATAGCCGATCGCCTGCATACGCAAGTTGGCAATATATTCGACGTACTGACACAACATACTTTCGTTAAGACCAATCATGGAGCCATCTCTAAACAGGTAATGGGCCCATTGTTTTTCTTGCTTAACGGCTGTCATGAAGATCTCATAGGCTTCGTCGGCGAGTTCTTCGGCGATCTCAGCCATTTCAGGATCGTCCTCACCGTCTTGCCACAGGTTGATCATGTGCTGTGTCGAGGTTAGATGTACGTTCTCATCGCGCGCAATAAGACGAATGATTTTTGCGTTGCCTTCCATGAGTTCGCGCTCTGCAAATGCGAAGGTACAGGCAAAACTGACATAAAAACGAATCGCTTCTAACGCGTTAACTGAGTTGATGCACAAGAAGAGTTTTTTCTTCAGTTCGCGGCGAGTCACGTTATGCTCTTCACCATCGACGGTGATCTTGCCCTCGCCATGGGTTTGCCACAGCTGCGTGTAGAAAATCAAATCGTCGTAGTAACGAGAGATGTCGTTAGCGCGCAATTTGATTTGGTCATTAATGACGATATCTTCGAAAATTTCACTTGGATCGCTAAACAAGTTACGCAGAATATGCGTGTACGAACGCGAGTGAATGGTCTCAAAGAAAGACCATGTTTCAATCCAAGTTTCGAGCTCAGGCAGCGAAACGATAGGCAGTAGCGCAATGTTAGGGCTTCGACCTTGGATCGAGTCGAGCAGTGTTTGATATTTCAAATTTGAAATAAACACATGCTTTTCACTGGCGGTTAACTTGTTAAAGTCAACACGATCACGACTCACGTCGACTTCCTCTGGACGCCAGAAGAAGCTTATCTGTTTTTCGATAAGCTTTTCAAAAATACTGTGCTTTTGTTGGTCGTAACGTGCAACGTTGACCGAGTTCCCAAAAAACATGGGTTCGGCCAACGGATTAGTTTGTTCTTGGTTAAACGTTGAATAAGACACGCAAATCGCTCCTTATTAAATCTTGCACGCACCGCCTGCGCAATCGTCGTCTTCTTCAATCACCACCTCGGCAGGGCGATCACTTTGCTTACGTTGACGCTTTTGTTCGGCGGAAATGTCGGATTGGTTATCGGCTGCACCGTCGCGCGTATTGTGATAGTAAAGTGTTTTCACACCCATCTTATACGCTGTTAATAGATCCTGAAGTAATTGTTTCATCGGTACCTTAGCACCATTGAACTTACCCGGGTCGTAATTGGTGTTGGCCGAGATAGTTTGATCGACAAACTTCTGCATAATGCCGACCAGTTGCAAATATCCCTTGTTATCCGGGATCTGCCACAATAGCTCGTAATTGTTTTTCAGGTTTTCGTAATCGGGCACCACTTGCTTTGTCACACCGTCTTTAGAGGCTTTGACACTGACAAACCCACGCGGTGGTTCGATACCATTGGTCGCGTTAGAGATTTGCGACGACGTTTCTGAAGGCATCAAGGCGGACAACGTTGAGTTACGCATGCCGTGTTCTTGAATGTCCTTACGGAGCTGCTCCCAGTCGAGGTGGAGTGGCTCTGAACAAAACGCATCTAAATCTTTCTTGTAGGTATCTGTCGGTAAAATACCTTGAGAGTAGGTGGTTTCATTGAATTTAGGACATTTGCCTTTCTCTTTAGCGAGTTCCATTGACGCTTTCATCAAATAGAACTGAATCGCTTCAAAGGTACGGTGCACAAGACCGTTGGCTGAACCATCGGAATACTTCACGCCGTGTTTAGCTAAATAGTACGCAAAGTTAATGACCCCTATACCGAGCGTTCTACGGTTCATGGTGGCGTTATAAGCCGCAGGTACGGGATATTCTTGATAATCAAGCAAACTGTCGAGAGCACGTACGGCAAGATCCGCGAGCTCTTCGAAATCGCTGAGCGATTCGATTTTACCTAAGTTAAACGCTGATAAAGTACATAGCGCAATTTCACCTTCTTCGTCATTGACGTGACTGAGTGGCTTGGTCGGTAGCGCAATCTCTAAGCACAGGTTGCTCTGACGAACAGGCGCAACTTTTGAATCGAACGGACTGTGAGTATTACAGTGATCGACGTTTTGCACATAAATTCGGCCGGTGCTCGCACGCTCTTGCATAAACAAGCTAAACAGCTCGATGGCTTTAATACGCTTCTTACGAATATTTTCATCGTTTTCGTATTGGACGTAGAGACGCTCGAACTCTTCTTGATCTTCAAAGAATGCGTCATACAAGCCAGGCACATCCGATGGACTAAACAGTGTGATGAAGTCATCTTTGACGAGGCGTTGATACATCAAGCGATTGAACTGCACACCGTAGTCGAGATGGCGAACACGGTTTTCTTCCACACCACGGTTGTTTTTAAGTACCAACAGGTTTTCAATCTCAAGGTGCCACAGCGGATAAAACAGCGTTGCCGCGCCACCACGTACACCGCCTTGAGAACAGCTTTTCACTGCTGTTTGGAAATACTTATAGAATGGGATACAACCCGTATGGAACGCTTCACCATTGCGAATAGGGCTACCGAGTGCGCGAATACGTCCGGCATTGATACCAATACCCGCGCGTTGTGATACGTATTTAACAATAGCACTGGCTGTCGCGTTAATTGAGTCAAGGCTATCGCCCGTCTCAATCAATACACATGAACTGAACTGGCGGGTCGGCGTGCGCACGCCAGACATGATAGGCGTTGGCAACGATATTTTGAACGTTGATGTCGCGTCATAAAAGCGCTTGATGTAGTCCATGCGAGTGGACTTAGGGTAATTAGCGAATAAACAAGCCGCCACTAAAATATAAAGAAACTGAGCACTTTCGTAGATATCACCGGTGACTCGGTTCTGCACCAAGTACTTATTCTCTAGCTGCTTAACTGCAGCGTAAGAAAAGTTCATGTCACGCCAGTGATCAATGATCTCGTCCATCTGGTCGAATTCTTGCTCACTAAAATCTTCTAGCAAATGTGCGTCGTAACGCTTCTCATCAACCATTTTCTTGACATGGTCGTAGAGGCGAGGGGGCTCAAACTTGCCGTACGCACGCTTTCGTAAGTGAAAAATGGCCAGACGCGCAGCCATATACTGATAGTCAGGCGCTTCCTCTGAAATTAGGTCAGCCGCTGCTTTGATAATGGTTTCATGAATATCTTCGGTTTTGATCCCATCATAGAACTGAATATGTGACTTAATTTCGACTTGAGAAGCAGAAACATTATTAAGACCTTCTGCAGCCCACATGATGACACGATGAATCTTATCTAAATTCAGCGGTTCGCGTTGACCACTGCGTTTGGTAACGAAAAGTTGCTCGTTCATTTTAGCGCCGACTCTTAGCTGTTTGTTATAGATTTGTGGCCACAAGATATTGTGTGATTTTCGGTCTGTACACCAAATGAACACAATATCTAGTAGTCGATGTGTTACAGGCATACTAGATACAACCCGCACATCGATCAAGTCTATTTAGTAGTAAATATTCGTTTAAAGCCGCTTGAAATTTTGCAAGCGCTTATGGTGCATAGGCTTGCGTGAAAGTGTAAATTTTATAATTTTTTAGTTGAAAAAATCATGCATTTAGAAACAAGCGTTCTATGCAAAAAAGGTGTCATAAAAACTATTAAAAAATGAACGATTTAGAACATCTACTTTGGTAAAGCGAGTAGCTCCATCAAGGCATTGGGGTGAGCGATGGTGTAGTCCGCTAACCATTGTTGTGGTTGGTCAGTACTCGAGATATAGCCATACTCTGCAAGTACCGTCACCATACCTGCATTACGCCCGGCCACGATATCGCGTTCTGCATCGCCTATATACACACAGTCCTTGGGATCGACAGCAAGTTGTTCTGCTGCGTAGTAAAGTGGTTTGGGAGACGGTTTGGCTTCTTCCAATGTATCACCACAGACGACTACCGAGATACTTTGTAATGCTTCAAACTGCGCAATCAGAGGGTGCGTAAGAAACTCTGGTTTATTGGTGACGATACCTATTTTAATCTGATTGCGGCGAAGCGAACTCAGTAACATCTCGATACCGTCAAATAACTTACTGTGAAGCGCTAAGTTGCTGCGATAGATATCGAGAAACCTTGGTTTTAGCGCAAGTAGCGCATCCTCATCCAATTGCGTTAAACCTAATAACCCACGAGAACCGTGCGAAGCAACAGGCGTAAATACCTCTGCGGGTATCTCCGGAAGTCCATTTTCGCGACAGACTTGATTAAGCGCAAAGCCCAAATCCGGTGCTGAATCTAATAATGTGCCATCGAGGTCAAACAAAACTGCAGCTACCGGATGTTTGTTCACGCGAGTTCCCTAATGAGTTAACGGTCTGGTTTATGAAGTGCAACGATGTAATTCACGTCGACATCATGTTCGTCTAGCATAAAGCCTTGCAATGGCTTATATACGATGCCATTCATCTTCATTGCTTGCAATCCATGGGCATCTGTCATACGCAGCAATTCAGAAGGCTTGATAAATCGTTGATGCTGGTGAGTCCCTTTGGGCACCCAACGTAAAACATGTTCAGCTGCCACAATACCCAGCAGCCAAGACTTCACGTTGCGATTTAATGTAGAGAAAACAGCGTAACCGCCCGGCTTCACCATCTCACATACCGCGCTTACAATGGCGGCAGGGTCAGGAACGTGTTCGAGCATTTCCAGACACGTGACGACATCAAACTGTGCGGAATTTTCTGCAGCAAAGTTTTCAGCGCTGACTTGTTGATAGTCGATACTGAGTTGCGATTCCAATGCATGTAACCGAGCGACCTCTAACGAGTCGTGAGCGAGATCGATACCGGTTACTCGAGCACCACGACTTGCCATACCTTCGGTTAATAAACCACCACCGCAACCCACATCAACAACATGCTTGTTGAATAACCCGCCTACTTGCTGTTCAATAAAGGTTAATCGCAATGGATTAATTTGATGCAGCGGTTTGAATTCGCCTTCGGTGTCCCACCATCGCGAAGCAAGGGCGGAAAATTTTTCGATTTCTTTTTCGTCAACGTTATTGCTAAGGGCACTTAAAGAGGCTCGTTCTGACATGTGTTAGAGGTTCCAAATTGGCGTAACTTCTATAGAGTTTACATCAGCGGACGTTTTTGAAAAAGAGGGTGCGTGTTCACCCCGTGACGGGTACAATACCTGATTAATTATAACAACGATTAAGTATAGCTTGAGTTTAGGGATACATATATGAGCGATCTGGCTAGAGAAGTCTCACCCATCAATATCGAGGATGAATTAAAAAGTTCTTATCTTGATTACGCGATGAGCGTGATTGTGGGTCGAGCGCTTCCAGATGTTCGGGATGGTTTGAAACCCGTGCATCGTCGCGTACTTTTCGCGATGAATGAATTGCGGAACGACTTCAACAAACCCTATAAAAAGTCTGCCCGTGTGGTGGGTGACGTTATCGGTAAATATCACCCACATGGCGACAGTGCGGTTTATGATACCATCGTGCGTATGGCACAACCGTTCTCGCTGCGCTACACCTTGGTTGATGGTCAAGGTAACTTCGGTTCAGTTGACGGTGATTCAGCCGCAGCCATGCGTTATACCGAAATTCGGATGGAAAAAATTGCCCATCAGTTGTTAGCCGATCTCGACAAAGAAACCGTCGATTTTGTTGATAACTACGATGGTACCGAGCGTATTCCAGACGTTTTGCCAACTAAAGTGCCTAATTTAATGGTCAATGGTTCATCGGGCATAGCGGTGGGCATGGCGACCAACATTCCTCCACATAACTTAACCGAAGTTATCAATGGCACCTTAGCGCTGATTGATAATCCAGAAATCAGCATTGAAGAGCTGATGGAGTTTATTCCAGGACCTGACTTCCCAACGGCGGCGTCAATCTCGGGTCGGTCCGGTATTGTCGAGGCCTACAAAACAGGTCGCGGCCGCATTCATTTGCGTGCTAAAGCCGAGGTCGAAGTTGACGAAAAGTCAGGTCGTGAAAGCATTATCGTCAGTGAAATTCCATATCAGGTGAACAAAGCGCGTTTGATCGAGAAAATCGCTGAGTTGGTGAAAGAAAAGCGCCTTGAGGGTATCAGTGGCTTGCGCGATGAGTCGGATAAAGACGGTATGCGTATCGTTATTGAGATTCGTCGTGGTGATGTGGGCGAAGTGGTACTCAACCACCTGTACGCCAATACGCAAATGCAAGTCGTGTTCGGTATTAACATGGTTGCGCTTGATAAAGGTCAACCTAAGCTGTTCAACCTTTATCAGGTATTGGATGCGTTTGTTCGTCATCGCCGTGAAGTGGTGACACGTCGCTCGGTATATGAATTACGCAAAGCGCGTGAACGCGCTCACATTTTAGAAGGCTTGGCGATTTCACTCGCGAATATCGATGAAGTGATTGAGCTTATTCGTCGCTCGCCAACCCCAGCAGAAGCTAAGCAGGGGTTGGTCGCGCGTGGCTGGCAGTTAGGCAATGTCGCGGCCATGCTAGAATCCGCGGGTGTGGATGCAGCGCGTCCTGAACACCTACCAGAAGAGTATGGTATTCGTGACGGTAGCTACTACCTGACCGAAGAGCAAGCACAGGCTATTTTGGATCTTCGCTTGCATAAGCTGACCGGCTTAGAGCACGAGAAGATCCTTGACGAATATAAAGGTCTGTTGAAACAGATCGAAGAACTCCTGCATATCTTGCGCTCAACTGAACGTTTGATGGAAGTGATTCGCGAAGAGTTGGTTGAAATTCGTGACAACTTCGGTGATGCACGTAAAACCGAAATCACCGCGGCTGCGCACGATATCAGCATGGAAGACTTGATCAACGAAGAAGACGTTGTGGTAACGCTGTCTCACGAAGGCTATGTGAAGTATCAGCCATTAACTGAGTACGAAGCGCAACGCCGTGGTGGTAAAGGTAAAGCAGCCACGAAGATGAAAGACGACGACTTCGTTGAACGCCTGTGGGTTGCCAATACTCACGACACCATCTTATGTTTCTCGACCCGGGGTCGTATTTATTGGATGAAGGTCTACCAGTTGCCGTTGGCGAGTCGCGCTTCGCGCGGTAAGCCTATTGTCAACCTATTACCGCTTGAATCGGATGAGCGTATTACGGCGATTCTACCAACCCGTGATTATCCAGAAGATAAGTTCGTCATCATGGCGACTAAGCACGGCACGGTTAAGAAAACACCATTACCTGAATATTCACGCCCACGTAACGGCGGTATTATTGCGCTCAACCTGAATGAAGGCGACGAATTAATAGGTGTTGATATCACCGATGGCGAGCAAGAGATTATGCTGTTCTCAGACGGCGGTAAAGTTGTTCGCTTTAGAGAAGACCAAGTACGTTCAATGGGTCGTACGGCTACCGGTGTGCGTGGTATCCGTCTCGAGGAAGGACAGAAAGTCGTTAGCCTTATCGTTCCGGGCACGTACGAAGATGAGCAACAAGCGGCGATTCTGACGGTCACAGAGAACGGCTTTGGTAAACGCACCTTGGTCGAGGAATATCCGACTAAGAGCCGTGCTACTAAAGGTGTTGTGTCGATAAAAGTCAGCGAACGTAATGGTGCTGTAGTCGGCGCGATGGAAGTTGTAGATGGCAATGAGATCATGCTGATCAGCAACAAAGGTACGTTGGTTCGTACGCGCGTCAATGAAGTCTCGATGGTCGGTCGTAACACGCAAGGCGTGCGTTTGATCCGTACCGGTGACGATGAACAAGTTGTTGGCTTACAGCGCATTGATGAAGTCGACGAGGACGATCTCGAAGATGTGGTTGTTGAAGGTGAAGCAAGTGAAGTGACATCTGAACAACAGTCGTCTGATAAATCTGAGGCAAACGATGAGTAAGATCTTTAACTTTTCGGCCGGGCCGGCGATGTTACCGGCCGAGGTCATGCTGCAAGCACAGGAAGAGTTCTTACAATGGAACGGTACAGGTGTCTCGGTGATGGAGTTTTCACACCGCGATCCTGCTTACGTAAAAATGGCGCAAGAAGCTGAGCAAGACTTGCGAGAGTTGTTGAGCGTACCGGATGATTATCATGTACTGTTTTTGCAAGGCGGTGGTCGCGGTCAGTTCTCTGCCGTACCACAAAACATTGCAGCAAAGACAGACACTGTCGATTATCTTGATTGCGGCACTTGGTCAGGATATGCCATTCGAGAGGCTGAGAAGTATGTGAGCCAAGTTAATGTTGTGGGCGCAGCTCAACAAACAGAGCAGGGCAAACGTATCCAACCCGCCAGTGAATGGCAATTAAGTAACAATGCGCGTTACTTCCACTATTGCCCGAATGAGACAGTGGATGGTATCGCGATTCACGATATTCCTGATGTGCAGGCACCTATCGTTGCCGATATGTCTTCAAATATCCTCTCTGCACCCCTCGATGTTAGCCGGTTTGGGGTTATTTACGCAGGCGCTCAAAAAAACATTGGTCCTTCAGGTTTTGCTATCGCGATTGTTAAAAAGTCACTTTTAGGTCAACCACAACCTGAGGTGAGTTCGATTATGGACTATCAGTTACAGGCCAAAGATAACTCGATGTACAACACGCCCAACACCTTTGCTTGGTACCTCTCTGGGCTCGTGTTTAAGTGGCTGAAAAGGCAAGGCGGTCTTGCGGGTATTGGTGAGCTCAACCAGCGTAAAGCCAAGGCTTTGTATGACTATGTTGACGCGTCTGACTTCTATCGAAATGAAGTTCACCCTGACTATCGGTCTATTATGAATGTACCCTTTCAATTAGCTGACGATGAGCTCGACAAGCACTTTCTAGAGCAAGCTCATCAGGCAGGCCTAGTCGGTCTCAAAGGTCACCGGTTTGTCGGTGGCATGCGTGCGAGCCTGTACAATGCCATGCCTTATGCGGGCGTTGAGGCGTTGATTGACTTTATGCGCGAATTTGAGCGTACAAACGGCTAAATCTGCTTATCAAAATAAAAGAACAAAAGAAGGAATGAGCATGGCAAAGTTTGATGCAACCCAGATGGCAAACCGCGGCGTTAGGGAGTTACAACCCTATCAAGCGGGCAAACCAATGGATGAACTGCAGCGTGAACTAGGCTTAGATAAAGTCGTTAAGTTGGCTTCAAATGAAAATCCGTTGGGTATTAGTGTTCGTGTCAAGCAAGCCCTTCAGGGTGAAATCGATGATTTGATTCGTTACCCGGACGCTAATGGCTTTTATCTTAAAAGCAAAATTGCTGACAAGTTCTCGGTAGCGACAAATCAAGTGACCTTAGGCAATGGCTCAAATGACGTACTCGAGCTATTAGCGCGTACCTTTGTCAGTGACCAGCACGAAGTCATTTTCTCTCAGCATGCGTTTGTTGTTTATCCACTGGTGACGAAAGCGATTGGGGCAACACCGGTCGCGGTTCCCGCCAAAGATTATGGGCATGATCTCGATGCGATGCTCGCGGCGATAACACCGAAAACGAAGATGATATTCGTCGCTAATCCAAATAATCCGACGGGCACCTTTTTGACGACAAATGCGTTGTATGACTTTGTCAAACAAGTACCTGATAACGTTTTGGTTGTGCTTGATGAAGCCTATTACGAATATATTCCGAATGACGAGCGCGCGCCTTCAATTGAGTGGTTAGCTGAATTCGATAATTTGGTTGTGACACGCACCTTTTCAAAAGCCTATGGCCTTGCAGGGTTACGTGCTGGCTTTTCGGTGAGTTCTGCGGCGATTGCCGACTTAATGAACCGTATTCGCCAACCATTTAATGTTAATGCGCTGTCATTGAAAGCGGCGGAAGTGGCATTAGACGATGATGATTATCTCGCTGAAGCGGTGCGCGTTAATGCACAGGGGATGCAGCAGTTGATTCGCTTTTGCGAGCAACACAACTTCAATTATATTCCTTCGTACGGCAACTTCCTTACTATTGAAGTGGGAGCGGATGCTGATGATATTTATCAAAAGTTATTGCATGAAGGCGTGATTGTACGTCCAGTCGCAGGCTACGAATTACCTCATCATCTGCGTGTAAGTATCGGTCTGCCAGAAGAGAACCAAGCGTTCATCGAAGCAATGGTGCGCATTGTTAAATAAAGGTATTACGTTGTTGAATTTACCTGATCCGCTACACCTTGCACCGCGTTCAGCGTGTAGCGGCACGGTTACACTGCCGGGTTCGAAGAGCATCTCAAACCGTGCACTGCTGATGGCGGCATTGTGTGGCCAACCTGTGACCTTAAAGAATGTGCTTGAAAGTGATGATACGGCGCGCATGATCGATGCCTTAACGACACTCGGCGTATCTGTTAAACGCAGTGATTTGGATCCCTCCGAATACCAAGTCGAAGGCTGTGGTGGCCGTTGGCAACCCGCTCATAACGAACTCTATCTTGGCAATGCAGGCACTGCCGTCCGTCCTCTTGTCGCTGTGCTTGCCGCCTCATTGAGCAACACGCAAGTGATGCGGCTTGATGGCAATGCGCGCATGCGCGAGCGCCCAATCGCGGCGCTAATTGACAGCTTAACCGCGGCCGGCGCAAACATTCAGTGTCATGCAGAACCCGGTTTCTTACCGTTGACTATCGAGAGTGGTTTTAAGGGCGGAGAGGTGACTATTGATGGTAGCGCGTCGAGTCAATACATCTCGGCGTTGTTGATGGCTTTACCTTTGCTTGCTGACGACAGCGAATTGTTATTAGTGAACGAGGTTATCTCGGTTCCTTATATCGAACTCACCTTATCGATGCTGCGTGATTTTGGCATTCAAATTGATAAACACAGTGACCGTCATTACAAAATTCCCGGTCGCCAGAGCTATCGTTCGCCAGGCAGTTACTTTGTTGAAGGTGATGCAAGCGGAGCGAGCTACTGGATCGGCGCGGCAGCAATTAGTGGTGGTCCAATCACGATTTATGGCGTGGGTAAAAATTCAATTCAGGGCGACGTACATTTTGCTGAACTAGCGCAGCAAATGGGTGCAAACGTCGAGATGTTGGATAACGCAATTCGTGTATCCCGGAGCACTGAATTGAAAGCCATCGATGTGGATTGCAATGATCTGCCTGATGCCGCAATGACGCTCGCTCCTATGGCATTATTTGCTCAAGGAACGACGGTGATTCGTAACGTCGCCAGTTGGCGCGTAAAAGAAACCGACCGATTGGCAGCGATGGCGACTGAACTACGTAAAGTCGGTGCACAGGTGGAAGAGGGCGAAGATTATTTATCAGTGATGGCTCCAGCGCATTGGCAACATGCTTTGCTAGATACCTATGATGATCACCGCATGGCGATGTGTAGTGCTTTGATTGCGTTTTCTCCGGTAGGCGTCAGCATCAACGATCCTCAATGCTGCTCAAAGACTTATCCGCAATTTTTTGATGAGTTTTCACGGCTTTGTCACGATTAAAATATAGTCTTACATCAAACTTTGATGTAAACGGCGCGTGACAAAAGATGCAAAATTTTCACAAATCAGTATAATTGCGCGCTTAAATCTGCAAAGAGCAGGGCAAATAGAGGAATTTATGGCGACTCGCGTACCCGTAATTACAATCGATGGGCCAAGTGGCTCAGGCAAAGGCACAGTGAGCCGTTTGTTGGCCGAGAAATTAGGCTGGCATCTTCTTGATAGTGGCGCAATCTATCGTGTTTTGGCATTAGCCGCGATTCATCACGACTTTAAGCCCGAAGAAGAAGAAAAACTTGTCACGTTAGCTTCACACCTAGATGTGAAATTCGAAGCCGAGGAAGACAAAAGCCTAACGCATATCATCTTAGAAGGTGAGGATGTAACCCTGACAATTCGCACTGAAAGCGTGGGTAACATGGCATCTAAGATCGCTGCGCTACCAAGGGTTAGAGAAGCGTTGTTAAGGCGTCAACGTGGTTTCAAAGAGCTTCCAGGCCTGATTGCCGACGGACGAGACATGGGCACAGTGGTATTTACTGATGCTGAAGCCAAAGTATTCTTGACCGCCTCTGCTGAGGAGCGTGCACAACGTCGCTTCCTGCAATTGAAGGAAAAAGGTTTTGATGCTAACATTGACCAATTAATAACCGAAATTAAAGAGCGCGACGATCGCGACACAAATCGTGCTGTCGCACCGCTTAAACCGGCCGAAGATGCTTTGTACATCGATTCAAGTGATAAAAGCATAGAGGAAGTTGTCGATTCGGTTATGGAGTTTGCACATAGCAAACTGTCACAAACTAGCTAGCTGGTCATTAAGACGAGCTATTTAGGGACCTGCTGTAAGGATACGTGCAGGTGAATTTAATAACCCCGCTGAACAGGATGTCCAGTGGATGTCATCTAAAAAGTGAAGTTAATACATATGTCAGAAAATTTTGCACAGCTGTTTGAAGAGAGCCTGAAAGAAGTCGAAACTCGTCCGGGTTCTATCGTTAAAGGTACTGTCGTTGCGATCGAAAAAGATCTTGTTTTAGTCGACGCAGGCCTGAAATCTGAAAGTGCTATCCCTGCCGAACAATTCCGTAATGCTGACGGCGAACTTGAAATCACCGTAGGTGACGAGATCGACGTAGCGTTAGACGCGGTTGAAGACGGTTTCGGTGAAACAATTCTTTCACGCGAAAAAGCTAAGCGCTATGAAGCTTGGCTGCAGCTGGAAAAAGCATACGAAGATAACGCAACTGTTACTGGTATCATTTCTGGTAAAGTTAAAGGTGGTTTCACTGTGGATCTGGGTGGCGTTCGCGCGTTCTTGCCAGGTTCATTGGTTGACGTACGTCCAGTACGTGAAACTGCACACCTTGAAAACAAAGACCTTGAATTCAAAGTTATCAAGCTTGATCAGAAGCGTAACAACGTTGTTGTTTCTCGCCGCGCAGTTATCGAGAAAGAAAACAGTGCAGAGCGCGAAGAGCTTCTTGAGAACTTGCAAGAAGGTCAAGAAGTTCAAGGTATCGTTAAGAATCTTACCGATTACGGTGCGTTCGTTGACCTTGGCGGCGTAGATGGCCTATTACACATTACCGACATGGCTTGGAAACGTGTTAAGCACCCAAGCGAAATCGTTAATGTGGGCGACGAAATCACTGTTAAAGTACTTAAGTTTGATCGCGAGCGTACTCGTGTATCACTTGGTCTTAAGCAGCTTGGCGAAGATCCATGGGCGGATATCGCAAACCGCTACCCAGAGGGCACTCGCCTGACTGGCCGCGTGACTAACTTGACTGATTACGGCTGCTTCGTTGAAATCGAAGAAGGCGTTGAAGGTCTTGTACACGTGTCAGAAATGGATTGGACGAATAAAAACGTTCATCCTTCTAAAGTGGTTAACTTGGATGACACTGTTGAAGTTATGGTCCTTGAAATTGACGAAGAACGTCGTCGTATTTCTCTTGGCCTTAAACAGTGTAAACCTAACCCTTGGGAAGAGTTTGCTAAGAACCACAACAAAGGCGATAAAGTCTCTGGCAAGATCAAGTCAATCACTGACTTTGGTATCTTCATTGGCCTAGAAGGCGGTATCGACGGTTTGGTTCACCTTTCAGACATCAGCTGGAACGCGACTGGCGAAGAAGCGGTCCGCGATTATAAGAAAGGCGAAGAAGTCACTGCGGTTGTGATGCAAGTCGACGCTGAGCGTGAGCGTATTTCCTTAGGTATCAAACAGCTTGAAGAAGATCCGTTCAACAACTTCTTGGCAGCGAACAAGAAAGGTTCTATCGTAAACGGTACTATCACTGAAGTAGACGCTAAAGGTGCTAAAGTTGAATTAGCAGACAGCGTTGAAGGTTATATCCGTGCAGCTGACATCTCACGCGAGCGCGTTGAAGACGCAAGCACTGAGTTAAGCGTTGGCGATAGCGTTGAAGCGCGCTTCATGGGCGTCGATCGTAAGAACCGTACGTTAAGCTTGTCTATCCGTGCGAAAGACGAAGTTGAAGAGAAAGAAGCCGTTGAACAAGTGAACAAACAGCAAGAAAGCTCTGGTATCAACAGCGCTATGGCTGATGCGTTCAAAGCGGCTAAGACTGACGATTAATTAAACCTTTAGCGAGGAGGTAGGTAAGATGACAAAGTCGGAGTTGATTGAGAAATTAACACTGAAGTTCTCGGACCTGCCTCCGCGAACGGTAGAGTCTTCTGTGAAAGATATTCTTGAACAGATGATTCAAAGTTTAGCAAAGGGTCGGCGTATTGAAATTCGTGGGTTTGGAAGCTTTTCGCTTCATTATCGAGCACCTCGAATTGGACGTAATCCTAAAACGGGTGATCAAGTTGAGTTGGATGGTAAGTACGTTCCTCACTTTAAGCCGGGTAAAGAATTACGGGAGCGCGTCGACAATTTTAATTAGTTTGCGTTCGTTCGTTGAAAACGGCATGCTATACTAGCATGCCGTTTTTATTTATATGAGGTTCGGAACGTGCTTAGACGGATATTAATATTAGTTCCCATTATCCTCTTGTTTTTGCTAGCACTCGCGTTTGGTGCACAGAACCCAACGGTGGTGAGTGTAAACTTTCTTGTAGCAAAAACTGACTTTTCTGTCGCTGGTTTAGCGGCCATTTTTCTTGCCGTTGGATTTTCCATAGGTCTCATTTTGCTAGTGCTGTATGGTGTAAAGTGGCGAATGCGTAATGCTAAGCTTGAGAGACGCTTAAAAAGAGCCGAGCATAAGGCGACTGAATCACGTGAAAAGCAGTCGTAATCGTTTATGTTAGAGCTGCTGTTTTTACTTCTTCCTGTTGCAGCTGCCTATGGTTGGTTCATGGGACGTAACAGTGTGCGCTCAGAAGAGCGCAAAGAACAGCAACAGTTTTCTAAGAAGTATGCAGCGGGTCTTAACCTACTACTATCTGATGAACCTGATAAGGCGGTTGATCTATTTGTCGAACTGCTTGACGTTGATAGCGACACGCTTGAAACTCATTGGACGTTAGGTACATTATTTCGTCGCCGTGGCGAAGTCGAACGTGCAATTAAAATCCATCAGAATCTTATCAATAGAAGTAATATTACCGAATACGATCGACTGAATGCGATGTTTGAACTGGGTAAGGATTACTTATCAGCGGGTATTTATGACCGCGCAGAACAAATGTTTTCGCGGTTGCAAAATCACAAGCTATTTAGAACTGCAAGCCGACACTATTTACTCGAACTCTTCCAAGCAACCCATGATTGGGATAAGGCGATAAAAGTCGCTCTAAGGTTAAATCGTGATGATCACATCGAAGCTGTGGTAGGGCAGCTATATTGTGAATTGTCTCTCACTGAACAATCGGTTCCGAAGCAAATCAAATATTGCAAAAAGGCGCTGAAATACGATAAGCGGTGCGTGCGAGCGAGTATATTGCTCGGTCAAATTTACGCTGGGCGAGACCAACTCAGAGAGGCCATTCATAGCTATGAGTATGTGCTTGAACAAGATAAACAGTTCATACGTGATGTATTGCAGCCCCTGAAAGCATGTTACATGAGTTTACAGGATGAAGCCGGCTACATTGAGTTCCTTAATCGATGTGTGGCCGCTAACGCAGGTACGAGTGCGGTCATTGAATTGTCCGAATACCTGTTTGAGAATCAAGGCGGTGATGCGGCAGAACGCTTTATTCGCTCAGCGATGGAACAACATGCAACCATGCGAGGTTTCCACCAACTTATGGACTTTCACATTCGTGCAGCAGATGTAGGCAATGCTCGGGAGAGCTTGCGCATGTTGCAAAAAATGGTTGCTGAGCATATTAAACAACGCCCGAGTTATGCCTGTCGCCAGTGCGGCTTCTCTGGACAAACCCTCTATTGGCAATGCCCCTCGTGTAAAACATGGGGTTCCACTAAACCCATTAAAGGATTAGACGGTGAATAATAAAAACTTACCTTTGATTTACGTTGCACTTGATTTTGAAACTGCAGAAGAGGCTAATCGTCTCACTGAACAACTGGATGCGAAATTAGTTGGACTCAAAGTCGGCAAAGAGTTATTCACCGCGGCAGGACCCGAATTAGTTAAAAACTGGGTTGAACATGGTTTTTCAGTCTTTCTCGACCTTAAGTTTCATGATATCCCGAACACAGTCGCAAAAGCGGTCGTACAGGCGGCAAGACTTGGTGTGGACGTAGTTAACGTTCATGCCTCGGGCGGGCGGGAGATGATGACTACCGCCAAACGAGCCTTGGAAAAGGAACCTCACCAACCTCTACTCATTGCCGTGACTGTACTTACCAGTATGATGGATGAGGATCTGACTGAAATCGGTGTGCACCGAACTGCTCAGGAGCAGGTGATGGCATTAGCCAAACTGACTCAAAGTGCGGGCTTAGATGGCGTTGTTTGCTCAGCACAAGAGGCTGAAATACTTAAGTCTACATTGGGTGAGTCTTTTAAACTTATGACACCAGGTATCCGTCCCAAAGGAAGCCAACAGGATGATCAAAAGCGAGTGATGACGCCCCAGCAAGCGCAACAAGCAGGCGTTGACTTCATGGTCATAGGACGCCCGATTACAAAAGCCAGCGATCCCGCTCAGGCAGTGTCAGACATTATTGCTTCTCTATCGAGGTAATGACGTAATTCCCTAAAAAGACCCGCAAAGTTTTCTCCTTTTCACTATGCTTGTTGCGCTGAATCGATCAGCGTAGCAAGAGGAGAAATCAATGTTACGTAAATTTCTAATACCCACAGCAGTAGTTGTGCTCTCAGGTCTCTCAATGGGTAAAGCGGCAGTAGCTGCACCTACACCTACACCAATGAGCTCACCTTTAATGCCTTATGTGCAAGCTGCCGAAAGTCAGTACGAGAAGTTAAACATCAATACAGCGACGGCTGAACAAATAGCCGTGGCTATGATTGGCGTAGGGAAATCGAAAGCTGAAAATATTGTTAAATTTCGTGAGCAGTTAGGTGGATTTAAAAAAATTGACCAATTACTTGAGGTGAAGGGGATTGGTCAGCGCACGCTCGATAAAAACCGAGATCGACTAACTATCGAGTAGGCTGTACACATTACGAAGCTACAAAAAAAGGCTGCATAGTTGCAGCCTTTCTCACATTTAACCTTCAACGACGGGTTAATTGCTCGTGCATTTTGTCATCACAGCGTGCGCGGAATGGGTCGCCGAAGCGAAAGATGCCACACGCTCTGATTTAGCAAACGGCATGCGAGTTTCAGCCGCTGCAATCGATAAAGCACTAAACTCCGAGTTTCGAGGTTGAGCTGACGCCTTTGTCATCTGAGCAAACGCTTTGCCGCCGGTAATCGTAGATGGAATAACCGGTGTAGTCACTGATTTACTTTGCTGACTCATTTCGCGTTCCTGCTTACGACGTTGGCCCGCTGCTCGCATGTGACGAGGCGAGCGGCGTGAACGGTTGCGTTCTTTAGGTGGTTGTTCCGTTGTCGGTGATGCAGTCGGTGCAGACGCGTGCTCAGTTGCGGCCGTCGGTGACGTTTCTGACTCTGCTGTCGTATCCGCCTCAATATCACGAGCAGGTTCATCAACATCAGCCGCGACCGGTTCCTCAGGCAACTCTGATTCGCTGCCTGTAGCAACGTTCGTGCGTTCTTGTTGAGCTGAGTTAGTTGCTTCCTTAGGCGTTTCTTGCGGATCTTGCTGCGGCGCTTTGTCGCTGCTATCTGCTGCTTGCTTAACAATTTCTGCAGCCGCCTGCATCCGCGGATCCATGACCTTTTGCTTAATTACGTCATCGGCCGGTGCTGACTGGACCTGAGGTTTTGCTTCGTTTGACGCTGTTACCTCTTTGGGTTGCTCTACAACCTCAGTTTGTTGCACTTTCTGCTTTTGCTTAGCAGGTTTTGCCTTGCTTTGCTCAGGTTCAGCTGATTTTGCCGCATCCTTTTTGGCCGTTGGGTTTTCAGTCTGATCACCTTTAACACGCACCGAACGCTCTAGTTTTCTTGGTTCACGGCGCTTTTTAGGCTGTGATTCACGTTTGTCTTGAGTCTCACCTTTAGACTTTTCAACAGCTTGCTCTTCAGCTTGATTAGTGACAGTTTCACTCGTTTTGTTAGCTGATGCGTTCTGGTGTTGATTACGGTTTCTATTGCGACCACGACGATTGCGACGATTCGAATTAGCACGACCCTCTGAGTTGGAGCGTTCATTTTCAGTCTTCGACTTATCCTGAGGTTTGCTGTCTGTGCTCGTGTTTGGTTTGTCACTATCGCGATTATTCGCTGAGCGATTATTATTCCGGCGACCGTTGTTACGATTGTTGCGACGCTGGTTATTATTGCGGCCACGGCGTTGATTGTTGTTGTTACGCGGCTTAGGCTGCTGCTTTTCTTCAACTTCATCGGTACCAAATAACTGACTCAACCACTGACTAATACGTTTCAGTAGCGAGACAGAACCCGCTTTAGCTTTAGGTTGTGACTGTGGTGTAGGTGCCGGTGGCGCCGTCGGTGCTTGTAGGCCTTTAAGTGCTGGCTCTTCAAGCTGTTGACGCTCTTTAGTCAGCGTTATCGCAACGCTTTCTTCTTGTTGCTCCGGTTTTTGCACCTGATTAAAACTTGCCGCCTCTGGCACTTCGTCATCACGGATACGGACAACCTCAAAATGAGGTGTATCCATATGGTGGTTTGGAATAATAACGGCTTTTACGTTATGGCGCTCTTCGATCTTGATAACTGAAGCACGCTTTTCGTTTAGTAAGAAGGTCGCAACCGACACCGGAACTTGCGCTTGAACCTGCACGGTATTGTCTTTGATTGCTTCTT
Source organism: Idiomarina sp. D18 (assembly GCF_057748155.1). NCBI lineage: Bacteria > Pseudomonadati > Pseudomonadota > Gammaproteobacteria > Alteromonadales > Idiomarinaceae > Idiomarina > Idiomarina sp. D18. The sequence goes on from NZ_CM173240.1 coordinate 1,016,685, forward strand.
CTTCGATGAGGCGTAAGATCGATAGTGCTAAAGATTCACTTGAGCGGATGGTGCCTTGACCACTGCAACGCGGGCAAATGGCGTTAGCAGACTCGCCTAACGAAGGGCGCAGGCGTTGGCGCGACATTTCGAGCAAGCCGAAGCGAGAAATTCTTGCGACTTGAATGCGTGCGCGATCATGTGCAAGGCTGTCGCGTAAACGGTTTTCAACTTCACGTTGATGACGTGTTGGTGTCATATCGATAAAGTCGATAACGACTAAGCCACCAACATCGCGCAGACGCAATTGGCGTGCAATTTCTTCAGCGGCTTCGAGGTTTGTTTGGAATGCCGTTTCCTCAATATCGCCGCCTTTGGTTGCGCGCGCTGAGTTAATATCAATGGACGTCAGCGCCTCAGTCGGGTCAATCACGATAGAACCGCCGGATGGCAAGCGCACTTCGCGTTGGAACGCCGACTCTATTTGGCTTTCAATCTGGTAGTGACTGAACAGAGGTACATCGCCCTCGTACAATTTAACGCGATTGACGAAATCGGGACGAATTAACTGAATATGGTCGCGAACCTGTTCAAATACTTTTTTGCTATCAATGAGCACTTCACCAATATCACGGCGAAGATAGTCACGTAACGCTCTAAAAATAACGTTACTTTCCTGGTGGATTAGAAACGGAGCGGGGCGCTTTTGTGCCGCTTCGCTAATAGCCGTCCAGTGATGAATGAGAACGTTCAAATCCCACTCGAGCTCTTCCTTTGACTTACCGACACCTGCGGTACGTACAATAAGACCCATTTCTTTGGGAACATTTATTTCACTCAGCGCTTCTTTGAGAGCGGAGCGTTCTTCTCCCTCGATTCGACGTGAGATGCCGCCAGCGCGTGGATTATTGGGCATGAGCACCAAGTAACTGCCGGCCAATGAAATAAAGGTGGTTAAAGCAGCACCTTTCTGACCACGTTCTTCTTTATCAATTTGGACAATAACTTCTTGACCCTCACGGACAACATCTTTGATGTTGGGGCGACCATTAAATGTGTAACCATCGGGGAAGTAGGTTTTAGCAATTTCTTTGAGGGGTAAAAAGCCGTGGCGCTCGGCGCCATAGTCTACGAAAGCAGCCTCTAAACTCGGCTCGATGCGGGTGATTTTACCCTTATAAATATTTGCTTTCTTTTGTTCATGACCTGGGCTTTCGATGTCTAAATCGTACAAGCGCTGACCATCAACCAGCGCGACACGCAACTCCTCGAGCTGCGTGGCATTGATTAACATTCTCTTCATTTTAGTGACTCAATATTATTGTGCCACTGGTAAGCGTATAGCGGTAGCAGACGTGCTTTACTTCTATAACTGATTGTACTTGGGGTTCGTGAGGAACCTTGCATGGCCACCCGTCGAGTTCTAACTTCGCTGAACGGAACGTGTGCCGCAAACTATTCTTTATCTGATTGACTGTCTGTCTTCAAATCCGCTCCCCAACACATGCAGTGGATGGGGGCTACGCTACCAAGTAGCGTTAATTACAAACGTGACTGGCGAACAAAAACATCTCCAAAACAGCCCTGTGCATTCGACATCTCGGCTAAAACCGTATCTCGACGTAGGGGAGGAGCATGGTCTGTCACCAACCACACGATTTGTGTCGTTTCAAACCCTTCACCGAGCGCGCGCCACACACGGCTGCAAAAGCATACTCAGCGAGGTATAAAATTTGACACTTCATTAAATCACAAACCATGCCTGCAAGACAAGCATGTTTTTTTATACACACGCACAAGCAGATTGGTGTTAAAATAGCGTCATGAACACAGAATTCAATCAAGTGCAGTGGCACGACGTTGCCAGCGATGAAGCAGGGCAGCGTATCGACAATTTTTTAATCGCGCGGCTGCGGGGCGTCCCGAAGTCGTTGGTATATCGTATTCTGAGAAAGGGCGAAGTGCGCGTAAATAAAAAGCGCACAAAGCCGGACTACAAAATAAAAGCTGGGGATGCTATCCGAATTCCGCCTGTTAAGGTGTCTCCTAAGCCTGAATTACCGTCACCTAAATTGGCAAAGGTAGCTGAGCTCGAGCAGGCGATCGTATATGAAGATGATGCCTTTATGATCGTGAATAAGCCTTCGGGACTTGCTGTGCACGGTGGCTCTGGACTGAACTTTGGGCTGATTGAAGGGTTACGCGCACTGCGTCCGCAAGATAAGGCGCTCGAGTTAGTGCATCGGCTTGATCGGGATACCAGCGGTTTAATTATGATTGCGAAAAAGCGCAATGTGCTTAAGGTTCTGCACGCTCAATTGCGGGATAAAGAGATGAATAAGCAATATCTCGCGCTGGTTCGTGGTCAGTGGCAGAAGAATGTGCGCAATGTCGAAGCCCCCTTAAAAAAGAATACGCTGAAGTCGGGTGAGCGAATTGTTCGCGTAGATGCCGAAGGTAAACCTTCTCATACCCGCTTCAGAATTAACCAACGATACGCGGAGGCGACACTCGTTGAAGCTTCACCGGTGACAGGGCGTACCCATCAAATTCGCGTACATGCGTTGCACGCAGGTCATCCAATTGCCGGCGATCCTAAATATGGTGACGCATCGTTCAATGAACGGATGCAGCAAGGTGGACTGACGCGATTGTTTTTACACGCTTGGCAACTGTCATTTAAACATCCCGTTACCGAAAAAACAGTGTCATTCGAGGCGCCAATGGATAGCTCGTTAACGGCTATTCTCAGTGAGCTGACGCGTATTTAATAAGTAAACGAGGTTAACGTGGTCAAACTGGTCGTATTCGATTGGGATGGAACACTCATGGACTCTGTCCCGCGTATCGTTTCTGCAATGCAAGAAACTGCACGTATGCTATCGCTTCCAATACCTTCTCGCAGTGACGTGCAAGAGATTATCGGCATCAGCTTAGAACCAGCGATTGAACGTCTATTTGGTCGGCTTGATGCCGATACTCATCAGTCCTTCTTAGCGGTGTATAGGGATGAGTATGTAGATCGCAACCAAACGCCATCTCCTTTGTTTGCCGGTGCCTTGACACTGCTACAGCAACTGCAGCAAGACGCTCTTAAGTTGGCGGTTGCGACGGGTAAAGCGCGACGAGGGCTTGATCGCGTGTTGCTCGAAACTCAAACCGGCGGTTTTTTTGCGGCAACGCGATGCAGCGACGAGAGCGAAGGCAAGCCTTCGCCTAGAATGTTGCATGAGCTCATGACTGAACTCGAGGTTGACGCACACGAGACAGTGCTTATCGGTGACTCTATTCATGACATGCAAATGGCGAGCAACGCTGGCGTAAAAGCGGTGGGTGTAAGCTTTGGCACCCATGCCCGAGAGCGGCTTATCGAACATGGCGCTGTGACGGTGATAGATGATCTGATGGGTTTGCCCACCGTGCTGAAACGAATAAAAACTGCTGTATAAAGGATGAATGATATGGCTCGAACACTTATTCTTGGCTCGTCTTCTCCATACCGACGCGAACTGATGAAGCGTCTGCATCTCGATTTCCAAACGTTTAAACCGGAAATCGATGAACAAGCTTTATCCGGCGAAGCACCGCAAGTGTTGGTACAGAGGCTCGCTGAAGAAAAAGCTAAAAAGGTAAGTCGCGTAATGCGCGGTGCAGAAGATGCTCTGATTATTGGCTCAGACCAAGTTGCTGTTTGTAACGGCAAGATCCTCGGTAAGCCGCACACTCATGAGCGAGCAGTAGAGCAACTACTCAGTTTCGTAGGACAAAAGGTCACTTTTTTTACCGGCTTAAGCTTGTACGATGCGAGAGAAGATACGGCACAAACCGTATGCGAACCCTTCTATGTCACTTTCCGTAACGATCTAACAGAGGCAGAAATCAGTCGTTACGTTGAGCTTGAGCAACCGCTGAATTGCGCGGGTAGCTTCAAAAGTGAAGGCTTAGGTACGGCATTATTCGCAGAATTATCAGGTAGTGATCCGAACAGCTTGATCGGGTTACCCACAATTAAGTTGCTTAAACTGTTACGTAATGTCGGCGTTAACCCGCTTACCTAAAAGGATTAAGCTTGTCAGAGTCAGTTATTAAAGGTATCATTAACCGCCTATGCAAAAGGTCAGAATTCCGGTCAGCGTTGACCCGGTAAAGAGCGCGAATAAAAAGCAAACGTTTGATGGGGTCGTCCCCGTCCAAACTTTAAAGCGTTTGCAGGAGTTGCTTGCAAAGCCTTGCGAGGCCGATCCCAATGTGGTGGTTGAGTTTGGTGTAGATGAGCAGGGCATGAGCTATTTTTCCGGTACGGCGTCGGTCAGCGTTATTTTAACCTGCCAGCGCTGTAATCAACCATTTGAGGTTGATATTACTGCACAATTTGCGTATGCTCCTGTTTCTTCCAAGCAGGGAGCTGATGAGTTACCTGAACGCTATGAAGCGATCGAGGCTAACGAATTCGGCGAAGTTAACCTTCACGGGTTAATTGAAGATGAACTTATTTTGGCAATGCCTCTTGTAGCAAGACATGCTCCAGAGGATTGCTCCGTAGACCGTGACGCAATGACATGGGGTGAAATCGAAGAAGACGATGAAAAGCCTTCTGACAACCCGTTTGCTGTGTTACAAGAATTAAAGCGTAAATAACTAGGAGATAGCGTAAATGGCTGTTCAACAGAATCGTAAAAGTCGTTCAAAACGCGACATGCGTCGTTCACACGATGCGCTAAGCGGCCCTACACTGTCGGTTGACTCTACCTCTGGTGAGACTCATCGTCGCCACCATGTAACAGCTGACGGTTATTATAAAGGTCGCAAGGTCGTCAACAAGTAATTGTTGATTCCAGGCGATGCCTGAATTAAAACTAGCGATCGATGCAATGGGGGGCGACAACGGCCCCTCTGTTGTGCTCGAAGCCTTAAAAAATAGTCTTAAACAGAACACAACGACACAATTCGTCGTGGTCGGTGACGAGACTATTTTATCTCCTCTTTTTGACCAGTTTGAACTCTCTCATCATCCTCAAGTAACATGTGTTCACGCCGAACAAGTCGTCGAAATGACCGACAAGCCAGGTGCGACGATGCGTCAAAAGCCACAATCGTCCATGCGCATTGCGCTCGACATGCATGCTCACGGCGAAGTCGATGGCGTTGTCAGTGGCGGCAATACAGGCGCTTTGATGGCCCAAGCCTATTTTATTTTGAAGCCCATCCCGGGCGTGCTGCGACCAGCGCTAATGGCAGCAATACCCAATATGACCGGAGGACGGTCTTATTTGCTTGATTTGGGTGCGAATCCAAGTTGCGATTCAGAAACGTTATTTCAATTTGGTGTCATGGGCTCGGTAGCGGCGCATGTGCTGGAGTCTGACAAAAATGTATCTGTTGCGCTTCTGAATATGGGTGAGGAGGAACTGAAAGGCAACGATGAAGTGCGCAGTGCGGCACAGTTGTTGAGTCAGTCAGAGCATGTCAATTATATCGGCTTTATTGAAGGTAATCACCTCTTTAGCGGACGTGCGGATGTTATTGTATGTGATGGCTTTGTTGGAAATATTGCATTGAAGAGCTGTGAAGGTCTGGCAACGTTAATTATCGATGAATTGAAAGCATCGTTGACGTCTCATTGGCTGTATAGTTGGTTCTTTAAGTTTCTACAAAAGCGGACTAAAAAGTCCTGGCAACGGTTGAAGCCCGACCACTATAACGGTGCAAGTTTGATAGGATTGCGTGGCGTGGTTGTGAAAAGCCACGGTAGTGCGAATGCAAAGGCATTTGAAAGCGCGATTTCTCACGCGATTAAGGAAGCGAACCATCGTCTTCCAGAAAAAATTCAAGATCGTGTTGAATCGGTCCTATTAGAACAACATTAAGTACCCATTTTATGACGTATTCAAAAATCGTCGGCACGGGACATTACCTCCCGAGTCTACGACGTACGAACGACGATCTCAGTCAACAAGTTGATACCTCTGATGAATGGATTACAGAGCGAACAGGAATAAAAGAGCGTCGCATCGCCGATACCCACGAAGGCGTTGCCTCCATGGGGGCCGCCGCTGCTAGAAAGGCGCTAGAAGCCGCTGGTCTTACTGCAAATGATATCGATATGATTGTCGTTGCAACAACGTCGGCTGACCATGCATTTCCGAGTGCCGCATGCGAAATTCAAGCCCTGTTAGAGGTCACTGAGATACCCGCATTTGATATTGGCGCTGCGTGCTCTGGCTTTATTTTCGCGTTAAGTGTAGCAGACCAGTATATCAAAACGGGTCAGCATCAACGCGTCTTGGTTATTGGTAGCGACGTGTTAGCGCGAATGTGCCATCCAGAAGACCGTAATACGTTGGTTCTATTTGGTGATGGAGCAGGAGCCGTTGTACTCGAGTCTGATGACAATGCAGGTATTCTTTCGACGCATCTTGCCAGCGCTGGTGAGTTTGGGCATTTATTGGGCGCATCACAGCCGGTCAGAGGCACGCAAACGAGCTCGAGCGAAGGTTGGATGTATATGAAAGGCAACGAGGTATTTCGTGTCGCAGTTGATAAGCTGAGTCGATTAGTGACAGATACCTTGGCGGCGAATAATCTGCAACCCGAGCAATTAGATTGGTTAATTCCGCATCAAGCGAACTTAAGAATCATTAAAGCAACCGCTAAAAAATTGAAACTACCGATGTCACAGGTCATTATAACACTCGATAGAACGGGTAACACATCTGCTGCGTCGGTGCCTATAGCGTTGGATGTGGCAGTGCGGGATGGTCGCGTTAAGCGCGGTGACAATTTGCTACTAGAAGCATTTGGTGGCGGCTTTGCGTGGGGTTCCGCGTTGGTCAAATTTTAGAGGACACTATGACAAAAATAGCTTATGTATTTCCAGGTCAAGGCTCACAAGCGAAAGGCATGTTAGCTGAGTTAGCGCAAACAAATGATATTATTCAAACAACTTTTGCAGAAGCGTCCGAGGAACTGGGCTACGATCTATGGACTATCGCGCAAGAGGGTCCGGACGAAAAATTAAACGATACGCGGATCACGCAACCCTTATTATTAACGGCAAGTGTTGCACTTTTTCGTTTGGCGCAGGAAAAAGAGTTGAGCCAGCCTCAAGTGATGGCGGGTCATAGCTTGGGTGAGTACTCGGCGTTAACTTGCGCGGGTGTTTTAGAGTTTCGTGATGCGGTTCGTCTTGTTGCATTGCGAGGTGAAGCGATGCAAAACGCGGTCGCTCCAGGTGAAGGGGCAATGGCTGCAGTCATTGGTCTGGACGACGAGGTGATTGCTGAGTTATGTCAGAAAACGGCCGAAGATGAAGTGGTGACACCGGTAAACTATAATTCTCCAGGTCAAGTTGTGATTGCAGGACACCGCAATGCCGTTGCGCGGGCAAGTGAATTACTTAAAGAAGCCGGAGCGAAACGTGTATTGCCTCTACCGGTGAGTGTGCCGTCGCACTGTGAATTAATGAAGCCCGCAGCTGAACAACTCATGTCAGCGTTAAAAGCGGTCACTTTTAAGCCGGCATCATGTGATGTAATCAACAATGTGGATGTTTCTATTAACGATGATCCTGAGGCAATTAAAGACGCGCTAGTTCGGCAATTGTATTTTCCAGTTCGTTGGACAGAAACGGTAGAAAAGCTAGCTGAAATGGGTGTTGAGGCCGCTTATGAGGTAGGCCCGGGCAAAGTATTAACCGGTCTCTCAAAACGAATTACTAAAGCTTTTGGTTGCCAAGCACTTAATACACCTGAAGCGTTTGAAACAGAATAAGTAAAGAGGTTAATCATGTTTTCATTGAACGAACACGTTGCACTCGTGACCGGTGCAAGCCGCGGTATAGGTCGCAAAATTGCTGAGCAGTTAGCGGCTCAAGGAGCCTTTGTAATTGGTACAGCGACAAGTGACAAAGGCGCGGCGTCGATTGCGGAATACCTGGGTGATAAAGGGCAGGGCTTGGCGTTAAACGTCAATGAAACAGACGAGCTGGCGGATAAAATCAAAGATCTTGAAAAGACGCATGGTAAAATCGATATTCTGGTCAATAATGCCGGAATAACGCGAGATAACCTGATGATGCGTATGAAAGAGGATGAGTGGAATGCGGTTCTTGATACCAACCTCACTGCTGTATTCCGTATTTGTAAATTGGTTATCCGTGGCATGATGAAACGACGCCATGGTCGAATTATCAATATCAGCTCTGTCGTTGGGACGACTGGAAACCCAGGACAAGTTAATTACTGTGCTGCGAAAGCTGGATTAGTCGGCTTTTCCAAGTCGCTAGCCAAAGAAGTAGCAGCGCGCGGTATCACCGTAAACTGTGTCGCACCTGGTTTTATTGACACCGATATGACGAAATCATTAACGGACGATCAAAAACAAGCGATCTATGCTAATATTCCAGCAGAGCGTTTAGGTCAACCTGAGGAAGTTGCCTCTGCTGTGGTCTTTTTAGCGAGCAAAGGGGCAGCCTATATCACCGGTGAAACCATTCATGTGAATGGTGGTATGGCCATGGTGTAAAGTCTTAGGGGTACGACCTCTAGGATAATTTTAAATTTTTACTTTATATTTCGCGCTGGTTTCACTAAACTAGCCGAAAATTTTGACACTCGTGAAGACTATTTAAGGATTTTATAATCATGAGCACTATCGAAGAACGCGTTAAAAAAATCATCATTGAGCAACTAGGTGTTAAAGAAGAAGAAGTTAAACCAGAAGCTTCTTTCGAAAACGACTTAGGTGCTGATTCACTTGATACAGTTGAACTGGTAATGGCTCTTGAAGAAGAGTTCGAAACTGAAATTCCTGATGAAGAAGCAGAGAAAATCAAAACTGTTCAAGCGGCAATCGATTACGTGAAGTCTCACTCTGACGACTAATAAACGGCATTGCTTGCAAGATTTTGAGAGGCGACCACAGGTCGCCTTTTTTATATCAGATGGTGCTGGGATCCCTGATATAGCCGAGGTTGAGTTATGTTCGATACGCTTTACGATGCTAATGCAGGTCTCGATCGCGGAATTCAGTTTGGTGACGGTCATTTTACGACGTTAGTATTCAAACATGGACAACCGCAGCTGTGGTCTTACCATAAGCGACGATTGCTGGTTACAAGCGAACGCTTAGGTATGCGACTCGGCGATGCATGTTTTAACGACATCGCGCAAGCCGTTTTTAAGACATGCGAGAAACAGCAAAACGGTGTTATGAAAGTGATTGTCACGCGCGGAAACAGTCAACAAGGCTACCGTTTACCGGAGCAAGCTTCACCCAATTGGTACCTGACGACTTCACCATTACCCTCACGATTTAATTCATCGTGTCATGTGGGCTTTGCCGACATGCAACTCGGTGAACAGCCGTTGCTGGCTGGGCTGAAAACGCTTAACCGTTTGGAACAAGTTATGTTGCACAAAGAGCGAGCGGAAAGGGGGTTTGACGATCTGATTGTATGTTCGAGTATGGGGTACGTTATTGAAGCAATACAAGGCAATTTATTTTGGCGGCGTCATGATCGCTGGTTTACCCCTAAACTCGAGCGATGCGGTATTGCCGGCATATTGAGACAGGCGATACTGGACCAAGGGTTGTTACCCTCCGTCTCGATAGTTGAAGAAGAGCTCACTGATCTGACTGATATTGATGCGATGTTGATTGTAAATTCAGTACGCGGTGTGATTCCCGTTTCGCAAATTCATGATAAGGTTATTGATAATACGATTCCAGCGGACCTAAAAGCCTTTACTGATGAAACGTGCGCTTAAGCTCTTAATTTTACTGTTGTCTCTCTTGATCATAGCGACTAGCGCGGTGTTTGTGTTAGTCGATTGGCGATTGGCCCAGCCATTGGCCAAAGTGGACTCAAAGGATGGCGTGTTCGAAATCGCACCGGGTGATACAGCGCGTACCATTGTTACGCGCATTAACACGCGTTTTAGTAGAGACTTTGCAACGCTTGATTATCGGTTAAGCCAAGTTTTAGTGGGTGTTGATAACCTGCCAGCTGGCGTTTATCGTGTATCGCATCAAGATACGTGGCGTTCGTTATGGGCACGTATTAAAAACAATGATGAAGCATTATTTAGTGTTACGCTGATCGAAGGAAAGACGCTAGAACAGTGGCTAAAACAGCTACATGGTGCCGACTACCTCCGTCAATCAATCAAAAATACTCAGGCTTTATCCAACTTACTGAATATCAAGCAAGACTCCGCAGAAGGGTGGTTCTACCCCGAGACTTATCATTATCGTGCGCACGAAACAGATTTATCAATTTTGCGTCGTGCACATGCTAAGATGGTGACGCTTATCGATAGGGCGTGGCAACAGCGTAATACATTGTGCGAAGTACAGTCGCCGTATGAACTACTTATTTTAGCCTCGATTATTGAGAAGGAAACCGGCGTGTCGGGTGAGAGGCGCATGGTGTCTAGCGTATTTCATAACCGACTCCGCAAAGGGATGCGTTTGCAGTCCGATCCAACGACGATTTATGGAATTAATAATTTTGATGGCAACCTGACGCGGGCACATTTAAGGGAAAAAACACCGTATAATACCTATCGAATAGATGGTCTGCCACCAACACCGATTGCAATCCCCAGCGAGGCATCAATATGGGCAGCAGCACAGCCTGAACCGTCGGAATACTTTTACTTCGTCGCCAACAAGAAAGGTGAACATGTGTTTTCTAAAACCTTAGAGCAGCACCAACGTGCGGTGAACCGTTATCAGTTAAATTAAGAGACCGAATAGGGAAAAACGTTTAAATGGAAGGGAAATTTGTCGTCATTGAGGGCTTAGAGGGCGCCGGTAAAAGTTCTGCCATAGCGAGCGTTGTAAGCCACCTTCAAGCCAAAGGTATTCGTACCGAGACCGTAAGAGAACCGGGGGGAACACCCATGGCCGAGGCTATTCGCAGTCTTGTAAAGCAACGTTGGGAAGAGCAAGTTCAACCGGCGACCGAATTACTTTTAATGTACGCAAGCCGTGTGCAGTTGGTAAAAACAGTTATTGAGCCTGCTCTTGAACAGGGAGCCTGGGTTATTGGTGATCGTCATGATCTTTCCTCGCAAGCGTATCAGGGGGGAGGTCGCGAGCTAGGTGCCGAATTACTGGAAAAGCTAAAGGACATTGCGCTCGGCTCTTTTGTGCCCGATCTCACGTTATATTTGGATGTTGACGAGGAGACAGGCTTACAGCGTGCTCGTGGTCGCGGAGAGCTCGACCGTATTGAGGAAGAGGATATTGAATTCTTCCGACGCACACGAACTCGCTATTTAGAACTGGCTAAACGCGATCCAAACATCGTCATAATCAATGCAAACCAAGAAATGTTAAACGTTCACCAAGCCATATTAAGAGCGCTAGAGGAGCATTTGTTTTAATGAGCTTTCCTTGGATGAGACAACCCTGGCAGCACTTATTGGCAGCCTTTAAGGCGCAACGATTATCTCATGCTTACTATTTTAAACATGCTCCCGAACAGGGTACTGAGGCGCTTGCGCAGGAATTTATCTCTTTGTTGTTATGTCGTCAACCAGGGCAAAGAGCCTGTGGACGCTGCAAGGCGTGCTTATTACGTCAGGCCAATAATCATCCGGACGTAATTCAGTTTAATGTGGATGAAAAGCAAAGTACCTTAGGTGTAGATGAGGTGCGGCGCCTAACGCGTTTTATTCATCAAACAGCCAACCAAGGCGGTCGACGTGTCATTTACCTTGAAGTTATGGATAGAATGACTGAACAAGCCGCCAATGCTATTTTAAAAATTTTAGAAGAGCCGCCAGAAAATGTCGTTTGGTTATTGTCTGTTGAGCAACCCGAGCGAATTTTAGCGACTTTACGCAGTCGAATGCAGTGGATCCACATTGCCTTACCTAAGCCTGAATACGAATCTGAGCAACGATTAGCTGAACAGTTGATCAGTGCCATCGATAAGCGCTCACCTTGGCCCGCTTTAGGAGCCAAACATAGCTTGCAGCAATGGCTTGACGTAAGTGAGCATGTTTTAACGGATTTATGGCGGGTGAGTGCTACAGCACCTATCGCCCAGCTGACATTTCCTGACTGTTACGAAGCCTATCGTTTGATAGTGGTTAATGGCTTAGGCGGATTAGCTCCGCTTGAGGAAAAAATACGCGATATTCGACAATTAAGACAGTTATCAACACAAGCCCGCGGGCTTAATATCGCTATAATCTTGCAGAACCATTGGTTAACTTGGACGCAAGAATATGCAACTGATCCCACAGCTGAGCTATACCTTTGATTCAGCCGAGCAACTCGCACGGCACATCACACAAATCGATAGCCAGCTTATTCTTTGGTGTCCCGTATCGGCTCAACCCCATCATGATGTGCGTATCAGTATTTTATTGCCCGACCACCTACCACCTTACGTCGGTAAATTAGCGCGCAGTGCGCACCTGATTGGTATCAATGGTATTCATTTCGCCGGGTTCATGATCAATGAGCAACACGCCTTATTACGAATGCGCTGTTTAGCCTTGATTCAGCCTCATCGGCAATTATGTGGTACCATTTTAGCTAGGTTGTTTTAGTATTTAGGAGCAAAAATGTTTGTCGACTCCCACTGCCACTTAGACAAAATCGATCCAGATAAAATTGGGCTGACTTTGCAACAAGTGGTCGACAACGCGCGCGCACAGAAAGTTGAGAAGATTTTGTGTGTGAACGTGACCTTAGAAGATTTTCCTCATATGCGAGATAGCGTGGTGGAATTCGATGATGTGAGTATATCCTGTGGTTTACATCCACTTTATGTGAATGATAACAAGACGCCACTTGCTGATATGCATGGACATCTTAAACAGCTATCAAGTGAACCTCGCGTGGTAGCTATCGGTGAAACCGGGTTAGATTACTTTTATGATCCTGATAGCAAAGCGATTCAGCAACAAAGTTTTGCAACACATATCGATGTCGCCGTTGAACTAGATAAACCTCTGATCATTCATACACGCGATGCGCGAGAAGACACATTGGCTTTGCTTAAAGATGGTCATGCTGAGCGTTGCGGCGGTGTTTTGCACTGCTTTACTGAGACTTTGGAGATGGCCGAGCGCGCGATTGAAGAACTCGGGTTTTATATTTCGATTTCAGGTATCGCAAGTTTTCGTAATGCGCAAGCGCTTAGAGATGTGGTTAAAGCACTGCCGTTGGAACGTCTATTGATTGAAACAGACAGTCCTTGGCTTGCTCCTGTACCGCATCGCGGCAAGCAGAACCAACCCGCTTATGTGACCGATGTCGCAAAATGTGTCGCGGATACTAAAGGTGTATCGTTAGAAGAGGTTGCTCGGGTTACGACGCAGAACTTCTACAACCTGTTTAAAGGTTGTGCATAAGTTGTTGGCATGCTGTGATTTAAATGCGACTACAAGCGCTAATCAATTGATTCATTAAATTTTTAAAATTTATTTAAATTAAGTAGATCTTTCAAAAATCTGTTCTAGACTAAGATGTAGTGGCTACTTTTTAGCCACTTAATAGTTTGATTAGCGCACGGCTCATCATTTGAGCCATTCCCCTATACCCGAGGCTATTCATTTGCTTCGGGTTTTTTTTGTCCGATGTCAGCGATCGAATCTCGCCACAGCAACGTAGCCATGTAATAAATATAGCAGGGAGGTGATACGTGTCGGATCAATTTGATAGTAACGAGCGTCCAGATTTTGATATTGAAATCAAGAACATTGCTGAATACGTTGCTACGCCACTGAAAGCGAGTGATGAAGCAAAAGATACCGCTTATGCATGTTTATTAGATTCGCTAGGTTGTGGGCTACTCGCACTAAGATATCCAGAATGTGTCAAGCATTTAGGTCCGCGATTGGGGCTCAACGCAAACTCAGGACAGGTCCGTGTGCCTGGAACACACTTTCAACTTGATCCTGAGAAAGCGGCTTGGGATATCGGTTGCATCATTCGTTGGCTAGATTACAATGATACGTGGCTTGCCGCAGAGTGGGGACACCCCTCCGATAATCTCGGCGCTATTCTCGCCGTTGCCGACTTCGTGAGTCAACGAAATCGCGCGGAGGGGAAAGCGGCCATTGGTCTGGATACTGTTTTAGAAGCGATGATCAAGGCGCACGAGATACAAGGTAATTTAGCAATAAAAAACAGCTTTAATCGGGTTGGTTTGGATCATGTAGTGCTCGTTAAGGTCGCAAGCACAGCGGTCGCTACTTGGCTTATGGGCGGAAACCAACAACAAATTGAAGTCGCTTTGTCGCATGCATGGGTCGACGGTCAAGCGCTGCGCACATACCGTCATGCGCCTAATGCGGGCTCGCGCAAATCTTGGGCGGCTGGCGATGCATGTGGGCGCGCGGTTCGGCTTGCCGATATTGCATTAAGAGGTGAAATGGGGATCCCAGGCGCGTTGTCGGCGCCTCAATGGGGGTTCTATGATGTCCTCTTCAGCAAAACTAATCGAGACCAAAAGGTGAAGCCCGAAAGCGAGCGGCGGTTCTTTTTTGAGCGTGATTACGGGTGTTATGTTATGGAAAACATTTTGTTTAAGCTGAGTTTTCCGGCCGAGTTTCATGCACAAACCGCCTGTGAAGCAGCTATTAAATTGCACGAGCAGGTAAAAGATAGATTAGACGAAATTGAGCGCATCGAAATAACTACACATGAGTCAGCTATACGTATTATCTCTAAGCGTGGCGCACTGAATAACCCCGCCGACCGTGACCATTGCCTACAATATATGACCGCAGTATGTCTCGCCTACGGTGAGCTCACAGCTGATCACTACGAGGATAGCTTCCATGAGCAGCATCCTAAAATTGACCAACTTCGTGAGTTAATGGAAGTCACTGAAAATGAATCCTTCAGTGCTGATTACTTAGATCCGAATAAACGTTCGATTGCGAATGCGGTGCAAGTATTCTTTAAAGATGGAGGAAAAACAGAACAAGTGACTGTTGAGTATCCGATCGGTCATAGGAAACGCCGAGAGGAGGGTATGGAAGTGTTAAAATCCAAGTTTTTAGCCAACTTGAAGACTTGCTACCCTGCGCAGCGTGCGAATCATATTATGTCTCAGTGTGATGATGCTTCATCGACTTTGAGGATGACCGCTGACGAATTTATGCAGCTATTTTCATTAGCCTAACCATGGCGTTATCTGGCAAGGCTCTAGCCTTGCCAGATAACGAGTGCGATGAGTATTGGACAGATAAACTTCACGTACCATGGCCAAATTTTCCAGAAAAGTGACCGCTCAATATCTTCTGCACCTTGCTGCAACGCCTTAAGCAGTAAGTGTTGACGCAAAATCCAAGTCAACATCACACCAAATACCAAGGCCATAATGGGCTGCATATAAACCGTACTGAAAGTAATGACGGCACCAAATAACGATTCGAAATTAACGACAATCACGCCAGAAATTAAAGTAACTATTGTTGCAATAACCCAAGTCCCAGAGTGTCGCTCAAGATTAAGCTCTTCACGTAACGCATTGACAGGTGCTTCAAGCATTGAAATGGATGATGTAATTGCGGCTATCAGCATTAGCAAAAAGAATGCAAACGCAACAAACAGACCAGCAACACCTAAGCTATCAAACATTGCCGGGAGCACAGTGAATACGAGTGTGTCTGCGGATTTTAACGTGCCATCTGCCGCGTAGATTTCTACGCCATTATTTTGTGCGACAAACATAGCCGGTAATATCAGAAGGCCCGCTAAAAACGCAACACTGGTATCAATTAGCGTCACCCAACCGGCAGTTTTAGGAATGTTTTCTTGATTGGAAAGGTACGCGCCGTAGGTCATCATCACGCAAACACCCAGCGAAAGGGAAAAGAATGCCTGTCCCATTGCGCTGATAATCAGTTCCGGTTTAAAAACCTCACTGAAGTCTGGACGCAAATACATAATCAAACCTTCAGAGGCACCCGGTTGAGCAAGAATATAAAAAGCCATACCAATTAGGAGCACAAATAGCATTGGCATGAGCCGCCGAGACCAACGTTCTATCCCTTGATTGACACCACCGCGAACGACATAGACGGTCAACAACATGAACACAAGCATCGCAATTAAGTTGCGCTCAACACTGAATTCAGTAAGCCAAGCTGCTGTTGCGTTTAGTCCAATAAGTGTCATGAGTGGAGCCAACATATATGATAAAAGCCACCCCGAGACAATCGCATAAAAGCTCAAAATAAGCGCTAGTACTAACAATCCGACAATACCAGCGATAGCGCCAAACATACGTCCAAGTTTATGTTCAGACATCGACCGTAAGGCATCAATAGGGTTGGTGCGCTTGAGCCGTCCAATGGTGATTTCAGCAACCAACATGGGATAGGCGAGTAGCAATATCATGACGAGATATACGAGCAGGAATGCCCCACCACCGTTACTAGCGGCCTGAGTGGGAAAGCCCCAAATATTGCCAACGCCTACCGCGGAACCCGCAGCGGCAAGTATGAAGCCTAAACGTGAGGCAAAAGCTGGTTTTTGAGTTGCCATATACTGTTCTTATTATTGTTGTAAATTATTGTGTTAGTTCGCCGCGCAAGTCCGTTGTAATGTGTTCAATAATGGCTTGGCGAGAGAGGTTTTGTGATAACAGATAATGCAACTTAGTGAGCGCTGCTTCAATTGTCATATCACTACCTGAGACAATACCCAGTTGCGCGAGCGCGTTGCCCGTAGCGTAACCATCCATGTTGACTCGACCTTTAAAACACTGCGTACAATTAACAATTATAATGCCTTGATCGATGCCACGCTTAAAGCTATCGAGTAGCTGTTTATCCTGTGGCGCATTACCAACACCGTAACTTTGAATGATGAGCGCCTTTACCGGTTGCTGCATCATATTATCAATTAACTTTGCCGAAATGCCAGGATAGAGCATGACAACGCCAATTGGCTGAGGCGTCATTTCTGCTACGGACATGGGGACCGTAGGCGGTTTACCTAACTCACCGGCATTGAGCTTTATTTGAATTCCGGCTTCCAGCAAGGAGGGATAATTAGGTGACGAGAACGCATTAAAACCATTAGCATCGGCTTTAGTGGCGCGGTTACCTCTAAATAAGGTGTTGTTAAAAAACAGGCTGACCTCATTTATCGGATAGTTAGCGGCAATATATAACGCATTAAGCAAATTAATTTGCCCGTCTGATCGTAAAGCAGAGAGCGGTATTTGAGAGCCTGTCACAATCACTGGTTTGCTTAGGTCTTGCAACATGAAAGAGAGAGCGGATGCGGTATAAGCCATGGTATCAGTACCGTGCAGTATGACAAACCCGTCGTACTGATGATAGTTACGCTCTATATCTCGCGCGATACGAACCCAATCGCTAGGGGTCATATCTGACGAGTCCATGAGCGGTGTATACTCATGGATATCGAAGCGAGGCATTTCATCCCGGAAAAACTCAGGTAGATTTTCGACACATTGGCTCAGGTGTCCCGCTGCTGGGACATAACCCTGAGCCGATTTCTTCATACCTATGGTACCGCCTGTATAGGCGACGTAAATATTCTTACGCTCCAAACTCTACTCCAAAGGGTGACTGTGTGTTGAGACACAGTTTACCGCGGTTGGACGCACAGTGCACAGTAGGTATAGATATTTTTTGGATCATTAAAGTTTTGCAACGCCTGAGACTCGCTCACAACATGTCTTACGTTACGAATCAACCAGTTTTGTTCATTAGATACGAACGGCCATGATAGGCTTGTTTGACCCATCAAATTGGCGAAAAACTGTTGTTGCGGGCTTAAATCTTGAGTAATAGTGTTAACCGTATAATCATTTAAATCCGCACGTTTAGCTGCCGCCTGTATGGCATCATCAAAGTCACCTAAGTTATCAACCAGGCCACGCTCCAGTGCTTGACGTCCTGTCCAAATACGACCTTGTGCCACGTCGTCGACAGCTTCAGGGGTCATATTGCGTGCTTCGGCGACCATGGTGATAAAGAACTTGTAAAAGTTCTCAGTTGAGCGTTGCAAGATACGTGCTTGACTGTCGCTGATACCTTCAAGGGTATTCAGTGACTCAATTTCTGTGGTACTCACGCTGTCACTATGTACGCCAATTGCAGCAGCACTGTCTTCCAACGTCATGACCAAGCCAAATACACCGATTGAGCCAGTGATTGTAGTTGGCGCCGCCCAGATTTCGTCCGCTTCAGCGGCAATCCAGTAGCCACCAGAAGCGGCGACACTGCTCATTGACGCAATAACGGGGATTCCTTTTTCTTTTAGCTGCAGAATTTCTTGACGAATAATTTCTGAAGCGAAACCACTACCACCCGGTGAGTCGATGCGCAAAACGACTGCCTTTGTACGTTCATCCTCACCTGCTTTACGCAATAGGGCAGCTGTGCTGTCACCGCCAATCATGCCTGCGCGCTGTGTGCCATTGACAATTTGCCCACGGGCTACCACAACCGCAATTTGATCTTTCTTGGATTCAGCAAGAGGGTTAAGATCTTCATCAGGTTCAGTAATGTAGGATGAAAAACCAATGTTACGGAAGGTTTTCGCATCTTCATCGTAACCTGACAGGTTAATCAACTCATTGCGAATTTCGGTGCGTGTTTTAAGTGCGTCGACAAGGTTGGTATCGAGTGCCATTTGCGCCATATCGCCATTCGCTGATTCAAACGCCGCCATATAGTCGTCAAGCTGACCGCTAGTGATAGTGTCTGAAAGTTGACGTTGTGCGGTGACATCTGCTTTGAAGTTTTCCCACATCGCATCATACAAATATTCGTTCGCTTCACGCGCTTCGTCGGACATTGAATTACGTATGAAGGGTTCAACCGCTGCCTTATAGGTACCGACCTTAAATACGTGTGGCTTGACTTTAAGCTTATCGAGTAGCTCTTTGAAATAGACTTGGGAATAATCAAACCCATCAAAAGCGACTGAACCTAAAGGGTTTAAATAGACTTTATCCGCGTACGAGGCGAGATAATATTGGTACTGCTCAAAGTAATCGCCAGCAGCGATGATAGGTTTTTTACTGGTTTTAAAATCACTCAGAGCCTCACCAACGGCCTGTAACTTATTCACACCACTTGGGTACAGTGCCGAAAGGTCGAGGTATAATGCACCGATGCGATCATCAGTTTTCGCTTTCTCGATGGCATCAATGACGTCTGATAATAGGACCTCAGGGATCTCATCTTCAGCACCAAATGCACGATTAAAAAATTGGTCGACCGGGTCACGGTATGTCTGTTCTTCGACCAAGATACCGTGAGGGTTCAATACGAGTACGCTATTGTCAGGTACTTCAACGGGATCTTCTTCACTGACAAGAACGGCGATAAAGCCGACTAATAATGCGAAGAAAATGATATTAAGGATTACAACGCGTAATCCATTGATGATTCGCCAAATATATTTAAATATAGAGCCAATAAAACGCATAGGGCCTTCCTAACTTAAGATATTATTCCGTAGCTTATACAATCCGTATGGGCATAACCAGAGTAAGAATGTAACGAAGCATGACAAAAGCAGAAAAAATAGAGGTAATATGGACGCGCTAGAACTGCTACAGACACGCTCATCAATGCCGCGCTTAATAGAACCAGCGCCAACCCCCGAACAGCTTGAAATCATTAAAAAAGCTGCTGTGAGAGTACCCGATCACGTGAACCTAAGTCCCTATGCATTTTATCAATTTATGGGGAGTGATCGACAAATACTGGCGGACATCTATCAACAGGCTGCGAGGCTTAACGATTTTTCCGAAGAACGAGTTGAACAAGCGGGCCAAATCCCATTTCGGGCACCACTTATCATTACTGCCTGTTTGCGTTATCAAAAGCACGATAAAGTGCCTCGTGACGAACAGTTTGCTACCACAGCCTGTGCGCTGATGGCGATGCAACAGGCGGCTTTTGCACAAGGGCTTGGGGCTATTTGGCGTACGGGTTGGCCAGCTCAGAGCGACTACGTGCGCGAGCAATTTAAATGTAGCGCAGATGATGAAATTGTAGGTTTTCTTTACATTGGAACGCCCGCAGTACCCACACCTATAAAACCTGAGAAGGACTATTTGCCTTACTTTTTAACCGCGAGCCAAGTGGGCGAGTAGCGCAATAGAGTGTCAATAATAAAAAAGCCAGCAGTTGCTGGCTTTTTTATATTCATATTGGATAAGCGGGCGAGCTTAGAACTGTGCCGATTTGGGCGCACGCGGGAAAGGGATCACATCACGAATATTTTGCATACCCGTAACGTAAGACACTAAACGCTCAAAGCCTAAGCCAAAACCTGCATGTGGCACAGTACCGTAGCGACGCAAGTCGCGATAGAACTCGTACTCTTCAGCTGGCAGGTCCATTTCCGCAATACGCTGGTCGAGCACATCAAGGCGCTCTTCACGCGCACTACCGCCAATGATTTCGCCAATACCTGGTGCTAATACGTCCATCGCTGCAACGGTTTTGCCGTCTTCGTTCTGACGCATGTAAAAAGCTTTGATATCACGAGGGTAGTTCTTCAAGATGACAGGCGCTCCGACGTGCTCCTCGGCTAAATAGCGCTCATGCTCCGATTGTAGGTCGACTCCCCATTCAACTGGGTACTCAAATTTCTTACCACAGTTTTTCAAGATCTCGATGGCATCCGTGTAGTCCATGTGAACAAAGTCACTGTCGACCATACGTGTGAGGCGCTCGACCACGTCTTTATTAATGCGTTGCTCAAAGAACGCCATATCGTCAGGGCGTTCTTCAAGTACCGCTTTGAAGACATACTTCAACATGTCTTCGGCAAGGTGCGCGACATCATCGAGGTCGGCAAACGCAACTTCTGGCTCAACCATCCAAAATTCTGACAAGTGGCGACTCGTGTTTGAGTTTTCCGCTCGGAATGTCGGACCAAAGGTATAAACTTTGCTCAATGAGCATGCATAGGATTCAACGTTGAGCTGCCCCGAGACCGTTAAAAACGCTTCTTTACCGAAGAAGTCTTGTGAGAAATCAACATTACCTTGCTCGGTTTTAGGGACATTCATCAAATCAAGCGTCGAAACACGGAACATTTCACCGGCGCCTTCACAGTCCGACGTAGTAATAATCGGTGTGCTGACCCACAGGTAACCGTGCTCGTGGAAAAATCGGTGGATGGCTTGAGACAATGTATTGCGTACGCGCATTACAGCACCGGTCACGTTGGTGCGCGGGCGTAAATGAGCGTATTCGCGCAAATACTCCATGCTGTGGCGCTTAGGTGCCATCGGATAGGTATCGGGATCTTCGACCCAGCCATATACCTTTACGCCAGTCGCTTGTAGCTCAAACGATTGACCTTTACCTTGTGACTCAACCACCACACCGGTTACAGCGACTGAACATCCAGTCGTTAATTTGAGCACTTCGGACTCATAATTAGGTAATTCAGCAGGCACAACAGCCTGGATGGCATCAAAGCATGAGCCATCATGTACGTTAATAAATGAAATACCCGCTTTTGAATCACGCCGCGTCCGTACCCATCCACGGACCGTAACTGTTTCATCAACGGCGACTTTTCCTGCTAACACATCCACGACAGAAGCATACGACATGGGTTAGAAATCTCCGAAATGCAAATTTAACTAAATAAAGGTTGCTATGTTACCTGTCTTTGGCACAGACTCAAGTAGGATCCTATTAAAACTGACGATATGCGTAGCAATGACAGTAAACGATTGCAGAAATTGGGTGCCTGGCGGCGAGTCATGGGGACGCTTTCTATCCTCGGCTGGCTTATTTTTATTGCTGCATTGATAGTCTATGACTACGCAAAACCGGAAACGGGTACATTACTCAGTGAATGGTTGGATGTAGACCTTCGTTCAGGTTGGATTGCGAGCCTAGCTCAGCTTTATCTTTTCCTAATGGCGCTGGGGCTTGTAGTGAGTTGTGTCGCGTGTGTGCTGAATATATGGCTCCACCGAAGACGTCGAACGCATATATGGGTGAATACACTGATACTGGGGCTCGCCAGTATCAGTGGCTTATTATTATTCTTTTACGGTTTTAGCTAATTAGTGGTTGTTTCAAGGTAGACCGCAATCGCATGCGTAAGCTTACTGAGTTGCTGTCCGTTGATGCAGTAGGGTGGCATAATGTACATGAGACGACCAAATGGACGTATCCACACACCGAGCTCGACAAAAAGTGCTTGCGTGCGCGCCACATTAACAGGTTTATTCAGTTCAACAACGCCGATTGCACCCAATACTCGGACATCCGCAACACTCGGGTGACGCTTTAATGGACCAAGTTCCTCGCGTAACTGGCATTCGATACGCGGTACTTGCGTTTTCCAGTCACCGCTTTGAATTATGGTTAAGGACGCGTTTGCGACGGCACAGGCAAGTGGGTTTCCCATAAAGGTAGGTCCGTGCATTAATGCGCCACCGCCTTGTCCCTGACCAATGGCTTCTGCAACCTTAGCATGTGTCACCGTTGCGGCTAACGTCATATAGCCTCCGGTCAGTGCCTTACCGACACACATAATATCCGGTACGATACCGGCATGATCGCAGCCAAATAGTTGACCCGTGCGACCGAACCCCGTGGCAATCTCATCTGCGATCAACAAGACGTCATAATGATTACAGAGCTCTCTCAACTGCGTTAAATACTCTGGGTGATAGAATCGCATTCCGCCAGCACCTTGCACTACGGGCTCGATGATCACCGCGGCAATCTCTGTGTGATGTTGCTCCAGCTCTTGTTGAATACTGCTTAAACTGCTGGGCTCCCATTCATCGTCAAATTCCACTGCCGGACGCTCGACAAAATGCTGGTTACATAAAGCGTGACGAAACATATGATGCATGCCATTAACCGGATCGCACACTGACATAGCAGCAAACGTATCGCCATGATAGCCACCACGAATGGTTAATAATTGGTTTTTCTTGGGCTGCTCGATAGAGAACCAGTATTGGAGTGCCATCTTTATCGCGACTTCGACGCTGACTGATCCCGAATCCGCAATAAACACGCGGTCAAGAGGTGCAGGTGTGAGGTCTATTAAACGCTCAACCATGTTGATTGCGGGTTGATGGGTGAGGCCACCAAACATCACGTGACTCATCTTATCGGCTTGCGCATGCAATGCCGCATTGAGTTGAGGATGGTTATACCCGTGAATAGCGGCCCACCAAGAGGACATACCGTCCACCAAGATTTCGCCGGATGACAGCTCAATTTCGCATCCGCTTGCGGATTTGACATGATAACAAGGTAAGGGATCCGTCATAGAGGTGTAAGGGTGCCATATGTGTTGCTGGTCAAACTGGATAGCTTGCTGTAACGAGTTGCTCACTTTATAACCTCTTGTAAAGTTTTGCGTTCGTAAAAAATTGACAGTTTATCGATTAGCAGTAATCTAGTCGAGCATGAGAAGCCAATAAATAAAAGAGAACAGCGATATGAGCGCGCAAATAAAGACAGAAGTGAGAAATGACTGGACGCCGGAAGAGGTCAGCCAATTACTGACAATGCCTTTTAACGACTTGGTGTTTCAAGCCCAGACTGTTCACCGTCAGCATTTTGATCCTAATCAAGTGCAGGTCAGCACTTTACTATCAATTAAAACAGGTGCGTGCCCCGAAGATTGTAAATACTGCCCACAAAGTGCGCATTACCACACGGGGCTTGATCGTGAGCGGCTCATGGCCGTTGAAAAAGTATTGCAAGAGGCACAACTCGCAAAAGATAAAGGTGCGAGCCGCTTTTGTATGGGGGCTGCGTGGCGAAATCCAAAAGATCGCGACATGCCTTATGTTATTGAGATGGTGAAAGGTGTAAAAGAGTTAGGCTTAGAAACCTGCATGACGCTTGGTATGTTATCGCCCGAACAAGCCGCTGCGCTGCAACAGGCAGGGCTTGATTATTACAATCATAATTTGGATACCTCGCCCGAGTTTTATGGCGACATTATCACTACCCGTACTTATCAAGACCGACTCAATACTTTGCGTAATGTGCGTGATGCGGGTATGAAAGTCTGTGCGGGCGGTATCGTTGGGATGGGTGAATCCGTTGAGGATCGTGCATCATTGTTGGTCCAGTTAGCTAATTTGCCCAAGCACCCTGAAAGCGTTCCAATTAATATGTTGGTTAAAGTGAAAGGTACGCCGTTTGAAAACCTAGACGATTTAGATCCGATTGATTTCGTGCGCACCATTGCTGTTGCACGTATTTTGATGCCTGCTTCGCATGTGCGTCTGTCGGCAGGTCGCGAGTACATGAGTGATGAAATGCAAGCCATGTGCTTTCTAGCCGGCGCAAACTCTATTTTCTATGGTGAGAAGTTGCTCACCACGAGTAATCCCGAAGCCGATGCCGACCTGCAATTGTTTAACCGTTTAGGTATTACGCCAGAAACCCGTGATGGCTATGACGATGAAGTCCATCAAACCGTCATTAACGAGGCGATTAGTGAACAACAGCAACCGCCACTTTATTACGACGCGTCTTGAGCAGCGTCGCGATTCAAATCTCTATAGAACGCAGCAGGTGCGCACCGCCAGTGTGCGACCTGCGCAGTTGTCGTCGAATGATTATTTGGGTTTAGCGCAACATCCACGGGTAAAAGCCGCGGCACAACAAGCAATTGATAACTGGGGAGTGGGAAGTACAGGCTCCCCCTTGTTGAGTGGCTACACCCAGTTGCATCAACAGCTTGAAGAAACACTGTGCGACTGGTTGGGGTTCGAGGATGCTATCCTGTTTAATACAGGATTCGCGGCAAATCATGGTGCCATTACCTGTTTATTGCAGGCGCATTGCCAAGCACAGGGCGGACGCATTTACGCTGATCGCTTGATACACGCGTCCATGGTGGAAGGCATGTTAAATAGCGGTATTCGATTTAAGCGCGTGCCTCACTTAACTTGGCCATCAACAGCTCAAACTCACGACTGGTTTATCAGTGAAAGTATCTACAGCATGGATGGGGATCGGCTTAGCATTGCTCAAAGCCGGGACTTCACTGAACAATCACCTGTTCAGTGGTTACTGGATGACGCACATGGTATTGGTGTCATCGGAGAGCACGGTGAAGGTTATCTAGGGCAGCTCAACCAACAGGTTAAGCTGGGCACCATCACCTTTGGAAAAGCGCTGGGTGCCAGTGGGGCGGCGCTTGTTGGCAGTCGAGATGACATCGACGAGATTCGCCAATTTTGTCGCGAATATATTTATTCGACTGCGATGCCACCGATGCAGGTGGCAGCGATACTCGCATCGATTGAGATTGTTAGAGGACGCGAAGGGCAGTTACGAAGAGATGCGTTAAACGAGAGAATTTGGCGAGTGAAACAGCTTATCAAAAAGCATCAGTATCGCTCGGTAGATTCTGATAGCGCCATTCAAACTATAATTTTGGGCGATGAGGCCAGAGCGATGGCTGCAGGCCAACAGTTAAAGCAAGCCGGTATCGATGTCAGCGTCGTGCGCCCACCTACAGTGCCAAAAGACACAGCGCGTCTACGTATTAGCCTCAATAGTACGGTTGATATGAAGATGATTGATGTGATGTTCGATCATCTTAATGCAGAAAGGACATAACCGGTGACAATGCAACCTGAACAATGGCTCACTCAAGTAGCTAAGCGCTTTGATAAAGCAGCCACGACATATACGCAATTTAATAAAACACAGCACGTCTTTGCGCAGCGTTTATACCAAAAAGCACAAAGTAGCAATCTGGGCGACTGCTTAGATCTGGGGTGTGGACCGGGTTCAGAAACACAGCTACTACTTGAGCACTGTCGTAATTACCTCGGTGTTGACCCCGCTGTGGGCATGCTGGCTCAGGCGAGCAAGTTGTTTCCGCAGGTTGCGTATAAGCAGGGTAGCGCAGAATGTATTCCGGCAGAAAATGCTCAGTTTGACACCGTATTTGCTAATTTTTCATTGCAATGGTGCCCTGATATAAACACCGTGGCGAATGAGCTTTGTCGTGTCACTCGGTCCGGCGGTCAAGTACTGATGAACACTTTACTCACGGGGACGTTCGCTGAACTTGTGGACGCCTATTCAGCGCTAGATGATAAACAGCACACGATAGCTTACCGCACACAAGCTGAAGTTGAAGCTAAGTTCCGTCAAGCAGGATTTGAAGTTGCCAGTGAGGTTGTCGTTTATACGGATTATTTTGAGCAGTTTGAGAGTTTACTGCGCCATATAAAAGGTGTGGGTGCGAGCCAAACACCACAGCAAGATCGCGGTCTAATGACGCCGACACGATGGCAAAAATTGAAAGCCAATTATGAGCAAAAACGCACATCAAAAGGACTCCCATTGACCTGGAAAGTGCTAGAAGTAACATTAATTAAAGACAAGATGTATTAATTAAAGGTTAATATGAAAGTTTATTTTATTACAGGTACTGACACAGACTCTGGTAAAACTGTTGTTACCCAAGCTGTGTTACAACACCTTGCAGACAAAGGGCTCAAAACGCTGGCTATGAAGCCCGTTGCGAGTGGTTGTGACTGGGATGGGACGCGCTGGATTAATGCTGATGCGACCAATGCACGACGCCATATGACGTTGGATTGTGATTATGGTTTAACTAACCCATTTGCATTTGAGCCGGCAATCGCTCCTCATATTGCGGCACAGGAAGCCGGTGTCTCATTATCACTTGAGGATATGCTGCAGCAGTTTGAGCGACTTGTTGCGTTGAACCCCGATGCCATTGTTGTTGAAGGAGCCGGTGGTTGGCTTTTACCGCTCTCCGAGCGATTAATGATGCCCGAGTTTGTAAAAGCAATTAATGCTGAGGTCATTCTAACCGTGGGCATGAAGCTTGGCTGTCTGAATCATGCGATGCTTACTGAACAAGCGATATTTTCATCGTCAGTGCCTATTTCTGGCTGGATAACTAATCAACCCACTGTTGAACCCATGGCACGACTTGAACAGAACCTCGACACCCTAAAGCAGCGTATGGCGAGTTCGCACCTTGGCTCGATAAGCTTTGATGCGAACTGGCAAAACTTGGCACTCGGGCACTTAATTAATTTACCCGATTAATGTGCGAATGCGTTCTAAGTTGTGTTGAATCTGTTTGCCCGCGCTATCAATGAGCACGGGCTCTGCATCTCCGCGCCAGTAACACTCTCCGGTCCGTATTTGGAGCCCTGTACCCTCGGGCAAACCCAAGACTGTTTCGGCGCTATTGAGTGCGATAAATTCGTTGAGGCGATCATCGCGCGTTTCGCCATTAAAGCCAGGTGGATGATAGTCGGTGTAATGTGGATTCATTTGTAGCTCAACTAAACGCAGAGCATTGAAACTTGGTGGCTCAACAATCGGCATATCATTGGTGGTTTTGATCGTTTTACCCGCAATATTTGAACCTGCACTCCAGCCAACATAGGGAGTCCCCGCATTTACGGTATCGCGAAGCGGCTCAATCAGCTGTTGTTGATAAATTAAATTCAATAACTGAAAGGTGTTGCCACCACCCACAGCAATTGCTTGGGCCTCACGCACGGCTGCTATCGGATCGGCATATTCCTCTATACCAGTGACGGCCACGTTAACAGGTGCAAGCGCGTTGCGAACTTTATCGGTATATTGGCTATGCGTCATACCCACGCCTGCATAGGGAATAAAAAGCACGGTTGCATCGCCTACGGCGTTCTTAATCCATTCTCTGTTGTGGGCAAGATAGTCGGTATCTCCGACGCGAGAACTGCTTAAAAGTAATAGATTCTTATGTTGTGTCATGGGTTAGCTCTAGTTCTAACGTGAATAATTAAAATATTTTACGTATTCGCCACTAGAAATGTAAGCCAATCACCCATATTTAGCATATCATCTAGACCGATTTGTCCTGGCTTACTGAGGGAATGTGTATGCAACGCATCTTGCTGTTTTTGATGACCAATATAGCCATTTTGGTGGTCGTTAGTTTCGTGTTTAATATCATAAGCGCTAACACGGGTCTCACCGTGCAAAACCCGCTAGGGCTTCTAATACTGTGTGGCTTGTTTGGCTTTGGTGGTGCCTTCGTATCACTATTTATTTCGCGCTGGATGGCGGTTAGGGCAACAGGCGCGCAAGTTATCGAGCAACCGCGGACACCGGCTGAACGCTGGTTGGTTGAAACGGTTAAGCAACAAACACAAAAAGCCGGTATACCGATGCCACAAGTCGCTATCTTCCCGTCTCACGCGCCTAATGCATTCGCCACCGGTCGCAGTAAGTCTGCTTCTCTGGTGGCTGTCAGTACCGGGTTGCTTGAACAGATGAATCAAGATGAGATCGAAGCGGTGTTAGCGCATGAGGTGAGCCACATTGCTAACGGTGACATGGTGACATTGACGCTGATTCAAGGCGTAGTGAATACGTTCGTGATGTTCTTTGCTCGCATTATTGCGAGTGCGATTGATAACGCGACCCGTGGCAATAATCAGCAAGGTGGCGGTCTTGGAACCCTGGCATACTTTGGGATCGTTATGGTGCTAGAGATCGTATTTGGTATTTTGGCGAGCATCATCGTGATGTGGTTTTCACGCAAACGTGAGTTTCGTGCTGATGCGGGGTCGGCTCAACTGGTTGGTAAGCAAAAAATGATAGCCGCACTCGAGCGTTTACAGCGGGGGCAGGAACCTGAATTAAAGGGTTCAATGTTGGCTTTTGGTATCAACGGTAAACGCAGTGGCTTGAGTCGTTTGTTTATGTCACACCCGCCCTTGAGCGAGCGAATTGATGCATTACGCAGAATTTAAATAAAAACTTAGCATTCACGCGGGGTTGGGCATTGCTTTTCACGCCTGACCTCGCTAGATTGGTGGTTTCGATAACCACAACTGGATAGGATGTTATGAGCCAGTGGAGTGCACGTAGTTGGCGTGATAAACCCATCAAGCAACAGCCGCAATACCCAAACAAAGAACACTTACAACACGTTGAGTCACAACTGAGTCAATTTCCGCCATTAGTGTTCGCAGAAGAGATACGTGCGTTACGTAGTCAGTTGACGGATGTCTGTCATGGCGAGGGCTTTTTACTGCAAGGCGGTGACTGCGCTGAATCGTTTGCAGACTTTAATGCACCAAAGATCCGCGATACATTCAAAGTGATTTTGCAGATGGCCATCGTGATGACCTTTGCAGGTTCGTGCCCAGTGACTAAGGTCGCACGAATGGCCGGGCAGTATGCAAAACCACGCTCAAGTGATCTTGAGACGATCGATGGTGTGAGCTTACCGAGCTATCGCGGTGATATCATTAATGATATGGCATTTACTGACGCGGCTCGCACGCCTGATCCAGAACGCATGTTGAAGGCTTACCATCACTCTGCAGCAACGCTAAATCTTTTGCGCGCATTCGCTCAAGGCGGCCTCGCTAATTTGCATAAAGTTCATAAGTGGAACTTGGGCTTTTTGGCCGCGAACCCACTGAAAGAACGCTATCAAGAGATTGCCGAGCAAATTCAGTCCGCGCTTAAATTTATGGAAGTGTTGGGAATTAATGCTGAAAATAATGCAACCTTACATGAAACTCAGCTATTCACCTCACATGAAGCCTTATTATTGCCGTATGAGCAAGCTTTGACACGTACCGACACATTGACCGGTCTACCCTACGACTGTTCGGCGCACATGATCTGGATTGGTGAGCGCACTCGCCAACTTGACCACGCGCATGTTGAATTCATGCGTGGTATTCACAACCCGATTGGCGTCAAAGTGGGGCCGACCATGGATCCTGACGAGCTAATTCGATTAATCGACGCGGTCAATCCTGATAATGAGGCAGGCCGTCTAACGCTCATTTCACGGATGGGAGCAGACAATTTAGCCGACAACCTTCCGCGTCTGGTTCGACGTGTACAGCAAGAAGGCCGGAATGTGGTGTGGTCGAGTGATCCTATGCATGGCAACACAACAAAAGCGGATAGTGGGTTGAAAACACGTAACTTTGACGCCATACATAAAGAATTACGTCAATTCTTTGCGGTACATCAAGCAGAGGGAAGCTATGCAGGTGGTATCCATCTGGAGATGACCGGCGAGGATGTGACAGAATGTACAGGTGGTGCGTACCAAATTAGCGAAGCTGATTTATCCAGCCGCTACCGCACCCAATGCGACCCCCGGCTGAACGCCGACCAAGTGCTAGAGCTTGCCTTTTTAGTGGCTGAGTCACTCGGGGCCGCACGAAATGGGCACGGTTAATTCGCCACTATTTTTGAGTAACTTTTACGTTAAAAGGATTAAATTTCATGTCTCAACATGTCGAGCAGCTGTTTGAACGTCTTTGGCAAGATTACATTTCTCGTACACCATCGGCACCTAAGGTGCACGAAGTCCTCGGGAAAGGGCATCCGATTGTAAACGATCACGTTGCTTTCCGAACGTTTGATATTGCCCCGGTACGTCTTGAAGCGCTCGCGCAACACTTTTTAGATCTAGGCTACAAAGAGGGTGGAGACTATCACTTTGAAGCCAAGAAACTCCGTGCGAAGCACTTTGAGCACGAAGATCCAACGTTGCCTAAGGTCTTCATCAGCGAGCTGATGACTGAGGAGTTTAGTGATAGCTTGCAGGCTAAGGTCAAAGAAATGGTGAGCCACATTAATCCAGAAGATGTCAAAAAGGACGACTTCTTGTACTCGGGAACGCATTGGCAAGTCAGTCATGAAGATTATCAAGCGTTATTAGAAGAAAGCGAATACGCGGCGTGGATGGCTGCATTCGGTTTCTGTGCTAACCACTTCACCGTGAGTGTTAACCAATTACCGGGTTACACCGATCTAGAAGAGGTCAACCAAACGCTTAAAGATAATGGTTTTAAACTGAACACTTCGGGTGGCGAAATCAAAGGCTCTCCTGAAGTATACCTTGAACAGTCCTCGACCATGGCTAATCACCATCCAGTCGAGTTCAGCGATAAGACAGTAGAAATTCCCTCATGCTTTTATGAGTTCGCTAAACGCTACGAAATTGAGCCAGGTAAATTGTATTCGGGCTTCGTTGCGGCATCTGCGGATAAGATTTTCGAAAGCACCAACGCAAGTTAAACTCAGCGTTAGCAGTATTGAACGGCGACCAAAAGGTCGCCGTTATTGTTGGAACTGACCAATAACGAACTAGTAACGGCGGCGTTGAAGATTCGTTTGTGCGAGGATTTTGGCAGCGATCTCTTCGACTGAAAAACGTGTCGAGTTAATAAAGGGAATGGCCTCTTTGCGATATAACTTTTCGACTTCCGACAATTCGAATCGACATTGCTGCATCGACGCGTACTGGCTACCCTCACGTCGCTGACTGCGAATTTCATGTAAACGTTGCGAATCGAGCGTGAGTCCAAACAATTTGTGACGCTGCATCTTTAACTCATAGGGCAGACTGAGTCGTTCGAAATCGTCATCTTCTGTTATCGGGTAGTTCGCTACTTTGATGCCGTATTGCATAGCTAAGTAAAGACTGGTTGGTGTCTTACCCGTGCGTGATACACCGACAAGAATCAAATCAGCCTGATCCAACTGGTTCAGCTTTTTGCCATCGTCGTTATCGAGCGCGTAGTTAATCGCTTCGACGCGAAAGTTGTAGTCCTTATGCACGCCATGAGTACGGTGAGTTTTTGGTTTTGCTTTAATCCCCAGCTCGTGCTCGACTTGGCCGACAAAGTTATCGAGAAAATCATAACTAATTCCACCGCACTGGGTAATACGTTGCTTGAGTTTTACATTGACAAAGGTGTGAAAAATGAGCGGCGGTTCGCCATCGTCCTCAGCGGCACGCTGAATCTGTTTGCACGCCATTTCCGCTTTAGCCTGGGTATCGATAAATGGCAGTGTTTTATGTCGAAACTCGGTGGTAAACATCGAAAGCAAAGCATGACCAAACGCCTCTGCAGTGAGAGCGGTCCCATCAGAGACGTAAAACGCGGTTCTCATGACCGTTTATTCCTTATTCTATAGATAAAAATCGAAAGCTTTGTAAATCGGATATTAACTTGTTGGCTAAGTATGTGTAAAATGTTCGCCACATCATACCTCCCATCGGATTAAATCGAGGAAAAAGACGTGCAAGAAAACGTACTGTGGTATCAGCAACTAGGAATGCAAGATGTCAACAGAGTGGGGGGTAAAAACGCCTCACTCGGTGAAATGATTAGTAACCTCGCGGGTGCAGGGGTTGAAGTCCCCGGCGGCTTTGCGACGACAGCAGATGCATATAACGAGTTTCTTGAGCAAAGTGGTCTGAATGACAAAATATATGAATTGCTCGACGGCCTCGACGTTAATGACGTCAATAAATTAACCGAAGCGGGCCGCACCATTCGTCAGTGGATCATCGACACGCCTTTCCAACCTGCCTTCGAAGCCGATATCAAGCAAGCCTTTAGCCAACTCAGTGAAGACAACGATGAATTCAGCTTTGCTGTACGTAGCTCGGCAACGGCAGAGGATATGCCGGATGCTTCGTTTGCGGGCCAACAGGAAACTTTCTTAAACGTCCGCGGTCTTGATGCCGTGATGGAAGCCATCAAACACGTTTTCGCTTCGTTATTCAATGACCGTGCGATTTCTTATCGCGTGCACCAAGGTTATGACCATAGAGGCGTAGCTCTCTCGGCGGGTGTACAGCGCATGGTTCGAAGTGACATTGCTTCATCAGGCGTGATGTTCACAATTGATACTGAATCCGGTTTTGACCAAGTCGTTTTCGTCACCTCATCGTACGGCTTGGGTGAGATGGTCGTTCAGGGTGCGGTAAACCCAGACGAGTTTTATGTGCACAAACCAACGCTTAACGCGGGACGTCCAGCGGTGTTGCGCCGTAATTTGGGTAGTAAGAAAATCCAAATGGTGTTTTCTGAAGATCGTGCACATGGTAAGCAAACATTGATCGAGGACATCGATTCAGCTAAAAGCCAAACCTTTTCGATTACCGATGCAGAAGCAGAAGAACTGGCTCGCCAAGCATTAATCATCGAGAAACACTACGGTCGTCCGATGGACATCGAGTGGGCTAAAGACGGTATCGATGGCAAGTTATATATCGTACAAGCACGCCCGGAGACGGTGCAGTCAAACCAAAAAGGGCAAGCGATCGAACGCTTTGCGCTACAAGACACCAGTGCGGTGGTCTGTGAAGGTCGTGCGATTGGCCAGCGCATCGGTAAAGGTGTGGCACGCGTATTGGATAGCATCGAAGAAATGGACAAAGTCCAACCTGGTGATGTGCTGG
Organism: Idiomarina sp. D18; assembly: GCF_057748155.1. NCBI lineage: Bacteria > Pseudomonadati > Pseudomonadota > Gammaproteobacteria > Alteromonadales > Idiomarinaceae > Idiomarina > Idiomarina sp. D18. Next base: position 1,049,910 of record NZ_CM173240.1, read on the forward strand.
TTACTGATATGACCGACCCGGATTGGGAGCCTATTATGAAGCGCGCGGCGGCTATCGTGACCAACCGCGGTGGTCGTACATGCCACGCGGCTATCATCGCTCGCGAGTTAGGCATTCCAGCGGTTGTAGGTTGTGGTAATGCAACTCAGCTGATTAGCAATGGCCAAGCAGTAACCGTATCTTGTGCAGAGGGTGATACCGGATACATCTACGAAGGCGAACTTGACTTTGAAGTTACTGAGTCGCGCGTTGATGCAATGCCAGATTTACCATTAAAAATTATGATGAATGTCGGTAACCCGGACCGTGCTTTTGACTTTGCTGGTTTACCGCATGCGGGTGTAGGTCTTGCACGCCTTGAGTTTATTATTAATCGCATGATCGGTGTGCATCCAAAAGCATTACTTAACTTTGACGATCAACCAGATGCGTTGAAAGCAACGATCAGCACCATGATCGCCGGTTATGAATCACCTCGTGAATATTATGTAGCGCGTCTTGCTGAAGGGATCTCAACCTTAGCCGCAGCGTTTGCGCCGGAGCGCGTTATTGTGCGTATGTCAGACTTCAAGTCGAATGAATACGCAAACTTAGTCGGTGGTAGTCAATACGAGCCTGACGAAGAGAACCCGATGCTCGGTTTCCGTGGCGCATCGCGCTATATCTCAGAGGAATTCCGTGATTGTTTTGCACTTGAGTGCGAAGCGATTAAGCGTGTACGTAATGAAATGGGTCTGAGCAACATCGAAATCATGATTCCTTTCGTACGTACTCTAGAGGAAGGTCGCCAAGTTATCGATTTACTTGAAGAGCAGGGACTGAAACAAGGTGAGAACGGCTTACGTGTGATCATGATGTGTGAACTACCATCAAACGCACTATTGGCCGATAAATTCCTTGATATGTTCGATGGCTTCTCAATTGGTTCGAATGATTTAACCCAGCTAACGTTGGGACTCGACCGGGACTCAGGTTTAATTGCACACTTATTTGATGAGCGCAACGACGCTGTTAAAGCATTGCTTGAAATGGCCATTAAAGCGGCTAAAGCACGTGGTAAGTACGTCGGTATATGTGGTCAAGGTCCGTCAGATCATCCTGACTTTGCTCAATGGTTAGTCGAGCAGGGAATTGATTCGGTTTCGCTTAACCCTGACACTGTTATTGAAACTTGGATGTACTTATCAGAACAACTGTAAGAGGACTATAAAACGTTATGACACAACTCCCTAAGTTAGACGCCAAGCGCGCACTGCCGTCGTTGTATCAGGCATATATTAGTGAGCTTGAACAGTCAGATTTTAGTGGGGAGATTGATGTCACGTTTTCAGGACGGCTTATCGCGGCGACGGATAACAGTGTTTATCAACAGTTGCCGCAGGCCGTCCTTTATCCTGTCAACGAAGCCGACATTCAAACGATACTGAAACTCGCAGCTCAAGATGAGTTTCATTCAGTGACATTTTCCCCTCGTGGCGGTGGTACGGGCACTAACGGACAATCGTTAACGCCGGGTATTGTGGTGGACTTGAGTCGCCATATGAATCGCGTGTTGGAAGTCAATGCGGATGAGGGTTGGGTGCGTGTACAAACCGGCGTGGTAAAGGATCAGCTGAACGACGCGTTGCGTCCACATGGCTATTTCTTTGCACCGGACTTATCAACCAGCAATCGTGCCACGCTCGGCGGGATGATTAATACGGATGCATCGGGTCAAGGCTCGTTGGTATACGGTAAAACCAGTGATCATATTTTATCGTTACGCACGGTCTTACAAGGTGGTGAGCTGTTAGCCAGTGAACCGGTGGACTTACAGCAGGCACAAACGTACAGCGAAGTTGATTCGCGGGTAGGGCGGTTATATAAACAAGCACTAAATACCTGTGTGGGTATGCGCGAGGCGATAGACGCCAAATTTCCGCCGTTAAACCGTTTTTTAACCGGGTATGACTTAAAACACACCTTCGATGCAGAGCATCATACGCTCGATTTATCGCGCCTGATTGCGGGTTCCGAAGGTACGTTAGGCTTTGTCACAGAAGCAAAACTCAACATCACACCGATCCCCAAATACCGTACCTTAATCAACGTAAAGTATTCCGATTTCCAAGCGGCACTGAATAACTCACCGTTCTTAGTTGAAGCTGAAGCAACATCAGTAGAGACCATTGATTCCAATGTGCTGAACTTGGCGCGTGAAGACATCATCTGGCATAGCGTTTCGCCGCTGCTAGAAGAGGTCGAGGGACAGGTCATGAATGGCATCAACATGGTCGAGTTTGCCGCGACGGACCAAGCGGAAAATCAGCGGAAAATTGATGCGCTTTGTAAACGCTTGGATAAGCTTATTAAAGCTAAAGATAATAAAGGGGTGATCGGGTATCAAATATGCGATGACCTAGAAAGTATCCAAACCATTTATGCCATGCGAAAAAAAGCGGTCGGGCTGTTAGGTGCCACTAAAGGTGCGCGTAAACCCGTTGCTTTCGCAGAAGACACCGCGGTTCCTCCCGAGCAGTTGGCGGCTTTTATAATGGAGTTTCGCGACATCTTAGACGATGCCAACCTCCATTACGGCATGTTTGGTCACGCGGATGCAGGGGTGTTGCACGTGCGCCCCGCGCTGGATTTAACCAATCCAGATGATGAAGTTCTATTGCGCGAAATCAGTGATAAAGTAGCTGCATTGACAGCCAAATACGGTGGCTTGATGTGGGGAGAGCATGGTAAAGGCTATCGCTCAGAATATGCGCCGAAATTCTTTGGCGAGGCGCTTTATCAAGAACTACAAAAAGTAAAAGCAGCCGCTGACCCGTTTAACCAGTTTAATCCCGGTAAAATCGCTACGCCGTTAAACAGCGAAGCGCAGTTAGTTTCTGTTGATGCGCAAAAGCGCGGTTATTTTGACCGTCAAATTCCCATTGAGACACGTGACTACTACGCCAATGCCATGAGTTGTAATGGCAACGGACTGTGTTTCAACTACGATACCAAAGCAGCAATGTGTCCTTCGTATAAAGTGACACGTGACCGTCGTATGTCGCCCAAAGGACGCGCGTCATTGATGCGTGAATGGTTGCGCTTAACTGCGGAACAGAATTACCGCGCGGATAAGCAGCCTGATGACGAAGTATCTTGGTTTGAAAAGTGGCGTAACCGCAATGATTCGAAAGATGACTACAGCCATGAAGTGAAGGCGTCAATGGACAAGTGCTTGGCGTGCAAAGCCTGTACTAATCAATGTCCAGTGAGTGTCGACGTGCCGACGTTTAAGGCTGAGTTTTTACAGCATTACTACTCTCGGTATCCGCGCCCCATTAAAGATCATCTTGTGCGAAGTGTTGAAAGCACGGCTAAGGTGGGTGCAAAGTTTCCTAAGTTTAGTAATGCCATTATCAAAAACCCACTGAGCAACTTTTTCTTGAAACAAGTTGTGGGTTATGTCGATACGCCCGCGTTTTCAGTGCCTAACTTGGTTAAACGGTGGCAACAGTCAGAGTTTAGAGTCGCGGAGCCGAGTGAGCTCGCCCAGTTACCAGTAGAACAGCAACAACAGCTAGTGGCTATCGTACAAGATCCTTTCACCAGCTTTTACGAAGCTGAGATCGTGCATGCTTTCGCGCAACTCGCCGCTCGTTTAGGTTATCAACCTGTATTGATACCGTTTGTTGGACAAGGTAAAGCTCAACATGTGAAAGGCTTCTTATCGGAGTTTAAGCAAACGGCTGAACGTGTTTATGAGTACCTAGCGCCCTTGTTCGATACCGAAATTGAACGCGTGGGTGTTGATTCGTCCACCGCATTGGTATTCCGCGACGAGTATCACCACGTATTAGGTGATAAAGCTGCAGCATTGAACGTGCAAACAGTCATCGAGTGGTTACAGGGCAAGGCAGAGAAACTCGATCTCGAGAGCAGTCATCGCCGTTACGGTTTGCTGTTACACTGCACCGAGCAGAGCTTCATTCCCGAGTCAGCAAAGCACTGGCAGGCGCTATTTACCAGTGTCGGCTTGCAGCTCGATATTGTCCAAGCGGGCTGTTGTGGTATGGCCGGAACGTTTGGGCATGAACGTAGCAATTTGAAAGAGAGTATTGCTTTGTATCAAATGGATTGGGCTGAAGCGGTTAAACAGTACGGAACCAGTGGTATTACTGCGACTGGATTCTCTTGCCGCTCGCAGGTAAAACGTTTGGAAGGTAAGCGGGTGAGACACCCGCTTGAAGTTATTTTGAGCTACCTTAATCACTAAGGTAGCCCATTACGCTATTATTTTTTCGCGTTAGCGATGATTTCGCGCGCCATCTCGTCGGCCAATTCGCCGGTTGGACGGTTTTCTTCATTGGCACGAGCAAAGAGCTTATCGAGTGTGTTGTAGATATCACGCACACGTTTGTCAGTCTCTTCAAGCGAGAAGTTAGCTGCTTCAGAACAGACGTGGATAACACCACCTGCGTTAATGACATAATCAGGTGCGTATAGAATACCCATGTCTTTAACTTTCTGGTCGTGTGCTGGAGTCGCTAACTGATTGTTTGCACTACCTGCAATGATCTTAACTTTTAACTGCTTAAGCGTTTCATCGTTAATTGTTGCACCGAGTGCGCATGGCGCGTATACGTCAGCCTCGACGCCATAGATTTCGTCAAGACCCACAACCTGTGCACCGAGCTCATCTTTAGCACGTTGCATGGCGTCTTCGTTGATATCCGTTACGATCAACTTCGCGCCTTCCTTAGCACAATATTCGGCAAAGTCATAACCAACAGCACCTAAACCTTGCACTGCAATCGTTACGCCATTAAGGTCATCAGAACCTAAACGGTGTTTTGCCGCCGCTTTAAGGCCTAAATAAGTACCGAGCGCAGTGTGAGGCGATGGATCGCCTGCTTTATCTGCAGTACCGGCAACATGGCTTGTTTCTTTAGCAACGATATCGATATCCGCCGTGCGAATGTTAACGTCTTCAGCGGTGATGTATTTGCCACCTAAGGTTTCAATGAAACGGCCGTAAGCACGGAATAGGGCTTCACTTTTAATGGTTTTAGCATCGCCGATGATCACGGCTTTACCGCCACCTAGAGGAAGGCCAGCCATGGCGCTTTTATAGGTCATGCCACGTGAAAGACGTAACACGTCGGTTAATGCTTCAGCCGATGAAGCGTAGTTCCATAAACGCGTACCGCCCAAGCTCGGGCCGAGCGTTGTATCGTGAACGGCAATAATAGCCTTAAGACCAGATTCTTCATCATGGCAGAAGGTCACTTGTTCGTGATTATCGAATTCAATATGCTCAAATAGAGACATGAATTTCCATCCTCATTGGTTTTCAAAATTGCGCGCACATTACCACTTGGAATGTTAACGCGCTACTAAAAAACAAAACTAAAATCGTTATTCAAACGGGTGTTTAGCAACTGTTGTTTACAGTTGACGTAAACGGCAACTTGTTAACAAAAATTAGTCAATTAATAGCTCAATAACACCCTGATTGACTAACCATGCGATCAGCGCTTGCCCACACGCGTCACTGCACACGGGCGCCAATTCGGTAATCGCTGTTTCATCGGTGAGCTCTGCAAGCTGCTTAGCCAGTGCCTCAGCTTCAGCGGTCACCACAAACAACTCACCGTTGGCAAAGTAATGTGGTTTGTCGAAGTGCTTTAGTAAACGCGAACCCGGTGTACGAACGACGGTTGCATTATCCATCGTTAGTAAAGCAGGCACTTGTTCGGGCACCATCGGCAACTCGGGCTCAGGAAGAGGGCGCTTACTCATTGACTGAGCACGTAAAATGAGCTCATCAAAATCACTCGATTCAACCGCTGATTTAAGGAGTTGTTTGACTTGGCCTAGCTGAGCTTCAGTTACGATATGACTTGGGTTGTCACACGAGAGGTTCGGATCGGTGTAACGTTGTTTGAGTTGCTCAGTCTGTAATGCCATGTCAGCGAGCTGAGCAAGCCATTCGGCTTGATTCGGCGCACGGAAACCGACGGAATAATTGAGACAAGGTTCAAGTGCGATGCCATCATGTGGGCAGCCGGCTGGAATATACAGAACATCACCGGGTTCTAGTACTTCATCGATGATCGCATCAAAGGACTCTTTGATCTGCTTGAGATCCTCGCACGGATAAGTTGGCGTAGTCGATTGACGTGCACCCACGCGCCAATGACGACGACCCGCACCTTGCACAATAAACACATCGTATTCGTCAACGTGTGGCCCAACGCCACCGCCTTCAACGGAGAAGCTCACCATCACATCATCAATGCGCCACTCGGGTAAAAAACGAAACGCCTGCAACAGCGAGTGGACATCGGGCATCCATTCATTGACTGCTTGCACGAGTAACGTCCAATTCTCTTCACCGAGCGATTCGTACTCCTCGAAAGGGCCGTGAGTGACTGACCAGGCTTGATCTCGATGTTCGATAATACGAGCATCAACGCCATCTTCCATGGCTAAACCGGCTAAAATTTCGGGTTCGATCAAGTCAACGTTGGCGAGCCCACGCTTAAACAAGCGCGGGCGTTTTTGCCAGTCAGAATCGAGAAAGACTTGCTTATCGACATTCTGTAAATGCATTACTTAAGCTCGTCTACAAATGCTTCAGCACGACCAATGTAGTTCATCGGTGACATGGCTTTCATTTCATCTTTCGCGGCTTCAGGAACATCGAGCGCATCAATGAATGTTACCAAATCGGCCGGCTTGATACGCTTACCACGCGTGAGCTCTTTGAGTTTTTCGTATGGCTTTTCGACGCCGTAGCGACGCATCACCGTTTGTACGGGCTCGGCCATCAACTCCCAGTTTGCGTCTAACTCAGCCGTGAGTACAGATTCATTCACTTCAAGTTTGCTCAGGCCCTTCAAGGAAGCGTGATACGCGATAACCGCATGGGCGATACCAACACCGAGATTACGTAACACGGTTGAATCGGTCAGATCGCGCTGCCAGCGGGAAATCGGAAGCTTTTGCGCGAGGTGACTCATAACCGAATTGGCGATGCCTAAGTTACCTTCGGAGTTTTCAAAATCGATGGGGTTTACTTTATGCGGCATGGTTGATGAGCCTACTTCGCCAGCAATCGTTTTCTGCTTAAAGTGGTTAAGCGCAATATAACCCCATAAGTCACGATCAAAGTCGATTAACACGGTATTAAAGCGTGCGACCGCGTCGAATAATTCGGCGATATAATCATGCGGTTCGATTTGGGTGGTGTAAGCGTTCCAAGTCAGGCCTAAAGAAGTCACGAACTGTTCTGAAGCCTGATGCCAATCAACGTTCGGGTAAGCCGCTAAGTGCGCGTTGTAGTTACCCACTGCACCGTTTATTTTACCCATCAGTGCCACTGCGCGCACTTGCTCAAGCTGACGTTGCAAACGCACCGCGACGTTAGCAAACTCTTTACCCATGGTGGTTGGCGTAGCGGGTTGGCCGTGAGTACGTGCCATCATTGCTACCGAGCGGTATTCACGTGCTTTTGCTTTTACAGTATCGACAATATCTTGCATAACAGGCACTAAGACATCGTCTCGCGCAGCTGTAAGCATTAAACCATGTGATAGGTTGTTGATATCCTCTGACGTGCAAGCAAAGTGAATAAACTCACTGACTTTGGCTAATTCTGGCAAGTCAGCGACTTTCTCTTTCAATAAGTATTCGACCGCTTTCACGTCATGGTTTGTTGTGCGCTCGATTTCTTTCACACGTTCAGCATCTTCGACGCTGAATGTTTCAACGATCGCATTAAGGCGTTGATTCGCTTCATCGCTAAGTGGAGCAACTTCTTTAATGCCCTCATGCTGAGCCAACATTTGTAACCAACGCACTTCGACAGTCACGCGGTATTTAATTAGGCCATACTCACTAAATATGGCGCGTAATGGCTCAACTTTACTGGCATAACGCCCGTCAACAGGCGATATAGCCGTAAGGGTTGAAAAAGGTAACATATCCAAAGTTCTCCAAGTTAAACAGTTTAAGTTATGCACTCACGCTGAGTAGTTCATTGACGGCCGCCAGCATACGCTTGCGTCCTAATAAAAACTGACGTCGTTTACCACCGACTTGTTGCCATAATACTGCGCTACGTACACCTGATAGAAGCAAGGCTCTAATCAAGTGTTGGTTGGCCTCATGCTTTAATAGTTTAGGATTGCCATTGACTCTTATCGGTTGCCCTAATGGGCTAATCACTTCACGGTAAATCGAAGCGAGACTCGCCGTTATTTGATATTTATCGAAGCCAAACTCATAGTACTGGCGGCCAACCTGATGCAGCCGCTCTGCTAATAAGTTGAGCGACTTTGGCTGACTCAGCAAGCGTTTAGATAGGTGCACCATGCCTACCATGTACCGAGTAATTTCGAGGTCACGCTGGGCATTATTGCGAAACTGTTGGGCGAGTAAAATCAACCCGGGACGAACACCTTCTAAACCACCATAGACCGCTTCTGTCGACTCTGGTTCTAGGTTAAGTACGCTATTGATAAGGGTGTCCACTACAGCTTCATGATGGACTCGGCCCGTACGTGCGACCTGCTGAACGGCGATAGCGGCTTGTGCCATTCCCGCTAAAGCAACAACCCGTTGTTGCCAATCGTTCATAAACGCACCTCAAAATCGGTAATACGTTGTTCAATAATTCCGCCTCCCAGACAGACATCATCGATATAGAACACCGCCGATTGCCCAGGCGTTACCGCAGCCACAGGTTCATCGAAAGAAACCGTAATACGTCCATCTTCGGCAGGTGTTATTTGGCAAGCTATATCGGCTTGGCGATAGCGTGTTTTTACCACACACCGCAACGGCTCTGTTATTTCCTCACGATTGACCCAATGTAATTGGTTCGCTATTAAGCCTTTTGAGAATAGGCGAGGATGATTCTTGCCTTGAGCAACGACGAGTACATTGCGCTCGACATCTTTATCAACGACGTACCACGGATCATCGCCGGCGTCAGCTAAACCGCCAATATGAAGTCCCTTGCGTTGACCTATGGTGTGGTACATTAGGCCTTCATGATCACCGAGCTCTTCACCATCAACGCTCTCGATCTTACCCGGCTGAGCAGGAAGGTATTGTTGCAAAAAGTCTTTAAACTTGCGCTCTCCAATAAAACAGATACCTGTCGAATCCTTTTTGTCGGCAGTAACTAAACCTTGCTCTTCGGCAATACGGCGCACTTCTGGCTTTTCGAGCTCACCAACAGGGAACAACGTTTGAGCAACGTGCTCGTGACTCAACGTATAAAGAAAGTAGCTTTGGTCTTTGTTATTATCTAAACCGCGTAATAACTGCCACTTGCCATCGTTAAAAGCGCGTCTCACGTAATGACCCGTAGCAATATAGTCGGCGCCCAAGGCTTCCGCTGCAAATTCCAGAAATGCTTTAAATTTGATTTCTTTGTTGCACATGATGTCAGGGTTAGGAGTGCGGCCGGCTTTATATTCATCTAAGAAATGCTCAAACACGTTGTCCCAATATTCCGCGGCAAAATTAACGGTGTGTAGCTCAATGCCCAGTTTTTCACACACGGCCTCTGCATCGGCGAGATCATCAGCGGCGGCACAATATTCATCGTCATCATCCTCTTCCCAGTTCTTCATAAAGAGGCCTTCAACTTGATAGCCTTGTTGAAGAAGCAGGTAGGCGGATACGGAAGAGTCTACGCCGCCAGACATACCGACGATGACTTTGGTTTCACTGGGGTTTTTCTTGGACTCAGTCATGATTTACTGTCTCTGTTACTACACGGAACGCTAGTCGCCCAGTTTACCATACTGGGGGCTCTTCGCGCCATTCTCCTGGCTGTAACCCAGCCAACTTAAACGGACCGATTTGAGCACGGATTAATCGCAAGGTAGGCAGTCCTACGTGAGCGGTCATACGACGAACTTGACGGTTTTTCCCTTCAGTGATCGATAAGCTTAACCAAGAGTCGGGAACTGTTTTACGCTCACGCACCGGCGGGTTGCGCGGCCACAAACCTATAGGCGCGTCAATTGCAAAAGCTTGTGCCGGCTTGGTAAGTCCGTCGTTTAATTCACAACCATTACGCAATGCCGTTAATTGTGCTTCATCGGGAATGCCCTCAACTTGTACCCAGTAAGTCTTAGCTACTTTATATTTCGGATTTGCAAGACGCGCCTGATAGACGCCGTCATTTGTCAGTAACATTAAACCTTCACTATCCTTATCAAGCCGCCCGGCGGGATAAACGTTTGAATGAGGAACGAAATCTTTAAGGGTGACATCACCTGGCTCCCCAGAAAACTGACTGAGTACACCATAAGGCTTATTGAGTAGAACAAGTTTCGGGTTTACTGGACGTGGACGCTTCGGGCTGCGCTTACGTCGATGTTGAGTGGGCATAAATTTCCTCAGCTACAGAATCGATGGTAAAATCGATGGTTGACGCTAATTATATCAAATGTATAGAGCTTTATGGGGTCGAAATTGCAGCAAAACGAATCAAAAGAACAAATGATTGTGGGCGGAGATTTAGCCGAAGCATTGAAGGGAAACTACCGTGTTCATCCGGTGCAATGGCTAAAGGAAGCGTTTGCTATTACTGGGCGGCATTTTTGGCCTCTGGTAACGGCCATGATCAGCTTTCTCGCAGTACTACTCGTTATCGTCACTGTCATTCAAGTTGTGTTGCCGATGTCAGTACTTTCATCTCCCGAAGCGATTAATCAAATGACGCCCATTCAAGGCTTAGGCTTAGCCGTGTTTAGTACTGCGATAGCGGCTCCGTTGTTTGGCGGCATTATTCTGATGGGCATACGTCACAGCATCGATATTCCGACCAAGGGCTTGCACATTTTTAAGGGATTTGAAGTGGTGACCTCGCTCATTGCTGCGGGCGTGATCACTACGTTAATTTCACAACTGTTTGTTTGGTTGGCTGCAAGCATCTCGCCTTTACTAGGCTACATAGTGACCTTGTATACATCAGCGATTTTTTGTTTAGCGATACCCTTAGTTGTCGAACGCCGCATATCGCCATTGAACGCAATCTATTATTCAATCCGTATTACTCATTATCATTTGCCGTTTTTTATTGCGCTAACATTTGCTTTTTACATGGTTTTTATCATGGGTCTCATTACATATGGGCTATTGCTTTTTGTTTTGATTCCTTATTTAGTAAATCTGTTGGGTTTGGTTTATCGCCAAGTCATCGGTGTCAATGTGCGCTTGCAGCCACCCTCTCAATCTAATCAATCCGATGACTGGACTGCTTAAAGGAGTTCAAATGCGAAAAAAATTATTTATTATTTTCTTTATCTTGGTATGTATAGCCGCTTTGTTGTTACCGTTTTTTAGTAAATATGAGAAGCCGACAAGCGACAAAGATATAGTGAGCCACGGTTTGCCTCCAGTGCCAACCCTAAAACCTCGTACAGAGATCCCTAATTTTGACGAGTTTAATGATGTACAAGAGAAAAAGAGGGAGTTTTTTCGCTATCTACTGCCCATCATTGAAGCGGAGAATTTACGTATTCTGCACGAAAGACAACAGCTATTTGCCATCGAGAATGCGTACAGCAGAGGTTTTGAAAACGAACAAGATAAAAGTCAACTCGCTCGTTTAGTCGATTACTACGAAGTTGATCCAACCCTAGATAACGAACAGCAATTTGAAATCCTCAAGCGCCGGGTGGATATTATTCCGACCATGATGGTGCTCGTTCAAGCGGCGAACGAGTCCGCCTGGGGTACATCACGGTTTGCACAAGAAGGGCTCAATTTATTTGGCCAGTGGTGTTATCGCGAGGGTTGTGGACTAGTACCAAGCCAACGACCTGAGGGGATGAATCACGAAGTGGCAAAGTTTGACCACGTGGCGCAATCGGTTCGAAGTTACATGCGCAACATTAACACACATGAACCGTATCTTGAGTTACGTCAGATCCGTGAAGTGATGCGTGATCGAGAGGAGCAAGTACGTGCGATTCCTCTACTAAGCGGTTTGCACAGCTATTCCGAGCGCGGACAAGATTACATTGATGAGCTGAAAGCGATGATTCGGGTTAATCGTCCGATCGTTGAAGCTATTATGGAACAAGAAAACTCGGCGACTCCAGAAGCCGCCGTTTCTTCAAATTAAGCGATATGTGTAATTTTGATAGAGGACATCAACTGTTCATCATCGTCTTCAGGAGCGAATGACTGGTTAAAAGAGGGCGCATCGAATGCGGTGTCGCCTTCTTCCGTTTCTAAACCAGTGGCTCGCACCTCATCGAAGTTAAACAACTGACTATCTGCTAGGTGCGATGGCGTCACACTTTGCATAGCAGTAAAGATACTCTCAATACGGCCGGGGAATTGGCGGTCCCATTGATTTAACATTGCCTTGATATTTTTGCGCTGAAGATTTTCCTGTGAACCACACAAGTTGCATGGAATTATTGGAAACGCCATCGCCTCAGAATAACGTGCAATGTCTTTCTCCCGGCAAAAAGCTAGTGGTCGGATAACCACGTGTTCGCCATTATCGCTGACTAACTTCGGCGGCATCGATTTCAGTTTCCCACCATAAAACATATTTAAAAACAGCGTTTCTATCATGTCATCGCGGTGGTGACCAAGCGCAATTTTAGTAGCGCCTAATCGCTTAGCCGTTTTATATAGAATCCCTCGGCGTAAGCGTGAACAGAGTGAGCAAGTGGTTTTTCCTTCGGGGATTTTGTCTTTTACGATGCTATAGGTGTCTTCCTCAACAATTTCGTAATCAACACCGAGGCTATTGAGATAATTGGGTAACACGTGCTCTGGGAACCCGGGTTGCTTCTGATCCAGGTTAACTGCCACAATATCAAAACTGATAGGGGCCACACGCTTTAGGTACATTAGGGTGTCGAGCAGGGTGTAGCTATCTTTGCCTCCCGAGAGGCAAACCATGATCTTGTCGTTATGCTCGATCATCGAAAACTGCTGAATCGCCTTACCGGTCTCTCTGCGGATGCGCTTTTGCAGTTTATTAAAACCGTACTGTTTTTTCGCTTCAGTGCGATCCGTTTGCATACCCACTCACGCCTATATTGATATCGTCGAAAAATAGGGCGCGATTATAGCGAACCACTGTTTATTATGCCACTGGCGATTTAAAATCAGCGGGCTTTATAGCAAGGACATCACAGTTAAGACGCTCTAGTACATGTTCAGCGGTATTTCCCAACAGCGCCGCCGAAAAGCCAGTCCGTCCTTTCGTCCCTAAAACGACAAGTTCTGCATCCAGTCGTTTAGCTAAGTCGGGAATCACTTGTTCAGGCAAACCTTGTTCGACATGCTGCTGTGCATTAGGTATACGGTATTTACGAGCAAAGTTAGCCATTGCATTTTTGTGATGTTTTTCGAGTTCGTCGCTATATTGAGTCACGTCAAATTCGGGAATCTCTACCGCGACGTTAATAGGTGCCGCCGGGTAGGCATTCACTAAATGCAAGCTCGCATTGAGCACTTCAGTCATTGCTTGAGCGGTATCTACAACACGGTCATTAAGCTGTTGGTGCTCGTGCTCTTCCGATCCACTGTGTATGGCGGCCAACACTTGTCCATGTTGTGGCCAAGCATGTTCCTTGACCAACAAGACTGGGCAGGGTGCCTTTCTCAGTAAGTGCCAGTCGGTCGGGGTGAATAATAGATTTTGAAAACTCGGTTGAACTTGAGTTGCTTTGACCAACAGATCCGCTTCGAGCTTTTGAACATGCTCGATGATCGCTTCAAACGGACGGTTATGCCAAACGACAGTAATATCAATATCGAGCCCATCCGTATCAAAGCCCTCTAGTAAGTCGGCAATCCAGGCTCGACGATCAGCGATCAGGTTTGTGCGCATCGTATCGCGTTCATCGCGCGATAACATCGTGGTCATTTCATAAGAGAAATCATAAATAGAGAGGAGTAGGCTGATTTTTGCCTGCGTTAAACGAGCGATATGCAATGATCGGTTTATCGCTTTGTGCTCTTCATCAGCGGGGTCAACCACGACGAGAATCCGTTTAAATCGTTCCATGTTATGCTCCCACACACATAACCAATGATTGTTACCATTAACTTAGCGCAATAATGGATGCTATACCAGTGATCAGCATTAACCCTGTAGCAACGCTTTGATTACGATCAAAAGCGACCATAAACCGTAGAGTAGCATCATGACGCCTAAGGCTGTTCTAACCCCTTGGCTTCTGAATAGCTGAGCAACATGCTGGCTAATTAGTCCCAAACCGATCATCGCGGGAAACGTACCTAAAGCAAATAAAGCCATATAACCTGCACCACTAAAGGCACTCCCCGAAGCCGCTGCGTAACTCAATGCACTGTACACTAAACCGCAAGGTAACCAGCCCCAAAACATGCCCGCAAGGTAAGCAGGTAGTAATCCGTGTTGTCCACGCAATTTTGCGGCGAACGGCTGGAGCTTACGCCATACCGGGCGACCTAATGACTCAAGTTTAACCAGTATTGGCCACCACCCAGCTAAGTATAGGCCTAATAGTATCATCATGGTGGCGGCAAAAATTCTAAGAACAGGGGTCGTGTAGGGCGTGTCGGGGGCGAGTAATGCTACTGCGCCACCCATAATAGCGCCTAACAACGAATAGGATGTAAGACGGCCTAAATTATAAACAAACACAGTTAGGCGGTTCTGATTAACACCCATGGCTGCGGCAAGGCCGCCACACATCGCCAAGCAATGGCCCGCTCCCGCAAGCCCCATCAAAAGAGGAGTAAACCAATTAATCTGATCGGTCATCGTTTGGCTTTTCTTGCTCTTTTACGTCATCGTCATCCATTAGAATCGTCATACCTTGACGTTCAATGTCTTCAAATTGATTTGAGCGTACAGCCCAAAAAAAGATAACGACAGCTAAAATGACAAACAGGATAGCGACAGGAATTAATGCGTAAATAACACTCATAAACGGTACAACCTTAGTGAGTTTGCCACCACGACTAACGAGCTTAACGACATACCCAATGCGGCCGCCCAAGGCGCAACTAAACCTAACGCAGCGATAGGTAAAATGGTCAGATTGTAGCCTGCTGCCCAGATAAAGTTCTCACGCATAATGATACGCGTTTTTCGTGCCGTTTCGATAACATCCAATACACGTGTTAGTTGGTCATTAAGTAGCACCACATCCGCCGCTGTTTGCGCCATATCGGATGCATGAGCAAAGGTCATTGAAAGATCCGCTTGTGCTAAAACGGGACTGTCATTAATCCCGTCACCGATCATCCAAACAGTATGCTTTTGTTGCTGCAGTGACTTAATGGTATCAACCTTATCAGCTGGCGACTGCTCGCTGAGCACCTCGTCAATGTCCAACTGAGAGGCAAGTGTTTGAGCCCGTGCGTCGCTGTCACCCGTTAACATGATGGTTCGGATACCTTGCAGTTTTAACGCAGAAATGACGTCATGGCTATCCTCTCGCACCTCATCATCTACCTGAAATTCTGCCAACACAGCTTGACGGTTGGCTAAAATAACATTGCTTTGTCGCTTGGGTTGCCAGTTAGGGTGCCAGATTTGGATAAACTCGCAACGACCTAATCGATAGTCGGTGCCAGCAATTTCCGCCAGTATGCCTTGTCCAGGGTAATTTTGAATGGCATCAGGTGATGTGGGTTGATCGCTTAACTGAGATAAGGCGGCCGCAATCGGGTGTTCAGAGCGCTGCTCTAAACCACTTACAATCGCATTTATCATATCGATGTCGGCATAGTCTTCACGCGCGATCAGTTTAAATTGACCGTAAGTGAGTGTACCGGTTTTATCAAACACCACCGTATCAAGGTGTTTTACGCTCTCAAGCAGTTGTGCACCTTTGACTAAAACGTTCATCCGGTTGAGTCGATGCACGGCGCCTGTAATCGATGTGGGCGCGGCTAACGACAGGGCGCACGGACAAGTAGCTACCAATACTGCCAAGGTCACCCACAGGGCATGATCGGGATCAAACCAAGACCACACTAAAAAAGTAACCGCGGCGATCGCAAGCAGCGTCATCACAAAATACTGCGCGATATGGTCAATCGCTTTCTGCACTTTGGGCTTGTCGGCTAAAGCAGCATCTTGCATAGCAACAATGCCAGCCAATACGGTTTGTTGAGCGGTAGCTGTGACTTTAATTCTCAGTGTCGCGCTTTGATTAACCGAGCCTGCTACAATACCGTCACCGGTTGCTTTGGTGACTGGGCGACTTTCTCCCGTCAGCAAGCTTTCATCGACCGAGGCCTTATCGCTCAAGAGAACGCCATCCGCGGGTATGGTTTCGCCAGGTTTAATAACAATAATGTCGTTAATTTTGAGTTGTTTGGCTGCAATATCCTCTAGTCCACCATCATATTCACGGTGCGCCAAGTTGGGCATGTAAGTAAGGCGATTGGTAGAAAATTTGAGAGCCTTTTCTTTGGCTAACAACTCTAAAAAACGACCCGTCAGCAGGAAAAAGGTAAACATCGAGATCGATTCAAAATAGACCTCACCGCGTCCGATAATGACTGCATATAAACTTGCAATGTATGCACCGATTAACGCGATACTGACGGGAACGTCCATGTTAACGCTACCCGCCTGAATACTTTTGAGCGCGCTCTTATAAAAAGGCTGGCCACTGTATAAGATCACGGGAGTTGCAAACACTAAACTGACAACCCACAGATATTGTTGAGTTGTTGGGTCAAGATCGGAAACCACGCCAAAATAAAGAGCGAAGGCAATCATCATGACTTGCATGGTGGCTAAGCCAGCGACACCCAACCGTTTAATAAATCCTTTGCGCCGCGCGTTGATGTTGGCTTCTATTTGGTTCTGCTGAAAGGGTAGAGCTTGATACCCAATACGGGCGAGCCGGGCTATGATATCACTTAACTTGATTATGCTACCGTCCCACTCTATGTGAAGACGTTGGTTACTCACGTTAACGACCGATTTAATCATCCCGGGTGTTTTTGCAAGTTCTCGCTCGATAAGCCATGCACAGGCACCACAGGTGATATTATTCACGGTAAGGGTGGTTTGCTTACTATGATCACCCGTGTTTCGGACAAAATCTGACTGAACGTCAGGGTTGTCATATACGTCGAGTTCTTTGAGTTGCTCGGGTAATAATGGCGTTTGTTGAGGTTTATCTAAATCACGATGTTTATAATAAGCTGTTAAACCATGTTCAATGATGGTTTCAGCGACCGCTTGGCAGCCAGCACAACACACCGCTTTGTCGTCACCTTGGAACGCAACCGATAGCTCGACGCCGTGCGGTATCGGTTGCAAACAGTGAAAACAAACGCCGTCTTCAACGTCAGACGCCATAGAGGTTCGGCTCCAACAACGTGGCTTTGTCTAATGGAAAATAAAACTGTTCACTGACTTTCCAATCAGCACTGTGAGGTGTCACGGTAATCGTGTACTTGCCTGACATGTCAGCAGGTATATCGGTTCGATATACACCATCTGCACCAACCGTCACTTGACGAGTAAAATCTTTAGTGGATTGCGTTGCATGGACAAACTCAACCGTGAGTGCTGAGAGTTCGCTAGGCTGTCCAGACGCATATTGCAACGTGAACTTACCGTCGTGAGCGGTGACATTAAATGAGATTCCCAGTTTTTTTGCTTTTTCTACATGTTCAATGACCGCGTTGATCATTTTGCCGCGTTTATAGTAGTCATCGACTACCATTGAAAAACCACCTTGGGATGCAGAGAGGTAAATAATCGTCGCACACACGCACATGACGGTTACGGGCAGGGCGATTAGAAACCAAGGCCAAAACTGCTTATACCAGGGTTTCTGCATAATAATAATCCTCTTTAACAAAAAACCCCGCCGTAGCGGGGCTTTAAACCAGATTTACTTACTCATCGTGAGACAAGCTGTAAATGTACGCTGAGACAACGTGTATTTTATCCTCTCCGAGAATATCTTTCCACGCTGGCATCACACCGTTTCTTCCGTAATGTAAAGTTTCCTCGATAGTGGCAATAGAACCACCGTACAACCAAACATTATCAGTCAAATTAGGCGCACCTAGCTGCTGGTTACCTTTACCATTTGGACCGTGACACGCTGAACAGACCGCAAAGTTTTTCTTACCTGCGGCAACGAGTTCTGGGTCACGTTCACGACCACTTAGGCTCGCTACATAGTTCGCTAACTCAGTAATTTCCTGATCACTGAACTGTTCACCCCATGCAGGCATGTTGCCTTGACGACCGTTAAGCAAGGTCGTCTTGATGTCGTGCGGAGTACCGCCATATAACCAGTCGTCATCAGTCAGGTTAGGGAAGCCACGTCCGCCCATTGCGTTTGAACCGTGACACTGAGAACAGTTTTGCAGGAATAGGCGCTGGCCCACCTCTAAAGCGTCCTCATTTTTGATCAGCTCTTGAATCGGCGTTTGAGCATAGGCTTCGAAAATTGGACCAAACTCTTCCTCAGCATCACGCACTTCGCGGTCGTACTGAACGATAGAGCCGTCATCTTTTGAAGCTTTCATGGCTGCACGTGACTCAGCTAACGATTGCACATCTTGGTTCGAGCTTTTCCAACCTAATAAACCGTCGAACTTACCAAGCCCCGGATACAGTGCTAGGTAAACAAAGCCCCAAGCAAAACACGCCCAGAACAAGTAGGTCCACCATTTAGGTAGTGGGTTATTGACTTCAACGATGCCATCGAACTCATGGTCCATCTCCTGGCCTTCATCGATGTCCGTATAGTTTTTCATGTTCCAACGCAATAGCCAGATGAGGACAAACAACAACCCCAACGTTAGAACAATGATCCATGCACTCCAGAAGTTACTCATCTTTCTTGGACTCCGGTTTCTCGCTATTTTCGTTAGATGAGGACTCCGACTCATTCTCGTCAAAGATTGAGTTAGCAGCCTCATCAAATTGTTTGTTGGCGCGGCGGCTCAGGTAAACCCAAAGTACGATGGCAATAAAAATTACCAAAATCACGATGGAGAAGAGTCCCCGCCAAGTGCCGTAATCTTCGTAACTCATTCGTTATCCGCGCGTTTCAGAGCGGTCCCGAGTGATTGAAGATAAGCAATAAGCGCTTGCATCTCGGTCTTACCTTGAACAGCTTCTTTTGCGCCAGCGATATCTTCATCCGTATAAGGAACGCCTAATGTACGAAGTGCTTCCATTTTCTTAGCTGTGTAAGCACCATCTAACGTGTTTTCAGCTAACCAAGGGAAGGCAGGCATATTTGACTCAGGTACAACGTTACGTGGATTCATCAAATGCACATAGTGCCAATCATCACTGTAACGACCACCTACACGAGCCAAGTCAGGTCCAGTACGCTTTGAGCCCCACAAGAAAGGGTGGTCCCAAACACTTTCACCTGCCAGTGAATAGTGACCGTAACGTTCGGTTTCTGCACGGAACGGACGAATCATCTGGCTGTGACAGTTAGAGCAACCTTCACGCATGTAAATATCGCGGCCTTCTAACTGAAGTGCGGTGTAAGGTTTCAAACCTTTAACCGGCTCTTGTACTTGGCTTTGGAATAACAGTGGGGTGATCTCTACAAGACCACCAATCGACACTGCGATAATCATCAAAACAGACAACCAGCCAAGGTTCTTTTCTACAAATTCATGTTTTACACGACTCATTGTTATCTCCCTTAGGCTGTTTGTACGACGTTACCTGCGGCAGTCTCACGACGGCCGGCACGGATGGTTTGATAACAGTTGTAAGCCATTAGCAGCATACCTATGATAATAAACAAACCACCGATAAAGCGGCCCGTCCAGAACGGATATGAAGCTTGTACGCCCTCAACAAAGCTGTAAGTCAAGGTGCCGTCAGCGTTAGTTGCACGCCACATCAAGCCTTGCATTACGCCTGAAATCCACATCGAAACGATGTAGAAAACTACGCCGATCGTGTGTAGCCAGAAGTGCACGTTGACCAACTTGATACTATGAATTTGTTTCTGGTTGAACAAACGTGGAACTAAGTAGTACATTGAACCGATTGTAATCATCGCAACCCAACCCAAGGCACCTGAATGAACGTGACCAATGGTCCAGTCCGTGTAGTGCGATAGGGCGTTTACAGACTTAATCGCCATCATCGGGCCTTCGAAAGTCGACATGCCGTAGAACGATAGAGAAACAATCAAGAAACGCAAGATGGGGTCAGTACGCAGTTTGTGCCATGCGCCAGACAGGGTCATAATACCGTTGATCATGCCGCCCCAAGAAGGTACGAACAAGATTACAGACATCACCATACCCACTGATTGAGTCCAATCTGGAAGCGCAGTGTAATGAAGATGGTGAGGACCTGCCCAAATATAAAGTGAGATAAGGGCCCAGAAGTGAACAACCGACAAACGGTATGAGTAGACAGGGCGCTCAGCTTGTTTAGGTACGAAGTAATACATCATACCCAAGAAACCGGCTGTGAGCAGGAAGCCTACCGCATTGTGTCCATACCACCACTGAATCATGGCGTCGACCGCACCCGAGTAGATGGAGTACGACTTAACGAAATTGACCGGAATCGCCATGCTATTCACGATATGTAGCATCGCGATAACCACGATAAAGCCACCGTAGAACCAGTTTGCAACATAGATGTGCGAGGTTTTACGAATCGCTAACGTACCGAAGAATACGATTGCATAAGCAATCCACACAACGGCAATCAGGATATCAATCGGCCATTCAAGCTCAGCATATTCCTTTGTAGTGCTTAAGCCCATGGGCAATGTGATGACTGCCGCCACGATAACAGCCTGCCAACCCCAAAATGTAAACGTTGCTAAGCGGTCCGAGAACAGCTTGGTTTTACATGTCTTTTGAACAACGTAGTAGGAGGTTGCAAATAATGCACTGGTACCAAAAGCAAAAATAACGGCATTGGTATGAAGTGGACGAAGGCGAGAGTAGGTAAGCCAAGGCGTATTAAAGTTCAGCTCAGGCCACACAAGTTGTGCAGCAATAAGCACGCCCAAGCCCATGCCGACGATACCCCAAATAATGGTCATGACAGTAAACTGCCGAACGACCTTCATATTATATTCGATCGGTTGGTTTTGAAGTGTTTCACTCATCTTGATATTCCGCGGTGATTGAGTTCAGGAAAAAGACGACTTTTACCCGCTTACTTATAAAAGTCAGCTCCCTTGTAAAAGTGCCAATAGTTTACACCTTACGGCTATAAACGTACAGAGGACATATTAACAATATCCCCATAAACTAAAAGGCTATTTTACGCGAAACCGCCGTATCATTTGACTCAAATCAACGCTGTTTTTAATAAGTGAATCAGACACTTGTTTTACCTGTTGGCTCGCGTCTTTAGTGTCATGTGTCAGCGTACTTATCGACGTTATATTCTGACTAATGTCTTGCGTTACACGGCTTTGCTCATCCGTTGCAGACGCAATTTGTACATTCATTCCTGAGATATTTGCGACAGCCTCTTGGATCTGACTAATGGCTTGTTCGGCTTCGATGGTTTCACCGCGGGTTTGCTCAGAACTTGATTCAGCTTCGCGTATAATATTCGTTACATCACTAATGGCGCGCTGAATGTTGTCGACAATGCTGCCAATTTCATCCGTCGATTTCTGTGTCTTGGTCGCCAACTGCCTAACTTCGTCTGCAACCACAGCAAAGCCCCGTCCCGCTTCACCCGCTCGAGCCGCTTCAATAGCGGCGTTTAACGCAAGCAAGTTGGTTTGCTCAGCAATTGTGATAATAACATTCAGAATGTCGCCAATCTCCTTAGAACCTTCCGTCAAGGTTTTTGCATGTTGATTGGCTTGATTCAAACGTTGTGTCAACTCATCAATGTTCTGAACGGCGCGCCGAACTGTGGTGGCTGAACGACCCGATTGCTCATCCGCGACACTGGCTGATTCCGCTGCTTCGCGCGCATGATCTGCGACTTCGCCGGCGGAAGATGTAAGCTCATTGACGGCTGTAGCAACGGCTTCGGTTTGTTGGCTTAAGCGCTCGGTTTGCGAAGAACTCGAATCACATAATTTTGCCAACTGCTCAGCCGCCGCCTGCTCAGCGTCAACCGAATCCTGCACATTGGTGACAAGCTGCTGGATTTTATGAACAAAGGTATTGAATGACTCAGCCACTCGAGTGAGTTCGTCATTGCCTTGAGTCTCAAGTCGTTTGGTGAGATCACCGTCACCTTCGGAAATATTTTCCATCGCTTGATTAATGGCTTTTAATGGACGTACGATACTTCGAATAATTAATAAAAAGAGAACGAGCAATGGCACGGATAGAAATATCGCCAGTAACACTAGCTTAAAGAATTGCGCCCAAAGTAGGGCGGCGATGTTATCAACGTATTGGCCGGTGCCGACAATCAAGTTCCATGGCTGAAAAACTTGCACTCGACTGATCTTATCAACCAAATTATTCTTATCGGCACCTTTTTGCCAAATATATTCAACCGTTGCGCGATCTTGATTTTTTACCCCGTCCACCATTTGTTGAAATAGCCGCGTACCGTTGGGATCTTTGTAATCGAGTACATTTGTCCCAACAAGCTGCTTAGCAAACGGATGTTGCACCATGTCACCGCTACGGTTGATGGTGAAAATATATTCTTCTCCCTCGTAGCGGATTTCATTAAGACGGGCAAACGCGCGTTGTTTGGCTTCAGTTTCCGTCAGTTCACCTTGTTCTTGAAGACTATGATAGTAGCTTATAACGCTTATCGCAGAATCCAGCACGGCATCAAGTTTGTGTTTTTCCTCATCGACAAATACACCACGCAGAATAAACATCATAAAGGCAACCATCAGTGCGGTGCCAATAGCTGCGATGCCGAGTAGGGCAATGAGTCGTTGAACGATCGAGTAGCGATTGAGTATAGCCATGTTTGCTCCAATGCAGATAACGCTTCCTAAATAGGTTTATCGGCAAAATTACAGAACATTTACAGTTTTATTTTTAATCGAAATCAAACACGCCGTCGTATTATTCGATGCCCTAATTATTCGAGGAGGCATATTATGTTTCGTAAATTCATGTTTGCAGTAGTAGGCGGTGTACTCGCATTTTCATCAACCCAAGCGTTGGCCGATCATCACGGTGGTAAAAAAGAGATGAAAGGTGATTAGGATATTGTACAAATTGCATCTAAAGATCCGCAGTTCTCAACCCTAGTCACGGCTATTAAAGAAGCCGGTTTAGTAGGCACATTAAAAGGTGACGGTCCATTTACCGTGTTCGCACCGACTAATGATGCGTTCGCGGAGCTGCCAGACGGCGCACTTGACGAGTTGCTTAAAGACAAAGATAAGTTGCGTGCGGTACTGACTTATCACGTAGTACCTGGCAACATTATGAGCACAGACATCAAAGGTAAAACCACCGATGTAGAAACCGTTGAGGGCTCTACTATTGCCGTTGATGCAACAAATGGCGTGATGATTAATGACGCGATGGTGATTAAAGCGGATATCAAAGCTAAAAATGGCGTGATCCACGTGATTGATGCCGTGTTGATGCCTGGTCAATAAGTCCAGCTTTGACCCCTAAGAAAAAAAGCGGCAATGATATTGCCGCTTTTTTTATGTCCGCTATGCTATGCTCGTTTAATTAAAATATTAACGAGATAACTATGCGAAAAACCACACACTTGTCCTTCCTAGTGAGCGCGTTATTCTTATCACCTTTTGCTTCGGCAGACGTTGTATCAAGTGACAGTACGGGTTTTCATATCAAACAAACGCATCGCTATGAAGACGGCGCGACAAATGCATATCGCGTATTTGTCGATGACATTGATAGCTGGTGGCCTGTTGATCACACTTGGTTTGGTGCCGACGGCACGCTGACAATTGACCCTGTCGCCGGCGGCTGTTTTTGCGAGATAGCAGGGGATAGACAAGCTCAACATATGACCGTTGCCTATGTCGATCCCGGCCGTGTACTTCGTCTCACAGGCGGCTTAGGTCCGCTGCAGGGATTGGGGTTAAACGGTACGATGACCTTGACCTTCAGCGATAGTGAGTTAACGCTGGAGTATATCGTTAGCGGATACCCCAGCGTTGATCTTACCCAACTTGCGCCGGTTGTAGACAAGGTCTTGTCGCTACAAATGAGCTCATTTACTGAGTTTACTTCGCAAGAATAGTGCCGTTAATGCCGGTAACGTCGTTACTGTAACGATGGCAGCCCCCATTAAGCCAAACATCACGATGGTGCCAACGCCGCGATAAAGCTCGGTACCTTCGCCCGGGATGAACACTAACGGTGCGATACCGCATAAGGTGGTTACTGTCGTTATGGCAATAGGGCGAATACGACTTTTCAATGCGCCGCTCAACGCATCTTGAACCGAACACGCTTGTTGATGCTTTAAATAAAGCGTGCGCTCAATAACGAGTATGGGGTTATTGATCACGGTACCCATGAGAATTAGGAAACCCAGCATCGTAATCATATCGAAAGGTTGCTGAAATAAGCCAACTCCATTAAGCAGGGCTAACCCAGCGATACCTGCACTGATGCCCATAGGAATCGTCGTCATGATCAGTAACGGATGTCCCCAATGAGCAAAAATGGCCACCATGAGTAAATAAACAATAGCCACCGCTAACAGATAATTCTCCATCAATGCGGCTTGTGTCTCAGCAAGCTGGTCCGCTGCACCTGACAACTGCGTAGTCATGTCGTTAGGTATGACTCCTTGTTCACGCAAATAGCCAATCACATCGTTGCGAACTTGCTCGACACCTTGCTCCAAGGCAACCGAGTCAGGTGGAATGATATTTAAAGTGACAGTGCGACGACTATCGACGCGCCTTACAGTACTCGTATCCACCGTTTCCACAATATCAGCAACTGATGATAAAAATACTGGCCGTCCATCGCGTTGAATGACTGGCAGGCTATCGAGATCTGACGGTTTTAGAGGGGACACCGGGATTTGTACAATAATCGCCAAATTAAGGCTAACTATCTGATAAGTAATTATAATTGTAAGTGAAGTAAGTTTTGAACCGTAACCCTTCGAAGTTACAAAACTTTCTGTCTTTTAGAGGTCCGGCCGGTAAAAGCGTTGAATTTAGCCACTTGGTCCGCACCTTAGGACTTAAGTTGTAAAATTCGACGTGCGCCACTGAGCACAATCACAGCAATAAGGAGGCCGATCAGTAAATCCGGATACCGCGATCCCGTCCAAGCGACCAAAAAGCCCGCCAAAATGACGCCAAGATTGGCAATGACATCGTTGGCGGAGAAAATCCAACTCGCCTTCATGTGTGCACCGCCATCTCTGTTTTTAGCAATCAATACCAAACACCAAGCATTAGCCATCAATGCGACCAAACCGAAGCTCATCATCAGGCTGGAAACTGGCTCGCTGCCATACCAAAATCGCCGCAATACTTCACTCAAGGCGCCTAAGGCTAATATCACCTGCAACCAGCCGGACAAATGTGCGGCGCGCAGCTTCATCCGAACGCTGTGCCCAACGGCATAAAGCGATACGCCATACACCGCAGCATCGGCAAACATATCCAGTGAGTCGGCGATTAATCCCGTGGATTGAGCCAGCCAGCCGACCGTGATTTCAACCGCAAACATGACCGCATTAATGACTAACAACCATTTGAGTATACGGGCTTCATTTTGTGACGTTTGTTGGGCCGATACTTGAGCCTGGATGAAGACATTATTTTCCACTGGATGAGTGTGCTCAAGCGTCGCCCCCAGTCCAAGCGCGTGCATTCGAGCCTCAATGGTTGCCGCGTTGTCACCGTGAAAAATGCGAACCTTTCGATTGGGGGTATCAAATTCCAACGTCACCTTTGGGTTAACGCTATCCAGCGCCATGCGGATCATGCCTTCTTCCGAAGGGCAATCCATCTTGGCTACACGGTATTCGCTAACGTAACCGGTATCTATCTTTGCTTTGTCTACTGAATCCTGAGTGACACAACCCTCTGAATTGTTCACAGTCCCGCAGGTGCCGCTGCATTGCTCTGCCATAAAAAGCCCTTGTTATACCCGTAGTGCCCAGTTTAAACTCTATTGTAACTATAGAGTCAAGTGTTGGAGATCAATGCGGTGAAAATCGGTGAACTGGCGAAAATGACCGGCTGCTCAGTGCAGACAATTCGTTATTATGAAAAAGAACAGTTGTTGGCATCTACCCAGCGCAGCGAAGGGAATTTTCGTTTGTATGATGCAACTGCCATTGAACGGCTGATGTTTATCAAGCACTGCCGCAATCTTGACCTCGCTTTATCAGAGATCCGGCAACTGTTAGCGTTAACCGGATCGCCTGACACACAATGCGATGACGTCAACCGAATGATCGACACACACATCGAGCAAGTGGAAGCCCGAATTCAAGAACTCAGCCACCTTCGACAACAGTTAAAAACCTTGCGCAACAGCTGCTCAAATGAGCGAACCGTTGAGCAGTGTGGCATTTTGCACAATTTGTCAGCTAATCGGACTCCGAAGCGGTAACCGGTAAGCCCTTCATGCCTGGCGCTTTGGAAACTTACGGACGCAAGCGCTGCTTCACTTTTGATCCCCAGATAAACACCATAAACACCACCAGGATCAAGGCCTGTGCCGTGATCCCCTGCCAAGTGGATTTGAGGCCTATCCAACTCAAATCAACGTTCACCGGTAACGGCGACATTCCAATGAGGGCCGCTTCCTGTAATGCGGAAATCCCTTTCCCTGTTAAAATAAAAGACAGCGCTAAGAGCAGGTAGGTCGTCGTCGAAAAAAACCTGGCAATGGGTAGCTTGATTGAATACCGGATCAGCACCCAGGACAACACAGCCAGCATGGCAACACCAAGCAAAAAGCCTCCGGCAACAACTGAATATTGTGCCTCGACCGCTTGTGTCAGGAGAGACTCATAGAATAAGACAGTTTCAAAGACTTCCCGATAGACTGCAATGAAAGAGAGCGCTGCCAGCCCCCACAGAGTGCCGGATTTCAGCCGCTCATTGACGTGCTTCTGTATGTAAGCCTGCCATTGCGCCGCATGGGTCTTGCTGTGCATCCAGATCCCGACATAAAACAATACCAGCGCTGCGAACAATGCGGCGACGCCCTCCATCACCTCTCGACTAGCCCCACTGATACTGATCAACGACTGGGCTGCTACCCAGGTTGCACCGCCCGACAGGAGTGCCACGATCCAACCGGTGTGTACGTATTTGAGGGCATCTTGTCGTTGCGTACGGATCAGCACGGTCATCAATGCAATGATGACCAGCAGGGCTTCCAACCCTTCGCGCAACAAGATGATCAAGCTGGCCGTAAATAACGTCCCACCGGATAAGGTCGATTCATTCTGTAGGCGATCAGCTTCACTCAACTGCGCCAGTGTTTCCGTCATGAGGGCGTCCAACTCACCGTTCTGTTGTGCCCGGTTAATGACCTGGCGCAACTTCATCATATTGACTTCAATATTTTTACGAAGCGTTGGATCTTGCGTGTCCAAACTGTTTTCAACCAGCTCAAAGCCGTCCAGATAAGCACTGATTGCCAGTTCGCTGGCCGCTTGATAATCACCTTTCTGGTAAGCGGCATGGGCGGCCATTAAACGCTCGCGGCTGATGGCAAGAGGGTTTTGTTGCTTGTCAAACAATTGCTCTGGATGGGCGCGCAGCCACTCGGCAAGATATTCGACCTCTTGCGACTGCCCGGCGGCAATCTGTGCTGGGCTGAAGTTGACGAGTTGGGACAAAGAAATATTCGAATCGTTGACAGATGGTTTGGGGTTAGACTGAAACGCCAGGCTGCCTACGTAGAATGCCAGTGACCAGCGTTGTTGCTCGGTCAGCTGATTAAAGCCAGGCATCGCAGTATCATCGATACCATTGGATATGGCATCAAACAGCCCGAGAACTGATCGATTCGACGCCCGTTCCTTATCGGTAAAATTGGTGGGTGCGGGATTCAGCTGCGTTGACAGAGTCCCATCACCTTTTCCCGTTAAGCCATGACAAGTTGTACAGTTATCCTTGAATAACGATTCAACCGTCCTTTTGGGCGACAAGCGATCTGGCAATGTGGATTGCGGCATCAAGGCCAGTAAAGAGCGCCGCAGTTGAGTGCTCAGTTGGCGAACAAGGCGAACGTCCTGTTTGTTTTGAACCGCTTGCTGTAGAGCGCCCGCTTCGGCTTGTAGATTGTGAGAATCAAGGGCGGGCTTGGCAATCATTGCGCTTTTATCGACCAGTAATTGCGCAAACTCAAGCATTTCCTGGTATTCATCGAGATTGACCACCGTGTTGTGATCTACCGCAGCAACATAGTCAGCACCGATGTACTCAGCCAGTTGAGCCAATTGTCGAATTTGGCGATGGCTGTTATCGGCCGCATGACTGACGCTTGTGAGCAACGCAAACGATAACAGCAGGCATAGCCGCATGGCTTTCACCATTGACCATCTCTGATCTGTAAAATGGGGCATCCAGCGAATTAGCATGGTCGATATCTCTACTTATACGATTGTTAATGATAATTAATCGCATTATAAACCCTGTAGCCACTACAGAGTCAAGCTCTCCGAAATGCTTGATGATACTTATGGAAAAGATGGTCGGGATGATGTGAAGCGTAGTTAGGGGTGAATTAAACTTTTCACTTGCACTAGGGCTGTTTTCGGCGGTTGCGTGATGAGACCTTGGCGTTCGTAATAGCGGATAGTTTCGACATTGACGCCAGCGGTCTTGGCCAGTTGACCGATGGCGTAATGCGACGTCATGACCAAAGGGCTCCCAGCGGTACGGCGTAAAGATGGTCACCAAAGGCTGTCGTGTGATCTCCGTCGTAAAGCAGGACACCCATTTTGAAGCGGTCTCCGGCCACGGATTGAATGGGATCTCATTGAAAAGCATTATGCGGATATGCTTCGAACAGCAATGTCAGTGAAAGCAGGTAAAATTACCGCGTCAACGATCTTGCGTCGGTTTGGCACAAAGAACCGGAAAAACAAGCTGTATTTTGCGCTCCGAGAGCTTGGACGCGTGGTCAGAACCATGTTTTTGCTCGAATACATTACCGATATTGACCTGCGCAAAACGATCCAGGACGCGACCTGTAAGAGCGAGGAGTTTAGTGAATTTGCCCGCTGGCTGTTTTTTGCTAATGGCGGAAAAATTCCCGCCAACTTAAAGCATGAGCAAAGTAAAATCGTGAAATACAATCATTTGCTGGCAAACTTTGCGATCCTGTACAACGTGAACGCGATGACAGAGGTGTTTAATCAGATGAGGTCAGAAGGCCACAATATCACCCGCGACCATATGGCCGCATTCTCACCTTACCATACCGAGCATTTGGGCCGGCTGGGAAGTTTTGAGCTGGACCTGACTAAGCAAGTCAAACCCATGACATTTGAGCTGCTTGTCGATTAAATCTATATAACTCAATGAATTATGCTCTGAGTGGCTAAATTCAACGCTTTTACCGGCCGGACCTCAGAATGAGGCACGCTATCAAAATGAGCGAGAGCAATGGCAGACCCAGAAACAGGAGCTGGAGGACGCGCTCGCCAGCGCTCAGGCGCAAAGCGCGTCGCTTATCGCGCAAGTCAATGAGCTGGAGAGTATCGGGGCGTCACTCCGTGAAGAAAGAGAGCAACTGAGGATCTCGCTGGGTCAGGCTACCGAAAAAGAATCAGGGTTGCATCAGCGTCTAAGCGAACGGCAAGCTCATATTGCCTCGCTAGAGCAAAAGCATACCCATGCCCGGGAAGCGCTGGAACATTTCAGAGCAGCAACGAAAACACAGCGCGAACAAGATCTGCAACGTCACGAGCATCAGGTGCAACTGGTGCAGGCTGAATTGCGCAAGGCGCAGCAGCAGGTTGCTGTTGTTCAGGAAAGCCTCGATAAGGCAATGCATAACCACGCTTCGCTAGAAGCCAGGTTGCAGGTGACACATGAGCAGTTGTCCAGCGCCCGTCAAAATCTTGAAAAGGAGCAGCAGCATGCCGCTCAGCTCAAGAGTGAGTTAACAGTGATACAAGGTAATTTGAAACAAAAAGAGGTGGTGGTGATAGCACAAAGCGAAAAGCTTGCTGGATATAAGCGTCAAGTTTTGACGCAACAAGCAGAAATGGAACAATTACGTCACAGTAATATTCAACTGAGTACAGCATTGAAAGCAAAAGAGACATTTGTTGAGCAGTTACTGCAAATAAAAAGCCTAACCCAGCTCACTGCTGTTCAGACTGATCGCGATGAAGGGGGATGAACAGGCCATTTAGAGAGTGGATCGGGGTAAACTGTAACACGACGTAGACTAATTCATCTTAAGCGAAGCCAAGAGCTTGCTGAAGCTCTCCAAATAATATTTTCATACTGACAGCGCCTCTTGTTTTCCACAACAGATGATGTGTGGCACACACAGACTGGAAAGGCATGGCAAATGCGAAGTTGGTGTAATAATAGGGGGAAATCAGTGTGTGTTGTTAGCCAGTAAGTTGGGATGGTTTATTGCCAATAATGTATGATATACAACTTCAGGACGCATGGTTTTGTAAATACTTCGCTCTAAAAATCTTAACTTCGGAACAGTATTTGCGTATTAATGTTTTTAACCAACCAGTGAGGCACCTATGATCACTAGTAATCCAGAAACCTTGCAGCCCGCTGCGCAATTACTCGACCAACCCAGTACAGAGAAATCGGGCTGTAGCCAGTCTTCTGAGTCAAAGCAGCAGGGACAAGAGTTTGCTGAAATACTGGATACAATAAAGCAACAAAAAAGCGGCTAAAGGATGCCGCGAGAAGAAATAACCGGCGCGCTAATGCCGGTTATTCCCCTTACTGCCCGATGACAGCAGGGCACACTGTTTCGACCGTTATTCAGCCCGCTTCTACGGTTGTATTTTCCAGTGGGCGTGATTCGTATACTGCACAGTGACTCACATCAGTTATAATTTTTGTCATCTTCTTCATACGCGTGTAGCTTTAGAAACCACTTCTCAGCCGCAAATACAATAAGAACTCCGGCCACAGAAACCCAAACAATGAAGATATCTGACTTTGCTTTCACCCACAAAAACGCCAAAAGGACAACGAAATCGAGAATAATCGCGCTTACTAGGATCCAGGCTTTAGCGTGTACGTCTTCTCGCAAATGCTTAAACACGCCCCAATGGATGAAAATATCCATTACGATGTAAAAAACTACACCGATCGAGGCTATACGGCTTAAATCAAAGAATATGGTCAGAATGATCGCGATTACCAACGTATAAATTAAGGAATGTCTTCTTAAATCTCCTGGTAACGAAAAGTGACGATGAGGCACAAGTTGCATTGATGTAAGCATCGATAGCATGCGAGAAACTGCAAATATGCTGGCAACGACACCGGAAGAGGTGGCAATAATCGCAAAGGCTATAGTAAACCATGCGCCATACTGGCCGAAGGCAGGTCGTGATGCCTCAGCTAAAGAGTAGTCTTTAGCCTGTATTATTTCGTCAATTGACAGGTTTGCTCCTACTGCGACCGCCACAAAAACATAAAGTACCACACAGATCGAAATAGAAATGATGATGGCCCTTCCTACATTTTTTTCCGGTTGTTTTAGCTCTCCGCCGCTGTTTGTGATTGTTGTGAAGCCTTTGTAGCCCAAAATACCCAGTGCTACTGCCCCCAGAAATCCGGTTGCGCTGGTTTCCTGGGGGTGTGCTGAAACACTCTCAAACGACAAACCAGTTGCCCACAGCCCGCCTATTGCCAAAATCGCCAGCCCGGCTATTTTGATAAAAGCCATAATAAACGAAAGCGTCTGAATGAATTGATTGCTGAGAATATTGACAATGAACGCAACAATAAGAAGACTTACCCCAAGTGCTGGAATGAGCCACTCAGCGCCCTGGGTGTCGAACAGCTGTAGAACATAAGTGCCAAAAGTACGGGCAACAAGACTTTCATTGATAACCATGGAAAAAAACATCAGCAATGCGCAGGCTCCGGTCATCAGGCCTCTGCCATAAGCTTTTTTTAAGAACATGGCGATACCCCCTGCGGAAGGGTATTTCTGCGCCATTTTGACGTAACTGTATGAACTAAACCCTGCAATTATTGCCGCTACCAGGAACGCAAAAGGAAACCATGTGCCAGCCAGCTCAGCAATTTGACCGGTTAAGGCAAATATACCTGCGCCAATCATCACACCGGTTCCCATTGACACTGCGCCCCAAAGACTTAACGAATCTTTACTGTTTGAATGCTCGTGATCATTCATCGTCAATCATCCTCTTTCGCTAATTGGGTAAAGTTTTCTGGTATGGAATTGGATTGTTCGTTTTGTTTAGACTATTTAGCATTCCACATATCACACCTGAACGAGTTGTCTTGTTTTACCTTTAAAGTTTTTCCACTGAAAATAGATCAAAACGCAAGAGATGTGTCGCAACGATCAAACTCAGGGCAGCGCTCATCTTTTAAATATCAAAACTATCAAACAAATTAATGATAAGGCCAGTGGTTCGTCAACTAACAGAGAGATTTGAGTGTTTAATGTTGTACATATCTTTATAATTTGCTACCTTGCTGGGGTGATGAAACATATTATTAGCAGAGTTACTGTGTTAATTTTCTGTGTGGTTGCGCTTGTGGCTCAATCACTCGTGGTTGCGTCTCCGCAATGTGAAATGGATAGTCATCACAATGTCATGGCAAGTTCTGCCCAATCGACAGCCCATCATTTCTCGGGCGAAATCGTTGATTCAGTTCATAACTTTCACTCGAATGACTCCGGTCAACACTGCCCCGATGAATGCAGCTGTCTCGTGACGGTCTGTCATCAAGTTTCTGTTATTGTTCCGGTTCTATTTCTGGCATCTGCTCACACGCCTGATGGCAAAATTCAAATGACTGACCAACCCAGCTTCGAAGTAATGTCGAAACCCTACCTACGCCCTCCAAAACTTTCCTAAGCTATTGTTAGTGCGCATCGAAAGCGCATAGTCTTATTCTGTCAAAATTAAATGGGTGCCTTTGCGCACCATGAACTGCATTCCCGGGGGGAAACAATGAAATACAAAATTACTAAAAAGTCAGCATTTTTGTCTGCGTTAATTTTTGCAACTGCGCATTTTTCGTTGAGTGCGGTAGCACAGGATCTTTATCAATTAACTGTTCACAAAACCTCGTCTTGCGGGTGTTGTAAAAAATGGGTAAGTCACATAGAGGAAGCTGGAATTGAGACAAAAATCATAAACCATGAACACTTAACTTCAGTTAAGGCTCAATATTCAATCGAGCCTCGTTATCAATCTTGCCATACAGCGGTAGATCAGCATGGTGTTGTATTTGAAGGTCACATCCCTGCTAAATTTATTCGACAATTTCAGGCTAATCCTTTGCCAAACGTGGTGGGATTAAGTGTACCTGCCATGCCGCTAGGAAGTCCTGGAATGGAATTTAATGATCGCTTTCAACCCTACGAAATACTCCTGTTAATGAATGATGGGTCAAGTAAGGTTTATAAGAAAGTGAGTACGTACGAGGAACAGTTTAATTAACTTTGTCCAAGCGGATGTAGGACAAATTGAAAAAATATTTATCAAAACACAAAGAAGTGAGAATACAAAACGATAATTCAATTCGGGGTTTAAACAATGGGGCGAACCTTGTGCTCGAACAAGGGAATGGTCATTACCGACATGTTTATTCCATAATGCATCAGCTTTAATGTCTTTGCAGTTAGCATGTGAGAGAGTCTGTCAAATATGAAGATCATTTATTTTGGAAGTGATTTGTTTTCGAACTGTTTATCACTTTTAATCAGAAAAAGAATAAGTATTGAAGTCGTTTTTATTAATGACTTACAAGGTAACGCGAACTTCATTAAGAAAATTTCAGATGAGAATAACATAAAGTGGCGTTCAGACCGACCGGTAAAAGAGATTCTTAATCAATATATAAGTATTGATACAACTATTTTTATCGTAGCTGATTATGGTTATATATTACCAAAGACAGATGTACAATATGCCGTCAATATTCACCCATCATTATTACCCAAAGGAAAGGGACCCACGCCTTTGACATATTTGATTGATAACCCAGAATATGCAGGCGTTACCATACACAAACTCACCGAGACTCCAGACGATGGAGATATTCTTGTTCAAGAGAAATTTGATATTGATCATAACGAAACTATTTCATCTTTAATGGTAAAGTCTCAGTTGCTCGCAGAGTCACTGCTTGAGAAGCTGTTGAATGATTTTAATGAAATTTATGACAAGGCGATACCACAAGTAAAAGCCCTGTCGTCTTATCAGGCAATCCCTTCAACAGAGCGAAGGTTCGTTACTTGGAGTGAAAGCACGACCCGTTTCAGGCAAGCACTTCGTCAGTATGGGCATTTTGGTATCCTCGTCGAGTTAGATAAGCAGCTTTATATTACCAGTGAAGCAGAGGTAACAGACTTCGACCATAGCTTCCTTCCCGGTAGAGTGATTTTTGAGGATTTTTCGATTATTAGCATCGCAATCAGTGGTGGTTTTGTTATTTTTACTAAGCGAAGTTTGATGCTAATAAATCCGACGTCGAATAGATAATAGTAAGTCTCACAAATATTTACCCTTAACCTATCCTCCTTTTTTAAAATCTATCTCAGTTAAAGAGAAGATGGGATGATATATCATTAGTATGCCCTTCAATATACTGATACGATAATATTTCAAACGTTAAGAGTTAGTTGAAAATAATGCATATTTAATATGCAGCTCATACTGCACATCTTCTCTAGTGAAGTACAAATAATGCGTAATAACCATAATGAATGAACGCTGCTGGCTCTCCCGTAGTAGACAGAGAAAATAGCCGAAATATGTTTTCGGCTATTTTTTATGCGTGGTGTTAGAACCAGATCCTAGCCCCTACTACTACGCCAGTTTCACTGGTTGACTCGCCGTCTGCTTTTAACGCATCAGCTGTATTCCCTAAGGCTTTGCTGTAATAAACGCCAACATAGGGCGCTATCTCCCTCACTATCTCATGGCGGTATCGCAAACCGATACGAATGTTACTCAGCCCGCTTTGACGGTTATATTTTTCCGAATCGGTGAGGTTAGCTACTACTTCCAGGCGCGGTTGCAGATAGGAAACCTGACTTAACTGCCAGTCGTATTCTGTTTCATTGATGAACTGCATGTCACCGTCTTCGTTGATACGAAGTGAGTTTTCCATTTCAAACCAATAGGGGGCGAGTCCCTGGTAACTGATCACCGCATAGTTTTCCATGTCAGCATCTGACGACATTTCGCCTTTCGTACCAACGCCGACCTGCACAGACCAGAAAGCAGAAACGAGGTACCCGTAAAGTACCTCGGCGCGTTCAAGATCCGTGGGCATGCCGTCGTTTTGGGTATTTTCACCTTCGCTTTTAAACACTAAGCGATGATAATCACCGCCATACCAGGCCTGCATATCCCACACAGCCCGATTTTGTTGTTCATCAGTTCGCGTATACTCGAGTCGGTCAAACAGTACCTGACCAAAGTTCTCATTCGGAATAGGAGACGGCCAGTTATCTTTTGACTGCGCCATTACCATATTATTGAAGCCTAGAGCAAAGGCGATGAGCCCTGTTGACAATATCTTGTTCATCTTCATCTCCTATGCAACCTGAACAACACGAAACATGCCCGCTTCCATGTGGTAAAGCAGGTGACAATGAAAAGCCCACTCTCCGGGTGCATCTGCGCTAATCTGCAACGATACTTTCTCACCGGGTTTGAGGCTGATGGTATGCTTCCTCGGTCTTGGATACTGGCCATTTTCCAGTTCCATCCACATACCATGTAAATGAATGGGATGGTCCATCATGGTGTCGTTAACCAGAACTAGACGAAGCCGCTCTCCAAAATTAAAACGGACATACCCATCTACTTCGCGGAACTTCTTGCCGTCGAACGACCACATGTATCTTTCCATGTTTCCTGTTAAATGAAGCTCGACTTGACGCTCTGGCTCTCGCTCATCAGGCCATGCATGTTCGCCTATTAGGTCAGCGTAAACCAATACGCGATGTGGACTGTCTTCCAACCCAATGCCCGGCTCGTCTAAACGCGGCCGTGGATTTTGTGCGATCATAGCGGCGCCTTGACCATGCCCGTCTTCACTATGAACAATGTCTATCTTTTCTACGGGCAGCACCCGTGAAGATTTCATATCCCCCTGCATCATGTTGCTATGCATTGTATGTTCGCCATGCTGTGCCATTTTCTTCATATCCATCTCTGAAGAAGTCATCCCTTCTTTCATGCTTTCTGATTTTTGCATGTTCATTCCGTCCATCCCTGACATGTCCATGCCCATGGCTGCCATGCCGCGCTCCGTGATGGTTCGTTGTGGTGGAATCGCTGCGGTCATACCTATCGATGGGGTGAGCGTACCGCGGGCATAGCCGCTTCTGTCAAAACTCTCAGCAAAAAAGGTATAAGCCTTTCGTTCTTTTGGTTGGACAATGACATCGTAAGTTTCAGCTACTGCAATTCGGAACTCATCTACATTGACCGGCTTAACGGGCTGACCGTCAGCAGCAACAACCGTCATCTCTAATCCCGGAATACGAAAATCAAAGTAGGTCATAGCAGAACCGTTGATGATGCGTAAACGCACTTTCTCACCCACATTAAACAGCGCCTGCCAGTCATCCTCTGGGGTGCGGCCATTCATCAGGTAGGTGTAAGTGCTGCCTGTGACATCTGCGATGTCACGAGGGCTCATGCGCATTGCGCCCCACATGGCGCGTTCCTTCCATGTTTCGCTAAGACCTTTTTTTTCAACATCTTCCAATGTGTCGAAGATAGTTCGCTTTTGGTAATTGTAATAACCCTCAGCCACTTTCAGCTTTCTCATCACGTCGTGAGGGTCAGCAAAGGTCCAGTCACTTAGGATGATAGTGTGTTCCCGGTCTGCGCCGATGTCCCCGTCGGCAGGCTCAACGATGAGTGGGCCAAGATGCCCGCGTTGCTCCTGAAGACCGGAGTGGCTGTGATACCAATATGTTCCGTTTTGCACTACATCAAACGCATAATTGAATGTCTGACCTGGCTTTATCCCAGCAAACGAAACGCCTGGTACTCCATCCATCCCAGCGGGCAAAATAATGCCGTGCCAGTGAATAGACGTATCTTGTTCAAGTCGGTTGGTAACATTCAGTTGAGCACGCTGACCTTCTTTTAGCCTTATCAGGGGCCCCGGCATCTGGCCGTTGATGGTAATAGGCAGGCCAGTTTTTGAGCCTATTGCTAAATTGGCCTCAGAAATCGTCAGATTTTTAATGTCATCAGTCAGCACCTGATCTTTAAAGTGACGACCAGCGGGCGCGGCCCAAAGCGGACTGACCTTAGTCAGGGCCGCCGCTGCGCTCGCAGTCATAGCGCCAAGAACGAATCTGCGACGACCATCATTAAATGAATTACGCATAAAGTTAGCCTTTAAATATGATTGTATTCAGGCAGAAAAACTTCAACCTGGGAAAATATCTTGTTGGGGTATTCGAAAGTCAGGCTATGGGTGGTCGATATGGGGGGGAATAAATACCTACAGGAACGGCAAGGCTAATAAAATCATATTGCTCAGCATAGTTGAGCGCTAAATGGCTGTGAGAGAAACAAGCCAACGTCGATACATGATTGCAATTCGCCATTGTGCAGAAGCAACCGTCCTCGCAACAATCTGAGCCGTCTTTATGAGATCCGTGCTTTTGCCCGTCTTTGACCGACAGCGGATTGTAGGCGAGCTGGCCGACATGCCTTTCAATAGCGCTAACATTCGGCATTAAGGAGGGTCTGCCGGGATTCGTACAGAATTCGCCAAAAGAATCCTAATGTATTGATATTTAATGGTTTTACCATTTTTTAGATAACGTAATATCGCGTCAACTGGCCTAAGCCTGAGGTTCCAAAAGCTCGCCAAATAATTCACGAGCTTTTTCCTTTGCTAAGCTCAGTGCTCGTTGACCATCTTCAGTGCAACGATAGTATTTACGAATTTTCCCGTTGACTTCGCGTTTTTCACTTCTTAAATAACCATTTACTTCCATCTTATGCAGCATCGGATAGAGTGTCCCGGGACTGAGTTTATAGCCGTGAGTGCTTAGCTCATCTATCATCCCAGCGCCAAATATTTCCTCGTGGGCAGCATGGTGCAATATATGTAACTTAATAAAACCAGAAAACAAATCTCTATCTTGCATTTTACCCTCAGCAATACTATCGTTATCGAGTATCGATATCGAAATCCGATATTTATTTCTTAAGTACGCCAGAACTTGTGTTATTCAAGGAGAAACTATGAAAGTTTTATCACGCCCCTTGCTCTTGGCCTATGCGTTACTGTTTAGCACGTTCAGTTTAGCACAAGAGGAAAACCCGAATGACTGGATTTTAAATGCGGACTCAAGTGAAGAACGTTTTCAACTTATTCAAGGGTATTTACGCGGCTTTGATCAACCCATGTGGGAAGTTGGAGAGCGTTATGAAAAGGTTCATGAGGCTTTGACGCGTGAAAATTATCAGCTAGCCGGTTATCACTGGCGAAAAATCAGAACCACTATTCAAAATGGATACTTAAAGCGCCCTAAGCGTAAACCAAATGCTGATAGTATTTTTTTCAATGGAACATGGGAAAGCGTAAAAGAAGCGTTTGATAGCGCTGATAAAGAGACTGCATGGAATGCTTTCGGAGAAGCCAAACGCGCTTGCATGGCCTGTCATCAGGCAGAAGGTGTTGGCTATATGAACAATCAATCGCTATTTGAGCTCGAGCAAGAATAGGAGTTATTGACGTGTCGAACAAGTTAGTTAGGGAAACGGGCTTATTTGGTGCACTTGTCATCGGTCTGGGTTCAATCGTTGGTACGGGAGCCTATGTCAGCGTTG
Source organism: Idiomarina sp. D18 (assembly GCF_057748155.1). Taxonomy (NCBI): domain Bacteria; kingdom Pseudomonadati; phylum Pseudomonadota; class Gammaproteobacteria; order Alteromonadales; family Idiomarinaceae; genus Idiomarina; species Idiomarina sp. D18. The sequence goes on from NZ_CM173240.1 coordinate 1,088,836, forward strand.
GTTTAAGCGCTGAAATTGCGGGCTCAGGCTTGGTTTTGGCCATACTGGTCGCCGCTGCGACTGCCTTAATGAACGGTCTATCGTCGGCACAGCTTGCCGTTGCGCACCCGGTTAGCGGCGGAACGTATGAATACGGTTACCAGTTCCTGAACCCGTTTAGTGGCCGAATTGCTGGTATACTTTTTGTTATAGCCAAAAGCGCTTCTGCAGCTACGGCCGCGCTTGCGGTTGCCTGGTATATTAGCCTAGGCTTGAATGTCCCTCCGTGGATCGTCAAATTTATCGCTGTCGGACTACTGCTAACGTTTACCGTGCTAGTCTTGTCTGGTGTACGCCGGACAAATTGGCTTAATGCATTATTGGTTTTCGTCAGTTTACTAGGCTTAATTGCTTTCGTAGGAATAGGCTTAAGCAGTAGCGGCATGTCTGGAGTAGACCCAGTCACATCATCTTCCTTGTCACTATTCCACGCAGCAGCACTGATGTTTGTTGCTTTTACGGGGTATGGAAGGATTGCAACCATGGGTGAAGAGATTAGTGCTCCACGTCGAAACATCCCCAAAGCCGTCATCATAACACTGGCTGTTATTAGCGCTATTTACATTGCGGTCGGCCTTACGATTTTGCATTTAGGTGGTATTCAGTCATTCGAGCAAAGTAATTTCAATATTGCTAACTTGATCCCTAATCATAGCTGGCGATGGCTTGTGGTTACTGGAGGCGTAATCGCCATGAGTGGTGTCGTTCTGAACCTGGTGTTAGGGGTGTCCCGTGTCATTCTTGCAATGGGCCGGCGCGGCGATCTACCAGCGAAAGTGGCAGGGTTGAGCGGCGATAGTAAATCAGCACCGGCAGCGACATGGATAACTTTCGCGATAATGTCCCTAATCGCTTTGTTTGGGGGGATTAAAGCCGCCTGGACACTCAGTGCCTTCACCGTATTAATTTATTACGGGATCACGAACATAGCTGCACTGAAAGTCTCTCAGACACAACGGTTTATACCGAAATGGGTATCTATTCTTGGTTTGCTGAGTTGTTTTGGATTAGTGCTGTTGGCAGCACTAGCTTAATTGAAAACATACGGTAAGACATTGATTTATTATTCAGTAAACATTATTGGATAACACGACATTTTTGCGATAGTATTAAACGGTAGTACCTTTTAATACTTAGGTAGGTTAGAAATGGCAACATCCGTAAAACTGAATGACGATATGAAAAAACGCGTGCAGCACTTAGCAGATGTTCGTCATCGCTCAGCGCATTGGATCATGCGTCAGGCGATCCAGGATTATGTTGAACGTGAAGAAAAACGTGAAACGTTTAAGCAAGATGCACGTCGTGCCTGGGAAGATTACCAACGTAATGGTTTGCATTTGACGGCAGCGGAAGCCGATGAATGGTTAGCCAAACTTGAATCGGGTGACAATGCTGAGTTGCCAACGTGTCACAAGTAATTTGGTCCCCGGCCGCTTTAGCGGATGTGCAACGTCTGCATGATTTTTTGCGAGAGAAAGATCCGATAGTGGCCCGTAAGGCCGTCAAAAGCATCCGCCAAAACGTCCTTATTTTGGCTGGTCAACCCGAAATTGGCCGCCCGCTGGATGATATGCCCATTGAATTCAGAGAGTGGCTCATTGATTTTGGTCAAAGCGGTTATGTTGCACTCTACCGTTACGATGGCTTTGAAACGATCATCCTTGCAGTGCGACATCAAAAGGAAGTTGGCTATTCGTGATCGCTTGGCTTATTCAGTACCTCAATACGATAATCCGGGCGCAGTGCCTGCCGGTTCATATCCAGTATATAATCACCAAAACGATTAATGTGCGCGGTTCGGTATGGCGACAACCCGGCAATAATGTCGGCAGTGATTTCGGTACCATCCTCCATTAGCTGCTTGAGCACACGCGTCATGCGCTCGGTGTTGTACAGCACGACCATGTTCGCCACTAGATGATTGTACTTCACGATTTTATTTTGCTCGTGACGGACATTTTGTGCAATAACACCTTCACCGCCGAAGAACAGCCATTTAATAAAACCGTTAAACTCTTCAGATTTATTGGTTTCTGACTGAATGACCTGCCGTAAGTCCACATTATCAATGTAGTTCAGGAGAAACAGTGTTCGGATCACTTTGCCCAACTCCCGAAACGCAAAATACAGTTTGTTTTTCCGGCTGTATGTGCCGAGTCGGCGTAACAAAGACGATGCGGGCATGCGGCCCAATTTTATGGATAAAATGATTTTCAGCATGTCGGGAAGCAGCTGCTCAATCAACGCAAAATCAATGCTGCCGGCAAACAGTTGATCGATGTGCTCGTAGCGGCAGGTCTTGTCGGGTCGAAATAAATTTAAATCATGGATGTTTCGGATCCGCGGCATCAATTGAATACCCAGCAAGTACGAGAGCCCGAATACCGGATAACTTTGCGACTGAGTATCGCCGTGTAAAAACTCAGGCTGGATCTCGGATTGGTTATTCAGTAGTCCGTCAATTAAGTAGTTTCCCTCGTAGGCACCACAGGACAAAAAATGACTGTATAACGCAATGTAGGTATCGGATACGTGGTAGTAACCGATGCCGCCGTAGCCACCGTAGCGAATATGGTACTCAGACATCAGGTTCTGCTCGTACAACTCCCATTTGGTTCCGTCTACCGACGCGTGCTGCCCGCTGCCCCAGAACCTCGGCAGATCGAACTGGTTGTATGCATTGATGACGTTGGCAATGGCCTTATCTAAACGATCATCCGTCACTTGTTTTAAGTTCAACCAGGCCACCTGCTTAGGGCTGATCCCCTTGATAGAGCGCGCCGTTTGTGTGGGCCCTAAATTGCATCCGTAACAAAATAACGTAGTAACGAAACGTCTGGCCGGATCATCCACCCGGCTTTGTTGGCCGGACAAGGGATAAAATAAATCACTGAGATTTAACCAACGTTCGCTGTCCACCAAAATGTCAACGATGCTCGTTGGCTCCAGTTGTTGGCTGATGGCATCATCCACACGCTGGATGGCCGCTCCGGGTCGCTGTGTTAATAATCGCTTTAAACTGATCCGACCCTCTTTTATCTGAGCGTAGGTATTTTCCGGAAAACGTTCATCCACTCGCTGTGCCAACCGCGCCAGTTTAGATTTCAAATGCTGAATGAGTTCACCGGGCTTCTCCAGTGGTAATTCGACCTGCTGCGCGTAGCGTGGCAGCTCGCGTGCGTAGGTTGCCTCATCAATCAGCCCCTTGCGATAATCCTTGTATTGCTCGCTGTTGACCACGTACAGATCCACAGATGCCAATTCCTGTTTAATGTGGAGTAAAATGCACAGCTCCAGATATTTGCGGTGAAACGTCATAAAATCGTCGTCCCGCTTGGGCGGTCCCAGTACCAGCTTTTTCCAGGCAGTAGATAACCATTTACTGCCTTTGACACCATCAAAGGCCTCCAACACATAGCGTGTGTCAATGTGCTCCTGACGGACATCGCGCAACGATAACAGACAACGTATCAGACGTTCGGTGGTTTTGTCGCTGGAGGTGCTGCGCAATGTGAGGATGGACAGGCAATTGAATAACAGCGACCGTTTGGTGCGATAAGGCCGCAAAAGAAAGGGATAGTAATTATTGCCGGAGTAAGCCAGGTGCTCATCGCATTTTGCCATCAGCGCTTCTTTATCCGGACCCGCGCGTTCATCGAGACGTTTGAGACGCTCTGCGGCACTGCCGGGCGTATCCATTTCCAGTAGCATATCGCGCAGGGTGCCAATGAGCTCGTTCGTCTGTGCCTGTTGCTGCAGGATGTAGCGTTGTAAGTTGTCTTGCGCCTGTCTCTCCAGCCCTCGTATAAGCTTAATAAACAGCTCAGCCACATCATCCAGCGCCTGTCCGTGTTGACTGCGGATCAAGATCACGGCCAGAGCGTACCGTTTGTTGGGCCTTAAGTCGCGCATTTCTTTGGCATCCAGTGCCCGGGCTTCCAGCATAAACTGCCGGTACTTGGCGGTGGGTAATGACAAGGTTGGCATTTGGGTTTCCAGCGTCCGCAGCCATTCCACGTGATGTAAGTAACTTCGGATCGCCTTGTTGGTCGGTTTTTTAGGCTCACGTTTGAGTCGCTGCCAGTCACTGTACGTGCCTGATGAGACTTGCGTTGACAGCAACCGATCCAACTGTTTTTTAGCCACCGTACTCAGTTTTGTCGTGATCCCTGCGTACAGCTGATCATTGACCTGTTGTCGGCTCTGTTGGGCCTGTCGCTCTAAGACACTGAGTCCGGGTAACTCAAAACGGTGATGAACGAGCTCTTCGAGCATCACGTTGATGATATCGGTAATGGCTTCTTTCGTAAGCGCCGCGGTTTCAGCGACCTGACGTAACCAGCCGTGCTCTAATTGGGTAAAACGCCGGATCCCATGATGTTGGCGGATCTGAGTAATGTGACGTTGCCGGGTACCCGAGCGTTGATAGTTTGCCCATTGCTCAGGGGTGGGTTTTACGTGAATGTCGGCGACTTTTCGGATGTGCTCAATGATGGGGCTTGGTGCCTCCGCGGGTGACAGAAAGTAACCGAGTCGTTGCACCAGTTTCAGTTGCACCAAAAAACCTAAGCGGGCGATGGGTTGTGAAATGCTCGCCGCCCATTGGCGTTCATTTTCCGTCGGGTGATACCGGGCCGATAAAATGGCATAGGTAAAGTGCGCCTCCAGTTTCGGATACGCGGTTTGCACTCGTTGTGTCATGGCACGGTACCGCCTCTCATTCTGTTATTCCCATTGGCGCTGCGTTTCCGGTTCGCGGATCACCGCTTCCAGATAATAACGTTCGTCACTGGCAATGCTATGCAGCCGATCCAGTAACTCGTCGGCCACCGTATCGAGCCCCGATTGATGCCCGGGTGCCAACTGTAGTCGATAACCATGCGGCTCTATCTGTTCCACGTTCTCACTAAAGGCCTTTAAGCCGAACCGCTCGAGACGTTTTTGAACGGTTCGCTCTGCTCGTGTTTTGTGATCAAGTTTTAATAAGCGCAGTTCAACTGTAAGTACAATGGGCGTGGCTTCGGTCAGTTTTTTACTCTGGCGTACCACTTGAGCATTGGAGGGCATCGTTTCAAAGGGGGTAGAGGCTTCCAGGTAGCGCACGGTTGACTGGAGATCGCGCCACCCAACATACTCCATCAGCTCGTTCAGCGACCAGCCTTGCTGGGTCGCCCAGTTGGCAAATCCGCGTCTCAGTGAATGGCTACTGTACTGCTCAGCCTCTAACACACCCGCTTCTTTCAGGCGTTGCCGTAATAAGGGCAACACACTGGCCGAATTCATGGGCAGTGAAGCCATTTGCCCCCATCGGTTGATCCCTCGAAACACAGGGCCTTCGGTGATCGCTGCATCGTTTAACCAATCCTGATAGGCCTGAACCGGGCAAAGCGTCGACAACGCCGGTGTACGATAGGCCTGACCCTGATTGTTTCTGTCGGATTTACTGCGGGGTAAGTAGATCGACAAGCCTTCACCCGGCGCCAAATCAATGTTCTCTACATTCAGCCGGGTGATCTCATCACTGCGGAATCCCCGCCAAAATCCGATGAGCAGCAGCGCTTTATCCCGGCTCGCCCGAAGAGAGGTGGCATTGATGGTTGGTACGGCCAGGCGACAATGATCTAACCAATCACAGGTCTGCTCCAGGGCTTCGAGTTGTATGGGGCGCGCCTGCCTAACACGAGCCGGATGCAACTCGCGGATCCCTTTTAACACCTTACGAACCAACGGCGATTTGGTGGGATCGACAAAGCCCTGCGACTGATGCCATTGTCCCAGCGCGGCCAGCCGTAACTTCAGCGTATTATGCGCCAACACACCGGCATGATCCGACAGATACCGGGCAATTTGCTCCGCTGTGGCCGGCAGCCGGCCGCCCCAGTGCGCCTCGAAGTGCTCAATGGCTGATTGATAACTGCGCCGTGTATTCTCCCGGGTCGCGGCGTGCAGGTATCGATCCAAATCACTCATGATGTCCTCATTCGGACAGTACAGTTGACGGCTCGAATTGACCGTCGGTGCTCTGTACTGCTCAGTCGCTTATTCTCGTTTATTACGTAACAGAATAGCCGATAAATCAATAAGAAACAGGCTAACCCATCATAATTTCAGATTATCTAATATTAAAAACAGTTTAAATTAGACAAATTTGAAATATAGTTTAATATGTAAATACATATTACATACCTCAGTATGAAATCATCAGGAGGACAGAATGGCCAGAGGCGGTATAACCAAAAAGGCGGTCGAGCAGGCGCGCAATGCGTTACTCGCACGAGGAGAGTCAATTTCCATTGATGCCGTTCGTATCGAGCTCGGGAATACCGGCTCAAAGACCACCATTCACCGTTACTTAAAAGAGCTGGAAACCGAAGACGACAAAACGGCACTTTCAGAGTCTTTAAGTGACGAGCTCATCGCGTTGGTCAACCAACTCTCCGGTCGTCTCAAAGCTGAGGCACATCAGACGCTGGAAGCCCAAGAAGAGCGGCATAGCGAGCAGGTGACGGCGTGGCAGGAGCGATTTGAGCAACAAAGCCAGGAGTTATTGGCCACACAAGCGCATGTTGAAGAGCTGCTGCAAACGTTGAAACAAGCCGAGCAGCAACAACAGCAACTTCAGGAGACAAACCACCGGCTGGAGGTAGATAATGAGCGGCTCCAGTCCGATCTGTCCTCACAGAAACAACGCCTGTCTGAAAAAGATGAGCGTATTGCGTCACTGGAAGAAAAACACACACAAGCCCGGGAAGCGTTAAATCATTATCGTGATTCGGTCCGTGAGCAACGAGAGCACGAGCAGCGGCGCTACGAGCGCGACGTTCAGGGGCTGCAAAGTGAGATCAACGAGCTGGAGCAGGCATTGACCGCACGGCAGCACAGTTATTCAGAGCTGACGCAACGCAATACCCAATTGGAAACCCAATTGACGGAGCTTAAAAGACACTACGACGCCGTATACCAGGAAAGTCGAAGCACGGACGCTCAGCTATCCGAGTTAAAACAACAGTACGATCGACTGGACAACCGGTTTGTAAGCGTAACGAGCGAATTACAAGGTGCCCAAGACAAACAGGAGCGCTTACAAACATCGCTCACGGAGCTTACGCAGGAAAAACAGGCGTTAGAGCATGAATCAGTGCAACTGAACGCGGTGATTGCAACACAAAAAGAAATGATTGAGCACTGGTTTACTTCCGGGCAACTTAAAACCTTCTCCCCACACGGAGAGTCTTAATTCGAGTACCGGTCGTGAGATAGTTCTCTACTCGGACTTGACTCCGACTCGTTGATATACGTCATAATCACGCGTACTATCAAACACTCCTGACATCAATGGAGATGGTTATGAATATTCTCTCACCCAAAATGCTCTTGATTGCCTGCGCATTATTTTTGTATGCACCTGTCGTTTTTGCAAGCTCACCCGGCGGTGACAGTGCTGATATTATCAGTGACATCGTCGACACACCTGCAACGGTAAAAGCGAATGGTGTTGTGCGCGTGGGATGGCAGCGCGACGATGTGCCTGTCATGGTTGACGGCCTAAAGCTTCCTACTCCGGCCGGGTTGGGAAGTTGGGCTGGCTTTAAAGAAATGCCTAACGGCGGTTTTATGCTGATGGGCGATACCGTGGTCTTCGAAGATGAAATCACGCCTGCGATGGACGCAGCTTTCGCACACGACCTAGAAATCACAGCACTCCACAACCACTTTGTGTTTGATAGCCCTTCTGTTTACTTTATGCACATAGGTGGCCACGGAAAAAACCTTGCAAAGCTTGCCGAAGGCGTAAAAGCGATGTGGGATGCTATTAAGGAAGTTCGTAAACAACACGCCAAACCAGTAGATCGCTTCCCAGGCAGTGTTCCTGATATTACCGGGGAGTACAAAACTGAGGCACTTGAAGGTATTTTGGGAGCCGAGGGCAGTCTCAACGGCGAAGTACTCAAGTTCACGTTTGAACGTTCCGCGACGATGCATGGTACTGAATTTGGTGCGCCAATGGGTTTGTCAACCTGGGCAGCTTTCTCTGGCAATAAAGAGCATGCGGTTGTTGACGGAGATTTCGCTATGACCGCTGACGAAGTCCAAGCTGTGATGCATGCATTACGCGAGGCCAATATTCATATTGTTGCGTTGCACAACCATATGGTTGGTGAAACTCCTCCTTATTACTTTTTACATTATTGGGGCAAAGGAGATCCCGAAAAACTGGCGCAAGGAATACGCTCAGCGTTAAAAGCACAGAAATCCATCGCTAAACAAAGCGAATAAGCACTGGGGTGTGACTGAAATTGCCTAAAGGGAGATAAACTTATAATTTATCTCCCCTTTAAGGTATTAACCTCAATGAAAGAAGGTTCTATGCGGGGTAATAACAGATATTTTCAGTGATTTTTGGGCAGGCAATCGTTCCGGAACACGTCGATTTCTTGAGTTATTTCAACACGAACTAACCAGCTTTTAATAAAAATAACGTTTATTGAATTTATAAATAGGCATTATTTTCAAAAAGTTAACTTCTCTTTGGCGAATTTTACACGAATCCCGGCCGACCCTCATTCCATCTCTTTAATTTCTTTTCGTTGCGCTTTGATAATCCCATCTGCCAGTTCACGCACCCGCACATCCTCGATATTGGAGCGCTCGCTGGTAAGAATGGCAATGGAATGGTGAGGGATCATCGCTTTCATATAGGCAGTGTCAGATACGGTACTTTGAGAACGCACAAGATAAACGCAAGCGACGAAGATCACTGCTGCCATCAGAAAAATAGTCACGTTAAGCTTTTTATTATTGTACATACCCAGCATAAACGCCAACATGATGATTGCCATGCCCGCTCCCATATACAATGCCATATAAGTTCGCGTTTCACTGAACCATACATGCGATATTGCGTACGTGTTCAGGTACATCATGATAAACATCGCGGCAGTCGATGTTACAATCATTGCAGCAAATTTTGAGTATTTCATATGTAATCCTTACTTAAGAAAAGACTATTTGTGTAATATTCTCTCGCCAAGAGGGAATAAATGAACAAATATACGTGAGTTCAAGATTCGTACCACTGGAGGAATAGCTATGCTTTTTGCAATAATTATCAGCGCGATAGCGCTGTTATTAAGCGTGGCTTTACACCTTTTTAATATATCGGTGGTTGCTGACAAATTTGTCGGAAAACTGAGTAAAGTTTGGACAAAAACACAGGCCGTGGTATTCATTGCTATTTGCAGCCAGCTTTTACTTGCTGTCATTTTTGCATTGGCCTATGCAACAGGGCTGACCCTGGAATTGGGAGGTTTTAAACAGCCTGCTGCAGCTGTCGATATTTTCTATTTTTCTTTGACAACAATCACTACGCTTGGCCTTGGCAGTATTGAGCCAACCGGACATCTTAGAATGCTAGCCGGGGTAGAATCAGCTACGGGTTTTCTTTTGATAAGCTGCTCGGCCTCGAAAGTATTCATGACCATGAGCGGTACCTGTGAAAAACCGGCTACCTGAAAATGGGAGGGATCTCGCTGTCTCGACACGAATAAAATCGATTCATTTTTTTCTCATCTGTCTGCTTAAAAGCGTTTTGAGAGTGACAACGTAGTCAAGCTTTGCCATAGTCAGTGGTACTGTACATAATTCCTCGTCTTTTGTCAGAATAGTCCAGTCACCACACCACATTATGTAATTAAAACCGTTGAGCGTTCCGTTGCTGGTAGCTTACAACAACTCGCCTATCAATTCCTTTAATTTAATCTTCGCTTCATTCAGCGCGTTTAGCCCTTCCATTGTACAGCGATAATACTTTCTAGTTTTGCCATTTACCTCTTTCGTCGAACAGGTGAGCCAACCGTATTTTTCAAGCTTATGCAGCATTGGGTACAAGGTACCAGGACTAATTTGATAGCCATGATGGCGAAGCTCTTCAATCATTCCCATGCCAAAAATAGGCTCCTGTGCTGCATGATGTAAAATATGAAGGCGAATAAATCCGGTATATAAGTCTCTATGTTCCATTTGACGCCCCTTTAATGAGCAAATCCTGCCGGGTAACAATAAGTTGGCTGGGTTTATGTTATGCTCCTGCGCAACCTGCTTTAATCGTAAGCGTCACATAAACCACGCCTAGTCAGCACGTTGCAGATAGCCTAATTTATCGCCACGTTCTAACCAACGAGGTGATTTATGAGTCGAGCATACCGCTCTAAAGCGCAGTGGCAGGCGCTAATTAATGAGTTTGAGCAAAGCGGTCTAAGCCGCAAGGCGTTTTGTGAAGCCCGGGGTATTAATCCGAACTACTTTAGTCAGCGCCGCCGTCAGTTGCAGCAGGAAACCGAGAGTACCGGTTTTGCACAGGTGGCGACTGAGTCGTCGCCGGCATCCGCGGCGGCCATGCAGGTTCGCGTCGGCGATGCGCAGTTAGTATTGCCGATGTCGGTATCGCCCCGCTGGGTGGCTGAGCTGGTCAAAGCCCTCAGCGTATGAAGATGTTCGTCGAGCCGCCGGCGATTTATTTGTATAAGCAGCCGGTCGATTTTCGCAAGAGCATCAATGGCCTCAGTGCTATTGTCGAAGCCGAGATGGACCGCTCGCCGTTCAGCGGTGCCGTGTTTGTGTTCTGCAACCGCCGGCGCGATAAAGTCCGGGCGCTTTACTGGGACAAAACCGGTTTTTGTCTTTGGTATAAGCGGTTGGAAAAGAATAAGTTTAAATGGCCGCGCAAGGTAAAAGGCGATGTCCTTAATTTAAGCGCACAGCAATGGCAGTGGTTGCTCGAGGGCCTCGATATTACCCTGATGAAAGGCCATCAGCCATTGCATTTTAGTGCCACCATCTGATCGAAAACGGCTTATAAAGATCCTGCATAAAAACCGTTTTACGATCACGAATTGGTCTAAGTAAACCCGCTAAAACAACGGCTTCGACGGTATTTTTGGGGTATAATAGCCCCCATGAAAACGAGCGATGCAAACACACTCCCGGATGATGTTGAGAGCCTGAAAAAGATGGTTCTCGACATGCAATCTCAGCTGCAAACAGAGCAGGCTGAGAAGTCGCGTTTGCAACATCAACTCGATTACCTGAGAGAGCAGTGGCAACTGTTGGTGCAAAAACGCTTCGGTGCCAGTAGCGAAGGGCTGCCCGGTCAGGGTGAATTGTTTAACGAGCTTGAAGAGGCTCTTGAGCCGACAGCGGAAGAAGTAGCCGCAGAGCAAACCGTTACCTACACCCGTAAAAAACCGCGCCGCCCGCGTATTGATGAATCATTGCCGCGCGAAGAGGTGTTGCACGATATCGCAGACGAAGACAAAGTCTGTGACTGTTGTGGCCATGACTTGCACCGTATGGGCGAGGAAACCAGCGAAGAGCTGGAATTTATCCCGGCCACCAGCCGGGTGGTGCGCCATGTACGCCCGAAATACAGCTGCCGCGCCTGCGAAAAGCACGGCACACAAACCGCTGTCAAAATCGCACTGGTTAAACCGAGCCTACTGCCCAAGAGCATCGCAACGCCGAGCTTGCTGGCACAAATCATCAGCGCCAAGTTCCAGTTCGGGTTGCCGCTGTATCGTCAGGAAGCGATGTTCAAACAATACGGCATCGAGTTGAGTCGCCAGACCATGAGTCGCTGGATGTTGACCGTCAGCGACAAACTGCGGCCGCTTTATCAGCGCATGCACGACATCCTGCTAAAACAACCGGCTCTCTGGGCTGACGAGACGACCTTAAACGTGCTCGATGTGGATAAATCCAAATGCTACATGTGGGTTTACGGCTGTGGCACCGATAAGCCGAGGCCGGATAAATCACCGAATATCGTGCTGTATGATTACCAGGACGGGCGCGGTGGCGCCCACCCCGCTGCGTTTTTAGCTGACTATTGCGGTCCACTGCAGGTGGACGGCTATCAGGGCTATGAGCAAACCGGCGCCCGGCTGGCCGGTTGCTGGGCGCATGCCCGTCGTAAGTTTATTGAAGCCAAAACCGTACAAGGTAAAGGCAAAAGCGGCAAAGCCGACCAGGCGCTGAGCTTTATCCAGAAACTGTACGGCGTTGAGCAGAAAATCAAAGACGCCTGCCCGGTGCAAAAGCAGGAAAAACGCACCGCCTTAGCACAACCTGTGATGGACAAGCTAAAAACCTGGTTGGATAAGTCGGCGCTGCAGGTCAACCCGCAGTCACTGCTCGGCAAAGCCATCCATTACACGCTTAAACAATGGGACAAACTGCAGGTTTACCTGCATGACGGCCACGTTAATATCGATAACAACCGTGCCGAGCGCGCAATAAAACCGTTCGTTATCGGTCGCAAAGCCTGGCTGTTCTCAAACTCACGAGGCGGCGCGCAGGCCAGCGCTATCCTGTACAGCATGGTCGAAACCGCCAAGGCCAACGGCCTGATGCCGGTCGACTATCTCATGATGTTGTTCGAGCAACTGCCGCTACTCAACGACGGTGATGACCTCGACCAACTGCTGCCCTGGCACATCAACGCCGACAAAAACGGTCAATCAAACTGACCCGCCAAAGACTGTTCGGATAGACCGAAATCAATGATCGGATTAAACCGAAACGCGTGATCGGGTGGCACCGAAATCATCTCAGCGACAATTATCTTGGCCGGTTGTGTGGTTTATGTGACGCTTACCTTTAATCGGCCAAACGACTATACTTTCTACGCGTTAACCATGCATCAACGGACCACCGCCCTGCGCCAGCAATCAGAAGATAAATCGATCCCATTAACATTGCCCAGTCGGTGCGAGATGCATGAGCCATACTCCAAAAGCCGTAACGATCCAACTCTCGCACATTGAATATCCACCAATCTTCCCCAAGCCAGATCGGCACTTTCGTTGAAATTAGTGCAACAATCATGATGCCCGTCAGCGGGATAGCGTTGACTCTGGTGGCGAAACCAAGCAGAATGAATAACCCACATATCAGCTCGACCCATCCCACGAAAGGTCCCATTAGCTCAGGCCATGGAATGCCAATATCTGCAAAGCGACCCGAGCCTAGAATTTCAGGAAAGATTAGCTTCTGAATACCTTCGGGTAAAAAAACACAGCCAACTGCCAGACGAATAAATAAATTGGTGGGTGAGTCAGACGTCATTATAGTTTGCTTCCAACCATGTGTGTCACTCATTGATCCTTATATTGTCAATTATTTAATATGGCTTAACGCGGTTAGGCGACGTTTACAAATTGACTGGGAGCGGACTACGCAATGACGTAAGAAAGAGTTGCTAGCGCTATCAGTCCAAAGCAACTCAGTAAGCCAAATACAGACACCCATTTGGGTATAAAACGATCAGAGAGTGGTACATTAAGTGCTGCAATATTGGTGATTCCGTAATAAAGTAACACGGTAAAAGCGCTTAGTGTCCAGGCTGATTCAATACCACCAAGCAAAGCAATAGCCGACATTATCGCAAATGTCATCCATGTCGCTGCTGGAGCCGATTTGCTGTCACTGCTCACATTCGCCAGCTTGGCAGGTAAATCACCACGACGAGCCATAGCAAGAATGACACGAGAAACGCCTAACACTAAATTAAGCACGACGCCGCTCATGGCAATTACACCGCCAATTACTACAAGCCTGCTCCAGTTATGATTAGAGATCAGGGTCGCAATATTAAATTTGCTTTGTTCGAACGATTTAATACCTCCCAAATGCAAAATCGTATAGCCCACCGCGATATAAATAGTGCTGATAACTGCAAGCGTAATGATAACTGCTCTGGGTATATTTTGTCGGGGCTCACGTATTTCCTCTCCCATTGTTGCAATTCTTCCGTACCCGGTGAAAGCGACAAACGTTAGTGCCGCGGCGTGAAACAATGATAAAGATGAAGAGTCGGCAGTGTCTGTTCTAGAAATAGCATTACTGGTTAAGCCAATTCCAATGAAGGTAAGTAAGCCCAGCAGGCTTATTAGAACCAGCAATGCGTTGAGCCAATTTGTGCGGCGAATACCCGATAACACCAGCACGGTAAACATAAGCAGCAGACTGACAGCAATATACTCGACAACTTGTGCAGATATGTTGAAAGTAAGACTAATATACCAGGCGACAGCCAGCGCCGCTGTTGCCGCAGAGGCGCTTTTGGCAGCAACAAAAAGACAACCGGCAACCCGACCACTTAGCGGGCTCAAAAATCGGTAGCCATATTCATAGGTTCCGCCGCTCACAGGGTGTGCCGCGGCTAACTGAGCGGATGAAAGGCCGTTCATTAGGGCAGTAATAGCAGCTATCAAAATGGCAAAAACAAGGTTATCTCCGGCAATGTCAGCACTCAAACCAATGCTGACATAGGCACCAGTACCAAGAATCGAACCTAGTCCGATAACAAGTGCACCAAGCAATCCTGTTCCCCTAACTAATTTGTTAGACACGCCACTCACTCCTCGTCTCATTTAAATTTGTATGTAGAAAACTATACAATCCACACCTTTCAGTTTTATCACTGCAAAACTGCACGAAGATTACACATACGACATCTTCCCGCTTATTATTTCAGCAGTGGATAGGGCTTTAATTGTAAGCAGGGCGCGAGCTGAAAGGTGCCAGTCCAACCCTTACAAAGTAGAGTTCATTGCTGCATAACACTATCATTAACGAATACCGTTATCGGATTTCGATAATAATTGAATTGGTGGAAGTTAGATGCAATGAAGAGATGTTTCTGATTTTCTAATTAGTAACAGCTGGAGATAATTAATTTTTGTAATGCAGTTAAACGCCAGGGAATGGGGTGATTAAATCATTACCTTATATTATTCAATAACCTAATGGGGCATTTGAAATTTTTCAATCAAATCCCTGCCAACCCTCATATTCAGCAGGGGGCATTAACCACCACCAAATACCAACAACAACGACCGTAGTAATTCCCACTGTGGTTAAACTACGGCCTCGGTGCTTATATACCTTTTCAGCACGTGAAGTGATGGCATCTGCCCAATCCATATTTTGCTTTTTAAGTGGTGGAGGTAACTGAGCGGCTAGTAGTGGAACCAGTGTGACGGAGAGGATCATCGACGCGACGATCGCTGATGAAATCGCTATTGCGACATCAGAATATAACTGTCCGGCTTCCTGTTGAATAAATAGAATGGGTAAAAAGACCAACACCGTTGTCAGTGTCGATGTGAGTACTGCGGTCCAAACCTGCTTGACGCCATCAATCGCCGCCTGCATAGGCTTTCTATTTTGCCGCCGCTCATGTTCAATGCTCTCTAATACTACGATCGCATTGTCGAGTGTCATTCCGAGTGCGAACGCGATACCTGCAAGCGAGATTACATTTATCGTGCGATCAAGCAGCAGTAAACCAATAAATCCGGCAAGGGTACAAATAGGGATGCCAATTACCGCCATCATAGTGCCGCGGAAAGTGCGCATGAACGCGTACATGACTAATGTAGCGAACACCGCACCGATGAACAGGTTCACTAATACATTCGAGATTGACTGTTCGACATAACGAACATCATCGGAATTTAAGATAATCTCCATGCCCGCAGGGCGCAGTAACTCTTGGTTAATACGCTCCACTTCATCAAGCATGGCATACTTAATATCGATAACATTACTGCCACTCTCGCGCTGCACCTGAAGACTCAGCACCTGATTATCTTTAAACCAAGATTCGCTGCGCAGTTCAAAGTGGGAGAGGGTAATTGATGCAACATCGCTCAACCGCACTAATTGCTGGCCATCACGACGAATAATAGTATCGCCGATATCCTCTAATGCATCGTAACGCCCCGTTGTGCGAAGCAGGTATAGCCGTTTACCTTGCTCTAAATCGCCGGCAGAGGTGTCCTGATTCCGAGCGCGTAACACGCGCTGAACATCAGCGACTGAAACGTTGTGTTGAACCAATGCTGCATCATCAAGCTGGATTCTTACTTGTCGCTCAGCACCGCCGCTTACCTCAACTTGAGAGACGCCGGCAACGGACGACATGCGCGGTCTTACATTGTCTTCGATGTAATCCCGCATCATTATCATGTCCAGTTGCTGAGGATTTCCCTCAACAGGCGCCACTCGGAAGTACATGAACGCATTACTCGAGAATGAGGCGGCAAAAATCTTAGGTTCATCGACATTTTCTGGATAATTTGGCACTTGAGTTAACGCATTGTTAACCAGTATTAATGTTTCGGCAACGTTAATGGAGTACGGAAAGTCCAATTCGATGGTTGCTTGCCCTGTACTCGCCGTGCTTTCCATGCGCTGTAAGTTCGGAATCGTTCTTAAAAACTCTTCCTGCTCGATGAGAATTTCCTTTTCAATATCTTGCGGTGTTGCTCCTGGCCACTGTGTCTGAACACTGATGGTTCTGACTTCAAGATCGGGGATCATCTGGACTGGAATGCGAAACGCTGCCGTGATACCAAGCAGACAAAGGATCAGGACTGCAACTATGGTCGTGTGCTTATGTCGGATGAGCCATTCAATCATATTGATCACCCGATACGATGGTTACTTTATCCCCATCATTCAACGATTCATTTCCACGCACAATAATCTGCGTAGTTTCAGGTAAACGTTCTTCAATGGCTATAAAGTCGCCAAAACGGTAGGTCACGTTAACAAACTGCTGCTTTGCGAGCGTTTGATTACCTTCGCTCTCAACCAGCCAAATCGATGTCCGTCCGTCACTGTAGCGTATCAGCGCATCCTTATTTATTACCGTGCTTGGCTCTGACAGCTTTACTTCAAATTGAACATCAACGGGCATACCCACATAGAGCCTATCGGCCGTGAATTCACTGATGCGTACTCTAAAAGCGCGTTCACTGTTTGTCGTCGTCGGCACAATATCCGAAATGGACGCGTCATATTGCTGAATATCACCGAAAAGATCTTTGCGAACCACGGTTACATCGGTCGTTTTATCAACATACGGTAAGTAACGAAAAGGTAAGAAGGCATCAATGTATAGCTTATCCAAACGCGTTAGCTCAAACGCCGAGGAGCCAGGCGTTACCCATTCACCTAGATCGATATAGCGCGCCGATACAACGCCATCAAAGGGCGCTTTTAACGAATGAAAATCAAGTTCAACTTGTGCACGCTGCAACGCCGCCTTACGGCTTTCTAATTCAGCGCGTGCCATATTGAGCGCGGCACGAGCGCGTCTAAGTTCACTTTTTGCCACGGATTGACTCGCGGTGAGTGCGTTCAGTTCATCAAACTGTTGTTGTTGATTATCCAACGTCGCTTGACTTGCGCGCACCTGCGCGCTCAACTCTGTCAACTGTGCTTCGCTTTGTTGTTTATCGAGTTCCGCGATAGTTTCGCCCTGAACTACTTTGGCGCCCACGTCAACGTTGTGGGCTTTAAGTAGGCCTTCCACAGCAAAGCTCAGCTGGCTTTGTTCTATGGTATTTACAACCGAAGGTACACGCACTTCCTTCATCGGCGCACGAAAGTGAGCCTTATCAACGGTCACTTGCGTATCTTGTGCTACAGTCAATGAAGGCATAGCAACTAGCGATGCAAACAGTAAAGTATAGGGTTTCATAACAGCCTGCGGTCGTTATTGAGTTTACTTGTATACGCGAAAAACAACGCGGTTGGATTTTAATCATTGCCGTGTACTGGAGTGTAGCGATGAGTTTAGCTGAAGCAAGAACGTTTGAATGCCCATATTGTATGGCCATTAATGAACTCGAGTTAGATTGGATTAATGATTTAGGCACACGCCAAATCGTCGACTGCCAGATTTGCTGTCAGCCGATAGAATTAGAGATCTTACAAATAGGGGACGACGCGCAACTGATTGCGCGCCGCGATGACGAATGAGCTTATAACTGTTCGATTTGCTCGGCTGCGTTTTTAAAACCTTGTTCGCGTGCTTCATCACCCATGTTCATGCCTTCAGCACGTACGACCTCGACATCCGTGATGCCAATAAATGCGAGGGCATGTTTAAGGTAGCTTTCTTGATGATCAAGTTCAGTTAAATCGCCTGTTGAATACACACCGCCACGGCCTGAGGCGATAATTGCTTTTTTGCCCTTAAGCAGCCCTTCAGGACCTTGCTCGGTATACTGGAAAGTCACACCAGCTTGTAAAACACGGTCAATCCATGCTTTCAACTGAGACGGAATAGTAAAGTTGTACATCGGTGCACCAATCACGAGTACATCAGCTTCTTGTAACTGGCTTACGTACTTATCGAAATGCGGTTTTTCTTCAGCCAACAACTCTTCTGCTGTTAGATGACCAAGCGGGGCTTGAATAAGGTCAACATGGGTGACGCGTGCGTTCTGATTGCTTGCTTTTAACTGCGCTACAACATCAGCGCTGAGCTTACGGCTGACTGATTGCTCGACGAAAATACCAGAATCTACGTGTAAAATGTTCATAAACCACCTCCAATTATTTGATACTGCTATTGTATGGTGTTCCATAAAATTAAAAAGATGTCTAAAATGAGAACTCTCGTTCCATAATTGGTACACTCTATGGCGCTTCCGGATATCACTAACTATTATTTATTCGCCAAAGTGGTTGAGGCTGGCAGTATTTCATCTGCGGCTCGGGCGTTAAGCTTGCCCAAAGCCACGGTGAGCCGGCGATTACAACAGCTCGAAACAGAGCAGGGCATGCGTTTGTTTAACCGGTCTCAGTCGGGGGTGCGGCTCACCGATGTAGGCGAAGCTTTTTTATTACATTGCCAGCAACTGGTCGAAGCCGCAGAAAGTGCACAGCAAGTTACCCAGCGCTTATTAGAAAAGCCACGCGGTCGAGTTAATTTCAGTGCGCCTTATGCATTAAGCCAAAGTTTACTTGTGGATGTATTGCCCGAGTTTATGACACTGTATCCAGAAATAAACATTAATTTAGTAGTAACTAATCGCCCGATTAACTTAATTGATGAAGGCATCGATGTTGCGTTACGGGTACGTCCAAATATTGAGGACTCGAGTTTAATTGCACGTCCATTGAGCGAATCGCCACTGACATTATTTGCCGCACCGGCATTACTAGAACAACACCCAATAAACGAGCCTAGCGACTTATTAGCACTGAATCATTTGTCTTTACATTACACCAGCGGTCAGTACCGTTATTTATTGACCCACGAAAAAGGCGAGCAGCAAACCATTAAATTTGAGCCACGCCTTATTACCGACGATATGATTGTTTTGCGTGAATCGGCTATCAAGGCACAAGGTGTGACCGCTTTACCAACTTACTTATGTAATGAAGCCGTACAAAACCAACAATTAATGCAAGTGTTACCCGAATGGACATTGCCTGTGGGCATTATGCATCTCACGTATCCACACCGACGTGGATTACTGCCAGCGGTACGCGTGTTGATAGATTATCTCACCGAAAACTTACCCAAACGCGCCGAGTTATTTAATTACTAACAACCATACACAGGGCAGCGCTCACGTAAAAATGTGAGGACTTCACCTTGCTCATATGCTTATATACCTACGATTTAACATAATATACATTATACGCAATCATTAATATGGTAGTTTGGGGCGGTCGATAAGCGGCTTCACTCGCTCGGCCTTTGCCGTAGTCGATTTAAGGATTTCGACTCTAAAATGCGCCTGTTTATTCAGGCGCTGCTACGTGAAATTTTGTCCAGTTTTGGCTGTTATGTATCGCAGATTTTGCGTACGAGCTTTAGCAATATCGTCGTGCTATTAGCTAACAGCTAAAGCCAACCTGTGCTAACATCGGTCGATTAATTTCATCTAAGATTGTTGTGGTCATATCTAAGCTGGCCATAGGATAAGGAACTCGATTTATATGCAGCTGAGCGCTTCGCAACTAACTCCTCAAACACACACATGGTTATCGCAACGGCCGAAAGAATGCAGTTCACAATTGCTTGTCGGTCAACAGCGTGCCTTAAACGGTTTAGCGGCCGCTTTACGGCAAACGGGTGCTTACGGTCACTGTTTTGCGATCGTCCCTCGTGGCTTTAATCATAGAGAAGTGTTTGATGAGTGTTTTGCGACGACCACATGGCAACACAGTCGTTGGTTTGATTGGCTGTATTTAGCTGACCCGGACGATGCGTTGCGCCCGCTGTGTGTCAATGTGCCATCGGGTAACGCGTTTGCGGTAATTGGTGCGTTACAGCACATCTTGCAGCAACCGCTCGACCAGCGTGATGACCTTATTGAAGAACTCGTTACGTCGTTCGATACGCGCGCTCTGCGCGACTATATCCAACGTGTTAAACAAAAAACCTTTGATGATTTTGCGTCCGACCAATTTGCGACAGTGATTGTCGGACATGAGCACCCTGCTCCTTATTATTATTGTGATCGGGTATCAGAATCGCAGTTATTCGGCCAAATGGGTGTACAGTCCATTGGTGGCACTGTGCGTTCAGATCTTCATCTTTTAGAGCCCGGTTGGATTCTAAAAGCCAATGGCGGTGTGCTAGCCATCGATATTGATGCTTTGTTGGACCAACCGGCAATGTACAAGCGCTTAAAAGAAGTGCTTAAGAGTGGCTATTTTGAGTGGCCGCAGCCCACCATGGAAGCGGGAGCCGCTTATTTTTATCGTCCAGAGCCGGTACCTATCGATATAAAAATTATCTTGGTGGGAAGCCGCAGCAGTTATGCGACGCTCACTGACTATGACGACGACTTCAGCGATCTATTCCCGTTTTTAGCGGACTTTCAGTCGCGTTACGACACAACACAGCAGCCCGTTTCAGAATATTTTAAATTCCTCGACTATGTATGGGATGTTGCCGACGTATTGCCATTAACCGAAGACGCATACGCCGCTGTGCTAACGGAGTTGTCGCGCTGGGCTGAGCATCAACATGAACTGAGCTTAGATGCCATCGCCCTCCTTCAATTGCTTAAACAAGCGAATGCCGTTGCCTCACACGAGGAAAAGACACAAATAGACAGTGACAGCATACGTAGTGCCGTGAAACACCAACGTGAGCGCGGTGGTTATATAGAAGAAGTGAGTCGGCGCAGTATTCTAAATAACGAAGTCCGTATCGATACTGCGGGTAAAGTCGTGGGTCAGGTGAACGGTTTAACGGTCGTCAGTGTCGCTGGCGTGGAGTTCGGCGAGCCATCGCGGATCACGGCAACCATCCATTATGGCGATGGCGATATTATCGATATCGAACGCAAATCGGAGCTCTCGGGTAACATTCACACAAAAGGTGTGATGATTTTGAGCGCTTATTTAGCACATCATTTTGCCCGTCATGAACCCATGTCGGTTTCTGCTACGGTGGTATTTGAACAGTCTTATCATGAGGTCGACGGTGATAGCGCCTCCTTAGGTGAGCTCTGTTGCTTAATCAGTGCGCTTGCTGATGTCCCCTTCAAGCAATCAGTTGCGCTAACCGGCGCTATTGACCAGTTTGGTCAGGTGCAAGCGATTGGCGGTGTTAATGAGAAAATCGAAGGCTTTTTTGATTTATGCGCGTTGCGTGGCTTAGATGGCAATCATCGTGTATTAATCCCCAAGTCGAACCAAAAGCAATTAGTGTTGAGACCCGACATAGTCCAAGCGGTCGAACAAGGTCAGTTTCATATCCATACCGTTGACCACGTTGATGAGGCGTTGTCATATTTATGTGATATGCCTGTGAAAGACTTATATCGGCAAGTCAAACTAAACGCACATCATGAACAAGAATCGGAGAATCGTTCATGGTGGCAACGCTGGTTTAGTTGATTCAAAGCACCCACTTCCACTAATCGGAGTTGTTTAGCGTACAGCTGTACGCTAAACTGCAATCTGATTTCAGTGGTATACAACATAAAAGGTCGTTATGAATCAATCGAGTTTTTCTCGCGAAGATCTGATTGCATGCAGTGAAGGCGAATTATTTGGCCCAGGTAACAGTCGCTTACCCGCCCCTAACATGTTGATGATGGATCGCATCGTGAATATTACCGAGAAAGGTGGCGCGCATGACAAAGGGTTTATTCATGCAGAATTAGATATTAATCCTGATTTGTGGTTTTTTGACTGTCACTTTAAGGGTGACCCTGTGATGCCAGGTTGTTTAGGCCTAGACGCTATGTGGCAATTAGTTGGGTTTTATCTAGGTTGGTCAGGTGGCCCCGGTCGTGGACGTGCGCTTGGTGTGGGTGAAGTCAAATTCACGGGTCAAATCTTGCCGCACCATAGCAAAGTCACCTATAAGATCGACATGAAACGTGTCATCAAGCGCAAACTTTTCATGGGTGTGGGTGATGGCGTAGTCGAAGTTGACGGCCGCCCTATCTATACCGCTAAAGACTTAAAGGTTGGTTTATTTACCGATACCAGTACATTCTAAAACGATGTACCAAGTGCAATAAAAAAACGCCGGCTACTTGCCGGCGTTTGTATATTAATTTGCTGAGACATTTAGCGGAACAAGCCGGTCCCCCTAGCCTCCATGGCATCTCGCCAACCGCCTAACCATTGAGACCTGAAGTCGTCTTGGGTTTGATACGGACACTGATCCTTCGAGCGTCCTGATAATCCGGCTTTAAAGCCTTGAGTGTGGGCTCTTTCAAAGCGATCACGCTTCTGTCTTTTCATAAAACTACCCCTTTTTCACTTTCTTATTCGGTTGTGATTATCAAAAGAGCGCATTAACTAATGCCCTCCCTATAATTGATAACGCGAAACCAGGATAGTTCAATGTGAAAAAGTAACACAGCCTACTTGAAAAAACTTAACAAGTTGAAACTGTGTTACTTTTTTATGATATTTTCGTTATGATTTTTTGATATTTTTTAGCTGACGACGGCGCGAAAGTGTAATAAAGAAACCGAGTAGCGATAATCCCGCTAGCGGGAAGCCGCCAAAACTAGCGCCACTACGCTCTACTTTATTCTCTTCTTCACGACAGTTGTTCAACTCACCTTCGATCGGATCCATCTTTATAGTAACTGAAACCTGGCGGGTTTGAGTGTTCCCTTCACCATCAACGTACTCTTCAGTTTTAAGTGCCGAAGCGACGACCTCGCCAGAGTCTGTAATCGCGCGTGCGTCGACTATAAAGTACGGGCTGTCACACGCAATGGCATCGTTAAGGTTAATGAACTCAGCGTTTTCGGCAGCTGTATCGTACACGAACCCAACCCGGCGACGCGATGACGATAGCGAAGGCTCGATCTCTCCTGTACCGACCACTACGCCATTATTATTAATATCACTGGGCACCGTTGACGACCCTTCAAAGAAACCCGGTAACGTTTCGAGCGTGGCGCTATCCACGTCATAGTAAAAGCCGGTGTTTCTCAAATTTGCGGCGCGTGTTGAAGTTAAATAGCCGACAACGCGATTGTTGTCGTTTATCGCATTCGCAGAGCCCCAATAATATTCATCACTCTCAGTGACTGGAATAGCTTCGCCATCAATAAAAATGGCTGGCATGCGAATGGGACCACGACTAGGGTGATAAGTGAAACTCTGACCAACAGCGATACCATTATTGTTGACAGCAAACGCGTAGCTTGAGAAGTCAGATTGATCGTCTTCGCGGCGCTCCGCAAGCGTGCCTAGTTCAGTGGATGAAATCACTTCACCGTTTGCATCTAACTGCCACAAAAAACCACGAATATCGTAAATCGAACGCCGTGAGGCGTAATTTGAACGACTGTAGAATAAAATCGGCGCAATGTTATTCGCTGTAGCGTTGTGCAAGTCTATCCACAGCTCAGAGGCACACACTTCCAACGGTCGTGTTTGTATCGCATCGCTATCTTCGGCAGGTGTACAGTTGTCGATAGTCGTGGTCGCGCCAGGGCTTAGACCAATACTGGCATAGCCTGCAGCTAGTCCGCTATCATTTACGTCCATCAATGCGCTCTCGCCACCCAATACAGATTGGTCAGGTGGCGCGATGGTGGTCGTCTGGCCATCTTGATACCAAACACCTCGAGAAATAAAATCTCGCACATAGTATGTGCGCGTGACATCTTCATCATCCGCATTTTTATACGTGAACTCGACCGGTTTATAAGCACCGTACCCCATCCCCACAGCGGTATTCGCAGCGTTGATACTGTTTAAGTGCGTTATTGTGGAGACATCATCAGGTTGATCAAAGAAAGACACTGACTGGGTCACACCGTCATACATAAACGCTTGATACGGCGCAATCGACTTTTGCAGAAAGTTATTGTTTACGTTAGCGGCCAACGCGTTGACGATGTAATCATATTGAGCAGGCGTCAATTCAGTCACCTCTTCAATATCTGTAATACCCAAAGCCGCAAGCTGCGTCGCAGTTAATTGGCTTAAATCGATGTCAACATTGGTCTGAAAACTTGAGACACCAACGATGAATCCTTGCTCGTTTAAGTCACGCGGAAAGCTATTACGAAAGTTATCCGCCGTTGCAATTTCTTCAATTGAGAACGTATCCGCGCTTGCCGTAACACTGCAACCTGCTAATACACTCGCTACCAATAAATGCTTAGAAAATGGTTTCATCACGATTAACTACTCTGTTTTGATAAATTTTCGAGTTCTTCCCAACGCTCTAAGTAGCTCATTAACTGCTCCTCTAGAGCGCCCGCTTGCTCCATCACGGGCTGCGTGATATCAATGGGTTGAGAGAAAAACTCCGGTTCGTTCATTTGTTGCTGCAAGGTTTCGATGTCACTTTCTATCTTTTCTATTGCTGCAGGCAACTCATCGAGTTCACGTTGTAACTTGTAGGATAACTTTTTCTGCTTTGTTACTGAACCCTTGTTATTACTTTGTTCTGAAGACGGCTTCTCTGACTCTTTAGACGCTGATTTTGTTCCATCATTGGGCAAACTTTTACGAGCGAGATAATGCTCAATTTCAGAGAATCCCCCGAAAATCTCGGTGATCTGACCTTCACCCTCAAATAACAAAACGGAGGTCGCCGTATTATCCACGAATTCACGGTCGTGACTTACTAATAAGACAGTGCCTTCGTAATCCGCAATAATCTGTTCGAGTAACTCTAAGGTCTCTATATCAAGATCATTAGTCGGCTCATCGAGTACTAAAATATTGCTTGGTTTTAGCAATATTTTAGCCAGCAAGGCACGGTTGCGTTCACCACCAGATAAGGCGCGTACCGGAGTCCTTGATTGTTTGGGACTAAATAAGAAGTCTTGCAAATAACTGAGAATATGACGTGGACGACCTTGAAACACAATGTCCTGCTTGCCATCGCCCACGTTGTCCATCACCGACTTTTCAGGATCAAGTTGGGAGCGGTGCTGATCAAAGTACGCGACTTCCAGATTTGTACCGAGCTTAATATTTCCCGCATCAACGGCTTGTTCGCCCAAAATAACTTTAATCAGCGTACTCTTACCACAACCGTTAGGTCCCACAAGCGCCACTTTATCGCCGCGCTGTAGCAGTAAGTCAAGATCACGAATGATCGGTTTATCAAAGCTCAGTTCAACATGTTCGCCCTCAAACACGCGCTTGCCAGACCGCTGCGCTTGATTGACCTGCATCTTGGCATTACCTTGCAACTCACGTCGCTGCGCACGCTCCTTACGCAATTGCTGTAGAGCCCGAACGCGTCCCTCATTACGAGTTCTACGTGCTTTAATTCCTTGGCGAATCCAGGTTTCTTCTGCCGCAAGCTTTTTATCAAACTCAGCGTTTTGTGATTGCTCAACTTCTAGCAACTCCTGCTTTTTCGTGACATAGCTGTCATAGTTACCTGGAAATGAAGTTAAAGCGCCGCGATCCAAATCAACGATTCGTGTCGCAAGTTTACGAATAAAGGCACGGTCGTGACTAATAAATAAAATCGCACCGTTAAATTGCAGTAATTGCTCTTCTAACCACTGCACCATTTCGACATCCAGATGGTTAGTCGGCTCGTCAAGTAGCAACACATCGGGATCAACGACGAGCGCACGCGCGAGTGCAACACGACGCAACCAGCCGCCCGATAATTGCGACATCGATACGTCGGCAGGCAGACTTAAGCGCGTTAAAACCTGCTCGATACGAGTCGCAAATTGCCAGCCGTTCTTTGCATCGATCTGTGTTTGCAGACTATCGAGCGCTTTCATCATTTCATCACTCGGATCGTCTGCAATCATATTTGATAAACGATGAAACTCGTTTAATTTCTCGCCCACATCGGCTAACGCCTGAGCCACATAATCATAAACCGACATTTCGAGTTGCGCGGGCGGGTCTTGAGGCAACCGGGTGACTATCGTATCTCCCACATACTGAACTTGACCATCGTCTAAGTGAATTTCTTGATCGATGACCTTAAGAAGCGTCGACTTACCCGCGCCATTGCGTCCGACCAAACAGACTCGCTCACCGGCCTCTAAAATAAACTCAGCATGATCCAGAATTGCATCAGCGCCAAAAGCCAGCTGTGCATCCTGAACGCGTATCAAACTCATGATTCAATAAACTCCTTTGCCTTTTGAGCATCAAAAGGCCAACGCAGCTCGTTATCATTGGCATCAACTAACACCGGAACGAGCCAACCATATTCTTTTTGCAATCTTTCATCCGAACAAATATCGACAACACTCAATTCAATCGACTCATCTAAATCTATTTGATTGAGCAGCAGTAACGCCTCTTTACACAGAGGACAATGTGGCTTAGTTAATAAATAAAACACATTTCCACCTAGTACTCTTTACTAATAATGAAGTAGTGATGAATCCCTTTATGACGTTTAAAATCTTCAGGGATAGAGGCCTCAGTTTGGTTATTTACCGAATAACCGGCCTTCTCTAAACCCGCTTCATCAATCTTAAACTTCTTGCGGTTGTTAGAGAATAAGATCACGCCGCCCTCGTTCAGCAGTCGTCCAGCCGTTTTAATTAAGCCAACATGATCACGCTGAATGTCCAGCGTACCCGTCATGCGTTTTGAGTTACTAAATGTTGGGGGATCGATAAAAATGACGTCGTAACGTCTATCGTCGCGTTGATCACGCATCCAAGTAAAACAATCGGCTTGAATAAACTCGTATTGACGACCACGCAACCCATTCAAATGAAAATTACGCTCACCCCAAGCAAGGTACGTTTTCGACATATCTACCGACGTGACCGAATGCGCACCGCCCAACGCCGCTTGCACTGAAGCGGTACAGGTGTAACTAAATAAGTTCAGAACATCGAGATCTTCGCACTTATCAAACAGCTCTTTGCGAACCAAGCGATGATCGAGGAATAAGCCAGTGTCGAGATAGTCGGTCAGATTAACCTCAAACTCGGCGCCATATTCCTGCACGTTGAAAATAACGCTATCTTGTTTCTGACGATTGCGACGCTCGTATTGCTCTTGCCCTTTCTGCCGTTTACGCACCTTTAATACAATGTGGCTTGAATCAAACGGCAAAGTCTCAGCAACCATTTCCACTAAGTGCCAAAGACGATCGGTTGCAACCCCATCAGGAATAGTTTTGGGGGGCGCATACTCTTGTATTACTAAGTGATCGCCATAGATATCAATCGCCGCATTATATTCCGGTAAGTCGGCATCATAAACACGCCATGCTTCGAGCCCTTCTTTACGCGCCAACCTGCTAAGTTTTGAATAATTCTTTTTAAGCCTGTTAGACAAATCTTCAGATTGACTTTCTGTAAACTCAACTTGCTCTTTAGTTAGGTCAAATAGCGCCAATGTGGTGGCGATCGGACCGTTCATAAACGCATATTTTTTATGACTACGCAGTTTTAGACGTTTTAATAATGTCTCGTCGCCAGCAAGAAGTGCTATTTGCCAGCCTAAGAAAGACTGTTTTAATCGACGGCCCAAACGGCGGTATAGTAATAGTGTTTCGACTTCTTCACCGAGGCGTTCACCATAAGGCGGGTTTGCAATCAGAAGACCTTGATCAGCAGGGGCCTGCATATCAAGCACATCGGATGTATCAAATTGAATAAATTGACCAAGCTGACAGCGGGCCGCATTTTCTTTCGCAATACCGATGAGTTTGGGATTCATATCACTGGCATAAAAACGCGCAGTCATCTTGTTGCGACCTTCCTTAAAGCGCTCTTCGGCGTTTTCAAGCACACTGTGCCAAATACTGCGGTCATGCCCTACCCATCGCAGGAAGCCCCAGTCGCGACGGTTTAGGCCCGGCGCTTGGTCGGCCGCTATCATGGCCGCTTCAATCACCAATGTGCCCGAACCACAGAACGGGTCAAGGATAACAGGTTCATCGTGTTCTAATTGTTGATGAATTCCAGCACGTATGAGCACCGCGGCTGCCAGTGTTTCTCGTAGTGGCGCTTCACCTTGTTGTTTGCGATAACCCCGCTGATGCAGCCCACCTCCAGAGAAATCTAAAGACCAGATAAGTTCATTCTTGTGATAACGCGCGTTTACTCGAATATCAGGAACCTGTTTATCGACATTCGGGCGCTGTGCGTTACGACCCCGAAAAAAGTCAATAATACCGTCCTTAACGACCTGGGCACCAAACTGCGTGTTACGTATCTCATCATTGGTGCCATGAAAGTCAACGACAAAGCTATGTGTATCACGCATGACCTGTGTCCAATCGAAGACACTAATCGCCTGCTGAATCTGTTCTGCGTTGAGTGTTTCAGCGCGGCCTAACTCGACGAGCACACGACTAGCTAGACGCGACCATAGAGCAATGGTGTACGCAAGTTTTAAGTCTGCATCGACATAGCACCCCGCCTGAGTCACAGTAATTGATTTGGCACCGAGCCCCTGCAACTCATTCTCTAATAATTGTTCCATGCCTTTTGCGCACGATACAAATAAACGCAACATAGTTTATTCCATTCAGTAATTTGGCCGCGATTATAGCGTTTCTCAATCAATGTGTCTTTAAAACACTGTAAACTGAACAAAGGTTGTTCGGTATGTGTGTTTTTTATGCATTTGAACTGTATTTTATTAAAAAGCGCTTGCGCAAGCGGTGGGACATGTATATTATGCACCCCACATCGGACGCGGGGTGGAGCAGTCTGGTAGCTCGTCGGGCTCATAACCCGAAGGTCGTAGGTTCAAATCCTGCCCCCGCAACCAACTCCGATGCCTTCATTAAGCATTTCTAGCTGTTACCAAGATCACATCTTCCATAAAAGTATTCTCGGCACACTATCGAAAGCACTCAATTGACTTCACGCGCAGTAATTTATGCGAGCTGTTGGCTAGATAGCATTGTTTGACGCATTTCTAGGGTCGAGGGAAGCAACCGATTATGAAGCACTTTGATGACGTGATACTGTTTAATCGTTTTAATCGGTGACAATTTCATATCACCTGACAACAATAGACATGAAGCAAATTCATCATCACGGTCGATTATCAAGAATAAACCGTCATCAAAACCGCTATTCAATTCACAGATATGACGTTCGGGCGCCCATTCTTCAATGTTCGACTTTTGAAAATGCCAACTTTGAGGCATTTGCGGACACCCAAAACGAACAAATGCCGCTGCGCACAACGATGCCTCTTCGACACTCGTACCTAAGTCATCTGTTGAGTAACCTTCTAATACATCGACAAAATTCTGTAAGAGAGTCAAATCTTCAACATTAAAAGGCGCAGAGCAAAAATCGACATTCACGAGTTGTTTGCCTTTATAAGGCAAACGGAAAGGTGCGCCATCCCCCGCCTGAATTGACAGTGGCTGAGCTTTATCGTCGTATAGCCAACACATGTGTTGATTAATTTCCAACTTGCACACCTTTATTATTATGAATGTTGTTATAAATTTGGCAAATAGATTACCCAAAGTCACCTAGTTTTACAAGTTATTGACAATGTCCTTTACAAGCCTAGGTCCTTTGTAAATAAAACCGGTGTAAACCTGCACTAACGATGCGCCCGCCTCAAGCTTTTCTTTCGCGGCGCCTGCAGAATCGATGCCGCCTACTCCGATAATAGGAATTGACGAGTCCAACGCTGAACGTAACAGCCGAATAATACAGGTACTGCGATCACGCACTGGTTTGCCGCTCAAGCCACCCGCTTCATCCGCTAGTTTGCTATGCGAAACACCATCACGCGAAAGCGTTGTATTCGTTGCAATAACACCATCGATGCCCTGCTCGTTAAACGCCTCAGCCATCATACGCACTTCTTCTGGGCTCAGATCAGGTGCGACTTTAACAACAAGCGGTACATACTTGCTATGCACTTTTGCTAGTTTTTTCTGCTCAGCTTTTAAGCCTGCTAGCAAACCATTTAAAGCATCGCCGTGCTGAAAATTGCGTAAGCCCGGTGTATTTGGCGAAGAAATATTGATGGTCACGTAATCGGCATAACGATAAACCTGAGTTAGGCAGGCAACGTAGTCTTGTAAAGCATCTTGCTCTTCAGTGACTTTGTTTTTACCAATATTAATGCCCAGCACACCTTTATAAGTACGTCGCTTGACCTGTTCAACCAACGCCTCGACACCGTCATTATTAAAACCCATGCGGTTAATAATGGCCTCATCATCAACCAACCGAAACAGTCTTGGCTTTTCGTTGCCTGGCTGTGGTTTCGGCGTCACCGTACCCACTTCAATAAAACCGAAGCCCATCTGTCCAAATGCAGTCATGCAACGCGCATTTTTATCGAGACCCGCTGCAAGACCGACAGGATTCGGAAACTCGATCCCCATCACGGTCACAGGCTTGGCCGGCAGACGTTGACGCCACGCGAGTGACAATGGCGTATTAGCAAACCGCCGAAGCATACCGAGCGTCCAGTCGTGAGAACGCTCGGCATCTTGGTTAAACAGCCATTTTCTGACCAGGTTATACACTAGCCCGCAACCTTAGGCGCACAGTTGTGGCTCAACAACATGAGTTCACGCAATGCAACTGAGAACTTAGCAAACTCGTGGCTCTTCGTGGTGCGGAAGTCCGATAACATTGACTGCCAACGTTGCAGCAAGGATTCGTTTTGGTCCATCCAATCATCCAACATTTGCAACGGCTCACCTATCTCTGAGGCCGATTTCAATACAACTAAGGTCAACGCACGTTGCTGCCAATCCAGTTCTTCTCGGAATGCGGCACGTGCCAGCGCTTGCCAGTGGTTAGCAACCGGTTGATTATTAATTTGATTGAGGAACCAATGTAGATTCAGACGAGCACCTAAATAGAAGTACATGTTGCCAACGGTCTGATACGACTGTTCGGTTTCGTCAGCAATTTCGGCAATGTCCATTGCCGAAAATACGGTACTCAAGCTCGCCACTTCTTGAGCCAACTCTTTCGGAAGTCCTTGCTCAATATAGCGGTCGATCGTTTTTTGAATCACAGCCGCTTCATCTTCGTTCATATAACTTAGACAGTTTTTACGCAAGTCATCAAAAGCGGGCATGTAAAAGTCAATGTGCTCTTGAATACCATTTAATTTAGTGTTGCGGTGACGCAAGAACCAACGTGTAGCTCGACGCACCATACGGCGAACCTGGAACAGAATATCGTTCTGTGTTTCAGCCGGCACTTTATTGTTCAACGCTTCAATGGCATCCCAAAGTTCCTCAACGCGGAAACACTCGCGAGCCACTACAAATGACGATGCAACTTCAGCGATGGTCGCTCCGGTGGCTTCTTGTTTACGAAACACGAAGTTAGGACCCATATCATTGACGATCGTATTAGCTAACTTAGTCGCGATAATCTGTCCCTTCAACGGGTGTGAAGCCATCGAATCAGCAAACTGTTTTTGCAACGGTTTAGGGAACGAACGGAACAATGCTTTGCCATGGAACGGATCTTCAGTGATTTCATCGGTGATTAACTGCTCCTTAAGCACCATTTTGCCATAGGCTGTTAAAACCGATAGTTCTGGACGTGTCAAACCTTTATTCTGGGCTTGGCGTTCCGCCAGCTCGTCGTCTGAAGGTAAGAACTCCAGCGAACGATTTAATGCACCGTCACGTTCTAACTGGTGAATAAAGCGTTGCAATTCTTTGATTTGGTCACTACCTCGAAGCGCAGTAATCGAGAGCGATTGTGTTTGACGATTACAATCGTCAAGAACGATTTCTGCCACTTCATCAGTCATGTCGTACAATAACTTATCGCGTTGTTTCTTCGTGAGGTCACCGTTATTGACTAAACCATTCAGCAAGATTTTGATGTTGACTTCATTATCTGAACAGTCCACGCCGCCAACATTATCAACGAAGTCGGTATTAATACGACCGCCGCGCTGAGCAAATTCAATACGACCCAACTGAGTTAAACCTAAGTTACCGCCCTCGCCGATCACTTTGGCTTTCAATTCTGCACCATTAACGCGCAGTGCGTCATTGGCTCGGTCACCCACATCAGAATCGGTTTCATCCTTACCTTTGATGTAAGTACCGATACCGCCGTTCCAAATAAGATCAACGTCCATGGTTAGACACGCACGAATGAGCTCGTTAGGTGTCATTGATTTCTTCTGGGAGCCCAGCATCTTCTTCATTTCTGGCGACAGCTCTATTGCTTTAGCACTACGACTAAAGATACCGCCACCTTTAGAAATCAACTCTTTGTTGTAATCTTCCCAGCTTGAGCGCGGCAATTTAAATAAGCGATCACGCTCTTTCCAAGAGCTGGCTGCGTCTGGTTCTGGGTCGATAAAAATATGCATGTGGTTGAACGCAGCTTGTAGGCGAGTATGTTTAGATAGCAACATGCCGTTACCAAACACATCCCCCGCCATGTCGCCAATCGCAACACAGGTAAAGTCAGTGGTTTGGCAATCAATGCCCATTTCACGGAAGTGGCGTTTAACCGACTCCCAAGCACCACGAGCGGTGATACCCATTTTCTTATGGTCGTAGCCAACTGAACCGCCGGAAGCAAAGGCGTCGCCCAGCCAAAAGTTATATTCAGCAGAAATACCGTTAGCGATATCTGAGAACGTCGCTGTGCCTTTATCAGCTGCGACAACCAAGTAAGGGTCGTCTTCGTCCTGACGAACAACGTCAACAGGTGGTACGATTTCACCCTCGACGATATTGTCGGTGATATCTAATAACGCACGAATAAACGTTTTATAACACGCCTGTCCTTCTGCAATCATACCTTCACGGTCTTCGGGCAGGTGTTTACAGTAGAAACCACCTTTTGCACCCACAGGTACAATAACGGTGTTCTTAACTTGTTGTGCTTTCACCAGGCCTAAAATTTCAGTACGGAAGTCTTCACGACGGTCCGACCAACGCAGGCCACCACGAGCCACTTTACCACCCCGTAAATGGACACCCTCTACCCGCGGCGAGTAGACAAAGATTTCGAACTTAGGCAACGGCAACGGCATCTCAGGTACCAGTTCAGGTAAGAACTTAACTGAGATGTAAGGTTTATCATTGCCTTTTTCATTCTTCTGGAAGAAGTTTGTACGTAAAGCGGCGTCAATTAATTCAACATAGCGACGGATAATACGATCGTCGTCCAAGTTAGCGACGCTATCTAATTCGGTATTGATGCGCGTATGTAACGCGTCCAGTTTCTTCTCAACACCTTTAGTGCCGGGCTCAAAACGCGTGTAGAACATCTTAATGACGAGTTTAGCGAGTAGCGGGTACTTGCTAAACGTGCTTTCAATATAGCTTTGACTGAAGGTCGTACCAATCTGACGCATGTACTTCGCAAACATACGTAAAATAGTGACTTGGCGACCCGTCATACCGGCACCAAGTACGAGCCGGTTAAAGCCATCATCTTCAAGTTCACCTTTCCAAACTTTTGCAAACGCATCTTGGAATAGTTCGCGACTGGTTTCTAAATCGAGCGCCCCACCGGTATGGATCATATGAAAATCTAAAATCCAAAATACATTGCCGTCTGCCGCTTTAACGGGATAAGGGCTCTCGCCAATCACACGCAGGCCAAAGTTTTCGAGCATCGGCAGCACGTCTGATAAGTGGATGGGTTGATCTTTATGGAAAAGCTTGAGACGCAAGTATTTGCTGTCGTCTTTCTCTTCCTGAGCGCGATAAAGCACCATGCCGAGCTTATGTTCATCGTCAAGGGACTCAAGCTGGTTGATATCTGAAATCGCAACAGAAGGCAGCACATCCTCTTTATAAGCACGCGGGAACGCTTGACCATAACGTTTATTCAAACGTGTTGAGCGCGCCTCACCAAAGGTTGAGTTTAAAATACGCTCAAAGTTATCTTCCCAAGTGCGAGCGGCCTCAATAAGATTCTGTTCCAATTCCTTCACATTTACGTCCTGCTGGTCGTCTTCTAGGCGCACGGTGTAATGCGTTCGTGCGAGATTTGATTCGGAGAAATAAGTGGTAAAGTCAACGTCGTGTTGAGTACGCAAGGTTTGTTTTAAAATGCGCTGAGTGCGTTCACGTAATAGAGTGTTGTAACGCTCTTTAGGTACATACACCATGCATGTCATAAAGCGACCAAAAATATCGCGACGCAAGAAAATCCGAGTCATATCCCGTTCTTGCATCTGCAAAACGCCCAAACCAACTTGCAGTAGGTCATCATCCTCTGCTTGCACGACTTCATCACGCGGATAGGTCTCTAAAATATTAACTAATGCTTTTGCTGCATGCGATTGTGGAGCAAAACCAGACGCTTCAATCACGCGCTTGAGCTTCTGCGAAACCAGTGGAATATCACGCGCGCTATTGTTGTAGAAGTTCGACGCGTAAAGACCAATAAAGCGATGCTCACCAATGACCTCGCCTTCTTTATTAAAGCGTTTGACACCAATGTAGTCGCAATGCGCTGGGCGATGAACACGTGATTTTGAATTGGTTTTCGTGAGTAACAGAATGCGATCGTCCTGTGTAATTTCACGCGCATCCTCTGGCAAGCTTGAAATTAAACGACCTTTTTCACTGACCGAATTACGCATTAGGCCCAAACTGCTATCTTCGGTTTGGCTGAGTTCGTAATCGCCTTTAACAGGCTTTAAGTCATAAGAGCGATAGCCTGTAATGGTAAAGTTATCATCCGCCAACCAGCGTAAAAACGCTTGGATATTTTGTTTTTCTTCCTTCGAGCCTGGATAATAATCGGCAGTCACTTCTTCTGCGACTTCAGAGAGCTTGGTCACCATCGGCTGCCAATCGGAGACCGCCAAGCTGATCTCTTCCATGACAGAGCTCAATTCTTTCTTCAGCGCTTTTAATTCGTCCTTGGTGCTCTGGCGGTCGACCTCAATTAAGAATGCGGTATCGACAAAATTATCATCACGAGTACCCGGGCGTAATAAATCAGTGACCTGATTATCTTTATCACGCTTATGGCTAATAGGCATGTGCAACAATAAGTGGCTCGTGATACCCAAGCGTGATAAAGCCATGCGGACTGAGTCCACCATAAACGGCATGTCACTCTGAATAATTTCAATAATCGTGTGCGGTGATTCCCAGCCATCATTCGGCACGTCTGGGTTATATACTTTAATCAGTGCTTTATCGCCGGGTTTATATTCATTAAAGCTGTGCCATAAACCCAGCACAGCACCGTACATATCACTGTCATTACGGTGACTCAAATCATCTGAGGAAATATTACGATAAAGACGTTTCGCGAAATCTTGCACAAGCGGTGCTTGGCTTGAAGCAACTTTCTTTTGAATAAGTTCGACTACTTTTTCTAAAAGTACTGGGGATTGACCATCAACCAACGACATAATTGCAGAGTCCTTGAGATTATTTTTTTGATGAAACGTCGTAGGCAAGCCACAAAGCGGCCC
Organism: Idiomarina sp. D18; assembly: GCF_057748155.1. NCBI lineage: Bacteria > Pseudomonadati > Pseudomonadota > Gammaproteobacteria > Alteromonadales > Idiomarinaceae > Idiomarina > Idiomarina sp. D18. Next base: position 1,124,548 of record NZ_CM173240.1, read on the forward strand.
ACGGCCTGATAATCTACCTATGATTGATGTTATTGTCGGACATTTAAGGCAGGCTTTCAACGCATATTCGTGCAATAAATGAGTGTTTAGACCAGCGAGCAGTAAAGCTTATGAAAAATAACTCAATAACTATCCAAATTAGGAGCTAAATACGCTTGAGGGAAACGAATTTATTATTGTTATCGAGCTGTATAATGAACCGACCGGATACGCCAGTTGGGTCCACAAAAGGAACCATACGACCGGCCGGAATAGCAATTCGTACGTTAGTATCAGACAGTACAACTAAATGTTGGGCGCCACCACCGTAGTAAATATCGATAAATTCCTGATACGACATAGAAATTGAAAAACGATATTCAATCACAGGATGACTCCCAACTCGCTATTTCGTGAAAATAGTTATGCAGCTAAACTATTTTCTATTTTTTCTTGTAAATCACTTGCTAAGTTCGGCAACGCTTGGATTTTTTCCAGTTGTTGCTTCATCAATGCCTGTCGCTCGGCATCGTACCGTCTCCAAGACATAAAGCTTGATATTAAACGCGACGCTACCTGCGGATTTTTATCATTTAACTGACAAATGACATCACCAATTAACGCATAACCGGCTCCATCAAACTGATGAAATCTTGCGCTATTTTGTGTAAACGCCGCCAACAATGAATAAATTCGGTTCGGATTATCTAGACTGAAATCGGGGTGTTTCATTAAGGTTTTAACATTGGCAATGGTACCGTCCGTATCGGCTAATGCCTGCGTCTGGAACCACTTATCCATCACCAGTTTATCACCGCGCCATTGCTGATCAAAAGCTTCCACAAGCGTGATAGCATTTGATGCGTTGCCCCAAACCGATGCCTGCAGTGCCGCCAGTCGATCCGTCATATTCGTTGCGTTATCAAACTGCGTTTGACTCAGATTCACGTAATTATCGCCCGCTACGGTGAGGTAACTCAATAGTACATTTTGCAATTGCCGTAGCGCTATATCCTCACCTGACAAGCGGTAGTCACGCTGCTGCAATTCATCATAAATAGCGGCATAACGTGCACTCATCGTGCCGTGCAACTGTTCAGCTAAATGACGTTTTAACTGTCGCAAGTTGTGAACAATGGTATCAATCTCAATGGTTTCAAAATACTCGCCAACGGTAGCCGCATTTGGCAACGTCAGCGTCAATGCGATTAACGCAGGATCAGTATCCGACGTGATCAAACGTTCACACGCATCGACAAGCGCCTTATCCACTTCGACTGTTGATTGCGACTTGACCGCATCCACCACGCGACTTGTAAATAGCTGCTGTGCAGCGTCCCAGCGACTCACCGGATCGTCTGCATGCGCCATTAAGGTCAACATCGCTGCTTCAGGTAAATCACGTTGCACTTTAACGGGTGCAGAAAAATCATCGAAGACCGAGACAATCGGTTCTTCATTCGACGCCAATTGAGCTGCAAATTCGCCATTGACGTAAAAGCTTTGACGTTCTTCAGTCAGTTCGAGCAGGTTTTCAGCGAGCACTATACGGTTACCGTTAGGTGCATAGGCAGATATACGCATTGGAATATGCATGGGTCGTTTTTCCGCCTGACCTGGTGTAGCTGGAACCGTCTGACGGGTGTTGATAATGAGTTGTTGCTTGTCAGTATCAAACGCGGTTTCGACTTCCACACTCGGTGTCCCAGCTTGCTCATACCAGCGACGGAATAGTGTAAAATCCCGATCGTTGGCATCTTCCATCGCTTTGACAAAATCTTCACAGGTCACTGCGGCACCGTCATGGCGTTCGACATAAAACTTCATGCCACGCTGAAAGCCAGTTTCGCCCAGTAATGTATGCATCATACGAATGACTTCAGCGCCTTTGTTATACACGGTCACCGTATAAAAGTTATTCATCTCCACAACTTTGTCAGGTCGAATGGGGTGAGCCATTGGCCCTGCGTCCTCAGTAAACTGGTGACTACGAATCACCTTGACGTTTTGAATACGATTAACCGCACGTGAACCTAAATCTGAGCTAAATTCTTGATCACGGAATACCGTCAGGCCTTCTTTCAGCGAAAGCTGGAACCAATCGCGGCAAGTAATTCGGTTTCCCGTCCAGTTGTGAAAGTATTCATGACCGATCACCGATTCGATATTTAAAAAATCTTGGTCGGTGCCGGTTTTGGGATTAGCAAGCACATATTTAGAATTAAAGACATTAAGTCCTTTGTTCTCCATAGCGCCCATATTGAAGAAATCGACCGCGACAATCATGTAGATATCGAGATCGTAAACCAGACCAAAGCGTTCCTCGTCCCAACGCATTGCATTTTTTAACGACACCATCGCGTACTCACTGCGATCTAAGTTACCTTTATCGACAAATAACTGCAGTGCGACTTCGCGTCCTTCGCGCGTCACGAAGGTGTCCTCAAGTAAATCAAAATCACCACACACCAACGCAAATAAATAGCTCGGTTTAGGGTATGGGTCATGCCAAGTGACAAACGGCTTGCCCTCTTCCTCACCGTGCTCAACGCTGTTGCCATTCGCCAAAATATGCGGATAGTCTGCACTCGGTGCGATAACTTTGGTAGTAAAAGTCGCCAATACATCGGGGCGATCTAAGTAGTAAGTTATACGGCGGAAACCCTCTGCCTCGCATTGGGTACAAAAAGTACCTTCAGCCAGATAAAGCCCTTCCAGCGCTTTATTGGTCGATGGGTTCAATGTATTGACCACTGTCAGTGTGAACTCATTTTGCTCAACCTCAATGGTCAGCGTTGAGTCAGTGACTGTATAATCTGAAGTGCTGAGAGCTTGGTCGTTTAAAACAACCTTTTCCAGTTCGATGTGCTCTCCATCGAGTACCAACGCATCACTGTGCTCGCCTTGGCGCTTTATTTTCATGGTATTAGTGATGCGTGTGTTTGTCTCGTCCAATTCAACAACTAAGTTCACCGTATCGATGGTGAACTTAGGTGCTTGGTAATCTTTCCGATACTTCGCGGTTTTTTGTGACATAAACCCTCTTTACGACGTTTGAGTATTTTCAGTCATTTCTGGCTCACGGCGTAAAATCGTCCATCCAGTATAAGCCAGTACAATCGCAATTAATGGTGTCAAATAGTTAAAGAATGCATATATACCATAGTCTAGCGGACTTACAGCCAGAACACTAAACATGTATGCGCCACAGGTGTTCCATGGAATCAATGCGGAAGTCAAAGTACCACTGTCTTCCAATGTACGAGAAAGTACTCGAGGATCCAGCCCTCGACGTTGATATTCTTCTTTAAACATACGGCCAGGCAATACGATGGCCATGTATTGGTCGGCAGTTAATACGTTGGCACCAAAACAGGTAAATAACGTACCAGTGATCAAACTGCCTACTGACTTCGCTGACTTTAGCATGCCCTGGATAAAGCGCTTTAACAGCCCGAGCTTTTCCATGACGGCGCCGAACGTCATTGCACTTAAAATCAACCATAGGGTATTAAGCATGCTCGACATACCGCCGCCACTCAGCAGCGAATCAAGGTTTGTGCTTCCGGTACTGACCGTCGTACCATCAGACATTGCGAGCCAAATTACTTTCAGGTGCGATAAGAAGGTGTCATTACCACCCGCCATCTGCTGCACCATATCAGGTTGAAAAATGAGTGCCCAAACGCCACCTAGCAACGCACCAAAAAACACAGTCGGTAACGCAGGTTTACGGGTTGCTGCTAAAAATAGCAGGACACCTAAGGGTACTAACATTGCCCAACCTACATTAAAGGTATTGTCGAGCAGGCTTTGCATTTGATTCAGCTTTTCAAGAGATACCGATGAGTCGGCGTTCAGCCCCAAGAATAGGAAAATTGTCACTGAAATAATAAACGCGGGACCTGCGGTATAGCCCATGTAACGGATATGTGCGAACAGTTCGGTTCCGCTGACTGCAGGTGCCAAGTTCGTGGTGTCTGATAGCGGCGACATTTTGTCGCCAAAATACGAGCCCGAAACGATAGCACCGGCTGCGATAGCAGGGTCAAGACCCATGCCCGATGCGACTCCCATTAACGCAACACCAATGGTTGCAGCCGTCGTCCAAGAGCTACCAATCGACAATGCAATGATACCGCAAATAATACAGCTAGCAGCATAAAACAGCCCCGGGTTTAACAACTCTAAACCGTAGTAAATCAGCGTCGGTACGGTACCTGAGAGCAACCAAGTACCAATCAAGGAGCCTACCGCAAGAATAATCAACATGGCGCCTAAAGCAACAGAGATACCTTCTTGAATACCTTTTTCAATTTGCTCCCAGCTGAAGCCATTTTTAAAGCCGATAATACAGGCAATACCTGCAGCTATCCAAAGCGCTATTTGGTTAGGTCCATAGGATGAGTCTTCGCCAAAGAAATACACTGATGAGGCCAACATAATGACCAAAGCGACCAGCGGAATCAGTGCCTGAAAAAGTGTGGGCTGTTTTATTTGTTGTGTCATGAATGCGTTATCCTAAATCTCGATAATGCCGATAAGTTGAAGAAAAATTATAATAATAGCGATCGGTGCAACGTATTTGAGGCACAAATGCCAAATATCAAAAATGTGGTTGCCAGCATCAAGCTCGTCTTTAGCGTTATCACGCGTCATTACCCAGCCCGCTAAAACGGCGAGCAGCAAGCCACCTAACGGTAATAATAGACTCGATGTGAGTAAGTCAATCACATCAAAAATTGAATTCAATGGCTTACCCAGCCACTGTGTACTCAGTTGCGCCCACGAGCTCCCGGAGAACGAATGGATCGTGAGCTGCCCCAGCAACCATAATACACTGGCGGAAATGATCGTTGAGGGCCAACGCGATAGATTGAATTTTTCTGAGACAAAAGCCACCGACGCTTCAATCATTGCTATCGCCGAAGTAAATGCGGCAATCACTAACATGGTGAAAAATAGAGTGCCTACCCATTGTCCCCCTGGCATTTCACCAAAAGCCAGTGGCAAGGTGGTAAAGATTAATCCAGGTCCTTCACTCGGTGTTAGATTAAAGCCAAATACCAACGGGAAAATGGCGAGACCTGCAATTAAAGCAACCAGTGTGTCAATCACCGCTATCCAAACGCTTGTTTGTACGACCGAAGTTTCCTTGGGCAAGTAAGCGCCATACATAATGACAACGCCGGATGCTAAACCGAGCGTGAAGAAAGAGTGACCCAGCGCAATCATCACGCCGTTAATCGAAAGCTTTGAAAAGTCAGGTTTAAACATGAACTCTACGGCTTCGCCAAACGCCCCAATATTTCCAACATAGACCGCCAAAGCGATCAGCAATACAAACATAGCCGGCAATAAAAAACGAACCGAGCGTTCGAGTCCTTTATTGACTCCCTTGCCCACGACAACCACTACGCCAATCAATATGAGTGTGTGCCACAGCATCAACTCGCTCGCCGATGACAACATGCCAGAGAATAGCCCCCCGACTTGCTCGGCTGAGGCACCATTGAATGCGCCGCCCGCCGCTTTAAACACGTAATCGAGCGCCCACCCTGCAATAACGGCATAAAAGCTCAAGACGAGAAAGCCCGTCAACATGCCTAGCCAACCTGCCAATTGCCAATGCCGGCTACGTTTAGACTCGACTGCGACTTGCTCTGCCGCGTATCCCGGTGAGTGACGACCTCGTCGACCAATGACCACTTCGGCCATCATGATAGGGATGCCAATGAATGCGATACAAAGCAGATATACTAAAACGAAAGCACCGCCTCCGTTTTCTCCCATCACGTAGGGAAACTTCCAGATATTGCCAAGGCCTACGGCGGCCGCCGACGATGCCAAAATAAATGACAATCGACTTGACCAACGACTTGATATTGATGCTGAGTTTTTCATTGTTGTTCTAGATCATTTTTTTAGTATAACGCGGTAGTTGACCACAAACTGCGTGGGTTGCCAAGCATACGTAAAAAAACCGCCATAAAGCGGCGGTTTTTTGAGCATATCTATGACTATTGACTTAGTCGTTTTGAGCGAGCTTCACATCATCAATAAATTCAAATGCAACAGAAATGGTCTCATCAAGATACGGATCCACTTCAAGCACCTCGTCGTCAACATCATCAATCGATTCAACTGGCTTCATTCCCATCCGTTTGAGACGATCATTGACTCGGGCTAGGCGCTCTTTCTTGTCCGCAGCTTGCTCACTCTCACGCTCTTCAATATTCAAGCTAACCCATGTTTTTTCCATGTTTTTACGTAGCTCATCGATATCTTTGAATATGTACGAAAACTCAGGATCTTTCTCTAAACGCTCGTGAGCGTTCTTGTTTAACGACTGGATTTCAGCGCTATCAAGATAACTGAAGGTGTCATATTGCGCTGGCTTGATTTGATCCCACGGTAGCGCGTTGTCTTCACGGCTCTCGCCCCACTCCGACGCTTCCACGTATGAAGGCAAGGTGACATCAGGCGCCACACCTTTTAACTGCGTACTACCACCATCAATCCGATAAAATTTCGCGATCGTATATTGCACGCTGCCTAACGGCTCACTAAAGAAATCAAAACGACGGTTAAGCCCGCGATGCTGTTGGACAGTCCCTTTACCGAACGTATTCTCGCCTACAATCAGCGCACGCTTATAGTCTTGCATTGCCGCAGCAAAGATTTCCGATGCGGACGCACTATAGCGGTCAACTAACACCACCAGCGGACCTTCGTAATAGGTAACACCATCTCGATCTTTACTGATTTCAACATGGCCGCGCCCATCACTGACCTGAACGACGGGGCCTTGGTCAATAAATAAGCCCGTTAATCCAATCGCTTCATTAAGTGCGCCACCACCGTTACTTCGAAGGTCAATAACGATACCTTCGACCTCTTTAGACTTAAGATCCTCAAGCAGCTTTTTGACATCTGCAGTCAAGTTGTTGTAAAAGCCAGGTATCTCAATGACACCCATTTTACGCCCTTTATTAGGTCCCTCTTCCGGTACCTCTACGTGCGCTTTTGCAGCTCGATCCTCTAACTTGACCTTATCGCGGACTATTTCAACCACTTTCGGTGTGCCGCCAACGCCTTGTGAAGCCTCTAAGACTTGTAGGCGAACAGAAGAACCTTTCGGCCCTTTGATCATATCGACAACGTCATCGAGACGCATGCCAATGATATCCACAAAATCCTCAGCGTCCTCACCAACACCTTGCCCAACGGCAACGATTTTGTCCTCTGGAGAGAGCTCACCCGTCTTGTCAGCAGGTCCTCCTGGAACCAAACTACGAATCACAGTGTAGTCGTATTCTGATTGTAAGACGGCGCCAATACCTTCCAACTCAAGATTCATGTTTTGCTGAAATCGTTCAGAGTTAGCGGGTGATAAGTAGCTCGTATGAGGTTCGATGGAACGAGCAAACGCATTCATCAGCGTTTGAAAGGCATCTTCATTCTTTGAGTTAGTGAGTCGGTTCAACGCACTATTGTAGCGTTTACCAAGGGTCTCAACGATATCTGGCCACTCTTTGCCCGCCAATTTCAAGTTCAGAGCATCATATTTGACGCGCTTTTGCCAAAGCTCGTTCAATGCCTCTTCATCTTTCGCCCAGTCGGCATCTTCACGATCGTAGTAATATTTTTCGCCCTTTTCATCGAAGCTCATGGGCTTATCTTTATCAAGCAAAGAAAGCGCATATACATAACGTTGAAAACGACGTTCTAAACTTGTTTGGTAAAGCTCATAGGCAATTTCGAGCTCACCGCTCTCAAGCATGTCATCAAACAACCGAGCATACTCTTCTGACGCGTCAACGTCAGACTTCAACAAAAACATTTTATTGAAATCGAGCATTTCTAGGTAACGGTCATGAATCTGCTCTGATAGCGAGTCATCTAGCTCAGGCTGAGAGAAGTGATAACGTGTAAAATACGCTAACACACGCTCACTGACTGTCTCGTGCTGACTATCTTGCGTTAATTGGGGTAATTCAGAAATATCGTGCGTCGGTGGAATCGCCAGCGCGCTCGGGGCTACAACTAACAGAGCTAACGCGTTTAACTTGAATAATCCTGACTTCATATTGACGACTCCTGACAGACGCTTATTGTTTTACGAATACGTTTTCGGCTTTTACTTTCATACTCAGACCATTGGCAAGCTGGACTTGAACATCGCTTTTATCGATCTCAACCACCGTGCCTGGCATCGGTCTGTTACCTGCTTTAACTTGAACCTGTTGACCCACAGAAAGACTATTAAGTTCCACATCTTTCAATTTAGGGGTTGGTTTTCGCGCCGGCTTTGGCTTTCTAGCAGCCTTGTTCGCACTGGGTGCTCTCCGCTTCGGTTTAGTACGTGCTTCTTCAGATTTTGTATCTGTTGCTTTACGCTGCTTCGCTCGCTCAGCGGCACGTTCCTTTGATTCCTTAAGTGCCTCCGCAGCATGTTGTTGATGCTCGTCAAGTACCTTTTCAACAGCTTCACCGTCCAGATTGACACGCTCTGTTCCTGTTTTCACACTGCGAAGATAACGCCAACTGTTCGTGTAATGACGTAATGCAGTACGCAAGCGAGTTTTGCTTACCTTTTCGTCGTCTTCTAGACGCTTCGCAAGATCTTCAAAAATCCCGATCTTTAATGGCTTTGCATCACCCTGAAGGCTAAAACAGTTCGGAAACTGTTCAGCCAAATACGCAATGACGTCTTTACTTTTCGTCAGTTTTTCAGACTCACTCATTCCAATCTTCTTCCTGTTCACGGACGTTTTCTAAAACAGTACGAACAAACATGTCCATATCATCGAATTCAAGTTCAAGCAGCCGAGGCTCCTCGATCCACTCATATAACGTAAGGCGCACAGCCTCTTCCAGCTGCTCTACGGTATCGGTTTCTATACGCTGATCATTAATTAGATGCAGCATTTCATTGATTTGGTCAGCCGCGGCTTCTTCCTCGCCTTCAAAGAAAATTGTGTCTTCGTAGTTGACCAAATAAAGTTGGATATCAAAATCTGCAAACATAGGGTTAGGCTTGATTCCAATTAAAAGTAGCACAGATTGCCGCAATTCTCGCGAACATCTCTGCGTCTTCTGCGCTGAATCGTCCTACGGTAGGACTATCTATATCGAGTACGCCGACAGTTTTTCCATCGACAATAATAGGGGCTACAACCTCTGCGTTTGAAGCGGCATCACAGGCGATATGACCGCTGAACTCATGCACATCGTGCACGTGTTGCAAGGCTTGTGAGTCGGCTGCTACACCACATACACCCTGACCGAAGGGAATCCGTACACAAGCAACCTTGCCTTGAAACGGCCCTAATACGAGCTCGCGCTCACCTCGAGTGAGGTAAAACCCAGCCCAATTAATGTCTTCAAACTGGTCAAAAATGAGTGCTGAAATATTCGCTAAATTAGCAATTAAATCGGATTCTCCACTTGTGATGGCTTCGCATTGAGTCACGATATCATCACGTACTGATACTACTTGCATGGTACCTCTTATCTCTCATCTTCATTTAGGTTAAAACGCGCAATGGTATCGGCTCCGCTCTGCTCCGAGAACTGCCGCTTAAGTTCACTTTTAGATTTAGTGACTATACGTCCATCTTTACCTACTGAGTAATGTTGGTCGCTATCAAGAAACCGTGCTTGATAAGCCATTACTAATTGGAGCGAGTTTTCCAGTTGTTCTTCCGATAATTTTGCACCGTCAGGCCAACGTCCTGTTTCGACGGCACTGACCAAGCGTTCATACGTATCTTGGCTCATACTGTTGATGAGATCTTCAAATTGCATTATTAGCTTTACCGCTTTCTTTTAAGCATGATGAGGCGTACACGGTTAATGACAAACCAAACCAAACCAATGCCAATAAACAACAATGCAGCGCTACGCTGCCAACTATTGGCGAGAGGTTGTTGGAAAAATAGATAGACAAAGGCAGCAATGGAGAGCAACAAGGCCAACATCGATTGAGAAACCAATTTATCTGACTTTTCCTGCCTCAATCGAATCGCTTCACGCTCGATGTCTTCTTTTGAATTGCCCGCAAAAACAAATTGGCAATGAGGGCAATCTTTTGCCTTAGAAGACACGCGCTTACCACACGAAGGGCAATTAACTAATGCCATATCAAACACCTTTACCGATATATACCAAGCAATATAAGGCTTTTATCACTAAATTCAAGGGACAGCCCCAATAAATGAGGTTTAAATAAAAAAAGCGAGGCGCTTGCCTCGCTTTTTTAGAATAAACGTTATGGCTATTTACGTTTTTGTTCTTTATTAAAGTCCTGCCAGTACGACTTAACAGTACTCTTCATCTCTTTGTGTAATAACAACATACCGATCAGGTTTGGTAAGGTCATTAACACGATGGCGACCGCTGATGCTGTCCAAATCAATGTCGTATCGGCAAACGATGCCCAGAAAAAGCCTGCTACGTATAAAATACGGTATGGCATGACACCCTTCTGACCAAATAGATAGACCACAGCGCGATCACCATAGTAGGACCAAGCAATCGCCGTCGAAAAGGCAAACAGCAATAGCGTCACAGGAATAATGTACTGCCCAAAGTCACCCAAGTAACCGTTTGCAAAAGCGAGTGACGTTAGCGCCGCCGAGTGAACCAACGACTTACCGACTACTTCGATATCGTCTTTGATCAAATTACCATCTTTAACTTTCACCGTCCCGGTATAAGCATCCTCGCCGGCTACAATAAAGCGTACATCTTCAGCCACCGAACGTGCATGTAAGATAGTAAACTCATCATTAGTCTGAGCAACACCATTCTCAACGCTCACCACACCACTATACCGCTTGATCTGGTTCTCATCCGTCTGATTCAGATACGCATAGAGTTTCTCACGGTCAGCCGTTATGGTGTCATCATAGTGCCCAGCAATGAAGTCGAGGTCACTTCGTGCGAAGTTATTCTCAAATTTCTGGGTCCAAACGCCTGAGGATAGAATCACGAGACCCGTCAGCGTACAGATTAAGATGGTATCTAGGAAAGGCTCAAGAATTGAAACCAAACCTTCGGAAACCGGATCTTTCGCGCGTGCTGATGCGTGGGCAATCGGTGCAGAACCCTGACCCGCCTCGTTCGAGAACAAACCTCGGTTAACACCGCGGTTAAAGGCATAAGCAAAACTTGCGCCTAAGAAACCGCCAGCGGCCGCAGAGCCCGTAAATGCATCGCGGAAAATAGAAACAAAAGACTCACCGATATTATCAATGTTAAATGCAATGACACTCAGCGAGCCAAGCACATACAAGATACCCATAATAGGTACAATCTTAGAGGTGACCGCTGCAATACGCTTAATACCGCCGATGATAACCATGGCGAGTAGAATCGATAACACCGCACCAGTAACAACAGGGTCTATCTCGAACGTTTGTTCCATTGACTGAGCGATGTTATTGATTTGGGGCATGTTACCCGTACCGAAGGAGCTGATAATGGTTGCGATAGCGAAAATCACTGCTAACCATTTCATGTTTAAGCGGCGATCCATGTAATACATAGGTCCGCCCGCCATGGTGCCATCTTCAGTTTTTACACGATACTTATGCGATAAGGTGACCTCAACAAACTTAGTGGTCATTCCCATGAACGCAGTCATCCACATCCAAAAAATAGCGGCGGGACCACCTAAGAAGATAGCCAATGCTACACCACCAATATTACCGGTACCCACGGTTCCAGAGAGCGCGGTCGAAAGCGCTTGGAAGTGGCTGGTATCCCCTTGTGAGTCTTTTTTATCGAACTTACCGCTCAATACGCGCCACGCGTGACGAAAGTAGCGTACTTGAGGAAAGCCCAAATAAAGTGTGAAGAATAAGCCCACACCCAACAAAAGAAATGGGAAATAGGCTGCCGAGCCCAAAAACCCATCAATCCATAACAAAATATTATTCAGCGTTTCCAAGGTGTATCCCCTTTATTTATTGTTATTTTCACCGAGCTTGTTAAGCCTTACGCAAGATAGGTGACACGGCCAATATAGCCGTTAGCAAGTCCTCGCCTAGACGTTGGCTACGTGTCAACGACCACCCAAAGTCTTCATCAGGTAAGTCGGCATTATCCTTAAATGGCATTTCTAAAGTGTACGATAAGCATTTAAAACGCTCACCAACGGCGGTACACGCAACCGTCATATTCGCTTTGCCTGGCTCATCTTTCTCGTAGCCATATTCATCTTGGAATTCAGGCGTTGCCGCTAACAAAGCATTTTTAAACATTTCTTCTAACTGCTTATGTCGCTCATCATACGAGGGAATACCCTCACAACCTGCCACGAAATTATAGGGAAGCGCTTCGTCACCATGCACATCTAAAAACATGTCGACGCCGGTTTCCTGCATCCGCTTAAGTACATAAAAGACTTCTGGGCTTTTCTCTAGGCTAGGTTCCGCCCACTCTCGATTCAGGTTAGTACCTACCGCGTTAGTTCGCAAATGACCTCGAACACTGCCGTCTGGGTTCATATTGGGTACGACATAGAACACATTTTCATCTAACAGTTTCCGAGCGACGCCATCCTCATCATCTAACAAACGCCCTAAAAATCCTTCCATTAGCCATTCTGCCATCGACTCGCCGGGATGCTGGCGTGCAGTCACCCAAATGGTATTTTTATCGTCGCTGGGTTCGCCGATTATCAGCAGGTTTAACTCACGTCCATCAAGCGTTTCACCGAGTAACTCGTGATAGCAATCCACAGATTGTTGCGCCTGCTGAATCAAATCTAAATGACGCTCATACGAATACGGGACAAAGTAGGCGTAGTAGACTGATTCTTGCTCTGGCGTATGGCGGATAGTGAGTTGCTTACCATCATACTCGGTCGGTACGCGAAACCACGTATCGCGATCATACGAAGCCAACGCTTGGTAATCCTTCCAGCCATCGGGATACGCTGATTGACCTGCATTTTCAATGACCATCACATGTTCCTCGCCAATCTCGGCAAACAACTTGTAATGAAACCACTGATAGAAGTCCGATTGATGATCCTTGCGAATTGCAAGACGAATATTCTCACAAGACTGCGCTTCAATAACATCGATGTTACCGCTATCAAAGGCTGTATTAATACGTATCATGCGTTTCCTTAATAGTAATTAAAACGAGTGCATACCAGTATACGAAAAAAGCGCCACCGAGGGCGCTTTTTTCGATTTTTCGCATTTAGCGAGGCAAGTTTGGCACTTTAAGACCTGCCATTTGCTCAGCAACACGCACAACTTGGCAGCTGTAGCCGAATTCGTTGTCATACCACACATACAACACAGCGCGGTTGTCTTCAACGATCGTTGCTTGTGAATCAACAATACCTGCATAGCGACTACCCACCAAATCACTCGACACAATTTCAGTCGAGGCAGTGTAATCGATCTGGCTTTCAAGAGAAGAGTGCAAAGCGGTTTTACGAAGGTATTCGTTCAACGCTTCGCGATCAGTTGACTGGCCTAAATTCAAATTCATGATAGCCATGGACACATTAGGCGTCGGTACACGAATCGCATTACCTGTTAATTTGCCTTTTAATGCAGGAAAAGCCTTCGCAACGGCCTTAGCCGCGCCGGTTGAGGTAATGACCATGTTGAGGGGCGCTGAACGACCGCGACGCTCTGCTTTATGGTAGTTATCAATCAGATTTTGATCGTTAGTGTAGGAGTGAACCGTTTCTACGTGACCATTTTCAATGCCATACTCATCATGAACCGCTTTAAGTACTGGCGTAATTGCATTGGTTGTGCAGCTTGCTGCAGAGAGAATCCGGTCATCTTCTAAAATGTCGCTATCGTTGACGCCAAACACGACATTTTTGATGTCACCTTTTGCAGGCGCAGTTAACAATACCTTAGCGACACCTTTAGATTTAAGGTGGAGACCTAAACCTGCTTCGTCTTTCCAGATACCGGTATTGTCAATTACGATTGCATTATCAATGCCATACTGCGTGTAATCGACTTGATCAGGGCCATCGGAATAAATGACTTTAATTGAGGTGCCGTTGGCTTTGATGCTATTTGTTTCTTTATCAATAGTAATCGAACCATTGAACTGGCCATGAATTGAATCGCGACGTAGCAAGCTCGCACGCTTTTCAAGATCACCCTCGCGACCCCCACGGACAACTATCGCACGTAAACGCATTTTATTGTTCGCACCATTCTTCTCAATCAGTAAGCGCGCCAATAAGCGTCCAATACGTCCAAAACCGTATAACACGATATCGCGTGGTTCGATGCTATCGTCTGCATCAACAACGTCACTCAATTCACGACGCAAATAGTCTTCAATTGATAAGCCGTCGGCTTTGCCACCGTGGTGATAACCGTAAGCAAGTTTACCCAGATCGACACGTGCCGGCGCCATCTGCATTTTTGCCATAGCCTCTAGGAATGGGAAGCTCTCACGTAAACGTACTTTCTGACCTTCATAACGGCGAATCAAACGATGTGCTTTGATAATATTGATTGTCGAGACGTTTAAAAGTGAACGACCATAAACAAGAATCTCAACACCAAAGTTACGGTACAATTTACCGATCAATGGCTGCATGAGTTCTGCGTACTCTTGGCGCTCCTGCCAACTTGAGAGTGTCGGGTCCTGCTGGTTAGCATTCATTAGCTAAGTCCTCATGGTATGATATGCTCAAAAAATCTCGATGCATATTGTACTGAAAAGCGCACAGATAAGCCAACCTATGCTGGCCAAGTTATTAGTTACTCGTTTACTTAACGGAAAATAGCGATGAAATATGGATATATTATCGGAGTCTGCAGTGTCGTGTTGGCGTCGCTCGTCGTCGGGTGTGGCGATCGCCCAATAACTGTCCGTGAAGCTTGTAACTTCGACCCGACTATGTGTTCAGACTTAAATCAAGATAATTGGTGCAATGCTGAACGGCGTCAGCTGATATTAACGCGCTACAGTCATAAGATGAATCCATCTGCAGAAAGTAAATATTATTTACTGAAGGATTTACAAAATTACTCTCAGTGCATTGAGCTCGCTTCGGCGATTGAACACAAAAAGCTCAAGGAAAAGCAATCACATCGTATCGAAGCTTATATTAATAGTCTGCGCAATATCGAAAAGCGCGCGCAAGAGACTCGTCAAAGTGAGCACCCTTTATTACTCTACTGGCACTGGGCGAACCGCAACAACCAAGCGGCCCTCAAACGTTTATTAGCGCTTGAGGGGGCACCCATCATGCAAACCTCTGAACTACAATTTGCTTTAGCCACCTATTACGCGAAAGAAAACACCGATAAAATGCTTGCCTATCTTTATCGCGCATTACAGCTGTATCAACCGGGTCAACGCTTCAATGTCGAGATCCCCGAATCTTTAGCAACCTATTACCTAAACCAAGGATCGGTTGATAAGGCCTATGTCTGGTCTCTCGTTGCCGTCAATTTCAAATCCAAGGTACTCGATGTTGAGCAGCTCGATGATATTTTTACGCAACCCGATGAGCGCAAAGAGCAACTTCGTGACATTGCTGACAGACTCACAGACCGAATCACGGAGGGGCGTTTTAATCTTCGCCCCGATTGGTCAGTGCCAACGAATTAACACAATAGCGTTGCCCTGTTTCCGTTGGGCCATCGTTAAAAACATGACCCAAGTGGCCTTTACAGCGGCTACAGACAATTTCAATACGTTGCATGCCGTGACTAGTGTCCTCGCGGTATTCGATAGCTCCATCGATAGCTTCATCAAAACTTGGCCAGCCACAATGACCTTCAAACTGTCGTTGCCCAGTAAACAATAATTGCCCGCAGCCAGCACAGTGATATTCACCGTGTTCATTTACCTGAATAAAGTCGCCGCTAAATGGTGCCTCGGTACCCTGTTGACGCAGGATCTGATATTGCTCAGGTGTTAATCGCTCACGCCATTGTTCATCACTCAGGTCGTTCCAATTAGTATCGCTTTGTTGATTACTCATGACTCACCTATGTCTCTGTTCTGTCTTACCTTGTTAACAAACACTGTGTTAGACTTAACATCCAATCACTTTCAGCTGCTCGGAGTTTTACATGTTGCGCCGTACAAAGATCGTTACCACCCTAGGTCCTGCTACTGATGACCCTAGTGTTCTTAAATCACTTATACAAGCAGGTGCTAATGTAGTACGTCTAAACTTCTCTCATGGTTCGGCGGACGACCATATCAAACGTGCTGAAATGGTTCGTAAGCTATCCGCTGAATTAAAAGCACATGTCGCTATCTTAGGTGATCTGCAAGGACCAAAGATACGGGTAGCACGCTTCAAAAACGACAAAGTCACACTTTCGCAGGGTGAAAAGTTTACCCTCGATGCCCAGTACGATAGCCAATCGGGTGATGAGCACATTGTCGGACTTGATTATAAAGAACTACCACATGACGTTGAGCCGGGTGACATCCTCCTACTGGATGATGGCCGTATTCGTTTGCAAGTTGAACGTATCGATGGGTCTGCTGTACATACGCTGATCGTTGTTGGCGGTCAGTTATCTAATAATAAAGGTATTAATCGGCTCGGTGGCGGACTCTCTGCAAAAGCACTGACAGAAAAGGACTTAGAAGACATAAAAACAGCCGCACAAATCGGTGTGGATTATTTGGCAGTCTCTTTTCCTCGTAGCGGTGACGATATTAACGAGGCACGTCAGCTATTACGTGCGGCAGGCGGGAATGGCGTACTTTGTGCCAAAATTGAACGTGCAGAAGCCGTCGCATCGGAGCACGCGTTGGATGAGATTATAAGAGCATCCGACGCTGTGATGGTCGCACGGGGTGACTTAGGTGTCGAAATTGGCGACGCACAACTCGTCGGTAAACAAAAACTGATAATTAGTCGGGCACGCCAACTCAATAAAGTCGTTATTACGGCAACCCAAATGATGGAGTCCATGATAGAAAATCCGATGCCAACCCGCGCAGAGGTGATGGATGTTGCCAACGCAGTGCTAGATGGCACAGATGCCGTGATGCTATCTGCTGAAACGGCGGCAGGCAAACATCCAGTTGCAACCGTAAAAGCAATGGCTGAAATCTGTCTGGGTGCAGAAACGCATCCAAGTGCCCAACTTAAACATCACGATTTAGAAGAACATTTTTCCAGTATTTCCGAGGCGGCGGCCATGTCCGCAATGTATGCAGCCACCCACCTAACGGGTGTAAAAGCAATTATCGCACTCACGGAATCCGGATTTACGGCTAAATTGATGTCTCGTATTACCTCTCATTTGCCTATTTTCTCGCTATCTCGTCACTCGGGTAGTCGTCATAAGTGTGCATTGTACAGAGGCGTATACCCTATTCAATTTGACTCAACCGAATCAAAAAATCCGATATTAGACGCGATTGCGGTAATAAAGGGTTTGGGGCATGTTGCAAAAGGTGATCTCGTTGTGCTTACACACGGCGATGTCATGGAAACCGTTGGCTCAAGCAATACCTGTAAAGTTATCGAGGTTCAGTAAGCTGACCGCACTTCGGCGTCACGCGCCGAAGTGCGCCTCAATGTCACGACATAACTCGATATATTCATCAAGCTGCTCGATGAGGTTCTCGCGTTGCTCTTGCGTTAGATTTCCACTGAGCTTGGCAAGGTAACGATGGCGAATCGTGCTTTTTGCGCGGCGATTATCCTGTTGGGCCTCTGATAACATTTGTTCAGGGTCCGTAATCAGCGACTTTATCACCTTAGCCTGCATAGGCGATGCTAATAGTGCCTGTTTGAAACTATCGAGCCAACGCTGGCGGTAAGCTAACCAATCATACTCATTAGGAACAGCGTCAGACTCAGATACCCAGGATTTGACCAACTGGCGCTGTTCATCGGTGAGCGAGCCTAGCCGCTCTTCCAAAGCCTCTTGACGACGCTTAACGCGATCATAAGAAGCAAATAAGTCATCGCCCGCTTCCGCTTCTTCCTCGCGCTGCTCATCAAGCTTTTCTTGCATCGAGGTAATTAACTGCTGCTTTTGATCAACTGAGAGCTCATTCAGAAACGCAGTATGCGCCGCTATTTGGTCCTTAATCTGCTGCCAAAAATACCACGCATCGCTTTCAAGTTGTGCGATGAGTTCCTTATCGACTGTGTCTTCAGCAAGCGCCTGCCGCAAACTTTGTAAACGCATTCGATACTGAGGAATTTGTTGGGTAGCGTGCCACTGGTGCAACTCATCGATAATCCTCGATGCGCGCGTTTGTTGGTCATCAGTTAATTCAACATAATCATCGAGTTGCCACTCGATAAAAGTGTCTAAATAACGATAACCAAACTGTGCGGTACAGCCTATTAGCAACGCAGATAAACAAAGTACTGCCGTATAAATTCGACGCATTAGTTTAAGATAAGTTGTTTGATCCTATCTTTGTAACTACGGCTGACTTTTAGTTTTTGACCATTCTTAAGCGAAATATGATATTCACCATTCTGACGCGTGCACAATTTTTCGACTTGGTTGACATTAACGATGGCAGAACGATGGATGCGCTGAAATAAATGAGGATTTAATTCTTTTTCAAGCTCTTTCATGGTTCGACGAAGAATAAACGTTTCCCCGCTCGCATGAATACACATGTAATCACCCGCCGCATCAACCCACTCAATAGCATTCACTGGTACTCGCGTGATCTCGCCACTGTCTTTAATCGCAATGTGTTCCGGGTAACGACTCATCGGAACGTCGTCACCGCTTGCTAAACGCTCCAGAATAACATCACAGTCTTCGCCAGTAACCTCGGCGACCAAGTTGACTAATTTCTGCTGCGTCGCATCGAACTCATTGGGTTCTAATTCTTGCTTCACTCGCTCGATAGTCTCTACTAAACGTTCTTCATCAACAGGTTTAAGCAAGTAATCCAGAGCACGCACTTCGAAAGCACGTATTGCGTATTGGTCGAACGCCGTAACAAACACAATCGCGGGTAACGTCGGCATACATTGTTGCAAAGACTTTAGCACATCAAACCCGTTCAAACCGGGCATCTGAATATCCAAAAATACAATGTCGGGCTTCAACGCACTGATCTCAGCAACCGCTTCGCGACTGTTCCCCTGATGCCCTACCAACGTGATTTCGTCAAATGATTCTAATCGGATCGCCAGTCCTTTACGTGCTAAAGACTCATCGTCCACGATGTAAGCAGTAAAACTACGACTCATACACTCTCCAACGTTTCAAAAGGCAATACGATCTCAACACATAAGCCTTGTGGTTCATTTTTTGTCATACTGAACGTAAATTCATCACCGTAGAGCGCGGCTAATCGCTCGCGTGTGTTTTTAAGACCCACGCCTGCATTCTTCATCAGCAATTCAGGCTGTTCAGGAGCATGAGGTCCATTGTCACACAGTTGCACAATTAAGCGATTGCGCTCAACGTAAGCCTTTAGTGATAATACGCCTTGTTCCTCAGTTTTAGCAATTGCATACTTAATAGCATTTTCAATTAACGGCTGAAAAAGTAGACTCGGCACCAATGCCCGTTTAGCCTCATCACTCACATCTATCAGGATCTCTAAGCGCTCATCAAAGCGCACTTTTTCGATATCGAGGTACAACATCAACGCCTCGACTTCCTTTTTTAAGGTGATCTTCTTAATGGGATCGTTGTCGAGCGAGAAACGCAAGAAATGACTCAAGCGGTTAACCATCTTATTGGCGATAGCTGTATCTTGGACCAAGATCAGCGTAGAAATTGCATTAAGACTGTTGAACAAAAAGTGGGGGTTGAGTTGATAACGCAACATTTTCAACTGCGCTTGGTGCGCCATTGAGGAAGCCATCAGCGCCTTCTGTTTTTCGTTTTGCAACATACGGTAATATTTAATACCAAAATATAAGCCACTCCAGCTCAATACGATGTAGAACTTGGCTATATTATTTTTAAAATAGGCAAGATGACTGTCTGGTGTAAAACCAAACTTATAAATCTCCCAATATGTCGCGTTATCGACCACGGCCCAGAGACACGCGGTAATGTAACTTGCAAGAATAACAACAAACATTAATAACAGTGGATGCCATTCCCAAACGCGTTGGTAAAAATACCGTAACGGAAGCGTAAGCAAGAAACCAGAGTAAGCCCCTAAGACAAGTACAACACCATATATATCGCGCATTTCATGCATTAAGGAACCGATATAATTGACTAATGCATACCCTGCCCATCCGCCGAATTGCAGTAGCCAAAAGCCGCGGTCCGAACTTGGAAACCATGATTTGCTGAGCAATGATTTTAACAACCTTGAAACCTTCTCGTTGAGCGAGCTATAAGTTAGGACTGCGACCGCGAGAGCGCATCAATATCCACTAAGCTGCCGGAAAACAAGCTGTTAATAGCCTCTTTTTGCTGACTATTAAACTGAACACCTAGCGTCGTTTCAGTTTCTGCAGCCTTTACTTGACGTACAATACTTCCCAATTCAACAGTGTTGCCAGACTTCTGATTAACCGTAATGTTAACCCGCTGTCCTGTCTCCCATTTAATCGGACTGGCGGTATCGTCGGCAGCCGCTTCGGCGTTGACGTACTGTAATTTACACCCGGTTTCAGAAACATCGAGAATAATAGCTTCAACGGACGCATCCACCGAATTATCTTCAGACAAACGCGATACCTTGCAAGGTAAGTAAGCGTCAAAGCGTCGACCCTGACGAATAACGCGACTTTCAACCTGCTTAGGCCAGTCTAAAAACAACATTTTGGTTGGGTGGGCGACGACAAAGTCAATATCACTTCTAAACGCACAAATTTCGCCGTTTTCGTTCTCAAGAACAAAGCGAACAATAATCGGAACGCCCTCGTAAAGATGCTCCCGTAACTCTCCATAACGCCTAGAATCAGGCATATTGACAATGAACCAACGTCCTAAAACAGCACCGATAAACTCGGTTTGAAAACGTGCCGGTACATTGAGACCAGAAATTTGTATTTCAACTTTCTGCCCTACCGTCAACTGCTTGATTTTTGCTGCCATGCAATCCCCTACTAATAAAATCAAGTATGCTAATATGTTCGCTATAAGTCATTGACTGTCAAGCAAAGGAGTATCCGTTTGATCCATTATCAGATTACCCCAATTGACCCCAAAGGTCATTTATTTGAGGTCTCGCTGCATATTGAAAAGCCCGATCCCAATGGTCAAGAACTTTGGCTACCTAATTGGATACCGGGAAGTTATCTCATACGCGACTTTAGCAAACATATCGTCGGTATCTATGCAGAAAGCGATGGACGTTCCCTTAAGCTCGATCAAATCAGCAAAAACCGCTGGCGCCTTGAATCCTCGGAGCATGCTATTCAGGTAAAGTACCAAGTATACGCGTTCGACCTCTCCGTGCGAAGCGCTTATCTTGACGAACTACAAGGCTTTTTCAACAACACATCACTCTGTCTTGCCGTCGCCGGGCAAGAGCAAAACCCTTGTCGCTTGAGCCTCGAGCCAAGCGATGCCATCGCACACTGGCGTATTGCAACCGGTATGCCGCGCGTATCCGGAAATGCGCACGGTTGGGGTGAATTTGAAGCGGAAAACTACGATAAATTAATCGACTATCCTTTCTTGCTCGGTGAACTGACCATTGAAGAGTTTATTGCCCATGGAATAAAACACTCGTTAGTACTGAGCGGCCGACACAAAGCCGATACTTCGCGCATCACCGCTGACCTAGCGCGTATTTGTGAATATCAGCTAAAAATGTTTGGCGAACCCGCACCCTTTAAGCACTACACATTCTTAACCATGGTCGTAGGCGATGGATTTGGCGGACTTGAGCACAACAACTCGACTGCGCTGGTGTGCAGCCGCAAGGACCTCATTAAACCTGGGCAGACTAAGGTAGACGATAACTATGAGACGTTTTTAAGCTTATGCTGCCACGAGTATTTCCATAGCTGGAATATTAAAACGCTGAAGCCTAAAGCTTTTATTCCCTACCCGCTGGAGCAAGAAACCTACACAGAACAACTGTGGTTCTACGAGGGCATGACCTCATATTTTGATGATTACCTACTTCATCGTGCCGGCATTATTTCTGCTGATCGTTATTTACGTTTGCTGGGCAACACCTTGGCGCGTGTTGAACGCGGTGTCGGACAGCATCAACAATCCGTGACTGAATCGAGCTTTTTAGCTTGGACCAAGTTCTACCAACAGAATGAAAACGCGCCCAATAGCATTGTTAGTTACTATGCTAAAGGGGCTCTTATCGCCTTGTGTTTGGACTTAACCATTCGTCTACAAAGCGATCATCAACTCGATTTACAGCAAATAATGCATGACTTTTGGCATCGGTACGGTAAAACCGGCGAAGGTACTGAAGATCACACTTTTTTCGAATACTTGAGCCACTATACAGCCCTTGACGTGAATGAGTTCCTTCACGACGCTTTATATTCTCGTGAGCAACTGCCCGTGTCAGAGCTGTTAGAGAATTTTGGCGTAAAGGTGTCACGACATGTGCCCGCCAACGACTTACAAAGTAACGGCAAATTACCCGAAAAGTCCGCTAAAGTGACCTTAGGAGCGCGTTACAAAAACCATCCTCAAGGATTGGAGTTAACGCAGGTATACCACGATGAAAGCGCTTATGAAGCAGGGTTATCAGCCAATGACCGCTTAATAGCCATCGACCATCTCCAAGTTACCAGCGATAACATCAACGAAATATTAGATGCATTCAAGCCGGGCGATAGCGTTACTGTGCACGCCTTTAGACGTGACGAATTGCGAACATTAAAGCTGACTTGGCAAGCACCTAAGAAAACAAGCTACGTGCTTTCTATCACGCAGCCTGAGTATCTTAATGATTGGTTGAAAATCAACCTTTAGTTATTTGCGAGAGGATATAGCTGGGGTAATAGTGCAGGATCGAGGCGCTCATTGCCCCAGTTTACGCGCCAATCAAGGTGTGGGCCCGTGGCGCGGCCCGATGCGCCTACTTCACCAATCTTTTCACCCTGCTGAATGGTATCACCGACCTCAACCGAGAGCTTGCTTAGGTGCAGGTACGTGGTATTCACACGGTACCCATGATCGATAATGAGTGTGCCACCTGAATAGAACAAATCAGGTTCTGCTAGCGTCACCACACCACTCCAAGGCGCGTAGACGGGGGTTCCAGTCGGTGCGGCAATATCTTCGCCATAATGAGGGCGGCGAGGTTCACCATTATAGAATCGCTGTGAACCATAAACACCACTGATACGCCCTTCCGCAGGCTTACGTACCGGGGTCATAAAGTCCATTCGTTTCGAGTCAGTTTGGCGAGCACGCCATACTTTAGCTGCTTCAGCCTTGGCGCGTTTAACCTGCTCGGGATCCGGGGTGACTGTTTTTTGCGGCACACCTTCAACTCGATCAATCTTGTATTCACGTTTGCTTAAAGTCAGATTAATCGGTGTTTTTTCTGAGCCTTCAACCACTTCAAGGGTTTGATTTAACGCAGCATCGCGACCAAAACCAATAACAAAGTAACCATCATCACTGATATCAAGGCGCTCACCTTGATAAACTACCTCTGAGTTGGGCTCAACTTGACCGATCAGCAACGCCCCCTGAGTCAACTCGCCGTACCATGTCACGGGTGTCTCTGTCACGGGTGTCTCTTCCTGAGCCGCTTTAGCTGCGCTGCCAAACGCAATACTCACTATCGATAATAGTGGGATAATCACTTTGAAACGGTTAAGCATAAGCAATTGCTCCTTTGCCTACTCCCTCGAACGCTCTAACCCGTACACGTTGCTCAGGATGGTCTTGTTTGATTTTTGCAGCAATAAACTCTGCAATACACTCCACCGTAGAGTCCGAATCAATAAAATCGTTCTCACTCTTAGGTACGATCAATTCAAACAAGCCTTGATCAGCAACATAACTGTAACCCACATGAGTCGCTTCACTGAGCTGCTTAGCCGATTCTGACCGCTGTAACCGTTTAATCTCTGCTTTGTCTTCTTCTGAACCAATGTAAATATCAGCCCATCGCTCAGACCATTGTTTCTCGAGCACTGGTTGACGAATATTATCCAACGCAATTTGAATTTTTGAACGGTGACCGTGAGCGATACGCTGGCAGTTACCGTCATGCTTCTTGAGCCCATGCGTATAATGATAATAGAAGCCATCGATTGCTTCGGGGCGCAGCGACAAGCGCAATCCTTGTACGTTACCGGGCAATTCGCGTTTTATTACTGCGCGTAAGTAGTCGGTCACGGTCAGTGCATCCACTTTTTCCGCATCGATATAAGCAAAGGCTTCAGCAGGACAAAATAGATGAATCGAGCGCCCTTCGGGACGCATAAAGTCAACCCAGTGAGACTCGTCGTCATCAGAGTGTGTGACACGTGTGTATGCGTGGCTACTCGGTACCAGTAGCTTATGATCAACTGACCGATCAATAATCGCTTTGATCTGCTTCTTCACGCGACCAAAATCAAGCACCATCGACTGTTCATTAAGTGAGCCATCGAGCTCAATATCTACAATCCAGCTTTCGCCCACGATGCCGCGCTCGGCACATAGGTAAGAACAATCAATCACGGTCAAATCATCTACAAATAACAGCATAGCTCTCGCTTACATCTCATAAAAATCGGTTCAATTATAACGCTATTCATTGGGTTACGCACCCAGTGCTCATCGGCTTAAACAATAATTTTCAGTTCGCTGAGTACATCAATGAATAAATGCACAGCGAGGGCAATCAATAACACACCCATGAGTCGATCAACCCAGTGCATGTAACGCCACACGCGTTTAAATACGCGCTCCGACGACAGCACTCGGGACAGAAACAAAAACCATACGCCCGTGGCGAGAATTAAATAAATGGCATAGCTTAACTGCCAAGCAAATGGTGTGTCAGGGCTAATCACTACAGTAAACAATGTCAGAAAGAACAACGTTGCTTTGACATTCAACCCATTAGTAATAAAGCCCGTCATAAACGCGCGCCTTTCAGACGGACGTTGCGGGTCGTGCTCATGGGTGTCGGGCGCAGGTTTCGGTTTTGACTGCAATGCGCCCACGCCCATGTAGGCTAAATAGAGCGCACCCGCTGTCAAAATAGCTGCATATAACCACTGCGTTTGTTTAATAATAATGGCTACACCCACCAGTGAATAAGTCACATGCAAAATAATACCTGCGGCTACGCCCAAGCTCACAAACGCGCCGATTTTGCGACCGTAAGATAAGCTATAACGCGTCACCACCGCGAAGTCTGGACCAGGACTTGCAACGGCGAGCAGATGATAGGTGGCAATAGTAATAAACTCAGCCCAATAAGACACGACTTGCGCCTCCATGCAATTAAGGTTAACTTTTAGTTAATTCAAATTAAATAAAACTGGTCAACTATGAGCACTAAATCAAACTTATCGCTGAATGCTCTGCGCGTGTTTGACGTCGCGGCGCGTGCAGGCACCTTCAAACAAGCCGCTCAGCAGTTGGGCGTCACCCAAGCGGCTGTCACACGACAGATTCAGACACTCGAAAATCAGTTAGGCATGCGCTTATTTCAACGCGACAACCGTGTTCATGCACTAACGCCGGCGGGATTAGAGCTTGCCCCCGCACTCGAAAGTATTTTTCGCGAGTTAGATCACACCATACAACGTGCCCGCTCCACCGCGGATCATAACATTACCCGGCTTACACTGGCTATTAGTTCTGAGCGTCTACGTTACTGGCTACAAGATCGCCTTGCTGACTTTCACTCGATTTACCCACATATCCAACTCAGCTTTGTTCGTAGCGATGAGCAAGTCAATGATGCACAGCAAGCTGACTGGGCGAGTCAAATTCAACACGAAAACATTGATCTGCTTATCAGCCAAAGTCTTTTACGGGATACGCAAATACAGCAAACCACACTCTATAAACCGAGTTATGTCGCGATCAGCCCCGATGCAAATTGTGACTCGACTCAGGCAACGTGGTTTGTCGATAAGGCACACCCCATGCATCAACGAGTGATAGAACAGCACACAAACCGCACTCACCCGCTGACTATTAATCAATGTGCCGATACGACTATGGCGCTCGACTTGGCACACACATATCAAGGAGTGGCTATTGTCGATGAACAACTGACACAGCATCCATCATTATCAGACTGGCACACTTTGGGCAAAACTGAGTCGTCACAGAGTGTAGCTGTGTATGCGCAGTATCGTAAAAAGCGTCGCTATTCCGTTGCGCTCGTCGCGCTACTTAACTGGCTTAAGTTACAAGTCAAAGATATCGATGCATCCTAGGAGTCGCCAATATGCCCAATTCCAGCCTAAAGACTGAGCGCTTTAATTTAGATCGTCACGCGATTGCAAAGGTGGTATCTATCGAACAACAGCTCTACGATAACCTCGCCTATCCTGAACTATTGTTCTATCAGGCCGCACATCAATGGCCGAACTCTCAGTTTATTTGTCGTGATAACAATGACATCCTTGCGTATGCCATGTACGCGCCGGCCGAAAAGGCCAATACATTATGGTTGATGTCCGCCGCAGTAAAGCCAGGTTGCCAAGGCCGTGGCGTGGGCACAAAACTGTTAAGCGATAGTTTGCGTAGTTTAGATGAGCAGGGGGTGACATGTGTCCTTCTAAGCGTCGCCCCAAGCAACGCAGCCGCAATCAGCGTATACCAAAAACTTGGTTTCGAAGTTGTTAGAAAGGCTGAGCATTACCTCGGGCTGCGTGAACACAGACTCATAATGCAGAGGAAAATCACAAACAAGGATTAGCCATGAATTTTTTACAAGAGTGGGCAAATGCAGCACACACCAGTGTTGGCTTCTTTTGGATGGCCTTGTGGGCGTTCGCGCTCGGATATCTAATAAGTAGTCTTATTCAGGTCATGATCAGTCGTGGACATATGAAAAGCCTGATGGGTGACGACTCAGCTAAATCGATGACACTCGGCACTTTTTTTGGGTTTATTTCGAGCTCTTGCAGTTTCGCAGCGCTTTCAACAACGCGCGCTTTGTTTAATAAAGGCGCCTCCTTCCCCGCCTCCATGGCATTTTTACTTGCATCCACCAACCTCGTTATCGAACTTGGGTTCGTGATTGCGATCTTCTTGAGTTGGCAGTTTGTCGCAGGTGAATATATTGGTGGCGTGTTACTTATCGCTTTTGCTTGGCTATATATTAAGCTGACATCACCTACGGGTTTGATTAAATCGGCTCGCAAAAACGAAAACGCTGAAGATGAGGACAACTCAACGAAGCCATGGAGCGCCTTGCTGACACGCGAAACATGGCAACAAGTCGCAAAAAAATACCAAATGGAATGGCAGATGGTGTGGCAAGACGTGCTTCTTGGCTTCACTGCTGCGGGTATCATTTCCGCCTTTGTACCCAGTGAGTTTTTTAACTGGTTATTCCAAGGTTCTGGCGCCAATGTCGCTGACGCATCGTTTTTGGAAGTGCTACAACAGACCATTGTGGGTCCTTTAGCCGCGTTCTTCACCTTTATTGGTTCAATGGGTAACATTCCGCTCGCCGCAGTGCTATACGGTGAGGGAGTCGCCTTTGCGGGCGTCATGGCGTTTATATTCTCCGACTTAATCGTATTGCCAGTGTTGCGTATCAACGCTAAGTACTACGGTTGGAAAATGGCGTTATACATTGCCCTGATGTTATTCGTCTGTTTGGTATTAACCGCCTTAACGTTGCATTATGGCTTGTTTGCTTTTGACGCCCTGCCCGACCATTCCCAACAACAAAAAATCACCGAACGTGCGTTCTTCTCGGTCGACTACGGGTTCATTCTTAACCTGATCTTTTTAGCTGTGAGCGCGGGTTTAATCTATTTGACTCAGCGGCAGAAAAAGCAACATAACCATCACGAACACCACCATCATCATGATCACGACCATGGTAGCAGTAACTCATGGCGCGACTCTCTGATGAACGGTCTTTGTATTATTGCCGGCGTTTGGTTAATTGCAGGTCTGATACTGTATGGGACGCTTTAATGCCTCTGTTGGACGCGTCTGAACCCATTGAGTTTGCGCCTGGGGCATGGCTCTTTCCGAATCATGCCTCAGAACAGGCTGCGGATATACTGGTGGCGATACGTGAGTGTGTGCGTCAAGCGCCGCTTCGTCATTTTATGACGCCTGGCAATAAGACGATGTCAGTGTTGAGTAGTAACTGCGGTGATTTCGGGTGGGTTTCGGATAGCAAAGGCTACCGCTATCAAGCAACCGACCCCAAGTCAGATAAACCTTGGCCTGAAATGCCGTCGATTTTGCTTAATGACGCAACACAAGTCGCTGAACAAGCAGGCTACCCCGGATTTTTGCCTAATACCTGCTTAATAAATGTATACAAACCCAGTGCTAAAATGGGACTGCATCAGGATCGCGATGAGTCAGATCTTAGCCAACCGGTGGTGTCCTTTTCATTTGGCTTGCCCGCGCGTTTTATTTGGGCGGGTCAAACGCGCACAGGCTCAAAGCAGCGTATTCCCCTTAATCACGGTGATGTATTAGTTTGGGGCGGACCTAGCCGACTCAATTATCATGGAATTGATAAACTCGTCGAAGGCACCCACCCGCTCACGCAACAAACACGTGTGAATCTCACATTAAGAAAAGCTTAATTTTTTCTGATCCTTTTACATACAGTCACGTATTTATCATTACCTGTATGTGAGAGGAAGTAGTATGAGCAGTATCAAAACCGCGGCTGTCGCATTGGCAGCAGCAACCTTTTTATTACCTGTAAAAGCCGATGAATGGCACGTATCCGCTTCGTATTCCACCGACCAATTGCGTGGTGCACGAATCGGCTACCGCACTGAGAGTACGCAATTCAGCTTTTTAGATTGGGCAGGCAGCCCGCAAGTAAGTCTCGAGATGGGTTTCAATCATTGGCAGGATTCAAATGACACATCGGATAACATCACCGCATTGACCGTGTCACCTGTGTTCCAATGGCAATTGACCGAAAGCGCCACGCCACTCTATTTAGAGGCCGGCATCGGCGGTAGTTATTTTGATAAAACCCGTATTGGCGACCGCCGTTTATCAACACAATTTCAGTTTGAAGACCGCGTAGGATTGTCTTGGCAGTATAGCGCTGATAGTAAAGCAAGAATTACAGTACAGTACTCCCATTATTCTAATGCGGATATCGAAAGGCCCAACGATGGATTGGACTTTTATTCGATTTATTGGGTACTACCTATATGAATAGCTTAACAAAGGAGGCGATTATGATTCCCCAGTTTGGTATGGGTACCTTTAGATTAGAAGGACAGGAACTCACCGAACTCGTTAGTGCTGCCATTGATATGGGCTACGAGCACATCGATACCGCGCAGTTTTACGATAACGAAGCCGATGTCGGTAAAGCACTCGCTCAACACACCAACAAGGACGTGTTTGTCACGACCAAAGTGTGGTACGAAAAGCTTGCCTATCAAGACGTGCTTGATTCGCTACAAGTGAGCCGCGATAAACTACAACGCGACACCATCGATCTTGCGCTGATTCATTGGCCCTCACCAAATGACGAAGTGCCTGTTGAGGAAACCCTAGACGCGCTGCAGAAAGCCCAGCAAGATGGGTTAATCAAGCACCTAGGTGTCTCCAATTTCACCATCGATTTGTTAAATCGTGCGGTTGCGCACGTGGGGAAAGATAAAATCCTCACCAATCAGATCGAGGTCCATCCATTCTTTCAAAACCATGCGATAACCGATGCCTGTAAGCAAATGGGTGTTAAAGTAACGGCTTATTTACCGTTGGCAAAAGGCGCTGTGATGGATAACTCAGTGATGCAAGATATTGCTGAGAAACACAATGTCTCGCCGGCACAAGTCGCTATTGCATGGCAGTTGGCGAATGACTATGTCGCGATTCCGTCAACCACCAAGGTGGAACATTTGAAGTCGAATTTTGATGCGCAAAACTTGAAGCTCGACCAAGATGACATGAAGGCAATCGCGGATATTGATAAAGACGATCGCCTCATCGATCCCGACTTCTCGCCTGACTGGGACTAACGAGTTCGTAAAAGGCAGTGTGCGCAGCACGCTGCCTATTGAACATCGCTTACGTTCTGGCACAATACAGTAAATAATACTGAATAGTCAGCGGTGCCATGACCCCCTTCTCTAAAACACAAAAGCCCTCTTTCATTGCGGTGTGTGTCGCACTCGCGGTGGTCTTTGTGTTGTGTTGGGGTAACCGTTTTAATCTAATTAATACCTGTCAGCTGAATGACCAACATAATTCAGTCACAGCATCGTTCGACACGAGTAATAAGACGCCTCAAGCGAGTCATAAACAGTGTGATCACGCCTCACACTTGCTAAAAGTCAGTCAATTAGATATCAGCGCAATGGCATTATTTGTTGCGTTTATTGGCTTTGTACTCTTTTCCAAAAGCGATACGCCAGCACCTAGCTATGCGAATCGATTCGTAAAGCCCAAACGAAGGTGCCACACCCTCTTCTGCTTATTTCTGGAATAGCTTCTTACGTTTGCTTCGAAAACGTATTTTTTAGCTATTTTAGGAGTATCAATGAACACAGCAAAATTTGTAGGCTACCTACGCTGGTTTAGCGTATGTTTAAGCCTTTTGATGTCACCGTTCAGCTGGGCACAAGGCTCAACTTCCACGGGTTGGTTAACGAGTCCCGATCACGACGCGGTCAAGGTCAAACTTGCAGTGACAGGCGAATTCAATCCCGAAACCCGCGTATTACCGGCACTGTTAACGGTGCAACTTAAAGATGAATGGAAAACGTACTGGCGAGCACCTGGTGAAGGCGGTATTCCACCGCGTATCGACTTGGCTTCGTCAAAAGGTATTGAACGCATCAACTGGCATTGGCCAACACCGAGTGAGTATTACGTACAATCCATTCGCACAGCCGGCTATAAACACCAAGTCACGTTTCCCCTCGAAATCGTTGTATCTGAAACAACTGAAAGTGCTCAGTTGGATGCTGTATTCACGTTATCGAGCTGCACGAATATCTGTGTGCTAACCGATTTTCCGCTGCAACTGAATATTGATGTTAACCAACTTACGCCAGACAGCGAACAGAGCTTTGCGTTTGCACAAGCAATGAGTCTAGTACCGCGGCCACTCGGTAACGCGCAAGTGACGCGCGCTGACTACAACGCTGATGATCAACAACTGAGTTTTGTGTTATCGCGCACATCGCGCTGGGATTCGCCACAGGTGTTTGTGCACAGTGAAGATAAACAACTTGATGAAGTGGTTTTTAAACTCGTCCAACAGAAGGTGAGCGTTGATGGGAAGCGTTTAATCGCCAGGTTTAAAGCATCTCATTGGCTCGAGCTACCAGAACTCGTCAATCGACAAGTCAGCATCACCGTAAATGACGATCCATTCAGTGCGGTTTACACAACACAACTCGAACGGAGTAATAGCACGACAACGAATGACCCCCTCGATACTATGACTATTTGGGGGGCACTATTCGCCGCTCTGCTGGGTGGTTTAATTCTCAATATAATGCCCTGCGTCTTACCAGTCCTTGGAATCAAGGTGCAATCTCTGATCGCTAACAGCGACGCATCAGCGCGGCAGGTTCGGTATCAGTTTCTCGCCACAGCTATGGGTGTTATCAGCACCTTTATCGTTATTGGCGCTCTACTCGGCCTGTTAAAACTGAGTGGCGTGCGGATCAGTTGGGGAATGCAGTTTCAAAACCCTTGGTTTATCGCAGTACTGGCGTTCATTACATTGGCTTTTGCAATAAATTTGTTCGGGCTTTATCAGATCCGCCTCCCGCAGTGGCTCAATCAATGGGCGCTAAAGTCACAGCGTAGTTCGTTATTAGGTCATTTCAGTCAAGGCGTATTTGCCACTGTATTAGCAACGCCGTGTACTGCCCCCTTTTTAGGGACTGCGGTGGCGTTCGCACTAGGCGCGCCAATGTATTTGTTACTGCTGATATTCTTCGGGCTCGGTGTTGGTATGGCGCTGCCTTGGTTGTCCATCGCGGCATTTCCACAAACCCGTAAGTTGTTACCCAAACCCGGGCCGTGGCTGAAATGGGTGAAGCCGATATTTGGTGCCTTGTTGCTCGCCACAAGCGTCTGGCTATTCACATTGTTAACACCGTATTGGTTAAAGGCATCCAGCGAATCAACTTCAGCAGAGCAAACCAGCGAACGCCCTTGGCAAACGCTCTCGTTTAAGACGATTCATCAGGCGGTTACCCAAGGAAAAGTCGTATTTGTAGATGTCACAGCAGACTGGTGTATTACCTGTAAAGCCAATAAGCTCGGTGTACTTGAACAAGAGCCGGTGTACAGCGCGCTCGCAGCACCTGACCTGATTCGTATGCGCGGTGATTGGACCGTGCGAAATGATTATATCACTGACTATCTTCGCGCCTATGGACAATACGGCGTGCCATACAACCGAGTATACGGACCGGGCGCTCCCGAAGGGATTGAGTTACCCATCATCCTTACCAGCGATGCCGTAATGCAAGCCATCAAGGACGCGAGAAATGAATAAATGGGGTCTGAGATTTATTAAATTACTGGGTTACCTTGTTGTCGCCGCCGCGATCGCCTTCGGCGTCGACTTGTATCGTAACAATAACGTACCCACTACGTTGCCAAGCGAATTAACACTCAAAAGCCTGGCTGGCGAGCCGTTATCTATTGCTAAGATGAGTGAAGCAACACCCGTAGTGCTGTATTTCTGGGCGACCTGGTGTCCCGTCTGTCCAACGGTCTCGCCGACTGTGGACTGGTTAAGTGACGACTACACCGTTATTTCTGTCGCATTGAGATCGGGACACGACAAAAAGGTTTCCGCTTATTTACAAAGTAACCAACTCGACTTCACAACAATTAATGATGATAGTGGTCAGATATCGCGGCTATTTAATGTGGGCGTAACCCCCACCATTTTAATTATTAATAACCATAAAGTGACCAGCGCCACTAGTGGCTTCACTTCGCCACCGGGCATCCTAGCGCGCTTATGGTTCAGCAAGTTACAAAATTAACTTTAAAAAATAAGGAATTAACCATGATTAAACGATTCACACTGTGTATCAGCGCTGCGCTGATTAGCCATGCGATAAGTGCCCAGTCACTGACTGAAACGCAAGAAGCCGATCTTACTAAAATCGAAACCATGCTCCGCGATAACCCGCAACTTATTGGAAATATGCGTCAGGGATTAGAAAACTTTCTAGAGGAACAAAAAGCGCAAAAAGCGACCTACCAAGAATATAAGGACTGGCTTTTTGATAGCTCTACACACCCTACTCTAGGCAATATTGATGCCGCGCATTCGATCGTCATTTTTACGGATTATAACTGTCCCTACTGCAAAAAGCTGGAGCCCAGTTTAGAGCGTTTAATTGAAGAATACCCATCGGTCAATGTCATTAATATCATTGTGCCGCTACGTCAGCGCTCTGTTGATGGTATCAACACCAATGCAACTGAGTTTGGGCTGAGTGTTTGGTCGAATGCTTCCGATAGTTACTATGATGTGCATACACTGCTAATGAGCAAATCAGGAATGCATAACGCAGATTCACTTCGAGCAATCGCCGAACGCACGGAAACACAAGCGTGGTTGAAAGACCCGCAAGCAAGCAAAGAAACGATTAAGAAGAATTTACAGACGTTTCAAGCGCTAGGGTTTCGTGGTACTCCTACCATCATGATTGGTGAACAGTGGATACCTGGTTTTATTCAGTATGGTCAGATCGAACAAATTGCCAAGCAAGAATTCGGTCTATAGATTGCTTTCTAAGGGGCTCCTATGCCTAATGCCGATCAGTTAAGAAATTTTCAATGATCGGTTGACCGATCCGGCAGAGTCTTCAAAATCCATAGTCAGAATTTCTGGCTATGGATTTTTTTATGTTTTTAAGTCAAGCGTTAGAACAGCTGCAAGAGTTTACCCCAGATGATTTCAGTAAGTTACCCGACTTACTCGAGCCTGAATTAGTCGAGCAATGCTTGCAGGATACAGGCGTTACGACAGTGCGTAAGCGGCGCTTGCCCATGGATTTTATGGTGTGGGCTGTTGTTGGCATGGCGCTTTTCAGAGACATGCCCATGCGGCAACTGGTTTCGCATCTTGATTTAATGTTGCCTGGTAACAGGCCCTACGTTGCAGCCAGTGCTGTGGTTCAGGCACGTCAGCGCTTAGGCGCTGATGTGATGAAGCGGATGTTCGAGCTCACTAATCAGTTATGGTTCGATAAATTACCCACGTCTCATTGGAATAACCTATCGATTTTGGCAGTGGACGGGACTGTCTGGCGTACACCCGATACGCCTGAAAATAGTGCGAGCTTTGGACGTACAGCGAATCAACTCAAAGAGTCAGACTATCCTCAAATTCGTATGGTTAATCAAATGGAGGTCAGCAGTCATTTAGTGACAGCAACGGAGTTTGGCAGTATTGCACAAGCCAGTGAAGTTGATTTGGCGGCTAAACTTATCGAGCGAACGCCTGACCATTCACTAACGCTATTCGATAAGGGCTTCTATGCGCTGGGGCTATTAGAGCAGTGGCATCGGGCGGGTGAAGAGCGCCACTGGCTTATCCCGCTCAGAAAAGGCGCGCAATATACTGTAAAAACATCATTCAGTAGCACCGATAAACTGGTGGAAATTAAGTTATCCCCACAGGCAAAAAAGAAGTGGGATAACGCACCCGAAACCGTTGAAGCTCGGTTGGTGAGCAAGAAAGTCGGTAAGAAAGATGTGGCTATCTTAACCTCAATGACAGATACGATGCGCTATCCGGAAGCGGATATCGTGGACTTATATGCTCACCGCTGGGAAATCGAACAAGCTTACCGAGAAATGAAGCAGTATATGCTGAAAAATGAACTGACCTTGCGAAGTAAGCGTCCCGAGCTAGTTGAACAAGAGCTCTGGGGCATGCTCGTAGCATACAACTTGTTACGATATATGATGGCTCAAATGGCTTACAGCCTGAAGCAGGTCGAGCCCAATCAAATCAGCTTTAAACAGGCATCGCACTACCTCGTTGGACAGCTTCATATGCTCGTAAATATCTCTCCAGGGAAAATACCCAAAGTCATGGAGCAGATGATGGAAATGGCCAGCGCGTTTGTATTACCTGACCGACGAGAACGGCACTATCCACGAGCAATAAAAAGGCGACCGCAACGTTATCCGATGCGGTCGCCTAGAAAAAATGCTAGTCGTTAGCTTAACTGACAAGCATTAGGCTCCTATGCCCCTTTTTTTTGGCCTTAGCCTTCAAGCTAGATTCACCAAATAGCCGACAAGCCATGGCACAATTGCACATAAACATAATAGACCGACTTTTTTCCAGCGAGCTTCTATATTACTTTTTAGACTGTAAAACACCGCCGCGTACGCAGTTACTATCGACCAGCCTATGTATATAAGTAACTCAGTCAGTGCCAACCCTAAATAGACTTCTCTCATCTCGCTGGATGACATTCCCCAACTGAGAATTAGCTGACCATAAACGATGACGGCAACGGTACCAATAATAGCAATCAAAGGCATCGCATTCTTCTGCATAAACACTCGACTCATGTGCAAGCTCCTGTGTTATTAATTATACATTGTAAAACGAACTAAGGTTTTTCGAATCGAAACAAGTCGATACATTTATTCTGTAGCGACAATAATCAATACTGAGTAAAGTCGTGCACTCAAACGGCTTTCTTAAACGATTATATACGGCGATAAGCACATGAATAAAAAAGCACTTTGGTCACTCCGCATAGCCTTACTCATCGGAACCGTGATATCTCTGTTTTTCGTACCTTGGCCACTTGTTAGCACTTGGCTTGCGCCACTTCCCAACACTATTCAGCAACAAATAGATGAAGCGACGCAAGACCATTTTGACGGAATGATTGTTTACGTTCAGCAAGGACAACAACCGGCAACGATATTCACCGCGGGGTGGCATGATAGGGCCAAGCAGTTGCCTGCCGAACCTAATGCGTTATTTAAGATCGCGAGTATCAGTAAGCTTTATGTAGCGCTAGCAACAACAAAGCTCATCAACGACGGTCAGCTATCCCTAAATGACTCGCTTAGCCAGCTGTTACCTAAAGTCAGCCAGCACCTTCCAAACGCTAATGAAATTACGTTGCGAATGCTTTTACAGCATCGGAGTGGACTTCCTAACTTCACAGATACGCCCAACTACTGGTCAAATCCACCCGCAACAGCCTCGGAAAAACTAGCACTTATTATGGATGAGCCCGCTGATTTTGCGCCCGATTCCGATTATGCATATTGCAATACAAACTATTTACTACTCACCCAAATTATTAATCATACTGTGGGTTATTCGTATCAACAGTACATTACCGATCGCATTTTACAACCATTAGCACTTCAGAATACTTACTTCTCGCTCGACGCAATTAATATCAAGGATCTCATGGGTGGTTACTACGTCGGTGTACAACCCAATATAAAAGAAAATGACTACGGTTCGATGATTGCCAGTATTACCGATGTTGGCCGATTCATTCGAGCACTTAACGACGGCTCTGCATTTGCACCCGGCGAACGAGCGATTTATTCATCGGTTTACAAGTTCGAACACGGTGGCTTGATACCCGGCTATCAGAGCTTAGCCGAGTATCACCCAGACATCGATACGGTTGTTGTTCAGTTCGTAAACACGACCGATTTTGACGGATACGAATGGAACCTCTCGGAAATATACATAAACCGTATTGTGGACATCCTTAAAAAGAAGCCTTAACTGGCTTCTTTTTGTTTCGCAAACTTATCAATCGTATTGGCATCGACGTCACAAGCGGCTTTAAATTCTTCCGAACCTTCATTTTTTCCAACCTTAAAAACCGAAAACATTCGGGTCGTAACAGGGGTACGTTCGACATTCTGTTCAGTCGGTTTAAAACGAAGGTAATCTAAGCTCACGATAAGTGCTTTGGCAGCCGTTTCGTTCGGGTATGCATATTCAACTTTATGGCTGGCGACGCGTCCCTCGCTATTTATTGTATAGATAATTGAAGCACATCCATTTTGGTTGTTGCGTGCAAGTGAGCGTGAGTATTGATCAGACAACTTTAGTGTTTTTTCTTGCTCCTCAACGACCCAATAGTCGGTATAAGCCTGACCGTCTTTTTCTTTGGTTAAGTCCAAAGCATATTCGGGCTCTTCAGGTAAGTCCCGTCCCATACTTTCACATCCAATTAGCCCGAGTAAACAGATTGCTCCCGAGAGCCCAAATGCCAACTTTTTCATTTTTATATCCTTGTAAATTGAACAGATTAGCTATTTCATCATAAATCATATCAGATTGTTACCAAAAAAATTAACATATAGTAACGACAGGACCATTTATACTGATACCTGATTGTAGGACGACCTGGTAAATACAATCGACTTTAACGGATACGAATGGAATTTATCAGAAATCTACATTCATCGTATTGTCGAAAGCCTAAAGTCGAAATCGCGGTATGAAAAACGTTAAAAATGCGCTAATGCGCGACGATAACGCAGTGTTACGGTAATAAACGGCGTTTACACGCTCTCGCGGATTATCCGTTATATGATGATCGGACAACAATTTAACGAGGCGACCAGCTTTCAGATCATCAGCCACCATAAAATTCGACAAGCACGCCAGTCCATTGCCTTGCAACGCAAGTTGCCGCATCACCTCGCCGCTACTCACAGCAATATCGGGTTGCCAGAAACGTCCCTCATCTACTGGCCACACATTGAGCGTGTCGCTTTGCATAAAACCAATTTTTGTATGCTGCTCTAAGTCAGCTGCGTACTCAGGCTGACCAAACGCATGCAAATACTCAGGGCTGGCGACAATATGCAGTTGTGAACGCCCCAAGTAACTTGCGTGCATTGACGAGTCAGCGAGCGCGCCAATTCGAATGGCGAGATCCACGCGGCGCTCCATGAGGTCAATGAATCCTTCGGAGGCTGATAACTCAAGCATGATTCCTGGATACAACCTGCGAAACTCAGCAACATGAGGAGTAATTTGATGCAAATGGAAAGGCGTAGCCGCATCGACTCGAAGCCTGCCTTTGGGCTTGCCCTCCGCTTCAATTAATCTTTGTTCCGCGAGTTCGAGTTGTTCGATGCCAGGGCGAACCGCTTCAAGATAGGCTTGCCCCTCACTGGTCAGTTCCACCCGACGCGTGGTGCGCGTCAGTAGGGTTTGTCCCAGTTGCTGCTCTAACCGTTTAACAGCCCTTGAGCAGCGCGCGACCTCAATATCAAGTAACCGTGCCGCCTCACTAAAGCTCCCTACATCAGCAACCGCAAGAAACACGGCAATATCGTCAGATTTAGCTCTCATACAGCACCATTTTTGCAATTATCACAAAAGTAATTTCCACATAATGCTGTTTTTTGAGATAAAAACCAAGCGCAAACTGTGCAGCATTCAATTAACAGGAGAATTGTTATGCCTATTGCACTCTTTGCACTCACTCTCAGTGCTTTTGCCATTGGCACCACTGAGTTTGTGATTGTCGGTCTCGTGCCAACAATTGCAGAAAGTTTAAACGTTTCGCTCCCTTCCGCCGGGCTGCTCGTAAGCCTATATGCAGTGGGAGTAGCGATTGGCGCGCCGGTGCTCACAGCACTCACCGGTAAATGGAACCGTAAGACAGTATTACTCTGGCTCATGGCTCTGTTTATTGGCGGCAACTTACTTGCTTGGCAAGCGCCTTCATATGAGAGCTTAATTACCGCACGACTGCTAACAGGGCTCGCCCATGGCGTGTTCTTCTCGATTGGCTCGACCATTGCGACCAGCCTAGTACCAAAGGAAAAAGAGGCGAGCGCTATCGCGATCATGTTCACCGGCCTTACCGTTGCGTTGGTGACGGGTGTACCGCTCGGGACATGGATAGGCCAAACCTTCGGGTGGCGTGCCACTTTCTTAGTGGTCAGTTGTTTAGGTGTGCTTGCTTGGATAGGCAGCGCATTGTTAGTACCAAAGAACCTAAAACAAGCTAAGCCGGCCAAATTGACTGAACAAGCCCGCGTGCTAACGCATCCACGACTTTTATTAGTTTACGTAATTACGGCACTCGGCTACGGCGGTACTTTCTCTGCGTTTACCTATCTGGCATCCATTTTAGAAGATGTATCTGGCTTTAATTCGGGCTCTGTAAGCCTATTGATTTTGGCGTACGGCGCATCGGTCGCAGTCGGTAATATTTATGGTGGTAAACTTGCCGATAAACTGGGTCCCGTTAAGGCGCTGACCGTTATTTTCGGTGGTCTTGCGTTGATCTTAGCTACTTTTTACTTTACCGCTCACTCATCCTGGGCTGCACTCGTCACGGTGCTTATTTGGGGCGGGTTCGCGTTTGGTAATGTACCTGGGCTGCAGGTTTACGTAGTGCAGCTTGCCGAACGGCACACGCCCAATGCAGTCGATGTCGCATCGGGGTTAAACATCGCAGCATTTAATGTTGGCATCGCCTTAGGTGCCTGGATTGGTGGTCATATTGTTGCCGACTTAGCCCTCATGGACACCGCTTGGATAGGCGCTATTATCGTGCTGTTAGCGCTCATGCTAACCCGCCTGTCGGGTCAGCTTGATAAGCGCGCCGCAGCATAGAATCAATAGCCATGCTTAAAGTCTGTTGCTAATCACATTGTTTAGCAACAGACGCCTCTATTTATCGTGCTTTTGGTTACTCGCTGTAGCGATGCGTTCAATCCCCCTCGGGACCGCCTACGTGATTTGGACGGGCATTGGCGCTATTGGCGCGTTTATTGTTGGCATCGTGTTCTTATCAGAGGCTGTGACACCCATGCGATTAGTTGCCGCAGGCATGATCGTATGTGGTTTGTTACTGTTGTCATTAACCAAGCAATAACCAAGTTCCAGTTTTAAGGGCTGTTCAATCTGAGAATTCAGAGCACTGATTTAATGATGACAAACACTGAGCCGCCTATCTGTGGGATGTGCATTGTGTACTCACTATAATTTAGCTTTTCACAGATTGAAACCTAAACTACGATATGGTTATATACTTATTATTAGTGAGTATATTTAAGCAATTTTTTATTAAGAGGTAACATCATGTCAGCGCTCAAGCCCATTGTGACTCACTTTTTTGATGAGCCGACAAATACCTATAGTTATGTGGTACAAGATCCCAATTCATCGCACTGTGCAATAGTCGATTCGGTGCTGGATTTTGATTATGCCGCAGGTCGTACGAGCACCGAGTCTGCTGAACGTATCTTAAAGTTCATCAAGGATAATCACCTCACCGTTGATTGGATATTAGAAACCCATGTCCACGCGGATCACTTATCTGCCGCGCCCTTTTTAAAAGAGCATACTGGTGCCCAACTGGGCATTGGCGAGCATATTAAAACCGTACAGGAGACCTTCGGAAAAGCATTTAATGAGGGCACTGAGTTTCAGCGCGATGGCAGTCAATTTGATCACCTGTTTGCTGATGGTGATACGTTTAAGATAGGCGAGCTACAAGCACAGGTATTACACACACCAGGTCACACACCAGCTTGTTTAACCTACGTAATGGGCGATGCAGCGTTTGTCGGTGACACGCTATTTATGCCCGATTATGGTACCGCACGGTGTGACTTCCCAGGGGGCGACGCCCGCACCTTGTATCGCTCGATTCAAAAGGTCTTTGCGCTTCCCGACCAAACACGGCTATTTATGTGTCACGATTATAAAGCGCCCGATCGCGATGAATATGCATTTGAAACAACGGTGGCAGAAGAAAAACAAAACAACGTACATGTTGGCGGCGGCACAACCGAGGACGAGTTTGTAAAAATGCGCACCGAACGCGACGCCACACTCAATATGCCGCGTTTAATTTTGCCATCAGTGCAAATCAACATGCGCGCCGGCCACCTCCCACAACCAGAAAACAACGGCCAACGCTATCTCAAACTCCCCCTCAACCTGTTTTAGTAGGTCGCGCCTTTGGCGCGACGCTTGATTTATTCCTTCTCTAATAAATAACCTGCCAAGTTTATCAGGCTTGCAGTGAGGTCATCACTATCACGTAAGCTGGTCGGATTAATTCGGTACTTTCCATTCACTACAAAAGTCGGTGTCGCTCTAACGCCCAGCTTATCTATCATACGTTGCCATTGATTAAACCGCGCTGTTACCGCGAAGCTCGCGATACCCTTATCAAAAGTCTGACCGTCGATACCGTTCACAATAAATACGTTACGAATATCCTCTGGTTCTCGTAATAAGTGACCCTTTTTAAAATTGTAATCAAACATCACACGATTTATTTTCTCTGCAATATCCATTTTTTGCGCAAGAATATACGCACGAGTCATTGTACTCCCCGCCTCGGGACTCGGTGCAACTGATGCGACATGGACCTTGCTAAACTGATCGGCAAAAGCTGTTTTCATGGCGTCTGCAATGGGTTCGTAGCGATAACAGTACGAGCAGTACAAAGAATAGAATTCGACTAGACC
The DNA here is from genome assembly GCF_057748155.1 of Idiomarina sp. D18. NCBI lineage: Bacteria > Pseudomonadati > Pseudomonadota > Gammaproteobacteria > Alteromonadales > Idiomarinaceae > Idiomarina > Idiomarina sp. D18. Next base: position 1,166,058 of record NZ_CM173240.1, read on the forward strand.
ATCGTCATTTGCCTGGTCGACACCGTCAATAACATCGTAATGAACACCTTCTTTAAACGTTTGACTCGCGGCTGGAGCGCACAAAAAAACCATAATCGACACCAGGGTCGCTTGAATAAAATATCTCATTGATCACCTTAGATTGTTATTTTTATTTACATTAATTGTTGTCATACCCTCTGTCCACCGCAATCCCAAATCATTTGACATGTGTTTTTTCATATATATGATTTACCATATATATTAAATAGGAATGGACACGATGACCCCATTACAGCTTTTTAAATGTCTATCGGATGATACCCGTTTAAAGTCCGTGCTGATTGTAAGCACGCTTGAGGAAGCTTGCGTCTGCGATCTGATGGACGCGCTGGAGCTTGACCAGCCGAAGGTCTCGCGCCACCTCGCTGAACTTCGTAAGTGCAATATCGTGCTGGGTGAACGCCGTGGTAAGTGGGTGTATTACCAACTGCACCCTCACCTACCCACGTGGGCAAAAGACATCATTACGCAGGCTGCACGCAATAATTTAGACTACTTTTCCGCGGCCCTCGAAAAGCTTAAACAGGCGAAAGCCCAAGGCGCTAGCTGCTGACTAAAAAGGTTTTTTGTGAAAATACTCTACATCTGTACACATAATCGCTGCCGTAGCATTTTATCCGAAGCGATCACCAACCACTTTGCCAGCGATCATATTCAGGCAAAAAGCGCTGGGAGCCAACCTGCGGGCGAGGTACACCCTCTTTCACTGCGCTATTTGAACGAAGCCGGCATATCGATCGAAGGGCTGCAAAGCCAGTCTTGGGATGAATTCGAAGACTTCAAACCCGACGTCGTCATTACCGTCTGTGACTCGGCGGCAGGCGAGGCTTGCCCGGTTTGGTTCGGACAATCAATTAAAATGCATTGGGGACTTGCCGACCCATCAAAGCTTGAAGGCTCCGAAGAAGAGATTGCCGCCGCTTTCCGTGACTGTATCGAAGAAATCAAACACCGCGTAAACCAACTGCAAGGGATAGCTGAACAATCTTTACCTCAAAGCCAGTTAAAACGAGCTTTAAATGAATTGGTTAATTAAAAAATAGGAATATTAATGGGTTTATTTGAACGTTATTTATCAGTGTGGGTGGCACTTGCCATCATCGCAGGTATCGCCCTGGGTATTGCTGTCCCAGGCGTTTTTACCGTTGTATCAGAGCTTGAGTATGCCCACGTTAACTTAGTTATCGCGGTGCTCATCTGGCTCATGATTTACCCGATCATGGTACAAGTTGACTTCTCATCCATTAAAGATGTCGGTAAAAAACCAAAAGGCTTGGTATTAACCTTGGTCATCAACTGGCTGATCAAGCCGTTTACCATGGCATTACTGGGGTGGCTGTTCTTTAAAGGGCTGTTTGCCGATTGGGTCGATCCACAAACCGCGTCCGAGTATATCGCCGGTATGATTTTACTGGGTGTTGCCCCCTGTACAGCGATGGTGTTCATTTGGAGTCAACTGACAAAGGGTGACGCTAACTACACCTTAGTGCAGGTTTCTATCAACGACGTCATCATGATATTTGCGTTCGCACCTATCGCCGGCTTACTTTTGGGCGTAACGGATATCACAGTGCCGTGGGATACCTTGTTGCTGAGCGTCGTACTGTATGTGTTGATACCACTCATTGTTGGCGCATTAACGCGCAAGAAACTGGATAAAGGCAACGACCACACACGCCTGAACAACTTTCTCGCGACTATGAAGCCGTGGTCGATCGTGGGTCTACTCGCGACGGTTGTCCTATTGTTTGGTTTTCAATCCGAAACCATCATCGAAAAACCGCAGGCGATTGTACTCATAGCGATTCCACTACTGATTCAAACCTACGGTATTTTCGCAGTGGCATATTTCTTAGCAAAGAAAATGAAGTTGCCGCATAACGTAGCTGCGCCCGCCTGCATGATAGGCACTTCAAACTTTTTCGAACTCGCGGTGGCGGTTGCCATCTCATTGTTCGGCCTGCACTCGGGCGCTGCACTCGCCACCGTGGTAGGCGTGTTAGTCGAAGTACCTGTCATGCTGTCACTGGTGTGGTTTGCTAACCGCACGCGACATTGGTTTAACGACTAAAAACGATATGATGCCTGTATCGCAAATGACCGACCGGGCTGGCTATACTGCTCGGTCGGCGCATCTGCTGACAGTCCTGCGACACGTTGATAAGGCACATAATACTTATCGGTTACATTGAGTGCCGCCAAGTTCACCTGCCAATCGCCCAAACGCATTCCCGCCAAAACGTCCACAGTGGTATAGCCTGCCGTTTCGATATAAGGTCCTGACTCGGCCGACGCACTCGGTACATCATCCATGGCAGCAACCGCATTAACAATACCTCGGATATGCCAGTTATCAGCAAAGTAACCAAAGGAGACATTACCTGATAGCGGCGATAACGAGGTCAATGCCTCACCCGTCGCATCGTTCTCACCCGTTACGTAGGCAGCGGATGTATCGACACGCACGAAGTCAGTGAGCCAATGCGTCACACTCACTTCAGCTCCCTTTATCGTCACCTCATCTTGATTCACATACTGATATTCAACCCGATCAACGCCTGGAATATAAGTGGGGCTCGTGCCGACAACCGCAGTCTCGATAAAATCATCAAAGCGACTGTAAAACGCGGCTAGGTTCCATCGCGTGGTGTCATTACTGAACTTTAATCCCGCTTCTACGGCGCGACTGCTTTCTGGCTGTAAGTCGGGGTTAGGCAAGATAGCATAAAACGGCTCAATACCATGGCTCTGATAGGCTTGGTCATGCGGTGGGATCTTAAAGCCCTCGGCGTATTGCAGATAGCCGCGTATGCCCGACTCAAAGGTATACACACCCGCTACTTTAGGTGAAAATGCCGTCTCGTTGATATCTGCAAGCTCAGACATATCGTACAGCGTGTTCTCATTTGGGCTCATCTCATAGTGGTCAACTCGCGCACCAACAATCAGTTTAAAGGCGGTCTCTTTAAACGTGATGTTATCCTGCAAAAACACACCTGTAAGCCATGTTTCGGCGCCGGGGAAGGCTTTCTGCGGCTCATTATCTTGCATTACTGTGCCATCGCTCGCGATACGTGTCTTGAATCGCGGTCGCTCGGTGTCGTAGTAATCAGCATCAAAGCCATACACGAGATCGTGACGTGTTGAGGCGGCATCAAGTTGCTTTTGTGCCTGCCAACGCACACCCATGATCCGTTGTTCAAAACCATAGTCATTGTAATCGGTATACGCGCCCGCTTGGCTCGCTCCCGCGCTGACCTGGTCGCTGCCTTGCTCATAATCCGTCAAATACAGCTGCCAATGCTGCGAGTCAGCAAATGTGTTGGGCTGATTACGCTGATAGTCCACCGAAAGCGCCGTTTGACGATTGTCGTCGTCGGTTTGATTAGTTTCCGCAATAAACTGTTGAGTGTTTTGCTGAAAGTGGTCCAACGTAAACCTCAGTTCATCATCACCGATATCAAGCGCCCATTTAGCTAACACACTCTGGCTGTCGTAATCATAACCGGGCAAAGATTCCTCATAGTTCTGTGTCTCCTCGCCTTGTCGCGCGGACACCTGAATCATCGCACTAGAGCCATCGAACTGCCGAGCTCCGCTAAAACCGAGCTTTGTCTCATCAGTGAGACCATCAAAGCCAAAACTCAAGCCCGCTGCACTGTCATTGCCGTTTAACAAATCACTCGGATCGGGCGTTGATATTACAATCACGCCACCTAAACCGTCAGAGCCATAGAGCGGTGATGCGGCCGCTTTCGCCACTTCAATTTGCTGTACCTGCGCAACATCTAAGTAACCGCGCCCCACTAAATAACCGCCTCCGCCTGCGTAGGCATCGTTAAGTCGACGACCGTCTTTAATGTACACCACCCGATTACCACCGATTCCTCGAATCGATAAGGTTTGTGCCTGCCCTTGGGTTCCCGTCGACTGAATACTCGGATCATAGCGGAACACATCCGCGAGACCATTACTCACTTGCACATCAATATCGTCTGCCGAAATAACACTCACTGCACCGGCGACGTCTTCGAGCTTTTCTTCGGTACGCGAACCTGTGACCACTAAAATCTCATCAACGCTCTGGTCGGCTGCAGGCAAATTCACTTCTGCGGCATACACACCGCTGGTCATAGTTGCCGCGATGGCAGCCGCCAATAGCGAAGGTTTAAAAAAGTCAGTTTTCTTAATCCAAACGTTCACAAGCTTCTCCAATTTCTTTGAATGACAAAACAGGCATCGTGAAAACGCATTAGATCTAAACGAAAACTATTTGCATTTGCAACTAAAACTTACTATTTTATTTTACGCAATCGCAAATCAGAACGATAAGAGGCTCCTATGACGCGGCTTTACAGAATATTGAAACACTCGTTGCTTATATTGGCAGCAGCCCTGCCCTTGCTCACTCACGCGCAAACCTCACCTCAAGGCGGACTTATTACCGCAGGTGGCACGTTAACCGATATCGTATTTGCTGTCGGGGGCGGCGACAAAGTGATTGGCGTGGATACCTCAAGCACCTCACCCAGTGCTGTGCATAAGCTCCCTAAAGTTGGTTATTACCGCAACCTGTCCGCAGAGGGCGTGCTCAGCTTTAATCCGAAACAAGTATGGGTACTCGAAGGTGCCGGCAGTGAACGCGCATTAGCGCAAATCGAAACGGCCGGTGTACCTGTTAGCGAATTCAGCAAACCCACAACGCTATCTGAACTGTATACACTTATTCATCAAGTCGCCGACCAACTCGGTACACCGGAGCGCGCTGAGCCCGTAATTAACGGCATTAAAGACAAATTTCATCCCGTTTCGCGTGTGCAACCACTCAGTGGCCTTTTTGTCTTGCAAGTATCTGAACGCGGTGTTGTCGCGGCGGGTCGCGACAGCGTACCCGATTTACTATTCAGCCAGTCGGACATTACCAATGTGGTAGACCATAAAGGCTTCAAAACCGTATCGCGGGAGCATTTATTGGTAAACCAACCTGACTTTATCGTCGCCCCCTCGCACGTCGTCGATGCCGCTGGGGGACGCGAGCAATTCTGCCAAAACGCAACCTTACAGTTATTAAACGCGGGGCAATCCTGCCAGCTATTGGTGATGGACTCGTTACTCGCACTGGGGATGACCACGCGCATTGCCGAAGCACATGAGGCGCTTTTAGCGTATGTCGATGACCTTTGAGCGACGCCGTTGGTTAATTGCCGGTACCCTCGGGATCCTGGCAAGTAGCTGGCTGCTGTTATCGAGCGGCCCTGTGCTAAGTGATTGGCGGCTACCGCTGATGTGGTTGCCCGGCTTCGGTACGCCCATGAGTGAACTCGAACTAACTGTCGTCACACAATTGCGTTTACCGCGTTTGGTTTTGGGGCTCTTGGTGGGCGCGGTATTGGCGCAAAGCGGCACAGCCATGCAGACCTTGTGTCGCAATCCACTGGCTGATCCGGGCCTCATCGGTATCTCTGGCGGCGCCGCAGTATTTGCCCTCGCAGTGATCGCATTGGGTGAACAAATCGGTTTACAAGGCAGTGTTTGGGTCTCTTTGGCCGCCTTTCTGGGCGCCCTACTCACCACCTTTGTTGTCTATCGCTTGGCAGGCGGTAAAACAGGCGTCGATGTCGCCACCTTGCTACTTGCCGGTGTGGCAATTAACGCGCTAGCCGGCTCCTTACTCGGCTTATTAAGTTATTACGCTGATGACGATGCACTGCGACTCATGAGCTTTTGGCAAATGGGTTCACTCGCGGGTGCCAGTTGGCAGCAGTTGCCCTTAGGCGTGGTGCTCATGGGTGTTAGCTCAATCGCACTATTTATGTTGCGCAAGCCCATTAATACCCTGCTGTTAGGTGAGCGCCAAGCACGTTACTTAGGAGTAAACACCGTGTCACTTAAGCGGCAATTGATTATTTGGGTGGCATTAGGCGTGGGCGGCGCAGTAGCACTTACCGGTATGATCGGCTTTGTCGGTTTAATTATACCGCACATCGCTCGCATGCTGGTGGGCGCTAATATTCGTTGGCTGATGCCTGTATCCATGTTGTTTGGTGCCGCAGTTTTGGTACTCACCGACTGGATCGCTAAAACCATCGTTGCGCCAGCTGAATTACCCATCGGGATAATCACCGCCGCAGTGGGCGCTCCTTTCTTCATCTATCTGCTCATCCAACAAAAACGGAGACTTCATGCTGGATATTAATATCACTCATGTTAACTACGGTCACAAACGGCTCTTGGGCGCGTTCGACCTATCCCTTGAAGCAGGCGAATTTGTTGCTGTGATTGGTGAAAATGGCGCAGGTAAATCCACCCTACTCAATACGTTGGCAGGCGAACTCGATTACCACGGCAGTATTCAGCTCAACGGCCGCGAACTCACAAGCTGGATACCGGCCCAATTAGCACCCGTTCGCGCGGTGATGGAGCAAAAACTCAGTGCGCCGTTTGGTCTCACCGTCGCAGAGCTTGTCGGCATGGGGCGATTTTGGTCTCATGAGCCTGATTATGCAGCACACCAACGCGCACTGAACTGGCTCGAACGGCTGGATGCAGCAAAGTTTGCCGAGCGCACCATGGATACCTTGTCTGGCGGTGAGCAGCAACGAGCACATATCGCGCGTTGCTTGTGTCAGCTCGACGTCACTGTGCCCGGTGAGCAAATGCTGCTGCTCGATGAGCCGACTTCTGCGCTTGATGTCTATCACCAACATTCCGTGCTTGCAGAACTGCGTCGTTTTACTCAGCAAGGTAATTTAGTTGTCGCAGTGATGCATGACCTTAACCTAGCTTCGCTCTATGCGGACAACATTTTGCTGCTCGCCGACGGCGAACTTAAGCATTTTGCCAAACCCGAGGCGGTGTTCCGCACCGAAATACTTGAACAAACCTATCGCAGTCCGGTCTACATCAGTGAGCACCCGAGCATTCGCAAGCCCATGATTTTTACCGAACCCAGACACCTATAACAACGAACTTTAAGAGGTTAAAAATGAACGAACGTCAACAAGCCGCTCAACAAGCACGGGCGCTTGCACAACGCAATAGCACCGCTGTCTTGTCGACTTTATCAAAGAAACTCGGTGGCATGCCGTTTGGTTCCGTATCGCCGGTGATGCTGACCGATGAGGGGCATATCGTGTTTTATGTCTCTGATATTGCCCAACATGCGCGCAACCTTAATCAAGACAATCGCTTGAGCGTCACGCTGTACGATAGTACCGATAAAGGTGATCAAAATACCCAAGGGCGACTCACGCTCAGTGGTCATGCCCAAGTGATTGACAACAATGACTTGGCCGAACGCTACTACCAACGCTTTCCAAGTGCCGAAGGCTACAAAAAAGCACATGATTTTAAATTTTGGCAGCTCAACGTAGAGCATATTCGCTTTATTGGCGGCTTTGGTGAGATATTTTGGCTGGAGCCGAACGAGTGGTTAGTATCCGCGCCCGAGTGGGATCATAAAGCGGCACTTGGCATGATCACACACATGAATGAGGATCATGCCGATGCCTGTGCACTTATCTTGCAACAACAGTTAAACCAACACGCTCATGAGAAAGACACAACGTTCGAAGCGGGCAGTGTCACTATGCGCAGTGTTTACCCAGACGGCTTTCACCTCAGCTACGATGAGCGCTCCTTTTTCATACCGTTTGAAGCGATTGCGACTAATGGCCAACAAGTGCGCCAGCAACTCGTTAAAATGACCCATCAAGCACGCGCCGCATGATACGTAAAGCGTGCGCTGCGGCGCACGCATTGATGTTTGCGAGATCAAAGCGCCTCTTTGTGTTAGTCTTTTTAAACTTTTCCGCTTTATAGTCAAGAGTTAACACAAGGATTTGAGTCGTGGACAAACGAATAATGGGTATGCTCGGTGCGGCACTTTTGTTTGTGGGTATGTTTTTACCTGTATTCAGCATGCCAACTATCGACGATATTACGTATTTTCAAAACGGTCGGTTTGATCGCATTATCGTCCTCTCAGCCTCGGTGTTTGCCATGTACTTTGCCTTTGCACGGAACAGCAAGGGACTTGTAGCAACAGGTGCTATGAGCTTAGTGTTTGCAGGCTACAGTTTTATCGATATGTACCTACAAGTACGCGATATGAAAGCAAGCATTAGAACCGAATCGGTTAACTACGAGTTCGAGGGCTCAATTGATACGATCCTCAATACCATTGAGCTGCAATGGGGCTGGTATGTGATCGCAGCCGGTGTCCTGCTTATCCTTGTAGCAGGGTTTGTCAGTGATAAAGCAAAACACAGCAAAAAGCGAGCATAACGCCTAAGTGAGTATCCGTAGTATTCGCTTGTGCGGCGTCCTTTTAATAATAGTTACGCGTCGTTAATCTGTCACCGCATTGTCACACTGGCTCGCTAATCTGCTATCACGCAGAAAAAAGGGAGCCTTTGCAATGCTTGATATCAACCGTCGACATTTTTTGAAAGTAGTCGCCTCGGCAGGAGCCGCCGTAACCGTATCCACCGCTTTAGGTGGCTGTTCATCGCTGGTGCGTGCCGATAACGCGGACACCGTTGACTTCACTCACGGTGTGGCGAGTGGTGACCCGACTACAAACGCGCTGATGCTATGGACCCGTGCAGTACCTAAAAATAACGCTAAGCCCGTTATTACCCTAGGTTGGGAAGTGGCGCGTGATCCGAGTTTTAGCGACATTATTCGCAGTGGTACCGCAACGACCTCTGCTCGCCGCGACTATACCGTTAAAGTGGATGTGCAACAGTTACCCGCTGGCATGTCGCTTTATTATCGCTTTGTTGGGCATGACCAATACTCACCCACTGGCGAAGGTGCCACGTTACCTCAACAAGGCATTGACGCTATTCGTTTAGGGGTATTTTCTTGTTCGAACTATCCGGCGGGTTTCTTTAACCCCTACCATCACGCAAGCCAAGATGACACTATCGATTTTGTGTTGCATTTAGGCGACTACATCTATGAATACGGCGCCGGTGGTTATGGCTACGACGATGCCGAACGCATTGGTCGCACCTTCCCGGATAACAACAACAAAGAGATCGTCTCGCTTGATGATTATCGCCGACGTTACGCGCTTTACCGAACAGACGAAGGATTAAAGGCGTTGCATGCCACCAAATCCTTTATTGTGGTGTGGGATGATCACGAGATCGCCAACGATACATACAAAGACGGTGCACAAAATCATCAACCCGACACTGAGGGTGATTTTTACCAACGCCGTGCCGCAGCCATTCAAGCCTATTATGAGTGGATGCCGATTCGCCCGCCACAAGGTGATGCTAGCCTACAAATTTACCGTTCGTTTGAGCTCGGTGACCTCGCCAACCTGATCATGTTAGACACCCGCATTATTGGTCGCGATAAACAATTAGCGTACGCTGATTTTACCGATGCCAGTACCGGCGAGTTTGATAACCAAGGTTTTCAGGCGGCCATGCAAAGCGATCGCAGTATCTTAGGTAAAAAACAACTGCAATGGTTGGTCAATCAATTGGCTCAGTCAAATGCGCGTTGGCAGATCCTCGGGCAGCAACTGTTGATGGCTCGCATGAACTTCCCTGCCGCCATTATTGGCTCTAAAGATCGCTCCACCATCGCCAATAAACTGCTCAATGCCGCCCAGCTCAAGCAAGCGCGTGCCAACGGCCACCTACTCACTGAGCAACAGCAACGCTACATTGATACCGTCACGCCATATAACCTCGATGCATGGGATGGCTATGCAATGGAGCGTGAAGTTTTGTTTCAGCAGGTAAAACAAATGGGCAAAAAGATCGTCGTCTTAGCCGGCGATACGCATAATGCCTGGCACAACCATCTCACCACGCATACGGGTGAGCAGGTCGGTGTGGAGTTTGGTACCAGTTCAGTGTCATCGCCCGGAATGGAAACCTATCTCGGCCTTGATGATGCCACCGCAAAAAAACTAGCGCAGGCATTACCGACTGTTATCAAAGATCTGCAATACACCAACTTGCACGAACGTGGTTACATGGTCACCCAGATCAGTAAAGATGCCATTGATAACGAGTGGCGATTCGTTGATACCATCAAATCAAAAGATTATCAGCTGAGCGGGACACACCGAGCACAATTCCGCGGTTAGTCACACAGCTCAAAAAAAGCCGGTACGCGCTTCCATACACGTACCGGCTTTTTTGTTTGTCATGCTTACCATTCGAAGCGCTGACGAAACTCGAGGTAAACTAAGCGGCTGGGTCCGGCAATAAACGTCGGGTTACCAAAGCTTCCGCCCGTGTTGCCAGCATCAACAAGGTAGTCCTTATCGAGTAAATTACTACCCTTCAACACTAAGCTCCAGCCCGCCTGCTCGTCATACAAACCGACGCTGCCATTTAACAACGTGACGGCGTCTTCCTTAATTGGAATACCAGCAATCGGCGCGTTCGCAGGCTCAAAGAAAATCTCAGAGCGGTAAGTCGCAACTAAAGAGCTACGCAACATCAAACCATCACTGACCATCATATCGTTCATCAGACCTAAGCTGGATGTCCACTCGGGTTGTAATCTAAATCGGTTGCCCGCTAACTGTCCGTTATTCGCATCGTCATCAATCTGCGCATCCAAATAGGCGACATGACCAAAGAGCTCGAGCTGATTAGAGAGGTACGCGGTAAATTCAGTTTCAACACCCCAGTTAGTCGCATCACCTGCATTATCGGTATAAAAGTTACCGGCATCATCTTGCAACGTCACCTGAAAATCTGAATAGTCCTGATAAAAGATCGAAGCGCTGTAATTAACTGCATCAGCCCAGTTACCTTTGATACCCGTCTCGTAGTTCCAAATCGTCTCAGCGGGGATCTCGGACGAATCGGCAACCACCTCGCCCTGCTCGTTAAGTGTTGAACTTACATCCACGACAAACGAACGTTGGCCTTTAGATAGGGTCGCGAACCAATTGGTATCCTCATTGATCGCGTACAACACATTGAATCGCGGGAGTAATGCACTGTCATCACCGGAGTCACTCAATACCGCGCCTCCCGTAGAAACAGTCGGTAGCAAGGGTTGCGTAGGCTGTCCCAATAAAGTCAGTAATTGGCTATTAGGCATGATGGCCGCAAAGCCGCTTTCGCGTGACTCGTCAATATATCGCAGACCACCTGAAACAGTGAGTTCGTCGCTGATATCATAAGTTATATCAAAGAAAGCCGACCAAGAACGGTTATCACCCGTATTGGTGTAGCTGCCTTGGTACGCAATTTCATTGAGTGCTCCACCCGTTAATACAGGCGTAAGCAAATTGACGCTGCCGTCTTCGTTAATACACGGCAATCCAGTACCTAACGCACCCACACAGTTAAAGTAGATTGATTCCTCGGTGCTAAATGGCACACGTTGAGAGCCTTCTTCGCTGAAATAGTTAGCGCCCCAAAGAATAAACGCGTTATCCAATGTATGGCTAAAGCGTAATTCTTGGCTCCACTGCTCGCCTTGCGCATCTTCAGCAAACTCCAAGAACCACGCCTGGGTGCCATCCGCATCAAAAATCTCTAACGAATCAAATTCACGATAACCGGTGACCGATGTCAAAGTGGTGGTATCATTTAGACGCCAGTCAACCGTTAAGTTGAAGTCATCAATGGTGCGATCAAGACCCAACTTAGGCGCACCAAGTACTTCTTCCGAGTAGGGTGAGCCCGTCATTTCAACAAAACTATAAGGGCTGGTATCACCACCGGTTGGTGCGTATATGCCGTTTTTAAACGCAGTCCCCGTGTCATCATTCTTTTCGTAGCTATAGATAAAGTCGGCAGTAACCGCCTCGTTCGGTGTATAGCGTAACGACAGACGCGCACCCGTACGTTCAATACCATTCATATCATCTTGCTCAGGCGCGATGTTATCAATGTAGCCATCTCGCTCACGATAACTGAATGCTAAGCGCCCTTTCAGATCATCGCACGCCAAGTTAATAAAACCCTCCGCACGACGCTGCGACAAGTTGCCCGCTCCCAATGCCAACTCGGCATTATCAAAATCATCTGGCTTGCGAGTAATCACGCTAATAGCACCCACTGCTGCTGCAGTACCAAATAGAGTCGCCTGAGGCCCTTTAACCACCTCTACACGCTCAATATCAAATAGCTCAAAATAAGAGCCACGTGAACGCGACACATCGACACCGTTGTAGTAAATCGAAACACGCGGAGAAATTTGTGACGAGCCGCTATCGGACGTAATCCCACGGATCACAAAGCCCGGGTTGTTAGGACTTTGCTCCTGAATCACCAGGCCCGGCGTCAGATCCGAAATCATATCCAACTCGCTCAATCCAAGCTCTTCTAAACGCTTGCCATCAAACGCTGAAATGCTCGCAGGCACATCCACTATCGATTGCGTGCGTTTTTGCGCAGTCACTTCAATTCGTTCGAGTTTATCTTGGGCATTGTCTTGTTGTTCATCTTGGGCATAACTCAGCGCCGGCAACGAAGCCAAAACGGGTAACGCCAAAACCAATGCGCGCGTAATCACGTTGCGTGTAAAAGTGTATTTCATATCCAATCATCCGTTTGAAAAGTCTGCGCAAAAGATAGGTGGCTTTAATGACAATTCAGGTGCGGATAAATGACAGAATGCTGAAATTATTGTGTCAACGAGGCAAGCTTTATAAGCTGATTTAGAAGTCTCAAATAATACTTGAGCTACTATGCCTGACGAAAAGGCATACTCCTGAGGGGAACTGCAGATTAAAAGTTGGGGCTTAACGCCCCTGTTGCTGCTTATTAAACACCCTACCCGAGTGAATTAAACTGGTTAGTTTGATGAACGGCTTAATGATCAACTGAGCGCTGCCTACGATAAACAACCACGTCCCACTATCCACTAACGACTCGTTTAAAAAGAAGAAGCTACCGATTAAAAACCAGACTGCGATGAGCAAGTCGTTTAGCGCGCCTAATGCTTCATACCGGCGTTGAATAACGATATGCCGCTTTCCTAAGTCGAGATCTAACTCCGTGTTTTGGGTCATGGTATTCCTGTATGTCGTTGGATATTACATTTAAGCGTTTCGTTAATATCCCACGGGCGTCGCTGTTGTCGCAAGTGATTGGGGGGGGGTGAATTATCGATAAGTATGGTTTGGTCTGATTTGTGTCAGGAGCGGACGTTAGCGCCGCCAACACAGTCACGAAAACCAGAGCGAGGCGGCAATTCTTGTTGTTACTCTACTTCATTTGAATTTCTAGGCTCGTTGTTAGTAGCATAGGAAATACCCGCTGCAGCAACTCCTGCACCAACAAGAAGGCCTCCGATTATTTCACCAATACTAAAATCAACGTTAACCGTCATAGTGGTAGTTAAACCTATTAGTGACAACCCAGCTATTAGAGTAACCGACAATAAGAGGACTATGAGATATGGGATATTCACCCTTGATGTTATTCGATCTAGAAATCCCACTTTTTCTGATGGTTTTCCAAATTCTATTTGAGCCTCTAGGTCGATAATCCTTTTTCTCAGTTTTTGAGTTTCAAATGCTGACTTTCTCTCTTCTGCCTCTTCTTCATTTCTCTCGAGTGTATTTATCAACACTGACCTTAAAATACTGTGTCTGGTAATGCTTGAATTTAGTCGACTGGGTTCTACCCAGATTTTACGGACACATCCATAAAGAGGCATAATGTGCCCATAAGGAGTGTTCATGACCAAACGAAGAAAATACAGTACTGAATTTAAACGAGAAGCCGTTGAGCAGACTCGACAGCCCGGAGTCAGTTGTCGACAGGTTGCACTGGAAATTGGTGTTAACCCAAATATGCTGTCCCGATGGAAACGCGAGTTAGAAGAGGCTCCTGGTAGTGCTCACAAAGGCTCAGGCACGCCACGCGACGAAGAGGTTGCTCGGCTTAAGCGCGAGTTGGCCCGGATAAAAAAGGAGCGTGATTTTTTGCGCGAAGCGGCAACGTTCTTCGCAAAAGAGTCGTCCTGAGATATCAGGCGATCGAACGTTGTCGCGAACAGTTTCCGATACGCTTAATGTGCCGTTGTATGAAAGTCTCAGCCAGCGGCTATTATGACTGGGTAAATCGCCAACCGTCGCGTCGTGCCGTTGATAATGAACGATTGCTGACGCGTATTAAAGAGATCCATGAAGATAGCGGCGGTATTATTGGTGCGCCGCGCATGCATGAAGATCTTAAAGAAGAAAAGGAAACGGTCAGTCTTAATCGCGTTGCGCGATTAATGGCATTGCATGGGTTACAAGGTTGGCCGCGCAAAAAAGGGCGTGGTCGCAAAACACCATCTCAGCGCCCGGATGGTATTAAAAACCACCTGGGACGAGACTTCAAAGCCCTTGAGCCGAATACCAAGTGGGTAACTGACATAACCGAAGTGAAAACGGACGAAGGAAAACTTTATCTGTGTGTTGTGCTGGATCTGTTTAACCATGTCGTTGTCGGCTGGTCAATGCACCACCGGCAGGATAGAAAAATGGTTCTGCGAGCGGTGGAGATGGCAGTCTGGCAACGTCCTGAGGCGACACAGGCAATACTGCATTCGGATCGTGGAACGCAATTTACCAGCGGCGATTATCAACGGTACTTAAAAAACAACGACTTATTGGGGAGCATGAGTGCTGTCGGACATTGTGCCGATAATGCGGCTTGTGAAGGCTTTTTCGGTATGCTCAAACGCGAGCGCGTGAACCACCGGAAATACCGAACCAGAGACGAAGCTCGTGCCGATATATTTTTTTACATCGAGCGGTTTCATAATCCAAGAATGCGACGTAGAGTAGCGAATCAAGACAGGAAGTTTACAAACGTTTTAAACCGTCCGTAGAAACGGGGTAGAACCCACTTAAATCCTCTGGCCTTCGGTTGGAAATTATGGACTTAAGGGTTGAATTATAATTATTTTCTTCCCATGAATAGCTTCTCTCACTCTCTAGAAACAGTTCTGACAAGTCTTTAATTTGTATAATTTTCAAGATGAACTCCACCTGCCTATCCCGTCTAACCCGGCCATCGCAGGATCTGCATTCATGGAACAAGTATTTAGTAATCAAACCAGCTAGCCGATCTTCTAGATTCATCATGAAACCTCAGTTTATTTTTGCTTAACGCCCGGCACAGGCGGCTCGTGTAGTGGCGGAGGAGCAACAACTGGCTCCTCCATCACTTGTTATGAAAAATTACTATGCGTGAGTTGATCTAAAGCTCTCCAGTTAAGGAAAGCCACCTTTTGACGTACGATAATTCAAGAACCGAGTGTATTCAGGGAAAATAACGTACGTTATTTGCTCATTGCTGACCTTCAGTTTTGTGTTAGGAGCGGAGATTCAGTAACGCCTACATCGTCAATCAGGTTTTATGTTTAAAGACATTAAAGATCTCAGTAGCAAAAAGTCATCTGGTGCCTCAAAGTCCAACTCGCCATCTTCTCTTACAAAACCTTGTGCCAATCGCTCATGATAAAGAGTTTGCGGATCTAAGGGGCAAACCGCAAATGGATTATGGAATATACATAACCCATCCAATAGGTGCTCGCTATACTCAGATTTCTGGGCTAGTTTAATTATCGGGTGAACATGTCCTGGGTTAGGATGATAAGTTCTATAGATTGTCATGGCCTCCGGGTTATCAGCAAGCGCCCTTACTTTACCCCATGTAGCAAGACTGCTAAATATCACTGCACTAACATCCGAATACTCAGGCGTGCAAAAGTAGCCAAGCTCGATATTTGCATTTTCATTCTTAACTACGCTATTAACGTTATAGCTTACTATCTTGTTGGAACCCGACTCTATTGTTTGCATCTCATCATGATAAAGCCCATAAAGCGCAGCAATTACAGGCCTCATTGCAGGCATGTGAGAAAACGGACGATCAAATGACGCTATAGCTATTACAAATGGCTTGTTTTGGGATTGTGGCAACTTTGAATATCGTTCTCTAAGCTTCCTTACTTTCGATGTAAAACTGTTGCAAAATCTTATGGTTGCCTGTTGATTGAAGTGATTGAAGTCGTCAGGCAATGCATCCATTGCGTATTCATAAGCTGGTGATTCCCCCTGCGCCGGCGCAGATATGGTTGCCTCTATACAAAATTCTTCCCGAGCACTCACTACGAAATCCGGAGCATCGAACCCAAAATCGTTTTTCGCGTTAATTTCTTTAAGAAATGCATAAAGGTATAGCTCCCATAGACAGGGTTCGAAGCTAGTCTGAAATTCGTGACAAAACTTGCCATCTCGGTCCTCGAAGCCCTTGGACCAATCGAGCAGAACTTTTCTTTCTGCTTCATATTCACCGTTGCGAATCATTTTGTAGACAGGATGCTGTGCTTGTGTTTTAGCCACGTCATCAAATAACGGCAGTTCTTTCATGACATCCAATTCCAACTTGTAATGTTCACCGCACAGAACCAGGTTTTACCTAACAGCTTAATATACTGGCTGTACAAAATTAGCTTCCATGCACGTTAGATTACCTTACAAGTTTAGAAAATCCAATGTCGGCTCCTCGCTCATAGCGGGCAGTATCATCAAAGCACGCAAGTTTTTTTCAATTGCTCTTTAATGCAATACACATGTTCTTTCACTTGACCTATCTACTGCTTCATAGTTTAAAGTCAAACGTCTAGCTTACATTTTGGTTGCTTTATGTATCACATTTCAGAGCTTGGCGAGATAGTGGGGCTCTCTCGCTCAGCGCTTCTATATTACGAAAAACTCGGTCTGATAAAGGGAAAGCGTCAGCGAAATGGATACCGTGTCTATAGCGACGAAGACGCTCAACGCATTTGCCTTATTCAAAACCTGCAGGCGGGTGGACTAAGTTTGCAGGAATGCAAAGCGTTCGTCGATAAAAAACTTGACCCTTGCGTGCTGGAGAAGCGTTACCAGCGGCTTAGTGATGACATCGAGCAAAAGCAACAAGCAAAAAGTTTATTGGCAGCTCTGTTGGGAAAGAGCAGCTCAAAATCGTGGCATCAGTCGTTAATGAGAATTGCGCCAGATGCCCACTTAAAATGGTTACAAACACAGGGCTACTCTGAAAAAGAGGCGCTCAGACTCAAATGGTTGTCTAAAGATATGAATGCACACGAACAATATATGCAAGATTTTTTTGAAGTATTTGACGGGTTAGAGCGTTGGGGGCCAGGTACTGATGAAGATACGTTGCATGCTCTTAAGATGCTACCCAACAAACCACATAATTTACTAGAGATTGGTTGCGGGAAAGGAGCTGCCACATTAGTGCTAGCGAAAGCAATAGATGCTCAAATCACGGCAATTGATAATGAACCATCGGCATTAGACAGGTTAACTGAACAGTTAAGCGTCAACGGGTTAAAGCACCAAGTGTCGTTACTTAATATGAGCATGACCGATATCGCACTACCCGATGAGTCTTTCGACGCGATTTGGTGTGAAACATCGATTTACGTGATGGGAGTTGAGAAAGCGTTGGCATCCTGGAAGCGTCTGTTAAAGCTCGGTGGGTTCATGGTATTTAATGACTTAGTTTGGCTTGCCGACAAGCGCAGTGAAGCTGCTACTGAGTTTTGGGCCGCCGAGTATCCGGACATGCAAACAATTGCCACGCGTAAGTCACAAATTGAAAAGGCAGGATATGAACTCGTCGATACGTTTATTCTCGATGATAAGGGTTGGCATGACTATTATGAATCGCTGGAGCAGCGACTTGCTGAGTTAATGCCGGAACGACCAAAGTCAGAAGCATTTACTGATATAGCGGCTGAAATTGCTATCTACAAAAGCTATTTGGCAGAATTTGCCTATCAGTTTTTTATCATTAAAAAAGAATAGTTTACCTGGAGTCGAGAGAAACCCTATCTCAAAGTCCGCTATGTGCGATTAACGGATCCCGCTTTTTCATGGGCACTTACCTACTTTCTGCTAATTCTCAGTGAGAGACTGGCTTTATCAAGTTCAGATGCGGATAAATGACAGAATGCTGAACTTATTGTGTCAATGCGATCGTGCAGTAAAGACTAGCCGTTACTCTTGCTTTATTAGGTCGATCACTTGGCTACGAGTGAGTTTAAGTAATGGCAATGCAACGGCACTGAGAGTAATTAATCCGACCAAAACTAGTGCGATTAAGTTGATGGCACTCGCTAGATTAACGTGGTGCAAGTAGCCCAAGTGAACTAGCAGCATGTAACCTGCGAACGTCACGATAACAGCGGCACCAAAGCCCATAGCGATTGGCTTGCATGCTTTAATCAGCAGTGCGTTAAACGGCGCACCAATGGCAATTAAAACACCATAATCGGCTTTTTCTAGCTGGAGTCGCGAGCGCACTTGATACCCAAGCGTTAAGGCTATACCGAACAAGGTAATAATCACCACCGAAATAGAAAAATAAAAAAGCTGCTGCGCGCGCGCCTCTTGCGCATCAATAATCGTTTTTAGCGTGGATGATGATGTGATCTGCGCATCAACCAAATGGGTATCGAGATAACTCTTTAAGGCACCCGAGCTCGACACATCCATCCGTTCGTCAAGATACAGCGTGTACGATTGAGGCGTTGAGAACACGGTACTCAACGGTAAATACACTGTGGGCTGATCGCGCTTAAATCGTCCTCCATGGGGAATATCATCGACGACACCGAAAATACGATGCGAGCCGAGAATCTTGCCAAGATATAACGGCGTTGCGCGTATATTAAATCGGTTTTCAGCTAAAAACTGTTGTGCCGTTCGGTTAATCACCACCCCACTCTTCCAGTCTCGCGTATCGGCTGAAACTTGCGCCGAGAGTTGGTTAAAATAATTCTGCGAGACATAGTGCACTTCGAACTCGCGCTCAAAACCCAATTCACGTGCGCCGACACTGATCGTTTGCGGCTTATCGAACGGAGCAACTGATAACGCCATCGCAATGTTGTTCTCTTCCTTGCGCGTATTCTCAAGGGATTCAATCGGCAGCCGACCACCATGATGATTAATCACCACCTGTTGCACTGAGGTATTAAAATTAAACGGCGCAAACAGTTCGATTTGTTGTTTGCTGATTTGAATCGCGGCAATCGTGGCAATAATGGCAATAGAGAGCTGAAAAATAAGACTACCTTGCCCCACCAACAATTGTTTGTAACCTCGATTAGTCCCCATAACGCGACTGAATAATGTCTTTTTACGCAAGCTCATTAACGGAAAAATAATCGCGGTTGCGTAAATCAGCGTGATAAACACCAAACTGAGTGCCCAATAATAGGGATACTTTCCGTCTAAACTAAAAAGGTCGAGTCGTGTAGCGTGATCGTTCATGCCAATAAAATGGCTCGCCAACACATGCAGACCCAATGATATCAACGCAATAATACCCATTTTAATGACCGACGCGACAATAACGGGACGCACCAAATCAATAGGTTGTGCGCCTATGGTTTGTAACACACGATACTCGTCGGCCAGTAATAAATTACGATTCGAAAAACTCATAAACGCGTTTAAAGAAAAAATGCTCACCAATGCAATAACCAATAAAACACTAAAGGTCCAAAGCTGTTTAAGCATTGTTGCCGACTTCTGATCGAGCATAATGCCGTTAAAAATGTTCAGTTCACCGCCATGACTTTCAACTTGCATACCTTGAACCGAAAAATCGTTGTTGCGCATTTCCTGCGAGAGGCGTTCGACATCAATTGGACGACGCGTCTTAAAAAATCCGTAATACTCCGGCACTGACCGCAGAAAGCGGTCGATCATCAGCGTACTGCTTGGCGCAAAGGGTGTGACATAACGTAAGTAATCGGCAGGCAATAAGATGTCTGGCGACCACGGACCGATGCGATTAAATTGCTGAGGTAAAACACCACGAATCGGCACGCTGTTGGGGAGCTTTTCATGCGTTAAGTATTTGCCAACCACTTCTGGATCGCTATTAAACGCCTCTCGCCAGTAACGCTGTGTTAACCACACACCAGTCGAACGCTTGTCGGTCGCTGGGAACTCAAGCTGCAACAAGTCAACAAGGTGAGGTTCGAATACTAATGCGAGCGGTTGGTAAAGAGCGTAATCATTGGATCGAAAGTCAAACGTGCGTGTGCGCAGCCAAGCGACATCGGTGACATAGGGTAAATCCTTTAATGACGCTATGGTTTGCTGACTTACGCCCGCTTGCCGACCATCATCATACACCGATGAAAGAGTGTAAAAGTCGGCTTCACTGCCGACCCAATCGGGGTTCTCAAAAAACAACACGTCGCCCAAACGCAGAACCATAGCAAACACAAAGCTAATGAGGCTGAAACCAACAATGAGGATCAACACTTTACCGCGCTGACCCGCCCAGCGGTTCCATTCACAGAGTAAGTCAAACAGTAGCCGACTACTCACCATGCGTGATGGTTCCGTCTTTTAAACGAATTTGCGTATCACACTTCGCCGCGACCTTATCATCGTGGGTCACGATAATCACGGTCGTGCCCGCTTGAGCCAACGACATGAGTAACTCAGAAATCATATTCCCTGTTTTCGAATCAAGGTTACCGGTCGGCTCGTCGGCGAGCACCAAACTGGGTTGATTCGCCAAAGCGCGTGCTATTGCAACGCGTTGTTGCTGACCCCCTGATAGCTGACTCGGCTTTGCGTACAGCTTATCCTTTAACCCAACACTGTCTAACACCGCCAATGCGCGTTCGTAGTATGTCCGTTTGTCGATCTCGCGGTTATAGCGCATCGGCAACACGACATTATGAAGCACACTTAAGTGACTGATTAAATTAAAATTCTGAAAAACCCAGCCAATCTCACGGTTTCTAAGGTGTGCGAGCTGTTGATTATCCAATGCTGCCGCATTGGTATCGCTTATTGTGTAGGTGCCTTTATAGCCTCTGTCCAATAAGCCTAAGATCGATAAAAGCGTTGATTTACCGCTCCCCGAGGGTCCAACAATCGCCAGTGTTTCACCCTCACCGACCGAAAAGCTCACATTGCTTAGCGCCATGACCTGTTGCGTGCCATCACTAAATGCCCTTGTAACCTTGTCTAGCTTAAGCAATTCAGCCATTTTCTAACTCGCTCTCAGGTATTTCTGTTGCAGACTGATACGCTTCAGGCACATTGATCAGCACACGATCGCCCGCTTTAAGACCACTCAACACCTCAATGTAATGGTTGCCCATCAATCCGAGTCGCACCTGCTGCCGCACGTAGCGATTATCACGTAGCACAAACACATCGAGCATCGAGTGATTGCGCCTGACCGCCTCAAAAATAGGTAAACGAGTCACTTCTGTGAGTTGCTGCGTTGCTATCTCAGCCGAAATATCTAAGTTCGGCCGTGCCGACTCGGGCAACGCCTCACTGAACTTAACCTCAAGGCGAACCTGGTTATTCTCGGCACTGGGATAAACCCTAAGTACTTCGCCATTGACCACAGTATTGCGGATATTAACTGAGACCGGCTGGGATGGTACAACATGATTAGCGTCTTGTGCCGAGATCAGCAAATCGGCATATAAATGAGACGGTTCCGTTATCTGTGCGAGTGTCTGCCCGCGCTCAATCGAGCTACCGACCTCTAAACTCGTACCCAACTCATTAAGAATGCCAGCCCGCTTGGCAGTCACATTAAGTTGTTGAATATCATACCGAACCATCTCCAGCTCTTTTTCTGCCTCTTTGAGCTGATATTGAGCCGCCTTTAACTCAGCCTGCTCAGACTTCTTAAACGCATCTAGCTTACGTTGCTGCAACTGATGCTTTAACTTAGTTTGCTCTAAGCTGGTCTCTGAGCGCATGTAATCAAGCTTGGCGACGATCGCCTCCTCGAGCAAAAAGGCTTTCGTCTCTAACTCTTTTTGTGCAAAGGTGATTTCGCTCTCCATTAGCGCCAGATCGTTCTCGAGCGTAATGCGACGCTCATACAATTGGGCCTCGGTGGACTCTAAATTTGCCTGAGCACGAAGCACCGCCAGTTCAGCCGTATCAAGCTGCCGCATTAACGACGGATTGCGCAGCGTGATGATTAGCTCAGACTGTTCAATATGTTCGCCAGGGTACTGATGAATCGTTTCAATCGTGCCGCTCACCTCTGCGATAACTGTACTGCTATTTCTTGGGCGCAACCGACCATACGCCGCAACCGATCGTTTAACGGCACCCGTATCCACCTCAAGTTGACTTGGATTAAGCACGGTATTTTGACTTAACGACGCGACCGCACTGCTGAGACCCCAAAATACAAGTGCGAGGGCGGTGCAAGACACGACGATAATAAGCCACTTTTGCAGTTTCGATTTTCGCGAAGGTATGGTTAGCATAACGTCAGCACTTATTGGTTGTAGCCAGTTAAGGAAGTCACGACTTTATACTTCTCGAACTTATGAATCTTGGATAAACCGGCTAGGCGCGCCTTATAAGCCGATTTGAGATCGTCAGATAGCATATTTATGACCGAGCTGCCATCTTGAGCAACCGCCAAATCAAAAAATAGAATGACCTTGGTGTTTTCAGGAATGCGCTTGTCGTAACTTAATACCTGACTCAGCGCCTTCGGAGAGACCTCAATTGAGCAACCGTGCTCCATAAACAGATCCGCATCTGCAGGCAGTACCTCTTTAACCTCAGCCTTACTGATGAAACGTGCGGACCCACTGTCGTAAATAAACGCTGCATTTTGATAAAACTCACAGCCATTATCTAAAAAGAACGCCTCGACCCTATCAAACCTATCAGCGTGTATTTCGATCCACTCCTCACGCTGTTGCGCAGATGCATGTGTAAAGAAGAAACTAGAGACCATAAGCAGTGCAGACAGGCAACCCCATACTTTTTTCTTATTCATTTCTGAGTTCCTTGTTTTAGGCATCACATGCTGTTTATCAGGATTTTGATCAACAAATTAGTAATACCAACAACAAACATTAAAATCAAATTTAGGTATGACACATGTGATAGGAGCGCTGCCCACAATAAACAACAACGCCTTAAGAGCTCCCAGTAGAATCGCGCTTATTTGGCAGAAATGAGTTTAAGCTGCATGGCGGGTTAGCTTGTGTGAGTTGTTAGGGGTTACAGCCACTGGAATATAAATCCAGCAGTGGCAAGTGCAATCCCAACGTAAGAAAGGTACTTTGACCATAGTACAGCATGAGTGCTAGTAGATGCTTTCTTGACGCCATCAATGCTGGGATAAAAATATGCAAAAGGTGCCATGAGCAAGAAACCAAGTCCCTTTAATAAGTCTTGAGAGTGTTCAATATTCTGTGTCAGCCAAGTTTTCATAAATCTATGTGGCCATCCAGTCGACCTTCAAAGTGGATGGTTAGCTGAGACAGTGTCAGATTCCAGTTCTGCACCGGGTGCGACCAGCGCTCAGTTGCTTTTAACATACCCGCGTACAGCAGCTTAAGCAAGCTACCTTCATTGCTAAAACCGCCTTTGGTTTTGGTCAGTTTTCTGAACTGGCGGTGTACCGCCTCAACGGCATTGGTTGTGTAGATGACGGTCCGCACATAGTCGGGGTATTTAAAATACGCTGAGAGTGTCGCCCACTTATTGCGCCAGGATTGAATAACGATGGGATATTTATCGCCCCATTTGGTTTCTAAATCATCCAGCGCGCTTTCGGCAGCGGATAGCGTCGCGGCTTTATACACGCATTTTAAATCGGCCATGAAGGCTTTCTGATTTTTGCTGGCCACGTACTTCAGCGAATTACGAATTTGGTGAATGATGCAGTGTTGCACCTCGGTTTTCGGGTAGATGCTTTCTATGGCTTCAGGGAAGCCTTTTAAGCCGTCTACGCAGGCAATCAGAATATCCTGAACGCCTCGATTATGGAGATCGGTCAACACACTCAGCCAGTGATGAGCGCCTTCTGACTCGGATAAATAAAGCCCCAGAAGCTCTTTTTTACCGTCAATATTGAGGCCTAGAATGGTATAAACAGCTTTGCTGATAAAACGCCCATTCTCTTTGATTTTATAGTGAATGGCATCGAGCCATACAATGGGGTAAACCGCTTCTAAAGGCCGTTCACGCCATGCCTGAAGCTCCGGCAGAAGCTTATCCGTGACGGCATTAATGGTGCCGTTTGAGACATGAATGCCGTACAGATCTTCAATGTGCATGCGAATGTCTTGATAGCTGGTTCCAAGCGAAAACAATGCAATAATTTTACGCTCCAGCTCATCGGTTAAATGCGTCTGATGTTTTTTAACCAGTTGCGGCTCAAACGAGCCGGCTCTGTCGCGGGGCGTATCTAATTCAAAGCTGCCGGCAGGACTCTTGACTGTTTTTGACGTCGAACCGTTCTTGCGGTTAGATTGCTCTTTATCACTGAGATGCTCTTCAAGCTCAGCCTGCATCGCGGCTTCGGTGAGTTGTTTAATAAGCGGTGTCAGGATGCCGTCTTTGCCGGTGAGGTCTTTGCCTTCACGCAACTGCTTTAAAGCGGCATCCATGTCGAAATTGTTTTTGGTCATATGTCATCTCTTTTTTGCTTAGTTTAACGAAATGACACAGAATTCTGAACACTACCTAAGTCTTCAGTGTGGAATGAGTATTTGTATAAATAATCTATTATGCCAACTATCCCCAAAAGCGCGAACACAATGGCTAAAAAATAACTATGCTTTTCTAAAGCTGTTTTTGTCATAAAACCCTCCATGTAGATGTTTGTGTACCTTTAGTACGGTTGTAAATAGTACGATTGCAAACTCTTTTTTTACACCCAACCTACTGAAAGTACTTAACTTTTCCATAAAGGAATAGACATTAAACGACTTAAATACACAATACAACAGCAAGGCTAGAAGTATAGTGTTCGCCATTAGAAATATTAACAAGCCCAAGGAGCCGTTCATCACTCAAAGCAGACTATCTGTATTCACTGGTTTTCGAGCTAAAACTCGAAGGAGTTCTCCGTGAACCATTTACAGCATTCACTGTCATCTAAATCAAATATGGAACACCTGTGTACATATACACTGAACCTACGGCCATCCCCCGGTAAAGTTAATCACCTGACCCGTTGTAAATGAGCTTCTTCCCGAGATTAACAGTTCCGCGAGTTCTCCGAGCTCTTCCGGTTTCCCGAGTCTTCCCATTGGAACTTTTGCAGCAATCTCGCTTCGCCCTTCTTCAGATTCAATAAAGTGTGATTTGGGGTAGTACATTTCGCTATATAAGTAATTCGGTTGCAAGACATTTACTTGAATACCCAAAGGCGCTGCTTCTCTTGATAGTGAAATGGCCATTGCGGTTGCCGCAGCTCTTACTGTGGTTGCCACGGCAAAGCCCGGTTCAGGTTGCAATTGACGCGCCGAAGTAATAAATAATAGGTGCCCCCGCTTTTGCTGACGAAGCATGAGCGACAAAGTCTTTGAGCGCAATAGCACTTTAGTGCTTTTTCCGCAAAAGAGGTTCCTTTTGAGTCGTTAAAGAGCGGACAACAGAACCCTTTCTCACCCCACCTTCCGAGCAATAAAAAACTGATAGCCAAACTCTGAGAGGTATTTTTCGTAAATCGCTATTTCGGTGGCGTTGGTAACTGCTTGAGTGCATGTAAGGTGTCGGCTGCGGTGCCTGGTCGGCGATTACGCAATCGAACCTAACGAGCCAGACGATGGTACCGAATGGAAGGCACACTTTTGTGATCTAAATATTGATTTTTAGCTTGTTATCGGAGGTCTGGTTTGTGCCAACAGCGGAAGTTCGAGCAAGCTACACAGGCAAGGCGCACTGAGTTTTCATATGCCGGCTTCAATCTTTAAGTACCTTTCTTTACCTAAGGTAATGTAATACAGCGGCAGAAATAGAGACTTGAAAAAGTTAGAGGAAAATGCGTTCTTTACTACGATTTTTCCAGAGCGAATATCACTAACATCAAAATCAGGACTCGAGCACCAATCAATTACAGCTTTCAGCGTCTTACTACCTTCAGGCAAAGTTATTGTTTGTGTTGCACCACGCTTTATAACAGCCGCCTCTTTACCATCTACCAGCAAGTGATAGTCTCGAAAAATATCAGCAAATTGTTTTGGTCTTACTACTTCTATTTCCATCACCACCTCGTGTGCAAATATTGGCAGGTAAAGCTTGATACTAATCGACACACTTAACCAAAGCAACGCAATGAGTTGTAGAGCGACGGGTGAATCGAACTTCCGCTGTTCGCTCATAACGGACAAACTGCTTGATTTCAGGAGCGGACGTTAACGCTCGAGTACAAGAATAGTGTCGGCTTGTATGTATTGCTCTCAGCTTTAGGGATTTGGCGATATCGCTCCGTACACTTGCTCATGTTTCATATTAAAGTCTAATCAATTCTTAACTCCTTAATATGTTTAAGTTTGCCCTGAGCATCAGTAACTTTAAGTATTCGGGTTGATTCCGAAATGAAAATGCCACTCGGTACACTAGTGTCGTGAATGACGATTCTATCGGAGGGGACTTCGTCGGAGTTACCGACTTTGTACGCTTCAATTGTGCACGGAAAAAACTGTTTGCACCACGACGGGTCAACGGGCATTAATTCTTTACCCAATCGTGCCCATTGGGGACGGTTTAAGCGGTACTCAGTACGCGGCCAAATTACGGTAACATCGTACTCTTCCGGCGTTGGAGACCAATACTCACCGTTCCCTTTTGTTAGCACAACGGGATTACTGAAATCATGTTTATCGATGACCCAAGTGTAACTTTTGGGTTCGTATTTTACGTCGCTTCGCTCGGTGAAGTCTGTTTGATTGATGGTCAGTGGATCAGTCTTTAGTGACTCTTTCAAATAGTGAGCGAGCCATCGGCTTTCATTAATGTGACTATATCCCACATGAATGAGCATTTTGGCATCGGGCTCACTGTTAAATACTTTTATGCGAAGATTCTTCACAGCACTTCGCTCCCGCGCCTCTGTTCCCGCTCCGACTTCAGAACCGTAATCATAGGATACGAGTTGAAACCCCAACTGACGAGCTCGCAGCACTAAATTGGAAAAAAGCGGTTCATTTGTGTAAAAGCCTGCTTTCTCGTTAACGTATTCAGGGGGTAACTTATTTTCAGCGTTAGCCGAGAGTGCCTCTAAAGCCAAATAGCGAAATCCTTGGTTCCATAGACTTTCCAGTAACCTGTAGGTGAGAATGCGGTGTTGCGGTACATGGTGAGCTTCGTTGACCATCACTATTTGATACTTACCAGCGGTATCAGCAATGTTTTTGACAGCATCTTGTGTTTTCAACGCTTTAACCGCGGTGTTTAACTGATCAGAGTAAGGGTCGTGTTGATCAAAGGCATACAGGGCTTGCTGGTGTTGCCCCGTAAATGAATATGCTGTGCCAAGCTCTTGCAGCAGAAAATCGAGCACAGGATGATTATCTTCATACTCTAATAAAAGTGCCTCCAAAATTTCGATTTTAGCACTTAAGGTTTTTCCATTGGTTTGTTCATAGACTCGACTAGACGCCCTATTTATTTCCTTTAAATATTCTTCTGCAGACAACTCGTCAGCAGAGAGCGGCAACACACTGAATAAAGTGATCATGAATACCGCAACCAAGTTCAACGTTTTCACAAATTATATTCCTTGAATTATTGTTGTTGGCGTGACCTTAGAGTGACCTTCATTTTTTTCAATACGAATCACCGTAAACAACTTATATAAACACCAAAATAACAAAACACGCAAAATTTTCGAAGTGAGCGAGCCTCGTATTTTCGGCATTCCTCATACTGATGAGCAACGTAGAGGCTAGTCACTATTTGAAGTAGACCAAGAGTCAGAAATGTCTGCTGCTCGTTCATTGCTGACGTTCAGCTTTGTGCCAAGAGCGGACCGTGGTATCAGCTGACCTTGCCGCTTCAATTAACTTACGCGAGTACCGTAGTGGGAGTTATTTTGACGCGATAAATATCGCTAGTTTGTTCGATACTCACGCTCCAGTTCATGACTTTAGCGATGCGTTTTACTAAATACTGACCATGACCCAAGCCCTGATAGTAAGGACGCTCTGAGGACTCCCCCAAACTATTTTCAAAAACAATCGCCCCGCCATCACTTTGATGAACCCTGAGACCGTTAGCATCGCCATGGTAAAAACCATTGCTTATCAGGTTCTGACACAACAAACTGATTAAATTTTGATTGCCGTATACTCTAAGTCGGGGTGGAAGGTCGACATGACAGTCAAAAACAAGGTCCGGGTGCACACGATGAATTCCTAAAATGGCCTCCTCTAGCAGCGGCACAAAACTCAATTCAGTAAAGTTGAGGTTTTCCTTGCGAGCCAGAGCAAGTAACACATTGATTGTTTGTTGGAGCTCACTCGTTGCATGCTGCAAAAGCTTCATCGTGTCAGGTGGTAGGGCGTCATCACGAATGAGTGTCAGAGTGTTTTTGATTAACGTAATCGGTGTACGTAATTCATGGCTAACGTCGCGCGTAAAGTCTTTTTCACGTTGCAAAGCGCTCTGCAATTCAGAGTAAGTGTAATAAAAAGCATCCGCTAACTGACCAATTTCGTCCTCACGAGATAAACGTTTAATCGACGCGTCAGCATTGTCACGTTGCCGAAGAACCTGCTCCGTCAGGTTCCGAATGGGCTGAGCTATTCGGTTCGCGATAATCCAAGTAGCAAGCAAAGCCAATACGATAGCAGCCAGCGCCAAACTCGTGTTAAATAAATTTAACACGCCATTAAATCTGGAAAAAGGTAAGGCTTCGGTTGCATCTAACAGCTTCCATACCGGGGCTCCTTGCGCGTCTTTAGTTGCGTAGCTATAAACCGTCTGCTCTACGCATTCATAGACAGTTATGTTCGTATCATGGAGTAAAGACGTTGAGTTGCACGCTGGCAAGTCTGCTTCGGAATACACTGTCGTTATCATTCCGGGTGGATCAGTCTCTAACAAGACTGACGCTGTAACGGCTTCAGATGTGGTGATCGCGAGATAGCTCAGACGCATGTAGACGAAGCTAATGATGAGAACCAAAACGCCAAATGAGATGAATAACTTGGCTCTTATGCTATTAGCCC
This sequence comes from Idiomarina sp. D18, assembly GCF_057748155.1. NCBI lineage: Bacteria > Pseudomonadati > Pseudomonadota > Gammaproteobacteria > Alteromonadales > Idiomarinaceae > Idiomarina > Idiomarina sp. D18. The sequence continues at coordinate 1,195,095 of NZ_CM173240.1, forward strand.
TCACCTTAATCCAGTCCTTTAAGTTGGTAGCCCACATTACTGATGGTAAACAGAAGCTGTCGCCCGCTCACATGCTCTAACACCTTACGCAAAGAATAGATATGGGACTTCAATGCATTACTTTCAGGTGGATCTGCGCCCCAAATAGCACTTATCAGGTTGGAGCGACTCACTGGATAAGGATGGGCAACGAGCAACTCGCTCAAAAGCTTTAAGCCGATGCCGGTCAGTGGTATTGGTGTCTGCTGCCAGTGTGCGGTCATCGCACGCATATCGACTCGCAAACCGCCTTCGATTAATAAGCTGTCCCGGTGGAGTTCGGGGCGTCGAGAGAGCGCCTCGCAGCGCAGTGCTAGTTCACGTAAATCATATGGTTTCGTCAGGTAATCATCGGCACCATGACCAAAGCCTTTGGCTTTATCTTCAAAGGCATCACGCGCAGTTACCATTAATATGGGCTGATTGCGTTGGGCTTGTTCTTTGATAGCCTGACAGACGGCTAGGCCATCTGTGTCAGGAAGATTCAAATCAAGTAAGATTACGTTAAATTGCGCGTTTAATGCTAGTTTTATTCCTAACTGTCCAGAGGAGGCAAAATCCACGTTCCAACCCAACCCTTCGAGAAAGTCGACGACCTGTCTGGCAATCGCTAAGTTATCCTCGATAAGTAAAATTGAACGTTCTTTGGGCATGGTGTGCTCCTCTTAAAGACTTTCTTATTATGAGCCTTCGGCGGCAAGATTCAAAATAGCATTCGCTATCTCTTCTGGATACTCACTATGAATCGAGTGACCCCATTTGTCGGAACGAATATGCTGACCAGCCCGAATTAAACTAAATAGCTCGTTATGCATTTGCATCCATAATTCTTTGCCAGCTTTAGTCTCCTCAATAAACATTGGCTCAGGATGGATCTGCGTCGAGGTATAAAGTGTCACACGCAGATCAGCAGGTAACGGTATCAAGTTTTCATCAGTGCTATCGAGTTCTTGCATGAGCACCTTATAGTGCGGCAATAGATGCGAGGGCATGTATTTTGCCATCACCTTGTCATCGCGCGCGACGCGCTCAGAATCCAGTTTTCGATAACGCACGCGTTGAACTTTAACTGTTGGTTCAATAAGCACCACGCCAAGTACCTGCGAGCTTACCTCGCGCATAGCTTCGGTCACAATTAAACCTCCGTAGGAGTGGCCTACCACAATAACTTGACGCTGTTCACTCTCACGGTGAATCTTTTTGATTAATGAACTAACGTCTTGCTGAATAGTTGTCGGCTGAGTGTTTGCAGACGTCAGGCTGAGGCGAGTTGGATTGATGACTTTGATATTGGCCGGTAGCTGTTCGATGACTGGGTTCCAAACTTCTCCGTCGACACCGAACCCAGATTCAAAAATAACAGTTACTTCTTCTGCCGCAACAGAGTAAGTCGGGATTAGTAAAAACAAACAATAAATAATTTTATGTAGACGCATGAATTGCTCCTTTGTGTAATTTCAAATGAAATTATCAGAGCAAAGGTGAAATAGCGGTGAAAAAAGATCGCTACTATCTGGTAAAGCCGAATATTAGTAGTCGCATTTTCCTGCTGAAAACAGAGAGGCTAGAGCTATTACTTAGTATGCGGCAGGTCAGAGCAAACCCAACTTCTGCTACTCGCTCAAAGCAGCCCCCAATAATTAACCCGCTCTAAAAAATAGCCTATTAATTCCGTTCAACTCTTACTTTCCCTAGCAAACTGACATAGCTAATAAGCGCCGCTACGATCAACCAGAACAATACAATAACCGACCAAACAATCGGCGATGCTTGGCTGACACCAAACTCTCCCCAAGTGAGCTGGCTTGAGTCAAATAACGAGCCAATGCCTAGGTACTGAAGTGGAATATTTGCCCATAGCAATGCCGAAAAAATAAAGGGAAAAATATCGAGTTTAGCTAACAGCATGAGTTTTAAAAATAGCGGCGGCAGATTTAAAACGATACCTATTTTTATTGTTCTAGAGAGAAGCTTTTTCATTAATTTTCCTGAGTGAAAACGATTTAATCGCAAGGAACAATGATTGTCTGTTCCTCGACGCTCTTATAATTCACAACTAAACATTCTAAAGTCCATTTATTGAGCTTTTTAGATGCGTATAGAGCAACCTTGGCCTCGCCTTTAGGACCCTCAACAGAGTATGCCAAACTCGCGGTTCCATCTGGACCGCTTGTCGTTATACTGCCGGTGATAAAACCACTGTCTAATGGGCTGCCTATGCGACTTTGAACTTCTTTGGAATCGCTTACTTGAGCAAACGACACTTTGTAGGCATCGGAATTTTTAAATAAAGCGTTGATTCCGAATACACTAATAACACAGAATACAACTATTATTCCAGTGAAAATGAAACCGGCATTCCTCCATTTTCGTTGGACTTGCTTAAAGTGTTCAGCACTTTGCCATTCCCTGTGTCGCCATGCCCATTCATTACCTTTTAGACCAAGTGCTATGAGCATCACTATATTAACGCCTGGCACAAAAACCCAAAACGCTCTATAAGTGTCATTTCCGATTCCCCAAATCCAATTGAGAAGAAATGCCCCCCAATTCCATCCTCGTATTTCTACAGGCAATTGTGAGTTGCTCACTTGAGAGTACGTATTTTGACCATTACTGCTTTTTTTATCACTCATATTGATACGCCTAATCCCGTCCCAAAATTCTTAAAATACGCAGGAATAAATTAATAATATCCATATAAAGCGCCGCTGCGCTATCAATCGCGTTATCAACGGTTTTAGGTATCTGGCACGCCCTGCCCCAGTCATAGCCTATGTAGCCGCAGAATATCAGTGCCACGATCCAGTCAAGTACTTCGTGGTGCACGCCAAATATAAACACTTCGATAAGTTCTACGACAATCACAAGCAAGAGCGCTACGGTGAGTGCACCGGAAATCTTTTTGAAGAAGGCAGGAAACAACGCGCCTAAGCACATCATGCCTATAGTGACCATACCCGTTACTCGGATGGCTTCAGCCACGACGTCGGGATCATGTTGACTCACAACGAGGTTAACGATTAAGCCAAAGGGAACAACCACAAAGTTATAGCCAATAAAGCTCACCCATGGTTTACTTGATTTGTTAAACAAGTAAACGCCATAAAAGCACGATGCAAAGTAACCTAGAAAAAACAGCCACGGGTTAATATTAGAAATCGATTCTGTTTCGATATGGGTCACTATCCACCAGTTTATGATGAAGCCCCAGCATAGCGTTAAACCAATAATTAAATGGTATCTAGCGTCACTGATAATAGGACAGGTCGTGCTTTTTCTATCAAATACATCACTTTCCATTTTGCTTCCTTTAATTCACCGGGAAAATCGAGCAACCGCGTTTGTCGGTAAGTTCCATGCTTCGGCGCCTATGTAGGGGTTTATAACGATGCGTTGAATCATAAATTTTTACATGTCACTATACATATTAACCGATAAATAATAACAGAACTAAGGGGAATTTATGACAGGCGAAAGCGAACAAACAGATCAATACGTGCCTTCGGGATTTGGATGCTATACGTACGCCCTAAAGAATTACGCTAAATTTACGGGCCGAGCACGCCGCCGTGAATATTGGATGTTCATTTTATTTAACTTTGTGATTGGCTTTTTCCTAGGGATAATCGATGGCTTGCTGGGCACTTATAATGCGGAGGCGCAAGTTGGTTTATTGGGTGCATTGTATGGCTTATTTGTATTAATACCCTCAATAGCGCTTGGCGTTCGCCGTTTGCACGACATCGGCAGAACGGGTTGGTGGCTGCTTATTGGTTTTATTCCGTTTATTGGCGCAATCGTCTTATTGGTTTTCTTTGTGTTAGACAGCAGAGAAGAAGGCTCCAAATACGGACCACCTCGCAAATAATGCTGCTCAGCAGTATCACTTGCTTGAGTCACCACTCCGCTAATTGCTGGATATCTTTAATTCTATCCCGCTGTAGCGCCAACGCTTCAAATACATCATCAAAGCTTTGGTTGTGGTGGCTTAAATTTGGGAGTGCCAGGTTGGCTTGAGTAAAAAATTCACTTTTATTTATCTGCCAGCCCTGCTGCCACCACGTCAGAATCAATTCTCGTGCGGTGCTCAGTCGTTCGCGACTGGGTAATCTATCTAGTTTCTCTAAGTTGACCTGGGCTTGGCTGGGCAACAGGTTCCAAAGGTCATTATTGGGCCACCTGGCAAAGGGAAACGCATGATCAACAGCATAGCGTTTGGGTCTAATCGGTTTACCGGACCAACAACAATGCACCTTATCCTCTGCCAGCAATGTGTTGATGCGTTGACGCACCCGTGTTGTGGTTCGTGTGTCGTCTTTCCAGTCGAGCGCTACTAAATAATCGCTTCGGTTAAATGCCTTTTGCTTATTCGGCGCATAACTTGCCATAAGCGCCGCCCATTCATTCACCAGCGCAGGTTCAATCCAAACGCTGAAACGCGTTAATGAATCCCAAATGTGCTTGGGCACATAAAAGGTACCCAATGCGCTTAAAAACGGTAAATCTAAGGTGAGGTTTCGCTTTGGCTTTTGCGTGCGATTCAGCTCAACTGCAAACACAGCATTACCCGAGCCCGGGATGGTGGTGTATTTGGCGGGCATGTTTTTAATCGTTGAAGCAATATCTTTTAAGGCGCGGTACAAGGGCTGTACAATAGCCTCGTCGCTATACTGAGCGCCAATCGTAAAATCCCCTGCACTGCGATCGCTGAGCAATTGCCAGCCGTGGGGTTTAACAAAGCCGAGCCCTTTACCGCTATTAGTGCTTTGATGCATGCCATAATGATCGACTAAGGGCTTATACAGTTTTAGCCAATACAACGCTACCAACCCAACGGGGAGTGCGATGTGGTCGTCTGTTTGATCTAGCACAGCGCCGGGATGACCTTCGGCAATGCGGAGCAGGCTTCGAAGCAACGCGACTTTATACGTTGATGTTTTATTGTCATTCACAACAATATTGCGGAGTAGCGGAAATGCCCCCGTGCCGTCATCGGGCAGCGTCAGCATGACAGTCTGCCAACTCACATCATCGCGACCTAACTCATCAGATTGTTGCTCAGGGGTCAGTAATTCGAAGGTTAGGCCGTAACGACTCGCCAGTTGCGCCAGCTCGTCCGCCGAAACAGGATACATCGTACGTTCGTCGTGACAGGCACCGTGACGTAACGAAATCACCAACTTACCGTTGGGCTTTAATAAGCTGCTTAATTTGCGCAGACTGCGCTCGCGGGTCGATGGTGGGATATGCATCCACACCGCACTGAGTAGGATCAGGTCAAATTTGGTGTGCAGCGCAAAGACTTTATTTAAATCGGGCAGGCTGTCGGCTATCCAACGTACGGCACTATTGACAGTATATTGCTGCGCGACTTCGCGGATCCCGTGCGCGGGTTCTACAGCAACGACATTTAAACCGCGTGCCGCCAAGTAGCGCGCATCACGCCCTGAACCCGCCCCCACATCAAGCACCATGCCCTGCTCTGGCAGCGCATGTAGCCAGTCTTTATGGACCGACTCAAACGGCACGCGATTATAATTTTCAGCGAGTGACTCAGCATGTTTTGAATAGTATGCGATGTTTTCGGACATGGTTTCTGCGCTTATTATTATTGTTTATTGCGAAGCCATGTCTGTTAACGCCAAGCGATTAGAACGAGCGCTTGGCGGTCAACAAATACGGCGTAAACAATAATAATGCGACAATGCTGACAAATAAACCCGAATGTGAACTTGTTGTTAAACCCGTCAGCAAGCCGTAATACGCCACATCAAATATCAAATAGCTGGCAAAAAGCGTTTTAAACCAGGGGCTATTACGCCAAACACCGATAATCAACGCCAACTGTAGTGGTACAAACAGGATGAGCTTCCAACTCCAGGTCGCGATAAATACGCTCGACAGACTACTTGCCTGCTCACGTAGAGGCCCTAACAACGCCTCTTGATAGTTCCGCGCGTATTGTAGGTCGAACATTATCCAGTAGAAAAAGGCAACGGTGTACGCGATATTTAACAATAAATACAGCGAGACCGACTTTTTAGGGGGATTTGCTTTTACAGACTTAGATTGTGGCTCGACCGCTGCGCGTGTTGCGACAACAACCACCGCCACTAGATATAAAACCTCAGTCGCTATGTACAGGCCCCCAGCAAATACACCGGCGTTCTTTTCACGGGCAAATGAATAATAGGTACTTGAGATATCGTCCGTTAGGCCAACGGCGTGCAAAAGACTGCTAAACATGAGTTCAGCGTTATACAAAAAATCAGAAACCCAATGCATTAGGTACACAACCCAGTCTGCTGCGTAGAGCGTCGCACCAACGCCAACGGCCACAGCCATACCTAACAAAGCAAACATACCAAGCGGCGGAATAAGGCGACCTGAGAGGGTCATGTGCATAGCAATCATATTTTGAATGTCTTTTAAGTTATTGTTTTGGCGAACTATACAGAGATCGGTTAGTTTTAACAAATTGACTTAATACCGCGCGTAATGTTGGAGCCATGATGAGCAACCTAGCCAAATCTTTAGAGAGTGAGTGTAAAGCGATATCGGGGTGTGATGCTTTAAAACGCATTATCGATCCGCGGGGACGTGATATCGGTGGGTTTGAAGTGAAGCGTATTTTGCCATCGCGCGGCATGAAATCAGTGGGACCATGGGTGTTTTTTGATCATATGGGGCCTGCCGACTTCGCCAAGGATGAAGGCATTGACGTGCGCCCTCACCCACATATTGGTTTGGCAACGGTTACTTATTTGTTTGAGGGAGAGCTGCAGCACAAGGATTCACTCGGCACCGATGTCACCGTTAAGCCAGGTGACATTAACTTGATGGTCGCAGGTCATGGCATCGTGCATTCGGAGCGCCAATCGCCGGAAGTCAAACAGCAGCCCCACCGCGCGCACGGGTTGCAACTATGGCTCGCGCTGCCCAAGACCGACGAACAATGCGATCCCAGCTTTCACCACTACGACGAAGCCGAACTCCCCTCAGCAGATATCACAGGCGGCAATGCGAAAATATTGATGGGTGAAGCCTATGGCAAGACCTCACCGGTCAAGACATTCTCAAACACACTCTATATCGAGGTTAATTTAGCAGCGGGCGAAACCTTCGCTTTACCCAAAGCACAAGAGCTTGCGGTCTACGTTGTTAAAGGCTCAGTACAAGTGAATAAAGCTGAACTCGCTGAACACCATATGGGTGTATTTGGTGATACGACGGGTGTCGCGCTCACGACGCTGGCTGACAGCCACCTTGTACTCGTCGGCGGCGACGCCATTGGCACACGGTATATGTATTGGAACTTTGTGGCGAGTAACAAAGAGCTGATTGAAGCAGCCAAAGCACGTTGGCAGCAACAGGCGTTCCCAAAAGTCCCCGGCGATGCCGAGGATTTTGTGCCTTTGCCTTGAGTCTCACTGCGAACACCTTAAAATTACATGCTCCTATGTATAAAAGAATAAAAAATGTTTGATAATTTTAAGCGCTGTTCATTTTTACTTGCTGGTGTCTTAGCCGTAACGGGTTGTTCGACTACTCAACCAACGCCGCAAAATACCGCTGTTCCCTCTGCTGAATTCAGCCTCAAGGTGCCACGTTACGGTCACGCTGCAGTCGCCGACGAATTTGCCCTATATCGGACTACGTCACACTGCCGCCGTAGTATTTAACGACAGCATTTATGTGATTGGCGGCAACACAGGTAGCCGAGGTCCGTTTCTAGACACAGTACAAGTGTTTGATATGGCGGTTGAATAATTTTGATCTTTTTCATGGTTTATCTCGTGTACAAATAATAGACACTTGTAAAAAGATTGAGGTAAGCCATGAGCCATACATTAAAAGTAAACGATGTTTCCGAAGTCACTCACAACGTGAGACGGATTCGATTAGAAAAGCCAGACGATTATAATTTCACCCCAGGACAAGCCACTGAGGTCGCGATTGATAAAGAGGGTTGGCGCGATGAAAAGCGCCCGTTTACTTTCACGTCGCTCAATAGCGATCCGTGGCTTGAGTTTGTAATTAAGGTTTATCCCGATCACGACGGTGTTACCGAACAAATTGGTCAACTCCAGCAAGGCGATTCGCTGATTATTGAAGACCCATGGGGCGCCATTGAATACAAAGGCGAAGGCACATTTATCGCAGGCGGCGCAGGTGTTACGCCATTTATCGCTATTTTTCGCGATTTGGCACGCAAAGGTGAAATTGGCAATAACCGACTTATCTTCTCGAACAACAGTGAAAAAGACATTATTTTGAAAGAGGAGTTCGAGCAAATACTCGGTGATCAATTCATCAATGTCATCACGCACGAAAAACCAAACGGCAATCACCTGTTTATCGATGGGCACATTGATAAAGCCTTTCTAAACGAGCATATCAACAATTTTAACCAGCACTTTTACGTGTGCGGCCCCGATGCCTTCAACGACGGCATAATGGACGCATTGAAAGAGCTAGGCGCCGACCCCGACGCCTTGGTGTTTGAGAAGTAACTTGCGCCTTTGGCGCAAGTCCCTAATCAATATAACCCCTCAAATAAATCCACGAAATCTTGTCATTTTTCACCCCCATCCGCATGGGGGTTGAACCGACATCACCATGTTGTAGCGTGTAAATGAGCTCGTCGGCAAAAATGACTCTCGGTTGACCCAACTCACTTATGACCGCTGGTACGGGTTTACACAGATAATTCTGGAATGGTGAATTAATCTCGCAGCTCTCGATAAACAGGCGTTTGATAAAGGTTTTTTGCTTTACCTCTACAAGTTCAATGATAAGACCGTCGTAAACCAGCGTAATAACAGTGTTCTTTACATCACTTTCATGACGATTCTCTTTTTGCCATTCAAACCGCTCTTCAGGCTCCCCCAATCGCTTCACAATCTCAGCCTCGGTGCTACCAAAGGTATCGATATACTCGAAAACACCGTAAGGTAACGAGTCAGATTTATATCCAGCTGAAACGTTAACTATCCGATCAGGTATCGTCTTTGGGTAAAGGTGTTCTGTCTTAAGGTACTGCTGAGCAGTTACGCCCGATGCAGCGATAACCGATACGCTTAATAAGGCGCTCATGAGCAATGGTTTCAGTTTGCTATGCATATTATCGTCTCCCTTGATGGGCCTTGTAGCTTGCGCCCTTTTAAAGTTCAGTAGCTTGCGCCTTTTTAAAGTTCAGTAGCTTGCGCCTTTGGCGCAAGTTGCAAACAGATATGTCTGAACTGTATTTTTAGAAGGTGTAGCGGAAGCTGAACGAGAAAACATCTGCACTATCAAATTGTTCGTACATCGCTTCTATTGATGCGTTCTTGCCTAACTTGTATGAAGCGCCGGTACCAATGCCTGTTTCCCAGTCATCATTACTGAACGACGCACCACTACCACTGGCTGAAACCTCTAGACGACCATATGAAGGCTGTACGAAAATGCCAAACGAGTCGTTAATATTGTACTGACCGCGCAAGCTTGCGATTACAAAGTTATCAACTTCAACGTCCACGCCATAAGCGGAATCATCGCCAATACCAAAACCAACGCGCAGCTCTGGCATGAAGGTAAAATTGCCACGCTCAAACGTATAACCTAATCCACCATGCAACGCGCCTAAGCTCAAGCTTTCTGACGAGTCAATATCATCTTGGAAACTCGTAAAACCACCTGAAACAGACCAGTCCGCATTGGCACTCATTGAGGCCGTTAACAGCAAACAGCAACCCAATGTTTTAATTAAAGCTTTCATTTTTATTTTCCTACTCCGTTTTGTCTAAACGCCTAGAGTTGACCATTTATTTAAATAAAGTTCATTTTTGTTAGATTGTTTATAACATATTTATATATTTTTTGTCAGTAAGGTAGCTCACGCCTTTGGCCCGTAGCTTGCGCCTTCGGCGCAAGAAAAACGATTTAAAACCTACATCTTCCAGCCCTGAGCCCATTTTTCTTCGTTTTTTAGTTCACGCCAATCAATTGAGTATTCGTTCTTTGAAAGCACTGACTCGATTACGCACGAAATGACGGCGCCTTCCTCATCGTACTCAACTTCTGATACCAAAAAATGCTTCTCGCGATTTATCGGCTTTACGGCGGTCCATTTGCTATTGTGAAGCTTGGCGGGATTAATCTGATTCATGTTGGCTCCGTGATAATTCAGTTGTCTTGCGCCAAAGGCGCGACCGACTAAAAATTAATATTTAACACCACATCTAAGCTTTATTTTTGTTAACACTTTAATATATGTATCGTCTCTAATAAGATACATAGGTTTTGTACTTGTGCCAAAGGCGCAAGCTACACTCTTGATAAGGTCAATCACGCTCATGATGACTTTCTAAAAACACGGAGACAATTAATGAATAAATCGCTTTTGGCATTAGCTCTGCTAACCGTATCGGGTACGGCTATGGCTCAATCACCACAATGGAATAAAATCGAGGTTTCATACCTAGATGCAACGGTTGATGTCGGCGCGAGTGAACCGTCATTCGACGGGCTGGGATTAAGTGGTAGTGCTGTTATTACCGATAACTGGATAGTGTTTACGGATTACAAAACAATTGATGCAGAGGCTAATGGCGCGAATGCTGATTTAGAGTTCTTATCGGCGGGCGCTGGCGCATTTAAACGTGTAACGGATACCACCGACATCTACACGACCATCTCTGTTGAACGCTTAGATATATCTGGTTCGGCTACGGCTTTATCTGTATCTGACGATGATATAGGTTACGGCATTGGTATCGGTGTGCGTTCTATGCTAATTCCTTTATTAGAAGTCGGCGCTAAGATTGATTATGTTGATATTGATGATACCGACGTATTCCGTGCTCAAGCGAATGCGTTCTATCACTTTACTAAAAATCTATCTGCTGGCATTGGGTATGAAACTTATCGTCCAAGCGATGTTGATTTAGACATCGATACCGTGAGCGTGTCTTTCCGATATACATTTTAACCAGCAAACTAAAAACGGTATGGCGTTTTTGCTTGCGTCAAAGGCGCAAGCTACGCGTTTTGGGAATGGATGGTGGGAATAATGAATAAAAATACTCTTATACCTGTTGGGCTTGGCGTGCTTATCATGGTATCAACCAGCTATGCACAGACTGAACCCGAGAAAAATGTTAAAGCTTATAGCTGTGATGACTGCAACTATAGCGAAGCGGAAAACTTGGTCAAAGAGAAAGTCCCACCATCTGTGGAGTGTCATTCTAAACCCAGTAGCTCAGATAACTCGACTGATACTCGGGTTTGCTATAGTACGCCGGTCTACGCCGCTGTATTGAACGAGTCGAGTGGTAAAGTCTGGGGCATTAAGCTAAGCCATAGCCATCAGGGTGAACGACCCGAACTTATGGAGCTACAGACCTCACCCTATGAGCATCCTCAATTTGTCAATGATGCGATTCGTAGCGGATATGAATATACCGACAGCCTGATAGCTCACACGGAAAAAATCGCCAACAACATAAGTCGAACCTTCGAGACATCAAAGGAATTTAACGATTGGATCGACGGCAAAGCGGAACCTGAGACCAACGAAATAGCCGATTCAAATCAATTAGATGATACTCTATGTGCCCACGACAATTCGCAATACCAAGCTGTAAAGGCGCTAACTAGCGGTGAATTTGAAAGCAACCTACAAGCAACCGTAAACGAGCAATTTGCTAACTTCTCTGGAACATCGCAGGACTTCTTTAATGACCTCGACTTTTCCACCCTTAGCTCGCGTTTGGCAGAACTGGACTACAATTTCACACTGAGTTCCAGTGATAAAAATAATACAAAAAACGTCAGCTTTGAATTTTCAGGCAGCAAAGATTTTCCGAGCAAGAACCCACCGTCGAAGTTAACTTATACGCTAATACCCAAACAGTCTCACATCGACGTCTCTTTGAATCCGAGTCTCACAAATATTGGTGGATACTATTGGTCGGTGTTAACTAATCCAGAAGTCAACAAAACCGAGTTGCCGCCCTGTACGCAAGTCGCACTAAAGGACCACCATTTAATGAATTAATGTCTGCGTGAAACGGGGTTGTTATGATTTTCCTTGCGCCAAAGGCGCAAGCTACGCGTGTATGCGTGCTATCACGAAATTAAAGGTATGGGGATTAATATTTGGAGTGTGTTCTTGCGCTGAAAGCGCAAGCTACACGATTTGGAATTGGTGCCCGGGGCCGGAGTTAAAATAAAATACTAAATATATGATTTTAAAGAAAATAAAAAATTGAAAGTAAACCTGTAGCACCACATATAGCACCACAGATTTGAAGCATTAACTAATTTGACTCATCGCTTACTCCCTGGAATTCATGATCTTGAACACTCTCGGGATCAACATTTCCGGCAATCGCTAAAGCAACCATTTCACGAAACTTCTTGATAGATTTGTCCCTTTCCATATGTCGAAATCTATTTGGCTGTTTGATTGGAGCATTACCCTTTAAAGTCTCAACATTAATACGGTGGTTGTGTCTCTCCAAGTCATATTCTTCAAAAAGCCTTATAACCATCAATTCGAGGGTTTCGCATAGTTTTACTATCGCGTCGAAGCGTTCATCATCAAATTTAATATCTCTTATCTGCTTCGCCAACTCAGCTCTGTGCTGAGAGATTTTCGCTCGAAGGTTGTCTGACTCATCTCGCAAGCTGTTTAACTCAAGCATTTCGCTGTACCAGTTATAGGCCTCATCTACCAAAGTTTCTATAAGTGCCTCTTCCGATCTTATTCCATTACTCTTGTATACAGCAGCTCGATACTGCTTTAGCCGTGCTTCTACAGTGTCGCTCAAGTAAATGAAATCCTCTAACATCAAGTCGTCAGAGTAATCGCTTAGTGGTTCGTTAGAGATAGGATCCTTGACTCGGTCAAAGCTGTCTGAGTTCGCTAATGATGAATTAACGTTATATAAAGCGCCTTCTTTAGCCATGACGCGTACAAATTCGCTGGTTGCTAAGAGCGGCTTTTTATCCTTTCTCAGGTTGATAGAGATATTGAGCTTTTTAACCACTTTTTTAATGGTTTGAACCAACTGCTCTTCGGTCGGAAAGGCACGACTACCAAAAATGAGGTCCCCAACGTGATTATGCTTAGCGTACGAACGCGCTATTTGATCGGAGGTTAGCTTTGCACCTTTTTTATTTTTCAAATCGGGTAGTGTTCAGAATTCTGTGTCATTTCGTTAAACTAAGCAAAAAAGAGATGACATATGACCAAAAACAATTTCGACATGGATGCCGCTTTAAAGCAGTTGCGTGAAGGCAAAGACCTCACCGGCAAAGACGGCATCCTGACACCGCTTATTAAACAACTCACCGAAGCCGCGATGCAGGCTGAGCTTGAAGAGCATCTCAGTGATAAAGAGCAATCTAACCGCAAGAACGGTTCGACGTCAAAAACAGTCAAGAGTCCTGCCGGCAGCTTTGAATTAGATACGCCCCGCGACAGAGCCGGCTCGTTTGAGCCGCAACTGGTTAAAAAACATCAGACGCATTTAACCGATGAGCTGGAGCGTAAAATTATTGCATTGTTTTCGCTTGGAACCAGCTATCAAGACATTCGCATGCACATTGAAGATCTGTACGGCATTCATGTCTCAAACGGCACCATTAATGCCGTCACGGATAAGCTTCTGCCGGAGCTTCAGGCATGGCGTGAACGGCCTTTAGAAGCGGTTTACCCCATTGTATGGCTCGATGCCATTCACTATAAAATCAAAGAGAATGGGCGTTTTATCAGCAAAGCTGTTTATACCATTCTAGGCCTCAATATTGACGGTAAAAAAGAGCTTCTGGGGCTTTATTTATCCGAGTCAGAAGGCGCTCATCACTGGCTGAGTGTGTTGACCGATCTCCATAATCGAGGCGTTCAGGATATTCTGATTGCCTGCGTAGACGGCTTAAAAGGCTTCCCTGAAGCCATAGAAAGCATCTACCCGAAAACCGAGGTGCAACACTGCATCATTCACCAAATTCGTAATTCGCTGAAGTACGTGGCCAGCAAAAATCAGAAAGCCTTCATGGCCGATTTAAAATGCGTGTATAAAGCCGCGACGCTATCCGCTGCCGAAAGCGCGCTGGATGATTTAGAAACCAAATGGGGCGATAAATATCCCATCGTTATTCAATCCTGGCGCAATAAGTGGGCGACACTCTCAGCGTATTTTAAATACCCCGACTATGTGCGGACCGTCATCTACACAACCAATGCCGTTGAGGCGGTACACCGCCAGTTCAGAAAACTGACCAAAACCAAAGGCGGTTTTAGCAATGAAGGTAGCTTGCTTAAGCTGCTGTACGCGGGTATGTTAAAAGCAACTGAGCGCTGGTCGCACCCGGTGCAGAACTGGAATCTGACACTGTCTCAGCTAACCATCCACTTTGAAGGTCGACTGGATGGCCACATAGATTTATGAAAACTTGGCTGACACAGAATATTGAACACTCTCTAAAATCGTAGAGGGACTCTAGGTTTGCCTGCTCTTTTAATAATGCCTCGACAACCTGTTCTTTGCTGACACCGAGCTTATCCGACAAGCCATTTAGCTTCTCAACAGACTCACGTGAAAGTCTATATGTTCTATCCAAATACTCGGTTTTATCCTTACGCTTACTTCGCTGCCGGTAAGACTCTTGGATATTTCTTAACAACCTATAATGATCAGGCCGGTTGTCCCTGAATAAGCCAATAAGAATTCGCTTTGCAGCTTGTCTAATGTTTTCGTTTTGCTGTCGATATATTTTTATTCCTTTGTTTGTGAGGTAATTTACCAGCCACTGACCTTCTGCTGCGTCATCAACATCGAACTCCTCAACCCATTTAGGAACTTCTTCAAACTCACTCGTCATAGCTAATCAACGTTATCAAACTCATAAAAAACATATAAAAACATGTTTTAAACAAAGTAGCAAACTTGTTGCAAACTTGTTTTTTCTAATTCACTAAACGCGGGATATAAAGGGCTCTTGATGACGTGTTATGCGGCATGGATATTCTAAATTATCAGAATAAGAGCAAGGTTTTGAATGCAGTCTAAACGCACTTTTCCATATAGATTTGGGAGCAGTTTATGATTAGGAAATGTTGGTAATAGTAATATATACAACCTTCACTACTATCAATCAGTACATCATTCATTGGTACGTCTAGTAACCAATGCTTAGCCAGTGACAGGTAAGCCCCTAAGCTTACCGTCTGACTCATGGTTAAAAATTACAGGATCAGATCTCTTATGAATCAATAACGATCACGAGGTCTGAAATGAGAAAACGTAATGCGAATAACCATAACCACACGCTACATTATGATGCTGAATACAAGGGCTTTGCTTTACATACAGCAAATGCACCATACATTCTGCCATACGTAGACCGCCTGCATACGGTCATGGATAGAGTGCTCCAGAACCACAAGCGAGTATTAGCAGTGAAGTTTGACTTGCATCTACCAGCTCATACGAATCCGTACCTGCAACGTAACGCAATTACGGAGTTTATTGAGCGAGTTAAAGCAGGTATCGCTAGCTATCAAAACGCGGTAGCACGACGCAATCAAAGGGTTTACCAAACGGAAGTCGAATACGTTGCTAAAATTGAACAGACGCAGGACAGCGAATTAGAGCATTACCATGTCGTAATATTCACCAACAAGGACACGCTATACCCAGTCGGCAACTTAAGCCATGAGGACCCCACCAGGTTAGGTCAAATTATCCGACAGGCGTGGTTAAAGACGCATGGGTTATCGGCTGATTCGCGGGTAGCGCTCCTTCACACATCAACGCCAGTGTTTAGGGTTCTGCAAGGACCACTCAGAACAGATGACCCAGTGCACAGAGACGCATTTCTGCACTTTAGTTACCTGTGTAAAGAGAAGACGACTAAATACCAGGGCAAACGGCAATCGTTTTACAGCAGCAATGCAAAAAATAAAGCGCCTGTCTGAGGCGCTTTAAGGGTAGGACAAGCTAATTAATACGAGTGCGTGCAACAGACTGACACGCGCTTAACGCAACACTTAACGTGTATCCTTTATGTGGACGCCTAACCGCCATGTATAAAGACCATAAACCACGGCTAACCCGATAATATCTTCGGGCCCATCATACTCGCTAGCTTGGCCGAAGAATGCGGCCTCTCCAATATTAATTACCAAAGCCAAAAGCACAATTACGGGTAGCAAACGGATCAAAACGACCCACCCAATAGAGACAAACTTATCCAAAAAGTAGCTTCCGCCATTGCCGCCGTTGGCAACGTAAGCGACAAAAATAGACAGCAGGACCATAATACCATCTACTGCATCTACTCCCACAGACCAACCGTTTTCAGGAAAGCGAACAAGCAGTGTTGCTAGATAGGTAAGTATTACAGTCGCCGATAAGTACATAAGACTATCGTTGCTTTGGTATTGACCCGCTCTATGCTGTTCCTTAAGCGCTTTTATGTTTATAAAGTACATTTACAAATCGTCCTTGTTAATCGGTTGTAATAGTTATTTTTGACTGGTTAACGTTAAAAGATGCCTAGATGCACCGTCAAGGTCAGTATTACCACAAAAAATAAAGCGCCAGCTTAAAGCACCAAGCAACGTAGAAAAGGCCCAGGGAAAACCTTCTCTACGCGCTTAGCAACAATACACCTACAACAATCCCCTTTCAGCAAACGAAACCGTGTCTTGGCCTACTACGATGTGGTCAAGCATGGGGACGTCTATGTGATTGAGTGCGTCCTTGATACGCGTCGTTACACGCTTGTCAGCCTCCGATGGCTCAGTCACACCCGATGGATGATTGTGCGCCAAGATGATGGCTGCGGCGTTTTGCTGAAGCACCTCCTTCATCACCTCACGGGGATATACCGGAGCGGCGTTAATGGTCCCGAAGAACAACTCCTTGTACTCGATCAGGCGATGCTGTGAGTCCATCAACAAGATAGCGAACACTTCACGCTTTTGATGCGCCAGCTTGTATCTCAGGAAGTCTTTTGCAGCAGATGGACTGGTAAAGCCCTCCCCCTTCAAAAACTTCGTCTCCAGGATCTCAGACGCTTTATTCAGCACATCAACCTCAGTCATCGGCCCATTCGTTACATACTCAGCATTTTGCTCGTGCATTTTGTGTCTCCATGTTTTCGATTCTTGAATGCACGTGCGTGATATAGGTCTGAAATCCCGTGGATTCGCTGTTTATGGTTATTCGTTACAGCCCCTGTGAATCCTCTGAGACAAACAAAACAGAGGAATAATAATGAGATTTCTAAGAATCAACGAAGTACGAGAACGCATTGGCTTAGGTCGCACCTCCATTTACAAAATGGTTAACGAAGGCACATTTCCAAAGCCGGTTCGCGTGTTGGGTAAGAAGGTAGCCTGGATAGATTCAGAGGTGGACGAGTGGATTATGCAACGCATCGCCGATGAGCGCGGCGACGCCATTCCAGAAATGAAATGCTAACTGATTAATCGCCGAAACAAGAGGGAAAAACAAGTGTGTGACAAATTTCTTACTCCGGAACTAATTATTCAAATCCATTACGAATTTCACCAAGACTACACGCGTTCAGTATTAAAAAGGTCAATAGAAAAGTCTGTACGCTCACTGATGAATGAAGTTTGTCCAGTAAAGGACCTTGGTGTGTCAAAAATATTCTGGACTGCTGGTATTTACGCAGCTCTCATTGGAAATGGTGATTGGACAACCGACCGCAAACGAGCCGTAATTACAGGCTTAGTGACCGCGATAACGTTCTTAGATTTAAACGGCTTTCACGTCAATGCTAATAATCCCTCGTTGCTATCATTAATCGAATCGCCTTGCATGAATAGCACAAAGCTTGGAAAGGTACTGTTCGAGCAATTCCGCGGGGAACGCCTAGAAGAAAATAAAATAGCCAGTCAGACCAACTCTTCTAAAGATATAACCTGCGGATATGGTCAACAAAGAATAAAGCCATATTCTTCATTAAAAGACATCATAACTAGGATTAGGAGCGAATTTTATCCTCTTCACTACGACTACAGTATTGATTGGGATGATGTCATCCCTGCTGTTTGTCATTAATGCGGTATCAACTTACCTAAAAAGTTAAGCGTTGATTACCGTACTCAGTTGACTTCCCTTCATTTTCGCTAGGCGGCATTTTGTCGCCATACTTCAATATAGGACCAAGCAATGATTTTACGTCTAGTTAAACCTGTAGATATTGTCAAAATAGATATAGGAATGCACCTAGAGGCGAACCACCATCCTACTAACTTTGCTCAGCTTGTCGATATATACAGTACCATTGACCGTGAGTATTTTGATTGCACCGTTAACTTAGACTCGATATTCTCAATTGCCGCTGAGTACGCTATTCGCTTAGCACACACCGCGTGGACAGAGGATACCAACCGTGCCGCAGAAACTGCATTTGCCGTGTGCCTGCTATTTTTGAACCAGTATGGTATCCCCATGAAAGGCAATGACCAGATATTGTTCAACGTCATGCGGGACGAATGGACTACGGTAGATAAGTTTGCACCGCGACTCATGTTAGAGCACGCGAAAACCGTCATAAGCAATTCGAGCGCGCCCTTAACAGCGGGTGACGCCCTTGAAATGACAAAGCGGTCAATACACTCACCGATTCGTTTTGGCCCCCTTATAACGGGTTTAAAGAGCTTGAGAGAAAGCTTCACTGTATCTGGATGCAAAGGCGTTCAATGGGACAACTACATCAACGACTAAGCCCGTATTCATTACTGAACAGTTTTCTATTCAGCATTGAACAATCGTCAAAATATTCTGGAGACAATTATGTGGATCCATACGTTCACCCCTGCCCAATTGCAGGAAATTCACCACCGGCTACACAGACACCACGCACTGCCGGTAGACATGGATAAGCTTTCAGCAGTATGCGAAGAGGTAAACCAAAGAAGTCGGTGCATTAGCCACGGACTATTCGAAGCCGACGCCATTCAGGTGGCGGTCGATTATGCAATCACCCTACGAAAATGTCGCTGGGTAGAGGACCACGAACAATTAGTCGATACCGCTTTCGTAACGGCATTGACTTACCTTCGTCTAAGCAAGTATCCCATTGACTCGGATGACCCGGCACTATGGAGCTACTTTGAAAGTACCTATAATAACGAGAGGCTTGAGTATGTATTTTTCCTAGCCTTCACTCGGCAAAACATCCTTTTGAACGCATTTTCTTGTAAACGCTCTGCTTACGAGAGACTGCCGAGAACGGAGCTAGGATTAGACAATCATCGATGGATGGCAATATTAAGGGGCGCTGTCGACGAGAGCTACGAGCGTTGTTGCCTTACAGCCCCAGGGTACGTTTGGGATAACTACAGGAGGGAAGTCGAAGAACAACAAAAAATTGCATACCAAAAATACAACGAGCTCTTTCCATGTCGGCATTCACAGAGCTAACAGAGGAAACATGGTTCCCTCACATGACAATTTACTCTAACGGCGATTTCCATGCAGGTCCTGCGAAACGCTTGGCTTGATGAAGTTTAGTTATTAAGCTGTTTGTTGCTGCTTTAAGCAAAACTTCTTTGTATTTGTAGGCTGGCACGACCGCTGCGGGCGCAAGAGTAAGAGGATAGTCGAGATAAGGCTCAGATGCACTTAAATGGCGCTCACCAAAATAGCACATCGCAATAAGCTGCTCTTGCTCAACTGATGAAAGCTTATCGAGTATGCTCTCTATTTCCTGCTCTGAAATGTTTCGTTCTGAAACACCAACTTCATTAATAACGATATCGTAAATTTTGCTCGGGCTCTGACTGCTTAATTCGTAACCAATTTATTTTCCTTTTGTTCCATGTTGATAGCACAAAATACCAAGCCTGGCTTTAGCTACCAACGTGAACAATAAGATTCGAAAAAAATTTTAGGGATAAATAACTCAATTACGATGACTCGAAACACATAAAACACCATCAACCCAACATCCTCAAAGCCAAGCCACACAAGGCCTGTTGACTGTATTAGTTAAATGCTGAGAATCTACTTAGGCAACTGATTTTAAAAGGAGATTAATATGTCACAAGTCAACTGTCCTGAGTGCCGTGGTCGCGGTGAAATTCCTTGCCCCTTAGATTACGGTGGTGGCCCTCACCCTGAAAGTTGCCCTACTTGTGGTGGCGATTCTCGTGTACGTATTGAATGCCCTTACTGTGATGGTGACGGCAAGGTTGAGGACTGATTAGTCTGCTCTGGTTGATTATAGGCGGGAATCAGTGCCCGCCTACTCTTCAAAGGAATTAGAAATGAGTATTTGGGATACGATATATACGGCAGGGAAAAAAATCCTTTCCGAAGCTGTAGATCAAACGTCAGAGGTCACACAGGCTCATAAACGACTGAAAGGTAAAAGTGATAAAGAGCTACTCGATATCGCTAATAAATCAGCCTGGAAGCACGAGGGTAAAGACCAGATGGTGGCAAGAAGCATGTTACGTAAACGTGGTTATACTGACGACCAAATCAAACGATAATAGGAATCGTAGTTTCTGCTATCACTGTTTGCTACTGCTGTCACAGGAGCGGAAATTAACTCTTTGCTAATTGGATGCCACAGGGCGGCGTAGCCAATGCACTGGGTGTAGATGTCGAGCAGTTGCAAGAGTGATTACGGACGAATAATATCGATAAACATCAACGCCGACCCTGTCATGAAGAGCCACACACCTAATGTCGCGTAGCTCGCAAAAGTGGGTAGAAACAACATACTGCCAAAGAGGAACGACAAGCTAGCCAGTATCCCTAATGTGTTTTTCTGAATACGCTGCAATAAAGTTGCTTTCATACCATGCCCTATTGTTCTATTTCGGGTTGGAAACGGAAACTCACGGCAATACGATTCCAGCTATTTATCTGTACGATGACCGCGGTCAACTCAATTAACCCGCTTTCTCCAAAAGCGTCCAGTGCAGCCTGAAAGGTATTGTCAGTTACTTCTACACTGTTGATAAGCGTTAGCGCTTCCGTCCATGCCAATGCAGCGCGCTCCTTGGTAGTAAAGCAAAATAACTCTTTCCAGGCCGGAAGCACATCTAACCTTGATTGTACCTCACCATCGGTTCGAGCTTCATCAGCGTGCATTTTCTGACAAAAGCCACAATGATTGAGTTGAGATGCGCGAAGTTTGACCAGATGCAGAAGTCGTGGGGATAAGTTTGCGGCTTCCGGCACCTCACCTAATGCGGTTAAGTGAGTCACCAGACGCGGGCATTGTTCGTAAAGTGAAGATTGTGAAATTCGGTGTTCCATAATGTCCTCCAAAGAATAACTTTCTATACTTTAGGGACATTCACTAGTTACGAATTGGAAATTTGCGACATTTTTCGTTGGCGATATTCAAGCGGGGTTTCCAGAGCTTGTTCACGGAATACATTGGTAAAATGCGCTTGATCGAAGTAGCCACAAGCAAGGGCAATATCACTGAGGCTGTCTGGTGTCATGATCAAATATTGTCGGGCTTTTCGAATTTGAGCAAAGCTGTGCAACTGATTTGGAGTAAAGCCTAAGTATTTACGTAATTGCCTTTCCAGTGTCCGTCGACTAAACCCGCTTTGTAAGGCCAGTTGCTGAGGGGGGATTAAGTTTGCGGACGCATGAGCTAATAACATCGACCATTTATAATGAGGTTCTTGAGCGCAACAACTAAGCGTCAGTAACCAGTCCTGCACAGCCTGAATTTGTCGGCTTGTTGATAGCCTCGGGAGTGTATCCATTAATTGCTGTAAACTTGAGTGTTGAGGAAAGTCCGTGTCGAGTAAATCTATTTCTATATTCTGAAAATCGTCAATATTCAGACCTAGTAGCTCTCTTGCGCCCCCAGGCCGAAACCGAACACTAATATATTTCGTCGAAGCATTCCAATGGTGAGTAGAAACTCGGCTATGATGAAAATAGCGTGCATTAATACGAGTATTGCCTATTTCAAAAGTTAGACTGGAACCGGCATCGGGATACAGTTTTTCTTCAACACGCTCTGAATTGTTCTTCGAACCACTAGTTGACCACAAACACTGGATCCAACTCGATAGGCCTAAAGAGGGCGAAATCATTTTTAAGCCTATATCGGAGAAGCTGGCAGCAGGTATAATGTCAAATTTCTCGTATGACATGTAGACCCCCATAAAAATAAACGTGTGTAAATAATAGCCGACATTCGACTTCCCGGCGACCGCCGTTTCAGTTTAGTCGCTCTGGCGGGAGTATGTATGCGGTATGATCAAAGTAGTTAGTCCGCATTTTTTTACGAAGCTCTTATCATGGCTCACCAGAATAAGTGCGCCATCGTAATTGAGCAGAGCATCGGAAAGCATGTCTTTGGAATCAATATCAAGATGGTTGTCGGGTTCATCCAAAAGTAATAGCGGCTGTTGCGGCTGGTTACTCGCAATCAGCATCGCTAACTTCATTTTCTCTCCCCCACTTAGCCGGTTTACCAGTTGGTGTACTTTATCTTTCCTAAGGCCTATACCTGCCAATAGCATTCTGGCTTTATTTTCACTCATTCCCCGACATAAATTCAGTATATTATCGAGTACCGAAAAGTGAGCCTGCAGCACATTAAAGTGCTGGTCTAAATAAAACACGGCAGTGTTAATACGAACCTCACCGGCTTTAAGTGCCAGGTCGCCGCAAAGCACTTTCAGTAGCGTAGACTTACCACTGCCATTCGGTCCGACTAAATGCAGCTTGCTATTCCCCTTTACGGTTAAGTTAAAGGGCTTCATTGAACCATAAGGAATTTCCGCATTAGTTAAAGAAACCAGAGTCCGGTTACCCTTAGTTTCAGAACTTATTTTTAACTTTTGTGCTTTTAACTGCTCCTGCTTTGACTCTAGTCGCCGCGACTTTTGTTGTAATTGTTGCTGCCGATGCGTTTCATTTTTCGCTCTTCCCGAGGCTGAAGCGGAAGCACGGTTACTCATGGCATCCATTAAGATTTTTGCCTGGCTTCCTTCTTTACGCAGCTTTTTGCCCGCCGCCGCTCGCTGCTCAGCTCGTTCTTTGTTTTTCTGCGCTTGCTTTTCCAAATGCTTCTGCTGTTGCCTTACACTACTTAATTGGCGTGCCACTGCATCGGACTCTTTCCGCTTTTCTTCTGTGTAAAAATCGTAGTTTCCTCCGTACAGCGTCAAACCTAAACTACTCAACTCCCATATTTGCTCAACCTCCCGCAGCAATAAGCGGTCATGACTAATAAGCAAAATATGATCTGAAAAGCTCTGAATCTGCTCTATAAGCCATTGTTTACCGTTGCTATCCAAATGGTTGGAGGGCTCGTCCAGCACGAGTAAACCAGCACCGCTGTTAAACAATTTCCACAATTGAAGTATCGAAAGCTGACCGCCACTTAATTGTTTACACTCCAGAATGATAGAGTCAGGCAACTGTAACTGCTGCAAAAGGCAGGATAGTTCGGCTCTCAAACTCCAGCGGTCACCAACGCACTCAAACCATTTAGGGTTGCAATCACCCTGCTCTATTTGCTCAATAGCATAAAGCGTCTTCTTCACGTCCAGAAAGTCTGCTACGGTTTGCTGCAACATATGCTCTTGGTTGACTTGCTGGTACATGGCTACAGAAGTATTTAATTGCACGCTTCCACCCGTAGGTTCTAATTCCTTTGTAAGTAATGAGGCTAAAATAGATTTACCCACACCATTGCGCCCGACAAGCCCAACTCGCTTTTGCGTCATTGACACAGAAAGGTTTCTGAACAGCGTTTCGCCATTTTCAAATTGATAATGCAGACTAGTTGCTTGTAAAACTGGCATTTGTTGCCTCCTGAAAGCAGGGGCATTAAACGCAGTGAATCCGATAAACGGCTGGTGTTTTTACAAAACTGATATGAGGCTTAAATGAGCCAATCGCACTACGCCTACTAACCCTGCGGATCCAAATTAAAGAAATGAAGATGGATGACAGGTATTAGTTGTTCATTTTGGCGTAGACTCCTTCAGAGGTAATGTTAGTAATTTAGAATAATTGAAAATGAATCAACTTTCCACTATTCAACTCTCGAACGAAATTGCCCGGCTACATCTATCTTTACACCTACAGCGGCAAAAGTTACTTTAAACTTAAGTTCCCAAAAGGCCGCCAAACCAAAAGACTAAAAGCATGACCACCCAGAACACCATAGCCAACGATAAAACCTATGCGATACCGCAGGACGCCCTGGAGCACCTACGTACCTGCATGAACCGTTATCACGAAATTACCGAGGGTTGCTGGCAAAAATTTCAGAAATTATTAACCTTTCGCGAATACGCTCGTGGCGACTTAATCTATGGCGTAGGGGAACACCCCGACAGCTTCAGCTTTATTCATAGTGGTTTAGCCCGGGTGTTTCATTTGGATGAAAACGGTCAGGAATATAACAAGCGCTTTTTTAGTGAAGGTGAATTCCCAGCCTGTATGACCGCCCTACTTACCAACACGGCATCAGAATTAAGTGTCGAGTGCTTAGAAAACTCTGCGGTAATACACATTGATTTTCACGGCTATCGGCAGCTGTTAGAGC
The DNA here is from genome assembly GCF_057748155.1 of Idiomarina sp. D18. Taxonomy (NCBI): domain Bacteria; kingdom Pseudomonadati; phylum Pseudomonadota; class Gammaproteobacteria; order Alteromonadales; family Idiomarinaceae; genus Idiomarina; species Idiomarina sp. D18. The sequence goes on from NZ_CM173240.1 coordinate 1,219,707, forward strand.
AAAGCCCCGACTTAATGCTTTATCATATCCGTTATTTAGAAAAAAACTGGCTGCTGGAAAAAGACGAACGCGACAATGCCTTTGGTCAAGCCACGGCATTACAGCGCTATCAAACCTTTATAGAACAACTTCCCCACCTTGCCAGCCGGGTTCCTCAGTATCATATTGCCTCACACTTAGGAATAACTCCGGTGCAACTGTCACGATTACGCAAACAACAGCGCAACACCGAATAATTTTTACCGTTATTAAACTATGTTAATGCGGCTCCTCTGAGGTATCTGAATAATAGAGCTCACTTGCTAAACATATAGCGACACAGGAGCTCTAAATGTATTTAGAAAAACTACAGCAATGGCGTTATGCAACCGACACCTTTTCCAACACCGAGGTGTCCGATGAGGTATTAACTCAATTGTTAAATGCTACCCGGTTAACGGCATCGTCCTACGGGTTACAACCTTATCGCACGCTGGTTATTCGTGATAAAGCCTTACAGCAAGAGCTGGCTCACTGCTCTTTTGGCCAGCAAAAAGTTGCGGACAGCTCAGCTTTGGTCGTCTTTGCGACAAAAGCTGCAAAGATTGAAGATATTGTAACGCCCTATATCAATGAATTAGCCCGGCAGCGCGAACTCACGGAAGAACAGGCGCAAAGCACCTATCAGTATTTAACGCAGCGCCTGCAGGCTATGTCCGCTGCAGAGCTTAAAGAGTGGGCTACCCGTCAGGCTTACATTGGCTTAGGCACTTTTCTGCTGGCAGCAGCCGAGCTGCAAGTGGACAGCTGCCCTATGGAGGGCATTGAGAAAGCACGCTACGACGACATCCTGTCTCTCCCTGAACGCGGACTGACTACGGCCTTTGCTTGCCCTGTAGGTTACAGAAGCGAAGAGGATGTTACTCAATTGCAGAAAAAAGTACGTCTGCCACTTTCTCAATTCAGGGTCGCCTTATGACACAAACCATACTTGTGATCATGGCTATTGCGGCGGGTATGTCGATAGCCGTTCAGGCCAGTATTAATGCGATGATGGGGCAGTTAGCACATAATACCTTTCTGTCGCTGACCGTTGCTTTTACTATTAGCGCGCTGTTCTCGGCCATGGCTCTCTGGGGCTTTACCGAACGCAGTACGCTGACTTTTTCGAACTTACCCTGGTACTTCTGGCTCATTGCAGGCGTTTTCACCTGTTTTGGGGTGGGCACCATGTATTTCCTGATCCCGAAACTAGGAATTGGGCAAGTCATGGCTTACGCGCTCACCGGGCAATTAATTGGCGCCATGATAATCAACCATTTTGGTGTGTTAGGCAGCCCGGCCATTGCACTGAACAGTTACCGTTTATTAGGCGCAGGGTTACTTATCTCCGGTGTCTTTTTGATTAACTTAGGAGCAAAACCATGACCACGAAACAACAGCAAAACCTGCAGAATTTACATCAACTCTGGCGGCTTCAGCCATACCAGGAGTTAACCACTCGTCATGGCGTTCCCTTTTATAAGCTGGGGCAATGGCCATCGCGAGTCTGGTGCAAGCCTGGTAATTACTCAGAAGCAGAGAAAACGCAGCTAGTTGCGGAGCTGAGCGCACAGATGTCAGACTCTCATACCCTATCGATGCCGGAAGCTCTGTTACCTAAAAGTGAACCAGGGCTTAACGCGTTAACGCTCAGTTTTAGTCAACAAATGATGGTCAAAACTCTGGACACCTCGGCACTCGACTCTACTTCGCCGCAGTTAACGTTGGAGCCTGTAGGCCCGCAACAGGCGCAGCAATGGGCTGACACCACCGGCAGTTGCTTTGGTTATACGGTAGCCGCGTCGTCGGTAACCAACCTCTTGCACGGAAATGCCCAGCTTTATTTTATTGTGCATAAGGGTGATATAGCCGGTACCGCTATGACCTTTACGCATAACCAGCAAATGGGCATTCACCAGGTCGGTGTTCTTGATGGGTTTCGAGGCAAAGGGCTGGCCAGAGAGGCCATGCTCCTGCTTGAGCAACAAGCTTTGTCAGCCGGTATCAACACATTGCAGTTGCAGGCATCGGCAATGGGAGAGCCTCTTTATCATTCACTGGGTTACCGCTCTCTCGGTGCGATTCATAATTATGTGAAGTCCACGCAGGAATGAATGTCAGCAAGACCGGAATCAACTTAATTGACGCTCTTCGGCTTTTTACGTAAGTTATCTGAACCTAACTAAAAACAAGGAAGAAAGTATGTCTAAATTTACGGAATACAAAGTCATTCATATTGCCTGCGTATTTCGGGGTCATCCGGACAGTGATTCCGGTCTGAGCCGGACAAGCATTTCGGTATCATCCGGACACTGATTTCGGCGTCGTCCGGACAGCCGTTTCGGTATCATTCGGACAAGTTTTTCTTCCCTCGCTTTTCGTGTTTCGGCATAACAGAGTTTTATCTGTGAGCCGAGGCAATCATGACTAAAGCAAAGAAAAGAGCGAGGACAGATATGCGGACTTATCTGGACATTTTTCGTTTGAAGTTTGAGCGGCGGATGACTGACCGGCAAATAGCACTAACACTGAACATCGGTCGTTCAACCGTCAACAATATCCTGACCCGATTCCGAAGCTTACAGCTGGAGTGGCCGCTTTCTGAGGAGCTGTCACTTGAGAAGTTCGATAATTTATTGATGCCCGGTCGCAATTATCAATCGCAACGCGTGCTGCCGGACTTGCTACAACATCTCGCAAGAGACCATTTATAGTGACTTCGTCGATTCCGGTGATACGGATGCCCATAACCTAGCTCAGAAAATCGTTAAAGGCCTCAAGATGTCTCTGGCAGAGACGAAAGCCATTACCGATGAAAGCCCCAACGCAGTGCCGCTGATTAGCTACCTGAAAGACGGTGAGGATTGGGTGCGTGAAGAGTACATCTTTACCCCGGCGTCCGACACCGCTGACGGTGAATGGTCAGACAATGCCCGTGTCAGCGCTAAGACACAGATTGTAAGCGATGACTTTGAACAACGCTTTGACGTCATTTATACGTACAATCGACGTTCATCCTTCAAAACCATCGGTGACGCATCCGTCGAAGTCGCGTACTTCAATGAAACCTGCAACACGGCTGATATTTTTGAATACATCGCCAACACCGATGCGACTGAAACCGAAAAAGTGGAAATTACCAATAACGATGACAGCTGTATCGATGTTCGCTCGAAGCGTATCACAGTCAGTCAGCTCACTGACTTAGACCAAAACCTGGGCGAAAGCTACACCTATACCTTACGGTACGACAGCGATGCTGGCGCATTTACGCAATTTGACTACATGAAGGACTTCCAAGAGCGTAAAACTGAATTGAACATTGACTCAATTCTTTCGGATGCAACCTCTTATGAGTTCAGCATGTCAGAAGACTATGATGCCGCCACGCTTCTGGAAACGTTTGCGTCCGTCGAAACACGCACTCGCGTGATGGATGGCGAGAACTTAGTCGATACCCAGCGTATGTATACATCACCAGAAGGACCAAGCTGGCGACGTAAGACAACATTACCTGATGGGACGTCTGAGGTCGAGTGTAAGGACATTGGCGAGACTGAATGGTCGGAGTGTGATTGATATCTAGAATCAAAGGCGACTCTATAGTCGCCTTTTTAGACTTACTTATCTCGATATTTTATAACTTGCTCGTCTTTCTCCATCAAGGTTTGCTCCAACACTCGCATTCTGCAACTATGTAGGTCGTATTAGCCGCTTAAGAGCAAAAAATGAGAGAGTCGAAAATACATCAAAGAATCCGTACTCATGGACCTAAACAGGGCTACTGCGCTATCTGTCGACGCTTTGGTTCTCTTACTAGAGAGCATATCCCTCCAAAAAGCTGCGGAAACATCAGTGCGGTAAAACTTAGAGCATTACTTGGCTCTAGTGAAGCCAAATTGGGGTCCTCTATTGTTCAGGGCGGACTCAATTATCGAAGCACCTGCTCTGACTGCAACAATTTCTGGCTAGGTCAAAAATATGGACCGTCTCTTACTGAATTCATCTCAACTGTCACGAAATATGCCAACTCATTAGTCGAGCACAATTTAGCGCTCCCTTTAGAACGTGACTTTGTCGCTGAGCCACAGAAGATCGCTAGAGCGGTCATAGGTTGTATTATGGCCGGAAATGCCATTGATTTAGTCGAGAGTCCACGGCCTCACGCTCATATATACAAACTTATGCATGACTACTTTTTCGACAGTAATGCTTCTCTGCCAGAAGAGTTTGAAATTTACTATTGGTTTTATCCATCCAAAGAAGTAAAAGTTCTCAAAGCTATGACGACATGTTTTGATATAACAAAATGCTGTGTGTCATACGAGTTGATCAAGTTTTTCCCTTTAGCTTTCATGATTGTTTGGCGAGAAGAGGATATAAAACTACATCTCCCTAAGCTTATACGGGATCGACACATGAGCGTTGACACAAAAGATTACTTAACCGTTAAGTTTAAACAGTTTCCAGCAACGTCCTTTCCTGAGATGCCAGGTAAACGCGGTACAGTCCTGTTTAATAATGAGCAGGCGACTGTAGGTGAAAACTTTAGCAAGCCCCAAGTATGATCTGTTAGAAGCCATTGCAGAGCCCTCGGCAAGTCTCCTATTTAACAACTTTTACTATGTCACCGATCCATCACCAATACTCTCTGATTAAAGTTATTTTATCGTTTTCCAGTTCAAACAGTCGCATTAAAGGAGTTGAGTCAACTTCTTCATTGCCGTTTCTGATCAAGGTGGACACGTATGAAATAGCTATAGCGCCTTTACCCGTTATTCGGCTTTTCACTTCCGTTGAGAGCGATTCAGCGGTTCCCATATAACGCGTTAATCCCTCGACAAATTGAGACTTCGTCAAGTCTTGATTGTAGCTCGGGTGCTGATAACGCATGTCTTCCGATAGCAGCTCTGCAACCGCTAAAATATCTTCACGCGATGCACCAACAACCTTGGTTTTATCACTCAACTGAATAAACTGGGTTACAATATCGAAGTCATCGGCATTCGCTGCTGGAATCATCACTAAAAGAAGTAACAGTAAATATTTAGGCATTGCAGTCCCTTTAAGTTTTTTATATCAGACGAATATAGCACTTTTACATTCAGTGCGAACTTTTAAATATTTGGCGCTCAAGCTACCGAGAAGGCTCTTTCCTAAAGATTGTATACACGCAGAGTTTGCTCTACGTGCATACTAACTAATCGAACGGCGTTGATGTTAAATAGACTGCCCCATTACACGAGACTGTAAAAAATTTTGTGTAAATGGCTGTTTGCACTGTTAAATCCGATCCTGATACATGATCTCGAATTGCGCCATGGCCGGTTTCCAGTTGCGTATGGGCATCGTCCACTTTTTCGATGCCTGATGCAAGGCTAAGTACAATACCTTCATGATGGCCTCATCATTCGGGAACGACCGGCGAGTCTTGGTAATTTTACGCAATGACGCGTTCAGCGATTCGATGGCGTTAGTGGTGTAGATAGCCTTACGTATCTCCGCCGGGTATTCGAAGAATACGCTTAAGCGTTCCCAGTTTGCCCGCCATGAGCGGCTTATGGTCGGATGCTCTTCATCCCACTTTTCAGCGAACTCTTCCAGCGCCTGCTCTGCTGCAGCGCGGGTGGCAGCACCATAAATTAGCTTTAAGTCAGCTGCGATGATCTTGCGTTGCTTCCAGTTTACGTAACGCATAGAGTGGCGAATTTGATGCACGATGCACAGCTGTACCTGAGTCTTCGGGTAAACCGCTTCAATGGCTTCGGGGAAGCCCTTCAAGCCATCGCAGCAGGCGATAAAGATATCATCGACGCCGCGATTTTTAAGCTCGTTCATCACAGATAACCAGAATTTAGCGCCTTCGGTTTGCGCCATCCACAGGCCAAGGAGCTCTTTTTCACCGTCGGTGTTAATACCAAGCGCCAGGTAGACTGACTTATTTTGAACAACGCCAGAGTCACGGCTGCGAACCACCAGGCAATCAAGGTAAACGACCGGGTAAAGCTTTGCCAGTGGTCGATGTTGCCAGGCCTTTACTTCGTCCATCACCTCGTTTGTAACCTGAGATATGAATGTGGGAGATACTTCAACACCGTAGGCTTCTTCAAGGTAAGCCTGGATATCCCGGGTAGTCATGCCTCTGGCATAGAGCGCGACGATGCGCTCATCGAATCCGTTAAGCTGGCGTTCACCTTTGCGAACCAGTTTAGGCTCAAAGCTACCGTTGCGATCACGGGGAATATCCAGCTCGACGTCACCGTTGGTGCTACGAACAGCCTTCTTGGTTTTACCGTTGCGGGAGTTACCGCTGTTATTGCCGGCCGCATCATTTGGGGCGTAGCCTAAATGGGCTTGCATCTCGGCTTCTAAAGCGCGTTCAGCGACTTTTTTGGTAAGCTGCTTGAGCAGCCCAGCTTCACCTAAAATGTCGTCGGGTGAGTCACAGCCATCAAGCAGCTGATCGATGAGTTTGTCTGATATTGGCATTCTGATATCCTTCTTCGATATTGCTAAGAATGCCATTTACACAGATATTTTTACACTCTCCATTACACAGTCTCGACAAGATCGCGTAATATGCTGGTAAAGTCCCTACTACGCTCTGCATCTCTTCTATGCTTTTTACTTGAGTGCAATGCTTGCTCGATTATTCCGACCGACTTTTCGAAGAGCGGCTGTATGTCATTTCGGTTACTTGCGGTATCTAATGCTTCTTCTAAACTGTTGCCCTTTGACGACTGCTTCAATAAAAGCTTATATGTCAAGAAAGCAATATGAAACTTAAACTTTTTTGATTTTTTAGGGATTTTGTGATTTTTTGTAGCATTATCGAGGCGATTCATAATTAACGATGATAGATAATATTTTTCGAAGTTTGCCTTTTTATTGAATAGCTTGCCCTTGTTGCTATCAAGTAACTCACCGAAGTAACGATGCGTACTCTGAGGCTGTTCTAGTACAGTGGCAACATATGACTTCACCTGAGACGCCAAAGTTACCACCTGATAGGGTTTAACTTTTGGATGTCCAAGGTATTGTTTTGAGCGACGTTCGTAATAAATGGGGGGTGAGACTCGTGAAGCTTTTGCTTTATAAAATTCCTCTAAGTCTTTATGAAATGGCTTCAGTGACTCAAAGGCTTCATCTTTTACTTCTGTTTGACGGTTAGCAGCTCGTATAATGTCATTAATTACATCCTGATCATTTGTATCTATAATTTTGAGGATTATCTGTGAGTTAGGTGATATCAGATCTCTGTGTTCAAAAAGAACATGACTGGATTGACACCCATTTATGACCTGAAAGTCTGTTAGCTTGAGCTTCGAGCCAATTTTATCGACTTTCTTTGCAATCACTGTTATTCCATTATTGAGCAAAGGAAGCAAAGCTTGCCGCGTAGATGAATTTAACGTCTCAGCTATTTCTCTATTTACCTTATTACTACCTTGGTAATCCCGAACATTGTCATAAAAAAGCTCTTTTGATAGGTTGCCATCCGAGTTAGTAATCAAGTCAAGGTAAGACTCGACAGAAATACTCCCAAGAAACGACTGCCTTACATTCAACGCTTCAGGCATGTCTGGAAGAGCTACATGGTTGTTAAATGGTATCTCCTTTACAGATTTACGGCTCAGCTCTCGATATGTACTTTTCAGGCGCTCAGCATCATAAAATTCAATAGCAGCTTCGTTGTTAAACAAGCTTCGCTCATCAATCTCTCTCAACTCTCTTCTTGCTTTACCTTTGATTTGATCAGGCTCTTTCCAACTGCCAGTTGTGACAAAAAACAGTTTTAATTCAGGAGATTCTTCAAAATGAATTGACTTTTTATATATTTCCTCTTTAAGTACACGCAGTTTAGAGATTCTGTCGTTTTCAGGGAGCGATGGTTCGTCATCAAAGAAGCTTTTAACTCCAAAGATGAAGTTACCAACTTGCTCCCCTTTGAATTTTGGCGAATTCTTAGATTGAATCAGCGCAAAAGTTACATCCAAAGTTCCATTTCTTTCGAGTAAATAGTCAATCTCGTCAACTGATGTGACGATATTTCCATTTACTATTATCGCAGCACCATCAATAGCAAGATCATCACTACCTCCAGTAGAGAGGACTTCAAAATCCACGTCTCTTGGGTACAACCGCGAAACAATATTATAGTTAACGAAATTTTCGAATGCTTCGTCTTCACCCACTTCTGATAGGTCATTTTGCTCTATAAATGTAGCTAAAAAGCTCTTCAAGATCTCGTCTTTCACACGACTCTCCTTATCATCGATTAATAGAGTTTTGAGGACGTTTCTTTCTGACTTACTTCTAAATTTGTAGTCCATCCTAATTGCCCTATTACTCTTACCATATTCGTAGCTTTAGTTAAAAGGTAATCAAATCAAGAGCATGTGAGATAGAAAAGCCAAAGTTAAGCCGACGTTTAATTCAACTGATATTAGCGAGCCGACATCTCAGACAAAAAATAAGCCCAGAGTGACTTCACCCTGAGCTTACTCGCTACAAACCTAGCTCGAGCATTAGCTGGCGCTTATAGTTGCCGCCAAGCGGAAGTACTGTTTCGTCAGCCAACTCGACCTCCTGGTATCGACCTAGCTCTGATAAAAGCTTTCGCAGGTGGTCACGCTTTACGATGTGGCTTCGGTGAATTCGAATAAATCGATCGTCCAGTATGTCTTCCATATCCGAAAGCGTTGCTCGATGCAGAACTCGCTCGTTACCAAAGTAAATCTTCACGTAATTACCAAACGCCTCCACTCGTTCAATTGATGCAACAGCAACGAAACGGACCTCACCAGGGCGCGTTTTAACGGCGATAATGTTTCGTCTCATGCTCCCCATACCTAGTCCCTCTCCATAACCAGATCTGCATCAATGCTGTTACCACCAGCCATTCGTATCGATGTTCGCCCCTTTATCGAGTAGTCGTTGTAAATAGCGAATAGCAATGTTGTGCTGAGACCAATCGCTATAATTGCTGTGATCAGTGAGCCAGTAGATAAGGTCCCAATAATACCTGAGCCCCACCCCAACGGGTTCCAGAAGTTAGTAGCAAAAACCCCAGCAGAGCCAACGGCTAAAGCAAAGGCACCCGATGATGCTGCCTTGACCGTTCTCACGTCATCAGCCAACGATGCGCTTTTTACAGCAATGGTTTTGTCTTGTCTTTCTATAGCTCGCTCAAGTTCTGACTTGGTATATACGACCGTTACGTTCGACATAAATCTTCTCCTAATTGACAGTTAATTTACTGCAGCCGTAACTGCCATTAGGTGATATAGGTTTGATTAATTTTTCTTTGCACCTGAACGCAAGCGAACGCATGCGGGCATTTAACCCGGGGGGTCTCCGAAGGTATGGGGTAATGTAAAAAATTACAGCTCTACATCATCCTCTGACACAAAAGAGGAGAAGCAGAATGAAATTAATGAAAGTAAAAGAAGTCATGCATGTCACCAGTTTGGCCCGCCCCACTATCTACAAATACATGGCTAAAGGACTTTTCCCTAAGCCGGTATCGTTGGGTGGTCGAGCCGTAGCTTGGGTCGCTGACGAGATAGACGACTGGATTATGCAATGCATCGCTGAACGGGATGCGGAAGAAGAAAAAGACGAGCAATAGCCTACGAGAACAAGGTCGCCAGTCAGTAGTGGCTTGCGACCTATATTGTCGCATTCCATATTTAGACTATGACCCGTGACATCAATGTTATCCGTGGCATAATGAAGCCACTTATGGAAGACTAACGGTTGTACGGGGACGTTAATAACAATGACAACGATTAGCCAGGACAGCATCAATAAAGCACTTTGGAACGCTTGTGACACCTTTCGCGGTACGATAAATGCCGGAACCTATCAAGACTTTCTTCTGACCATGCTTTTCCTTAAATACATCTCGGATGTATGGCAGGACCATTACGACCAATACGTAGCCCAGCATGGTGATGAGCCCGAACTGATTGAAGAGATGATGAAGAGCGAACGCTTTGTGTTACCGCGTGATGCTAGCTTTTATGCACTTTACGACCGTCGCTACGAGCCGGGTAATGGTGAACGCATAGACCAAGCTCTGCACGCCATTGAAGAAGCCAACGGCACCAAACTAAAAGACGCTGGCAAAAGCGTCTTCCAGGACATCAGCTTTAATACCGACAAGTTAGGTGAAGAAAAGCAGAAAAATGACATTCTGCGTCATCTGCTGGAAGACTTCGCCAAGCCTGAGCTTAACTTAAAGCCCAGTCGCGTTGGCTCGCTGGATGTTATCGGTAACGCCTACGAATACCTGATTAAACACTTTGCCGCCAGCGGAGGTCAAAAAGCCGGTGAGTTTTATACCCCACCAGAAATATCCGACTTAATAGCAGAGCTACTTGACCCACAACCCGGCGACAGTATTTGTGACCCTGCATGTGGCTCCGGCTCTTTATTGATGAAGTGTGGTCGTAAGGTCATCGCAAACCATGACAGCAAAGAATACGCCCTATTTGGTCAGGAGGCTATTGGCTCTACCTGGTCGCTAGCCAAAATGAATATGTTCCTGCATGGCGAGGACAATCATAAAATTGAATGGGGCGATACCATTCGTAATCCTAAGCTGTTGGATAAAAACGGCGACCTGATGCTGTTTGATATCGTGACCGCTAACCCACCTTTTAGTCTGGATAAATGGGGTCATGATGACGCAGAGAACGACAAGTTCAGTCGTTTCCGTCGTGGTGTACCGCCCAAAACCAAAGGCGACTATGCGTTTATCCTGCACATGATAGAAACACTGAAGCCCGGCAGCGGACGTATGGGCGTAGTTGTACCACACGGCGTATTATTCCGAGGCTCGAAAGAAGGTAAAATTCGCCAGCAACTGATTGACGAAAACCTGTTAGACGCAGTCATCGGGCTGCCGGAGAAGCTTTTCTACGGCACCGGTATCCCGGCCGCTATTTTAGTATTCAAAAAGTCAAAGTCCGATGACAAGGTACTGTTCATCGACGCCTCACGTGAATTTAAGTCAGGTAAAAACCAAAATCAGCTAAGCGACGACAACATTCAGAAAATCGTCGATACCTACCGTAGCCGTGAAACCGTCGACAAATATTCGTACCTGGCAACACGCGAAGAAATTCAGGAAAACGACTACAACCTGAACATCCCCCGCTACGTCGATACCTTCGAAGAAGAGGAAGAAATTGATTTGATGGCTGTACGAGCTGAACGCCAAAAGCTAAAAGTAGAACTGGATGAGTTAGAAAACCAGATGGAAAAATATCTGGAGGAGTTGGGTTATGGTACCTGAGGGATGGAAAACTCGTCATTTAAAGGATTTGCTAGATGGAACGATCAAAAACGGGTTTTCTCCTGTTGCTAGCGACTCCGAGACAGGTTATTGGGTATTAGGCTTGGGAGCTTTAGGAGAAAGCGGCGTTAATATATCAGAAGTAAAACCTGTCGTGCCAGTAGAAAAAGTTTTAAAAAGTCTCCTCAAAAAAGACGACTTCTTGGTCAGTCGCTCAAACACTCCAGACAAAGTTGGTAGATCAATCCGCTTTAAAGGAGAAGTTAATAATTGTTCGTACCCTGATTTAATGATGCGTTTTCGTGTCGACCAAAACAAAGTTGACAAAACGTTTATAGAACAACAGTTAAAAAGTTCACGAGTTCGAGCTTACTTTAAAAGTTGCGCGGCTGGCAGCAGTGGCACAATGGTCAAAATTAATAAAGGTGCCCTTGAAAAAACTCCTGTAGCCATCCCCTCCCTTGAGGAACAAAAGAAAATAGCCCAAATCCTCTCAACCTGGGATAAGGCCATCACCACCACAGAGCAACTACTCGCCAATAGCCAGCAGCAGAAAAAAGCCCTCATGCAACAACTGCTCACCGGCAAAAAACGCCTGCTGGATAAGAATGGTGTGCGGTTTAAGGGCGAGTGGGGTAGTTCGAGCCTCAAAGATTTAATAAAAGTCAATAAGGGTAAGCAAATCAACAGAAATACACTATCGAAAACAGGCGAATTCCCTGTAATTAACGGTGGTGTAGAACCCTCTGGGTATACATGCGAATTCAATACTGAAGCGAATACTATTACAATTAGTGAAGGTGGAAATTCATGTGGTCACATTGGTTTCCAAACCAACAAGTTTTGGTGTGGAGGTCACTGCTATGCCGTAAGAGATTCAAAACTTGAGTTGGCATTCACCTACCACCTACTAAAGTTTAACCAAAATAGAATAATGAGATTAAGGGTTGGCTCAGGTTTGCCCAATATTCAAAGGAAAGACTTGGAGTCATTGTCTGTATGGTTCCCAACCGCTCCAGAAGAGCAACAAAGCATTTCCAACATTCTTAATAAAGCTGAACAAGAAACAGCTTATTTGGAGCAAAAACTCATTGTACTAAACGACGAGAAAAAAGCCTTAATGCAACAACTCCTCACCGGCAAACGTCGCGTGAAGGTTGATGAGGGTACGGCATGACCGATAAACAACCCAGAACTATCCAAATTTTTTTACCCAACGGCGATCCGTCCGGTATTCGTGTTGCTGAGGTCACCACATCAATTGTTCGTTTAGTAGAAGTGCCTCGCAACCAAATTGGTGAGTTTCTAAAAATGCCCGAAGCTCATCAGGTAGGTATGTACTTCCTGGTGGGCAGAGAGAATCAGGATGAGGTCTATATTGGTCAGTCAGGTGATGTGGGGCATCGCTTGGGTCAGCACTTAAAAGATGACTCGAAGGACTGGGAGCGAGCGTTAGTTTTAATCTCACTCACCAATAACCTGACGCAAACCCACGTGCTTTACCTTGAGTCATTAAGTATTGAAACAGCACGCCAATGTGGCCGTTACGAGTTGGTTAACGGAAATCGCGGACAGAAGCCTCATACACCAATTCCATTGAAAGCGGACTGCGATGAAATACATCGAGTAGGCTCTTTGCTTCTAGCCACACTGGGCTACCCTATTTTTGAAGCCTTGGTCGATGCCGATGAAGCCGCCACAGAAGAGGTCTTTTACTGCCAGCGCGGTGGCGTTGATGCCAAAGCGTTTTACACTAATGAAGGTATGGTCATTTTAAAAGGCTCATCAGCGCCTTACGTACCGAAACGAAAAACAACACAGCCGCGCTTAATCGCTCAGCGTGATTCGCTGCTAGAAAAAGGCGTTCTCGCTAAAGAGGGTGAAAACGTTGTTTTCCAAAAAGACTACCTATTCAAAACGCCCAGTGGGGCGTCCTGCCTTTTAGTCCTTGGTGCTACAAATGGCTGGAAGGAATGGAAAACCAAGCACGGTCAAACACTGGATGATTATGTGGGGCGCGATAACGGTATCAGCGAATCTCAAATCCAGGAATAACTAAAGCTGAACAGGCAGTAGTCAACTTTGAGTTTACTACTGAGTAGAGCTGAGTTATTCGGTTTCGCCGAATAACTTAATCTGGTAGCTTATTTTTTGATTTAAAAATAATAAAAGCGCCTGTTGCCGTCAGGCAGCGTTACGCGGAGAAAACAATGGAACAGTTTGCCCCAAAATTTCAGGAAGAATACGCCGCTAAAATACCGGCCATGACGCTCTTAGCCGGTTTGGGGTGGTCATTTTTATCGCCACAGGAAGCGCTGGCGCTGCGGGGTGATAAGCAAGATCGTGTGGTGTTGCGTGAGGTATTACGCAATGTACTAAGCAAACGTACCTTTACTTATGCCGGTAAAAGCTATCCGTTGTCCGATAACTCCATTGATAACATTCTCTCGCATCTGTGCAGCCCTGCCCTTAATGAGGGCCTCCAGCATGCCAACGAGGCCATTTATAACCATTTAATGTACGGCATTCCAGTAACCGAGTTTATCGACGGCAAAAAAGTCACGCCGACCGTCTCTATCATCGACTGGCAAAATCCCGATAATAACGAGTTTCACTTCACCGAAGAATACACAGTAACGCGTGCCGGTGGTTTTGATAGCCGTCGCCCTGATCTGGTTTGCTTCGTGAACGGCCTACCGCTGGTGGTCATTGAAGCCAAACGCCCGGACGGTAACGCGCAAAAAGGCCCAACGATAAACGAAGGCATTTCACAGAGTCTACGTAACCAACGTCCTGACGAAGTCCCTCACCTGTTTGCCTATTCGCAACTGTTGTTATCCGTTAATGGCATCGATGGGCGTTATGGCACTGTCGAGACCCCGGAAAAGTTTTGGGCAGCCTGGAAAGAAGAAGATATCAGCGATGCTGAAATGCTGGCGCTCAAGAATAAACCGCTAGATGATGCCACCTTACAACTTCTATTTGCCCACCGTGATAAGCGTGACCTGAGCTGGTATCAGAACCTGCTTGCCGGTGGCGAGTTGATGGTAACCGGGCAGGATAAACTGCTGATAAGCCTGCTATCTAAAGAACGTTTGTTCGATATGGTGCGCTATTTCACCATTTTCGATAAAAAGATTGGCAAGATTGTCGGTCGTTACCAGCAAGTATTTGGCATAAAACGTCTGCTTGAGCGTATTCAAAAACGCAACAGCAAAGGCGGTCGTGAAGGTGGCGTCATTTGGCATACCACCGGCTCGGGTAAGTCCCTCACCATGGTGTTTTTATCCAAAGCGCTGATTTTGCACGAAGAGCTGAAACAATGCCGTGTCATTGTTGTCACCGACCGTGTTGATTTAGAAAACCAGCTCTCGAAGACCTTTGCATCTGGCGGCGAGTTATCCAGTAAGAAAGATAAAGAAGCAGCCATGGCCACGTCGGGCAAGCGACTGGCTCAGCAAATAGGTAAAGGCAACGAGCGCATTATCTTTACGCTCATTCAAAAGTTTAACTCAGCCACCAAACTGCCGGAGTGTCATAACGACAGCCCGAATATTATTGTGCTCATTGACGAGGGCCACCGCAGCCAGGGCGGTGAAAATAACATTCGCATGAATCAGGCATTGCCGAACGCGTCATTTGTCGCCTTTACCGGTACACCGCTGTTAAAAGACGATAAAACCACCAACAAGTTTGGGCCTATCGTGCATGCCTACACCATGCAACGTGCGGTCGAAGATAAAACCGTGACGCCCCTACTCTACGAAGAGCGTATACCCGACCTTGATGTCAACGAGCGTGCCATTGACGCCTGGTTTGAGCGCATGACGGGCGGTTTAAGTGACGAGCAAAAGGGTGACTTAAAGAAAAAGTTCAGCCGCAGAGGCCAAGTCTACGGCACCGATGAGCGTATACAGCTAATTGCCTACGACATTGCCCATCACTTCGACAAGAACATCGATGAAGGCTTAAAAGGCCAACTTTGCTGCGACAGCAAAGCCTCTGCCATTAAGTACAAAAAATACCTGGATGAGGTTGGTCTTTTTGAATCCGCTGTAGTGATGAGCTCACCTGATACCCGTGAAGGCAACACGGCGGTTGACGAGAAAACCATGCCGGAAGTCACTAAATGGTGGAAAAGCCACGTCGGCTCTGCTGATGAGCAAAATTATACCAAAGAGCTGGTCGAGCGGTTTGATAAAGACCCTAAGCTGAAGCTGTTGATTGTGGTTGATAAGCTACTAACAGGCTTTGATGAACCGAAAAACGCGGTGCTCTATATTGATAAGCCGCTGAAAGGTCACAACCTAATCCAGGCCATTGCTCGCGTGAACCGTCTGCACCCCGACAAGAAATTTGGTCTGCTGATTGATTATCGCGGCATTCTGTCCGAATTGGATACCACCATACAAGACTATCAGGACCTGGCATTTCGTACTCAGGGTGGCTATGACATCGATGATATCGACGGCCTGTACCAGCAAATGAGTACCGAGTACAAACGCCTACCCCAGCTTTATAAAGAGCTCTGGGCGATATTTGACGGTGTTAAGAATAAATCGGATACCGAAGCCCTGCGTCATGCCCTGTTGTCTCGCATGGAAGAAATAAACGGCGAAATGGTCGATAAAAACCAAAAACGCCGGGAAGACTTTTACGAAGCACTCACAGCCTTTGCCACTTGCCTTAAAGTTGCACTGCAGTCGGCTACCTTCTTTGAAGATAAGAGCTTTACCGATAAGGATCGCCGACAATACAAAGAGACGGTGAAACAACTGTCCAGTCTGCGTCAAACCGTGCAACAGGATTCCGGCGAGCGTGTCAGTTACGACGAGTACGCTCACGAGGTGAAAAAACTGCTGAATAAACACGTCGTTGGTGTCGAGGTACGTGACTCTGAAGGCGTATACGAAGTCGGCAAGATGGGCCAGAAACAAGCACCGGAAGACTGGAGCGAAGATAAAACCCGCAACGAAACCGACATCATCAAAACCCGCGTCACTAAGATGATCGAACAAGAGCTCGGGGACGACCCCTACGCTCAAGAAGCCTTTTCTAAGCTCCTGCGTGAAGCCATTGAAGAAGCGGAAAAGCTGTTTGACCATCCGCTGAAACAGTACATGTTGTTCCGTGAGTTTGAAGAGCAGGTACAAGAGCGTCGCTTGAATGATATCCCTGAACGGTTGACCGGCAACCATCATGCACAAGCCTATTACGGTGTGTTTAAAAAACACCTGCCCGAGGCTTTTACTGTGATGGACGAGCAATCGCAGGAGAAATGGGTAGAGATTGCGTTTGATGTCGATAGCATCGTTAGCCAGTCCGTTGCGGAAAACTCGATTAACCCGAATAACATTGAAGCTGATATTCGTAAAAAGCTACTGCCGAAACTATTCGCTGAATGCAAAGCGGTCGGCGGGGGTATAGACCAGGCTAAGAAGATTGTAGAAGCGATTGTGCAGGTTGTTCGTGTTGGGCAGTTGGGTCATTAAGCCATGAACGTTGCGATACGTTTTGCTGATCATGTGAGTGAAGAGTCTCAGCGGTATGGAGAAAGGCTCGGCTTTTATTACGCCGACGAACTGATTGAGCTTGAACGCGTCGCCGCTAAAAGCCCTCAGCGAAAAATTAAAATCAAGGTGCTACCTGATTGCTCTGTAAAGATCGCCGCACCGATTGATAGCTCCGATGACGAAGTATTACGAGCGGCTAAAAAACGTGCACGTTGGATTTACCAACAACTGCGAGAATTTCGTAAGCAGCTAACGCACATTACGCCACGTCGTTATGTCAGTGGCGAAAGCCATTATTACCTGGGTAAGCAGTACCTGCTAAAAGTTCTGGCGAAATCCGACCAAGCAACCGGTGTTAAGCTGTTGCGAGGACAACTTGAAGTAAACGTTCGTGAGTACACACCAGAGCGAGTAAAAGCGGCAATGGACGCGTGGTACAAGGTCAGGGCTAAAGAGGTCTTCCACAAGCGTTTAGACGCCGTTTTAGAGCACGCGTTATGGGTTGATAGCCGCCCTCCTTTGCGAACACTGACCATGCAAACCCAATGGGGCAGCTGCTCACCTAACGGACGCATTACCCTAAACCCACTGCTGGTTAAAGCTCCCCGCGAATGCATTGACTACGTCATACTGCACGAGCTGTGTCACATAGCTGAGCACAACCACAGCGAGCGGTTTTATCGGCTTATGGGACAAGTTATGCCAAATTGGGAGCAGGTTAAGAAGCGTCTGGATAAGATGGCTGGGCGAATTTTTAATGGGTAAGTAACAGACTTTTTAGTTTGCCTAAAATGAAGGTATTCAGTAATGACAGTTTCAACAATCGAAGACTACATCTCAGAGACAGATAAATACGAGAACGTATGGTTTCGAGGCGTACCATCAACAAGTTATACTCCAAAGCCAAAAGTTCATTGGGCAGACATTTCCAGGGATCTGGAGGATAATCTTGTCTACAACTTTCTCAAGGATCATTTCAAATATCATTCTCCAAAGAACGATAACCCTTGGTATTTATATTCTTTAATGCAGCATCATGGGCTACCTACTCGCTTGCTGGATTGGACTAAATCTCCATTAGTGGCTCTTTATTTTGCGCTAACACAACCAGACGAAAAAAAAGACAATCCTCGAGTTTGGCTACTTAACCCCTATCGATTAAATCATACCGTTCTTGGGTTTGAGAGAGTTTACTGTCCCTCTCAGTCGAACTTGCGCTATATAGAAACCAAAAACTATTTCTGCACAAAAGACCTTGAGCTTAAGCCTTACAAAGCGGATGTTAGCATTAAGTTACTATTTGATTCATATCTACCAGCAAACCTAGTCTCAGACGAGGTCCATCTTAGGCTCGGCTACCCAATTGCGATAGACACAATACCTTTAGATGCGCGTATGTCCGCACAACAAAGCGTTTTCACTATTCATGGAGAAGATTCTTTTGATCTGGCCAAACACGGCACGGACGACCTTATTGATTACATCGATATCGATTACTCTGCCAAAGGTAAAATATTACAGCAACTGCTCAGATTAGGATTCAACGAGGACTCCATCTATTGTACGCTGGACTCTTTGGCTACACGAATATGCAGAGAGTACTTAAGCAAACCCTGAAATAGCAATGCTAAAACGATTCAACAAAGGAAGGTGGCTCGTAATCGCCGTCCTCAAAATAACTATTGCAGGAATAGCATCGCCATGAGCCTTTATCGTGAACTTGGAGCCTTATTAACTGGCCTTCTTTGTCGTAACATCGCTGGCAAAATGGGCCATCTTTACCATCAACGCCATTCACCCAATATGAGGGAGCTCCCCAAAAAACGCTTTCTTTCAACTCTAGAGCTTTTTTTAAATCGGCTAGCTCCTGGTCTTTCGAGATAAGGTCATCCTGAATACTTGCGATTTCTAATTTTGCATCTGCCAATGCACTAACTAACTCCGCTATTTGTAGCTTTTTTTCAGCCTTTTCCAGAGTTGAGCCACTTTCTTTTATCACCTTCGCTATGTCAGTCGCTGCTTTTATACTTCCCAAAGCAGCCGTCACTGAGTTCACATCTACCATTGTCTTGTCCCTCAAGATAAATTTTCTAAAAATCACGGAGTAATACGGCATGGACAAACATGTAGTTGCCCGACTAAAACAGACGCTATAACCCCAAACCAAAATATCAGTTAATTTGATATAATGCCTCGCGTTGAATAGACCCTCTTACTGCGAACACTGTTTATCCGTCTAAAACCTAGACTAGAATATGACCTGAGCCGCCATTTCCACTTTTATACCATTATCCGATTTTTTAACTCAGCTATTAGGCTAAAAAATCTAACTTATTCAGAGCGGAAAAAACCAGAGTGGTGTAGGCTAATTTACACCACTCCAGTTAGCTTACAACTCTAACTCAGCAAAATCCCGGTCAACATCCTCCTGGGTAATTCCGATATAACGTAAGGTCACAGCCTCAGAGCTATGCCTTAACATCTTCATAACCCTGGCAATGTCGTTAGTGTTCTTGTAAAGATGATAACCACGGGTCTTTCGCATTGAGTGAGTCCCCAGTTTAATACCAACTTCCTCCCCTATCGCTGCGAACGCCCGCGACACGTAACGGCGGCTAATTGGGGCCTCGTCCAAACCTTTAGACCTTTGGTTTCGATAGGATTGAAATAAGTAAATATGGTCTGGGTGTTCTTCTTTAATCCGGGCAATGATAGACCTCGCCTTTTCATTGAGTTTAATTGTCGCTAGCTTCGACGTTTTGCCTTCAACTAGCAACAGCCTGTCGTGCTCGATATTTTCAAACTTGATGGATAGTAAATCTGAGATCCGCAACGCCAGGTTCAGGCCAACATCCCAAACGTCAGCAATTTGCTGTCCGTAAGTTCGTTTGAGAAGGTAGCTGATTAGCTTTACGGTATCCAGATCTTTAACCGCTTGTACTTCAGCCATGATCTAGTTCCTTTTTTGCTGAAAAACGTGATTTTGAGTACTCAAGGGGGTATAAAGGGGTAAAGAACCCGTTTTTAGTGGTCTTGCTTGTTCCCATTTTGATAATTTGGGAACAAGCCCAAAGTTAGCTTAAAGGCTAACTTCCGTAACATGATGTATACCTGAATAGTTTTAGCCTGGTACATGCGTGCAGCGGTAAGAAACTTGAACGTCTGAAACTTTTTGGCTTTCATAGCAGCAAATGTAGTCAAGGCAGAGGTAGAGTAGAGTAGACAATAGGTTGCAGACAAATACAGCTTTTACAAGTCCAAAGTAGCATTCAAAACAATGATAAATCGAACTTTCAACGATATCTCCAAAGATAGTATTACTGAAGCGGACAAGCAGCCTTTCCTGATCAGTCTAGGTTGGTCGCGAGGAACAACATGGAATGATTTGCTGCAATCAAAACGAATATTAATAATTTCTGAGGCAGGCGCGGGAAAAACTTATGAGTGCCGTGAACAGTCGAAACGTTTATGGGCTTCTGGAGAACCTGCGTTTTTTATTGAATTAGCTAGTTTGGCAACCCAAAGCGTTCGCGATCTACTAGATATGGAAGAGGAAGCGCGACTTGATTCTTGGCTTACTTCGCAATCTGAGTTTGCAACATTTTTTCTTGATTCGTTTGATGAGCTAAAGTTAACTTTGGGCTCATTTGAGCAAGCACTTAAAAAGCTTAGAAAATGTATCGGAACTAATCTTCACCGTACGAGGATCATCATCACGACAAGGCCAGTCCCATTTGACGAACAACTAGTAAAAAACACACTTCCTGTACCTCAAATCCCATCCTCTGAAGCTCACGAGGAAATGTTTGCAAAAATCGCAATGCGAGAGCACCAAGGGCAATCTGGCACTAAAAGTGATAACGATCCAGTGGATTGGCGAACTGTGGCTTTAATGCCACTATCGGATAAACAGATTGTACAGTTTTCTCAAAATCAAGGTGTGCATGAGCCGGAGCGTCTTCTTGAGGATTTACGGCGCCGGAATGCTCAAGAATTTGCAAGGAGGCCTCAAGATCTGATTGAGTTATGTGTGGATTGGAAGGAACATAAGCGCATCAGAACCCACCGTGAGCAGGTAGCTTCAAACATTAGAGTAAAACTTCTTCCAAACGGGGGTAGGTGTGAACCAGCTGAATTATCGGTGGATCGGGCTATTCAAGGCGCTAGCCGAATTGCATTAGCAGCTCAAATGACGCGGCGATTAACAATACGTCACAGTGCAGCGTCTGATACTGGTGAAGGCGAAGCGGCGTTAGACCCTGCGGTTATCCTATCCGACTGGAAGCCAAACGAGCGAAAAGCATTACTTGAGCGTCCGTTATTCGGTTTCGCTTCATATGGTCGAGTACGTTTTCATCATCGTTCAGTCGCAGAATATCTTGCCGCAACTAGGTTAGTATATCTTCGGGAAGAAAGAAGAATTCCGCTTAAAGCTCTTAAGCGGGTTATTTTCGCTGAAACTAAAGGAAAGATTATCGTCCGTCCGTCGAAGCGAGCAATCGCAGGATGGTTAGCTCTCAAGGAAGACGGGATCTTTGAACTTTTGAGAGACAACGAGCCAGCGGTGCTTATGGTTGAAGGCGATCCTGAGTCATTAACGAAAACACAACGAATCCAGGCTTTTCGTGCTTACGTCGCTCGATACGGCGGTGGAGGATGGAAAGGCCTTCAAATTCCAGATATACAGATCCATCGTTTTGCTTCGAAAGACCTTGCAGATGAAATCAAACAAGTTTGGTTTTACGGCGTAGAAAACCCGGATGTAAGAAGAATTATAATCGAGCTAATAGAGGCTGGAAGTATAAAATCCTGCGCCGATATTGTGTTCGGTATTACTCAAAATGCGGAAGCACCTAATATTGAGAGACTGATGGCTCTTGATGCTCTTTCCAACATTGGTGATGATAGGCTCTATGAAATATCTTCAGATATTGCGAATGCAAACTATCGCTGGCCTGATCAATTAGCACGCAGTGCATTGCTATGTCTTTTTCCTAGGTACATGTCGGTTAAACAGCTTTGCCAATCTCTTCGATGGATGAAGAAAGAAAATCGAATTATGGGCGAATTGAGTTGGCAACTGCCCCGCTTAATCTCAGATTTGACCTTGGATATTGCCATCTTTGAGAAACTTCGCGATGGTCTGGTGCGCATGGTCTCCGAAGGCCTAAAATGGCAAAAGGACTGGTTGCCAATATCGAGCGAACGCTCACACCTCAGTCAAGCGTTAGCCGCCACTTGTGTACATGGCCTCAATTACAGCCATAATGATAAATGGCTGCATGCTAGCTGCCTCTCGTTACGTTTATACGACCTGGATTATACCGACGAAGAGCCAATCAAGTTGCTTCGTAAACATCTTGCTAAATTGAGTGGAGATGACAATTGTCGATTATTCTGGATAGAAGATGCTTTGCTTCAGTCAATTCACGAAGTCAAAGACCCATGGAAGCGGCTAGCGAGGATCACAGTTCACAATCAAACGGTCCAACTCAACGCCGACCGGGATCTAAGCTGGGTATTAAAATCGCTTGGCGAAACTAATCGCAATGAAAATGATCGTGCGATGCTCTTAGAAGCAGCCATCCATTTATCATCGGGTTTTGATAATTTCCAAGAGCAAGTTCAAAAGCTTAGGCTTCTCATAGAGGACAAATCCGAGTTAGAGCAAAGAGTAAATGAATGTTTGAAGCCATCGAAATTCAATGGAAGATATCGTCAGTGGAAAGAAAAGCAGAAAGAACTGAAGAAACAAGAGGAACAACGAAAGAATCAACAACGCAACACTTGGGTTCAGTTTTGGCAAGAAGTTGCCAGTCAGCCCGAGGACGCATTCTCTCCTAAGCAAAGCCGGAATACAGCTTGGAACTTGTGGCGAGCTATGAGTCACGATGGAAACGACAGCCGATCGTCCGGCTGGAATCGCTATTTCATAGAAAGGTATTTTAACTCAGAAACAGCCGATAGACTGCGCCGTGTCCTGATGAAAATTTGGCGTGCCGATCGCCCTACCTTATCAAGAGAAAGACCAGAAAAAGACCGCAACACATTCTTTATAACTTGGCAGCTTGGTCTGGCTGGAATCTATTCGGAAGCAGAGGACCCCAATTGGGCAACGAAGCTAAGTAGTGACGAGGCCCAATTGGCCGCGAAGTACGTCCCAATCGAACTTAGTGGCTTTCCGCAATGGATAGAATCTTTAGTATGCGCGCATCCGGATGCAGTGGAGCATGTACTTGGACATCAACTATCATGGGAGCTCGACCAGCCAACCGGGCCGCATGGCTACTCTAATTTACTTAATGGAATTGTTTATGCACCTAACAGAGTTGCCAAACTTTTTTTACCGAGGCTCGAGTCGTGGTTGACTTCAAACGGCGATAGGAAGAATAGCTCTGATGGTTTACACGAAATGACCGAGAGACTTCGGCAAGTTATTCGCGTAATGCTTCATAATGGAGACTCTACAGAACTTGAGAGAATTCAAGAAATAGCACAGCAAAGGCTAACGCTAGAATTAACGTTTGAGGAACGTCTTGTCTGGATGTGGGCACTCATGCAAGTTAATCCGAAAATAGGCGTAGAAAAACTATCGGCCCAGGTCCTGAACATTGAGCCCGACGATTGCTCCGAAGCCGTTAGGTGGTTCGCAAGCCTATTTGGGGAACGTCAAGACGCCCTTGATTTAAGCCGCGAAAAATTCACTCCCCAAATACTGCTATGTCTACTTCGTCTTGCCTATACGCATGTTCGTGTCCAAGACGATGTATTCCATGAAGAGTCCTATTCTCCAGATACTAGAGACTATGCCGAACAAGCACGTGGCAATATTGTTAAAGCGTTACTCAACGCGAGAGGGGAAGAAGGCTTGGCGGCAAAACTTGAAATGGCCAGAGACCCCTTGTGCGCTCATTTTAAGGATCGAATTCTTACAGTGGCAGAAGAGAACTGGGCCCAAGACGTCGATGCGAACGTTTTTACTCTGGAGCAAGCAGTAGATCTCGATAGAAAAGGTGAAGCGCCGGCTTCAACAAATGAAGCCATGTTTTCCATTATGAAGGATAGATTGTCAGACCTCGATGAACTATTACTGAGAGATGCTTCACCGAGAGAAAACTGGGCCGAGATATCAGATGAGAAAAAGATGCGTCGCGAAATTGCTCGCGAACTAGATAATGCATCAAACTCACTCTACACAGTGGATATGGAGGCTGTAACCGCAGACGAAAAAGAGACCGACATAAGGTTACGTTCTGTTATTTCAAAGCATGAAGCAGTAATTGAACTCAAACTTGGTGATTATCGCACTGCAAAAGATTTGCTAGCTACGATTAAAGATCAACTTGTTAAAAAATATATGGCTGCGGATCACAGCAAGTCAGGAGCTTTACTTGTGACCCTTTCAAAAGATCGCCAATGGCAACATCCTATTGATAGAAAAATGATCAGAGCGGAAGAGCTGTTTACCATGCTCAAGGAAGAGGCTAAGAGGATTGAAGAGGCTATGGGAGGAGGCACTTACATTACAGTACACTTTCTTGATTTGCGTCCTAGGTTACCTCTCGAGTCTCAAAAAAGCCTAGGCGTTAAGTAATTATGCGCAATACAACAAGTAAAACTATGGTGATATGGGCATATGCGTGTTCCCGTTACGTTATTTTGGTACCCAGCTTGGGAGCAAGGACTTCCCTTGCTTCACGAACATGATGTATGTTTGAAATTTTGAGCCAGTGCACCTTAAATACGTCTTATACTTGGGCTTTATCAGCTGGTATCGTGTTCAAAAGCGTGCCAAAATTAGTGAAGGCTCAAGTTACGGAGTTGCAGAAATGGAACTTAAAAAAATTGAAAGTGAAGCGATGCATCTGTCTGCAGAGGATAGAGCACATCTACTTCAAAAGCTCGTAGAAAGTATCGACTCTCCTTCGGCTGATGAACTCAAATCTGAGTGGTTATCAGTTGCTGCAGATCGGGCCGAACAATTAGATTCAGGCGCAGTAGATCCTGTTCCAAGCGATGTTGTATTGAAAAAAGCTCAAGCTCTGATTAAATGAGCTATACATTTCACCCTGCAGCAGAATCAGAGTTTCTCGAATCTGTCGGTTACTATGAGTCAAAGGTTAAGGGACTTGGTCAGGCATTAATTAGAGAGTTTTCTGGTCTGGTGAGCTTAATTATCGACAACCCTGACGCTTGGCAAGTTGAAGCAAGACCAGGAGTCCGAAAGGCCCCGCTTAGTCGCTTTCCTTTATCGATAATTTATCGGCAATCCAACGGCAGTATTCAAGTTCTTGCTATCGCACATCACAATCGACGCCCTCAGTACTGGCTTGGCCGCGCACTCTAACCGTAATTTCAAACTAAGACTCCGATTCAGTAGAATCTGGGAAGTCCAATTCGCTACCGCTAAAATTACCGCACTTGTCTTATAGACCTGTGTGGATTACTGTTAACTTAAGTCACTTAACTCTCACATAAATATAAATATTTTTGGTTTACTGAGTTGAAAATAAAACCCAGCAACGATAGCTTCGATTGCTAGTATGAGGACCGGCTTGTATGAGTGAAACTGAGAACATAAGCCGCTTAGCGGAGATTGTATCTAAAGACCTTTTCGGGTGGTTTAAGTGGCATAAAGCCAAGCCTACCAATGAAAATTGGGAGTGTGTAATTAATCACCACTCCAAGAACACGCATCCTTCTGATGTCGTTTTTTATTATGACGATCCTTACTCAGGCGATACTCAATACGTCAATACAGATTTAAAGAGTTATGCAGCCAAAAGCATAACGAAAGGAAGTATAGAAACAGCATTAACTAGTTTAGCTCTCTCAGTAGAATGCGCCAACGTAAGTCAAAGTTGGCAAGACAAGTTTCTAATGAGCGACGAAGCCTTTGGCCAAGTGTCAGGCCTACTTTTTATTTATAACCACGATGATCAATATGACTTAGACTTTAGTTCACGTTTAGAACAGGTCGATTTCTCAGCAGTGAAAATTGCTGAGGATAATTTCATAACCGTAATGGGCCCTGATTTAATTAGACGCCTCAATGATATAGTTCAGGACATCAAGAGTTTAGTAGCCTCAGACGAGCTTCCCCGTAAAGAAGGTTACACTTTTTTTTATCCTGACTTAATAAGAGCTAGACGTAGTGGAGACGAATGGGATAAACCAGCCACATTGCAATCGCTGACTGCTCCCTGGCTCATAATAAAGCATCGTAAAACAAATGATCAGCCAGAAGGTTTTCTGATCTATTACAATCTCAAAGGGGATACGGTTGAGGAATTTATTTACTTAATTGATGCTATGTCTCATTACCAAATGTTCAGTGGCGATTTGGGTATCCGGATTAGATTTACAGAGTCGGATCACAATGCTTCCCAGAACTTTGAGAAAGCAAAACACGAATACCTCAGGATGTGGGGCGATGATGAGGGGCGGCAAAAACAGATGTCAAAAATTGAAGTTAGAAAAATAGATCAGTTTGCGAGGATGTTTAATCCAATGGAAATAGGTATGCGCGAAAATGACTAAGTTCAACGGACCCTCAATCTATATTCCTACTGATAAAAATATTTATGATGCTTTGCAACACAAAAAGATAACACTAAAGCATCTCATAGAGCTACTACGAAGTCGCGGCATACTGGTATCTGAGCACTCTTCAAAAGATGCTCTAGTAGAAAAAATTTCATCAATGACATTAAGTTACAGTGACTTCACTTGGATCGGTCAGCTGCTCGAAAATTCAAATCGAAAAAGTAAGGTCACGCACTCAAAGCTTAGTGGTAAAACAACTGCAAAGCAGATTGATAGCGCATGCAAAACTCTTAAGACAGACCTAACATCTGACTCGGACGATTCGATAAAAGTCACTAAAGAGGGTAGCAAAACGACCTTTAAAGTAACTTATATTGATTATGATTTCACAAAGACAGAATTGAGGCAGAGAACGCTAAAGACATGCGATATCGAGATCGAGCATGGTGATGATGAAGTCACGTTCAAAATGCCATCAGATAAAAAGGCTGAAGAAGTAGTCAAGAAATTGAAATCGAAAATACAGGATAATGTTAAAAATGACCAAGGTGACGAGTTAGAAGAGGTTAATATATCACTTGAAAGCCTTGACGATGTAGAGGTTAGAAGCGGCTTTTTCGACTCGTTAATCAGGAATATCGATGGATTGACCTTTGATACAGTCACCAATGTCAGTATATTCAATAACGATAAAGCCCCCTTGGATGAAGATGAAGATGAATACGATGATGAGGGAGAAGATGAAGATACCGATGCAAGATTAGCTTCGTATATCAATAAAGCCGCTTTTGATGGTGCCGGAGTTCTTGAGTCTAAAGAGTTTCAGCAACTACATGAACGCGGTTTTTATATTTACAGAATAGTCTGGACTGCGGAAGACACTGTAAATGAGAGAAAAAAAGTTGAATTTGAAGCTCAGTTTGGTAACCCATCACTTTGTAATGAATTTAAGTATTGTATTAGAGGCGTTTATAACTTTAATGATCGTACCGGACAACATAATATTACAAGACGACACCCCACACCATTAGAAATACGAAAGTATACAAGCCAACTCCAGATTTCCTCGGAGCAAGCGCTTGAAAGTGCGAAGTTGGCATTTGGAGAGTGAAATGGTTAGATACAAGTGGTTGCAAGCATATTTACCTCTGGACATTAAAGAACTTGCTCAAAGAATGCTTGATAACGAGTTTGCTGATGCTCGACAAGAAGGCTTCATTATTTCAAAATCGACTAATACCGAACTATCTGGCAAGTACGTCGAAAAAATTATTAAGAAAGAGATGGTAGAAGATCCATTCGGAGTTGCTATTGAGACAGAATCGATTGATTTTTATACGTGTCGCTTTTTAATTCAAGCCAATTCTAAGTTCATCAGAATAGTCACTCCGCCTCGCTCTCTTCGTAAATTTATCAATGCTTTGCGCGAGATTACAGGTTTTGGATTAATAGTTTCCGAGCCTTCTGTGGATCCCCAGAGTTGGTTACGAGCACTCACAAAAGTTGTCGATAACCTCGAATTAGTCAACATACGTTCTTCTGGTATTAAAGCATCAGATTATGCGTCAGCCAAACTGGAGATATCGGGAAGCCGTGATGTCACAGAAGCATATAGGATTATGCTCGATGGCAAAAGGCATACTGTAGACAGCTTAAAGTTTATCGGCGATAAAGATGGATATAAGTTCAGTGGGGAAATCGGTAAGCGTGCAAATCTTAAATTGAATGGCAAAGGTTCACCAGAACTATTGCAGCTCCTAGGTAAACAACTGGATTTTCTCTTCAAACATGAGAAGTAATATGCTCTTTAGTCAGTGTTTTATGGTGAAATACAAAGCCCTAAAGACGTTCTAACAGCCTTAGATGATTTATTTTCTACCTTGTGACACGACGATCCCCCACCACTCCATCATTTCAACCCGTTCATCCCAATACTCAGCTTTATGCGAATAAGCGCCCTTCACCTTGTTTGGTTCAACGTGTGCTAATTGACGCTCAATAGCGTCAGAACGAAACTTCTGGTCACTCTCATGCAGCGTTGACGATGCCGTGGTTCTAAAGCCATGTGGCACAGCCTTTTCTTTCAAGCGTCCATCCGGGTAATGAGCATTATCCTGGTACTTAAGGTAGGTTTTGGCGATTCTACCGTCTTTGGTATCTTTCGCCTTCGGAAAGTAGCCCATTTTGAACATAGCCTGTCGCATCGTATTATCGGACATTGGCTCACCGGGCTTGGTTTCAGACGGAAATAGCAACTCATAATGGCCAGTAATACGTTTTATACGTTTAATGACATCAAATGCCTGAGTCGATAACGGCACCTCATGTGGCCGCTTCATTTTCATCCGCTCTGCAGGTATCGACCAAACCTTGTTATCTAGGTCAAACTCATCCCAACGAGCGCCTCTAAGCTCCCCTGAACGAACAAAGGTCAGAATCAGTAGCTCAATCGCCAGTGCTGTTAACTCCCTACCTGTCTCAGTATAACGAGCAAGATCCTGCATAAAGAATGGTAGGTTATTAATATCCAGGGCTTCTCGGTGAACAACCGGTTTGGAAATAACTTTGACGGGTCGCAGTAAACGAATGTCGACATCGTCTTCGAGTGAGTATTGATCAACGACGTATTCAAATAAACGCTGTGTATCGTCCGCTATTCTCTTGGCGGTTTCATGGTGACCCTTCGCCTCAACATTCTCAATTAAACGTCTGATATCCTCTTTACGGACGTCAGTAATTAGCTTGTCACCCAGTTTTTTAAGGATGCCGTTTTCAAGACGTTTCCAAACTCTCGCCTTGTGGTCTTCAGACCAGATCCGCGCCGTTGCCTGGGATTGATATTCCAACCATTTAGCAGCATAAAAACGTAAACTGTTATCATTCGTATTCGTTGATTTTGTATCACCAGGATCAACGCCGTCAGCCAACATAGCTTTGGCTTTAATAACTCCATCTTTTGCTTGTTTGAGAGTTACTTCAGGAAATACACCCAGCGCCAGCGTCTTCTGCTTTTTACGAAACCGGTACTTTAAACGCCAATACTTACCGCCCTGCTTTCTTACAAGAAGCCTTAAACCGGTGCCACCTGCTACCCGATACCATTCATCACGGTCCGAGGGTTTGAGGTGTTCGACGTGCTTATGTTTTTCGATGACTAGCTTGTCGTCTGCCATGGTGCTACATCCGCATAACCGAATTGATATAGCACCAAAAGTAGCACCACTTAGTATCGATTTGCAACGATTTAATGTAGACAGAGGTAATCAGGATTTGCCTTGAAGCCCAGTATAATCAATGGCTCGCGGCATTTAATAGACTTTGAAACAATCGGAATTGGTGCCCGGGGCCGGACTTGAACCGGCACGCTGTTACCAGCGAGGGATTTTAAATTAATCGGTTGTATTTTTTCCTGTTTTGTTTCAATATCTTATAAGGTCATTTTGAAACTATAACAGAGTCTATAACAGTGAAACTATATCAACACCCTAACGAAAAAGCTTTTTTATACACCCAACAAGGCAGTAAAAAAATCTATATGGGCTATTATAGTCCAGACGGTAAAAGACGCTTAAAATCGACTAAAACGGACGATTTAGAAGAAGCAAAGGTAAAACTTCAAGAGCAGATTTTTTTGTTAAATGCTGAAAAATCTGGGCAGATAACGATCCAACACGACAATAAAAAAACGGTTGGATATATTGCTAAGCAAGTTATTAAACATTTAGAAGAAACAAAACACCCAAAAACAACTTGGACAAAAATAAAAACAAGACTTGAAGAAATAATTGATCTTTATGAAAATTATGATGTTAGAAAACTTAAAAGAAAAGAGTTAAAAGAAATTTTTGAAATACCAAGATCCAAACCTCAACTGTCCTATTTAAGAACAGCATTAAACAAGATTTTCGAATATGCTGAGGATGAAGAATATATTGATGGTAAACCAACCTACCCAAAACCAATAATTAAACCATTCGTAAAAAAACGTTTTCCTTTAACTTTTAAACAGTATAACGAACTTTTAACCTTTTTAATGAGGTTAGAAAGCAACGAAAAAAACAAACTTAGAAAAGAAAATAAAAACCTTTTGATTTTTATGTTTCAACTTTTATATTCAACAGGGGCAAGAGTTGGAGAGTTAAAACGGTTAAAAATGAGTAATATAAATATATCAAACAGAGAAAACGAAAATAATTATATTTATTTACCAGTATCAAAAACAAAACCAAGACAGATAATTATTCCAGATTTAGCAGTTTATACAATAAAAGAATTTACAAAAAATAAAGGTAAAAATGATTATTTATTTTTAAGAGAATACGATCAAGAATTTCCAGAATTTTCAGATATAGTAAGAAACTTAAAAAAAGAACATCCAGATTTTTTTAAAAAACACGATTTAGAAAATTTTGTTATTTACAATTTAAGACATACATTTATAACCAGAAAAATACAGGAAGGTAAAAAATTGTTTATGATTTCGCAACACTGCGGAACGAGTGTTAAAATGCTACAAGATCATTATTCTGATTATATCGTTTCGTCTAATTATGATAATGTATTTACTGAAAAAGAACGGTTGAAATCTATTAATTTATTTGATTGATTGCAAATTTTTTAAGTTTACGTTTTAGAATTCTAAAAAAAGCAATCGGAAAAGTTTACTTTGTTTTTTTCTGAATAAAAATATAAGGGCTTAATAGCCCTTTATTTTTTTAATTAATAATAATAATAATAATTTTAAAGGCTTTTTTAGGTCTTTTTTAGGGGGGGTTTTATTGTTTTAATGTATTCACCTATCAAATAAAAAAAAGGGCTTAAAAGCCCTTTTTAGGATATATTTAACAATTAACAAAAGGTGGAAGTTTTAAAATATATCCTATTTTTAAATATTACATATATTTTTTTATTTTCAATAACCTAAATAATAATTTTGACAATTAAACTTTCTACTTTTTATTTCATCATATGTTTTTTTACATACCCACGACTTATTAAAAGTATTTTTATTTTCTAATTTAGATCCATTTTCGCAAGAATATAAATCATTTCCACACAAATCAACCAAAGGCTCATTATTATTATTTTTCATTTTGTCGCAGATTTCTTTATCACCTCTTTTATTTTGACAAGTCCAAACTGCAACATCATCTTTTTCTTTTAATTCACCTAATACCTCACCACTATCACAAGAATAAAAGTCATTACTACAACTTGGAGGTGTATAAACTGTATATTCTTGGCAACCTGGTAAATCTAAATCAACTGCAGATCCTAAATAGCAGTTATGGGCGGTTTCTGCTTTTATAAATCTGGGTTGATTATCTACATATATAGGGTAATAATCAGCCCCTAAGCCTTTTCCTTTTGTTCTTGTAATATCGTTATTAGCAAAAACAAAATTATTTATATTTGTTATTGATAAAAAAATTATTAATGTTATTTTAATTATAGTATTCATTAGTTTACTCCGATTTTTTCTTTTTTATTACCTCCTTTTTTATATTGTGAGGTTTTAATTTTTATTGATCTTTATTTTCTTTTTTACTTTTCAAATAAAGTTCAAATTCTAATTTAGAACTATTTTTTTTAACTCTTTCTAATAGTTCTTTTTTTCTTTGTTCAAGTGGTTTTTCTTTTGTTCTTAATTTAAAATTTCTTTTCATAAATCTCCCATTTTGTTATATTTTCATATTAACATAAATACAACAAAAATCAAATAAATCATTGACTTTTATTTATTTTTTCGGGCTTTTCTTTTTGTCTAAAATTCTTAATTTTTGTTCTTTTGGTTCTTTAGTTAAATTTATAACTTCATTTATTTTTTCTTGGTATTCTTTATATTCTTCTTCTCTTTTTAAATCCTCTAGTTCTTGTTTTGATTTTTTAACATTATTACTATAATCAATTTCTGCCTCGATACGACTTTTAAAGGTTTTACTTAACCAATCTTTCATATTACTTAAAAAGTTATTTATTTTAGTATGAAGTTGATTTAAAATATTTTGTAAATTATTATATTCATCTTTTAAAAGTTTATGTTTTTGATTTAATAAATGATTATCATATTTTAGATCATTTAATTTTTTATTTTCTTTTTCTATTTTTTCATTTATTTTTAAAATATCTTGTTCTTTTTGCTTTTGTTCTTCTTGTTTTCTTTCTTGCTCTTGTTCAATTCTCTTTTGTTTTTCTCTTTGTTCCTCTTGTTTTTTAGCAATTAAAATTTGGTTTTTTTCAATCTCTTTTTGTTTTTGGGCAATATATGCATCACGATCTAAATGTTCTTTTTCCGTTGATTGTTTTGATATACCTCGTTTAAAGCCTAATTTTTTAAATGTTTTAGCGGCTATTGTTTGAAAATCAGAAAAGGCAGGATTGACCTCCTTTTTACCTGTTTCAGGGTCTGAAACTTTTTTTTGAATTTTTTTAAGAGGTGATAATTTGTTTTTAAAATCATAATTATAAAAGTGAACATGAGCGTGAATATTTCTTTTAAAATTGCCATTTTCATCATCATACCCTTCATCCATATGAAAATGAAAACCAAGCGGCTCAAAGCCGTATTTTTCTTTTATATCTTGACAATATTCATCAATATATTTTTTAAAAAGTTCTTCAATATATTCTTTTGATTTACCTTTTTTTTCGGCTAATCGCTCAATTTTTTCAAATTGATCACGGCTAAAAATTAAAAGATGTTCAAAACATTCATTAAAATCTTTCCTAGGTCTTTTTTTATTTATCTCTTTATATTCTTTTCTACAATCCGAAAGTTTACGAAATTCAAAAGAAAAATTATTTTTCGTATATTCACCTCTAACCGACTTAGTAGCAAAAGCGTTATAAGTTTTATCAACTATTCTTTTACAATGTTTTAAAAGTTTAGTAAAAGCATTTTTTTTATAATATTTAGTTCTTATCGCAACAAAATTATTCATTCTCTAAATTTTTATTTTTTTTAAAAAGGCATTAAGGAATATTTATTTTTACCAAGTTTATACATAAATCCAGTTTTAATAACTTTCGTTAACGTTCGTTCTATAATGTACATTTTAGTATCTAATTTTTTAGACATTTCGGACTTGTTTATAATAAAATAATCTTGAAATAAATCTTTTTTTTGAATTGTTTTAATATGTTGTAATATAAAATAAAATATTTTTATCTCATTTTTTGTTAACTCTGCTTCAACAATCATTTCTAAAATTACTAGTGCTCTATCGTCATTAATTTCATTATTCATTTTTTTTCCTTTTTTATTTTTGTTTATATATTTTTTTTAACATAGAAATAAAATAAATCAAGTTTTTAAAATACATTTCTTTTAAGAAAGGTTAACCCACGAATACCTATCTTAACGCAAAAACTACGTTTTAGCTGATAGGTCGCGGGTTTAAGAAAGTTCCTTTCTTAAAAATCTTTGCTGTTAAAAACCAATTATTTTTATACCGACCAGCGGCATAAAAAAATTAATTTTTAAGTCATTCAAAATATAAAATTTAGCTGCTGCTAATTTTCTATTTTTCATATAATAAATTTGGATGCTCATATTTATATTTTAAAAAATAGCAATGCTCTTTTTTCAAAATAAATATTTTTCGATTTCACCATAAAAATAAAAATCTTTGATTTTTATAACCAGAATAAAAAGAAAACTGCGATCAATATTTTCAGTATATCGTTAACAATCAAGAAAACATTTTAATAAAAATGATCGCTATAAGAATTCTTTAAAATTTAACTGTTATAAAATAAAAGAAGAGAATATTTTTTTATAATTTGAATATAACCGCTAAAAATCAATATTTTTTAACTGTTTTTTAATCTTTAAATCCTAATCTCTATGATTAGAACTCCTAACCTCTATGATTAGGTTTCCTAATCTCTATGATTAGTATTTATTTTTAATCCTAACCTCTATGATTAGTATTTATATATTTTCATAATTAATATTTTTAATTAAATAATACAAAATCCTAATTTTTTAAAATTAGGTATTGATTTTATTTAAAATTAATATACAGATGAATATATAACAAAAAATGAGGTATTAAAATGAATAATAATAATAATAAACAATCAAAAAGAAATATTAATAATTTCTTAAACAAAATGAAAAATACTGAAGATCAGTGGAAGTTTGAAAGATTTAAAAAAGAAAAAATATCAAAAGAATTCTCAGAAACTAAAACAGATGAAGAAGGTAATTCAAAAGAAAATAAAACCTTTAAAGATACTTATGTAATGAAAGAACCAGATTATATAAAACTATATATAAAAGATATTGTTTTATTAAGTGAATTACCAGTTTCTTTGACTGATTTCATCGTAGCTTTGTTGAAGAATATTAATTATAACGGTCAAATAGTTTTAAATTCATCTATTAAAAAACAATTAAAAGAGACTTTAAAATTAAGTTCTATTCAAGTTGTAGATAATAAATTAACTCAACTTAAAAAGGCCGATATTATAAGAACTGTTGATCGAGGTGTTTTTGCTGCCAACCCTTTCTTTTTCGGACGTGGAAAATGGGAAGATATAAGAGAACAAAGAGATAACTGGATCAAAATTTCTTATAAAGATAATAAAAAATCTATACAAACAAGTTTTTCAGAAAATGAGGAGGATTATAATGAGTAATAATAATAATGATAACGATAATTTTAATTTGGGCGGGGTAGCTTTATATTTAGGTATAATGATGTGGATTTTTATGTTATTAAAAATGAATCAAATAACAGGTGAGATCTGTATATCACCACTTGATTATATTTTTAACTCACATCTTATTGAAGAATGTTTAAAAGAAGAAGAATAACAATTTTAAGCCCTTTTAAGCCCCTTTAAGGGCTTTTTTTATTGTTTTAGTATGTTTACCTATCAGATATAAAAAAACGCCTTAAAAGGCGTTTTAATACTTATCTGGTATTTTTTTATAAGCTCTGCTGATTATCGTATTTATAAAATTAGAATACTGATTTTTATCTATATAATCCAATTCTGATCTTCTTTTTAAAATTTTATGAATACGTTTGATTATCAACCAATCTTTAAACATTAATCTATCTGTATCAGATCTTTTATATGATAATAGAAGTTCGATCAAATCTTCTTTTTTTAACTGGTTGTATTCACGTATAATAGTACTAATTTCTCTCAGTTCGTCCCTGCCTTTAAACATTAAATATTTCATTCTTGAACGTTCAATAAAGTTTTTATATTTCTTGCTGTTATGAATATCTAAATATTCTTCGACATAAAACTCACCGACCAAAGAACTAACCTTTTCATCAACTTCTAATGAAATATAACGATCTGCTATTGTTAAATAATCTTCTGGTAAATTACTTAGATGAACTACAACGTCAATTGTGTCATCAATAGACATATCTATAATTCTTTCTTCAATTTCGACTATATCGAACATTTTTAAATCGTTATTTCGTCTTTCAATCATCTTTTCAAAATCTTCCATATAAAGTAATGGAAGATAAATTTCCCATTCGAATTGTCTTATTTTAAAGGTTAAAAGACAATGTTCCTCTTCGTTTTCGTCGTAAACTTCTCTTTCTAAATCGAACTGGTACGCTGATTCAAGATCTATTTCAAATTCTTCTTCGTGTTCTTCTTCAGTTTCATAATCTTCAGAAATATAATTAATTCTTATTATATCTTTATCTAAATAATCCGTATCGATGTAGAAATCGAAAAATATTTTGTTCCAAAAATTACCACGACCTACAATTAAACTGTATTTTTCTCTATCTGTAAGGTATTTATTTTTATCGATCATAAATTTAACTTCTTAGTGTGATTTTTAATAAAATTAGATAACCTTAATTAAAAGAGAAGTAAAAATCAATAAGGATATAGATATATCGAGAAAGGTAAAAAAATAGATGGTGCGGCCGGACGGACTTGAACCGTCACGCTTTTACAAGCGAGAGATTTTAAATCTCTTGTGTCTACCAATTCCACCACGGCCGCAAAGCTTGCCGATTTACTGTTATATATAACACACTATAACAGCAATATCTGAAAAGATTTTAAAAAATTAAGTCAATAAAATCAAGGCTTTAAACCTATTTTTTGACTTACACACAAAGAATTTTAAATCCCTTGTGTCTACCAATTCCACCACCCGGGCACTAAAAGTAAACCAAGTCATGGAGGCGGGTCCCGGAGTCGAACCGAGATCCACGGATTTGCAATCCGCTGCATAGCCATTCTGCCAACCCGCCGATGGTTTGGAGCGGGAAACGAGACTCGAACTCGCGACCCCAACCTTGGCAAGGTTGTGCTCTACCAACTGAGCTATTCCCGCATCGCCATCTGCCGTCGCATTCTACTGTTTAAATGAAATACGTCAACGACTTTTTGTGATTTTTGTGACTGTTTGGCTATTTTTAGCGCAAACCTATCAATTTCTAGTCAATTGTGACCCTGCAGCGCGTAAATATTCCCACATCGACCATAATGTAAGAACAAATGCAGTAAAGAACAAAACGATTGAAATCCAGAATGTCCAGATATTTGCGTCCCACAAAAGACCGATTAACGCGACCATTTGTGCAATGGTTTTTAATTTGCCTAAATTAGATACCGCTACTTTATCCCGATTGCCTCGTTGCGCCATCCATTCACGTAGTGCACTCACAATGAGCTCGCGACAGATCATGGTTAATGCCGGTACAGTGATATACCACGCGTTGTAATCTTCAACCAGTACGACTAATGCTGCGATAACCATTGCTTTATCGGCAACGGGATCGAGAAATGCACCAAACTCAGTAAACTGATTAAATTGACGAGCAATCCAGCCATCGAGCGCATCGGTAATTGCGGCGAGCCAAAAAATAAACGCCGACCAAAAACGAGCATCTTCAAACGGTAAATAAAACACAATCAAAAATACCGGGATTAATAAAATCCTAAAACTCGTCAAAATATTTGGGATATTCCACTTCATTATCCGCAATCCTTTTTTTAGCTCAGTGGCACGGTCGCCCTGCTGTCGCTATCGAAATGAGTAATATATTTTTTCAGCCAGTGCACGACTAATACCCGGGACATTGGCTAGTTGGTCAATACTAGCGTTTTTTACCTCTTGTAATCCACCAAGATTTTTTAAAATCTTTTGCCGACGCTTAGCGCCAATGCCCTCGATCTCTTCTAAACTCGACGTTCGCTTGACTTTATTACGCTTCTGGCGGTGCCCTGTTATGGCGAATCGGTGCGATTCATCGCGTATATGCTGGATTAAATGCAATGCGCTGGCATCCTTATTCAAAGGAATCGTTTCGTGGCTTCCTGCCATGATCAATGTCTCTAATCCGGGCTTACGGGACTCCCCTTTTGCGACACCTATCAGCATAGGCGCGTCTTTACCCCAATCGGCAAAGTAGTTCTCGGCTTGCGCCAGTTGTCCTTTACCACCGTCGATAAACAAAATATCAGGAATGTTGCCGTTTTCCTTGGCGTTGTCATAACGCTTAGCCAGTGCCTTCGCCATCGCGGCGTAATCATCGCCAGGCGTGATTCCGGTAATATTATAGCGTCTGTAATCCGATTTCTTGGGTCCGTTTTGGTCAAACACCACGCAGGATGCGACCGTTTGCTGACCCATAGTATGACTGATGTCAAAACATTCCATGCGCTGAATCGGGATCCCGAGTTCAAGCACTTGCTGAAGCGCTGATGTTCGACGATTCATGGTGCTTTGTTGATTCAGTTTACCTTCCAACGCATTAACGGCGTTTTTCTTAGCGAGCTGCTGGTATTGCTTGCGCTCTCCGCGCACGTTATGAAGTAAACGGACTTTGCGACCGACGGCTTCGCCGAGTACCTCACCTAGCACAGGATCGTGTTTGATCTCATCGGGTAGCACAATTTCGGCGGGAGTTTTGCGCCCAGAACTTTGGTTTAGGTAGAACTGCAATAAGAAGGCTTGAAGGACTTCTTCATCCGATGTATCCGCCGGTACTTTAGGAAAATAACTGCGGCTACCTTGTAAGTGATTATCACGGATAAACAGCATTTGTACGGTGGTTACACCGTTACCGCGCGCAAAACCGATGACGTCGAGCTCCTCTTGCGCCCCCGTCACTGAGTTACGTTCTTGGGTACGTCTTAGCATGGCAATTTGATCGCGGTAGCGTGCCGCGCGCTCAAAGTCGAGCGACTCACTGGCGTTTTCCATGCGCGTTACAAGCTGATCAATGACCTGTTGGTTCTTGCCGTTGAGAAACTGCCGTGCCAGTTGCACTTGCTCATCGTATTCCTCATCTGTGCAGACGTTCACGCAAGGCGCTAAGCACCTTTTCAGCTGATACTGTAAACACGGACGGCTGCGGGCTCGGTAATAGGCATCCTCGCACTGACGAATAGGAAATAACTTTTGCATCAGTCGCAGACTCTCGCGCACCGCGGCTCCGTTAGGAAACGGACCAAAATACTCACCCTTTTGGCGCCGCGCACCGCGATGAAAACCTAATCGCGGATGCGTATGATCGGTCATAATAATGTAGGGATAGGACTTATCGTCGCGTAGTAAGACGTTATAACGCGGGCGATATTTTTTGATATAGGTATTCTCGAGAATAAGCGCTTCGGCTTCGGTATTGGTGACCGTGACATCCATGTCGGCAATTTGCTTAACTAAGACTTGTGTCTTCACGCGATCGACTTTCTCACGGAAGTAGCTCGATACGCGTTTTCTTAAGTCTTTGGCTTTGCCGACATAGATGACATCGCCTGACTCATCATACATGCGATAAACGCCGGGCTGATGAGTCAGGTGTCTCAGAAAGTTTTCTGCATCAAATTGGTTGCTCATACACCTTCAAATTCTAATAGTTCAACGAGTCCCGCTCGTAATGCTAGATGGGACAATTGTACATCACTATTAATATTAAGCTTTGCAAAAATTCGATACCTAAATGTATTGATCGTTTTACTGCTGATGCACAAATGCTCCGCGATTTCACTTACGCGCACGCCACGACCGATCATTTGCATGACTTGAAGTTCTCGGTCACTCAGTTGCTCAACAATATTACGTCGTTTATCGCCATACGGGTTTTTGGCTAAGTATTCGGCAATCGGTGCCGCCACAAATACGGAGCCCTGACGCAAAGACGATATCGCGGTAACCAATTCTTGGCTACTGCCCGACTCGAGCAAGTAGCCGTCGACTTCTTGCACGCCGCATTGAAAATCTAACACGTCTTGATAGCATTTCCCCCACACAATGAGCTTGATGTCTTCGTGGCGGCGTTTTAGTCGACGCCAATTTTCTACTGTCGCATCACCTGCTAAGGAGCAGCCCAACACCACGATTGAATTGGGGTGTTCATTTACCGCTAAGCGCAACTGCGGCATGGATTCGACCGTTTCGACTTCATCAGAAAAGTTTTGTTCGACTACGGTGCGCATCCCTGCGCTAACAATAGGGTTGTTGATTGCTAAAATAATTTTCGCCATTTTTGCATAATTCCTCTCAACAATTGATTGAACATAGGTTTTGCTGATTAAAGCGAGAATAAATTTGAGCAAAAATGGCGATTTATCAAGTTGAAAATCGAACATTTTGTTAACTAAACTCAGTCGATTTTCTGTGAAGTCTCGATTTGAAGTTAAATCCGTTTCTGATCGAGTAATTGCCACAAATAGCAGGCTAGATAGGATCTATAAGGTGTCGCTCGATCGGGAATAATGATGACGTCGCGTTCTTTCAACAACGCAATAGCTTTTCGTAGTGAACTATCCTGAATAGGAAAAAGATCCTCATGAGCAAAATGAAACATCGCCAAGATCGATGCCGACCAAGGACCCACGCCTTTTATCTGCTGAACTTCCCGTAAGAGATCATCACAATCCAATAGCGGCCACTGCTGCATTTTTTCGCGCGATTGTTGCCAATAAGCTTCAATAGCCCCCACCGCGACCGCCTTATTACGACTTAACCCACATTCTAATAAGTCATCGTAACTTAATTGTGCAATTCGCACGCCCTGCTCAGCCGCGCGTGCTTCGACGCGTGAAATAATGGTTTTAGATGCCTGTAAGCTCAACATTTGCCGCATCACAATACGAGGCAATGCCTCGATCGGTGCCATGTCTGAAGGGGTTAACGGTTCAACATGGTCCTGCTCAAGCAGGACCAGTTCAAAACCTGGCTGGGTTGATAACAGGTGTTGCTTGACGTCGCTTGCTTTTTCACTCATGCAAACACCGTAAAGGTTTGGCGGCTAATCGCAAACAATTCGCCCTGCTCATCCCATAATCCGGCACGGCTATGCCCGTAGCCATCGGCGGCATATTCAATCGTCGCCAAGTAACGCCACCATGCGGTGGTTTGCTTTTCTGACAACCGCTTATCAGGAAACTCAATGGTCCAAGTGAGCGATGAAGCCGGTGCGGGCTTTTTCAAACGCGGCAGTACGGCCGGTGGCCACGCATCCACTAAACCTAGAACAGCCGCAATAGTCATTTCGTGCTGTTCGTTTCTAAACCTTACCCAACCGCCGAATTCACGCTCGACTTGACCGCTAAACGGCATACCGCCGCGTAAAATACGATAGTCGAAATGTTTAGCAAATTCAGGCGTTACGGGCGAATCGGGAATCCCCATACCTTGTTCGGGGGCAGCAAACTCAGGCGCAGGCTCTTGGTCTTCAAACACCTGCGACTGGCGTGCTTTACCTAAGCTTGCCAGTGCAAATAAGGTCACTTCGCCATTTTGAATAATTTGCGCACTGACCTGCACAACCGAGGATCCCTGACGTAATATAGTCAGCGATAAATCCGCACTCCCGGGCGCCGTTGGCGCTACAAAAGACACGTTAAATGCGCGCATGTGATAAGCCGCATCAAACTGCTTAAGAATAAAATCAGCGGCAATACCGGCGCTAAACCCACCAAAAAATGCACGCCCTTGCGCCCACCCTTCAGGTAACTCAATACTTTGTTGATGTTTATCTTTTACAATCTGCGCTAACGTTTCAAAAAACATACAAACCTCGTTAGGTTAACTACTCAGCAAGCCCAGCACGACCAGTGCTAAGAAAGCGGCTGCTATTAAAAAGACATAAATAAAAGAGCAAATGAAAAACTTAAAGAGCGTCATGGGCCATGACTGCTGATAAAACAGTTTCTGGGTAAACAGCAGGTACGCCACCATCCACATCAGCAGTATGTTCTCGGCGTAACTGGCAAGCTCATCAATCCATGGATAGTCGAATTGTGTACTCAACCAAGCCGCACTGGAATCCGTAATTGTCAGCATCATAAACGACAACAACAAAAAGGCATGGGTGTGCAACGCAACAGCCAAGTGCTCAATGTAATAATGCTTACTGAAGGGGTAGCACAGTTTAAGCAATAGTGCCCAGAACGGGAGCATGAGCAACATCGCTTGAGGCGCGTTCCCCACTAGCCGCTCAATAAATGCGTCAGGATTCTGTTGCATTAACTTAAGCTTTTGCTCAAGCAACTTTTCATCCTCGGCATCTAATAACGGAAACTCCTTTAAATCGAGATTGAGCGTTGCCGGCTCTTCATCCGGTGGTGTTATATCCGCAGTGGGTTCCTTCTGTGTCGCCAAAACTGCGTCGGCTTTATCAATCTGCTGTTGAATTTCGGCTTGTTGCTCAGGCGATAGGTCTTGATTGACTTGTGGCGTAAAGTCGACCAACGCACGCATTACCATGAACGAAATCAACGACATGAAGAAATACATACGTAACGGGGGCACGTATGAGGCATGCCGTCCTCGGACAAATTCAAGTGACAAGAAGCCTGGACGCATAAATAAGCCGCTGAGCGTTCGGTAAAACCGAGAGTCCCAATGACCCAATTCGCCCATTAAGTCGCCGACAACGGCAAATATACTGCGTAAGTAGCGTTTATCCTGCTGACCACAACGATGACAATACTCACCTTGAAGGGGGGTATCACAGTTTTTGCATAAAATGTGGGTCGCGGGTGGTTGGCTCGCTTCCATGAGGCGCACTCCATCTCTTATTATTGCCTCAGTATATTCAGCAACGCATGTGAAGTACAATAGTAGGCTAAAACGAAAAAAGCCCGCTCGATGAGCGGGCTTTTCGAAATTTGGCGGAGAGGGAGGGATTCGAACCCCCGGTGGGTGTGAACCCACGCCTGATTTCAAGTCAGGTGCATTCAACCGAGCTCTGCCACCTCTCCGTTGTCCTTGGGGCTTTCCCCTGAAGACGAGGCGAATATTAAAGACCTTCGCGGCGCTTGTAAAGTAAAAATTTAAATAAAGTCGTCAAATATGGTTCGTTTGGCGATGATTTAATCAAAGCGATCACTTTTCGAGCTAACTCGCGGTAATAAACCGAATTTCCTACCTAAGAAACTACTTTAAAGGTAGTATCAGTACCCATATACTAAGGGTATACAAGCATCATTTATAAAGAAACTTTTTAAAAAATTTTGAGTCTTAAAAACTAGCGTTAATCAACGGAGAAAACTATGAACGATCGTAGTCAGATGTATGTCGGTCAGCAGCAGGTTGCCGGCTCAGTGAATAAGGTGTTACGTAACACCTATGCACTGCTTGCCATGACACTTGCTTTTAGTGCTGTGACGGCAACAATTAGCACCATGATGAATTTGCCTTATCCAGGCTTTTTCATCACCTTGATTCTTTATGTTGGTTTGCTGTTTGGTATTCATAAAACCAAAGACAGCGCCATGGGCATCGTTTTGACCTTCGCCCTTACCGGGTTCTTGGGTTATACCTTAGGTCCACTACTTAATATGGCGTTGCAAATGCCAGGTGGTGGCGAGATGGTTGCAACCGCTTTAGGTGGCACCGCATTGACGTTCTTTGCGACATCAGGTTATGTACTGAGTACTAAGAAAGACATGTCTAAGCTCGGCGGTTTAATTACTGCGGGTATCATCATGGTGGTTGTAGCGATGCTCGCTAACTTCTTCTTCCAGATGCCTGCGTTGCAATTAGCACTGTCGGCTATCATGATCCCATTGATGGCGATGTTGATTATGTATCAAACCAGTGAAATTATTCACGGCGGCGAGCGTAACTACATCTTAGCC
Source organism: Idiomarina sp. D18 (assembly GCF_057748155.1). Classification (NCBI taxonomy): domain Bacteria; kingdom Pseudomonadati; phylum Pseudomonadota; class Gammaproteobacteria; order Alteromonadales; family Idiomarinaceae; genus Idiomarina; species Idiomarina sp. D18. The sequence continues at coordinate 1,263,177 of NZ_CM173240.1, forward strand.
ACGGTAACTTTGTATGTTTCGCTTTATAACTTGTTCGTTAACTTGCTAACATTATTGATGGCATTTAACGGCGACGATTAAACACACACAATAGCGTGTTTAATTGAGCCCCGCCTTTTGCGGGGCTTTTTTTTACCAATAGACTCATTGAGCATCATGAACCTGACACTCATTATCAAAGCAGGTATGCACGCCGATGCACGACATCGCGCGGCGCTGCGCTTTGCAGAACAAGCAATTAACGATGGCTATACGCTGACGGGCGTTTTCTTCTACGCCGATGCGGTGAGCCTTGCCAGCGCCGCTGCGGCCAACAACCCGTACAGCCAAAGCTGGTGTGGGCTGGCAGGACAGCATCACTTCGACTTGGTGGTCTGTCATACGGCTGCAGAACGTCAGGGTATTGAGCAATTTAACCCCGCCTTTGAACCTGCGGGACTCACTCAGTTGGTAAATTGGATGAATACGGCGGATAAAGTGGTGACCTTATCATGAGTAAGAACTATGCCATTGTTCAATTAAGCCCTGAACTTGAATGCGCCCGTTCAGCGCTCGATTTAGTCTTATCGCTCGCCAGCTTAGATCAGTCAGTACAACTCATCATGCTGGATAATGCGTGGATGTCGTTACAGTCTGAGCTTCATAAACGCTACGGTATGTTAGAACTACTCGATGCCGAGCCTATCTTGATAGCTAGCGATTTTGAGCCCCAACTGGATAACGATGATATTGAATTCGAGTGGACAGCCAAACGCGATTTAAACGCCTTACTGCTTAATTTTGCGGAGGTGATCACATGCAACTAAATTCCACTCATTGGCTTCAAACGCGCCCCCTCATTAGTTGGCTTGAGCAACAGCACGCATTGCTCACTGAGCATACCGCGATCCTCCTGACCGCTGATTCTGCAAAGGACTTACCCGCGACGTGTCCCCAGGCTTTGCAATTGTGTAAAATAGTCATCCCAGCGCATGAGATGGCTATAGCACCGGTCGATTGGGTCGAGGTGATTAGCGATGCTCAATGGGTGGAGCTTATAACGCATACGCAACATTGGATTTGGTAGTATGATTGAATTTAACGGTAAGCAGTACGAAACCGACAAACACAACTATTTAGCTCACCTTGACGATTGGAGCGAGCCGCTCGCTCTGCATTTTGCTGAGCTTGAGAATATCGAGATGACGCCTGCTCATTGGGAAGTGGTGCATTTTGTGCAGGATTTTTATCGCGAATATGACACCAGCCCGGCCATGCGTGTGCTGGTAAAAGCGATGAAGAAGAAACTCGGCGAAGAAAAAGCAAACAGCCGATATCTCTACCGACTGTTTCCTAAAGGGCCTGCTAAACAGGCAACACGCATTGCGGGCTTACCCAAACCCGCGAAGTGTATTTAACCGATCACGCCTCAATGCGCTCGATACCACCCATGTACGGGCGCAATACTTCTGGAATCACAATTGAACCATCGGCTTGTTGATAATTCTCGAGTAATGCCACCAAGGTACGTCCTACTGCCAGGCCTGAGCCATTTAACGTGTGCAATAACTCGGGTTTCTTCGCGCCTTTACGACGGAAACGTGCTTGCATACGACGCGCTTGGAAATCACCCATGTTTGAGCATGAGCTAATCTCACGATAGGTATTTTGCGCCGGTAACCAAACTTCAAGATCGTAGGTTTTAGTTGCACCAAAGCCCATGTCACCAGTACACAACAACACTTTACGATACGCTAAGCCAAGCTTTTGTAAGATGGTTTCAGCGTGCTGGGTGAGCTGCTCAAGCGCATCCATTGACTGCTCTGGGTGCGCGAGCCAAACCAACTCTACTTTATCAAACTGATGCTGACGAATCAGACCGCGCGTATCACGACCGTGTGAACCGGCTTCACTGCGGAAGCATGGTGTATGCGCGGTTAATTTTACTGGCAATTCAGCTTCATCGAAAATCTCATCACGCGCTAAATTAGTGAGTGGCACTTCAGCGGTTGGAATCAGTGACAGTGGGATCTGCTCTTCTGTCTCACCCTGAATATGGAACAGGTCTTTACCAAATTTAGGTAACTGCCCCGTGCCATAAAGGCTGTCATGATTTACTAAATAAGGTACATAGGTTTCAGCGTAACCATGGGCTTCTGTATGCGTATCCAACATGAACTGGGTCAATGCACGATGCAGACGCGCAATCTTGCCACGCATCACGACAAAGCGCGCGCCGGTTAATTTAGCTGCGGCTTCAAAATCCATACCTTTTGCCAAGGCTTCAGCCAATTCAACATGATCTTTGGGTTCAAAATCCAGTTGCGGAGGCTCACCCCACACGCTGATTTCTTGATTTTCCGATTCATCTTTACCCTCAGGCACGCCTTCAGCTGGCAAGTTGGGCACACCCATAATCAACGCGCCGAGTTTGTCTTGTACTTCACGCAGCTCTTCTTTTGCTGCATCAAGCTGTGAACCTAAATCACTCACCGCGTCTAATAACGGCTGGATATCCTCACCCGCCTGCTTTGCCTTACCAATCGCTTTCGAGCGACTGTTACGCTCAGCCTGCAACTGCTCAGTTTTTACTTGGATCGATTTGCGCTGTTCTTCGAGTGCTTGAATCTCATCGATGTTCAGCTCAAAGCCGCGTGTTTTTAAACGCTCAGCGGTTTGTTGCAGTTCCTCGCGGAAATATTTTGCATCTAGCATGGATATCCTACTTCACTTAATTCGGTTTAATGATAAAGAAATTATACAACGCCATGGCTGCTGCGACACCTAGCACGCAGAGTCCCACGTTGAGTACGATATTTACTGAGGCTCGCCCCCACTCACCTTGAGTCGCCAACTGCACCACTTCAACCGAGAACGTGGAGAACGTTGTGAAGGCTCCGAGCAAGCCAACGCCGACAAATAACCGCACGGACTCTGAGAGTCCTTGATGTTGCACATGTGCGTATACAGCGCCTAATAAAAAAGAACCTATTATGTTAACGATCAACGTCGCAAAAGGGAACCGCCAACCCGTGCTTAACATCAATAAAGCCACGCCGTGCCGTGCACTTGCGCCAATCGCGCCACCCGCGGCGACCATTAACCATTGACTAAGGCTTGTCATCAGACTTTCCTCGTTGCCATTCGCTACGTTCGTCTTGTTGACGAAGCCAGAGCAGTTTGTCTTTAATTTTTATTTCTAAACCACGCGGTTCAGGCTGATAGAAGTATGCGTCTGCGAGCGCATCCGGTAAGTAGCGCTCTCCTGCCACATAGGCATTAGGATAATTATGAGCATAACGGTAATCTTCACCGTAGCCTTGCTCTTTATGAATCTTGGTCGGTGCATTACGCAAATGGCTCGGCACCTCAGCCGTTGGGTGAGCTTTTGCGGCCGCGACGGCAGCTTTAAACGCATTGTAAACGGCGTTACTTTTCGCAGCACTGGCACAATACACTACCGCTTGTGCAATCGCCCGTTCACCCTCTGCGGGACCGACACGGTGAAACGTATCCCATGCATTTAAGGCAATCTGTAATGCACGCGGGTCGGCATTACCGATATCTTCCGATGCAATGGCGAGTAGTCTTCTTGCGACAATCAAAGGGTCACCGCCCCCGACAAGAATACGTGCATACCAATACAGTGCGCCGTCGGGTGATGACCCACGCACTGACTTATGAAATGCCGATAAGATGTCGTAGAAATGATCACCTTTATTATCAAAGGCCGCTTGCTGCTCGCCGACTGCGTGCAAGAGTAATTCGGTGTTAAGCTCAGCCTCGCCTTCGGATAAATAATCCGCTGCAACTTCAAGGTAGTTGAGCATGCGGCGTGCATCACCGCTCGCTAAGTCCAGCAGCCTGTCTTCCGCTTCTGGGGTGAGCCTGATGTGACGCGCGCCTAGACCGCGCTCAGGATCTTGCAAGGTGCGCTGTAAAAGCGCTCGCAAATCTTCAGCCTTGATAGATTCAAGACGATACACGCGGGCGCGTGACAATAGTGCATTGTTGAGCTCAAAACCGGGATTTTCAGTCGTTGCACCAACAAAGATTACCGTGCCATCTTCGATAAAAGGTAGGAAAGCATCTTGTTGGCTTTTATTAAACCGATGTACCTCATCGACAAACAGTAAGGTGCGGCGACCTTGTTGCTGAGCGCGCTGTTTTGCTTCATCAATGGCTTGGCGAATCTCTTTCACACCTGAGGTAATAGCACTTAAACGTGATACGGTCGCATCGGCGGAGGTCGCCATGAGTTCTGCCAGAGTGGTTTTGCCTGTTCCGGGCGGTCCCCACAAAATCATTGAGTGCAAACGTCCTTGCGCGACCGCTTGCCACAGGGGTTTACCTTCGGCAAGTAGATGTGTTTGACCTACATACTCGTCCAGCGACTGCGCACGCATTCGCGCAGCCAGTGGCCTAAAGTCATGTTCTTCTTCAAACGCCAGTTCACCGTTGGTCATCGACCTCGACACCTTCAGGGATAGCAAATTGGAATAGGTCGGTCGGCAAGCGTTCGTTCATTACCACATCAGTGAGTGCGATAGTGGTGGTATCCCCTTGCTTTTGTTTAAGCACGATACGAGTCAACTTATCTCCGGTGAAGCTCAAGTTTAGCTCGCTACCAGTATTCTCGTTCACCACTTCAAACGCGCCCTCTGCACTGTCATAAGTCACGTCAAACTGCTGCCAACGCTCTTTTGAGCCTTCCATCAACAATAACAATGGACTGTTTTCAACTGCATTACTCTGGGCATAAACAGTGACTTGCTCAACAAACGGATTGTAGTACCAAACCGATTCACCATCTGCGATAAGCAAGGTGTCATCGGGGGGATTACTACGCCAACGCAACATCGCAGGTCGTTGCAACGCCAGTTCACCGGTGAGGCTTTGTAATACCTCACCACTACTGCCGGTAACCGTTTGTTCAAAGCTGGCTTGCACACTCTCGAGTTGCTGCATTTTATCTTGCAACTGCTGTTTGGCTTGTTCTGTTGCCCAACTTAAGGGGCTCATTACCACACTCGCGATAAGCGCCAGTGCGATTCCATACTGCTTCATATTAATCCCTCGGTGGTCTCGGTGCGAGTACATCACGCTGGCCATTATTGCCAGCACTACTTACGACACCCGACATTTCCATTTGTTCGACGATACGCGCCGCGCGGTTATAACCAATTCTGAATTTACGTTGTACACTCGACACAGAAACACGCTGGGTCTCGGTCACGAAGGCAACCGCCTCATCATATAAAGGATCCGATTCAGCCTCGTCCATTTCTTGTTGCTCACCCGGTAATAACGCGTCTTCGCCTTGATCACCCGAAAGGATTTCCTCGAGGTAATTCGGTTTACCGCGTTTCTTCCAATCCGCAACCACCGCGTGTACTTCGTGGTCATCAACAAAGGCGCCGTGCACACGGACGGGTGAACCGCTGCCCGGAGGCAAATACAACATATCACCCTGCCCTAATAGCTGCTCCGCGCCCGGCTGATCGAGAATGGTGCGTGAGTCGACTTTTGACGATACTTGGAACGCAATACGCGTAGGAATATTGGCTTTAATCAAACCGGTAATAACATCCACCGATGGCCGCTGCGTTGCCAAAATTAAATGAATACCTGCCGCACGCGCTTTCTGCGCAATGCGCGCGATCAGTTCTTCGACTTTTTTACCGACAATCATCATCATATCGGCAAATTCATCGATGACTACGACGATATTCGGCAGTTTTTCGAGCTCAGGCGGCATTTCATCCATCGAATCACCCGGCTTCCAAATAGGATCTTTGAGCGGTTCACCCGCTTCTTTAGCGGCCACGACTTTGGCGTTGTAGCCTTTAAGATTGCGCACACCTAAGGCCGACATGAGTTTATAACGGCGTTCCATTTCGCCCACACACCAACGCAAGGCATTGGCGGCGTCTTTCATATCTGTGACCACTTCCGTCAGTAGGTGTGGAATCCCCTCATACACCGACAATTCGAGCATTTTCGGGTCAATCATAATCAGGCGAACATCTTCCGGTGTGCTCTTGTAGAGCAAGCTTAAGATCATCACATTCACACCGACTGATTTACCCGAACCTGTTGTACCTGCCACCAATAAGTGAGGCATCTTCGCCAAGTCAACAACCACAGGCGAACCCGCAATATTTTTACCAAGAATCATGGTCAGCGGCGATTGGCTGTTTTGAAACGCGTCGCGATGAATAACTTCACTGAGCTGAACCACTTCACGGTGTTTATTAGGTAACTCCAAACCAACATAGGATTTACCCGGAATGACTTCAACCACGCGCACGGCGACGGCTGATAGCGTACGAGCAATATCCTTCGCTAAGTTAGAAATCTTCGATACTTTAACACCGGGGGCAAGATCGAGCTCAAAGCGGGTGATCACAGGACCTGGCTGCACGTTGGCAACGGTAACATCAACGCCAAAGTCTTTGAGAACGGTTTCAACCGTGCGTGACACTTGGTCAAGTTCTTCTTGTGTAATGGGGTTCTCTTGCTTATTCGGTCTATCGAGCAACTCAATCGAAGGTAATGGTGGTAACGCTTCCGTCTCGTTACTTTGGGTATCGCCCTGCCCTGCTTGCTCGACTGGCGATTCAGGTTGTGCTTTGGTTTCCGTTGCGGCTTCAGGCTCACTGCGTTTACGTGCTTCCGCCGCCTGTTTAGAAAACCGAGGCGCATCGCTGTCGTCTAAGACAGGATCCGGTTCGAACGGCGGCTCGTCCTCTTTATCTATTTCGTGTTCATCTAATGCCGACAATGAAGGTAAGTTCAGTACAGGTTCTTGCTTGGCCTCCGCCTTTTGCTCAACTAGTGTGGATTCATCCCAATCCGAAGTATCGAGCGTATCATCGTCGTGTTCGTTGTCAGCTGCTGCCTTTTTAGTATCGCGATCGCGACCTTTAGTGCCATCCGACTGCCATACGCTGCGAATACGTTCATAACACCATAGTGCACCAGTAATGCATAACTCACCGAGCTTATCGGCGACCTGCAGCCAGCTAATTCCGGTCACCAATGTCAGCCCGGTGGCTAAAAATGTCAGTAATAAGATGGTTGAGCCGACAAAATTCAAGTACGGCATCACCGAGGCTGCGATTACGTCACCAAATACGCCACCGGCTGAAAAGTAATAAATATCATCAAAGTTAATAGAAGAGAGTGCGGCCGCACCAATGAGCGTGAGCATGGCACCGACGAGGCGCAAACTAACAGCCAAATAGTCGAGTTCGAGTAGTTGATGGGTTTTACGAAATAACATATAACCCAGCCCGGCAAACGCGAAAGGCACTAAATAAGCTACAAACCCAAACGAAAATAGCAGTACATCGGCGAGCCATGCACCAACGGCGCCACCGGCATTATTAATAGAGCCTTCAAAGCCCGTCTGTGACCAACTCGGATCGGCGGGGTTAAAACTCACTAAAGCGAGAAATAGAAAAATCGCGAGCGCGCCGCTGATCAGTAAGCCAGCTTCTAATAATCGTTGTACACCTGTCATTGCTCGTCTTATGCTTCCTGTCATTGGGATCTTATTATAGTGGAGGCTCTCTGCCCCCGATTGTAGCGAATCTCGCTATTAATGTTAGCCCTTTACTAGAACTTTATTCTCTTGTTTTACTTCTTCCATTACAACATAGGTACGCGATTCGTCGACACCCGGCATCATCAGCAAGGTTTCACCGAGTAATTTACGGTAAGCGCGCATGTCAGGTACCCGCGCCTTAATGAGGAAATCAAAGTCCCCTGCCACTAAATGACATTCCAAAATCTCTTCGGTTTTACGCGCCGCCTCACTGAATTCAGCGAAAGCATCCGCCGATGTACGCGACAAGGTAATTTCGACAAACACCATCAAGTTAGCGCCGAGCTTGGCTGGGTTAATACGGGCATGGTAACTCTCTATAACACCCTCTCGCTCAAGCTTTTTTACCCTTTCTAAACAAGCCGTTGCGCTCAACCCCACTCGCTTCGCAAGCGCCACGTTGGCAATACGTCCATCGTCTTGCAGTATGCGTAAGATCTTACGGTCAATTCTGTCAATAGTGATTTCATCGGTGTTTTCTGGAAATCTCATGATTTTATCGCGTCATTTGATTAGTTAACCCTAATATATCACTATAAACTAGGTTAAAAAAAGTGCGTAATCCAGTTTGTTTTCAGTCTATAATTGCGCCACGAAATTTACCAATCACATCAGCAGATAAAACGCACTCAATGCGTGTCAATTATAGAGGGTGAGTATGTTAATAGGTGTTCCTAAGGAAATTAAAAACCACGAGTATCGTATCGGTTTAACGCCTGCAGCTGTTCGCGAATATGTTGCGAATGGTCACGACGTTATCGTTGAAAACAACGGCGGTGCTGCGATTGGTTTTACTAACGAAGACTATCAAGCCGCAGGTGCTTCAATTGTTGAAACGCCAGAAGAGATCTTCGAGCGTGCTGATATGATTGTCAAAGTTAAGGAACCTCAGCCAAACGAATGTAAGATGTTACGTGAAGGCCAAATCCTTTACACCTTCTTGCACTTGGCACCTGATCCAACACAAACTAAATTATTGGCTGAATCAGGTTGTACTGCTATCGCATACGAGACAGTCACTGATAACCGCAATGGTCTTCCGCTTTTAGCACCTATGAGCGAAGTTGCGGGTCGCATGTCAATTCAAGCAGGCGCGCATTACCTTGAAAAAGCGCACGGCGGCAGCGGCACATTGCTAGGTGGCGTTCCTGGCGTTGCGCCGGGCAAAGTACTCATCATCGGTGGTGGTGTTGTCGGAACTAACGCTGCGAAAATGGCGTTGGGCTTAGGCGCTGACGTCACCATTCTTGACCGCTCATTGCCGCGTCTACGCGAGATCGATGATATCTTCAATGGTCAAGTCACCACGATCTATTCAACCGTAGATGCTATCGACAAGTATTCACGTGAAGCTGATTTAGTTGTTGGCGCAGTGCTGATTCCTGGCGCAGCGGCACCTAAACTCTTGACGCGCGAGCACATCAAAAACATGAAGCCAGGTTCAGTGTTGGTCGACGTTGCGATTGACCAAGGTGGTTGTTTCGAAACTTCATACGCAACAACGCACCAAGACCCGGTATACGTGATTGACGATGTTGTTCACTACTGTGTTGCAAACATGCCAGGCGGTGTTGCACGTACGTCAACTATCGCGCTTAACAATGCAACCTTGCCTTACGGTATCGCGTTGGCTAACAAAGGCAACCAAGCCATGTTAGAAAGCGAACATCTGTTGCGTGGTTTGAACATGCACGGTGGTAAAATCACTTATAAAGCGGTCCACGATGACTTAGGCGAAGAATTAAGCCTCGACTACATCGATCCGCGTGAAGCGCTCTCTAAATAATTAGACAAGTAAGCGCAACTGAACAGAAAAGCTCACCTAAAATGGTGAGCTTTTTTTATGTTGTTCTTGTGCCTTTTCCTTGCAATCCATACAATCGACCCCATAGCTAAACATATAACTGAAACACATTCTGTAGTAGGAGCAACACCATGGCTGAAGCCAAGCATTGTAAACTTTTGATTTTGGGTTCTGGGCCTGCGGGCTATACCGCCGCAGTCTATGCTGCGCGCGCAAACCTTGACCCGGTATTGGTCACCGGTATGCAACAAGGTGGTCAGCTAACGACCACTACCGACGTTGAAAACTGGCCGGGCGATGCTGAAGGGTTAACCGGACCTGATTTAATGGTGCGCATGCAGCAGCACGCCGAGCGCTTTGATACAGAAATCGTGTTTGACCACATCAACAAAGTCGACTTCTCAGAGCGCCCTTTCCGCTTAAAAGGCGATGTAGGCGAATATACGGCTGACTCAGTGATTATCTCAACCGGCGCATCCGCCAAATATCTGGGTTTGGACTCAGAAGAGGCGTTTATGGGCAAAGGCGTTTCTGCTTGCGCAACCTGTGACGGCTTTTTCTATAAGAATCAAAAAGTATGTGTCGTCGGTGGCGGTAATACTGCGGTCGAAGAAGCGCTTTATCTGTCTAATATTGCCAGTGAAGTGCATGTCATTCACCGCCGTGACTCATTCCGTTCTGAGAAGATCTTGTCGGATCGTCTGATGGAAAAAGCCGAGAGCGGTAACGTGACCTTGCACTTGAATAAAACCTTAGACGAAGTCTTAGGTGATGACTCAGGCGTGACAGGTGTTCGCATCAAAGACACGAAAGACGGTAGTACGTCGGAGCTAGATGTTGCTGGTTGCTTTATTGCTATCGGTCACCAGCCCAACACAGGCTTATTCGACGGCCAACTCGAAATGAACAACGGCTATATCGTCGTTCAAAGCGGCCTTGAGGGTAACGCAACTGCAACCAGCATTCCGGGCGTATTTGCCGCCGGTGATGTCATGGACCACGTGTATCGCCAAGCCATTACCTCGGCAGGTACGGGTTGTATGGCGGCACTGGATGCTGAACGTTATCTGGACGCATTAACTAAATAATCCTATTGTGAGTCGCCGCCTATGATAGTCGAGCTGAGTCCTAGCTCAGTCAGCTTTCCGCCAGTGTCGATGGCACTGGCAGAGCCTAACGGCTTACTCGCCGTGGGCGGCGACCTCTCAGAGGCACGCTTGGTGAGTGCCTATCGCTCAGGTATTTTCCCGTGGTTTGCGGCCGATGATCCGATTTTATGGTGGTCCCCCAATCCTCGCGCTGTTTTTGTACCTGGCGATATCCATTGCTCGCGTTCGTTAAAGAAAGCCATGCGACGCCAACCTTGGCGAGTCACACTGAACCGTGCCTTTGAAGAGGTAATTGATGAGTGTGCAACAATACGCGCCGAGCACGAAGGCACATGGATTACCGAACCTATGCGTGAGGCGTATATTGAACTGCATAGAAAAGGACATGCCCATTCGGTTGAAGTTTGGCTAGATAATTCGTTGGTCGGTGGCTTATATGGTGTCAGTGTCGGTCGTCTGTTTTGTGGCGAAAGTATGTTTCACCGTGCGACTAACGCATCTAAAGTGGCTTTGCACTGTTTTGCGAACGCCTTTGTTGAGCACGGGGGTCAATTAATTGATTGCCAAATGGAAAATCCCCATTTAACGTCACTCGGCGCGGTGCCAATGGCCCGCGAGCATTTTCTAGAGCAATTATTTGCGTTACGCGATCGCCCACTAACTGACGACTTTTGGTCGTTAGGAGATATTAGTCGTTATTTATGAGTGTTAAACTCGGTATTACAGGCACCCGCCCCTGTGGTTATCTCAAGGATCAGGAAGAGCGTTTAATCGTTACCGTTGCCGACGAAGAAACACCCATGAATGCTCATTTGTATGAGCACTTAATGGCACACGGGTTTCGTCGTAGCCATAACGATGTGTATCGTCCCCACTGTGAATCCTGCCAAGCCTGCGAATCGCTTCGTATACCGGTCAGCGATTTTAGTTTCAGCAAAAACCAAAAGCGAGTGTTACATAAAAATCGCGATTTAGTACTTTCAGTTGTCGAAAAGCCTCAACCTGACTATACCTCACTCTTTTGTCGCTTTATTGAGGAACGTCACGCCGATGGCGCAATGTATCCGCCCGATCCAGAATCATTTTGGCTTTGGTGTGATGCTGATTGGATGAAACCGCAGTTTTTTGAATGGCGCGATAGTGCGGGCGAGTTAATGATGGTGAGTATCGTTGATGTGCTCAGTTGTTCTAGCTCTGCCATGTACACATTTTTTGAGCCGGATGAAGCTAAGCGCTCGCTAGGCACCTACTCTATTTTGAGTTTAATCGAGTGGACAGAGGCGCAAGGACTCGATTATCTCTACCTTGGATACCAAATTGATAACTGCGATAAGATGAACTACAAGGCCCGTTTTACACCAAATGAACGGCTTATTGGCAATCAATGGAAAAAAGCGGTAAAATCTAACACACAAAAATGAACCCTATGCGTACAATGTGCGCTCATTAGTTAAATTCTAGAGGATTTTAATGGCGAAAGAAGACAGCATTGAAATGCAAGGAACCGTATTGGACACCTTGCCAAATACTATGTTTCGAGTTGAACTAGAGAACGGTCACGTTGTGACTGCACACATCTCTGGCAAAATGCGTAAGCACTACATCCGTATTTTAACGGGTGATACTGTAACCGTTCAGCTTACCCCTTACGACTTGAGTAAAGGACGCATCGTCTTCCGCGCCCGTTAATCACGGTTCAAATAAAAAAGGGGCGAAACGCCCCTTTTTTATTATTCGAACTAACTCAGTCGATTAACTTTCGATAGTTTCATTAGTGCTGTCGTAATCAAATTTCAGCTCGTCGTTGTTATCTAAGGATACTTTGACCTGACCACCGCGTGTTAAATGACCAAACAAGATCTCGTTTGCCAATGGTTTTTTCAGGTGTTCCTGAATAATTCGACCCATCGGACGTGCGCCCATTTGCTTGTCGTAGCCTTTCTTCGCAAGCCAATCGATTGCTTTGGATTCAACCTCAAGAGACACCCCTTTACGGTCTAACTGTGCTTGCAACTCGGTGATAAACTTATCGACCACCTGCAAGATAACCTCTTCACTTAGATGGTTAAACCACACGATACCATCAAGACGGTTACGGAACTCCGGCGTAAAGGTACGGTTGATTTCTGCCATCGCATCGTGACTGTGGTCCTGTTGCTTAAAGCCAATTGACTTACGAACTGTCTCACGCACACCCGCGTTAGTCGTCATCACAATAATGACATTACGGAAATCCGCCTTACGACCGTTGTTATCCGTCAACGTGCCGTTATCCATCACCTGCAACAAGATGTTGTAAACATCCGGGTGGGCTTTCTCGATCTCATCAAGCAGCAATACCGAATGAGGCTGTTTAATCACTGCGTCAGTTAACAACCCGCCTTGATCAAAACCGACATAACCTGGAGGCGCACCAATCAAACGACTGACTGCGTGACGCTCCATATACTCCGACATATCGAAGCGAATGAGTTCAATACCCATTGCTTTGGCAAGTTGCTGAGTCACCTCAGTTTTACCCACGCCTGTGGGACCTGCGAACAAAAACGACCCGATAGGGGTGTGTTCATTGCCAAGCCCTGACCGCGATAAACGAATCGCAGAACTCAGTTTGTCGATCGCTTCATCCTGACCAAACACCACCATCTTCAAGTTGCGATCGAGCTGCTTGAGAATGTCTTGGTCTGTGCGTGAAACCGACTGCTCTGGTATACGTGCGATCTTAGCGATAATCGCCTCGATATCTTGCACACCGACGGTCTTCTTACGCTTAGACGGAGGTAACAAACGTTGTTGCGCGCCCGCCTCGTCCATCACATCAATCGCCTTATCGGGCAAATGACGCTCATTAATGTATTTTGCCGCAAGCTCAGCCGCTGCTTTAATCGCGGGCTGGGTGTAACGAATACCGTGATGGTCTTCGTAGCGCTCTTTCAAGCCCATCAAAATTTTAGTGGTATCTTCCACGCTCGGTTCACTGACATCCACTTTTTGGAATCGACGCACTAACGCGCGATCTTTTTCAAAGATGTTTTTGAACTCGGTATAGGTGGTTGAGCCAATACACTTAAGCTGACCACTTGAAAGCAATGGTTTTAGCAAGTTAGAGGCATCTAGCACACCGCCACTGGCCGCGCCGGCACCGATAATCGTATGGATCTCATCGATAAAAAGAATAGCGTGCTCTTTCTCACCTAACTCTTTGAGAAGCTGTTTGAAGCGCTTTTCAAAGTCACCGCGGTACTTTGTACCCGCCAATAAGCCGCCCATATCCAGCGAGTAGATAACCGCTTCCTCAAGAATATCGGGTACCTGTTTATTTACGATACGATACGCAAGCCCCTCGGCAATAGCCGTTTTACCTACACCGGCCTCGCCGACCAATAATGGATTATTTTTACGACGACGGCATAAAATTTGTGCGCAGCGTTCCAGCTCGTCATCACGCCCAATAAGTGGATCGATCTTACCCTCTTGCGCCTGCACATTAAGGTTCGTACAAAAACGTTTAAGGTGGGTTTGCTGCTCTTCACTTGCCGCAGCCATTTCCTCTTCATCGGCAATATGTTCGTCCATTGGCTCGTCTTGAGAGCGCGCGATGCCATGTGAGATATAATTAACGATATCTAAACGAGTGATATCATGCTTGTTCAGCAAATAGACGGCTTGTGACTCTTGTTCACTGAAAATCGCCACCAACACGTTCGCGCCACTCACTTCGGCATTACCAGAAGACTGAACGTGAAATACCGCTCGCTGTAACACCCGCTGAAATCCGAGTGTCGGTTGTGTATCGGCGCCATCATCTTGCTCATCAAAGGTCGGTGTGCTGCGGTCGATGTAACTGATAAGTTCTTCTTTCAGTTGTTCAAAATTGAGTCCGCACGCGCGCAAAACTTCGGCTGCGTCTGGATTATCGAGCAAAGCCACGAGCAAATGCTCAACCGTCATTAGTTCATGACGACGCTCACGCGCCAGTCTGAACGCATCGTTCAAGGTAAGTTCTAACGCCTTGTTTAACATACCACTCTCCTTACCGTACTACGGCTGTGCTCGAATCTTACTCATGCTCCATGGTACAGAGCAACGGGTGCTGGTTTTCACGAGCGTACTGATTGACCTGCACCACTTTTGTCTCAGCTATCTCTGCTGAGTAAACCCCACACACCGCTTTCCCTTTATAGTGCACCTGCAACATGGTGTCTGTGGCTCTTTCGTTATTCATACGAAAAAACCTTATCAGCACCTCTATTACAAAGTCCATCGGTGTATAGTCATCATTATTCAATATGACCTTATACATCGAGGGTGGTTTCAGTTCGTGTTTACTTTCTTCCTCAACATCATATACGTGTTGATGATCAAACTGGCTCATGAATTAACAACCTATTATCACTATAGCTGATTTGTCTAATCTCGCTGGACAATTTTTGTTTATTTTTTTAACAAAAATGTCGATTTTTTCATCACATCTACTTGACTATTATACTCTGTGTCCTAGAGTAAAACATGGTGTTGGATGATGAAATTTTCAACCACACTTACGACAACCAAGTCTAATAATAACAAAATTCTTTTCGATAGAAGAAGGAAGTAGATGTATGGCAACCGGAAAAGTCAAATGGTTCAATAACTCCAAAGGTTTTGGCTTTATTGAGAGTGAGGACCGCGAGGGTGACATTTTCGCTCATTACTCAACAATCGATATGGAAGGCTATCGCACATTAAAAGCCGGTCAAACCGTAGAGTTTGAACTCGAGGAAGGTCCAAAAGGACTGCATGCCTCAAACATTGTTCCTCACGCGGACAAACAATAAGAAGCCTACTTGCAAAACGCCGCAATGCGGCGTTTTGCAATTCTAGCCTCTTAAGAATCAATACCCCTTAAGAGTCAATACCAAAGTAACGACGCAATTGGTCGCGCAAATTAGGAGGCGTGCCATGAATCGTTAGTTTATCTGTCTCCGGATCATACTCTATACGCTCGCCCAGCTGCGTATGATCAAATGCCACACTCACGCCGCCACCTTGGCCTTGAAATTTAACCAATTTTCGTAGCGTAGACCGATCCGTAGGAAAGGACTCATCCAGTGCAGGTTTATCCTCTTGTGAGAGCGCTTGCGTAAACTCTTCAAAGCTACGTTCGGTCGGCTGTGCTTGAGAGAAATGCTCTGACAAGTCTTTGACCTTGACGTCTTCACCCTGCTTCCATTGTTGGTCGCAATATTCATAAGCCACCGCATTAAGCGATTGGCGTTGCTCCGGTGGCAGTTCTGCTTGCTTACCAAACTCTGTTACTGCATCCACCAAACGTTTAGTTTGCGACTTAGCATCGAGCCGTTCAGTACAGCCCAAGAAATCCAAGAAAAAGTCAGATACCTTGCGTCCAGCGCGACCCTTAATAAAAGAAATATAACGTTGGCTCTCGGGATCGGTTTGCCATTCAGTCAGATCAATCCGCGCTGCCAGTTGTACCTTACTAATGTCTAATTGTGATGACCGGTCAACAGCTAAGTTAGGGTTAATCGTCACGCCTACTTTTACTGGTAAAAACGCCACTAACAGATAATCAGTGCTTAGGTGTTGATACCGCGTCACTAATAAAAAGCCCGCTTCAAGCATTTGATAGTTCTGCAGTTGCTCTAACAAGAGCTTAGCCGCCTGCTGGCTTAACTCAACAAATTCTAGCTCTTGTGCTTGCCACTGTTTAAGCAGTACTGGGAAATCACTGACTTCTTCCGCCTCGTCGGCCTCTGTTAAGAAGCTAGCGTAGCCTTTAGCTGGTTTACTGGTATAAACCGTGGTCAGCTCCTCGAGTAACTCGTGCAGTTGCTCATCATCAGATAAAGGTTCTGGCGCGAGACGCAAACCAATTTGGTCATCATGGCTGTAAAACTGGTGAATAATGCTATTTTCAATGGCCAGTTGCATAACTAGGACTATCCTTGCAAAATCGCTGTGTTAGACTATTTGGCAGATTGTAGCACGGGATAGACACAGAATGGGAAAGAACCAACGTCGCGATAAAATTGCACGACTTATAAGTTGGGGTCATTGGTTTACCTTCGCCAACATTATTTTGTGTCTCCTTATCGGCATTATCTATATTGATTCAACGCCGTCGCCGACCACGTTCATCAGTACCGTTTATCTCATTGTGAACTGGATCGGGCACTTCGCATTTCTGCCGTTCGTGTTCTTTATCATACTGATATTTCCGTTCTGCTTGCTTATTCCCTACTCCAAGGTATTACGCAGTATTGCGGCACTCATTAGCTCCCTTGGCATCGTCGCACTTATCTTTGATGCACTGTTTTTCCGCCACTACGGCTATCATCTAAACGCCTATTCACTTGCACAAATGGCGAAAGATGCCGAGGCCGCATTTACCGGCGCAAGTTTTGTCATCATTTTAATGATCATGTTGGGCTTTCTTATTCTGTTAGGCTTTGAACTGCTGCTTGCTAACTACACGTGGAAGCACCTTTCTGAACTCCAACATCGTCGCCTCGGCGCACCGGCCACCACGGTATTTGTATTGTGCTTTTTTGCTAGCCACAGTATTCACGTTTGGGCGGATGCTGAGCTCTATGACCCGATAACACAGCAAGATGATACATTCCCGCTCTCGTACCCGACGACAGCGAAAACGCTGATGTCGAAGCATGGCTTTATCGAAGTGGAAAATTATCAGGCGCAGCAACAAAAGCTGATGTCGGCAGAAAATATTCGCTTACGCTACCCGCACAATACGTTGCTGTGCTCAAAAACGTCGCAAACCCAGGGCATTACACTGGTTGTATTTGATCGTTTGAATGCCGAACAGTCACAACGTGTCGGTGAAGCAGCCAACGACAACGGCCTGACTCAAGTGGATATCCAGTTACTGGCACACCCGAGTCGTGAAGGCGGGTTGTTCCAACTGCTTTATGGTCTCCCCGACTTTTATCAAGAGACCATCGAGAATCAAAACATATCACCGGCTTACCTAAAACCATTAGCGGACTTTGGCATCGATGTGAGCTGGCATACATCGCCTAATTGGCCACAAGAACTCGGGCTTACTCAGTTTAAAACCGACTGGAACGCAGAGCCGCTGAGTAGTTTTTATCCACGCAACGAGAACCAGGTCAACGTTGTGCTGCTGAGCCATAAGGATATCAACCGCTTACCCGCAATACTCGGAAGCTTAGGCCAACAACGTGTACTGCTCTCGAGCCTAGCGCCCAGTAACACTGAGGGTCTGCTCGGACAGCAACAGTTTAAACCTGAAAATATGCGTGTCACTCTGTGGGAAAAAGATTTCGCACTACCACAACAAAGTATTGGCGGGTTGATGGATCTCATGCCAACCGCCCTATCTCGCGTCATGTCATGTGCTGGTGGCACTCAGAGCTTCAGCAATGGTGAAGACCTGATGAATGGAGGTGAGCGCTGGCCTCTAGTAGAAACCTACAGTCCGTATATCGTTATTTATGACCAAGAATTGATTACCGTGCTCGATAACAACGGTCAGTATAATATCTATCGTCGCGATGACTTCAGCCGCCTCGACGGCGCCGAACCGACGGTTCCTGTGTTAATTGATGCACTCAAAGATCTCAAACGCTTCAGCGGCCGCGCTAGAGACTGATTAAAATAACAGCGAACAGACGCGCTAAGTGCATTTGTGCCTTGCACTTAGCTCATAAATCAGTAACATAGCTGTCCTCGGTCGGCGTGTAGCGCAGCCTGGTAGCGCACTGTCATGGGGTGTCAGGGGTCGGAGGTTCAAATCCTCTCACGCCGACCAATTCTTCTCTTTTACCTGCTTAATTACTCTATCAATTCCACATCAGGTAATTTAGAGCGAAACCACGCTGCTACAACCTACTTTTTTGATACAATGGCGGCAAAATTTTTGCTAATGGATGTTCAAATGTCTTCATGCTGCGGTGGCGGAGTCTCTAATACACAAGCGCAAATGGATAGCGCACAGAAACGCTTACTATGGACCGTATTGGTGCTCAATGGTGTGATGTTTTTCGTTGAGTTCATTGCCGGTTGGATAGCCGAGTCCAGCGGCTTAATTGCTGACTCATTGGATATGCTTGCCGATACGCTGGTTTATGCGGTGAGTTTGTATGCGGTGGGTAAGGCAATTAAATACAAAGCGAATGCGGCTATTTTTAATGGCATATTACAAACAGCTCTCGCGTTGTTGGTGCTCGGTGATGTTGCACAGCGGTTGATTTGGGGCAGCGAACCCAATGCCAACATGATGCTATGGATAGCCGGCTTAGCATTACTGGTGAATGTTATTTGTTTTGCCCTGCTGTACAGCTCACGTAATGGCGATATCAACATTCGCGCCAGTTGGATTTGCTCGCGTAACGATATGCTCATGAATGCCGGTGTCATTCTTTCTGCGTGGTTGGTAAGCGCCATTAATAAAGCGTGGCCAGACTTGTTGATAGCAACAATCATCGCGATCATTGTGCTACGTTCGGCGCTACGCATTATCAAAGACGCTCATGCCGTCAAAGCGGGCGAAAAAACCGATATTTCGACGTGTTGTGGTTAATAGCCTAAGTTGTTAGTACTTGGAGGCATCCTGCACTGCCTGTGGCAATAATGGCAGTGCATAGGTGCGATAAGCTCGGATGTTAAGCCATTTCGCCAAACCAAGATAACTAATAATAATCACCGCGCTTATCACTGAGTGGTGCCAACTCGGTAGAATTAAAAGTGCCGCCACAACGGACAACAGGGCGCACTGACGCAACAGAAAACTGCCCCTGCGATACAGTTTGGCGCGAAACTTAGCCACGGTAATGGCGCGGTGTGCGGTGCGGGGATTTACCCCATCTAATTCGGGTTGCTTATACCAGCCTACGAAATCAATCATAACTCACTTAATATTGATTAATTTGTACACAGTATACCACAACTCACGCGCTCAGCTCTATTCGTATGATTTATGACCGTTATATCACAAGGCCTTTAGGCTCGATCGCCACGTTCGATTATCTAGTAATCAATACGATCAGGCACCAAGATCTGCAGTGCATGCTTTTCAACCTTGATATCTAACTCATCCGCTGAGTAAGGTTCGCCATCGACGACATAGTCTAAGCGCTCACCATCACAGCGTGCTAGGTGAATACGCTTTATGCGTGTGTGATGGGTATTCATCCCCACTTGGTCTTCGGTAATGCTGGCGTACAAGAGCTCGATTAGGCTTTTTACCGGTGAACTCTCACCCTGCTCTGAATCGAGCCACGTTACATCCAGTTTGCCATCGTCGATCACGGGCTCACCATCGCCCTGTGCCAACAAGGTTGTCATCGGTGCCGCATTGGCAACAATTAAACTGGCTGTTTCCCACGTTTCGGTTTCACCCTCATCAATGGTCACTTGCAACTGCAGTTGTTTATCTTCACTCAGTGCGCGCCATAAACCTTGAATATACGCTAACTGACCTAGCTTATCTTTGGCGCTGCGATCTGCCTGCTCAATCATTTGCTGTTCGAAGCCCACGCCAGCACATAAAAGCATCAATTGCTCATTGACCCAGCCACAGTCGATTTGCCGACAGCGACCCTCAATAATCGTTTCGCAGGCGACATCCACTGGGCTCAGTTTACTACTGAGTCCCCATAGCACCTGGCTCAAGGAATTTGCTGTGCCCATGGGTACGATCGCCAACTTACAATCATGGCCGATGAGCGCTCGTGCCACTTCAGTCAGCGTACCATCGCCGCCACAAGCAATAACTAACTCAGCGCCCTGCTCAAGCGCCTCACGTGCACATTCGGTACCGTTTTTATCTTCTTTCGTTTCAATCACTGTTAACTCGAAATACGGTGTGAGCGTATCCTTGAGCGGCTGTGCATATTCACTCCATTTACCGCCACCGGATACCGGATTAGCGACAATGTACGCACGCTTAATCATCAACTCTTGGTGCTCATCGATAAACTGTTGCAGTGCCTTCTTTTGTTGATGATTTAATCGCGCAACTTTACGCGCACCTTGGATTTTCTTCATCACGTCATCGATGTTTTTCGTATTACTGTGCGCCAGTAAATAGGCGGCCGCCATAAACACTGAACGTCCACGCCCCAAGGCGCAATGAATTAAGACATTATGGCCTTGCCGTTGTTGCTCGTGGATCCACTGCAAAGCTTGATGAATTTGTTCGTGAGACGGCGCCAAATGGTCAAGCACCGGAACGTTTAAGTAATTCACCTCGGCGCGTTCAGCTGACCAGTCAAGCGCATCAAATTCAGCCGTAACATCGAGTACCGCATTAATCGGCACGTCTTTGATCGCCTTCAGGTCGCCGCTGAATAAGCGTCTACCGACATAGATTCCATCCGCGACCTTTTGGAACACCGGTAAATCATCTTGGCGACGTGCGATGGCGTTATAAACGCGTACGCCAATCAGGAACGGGATTAATGACCAACGTATGTACCAAGGAATACGTCCGTTCGCTTTCTTTCGAAACAATCGAGCGGTATTCAACCAATAAGCAGAGGCGATTAGCGCTAAGGCGATACAGGTCCAGCCGAAGGCAATTTTTAATGGCCACGTGGGAAGTATATAGGTCAGCACTAGCGCGACGAGCGCGCCACATAAATAATAATAAGGTATCGCCTTTGAGCCCATAAGTATCCTATCTTGGTTGCCATTGTAGTTGCGCTATCATACAGCGCGCGGAGCCTCCGCCCTGCTCTATCGTTGGCAGGTTGCATATTAGCATACGCGCTTTTTGCTCAATTTGATCCCTTTGTTGCCGGGTTAATGCCTTTGCCGCTGTTTGTGATAAAACCAATATCGGCCCTTCTCGCCCCACGAGCTCCAAGGCATTACCAGCAAAGGATTCTATTTGTGAGCCAGTGAGTTCAATCACACATCGATCGCCATACGCTAAGCGCTGTGCCAAGTCATCACGATACGCCGGCGCAACTAATTCCGGCGCGTACATGGCGATATGCTCACCCACATTCATGAGCACATTGGTGTGGTAAATAGGTACGCCCTCGCGGTCATGCGCGTCAATCACCACAGGATTACAATCGATGTGCTTACTTAGCTCTGCTAACACGACATCGCTCATTCGCTGCGAACGCACCGCGTAAACATCGTGACTCAGTGGATCAAACACCAGCGCGCCGGTTCCCTCAAGACTTAACCCTTGCGACTCAAAGCCGGTCAGGTCAACGGTACGGGTGATCACGTAGTTCTGTTCTAAGCTTTGAATAATGTCGACACGTCGCTCTAACCGGCGGTTAGCGCAGTGCATGGGGTACAATACGAGTGTGCCATCTGCATGACTGGTAAACCAATTGTTGGGAAACACCGAGTCCGGTGTGTCGGTCGTGGTATCGTCAAAAACCTCAACACGAACCCCTTGCTGATTAAGCTGCGCCACCATGGCATCGAACTCTTCACGTGCATAGCGACTCACCGCGGCTTCGACACGCGCATCATCGAGCTGCTGAAAACGATTATCTGCCGCGGTTTGCTCATTACTGCGAAAATGATGTGGGCGCACCATGGCCACTCGACTGCATAATTGACTCACTACGTTAACTTCCTTTTCATCAAAAACAGCAAGCCGCTATTCTACTTGTGTTGGTTAAGTTTGCGCAATGCGAGTAACTCAGGCTTACACACGATGTCGGCTATATCTCCGTGTCAGTAAATTAAACTAAGCTACACTATGCAAAAAAAGTGAATAAGGCTAAACACTGTGAATGAACTATCCATTGAGTGGCCAATCCGTTTAACACATTTAGGTGGTACTTGGCAGGTAACAGGCTCGTGCCACTTATGGCATTTAAACGCTCGACAAACGGTGATGATCGACTGCGGCGCATTTCAGGGTATCGCGCAAGAGGATGACTTAACGCCGTATGTCGATGTCGATAGCTTGGCGGCTGTGTTTATTACTCATGCACACCTCGATCATGTCGGCCGCTTACCGCAGTTGCTCGCGCTGGGTTATCGTGGTCCGATTTACTGTACGGCCGCCACACTTGCATTAATGCAATTGGTACTGGGCGACTCTCTGCAACTCGCGGGTATTCGCGACGAAAGCGCACTCGCGGCATTTAACGCGTTGCTCGCGCGGCATGTGGTTGTTTGTGAATATGGTCAAACGGTGGATGTTCTACCCTCACTTAGCATCACGTTCGAAGAGGCAGGACACATACTGGGTTCGTCTTATCTCTGTTTTGATATTAAGCCGTTGCATAAACGTGTTGTCTTTTCCGGCGACTTAGGCTGCCGTAACTCACCGCTAATCAACGACCCAACACCGCTTAAACGCGCTGACTTACTTGTTTTAGAGAGTACTTACGGGGATCGCTCGCATGGTGACCGCAGTCAACGAACGCAACAACTCGAATCGATTATAAAACGTGCTGTTGTCGATGGCGGCGCCATCTTAATTCCTGCATTTAGCATTGGCCGCACGCAAGAGCTGCTCTATGAGTTTGAACAAATTTGGCACCAACACGCGTGTTCAAAGGACACCGATTTTCCCGAGATTGTTATCGATTCGCCAATGGCGAACAAAGTGACTGACATCTACCAACATCATGAAGCGCTATGGGATGCAACCAGCCGGTCTCGCCAAGCTCATGGACGACATCCGTTAGACTTTAGCCACGCGCATCCAGTGGATGAGCATAGCTTGCATCTCGCTTTGGTTAATCGTCTCAAATCAACGGCTGAGCCGGTCATTGTCATTGCAGGCTCAGGGATGTGTACCGGAGGGCGCATTATTAATTATCTTGATGCACTGATAGAAGATCCTCGCACGGATATATTGTTTGTGGGTTACCAAGCACAAGGGACGCTAGGTGAGCAAATTCAACGAGCGGCGGCGGGTGATGTAGTGACGATTAACCAGCAAAAAAGAAAAGTAAATGCTCAGGTATATTCGCTAACCGGCTACTCCGCCCATGCTGATCAAGACGAATTACTCGCTTTTATTGGCAATGCTGAATTTCCCGTCCAAGCCGTTCGCTTGGTGCACGGTTCTGCGCCAGCACAACATACCTTGGCTGAAAAAATACGTCAGCAGTTTAGCATTCCGGTAACGATAACTGTTGCGACGGAGAAACCATAACGCGCCAATAACCGCCTCGTGGACTACCCACGCGTTCGAGCTTACCTTGTTGTTTGAGTCGGGCAAATTGCTTCTCTACGGCCCTCGAACTCAAACCCAACAGTTCGGCAATGCGTTGTGCGCTAATACCCCGTTCTTTATTGACTAAAAACAGTACTTTGCGGGCTGTCGGCCATTTTTCCGAACCTTTTACCGAACACATATCCGAAAACTTATCCGAACTTTTTTGCACTTCATCCACTGTTTCCTCACTGCAGATAGCCAGCTTTTGCGCGAGTTCATTCAAGCTCGTTCGGAGAACTCCAGTCAGCCACAGGATATACGCTTCGGAGCGCTCATTACGTTCGGCTTGTCGCGCTTCTGCCAGTTCGTCGATTGATGCTAGCCAACTTTGCTCAATATTGAGCCATTGAAAAAGTGGGTGCCAAGAACGCATCAATAGGGTGAGCCAAAATCGTGTGATACAACCATTCGCTTCGGCAAACGGTTGCCAACTTTCAAAGACATTAAAAAACAGTGCAGCGCGATACAGGGGGTGACAATGGTCGGCGTTGAGTTCAGTAAATAATTCGCTGAGTGTTCGTGCGATACCCGTGGCGGGTGGTGAAGCATAAATATTACGACCGTGATGATAAATAGCGACTGAAGTACCGCGGTACTGACCTGCACGCATGCTCAAGTTCAACATCAACTGCCGATGTGCTTTTTTTAATGCTTGTTCGTTTAGCGGGTCCCAGTGCTCGATATGGTCATAAAGCGCGGAGATATTAATGCGGTGAGCATTTAGGTTTTCACATTCAATACTGGCTGTCTGCTTTTCGTTAAGCCACGTTTGAGCCGTTACACTGTCGACCTCAACCGATTCAAATTGAGCGATAATCCCCCCTGCCTGTTCGGCAAGGTTTAACAGCTCAGAACGGGTTGACCACTCAAGTTGAGGCCACATGTTTTATTCCTTTTATTATTTGCCTGGCGAGACCTCCACACTGTTTCGTCCAGACTCTTTGACTTGGTATAACGCGTTATCGGCGCGCTTTACCAAACTATTACGGTCTTCACTGGGTAATAATTCTGCTACGCCAAAGCTTGCCGTGACTTGACCAACTTTGTCAAATTGAAGGTTTGATAATCGCCTTCTTAAACGCTCCGCCAGTTGACTCGCACTGTCAAGATCAGTTTCTGGGGCTATGATTAAAAACTCTTCTCCCCCCCAACGACCAAACACATCACTGCTGCGAAGCCATTGATGAATCGCTTCACTTATCAGCTTAAGCACTTTGTCACCCACATCGTGACCGTAGTCATCATTAACACGCTTGAAATGATCGATGTCGAGTAAAATGACGGCCAAGTCTCGCCCATGACGTTTACATCGCTTCACTTCCTCTTCCAGTGTCTGTTCCATGTGATAGCGGTTCCAGACTTGCGTCAAGGCATCGGTATGGACCAAGTGCTCCAACCGTTGATTCGCTTCAGTGAGCTCCTGATTTAACTGTTCAATTTGATAAGCGGACGCACCAATAGCGAGGTCTTCTGCCAGCGTTTTGGCCGCTTCAATTTGGATCCCTGTCCAGATTGGTGCATATCCATCAACATCCTGTTGCCATTGCTCAAACGAGTGACGAGGCGACAACACTTGGCGACCTTTGTATTCTCGTACCTCTCCTTTTTCAAGCTTACCCGCCCACCGAAAAACTTCAGTCTCCTGCGGTCTAAAGAAGACTAACCAGCCCTGGTTTCGCTTATCTATCGGCATCGACACTGCTAACACGCCACAATATGGCAACTCTGGGATGGCCTGCCGTATCTCAGACAATCGACAGTCTCGTTCGCTAAATACTCCTGTCACGCTATGATTTTCATTAAGCCAGTCACGTACCTTGTGTAAGGTCGATACATCAATATGCTCGCCGATAACACGCTGTGTTTGAGCACTGATCAAAGCTACAGCCGCCGCTTCAAACAGTTTTAGCCAGAAATGACCTTGGTCTTCGAGCAGTTGCTGCGGCGACTTAATTTCTCGTTTTCGGTCGAGTAGCGCTTTTCGGCTCTCTTCAACACGATCGAAAAACCGATCGGCTTCAAATTGTTTTTGTAGCATTAAACGTTGTTCGGCGAGCTTGACCAAAGAGTGGATATTAAGCCGTGTAGAATAAGATAACGGTTGCGCCGATACGCCGTGACACGAAACTAAACCCCACAGCTGATTCTGGTCAAAAATAGCCACTGACATCGAGCGCTGTAGGCCCATGTTTTTCATATATTCTGTATGAATGGGTGACTTACCTCGGATCGTACCAAGCGACAGGTCAAGTGCCATGGAGCCCAGCTCTTCGGCATACACAATCACCGCATCCTCAGTATCCACATCGGCGATATAACGGATTGGGTTAACGTGATACAACGCTCGAACCTGGCTTGGAATGTCACTGGCTGGAAAGCTGAGCCCTATATATTGCTCGATATCTTCGCGTGTTGTGTGCTCGCTGATTACGCGACCGTTCCAGCTATCGTCGAACTGATAAACCAACACGCGCTCATAACCACTCAACTCACTAATTGAGCGACATAACTTTTGCAGCGTTTGCTCCGTAGTATTTGTGTTCGAAATATCAAGTAACGCTCGGTCGAAATAGCAGGAACGCTTTAACCCAGGATCAGTCACGTCGATCTCAGTTTCTACGACTAACCAAGCTTGGCTATAATAAATACGGGAAAAAAAAGATTGTTCACCCGCTTCCCACGCAAATATTTCGTAGTCTGACCCTTGCTTTAACTTTTCGTCTGCGGCTTTGAATGATGTTAGAAAGTCACTCGGCATGCACTCTGCCAATGACGACCCCATTAAGGCGTCACTCGAACAACCTAACACGGCATCGCTATTGTCACTGACAGCAATAATCTGACCGCCCCGTTTAATATCAACTGCCAGTAACATCCCATTTGCCTGCACACATTGCGGTGCATGCACCGGCTCTTTGGCACAGTTCTTCATCGCCTCTTCATAGGAAATCGAAGTATTATCAGCCACTCATACCACCCTAAATTAACCCACTGCTACTGTGCTATCTCGCTGCTCTATGCGTTGTGCAATCGAATTCAACGACGCGAAGGCGTTCACAGCGGCTGAAGTCATTTCGTTGAGTTGCTCATTGGTAAACGAAAAACGCTCGAACATCTCAATAAATCGTTGCCAGCTGCGATACCTGTAAAAATTAAAATAACTTAATGCATTGCCCTCAAGATTTAAAACCTTGTTAAGGCGTTGACTGAGCATTCGACCGCCTTGTGTGCTCCCTTCAATGACATAGGCATAACCAAGCGCCTGATAAATGGAAACGGCATTAACATGATGGATATTAGGTGGTGGCGTAAACCCTCCAAGCGCATGAATATCTGCTAAAATCTGACCACTGCGCGGCTGATAGTAGTATTCAAAAAGCCGTTGATTGTCCTTGGGTAACCAAGTCTGTAAGCACATCTCATACCGCTCTAGCCATGAGTAAAGACCGTTAAGCGCTTGCAGGTAGTCTTCGTTAGACACGTGCGCTCCCATCAGCGGCTTCATTAACCCTGACTGCTCTGCTTCGCGATGTGCTTTTTCGGTCATCTGCTTGAGATGTAAACGTGCTGAATGTTTTTTCATGCCCTATCAAACGTTGTTTGCAAGGTTATCGATCAGCCTCAACTGAAATAAATTTAGAGCAAGCATTCAATTCTTTTTGGATTGCTTCGATATCTCGGATTGAATGCTGACGCTCCATTTTTTGTCCCCATATCGGCGCTGGCCAAAACGGGTCATCCGGATAACGAACAACATGATGGACATGCAGTTGGCTGACAACGTTGCCAATAGCGGCGATATTTAACTTACACTGCGGATAAGTGTGTAACAACCATTCACTCAAGGCTTGGCTTTCTTTCCAAAGGTTAAACTGCTCGCTTTCCGACAACTGCGTTATTTCACTGATCTCATTAACTTCAGGCACTAACAAAAACCAAGTGCAGTCGGCGCCTTTCATTAAACGGAGTTGTGACAGCGGACCCCGCGCCAGCAAAATAGAGTCGTTAGCTAAACGAGGGTCGATTACAAAGCCAGTCATGTCATGCTCTCCAAAAACAGCTCAAAGTCACGTACGACAATATCAAGTCGATTAACGAGCCGATGATCGTCGTCAATTAAGTGCAGTTCAGCGGCAATGCGCTGACAGAACTTAACACTGTGTTGCCAATCGACAATATCATCTCGCCAACCGTGGACCACACTGACAGAACCGTTCGGACGTAATGTATCGAAGTCGACTTTGCCTCCCATGTACAGCGCTGGTGCCATTAAAAAGCAACCCATCGCTTTAGCATGCTCACTATTAGCCAGCGCAACGTATCCCCCCATACTCGAACCGACTAAGATAACTCGATCTCCTTGATAATCATCTAAGTAACGAGCCAATCGATCCGCACGATCATCTGGGTCCATTTGATCTTGGTAATCGATACTATCCACAGCAAAATTTCGACTTTTTGCAACCTTCGCGAGGGCCTTTATTTTATGCCCCCAAGGACCACTTTCTTTGCCGTGATTGAAAACGATCTTTGTCATTTTCGCCCCTATAACTTACATTTTAAAATATATTGATTTTTTGTTACTAAAAATCGACGATAGATATGACTGTAACACGTAGAGAACCCATTTATGATAGGTACTATGCTAAAAGCATCTTTATTTATACTTCTGTTATGTGCATCAACATGGGCTATTGCTGATCAACACGATGATATTATATGGGGCATTAATGTGTCTCCCCCTTTTCATATTTGGCAAGGTGAATACGAAAAAGCGGGTTTTTGCGATACCTTAGTGGATACCTTTGAACGCGAACTGCCGGCGCTGTCTCAAAGCAAGCGTAAATTGCCCTCGCGCCGAATCACTATGTTAATGCGCAAAAACCAACACCTATGTTTCCCCTGCTTAATTAAAGACAGTGATTACAACAAAGACTTTATTTTCTCAGATGCGACACATGTATACCCGCCACACGGCGTCATCACGACAGCATCAAAGGCTCAACGGTTTATTAAAGCATTCGGTGAGCCATTATCGTTTACTGCCCTAGCGCAGAGCGACTATCGTTTCGCTCAGCCGATTGAGCGACGTTATGGTGAACTACAACCCATCATCGAGGACTACTTAATACCGTCAGAGCACTTCCAAGAAGTCTCTGGCGAAGGGGCTCACATGAACTTGATGGCGATGGTTGCCGCAGGGCGAATTGATTACACGCTTGATTATAAGATGCTGATGACCTACTTCCAACGTACCGAGGATCAAACGAACCCAGATTTTGAACCGCTCGTATTTATTCCTATCAAAGAAAACAAAGACGCAGTCATAATTGGCGCTGTCGGCTGCAGTAATAATCAATGGGGGCAGCATGCGATTAGCAACATGAACCGTGTGATTGAGCAGGTCCGAAGTGACTCTGACTTCCGCCAATCTCTGGATCTTTGGCTAGGGGCTGATCGACCACGTCCGGAATTTAATAATCGAAATTAACATCGAGCAATGAATACTATGGCATTGAATCAACCACCTTACCTCATCAACTATAATGTCTATCAAAGTGATCGCTTTTTGCAGCAGTGCGCTCAATATTTTGCTGAATCCAATGAACAAGATGAACGGGTTAAGCTAGGGTCATTGCTCGGTAGCGAGCAACATATTGAGCGTTGTTATGCTGCCAACCATTATCCGCCGGAATTATTTACCCATGACCGTTACGGTGATCGCATTAATCATATTGCTTACCACGCCAGTTATCATGAGCTGATGCAAATTGCGGCGGAGCAGAAGTTACACAACGGTGTCTGGCGCTCAGTGTCACCCTACTCCCATGTAGAACGAACGATTCGTTATTATTTAAATAGCCAGCTTGAGGCGGGTCATGGATGCCCGATTACCATGACGTTTGCTGCAATTCCTGTACTCCAGCAAAGTCCATTATATCCACAGTTACAAGAACAGCTTTTGCAACCGCTTTACGATGGACGCGACATTCCATTTTATGAAAAGTCAGCTTTGACTGTGGGTATGGGAATGACTGAAAAGCAAGGTGGTTCGGACGTGCGTAGCAATACGACCTACGCGACACCACAGGGCGCCGCCGGTGAAGGTGAAGTCTACATATTGAACGGCCACAAGTGGTTTTTATCGGCACCTATGAGTGATTTGTTTTTAATGCTCGCACAAACTAAGCACGGGCTCGGCTGCTTTTCGGTACCTCGTTGGCGTGAGGACGGCACACGCAATGGCATTCATATTCAACAGCTCAAACAAAAAATGGGCAATCAATCGAACGCGTCGTGCGAGGTTGAATTAAATGATGTTGAAGGCCGTTTACTGGGTTCCGAAGGTAAAGGTGTGCGTACCATTATTGACATGGTTGCAATGACACGGTTCGACTGCATGATTGGTTCGTCTGCCTTGTTACGGCAGTCTCTTGTGCAAGCGTTGCATCACTGTCACTACCGAAGCGCATTTGGCGCACGGCTCATCGAGCAGCCATTAATGATTAATCTTCTATGTGATATGGCGATAGAAAGTGAATGTGCGCTACTTTGGACACTGACGGTGGCACAGTGGCTCGATAGCAGCGACATCGAAGCCAAGCGCTTAGCACGCTTGCTCGTTCCTGTCGGGAAGTATTGGATATGTAAACGAGCACCTCAGGTAACCTACGAGGCAATGGAGGTCATTGGCGGTATGGGCGTAATGGAAAATACCCCCATGCCGAGACTCTACCGAGAAGCCCCGATAAATGCGATTTGGGAAGGCTCCGGTAACATTCAATGTTTAGACGTACTGCGCGCCTGTGAAAAGGATCCCGAGTTACTGTCGACCTGGTTTAGTTTTATTGCGCGTAGCTGCGGTCAATACAGTCGCTATGACGCAGCAGTTGAGCGGTTACAGCAAGAACTTGAAAAGTACCCGCCATCGCCGTTTAATGCACGTCGTCTAGTTGATGAAATTGCACTGTTAACGCAGGCGGCGCTCGCTATCCAACATATGCAACCAGAACGCAGTCGTCTGATTTGTGAGAACCTGTTGAACCGATCAGGACGTAATTTAGGCACATTGGTGGGTGACTTTGATACAGCACACCAGTGGGTTAAGGACAGTTTCACCATTGGTTAACAAAAGCTCGCTGAACACCGTCTATGAGGAGGCCCTTTATCGACTCGATATCATGGGACGCCGTTATACGCTCTCGACCCTATCAAAGCAGGCGTTTGTTGAGCGTATATTAGACATGACGCGCTGTCATTCACTGACGATCATTACGGTTGATCATCCACGCAGTCAACGCTGTGATCGCGCCACATTTAGCCGACGACATGATCAACTGACGCAACAGTTACATCATCTTGGCATACGCTTTTTCCACACTTCCGCGCTCGCCCCTCAATGCGACTGGCCCGTAGAACACGGCGTTGCGATTGCAGATTTACCACTCGCTTCGGCCTATCCGCTCAATCAACGGTTTCATCAAAATGCTTTTTTACATATTAACCGAGAACAAGGTGTGGCGCTGCATTGGACCAATCCCTAAAAAATATTCAATCCTAAATACGATCTTGTTCGTAGTAATTGTTAATAGAAATTTTACTCAAAACAGGATACCCACTATTCCAATTTGGTATAGCGTATCTAACGAATGTCACAAGTGACTTCGGATGAGTCGAACTATAATTTTGATATACGTAATGGAAAAGCGGCGTTCTGCTGGAGGCCTTATGAAATCATCAGACTGGAATACTATGAGTGTGGCGCACAACACACGCATTCGAGGCCGTAAATTATGGGCTGCGGGCATTTACAGTGCTGTCAGTATTGCACTCATTAGTGCCATTATTGTTGTCGCTGATTGGCTTAACACCCTGTTCAGCGAATCACAGACATTCCTGAGTCAACACCCGAAACTCTACACTGTCAGTCTTATCGTGATGTTGACCGCAGGAACGATGCTAGTCGTCGAGCGTAGTCTAGCTAAAAAGCAACGTTACAACGAGTGGCGAGACGATTAAGCGTGTTCAAAACGCGCTCGCAAATAGTGGATAATATCATCGGATTCGTACATCCACTGTGCGTTGCCACTCTCTTGGGTAATGCGTAAGCATGGCACTTTGACTCGTCCACCCTGCTCGCTAAGCTCGGCGCGATGAGTTTCATTGTGCTGTGCATCGCGTAATTCAATGGGTAAGTTTAACCGCGCTATCTCCTTCCGAACCTTAATACAGAATGGGCACGTTTTAAATTGATACAAACTTAACTGCTTACATTCTTGTTCGACACGCGCTTGAGCATCTGTGCAGCGCTCAATGCCTTTCGGCGTTGTTAGTTTTTCCATAATCAACATAAAAGGTGTGAGGATTAAACGCACCAATCTAAAAAAATAACGAATTAAAATACGCACCGTACTGCCTCGCTTTTGGTAGCATCTCAATGAGCCGCTCAGGTTAGCATAATTTGCTTATCGTCGATAGCGATGGGATTGTGTTCAAGTGACTATTTTAGCGCCTGCCCCAGTGACTGAAAATAGTCTAACCAACACTCAGCGACAGCATTGGCCTCATCTTGTTTTGGATAAAGTCCGAGCTCAGCAGTTTTACTTTTTAACGTACCGGCCACGAGAAAATGGTTTTTCAATGTCTGCTGTTGAACAACCCGTTCAAAACACCGTGCCGCGACCTCTTCCGGCATCGAAAAGTAGTAACTTCCTTCAGCCTTATCAAAAGCCATGCAGCGTTTCATTAGAGCACTTGCTGACTGTCCATCTGATGATAGGAACAATCGCTGAAACCCCAACACAAGCCGTTCATTTAGAGTGTGCGGGCGCACGGGCTCATTCAGCAGCCAAGCTTTGCTTGCGAACCGGCCTGGTTGCGTGGCTGAGCTGAATAGATGTGAGGCAATATAGTGATCAAAGGCGTGAAACCACTCGTGCGCTAAACTGCCTCCTCCTGCATTTTTCGCTAGCGCCAATAGCCGCCGTGACGGGATATAATGGGCGCTGGCACCGAGCCGACCACCAATTCCATAATTGATCGACAAACTACCGCGTAGTGATATCACTGACTCAGTGACACCCAAGATTACCTGTAAGTCACATAAAGCATCGAAAAATAAATTGGCTGCTACCTGCTGCTCATGCGCAGTGACCCACCGGCCGATACGTACCGAGTTAAATCCAAACAGTTTAACGATGTCTGCAAAGCTGACATCCGCGCCACCGCGATGAGGTGGACCATTTCTAAAATATTCGCGCATGCTCGCTATTCTATCACGGTCATCACTGCTTGTACTGAGTGGGACAATAGCCTCGTCCGTAATCGAAACCTCGAATTTTACGGTGCTTGGTCGCTCGACCCGATACCCGTGCACGCCAGTTGTTAAACGCGGTTCTTTTAAGCTGTTTGCGCATTAACTTAATCACTTGGTCTTCACTCAGACCGTAGGTCTCGTTGATCGCCTCAAACGGCGTGCGATCTTCCCACGCCATTTCAATAATGCGTGAAATATCAGCTTCATTAAGTGCCTTCATCCTAATGCTCCACTTGAATCCAGCACTCACATACGCATTAAAGTGCTTCTTGGATGCCGGGTTGCCATACACCGCATTGCACTTGTGCAATATGGTCCGCTTGTAAAAGTAGCATCACCACTCGAGACTGTCCGATGCCACCGCCGATGGTCAATGGCAGTTCACCCGCAGCTAAACGTTGATGCCAAGCCAGTTTTAAGCGATCTGTCTGTTCGGTCAGTTCGAGTTGCTTTTTAAGCGCCGCTGCATCAACACGTATGCCCATTGAGCTAAGCTCAATCGCTTTTTGTAGCTTAGGGCTCCATACCAACAAATCACCGTTCAAGCCTGTACCGAAGTGTTCAGTTTGCGTGCTCCAATCATCATAATCAGGCGCGCGTTCATCATGCTTTTTACCATCGCTAAGTGGTGCGCCAATACCGTAAACAAACACCGCACCGTACGCTTCAGTAATTTTGTTTTCTCGTTGCTTAGCTGTTAGCTCGGGGTATTCCGCGCGCAGCGTCTCACTACTAATAAAGGTCAATTGCCGCGGCAGGATAGACAGCCCCCCGTAAATTGCTCGCAATTTGCTCTCTGTTGCCGTAAGCGCTGCATAGATAAGTTTTACCTGCTGTTTAAGGTACTGCATGCTGCGCTGCTCTTCAGCAATCACTTTTTCCCAGTCCCATTGGTCAACAAATACTGAATGCGTTTCATCGAGCGTTTCTTCATCCGGTCTTAGCGCCGACATCGTTACTACAATACCTTGACCCACCGGTGCTTGATAATCAGCGAGTAGCTGACGTTTCCACTTAGCGAGCGAGTGTACCACTTGATATTGTTTGTCTGGCAGTGCCGAAACATTGACCTCAACGGGGCGTTCGATACCCGATAGATCGTCTTGTAACCCCGTTCCCTGCTCTGTCAGTAATGGTCCTTCACATTTAACTAACTGCATCTGCCGACATAGCCGAGAGAGAAACTCGCGTTTTATGAAGTCAATTTTTTGTTGTTTTGCCAAATACCCTTCCCACATAAAGCACTCCTGAATCGATTAATTGCGTGATGACTGTAGAAACAGAAAACCATGGAAGAGAGCAAAAACTCAATAGCATTTATTCATTTATGCTAAACTAAAAAATAATTTCTATTGAATTAAAGATATATTTAAATTAAATCCAATAAATAAGCCTAATTCACATGAAAAATTATAAATTAGATAATCTCGATAAATTTATCCTAGAAACATTACTCAATGATGCAAGGGTGTCCTATGCAACCATGGCGACAACTCAAAAAGTAAGTACCGCGACCGTTCATGTCCGCGTTGAGAAAATGCGCAAGCTGGGCTTAATCAAAGGCACGCGGCTCGCCATTGATCCCCAAAAACTGGGGTACGACGTCTGTTGCTTCATTGGAATAACACTAACGACAGCAGGCGATTATCCGTTAGCAATCGAGAAACTTGCTCATGTCGACGCTATCACCGAAGCGCATTACACGACGGGTCACTACAATATCTTTGCAAAGCTGATGACGCGCTCAATTGAGGATTTACAAGATATTCTGATCAATCGAATTCAGGTCATCAAAGAGGTACAAGCAACCGACACCTGGATTTCGTTGCAACAACCGATAGCGAGGCAAGTTAAGCCGTGATTTATGATGTTAATGGCGTCTTTTATACGGTTAAACGAAAGCCGTGCCGCAAAAGTAGGATTTCTGTTAGTCTAGTTGTATTAAAACAACTAGGAGTATAACAAATGCTGAAAAACGCGCTAAGGACTTGCTTGGCGGGCGTCGCATTACTCAGTTCTACTGTGAGTGTAGCGCAAGCCGACCCAGTTAAATTGGATTACTACCTTCCTCAAGATGTGCAGTATGATCCTGCGGTTCCGACTCCTGAAGAAGCCCTCGGCTATCAAGTCGGTGAATGGCATGTGCGCCATGATCAAATCGTACAATATATGTATCAGTTGGCAGCGTCATCTGATCGCATCACTATTGAAGAAACTGGACGTACTCATGAACAGCGTCCCTTGTTGCTGTTAACCATCACATCGCCCGCCAATCAAAAAGACATCGATGCGGTGCGCGAACAGCATTTAGCGGCCGCCGATCCTAATCGTGATGCGGACGAAAATACGCCTTTAGTGCTCTATATGGGCTACAGCATTCACGGTGATGAGTCCAGTGGTTCAAACGCTGCTCTGCTGTTTGCTTATTATCTGGCTGCGGCTCAAAATCCGGCACTCGATAAGGCATTACAAGACACTGTGGTACTGCTGGATCCATCACTTAACCCCGATGGGCTGGCGCGTTTTGCGCAGTGGGCAAACCAACACCGCAGCAAAAACCTCGTTGCCGATCCGCAGTCTCGTGAACACGTCCAACCGTTTGTCCGTGGTCGTGTAAACCACTATTGGTTCGATCTCAATCGCGACTGGCTACTGCTACAACACCCTGAGTCACGGGCTCGTATCGCCAACTTCCAGAAATGGAAACCCAACGTTCTGACTGACTTTCACGAAATGGGTACGAACAGCACATTTTTCTTTCAACCCGGTATCCCTTCGCGCAAGAATCCGTTAACACCGGATGAAAACGTGCGTCTTACTGAGATTTTGGCGGCTGCCCATGCAAACTCGTTAGATAACCTGGGTAACCTCTACTACACCGAGGAATCCTTCGATGACTTCTACTACGGAAAAGGTTCTACCTACCCGGATATTCAGGGCGCCGTCGGTGTGTTATTCGAACAAGCATCGAGTCGCGGCCACCTGCAAGATTCAGTTAATGGTGAAGTCAGCTTCCCGTTTACCATTCGTAACCAGTTCATCACATCGCTGAGCACGCTCTATGGCGCTCATGCGAACAAAAAACGTTTTATTGACTTCCAAGAACGTGTTTATGACGACGCTATGGAAGCGGGTGACGATGCGAATTTTGACGGCTACTTAATTGGAGCAAGCGATGTAAACCGTCTTAGCGGACTCGTTGAGTTGCTTAAACAACATGGTATCGACGGTTATCGTGTAGAACGTGATGTTGAAACTAACAACAAGCGGTTTAAAGCAGGCTTGAGTTACTTCATCCCTGCCGAGCAAGCGCAGTACGGTCTGATTCAAGCCATCTTCAGCACGCGAAAAGATTTCCCAGACAATACGTTTTATGACGTATCTGGCTGGACTTTGCCAATGGCATTTAACACGCAGTTCACGACTTACCGTGGCCGTATCAGCCTTGATGATACGGCGTGGAATGCACCACAGCGTGATGCCGTATCTATCAACGCCAACGCGTACGCATTAGCGTTTGATTGGTATGATTACAAGGCCCCTGCGATGCTGCAAGCATTGTTAGAACAAGGTGTCCACGCACGTCAGAGTTTTAAACCTTTGCACCTACCGACACTAAATGGTAAGACGGCTAACTTATCCGCTGGTTCGGTGGTTGTAACGCGCGCTTACCAAAATCAAGACTGGTCGAATGTAGTCGCGGCGGTTAAAAATATCGCTGAGCAACAAAATGTTACCGTTTACTCGGTAAAAACCGGTCTCACGCCCAAAGGTATCGATTTAGGTAGTCGCAGTATTCAGCCGGTAAAAGAACCCAGCGTAATGATGCTCACGGGCGATGGTGTGAACCTTTATGAAGCGGGTGAAGCATGGTATTACCTCGATCGCCACGTAGGTCTTCCACTATCGATGGTCGATACCGACCGTATCAGTCGCGTTGACTTAAACCGCTACAGCCACATCATTTTGGTGGATGGTAGCTATTACACGCTTTCTGATGCCGAAATAGCGCGGTTAACTGATTGGGTGCGTCGAGGCGGTGTATTAATTGGCCAACAAGGTGGCGCTGAATGGATGAGTCGCCATGGCTTACTCTACACTCAGTTTGTTGAAGACAAAACGTTTAGTGATGCGTTTTCAACCGCAGGCCTGACTTATAAAGACCGCGATAGTTACTATGCACAACGCCGTATCGCAGGCGCTATTTTCCAAATGGACATTGATCCGCAAAACCCATTAATGTTTGGCTTCCCGCATCGCAGCATGCCCGTGTTTAAGGACGAGTTGAATGCGATGGAGGCTCCACAAAGTCCCTTTGTCAGTGTCGCTCAATACAGTGACCAGCCGCTACTCAGTGGTTATGCAGACAAGCGCAACCAAGCGGTGTTAGCCGGTAAAACTAACATTGCCGCACACCGCTTAGGTGAAGGGCGTGTCATTGGGTTTGCCGACAACGTTAATTTCCGTGCGTTTTTCTGGGGCACGGCAAAGCTATTGAGTAACGCGATTTATTTAGCACCGGCTATTGAAGCCTATGCGGATCCTATCAAGGATAAAGCAGCCGCCGACGAGGCTGCCGCCGCTCACTAAATGAGTTAAGCTTTGAAACAATATATATAAGCCGTCATATGAAAAATATGACGGCTTTTTTTCTAAAATATTGATCCAACTGTTCAATTTACGACTAACGTAATAGTGAACCTTTAAAAAAATAAGGAGACATTATGTTACGTTGGGTTCTGATTTTTCTGGTCATTGCCGTCGTGGCAGCGGTGTTTGGATTTGGTGGAATTGCCGGTGCGGCCGCTGAAATCGCGAAGATTATCTTTTACATCTTCATTATTCTTTTCGCCATTTCTATTATCATGGGACTGCTTGGAAAACGACGTCGATAACTGATATGACGTCTATTAGACGTTAGTCGCATGCCTGTTGGGGTTGAATTTGCGCTACAATGGGTAGCGAATCTCAAAATCAACCACAACAAGAGGCTTCATCCATGAATGCAATATTCGTGATGCTATTGGGTCTAGCTGCGATGTTCTTGGGCTACGTATTTTATTCAAAATTCGTCGCTGAGAAGATCTACAAGCTAGACCCAAATTTCAAAACACCCGCTCATGAATTTGAAGACGGTGTGGACTTTGTCCCAACTAATAAGTATGTACTTTGGGGTCACCACTTTACTTCCGTAGCCGGCGCAGCACCGATTATTGGTCCTGCTATCGCGGTGATTTGGGGCTGGGTGCCTGCATTCCTGTGGGTCATCTTTGGCACCATCTTCTTTGCCGGTGTTCACGACGCAGGTGCGATTTGGGCAAGTAACCGAAATAAAGCCAAATCAATGGGTAACTTAACAGGTGACGTGGTCAGTAAGCGCGCACAGACGCTGTTCATGATCGTTATCTTCCTTGTGCTGCTCATGGTCAACGCGGTATTTGCTACGGCTATCTCTGGCCTCTTAGTTAAATTTCCAAGCTCTGTTATTCCTGTTTGGGGCGCTATTTTCGTTGCGTTAATCATCGGTCAGATTATTTTCCGTAAATGGATGGGGCTGGGTACTGTCTCAATTTTAGGCGTTGTTGCACTCTATTTACTGATTTGGGCGGGTCCTTCCGCGCCATTATCTCTGCCAGAAACAATGGGCGGTCTGACAGACAACGCAAGTTGGGTTCTTATTTTATTTGGTTATGCTGCGATTGCGTCGTTGCTTCCCGTTTGGATGCTGTTACAACCGCGTGATTATATCAACGGTCTGCAACTATTTATCGGTCTAATCCTGCTGTATGCTGCGGTGCTGTTGTTAGGCCCAGACATGACCGCTCCAGCATTCAATACCAATTTGCCAGAAAATACGCCGTCAATGTTGCCTCTGTTGTTTGTTACCATTGCTTGTGGTGCGATTTCCGGCTTCCACGGTTTGGTCGCTTCAGGCACGACATCTAAGCAGCTGGACAAAGAAACTGACCTGCGTTTTGTGGGTTACTTCGGTGCAATTGGTGAAGGCTCGCTCTCACTAGCGACCATTATCGCAGCATGTGCTGGCTTTGCGACATTAGCCGACTGGGAAGCTGTTTACAGCTCCTTCGGGCAAGGTGGTGTAGCAGCCTTCGTAGAGGGTGGCGCGAATATTATCAGCCAAGGTGTCGGTCTTGATAATGAAATTGCTGAAACTTTGCTTACAGTGATGGCGGTTTTGTTTGCGGGTACCACGATGGATACCGGTTTGCGTCTACAGCGTTATATCTTCCAAGAATGGGGTAACATCTACAATATTTCTTGGATGCAGAAAGCGTTGCCGGCGACATTGTTGGCGGTCATTTCATGTGTTGCACTCGCCTTTGGTGCGGGATCAGACGGTTCAGGTGGCTTAGCGATTTGGCCGCTGTTTGGTACCACTAACCAATTACTTGCAGGCTTGACCTTGATGGTTATCACCGTCATGTTGGTACGCTTAGGTCGTCCAATGTACGTGACGTTACTGCCGTTGATTTTCTTGCTGATTATGACAGTGTTCGCGCTGTTCATTCAGTTAAAAGGTTTCTACATGGAAGAGAACTGGTTCTTGTTCGGTTTAGATATTGTGGTACTGATTGCCGCTGTATGGATCGCTCTAGAGGCCACGTCGGCACTATCGAACCTTAAGAAAGAGCAGAAGTCTTAGTGAGAGACTTTAAGGAGTAAGACCATGCGCAACATGAACATTAAATCGATTCAACAGTGGTTGAGCCGTGCGGGTGAACTGGTAAACGAGTTTTACAACGCCCCCTATCGGTCAGCGATCGCTCGCGCCAAGCGTGACGAAGATGATTTGTTCATGATGCTGGTCTTCTCCGAAATGATGGGGGTTCCTAACCCCGCATCCTATTACACTTTAGAGCTCCAGCCATTAATGCTGGAGCGTTTTCATGATTGGCATCAACGCATGGGAATGGAACACTCACCTCTGGATCATTTCCGCTGCTGTTAGCCCACGACTTTAAGGTGTCTTTATGAAGTCGATTCTCGACCGTAAAGTAGTATTGGTCGGCGGTAAAGGTGGGGTCGGAAAAACCACAGTCTCGGCATCTCTTGCCCTGCTCGCCGCTCAGCAAGGTAAACACGTTCTTGTTGTTTCAACTGATCCAGCACACAGTCTCGCGGACGCTTTTGATGTAAAAATTGGTGATAAGTTCACGCCAATTAGCGAGCGTGTCACCGCACTCGAAATCGACCCTGATCGCGAAGTCAACGCGCACATTGACCGTGTCACGCAGCAAATGAAGCGTTTTACGAACCCTGATTTATTTCCTGAAGTTGAACGCCAGATGCGCTTATCGAAGCAATCCCCTGGGGCGCAGGAAGCTGCCCTCCTCGAGCGTATTGCGAAACTGATTGATGAGTCTGAGCGTGATTTTGATCTATTGATTTTTGATACCGCGCCAACAGGCCACACCTTACGTTTACTGACTTTACCCGAGGCCATGGCAGCGTGGACACAGGGTATGTTGCGTTCGCAGAACCGTTCAGAGGAGTTTGAGGGGGTGCTTAAGCATCTATCGCCGAAGTCCGGCAAAGATGTCCATAACCCAATGGCCAACCCTGACCAACATGCCAGTGATGGTTTATCTGAACGCAGCAAGGCAGTAAGCGAACAATTGCTGAATCGGCAACGCTTATTTCAACGTACTCGCCGTGTATTACAAGATGCTGAGCATACCGCAATCGTCTTTGTCATGACGCCAGAACGCTTGCCGATACAAGAAACTGAACGAGCAATGAAAGCATTGCGTGCTGAGCACTTACCTATCGGTGGTATTTTTGTCAATCGCGTGCTCCCTGAAGACGCCGATGGTGCTTTTCTTGCCAAACGACGTGTCCAAGAAGCTGCCTATCTTGAGGAAATTGATAAGACCTTTGCTCAACACGAACTGGTACGACTGCCTTTACTATCTGAAGATCCACAAGGTTTAGCCGCGCTCAGCTCGTTTTCATCATTACTTTCGTCTGCACTCGGTACCAAGGAGTAATCTGAATACGTGCGCGAGGTTTGGTCATGGAAGTCTTTAAAAAACAAATAGGACCCTTGAGCATTTTGTTTCATGCTTACTGGCACGGTATAGGCATCAGCAAAACGCTGAAATTCAATTTCCATTGAGAAATCTTCGACGGTTACGGAAGTCGCAGGCGAAAATTCATTTTTATTTTTTAATGCAATGCGCTGCAGTAAATCAGTTTTGGGTAAATAGGTGATGCGCGCTT
The DNA here is from genome assembly GCF_057748155.1 of Idiomarina sp. D18. NCBI lineage: Bacteria > Pseudomonadati > Pseudomonadota > Gammaproteobacteria > Alteromonadales > Idiomarinaceae > Idiomarina > Idiomarina sp. D18. The sequence continues at coordinate 1,304,421 of NZ_CM173240.1, forward strand.
CGATTTCATCGGCAAATTCAGAAAAGTCATCAAGCTTAGGTTTAAACGAGAATTGCCAAACGGACTGACCATTTTCAACCGATTCGCCAATAAATTCGAGCGAATCAATAATAATTAAGTCGGCGAGTGATTGGCTAGGCCCCTCTTCTTGTGCACGCGCCTTCGCTTCTGTGACACGCATTTGACGATATTCTTCAAGTCGCTCTTTGCTCGGCGCTTGTTGATTTTCACTGACGAGCTGCCAGCGATAGCCGTCTTCGTTGGCACCTAGATACTCTTCGACTCGTGTCGTATCACCAACTTTTGATTCACGATGATAATTAAACTCGACACCACGCTGTGCGCGTAAGTCCTCAATGGTTTTGATAATTTGTGCTTCTTTAGCATCTTGGTTGGGGTCTGACGTTTGGGCTGTCGCCAACAAAGGGACTAAAGTTAGTAATAAAACGAATAGCTTATGATTCATTGTTCTCTCGTTAATAATCAAAAATGAAAAATCCACGTAGTATAGTCATATTGTGTACCACACTTACTCGAAAAGGAGAAACCAGATGAAAGCCGTTGGCGTGAAAAAATCACTCCCCATCACCGAACAAGAGGCGCTTGTTGATATCGAAATCCCAAAGCCAAGTGTGGGTGACAACGAACTTTTAATAAAAGTAACCGCCGTCGCTGTTAATCCTGTAGATACCAAAATCCGCATGCGTATCGGACAAGCGGATGATTATAAAGTTCTTGGGTGGGATGCTGTAGGTATTGTCGAAAATAAAGGGAAACACGTAAGTGGCTTCGAAATCGGTGATCGTGTGTACTATGCTGGCGACATTAGCAAGCCAGGCTGTAATGCGGAATATCACTGCGTTGATTACCGTATTGTCGGTCACGCTCCACAATCACTCGATGATCTCGCGGCAGCAGCGCTCCCTTTAACCTCACTGACCGCGTGGGAACTCAGTTTTGACCGTCTGCAATTAAATCACCCATCAGTACATGAGCAGCGCTGTGTACTTATATTTGGCGGCGCCGGCGGAGTCGGTTCGATCATGATCCAGTTACTCAAACAATTGACCGATGTCACCGTGATTGCTACTGCGTCGCGAGACGAAACACAAGCATGGGTAAAACAACTCGGCGCCGATTATGTGATTAATCATCATGGCGATATCAAACAGCAGCTCGAAGGCTTACCACAACCTACGGATATTGCCCTGCTGACCCACAGCGGCGACTACTTTGAAACGGCAACCGAAGTAATAGCCCCGCAAGGCCGTATCGGCATCATTGATGATCCAGAGGATGCTTTAGATATCCGCTTACTCAAGCAAAAGAGTATCAGCTTACACTGGGAGTTTATGTACACACGTTCACTTTTTGAAACCGCTGATATCAGCGCTCAACGAGATATTTTGAATCAAGTATCAGAGCTTATAAACAACGGTCAAATCCGCTCAACCGAGGGCACACGCTTAAACGCAATGTCGGCAAGCACATTGAAACAAGCACATCAACTGCTTGAATCGGGAAAAGCTATCGGCAAGATCGTGCTACCCGTCGCATATTAAATTTACAAACATACAAGCATGTATGTATAATAAAAACGTTAAATGATAATAGTTATGACTAGAGGTCGTTCATGAAAAAGCGGAATACTCCTATTGCAGCGGTGCTCGCTGTTGCCCTCACCTCCGCTACCCTTTACGGGTGTAGTGATGAGCAGCAAGCCGCTGCTCAAGGTGGACAACAACAAGCGGTGCCAGTTGAAGCGTTAACCATCAAAACGCAGTCTGTCGAAATTCAAAACGAATTGCCCGGCCGTACCTCTGCCTATCGCGTGGCGGAAGTGCGTCCGCAGGTGAGTGGCGTGCTGCTTGAACGTAAGTTTGTGGAAGGCACAAAAGTCGAAAAAGGTCAGCAGTTATACCAAATCGACCCAGCCATTTATCAGGCTGAGGTCGCCAGTGCTCAAGCCGATTTTGAAAGCGCTAAAGCCGCACTTAAAGTGTCAGAATTACGTCAGAAGCGTTTAAAAGAACTGCTTGCAGATAAGGCTGTGAGTCAAGATGAATTTGATTCGGCTGAAGCGACGTATTTACAAAACAAAGCCGCTCTTGCGTTAGCAGAAGCTCAGCTTAAACGCGCCAAAATCAACTTGGAATACACCAAGGTTAAAGCGCCTATAACCGGGATTGTTGGACGTTCTAATGTTACCGAAGGCGCTTTGGTGACAGCTTCGCAAAGCACGCCCCTGGTGACCATCAATCAGCTTGATCCGATATACGTCGACATCAATCAGTCAAGCCGCGAGTTCCTCGAGCTCAAGGCAGAAATTGAATCGGGCCGTATTGAGGCAAATAAAAATGGTAATGCCCCCGTGTCACTGAGTTTGAACGGTTTAGACTACCAAACTCAGGGTGAACTGCTGTTCTCTGAGGTTAGCGTTGACCAAGACACAGGCGCGATTTTGCTCCGCGCTGAATTCCCTAACCCGGAGAATAACTTATACCCAGGCATGTTCGTACGTGCGAAGGTCAGCGAAGGTACCTTGAATAACGCTATTTTGGTCCCACAAGAGGCGGTTACACGCGACGTCCGCGGCCGTCCTTATGTCATGCTGATTAATGATGAAAATAAAGTCGAGCAACGTATGGTGACCACCGCACGTGCTATCGACAACGAGTGGTTAATTAGCGACGGGCTCAACGCCGGTGACCGTATTGTCACCGCCGGCCTTCAGAAAATTAGACCCGGTGCACAAGTGACTGTGTCACAAGGTCAACAGCCAGCTTCCAAATAAGGGAACGACAGAATGGCCAAGTTTTTTATAAATCGACCCATATTTGCGTGGGTGATTGCAATATTGGTGATGCTCGCGGGGACGATCTCTTTGATTCAGCTCCCTATTGCGCAGTACCCAACCATTGCACCACCTGCGGTAGAAATCCAAGTTAACTATCCAGGCGCTAACGCCGAGACCGTGTCCAATACGGTAACTAAGGTGATTGAGCAAAATATGACAGGCGTTGATAACCTGCTGTATTTCTCGTCACAGAGTAACGCCGGTAGTGCTACAGTAAGCTTAACCTTTGCCTCGGGTACTGACCCGGATATTGCACAGGTTCAAGTGCAGAATAAGCTATCTCAAGCGACGCCTCAGTTACCGCAAGAAGTGCAGCAGCAAGGTATTACTGTTAGTAAATCCAGCAGTTCTTTCTTGATGGTTTTAGCCATGGTGGCTGAAGATGACCGTTATGAACAAACAGACTTGAGCGATTACCTCGCCTCCAATGTCCAAGATGCCGTGTCTCGGACCGAGGGTGTGGGTAACGTGCAAATCTTTGGTGCGCCTTATGCGATGCGTATTTGGGTGAAACCCGATGCGTTAGTCAATTACAATATGACTATTGCTGAGCTGCAGTCCGCCATTCGCGCTCAGAACGCTCAGGTAGCCGCTGGTCAATTAGGTGGAGCCCCCGCAGTTGAGGGACAACGCTTAAACGCAACGATCATTGCTCAGACGCGAATGTCAGAACCGGATCAATTCGAGAATATTCTTCTTAAAGTGCTTCCCGATGGTTCGCAGGTCCGTTTGAAAGATGTCGCGCGTGTCGAACTCGGTGCAGAAAACTATGCCATTCAAGCAAACTATAATGGTAAGCCTGCCACTGGCTTGGCGATTCAGTTACAAACCGGCGCCAATGCGTTGGCAACAGCTGAAGCCGTTAAGCAAACCGTTGCTGAGCTAGAACCCTACTTCCCTGATGGGATGAAAATGGTGACGGCGTATGACACCACACCATTTATTAAGATCTCGATAAGCGAAGTGGCTCGGGTACTGATTGAAGCCATCATTCTCGTATTTGTATTGATGTTTGTCTTCTTACAGAACTTACGAGCAACCCTCATCCCTACCCTTGCGATTCCGGTGGTTATTTTGGGTACCATGGGCGTCATGGCGCTTGCTGGCTTCTCAATCAATACCCTGACTATGTTTGGTATGGTGTTATCGATTGGCTTGCTGGTAGACGATGCCATCGTTGTGGTGGAAAACGTTGAACGACTCATGTCTGAAGAGGGTTTGTCACCCAAACAAGCCACCATTAAGTCGATGGGACAAATCACCGGCGCGTTAGTGGCAATTGGTGTGGTCATGGCCGCTGTATTTGCACCGATGGCATTTTTCCCGGGTGCAACAGGGGCGGTTTATCGTCAATTCTCATTGACCATCATCACGTCGATGAGTCTCTCGGTAATGGTCGCAATTATCTTCTCTCCTGCGCTATGTGCTACCTTGCTCAAGCCAGTGAAAAAGAAAGAGAATGGCGGCTGGGGACCACTAGGCTGGTTTAACCGCACATTGCAAAAAGCCACCATCAAATATCGCGACAGTGTGCATGGCATTCTGCGCCGCAGTATCCGTGTTGGTGTTCTTTATCTTGGCTTAGTCGCCGTATTAGCGTTCTTATTTACTCGCTTACCATCGGCTTTCTTACCGGATGAAGATCGCGGCGTATTCCTCACTCAAATGCAATTACCAGTCGGCTCTACAATGGAGCAGTCGGTTGCCGTGATGGATCGTATCGAAAACTACTACCTCAACGAAGAAGACGCCGTCCAGTCGGTATTCTCAGTGGTTGGTTTTAGCTTCTCCGGTCGTAGTCAAAACAACGGTATTGCTTTCGTACGTTTGAAAGATTGGAGTGAACGAAACGAAAGCCAAGACGTGACAGATGTGATTGGTCGTGCATTTGGTTTCTTTGCCAGTGTTAAGGAAGCCATGATCTTTGCCTTCAACCTCCCTCCTATTCCAGAGTTAGGTACCGCCACTGGCTTTAACTTGTACTTGCAAGACCGCGGTAACTTAGGCCACCAAGCGTTGCTTGATGCGCGTAACCAGTTGCTCGGTATGGCATCACAGAACCCGATGCTGCAACAAGTTCGTCCTAACGGTTTGGAAGATGCGCCGCAACTTAAAGTTGATGTGGACTATGAGAAAGCCACTGCGCTAGGTCTCACCATTGAGAACATCAACAACACGCTCAGTGCGGCTTGGGGTTCTTCTTATATCAATGACTTTATTGACCGTGGTCGCGTTAAGCGCGTTTACCTGCAAGGTGAAGCCGATGCGCGCATGTTGCCGGAAGACGTAAGTGAATGGTATGTCCGCAATAACCAAGGCGACATGGTACCGTTCAGCTCTTTTGCTAGCTGGGAATGGACCTACGGTCCTCAGCGTATTGAGAGCTACAACGGGGTCTCGGCGATGGAGATCCAAGGCCAAGCAGCGCCTGGCTATTCATCAGGCGAAGCTATGATGGCGATGGAGCAATTGATCAGTAAACTACCTAACGGCATTGGCTATGAATGGACGGGTACGTCGTTGCAGGAACAGCAGTCGGGTGACTTTGCCCCTATTCTGTATACGATTTCGATCTTTGTCGTATTCCTGTGCTTAGCCGCACTATATGAGAGTTGGTCGATTCCATTCTCAGTCATGTTGGTCGTACCTTTGGGTATTTTGGGTGCCGTCATCGCAACGATGCTGCGCGGTATTCAAAACGATGTTTACTTCCAAGTTGGCTTGTTGACAACCGTTGGTGTGTCGGCGCGTAACGCTATCTTGATTGTTGAGTTTGCCAAGGACTTACAAGAGCAAGGTAAAGACCTGTTGGAAGCGACACTCGAAGCCGTTCGCTTACGTCTGCGTCCGATACTTATGACATCACTCGCATTTATATTCGGTGTCATGCCGTTGGCGCTCAGCTCGGGCGCGGGTGCAGCAAGCCGTAATGCCATCGGTACAAGTGTCATAGGAGGTATGCTGGGTGGTACGATACTGGCCATCTTCTTCGTGCCGTTATTCTTCTACACTGTTCGCAAGGTGTTCCCACCTAAGCAGCAGGAAGAGTAATAATTCCCAAGACACAAAAAAGCCCAGCTACAGTAGCTGGGCTTTTTTTATACACGAAGAATTAAGATTTATCGTTTTTATCAGATAAATCTTTATATTCACCGTCAATAACTGAGCCTTCACTATTTCGTTCAGAGTAATGACGCTCTGCTTCTTGCTGTGCTTGCCGTTGTTGCTCAAACTGCTGTTTGGCTTGCTTTCGCATTTGCCACATTTGCTTAATCGCATGGCGTTGCTTCCACATCACCGGTATCAACAAGACAAAGCCCACAGCAAGAACGATTAAGCCAAAAGCAATCGAGAAACCGACGATGGCAAGTAGCATAATGATGCCGAGTATTCGGCCCACGACACTACCGCCCGAGTTAGCTTGGCGGACATAGATTCGGTTTTTGTACTGATTCATAGGTACTCCTCAATCCTCTAGTAATTAGGACAACACCGTTAACAATCCGTTCCGCCTGTAAACAGATTACTTACGCTGCTCTTCGGTTTCTTTACGTATCGCTTCAAACTCATTACCCTCAGCCCATTGCGGCCAGTCGCGTGAGTTTGCCAACGAACGCCCTAACTGATAGAACGCTGATAAATCCTGTTGCGTTCCTCGTAAATCCCAGTCCGGATTATATTCGTCGGCTGGCTTGTGATACGCCTCAGCGACATACTTAGCACGTTGCTCTTCAGTCCACTCTTTACCTTTCGTAATATGGTCATTACCACCTTCGGCGTACAGCATCGGTACACCTTTTTTCGCCAAATTGAAATGATCTGAGCGATAAAAGAAGCCTGCTTCCGGTGTCGGATTAGGGGTTAAATAACGACCTTGCTCCTCAAGAAACGGTTGTACATATTCATCCATTTCTGAGTTCCCGTACCCAATGACCACGAGGTCTTTCATAGGACCATAAACGTTCATAACATCCATATTGATGCCACCGACCGCTTTTGCAAGGGGGAACAATGGATGATCGGCGTACCACGCTGAACCTAACAAGCCGCTCTCTTCGGCGCCAACCGCTGCAAATACGATAGAACGCTCCGGCGCAGGTTGTTGTGCGAATTTTTCAGCAATGGCGAGTAAGCCCGCTGTGCCAGACGCATTGTCCTGCGCACCATTATAAATGGGATCATCTTCTCGCACAGGATCCGTACCTAGGTGATCATGGTGCGCCATATAAATGACGTGTTCTTCCGGATATTTGGTTCCTTCGATATAACCCACAACATTATTGGTATCTAAGAACTCAAACTTATTTTTAACCGATACCGATGCTTGCGCGTTTAACGGCATCGCTTCGAAGTCATCACTTAAGGCTTTTTGCCGCGCATCTTCAAGCGTCATACCTTGTTTTGCGAACAGCTTTTCGGCACTGTCTTTGGTAATCCAACCTTCGATTTTAGCGCGATCCATATTGTTGTTCTCGCGTTTTAAGTCGAAACGCACGGGCGAACCACCTGCAACAACGCCCCAACCGTAACCGGCTGGACCCGTTTCATGAATAATCAAAGCACCCGCCGCGCCTTGACGTGCAGCTTCTTCATATTTATAGGTCCAACGACCATAATAGGTCATCGCATTACCGTTAAAGAGCTCAGGATCTTGTGTCGCGTAGCCGGGATCGTTGACAAACATCACCACGGTCTTACCTTCAACGTCGAGACCCTCATAATCATTCCAGTCATATTCGGGTGCCACGATACCGTAGCCGACAAACACCATGTCGCTGTCACTCAGATCTACTTCATCTGTGACCTGCATAGTCCAAGCCATCATCTCAGTACGATACTTCATGGCTTCAGGCGCGTTGTCACCGCTAAAGGTCATATCACTGACTTTGTACGGCATGATCTTGACCAGTGGAAACGGTTGACGATAACTATCGTTTTCCTTGTCAATTGGCTTTAAGCCCCACTCACGGAAGTGGTTTTCAATAAATGATACGACCTTTTCTTCCCCCGCAGATGCAGGTTCGCGTCCTTCAAATTCGTCTGACGAAATCGTTTTTAGGTAATCCCGAAAATTAGGATTAAATGCTGACCCTTTCAAATCAGCGGGTTGCTTATCAACCTTGGTTTGTTCCGCTGCTGACGTATCTTGCGACTGCTGCGGACCACACGCTGTGAGCACGGCTAATGCCACCGCGCTTATGATCAGTGGTTTCATCGCTTCTCCCCTTTTTAGTTATTTTGACACTGCTCATTTTCGTTGAGCGGTGGATTGATATGCACACGATCGCCCATTCGGATATCATGTTTAGCTAAGAAACCGGCGTTCAGCTCAAGCACGTTGTAATAAGGCTCTCCGGGTGCATAACTGCGACACTGACGTGGGTCATCACTACCACACGGCATCATCGTAAACGTTTTTACGATACTGCCATCCTTTGCTAAATAGGCAATATCAAGTGGAATAAGGGTTTGGTACATCCAAAAACCCGATCCGCCCGGGCGTTGATTCGGATAGCGAAACAACATCCCAGAGTACTCACCCAGTTCCGTACGCTGCATTAAGCCGCGTGCCTGCTGAGCCATTGAGTCCGCAAATTCTACCGTAATGGGCTGTTCAACGCCTTCGAGACACACGTGCCCTTGTTCAAAATTTTGTGGTTCGGGTACCGACCACTGTTGCGCTACAGCACTTACGCTCAGCGCACTTAACCAGCCTATCAATGCTACTTTAATCATGATTCATCGTCCTTAGATGTAACCCCTTGATTGTGTCCTATCCCGCTACAAAGCGCAATGCTGCTAGCTCGAACACGACAGTGAATTGACCTGTTCGCCTTGCATCGGTGGTTGCTGCCAATGACTGAGTTCTTCAGCGCTTAACGGCTCTCCGGTAAGTGCCGCCAAATAGCTTACCGCGGGCGCCCAATTGCCCTGCTCTGCCTGTGTAATGACCTCAGCAAGATGATGATTACGTAACGAAACATGAGGATTAGACTGAGCCATAGTCCTCAACTCGGGTTGTCGTTCGTTATAGCCCATGTAATTGTCATACCACGCTTTGAAAAGTGTATCATTCGGCATAGCTTGCTCGCCCCTTAAGATCTTTTGCAACATGATAAAGCTGCCTTGGAAGTCCCACTCAAAGCGTTGCATGAGACCCATCCATTCCCCGACCAGTTTAAAGGCATCAGCATCGTCGCCAGGCGCAAGACCTAAGCGCTTTCTCATTCGCTTAAGATAGTGCTGTTGCAAGAAATCCTCGTAGTCATTTAAAACAGGCGCCAACGCATCAACAGGAAATATCAGCGAAAGTGCTTGGCTCAATCGTTGTAAATTCCATAGACCAACGCTCGGTTGGCGCAGAAAGCCATAACGACCGCGTTGGTCGGTGTGATTAAAGATTTGTTGAGGAATAAAGGTATCGAATACCGTATACGGTCCAAAATCAAAGGTCTCGCCACAGATACTCATATTATCCGTATTCATCACGCCATGAATAAAGCCGAACGCCTGCCAGTCCGCAATCATCTCAGCGGTCGCTTTAACCACTGCACGAAACTGCTCAACCGGCTCAGCGTCAACAAGTGCTGGCCAACAGCGCTGCATGACATGTTGCCAAAGTTGCTTTTGCTCAGAGACCAAACGCTCGCTATAGCAGTATTCGAAATGGCCAAATCTCACATGAGTTTTAGCAACGCGTGCTAACATTGCCCCGGGTTCTATGCGTTCGCGTTGTATCCCCTGGTGCGAACTGACTAAGGCAAGTGCACGGGTCGTCGCAATGTTCCAATGGTGCAATGTTTCGCTAGCAAAATACTCGCGCAGACTAGATCGTAAAACTGCACGACCATCACCGCCTCGGCTGTAAGCCGTCGGTCCCGCGCCTTTAAGATGCAAATCGCTTAACTCACCGGCTTTATTTGACAGTTCGCCGAGCAATACACCACGCCCGTCACCCAAATCTGGATTAAACACACCGAATTGGTGCCCAACATATTTCTGCGCATGACCCACTTGCGCTACATTACCTAAACACCACTCACGAAGCGCGTTGACCGTTCTATCAGCTAAGCCGAGCTCAGTCGCAAGTGATTGATTGAACAGCCTAATTCGCGCGCTATCAAGGGGCTCCACTCGATGCTGACTGACCAAGTTGGGGAATGTTTCGGCGTACTGTTGGCTTAGCACTAAACTCATAAAACTCCCTGCGAATGCTATCAGACTTGCGCATTTGAGATTAAATGCGCTATCGTTTTACATATTCTTTTATCATGCATCATACCACTGCTGGGTTAATTCAATGCAACTTTCAACGCTGAAACGCGTTACTGCCATTGGCGGCGGCCATGGTTTGGGCCGTGTACTTTCGTCATTAAGGTTTTTAAAACATCGCCTAGTCGGGGTAGTGACCACAACAGACAACGGCGGTGCGACCGGTCTTTTGCGCCAATCTCATGATTGTATCGCGTGGGGCGATATTCGTAATTGCTTGTCGCAATTAGTTGAACAACCCTTAGCCGCTCAGGTACTTAATTACCGCTTTACTGGCGAAGACCCGCTCGCAGGTCATAACTTTGGTAATTTGCTTCTACACACACTCGATCAAGTCAGTGCCCGGCCCTCCGATGGAATTCGCTTGCTTAGCCGATTGTTAAACGTTGACACCCGGTTACTTCCCATGTCGGAATGCCCAACGGATCTTATGGCACTGACGCACGATAACATGGAATGCCACGGTGAAATTCTAATCGATAGCTTGCCGCAATTACCACGTTCTTTGAAACTGACGAATAATGCGGTAGCAACACCTGAGGTCGTTCGTCATATAAGCAAAAGTGAGTTGGTGATTCTGGGACCGGGGAGCTTTCTAACCTCGGTATTACCACCGCTATTGGTGCCGCAAATTGCTCACGCACTCGCCAACACACAGGCTTACGTCGTATTTATTGATAACCTCGCACATGAGAAAGGTCCTGCAGGGTCGTTGTGCGTGAGTGAAAAATTACGATTTTTGGAACATCATGTGGGTGCGCCAGTAGTCGATGCCGTGTTAACTAACTTCCATGATGCTTCACTCACGATTCCGCAACTCGGTGAGTTAACATCGGATAAAGACGTCTACTATCGGCACGATACTGGCGTTTTATTAGCTCAACTTGAACAATTACTCGGTCATCTCAGAACGGCGGCTTAGCCGCCATCAGCTGAAATCCTCGAGGCGACAGCCCCTTGTTGATCTTTATATTTAGCATCTGCGCGCTTGTTATAAGGGCGTTCGCAAGGGCCGCTCAATTGTTCAAAGCTGATCGCACCAATCTTCATTCCCGGACGCAGCGCTAACGGCAACTTCCCACCATTATAGAACTCCAATACAATCTGCCCCTTCCAACCGGGATCAATGCGATGCGCGGTGACATGTACCATCAAGCCCAAACGCGCGAGCGAAGAGCGTCCATCAAGCCAACCTACCATGTCATCCGGCAAATGAATCGATTCGTAGGTAACCGCCAAAGCAAACTCACCAGGATGGATAAAAAACGCTTGATCGGGCTTTAGTTTAATCTCATCACTCATGACTTCATGAATAGCCGCCTCAATATCTGCACGCGAGCCACTGATATCAATATATGCTGCAGCATGATCCTGCAACACACGAAATTCACTACCGAGGTGAATATCGAGCGTGACCCCCGAGATGTTCTGCTTGCTTGGAGCAGGCTCGATACCGATTCGACCCTCGGCTAAGGCATTTTCTATTTCACGATCCGTTAAGCGCATAACATCCCCTTTTTCCTTAATTTTTCGCCGAATGCGACTTCAGATAATAAAGCTCTGCTACTACTCGTTGAGCGGTATGCCGCTGAACTTCTGTCAATTCTAATTGATGTTGCTTTTGTAATGCGTCCAGTTGCGCACCAAATTCCGGCGTCAATGGCCATTGGCCTAGTTCGGCGACAGCATGGCGATGAGCCAGCTTTAATCCGCCGCCTTGTCCAAACAAATGCGATTGCGTGCCACAATGACCGCACTCAAAGTAACTCATGTTTTCTAGGACACCAATCAAGGGTATCTCAAGCCGCTCAAACATGCCGACACCTTTTTCGGCATCTTTAAGTGCGACATTCTGTGGCGTTGTAACAACCACCGCTCCTGTAACGGGTAATTGTTGCGCCATCGTCAGTTGAATATCGCCTGTACCGGGTGGCATATCAACGATCAAATAGTCCAATAAGCCCCAATCAGTGTCGTTAAACAACTGTTGTAACGCCCGACTGGCCATCGGTCCACGCCAAATAGTGGCGTCGTTATCATCGACTAGATAGCCAATCGAATTGGCGACTAGGTCTTCATACTGAATAGGCTGAAACTTATCGTTTTTTACTTCTAGCTTATGATCCGGCTGACCCAACATCGTGGGTATTGAGGGTCCATAAATATCAGCATCGAGCAGCCCAACACGCGCACCCATCCGACTGAGCGCAATGCCTAAGGATGCGCTCACGGATGACTTCCCAACACCACCTTTGCCAGACGATACCACAATAACATTGCCGGTTTTCATGGGTTGGTCAGGTTTGCTGTTGGCGAGCCGTTGCACCTGGAATTTAAGGGTCCATGTCCACGTTCTTAATTCAGCGTCATCATTGATAGCGTTCAATAACGATGACTTTTCAATCGCGAAAGGAAACGTTAACTCGACTGCCTGCGCGTCATTATCGATGCATAACCAATCGGTTGGAATACCGTGTTCGCAGGCAGGATGGGCTAAATCAGACAGTAAGGCTGCCAGTTGTTCATTTTTTGCTGAAAACGACTTCATCAGCCACCTCTTGGCTCTGTGTATCATGCGTATCCTATGATAATATTTAGCATTATCTAATCATAACACTGATGGAAGCTAATTCTCGCATGAGCCACACTGATCGTAAAATTTTGGTGACAAACGCGTTGCCCTACGCGAACGGTCCAATTCATATTGGTCATCTTTTAGGCTATATCCAAGCGGACATTTGGGTTCGTTTTCAAAAACTCCGGGGTCATGAATGCCACTATATGTGCGCTGATGACGCACACGGCACGCCGATTATGCTCAAAGCGCAACAGCTAGGTATCACGCCAGAGCAGATGATAGGCGATATGCAACGTTCGCATGAAGCAGATTTTGCGGGTTTTAATATCGGCTTTGACGACTATTACACAACCCACAGTGAAGAGAACAAAGCGTTAGCAGAAACCATTTACCAACGTCTTGATGACGCCGGTCATATCAAGACTGAAGTAATTGAGCAGCTGTACGACCCTGAGAAGAAAATGTTCTTACCCGATCGCTTCGTAAAGGGTGACTGTCCAGAATGCGGTGCTGAAGATCAGTATGGCGATAATTGTGACGTTTGCGGTGCGACATATGCCCCAACAGACCTCAAGAATCCGCGTTCTGTGGTGTCCGGTGCGACACCCGAGTTACGCCAATCAGAACATTACTTTTTCGACTTGCCTGCATTTGGCGACATGCTGAAAAGCTGGACGCGTTCTGGTTCACTACAGGGTGAAATGGCGAATAAGTTAAACGAATGGTTTGAACAAGGTCTGCAGCGTTGGGATATATCGCGCGATGCGCCTTACTTTGGTTTCAAAATTCCAGGCACCGAAGATAAATACTTTTATGTCTGGCTAGATGCGCCCATTGGCTATATGAGTAGTTTTAAGCACTACTGTGATACAACCGGCAACGCCAACTGGGACGACTACTGGCAAGCTGATAGCACCGCAGAAGTGTATCACTTTATTGGCAAGGACATTATTTACTTCCATAGCTTATTCTGGCCAGCGATGCTAAAAGGTGCTCAGTTCCGTCAACCGACTAACGTTTGGGCGCACGGCTTTATCACCGTCAACGGCACTAAAATGTCCAAGTCTAAGGGGACCTTCATCAAAGCAAGAACCTACTTAGACCATTTAAACCCAGAATACTTGCGTTATTACTTTGCAGCCAAATTGACGAGTCGCATTGACGACTTAGATCTTAACTTGACTGATTTCGCCCAGCGAGTGAACTCCGACTTAGTCGGCAAAGTGATTAATATCGCCAGTCGCTGTGCCGGCTTTATTACCAAAAAATTCGATGGGAAGCTTTCGGCGTCGGTCGCTGACTCCGCTCTATTGGAAGATTTCCAAAATGCGGGTACTGAGATCGCTGAACTCTATGAACAGCGTGAATTCTCTAAAGCAATGCGTGAGATCATGACGCTGGCTGATCGCGCAAATCAGTACATTGCCGATAAAGAACCGTGGCAGCTGATTAAAAATCCTGATGCGGCCAGTGAAGTGCATGATATTTGTTCACTTGGTATCAATTTATTCCGCATCTTGATGGTTTATTTAACACCGGTAGTACCTGAACTATCCAAGTCGGTTCAGCATTTCTTAAATGACCAATTTTCGTGGGATAGCCACAAACAAGTGTTAACCAACCATCCTATTGATAAATTTAAGGCGTTAATGCAGCGCGTAGAAATGAAGGATATTGAGCAGATGTTAGAAGACTCAAAAGAGCAACAAGCGGCGAACGAATCGCCAGCAGTTCACGCCGAGCCCAATGACGAGCTCACCAAAGAACCTATTGCAGAAACCATTAATTTTGATGAGTTCGCAAAAGTTGATTTGCGCGTGGCACTGATTGTTAATGCTGAGCACGTTGAAGGCGCAGACAAACTGCTGAAATTGACATTGGACTTGGGCGGTGAGCAACGCCAAGTGTTTGCGGGAATAAAATCGGCGTACGCACCTGAGAAATTGATTGGCCAACACACTGTTATGGTTGCCAACCTGGCTCCACGTAAAATGCGTTTTGGTTTATCAGAGGGGATGGTACTGGCCGCCGGTCCTGGTAAAGATGAAATTTATATCTTAAATCCACACGAAGGCGCTAAACCCGGCATGCGCGTCATGTAGATCGTCAGGTTATGACACATCGATGAGCTTACATCCATGTTCGTAACCTTCGTCACCGGCATCGTCAACGCGAACGACCATGCCGGTGGCTCGTAAATCTGCAATTCCGCCGCCTGCGGCTTTTACCACTACATCAAAATGTGTTCCCACATTTAGTCGCTCAGGTAAAATTAACAGAACACCGTGTGCACTCAAGTCACTACAGGCGCCTGATACTCGCCGCCCATCCAACTCGATTGTCGCCGATGTTCTGACCGGTACTCGTCGGTCGCTTCGTTTATCGTCATCATGCATGAGCGCACCTCGATCATGTTTTATTATTTACATTCAGGAATAGCACAGACTTGCCGATAATAAAATATAATTACACGAGTAGGGTGAGAAAAAGTGGCCTGTAACAAGCAAAGCTCGGTTGTTCGAGCGTCCTTTAATTTAGGGCAACCCATAAAGCACTGCCTATACGGCTATGAGGGTGTTATTGTCGATGTTGACGCAGTATTTAGTTTGAGCGATGAATGGTACCAACAGCGGGTTCTATCCGGCGCCGAGAAGCAACAGCCGTGGTATCTTATTTTAGTTAAAAACTCATCGATTCAAACGTATGTTGCTGAAAGTTGTTTAATCCCATTAGCTGATCGCAAAACCGTAAACCAGTCGTTATTGCGTCAAATTAGTGCGCCCGCATTGGCCGGCTTACAAAAACACAGTTGATCCATTGCCCTACCAACGACCTAAATGTACCATGAGGGTAACAAACTTATAAGGGATATAAGGTTATGGTAGAAGAAACGATTTTCACCAAAATTATCAATCGCGAGATTCCTGCGGATATTGTTTATGAAGATGATCACGCGCTCGCTTTCAAAGATATCAACCCGCAAGCCCCCGTACACTTATTAATTATTCCAAAGAAAGCCATTGCCACCATCAATGATATTGAAGAGGAAGATGCGGGACTTGTAGGGCATCTATACTTGGTCGCGAGTAAGCTTGCGGTTCAATTTGGCTTTGCAAAAGACGGCTACCGCTGTGTGATGAACTGCAACGAACATGGCGGCCAATCAGTTTATCATATCCACTTGCACCTACTTGCAGGTAAACCACTTGGATGGCCGCCGTACACAGACACACCCAAGCAAGTCTAGATTATGGTCGGTAACGTGGGTCAAGTATTTGATCCACTAACCAACCCTCTTTTTCTCTGACAAGGACAATGTCACGCCGATCTTTAACCTGCTCTCCGTTATAAGTTCCTTGGAAAACTAATGTCACTCGTTGTTCATTTTCGCGGTTCAAATATTGCGTAAACGATGTTGGGTCAATCTCTATCTCTACGCTATCAAAATAACGATTGAGGACATAGCGCTGTATCGCGCTCGCGGAGCCATAATGGGTTAACAACTTAGCCAGCCTATCAGTTGTAAAACTCTTGGCTTTGTTAATATCCCCTTCGCGATAAATCGCATAATAGAAACTCAATGCCGCGTGCATTTTACTCTGATTTTCTTGACTCGTTTTGTGCCCCATTCTATCGGTATAGGTCTCTTGGTTGGCAGGCTCGCAACCTACCAACCCAAGCAATATCACGATAGCAGCAACATTAGACGATATTTTTAATAGATAACTCACGAATTATTGACCCATTACGATCCCTTCGCGACGAGGATCTGCCCCGCCTCGCAGTTGGCCGTTGGGCAAGCGGGTAATGCCGTGAATACCGCTATTCAAGTCGATAACTTTTATTTCATGGCCTCGTTTTTCTAATACCGCTTTCAAGGTTGCAATATCGCGCCCTTTTTCCAAGGCTGTGTAGTCATTCCGGTTAGTCACATGACCCAAGTCAATGGCCTGTTGCATGTTAAGATTCCAGTCAATCAAGCCAACCAAGGTTTGCGTAACATAATTAATAATTCGACTACCCCCCGGAGATCCCAACGCATGAACGACCTGGTCGCCCGATTGATTTAACACAATCGTTGGTGACATTGAACTGCGCGGTCGTTTACCAGGCTGCACACGATTCGCAATTTTACGTCCAGCTTCATCCATCGGCGTCAGTGAAAAGTCAGTCAACTGATTATTTAAAATAAAGCCTTCAACCATCACCGTTGAGCCGAACGCCATTTCGATACTCGTGGTCATGGAAATCACATTGCCTTCGCTATCGACGATTGACATGTGGCTCGTGTTAGGTCGTTCGTAAGCAATATCTTGTTGGTACTCAGGTTTGAGATATAAGCCCGGTTTCGCCTTAACCATATCTTCACGCCCGATCTGTTTCGCGCGTTTGCTTAAATATTCATCATTGAGCATCCCTTCCACTGGCACCGAAATGAAATCTGGATCGGCGATCCATTGGTTACGATCAGCAAATGCTAAGCGCGACGCCTGCGTAAAATAATGAGCAAATTCTTCGCCATTCACCTGCCACGATGAAACATCATAGTTTTGCAAAATACCCAATGTCTGTAGCGTCGTTAGACCGCCAGAGCTAGGCGGACCCATACCACAGACCTGATACTGGCGATAAGCATCACACACAGGTTCTCGAATGACAGCCTGATACTCGGCTAAGTCCTTGGTGCTCAAGACGCCTGGCGCAATAGCACTATGCCGTACGGCATCAACAATTTTTTCAGCCAAGGGACCTTGGTAAAAAGCATCGGCTCCTTGTTCGGCTATCAAGCTCAGGCTTTCAGCATAATCCTTGTTGACCAATGTGGAACCCGCTTTAACAGGCTCTCCATTGGGAAATAAATAGTTGGCAATGATTGGCAGTTTCTTAACACCAGGATTAATCTCACTCTTAACGAGTTTGGCAAGTCGGGGGGAGACTTCGAAGCCTGTTTCCGCCAAATCGATGGCGTCTTTAAACAGCGGCTGCCAATCCAACTTTCCCCATTTATCATGCGCCAACTCTAAACCACGCAGTACACCTGGGGTGCCCACTGAACGCCCGCCGACCACTGCCTCAATCCAAGGTGGTGCGTTACCGTCTTGGTCAAGAAACAAAGCTTCCGTCGCCTCTTTAGGAGCCGTTTCGCGAGCATCAATGGTATACAGTTTTTGTTGCTCGTTATCCCAGTAAAGAATAAACGCGCCGCCACCGATCCCAGAGGATTGTGGCTCGGTTAAACCTAACATGGCTTGTACTGCGATAGCGGCATCAACAGCGCTACCACCTTCTTTTAACACCTTATAACCTGCCTCGACTGCATGAGGGTTAGCAGCGGTGACCATAAACTGATCCGTTACGACCGCTTTTTTATCCGCAAACCCCGTAGCCATCTCAGGCTCACGCGCTTCTTGTTTCGGTTCTGAATCTTGTGGTGCAGCTGTTGCGCTGGCACCGGATTGAGCGGGTGAGCAAGCCGCGAGTAAAGCAGCCGCGATAGACGATAAAATCCAATGCGAGGTATTAATTGACTTCATGATAGCCCTAACATCTGGTACAAGTAGTGACTTCTATCATACGGAGCTACAGGGTAACAGGCAAACGCTTATGAATAAAAATCAGTCACTCACTAGTGGTGCGATGGCCGCCGCACTCATCATTTGTATTTCGGCGATTATCCAATGGCTGCCCGGTCATGACTTGCTCGCATTTAATAGTGCTGAATTGAGTGACAGGATTTGGAGTTTAGTAACAGCGCCCTTGCTCCACCTAGGTTGGAATCACTGGCTATTTAATATGGCTGGACTCGCATTGGTCGTCGGCATTTTTAATGACCAATTCGATATGCGTCAGTTATTCAATAATTACCTGCTGATCAGTGTAATAAGCGGTGGCCTGCTATGGCTGTGGCCAGAGACGATAGAATATGTCGGATTATCGGGAGTACTGCATGGTTTGCTTTTAGTGTGCCTCATCAATGCGACACTCAAGCAGCCTTGGTACCTCGCAGTCATTGTGGTTTTACTGGGTAAAGTAATTGCAGAGCTAGCAGGCTTTAGACCTGACCATTTTGTCGGCCCGGATGTCGCCTTGATTCATGCAGCCGGCATGATTGCTGGCGGAGTGACTTGGTTCCTGCAACGGCGTCGGTTAGCTGACGCCGTAAACAGGCAGAAAACACAGCAGGATTAATCCTGCTGTAAGTTTTCCTCAAACAGCTTGTAGATACGACGGTATTCGTTTAACCAACTCTCCGGCTGACGGAATCCGTGCGGCTCCACGGGATAAATCGCGGTTTCCCAGTCGGTCTTTTTCAACTCAATCAAACGTTGCACAAGGCGTACGCTGTCTTGGAAGAATACGTTGTCATCCACCATCGGTGAGTTAATTAACAAGGCGTCCTCTAAACCGTCCGCATAGTAAATGGGTGAGCTACGGCGATAAGCAATCGCATCATCCTGCGGTAGGTTAAGAATATTGGACGTATAACCCGTGTTGTAATGTGCCCAGTCAGTCACTGGACGCAGCGCCGAACCGGCTTGGAATAGCCCAGGTTCTTTAAATAGCGCCATAAAGGTTAAGAAGCCACCATACGAGCCACCATAAGTACCCATGCGCTCGCCATCAACGTTCACATTGGTTTGTAGCCAATCCGTTACGTCGACCAAATCTTCAACCTCAGGTGTGCCCATTTGGCGATAGATAGCGGTGCGCCAATCACGTCCGTAACCTTTCGAACCTCGGTAGTCGAGATCGGCAACGACATAACCTTGCTTGTTAAGGAAGCTATGGAACATAAACTCACGGAAATAGCCGGACCAGCCCATATGCGCGTTTTGCAGGTAACCCGCGCCGTGAATAAAGACTACTGCTGGATACTCTTCAGCACGTTCGGCATCAAAACCTTCCGGCTTATATACTCGCGTATAAATCGGTTCATCTACGTGGGATGAAGCAATTGGCACGATTTCCGGCGCGGTCCAGTCGATACTTAAGAATTTCTCAGATACGGTGTGAGTGAGGCGCTGCGCTTCATCTGTCGCGTCAGCATTCTTGACGTAAAGCTCAGGCGGCATCAAAGGAGTCGAATACGTGAGTAATAACCGTTCACTCGTTGGACTTAATTCGTAGCCCGTCATTCCACCTAAGTCTGTGAGCTGTTCGGGCTCACTTGAGCCATCTACTGCAACACGGTAAATCTCATAAATACCGGGGTGAGGTTGATTGGCTTGAAAGTACAACTGACTGCTATCAGTCGATAGTGTCGGTGTTTCAACCACGTATTGGCCTTCAGTTAACTGCGTGGTTTGTTGATCAAGATCACGCGCATATAGGTGTGAGTAGCCATCCGCTTCGGACATAAACCAAAGCGTATCTTCATCGACCCAACCAAACTCATTGTGTGTGTAATTAATCCACGCATCGTCGTGTAAGCGATCTTGTTGCTCTAACTGTTTGGCGCCGAAGTCGACGGTCGCAATCCAACGATCCTTGTTGTCCCAAGCTTCGAGCATGACGGCCACTTCCGAACCTTCTTCGTTCCACTGAATCGCACCGTTTTCCCAGCCCCAGTCAGCCATCAACTGAATAGCACGTGGTTCTTTTTTGCTTTCGTATGACTGCCCTTCCGCCTTGGCATTCTCAGCTTTTACTGCGGCCAATACGTCTTCGTTCCAGCCGTCGAGTGTGTTGTAGGTCAAACTCGTTTGAGTATGCTTCTGCAGATCCAGCAACACTAACTGATGTTGCTGAGGTTTTGCATCGGCGACACGGCGACGCACTTTCTCCGGCTCAATGCGGCCATCTTCAGTGATGTAGTTCGGCATGATATCGCCGTCATCGCGCCAACTCTGTGGCTCGGACATAGCAACCAACAGGTAACGTCCGTTCGGCGACAGGCGTCCATCGACCCATTGCATACGTTTATCAAGATAAAACGCCTGCGGCGCTAATGTGTCATTTTGTTGCTGTAACTGCTGCTGATATTCAAACTGTTCGGCACGATTTTTACGCTCTTTCTGTACGAACTGAATCAGCTTCTGTTCTTCCTTAGCGATATAGTCAGCCGGCGCTTCATTAGCTTGTGGTTCATCAGCGAACTGGATATCAGCGATTTGCTGTGACAAACCTGAACGCACGTCGATACGAAAGAACTGCTGACCTTGTTGATAGCTTAGCGAACCATCCGCCATTGCTTGAAGGTTGTGCTGACGTTCGCTATCACGTGTGAGTTGCTTCACCTCACCATTACCAAAACGGACAAACACATTACCTTTATAGGTGTATGCTAACCAGTCACCCGCCACGGACGATTCTTTTTCGTCAGCGATATATAGGTGTTGCTCTGAGAGTGGCACAGCCTGCGGTTTTCCTTGTCCACCCTTGATTATCATTAAGTCGCGAACTTCGCTACCTTCACGCTTTTGGTAGAACAAGATATCTTGACCGTCTAAGCTCCAAAACGCGTTTTCAGGAAAACGACCCATCCAGTCGGGATCAGCCATGATTTGCTCAAGGGTAAGTTCAGCCACGCCTTCAGCCGAAGCCAGTGGGTCTGCTTTTAAAGTCGCGGGTGTGGGCGCTTTATGAGTGGTTGTAGATTGCGCAACCGTGCTTTGAGTGGATGCGCAAGACGCAGTAACGAGCGCCGCGCTCAGTGCGATCACCAAACGGGATTTTTGCATACTGATTTCCTTTATTGTGCGTCGGGTTGATTTTCCGGTAAGGCTTGTTGAACCGCATCCAGTTTTAACAAATTGCTGTGCACACGCACTAGATTTGGATAGTCGTCTAGCGGCACGTTAAATCGGAGCGCATTGTATACCTGCGGCAACAAACAAATATCCGCTAATGTTACCGAATTTCCAAAGCAATAATCACCTGCATAATCGGCAAGACGCTGTTCAAATGCGGTAAAGCTCTTCGTAACCCAGTGGTGGATCCATTCAACTTTCTGTTCATCACTGCATTTAAGCGTGCCCGTCAAATATTGCAATACACGCAAGTTGGTTACGGGTTGCAGCTCACACGCTAGATCATAGGCGAGCGCACGCACTTGCGCTTTGGCAACATGTTCCGTGGGTAACAAAGGATTATCGGGGTAACAATCATCGAGATATTCGAGAATGGCTAGCGACTGGTTGAGTTTTACGTCACCGTCAATCAATGTCGGGACGAGTTCAGAAGGGTTTAGTTTCCGGTACGCTTCACTATGTTGCTCACCGCCATCTTTGACTAGGTGAACCGGATGATAAGTATAGTCGCACTGTTTAAATGCGAGTCCTAAGCGCACACGAAAACTGGCGCTTGAGCGCCAGTATCCGTAAAGTTCCATCATTATTGCGGTCCTTTGTATTGCACCACTTTTTGGTCGATAGCGCCGAAGATCGACTCGCCATCGGCGTTTTTCATTTCAAAATGAATGGTATCACCAAAGTCCATAAACTGGGTTGTGGGCTGTCCGTCACGAATAGTTTCGATCATACGCACTTCTGCAATACAGCTATACCCTACGCCACCTTCGGCGATCGCTGTCCCATGATCGGTGCCCTGCTTATTGGATACTGTACCTGAACCAATGATTGCACCGGCACCCAAATGACGAGTTTTTGCTGCGTGAGCAACCAACTGCGCGAAGTTAAATGTCATGTCTTCGCCCGCGTTCGGTTTACCGAAAGGCTTTCCGTTGTATTGTGATAACAGCGGTAAATGCACTTTGCTGTCTTGCCATGCGTCACCCAACTCGTCCGGCGTGACGGCAACCGGCGAAAATGCAGATGAGGGTTTGCTCTGGAAAAAGCCGAAGCCTTTACCCAGCTCACCCGGAATCAGGCCACGTAAAGATACATCATTGACCAACATCAATAATTTAATGTGTTGGCTGGCATCTTTGGCTTCAATCCCCATAGGGACGTCGTCAGTGATAACTGCGATTTCGCCTTCGAAATCGATGCCCCACTCATTACTTGCCATCTCAATATCATCGTGAGGCGCGAGAAAATCATCTGAGCCCCCTTGATACATCAAAGGATCTTCCCAAAAGCTCGGTGGCATTTCAGCGCCGCGTGCTTTACGTACCAACTCAACGTGATTCACGTAAGCGCTGCCATCAGCCCACTGATAAGCCCGTGGTAGCGGTGACTCACATAAATGCTGCTCAAATGTCACAGACCCTTCAACATCACCTTGATTCAGTGATTGATAAACCGCGTCAGCTTTTGGCGCAAGCTCGTCCCAGTTATCAACGAGCTCTTGCATACAACTCGCGATGGCTGGAATGGCTACTGCTTTGGTTAAGTCACGGCTGACGACCATCAGCTGGCCGTCGCGCGTACCATTTCGATAGGTTGCTAGTTTCATATTGTTTTACTTCTCCTTCCAACTGAACACGTAGTCGGGATTCTCAACACTCATTGCCGCGTCGGATGCTTCTAATGCATCGCGCGTGTCGAGCATGACTGCGACTTCATCGGTGAATTTCTTTTTATGTTCTAGACCCGCTTTAAAGGCTTTTGGATGCGGTCCGTGGGTAAAGCCTGCCGGATGAAAGGTCACCATACCACGATCGATGTTGTCACGACTAAAGAAGTCGCCTTCGTGATAGAACAACACTTCGTCATAATCATCATTATTATGATAAAACGGAACTTTAAGTGCGCCTGGGTCACTCTCGATTGGACGCGGAACAAAAGTACACACGACAAACCGCTCAGCAACAAACGTAGTGTGCGCTGAGGGTGGCAGGTGATAACGATGACTCATCAGTGGGCGAATATCACGCCAATTAAGTCGAACCGGTGCCAAATCGCCATGCCAACCCACCGCATCCAGCGGATTAAACGGATAGGTAATCACCGAAACCTGCTGGTGACGTTTGACGAAAGTTTGCGTCTGCTCTTCGCTATATTGTGCCTTAAAGGCATCATCAATCGCCGGTGTATCCAGTACCGCCGGATCGAAAATCGCGTGGTTACCGACCAATCCCTTTTCAGGTAACTGATACGCACCATTAGTCGCTTCGATCATCAACAGTTGCATAGGCTCTTCGGGCTCAATGCGCCAGCTCGTTGAGCGTGGAATGAGAAAGTAGTCGCCTTTAACCAGCTTGATATGCCCGTAATCGCAAAATACATGACCACTGCCCTCATGAACAAACAGCAAGTCATCACCATCGGCATTGCGCACCAGGTAGTTCATCTTGCTTTGGCAGTGCCATAAACGAAACTTACAGTTAGCGTTCTCAAGCAGATTATTTACCAACCACGGGTTTTCTTGGTCTAGGTCTTTCAATTGATTAAAGTCGAAGGCGCGCGGACGCAACGGTCCTTGCCAATCTGACCAACCTGTCGGTGCGTGCTGATGATGGAAATGAGTAGCAGGGCCGAAGAATCCACTTCGACCCGCTTCACGTTCATACATCGCCTGCTCAGGAAAGTCAGCATGAGCCTGTCGTGAATGCGCGCCTTCCTGTTTGGGAAAGCTGATCCACTTACGCATCGCTCAACACTCCTCGACGAATTTGGTCTTCTTCGATACTTTCGAATAAGGCTTTGAAGTTACCTTCACCAAAACCTTCGTTACCTTTACGCTGAATAATTTCAAAGAACACAGGACCAATCACGGTTTGGGTAAAGATTTGCAGCAAGATGCCATCTTTCATCGGCGCGCCGTCGATCAAAATACGCTGGTCGCGAAGTGCCTCAACGTCTTCTTCATGACCTTCTACGCGCTCATTAATTTTCTCGTAGTAAGTATCAGGCGTATCCATGAACTCCATGCCGATACTGCGCAAATCTTTTACCGTTTTATAGATATTGTCACTGGTCAATGCAATGTGTTGAATGCCTTCACCGTTATACTCGCGCAGGTATTCCTCGATTTGCGATTTGTCGTCGTGCGATTCGTTAATAGGGATACGAATTTTGCCGCACGGTGCAGTCATTGCACGGCTTAACAAGCCCGTGAGTTTACCTTCGATATCGAAATAGCGGATCTCACGGAAGTTACCGATACGCTCGTAGAAGCCAGCCCAAGTATCCATGTTGCCGCGGAATACGTTGTGGGTAAGGTGGTCAATTTCATATAGACCTGCGGCATGTGACGACATTTTTTCTTGCCAGTCAGGATAGAATTCAAAGTGGTCAGTATAAACGGCCATATCCTGATAGTTATCGATAAAGTATAGAGCGCTCTCGCCAATACCGTATACCGCGGGGATGTCTTCAATCACGCCTTGGTCAGCTGGGAATGCTTTCGCACCATTATCTAACGCATGCTCGAGCGCTTTTTTTGCATCCGCCACACGCCATGCCATACCGCATACACTTGGGCCGTGCTTTTTAGCGAATTCCTCGGCTTGCCCACCCACTTGTGAGTTGATCACGAACTGGATATCGTTTTGCTTATACAGCCACGCTTCTTTGCTTTTATGCTTAGCCACTTCGGTGAAGCCCAACTTATCAAACAAGTCTTTAAGAGCTGCGATACCTTTGGCATCAGGGGCAGTGTACTCAACAAACTCAAAACCGTCGGTGTTGAGTGGGTTATAATTCATATCGCTCATAACTACTTCCTTCTGTATTCGATTACATGGGTGTTTTTTTGTTTTGTGTAATCGTTACTTTAGGGGGGTTAGTTAAATTGAGCGAGTAAAGCGTAAAAACTACCCATCGTTGCGCCACGTCAAACTTTGTAACCTTTTATTTACAAAAAAAGAGAGCGCGTTAAGACGCGCTCTCCTCATGGACTTTGATAAATAAGTCGTAAACTTAATTGTACACACTGTTGTAGCGTGTCGTAAAAAGTTTACAGCTATTTAAGACTGGCTTTTCTTGCGCTGCTTACCGATTCCGTAGTCACGCAGTTTATTAGCGACTGCAGTATGCGATAAACCCAAACGACGTGCCAGTTGTCGCGTACTTGGGAAACTTGGATACAATCGTTTAAGTACAGTACTCTCGAAACGGCGCACCGCCTCATCCAAACTGATATCTTCAATTTCGATGGCTAACGGGTCATCATCTATTTGCACTTCAGGCAACTTAACATCATTCGCCTCGAGCACGTCGCCATCGAGCATGGACACCGAACGAAACATCGTATTCTCAAGCTGACGTACGTTACCCGGCCATTGATAGGTCTTAATACGGTCCTTAGCTGAGCGGCTCAGTTTAACCAAGCTGCGCCCGAGCGATTTACAAGCTTGCGAAATAAAATGCTCAGCCAATAACACGGCATCCGCTTTACGTTCACGGAGTGGTGGTACATTCAGCGCGAGCACATTGAGTCGATAATACAAATCCTCGCGGAAAGTCCCCGCCTCAACTAGCTCATAGAGGTGGTTTTGTGCCGTACAAATAACACGTACATCGACGCTAACCTCTTGTTCTTCGCCGATACGACGGAATACGCCGTGCTCTAAAAAGCGCAATAACTTGGCCTGTAAATTAATCGACATCTCGCCGACTGAATCGAGTAACACGGTACCGCCAGCGGCTTGTTCTAGCACCCCTGTCTTTTTAGCACTGTGCTCTGATAAGCTGCCTGCGCCATGCCCAAATAACTCACTCTCGGCAACGTTGTCCGGTAACGCGGCGCAGTTAATCGCCAAAAACGGTTTATCGGCGCGCGCTGATGCTTGATGACACGCCTTTGCCAACAACTCCTTACCGACGCCCGTCTCACCCTCTATCAACAGAGGCGCATCCAACTCAGCCATACGCTGCGCTTCTTTAATCACCTTCTTGAATGCGGCGTTTTCAGTGAGTAAACGATCAAAGGCAGAATCATTCTTATTGTTCTGCCACTGAGCGACATTAGGTTCGGTCTTGCACGTTAAGACAGCCCCCGCAAAAGAGCGACTACCGTCCTCGCCAGCGACCCAAATAGGTAATATCTGTGCGTAATACTCTGCATTGTTGATCACAACCGCTTCAAACACGGGTTCTTTAGGTTGTTTATCAAGCCAGCGCGCCAATCCAAATCCAGTGATGAATTGCGACAAATAGTCGCCACTTAGGGTGTCCTTCGGGGCACCTAATAACTGTGCTGCGGCATCATTAATGATATCAATACGTCCTTTGATATCGATGGAAATCACCGGATCCGGCAAAGTACTTAAGAGTAAATCAAATTCAAAATGCTCACGCTCAAAAGGCATGTATGGGATGGTTTTCACATCGATAACATTTGGAATTCGACGTATTTGTGGCATTAAGTGGCTGAAGTCTTCAAACGCGAGTTCAGGAAAGTTTAGGTAAATCTTTCCGCGCGGATCAATTTCAATACCTCTTAAATCGATTTCTTGATCGCGAAGTATCTGCAATACATCAAGGCAAATGCCTAAACGGTCATCGCAGGTTATCTCTAGTCTCATGTCATTCGTTCAGGTTGAGAGATCTGTAAAGTATATCGTACAGGATATTCAAGCGCGGATACAGAAAAACCCTAGCGTTTGAGCTAGGGTTTTTGACGTTCTATCGAACTATTTGCCGAATCTTAAGCTTAATTTAAGATTTCGTCCGTTTTCGCAGCCATAACAAAATCGTTTTTGTGTAGGCCATTAATTGCATGGGTCCACCAAGTCACCGTCGCCTTACCCCACTCAGTAATAATTTCTGGATGGTGCTTCTCGGCCTCAGCAATTTCACCGACTTTGTTGGTGAATTCCAATGCTTGGCGGAAGTTTTTGAATTTAAACTCGCGACGTAACATCATCACACCGTCGTCACTCACCGGCGTCCACTCGGGGATCTCGCGCATCAACGATGCCAACTCATCATCACTGACCTTCGGTGCGTCTGCGTTACACGCTTCACAGTGTTCTTGATTTAATGCAGCCATATAAATACTCCTATTAATTATTATGCCGCGTCTTTAGGCGGGAATTTTGGTTCAAAGAGTCCCAGTTCCATAGCCTCGCGTACCAACGCCATGATATCCATGTCTGAAATCTCAAATAATTCATCGACACTATTGATGGTGTAGTACACAGGCTGAATAATATCGATCCGATAAGGGGTTCGCAGAGCATCCAACGCTTTCAGTGGATGACGTTCAGGCTTATCACTGTTCACCGCATATTCGGTTTCCGCTGGTGAGGATAAAATACCACCACCATAAATGCGGATGCCTTCGTCCGTTTGTAACAGACCAAATTCAACAGTAAACCAGTATAAGCGTGCTAAGTAAACGCGTTCTTTCGGTGTCGCCGCATAACCCAGTTTGCCATATTGATGTGTAAAGTGGGCAAATGCAGGATTGGTCAACAATGGACAATGGCCGAAAATTTCATGAAAGATGTCGGGTTCTTGCAAGTAGTCGAACTCTTCCCGAGTACGAATAAATGTAGCGACTGGGAATTGCTTATTAGCTAACAACCGAAAGAATTCGTCAAATGGAATCAGTGCCGGCACCGCAGCAACCTGCCAACCTGTTTCACGCTCAAGTACTTCATTAAGCTCGTGCAGCTGCGGTATACGGTCTTTTGGCAAGTCGAGTAGTTCAAGTCCTTTCATGTACTCATCACAGGCTTTGCCTGGAATGCACTTAAGTTGACGCTCAACTAAATCGTGCCAAACCTGATTCTCTTCATCAGTCCAATGGATGATTCCCTCGGCATCGGGCTGTTTGGATACGTAATTACTCTCTTTACCCATAGTTATGCCTCTTCTTGCTGTTCTAATTTAAGTGTAGATTAATAATTGAAGTCCGTGTGGCTATGCCGAATCACGCCAGCGGCTGGCAACACTATCAAGCGCTTGTTTGAGATCGGCAATGATATCGTTAGCATCCTCTAAACCCACGGCAATACGCAGTAACGTATCGCTAATGCCCGCAGCTTGGCGTGCCTCCGGGGTATACGGTGAGTGCGTCATGGACGCTGGGTGTTGAATCAAGGTCTCGGCATCACCTAAACTCACTGCGAGTGCAATCATCTCGAGCGCGTCAAGAAATGCCCGCGCGCCCTGCTCGTCGCTATGTAGCTCAAACGCGATAACAGCGCCGGCACGTTGCATTTGCGACCCCACCAAATCGTGTTTGGGATGACTGGCTAATCCCGGATAATAAATTTTCTTAATGAGTTCATGTTGTTGTAAGAAACTCACGACCTTCTCGGCATTATCGCAATGCCGTTGCATGCGAACGTCGAGTGTTTTAAGCCCTCGTAAAATGAGCCACGCATCATGCGGGCTCATCGTCGCGCCCATATCTTTTAGCGTTGTCATTTTGATATCGGTGATGGTTTCCTCGTCACCACATACGATACCTGCAACCACATCACCGTGGCCGTTTAGAAATTTCGTGGCGCTATGAATCACAATATCGGCCCCCAATGACTTCGGGTGTTGCAACAGGGGGGTCATAAAGGTGTTGTCGACAATAAGTTTGGCTTCACTGACACCCATCGCCGTCTTAATTGCTGCGATATCGAGTAGTTTCAAATGTGGATTAGCGGGCGTTTCAAGAAACACGAAGCGCGTATTATCGCGCAGATGCTTTGTGACCTGACTTGCGTCAGCCATATCGATAAACTCGGCTTCTACGCCAAAACGCTCAAATAAATCGCTGAACAATGCGAAGCTACAGCCGTAAATCGCATCGGATACCAACACATGATCCCCCGAGCGTACGAGTGCCATGGTCGTCGCTGCAATCGCTCCCATGCCGGTAGCACTTGCGGCGGCTGCTGAAAAGCCTTCAAGCGAGGCTACACGTGTTTCTAACTGCGTAACAGTTGGATTACCGAGGCGACTGTAAATATAGCCTGGCTCTTCACCCGCAAATCGGGCACTACCCTGGTCAGAATGACTAAACTTAAATGTCGATGTCTGATACAACGGAGCAACCAATGCACCCTCGGGATCCTGCGGTGCTTTACCGCCATGGATGACTTGCGTGGCCAGCTGATGATGTTCCGTTGACTGCTTATCTGCGCTCATTATTCCGTCCCAAAGTCACGACTAAAAAATATTCATTTGTCATATTTTTGTTATGGATTAAGAGTGCAGTGAGTCACTATCAAAAGGCAATGCTTCGGCCGCCGACATTTATTCAGGCAGCTGTAACGCTATTTTTCCACTTAACTGGTCTAACCAGCTACAATGATTGACTGGTATCGCTTGAAGCGTGTTCAGGTTTATTTTTAAACATTGTTGGAAACTGTTTTGCTAAATCCTTCACCAACAACTTTTGCATGGATAGTAAGCTCGGTTTTTGCGTGTGTACGTAAGGTAAAGGTCTAACGAGTCGTATAGTTTGTAACCCTAAACGGGCTGTCAGTAACCCTGCACCGACGCCTTGTGCCGCGCGTGCTGAGAGACGTGCAACTAACTCGGTGCTTAACCATTGGCTACCCATATCAACGATAAGCTCACTCACGCCCGCATAAGCTAAGTTTGTCAGTATATGACGCCATAATTTAATGCGGCTCCAATAACCGAGCTTCACTCCGTAAAGGCGCGACAGTTCACTGATCATGCGTTGATTACGCCAAAGTAGCAGTAGCATATCGGCCAGGCTACTTGGACTGATAGCGACCAATGCGGCAGCTTCCAAGGACCATTTGCGAATTCGTCGCATCGCTGTCTGATCGACATTCGCTAAGATATCCTGCTCAAAGCGTGTCGCGATTTCTTGTTCGTTCCAGTGCGACTGACGCTGTTGCTGCCATTGTTGTTCTAAATCGGGTCGGTGTAATGCTTGGATATGTGATTGCTCGTCAAAGTGCGCCTGCATCTGCCAACGTTGCTTCAGCTTTCTTAGCAACCACCATTCACGGATAAAAAATCCAAATAATGTTAGGCATAGCAACACACTCACGACAAGCCAGAGACTGCCAAGCCAGAATGACGATTGAAAAGCCCCATAGATGCCAAGTATCGTCTCGGTGAGCACCCCGATGAAAACAGCAACGATGGTCACCAGTGCCAATTTTCGCAGTTTAGTTTGACCTTTTCGCCGCGTTGATGTCGCGATAGTTTCAGCAGCTTCGGCATTCATATCTGCAGTCGTATCTTCGACCTTATCAACCGGCTCTTCGATGGCATAGAACTTTAATTGGGTATCCTGCTTCACTTCAACTTATCTCCTAACAAGTATTCGAGCAGCTGATCAAGCCTAATGTGCGGTAAAGGTGAATCGGCAGCGCTAAAATGAGGTACAAACTGTGGAAACTCAAAACCCGTTTGCCATTGCTTATCGTTCGGCAATTGCGCGGGCACAGAAGGTGCGCCTACACGAACTTTTTGACCGCTTTCTAAATAACCATCTAACACAATAGTTCCATCATTGAGTCGTCCGGCCTTACTCGTAGCAATCCCTGCTACTGCGAACAGTTCATGCTCAATCCGTTCAAACTGAAAATGTTGTCGTGAACGACGTAACATGTCAGATAACAGTTGATTCAGTGCGTGTTGGCCATCCGGACCGACATGATCAACTTTTGAGGCGACTAAAGCCACTTTATCGATAGCAGGAGAAATAATTCGCCGTAAAAGCGCATTCTCACCATATTCAAAACTATTCAACAGCCCCGTCAAAGTCTCTATGAGCTCGTCAAATCGGGCTTTACCGTGCTCTAGCGCTGTAAGCACATCGACCAAAATCACTTGTCGATTAAATCCTTGAAAGTGATTTTTATAAAAAGGTTTAATGACGTCTTCTTTATAACGTTCAAATACGCGCTTTAAATGTTCAAATTGTGCAGAGTTTTGATCGCTGAATGGCCAAGGGAAAAACCCCATTACAGGCGCGCCTTCGAGTTGTCCTGGAAGCAAGTGACGGCCCGGTTGCAAATTGTAAAAGCCCGCTGCTTGAGCTGATTTTAAAGCCTGCTGGTAACCCTGTGCCAGCTCTCTCAGAGTCGTATCAGATACCGATTCGCTTTTAAGTTGCGAGCGAGCGTGCTGATACCATGACGCAAAATGGTTAGCACGTTCGCCTTGTTGATTCAATTGATTCTGCTGAACGGACCATGCGCCGTAATGGCTTTGCAGTAGTGGTAAGTCTAATAGCCATTCGCCAGGATAGTCGACGAGCTCGACCACGAGCCGACGTTCATCCATTAGGTGTTTAGCAACCCCTGAGCGTGGTTGGTATTTTATTTCAAAGCGAATTTCACTCACGTCACGCGTCGAGGACGGCCAACTGGGTTGTGCTGAAGTAAGCACCTTAATCGCCTCTTCGTAGGCAAAGCGAGGCGTTGACCAGTCTCGGTTTTCAATCAGTCGGCTCCCCAGCAAACGTCCAGAATGCTTAACTTGCCAGAACGCTAACTGCTTCGCATCATAACCGTTCAGCACCTGCTCAAGCATACCGGTTATCAGTGCGGTCTTGCCAGCACCACTGAGACCCGTGATAGCGAGTCTGATATGACGATCAAACCCGCGATTGATGAGATCGCGGGTTTGCTGTTGAGCCTTTTTTAATGAAATCACAGCTGCCTTAATTCACGATTCAAATTATATTGCGTAGAGGTGACGTATTTTTCCATTCGTTGCACTTGCTCGTCCAACGATTTTAACTCGCTTTCCATTTCTGCAACCGCTTGACTAGCAGGTTTGCCGCCGCCATAGACACGCGTCTTGATGTGCATATCTTGATGCCCTTCAGACCGCGGTTTCTTATCTAAAATAAGCCAGCCCGCGATATACAGCACTAAAAAGAAACCTTGAGAAAAAATCAATCCGGTGAAAAAAATCAGCCGTACCACCCAGGTTTCGATGTTTAAGTAGTCGGCAAGACCGGCACATACGCCGGCAATCTTGCCTGTTTCAGTGTTGCGTTGGAGCTGACGTTTGCGTTCAGTAGCACTCATTTGTGTTCCCTCCAGCTAGGTGAGTCAGCATCTAAGATGCGCTCAAGCGTTTGTACGCGTTCACGCATTTTTTCTACTCGCTCACTCATTTGATTCAATTGGCTGCGTTCTTCTTCACTAATACCTTGGCTCGCATTTCGCTTGCTTTTGTAGTGAAGAATCAACCAAATGGGGGCGACAATCACCAAAAATATGATAATGGGCGCCATCAAAAACTCTAGAAAGTCCATGTTGCTTTGTCCTAAAGGCTAAGTTATTGACTGTTCTCGTTCTTTTTTGCGTTCATGCGCGCTTTTAAAGCCTCGAGTTCATCAGTCACTTTACTCTCATTTTCGAGCTCTGCAAATTCATCACGTAAAGTTCGCTTGCCCATATCGTAAGCATCAACCTGTGCTTCAATATCATCAATTTTGGCCTCGTAACGATCGAACTTCATCATCGCTTCATCTACTTTGCCGCTATCCACCTGTTTACGCACTTGCAAACGGCTTGATGCAGTTTTTTCTCGCATCATAATTGTTTTCTGACGTGCCTTGGCATCCGCGAGTTTTTCTTGTAACTGCGAAATTTCATCGTTGAGTTTCGACAAGCTTTCATCAACTCGCTCTAACTCTTGCTGTAATGAGTCGACCGCTTGCTGCGCTTTTTGCTTCTCGATCAAAGCCTGCTTCGCGAGATCCTCGCGCTCTTTAGATAGCGCCAACTCCGCTTTATTTTCCCAGTCCAACACTTCGTGCTCGACGCGTTGCTGCTGACGTTGCACATCTTTCTTTTCAGCAATCAAACGTGCTGATGTCGAACGTACCTCAACAAGTGTGTCTTCCATTTCTTGAATGATTAGACGCACCATTTTTTGTGGATCTTCTGCCTTATCAAGCAGTGAGTTGATATTTGAGTTAACAATATCGCTAAAGCGTGAAAAGATACCCATAATTAATACCCCTTGGTGTTACATACAAATTGGGTCTTACGACCGTGCCAAGATCCATTCAATATTTGCGCCAATTTATATTTTTTATGTAAAACTTTGATTTTATTAATGTTTTTCAATCCGTACAATTTTTAATACTTGCCTTTTTATGTGAATTTGACTAATAATTAGCAAAAATAACTATAAAGCTGGAAAAATAATCAAATGAGCCGAAGCCGCCCCTCCGATAATCTGATAGGCCAATCCAATAGCTTCATTGAAGTGCTTGAGCATGTCTCTCAAGTCGCACCTTTAAATAAACCCATCCTTATTATTGGTGAGCGAGGAACTGGTAAAGAACTCATTGCCGCTCGTTGTCATTATCTATCCCAACGCTGGGACCAGAAATACGTTACGCTGAATTGTGCCTCGCTAAACGATAATTTGCTAGAGAGTGAGTTGTTCGGTCATGAGTCTGGTGCATTTACCGGCGCATCAAAAAAACACGAAGGCCGCTTTGAACGTGCCGACGGTGGCAGTTTGTTTTTAGATGAGCTCGCTAATACGTCGATGTTGGTTCAGGAAAAACTACTGCGTGTCATCGAGTACGGTGAATTCGAGCGCGTAGGTGGCACGCGCCCTATTAAAGTGGATACGCGTTTGATTGCCGCCACTAACGAGGATTTGCCCAGCCTCGCTGACGCAGGTCAGTTTCGTCATGACTTACTCGATCGTTTGGCTTTCGACGTTATCACTCTGCCACCACTGCGGCATCGTCGTGAAGACATTATGATACTGGCAGAACACTTTGCTATTAATATGGCGCGTGAACTTGAATATGAGTTGTTTAGTGGATTCAGTGAGCGCGCTAAGCGGGCGCTGATGGATTATCAATGGCCAGGCAATGTACGTGAGCTAAAGAATGTGATTGAACGCAGCGTCTATCGAACAGGTAATGGTCACATACCGGTCAGCGATATCATCTTCGACGCCTTTGATAGCCCCTACCGTCCAGCGCGTAGTCAATCGACCGAGGCAACTCGACCGGTACCAGAAACACAAAGCGTCGAGCAGGATGATAGTCCAGCCGCGACGCAGTCGGCTAACGAATCAATCCTATCACCGGTCTCCATCGATCAGCCCATCGATTTAAAGGAGCAATCGCAACAATTCGAGATTCAATTGCTGACCGAGGCACTCAAACTATGTCAATATAACCAAAAACGCACGGCTAAACACTTAGGTCTTACTTATCATCAGTTGCGCGGTTACTTGAAAAAGTATCAACTGCTTGAGGGAACGCAATAAAATAATGTCTAAACAGTCGATTATAGTTACCGCACTGGCTAGTTTTTTACTGCTGAGTTGTAGTGAACAAACACAAGTGCCTGAACCGTTACAAGATGGTCTTATTTATTGCTCCGAGGGAAACCCTGAGAGTTTCAACCCTCAACGCGTAACCTCGGGCACCACGGTTGATGCCACAGCATCCCAATTATATGACCGTCTAATCGACTATGATGCGGCACAGCAGAGCTTTGTCAGTGCACTTGCCACCGACTGGCAAGCGCTTGATAACGGTCAGCGCTATCGTTTTCATTTACGCCGTAATGTGACATTTCACGATACCGACTACTTCACCCCATCGCGTTACTTCAACGCGGATGATGTCGTCTTCAGTTTCCGACGCTGGCTCGATAGCGATGCGCCCTACCACTCTGTCGGAGGCGGTTTCTATCCGTTCTTTGCGGCAACCGGCTTGGATCAGTTAATTTCCCAAGTTCAGAAAGTTGATCCATATACGGTTGATATCATTCTCACGCATCCAGATAGCTCTTTTCTTGCAAATTTAGCGACTGACTTTGCCATTATTTTATCCAAAGAGTATGCGGATCAATTGGCGAGCAATCGCCAACGTGAACTTATCGATAAACGGCCCATCGGCACGGGCCCTTTTAAATTCGTTGCTTTTAAAAAGGATTATTACATTCGCTATCAACGCCACGAAAGCTATTGGCGACAAGGACCAAGTATCGAGCGTCTAGTGTTCTCCATTACGCCTAACGCGAACAAACGCATGCTGAAGTTGGTTACCGGCGAGTGTGATGTCATTCCTTATCCACTCGTCAGTGAGTTGAAGTCATTGAACCGGAAAGAAATTGAGGTTCGATCGGAGGTAAGTCCTAATGTGTCGTTCTGGGCTTTTAATACTCAACGACCTCCTTTCGACGACCCTAAAGTTCGACAAGCATTGAGCTATGCGATCAATCGCGAAGCCATCATTGATACAATTTACTACGGTAATGCCGAGTTAGCAGAATCCATATTACCGCCCACTTCTTGGGCGTCTTCAGATGCAGAACTTAAGTATCACTATAATCCAGAAAAGGCGCGCAAGATGCTCAGAGAAGCGGGAATCCCGCGTGGATTTAAAATGGATATATGGGCTATACCGGTACAGCGCGTGTACAATCCAAACGCGCGCCGTATGGCGGAGTTAATGCAGTCAGACTTGGCAGAGGTGGGTGTTGATGCACGCATTATAAGCTACGAATGGAATACATTCAGACGTCGACTAAGCCGCTCGGAGCACGATACCGTATTGATAGGTTGGTATGCCGATAATGCCGATCCTGATAATTTTTTCCGACCCTTGCTAAGTTGTGCAGCGGTTGCAAGTGGCAGCAACCGCGCTAATTGGTGTCATAACGGCTTCGATCAGATTCTTTATCAAGCGATTTCAACTACGGATAATGCTCAAAGAAAGCAGCTTTATCACTCTGCACAGCAGTTGCTGATGCAGCAACAACCCTTGTTGCCGATTGCCCACTCAATGCGTTATCAGGCGCAACGAGAGTACGTCAAGGGCGTGGAACTGCCACCTTATGGCGGTATCAGCTTTAGACTTGCAGGGAAGGAGCTACCTGCCCAATGACCCGTTATTTAATGACTCGCTTATTTTATTTCTTCTTAGCGCTTCTGGTGTTAAGTGTCGTCACGTTTTCACTTAATTGGCTGTTCCCGGGGGAGCCGCTTACCAATATGAGCGGAATACGAGATGGACAGGCCGCTTACAATGCAACATTAGAGAGTCGCGCTTTTGACAGTACCGTTATTCAACAATATGTAAATTATTTGGCGCATATCACCCAATTTGACTGGGGGCTCTCACTGTCGACAGGTAACGACGTTTGGCAAGATGCGGCGACTTACTTAGTGGTGAGTGCCGAGCTGGTGTTGTTAAGTTTTGCGCTGGCGGTACTGATCGGCTTGCCACTCGGCATGCTGGCTGCTAATTATTTTCGTCACAATTTAGACAAGTTTATTTTGACTAGTGCCATGACAGGCTATTCGATACCCGTGTTTTGGCTCGCTCAGCTCTTAATTCTCTTGTTCGCTGTACAAATCGAATGGCTCCCCATCACTGGGCAAATCAATCCACTGTATGCGATCGATTCAATCACAGGTTCAGTCATTATCGATATTTTGCTCAGTGATAGCCAATACAAGCTGGCTGCACTCCAAGATGCGCTTTTACACCTTGTGCTGCCCGTGCTGACCCTCTCAAGTTTGCCGTCCATGCTGTTGCTGCGCATTACTCGAAACCAAACCATTGAGGTGTTGCAGAAACCTTATGTGAAAGCAGCCCGGGCACGTGGGCTGAGTCAGAAACGGCTCTTATTCAAACATGCGCTACCCAATGTGCTGCAAGATGTTTTACCACAAATGACATTTATTTTTGGCTTGATGATGGCCAACTTAGTAATCGTAGAGCATATTTTTAATTGGCCAGGTGCAGGGGCTTGGTTGTTAAAGGCGATTATCGAGCGAGATTATCCCATTATTCAGATGGTCTTGTTTACTCTCATGGGGTTAATTTTAGTGCTGAATTTATTAGTTGAAATTTACCGCGGCTGGCGTTTTCCTATGACTCGAGAAGAACGATATGGCGGATATTGAATTATATTACCAAGATCGCAATCCATCGCCCTTACAGCTCGTTTGGTTTGCGTTCAAACGGCGCTTAGCGCCGATGATCTCGCTCTGGTTACTTGGCGCCTTATTAGTGCTGGTGATTCTTGCACCTGTGATAACGCCCTATTCTGCCAATGTTCAATTTGTTGATGCCGTTGCCTTACCACCAAGTTGGACACATGACGGCAATATGCAATTCCTGTTTGGTACAGACGACTTGGGACGCGATATGTTATCACGCCTGCTAATTGGTGGGCGCTTCAGTTTTGGACTACCTATCATCATGGTGATTCTCGCTTCGACTATCGGAATTTTCATTGGTGCTATGGTCGGTGCAGATACAAAATCAAAGTTGCGTGTTTTGGGTCGGACGCTGGATCGATTACTAACAATTCCCTCTTTTTTACTCGCTCTAGTGCTTATTGCGATTTTAGGAGCGGGGCTTGGTAACGCGATTATTGCCATTACGCTGTCGCTTGTTCCGCAATTTATTTACGTTACTCGGAACGCGGTCTATCAAGAATGGCAAAAGGACTACGTCACTGCATCACGCTTAAATGGATGTAGTAACACATATCTCATGTATCGGGTAATTTTACCCAATATTACGCCTATTTTGGTGATGCAGCTGACCGTCGCGTTATCGGTCGCGATTATGGATATTGCCGCACTCAGCTTTTTGGGGTTAGGTGTACAAAGTCCAACCCCCGAATGGGGGAGCATGCTTGCTCGTAGCCTAGATGAGGTATACCTATCGCCGTGGAGTATGGTGCTCCCTGGATTATCACTCTTTGCCACCATAATGGCCATCAACGTTGTAGGTGATAGCTTACGTCGCGCCATTAAACAACGCATGGACACCTAGTATGGACCTATTGGATATTCGTAATCTCACGATTGAAATGGATGGCCCTCACGGACGTGTGCGTGTGCTCGACAAAGTCAGCTTGCAGTTAAAAGAAGGTGAAGTTCACTCGTTAGTGGGTGAATCGGGCTCCGGTAAGAGTCTTCTCGCTAAAGCCGTAATTGGAGTATTGAATCCGCTTTGGGACGTTACTGCTGACAGGCTTTGGTGGAATGGCAAAGATTTGCTGGCGATGACGCCCAAACAGCGTCGCGCGATAACCGGTCGCGATATGGCTATGATTTTTCAAGATCCATTAGCCTATCTAGATCCTAACTCAACCGTCGCAGAACAAATTACTGAAGCTATCCCTGCCGGAGACGTAACGGGCACTTTTATGCATCGCAGAATCGACCGCAAAACACGCGTTGCTCAATTGCTTCACCGGGTCGGTATTCGCGATCATGATGCCATTATGAAAAGTTACCCTTATGAGCTTTCGGAGGGTATTGCTCAAAAAGTGAGTATTGCCATTGCAATCGCCCACCGCCCCAAGTTGCTGATCGCCGATGAACCGACAACAGCAATGGAGCCTTCGACGAAGGATCAAATCCAACGATTATTGGGAAAGCTTGCGGTAAGTCAGAGCATGTCGGTACTTTTAATTACTCAAGATGTCGCCTCAATCTT
This sequence comes from Idiomarina sp. D18, assembly GCF_057748155.1. Lineage (NCBI taxonomy): Bacteria > Pseudomonadati > Pseudomonadota > Gammaproteobacteria > Alteromonadales > Idiomarinaceae > Idiomarina > Idiomarina sp. D18. The sequence goes on from NZ_CM173240.1 coordinate 1,343,360, forward strand.
ACCCGCAACCCAACGTGTGTCACTGTTATACTGCGGCCAAATGATGGAGCACGGTGATACGGAAACTGTATTAAACCGCCCTGCTCATCCTTACACCGATGCGATGATAAAAATGAGCCTCCAAGCACACGCGGAACTTGAGCCTAAATCCAAGTTACCGAGTTTGCCCGGTGCCGTACCTACATTGCGCCATATGCCGATTGGCTGCCGATTGGGACCTCGTTGTCCATACGCGCAAAAACAGTGTGTCAAAGCGCCGTTGGTCCGCCATCGCGATGAGCAGAGCTATTATTGTCACTTCCCTTTAAATGAGCCTGAAGCATGAGTCACTTACTCGAAGCGGTCGATTTATTTAAGACCTTCAGACCACGCCGTTCTTGGCCGTGGAGTAAGAAGTCAGTCGCTTTAGAACCGACTTCCTTCACACTTGAAGCGGGGGAAACGCTCGCTATTATGGGCGAAACAGGCTCAGGTAAATCCACGCTCTCTAAAATTATTGCCGGGGTCGAAGCGCCATCTGGCGGTGAACTGTATTTAAATGGTCAAAAGCTGAATTACGCACAATCCAAGCGTCGTTGCCAAAATATTCGTATGGTCTTTCAAGACAGCGATAAATCTTTGAACCAGCAATTAACAGTAGGTCAACAGCTTGAAGAGCCTCTCTTATTCAATCGCGAAATGTCCAATAGTGAACGAAAACAGCTGATTCACAGTACTTTACGTAAGGTGGGCTTGCTGGCAGAGCATGCGGCGTTTTATCCGCACATGCTCTCGACCGGACAAAAGCAACGTGTCGCGATAGCGCGAGCCATTATTTTGGATCCGCAAATCGTCGTAGCTGATGAGGCTTTGGTCGCACTCGACCCATCCGTTAGAGCACAAATTATTAATCTAATGCTCGATCTTCAAAAAGATATGGGTATTTCTTATATTATCGTGACACATTCGCCACAGATCGTGAAACATATTGCTGACAAGATCTTAATTTTATATCGTGGTAAAATGATCGCGTTTAATGAAACAGAACGTTTATTAACAGAGAAGCAACAACCTTACGTACAAGCCTTGTTGCATGAACACTTAATTAATCATTCTCAAATAACCGGTAACTCGAGCGCTAAGGTTACCGAATAACAAGACAGGAGTTTAATGTGGAAACAGGTACTCTGATATCGCTAGCGCTGTACTTCATTGTCATGCTGGGCATTGGTTTATATGCCTATAAGAAGTCAACCGACTCGGTTTCTGGCTATATGCTAGGTGGCCGTGGGTTAGGGCCCGCTGTGACAGCGTTGTCTGCAGGTGCGTCTGACATGAGTGGTTGGATGTTGATGGGTCTACCCGGAGCGATTTATGTTGCCGGCGTATCGCAACTATGGATTGCTGTGGGTTTGGTCATTGGCGCCTATCTTAACTACGTGATTGTCGCACCCAGATTGCGCACATACACTGAAGTAGCCGATGACGCGATTACAATTCCAGATTATTTTGCCAATCGTTTTAACGATAAAGGCCGTGCGCTACGTATTTTCTCGTCCGTCGTTATCATTATCTTCTTTACGTTATACACATCAGCGAGCTTAGTCGCAGGGGGTAAGCTATTTGATAGCTCCTTCGGCATGGACTACACGACAGGCTTATGGGTAACCGCTGGTGTTGTCTGTGCGTACACCCTGTTCGGTGGCTTCCTCGCTGTAAGTATGACCGACTTTGTGCAAGGCTGTATCATGTTTGTCGCACTGGTGCTTGTGCCTATCGTAGCCTTTGCTGAGCTCGGTGGTTATAGTGATGTGGTCGGTCAAGTCAAAGACATCAACCCACAATTCCTCGACTTCTTTATGGACGGCTCCACCGGGGAAAGTCTCGCCGCACTCGGTATCATATCCTTGCTTGCTTGGGGTCTGGGGTATTTTGGTCAACCCCACATTATCGTGCGCTTTATGGCGATCCGCTCAGTGAGTGATATCAAAAACGCACGTCGCATTGGTATTAGCTGGATGTTTGTGTCAATCATCGGTGCCATGGCGACAGGCTTTGTTGGTATTGCTTATGTGGCGGAAACTCAAATGACGCTGAACGATGCGGAAACGATTTTCATCATCTTCTCGCAGTTCCTATTCCATCCGCTGATTGGTGGCTTCCTGCTAGCAGCGATTCTTGCGGCTATCATGAGTACCATTTCTTCGCAGCTGTTAGTGAGCTCAAGTTCACTCACCGAGGACTTCTATAAAGCGTTCTTACGCAAAGATGCGTCTGATAAAGAGCTTGTAGCCGTCGGTCGAATTTCTGTATTACTGGTATCTTTAGTCGCTATTTGGTTAGCGTGGAACCCCGAAAACACGATTCTCTCACTCGTATCTAACGCGTGGGCCGGTTTCGGTGCAGCCTTTGGTCCAGTCGTTATTTTAAGCTTATTCTGGCGTCGTATGAACCGTCACGGTGCACTTGCCGGTATGCTGTTAGGTGCTATTACTGTCCTTATCTGGATCTACGGTCCAACCGTTGGCGGCGAGCATCTAAGCGCCTACGTATATGAGATCGTTCCAGGTTTCATTATCTCGACTATCGCTATCATCGTCGGTAGCTTGGTAACGGCAGAACCCGACCAAAACCTCCGTGATAAGTTCGACGAAATGGAACAGATCATGGATGACCATTATCACACTGCCAAGTAAAGCTAAGTAGTTAGACGCTGCAGTTAGATACTAAAAAGCCACCTTAACGGTGGCTTTTTTTATGTTTTCGAAAGTGAGGTTTCAGCCGCGACGCTCAGCATACAGTTGGATTTCGTCCATAATTAAGCCTTCCATCCGCTTAGTCGTTTCGTAGCCAATCTCGATACCCTCTTTACCGCGATCAAATTCCATGATGCCTATATGTCCGAGTTTGGGCTGAATTAAAATATCGGGAGGATCACCCGCCATTCGAGCCTTTGTAATACGCTCTTGCATAATATCAATTGCTCCTGACATGACGCTAAACATACCCGGTGGTTTATGAGGATTCGCCTTGAACCTATCTTTTAAATTATCAATGTAGTGACTGCTGCTCGACCAAAAGTTCTCAAAGAAGCTATGCTCGGCGTTGCCCTCGTTTTCATCTATTTTTTCCTTTTGTACTTGCTCAGCTTCAGTTTGGGGTGGAATACTACGCCCTCGCTGCTCGGCGACACGCGCATTAAGTTGCGAATTGAGGTGTACAGCAATTACGAAATCCGCACCGAGTGCTCGGCATAACGAAACCGGGACTGGATTCACTAGCCCACCATCAATCAACCATCGCCCATCAAATGCTGTGGGAGCAAGAACCCCCGGCATAGCGCTGGAAGCACGTGAAGCATCGTATAAGTCACCTTTTCGCAACCAAATTTCACGGCCGCTGTAAAGATCGGTAGCCACAGCGCCATAGGTAATCGGTAAGTCTTCGATTTTTTTAGCCCCGAATTGCTCACGAGCGACATTGAATACCTTTTCTCCACCGATAAGTCCGCCTTGGTTGAAGCCAAAATCGAGAAGATTCCAAACTTCCCAACGACCCATATTCAAAACCCAGTCTTCTATTTCCTCTATGCGGCCAGAGGCATAGCCCGCGCCCACCAACGATCCAATAGAGGTACCTGCAACCATATTGATATGCACGCCCATTTCTTCTAGCGCTTTAATCACACCAATATGAGACCAGCCTCTTGCGGCTCCCGAACCCAGCGCAAGAGCAACTTTAACTTCTGACATGTCGCGACTTCCCAATTGTTAACAATATGCGTAAACTGTTCACACTAACGTCAAGGATAGATTAATTACAAGCGTGGAGTCTACTCGGTGTTTTTTTACGTTGCTCGTCAGCCCATACTCAACGAATCAAAAGCTATATACGGATATGAGCTACTTTTTCGAGATGGACCAAATAATTCGTTTCCTAATATCGCATCCGATGAGGCTACTATACGGTTAGTTGAAGGAAGTGAGTTCAACGCCGGGGTAAAATTATTAACCGATAATAATTTTGCTTTTGTAAATTTTTCTGAAAGCGCTTTACTCGATGGCTTACCCAGCCTGCTGCCGACAGATAAAACCGTGATCGAGCTTTTAGAGGATATCCCACCCACACCGGCCATTCTTGAAGCCGTCCAACGTTATAAAGGTGAAGGCTACCAAATAGCATTAGATGACTTTGAGTATCATCCAGACTGGCATGAATTCCTGCCCTACGTCGACATTATAAAAGTCGATTTTCGTGCAATGAATACCGCTCACATTAATCAGTTGCTTAAGGATTTGCGTTTTTTTACAGGTCGTTTATTGGCTGAAAAAATAGAAACCTATGATGAGTATCAACAAGCCAAGTCGCTCGGATTCACACTGTTTCAAGGGTATTTTTTTGCGCGACCAGAACTTATTCAAAAACGTGTGTTGAGCTCTTCACAGGCCGTTTGCATGCGCCTACTCGAACTCACCAGTGAACCTAATTATCATATCGACTCGGTCGCCGAGCTGATCGAGCAAGATATTGGGCTAACCTATAAACTGCTCAAGTTTGTTAATTCGGCCTTTTTCCGTCGGCATTCAGAAATCAATTCGATTCAACAAGCGATTGTGCGACTGGGGCAAGTCGAGATTCGTAAGTTTAGCGCTCTGATTGCGGCCGCATCACTCGCTGACGGAAAGCCCGATGAGCTAATAAAGCTTTCGTTTATTCGCGCCCGATTTATGGAGCTTTTAGCACAACATAATGAGCAGTATAAGGTAGAACCTGCCAGTGCCTTTTTGACGGGTGTTCTATCGAAGCTCGATGCAATGATGGATAACGAATTAACGGTGATCCTGTCAGGCGTCGCAATTGCTAAGGAAATAAAACGTCCACTCATCGAAGGCAAGGGTCCAATGGCGTTCTTCTTACGTACCTGTGAGGTTTTAGAACAGGGAAACTGGACGCAGCTTGAACGATTAGCCCAGCGGTTACGTATAAAACCCGCACAACTGATTGAATATTACCAACAAGCACAACAATGGGGTCAATCCTTCGCAAAAACTTAAATAGGACGTCAGTATGCATTCATCAGCGTGGTTAGCGCGTCAAGCAGAAGCGCCTTCTCGACAAGGTGATACCCGCTCACCATTTCAGCGTGATAAAGCACGTATCTTGCATTCGGCGGCATTTCGTCGGTTGCAGGCCAAAACACAGGTTATGTATATTGGTATGCATGACTTCCCTCGTACACGACTCACTCATTCATTAGAAGCCAGTCAAATCGGTTCAAGCCTAGTCGCGCATCTTCACCAGCAACAACCCGATATAAGTCGCTCACTGGGTCTTTCGAAGTCATTAATCGAATCACTTTGTCTCGCTCATGATATTGGCCATCCGCCATTTGGTCATGGTGGTGAGATAGCACTCAATTATATGATGCGACGTCACGGTGGATTTGAAGGTAATGGGCAAACCTTTCGTATTGTGACGCAAATTGAAGCCTACACACCCGATGCCGGTATGAACTTGTGTCGACGTACCTTGCTGGGCTTGCTTAAATACCCTGTGTTGATGTCGGCGGCACGAAGAGCAATTTTGCCCGATGATGTCACTCATTTTCGCCACTTACCCACCCGCCAGTGGTTACCGGCTAAAGCCTTATACGATGATGATAGTATTGCACTCGATTGGTTACTTGAGCCACTTTCTGCATCCGACCGTGAACACTTGGGTCAGTTCAGCGAAATGCCCACCACGGATCGTCATGGTCGCAGCGCATTTAAAAGTGTCGACGCCTCCATCATGGAGATCGCAGATGATATCGCTTATGGTGTGCATGACCTTGAGGATGCAATCGTAGTTGGCTTAATCAATCGTGAACTTTGGCTCGAGCAAATGTTTCCTAAGCTTCAAGAACTTGCCTCTGCTCTCGTCGATTTTGACGCCGTAGAACTCACCGATAACTTATTTTCGAGTCATCATTATCAGCGCAAAGCGGCAATTGGTAGTTTAGTCAATCGTATACTAACGTCTACTCAACTCGTCTGTCAGAGTGAACAGTTTGAATCCGATTTACTATCTTACAAGGCGCAATTGGCCGAGACAGAACAACAGCTGTTAAACGCTTTGAAGCATTTCATTTTTACCTTTGTGATTCGTAAACCAGAAATGCAAGTGCAGGAGTTTAAGGGGCAACAAATTGTCATGGAGCTGTTCGATGCGTTATCAGTAGAGCCAGACCGATTATTGCCTGACAATACTGCAACACGCTACAAAGCGGCGAAGCAGCAAGGTTGGAACTCTGCACGCGTCATTTCCGACTATCTTTCTGGCATGACCGATGCTTATGCTGCAAGACTGCACCAAGAGCTATTTTCTGTTCAACCACCCCGAATATAAGCACCTCGAGACAGATGATTTGATAAAAAAAAGCGCCCTGAGGCGCTTTTTATCGATTGCTAAAGGTTAGCTCAATGACAAGTCATCATCGGTATTCGCTTTCGACTTACCCTTGTCTTTGCCATCATCAGCAGCGGCCTCATTCTTATCTTTCTTTGCAGGTTTAACCAAAAGAAGCTCACGCAATTTACTTTCGATCTCTTCAGCAATTGAAGAATTCTCTTGCAAGAACTTCATTGCATTCGCTTTACCTTGACCAATTTTGTCGCCGTTGTAGCTATACCAAGCACCCGCCTTATCAACAAGCTTATGCTTAACGCCTAAATCAACCAATTCACCCTCTTTCGAGATACCACGACCATACATGATCTGGAAATTGGCTTCTTTAAACGGTGGAGCCACTTTATTTTTAACGACTTTAACGCGCGTTTCGTTACCGACCACTTCGTCGCCTTCCTTCAACGCCCCGGTACGACGGATATCTAAACGCACAGACGAATAGAACTTCAATGCGTTACCACCGGTTGTGGTTTCTGGATTACCAAACATAACACCGATCTTCATACGTATTTGGTTGATGAAGATACATAAGCTGTTGGACTTTTTGATATTAGAGGTCAGCTTACGCAATGCTTGCGACATCAAACGAGCTTGCAAGCCAACGTGGCTGTCGCCCATTTCGCCCTCGATCTCTGCTTTCGGTGTCAGCGCAGCCACTGAGTCGACAATCACCACATCGACGGCACCTGAACGGACGAGCATATCGCAAATTTCTAGCGCTTGTTCACCCGTATCGGGCTGCGAGACTAGCAAGTCATCAACACGCACGCCTAGTGCTTCTGCGTAAATCGGATCTAATGCATGCTCTGCATCGACGAACGCACACGTTTTACCTGCTTTTTGCGCTTCAGCGATGACTTGTAAAGTTAGTGTTGTTTTACCACTTGATTCTGGACCGTAGATTTCAACTACTCGTCCAAACGGCAAACCACCGATACCTAAGGCGACATCTAGGCCTAGCGAACCGGTTGATACCGATGCGATATCCATCGTTTGGTTGTCACCCAAACGCATAATAGAGCCTTTGCCAAACTGACGTTCGATTTGGCTTAAGGCGGCGTCCAGTGCTTTTGAACGATCGTTGCTCATGCTATGCTCCAATTTGTTTCGTTTACACCTGTGAGTATACTGTATAAATTCACAGTATCAAGTTTATTTGTTTAAATTTTCCAGTAATCGACTTAACACATAGTCGATGGTCGCTAATCTGACTTCGCTGCGATCACCCTCAAATACCTGTTCATAAGTATCACAGCGCTTCTCGTCACAAATCGCCATCCACACCAAACCCACTGGCTTTTCGACACTCCCTCCACCGGGGCCTGCAATGCCACTCACAGCAATTGCCCAGTCGCTTTGGCACTGCTTCATAGCTCCGCGCGCCATTTGCTCAACACAGGCTTTAGACACCGCGCCTTGCTGTTCAAGTACCTCACTCGATACACCCAGCAACTTTTGTTTTAGTGCATTAGTGTAGGTGATGAGACCGCCATTGAACCAGCCAGAACTGCCTGCAATCTCTGTCAGAAGATAGCCTATTCCACCGCCGGTACACGACTCGGCCGTGGCTACAGTTTGACGCCGTTGCTTTAGTTGCTCTGCTAACGCATTTGCGTGTTTAATCAGTTGCGCCCAGTTTCCGCTGCTTGTTACCATAGACGCAGTCCTCGTTGAATAAAGATAATCATAGTATGCCAGTCTCACCGACCTCTGAACAGAGCATTCAGGCGCACACGCCGATGATGCAACAGTATCTAAGAATCAAAGCAGAACACCCCGATATGTTGCTGTTCTATCGGATGGGTGACTTTTACGAATTATTTTATGATGACGCTAAACGTGCGGCGCAATTGCTCGACATTTCGTTGACTAAACGAGGGGCAAGCAATGGCGAACCTATCCCGATGGCAGGTGTGCCCTACCATGCGGTTGAAAACTACTTGGCGCGTTTAGTCACCCGCGGTGAATCGGTCGCAATTTGCGAACAAGTGGGAGACCCTGCAACCAGTAAAGGTCCTGTCGAACGAAAAGTAGTGCGGATCCTCACGCCAGGAACCATTACTGATGAATCGCTACTCAATGATAAACAACAGAATCTATTGTCAGCTATTTGCGAGCTTAAATCGAGCTTTTCACTCGCGACGCTAGAGCTGAGCAGCGGTCGTTTTTGGCTTAGTGAGCCACAATCTCGCGAGCAGTTAGCCGCCGAGTTACAAAGACTACAGCCCGCAGAATTACTCTATCCCGAGGGAATGAGCTTAGCGCAGCTACCTTTGGCACATTGCCGTTGCAGAAAACGTTCGCCTTGGGAATTTGACGCCGATACTGCATTTAAACTTTTAACACAGCAGTTTGCGACTCGCCACTTAGCCGGCTTTGGGTTTAATCAACAGGAACCGATACTCGGTAGTGCCGGCGCTGTCATGCATTATGTGCAAGACACCCAACGTGCAGCCTTACCACACATTCGCTCAATTACACGTGAACCCACTGATGATGCCGTTATCCTCGACGCTGCAACACGTCGAAACTTAGAACTGAATCAAAGTGCTCACGGCGAATCGACTCACCTTACGGCGGTTCTAGATGAAACCGTCTGTGCAATGGGTAGCCGTAATTTTCAACGCTGGCTCCAGCGTCCTTTGCGTGACCATGGGATACTCAATCAGCGTTATGACGCAGTCGAAGCATTAATGACAGACGATCGATATCTCGAGCTGCGTGAACACCTTAAAGCAATCACTGATATAGAACGAATCGTCGCACGAATTGGCTTACGTAGCGCACGTCCACGGGATTTTGCGAGACTGCGTGATAGCTTAGCGAGATTGCCAGAACTCAAAGCTGACTGTGATGCTCCCGCATTGAGCTACTTAACTCAACGTATTGCGTCATTTGATGAGTTACTTGACGTACTCAATCGCGCTATCATCGAACAGCCTCCCGTGCTGATTCGGGATGGTGGTGTAATTGCGTCTGGCTATGATGCGGAGCTTGATGAATTGCGTGATCTTGCTACCGGTGCAACTGATTATCTGAATGCACTAGAACAACGCGAACGCGAGAGAACAGGCATAAGTTCACTGAAAGTGGGCTATAACAAAGTGCATGGTTACTTCATAGAAACTTCAAAAGCCGACGGAGATCAGGTTCCCGTCGAGTATCAGCGTCGACAAACTTTAAAAAATGCCGAACGTTATATCATCCCTGAATTAAAGGCGCATGAAGATAAAGTACTTACCGCCCAAGCCAAGTCATTAGCGCGTGAAAAAGCGCTATATGATGGGCTATACGACCACTGTCTACCGTTTGTTGATGGATTACAGCAAAGCGCATCGGCGATTGCCGAGCTAGACACGCTATGTGCATTTGCAACACTTGCAGTCGAGCAAAACTACTGTCGACCTGCACTCGTCGAGCAAAGTGGCTTATTAAAACTCTCACAAGCGCGCCATCCCGTCATCGAACGATTAAGTGATGAGCCATTCATCCCCAATGACTTAGCAATGACTGATAAGCGGCGCTTACTGATGATCACGGGTCCAAACATGGGGGGCAAGTCGACGTATATGCGTCAGGCAGCGCTCATTGTCATCCTCGCGCACATGGGATGTTTTGTTCCCGCACGAGAAGCTGAAATTGGATTTGTGGATCGAATATTTACTCGTATTGGTGCATCAGACGACATCGCATCGGGTCGCTCCACTTTTATGGTAGAAATGACAGAGACCGCCAATATTTTGCATAACGCGACATCGGAAAGCTTGGTGTTAATGGATGAGATAGGCCGCGGCACGTCCACCTACGATGGGCTGTCGTTGGCTTGGTCGGTGGCTGAACAATTGGCGTCAAAACTCGACTGCCTTACATTATTTGCCACACATTATTTTGAATTGACTGAGCTTGCTGAACGTTTGGAGAACAGCTGTAACGTGCACGTCGAAGCGCAAGAGCATAACGATCACATCGTGTTTTTACACACCGTAGCGGAAGGTTCGGCCAACCGTAGTTTCGGCTTGCAGGTGGCTAAGTTAGCTGGCGTACCCAATAATGTAATCGAGCGGGCTAAGCGAAAACTCACGGAATTAGAGCAGCAGCCTAATAGCCCACAGATGGAAATACCTCTCTCCGAGACGACGACACCGGAGCCGACTGTAGACCCCCTACGTGAGGCACTAGAAGCGCTTGACTTAGATCAGATGACACCAATGCAAGCGCTGATATGGCTCAATGAACAACGCAAAAAGCATTAATGCCCAGTGAATAGTGCTTCAAGCGTGAGCCCCTGTTGACGCAAGAAATCGCGTAGTTTACGTAACGCCTCAACCTGGATCTGTCGCACACGTTCGCGGGTCAAGCCTATTTCATGACCGACATCTTCAAGCGTCGACGGTTCATAACCCAATAGGCCGAAGCGACGCGCTAACACTTCCTTTTGTTTTGGATTGAGTGCATCCAACCATTCAGTGATGCGCTCTTTTAAATCACCGTCTTGTAAAACGCCTTCAGGCCCGTCATCAGCCTCATCAGTCAGAATATCAAGCAGAGCTTTATCATTGTCGCCACCGATGGGTGTATCAACCGATGTCACACGTTCATTGAGTCTCAACATTTTAGTGATGTCTTCGACCGGCTTATTTAAACTGGCTGCGATATCTTCAGCGGTCGGCTCATGGTCGAGCTTGTGAGCGAGCTCGCGCGCCGCGCGCAAATACACATTCAGTTCTTTAACCACATGGATGGGTAAACGAATGGTCCGTGTTTGATTCATAATCGCGCGTTCGATCGTTTGCCGGATCCACCACGTCGCATAGGTTGAAAAGCGAAATCCCCGCTCAGGATCAAATTTCTCGACTGCTCGAATAAGCCCCAAATTGCCCTCCTCGACGAGATCTAATAACGCTAAACCTCGATTACAGTAGCGTCGAGCAATTTTAACCACCAAGCGTAAATTACTTTCGATCATACGCTTACGTGCAGCAATATCGCCTTTAAGGGCTCTTCGAGAATAAAAAATTTCTTCTTCTGCAGTTAATAGAGGGGAAAAACCTATCTCGCTGAGATATATTTGCGTAGCGTCCATTTTACGCTGATATTGACCCGAGCTAACCAACGCTTCTTCGAGCGCCTGTTCCTCTTCTGAATTATCACGCACATCATCAGATAATGTTGAAGGATCGACTTCCCCTTCCTCCAACACATCGACTTCTTTCATGTCATCTTCAATTTCGCTTTTACGCTTACTACTCATGACGTTCCCCTTGCACTACTCTGCATACAGACCTCAACGTGTATCAGTCAAGGCCGAGCAGCCTACTTACCTAGTTGGGTAGGTAGTGTCTCGGGTTGACTGATTTGCCGCGATAACGCACTTCAAAGTGCAACATAACACGCGTGGTTCCTGAATCGCCCATTTCTGCAATTGGCTGTCCGACATCGACCCACTGTTGCTCAGTAACTAAAATTTTTTCGTTGTGTGCGTAGGCAGTAATAAAATCATCGTTATGTTTCAGAATGATTAAATTACCATAGCCTCTCAGGCCACTTCCTACGTACACGACTTTTCCCGCAGCGGCGGCATGAACTGCATCACCTTTTTGGCCTGCAAAATCCAACCCTTTGTTACCTCGCTCGGCTAGCGAAAAATCACGTATAATTTTTTGCGTAACGGGCCAACGCCATTGGATGTCTTTGTTCTTAACTGACATCGTGTCTGGGCGTGAGACAACCGACTGACGTTCTTCTCGCCTCGGTTTAGCAACTACACGCTCCTTAACATTTGTTTTAGGATTTTGTTTTTCAATCGTTTTTTTACTGTATGTATTTTGAACATACTCTTTCGTATCAGGCTTGGCAACGGTTTGCGTTATATCTTTTTGATTCTCTGATGACGGTTTCTTAGAACTCGTAGTTTTGGGGCTGGGCACATCTAAACGCAACATTTGTCCCGGAAATATGGTGTAAGGTTCGGCGATGTCATTAATACGCGCCAGCTGGTTAACATCCATGCTGGCGCGAAAAGCAATTGAATACAGCGTTTCCCCGCTCTGAACCTGGTACTGCTTAGCTTGCGCGAGGCTATCGGCTTCATAATCCTGATACGTTTTCCCCGTATAGAGTGTCTCCACGGGCGCGGGTGCAGAACGTGACGAACAGCCAGCGACAATTAACTGTGCGCCAACTAGACTCAAAGTCAACACCTTATACAGGGTCATGAATAGCCGATCCTTAAGACATGAGTTTAACAATCAAGATTACAAGAATAGCGATAATAACGGTAGCCCAACCGATGCGATCAACATACGTCCTCAGTTTGATCGCCATTTCAGGGCCTCCCCAGCGTAGCAGCCAAGCAACTAGGTAAAACCGTAATCCCCGACTCACTGCTGAGGCGAGTAAAAACGGTAAAAAAGCCATACTCAGCATACCGGCGCTCACCGTAAATAGCTTGTAGGGGATAGGTGAGAAGCCAGCGAGAAAAACAACCCAAATACCATAATGTTTGAACCAATTAACGATGGTTGCTAATTTATCCTCATAGCCCATCAATTCGACAAACGGTAAAACCGCAGCGTCATAGGCCCACATACCAAGCACAAACCCAACACAGCCACCCAACACTGAAGTCAGTGTTGTTATTCCCGCAAATCTGAATGCCCGCTTAGGCTGTGTCATTGCCATAGGCGCTAACATCACATCCGGGGGGATCGGAAAAAAAATAGCTTCGGAAAAACTCAACGCCGCCAGGATCCATTGCGCATGAGTATGCTGAGACCAGCGTAGCACAGCGTCGTACATCTTGGTAAATAGCTTCACTGAGTCGCTCCTTTAACTAAAGGCACAAACCGCACATCACCAATACGCTGCTGTTCGAATTCGTCACCAAAACGCCTTACAACCGTTAGAGTTTGCTTAGTTTCACCCACAGGAATGATCAACACCCCTCCATCAGCAAGTTGCTCGAGCAATGCACTCGGCAATTCACTCGCTGCGGCGGTGACGATGATGCCATCAAATGGTGCCTTACTTGTCCAACCTTCCCATCCGTCACCGTGGCGCATCGAGACATTGTGGATATCGAGACTACGTAACCGGCGCTTAGCCTGATACTGCAGCTGGCCGATACGCTCTACGCTAAAAACCTGATCGACTAATTGCGCCAGTATCGCAGTTTGATAGCCTGAACCCGTGCCGATCTCTAACACGTGTTGGCAATGATGTTGAATCAGCAACTGTGTCATTGTTGCCACCATCAATGGTTGCGATATCGTTTGTCCATTCCCGATGGGCAACGCGGTGTTTTCATACGCTTTATGGGCAAGCGACTCCGGCATAAATCGCTCTCGCGGTGTCGCCTGAATGACATCCAGCACACGTTGATTAGTAATGCCTGCTTGCAACAATGTTTGTACTAATCGCTTCGCCATCCCTGAGTGATTTCTATTGAGCATCTTCCCGTTCCGCTAACCATTGATCTAATGTGTCTTGATGACGTTTTGCGGTCATATCCAGACTTAATGGTGTAATCGATACATAGCCCTCATGAATGGCTGCAAAATCAGTGTCTGGCGCATCATCTAAATGATGACCGATGGGCCCATACCAGAAGATTTCACGACCAAAGGGATCGCGATCACGCACCATAGTTTCAGCGCGGTGTCGACGGCCTAACCGAGTTACTCGTGTGCCTTTAATATCATTATAAGGCCCGTAAGGAACATTAACATTGAGCACGGTATCTAACTGAAGAGGCTTCGATTCCATACTTTCAACCAACTCGGCAACGACTTGCGCCGCCGTATCATAGTAGTCATGTCCGCGTCCCCCCATCGACACGGCAATGGCAGGCAGACCTTTAAACCGCCCTTCCATTGCAGCAGCCACTGTACCTGAATAAAACACATCGTCGCCCATGTTAGGTCCGTCATTAATGCCAGAAACCACTAAATCAACCTCTTCGGCAAACGGCGAGTTAGTGCCAATATGAACACAATCAGTCGGCGTGCCATTGAGCGAGTAAAAGCCATTATCGAGCTGTTGCAGACGCAGTGGATTATGCAGGGTCAGTGAATTACTCGCACCACTACAATTTCTATCTGGTGCTATCACGCGGACCTCAGCAATAGATTTTAAGGCTTGATACAGCGCGTGAATACCGGGCGCATGAACGCCGTCATCATTACTCAACAGAATCTTCATCATTTTCAGTCACCGACAAATCAATTAGTTCACTAATACACGCAGTTGCAAAACTGCCTTTAGGTAATTCAAAATAAATAACCGCATCGCTACCATCCCAACATAACTCAGGGTCAGTCGGTTTAAGACGCATAGCACGGCGGCTGGCTTTAACCTTTTTTGACGCTAAACAGTCAATAATGTCAGCCCACGGACTTACACAGTCGGTTTCAAACTGCTCAGCTTCCCCAGAAATGAGCGGCTTAGAAACCCAGCCGGGTTGACCAGCCGTCAACTGAATATCGCCAGTGGTAAGACGCTGTTTCAGCTCATCATCCCACTGCTCAACATGAAAAACTGATTGTGACCCGGATAGCATCACACAGTCACCTGCAAGCGTTTCAAAACCGTACTGCTGATAGCGTGAAGACGCTATTTGGTTGAAAAGGAATGAGCGTACAGACGACAACAACCGGCTTTGCTCTGGCTTTTTCACACGTTTGTTGCTGCCACCCGCTCGCAGCCATTCGAATCCACGAGTTAAGTTATTCTGGTCATGACCGAATCGTTGCGGGCCAAAATAGTTAAGCGTGCCGTCGGTCACAAGCGAATTCCAGTTTTGCTCAAACAGTCCCTTATCGGCAACATCACGCAAGCGGATCTTAAACTGATTCGCTTCATGTAAGCCGAGCTTAAGTTTCTTTTGTCGACGAATCACCTTCAGGACTTGGAATTCTTCATTGTTGAGCTGTTGCCAATCTAATGTCTCTTGCCCCGGTAATTGCACAGAAAACCATTGCTCAGTAACTGCATTACGGTCTTTTAAACCCGCATAACTGACGTTTTTAGGTGAGGTATCGGCAAATCGGGCAAGCTGGCGCGCAACAAACTGTGTATTGGCACCGCGCTTACGAATCCACAACCACTGATGTTCACCCTCTCCGTCGTCCGCGACATCAAGTCGTTCGGTCACGACAAAGTCTTCGGGGTGAAGTTTAAATTGTGCTTGCGTGCGCTTTGAATTGAGCCTAACTGGTTTAATTGCCGCGTCTAACTGACTCATGACTGACCCGCCATTAATACCACTGCATGGCACGCTATACCTTCATTCCGGCCAACAAAACCTAGCTTTTCCGTCGTTGTCGCTTTCACGTTCACCGCACCACTCACCACATCCAGTAAATCCGCGATACGTTGTCTCATTGCGTCAATGTGAGGTGCCATTTTAGGCTGCTGAGCCACGATAGTAACGTCGATGTTGCCGACAGCAAATTTGCGCGAGGCAGCCAATTGCATGATATGAGTCAGTAGCTCACCGCTGTCTGCGCCCGCAAATTGGGCATCGGTATCAGGGAAGTGACGACCAATATCACCTAAACCCAATGCGCCTAACACTGCATCACTAATAGCGTGCAGCACAACATCACCGTCTGAGTGCGCCAAAAGACCATCAGCGTGCGGCACTTCAACACCACCTAGCATTAAGGGCTTATTCTCTGCGCCCCAGCGGTGCACGTCATAGCCATGACCAACACGAATATTCATCATGAGTGATTAATCTCTTCGTTTAAATAGTAACTGACCAACTCGATATCTTCCGGGAAGGTCACTTTGATATTTTTATATGAGCCCATGACCAATCGCGGTTGATAGCCAGCGAACTCCATCGCTGACGCTTCATCGGTTAGGCCTGGATGAGCGACGCCCATCTTGTTAATAGCCGCTATCAAAGGCTTAATCGCAAACACCTGAGGCGTTTGCGCTTGCCACAATCGCTCACGGGAAACCGTGCTGCTTATCGTCAAACTATCGGCTTGCGCTCGCTTTAAGGTATCGCGTACCGGCAACGCCACGATAGCGCCTTGGTCTTGTAATGTGCCTTGTTCAATTACGTCCAGTAAGACGCTTAATGGCAAACAAGGTCGTGCTGCATCATGTACTAACGCATGACTAAAACCTTGTCGTGCTGCCTCTTTTAGACCCATCAGCACAGATTCAGCGCGCGACTCGCCGCCGGAAACCGTTTCAACCGCCTCAGGCCAGCGCGGATATAGGTTGATAGCCGTTGGGTTAACAGCAACGAAAACGCGTTGCACTTGAGGGGCACGCTGAATCGCAGCGAGCGTGTGAGAGAGTATTGGTTGAGATTGGATCTCAATAAATTGCTTAGGTTGCTCGCTTTGCATCCGGCTCCCGGTACCTGCTGCGGGAACGACGGCCGCGAGCTTAATCCCCGACGAAGATGACATATTACTGCTCAAGCCTCCTCGGGTGCACAAGACGGAAAAACACTTCTTCTTTTTTTATCATACCGAGTTCGTTGCGCGCGCGCTCTTCCAGCGCGTCTTCGCCCTCACGTAAGTCTTTAATATCCGCGTAAAGCACTTCGTTACGCCGCGCCAAGTTGTCATTCGCTTTGCGTTGATGTTGCACTTCTTGTTGCAAGCGCCAATAGTCTGGCAAGCTGTTCTTACCAAACCAAAGACGGTATTGTAGCGCTGCTAATACGCCAACCAGCAAAATAATGACAATTCGCATAAAGTGCTCTGGAAAACCTGTATTAGTGCCATTATGAAGTCTAAAACTGAGTATGCAAAGCCATTGAGGTGTTTTTTTGGAATATATCTATGCTGCAGTGATTATTTTCTTTGCCACCACCTTACAGGGGATCAGCGGCTTTGGCTCTGGCCTTGTGAGTGTGCCTTTGTTAGTGCTGTTTTTGCCCATGACGACCATTACACCCACGTTGTCGATCGTGAACGTATTTTTAAGCGCAATTATCTATTACAAGAACCGACACGCCGCGCATCCCCGTCAGTGGCTTTGGTTACTCGGGGCGGGATTTGCGTTTTCCATTGTTGGCAGCCTGCTCTTGGTCGAGGTCAACGAACGAGCAATCCAATGGCTGTTAGGGTTGCTCATCTTAACAGTCGTAGCTGTGTTGGTGAGTGGCCGCAATTTACCGACTTTTAATCATCGCCCCGGTCATGCCTGTGTCGGGGCTGCCTCGGGGGTACTTAACGGGCTCATGACCTTAGGTGGTCCCCCTATCATTCTCTTTCTTGCCAATGCCCGAGTTGACAAAACAACCTTTCGTGCCACCTTAGCGCTGTTCTTTTTGGTCATTGCCGTTGCCAACGTACTTACCTTTAGCACGCAAGCTGTATATCAAGCCCATCACCTCAAACTACTATCGGCAATGGTACCTTGCGCAGTGCTCGGCGCGATGTTTGGCCATTACCTACAACAGTTTGTCGTTGAACAGCAGTTTAAACGACTGACGCTAGGATTAATGTTATTATCCGGCGTATCTGTTTTATTTCAGGCGATATGGAGTAATTGAGTCGAGATGTTACCCGCTGAACTAGTAGTTTTATTACTCAACCTTGCGATCCTTTTGGTGTGTTATCTACACGTATTTCCGCGGGTTGCAGGCAATTCGCTGGGCAAGTTGGCACTCGCAAGCGCCAGTGCTATTGCCTTCGCGCTTGTAATTGTAGGCTGGAAATACATGGGATTGGGCTATCCTTTTTTATTATTTGGAGGCTCATTAAATTGGTTTTGGTATACCCTGATTACTTACGCACTGATGGAAATTCCCATCGCCATTTGGTACTTGAAAAGAAACCCTTCTTAGCTAAATTACGTAGCTTTCGTGTTAAACTAGCCGCGATTTTAATGTAAAGGAGTCTCATATGGCCGCTTTTGGCACCGTTTTCATGCCTGAAATGAGTATTGCAGAATACCAGGATGGGCAGTGGCATTCCCCTCAAATAAGTACCGCGAATAGCTTGTCTTTGCATCCTGGTGCACATGCTTTGCATTACGCTAGTACCTGCTTTGAAGGATTAAAAGCATTCAAGCATGCTGATGGTTCGGTTCATATTTTCAGGCTTGATCAAAATATCAAACGCATGCGTCAGAGCAGTAAATTTCTGGCTTTACCCGAGATCGATACGACGCTCCTTGAGGATATGATCGTTGATATCGTAAAGCATTTTAAAAACGAAGTGCCTAACCCGCCAGGCTCCATGTATATACGTCCAACGCATATCGGCACCGAGCCCGCGATTGGTAAAGCAGCCAGCCCAGCAACTCAGTCGTTGCTGTATGTGTTGTTATCGCCGGTGGGCGACTATTTTGCTGGCGGCACGCGTCCGTTAAAACTGTTGATTGAAACTGACGGCATGCGTTGTGCACCACATATGGGTATGATTAAAAGTGGTGGTAACTACGCCAGTGCATTAAGTCCAATTATGCAAGCACGCGCCCAATACGATGCTGACCAAGTACTGTTTTGCCCAAATGGGGATGTGCAGGAAACAGGCGCTGCCAACTTCTTACTCATCGACGGGGATGAGGTTATTACCAAAGATTTGGATAGCAGTTTCTTACACGGTATTACCCGTGACTCAATTCTGACACTCGCTAAAGACATGGGCATGAAGGTGAGTGAGCGTGCCTTGTCAGTTGATGAACTCCTCGACCGTGCACAAAAGCCGGCTACCGAAGCGGCGTTGTCTGGCACAGCGGCAGTGCTGACCCCCGTTGGTTCGCTGATTCACAATGAGCAAACTATCACCATCGGCAGCGGCGAAGAAGGCCCCAAAACGCAATTATTGCGTCGCGCGTTAAATGAGATTCAATGGGGTGAACGAGCAGATTCATTTGGCTGGTTAACTACCGTTTAACCTCGTCCATCGCGCACAACAAAGGTTTCCAAGAGCACCACGGGTTGCCCATCGTCGGGCAACTCAATGATGCCCTGTTCAATAAAGCCGAGTTTATCTAACAATGTTAGCGAAGCGGCGTTGCTCGGGTTGCAAATGGCACTCAGACGCGTGAGGCGTGTACTCTGAGCTACGCGCTCCATCAGCGAGCGTGCTGCTTCAATGGCGTAGCCCTGTCCTGTATACACGTTTGATAACGCATATCCGATATCTGGGTGATCGAGAAAGTCACGCTTTAACAGCCCCATTAATCCTATCGGTTTACCATCCTGCTTACGCACCATCAACATCAGGCCTAAGTCATAGTGCCGGTACTGCATTTGCGGCCCTGTTTCGATATAGTTGATAGCGTTATCAATGGTTCTGACCTGCTTATCAGCGATTTGTTTAATGAATTCAGGCTCATTGAGTAATGTTAATATAAACTCCGCATCCGTCCCTTTAAGCGGTCTAATCACGAGCCTTTCTGTTTGCCAAGTCGAAATCAGTTTCATAGCACGTCCTTAATCATGGGCTATTAGCATAACTCAAACTTGCAACTTTAGATATTTAGACTATTATCTAAATATCTAACTAATGGTAATATCTTCATAATGAAACAACAACTGGTATTCAAAGCGCTTGCCGACGGCACTCGCAGAGATATTCTTCGTGTATTGCGCTCTGGCTCTAAAAGTGCGGGTGAGCTAAGTGAGGAGTTTTCAATTACTAAAGCTTCTCTCTCACATCATCTAGCGTTATTGCTGAGTGCCGAGTTAGTGCGCCGCGAGCGCCGCGGGCAGCAGCTCATATATTCGCTTAATAGTTCAGTCGCCGAAGAGGTCATGGCGATCTTATTTGGTCTATTTTCTCACAAGGAGGACTCATGACCTTTACGCTCCCTTGGAAGCATCGTTGGATTAGCTGGTTACTGATTGTATTAAGTGCCGTTTTTGTGGGCGCGCTCTACAACCAGCTACCGCAAGAAATCCCTAGTCACTGGAACTTTGAAGGTGAAATCGATGCCTATCAGTCAAAACCTCTTGGCGCCTGGCTGATGACACTGATTATGGTTGGACTTTGGGCGTTCATGGAATGCCTGCATGTGCTCTCTCCTAAAGGCTACAAAATAAATAGTTTCCGCACGACTGTCGGCTTAATTACCAACTTGATGCTAGGCTTTATTTTGCTGATTCAAGTAGTCCAACTGAGTGTTGCGCTCGGAGCTGAACTTGAGTTACCAACAATCATCGTTGTCGGTGTCGGCGTCTTATTTATCTGTTTGGGTAATTACTTAGGTAAGCTGCGGAAGAATTTCTTTATTGGTATTCGCACGCCTTGGACCTTAGCCAGCGATGAAGTCTGGTATAAAACACACCGTTTGGGAAGTTACTGTTTTGTCATTATTGGCGCGATATTCGTGTCGAAAGCCTGGTGGCCTATGCCACCGACTATGCTTATCGCGCTCATTGTTGTGCTTGCACTTGTGCCCACAGTTTACTCGTTCGTTATATACCGACGACTACACTCGGGTGATAACGAAGACTAAGTGTTTTTATTTTTATCTTCATACATGCGTTCATCAGCTACGTGCAGGAGTTCTTCAAGCGAGCGTCCCTCAGCCGGGAACTCCGCACGGCCAACACTGGCGTGAATGGTTAACTCGCCCTTCTCAAACACAAAAGGGTGCTCGCGCAAGTGTTCAACGATGTCTTTAACACTATCGCTGTTACCAAGCTCACTCGTTTTGAGAGGACGTAACACGACAAACTCATCACCACCGATGCGCCCGGCTTCCTTGGCATTCACGTAGGTGTTCAATATTGACGCAACATGCATGAGAAACCGATCGCCGACCGCATGCCCGTACTGGTCATTAATAGGTTTAAACTTATTCAAATCAATATAAATGACTTCTAATGGCTTATCATTGCGCGATGCTAACGACTTAAAACGTTGCGTTAGTGCTCTTCGATTGAGTAATCCTGTCAAAACATCCGTTTGTGCTTGTTGATGCAACGCACGATAACTGCGGCTCAGTAGCGCGATGACGGCGGCAAGTACAATGACCCCGGCGTAACCGAAGAAGCGCAGCCAACCCATGCCACTGACTTTTGTATTCGTGTGTTTTGCGCGCGCATGGATCTGCCAAGTTTCATTAAACACATCAAGTTCAGTCGTCGCATCCGCCGTGTTTAAAATATCAGGATTGCCGAGAAAAACCTCCTCACCCAGCTTTTCGACCGAAGCGCGACTGAGCGCAAGCTCGTAGTCCGCAGCGCTCCCTTCACGAACGCGTCGCATGATTTCTGATATATCCACCAATAACCGTACCGAACCCCAGTAAAATCCTGAGAAAGTGAAGTGTCGAGTATAGATTGGTAATGTCACATCTAACGCCAGTGCACCATTTTCTAATAAACGTGGGGAGGAAACTTGATAGTTTTCAAATAACTGTGCAACTGGCGATGTGAGGTCGTATTGCTTGGGTGCTTGGCTTGTCCATAACGTCATAGCCGGCGTTATTGGATAGGCAAACATTAAGTCTTGGTTACGCCAAACCGATACTCGTTTGACCACAGGACTCTCTTTAAGAATAGACACCGCGAGTAAGCGCGTGTTAACCGGTTCAGTGACAGGCTGCACAGAAAAATAGGAAGAAAATGCAAAGGCTGCACGAGACGCTTCACCAAACAATTGCTCCATTTGAGAGCGAATACCGACTAATTCAGTCGTTGCTCGGTTACTTTTAAGCTGCTGATACTGCGATGAGGTTAAATTAATAACCCACTCAACACAGGCGATCCCGACCAAAAATACAACGACTAACAAACCATGAAGAAAATTAAGTTGTAATCCTTTAAACCTATCTAGCAACAGCAAATATCCTTAATCACAATCAGTTAGGCTACCTAATGAAGTGCATTGTATCGTGAATTCATAATTAATCCATCCACATTCGCAACAGGTTTTGATAGCTTTTAGAGAGCAGAAGGTATTGTTCACTGCGTCCCTTCGCCTCAAACTCCTGCATGACGGCTTGCTGCATATCAAACAGTAGGGCGCGTTGCTGAGCATCTCTCACCCAACTCTGACACCAACCAACTAACGCAGTGCGTTGACCTACTGTCACAGGCTCTACCTGATGCAAAAAGTGACTTGGATAGATCAGCACATCCCCCGCATCTAAGCGCCAGCTTCGCTCACCACTATGTTCGTCTATCGTTAATGCACCACCTTGATACTCGCCAAGCGCAGATAACGAGAGTGTAAAAGAGATATCGGTGCGCGCTTGATTCATGAGTGCGTCATCCACATGAACACCGTAACTTTGCTCATTTTGATAGCGATTGATCATGCTTCGGGCAATTGTTTTCGGACGTAAAGCAGCCTCCACCCAGGGGTTTCTCAGCATGCGCTGAAGCGTAAAATCAACCAGTCCTTGCGCTTTTTGGTCAACACTCAATTGCTGATTGTTTTTAACAGATTTAGCCCCTGCCCCCGCGGATAATTTGCCATCAGTGAAGGTATGCTGAGCAAGTTTCTCGTTAATTACATCAATGGTAGGTTTATCGATGACTTGCTGTAAGTGGATAATCATATTGAGAACATACCTTTTATTTGCGAATAGTTATCATTTTTGAGATTATAACTGAAATAACATTGAGCAAAAACAAGGATTCCATGATGAGAGAAAAACGCAAGAGTTGGATTGCGGTGAGTTCGGCGATTGGTGCCTCGATGGTCATCAGTCAAGGTGCCGTTGCGACAACCAGCCCACATACCAGCCTAGCTCCCGCCACATTACTCACTGCGCCGGGTCCAATGATGGAAGGCGAAGGTGAAGGCGCTGTAAGCGTGGATTTAACCACCAATGATTCAGCGTTTTTAGCGCAACTTGGTTTAATACGTGGTCATTTATGGGTCGGCATGAAGCTATATGAACAAGGTCATCTAGAGATGGCGAAGACCCATATGAAACACCCCGGTGATGAGCTCTACGCGGGCTTAGTAAGTGCCTTTGAAGCACGCGACCTACCGGGCTTCGCAAAACCATTGAGCGATTTAGCCGATAGCGTCAATAATGATGCCGATAAGGCCGTCGTAATGGAAAACTACGCCGCATTGAAAGACGCTATTGCGGCTAACGAACCTTTGGCATCAATGACCGCAGCCGAAGTACTAAAAAGTATCGCCAGCATGTTACTCACCTCAGCCGATGAGTACGCCATTGGTATCAAACAAAACCAGGTAGTCAATGTGCATGAGTTTCAAGACGCATATGGATTTCAGCAAATCGCGTTGAGCCGTCTCGATGCGTTGTCTGAAGCACAACGAGCAGGTGCCGAAGAGGCGATCGCAGAAACGCGTAAGGTTATTCAGGGGCTTGACGAGCTTTGGCCAACCACGACACCTGAGGGTGAGCTCGAAGGTGATGCAAGCCTGATTTACGGTGCGGCGTCACGCATCGAAATGGAAGCGAATGGCATTTAACGCGCGATTTTGAGTGCCACTTTAAACTGACGCCAGTCTAGAGTGGCTACCAGCAATAGTTCGCGTAAGGTGAGCGTTCGGGGGTTAATTCGCCCCCGATGATTCCATTGATGACCGCAACAGGCAGCGGTCATAATACGTTTGGTCGGCTTCAGCAAGGTTAAATCAGATGACTCACCCTCACCGCTAAAGCTAAACCACCCCTGATAGTTTAAATGCACACGATGGTGCTTACTATCGACGCGGTCAATACTATCAAGCACAATCGTCTTAAACTCACTCGTTTCGTAACGCACTGGAACGACGAGCCCGAGTGCCGCATGCTGTTTAAACCACGCATGTTGCTTTTGCGCTGAGCCTGTCCCTGCTGGGCAGGTTGTTGCCTGAGGCGCTTGCCAACTGGCGTTCTGTGCATCGAGTTGTAACGGACTGTGCTGTGCCGCTTGCAATGAACCGTGTGCGGCATGGCGCACGTAAAATGGAAGGCTCGCTAAACGTCGGCGCAATAAGCCGGCATCTAGCTCTTCTTGTGAGAGTTGTATTAATGTTCTTTCATACAAAGCTGAGCAGAGCTCAGCGATATCGCTGTGCTCTGCTATCGGCTGAAAAATGTCGGCCTGCGAATTATCCAGCTTTGACTTCTTGTCGACCGCGGTATGGCGCTTTGCCATCCAACTCACCTTCAATGCGTAGCAATTGATTGTATTTGGCTACACGATCCGAACGGCAAAGCGAGCCGGTTTTAATTTGACCGGCGGCTGTGCCAACTGCTAAATCTGCAATGGTTGCGTCTTCAGTCTCACCCGAACGGTGACTGATAACCGCAGTGTAACCTGCTTTACGCGCCATCTCGATCGCTGCCAAAGTTTCTGTCAGACTACCAATCTGATTAAATTTAATCAAAATTGAATTTGCGATACCCTTGTCGATACCTTCTTGCAAGATACGCGTGTTAGTCACGAACAGGTCATCACCCACCAACTGTACACGGTCACCTAGCTTTTCAGTCAACACTTTCCAACCATCCCAGTCGGACTCGTCTAAACCGTCTTCAATGGAAATAATCGGATAACGATCACATAACTCAGCAAGATAGCTGGCGAATCCTTCGGCATCAAAGGACTTACCTTCTCCGCTCAGATTGTACTGACCGTCTTTGTAGAACTCAGATGCAGCACAGTCCAATGCAAGCGTTACGTCATCACCCATGCGGTAGCCTGCTTTTTCAACGGCTTCGACGATCACTTGTAGAGCTTCTTCGTTAGAGCCTAAGTTCGGCGCGAAACCACCTTCGTCGCCCACTGCAGTGCTCAAACCGCGCTGCTGAAGCACTTTTTTCAGCGCATGGAAGATTTCAGCTCCCATACGCAAGCCTTCTTTAAAGCTTGACGCGCCAACCGGCTGAATCATGAACTCTTGAATATCGACGTTATTGTCCGCGTGTTCACCACCGTTAAGGATGTTCATCATCGGTAGTGGCATGCTGTATGTCTCAGGCGTATTGTTGAGTTCAGCAATATGCTGGTACAACGGCATGTTTTTATAGGCCGCTGCTGCTTTGGCGACGGCCAAAGAAACGGCCAAAATAGCGTTAGCACCAAGCTTTTCTTTATTATCGGTGCCATCTAAGCGCAACATAATTTCGTCAATCGCGTTTTGGTTAACCGCTTCAGCGCCACGCAAAGCTTCAGCAATCGCGCCATTAATATTGGCAACCGCTTGCTCAACACCCTTACCTAAGTAACGGTTTTTATCACCGTCGCGCAACTCAAGCGCCTCTCGTGAACCTGTTGAAGCACCGCTGGGTGCGGCAGCGCGACCCATGTGGCCTGACTCTAAATAAACGTCTGCTTCTACCGTCGGGTTACCACGCGAATCCATAATCTCACGCGCAACAATACGGGTAATTGTGCTCATTATAAAATCCTTATTAATTAACCTAAACGCTCTTTATTAAACTGACCAGCGGCCTCGATAAAGCCTTTAAATAAGCCATGACCGTCGCGCGGTGTCGAAGTAAATTCAGGGTGAAATTGAACCGCAATAAACCAGCGGTGTTCAGGAATTTCAACCACTTCAACAAGACGTTTATCATGCGAGAAGCCTGAAAATTTCAATCCTGCTTTCTCTAACGCTTCGATGTAGTTATTGTTGACTTCGTAGCGATGGCGGTGACGTTCTTCGATCACTTCAGCACCGTACATCTTGCTTGCTTTCGAGCCTTTCTCTAAATGACATTCCTGTGCACCTAAACGCATCGTGCCACCTAAGTCAGAACTCTCATCGCGCAGCTCTTTTTGACCGTTGGCGTCCATCCATTCAGTAATCAAACCCACCACCGGTTGTTTACAATCCGGTTCAAACTCAGTGCTATTTGCGTCTTTCAGGCCAGCCACGTTACGTGCGTATTCGATAAGCGCGACTTGCATACCTAAGCAAATACCTAAATACGGAATATTATTTTCACGCGCATACTGCGCGGCTTTTAGCTTGCCATCGATACCCCGATCACCAAAACCACCAGGCACTAAAATAGCGTCGACATCAGCTAACTTACTGGTGCCTTTGGTTTCGATGTCTTGTGCATCAATATAGCGAATATTAACCGTAAGACGGTTTTTTAAACCTGCATGGGCAAGGGCTTCATTAACCGATTTATACGCATCCGGTAATTCAACATACTTACCAACAAAACCGACGGTCACTTCGCCGTTAGGATTCGATTCTTGATACAGTACTTGCTCCCATTCGCTCAAATCAGCCTCTGGGCAATCAAGACGGAAGCGATGTGTCACGATCTCATCGAGTCCTTGCGACTTCAGCATCGATGGGATCTTATAGATACTATCGACATCACGCAGACCAATGACCGCTTTCTCCTCAACATTGGTGAAAAGCGCGATTTTTGAACGCTCTGAAGGTGGCAGCGAACGATCCGAACGACAGACTAAAACATCCGGCTGAATACCAATCGAGCGTAGCTCTTTCACGGAGTGTTGCGTGGGCTTGGTTTTTACCTCGCCCGCAGCACCCAAGAAAGGCACTAACGTCAAATGCATAAACAAGGTGTGATCACGGCCGACTTCAGTGCCAAGTTGGCGAATCGCTTCTAAGAAAGGTTGTGATTCGATATCACCCACGGTGCCGCCGATTTCAATAATTGCGATATCCGAGCCTTTACCGCCTTCAATAATGCGACGTTTAATTTCATTGGTGATATGTGGGATGACCTGAATGGTCGCGCCGAGGAACTCACCTTTTCGCTCACGACGGATAATGTCCTCGTAAACGCGCCCCGCAGTAAAGTTATTATGACTGGTCATGCGGGTACGGATGAAACGCTCATAATGACCCAAATCGAGGTCTGTTTCTGCGCCATCGACGGTGACGAAAACTTCACCGTGTTGGATCGGGCTCATCGTGCCTGGATCGACGTTAATGTAAGGGTCGAGCTTTAGAATGGTGACATTCAGGCCCCGTGCTTCAAGAATCGCAGCCAGTGAAGCTGCAGCAATACCTTTCCCCAGCGAGGATACAACGCCGCCGGTTACGAAAATATAATTTGTCGCCATGTGTTACCCA
This sequence comes from Idiomarina sp. D18, assembly GCF_057748155.1. NCBI lineage: Bacteria > Pseudomonadati > Pseudomonadota > Gammaproteobacteria > Alteromonadales > Idiomarinaceae > Idiomarina > Idiomarina sp. D18. The sequence continues at coordinate 1,370,749 of NZ_CM173240.1, forward strand.
GTTGGTCAGGTCAATGTAGGGATTTCTTAAGACGGGAAAATAGTATACCTAAGCGCACCCATTTCTACAAATAAAAGCATCACTTTTGCGCCGATTTTACCTCTTGCCAAAGTGCTTCAAGTTGGTCCAAACTCAGTTCGTCCGCCGCTTGTTTACGGGCGCTTAGCATCGCTTCAATCGCTTGAAAGCGCTGCACAAATTTATTGTTCGCTCTCTGAAGCGCACGTTCTGGGTTCACTTGCTTATGGCGAGCAAGGTTAATCACCGCAAATAATAAATCACCGATTTCTTCTTCCAGGTGGTCATCGTTTTCGGCAGTGCGAACCTCATCGATCTCTTCATAAACCTTTGCATAAATGGGTTCTTCTTCCGTCCAGTCGAAGCCGACAGAAGCCGCTCGCTTTTGAAGCTTAGCGGCTTTTAGCACACTCGGTAACTGACTCGGAATGTCTTTAAAGACAGTTTCTGCTTGCTGGCTTTTACGCTCTTGTTGCTTTATCGCTTCCCACTGCTGCTTTATCTCGGCATCGGATAAAGCACCGTCGGTTTGCTCGAACACATGAGGATGGCGGCGTATCAGTTTATCGGCAGTATGCTGAGCAATAGCCTCAAAATCAAAGCTTCCCTCTTCCTCACCAAGTTGCGCATAAAATACGACTTGAAACAGTAAGTCACCGAGTTCATCTTTCATCGCTGCGCGGTCGCCCCCATTGATCGCGTCGACCACCTCATAGGTTTCTTCGATGGTATAGGGTAGCAACGACTCAAAAGTTTGTTTGAGGTCCCACGGACAGCCGTGTTGTTTGTCGCGTAGCTGCTGCATAACCTGTTTGAGCGCCTCGATACCCACTGCTTGCATGATTATTAACTCCTTTGAACTTGTTCAATGCCGGGTAATTGGCGTAAATGCTGAATGATCTTTTGCAACGCCTGATTATTTTTAACCGCTAACTTCAGCCAAATGGTCGCCGACTGCGACTGCGCATCTGACTCACTATCCATTTGTAATACCGCTGCTTTTTCGTTGGCCAGAACACTGGTGATATCATGCAATAAGCCATTTCTATCCAACGCTGAAATACGAACCGACGCGCGATACTCCTTCTGCGTACGAGCAGACCAAGACACTTCAATCCCCCGTTCAGGGTGCTGTGAAAGTAGGTGCTGTAATTGATCGCAGTCTTGCCGATGAACCGAAACGCCACGCCCTTGGGTTATAAATCCACGAATCGGTTCGCCGGGGATCGGTTGGCAACAGCGTGCAAACTGCATCATTAAGTTACCAATCCCTTCAATAGTCACTTCGGAGGTACCACCGACGGGCTTAGTTTGCTGTGCGGTTCGCTTTTTAATCCGAGCGAGCTTCTGCTCTTCCGTCGGTGCCGGCTTAATAAAGTTGACCACTTGATGAAGTCTAATATCGCCTGCGCCAATAGCGGCTAGCAGATCATCTAACTGGCTCACATTAAAGCGTTCAAGCGCTTTAGTGGCAGCATTTAAACTCAAACCGTACTTGCTTAGCTCTTGCTCGAGCAGTTCTTTACCGGCTTGTAAATTCTTATCGCGATCCTGCTTTTTAAAGTAAGTATGTACTTTACTGCGCGCGCGTGAAGAATGCAGATAGCCCATTTGCGGATTTAACCAATCACGACGTGGTTGCGCACTTTTCTGAGTCAGTATTTCAACTTTGTCACCGTTTTGCAGTTGGTAGGTGAAAGGTACGATGCGGCCATCAATTTTCGCGCCGACACAGCGGTGACCGACCTGACTATGGATATAATAGGCAAAATCCAAGGGTGTAGAGCCTGCGGGAAGGTCAATGACCTCACCTTTCGGCGTGAACACATAGACCCGATCTTCAAATACCTGGGAACGTATCTCTTCGACTAACGAGTCGCTCCCAGCCATGTCTTCATGCCAAGCCAGTAGCTTACGCAGCCATGCGATCTTTTCTTCGAAACCATGCCGTTTAGCTGCTTGCGCGCCTTCCTTATACATCCAGTGCGCGGCAACTCCGAGTTCTGCATCATCGTGCATTTCATGGCTACGAATTTGAATTTCGACATTTTTGTTGTCGGGGCCGACCACCACCGTATGGATCGATTGGTAGCCATTCGGCTTTGGCGTTGCCACATAATCATCAAATTCTGAGGATAAATGGCGCCAACGTGAGTGCACAACGCCTAAAGCGGCGTAACAGTCTTTCAACGAATGCGTCAAAATTCGTACAGCGCGAATATCAAATAACTGCTCGAAGCTAAGATGCTTTTTCTGCATTTTGCGCCAAATCGAAAAAATGTGCTTGGGACGACCGTAAACGTCAGCGATGATGCCCTGCTCCTGCAACGAATGTTGCAAGTCCTCGACAAAGTCATGGATATAACTTTCTCGATCTAAACGCCGCTCATCTAGCTGCTGTGCGATGCTTTTGTAGGTTTTGGGATGCAGGTAGCGAAAGGCGATATCTTCCAATTCCCATTTGAGCTGTCCAATACCCAAACGATTGGCTAATGGCGCGTATATTTCTGCGCACTCCTTAGCCGCTAATACACGCGTTTCCTCATCGGCATTTTTCACCTCGCGCAGAAAGCAGATGCGCTCGGCAAGCTTAATAAGCACCGCGCGAACATCTTCAACCATAGACAACAGCATGCGCCGCACGTTATCAATTTGCGCGCCATCAGGTTGGCCATGTTGAAAGGACTGTAACTCAGAAATATTCTGCATTTGCTGGACGTTGCGCAGTAACACTTGCAACGAACGTTCGATCGGCAAGTCGTCAATATCTAGCATCACCTTATCGACCAGCGGAGCGTACAATGCTGCAAGCAACGACTCAGTATCAAGATTGAGTGGAGCCAAAATCTCCACCATCTCTTTGCCTTTGAGTAAGGCATCAGCGTGGTCCGAATAGCGCTTGGCGAGCATGTTCGCGGTTTCTTCCAGTGTGCTGACATCTTTGACACTGACTAACCAGTGTTGTGCCGCGTCCTGATACTGCGGATCATCAACATGTGTACTGCGAACATGGACCATGACTTTATACTACCTTTTTGAAGCTCACCATTGTTTCAATGTGATGCGTTTGTACAAACATGTCAACTAAACTGATATGCGTAATCTCATAGCCGTTATCCAATAACCAACGACTATCGCGGGCCAGTGTATCCGGCGAGCAAGAAACGTACACAATTTGCACAGGTTGTTTATCTGCTTCGAGTTGTGCGATGCCCTGACAGACCTTTTCGGCACCGGCCCGTGCCGGATCAAGAAGAACACGTTGAAAGCCCTTTTTGAGTAAACGACTCACTTGATCAGTACTGAGGTCAAAAGTCTGTGCGTGAACATTACTGAGATCTGCAGCCGCCGCGTTAGCAGCCAATTGCGTGGTCATTGCTGATACACCTTCGACTGCGGTCACCGATTTTACACGCCGTGCGAGCGGCAAAGTAAAATTACCAATGCCCGCGAACAGATCAAGGATTTCATCCTCGGCTTGTGGTGCCAACCAATTCAGTGCCTGCTTGACCATTTGCTGATTAACTTTCGCGTTCACCTGTATAAAGTTCCCAGGCATGAATACCAGTCGATCGCCATCAATGGTCTCATCGAAGCAGACTACGTCCTCCGCCAATGAAGTAATTTGCTGACCATCATCGAGCCAAAGCGTACACTGACTGTGACTCGAAAAGGCTATGAGGCACTTTTCTTGCTCCGAACTTAAAGACTGAGTGATACGCAGACACAGGTGTACATCGCGCGCTTTGATCAACTCGATATGACCCAACTTAGGGCCTATTTGAGCTTCGTAAAGTACTGACCGAAGATCATCAAGCACACGATTAAGAGCGCTATCTAAAACCGCGCACTGCGGAATATCAACAATATGTTTGCTTGAGCGCGCCCGAAAACCTAACCGCATCGGCTCTGCAGTGTTGCGTTGATAAATCGCCAAGCGTGCCTTTCGACGATATTGCCAATCATCGGCGATTAACGTCTCATGCCAAGGTAACTCGTCTCGCACACCTGCCATTTTAGCGAACAATTCAGTGACTACCTGCTGTTTATGACGCCGCTGGTGTGTCTCATTAATATGCTGTAAATCGCATCCACCACAGTCTTCATAGTAGGGACATGGCGCCTGACGCCTCTCCTCGGAAGCGTTTTGGCGTGCAAGCAATTCGGTATTTTGTTGTCCGGTCACCTTAAATTGAGCCGTCTCGCCCGGTAGCACTTGTGGAACAAAATAAACCCGATTTTTGCCCTGCTTTGATAGCCTAACCACACCGCGTCCCTGGTGGTCGAGCGCATCTGCAGTACCTGTTAATACATAATTCGATGTGGATTTTTTGCGGCCTTTGGGCTTAAAAAACTGCGCCATTGTTTAACTACTCGTTTCTAAAATCACTGTTGCGATAGCGAACCCACTATCATCACTAATGCTCAAGTGTGCATGGGCGATGCCGTATTGCTCACACCACTGCAGAGCTTGCTGATAAAATACCCACTCGGGTCGCCCCAGCGCATTATTGCGGACTTCCATATGTTGAAACGAAAGCCCTTGCGCAATGCCCGTACCAAATGCTTTGGCGCACGCTTCTTTTGCTGCGAATCGTTTAGCTAAGTAATCCGCTGGAGCACGGTGCTGCGCCCAAATGTCTTGTTCATATTCGGTTAATACGCGTCTCACCAGGCCATTGCCGCGCGCCAGCGATGTCTCCACACGCGCAATAGCAATCATATCAGTGCCCATGCCAAATATCGCCATTAGCGAGCTCGCTCAAGAATTGCTTTCATGTCGCGTACAGCGCGATCTAGACCCACCAATACAGCGCGCGCAATAATTGAGTGGCCAATGTTTAACTCAACTACCTGCGGAATTTGCGCGATTTCAAGTGTATTGTGATAGTGCAGTCCATGACCCACATTGACCTGCAAGCCCTGTTTATCTGCATAAGTTGCGGCTTCTTTTAATAACTGAAACTCGTGTTCACGTTGCGCATGCGTTTCCGCCTCCGCGTATGCACCCGTATGTAGTTCGACAATAGGCGCACCACAAGCTTTTGCCGCATCAATTTGCGCATGGTTAGGGTCGATAAATAACGAGACTAAAATGCCGGCATCGGCAAGCTGCTTAACAGCTGCGGCTATACGTTGTTGTTGGCCCACGACATCCAACCCGCCCTCGGTTGTGAGCTCTTCGCGTTTCTCTGGAACTAAACAACTGTAAGTCGGCTGTGTATCAATCGCGATACCGATCATTTCGTCGGTGCACGCCATTTCTAAGTTCATAGGCACATTAAGCGTCTGCCGTAACATGGCTACATCGCGATCGGTGATGTGACGACGATCTTCGCGCAGGTGTATGGTAATTCCGTCAGCCCCCGCTTGCTCGGCAATGGCTGCCGCAGTCACCGGATCGGGGTAACTAACACCACGCGCGTTACGTACGGTGGCGACGTGATCAATATTGACACCTAAACGGATATTTTTCATCGTTTCTCCTAACGTTTAAATAAGGCGCGCGCACGTAACGGTTTATCGCCGATAAATGGCGCTAACGCATGTCGCATAATACGTTTTAAATTGTATCGTTGCGACTCGGTGAGTGGATCATTGAGCCAATCGCTTTGCCCCAATGCAATGGCTTCATCGCGGCTGATAGTGACACAATCGCTATGGTGATAATCCACGCTAAATCCGCTGTAACTACGAAAATAGAGTGTTTCGGGGAGTTCATTACGTTGCTCCAGTTGCGGCCACTCAAATACACTGCCAAGTTCATCCAGCAGCTGCCATTCAAACCAACGTAATGTTGTTTCGATAGGTTGTTTGTCAGCGAGCCGCTGTAATAGTTGGGGGTAGCATTCGAATAGACTCGGTACCGCAACGTGCTGCGGTAGCACGCGCTGTAATAGTTCGTTGATATAAAAACCACTATAGAGAAAGTCACTACGGAGTTCGTAGTTGTGGGACATCGCCTCAGCGTGAGTCAGCGTTTTTAACTCACCGCGCCCACCCCATTGCACGTTAAGGGGAATAAAAGGTTGTAACACACCTTTCCAACTTGAGGTTTTACGCTTAGCACCTTTGGCCAACAAGCGAACACGACCATCCTCCAGACTAAAGCAGTCTACAAGGAGGCTGGTCTCTTGGTAATCCCAGCGATGTAACACAAACGCTGGTTGCATCGTTCGCTAGTCCTCTCGATAACCTAAACTCTTCAGCGCGCGCTCGTCATCTGACCAACCTGACTTCACTTTCACCCAGAGCTTCAATAACACTTTGTTATTCAATAAACGTTCGAGATCTTTACGTGCCTCGGTGCCAATTGTTTTTAACTTTTGGCCCTTCTCACCGATGACCATACGCTTTTGCGCCTCGCGTTCGACCAAGATCAGGGCATGGATATGATGTGTGCCGCGTTCCGACTGCCCGAACTGTTCTATTTCAACGGTCGTTTCGTAAGGCAACTCTTCACCCGTAAACCGCATCAATTTTTCGCGAATAATCTCGGCGGTCATGAAGCGTACAGAACGGTCTGTCACATAGTCTTCTGGATAAAAATGGTAGCCGCTTTGCAAAAAGCCTTTCACGATATCGCGCAAGGGTTCTAGGTTATCGCCGGTTTTTGCTGAGACGGGAATAATCTCTTTAACGCTGAGCTGTTGGCTCAACCATTGTAGGTGCGGTAGCAACTTATTCTTGTCTTTAATTTGATCGACTTTATTAACGACCAGTACAATCGGTGTTTCAGTCTTTTTCAGCTTTTCCAAAACCATGACGTCATCGTCATTCCAGCGCGTATTTTCGACCACAAACAAAATCAAGTCGACGTCTTTGAGCGCTGATGATGCGGTTTGATTCATTACACGGTTAATCGCCCGAGGTTCTTCGAGGTGCATCCCTGGCGTATCAACATAAACCGTTTGATAATCACCCTCGGTATCTACACCTAAAATACGGTGACGCGTTGTCTGTGGTTTGTTCGAGGTAATACTGACCTTTTGACCCAGTATACGGTTCAGCATGGTCGATTTACCGACATTGGGTCGACCAACAATGGCGACAAAGCCGCACTGTTTATTTTCATCAATTTGCCCAGCGCCACCTAAGGCATTGTTGAGCATATCATCTAAATTCATCAAGATACCTGTAACTGTTCTAATGCGGACGTCGCCGCGGCTTGCTCAGCTTTTCTACGGCTGGTTCCCGTGCCTAACAGAGGTTCTGGGAGTCCTTCAATGGTGCAGGTCACGGTAAACTGCTGATTATGCGCCTGACCCTGCGTTGCCACTACATCATACTCAGGCAAAGGACGTTGACGTGCCTGCAACCATTCCTGTAAGCGCGTTTTCGGATCTTTTTGGCTGGCACCTGGCTTGATAGTTTCTAACTGTTCCTCAAACCATCCCAACACCACTTGCTTGACCGTATCCATATCGCTATCAAGAAAAATCGCGCCAATAATGGCTTCCATCGCATCAGCTAAAATCGACTCACGCCGATAGCCGCCACTTTTTAACTCGCCTTGACCAAGCGACAAATAGTCGCCTAAGCCTTTTTTCTTACCCAATCGCGCGAGCGACCGCCCACAAACAATAGCGGCACGCATACGACTCAAGTCGCCTTCTGCGACTTTCGGAAACCGACTAAATAACGCCTCGGCGATAACCACGCCAAGGATCGAGTCGCCTAAAAATTCAAGCCGCTCGTTATGATTTGCATGGGCGCTACGGTGTGTTAGCGCCTGCTTTAATAGACTTTGACGCTCAAATCGGTAGCCAATTATTTGTTCTAACTGAGTTAACGGTGGTTTTGGTAAACTCACTCAATACTCCCTAAACGTTCAAACCTTATTCCTGTGGGCACCCATTGCGGCAAAATACTCTCGCTGCTGCGATCCATTTCAAAACTCATCCACATAAATACCGCTTTACCTACTAAGTTCTCTTCGGGCACAAAGCCCCAATAGCGACTGTCCTCAGAGTTATCTCGATTGTCGCCCATAGCAAAGTAATGCCCCTCTGGCACCACGAACTCAGTAGGCTGTGTACCTGCTTGCTTAAAGTAATAAGGCACCCGCGGACTCACGCGTGAATCCAACAAGATCTGGTGCGTCACCGATCCCATATGTGCCTCATACGTTGTTAACGCGCTCCCTCCAGAATAATACACGGGCGCATCATCAACCATAACATTTTCTACACGAATGGCGTTGCAGTTTTCGTCGCCTTTGCACTTCGGCTCAATATAGAGGCTTTTATCACGATAAATAATGCGATCGCCGGGCAGGCCAATAATACGCTTTATATAATCAATACTCGGTTCAAGAGGATATTTGAACACCGCAATATCGCCGCGTTCGGGTTTACCCGTTTCGACGATTTCCTTTTGAAATAAGGGGTCATGCAAGCCATAGGCGTATTTCTCTACCAGAATGAAGTCACCTTTCAACAAGGTGGGCATCATCGAGCCGGAGGGTATTTGGAATGGTTCATACAAAAACGTACGCACCACTAAAATGATCGCGAGAATAGGAAAGACCGACTGGCCAAACTCAGTTACCGAATTCTGCGGCTCCCCTGCCGCCCGCTTCTTCTTCAACACCAGTGCATCAAATAACCACAAAGCACCGGCAATTAACGTCACCACGGTTAGGATAATCGAAAAATAGTTGGCCATCAGCCTGTTTCCCTTTTTGTTTTCTCTTTAGCGCTACTTGCCTACTTTTAAAACGGCTAAAAACGCTTCCTGCGGCACTTCTACGTTGCCGAGGTTCTTCATGCGCTTTTTGCCTTCTTTTTGTTTCTGTAATAATTTTTTCTTACGGCTAATATCACCGCCATAGCATTTTGCAGTTACGTTCTTACGCAACTGTTTAACCGTCGAACGTGCAATAACATGAGTCCCGATCGTAGCTTGGATGGCGATATCAAACTGCTGACGCGGAATCAATTCGCGCATTTTATCCACTAGCAAACGGCCCCGTGATTCGGCATGATCACGATGTACTATCAACGCCAACGCATCGACACGGTCACCGTTAATCAGAATATCGACACGCACCATATCCGCTGCTTGGAACTTCTTGAAGTGATAATCCAATGACGCATAACCACGGCTGGTCGACTTGAGGCGATCGAAAAAGTCCATCACCACTTCTGCCATCGGCATTTCGTAGGTCACGGCGACCTGCTTGCCATGATAATTCATTGCCGTTTGCAAACCACGCTTTTCAACGCATAAAGTAATGACGTTACCGACAAACTCCTGCGGCACTAAAATATTGGCTTCAACAATCGGCTCAAAAATCGTCTCGATATCATTAACGGGCGGTAAGTTGACCGGGTTGTCGACTTTTACAATATCACCCGACTTGGTTTCTACTTCGTAAACAACAGTCGGTGCGGTCGTAATCAAATCGATATCGTATTCACGTTCGAGTCGTTCTTGGATAATTTCCATATGCAACATACCCAAGAAACCACAGCGAAAGCCAAATCCTAACGCGGCGGAGTTCTCTGGCTCGTAGAATAACGACGCGTCATTTAACGATAACTTACCCAGTGCATCGCGGAAGGCTTCATAATCATCGGAGCTGATTGGGAACATTCCAGCATAAACCTGTGGTTTCACTTTTTTAAAGCCCGGAACCGGTGATTTAGCTGGGTTACGCGTGGTGGTCAAGGTATCTCCAACAGGCGCGCCCAGAATATCTTTAATACCCGCAATCACGAATCCAACCTCACCGGTATGAAGCACTCCTGTTTCATGCGGCTTAGGATTAAAAAAGCCAACTTTATCAATCTGATGCGACTGCCCCGTCGACATGACGGTCATCTTATCGCCAGCACGCAGAGTACCGTTTTTAACACGCACCAATGAGACAACGCCTTGATAGTTATCAAACCACGAGTCGATAATCAGAGCCTGTAGCGCTTCATCTTCATTGCCTTGGGGAGGAGGAATTTGTTTAACAATGCGCTCTAGCACTTCTTCAATGCCAATACCGGTTTTGGCCGAACATTGCACCGCATCGACGGCTTCGATGCCCACGATATCCTCAATCTCTTGCGCTACACCCATTGCATCGGCCTGTGGCAAGTCGATTTTGTTGAGTACAGGAACCACTTCGAGATCCATATCAATAGCGGTATAGCAGTTCGCCAATGTTTGCGCCTCTACACCTTGCGCCGCGTCAACCACCAACAACGCACCCTCACACCCGGCCAACGAACGTGACACTTCATAAGAAAAGTCGACGTGCCCTGGCGTATCAATGAAGTTTAATTGATAGGTCTCACCATCTTTTGCCGTGTAATGCAAAGTAACACTTTGCGCTTTAATCGTAATACCACGCTCACGTTCCAAGTCCATCGAGTCAAGTACTTGTTCCGCCATTTCGCGATCAGTTAGACCACCACAGTGTTGTATGAGTCGATCGGATAATGTCGACTTACCATGGTCAATATGCGCAATAATAGAAAAGTTTCTGATATTACTTTGCTTAAACGCCTTGTCCGGCATTGATACACCTCTACAAAAATCAGCGAGCTACTGTGGCTCGAAGCGAATTCAAAACTCGCCTGATCATACCGATGTTAGCGGCAAGACTAAAGATATTTATCGGTTTTCACAGGCTAGGCTGCGCGGGTGTGCTCACGACGAGCAACTGATTTACGCGCACATCACGAAGGCGGAACCACAAACGTAAAGCTAAAAAGCTCAAAGCAAAACCTGCAAATGAGAGCAGAATCGTGTAGCCCTCAGAGATCGAGGTGAAGGATGTTAACACGCTGGCAAGCAACAATAAGGTGAGAACGGGCAATCCGTAAAGTAACAACGCGAAGCGAGTCACTTGTTGTTCAGGAATCGACAACTCGACGTATTCACCTACCGTCACTGGAGACTGAGTTTTTACAACAAATGTTGAGTGTCGATCGGAGAACACTTTACTCAAAATACCTGCACCACACGTTGTATTCTGTTCGCACCCCGAACACGCACTCTTTAGCTGCGTCGAGACTGTTACTTTTTCACCATCAACCGCAACCACCTGCGCCAGTTCTTTCATTACTTATTGCACCTCTGCAACAATGCGTTTTGCTGTTTGAATGGGTATTTGCCCCACGACCGTAATTATCACATCATTGCGTGGCTCAGTATAGAGGTTTTGGCTTCCGACAACGCTCATAGCACCTGTTTGCTCGGCATCGCGAGGCGCAATATAAACCGAATACTCTGTCAGCCCATCGGTGAACAGATAATGATCGACAGGCGTATTATCAACAGCGAGTTGATGATGTTTCTGCTCGACAAGCTTAAATCCCTCTGGGTGCCATAATGGTCGAAGACTGCGCTGCATTTGTTGGCTATTTGTCGTTACTTGAATCAAAGGAGGCATCGACAACCGCTTCAACTCCTCAAGCAGAGGGCTAGGATCCTGTCGTAAAGCTAAGCTTGTCATCTGTACCTGTTCGACGGGAATACCGTCTTCGTTGATCATCATCACTTTAAGCGGCATGCCTGAGTCGCGATCCACCCAGACCGAGAAGCCAAAGCGATTATCATGTTTGCTGATCAGTCGAATGTGTTGCGCTTTTCTGTCGAGTACACGTGCGCCGCCCACAGCAACTACGCGATAATAACCCTGAATTTTTTCAAACTTTTCGCTAAAGGCAGGTGGGATCAGGTGATTAATTGAATTAGCGCGTAATGAATAATCTCTCGCTGCTGGATGAAAATGAGAAACCTTATCGCCAATACGCAGCGCCCTAAAGCCAGGGCCGTTCATTTGTACGATCAGCTCCAACTGTTCACCATTCGGCTCAACGGCGTGTAGCCAATGATAAGGTTCGATACGCTCGCCTAGCACGTAAACCAAAGAGGCTTCAAAGTTTTGTTCATTAAGCGCTGTCGACATAAAGTCGTACCAACGCTCGCCATCGCTTTGTGCGACTTGTTCTGCCTCTTGTTGTGCAAACGCTGGCGAAGCTGAAAGCAACACCAGCGTCAACGATACAAGCCAAACACCCGGTTTCATATCCATTCCTCAATTACTGCGGAGATTGCGGGTCCTGTTGATTGTTTGTCTCAGTAGTCTCTTCATTGTTAGCCGCTTCACTACTCAACATCATCAACTGTTGTTGATGATCAATCATATAAGATTGCGCTTGCCGACGCATAGACTGTTCGATCGCCTTTTGCGCTGAAGCAGACGGTGCAGCATTTGGACTGAAGCTGACCGGCTCTCGTGCTCCCATCGGATTAGTCAGAATCGATGGTTGTTGAACACCCGACGCATCCATCGGCGCTTGATACGTTTGTACCGTTACTAGCGCGACAGCTGCCACACCCGCGGCTACCGCAACTTTCGCTAACGGATTAAACCAGCGCAATGCAGCTTTGCGCGCTGCCGCTGAACGCGACGAAGTGTGCGCTTGCACCACGTTGTCGGAGTCTACCGCATTATTAGCAGATGGCATTGCATCGACTTCTGCTGCTACGGCAGCACTGATATCCAACGGACCGTTGTGATTAAGCTCGCCTTTCATGGCGCTCCTAATTACACCGTACCGATACCATCTATCGCTTTGCTCTGCATCTTCCAACTGCGCATCAAAGTCAGCTTGATCAAGCACATCAAGCTCGCTATCAAACAATGACGACCATGACTCATGGCGGTCCATTGCTGACTCCGAATTGTCGTTGGACAAATGGGCTTTAGACATAAAGATTCCTCTATCAATTACCGTTCTAGCAACGGTCTTAATTGGCTGTCAATGGCCTCTCGCGCCCTGAAGATACGCGAGCGTACGGTACCTATCGGGCAGTCCATTTCGACAGCGATTTCCTCGTACCCTAAGCCTTCAATCTCTCGTAAAGTGATAGCCCGCTTAAGGTCTTCTGGTAATTCATCTATAGCACGCAACACAACGGTTTGAATTTCATCCGTTAATAACTGATGCTCAGGACTCCCGGCATCCTTTAGTGCTCCGCTTCCTTCATAATACTCAGCATCTTCTGCATCAACATCCGATGCAGGCGGCTTGCGCCCTTGTGAAACCAAATGATTTTTCGCCGTGTTCACCGCGATTCTATAAAGCCACGTGTAAAATGCGCTCTCACCTCTAAATTTAGGTAGGGCACGATAGGCCTTTATAAACGCTTCTTGCGCCACATCAGCTACATCGCCTTGTTGTTTCACATAACGAGAGATCAAGCTCATGACTTTATGTTGGTATTTTTTTACCAACAAGTCGAATGCGCGGTTATCACCTTTTTGTACACGTTCGACCAGCTGTTGGTCCGTCATTTGTTCGCTCATCCGAGCCTTGTCTCCCTTGCTAATCACTACATAGCACTGGCGGCTCATGTATTCGTTAGGTCTGACCGCCGTGCTCGTAAAAAGTTCGCAAAAATTTTCAGTTTGCGTAAAATCGAGCAAAATCCTTAATGAGTACTTTATGGAACCTGCAGCAAATTATCAATCAGATGTTCTTGTCATTGGTTCAGGCGCCGCCGGTTTGACCACCGCTTTGCAGTTAGCAGACCACCATTCAGTGATTATTGTTAGTAAAGGACCACTGACCGAGGGCTCTACTTACTACGCTCAAGGAGGAATCGCGGCAGTGTTCGATGAATCCGATAGCATCGAAAGCCATGTCGAAGATACCCTCATTGCCGGCGCTGGTTTATGTGAGCGCGAAACCGTTGAGTTTACCACACGTCATGCGCGAGAAGCCTTACAATGGCTGATCGATGAGGGCGTGGGGTTTGATCAGGTCGAATCTAAAGCAGATGCGCCGACCTATCATCTTAACCAAGAGGGTGGTCATAGCCATCGACGTATACTGCATGCCGCCGATGCCACCGGCAAAGCCGTTCAGACAACGTTGCAAGGCAAGGTATTGGCACATCCCAACATCAAGGTATTAGAACGATTTAACGCCGTCGATTTGATAACGGGTCGGCGCTTACAGCGTGAGCTGGGTTGTTATGGGGCTTACTTATGGAATCGTAAGCTTGAGCGTGTTGAGACCGCCGCCGCGCGGTTTGTAGTGCTTGCTACAGGCGGTTCAAGCAAGGTGTATCAATACACCAGTAACCCTGATATCGCCAGTGGTGATGGCATTGCCATGGCATGGCGTGCAGGGTGCAGTGTAACTAACATGGAGTTCAATCAATTCCATCCGACCTGTCTTTATCATCCGAACGCGCAAAGCTTTTTATTAACCGAAGCGTTACGTGGCGAAGGCGCCGTGTTGCGACGCCCTGACGGCAGTCGATTTATGGATAGCTTTCACGAAAGTGCCGAATTAGCACCGCGTGATGTGGTTGCTCGAGCTATCGATTATGAGATGAAACGTTTAGGTGCTGACTGCATGTACCTGGATATCTCGCACAAAAGCGAAGCGTTTTTGCGTCAACATTTTCCAACGATCTTCGACAAGTGTCTTTCTCTTGGCATCGATATGAGTAAGCAGCCCATCCCGGTCGTGCCGGCTGCTCATTACACCTGTGGTGGTATTACGACTAACCTCAATGCGCAAACCGACCTCCCTCGACTGTACGCAGTAGGTGAAGTCGCCTACACAGGACTACATGGCGCAAATCGAATGGCGAGCAACTCACTATTAGAGTGTTTAGTTTTTGCCCGTGCTGCTGCGCGACATATTCTCGAACAAAGTCATGAAGCACCTATCATTGATCGGCTGCCGGCTTGGGACGAGAGTCAAGTCAGTGACTCCGATGAGGAGGTGGTGATACAACACAATTGGCACGAATTACGTTTGTTTATGTGGGACTATGTTGGCATCGTCAGGACCACTAAGCGACTAGAACGCGCCCTGCATCGGATACAGCTGCTACAGCAAGAAATACACGATTATTACAGTAACTTTAAGGTCAGTAATAATCTGTTAGAGTTGCGAAACTTAGTTCAAGTAGCCGAACTCATCGTGCACAGCGCACTTCAACGTAAAGAGAGTCGTGGGCTTCACTATACCTTAGACTACCCCGATCTTGATCCTCACGCTAAGCCAACTCGACTATTACCGCAACACCTATAGCTGGCAATTCAAACAACGCCGGAGCTGACACCACAGCGCCGGCGTTATCCGGCGACGATGGATACAAAAATAAAGACGTCGCCTTTTGCCAACGTTCGTATGAGGACGTAACTGAATAAGTAGCCAGCGATTTAAAACAAACCGCCATCTACATTTGCCCGCCCACAACTGACCATCGACCCACCATTGTAAGCTATCTTCGCTGACCGAAAGCAGCCTGTTTTCAGACTGCAGATGAAGCATAACCGTTAAACTTTTACGCGCGCCAACATCAGGTCGACCATGTGCTGAAGTTCAGCATCAGGACATTTTTTATGACCCATAAACCAAGCGAACAAGTCTGGGTCGTCACACGTTACAAGGCGGCGGAAAATCGCTTTGTCTTCCTCGCTTAAGTGGTCATACGCTTCATCGACAAAGGGTTCAAACAACACATCCAACTCGAGCATTCCGCGACGACAAGCCCATTTAAGCCGTCGTTTGTCTTTTAATGCTTCCTCAGATTGTTTTAGTGTGAACATTTTTACTCCCAACCTTGAATTCAATTTCAATAGCCTCATATTAGCATGACATGGCAATGAAAGGAGCCTTTTAAATGAGCAAAGTCATGTCAGAACTCACTTCTACTGACCAAACGTTACTGTGTCCGTTAGCGAGCTATGGACTCCTTTCGGTAACTGGAGACGATGCGCGCAGCTTTTTGCAGGGACAACTGACGGCTAACGTTAATGCACTCAAACCGGGTGATCTGTGTTATTCGGCCCACTGTGAACCGACCGGCAAAACGTTGAGCGTATTCTGGCTCTACTGCCACAGCGATAATGAGTTTTGGCTGATATTAAAACATTCAGCTATCGCACCCTCATTGGCACAGTTTGAAAAGTATGGCGTGTTTAATAAAGTCACTTTTGAAGATAAATCGTCAGACCTTAATTTGATCGGTTTAGTGGGTTCAAGCGAGACATTTGAACTTCCCAATGAGGCCGATCTTATTGCAAAACTTAAGGTTGGAAGCGAGCCAAATCAGTTCGTGCTAGTATATAAATCAGAAATCGAATCAAATTCTGACGAAAAGTTATGGGATGCCCTTGAAATAGAGCGAGTGCGTCCTCAACTTATAAGTGAACTTACGCAACAATTCGTACCCCAGATGTTGAATGTACACGCGTGGGACGGAATTGATTTTAAGAAAGGTTGTTATATCGGCCAAGAGACTGTTGCCCGAATGCGTTACTTGGGTAAACAAAAACGCGCACTATTTCGTGTAAGTGGTACTGCACACGTCCCCTTTGAGGTGGGCGCGCAGGTTGAGCGGAAAGTGGGCGAAAATTGGCGTCGAGGAGGTACGATAATTATGGCAGTGAATCGTACCGACACCCAAGTAGATGGTTTAGTGGTATTACCGATCGATATTGAGATCGATACCCCACTCCGTTTGCAAGGTGACGACGATGGTCTCTTGGAAATACACACACTGCCGTATCAATTAGGTTAACTATTATGAGCGAAGCAATTGCCCCGAATAAAGTGGTCGCCATCCATTACACTGTTAAGACAGCTGAAGGTCAAACATTGGATCAGTCTAAGGAAGGCAATCCACTGAGCTTTATCCATGGCCGAGGCATGCTGATCCCTGGTTTAGAAAATGCATTGGAAGGTAAAGAAGTCGGCGAGAAATTTACCGCCGAAATCGGTCCTGAAGAAGCATACGGCGAACGTCACGAAGGTTTGATCCAAACAGTTCCACGTAACTTGTTTGGCGAAAACGATGTTCAACCCGGTATGCAGTTCCGTGCAAGCACCGACCAAGGCGACCAATCAGTCATCATCGTCGAAGTTAATGACGACGAAGTGACTGTCGATGGTAACCACCCATTAGCAGGTGTAAACTTGAACTTTGACGTTGAAGTTGTCGAAGTACGTGACGCAACTGAGCAAGAGCTTGAGCACGGTCACGTTCACGCAGATGGTGAAGACCACTAATCACTCGATGATTAATGGTTTATTGAATTGAGGGGCGATTATTCGCCCCTTAATTTTTGCTCTCGATTAATGAGTGCTCGCTTTCGATGCACTCCCGCCGAAAAACCTTTTAGTTCACCTTTTATGCCTATCACACGGTGACAGGGAATGACGATAATAAATGGATTTCTCGCAACCGCATTAGCAACAGCGCGTACGCTTTTAGGTCGTCCAATACGCTGAGCAATACACTGATACGATAATGTGTCGCCTGGTTTTATTTGTGTAAGTGTCGAAAGCACTTGCTGTTGAAATTCTGTCGTTTTTACTCTTAAAGGCAGGCTAAATTTCTGACGCGCGCCAGCAAAGTACTCTTCAAGTTGCGCTTGTGTTTGCACCAACACAGGATGCTTATGGTTGACAACCGAATGGCTTAAATCTGGCATATTCTTTTGATCTTTATAATAAAGACCGGTCAGATGTGCCTCATTCGCCATAGCCACCATGTGCCCAAGCGGTGTGTCAAACTCTAAGTGGTACATTCAATCTCCAAAGCATAACGTTTAATAAAATTGAATAGTAAAGAACGTTTCCTTGTCTCTTTTTTCTAATTTATTAAATGGTAGACCAAAAAAAAGCCACCCGGCAAGGGTGGCTGTTAGATTATTTTGGACTTAATCTGCTTTAGGACGCATATGAGGGAATAAGAGTACGTCTCGGATGGTCGATGAATCTGTCAACAACATCACTAAACGGTCAATACCGATACCCTCACCCGCGGTTGGCGGCATGCCGTGTTCAAGCGCTGTGACATAGTCTTCATCATAGAACATTGCTTCATCATCGCCCGCCTCTTTAGCTTCCACTTGATCGCGGAAGCGTTGCGCTTGGTCTTCTGCATCATTCAGCTCCGAGAAGCCATTGGCTAACTCGCGTCCACCCGCAAAAAACTCAAAGCGATCGGTCACAAATGGATTCTCGTCATTACGACGTGCCAAAGGTGACACCTCTGCTGGATACGCCGTGATGAATGTAGGCTGAATCAAACGATGTTCAGCAACGGTTTCGAAAATCTCAATCTGGATCTTTCCTAGACCCCAAGCCGAATTGACATCCACACCGACTTGCTCTGCGATAGCGGTCGCCTGTTCGCGGTCGTTGAGCTGCTCCTCGGTAACTTCAGGCATATATTTAATAATCGCCTCTAACACCGTCATGCGCTCGAAGCGCTGGCCGAAGTCATAAGTCACGCCACCACTTTCAAATGTGGTTGAACCCAATACATCTTGAGCGATACCCCGTAGCATATCTTCCGTCATATCCATCAAATCGAAATAGTCTGCGTAGCCCCAGTAAAACTCCAACATGGTGAACTCAGGGTTGTGACGAGTCGATAATCCCTCATTACGGAAGTTGCGGTTTATTTCAAATACTTTTTCGAAACCACCGACGACGAGACGTTTGAGGTAAAGCTCTGGAGCGATTCTTAGGAATAGCTCCATATCTAACGCGTTATGATGAGTTGAAAATGGACGCGCAGCAGCTCCGCCTGGAATGGTTTGCATCATTGGCGTCTCAACTTCAAGGAATTGATGTTCGTTAAGGTAGCGACGAATGTAATCAATGACGCGCGAACGCACTAAAAACGTGTTACGAGACTCCTCATTGGTAATCAAGTCAAGGTAACGTTGACGATAACGTGTTTCTTGATCCGCCAAACCGTGAAACTTATCTGGTAGAGGACGCAGCGCCTTGGTCAATAAACGCACGTCGTCGACTAACACACTCAGTTCGCCTGTCCCGGTTTTGAACAATACGCCACTGGCGCCAATGATGTCGCCTAAGTCCCACTTTTTGAATTCGCTGTTATAAAAACCCTCTGGCAAGTTATCACGGGCTACGTATAGCTGAATTTTTCCCGACATATCTTGAATCGTCGCAAAACTCGCTTTACCCATGATACGACGGGTCATCATTCGACCCGCGACTTTAACGCGAACGCCCTGTTGCTCAAGCGACTCTTTGTCCGCCTCGTCATACTCAGCGTGAAGATCCTTTGCCAGTGAATCACGGCGAAAGTCATTTGGAAAGGCAACGCCCTTCTCGCGTAACGCCGCTAACTTCGCTTTTCGTTGCGCGATTTGTTCGTTTACATCAACTTCTGGCGTTTGCGACTTATCTGTCATAATCTTGCTTCCTCTTCGAATACGTTTCTATCGCGACTTAACTTGGCTACAGACCGCTTTTTAAGCTGGCCTCGATAAATGGATCGAGCGCACCATCTAACACCGCCTGTGTGTTTCTGTTCTCGATGCCGGTACGCAAATCTTTGATGCGCGCATCATCGAGCACATACGAACGAATTTGACTGCCCCAGCCGATATCCGCTTTTGAATCTTCCAGCGCCTGTTTATCTTCGTTCTGCTTTTGAATCTCTAACTCATACAATTTCGCTTTTAATTGCTTCATCGCAGAGTCTTTATTTTTATGTTGCGAGCGATCGCTTTGACATTGCACCACAATCCCTGTGGGTTCATGGGTTATTCGCACCGCGGAATCCGTCCGGTTAACGTGCTGTCCACCCGCACCAGAAGCGCGGTAGGTATCAATGCGTAAATCTGACGGATTAATTTCTATTTCAATATCATCGTCGACTTCAGGATAAATGAATACCGATGCAAATGATGTGTGGCGTCGGTTGCCGGAATCAAAGGGCGATTTACGCACTAACCGGTGTACGCCTGTTTCGGTACGCAACCAACCGTATGCATATTCGCCTGCAATACGCACTGTCGCCGATTTAATACCCGCAACCTCACCTTCAGAAAGCTCGGTAATCTCTGTTTTGAATTCATGCGCTTCAGCCCAGCGCAAATACATGCGTAATAGCATGTTTGCCCAGTCTTGGGCTTCCGTCCCCCCAGAGCCTGACTGAATATCCACGTAGCAATCTGATGAGTCATTGTCGCGTGAAAACATGCGACGAAATTCGAGCGCCTCTAGCTGAGTCAATAACTCTTTTAACTCTTGTTCAGCCTCATCAAAGGTGGTTTCATCCTCTGCTTCCACAGCTAAGTCGACTAAACCCTCGATATCCTCTAACCCTTGTTCTAAGTTATCGAGTGTTTCAATCACTTGCTCAAGTGCAGCGCGCTCTTTACCCAAACTTTGGGCTTTGGGCGGATCATCCCACACTTCAGGTTGTTCAAGTTCTCGGGTAACTTCTTCTAAACGCTCCTTTTTATGAGCGTAGTCAAAGATACCCCCTAAGTGCCTCACTACGTGAGCGCATCTCTTTAATGGCGTTGTAAGTGGCGTTTGTCTCAAACATCACATGACCCTTAGTTGTTTAATTGGCATAAACGGGTATTTTACCGCAAAGCGCGCAGTTGCTCCACCAACAACTGCACTGAAGTACGTCCGCGAAAATGATTCAGTTGTGGTTTATAGACAAGTTCGACCCACTGACACTGATGATTGGGCCACTGCTCAATATCGCAATAAAACGATATGGCATCGAAAATACCGCCTTCGGGGCTTTGAACGACGAGCTTGAGATGCTTTTCCCCCACGATACGCTGCTGCAGTATCCGAAACTCGCCATCAAAAATAGGTTCTGGAAACTTTTGTCCCCAAGGCCCAAAACGTTCGAGTTGCTGAATAAATTCAACCGTTAATTGTTTATCGGATAACTGACCATCGGACCAGATAACGGGTTGTACAACCTCATCAGTCAGCCAATCAGCTGCCGCTTGCGACACTGCGCTTTGAAAGGTGTTTAGTTGTGCTTCGGCTAAAGACAGTCCAGCGGCCATCGCATGACCGCCAAAACGTTCAATTACATCGGGATATTGAGTGTCCACACGCTCAAGCAGGTCGCGAATATGTACACCATCAATTGAGCGCGCGGAGCCTTTTAAATGGGTATCACTTTCTTTAGCAAACACGATTACCGGACGATGGGTTCGCTCCTTTACACGCCCTGCGACGATACCAATTACCCCGCTATGCCATTGTTCGTTATAGAGCACAATGACATTCGGCAGCTGACCTTGATTATCGAGCTGAAGCTGACTCACAATGGACTCAGCCTCAGCTTTCATGTCCGCCTCAATTTCCCGTCGCTGTTTATTCAAGTCACATAATGTTTGAGCAAGCTGTTGCGCACGCTCAGACGGCGCCAGCAAACATTCGATACCCAGGCTGATATCATCAAGGCGCCCCGCGGCATTTATACGAGGCCCTATGGCAAATCCCAAGTCACTCGCTTGTAACTTTGCAATATCGCGACCACTTTGCTCAATTAATGCGCGTATGCCGGCGCGACACTGACCTGCTTTAATACGATTGAGGCCTTGCTGAACCAAAATACGGTTGTTTTTATCGAGCGGCACCACGTCGGCAACGGTACCTAAGGCCACCAAGTCAAGAAAGTCTGCTAAATTGGGTGTCTGCTCACCCGTTTCGCGCAATCGTGCGCGTAATGCCGCCAATAGATAAAATGCAACGCCGACACCGGCTAACGCTTTGCTCGGAAACTCACAGCCGGGTTGATTAGGATTGACTATCGCAGCCGCTGGCGGTAATGACGCAGGGGCTAAATGATGATCGGTAATGACTAACTTGATTCCTAATTCGGCGGCGCGTATTGCCGCATCATGTGCGGCAATACCATTATCGACCGTGAGTATCAGCCCCACCTGTTGCTCCGCTAACTGCTCAACAATCGCTGCTGAAAGGCCATACCCCTCAGTCATTCGATTCGGCACGCGATAAGTGACTTTGGTGAAACCTAACTGCGGTAGAGCGGACATCAATAATGCGGTACTGGTTGCACCATCCGCGTCAAAGTCACCACAGATGACAATCGCTTCATTGTGTTCACGTGCCTCTAGCATCGCTTCACATGCCGCGTCAATACCTCGCAACTGAGAAAAATGCGCCATACCCTGCAAACGAAGATCGAGTTGCTCGGGTCGAGTAACCCCTCGATGCGCTAAAATTTGTCGAATGATCGCAGGCCAGTCCGCTGGTAGCTGTTCGGCGAAGTGCTCCGGATAACGCTTAACTACTTTGAACGTCATAACTCGTTATCAGCTTTAATTTCATCAATGATTGCATCTGCTGTTCGCATTCCGGGCAACATACGACCGCTCGGTAAAACTACGGCGGGCGTTCCTGTTACACCCAGCATCTGTCCTAGCTGGTAGTGTTCAGCGACGGGATTATCGCATAAGGTAGTGGCGCGGATCGCTTGATCATTGAATAGTGATGACAACGCTTTGGCGCTATCTTTTGCACACCAAGCTTGCTGTAATTCCCGTCCGCCCTTCGAAGCTAGGCCACCCCGCGGAAATGCCAAATACTGAATAGTAATGCCTTTATCAAGATAACTTCCCAAGTTGTGATGCAATTTCCGACAATAGCCACAGGTTGTATCGGTAAAAATAGTAATGGCATACTGTTGCTTAGATGATGGATAAACAATCATTTCATCTTGGTGTTCAGCCACTTTTTCTTTTCGCAATGCCTTTAATGCCTGCTCAGTTTCATTCAACGGTGCGCCCTCACCCAACTGATACAGGTTTCCGACTAGCAAGTGTTCACCATCAGCGGTCATGTAAACGATTCCCTGATTAGTGGACAGCTCATACAGGCCATCAATGCCCGCTGGCTTTATAGTTGAGATCTCGACACCCAAACGTTCCAATTTACTCACGTCTGGCTGTTGCTCAGCCAGTGCATTGACCGACAAAAACAAGAACGACACCGCAACGGCGCTAAGACTAGGAAACAACTTCATATTGACCTCGATTATCCTCGTGGATGGAACGTTGCATGCATTTGCTGCAAGCGCTCTTTTGCTACTTGTGTATAAATTTGTGTTGTTGACAGATCGCTATGCCCCAGCAACATTTGCAGTACCCTTAAGTCAGCGCCATGATTAAGCAAGTGAGTAGCAAACGCATGACGCAGTGTATGAGGCGACAAATGGCTATTGATCTGCGCCTGTTCGGCATAAGTTCGGATCCGATACCAAAAAGCTTGCCGCGTTAACAACGTCCCTCGCTGAGTAATAAACACCCAAGCCGACTGACGCTCGCTGAGGACTGGACGACCCGATTTCATATACCGCGATAGCCATTCGATAGCTTCCTCACCCAACGGCACTAACCGTTCTTTATCACCTTTACCGACAACGCGCACCAAGCCTTGTGCCAATGAGACTTGGTCATATTGTAACCGGACCAGTTCCGTTACTCGCAAACCGGTTGCGTACAATACTTCGAGCATCGCTCTATCACGCAAACCAATGGGCGTATCGACATCAGGTGCATCTAATAGGGACAACACATCGGATTCAGTCAGTGAGTGAGGTACTGCGGGGCTCATTTTAGGACGTTTAAGCTTAGCGATCGGATCGGTGGCAAACCAGCCCGACTTTATGGCGTATGGCGTCAGCTTTTTCATAGCACTCAAAAATCGTGATGTACTCCGCGGTGACAGACCCTGAGAACGACGCCAAAGCAAATAATCTTGCACGACCGCAGATGTTAACTGATGAAGACCCAATCTGTGTTGTGCCAAAAACTCGCAAAACTTCTTTAAGTCACTGCGGTAAGCTGCTTGCGTATTTTCACTCACACCGTGAGCAAGCCATAAATGCTCAACAAATTGCTCAATACGTTCTGCATCTTGTGGATGAATTTTCATGCCCATTCTTGTACTGACAACTGGAAAGATGTCAGCTTACATGAGCGGTTGCTGATCTTCTATACCCATCGACTGCAAAACATCGTACAAACGAGATGGGTTGGAGCGTCGCTGCGGCTGTGGCTTGACGAGCTTGCTACGTTGACGACGCTGTCTCGTTTGCCAATCCAAGTTTGCAATGAGCTCCAATGGTAGACGATTGGGCGACGCGTCTAAGACAAGAGGTTGCGGATTCAAGGCATCAACAAGGCGCTGCTGGGTCAGCTCAGACGCATCGTTATAAACGCCAGCCGGCAATTTATAATGACCGCCAGCATCCAGTGGGCGTGGTCGTGCAGCACCAATCCTTCGTTGCCAGTTCGGCTCGGGTGGTGTCATCCCTTCAACGGCAGGCCTATCACTCAGTGCCGATACCCAGTAAGCAAAAGTCGCGGCAAAACCGTCATTGATTGCTTCGTTGGCAAACGACTCTGCTGTTTTAACAAAGGAATCCAATTGTGGTTCTCGTACCACTTGCATTGCTAACTCCGCTGACTGACATATCAGTCATATCGGCAAAGTACGAGAAACAATGAGTTTTTTTAGTTTACCCTTTACAACAGAGTTCAGGTTGCTATCATACGCGCTCTTCTGATGGAGGGGTTCCCGAGCGGTCAAAGGGATCAGACTGTAAATCTGACGGCTCAGCCTTCGCAGGTTCGAATCCTGCCCCCTCCACCACTTCTTCTTATTAAGCGTTCATATCCAATACTATTTTTCCAAACGTTCGATTTTCGCGCATGTAGTCCATCGCTTCATTCACATCCGTTGCGGGCACCACTTGATCAATCATAGACATAACCCGACGCGCATTGAATGCGTCTCCAAATTCCGCCCACAATTCACTCAAAATGGCCCCCTTGCGTTCAGCGGAGAGTGCCCGGAGCGTTGAGCCGATGATACGTTGTCGCTTGATTAGCATTCGTCCAAAGTCGACCTGACCCTCACGTCCCCCCATTAAACCGATTAGCACGATGCGACCTTCGGTATTTAAAAAGCGTTGGTCTCGGGCAATAGAGTCACCGCCGATGGGATTCAATATCACGTCAATGCCTTCTCTCTCTATAGCGTTCCAGTCTCGCTCATGATGTCGATTTATCGACAAACTCGCGCCCAACTTTTGGCAAAAAGTTTGCTTTTCGTCAGTTCCTACCACCGCGACCGTACTAATTCCTTTCTCTTTGCATAATTGAAGTAGGGATGTGCCAACTCCTCCCGCTGCCGCATGCACCAGCACTCGCTCTGACGGTTTAACACGCGCCAATTGAAAAACATTGAGATATGCGGTCGCGAAAGTTTCCAACCAACCTGCTCCTTGCGCTTTCGACCACCCTTGAGGTAGCGGGAGTACTTGTTGTTGATCAACAATGACGTGCTGAGCATAACCCCCAGCGGCAAGCAAAGCGCAGACATCGTCCCCCACTGCAAAAGTATCCACTTGATCGCCAACAGCGATAATCTGACCACAACACTCGAGCCCGGGAATGTCTGACGCTCCCGGCGGAGGTGGATAGGCTCCTGCGACCTGCATTAGATCAGCGCGATTGATACCTGCATGACTAATTTCAATTTTTACTTGGTGAGCACTGAGTTCCTTTGATAGCTCCGCTTCATTCCACTCAATTTGCCCTTCTTTAATGGATGCTACTCTCATAATTTACTTATTTCCCTTTAAATTGCGCGTTAAACCGAGTAGAGACTTAACATAATTTATGTTTGACAGTATGCTGTCATTAATTCATCTATTAGTGTCTACGGTATGAGCGAAGTACTGGATTTATCGGAAAAACGTGTCCTAATCATTGAGGATCAAAAAGCCTTTCAAGTCATGTTGAAGGGGCTTTTGATTAATCTCGGTGCAAAAGAAGTCGACGCTAAACGAACCGGTGAAGCGGGCATTGCAGCCTATGCGCGTCGGCCCTACGACATTATGTTGGTTGACTACAATCTAGGCCGAGGAAAAAACGGTCGCCAAGTGCTCGAGGAGTTACGGCAGCGCGGTATGCTTAAGCCTGAAACGCTATTTTTTATCATCACTGGCGACAACACGCGACCAATGGTACTCAGTGCACTTGAGCTTCAGCCCGACGACTATCTGACAAAACCGTTTTCACACCGCGTTCTACATGCGCGTTTATTAAGAGCTTATAAACGCAGAATGTGGCTAAGAGATGTATTCAAAACATTGTTTAATAAAGACTATCAGCAGTGTATTACCGCTTGTCAAAAACATATCGACGCACAAAGTCGCTATGCCAACTACTGTCAAAAATTACAAATTGAACTGTTTAATAAAACAGGTCAACTTGAGGCCGCTGATGCCGCGATTGCCCGTTTATTGGAAGAAGGTGGTCAGAGTTGGGCAAGTTTAAAGCTGGCTGAAACGCGTTTACTTCAGCAACGCCCTGATGATGCACTCGAACTGTTAAATATTGTTATTAAAAAAATGCCGAATGCGATTGAAGCGCACGATCTGAGAACGCGCTGTCACCTCAGCAAGGCGGCGCTCGATGATGCCCTCGATAGTGCCCGCATGGCCATTTCTATGGCGCCGTTCTCGATCGAGCGGCAGACTCTACTAGCACGCATCGCACGTGATTCAGAGAATTACGAAATAGCCAAGCAAGCGATGAACAATGTACTGCAAATCGCCCGTACTTCGGTTCATCGTAACGTGCAACATCTGTGCAATTATCTACGTTCCATCTTAGATGCCGCCGAGCATGCGGAAACGCGCCAGCAAGTAGCGAAATATCAAACTGAAGCGACCATGGAATTGCAGCGTGCGCGCTACGATGAAAACCTCGTTTATTCAGATATCGCTTTTGAAACGATCGAGTCCGTATTACTGTCACGCATCGACGCTTTCAACGGACGCTTACGCGAAGCTCAAGACAGACTTAACCAAATTTTTGGTGTTGATTTAGCAGCAGGCCACTCGTTGCCTGAGGAAGTAAGCTTCGATATCGTCGCTATTTTGATGGATTTAGGTGAATTTGAAAAAGCGGGTGACATTATGAAGCAGTATCAACAGCTGTTCTCCGTTGATGAATACACTGACCGTCTGTTAAAAGATCGAGTAAAACGATCTGAACAACGTCGCAGTCAATTCCGACAGCTACATGAACGCGGCATCAAAGAATATGAAGAGCGCTTTTATAAGGAAGCACTCAACAGTTTCCGAGAAGCACTAAAAGTAGCTCCTCTCAACAGCGGCGCCGCTCTTAACTTTATACAGGCTGCTGTTCGATATTGTGCCGAAGCAAACTCGAATAAAGAAATTGGCTTCTTGAAAAAAGAATGCCTCTCATGTTTACGTACGCTACAAGGTTTAACGTTAACGGATTCACATGCCGCTCGTTACGAGCAGCTGATTAAACAAACTGCTCGTTTTAACCTTAGCTAAGCCTCAGTCAGCCTTCCCTGTTGGTAATCACGAATAGCTTGCTCTATCTCCTGTGTCGTATTCATGACAAAGGGACCATATTGGCTGATAGGTTCACCTATTGCATCTCCCAACAACAACATAACGCCGGAGCCTTGCTCCCCATGAATAATACTGGTGTTCAATGGGCCGTCGAAGACCACAAGCTCGCCTCGTTCAACTTGCTCACCGTCAAGCGTAATCGAGCCTTGATACACATATAGCAATTGCGTTGTGTAGGCCATGATATCCAGTTTTTCGCTGCTGGCTTCAGAAAAACGTAAGTCAGCAACTAAAAAACGCTGTTCAGGTAAATTTACCGGTCCTTCTTGCTCGCCATAACGACCCGCGATCAATCGCAACATACTTTGCTGAAGATGAACTTCTGGAATGACATCTGCTTTGTAGTCGAACCATTCGGGCGCATCCATCTTAAATTTGGCAGGTAGGTTTATCCATAATTGAAACCCCCACATAAGACCTTCTGTTTGCTTGGGCATTTCAGCATGGATAATTCCTCGAGCCGCTTTCATCCACTGCACACCTCCCGCTCCAACAAGCCCTTTGTTGCCGACCGAGTCTTCATGAGCCATTTCACCCGCCAGCATATAAGTTAACGTACAAAAACCACGGTGAGGGTGTGGTGGAAAACCAGCAATATAATCATCGGGATCGTCTGAGCGAAATTCGTCCAGCATTAAAAACGGGTCCTGATGTTTAAAGCCAGGCTGATTGATAATGCGAGATAGCTTAACACCCGCTCCGTCTTGCGCCGCTATCCCCTTAACGCGTTTTAATACACCCATGACCCACTCCTTAGAATGATAACTCAGGACCCACTGGTATAATCTGAGTGGGATTAATCGTTTTATGGCTGCCATAATAATGGCGCTTAATATGATCCATTACCACCGTTTCTGAAACGCCCGGGTAGTGAAACAAACGGCTCAAATAGTCACGCATCCGTGGATAATCACTGATGCGGTATTTATTAGCTTTGAAGTGGCCAAAATAGACGGCATCAAAACGTACTAGCGTGGTAAACAATCGCCAATCTGCTTCGGTGAGTTGGTCGCCGACTAAGTAATCACGTCCGTCTAGGCGCTCTTCAACCCATTCTAAGGCGTCAAATAACGCTTTGAATGCCTCTTCATACGCACGCTGTTCGGTCGCAAAGCCACATTTATAAACACCGTTATTTATACCGTGATAAACGCGTTCATTGACTTCATCAATTTCCTGTTGCAGATGGTCGGGATAAAAATCGAGCTCATTTCCGGTTAAATCATTAAACGCGGAGTTAAAGATACGTATGATCTCTGCCGACTCATTATTTACGATAGTTTCCTGTTGCTTATCCCATAACACAGGCACAGTGACACGGCCGGAGTAGTTCGGATCAGCTTTCAGATATAATTGGTACAGAAAGTCCGACTGATAGAGCGGATCGTTAAGCGGAGCAGCTGAAAACTCCCACCCATTTTCTAGCATCAAAGGATGAACAACTGAGACATCAATATGTTGCTCAAGTCCTTTAAGTTTTCTAAAAATTAGAGCTCTATGAGCCCAAGGGCATGCGTAGGATACAAACAGATGATAGCGACCCGACTCTGGCAAGAAAGGGCCCCCCTGCTCGATACTGTTACGAAACTGTGACTCACTTCTAACGAAACGTCCGCCATGCTTTTTGGTGTCGTACCACTTATCATGCCACTCGCCATCAACTAACAAACCCATTATTGATCTCCTATTTATCAACTACAGTGATAATAGAACATATTTTTTAGGATTATTAGCGCAGATTTTCCGTGATTACATTCGATTTTCTAGAAGATCTGAAATCACATTCGCCGCCACATCGCTCGCTGACTGATCGAGTTGTTGATGGATACGGTCAAACTCGGCGACTAGCGCTTGGTTGTTTTCATCGATTAACTGTTCCATGTGTGCGACGATCCGTTCAACCGTTGCATCACTTTGCGCCAACTCTGGAACGATAGCCCGATTCGCAAGTAGGTTGGGTAAAGAGAAGAAAGGCGCATGAAAAAGCCGTTTAATAATTTGATAAGAAAGCCAAGCAAAACGATAAGCAACGACCATCGGACGCTTGATTAATAACGCCTCTAGCGCCACCGTTCCTGATGTGAGCAGTAGGTAATCGCACGCCCCCATTACTTCTCTACTATGTCCGAGACACACTTCGACATCGGTCTGCATGTCATTATCTTCTAGCAGAGCAGTAAACTCATCCGCACGCGCCTGATTGACCATTGGAGCAATAAACTTTAACTCGGGATGGGTCTTTTTTAGTGCCTTACAGACCTGTAAAAATGTCGGCGCCATACGCGCTAACTCGCCTTTGCGACTCCCCGGTAGTAAGCCCACATATTGACCTAACTCGGGGTACCCCAGTTGTCGTCTTGCGGCGGCTTTATTCGTTTCTCGGGGAATAGCATCAGCCAACGGATGTCCAACAAAGGTCGCGGACAATCCATGCTCATCATAGAACTGCTTTTCAAACGGAAGCAGGCACAACACGTGATCAACAGCCTTTTTAATCCCTTTAATCCGACCTTCTCGCCACGCCCAAACCGATGGACTGACATAATGAACGGTTTTAATACCTACGTCTTTGAGTCTTTTTTCAATCGTAAGGTTAAAATCTGGGGAATCAATTCCAATAAAAATATCTGGCTGTTGCTGACGTAAAAACGTGACGAGTTGCTTACGATGCTTTAATAACTTAGGTAAGTGCCGAAGGACTTCAGCCACGCCCATGATAGATAGGTCCTCCATGGGAAAAAAAGAGCGAAGCCCCTCACTTTCCATAAGAGGCCCCCCAACACCCACGAATTCAATATTTGCATAGCGTGATTTTAACGCCGCCATGAGACCCGCACCCAAAATATCTCCTGAGTGCTCACCTGCGACCAAAGCAACTTTCACGGACATCACTGGTTTATCCATTAGGGGCGAATAATGCCTCTTTGAGAGCGCTTAACGAATTCAATAAACTCGTCGAGTTTCGGCTCTTCAAGTGCACTAATTTGCTCTAACGCCTCGTCTACCGTTAAACTCGAGCGATATAACAATTTATAAGCGCGACGAATATTACGGATTTCATGCTCACTAAATTGCCGGCGCTTTAATCCCTCTGAATTAATTGTACGAGGACGCGCATTATGTCCTTGTGCCATAATAAAGGGTGGAATATCTTGTACAACGATTGAGTTAACGGCTGCAAACGCGTGCGAGCCAATATGGCAAAACTGGTGTACCCCTGTTAAGCCACCCAGAATGACTTGATCGCCAACGTGAACGTGACCTGCTAACGTCACTAAATTGGCAAAAATGTTGTCATTACCAATGATGCAGTCGTGCGCCACATGGACATACGCCATAAACAGGTTTCGATCACCAATACGGGTGATACCCTCATCTTGAACTGTGCCACGATGAATTGTCACTGATTCTCGGATAACGTTATCGTCGCCAATCACTAGTTGTGTCGGCTCGCCAGCGTATTTTTTATCTTGGCAGTCCTCACCCACGCTGGCAAACTGATAAATCGTATTTCGTGCACCAATTTTCGTAGGGCCTTTAATCACCACATGCGATCGAATGTCGCAATCATCACCTATTTCTACGTCAGGACCAATGAATGTCCACGGCCCGACAGAGACATTAGCGCCGAGTTTAGCAGACGAATCTATAATTGCCGTTTCGTGGATCACTAGACTTCCCTTCTCGCGCAAATGATGTCTGCACACGCGGCCAATTCACCTTCAACTTCAGCGCGGCCTGAAAACTTCCAAATACCACGACGCTCTTTTTCAAACGTTACGTGAAAGTGAATCGTATCGCCGGGAATAACTTGCCGTTTAAAACGCGCATTATCGATACCAGCAAACAAGTATAAATCGTTTGCAGTCGATTTTTGCTCAGTGATGCGGAATCCTAGCAGTCCCGCTGCTTGCGCTAAGCCTTCAAGTAATAAGACCCCTGGAAAAATTGGATTACCCGGAAAATGGCCGTTAAACATCGGCTCATTGAAACTCACATTTTTAATTGCATGAATCTCTTTCTCGCAATCACAAGAAATTACACGATCAATCAATAAAAATGGATAGCGGTGTGGCAGTAAGTCGAGTACACCTTGAATATCAAATCCAGAGTCAGTGGCTTTCAACATCCTCTCCCTTTACTTAATTTTTTGCAGTTCTTGCTCGATACCTTTTACACGTTTGAAAAGGTCATCTAACTGACGATAACGCGCCCCGTTTCTGCGCCACTCGCGATGACTGGCTGCGGGGATACCCGAAGCATAAACGCCAGGTTCATTGATTTCTTTAATGACCATGGCAAAACCCATAATTTGCACATCATCACAAATACTGATGTGACCATTAATGGCTGATGCACCGCCGATCATACAACGTTTACCAATACGACAGCTTCCCGCCAATACGGTACAACCCGCGATGGCCGTATTTTCATCAATAAATACGTTGTGTGCAATTTGGCACTGGTTGTCAATAATACAGCCGTTACTTATCACTGTATCGTCTAACGCGCCTCTATCGACTGTGGTACTTGCCCCAATTTCTACATCGTTGCCGATGATCACACGGCCAATTTGAGGTATTTTTAGCCATTGACCATTTTCAGGTGCCCAACCAAATCCGTCTGCGCCAATCACTGCCCCCGAATGGACATTACATTGAGCGCCGATAACACAACGGTGGTAAATGTGCACACCTGACCAAATTCGAGTATTTTCCCCGATACTCACTTCAGGTCCGATGTGAGCATGCGACCCTATCGCCACATTATCACCAATCACTGCGCCCGCCTCAATCACAACGTACTCGCCTAAAGCAACATTGCTACCAAGCTTAGCTGTGGGATGTACGCGCGCAGTCTCGGCGACGCCCTCGGCTGGTGCCGGGGTAGTATCGAGGCGTTGAGCAATTTTGGCAAAAGCGGCATAGGGATTGTTGACTACGATGGCATTTATCGCAGGCGTGTCTTCTACATCTTTCGGTGAGAGTATAACTGCGCCCGCATGACTTGATTCAAGCTGGCTTTTGTAGCGACTGTTGGCCAAAAAAGCTATTTGCGTCGCAGACGCAGACTGCAACGTTCCTATGCCAGTAACAACAAGGTTCGCGTCGCCGCGAACCTCACCATCAACATACTCTGCTAACTGCTTTAAAGAGTATTCTGTCATTGATTAGTTACCTGAATTGCCGCTCATACGCTCAACAACTTTTGAAGACAAATCATTATCAGACTTCATGAACGCAACTGCGTTACTTTGCAATACCAAATCATAATCACCGGCTTCAGCAACGGCATTAATGGCATTCTGTACCTTGCCTAATAACTCATCCCGCTCTTCCGCTTGACGACGACGCGTATCTTCTTGTAACGCCTTGCTTTTTAACTGTGCCTCAGCAACGAGTTGCTCGAGTTCACGATTCAATTGCGTCTTTTCTTCCGCAGACATGACAGATGCGTCACGTTCTTGCTTCTGACGAAGCTCTTGGATTTTTTGCTCTAACTGACGCATTTCTTCAAAACGGTCCTGAAACTCAGTTTGCAATTGCTGTGAGATTTGCTCACGTTGTGGCAATTGTTGAAACACTTGCATCATGTCAACAACGCCAATTTTCTGTTGTGCGCTCGCCGCACCCGCAAACATTGCACTAGAAACAGCCAGCGCTGCAACGGTTGTTTTCACTAACTTTTTCAAAATTAACTCCTCAAAAAATTTGTTGTTCTTTTATTGCGAACCTATCGCCTTGAACGGTCTACATCGATACTTTATCAGAATGTCGTACCGATGTTGAACGAGAATATCTGAGTTTCGTCGCCTTCCACTTCTTTAAGCGCTCTACCTAGAGAGAAAGTGAGCGGTCCCATCGGCGAAATCCATTGCACAGATACACCGGCTGAAACACGGAAGTCACCTGGATCGCTGTAGTCGCTGAGTGGCTGACTCTGACCTATTAAATCTAAGCCTTTATACTTCTCATAGTCAAACTCAGTATCCCAAACGGTACCGACATCAACGAAAATACTTGTACGCACAGTGTTACGCATACTTTCATCAATAAACGGCGTTGGCACAATAAGTTCAACCCCTCCCACAACTTTGGCATTACCACCAACGGCATAACGACTCACGGTGATGGATTCAGCATCTGAACCTGCCGGATAACCGCCCGGCAAACCTGTCCAGTCTGGCGGCGTTGCGACTTGATCCGCATAACTATAAATAGCACGAGGACCTACCGTATTCGGCTCAAAGCCTCGCAAGTCGCCCTGTCCACCAACGCGGAAAGATTCCCAGAACGGCAGTAAGTAATCGTTGCCGGCGTCATCGGCACCATAACCATTACCATAACCGAGATTAAAACGTGTCAATAATGTCCATTGTTGATCATCAGATAATGGCCAATAATATTTAAAGTCATAGCCCACCTGGAAATATTGAATATCACTAAAGGGCGCAGACACTTCAAAAGATGCACGTTGAGATGAACCTGATGTAGGGAATGTACCGCGGTTAAGGGTGACTCGAGACCAGCCAACATTGAAGTCGTAGATATCAAAGCCAACGCCTGAATCAGGGCTCTCAGGGTTTAAAAACGCTTGATAAAACTTACGTATTTGCTCGTAACCATCGACGTTCGTCACCTCTTGGCGCTTGTAGCCAACACCAAAACTAAAGCTGTTGATTTCGTCAACCGGGAAACCAATCGTACTACCGACACCATAGGTGCGCTGATTGTACCGAATTAAGTTTTCTGCTCGTCCCGCATCGAATTCACTTAAAAACACCTGGCCCGACAAAGACACACCGTTGGTAGTAAAGTAAGGGTCGGTATACGAAACGCTGAAGTTCTTCTGGAAACGACTGGTCGATACATTGATACCTGCGCGATTACCCGTACCCAAAAAGTTACTTTGCTGAATACCGGCGTTGAGTTGCAGGCCTGAATAGTCACCGTAACCAATACCCGCCGTAAATGAACCTGAAGGTTGCTCTTTTACCTTATACGTGACATCCACTTGATCAGGTTGTCCTTCCACTTTTTCCGTCGAAGTCTCAACCGTTTCGAAAAAGCCGAGTCGCTCTAGGCGCACTTTACCTTGCTCGACCTTGTTATCTGATAGCCATGCACCTTCAAGCTGACGCATTTCACGACGCAAGACTTGGTCTTCGGTCGTTGAATTACCCTCAAACGCAATGCGACGAACGTAAACGCGATTACCTGGATTGACTGAGAACGTCAGTTTAACGGTTTTGTCTTCGTCATTACGCTCAGGAATCGCCTTTACTTCTGGGTAGGCATACCCATAGCCACCGAAGAAACGACCAACGAGGTCTTCAATATAAGTGACTTGAGCCGCATTATATAGCGTCCCCTCTTTAATCGTAGTTAAGCGATTAACGATGTCCTCATGACCTTTCAAATCACCAATTACATCAGTTTCGCTTACGTAATATTTCTCGCCCTCATTCACATTGACCGTGATGTAGACACCCGACTTATCAGGCGTGACAGAAACCTGTACCGATTCAACTTGGAACTGAAGATAGCCGCGATCGCGATAATAAGATTCGAGTGTTTCTAAGTCGCCACTTAATTGCTCTTTCTGGTAGCGTTTTTCGCCGATGATATTCCACCACGGTAATTTATCGCGCAACTCAAAAGTATCTAAAAGCAGTTCGTCTGGAAATGCCTTGTTACCGACAATGTTGATTTGTGCAATTTCAGCGGCATCGCCTTCTTCAAAGTTCATGCGAAGCTCGACACGATTACGCGGTAATTCAACCACCTCAAGGTCAACCTGAGCGTTATACTTACCGACACTTTGATAAAAGTCTTCTAACCCTTTCTCGATACCTGAGATCGTCGTTCGATCAAGCGGCTCTCCTTGAATAATGTTGTTATCTTGGAGGCTCTGCTCTAACTGCTCGTCCTTAATATCATTATTACCCTCGAAGGTAATTTCAGCAATTGTTGGACGCTCACTGACACGGAAAATCAACGTGTCATTGTCACGTACTGCTTCGATGTAATCGAAGTGAGTAGACGAATAGAGTGATTTGATCGCACTGCGAATTTGCAGCTCTGACACTTCATCACCCACTCGAACAGGAATATATGTCAACGCAGCACCGAGTGCCACACGTTGTAAACCTTTAACTTCGATATCTTGGACAACAAATTCATCTTGTGCTTGCGCTGCGGGCGAAACAGCCGCCGCAACCATGGCACTCACTAACAGCTTTTTAAACGTCATTATAACTAGCTACTTATTGTTGACTTTGAATTAGAATGCGAAGCGCATGATGTCATTACTTATGGCGATTATCATCAATGCAAAGACTAACGCACCACCAATCCGGTAACAGATGTCTTGAACTTTTTCTGACACCGGCTTCCCTCTCACCCATTCAGCAACGAAAAATGCTAAATGTCCCCCGTCAAGCATGGGTAAAGGCACCAGATTGATTATCCCTAAATTTACACTTAATAGCGCGAGAAAGCTGAGAAAATAAACAAATCCACTACTCGCGCTAACGCCAGCGCCTTCAGCAATACTCAAAGGGCCAGCGAGATTTTTTACGGACACATCGCCCGTGATTAGCTTTCCAATCATTTTGACGCTTACAACCATGAGTTCCCATGTCTGCTCAGCGCCTTTCATTAAACCACCGACAATACCATATTGATGGTTGAACACATAGCCCTCGGGCAACTCTCCTACCTCAGGGGCGATGCCTAGGTAACCTATGACATCAGAACCTCGTTCGCGTTCACCAGGAATAACAGTTATTTTTTGTTCGGCTCCTTGGCGCTCGATAGTCAAGGTCAAGGCAACTCCTGCGGACTCGGCGATAGTTCCAGTCAATTGTTGCCAGCTTTCTAGCGGCTGACCATTGAGCTCGGTCACTTTATCGCCCGCTTCTAGACCCGCTTGTTGCGCCGGAGAGTCATCAACAACCTGCGCTAATGTAGTGGAAACATTAGGTCGGTAAACTTGAATCCCCAAGCTACCAAAGGTTGTTTCCGTTTCAGGATCAAACTGCCACTGCGAAATATTTAAGGTTTTTTTCTGTATCGTGCCGTCGGGGCTACTTACGGTAATTGAGAGTTCATCGTTACCAATGGCACTCATCAAACCGAGTTGTACCTGCTGCCAATCGTATGCTTCTACGTTGTCGACTTTTACAATCTCACTGCCCTCTACAAAGTCTGCTTGTGCTGCAATAGACCCGGGCGCAACATCGCCTATAATGGGCTTAACCGTAGGGACCCCAATACCAAACATAAGCCATAGTACAGCGACGGCGAGAATGAAATTAGCAATCGGTCCAGCCGCCACAATGGCAAAGCGCTTATACACTGACTGGGCATTAAAGGATACATGTTTGTCTTGCTCACTGACCTCATCAACACGTTCATCGAGCATACGAACATAGCCACCTAGCGGAATAATACCGACTTGATAGCGCGTACCATCGCGTGCCACCCGTGACCATATCGCTTTACCGAACCCCACCGAATAGGTCAGTACCTTGACGCCACAGCGTCGAGCCACCCAAAAATGTCCGAACTCATGAAAAGCGACCAAAATACCTAAGGTCACTACAAACGAACCGGCGTACCATAACCAATCAAGCATAAACAACTTGCTCCACACGTCGTGATGCTGCACGTCGCGCTTGTGCATCAATAGCCATAAGTGCGTCTACCGAATCCACGTGCGCTGACACCAAGTTTTGCAATGCTGAGTCACACACTTCAGCAATATCAGTGAAGCGAATTTGTCCTTTCAAAAACGCTGCAACCGCCACCTCATTGGCAGCGTTTAAAGTGGTCGTTGCCGACTGTCCATGCCAACAACTATCTATCGCCAGTTTCAGACAAGGATAACGTGCAAAATCCACTGGCATAAAACTGAGTTCACCAAGCGTCATGAAATCGAGTCCCTTCACACCACTGCAAATTCGCTCAGGGAAACCTAATACATGAGCAATAGGCGTGCGCATGTCAGGCTCTCCCATCTGCGCCATCACTGAACCATCAACATATTGTACCATTGAGTGAATAACGCTCTGCGGATGTATTACAATATCAAGCTGTTCCCGACGACAATTGAATAGCCACCGTGCCTCAATGTATTCCAGACCCTTATTGAGCATGGTTGCAGAATCGACAGAAATTTTCTGTCCCATTGACCAATTGGGGTGATTGCAGGCCTGTTGAGGTGTTTGGTTAACAAGCTCATCGATAGGAGTATGTCGAAAGGGCCCGCCCGACCCCGTTAGCAGCAGTTTATCAATGCCATGATTATTCAGTTGCATGTAGCCGACTTGCTGTTGTGCGCTATCCGGTAAACATTGAAATATTGCATTATGCTCTGAATCAACAGGAAGAATTTGAGCGCCACTTTCACGCGCGGCATTAATAAATAACTCACCGCTCACCACTAACGCTTCTTTATTAGCGAGCAAAACACGTTTACCGCAATTGATAGCCGCTAGTGTCGGTGCCAGGCCAGCAGCACCTACTATCGCTGCCATAATGACATCGACTTCTGCACACGCACTGACGTCAGATAATGCACTCACACCACCTAATACTTCGGTCCGCGTATCCATCGGCAATTGTGCACGCAGTTGTGATGCTGCGTGTTCGTCCACCATCACGGCATACTGAGGTTGATAACGGCACACGATATCGAGCATGGCACTCACGTTACCATGAGCTGTGACGGCAAATAGTGAATAAGTATCAGGGTGACGAGCAACGACATCTAACGTATTCTGGCCAATAGAACCCGTCGCGCCTAAGATGGTAATCGATTGACTCATACTTAACGTAAAAACTCCAAGTAAGCCAATGTAAACACAGGCACTGCCGCGGTTAGACTATCTATGCGATCTAATATGCCGCCATGTCCTGGCAGGATTGAGCCGCTATCTTTTACGCCGGCACTGCGTTTAAACATACTCTCATTCAAGTCACCAAACACAGACGCCACGACAGTAAATAATCCTGTCAAATAATAGCCGGTAAATTGGTCCGCCGGTATTTGAGTCCAGTGTGAAACCACCATCATGACGATAAATGCCAGCGTTAATCCACCGCAGAGACCTTCCATTGTCTTACCCGGGCTTACCGCAGGCATCATTTTATTACGTCCGTAACGGACACCTGCAAAGTAGGCGCCAACATCCGCGGCCCATACTAACAATAGAATAAACAATACCACCCATCCGCCAAAATAGGGTTGTATATCAATATTGATTGAACGCACGGTGACCAAGGCTGCCCAAGTTGGAACAAAAATCAACATGCCAAAAATACCAACGATCGAACGTGTCCGGGACCACATACGTCGACTCGACGGATAGTTGACCACCAACGCCAATGCACAGACCCACCAGATACCACCGGCAGCGATGGTGGCATAAATAATTTGATTAAGCGTGCCTGCTTTCCACAAGTGTTCAAATGGCACAGCAAGGCTTAATGCGCCAATTATTATTCCAATGCCGAGTGTATACGCAATACGTGAACGGACTTTGGTGAGCCCCATGAGCGGTGCCCATTCCCACGCGCCTAACATCAATACAGCTTGGATAAATAAGGAAAAGCCCCACAGCGGCAGTAAAAATACCGCATAGAGGGCGACGGGTATCAAAATGACAGCTGTCAAAATTCGTTGTTTAAGCAAAAATTCAGTCCTCTACACGCGCATTCATTGTTTCAAAGAGCTCAGTGATTTGCTCACTGGTAAGCCCATAACGGCGTTCCCGTTGCGCGAATTCTGCAACAGCACTTGCGAATGCTTGATCGTCAAAGTCAGGCCATAGTATCGGGCTGAAGTAAAATTCTGCATACGCTATTTGCCATAGCAAGAAATTACTCACCCTCTGTTCGCCACCCGTACGAATGAGCAAGTCAGGTTTTGCCTGATCAGCTAAACATAAATAGCGCTCAAAAGTACGTTCAGTAATGTCTGATGCCGCTAATTCATTATTGGCCACCGCGGTTGCCACTTTACGCGTCGCCTGGGTAATATCCCACTGACCACCGTAATTTGCGGCGATATTAAGTGTCATACCGCGACACTCGGCAGTCATCTCTTCAGTCTGTTCAATATGCTTTCGTAAGCGACTTGAAAACTGTGTCTTATCACCAATAACTTGAAGCTTGATATCATTTTGTTTGAGTTTATCCGCTTCCTTTTTAAGTACATTGATGAATAACTCCATCAGTAGCGATACTTCCGCGGCCGGTCTATTCCAATTTTCACTACTAAAGGCAAATAGCGTAAGCGACTGGATCCCGTTTCGACGTGCAAAGCTAACCGCTCTCCTAACCGCCTCGGCTCCCTTTTTGTGACCAAACGTTCTTCGTTTGCCTTGTTGCTTAGCCCAACGCCCATTCCCATCCATGATAATAGCGACATGCTTGGGCATCACTTGCTGTATTGTTGGAGATTGCTTCATGCTGTCCGCCAATAATTAAAACGCCGCATAGAGACTACACGGCGCCGTCTAGAGCACGGAATGGAATTAAACTTCCATTAAATCCTGTTCTTTAGCTTTCAATGACTCGTCGATTTTTTTGACGTACGTGTCGGTTAGCTTTTGGACATCGTCCTCTGCCGAGTGTTCCTCATCCTCAGTGATTTCCTTTTCCTTTAACAACTCTTTTAAATCGTTATTCGCATCACGACGAATGTTACGCACCGCTACACGCGCTTGTTCGGCTTCTGCACGAACAATTTTTACCAAGTCACGGCGGCGTTCTTCGGTCAACGGTGGTAGAGGAATACGAATGACTGCACCTGCAGATGCTGGGTTTAAACCCAAATCAGAGGTTAAAATAGCCTTCTCGACAGCTTGAGCGGACGATTTGTCAAATACGGTCAATGCCAATGTACGAGAATCTTCTGTAGTAATGTTAGCGAGCTGCTTAAGTGGTGTATCAACCCCATAGTAGTTCACCATCACACTATCAAGAATACTCGGATGCGCGCGTCCTGTACGCACTTTTGACATTTGACTACGGAGCGACTCTACGCTCTTTTCCATGCGCTCTTTTGCGTCTTTAATAATATCGTTAATCACTGTTTTTACCTTCTCGATTTCGTTTATTCAGCGTCTTTACTGATTAGTGTACCTTCTTCTTCGCCCAGAATCACGGATCGTAACGCACCTGGCTTATTCATATTGAATACACGAATCGGTAATTCATGATCGCGAGCCAGTGTAAAGGCGGCTAAATCCATCACTTTCAGCTGTTGTTGAAGTACATCTTGATAATTGATATGGCGATATAGTGTGGCGTCTGGATTACTAACAGGATCGTCTGAATACACGCCATCGACTTTGGTGCCTTTTAGCACTATGTCTGCTTCGATTTCGATGCCACGCAAACACGCAGCTGAGTCTGTCGTAAAAAATGGGTTGCCGGTTCCGGCTGAGAAAATAACGACACGCCCAGACTTAAGTAGGCTGATTGCTTCTGCCCAGTTATAACTGTCACAGACACCTGTCAACTCGATAGCAGACATTAAGCGGGCATTCACGAATGCGCGATGCAACGCATCTCGCATTGCTAACCCATTCATAACCGTTGCAAGCATCCCCATGTGGTCACCGACTACACGATTCATTCCGGCTTTTGCCAGGCCTTCGCCACGGAATAAATTACCACCACCGATGACAAGTCCAACCTGGACCCCGAGCTCAACCAGCTCTTTGATCTCTTGAGCCATGCGATCCAGCACTTTTGCGTCGATGCCAAAAGGCTCATCGCCCATTAATGCTTCACCGCTAAGTTTTAAAAGAATACGTCGATATGTTGGTTTTGGGTGGGTACTCATGCTTGCCTCTCAATATCCATTTTTCTAAAAAAAACCGCGTCCTGAACGCTCAAGACGCGGTTTCTATTACTCACATTGGGGTTGTGGACCCTGGCACAAAGAATTAACCTTTGCTTGCCGCCGCCACTTGAGCTTGTACTTCAGAAGCAAAATCTTCTTCTTTACGCTCAATACCTTCGCCCACTTCAAAGCGTACGAATGTAACTACGTCTGCACCCGCTTGCTTAAGCAATTCGCCAACAGTCATAGAAGGGTCTTTTACGAACGGCTGACCAGTTAAGCTGATCTCGCCAGTAAATTTACGCATACGACCTTCGACCATTTTCTCAGCGATTTCTTTTGGTTTACCGCTTTGCATTGCGATATCAACCTGAATAGCACGTTCTTTTTCAACGACTTCAGCGTCAACATCTTCGGGCTTAACAAACTGAGGACTGCTCGCAGCAACATGCATACACAAGTCGCGCGCTAAGTCTTCATCACCACCATTTAATGCAACAGCTACACCAATCCGTGCACCGTGAGTGTATGTAGCAACAGTGTTGCCTTCTTCAATCGTCTTAACACGACGTACGTTCATGTTTTCGCCGATTTTAGCAACAAGGTCTTCACGGGTTTTTTCAACAGTTTCGCCGCCGATGTCAGTTGCTTTCAATTGTTCAACATCGTTTTCTTTGCTAGCGAACGCTGCGTTGATAACTTTCTCGCCAAATGCCAAGAAGCTATCATCGCGTGCAACGAAGTCAGTTTCGCAGTTAAGCTCAACGAGTGTCGCTTGGTTGCCTTCAGACTTAACCAAGATAACGCCTTCAGCCGCAACACGACCGGCTTTCTTAGCCGCTTTTGCTTGACCGCTTTTACGCATTAGCTCGATTGCAGCTTCCATGTCGCCGTCAACTTCTTGCAATGCTTTCTTGCAGTCCATCATACCAGCGCCTGTGCGCTCGCGAAGTTCTTTTACCTGAGCAGCAGTAATTGCCATGGTTAGATCCTCAATTATTCGGTAGCTTCAACAAAATCGTCAGCGTCTTTTGCTTCTACTGGCGCTGATTTAGCTTCTTTGATCGCGTCTGCTGCAGCATTCAAATACAATTGTACTGCGCGGATTGCGTCGTCGTTACCTGGGATAACGTAGTCAACGCCATCTGGATCTGAGTTGGTATCAACAACAGAAACAACTGGAATACCTAAGTTGTTGGCTTCTTTAATCGCAATGTGCTCGTGATCAGCGTCGATTACGAACAATACGTCAGGCAAGCCGCCCATGTTTTTGATACCGCCAAGGCCTTTTTCAAGCTTTTCCATTTCGCGGGTGTTAACCAACGCTTCTTTCTTGGTCAGCTTGTCGAAAGTACCGTCTTGGCTCATGGTTTCAAGATCTTTCAAACGCTTGATTGATTGACGAACGGTTTTCCAGTTAGTCAACATACCACCTAACCAGCGGTGGTTTACGTAGTACTGACCACAGTTCAACGCTGCTTCCTTAACAGGCTCAGCGGCTGCGCGCTTAGTACCTACGAACAAGATTTTACCTTTATTTGAAGCAACGTGCTGCATGTAGCTCAACGCGTCGTTGAACATAGGCACAGTTTTTTCAAGGTTAATGATGTGGATCTTGTTGCGA
This sequence comes from Idiomarina sp. D18, assembly GCF_057748155.1. Classification (NCBI taxonomy): domain Bacteria; kingdom Pseudomonadati; phylum Pseudomonadota; class Gammaproteobacteria; order Alteromonadales; family Idiomarinaceae; genus Idiomarina; species Idiomarina sp. D18. The sequence continues at coordinate 1,413,506 of NZ_CM173240.1, forward strand.
GCGCCAAAAATGAACGGCTTCATTTTTGGGTTCCAGAAGCGGGTTTGGTGACCGAAGTGGACACCTGCTTTCAGCATGTCACGCATTGACACGTTTGCCATAATACTTTTCCTTTTGTAGGGGTTAAGCCTCCATATACCCCATAGCACGACCCGATTGGGCACCCCGTGGTATGTGTCGATATATGTGTGGTTTAAATTTAAAGTGAATTTTTGCTTTTAAAAAGCGCGCATTTTATACCATATCCACTGTTGTCCTGCAATCATAAAGCGACAAAAATGCCGCCGTCGATCCTCATCCGAGCATGGCTAAGCGAGGCTTAAATTGGTAGACTGCGTGTACAAGCAAAAAAGTAGCCCAATTTAAGAGACCGTATTTAATGAGTATATCGATCAAAACGCCTGAAGAAATCGAAAAAATGCGCGCTGCGGGTCGCTTAGCGGCCAGTGTTTTAGAGATGATTGGTGAGCACGTCAAACCTGGTGTGACCACCGAAGAGTTAGACAAAATCTGTCACGATTATATCGTTGATCACGGCGCATACCCTGCTCCGCTCAATTACCATGGTTTTCCAAAATCGATTTGTACATCGGTAAATCACTGCGTATGTCACGGCATTCCTGGACCTAAAAAGTTGAAAGAGGGTGATATCATGAACATTGATGTCACCGTCAAGTTAGACGGCTATCATGGCGACACTTCAAAAATGTTCGTCGTCGGTAAACCTTCTATCCTCGCCGAACGCTTAATAAGAACCACGCAAGAATCGCTCTACAAAGCGATAAAAATGGTGAAGCCAGGTATTCGCTTAGGTGATTTCGCAGAGGTCATCCAAAAATTTGCTGAACAACATAATTATTCGATTGTTCGCGAATACTGCGGTCACGGAATTGGTGCGGTATTCCATGAGGAACCACAAGTGCTCCACTATGGTAAGGCCGGTACGGGTGAAGTGTTAGAGCCGGGTATGTGCTTCACGATTGAGCCGATGCTCAATGCAGGTAAACGCCACACTAAATTGATGAAAGACGGTTGGACCGTACTTACAAAAGACCGCAGCCTGAGCGCACAGTGGGAGCACACCTTATTGGTCACCGACAACGGTGTTGAGGTACTCACACTGCGAGAGGAAGAAACTGACTTGCCCCGTGTCATTCAGCATAGCGAATAACACGATGGATACCGAGCAAGCAGATTTTTATGCACATTGGCCCGCCTCAAACCTTGCGCTTGAGGCCGGAGCCTACCGCGAACTCATTGCTCATTATCATCGTTGGTCAGAAGGCCACTTTGTCACTGCCGATATTGACGAGCTCATTCACCATAGGGCTCAATTTTTCGATCAATTGTTAACAGAACTCTGGCATCGCTTTGACTTTTCCAATGAATCTATGGCGTTGATTGCGGTAGGCGGCTATGGTCGTCATACCTTACATCCCGGATCCGATATAGATCTACTCATTTTAGTTGATTGCGAGGATACATTATCACGTTGTGCAGTGTCAGAATTTGTCACTTTTCTATGGGACTTGCACCTCGATGTAGGTCACTCGGTACGCACAGTTTCCCAGTGCTTAACTGCCGCTTCTGAAGATATCACCACGGCAACCAACCTAATTGAGAGCCGACCCGTAGTGGGTGATGAAACGCTCATTCGCGACTATGAGCAGCGATTATTATCCGACTTCCCCTGGTCAAGCCGAGATTTCTATCAAGCGAAGCTTGACGAACAAAGGCAACGACATCAGCAATATCACGGTACATCGTATAACCTTGAACCTAATATTAAATCCAGCCCTGGCGGACTTCGCGATATTCAAACCATTGGTTGGATTGCCAAACGTCATTTCCAAACCCACTCGGACGAAAGCCTAGTCGAGTTCGGTTACATGACGGCCGATGAATTTGTTGAACTACGTGAATGTATGAACTGGCTCTGGCGTATTCGTTTCGCACTTCACCTTGAAGTAGGCAAACGCGAGGATAGATTACTATTCGATTTTCAACCCGGCGTTGCAGTGCGTCTTGGTTACGGGAATGAAGGCAAGCAATCAGTAGAACTGATGATGAAAGACTACTTTAAGGTCGTACTTCGTGTCAGTGAGCTGAATCAGATGCTACTGCAGTTTTTTCAGCAAGCTATCCTTAACCCGCAAGACCTGCATCATACCGTTGATATCGATGAACACTTTGCGATCAATCAACACCTGCTCAGTGCACGCCACGATGAAGTATTCGAAGACCATAGCCAACTAATCCGAGCATTTGTAATTATTGCTGAACACCCAGAAATTGAAGGCATCCATTCACACACGATTCGTCAATTACGTAACGCGCGTGCTCAGCTCAACGAACCATTAAGCTATGATCCCGACTGTCGTTTCTGGTTTAAGCGACTTATCGAACATCCATCAGGCTGTGGTCTTGCTTTTGCCTTAATGCATCATCATGGCGTCATAGCAAGCTACTTGCCCCAATGGCAGCAGATTGTAGGTCAAATGCAGTTTGACCTCTTCCACGCCTACACGGTCGATGAACACACCTTTCGTTTAGTACGCAACCTTTATCGTTTTTCAGATCCAGAGTATGTCGGGCAATTTCCTTTATGTGAAGAACGCGTAGCTCAAATGACGCGTCGACATTGCCTCTACTTGGCGGGCATTTTCCACGATATCGCCAAAGGTCGTGGAGGAGACCACTCTGAACTCGGTGCGATGGATGCCAGTAATTTTTGTTTGCAGCATCGCTACAGTCAAGCAGACAGCGATTTAATTAGTTGGCTGGTAGAACACCATTTAACCATGTCGGTCACTGCACAAAAACGCGATATTCACGATCCAGAAGTAATTCAGGAATTCGCCAATATTGTTGATACGGTCGAACGGCTCGACTTTCTTTATTGTCTCACCGTAGCGGATATTCGCGCGACTAACCATTCGCTTTGGAATAACTGGAAAGCAACCTTACTCGAGGAGCTGTATAACGCGACTCGTTATTTATTAGAACAAAACAGTAGTAAACCAACGCTCGACGTGCGTGATAAAATCCAGCAAAATAAAGCCAACGCTATGGCTTTGTTACTGAGTGGCGGTTATGAAAAAGAGGCCATTCTTGCGCTTTGGGGACGCTTTACAGCGGACTACTTTTTTCGTCACACGGCGGAGCAGATTAGTTGGCACTCCCAGCATATTTTGCAACTTAAAGATGATGAACTTCCATTAATTTTAATTGGTGATGAAAACAACTACGGTACAACCGAGCTGTTCGTCTATCACCACGACGAGGGGCATCTTTTTGCTGCTGTGGCGGGCGTGCTTGACAGCCAACAGTTGAATATCTTAGACGCGCAAATCCTGGCAACTCGAGATGGTTTTGTGATGGATACTTTCGTGTTGTTGCAGCGAAATGGTAAACCCTTGACCGAGGCACGTCGCATTGAAGAGGTCAAACAACACTTACTCGACGTGTTACACAAGCGTCGTAAAGTACCTAAAAATAATCGGCCGCTATCACGTCGGTTGAAGAATTTTAGCGTTAAGACTCAAGTGAATTTCTTGCCTGCGAAACACCGGGGGCGCACCACTTTCGAATTGGTGGCGCTGGATAGACCGGGGTTAGTTGCTCGCTTGGCTGCTATTTTACAGCGTTTAGATGTTAGTTTATTGGCTGCCAAAATCACGACTATCGGTGAACAAGCAGAAGATTTATTTATTGTTTCTTCGAATCGTGGAGAGGCGCTTTCAGACGAGCAGAAATTGACGCTTAAACAACAAATTATTAAAGATTTAGATGGATAACGAGGCAAACATGTCGTTCGAAAAGTATAAAAAGCTAATTAATGATGCCTTTGAGCAGCGTGACCAAATTTCTCCCCGTACCGACGATGATGAACTGCGCGAAGTCGTTCGCTACATCATTGATGAAATCGATCGCGGTGAATTGCGTGTGGCAGAAAAAGTAGCCGGCGAATGGATCGTCCACCAATGGCTAAAAAAGGCGGTGTTGTTATCATTCAGACTGAACGACAACGATCTTATCGAAGGCGGCGAAACCCGCTTTTGGGACAAAGTGCCAGCGAAATTCGCCGACTACGACAGCGCTCGTTTTCGTGCGGAGGGCATGCGTGTCGTTCCGCCTGCGATGGTTCGCAAAGGCGCCTTCATTGGTCGTAATGTAGTGGTCATGCCGAGCTATGTAAACATCGGCGCATACGTTGGCGATGGAAGTATGGTGGATACCTGGGCGACCGTCGGTTCGTGTGCACAAATTGGTAAAAATGTTCACCTGTCTGGTGGCGTGGGTATTGGCGGAGTTCTCGAACCATTACAAGCCAATCCAACGATTATTGAAGATAACTGCTTTATTGGCGCACGTTCTGAAATCGTCGAGGGAGTGATCGTTGAAGAAGGCGCAGTCATTTCAATGGGCGTCTATATAGGCCAAAGCACACGCATTTACGATCGTGAAAACGACAAAATTATTTACGGACGTGTGCCTGCAGGCGCTGTTGTTGTACCTGGCGCACTCCCCTCTGCCGATGGTACGCACAGCCTTTATGCCGCGATTATTGTGAAACGTGTCGATGCTAAAACACGTGCAAAGGTTGGTATTAATGCACTCTTGCGCAGCGCAGAATAACATCTATTTTTACTAACTAAGCGCCCGTTACTGATGAAACGGGCGTTTTAGTATGTCTGGAATCTCAATCTCAATACTCAGCTGTTCGGCTGTCACTGGGTGTTGAAATTCGATTGCGGTGGCTGCCAATAATAAGCGATGACAATCAAAATGCTCACGAAAAAAACGATTGTGTCGCCCTTCCCCATGCCGAGTATCGCCAATAATTGGGTGTCTTATGTGCGACATATGCCGACGTAACTGATGTTTACGCCCTGTTTTAGGCATGAGCTTCACCAATGAGTAGCGGCTCGTATCATGTTTCTTACTGACCTTAAATGGCAACTCGACGCGAGCAACACATTGATATTCCGTGACGGCTTCCTGAGCCGGTTTATCCGCCTGCGCCTGCTTATCAGCAATTTTATCGTGCTCTTCTTTTAGCGCATAATCAATAATGCCAGCATCATCCACATAACCCCGTACAACGGCGTGATAGGTTTTTTTAATATCACGCTCGGCAAACTGTTCGTTAAGCGCACGTGCTATCTCCGAAGACAGCGCGAACACCAATACCCCAGATGTAGGTCGGTCAAGTCGATGAACAGGAAAAACATGTTGCCCGAGTTGGTCTCGGAGCATTTGCATAGCGAACTGTTTTGCGTCCGAGGCGATCCAACTACGATGCACCAATAAACCGCTGGGCTTGTCGATTACCACGAGGTATTCGTCTTGATAGACGATAGTTAATAGCTCGGAGTCAGACATCGTCTTGCAGCGGATCTGAGCCGCTTAACAGGACATCAAATTCACGAATTAATTCGATGAGTTGCTCATGTTGTTCGATCGCATTGCGATAAGAGTGTGCTGCCATCGGACTGACCGCGATCGAGTCAGGTAACGGTTGCTTTGCATCGATCAATGACCACATTCGCGGTATCATTATGAACTGTAGCCATTGATGAAACTCGAGGGTATCCATAGCGAATGGCTGTTGGCTATCCAACGCTTCAACAGGCGGTTGATGAGATTGCCAGAGGCCCAAGCTATTTAACTCTCGTTCGATACGATCGAGTAGCCGGGCCGCTTTTTGATACTGCTCCATCGGAGACTCCATTACCACTTTAGGTTTGATAACCGATATAATGGCGACAATACTGATTGAAAACCGAATTAAATTCAAGCTTGGAGACGTTGAGTGACTGATAAGATAGCAACCATTGGCGAGTTTTTGGCAGCAGGCAACACTGAATTTCAGGTATTTGACTTGGGTCGGCGGCTCAGTCAAATTTCAGTAGAGACCTTTGCCGCTATTGAACACCAGCAGCAACCTCATCCGTTTCCGCTTGCTCATCACGCGCACCTGGCCATTCTATTTCGCCACAAGAGTAATCCGCAACAGGACTATCTGTGGTTCTTAAAATTTCCTCTGGACGAACGGGGACTTCTGAATGTTGCTGCGCGTGACCAATATCTTGAGTATGTTGTATCCGCATTAGGCCAGCAACTCACTGATGCCCTGACTAAAGAACAAGAAGAGCAGCTCAAGCATAATCCGTATTTATTTACTCCGAGCGAAACCCAGCGTGCCGCACTACATGCACATATTTCAACTCAGCGTCAAGCTGCACCGAGCCAGTACTTTGATACTACGTTTGACTACTTGATGGGCAAACACGACGATTGGCAACATATCGGCGTACAGGGCTTACATGATTGTGCTGCTCGTTTAATGAATCTGCCCGAATTGGCAACCGCGATTACTGAGCATTACACAAACTATGCGCCCACGGTACAACGTTATTTAGCGGAGGCGCTAGAACAACACTCAATACCCGCAAAGTTGCGCGACTTCTATCTGAACGAGTTGACCGAAGCGAATGAGACACGTGCGTTATACGCTCTGCGGTCGTTAGCGAGCATGAGCAACGATAAACGTGTGCAAAAAGCAGTAATGACCCTATTAAAGCAGCCAATCGACGCCAATATATTAACGGTCGTGGGCGCTCGTTTATGGCCCACACTACAAAATGAAGAGCTACTCCGATTGTACCTTGATCGCATTGCTGAGCTTCAACAGACATGGTTTCAGGCGTTATTCGAGGACGCTGTTTCACTGCCAGAATTGCGCCCTTTAGTACTGCGTAAAATAGCCCAAAATGATATTTCTATCGAGGTCAAGCAGCAGCTCCTAAAACTTAAGACGCAACAAGCCTCATGATCACTCTATTTGATGTACTATTATTCTTACTATTGTTGTGTGTAATTTGGTTGTTCTGGCAACACCGACGTCAAACGGAGCATGCCTACCAACACGCGCTTTGGTATTGCAAGCAACAGAGACTGCAAATGCTAGATTTAGAGAAAGTCAGCACGCGTTGGTCTTTTAAAGGTCGTCATCCGGGCTGGCGAAGCCGCTTTGTGATGGGCTTTAGTAGTGACGGCACTTCACGTTATGAAGGCACGTTAACCTTGCATAATAGTCAGTTAATTGCCGTCGATCTCCCGCCTTTTCGTGAACCCAACTAATCGACGTTCAGAGTGAGCAGTGCGCCGGGTACGTCATGAACGTCAACAGCGTGCTGCTGCGTAAAGCCACAACGGTTGAAAAACGTTTGTTGTTGCTGATCAGAAGTAAATACCGCCAACTGTTTAACGCCACCGCGTTCAACACTCTCCTGTAACGCTGCTTGGCACAGTAACTGCCCAATACCTTGGTTTTGATACTGTTCGGCGACACCAATGAAAGAAATCAGATAGCAGGGTTGATCTTTGAGTAATGACTTTATTTGGCGCTCTTTATCAAGTACGTAACGCGTACTTACCCAACCTGCTGTCAATAACATCGAAATGTACCAGTTCCATCGGCTGGTAGGTCCGAATTGATGTTCAACCTTTGATAGACATACGACACCTAACAGCGCTTCATCATGCATCGCCGCGATAATGGGTTGCCCATTGTCCCACTGAGCAATCAATTCCTCGCGTATCGCTGCGCGTAAACGCTTTTCATAGTCCGCTTTGTCGGCTTGAAAGATACGCTGCATAAGCGCATCATTTTGGTAGGTTTGAAACAATAAGGACGCTACGCTATTGAGCTGACATACGTCCAGCTCTACAAGCTCAACGTCCTGTGTTGATACGGCAACTTCGGTTGGCATAGCAACTCTCCTATTACATAGTACGCTATCACCAACCTACTCTGATTACATCACCTTGTCGAGTGCCAATTGGCCGGTCCCAATCATTGACCCATTCTTAAATACAATCGGGGTACACTCATCTTTAGTGGTCATACCGTCTGCGTGAACACGTTGCGTCCGGTAAAAAAGCACTTGATACTGGTCGCCATCCTCGGTCCATCGTTCAGTAAAATCAGGTGTGCCGAGCTTATTACGGACAGACTCAAAATCAGCATTTAAATTTAATTGAGCAATTGTCTGACGATTGCCCCGCTCGTCGTGAATTTGATCATACTGTGGATCGTCTTTATCCCAGCTAGGCTCACTCACAACAATACATCCCGACAGTGAGAGCGTCATCATTCCCGCAAGTCCAGTCAATGCAAGCTTTCTGAATTCCATCTTCAATCTCCGATTTTTAGTTATTTTAAGAATTGTGCTCATTTCGCGCACTCACGACAAATTAAGCAAAAATCGCACCAAAATAATAACCCGTTGTTTTTAATGCATTTAATGATGTCTCACTTTACTTTAAGCTCGCATTGCTTAGTCATTTTCACCACTATGTGGCTGACATTGCAATAAAAATGTAGCGAGATCGACCGCTAAGGTTTGGTGCTGTAGCTTCCCTAACCACTCAAGTGCGACCTCTCCTGTGGAGTTATCTATCGAGACCAAGCAATCATCATGTTCATGTAAAATACCGATAAAAATCGTGATAGGCTGCTTCAACTTGCGCTTCATCAAAATGTGCCCCGTCAGATTTTGCAGCAGCCGTTCAGCATCCTCTTGGCATTGCGGCATCAACAATTCAAAGCCCATTGACGGGGTTGTCTCACCAGTTGCAAAAGCGAGACTGAGATCACCGCTGAACCAATCGCCAAATAATCGTTTTACACTGTCATGAAACCGCATGTCTAATGCTGACTCTAACGTACTAAAGTCTTGCACTTCATCACGCTTTACAGGCCGCCAAATAACCTGCTCTTCACCTATTCGTTGCTGATAGATCTTAGCATCCCACTCTTCAACCCATTCGGTTTTGGGTTCAGGGATCACTTCGAGGTAGCGCTCTAACAAAACGCTAACGGCGTGTTCAGTTGATACGGAGTTCATCTGGTGCATTTCCTTTTATCAGCGTAAAATAGATTTAACTAATTTAGTTTACCATGGAGCGCATCAATGCAAAAAAACGACCCACTCGCTCACCTAAACTTGGGTAAAGCCACTGATTACCCAACCACATACGACCCGAGTCAGTTGCATGCTGTAGCTCGCGAACTTAATCGCACCCCCATTGGGATAACTCAAAAACTACCGTTTGATGGTCAAGACGACTGGACGGGATATGAGGTCTCATGGCTGAATAATAGAGGCTTACCGCAAGTCGCTATTGCTGAATTTTCTGTGCCCTGTGATAGCCCTCATTTAATTGAATCAAAGTCATTTAAACTCTATTTAAATAGCTTTAACGAGAGTCGGTTCGAAGACTGGCAAACTGTTGCGGATATCATGCAGCACGATTTGTCGACCTGCGCCGGTGCTAATGTCTTAGTCAGCTTAAGTTCTTTAGATGAATTAAGTGGCACGCCGATAAGTGGCTTACCAGGGGCGTGTATTGACGAACAAGATATTGAAGTAAGCACCTACGATTACCAACCGGACCTATTAACAGTCGATAGCTCGATCATTGAATCAATTTCAGTGCATAGCCACTTACTTAAATCAAACTGCCTAATTACTAATCAACCTGATTGGGGATCAGTTTACATACATGGCGTTGGACCACGTCTCGATCGCGCAAGCTTACTACGCTATCTGATTAGTTTTCGACGACACAACGAATTTCACGAACAGTGTGTGGAACGTATTTTTATCGACCTGCAGCGCTTGGGCTTCACGCAACTGACTGTCTACGCCCGTTACACGCGTCGAGGTGGATTAGATATCAATCCGTTTCGTTCGAACTTTGAAAAGGCGCCACCGAGTGGGCAGCGCCTTGCACGGCAGTAGGATTAACTCGCATTCGGGTGAGGAATTTGTAACCATTGTAAGAAGCGTGCCTTCTGTTTAGCAGAAGGTGCTTCTATCGGCTCAATTTTCGCACCTGTATGTTGCTCTTCGCCCAGTACTAGTTCAGCAGTATGAAGTTGGTCACGACGGAAGAATGTGACTTCAACCGTATCACCGACTTCACGCTCTTGCAGAGCTTCTTCGAAACGTCCATTGGCCGCACGCTGCCCATCATAAGCAACAATCACATCGCCTGGAGTAAAACCAGCGTCCCAAGCAGGTGAGCCTCGCTCTACCTGAACCAATTCAACGCCCTCAGCGGCTGCTTTACCACGCCAACCGGCCCAAGGTTTTTGCTCATCAGCTGAAGCAAATGTCAGCTTCATACCAACGGTATTCAGCAACTCATCAAAATTGATCTCAGCGACGGGCGCATTAACATGCTCATCCCACCACTGCTGCCACGACTGACCTGTCAGCTCATCTAAGATAGCGACGACATCATCACTATTAAAGCCTTCCTCATCGGCATCAAAACGCTGATAAAGTGCATTATGAACATCGCGATAAGTCACCTCGCCGTCAGTGCGCTCAATTAACGCCAGATCTAACAACCATGAAACCATCGCACCTTCTGAGTAGATATTAACTGAGAAGTTGTGAGCGCGATCGCCATACTGGTCACTCCAAGCTTCAAACGATGCTTCTGACACAGACATGATTTCACGCCCTGGTTTACCGTAAAAACGCTCGATCCCAGAAGCAACGCGTTCGAAATACTCATCAGTCGTCATGATATCTGCTTGCATCAGCAAATGATTTTGGAAATAACTTGTTGAGCCCTCAGCTAACCAGAATAGGTCAGTGTAATTTTCCTTCTGATAATCGTATGGCACTAAGGCTTCCGGACGATAGGCTTTTACGTTCCAAGTATGAATCAGTTCGTGAGAAGCTGTTGATAAGAAGCTTAGATAGTCGTCTCTGCTTGCGTAGCTATAGCGTGGACGCTGGATGATCGTCGAGTTGCGATGTTCGGTTGCGCCACCTGCTCCCGAAGTCGCATGGATCATAAATACATAACGTTCATAGGGATGACCTTGCCAAATATTCTGCGACTGCTGAACAAGCTTTTCTAAGTCCTTAACGGTTTGTTCTGCATCGTAATTGCCTTCACCCCAAAAAACCACTTCGTAGTCACGATCGTCAACACTGAATTTATACAGTTCGTTGATACCTGTCTCAATGGGTGAGTCAACTAAGATATCCCAATTATCCGCCACAAACGTATGCTCTGCCTCTTTCTCCATGCCTGATACGCTGCGCCAATCGTCTTGCACATCAAGGCTGACCGTCACTGGCTCTGAGCGGTACTCGTCGGCATACATAAACACTGCTGACGCGTCTAAATAGGCGTGAGAGTCATCAATGTGGCGACTACGTCGTCCGAGTTGATTCGCATAAATTTGATAGTTGACCTTAACGTCATCACCTTGCGCCGACTTCGGTAAGTGAATGCGCCATGTGCTTTTATCAATTTTTTCCCAAGTCAGTGACTCACCATCTTCTGACGTTGCTTTAAATTCACGTACGCCATTGGCAAGATTTAAAATACGATAATAACCGGTTCGCCACGCTGGCATTTTGACGTCTATATAATCGTTTTCAACGTCAGGGAACACAATATCAACTTGGCCAGTGTGATGGGTCGGCTTCGTTAAATTAAGGTGGTAATCAACATCGGCCCAAGCGGGCGTTGATGCAGCGACTGCAAGTGCTAATAAAGATTTCTTAAACACGTTAACTCCTTGTGATGAGCTCGCTGGTTTTAATTTTTATAAGTAAGTATGCCGACGTAGAGTAGCATGATGAAACAAAGAGCGGGAGTCTGTGCGATTAGACGCATATTTTTACCGTCTAATGAGCGGGTTTCAGGCAAATTTTTACGTGCTTTCATCGAACATTTATAATTGAATGGTATACACTATGAGCATGAACATAAGAAAACGCTGTGAGACTGAGTTTTGAATCAATCGAATTCGACCGAAGAAAAACTAGCTATATTAGAAAAGCGACTCAACCAAACGATTCAGTCGCGAAAACAGCTCGAGGACGAATACCAACACGACTGGACTCATTTTTCCAACATGCTAACGCAGCTTTCATATGCTTGCGGAGGCTTAGACCAAAATCTTGATAACGCGTTAACCAAGCTGCGCGGTTTATTACAAAGAAACAGTGGAATGGAACTTTTGAAACCTGTTATGACAGAGTCAGAAGCTCATATCCAATCTGTTGCCAACCAAGTTCAGCGCAACCTAAAAGATGCTCACGAAGTCACCTTTGCAACACTCAACTGGTTACTCAAGCAACCCAACCTATCAAAGAGCGCGCGTTCGGAGTTACAACGCATCATTGAATTGAGTCAATCACAACACGTCTCAATCATGCATTATATGCCGTTGATGATTACACTGCTCAACTATTGTCAGCGGCTTGGCAGTGACATCGTAAGTGCACCAGAACAGCAAAGCCAAGCGCATCAAAAAATAGTGCTTAAGCTTATCACGCAATTGGAGTTTAATGGCTCGACAGAGCAACAGCTCAACTTAATCGCGAGAAAACTTAAAGGGAAACTCGACAACACCGAATTACTCTCAGTGTTAGTCAATTTACTAGAAACCATCATTGATGGCGTCAGTCTCGAGCGCCAATCGGCGCAGAATTTTCTGTTAGAGATTTCGCAAACCCTAGGTGTTGTTCAAGGCACACTCAATCAAAGTGTAAATGAGCGAGGTCATTATGAGAGTGAAAATTCAAGCCTCAATGAACAACTCCAATCTAACGTTGATCGATTAAATGCATCGGTGCAGAGTGCACAACATTTAGAGACACTTAAGCAAGAAGTAGCAAGCCACCTGTGTCAGTTAAATGAAACATTGAAAGAAAAATTGGCACTAGAAGAGCATGAGCGACAGCACTTCGAGCGCACCACGGCAAAACTGAACAGCAAACTGACACATTTTGAACAACAGGTGCATCATTACAAACAAAAGTTGGCTGAGCAAAAATTTAAAAGCTTACAAGACAGTCTAACGAAGCTACCTAACCGTGCCGCACTCGAAGAACGTATGCGGGTCGAAGAACAACGCTTCAAACGAACGAAAGAACCTGTCAGCATCGCCGTCTTAGATATCGACTTTTTTAAGCGTATCAACGACAATTTCGGTCACAGCGCGGGCGATAAAACGTTACAAGTCATTGCAAGTATGTTAAGAAAGGCAGTTAATGAATCAGATTTTGTCTGTCGATATGGTGGAGAGGAGTTTGTCGTACTGTTCCCCAACACACCGATCGCAGATGCTCAAGCACGCTTAGAAAAGGCGTGTGAACGTATCCGTAATATCCCATTCAAATTTAGATCAGAAGATATTAGGATTACCGTATCGGTTGGTATTGCTGAGTTACAGCAGGTCAACCAATCGTTAACCTCACTATTCGAAACAGCTGATAACGCACTGTACGAAGCCAAGAAGACAGGCAGAAATAAAATTGTATTAGCAAGCGCTGTATCGAATTGAGGAACACTGTTTAGGAGTAAGAAATAAGTAATGAAAGCAAGTATTTCACCTCAGGGAAGCATGTCCCTGCTATCACAATTAGAAATCGAACGATTAAAAGCATCATCAAATAGTCAACTTTATAAGCTCTTTCGTAACTGCTGCTTAGCAGTTCTTAACGCAGGTAGCCACACCGACAGCTCAGCGGATATCTACGACAGTTATAAAGACTTTGAAGTCAATATCATTCGCCGTGAGCGCGGGATCAAACTCGAGCTTATCGAACCACCTGAAGAAGCCTTCGTAGATGGTGAGGTTATTGTCGGCATCCGAGAGCTACTTGAATCAGTCTTGCGTGACATCTTGTTTACGGGTGAGCGTTATTCAGAAACTGACTTAGAGCACGCTGACAGCGCGACCTTGACTCACGTTGTTTTTGATATTTTACGAAATGCACGTACATTACGCCCTCAAGAAGAGCCCAATATGGTGGTTTGTTGGGGCGGACACTCAATTAATGAGATTGAGTATAAATACACGAAAGATGTCGGCTATCATATCGGTTTGCGTGGACTCAATATCTGCACTGGCTGTGGGCCAGGAGCCATGAAAGGTCCGATGAAAGGCGCAACAATTGGTCATGCAAAACAGCGTGTTGAAGGTGGTCGCTATTTGGGCTTAACAGAGCCAGGCATTATTGCTGCTGAGCCACCTAATCCAATTGTCAACGAGTTGGTGATTTTACCTGACATTGAAAAACGTCTTGAGGCGTTTGTGCGGTGCGCACACGGAATTGTCATATTCCCAGGTGGTGCAGGAACTGCTGAGGAGCTACTTTATTTATTGGGAATTTTGATGCACCCTGATAATCAGCGCCAAAGCTTACCTGTCATTTTAACCGGTCCTGCATCATCGCGTGACTATTTTGAAGCTTTAGATGAATTCATTGGTGCGACTATCGGTGATGAAGCCCGCCAGTTATACAAAATAATCATTGATGATCCGGCAGCCGTAGCTCAACACATGCATGCGGGTATGGCAGCGGTGAAACAATATCGACGTGACTCGGGTGATGCTTACTACTTCAACTGGACATTAAAGATTAATGAAGAGTTCCAGCGTCCCTTCAGTCCAACCCATGAAAATGTAGCTGCGCTCAACCTTCATCCAGATCAACCCAAAGAACGTTTAGCCGCGGACTTACGTCGCGCATTCTCAGCAATCGTGGCAGGTAATGTGAAAGATGAAGGTATTCGTCAGATACGCAAAAACGGTGTATTTACGATTCATGGTGAGCAAAGTCTAATGAAGCGACTTGATGAGCTATTACGAGCGTTTGTTGAACAAGGCCGCATGAAACTGCCGGGTTCAGTATACAACCCGTGCTATAAAGTCATTACGGACTAATCGAATGCGCAAGCTTGGCTTAGTATTGTTTGTAGGTATTGTCGGCTACATCGCCATTCTAGGACTGGTAAAAGTATTTTACCAAGCAGATCCAGCGGATATGAAGTGGCAGGAGCGCGAAACCTACAACGCAATGCAAATCGGTCAGCTCGAACTCGGTATGTCAAAGGATCAGGTGATCCGTATGCTCGGATCGCCTGATATAAATGAAGCAAAGGAAACCTCACGCGGTGATCTCCACGTGCTATTTTATCGCACACATCATGTGACTTCCGACGGTATCACAACCAAGGACGAGTGTACTGCGTTATTATTTGAAAATAACCAACTAACGGCTTGGGGGAGTGGCGCATACGATAGCTATAAAGGCACTCAATGAATCGTTTAGATGAATTTTTAACGTCGTTTCGCTCTGCACTAGTACACTCCACTGCCGTTGAAATATACGCACAAACCAAGAAGCTTGAATACGAGATAAGTGAATATCAGTGGCCTGACTATTTTGCTCACTGGGCACTGGGTCATCGAGCGCAAAACCTGCCACACACGCTTGCGCTGCAAAGCGCAATCAATGTATTCAAGTTGAGTTATGAGCTAGGTTTAGCTACACCTTTCCGAAGACTATTAATGACTGCAGTATTAATTCGTACTTTGCCGACCCACTTAAGCAATACGAATCGTCTAAAATCTGAAGTTTTACATGCATGTCTTCATAAAAAAGAACGACGTCACCACTATGCGTACTATTTAGTCGATTGGTCGTTGCACCTGGCGCGATACCAACTCGCCTTAGACGGCAAAGGAACCCTAAACCAACTTTTAATCGGCGAACATCACCTAGAGTATTGGCCCTACGCTGAACTAAGTCGACCGTACAGGGTAGAAAAGCTAACCAACGAACACCTCGAACCGGCTTTACAGCACAAGAGAGCGACGCCAGCGTATCTGAATAACTCAGTCAAACCGCCCAAGACACTGCTTAAAGCAATCAAGCGATTTGCGGATGGAACAGATTCATTAACTCCAATCATCGCAGCAATTGAACAACAGCCGGGTCTTAGAAAGGCGCTCCATCAAGCTGCGCGTGAGCATGCGCAGGTAGCCCCGTTTAAATCAACAAAACACGCGTACCTCTATCTTGGCGCGCAACGGGCGTCTCGTGTGCTGGCGTCCGCCAGTTTGCAGCAACACCTTGACCGCCATCGTATTCCGCTGCATGAGAGCCTGATGCAGCGACTGTCCTTACTTATTGAACTCTGGCGGCGACTTAATCAAACTGCTCAAATTAAATGGCCTGTACGAGAGAAGCTAATCGCGCAGATTATTGCAACTGACCTAATACATCATCCTACGCTTGCCAGTGCCATTCGATGGCCCACTGTACCCGATGATACACCGCTCAGTATATTCTCTATTATTGGCGCAGTTGTAGAAATTGAAAGGCAAAAATATAGCTCCATTCTAATTCATCGCTGGCGGCTACCTGAACAAGTAAATCACCTAATCAGGGTTCAACATGAAGTGACGAATAAACAACAAACAGTTTTCTTGCTCGGCTGCATCCTTTTACAACAGCTTTATGCAGGAGAAAAACAAACGCCTAAACGCTGGCTCGCGTTACTGCCCAAACTTTGCGAACGCCTCAATTTAGATGCGACGCAGTTATTGCGTATCAAAAACGATGCCATATCGTTTTGTCATAGTTATACGCCATTAAACACACACATTTGCGCAGTGAATGATTACAATCACCCAAGCGAATAATATCCACGCTAGTCCATCGGCGGTTGTAGTGCTAGACTTTCGGAATCCGCAAACTCCTAATTTAATGTAGTAGCTAGGCATAAGGAACGAATATGAGCAGAAAAATCACAGTGATCCCAGGCGATGGTATTGGTCCCGATATCGTCAAATCGGCCCTCGCTATTCTAGAAAAAGCGGGCTGTGAATTCGACTACGAATTTGTCGACGCAGGTCTCACAGCGCTCGAGAAAACGGGTGAGTTGTTGCCACAAGCTACATTGGACGCCATAGCCAAGAACGGCGTTACCTTAAAAGGCCCATTAACAACTCCGGTTGGAGAAGGCTTTACTTCAATTAACGTCAGTTTGCGTAAACGCTTTGGTCTGTACGCGAATTTACGCCCAGTGAAGTCATTCAAAGGTACTCAAGCACGTTATGACAATATCGATATTATCACGGTGCGAGAGAATACCGAGGGTATGTACTCAGGTCTGGGTCAGAAAGTCAGTGAAGATGGTTCAGAAGCGGAAGCAATGAGCAAAATCACACGCGCTGGAGCTGAACGTATCGTGCGTTTTGCCTATGACCTTGCTCGCCGCGAAGGCCGTAAGAAAGTGACAGCGGTACACAAGGCAAATATCCTTAAATCAACCTCTGGACTGTTCCTAAAAGTCGCCCGCGAAATCGCTGATGAATACCCCGACATTGAATCAGCCGAGATGATTGTTGATGCAGCATGCATGCGCTTGGTGATGAACCCAGAAGACTTCGACGTATTAGTCACCACCAACTTATTCGGCGATATTCTATCTGACCTTTGTGCAGGCCTGGTTGGCGGTCTTGGTATGGCGCCTGGTGCAAACATAGGCAAAGATTGTGCAATTTTCGAGGCTGTACACGGTTCAGCACCGGATATCGCAGGTAAAAATTTAGCCAACCCAAGCTCGGTCATTTTAGCCGCTGTGCAAATGCTTGAGTATTTAGAAATGCCTGAGCCAGCAGAGAAAATTACTCGTGCTTTAGCTGAGGTTATCGAATCAGGTGATCGTACAACGCGCGATTTAGGTGGTAGTCATGGCACTACTGACTTTACAGACGCCATCATTGAGCGTTTATAAACAGAGCTAATTTTCATTGTCTAATTTAGAATTGAAAAAATAGCATTCCATCTTTATAAGTCGATAGCTGAAAAAGGCTTCGTGTAAATAGCAGAACATTACGCCCAAGCCAAAGCTCAAAAGAGTTTACGAGAATAAGCGAAACATCATAGGGCTTATCTAGAGATGGACTGGAGTCCGGAGCAGGTATCGGTTATCTACACGCGACTAGATTATCCAATCAGTCACGAGTGAATTTACAGTTACGTTCTCACTAATTTTTACGGTGGCGATGGTGTATTTACTCACCCTCGCCACCAATTATTGATGCCCTGACCCTGCACCGTCTCATCTGAATATTGAACAGCTACTACTTGTCTTGATGTAAGCAAAGAAAAAAGCCCTGCGAGGGCGAGGCTTTGGGTTCAAAACGATTTATTTATATCCGCGAGTTTGCACGCTTAAATAGGGAGTTGATACCAAGTAGGGGTATAAATGTAGCGAAAGCTAGATATTTTAAATCCCCTTGCAACAATCCACCTGCATAAACAAAAATGAAAAGCGCGCCCCACAAAAGCACAACTTTTACGCTAGATTTGGAATCATCTCCAGTATTTTTACTCGCTTTTTTTAACAAGCCAAAACAGAAAAACGGATACAAGATTGATTTTGCAACTAGTACCAATTGTGATGAGGCGTCACTATTTTTCAAAAAATTTTTGTAAAAATAGTACATGTTATATAGCCCGGCAGAAAAAAACGAGAAAATCACTAATCGCGCAGGAGCTTCAGTATAAAAATTTAAAGTTTCTCTATTTTTGATAGTCATACATGTAAATACCCCATTTATAACACAGTCATCTCGTAGAATATTTATGCCGCATTTCGGTACTCAAACGGTTTCATATCATTGAGTGAATCGTGCGGTCGTTCGTTGTTATATAATTCAATCCAGTCTTCGGTTATTTGCTTCACTTCGTTCAGGTTGTTGAAGATGTAGCAGTCGAGTACATCGTCGCGATAAGTTCGGTTAAATCGTTCAATATAGGCGTTTTGATATGGGCAACCGGGTTTAATGTAATCAATCATAATGTCATGCGCTTTTGCCCAATTTACAAACACGTCCGAGGTGAATTCGCTGCCATTATCTACCCGAATTTTCTCGGGGTAACCGTGCCACTCAGCAAGTTGGTCAAGATAGCGTATGACGCGCAATGACGGCATGCTGGTTGCAATATCAATACCTAAAACTTCGCGATTAAAGTCGTCAATAACGTTAAATGTGCGAAGCCTGACTTTGTTGTGCAAGCTGTCACTCATAAAGTCCATTGACCAAGACTTACCCAATGCATTCGGTGCAGCTAACGGCTCTGGGTTACGGTTGGGCAGTCGCTATTTGCCTTTGCGTCGCAGGTTCAGTTTGTAATCCCCCCAGAAAATCGGAGCAGTTATTAGTAGAAAATTCCGCTAAACTAAAGCAAAGGAGTTTTCTATGCGCAAATCACGATACACAGACAGTCAGATCCTGGCGATATTGAAGCAGAACGAGAACGGTGTGGCCGTTCCAGATCTTTGCCGTGAACACGGTATGAGCTCAGCTCAGTTTTATAAGTGGCGAGCCAAGTTTGGCGGCATGGACGCATCCATGATGAAGCGCCTCAAAGAGCTTGAGGATGAAAATAAACGCCTCAAGAAAATGTACGCCGAAGAGCGCATTAAAGCCGAGATCCGCAAGGAAGCCCTTGAGGGAAAGCTGTAAAGCCATCTCAACGTAAAGAGATGGCGCGTGCCGCCATTGAACGCCATGGTATCAGTATTCGCTTAGCCTGCATTTGCCTGGGAATTAGCGAAAGCTGCTATTATTATCAGTGCAAATTCAGCGATGAGAACGCTGTTATCGCTGACTGGCTGCTGCGCCTGACAGAGGCTCAGAAGCGCTGGGGATTTGGCTTATGCTTTTATCACCTGCGCAACGTGAAGCGTTTTCCGTGGAATCATAAACGGGTATACCGCATTTATCGGGAGCTTGAGCTTAACTTACGGATAAAACCGAAACGACGCATTAAACGGGATAAACCAGACGCATTGAGCGTACCAACAGCCAAAAATCAGGTCTGGTCGATGGATTTTATGTCAGACAGCTTAGCTGATGGTCGTTCATTACGAACATTTAATGTGATCGACGATTACAATCGCGAAGGCTTAACCATTGAAGCGGATTTATCATTGCCGAGTGCGAGAGTCATTCGAGCGCTAGAGCAAGTCATCGAATGGCGCGGCAAACCCGCAGCAGTTCGGTGTGACAACGGTCCAGAGTACATCTCGGCCGAGTTAACAAGTTGGGCTGAAAAGCAGAAAATAACGCTGCTTTATATCCAGCCCGGCAAGCCAACTCAGAATGCTTACATCGAACGTTTTAACCGAACAGTTCGTCATGAATGGCTGGATGTACACCTGTTCGAGAGCGTTGAACAGGCACAAAAACTTGCTACTGAGTGGCTTTGGATTTATAACAACGAGAGGCCGAATACGGCCATTGGCGGCATCCCGCCTAAATATTTAACGCAAGCGGTTCACTAATTCTACGAATAACTGCTGCTTAAAATGGGGGGATTACACTGTAAAAAATTTTTAATCAAATTATTATCCTCAATTAATTGATGTAAATATTAGATATTTCGAAATATAAACATTTTAAGACTTACGACAAAAGCAAGATTATGCATTGAAAAGGCTTTGACAAAAATTATTCGCAAGATAGTCCAGCCCCATACTGGATCAAATTTCGATAGTATTTCTTAATCCCTTTGGCTTCAAAAGCTGCCAAAAATAAAGCCCATTTATGCTCGACAAGAAAAAGCCCCGCGAGTGCGAGGCTTTGGATTCAAAATAGTAATTTGCTATTCCAGTATATGAAGCGGAATATCATTAAGATCAAGTGAACTTGATTTTAAAGTCGCGACCAGTAAAGTTAAATCCCGAAGAAAAATAAAATATGTTTTGCTTTTAATATCATATAGAGAATAAAGCTGAATTTCTCGCAACCCTGAGGTCACATATGTCAAAAATTCAGATTCCCCTTTGGGTCTAAAACAAAGATTTTGGTCAGCTTTAGAAAATACTACGTACAAGTCTCCTTCATTATATTGTTTTTTGAAGAAATCAATAAACGGCTTTTCATATTTTTCATCCATTTCAGGATTTAATTTATCTTGATTTACTTTATTGAAATACGTATCCAATAAATGGGTTTCATCTTCACCTAACCACTTAGGAAAACAAGACAAATACTTGAATTCGTAATTTTCCCGACCCGAATCTAATTGATCTTCTTCAAGTTTGTTAATCAGCTCTAGCTCTAATGGCACTATAGAGTCTAGCTGGAAACACTTTTGACGTGCTTCATCTGATATAAATAATTCCATAATTTAATCTCGTGTAATATTTCCGTCTTTGTCAACAGTACCAATACGGTCGCCTTTTTTATTGAACAATTTGTTCTCAGAAGTGCCATGAGTTCCAGCACCACTATTTTTAGCTCTATCTTTTTGAAGGTAATTGCCTGTTTTGGGGTGAACCATTTTAGGATTATCACCACTCACTTTCACCCTATTAGAATATTCACCAGTATCAATTTGATCGCCAACTTTCGGTTGAGTTTTACCTGTAACTAACTTGCCGCTTTTGTTACACGCATTGTGTACCCACATATTAGTTTTGCCAACAAAGTATGTGTGGTCTGTATCAACGGTGAAGTTGTATGCGTATTGAGGCTCTTTATTGACCTGAATGTTGACAATACTGATATTGTTATCGGCTTTGGGGCCAGATATCACAGTACCTTCTGTTACATCTCCAGCGGGCAACCAACCTTGATTATCTACATAAAAAGGATGTTCTGCTGTCGTGGTAATCGACTCTTCTACGCCATTCTCATCTACAACTGTAAAAGTAATGGTTTCTTTATGCCAGTCTTTGAATGTATCAGTGACTTTCCTCCATGAAACTTCACCTGTTTCATCATTCTTGGATAGGACAATATCACCCACGTTGACTTCAATAATGCTTTTATAGCCATCTTTAGTCAAAATCATAGTCTCAGGTGTAAAACTACAACCGCCTTTAATCACCTTAGCTAGCCGCTTAGCTTTCTGAACAGTCTTAGCGGGGTTTAGAGCGCCTGCTGCGGCATCTACTACAGCACCTCCTAGATTTACAGAGCCTGTTTCTGCGTAGTTTAATGCAGCGCCAAGAGCGACATCTGCTACAAACTTCACTGCGAAATTAAGAAACTCGCCATTCGGATCTGTGTACTTATACGGGTTGTTATTAACATATAAGTAGCGGTTAAACGACATGACAGGGTTTTTAGGAGTCCAGCCCACCGGATCATTCGAATAGAAACGGCCTATGACTGGATCATAGTATCGTGCCTGCATATAAACGAGCCCGGTGTTATCGCCAACATGACCCGTGTATCCTTGTTGGCTGGCTGGACTTAAATCATCTCCCACCTGAGCCACTGTTTCACCATCTAGGATTATCTTATAGCTACTATGTCCGTTCTGCGCGCTCATTAACAGCGCACCCTCTCGACTGTATACCGTTAGCCGTTTTTGTCCACCCTGCTCTACAGTGAGGCGATGACCGTGCGCATCGTACTGGTACTGCGTATCCCCTAATTGCGTTAAACGGCCCGCTCCGTTATAGCTTAAACTATCTATGCCCGTATGGGTGACGCGTCCAGCGCAAAGTCGCGCAAAATGCGCTACCTACTGCGATGCGTACGACCCAGTACACTCACCAGTGGGTCTTGTGCATCGTAGTGATAGGTTTTAAAAAGCGTACTTTGAGAATATACAGACTGTCTAGTGAAAGCTGGGAAGTCCAGGAACTTTCTCGATTGATGCCGGGGAAAACGATATTCGGGCTATCTATGATGCAGCAAATGTGGAATTAAAGTTCTTCTGCCGTTACCAACGGGATATGAACTTTTACGATAAGAAACTGATTGCTTTTGCCACCAAGCATGGCATTGCTGCTACCAGTCAGTCGAGATAGCTTAGCCTTAACTTTGGGGAAACGGTATTGTGACCAACCAACTTGATGTACTAGCCCTATCGGATGAGGTTGAGCGTGATAGCCAATCTGGGAAATTAAGCCGTGAGTTGCTGGCTCAGGGGCAGACGTTGTATGGCAAGAATCATCTATTCCCTGAATACCTTGAACGATTCACACCAGATGGTAAAAAGTCTCTCGGCCAGTGGAAAGATGGTGAGTTCGCTGAAGAGATTTGTCTTCTTTGGTAACAACCCTCACCAGCATTCCAAGACCCAAAAAAGCCCCACCATCGACGGGCGAGACTTTGGATTCAAATGAAATAATCATTTAGCACTTAGAAAAATCAACATTCCAATAAGTAGATTTATCAGCCCTAAAACCACTACCACTGAATTTTTAATTTGTGGCTTATCTGAACTTTTACTTCCTGTAAATTTGGCAGAATGAATAATAAGCCAACTTATCATATTCCCAACAAACCTTGGAAAAACTAAGCATACTCCCCCAAATAGAGTTAAATTAAATATTAAAACAATTAATTCAGAATTTACTTCCACAATAATAAACTCTCAATACTTGACGCTTTAACTAACATCCAGAACTCATACATTTGTCAACTACCTCCTTAAATTCATTAGCCAGATTTTGCGTTTACAACCAACCCTGTACCGCCGTTACCGTCTTTAAATCCAACTAGAGGAGTTAATTCGCCTCCATTAGAGATATTTTGTACCCCTGTAGTTTCCGTCGATACCGCTCCAGCGACCAAATCAATCTTTCCTTGAGCTGCAACTAAGCCAACATCCGCATTTACAGAACCTTTTAAAGAAGCAGAATTCCCTAATTTTTTACTATCACTAATAGTAATCCCACCTTTTATACCAGCGGTTGCTCCTCCACGAACCCCACCTGTGCCTAAAACTGATATTTCTCCATAAGTAAAATCGATAGATATACCAAGACCTACTCTAACACCGCCATCCCGAGCAAATTGCGCCCCAATGTTTGGGTTTAACTTTTCTTCTCCATTTGGATCAACATATTTATATGGATTATTTGCAGCATATGCGTAACGATTAAAAGTATCTACTTCGCCAGTAAACCCAACAGGATCATTCGAATAAAACCGCCCAATCACTGGATCATAATATCGTGCCTGCATATACATTAATCGACACTACGAGCCATAGTAAAACATCAATAAAATTAAACTAATACAGTGCGTTAGCAGTATAGCTTGATTATTGAAGCCTACTGCATTGAGCGCCCAAAAAAAGCCCCGCGAGGGCGAGGCGATGTGATACGATTTAAAGTTGACGCTCAATTTATTTTATAGAATAGCCTAAGGATTTTACATGAGCTAAAACTAGACCATGACCAGTAAGCAATACTGACAGCCTAACTTTAGAGCCACTATTAAAAGTAAACGTGTACCAATTTGCAGCACCATTGAATTTGACTGATTCTAAGTCAGACCACTTTTCATTTTTACTACCAGTCCAAGGAGTGTGAAATTCAATGCCTTCAGAATCAAATTTTCCACGAACTTTATATGCTTCACCAAATGAATAAATAGCAGCTATACCGAAACCTGCGATCAAGCTTAGTAATGGTAAGAAATCTCTCTCTTGATTAATTGACGTAAATAACACGACATACGAGCATACAAGAATAATAGAAAGACACGACCAAAACAATCCAGAAACAATTAGTCCAAATTTAAGCTGCCCATTCTTAGAGTTATTACTAACCTTTGCAGAAACAATACTGCAAATAACTACTGCAATAACACCACCAATGATCCCACTTAAAACGCCAGAATCCATTTTTCCTCTCTCATTTATTTTACTTATCGTGGGAGGATCATCTCCCCACATTACCTTATACGTTGGTAAAGCGATTAGTTGTAATATCAAGCAGGCCGATAAGTCCTGCTATTTTTATCATCAATACCCACTATTAGTTATTGTTCCAGCTTTTTGTAACTGTTAACTGTAGACAGTAAGATGAGCATAACATATAAACCAATTATTAATGGGTGTGATAAGGCTCTAATGTAATTATCTAAACTCCATAGTAAGCTAATTCCTTGCTCGCTAGTAAGAGCCACAAGAATGAAAATAGGAATAAAAAACGACGCAAATACTATAGTGGCATTTTTTATTCCTGTTCCAAAAATTTTAAAAAATTTATTCACAAATTTCACCAGTACAACTATTGGTTATTCCCTGAGCTATACCTTCCTGTGTAGCTGTTGCTATTGCTTCACCGGTAGCTTTACCACCAGCTAATTTACCAGCCTCTCTCATTACTGGAGACTTAGTAAGAGCGCCAACTATTTTATCGCCTGTTACGCCACCCACAATAGTTCCTGTTGCCGCTGCACCAGCAGAAAGTGCAACCCCCTTATTAAGTGGATCTCCATTTGCAGTATTTTCAACCATTTGAGTAACCGCCCCACCAACCGCAGCAACACCAGAAGAAGGGATAAGAACGGTTGCAGCAGCTTCCGCGCCAGTCAAACCAATTTTAGCCACAGCGGCACCAGCTAGCCTACCAGTTGCTCCTACAGCGGCACCTAGTAGTCCAAACTCACCGTCAGGATCAACATGCTTATAAGGGTTATTGTTCGCATAGGTGTATCTATTGAATCCATGTATGGGATTTCCACGAGCAATATGCTCCATAACATCGGCAGGATCATTCGAATAAAACCGCCCAATCACTGGATCATAGTATCGTGCCTGCATATAAACGAGCCCGGTGTTATCGCCAACATGACCCGTGTACCCTTGTTCGCTGGCTGGACTTAAATCATCTCCCACCTGAGCCACTGTTTCACCATCTAGGATTATCTTATAGCTACTATGTCCGTTCTGCGCGCTCATTAACAGCGCACCCTCTCGACTGTATACCGTTAGCCGTTTTTGTCCACCCTGCTCTACAGTGAGGCGATGACCGTGCGCATCGTACTGGTACTGCGTATCCCCTAATTGCGTTAAACGCCCCGCTCCGTTATAGCTTAAACTATCTATGCCCGTATGGGTGACGCGTCCAGCGCTACTGCGATGCCTACGACCCGATACACTCATCAGGTGGGCTTGTGCATCGTAGTGATAGGTTTTAAAAAGCGTACTTTGAGAATATACAGACTGTCTAGTGAAAGCTGGGAAGTCTAGGAACTTTCTCGATTGATGCCGGGGAAAACGATATTAGGGCTATCTATGACCAAGAAAATGCAGAAATAAAGTTCTTCTGCCGTTACCAACGGGATATGAACTTTTACGATAAGAAACTGATGGATTTTGCCACCAAGCATGGCATTGATACGAAACCTTGCACCGCCTCATCTGAATATTGAACAGCTACTACTTGTCTTGATGTAAGCAAAGAAAAAAGCCCTGCGAGGGCGAGGCTTTGGGTTCAAAGAGAGTGTTCAATATTCTGTGTCAGCCAAGTTTTCATAAATCTATGTGGCCATCCAGTCGACCTTCAAAGTGGATGGTTAGCTGAGACAGTGTCAGATTCCAGTTCTGCACCGGGTGCGACCAGCGCTCAGTTGCTTTTAACATACCCGCGTACAGCAGCTTAAGCAAGCTACCTTCATTGCTAAAACCGCCTTTGGTTTTGGTCAGTTTTCTGAACTGGCGGTGTACCGCCTCAACGGCATTGGTTGTGTAGATGACGGTCCGCACATAGTCGGGGTATTTAAAATACGCTGAGAGTGTCGCCCACTTATTGCGCCAGGATTGAATAACGATGGGATATTTATCGCCCCATTTGGTTTCTAAATCATCCAGCGCGCTTTCGGCAGCGGATAGCGTCGCGGCTTTATACACGCATTTTAAATCGGCCATGAAGGCTTTCTGATTTTTGCTGGCCACGTACTTCAGCGAATTACGAATTTGGTGAATGATGCAGTGTTGCACCTCGGTTTTCGGGTAGATGCTTTCTATGGCTTCAGGGAAGCCTTTTAAGCCGTCTACGCAGGCAATCAGAATATCCTGAACGCCTCGATTATGGAGATCGGTCAACACACTCAGCCAGTGATGAGCGCCTTCTGACTCGGATAAATAAAGCCCCAGAAGCTCTTTTTTACCGTCAATATTGAGGCCTAGAATGGTATAAACAGCTTTGCTGATAAAACGCCCATTCTCTTTGATTTTATAGTGAATGGCATCGAGCCATACAATGGGGTAAACCGCTTCTAAAGGCCGTTCACGCCATGCCTGAAGCTCCGGCAGAAGCTTATCCGTGACGGCATTAATGGTGCCGTTTGAGACATGAATGCCGTACAGATCTTCAATGTGCATGCGAATGTCTTGATAGCTGGTTCCAAGCGAAAACAATGCAATAATTTTACGCTCCAGCTCATCGGTTAAATGCGTCTGATGTTTTTTAACCAGTTGCGGCTCAAACGAGCCGGCTCTGTCGCGGGGCGTATCTAATTCAAAGCTGCCGGCAGGACTCTTGACTGTTTTTGACGTCGAACCGTTCTTGCGGTTAGATTGCTCTTTATCACTGAGATGCTCTTCAAGCTCAGCCTGCATCGCGGCTTCGGTGAGTTGTTTAATAAGCGGTGTCAGGATGCCGTCTTTGCCGGTGAGGTCTTTGCCTTCACGCAACTGCTTTAAAGCGGCATCCATGTCGAAATTGTTTTTGGTCATATGTCATCTCTTTTTTGCTTAGTTTAACGAAATGACACAGAATTCTGAACACTACCGGTTCAAAAAATATTATTGAATATTTTTCACTATTTTTTTCAATGAGTTAACCGCTCTACTATAAACTTTATTTAGCTCATCACTATTGGGGTAATTCGGCAAATGCTCATTACAAACAACAAAGCTATTAATTATTTTGGATGCTACTCGAGAGTTCGTATCATAAATTGGAGCTGTATAATATGAATCAATTAGTTTAACAAAATATGAGTTCAACCTATTCTCTTTAAAGTAATACCTTATTTCTGTATTCCCTGTTTCTCCATAAAAATGCGAAGCTATTGAAATAATTTCATTATTTGAATTTTTATAAACATAAATTTCCGCACCTTCTGTGGACGAATCTAAAAGTTCTAACTTTGTTTTGTTTAAACTCGACAGTTCAACTTTTTCTAGGTTTTCTAAAGCACTATACTTGCATGCGTCATTAGAATCTTCTGCAAATGCCAAACTAGGATAAGCATGTATAATTGCAATCAATATCACTTTCGCCATATTAATTATTTTCATGGCTTACTCCCTTGCTGTAATTGTTTAATAGTTAAACCGAAAGTCATTTGAAAGTGTGGCTTATCTGGCGTTGTCCAATTTCCTCCCCATGTAAATCCATGACTAATACCAACCTTTGAAACAGCATCCCAATTTGTGTTCCATACCGCAACATTTCCTTTTATCTCCACTACATCGATCGCAAGCCCATAGTTGTGATAGCTTTCGCTACCTTTTGCATTGGTAACAATAGGACCTTTAGTAGTTCTACCCTGTGCATATAAAGCATCTTGTTTTTTGATTGACCTTAATGCTTGAGTAATTCTCAAATTTTATATTTTCTTTTGATTCAACGTCATTAATAAAATCTGTAGCTGCACCTTGAACTTTAGGATGTAAAGTTAAAATGGTAGTGTTCAGAATTCTGTGTCATTTCGTTAAACTAAGCAAAAAAGAGATGACATATGACCAAAAACAATTTCGACATGGATGCCGCTTTAAAGCAGTTGCGTGAAGGCAAAGACCTCACCGGCAAAGACGGCATCCTGACACCGCTTATTAAACAACTCACCGAAGCCGCGATGCAGGCTGAGCTTGAAGAGCATCTCAGTGATAAAGAGCAATCTAACCGCAAGAACGGTTCGACGTCAAAAACAGTCAAGAGTCCTGCCGGCAGCTTTGAATTAGATACGCCCCGCGACAGAGCCGGCTCGTTTGAGCCGCAACTGGTTAAAAAACATCAGACGCATTTAACCGATGAGCTGGAGCGTAAAATTATTGCATTGTTTTCGCTTGGAACCAGCTATCAAGACATTCGCATGCACATTGAAGATCTGTACGGCATTCATGTCTCAAACGGCACCATTAATGCCGTCACGGATAAGCTTCTGCCGGAGCTTCAGGCATGGCGTGAACGGCCTTTAGAAGCGGTTTACCCCATTGTATGGCTCGATGCCATTCACTATAAAATCAAAGAGAATGGGCGTTTTATCAGCAAAGCTGTTTATACCATTCTAGGCCTCAATATTGACGGTAAAAAAGAGCTTCTGGGGCTTTATTTATCCGAGTCAGAAGGCGCTCATCACTGGCTGAGTGTGTTGACCGATCTCCATAATCGAGGCGTTCAGGATATTCTGATTGCCTGCGTAGACGGCTTAAAAGGCTTCCCTGAAGCCATAGAAAGCATCTACCCGAAAACCGAGGTGCAACACTGCATCATTCACCAAATTCGTAATTCGCTGAAGTACGTGGCCAGCAAAAATCAGAAAGCCTTCATGGCCGATTTAAAATGCGTGTATAAAGCCGCGACGCTATCCGCTGCCGAAAGCGCGCTGGATGATTTAGAAACCAAATGGGGCGATAAATATCCCATCGTTATTCAATCCTGGCGCAATAAGTGGGCGACACTCTCAGCGTATTTTAAATACCCCGACTATGTGCGGACCGTCATCTACACAACCAATGCCGTTGAGGCGGTACACCGCCAGTTCAGAAAACTGACCAAAACCAAAGGCGGTTTTAGCAATGAAGGTAGCTTGCTTAAGCTGCTGTACGCGGGTATGTTAAAAGCAACTGAGCGCTGGTCGCACCCGGTGCAGAACTGGAATCTGACACTGTCTCAGCTAACCATCCACTTTGAAGGTCGACTGGATGGCCACATAGATTTATGAAAACTTGGCTGACACAGAATATTGAACACTCTCGTTAAAATTCTATCATTAGTATGTTTATCCCATGTTTTGTTTTCCGTTTGCTTTGGTATTACATTTGTACAATTTGGATCATTTTCACACTTATCATATGAAGATTCCTTAGTCATTCCTGTTGGATCGGTATATTTATACGGATTATTTCCAACGTAAGAGTATCTATTAAAACTGTCAACTTCACCATAAAAACCAACAGGATCATTCGAATAAAACCGCCCAATCACCGGATCATAGTATCGTGCCTGCATATACATTAATCGACAGTACGATCCATAGTGCATAGTAAAAAAATTTACGTTAATCCAATGTGTTAGAAGTATAGTCTAGTTCTCGATGCCTCTCCAATTAAGCACCAAAAACAAGGCCCCGAGAGGACGAAGCTTTAGGGTTCGATTCAATGCTACGAAGCCAGTTCCCCAGCTTTGGTAACACCCCCAACCAGCATTCAAAGGCTAAAAAAAGCCCCACCATCGAAGAGCGGGACATTGGATTCAAAACATTATTTCAGATTTTTAATAGCGCATTGTGAGTCCGTAATATCGAGTTGAAATATCCTTTTAGGTTCTATAGCAGCATTATCTTCATCTAAAATAATCAATCGCATATCGTCATATTTTAATGATTTCACTAATCTTAAAGGAGAAATATCAGCAGAAATTTTGCAAATATTATTTTTTTCATTAAATGAATCATATAATAGGGATACTGGTTCATTACTACCCCACTGAAACACTCTTGTTCTTTCCGGGCTTCTCTGAGAAATTACGACAATCATTTTGGCTTTCCATACAGCGTCTTCCAAAATGTAAAGAAAATCACCGAATTTTCCAGTCCCATTAAAATTGCATTCCCCGTATCCAGCTTGAATACGGCAATAGTGGCCGACTTGCACTAACAGGTCTTCTAAACTACCTATTTTTTCGAACTTTTTAATTATTCTTTTGTAAACTTTTAACAATTCACCTGAGTTAGTGTCTTTCAATTTATTTAGAAACCAAGGGTCTATTCTAAGTTGATACGCCAAACTCTCAAGTGCCACAGACTCATTTTCTAATATATCCTCACTTGAAACAGATAAATGAGAATAAGTAATGGTCAGTGTCATTAAAATTAAAAAATATATTTTCTTCATGATTATTTTTATTAATAGGGCCAATGTAGTCTTTTTGAGTCATCCAACCTTTGAATGGGAGTACGTAGAAATAAAGAATAACTACTTAAAGCCTTTTTATGCCGCAGTTTGGACATTTAGGCACTGGTTTTAGAGTCCTAATATCAGGCATGCCATGCGATGTAGAATTATACCTGTATAGTAAAACTCCACAATTTTCACACCGGATTAATGAAATACCAATACATCCGATAGCATAAATAATAAAAAACACCCAGCTAAGTAACGGATCTGTAACCGCTGTTACTGGATAAATCAATATCCAGCAGGTACTCAGTACCCCCCAGAATTTTAACCTTGCGGTTGAATATTTAATATCAGGGTTATTGATGTTCAGCTCATTTTCTTTCATCTTAAAACACATCTTTTATAGCATCGACAGTATCTTTCACAATTGAAGTTGTCGCTATACCAGAAAACTCAACGCCAACTGTAGCGCCTACTTTTACTGATGGTTTGATTTTCACAGCATCTACCCCAATACTTGCTTCTTCTCCACCCGAAGGCGTAATAGATCCATCTGCGTTTTGAGACATCACATCTTTAGATACTGAAACAATAACAGCGCTTGCCCCTGCATTTACCTTAACATCAGACGACGTCCCATTTCTTGCTGGAGACGAAGAACTTTCGGAAATCCCTCCTTCATAAACCACACCAGCAGCTAATCCCATTCTAGGTCCGCCAGAGACAGTTACAGATAACTCCAATGTCTCAGCATCAAACGAAGTCTTCAGAGAAACTTTAGCACCCCCGATTACCGCTATTTCGGCACTTACACCAATGGATAGTTTTTCCTCACCTGTTGGATCAGTGTATTTGTAGGGGTTGTTAGCAACATATGAATATCGATTGAAAGTGTCAATTTCACCTGTAAATCCAACAGGATCATTGCTGTAAAACCGCCCAATCACCGGATCATAGTATCGTGCCTGCATATAAACGAGCCCGGTGTTATCGCCAACATGACCCGTGTATCCTTGTTGGCTGGCTGGACTTAATCATCTCCCACCTGAGCCACTGTTTCACCATCTAGGATTATCTTATAGCTACTATGTCCGTTCTGCGCGCTCATTAACAGCGCATCCTCTCGACTGTATACCGTTAGCCGTTTTTGTCCACCCTGCTCTACAGTGAGGCGGTGACCGTGCGCATCGTACTGGTACTGCGTATCCCCTAATTGCGTTAAACGCCCCGCTCCGTTATAGCTTAAACTATCTATGCCCGTATGGGTGACGCGTCCAGCGCAAAGTCGCGCAAAATGCGCGACCTACTGCGATGCCTACGACCCGGTACTCTCATCAGTGGGTCTTGTGCATCGTAGTGATAGGTTTTAAAAAGCGTACTTTGAGAATATACAGACTGTCTAGTGAAAGCTGGGAAGTCTAGGAACTTTCTCGATTGATGCCGGGGAAAACGATATTCGGGCTATCTATGACCAAGAAAATGCAGAAATAAAGTTCTTCTGCCGTTACCAACGGGATATCAAATTTTACGATAAGAAACTGATGGCTTTTGCCACCAAGTATGGCATTGATACGAAACCTTGCACCGCCTCATCTGAATATTGAACAGCGACTACTCTCCTTGATGAGAGCAAGAAAACAAAGCCCCGCTCCCTGAGGGCGAAGCTTTGGATTCAAAAGCTCGATATTCTATATGTTGAGTATCTTAAACATCCAACGCACAGTTGCCAGAGTTGCCCAAATTACTAAAGCAACAATTGGTAACATTGATATGAATACTAAAGATGCGCTCGACAGGTCAACGTCTCGTATACGAGTTTGAAGTTCAAAACCGTAGAAGCCGACGACCAGACTTCCCAAGAAGTAAATAGTTAAGCTAGCAATAATCAAGCTGCTATATCCAATCATTGCTCTCAATCTGTTAGCTTTCTTTGATTTACCCTCTGAAACATCTATTTTCATATTTCTCAACTTTAACAAGAATCATCATTACACTGAATCTTTTGATGTGCTGCTTCTGCGGCAGCTCCTGTTCCGTATGCCCCGCCAAGTTTGACCTCAGCAACGGCCCGATTACCCGGTGTTGTACTCAACGTCTTTGAATCAGCCAATATACGTTGGGAGTTAGCTCCTGTCATATTATTAGATGCCTGTGTAGCAGAGTTATTGGGCAACCCTCTACCTGCGACAGCAACTTTTGCGGCTGTCTTTGCAACTGCTCCACCAACTGCCCCGATAGCCGCCGCTTTGATAACATCCCCAGTGTTAAACTCACCATCCATCGCTTGGTTTGCAACTTCGCCGAGTCCATTTGCACCAGCACCAACAGCCATTGTTCCTAAAAGGCCACCACCAAACGTAGTAGCAACACCAACCGCAGCGCCAACTCCTCCGGCTTTCAGTACTGAACCAAAAGAAGCATTTTCATTTGTGACTGCTTCTGAAATTGCACCTATGGCAAATCCAATTACACCAGCTCCAACTTGGAGAAATGGGAACTCTCCATTCGGATCAGTATATTTATACGGGTTATTGTTTGCGTAAGTGTATCGATTAAACCCATGAACGGGGTTACCTTTTCCAATATGCCCTAGAACATCAAGAGGATCATTCGAATAGAAACGCCCAATCACCGG
The DNA here is from genome assembly GCF_057748155.1 of Idiomarina sp. D18. Classification (NCBI taxonomy): domain Bacteria; kingdom Pseudomonadati; phylum Pseudomonadota; class Gammaproteobacteria; order Alteromonadales; family Idiomarinaceae; genus Idiomarina; species Idiomarina sp. D18. The sequence continues at coordinate 1,446,878 of NZ_CM173240.1, forward strand.
ATCATAGTATCGTGCCTGCATATAAACGAGCCCGGTGTTATCGCCAACATGACCCGTGTATCCTTGTTGGCTGGCTGGACTTAAATCATCTCCCACCTGAGCCACTGTTTCACCATCTAGGATTATCTTATAGCTACTATGTCCGTTCTGCGCGCTCATTAACAGCGCACCCTCTCGACTGTATACCGTTAGCCGTTTTTGTCCACCCTGCTCTACAGTGAGGCGATGACCGTGCGCATCGTACTGGTACTGCGTATCCCCTAATTGCGTTAAACGCCCCGCTCCGTTATAGCTTAAACTATCTATGCCCGTATGGGTGACGCGTCCAGCGCAAAGTCGCGCAAAATGCGCGACCTACTGCGATGCCTACGACCCGGTACTCTCATCAGTGGGTCTTGTGCATCGTAGTGATAAGTTTTAAAAAGCGTACTTTGAGAATATACAGACTGTCTAGTGAAAGCTGGGAAGTCCAATCCGGATTATGTTAGAACCGTTATCTACACAACCAATGCCGTTGAGGCCGTACACCGCCAATTCCGAAAACTAACCAAAACCAAAGGCGGTTTTAGCAATGAGAGTAGCTTGCTTAAGCTGCTGTACGCGGGTATGTTAAAAGCAACTGAGCGCTGGTCGCACCCGGTGCAGAACTGGAATCTGACACTGTCTCAGCTAACCATCCACTTTGAAGGTCGACTGGATGGCCATATAGATTTATGAAAACTTGGCTGACACAGAATATTGAACACTCTCGATTCAAATAATAATGGCTTCTAATTGTGCTTTTTGAATCTTATCTGTGCAATTATCTTGATTAACATAACAGTCAATACTTATTCCATCAGTTGCAAACTCATATCGAATGCCATTCAAATCTTCAAGTGAGAAGATACCTCCTTCCTCACCACTAAAAAACAGCTTAGCACTTGGTAAAAGCTTTTTGACTTTTTCAAACGACATTCCAATACATACACCGTTATTACAAAAGTCAGGTTCAAGTATTGATATTTTACTGACAACATAATTGTTTGTTTCAAACTCAACCAATGTAGTGCCGTTACATACTTTGCCTCTAAATTTATAGCTTTCACCATCTTCTGTATAAACAGTTAGCTTTTCAAAAGAATCTTGGAATAGTTTTTCACTTTTCCCTAAATAAAGCTCACAAATATTTTTTTCAGTAATTAAAGCGACTTTTGTCATGCCATTAGCTTTCCAAGAACATGAACTAGTTGCCAAAACTAGTAATGAAATGGCTATCAAATTAATGATTTTTATCATGGATTTGGCTTCCTTACCCACTGTTTGTAAAACTGAGTTTTCGGACCAACATTTTTTTGGTCAAGATGAACAGTTCCTGAATTTACAGCAGCTTTAGACAGATCTGCACCCGACATTCCTGTTACTGAAATATCAGTATCCCCTAATTGCGTTAAACGCCCCGCTCCGTTATAGCTTAAACTATCTATGCCCGTATGGGTGACGCGTCCAGCGCAAAGTCGCGCAAAATGCGCGACCTACTGCGATGCCTACGACCCGATACACTCATCAGGTGGGTCTTGTGCATCGTCGCGCAATGTGCGCGACGTACGCGTAAAACATCTATTTTTTCAGCTTGGGTTATAGCCAGCGTAGGTGTACCGTGATTTCTTCTCTGTCATGATACAAATGTTTGGCTTGAATTTCGAAGCTCCGTTCGCCCTGCTCTTGCAGCTGCTCGGTTATTTGTTCCAAATACTGCTTTACAGAGGCGTAGCGTTGACGCATCGGTAGCTTTAAGTTAAATATTGCTTCTTTGCAGTATTCTTCTAACAGCCAGGCTGTCATTAGCTCACCTACCCGCGCAGGCTTTTCGACCATATCGCACACGAGCCAAGTGACATTGCGACGCTTGGGACGATATTTAAAACCGTCTTCACGAATGTGCTCTACCTGACCGGTCTCCATTAGGCTATCCGCCATTGGACCATTATCGACGGCTTGTACCATCATGCCACGACGTACCAGTTGATATGTCCAACCGCCCGGTGCGGCACCGAGGTCGACTGCACGCATACCGGCTTGAATTCGCTGCTCACGTTCCTCTTCTGGCACGAAAACATGAAATGCTTCGTCTAACTTCAACGTAGAGCGACTCGGTCCATTGGATGGCATGCGTAAACGCAAAATCCCTTCTTCATAAGGACTCTGATTGAAGCTGTAGGAATACCCCAATAAAGCGTACGCCTTATTAACAAAAAACACGTGTAAAAACGGACGCTTCGCGAGTGGCTTCTTGCTTAGCAAGTCGACAGCGCGTAAGCCCTGGCGTAACGGTACAGCAAACTTACGACAAAACTTAGCGATCGCGTTCGCTTCATTGCTATCAGGTGTTTCTACACGTAACGCCCCCGCAAGCCCAAACCACTCTTTATGAGGTTCTAACGCTTCTTTAACGACACTGACACGATCCTCAATACCTGCAAGCTGAGCACTTGCTAAAAGAACAAAAAACGTGCGGGTGAAGATCAGTTCCTTTAGTGGTAATTTTTTGGCTAAATGATCCGCTTCTTCTGCTTGGCAATGATAAACTACATAGGCTTGATCAGCCTGTGTTTGGCAGTACCCATATACACCGAGTGCGGCTGTTTTTTCTTGGATCTCTGCCGCACAATCTCCTTCAAAACCTGCACGACACAGCAATACCAATCCATTCATGCTTTAACTGCTCCAACTAATAAGCAAATCCAACCCAAAATAAATAACAAACCACCGAGCGGTGTTATCGGACCAAACCATTTGATGCTGGTCAGCGCCAGCGCATATAAACTACCTGAGAATAATACCACACCTAACGCCCAGAAGATGCCCGCGGCAGCGACCCATGGTGAGGGGGCAAATCGAAGCCATAACCCCGCCAGCAATAACGCGAGTGTATGATAGAACTGATAGGTTACACCGGTCTGAAATACCGTCAGTAACTGTTCACTCAATCGACTCTTTAACCCATGTGCCGCGAATGCCCCGAGTGCAACCGCTACCGCACCATATAGTGCTGCAATAATTATCAATAACTGACTCATCATTTTAAAAACTCCTCAGTAAGTCGGCTCGCCTGAAGCCATAAGCGCTCACGTAAATGACGTTTAGCGGCCGTCGGTTCAAACCCATGATCACCGCCCTCAAGCCATTGAATCTGCCAATGTGACGGCAATATTAACGCGCTATTGCGAACCTGTTTTGCAAATGGATCGCGCGTCCCCTCGATAATTAATCCGGGACTACGTGCATACCCTAACTCGTCTAAGCGAGAGCGCTCGGGTTTAGACGGTGGATTAAATGGAAATCCCAGCGCGATTTGACCCTGCGCTTCAAATTCATCCGCCAGTCGCAACATGACTCGACTTCCCAGTGACTTCCCTGCAAACCAAGTAGGTTTACCGTCTTGCTGCAACGCAGATAACCACATCTGCATTTGCTCTACTAGACGTTCCATCCTATCCGGCGGACGCTTAACTCCAGTTGCTCGGACTTTTTGCCAGTACGGAAAGTCCGGGCGTACGATCTCAAAACCGAGTGCTTGCCACTGGTCGGTAAAAAACTCCATAAAAGGGGTATCTGGGCCACCCCCCGAGCCATGAAAAAAGACGATACGTTGCGCGTTGCTTTCACCTACGACTTGATAGGTCGTTCCCTTTAGATGCTTCATTCTGATTTCAACTCGAAGGCGCGTTCTTCTTCGTGCACCAATTGCATGATCCAGTTGCGAAAGGTGGCGATCTTACCGATTTCTGACTGATTGTCACGGCAGACAAGATAAAATGCCTTATTACGGCGCAGCGCCTGAGGAAAAATACGTATCAAGTGCCCGCTATCAATTTCTGGTTTAGCCAAAACGTGATTCGCCAAGGCAATGCCCTGCCCATGCACCGCTGCCTGTAATGCGAGGCTTGAGTGACTAAATACAGGCCCACCATCTTTTATCGGTTTTCTTTCGCCCACCATTTCAAACCAGTCGTTCCAGGCATTCCGTGTTTCATCATGCAACAGCGTATGCTTTAGCAAATCGGCCGGGGTCTGGACGTTCATGCGTTCAGCCAAAATAGGTGAACACACTGGCCACAAATACTCTTTGTGCAAACGGTAACTCTTTACCCCTGGCCAGCGTCCATCACCATAATAAATGGCGACATCGACGTCGTCGGTGAGTGAGCCGGTAATTTCATCCACGGCCTTAATACGAATATCCATATCCGGGTGCGCCTCCCGAAAACTGCTCAAGCGGGGCACGAACCACAAAATAGCAAAGCTCGGTGGCACTGAGACGGTCAAGGCACCCTTCTCAGAGACCAGTCTTAACTTGTCAGTCGCCTGTATTAGTTGCGCAAAAATATCTCTTAACTGCAGATAATACGCCTGGCCTTCTTCGGTCAGTAATAGTGTCCGATTACGCCGAATAAACAACTTAATTTGCAAAAATTCTTCCAGCGCTTTGACTTGATGACTCACCGCGGCTTGGGTTACGAATAGTTCTTCTGCTGCTTTAGTAAAGCTCAAATGGCGTGCTGCAGCTTCGAAAGATTTAAGCGCGTTCAGCGGCGGCAATTTTCGCATGTCATTTATCCCCGCCCATCGCGCCACTGAACTTATTCACCGCATCGATATACTTATCGCGGGGCAGTTCGTGTGCCATTAAGCCCAAAAATTCAGTAAGGTGGGTCAAAATTACGCTGACATTTAACTGCTCGCCGTTATCGAACTTCAGCTTAAATGAGTGCCATAGAGGTGAGTAGTCGACCTCAGTAACATCAGCCCAGCGTTGCGTACGAGGTTGAGACCATGCCTGCGTGTAACTGAGCTCTGATTGCTTCAAATTAATTTGTTTAAAGAAAATCTCGCCGGATAGCTTAAACGCGAAAACAACGCTCGCAAGGGCAACGATAGATGTGAGTATTTGCGACAGTAAATCGTTTGGCCACTCTAAATAAGCTAACGCTAAAATGCACAGTGCGAGCCAAATCGCGCAGATAGGAATGGTTTTAAAGAGTAAGGGATACGTCATTTTCATAGTTAAGCGTCTCTGTTAGCACTCGAGCAACGAATACTATAACAGAGACGCTCAGCTATGAGCCACATGGGGTTCGGTTTAGCGTTTAATTATAAACGCACACCACCGTCAATCTCCACGACGCGACCACTGAAGAAGTCGTTTTCAATGATATAACGCGCGCTATGAGCGATCTCAGTCGGCTGACCCCAACGTTTTAGAGGTACCATGGATAAAGCACGTTCTACCGCTTCTGGCTTCATTTGGGCAGTCATCGGTGTTTCAATAAAGCCTGGCGCGATAGCACCACAGCGAATACCATAACGACCGAGTTCACGCGCCCAAGTAACCGTCATTGCTACAACACCGGCTTTGGTGGCAGCATAGTTAGTTTGACCGATATTACCCGCGCGTGCGACGCTTGAGATATTAATGATGACACCTTTCTTACCGGCTTTAACCATTTGCGCTGCCGCTTCACGACCACACAGGAAGGTACCGGTAAGGTTAACATCCAACACCGACTGGAATTGTTGCAGTGGCATCTTCTGCTTGATTTCGCCATCTTTGAACTTAATCAATAACCCGTCACGCAATAGACCGGCGTTATTAACTAAGACATCAATGCCACCAAACTCTTGTTGAATTTGCTCAAATACCGTCTCGACTGATTCCTCATCGGTGATATCGACTTCATAGCCGATCACTTTTTTAGCACCCAACTTTTCACAGGCTTCTTGTGCATCACCTAATACATCGCCGTTAATATCAATTAACGCCAGTTGTGCGCCTTGCTTGGCAAAATCTTCTGCCATCGCCAAGCCTAAGCCTTGTGCGCCACCTGTGATTACAATTACGCTATCTTTTACTTGCATGAACTGCCTCTTTATTTTTTCGAGATCGGTGTCAAATAGTTAAAAATACTCGAGAAGTCTTGTCGACCATGGCCCTGCTGCGACCATCCATGATAGAGGTTACGGGTTAAAGCGCCCATCGGCGTAGCAGCGCCCGACTTTAATGCGGTTTGCTGTGCAAGACCCAAGTCTTTACTCATCAGATCAACCATAAAGCCACCCTGATAATCATTACTCGATGGTACACCTTCCATCACGTCAGGGCACGGATTATAGACTTCTAATGTCCAGTTGCGACCTGAACTTTGCAACATGATTTCACTCAATACTTTCGGATCAAGACCATTGGCTTTACCAAGTTGCAATGCCTCAGAAGTACCTACCATCAGTACTGAAAGCAGCATATTATTGCATATTTTGGCGATTTGACCCGCACCGACATCACCCGCGCGGAACACATTTTTGCCCATGTCATTGAGTACGGTGCGTGCACGATCCACATTGCCCTCAGTGCCACCGCAGATGAACGTTAAGGTCCCCGCTTTGGCGCCACCGACACCACCTGAAACCGGTGCGTCAATAAAGGCAATACCCGCTTGTTGTAATTGTTCACCCACATAGATCGCAGCTTCCGAAGAGATGGTACTGCAATCAATGACCAACTGCTTATCCGTCAATACGTGTACAAGTCCCTCATCACCTAAGTAGACCGACTCGACATGATGGTCGGCGGGTAACATGCTGACGACAAACTCCACGCCTTCAACCGCCTCGCGAGGGCTTGTACAGGCTCGGGCGCCCGCAGCTTCAACCTGTGCTAGGGCGTCTTTCGATAAATCAAACGCATTTACATTGTGACCTGCTTTAGCCAAGTTCATGGCCATCGGTCCACCCATGTTGCCTAATCCGATAAATGCGACATTCGCCATGTTCGACTCCTTCTTGTTGTCGATAGTTATTATTTTTTCATCAACACTTGCTCAAGCGCTGCTAATGGATGTGTACGCTCGCCCCACGGTGGATCGAAAAACCCGTCGATGGCCTCTTCCGTCACATCGCCTACGCTTGCAAACTGCCACTGCGGCTGTTTGTCTTTGTCGATGAGTAATGCACGAATACCCTCGGCGAAATCACCACGCACGGCGCAATTACACGATAATGTAAGCTCGAATCTAAAGCAGTCTGCTAATGACAGATCCGCACCATGATGAGTTTGTTGCCACACTAAGTGAGGCGTGATTGGGCAACCATGACTTAGATTTTTTTGCGCCTTCTGGAACCACTTATCATCTTGTTGCTCAGCCAAAACTCGTTGGGTCGCTTCCGTCACACTACTTGCAGACATACATTGTTGTATGGTCTCAAGATGGGGTTCAACTTGAGGAGTGGGTAACGCAGTATCATCTTGTTCAGCAAGACGCTCGAGTGTATCGGTCACTTTTTGATGATTCAGTGCGCCCGTATCACCCCATTCAATAGCCTGTAGTGCTTCGATGACTTGAGCTTTATGTTCGTGACCGACGAACTGATCAGCAAGATTAAGGAAAAGAGCGTCAGACGCATTCATAGTCGCGCCAGTCATCCCTAAGAATGCACCACAACCTTCCGGCATCCGGTTCAAGAAATACGTTGCCCCCACATCGGGGTACAAACCGATGGTTACTTCCGGCATCGCTAGCAATGAGCGTTCCGTTACAATACGGTGACTGGCGCCATTCATTAGGCCCATACCACCGCCCATCACAATACCATCACCCCAGCAGATGATCGGCTTTGGATAGGTCTGAATGGCATAGTCTAATTGATATTCCGTAGTAAAGAAGTTCTCGACTTCTTCAACTAATTGGCCGGGCTGTGCTTGCATCGCTTTGTACATAGCAACGATGTCGCCACCGGCACAAAACGCTTTTTCACCTGCGCCTTGCAGCCAAACACAAGCCACCTGAGGATCATCAGCCCAAGCTTGTAATTGGGGCAGCAGTGTTTCTGCCATTGCCAAGCTGAGCGCGTTGAGTGATTTTTCAGAGTTTAGCGTAGCAACGCCGATGACTTTGTCACCGGCGTTGATTGTTTCAAGAATTACGGGAGTTTGCATGCCGACTCCTTACAAAATTTGGCGGTCGCTATCAGCTAGAATGCGACGTGCAATGATCAGTCGCATCACTTCGTTGGTTCCCTCAAGAATTTGATGAACGCGCACATCACGAACATGGCGCTCAAGCGGATATTCTTTGATATAGCCGTAACCACCATGGATTTGTAGTGCTTCATTACACACTTGGAAACCGATATCCGTCGCAAAGCGTTTAGCCATCGCACAATAGGTTGTCTTATCGGGATCATTGTTATCCACTTTCGAAGCAGCCAATCGAACCATTTGACGTGCGGCAACCAGTTCAGTCGCCATGTCCGCCAGTTTAAACTGAAGCGCTTGGAATGCTGCTAACGGTTTACCAAACTGACTGCGTTCGTGCATATATGCAGATGCTGTCTCCAATGCCGCCTGCGCGGTACCTACGGAACAGACCGCAATATTGATACGACCTCCATCCAGTCCCATCATCGCGAACTTGAAGCCTTCTCCTTCATCACCCAACAAGTTCTTGGCTGGGATACGCACATCCTCAAAGGTTACCAGACGGGTAGGTTGAGCGTTCCAACCCATTTTATCTTCTTTTTTGCCATAGCTGATGCCCTTTGCATCGGCTGGCACAACAAAGGCAGAAATACCTTTAGGGCCCGCCTCTCCAGTGCGTGCCATGACCACCATCACATCCGTTGAACCGGCACCTGAAATAAACATCTTAGAACCGTTGAGAACGTACTCATCGCCTTCTTTTTTAGCGCTGGTGCGTAAACTTGCGGCATCTGAACCAGAGCCTGGCTCAGTTAAACAGTAAGAGCCGAGCTTTTCACCCGTCACTAATTCTGGCACCCATTCATCGATGACGTCTTGTTGACCGAATGAGCCAATCATCCAGGTCACCATATTATGAATGGTCATCATCGCGGTGGTGGCTGTACAACCACCCGCTAATTGTTCGAAAATGAGCGCTGAGTCTAAACGACTCATGCCAAAACCACCCGCCTCTTCTGGGGTATACATTCCCATAAAGCCCATCTCACCCGCCTTACGGAAAACCTCGATGGGGAAATGAGCTTCTTCATCCCAGCGCGCTGCGTTAGGTGCAAGTTCTTTATCCGCAAACGCTTTGGCAGTATCGACAAAGGCTTGTTGGTCTTCTGTTAATTCAAAGTTCATGCTAACTACCTTTAACTTATCAATTACTTCAGGTGAATAGACATATTAGGTCCACTCGCCTCAATATCACTCTCAAACCAACGCGCAGTCACGGTTTTGGTTTCGGTGTAGAAGCGGATCGCTTGCTTACCATAAGCATGCAAGTCACCAAAGAATGAACGTTTCCAACCAGTGAACGAGAAGAACGGCAATGGCACCGGGATAGGAATATTGATACCAACCTGACCGACAGTGACTTCGTGTTGATATTTGCGCGCTGCCGCACCATTCGAAGTGAAGATTGACGTGCCGTTACCGTACGGGTTGTTGTTCACCAACGTCAGTGCATCGTCTAGATCCTCGACTTCCATCATACTAAGCACGGGACCAAAGACTTCCTTTTTATAGATATCCATATCAGCGGTGACTTCAGAGAATACCGTTGGACCAACCCAGTTGCCGTCCGGCAAGCCTTCCACGGTGCAACCACGACCATCGACAAGTAGCTTGGCACCTTCATTTTCACCGTCGGTGATCATTTGTTCAATACGCTCTTTAGCTTGTGGACTAATGACAGGTCCGTACGCTGCGTTCTCATCGTTCCAAGCGCCTGGACGAACTTTTGCAATCGCTTCAGCGACTTCAGGGATCCACTCTTTCGCCGCGCCGACAAATACTGCGACTGAAATTGCCATACAACGTTGGCCTGCCGCTCCGACAGAAGCACCGACGAGGTTGTTAATGACTTGCTGCTTGTTAGCATCAGGCATGATGACACAATGGTTTTTAGCGCCCGCGAACGCTTGTACGCGTTTACCGTTCTCAGTACCACGGCGATAAATGTATTCGGCGACAGGTACTGAACCAACAAACGATAACGCATGAATTTCAGGATGGTCTAAAACGAAATCAACTTGGTCTTTACCACCGTGAATCACCTGCAGTACGCCTTTAGGCGCGCCCGCTTGCTCAAATAGCTCAACTAAGCGTGTTGGCGTCAATGGATCTTGTTCTGAAGGCTTTAAGATGAAAGTGTTACCACAGGCAATAGCCATCGGGAACATCCATAATGGGATCATCGCGGGAAAGTTAAACGGCGTGATACCCGCACAAATACCGAGCGGCTGAATGTAGCTGTAAGAGTCGATAGAGCGTGCTACGTTTTCGACCGTCTCACCCATCATCAATGATGGAATGTTCGCGGCTTGCTCAACCACTTCAATGCCGCGCCATACATCACCTTTGGCATCTTCAAAGGTTTTTCCAGTCTCTTGCGCTAAGATTTCTGCAATTTCTTCTTGGTGTTCTTTAAGCAATGCCTGATAGCGCATCATGACACGAGCACGCTCAGAAACAGGCACTTCTTTCCACGTTTTAAAGGCTTCTCGTGCACTCGCAACAGCAGCTTCCATCTCGTCTTGAGTCGCGCATGGAGCTTCAGCAATCACTTCTTGGGTCGCTGGATTGGTTACCGGAATCCAAGACTCAGCTTTTGAAGCGCGAAACTCTCCGTCGATATACAGAGGCACTTTTTTAGACATAACTCACCTTCTTGTTGTGTTATTTTATAAACCAAATTTTCATAATCCTTAAAAGAGACGCATACCGTGCCACTTTTAATTCTTATTACGTTACTCTGGGCGGCAAGCTTCTCGCTCATTGGCGAATACCTTGCCGGCCAAGTTGATGGCTATTGGGTCGTGTTTATCCGCATGCTACTGGCTTTGTTTACTATCTTGCCATTATTCAAATGGCGTCAGCTCAAAGCCTATTCGGTTAAAACACTGACCCAACTTGCCGGAATTGGTGCCGTACAAATCGGCTTAATGTACTTGTTTTTGTATCACGCATTTCTTTATTTGAGTGTCGCCGAGGTACTATTGTTCACGATATTCACCCCGCTTTACATTACACTCATCGACGAAATCATTTTAGGGCGCCGCCGCTTACCATTCACTTGGTGGCTCGCAGCCGCCATCTCAGTCTTAGGCGCTGCCATCATTCGTTACCAGGGGCTAAGCGCTGATTTCATTATTGGCTTTGCTTTGATTCAAGCCGCCAATTTATGCTTCGCTGCCGGCCAAGTAGCATACAAACGCTTAGACCTCGGCTCAACGCAAAATCAAATTCAACAATTCGCCGCATTTTTTGCCGGTGCTAGCCTCGTCTCTGGCTTAGGTGTTTTACTGTTTGGCAATCACCAAATGCTACCTACTACACCCTTACAATGGGGCATTTTGTTGTGGCTCGGCATTGTCGCCTCCGGCCTTGGCTATCTCGGCTGGAACCTAGCCAGCAAATGGGTCAATACCGGACAGCTCGCGGCTATGAATAATGCCTTAATTCCCGCTGGGATTCTCGTTAACGTATTGTTTTGGCAACACGATACCGACTGGTTAAGATGGTTGCTGGGCGCGAGCTTAATTGTTATTGCTGTTATTTTGGCTTCGCGCCAGCAACGTAACCTAAGCCGTTGACTACATCATTTCAACGGCAAGTGCGACGGCTTCACCACCACCAATGCATAGTGAGGTAATACCCCGTTTCTCGCCGCGTTGCTTCAATGCGTGAAGCAAGGTAACCAGCAAGCGGGCGCCACTGGCACCAATCGGATGACCCAACGCACACGCACCGCCGTGGACATTAACGCGGTTAGCATCAAGCTTCATTTCGTTGATTGCTAACATGGTGACCATGGCGAACGCTTCGTTGATTTCCCATAAATCGACGTCTTCTTTGCTCCACCCGACTTGGTTCAACAACGCGTCCATAGCGCCAATAGGCGCCACAGTAAACTCAGCAGGCGCCTGAGAATGAGTTGCATGCCCTTTAACGCGAGCAAGCGGTTTCAAACCGCGCTTAGCAGCCTCACTCTCGCGCATCAATACAAGCGCCGCAGCCCCATCCGAGATTGAGCTTGAGTTGGCAGCTGTAATAGTGCCGTCTTTCTTAAACGCTGGACGTAGTTGTGGGATCTTATCGAGTCGTGCTTTACCCGGCTGCTCATCGGTATCTACGGTAACATCACCCTTGCGCGTTGAATAAGTCAACGGCGTAATTTCACCTTTGAAGTAACCTTTTTCAATGGCGGCCTGCGCTTTCTCTAACGAGTTAATCGCGAAGTTATCCATCGCATCGCGATCTAATCCATACTTGTCTGCGGTATCCTGAGCATAACAGCCCATGGCTTTACCTTCGTACGCGTCTTCTAAGCCGTCGAGCATCATGTGGTCAAACAATTGACCATGTCCCATACGGTACCCATTACGGCCTTTGTCAAGTAAGTAAGGCGCACGCGACATACTTTCCATACCGCCTGCCACAACAACATCTGCTGAGCCTGCACGAATTAGGTCCGTTGCAAACATCGCTGCTTTTAAGCCTGAACCACAGACTTTATTAATGGTCGTAGCACCTGTGCTTTGCGGTAAACCGGCATATAACATCGCCTGACGTGCGGGCGCTTGACCTAACCCCGCCGGCAGTACGTTACCCATAATGACCTCAGAAACATCGGTTTCTTTGAGGCCGCTATTTCCTAACGCAGCTTTAATCGCAGTAGCCCCTAAATTAGGCGCACTGACTTCACTCAGGCTACCTTGGAAGCCCCCCATTGCTGTCCGGTTTGCGGCAACAATTACGACCGAATCGTTTGACATCTTTCCTCCAATACCACTTTACGTTAACGTAAACTTCCTCTAAGCTTAGATCTTAGGTCAACTAAAAAGCAAGTCTGATGAGTAACAAAATCACTTATACGATCGGCGAATTGGCAAAACAATTTGACATTACGACCCGTTCTATCCGCTTCTACGAAGACGAAGGGTTGCTGTCGCCTCGTCGTCAAGGTCAACATCGAATTTACAATAATAAAGATCGCGTCCGTCTAAAACTTATTTTACGTGGCAAGCGGTTAGGTTTCTCGTTAGCTGAAACCCGACGTTTATTTGAGTTGTATGACGCAGACAATAGTTCGGCTGCACAGTTAGAAAAGGTACTTGAGTTAATCGCCGAGAAAAAGGCATCACTCAAGCAACAAATGGAAGATATCAACGTATTACTGACTGAGCTCTCGGGTCTTGAGCAACGTTGCCAAGACGAACTTGAGTCAGTGCGAACGACAACCAAGAAAGTAGTCTCATCTCAGGAGTCATTATGATTACGCAATTTAATTCTTTTAACTTTGGCTTAGGCGAAACCGCGGACATGCTGCGTGAAGCAGTCAACGCATTTGCACGCGATGAAATCGCACCTCGTGCAGCTGAAATTGATGAAGCCAATGAGTTTCCAAGTGATTTATGGCGTAAACTCGGTGATATGGGTCTACTTGGTTTGACAGTTGACGAACAGTATGGCGGCTCAGGTATGGGTTACCTTGAACACGTCATCGCGATGGAAGAAATAAGTCGCGCATCAGCCTCTGTCGGCTTAAGTTACGGTGCTCATTCAAATCTGTGCGTTAACCAAATCGCGCGCAACGGCAACGAAGAACAGAAACAAAAATACTTACCTAAGCTCTGTACCGGCGAACATGTAGGCGCGCTCGCGATGAGCGAACCTAATGCGGGTTCGGACGTGGTCAGCATGAAACTGAAAGCCGAGAAGAAAGGCGACAAGTACGTACTAAACGGCAATAAAATGTGGATTACTAACGGTCCCGATGCCGACGTTTTTGTGATTTACGCTAAAACTGACGCCGAAAAGGCCTCGCGTGGTATCACCGCGTTTATCGTTGAGAAAAACACCCCAGGATTTAGCCAAGCCCAAAAGCTCGACAAACTTGGAATGCGCGGCTCAAATACTTGTGAGTTGGTGTTCGAGGACGCCGAGGTACCTGCGGAAAATATTCTCGGCGAACTTAATGGTGGCGTTGAAGTATTGATGAGTGGCTTAGATTACGAGCGCGCTGTACTCGCGGCGGGCCCGTTGGGCATCATGCAAGCGTGTCTAGATACCGTCGTTCCCTATATCCACGATCGTAACCAGTTCGGCAAAGCGATTGGTGAGTTTCAATTGGTACAGGGTAAGGTCGCAGACATGTATACGCGCACTAACGCAGCGCGTGCTTACGTTTACGCGGTGGCGCAATCGTGCGACCGTGGTGAAACCACGCGCAAAGACGCAGCGGGTGCAATACTTTATGCAGCCGAGCTAGCGACTCAACTTGCTCTTGATGCGATTCAATTGCTCGGTGGTAACGGCTACATTAACGAATACCCGACTGGACGTCTGTTACGTGATGCGAAACTTTATGAAATTGGTGCCGGTACATCAGAAATCCGCCGTATGCTGATTGGTCGTGAGTTGTTCAACGAGTCCAAATAAAAGGAGACGCTGTGGCTATTCTTGCAAGCAAAGTCAACACCCGCGACGAGCAGTTCAAAGCGAACTATGAATCGATGCAAGCGGTCGTTGATGACGTGAACGCTAAAGTCGAACAAATTAAACAAGGCGGCGGTCCTAAATATCAAGAGCGTCACTTGTCGCGCGGTAAACTTTTACCGCGCCAACGTATTAATAAGCTGCTTGACGCTGGTTCAGCGTTTTTAGAAATCGGTCAGTTCGCTGCATGGGACGTTTACGACGATTACGTACCGGCAGCCGGTGTCGTGGCGGGTATTGGTCGCGTCGAAGGCGTTGAGTGTATGATCGTTGCTAACGACGCAACGGTAAAAGGCGGTACTTATTATCCCTTAACCGTTAAGAAGCATCTGCGCGCGCAAGAAATTGCCGAACGATGCCATTTGCCGTGTATTTATTTAGTCGACTCGGGCGGTGCCAACCTACCTCGTCAAGATGACGTATTCCCTGATAAAGATCACTTTGGTCGCATCTTCTTTAATCAAGCCAACATGTCAGCTAAGGGCATTCCGCAGATCGCGGTTGTCATGGGTCTATGTACAGCTGGCGGTGCTTATGTACCTGCCATGGCCGACGAGAGCGTGATTGTAAAAGAGCAAGGCACTATTTTTCTTGCCGGTCCGCCGTTAGTTAAAGCGGCAACGGGCGAGGAAGTCAGCGCCGAAGAACTCGGTGGTGCCGATGTACACACGCGGGTTTCTGGTGTTGCCGATCACTTTGCCCATAATGACGAGCATGCTCTGGCATTAGCGCGCCGTTCAGTGGCACGATTAAACCGCCCCGCGCCCACTCAGTTAGATCAACGCGAAAGCAAGCCGCCGCGTTATGATGCAAAAGAACTCTATGGCATCGTTGGCACCGATTTACGTAAGCCTTACGATGTTCACGAAGTGATTGCGCGTGTCGTCGATGACTCTGATTTTGATGAGTTTAAAGCGAACTATGGCACCACGCTGGTGACGGGATTTGCGCGTATTCACGGGTATCCCGTCGGGATCGTGGCAAATAACGGTATTTTATTCTCCGAAAGTGCACAAAAAGGTGCTCATTTCATTGAATTGTGCGCGCAGCGTAAAATTCCTCTCGTGTTCTTGCAAAACATCACCGGTTTTATGGTCGGTAAAAAATATGAAGCCGAGGGTATCGCTAAGCACGGCGCTAAAATGGTAATGGCTGTATCCTGCGCCAAAGTACCTAAGTTCACCGTGCTCATTGGCGGGAGCTATGGTGCAGGTAACTACGGCATGTGCGGACGAGCCTACGATCCGACCCTGATGTTTATGTGGCCAAACGCACGTATTTCGGTAATGGGTGGTGAACAGGCCGCCGGTGTAATGGCTCAAGTCACCAAGGACAATCTTGCGCGTAAAGGCGAAAAACTGAGTGCGGAAGATGAAGCCAAGCTGAAACAACCGATTGTTGAACAATACGAAAAGCAAGGTCACCCCTACTATGCTTCGGGCCGTTTGTGGGATGACGGTATTATCGACCCTGCACAAACCCGCGATGTGCTGGGCCTTAGCATTGCCGCTTCACTTAACGCACCGATTGAAGACAGCCAGTTCGGCGTATTCCGGATGTAAGGAGAGCAATCATGAGTGAATACACTGAATTTTCTATCGATTCTCGTGGTGTCGCATGGCTTACTCTGAATCGTCCAGAGGTGCACAATGCCTTCGACGATAAAATGATCGCTGAGCTCGTTGCCGCATTAACTGAAGTTGAAGAGTCTGAACAGGCACGCGTTTTAGTGTTGCGTTCCAATGGCAAAAACTTTTCCGCGGGCGCCGACTTAAACTGGATGCGCTCCATGGCGGATAAGGATTATCAAGAAAATATCGATGATGCCGCTGGTCTCGATCGCTTAATGAGCCAACTTGATCAGTTAAGCAAACCCACCATCGCACTCGTGCAAGGCGCTGCGTTTGGTGGCGCTGTTGGCTTAGCCGCCTGTTGCGACATGGTTTTAGCACAACCCAAAAGCAGCTTTTGCCTGAGCGAAGTCAAAATCGGCCTCATCCCCGCTGTGATAAGCCCTTATGTCGTACGTGTTATGGGTGAGCGCCAAGCGCGTCGTTATATGCTGACCGCCGAACGTTTCTTTGCCGAAAAAGCCTTGCAAGCAGGATTAGTCACTGAAATTGTTGAAGAATTTGAAGACACCTTGCCATCACTTCTTGAGGCACTATTAAACAATTCACCACAAGCCTTGGGCGCGTGTAAACGCCTTATTCGTGGCGTTGCACACCAACCCACTAGTGACCCGGTGCGCCGATTTACTATCGAAGAAATTGCAAAAATTCGCGTATCAGATGAAGGTCAAGAAGGCCTCACTGCATTTCTAGAAAAACGCGCGCCGCAGTGGCAAAGCAAAAGTTAACGGGATTATTTATGATTCAATCACTTCTTATTGCAAACCGTGGTGAAATCGCTTGCCGTGTTATCGAAACGGCACGCCAAATGGGTATCCGCACCATTGCGGTATACTCGGCTGCGGACGCACAGGCACGGCATACGCAACTTGCTGACGAAGCCTATTACATTGGTCCGGCACCGAGCAACGAAAGTTACTTAAAAGCAGACACGATTATCAACGTCGCAAAATCTGCCGGTGCCGATGCTATCCATCCAGGTTACGGTTTTTTATCTGAGAATGAATCGTTTGCTGAACTCTGTCAGCAGAATGATATTATTTTTGTCGGTCCACCGGTTTCGGCGATTGCTGCAATGGGGTCTAAAAGTGCCGCTAAAGCCATTATGGAAGAAGCGGGTGTACCTTTAGTTCCTGGTTATCATGGTAGCGAACAAGACGAAGACACACTATTTGCCAAAGCGAAAGAGGTTGGCTTCCCACTGCTTTTAAAAGCCGCTTATGGCGGTGGTGGTAAAGGTATGCGCGTGGTCGAATCGGAGCAGGATTTTAAATCTGCACTAAGTTCGGCAAAACGTGAAGCGAAATCATCGTTTGGCAACGACAAAGTCTTGTTTGAGCGCTTTATCCGTAATCCACGCCACGTAGAGATCCAAGTATTCTGCGACCAACATGGCAACGCGGTATATCTTGCAGAACGAGATTGTTCGGTACAACGCCGTCATCAAAAAGTCATTGAAGAGGCGCCTGCGCCGGCGCTATCGGAAACAACCCGTCAAGCGATGGGTGAAGCTGCCGTCAAAGCAGCAAAAGCTATTGACTACGTGGGTGCAGGCACGGTTGAGTTTTTATACGACGCCAGTGGCGAGTTTTTCTTCATGGAAATGAATACTCGCTTACAAGTCGAACACCCCGTAACAGAGATGATTACCGGCTTAGACTTAGTCGAATGGCAGCTCATGGTCGCCTCTGGGGACAGCTTACCGTTGACGCAAGACGCCGTCACCGTTAACGGTCATGCTTTCGAAGCGCGTATTTATGCAGAAGACCCTGCCAACGACTTTTTACCGAGCACGGGCACGATCCGTCACCTTCGTACCCCAGCAGTCAATGCCGGCGTGCGTATCGATACGGGTGTCGAGCAAGGTGATGAAATCTCGAGTTTCTACGATCCGATGATCGCCAAATTGATTGTTTGGGATACTGACCGAGATCGCGCCTTACTGAAGTTACAACGCGCTTTGAAGCAGTACCGTGTGACGGGCTTGCATACAAATATTGAGTTTTTACACCGGTTAGCAAGCCATCCAGCATTTATGCGCATGGATCTCACGACTGAATTTATCCAGCAGTATGAACAATCGTTATTCCCAGAGTCGACCCAAGATCTTAATTGGGTACGCACTGAAGCGGCAGTATTTGATGTATTACAACGTCAAACGCAAATCAACACCAACAATAGTCCGTGGAATCGTGCTGATGCACTGCGCTTGAATGAAGCCGCCGTGCACGTGGTTGAATTCAGTGACGGCGAAGAACTGAATCATGTTGAGCTCGAGCAAACAGATAATGGCTTTAGCGTGACAATTGGCGAAGAGCGCTTTGCCATCCAAGCGAGTATCCGAGATGATCAGCTCAACGTTGTTGTGAACGGTCATCGCTATCAGCGCTACATTGCGACCTGTGATGACACACTCACTGTATTTACCGAACAAGGTCCAGTGACACTGCATCGCCATAAGGTGGCTGATACCTTGGTCGATGACAATGCCGGTGGAGGCCTGGTCGCGCCGATGAATGGCACAATCACAGATGTTTTGGTCAGCAAAGGCGACCACGTTGAGAAAGACCAAGCCCTTGTCATCATGGAAGCAATGAAGATGGAGTACACCATTAAAGCGCATTGCGCAGGTGAAGTAACTGACGTATTTTTTGCCTCGGGTGACTTAGTGAGTGATGGTGACGAACTCGTTGCTATTGCCGAGAAGGAGTAAGCATGTTTAAACGCAGCGCTATGCCGGATGAAGTCAATATCGTCGAAGTCGGTCCACGCGATGGCTTACAAAATGAAGTGGCGGTTCCGACCGCCGCTAAAATAGAGCTGATTAATGCCCTGTCTAAAACGGGCCTAAAATATATAGAAAGCGCTAGTTTTGTCAGCCCGAAGTGGGTGCCACAGATGGCCGACAGTGGCGAGATCATGGAACAGATAGAACGTCACTCTGGGATTACTTACTCCGCTCTGACACCCAATCTAAAAGGATTGGAGAACGCGCTCGCGGTGAATACTGATGAGGTTGCCGTTTTTGGTGCCGCATCAGAACAATTTAGTCAGCGTAATATCAACTGTTCTATCGACGAGTCACTGGAGCGCTTTCGTCCGGTAATCAGCCAAGCACGACAAGCGAATGTACGCGTGCGCGGCTACGTCTCGTGTGTTCTAGGCTGTCCTTACCAAGGCGATGTACCACTCAAAGATGTCGCACATGTAGCGCAGCAATTGATCGAAATGGGCTGTTACGAAGTGTCTCTTGGCGACACAATTGGTGTCGGTACACCGCTACAAGCGGCTGAAATGGTTAAAGCCGTGCTTGAGGTAGTGCCGGCGGATCAGTTGGCGTTGCACTTTCACAATACATACGGGCAGGCTTTGGCTAATATTCTTGCCTGTTTGGAACTCGGCGTGAATACCGTTGATAGTGCGGTGGCAGGCTTAGGCGGTTGCCCTTACGCAAAAGGCGCCAGCGGTAATGTGGCGACCGAAGATGTGGTATACATGTTAAACGGAATGGGTATTAAAACGGGCGTCGAGCTTGATGCACTCGTCCGCGCAGGTGCTGATATTTGTCAGCACCTCGGACATGGCCCTCGCTCTCAAGTGGCACTCGCAGAACTGGCAAAAAAAGGATAATTAACATGGCAGCAGAACGACTTTGGCAACCCAGTGCGGATCAAATCGCTGAAGCGCGCATGAGCGATTTCCTGCAACAGATAAACGTGCATAATGACGCGGGTCTTGCGAATTATCACGAACTCTATCAGTGGTCGATTGATAACAACGAAGCATTTTGGTCGCTGATTTGGGATTACTTTGATGTGATTGGCGACAAGGGTGACGTCATTGTTCAAGATAAAGACAAGCTTCCAGGTGCCAAGTGGTTTCCAGAGGCGGAGTTGAACTTTGCGGAAAACCTACTGCGTCATAAAGATAACCACAGCGCACTGGTATTTCGCGGCGAGAACGGTGAGCGCCAAGAGCTCAGCTATGAAGCACTCTACTTGCAAGTTGCTCGTGCTGCACATGCACTAAAAACGCAGGGTGTATCGAGTGGCGATCGTGTCGCAGGAATGATGCCCAATTGCATTGAAACCATCGTAATGATGCTTGCCACAACGAGCTTAGGTGCAATTTGGTCATCCTGTTCACCGGATTTTGGTGTGCAAGGTGTACTCGACCGTTTTGGCCAGATTGAACCGAAAGTCCTGATTACAGTCGATGGCTACTTTTATAACCAAAAAAATCTCAATATAAAGGATAAAGTAAGCGAAATTGCAGACAACTTGCCGACTGTTGAGCATTTGGTACTTGTTAACTTTAGCGGTCAGTCAGAGGTGGTCGATGACGCTCGCATGGTGCGTTACGAGGATTTCCTAGATAATGATGCTAGCCATATTGATTTTGTAAGAAAGCCGTTCAACCATCCGGTCTATATTATGTTTTCTTCAGGTACCACAGGCGTGCCTAAATGTATTGTTCACGGTGCTGGCGGCACGTTATTACAACATTACAAAGAACACGGCTTGCATACTGACTTAGGTCGTGAAGATACGCTGTTCTACTTTACAACCTGTGGCTGGATGATGTGGAACTGGCTGGTCAGCGGGCTCGCATTAGGTGCTAAGTTAGTCTTGTTTGATGGTTCACCATTCGCTCCTAAACCGGAAGTGCTTTGGGATATTGCCGACGAAGAGCACATCAGCGTGTTCGGTACCAGTGCAAAATATTTATCTGCGCTAGAAAAAGCCGATGTCAAACCGCGTCAATCTCACGAGCTAAAAGCATTGCGGAGCATATTGACCACAGGCTCAGTCTTGCCTCCAGAAAGTTTTGACTACGTCTACCGTGATATTAAAACTGACCTTTGCTTATCATCAATTTCAGGTGGAACCGACATTGTTTCGTGTTTCGCCCTAGGCTGCCCTATCCTGCCGGTTTATCGCGGTGAGTTACAATGTCGAGGACTCGGTTTAGCGGTCAATGTGTACAATGATCAAGGCGAAGCTGTTAAACAACAAAAAGGCGAGTTGGTGTGCGAGAATTCATTTCCCAATATGCCCGTTGGGTTCTGGGGTGATGACGATGGCCAACGCTATTTTAACGCCTACTTTGCACGCTTCGATAACATCTGGGCACACGGCGACTTTGCCGAGTTAACCGAACATGACGGCGTAATTATTTACGGTCGGTCGGATGCAGTACTTAACCCAGGTGGTGTGCGTATTGGCACAGCGGAGATTTACCGCCAAGTTGAGAAGGTGGACGTCGTCCTAGAGAGTATTGCTATCGGTCAACAATGGGACGACGATGAGCGCGTGGTACTATTCGTGCGTCTACGTGAGGGCGTGCAACTTGACGACGCCTTAGTAAAAACCATCAAGCAAACGATTCGTGCAAACGCTACCCCTAGACACGTGCCTGCGGTTATATTACAAGTGAACGATATTCCAAGAACCATTAGTGGTAAGATCGTTGAACTTGCGGTTCGTAACGTTGTGCATGGGCAACCCGTACAAAATACCGATGCGTTGGCGAACCCCGATGCCTTGAACGAATTTAAGGATCGTCCAGAGCTCAGTCGTTAAGAGAGTCTAATTCATGCGTTTAAAGCTTTTTGCAGGTGCTAAGCAAGCCGTTATTACCATAGTAACAGGGGCCTTAATCTCAATCATCGCGTTCTCCTATGTACGCTATCTAGAGAATATAGATGCACGCGAGGCACTTGAAAACGAAGCTTATAATATTCAGCGCGAAGTTCGACAAAACTTGGTGGCGCACTTATACGCCACTGAGTTATTCGCGCGTGAGTTAAAACAGAGTAAACAAGAGCTCGATGATAGATGGAACGACGATGCGAATATTATCTCACTCTATTATCAAAGTATCACCGCGATGGTGTGGTTATCCCCCGATTTAGTCATTCAAAAATACTATCCGCCCGATCGTCAAGCGCAATTATTAGGCACGCCTTTCAAAGGTTCTGAACTGACAACGACACTCCTGAAGTCTGAGGGTAATCAGCATGCGATGATAGGTAGCGCCGGTAACTTAGGGCGAATCGGTAGCGACATTGTTATGTTTTCGCGCATCGAAAATGCCTCGCGCCAAGGCTTTTTAGGATTGATCATTAGTCTGCAAGATTTATTAAATAATGTCATTCGGCAGAATATTTCTGAAGGTTATCAAGTAGCTATTAGTCGCGACGGTCAGACGCTCTATCAGTTTGCCGGTGACGTCACCTTGCGAGACCAATGGGCCGTTAGCCGTACCCTTCAGCTGCTAGGCTCACAATGGCAATTGCATGTGTGGATGACGCCCGCAAGGCTTGCAGAGGAACGACAAGGGCTTGCCCTCACCTTGTTATTTACCGGGTTATTCATCACGGCGATGCTGACCTTGGTGTTCTATATTGTTGCTCAAAGCCGATACAAAGCCCAGCAACTCGCAGATGCGAACATCGAACTTTATTCAGAAATCGACGAGCGAGAGCGCGTTGAAAAAGAAATCGCATATCTTGCTGAACACGACGCCCTGACGCGTCTAATAAACCGCAATGCGTTAATGCGAATTCTTTCCGAATGGCTCGCTGATGACGCCAAGAACGGCCTTACTGCAATATTATTTATTGATTTGGATCGCTT
Organism: Idiomarina sp. D18; assembly: GCF_057748155.1. Lineage (NCBI taxonomy): Bacteria > Pseudomonadati > Pseudomonadota > Gammaproteobacteria > Alteromonadales > Idiomarinaceae > Idiomarina > Idiomarina sp. D18. The sequence goes on from NZ_CM173240.1 coordinate 1,469,647, forward strand.
TAAAGAAGTCAATGACGCGCTCGGTCATACCGTTGGCGATGAGCTGATCAAGCGGGTAGCTCGCCGCATCAAAAAGCTAGCGCCCAATGAAGCTGTGTTGGCTCGTTCGGGCGGGGACGAGTTTCTATTGGCCGTACCTCACTCGACATCCCGTGAGCACATCCTGACGCTTGCCGATCAATTATTGCAAGCACTCGACGCTCATTTCTATGTCGATGAATACGAGCTATTCATTAGTGCATCCATTGGCATCGCATTCGCTGAAGATGCGGACAATAATCCCGAGTATTTAATTCGAAATGCTGATACGGCTCTTTATCAAGCAAAAGATAATGGCCGCAACACCTATCACATATATAGCCAAGCAGTGCATCGCGATTTGGCAAAAAAATTAGAAATGGTCAAACAGCTACGTCATGCAGTAGAGCAAGAGGCTTTAGAAGTTTATTATCAGCCGAAAGTAGAGTTACTTGGCCACCGAATTACAGGCCTTGAGGCGCTCGTACGTTGGGTAAAAGATGATGGTACAGTGATTGGCCCTGACCAATTTATTCCTATCGCCGAGGATACAGGCTTAATTATACCACTATCCGAGTACGTCATGCGGACCGCCTGTAACCAACTTAAACGGTGGCACGAAATGGGCTTCAATGATCTCACAATGGCAATCAATATCTCGGGTAAGCAGTTACACCTGCCTGACTTAGTTGACACCATTGTTGATAATGTAAGCGAAGCACGACTATCACCCAAATGTATTGAGTTAGAACTCACGGAACAAGTGTTTATCGAAAATATACAATCGCACACCAACTTTATGCACTCCGTGCGTGAGCATGGTATGTCGCTTGCTATCGATGATTTTGGCGTCGGCTATTCGTCGTTGTCTTACCTGAAAAACTTTCCAGTGACTTCGCTCAAGATTGATCGCTCATTCGTGCGCGATCTGCCAGACAACGAAGACGATGCAGTTATCGTTCAAACCATTATAAATTTAGCGAAAAACCTAAATATTCAATTAGTCGCTGAGGGTATTGAAACCAGCGAGCAAGTCGAGTTTTTATTAAGTAGAGACTGTGGCATAGGACAAGGCTACTTATTCAGCCGACCCGTCCCCGCAGACGAAATTACACAGCTATTGCAAAACTATCATGGCCTGATGCCGATTGATATCAGCTCATGATTATGGAGGTTAACGTGGAACGCGAAAGTATGGACTTTGACGTTGTCATCGTGGGCGCCGGTCCATCTGGGCTGGCGGCAGCATGTCGACTAGGGCAACTTGCTCAAGAGAATGAGCAAGAACTGATGATTTGTGTGGTTGAAAAAGGTGCTGATATTGGTGCTCACATATTGTCAGGTGCCGTATTTGAGCCGCGCGCAATGAACGAACTCTTCCCAGATTGGAAGGAACGCGGTGCGCCGCTCAATACAGCCGTCACAGAAGATGAAATACTGCTATTAAATGATGCGCAAAATAGTCGTAAATTACCGCATATTGCAGTACCGAAAACCTTCCATAACGAAGGTAATTACATCGTTAGCATGGGTAACATTTGCCGTTGGTTAGCGGAGCAAGCTGAAAGCCTAGGTATCGAAATTTTTCCGGGATTTGCCGCAAGTGAGTTAATTAAAAACGAAGACGGTAGTATTGGCGGTGTTATCACTGGCGATATGGGCGTTGCAAAAGATGGCTCAGAAAAAGATGGCTACATGCCAGGCATGGAGTTGCGTGCAAAATACACGCTTTTTGCTGAAGGCTGTCGTGGTCATTTAGGCAAACAATTATTACAACAATTTCAACTCGATAAAGACGCGACTCCACAACATTTCGGTATCGGCTTTAAAGAAATCTGGGATATTCCGGCTGAACAACACAAACCGGGTAAAGTTGTACATACCGCAGGCTGGCCTCTTAATGACAACGGTTCAGGAGGGGGTTATTTATATCATGCCGATGATGGTCAGGTGTATGTCGGTTTAATTATCGACTTGAACTATAAGAATCCTTATCTCAACCCATTCCAAGAGTTTCAGCGATTCAAAACCCACCCTGCGATTAAAGCGGTATTAGAAAATGGTAAGCGTGTGACATACGGCGCACGAGCGATCGCTAAAGGTGGTTATTATTCATTACCTAAGATGACTTTCCCAGGCGGAATTCTATTAGGTTGTAATGCCGGCACGCTGAACTTTTCTAAGATCAAAGGTAATCACACGGCGATGAAGTCTGGCATGCTTGCGGCAGAAACGGTATTTAAAGCGCTCGCTGAGGGCAAGCAGCATGATGACTTGGAAGCCTATAAAAACGCATTTGAGAAGTCATGGGTATTTGATGAGTTGTACCGCTCACGTAATTTCGGTGGCGCAGTTCACAAATTAGGTACGGTACTAGGTGGTGCTTACAATACGCTTGACCAAAACTATTTCGGTGGCAAATTACCATTTAAATTTAAAGAGTGGACGCCCGACTATAAATGCACGGAAAAGGCAAGTCATTATCAGCCGATAGATTATCCTAAGCCAGATAATAAATTGACGTTTGATCGTTTGTCGTCGGTTTTCTTATCCAATACTAACCATGCTGAAGATCAGCCGTGCCACTTGAAATTAAAAGATGCGGATATTCCCTTAACTGTCAACTTACCTGAATACGCTGAGCCTGCACAACGTTATTGCCCAGCGGGGGTTTACGAAGTCGTAGAAGAAGATGGTAAAGATGTGTTTAAGATTAATGCACAAAACTGCATCCACTGTAAAACCTGCGATATAAAAGATCCGAGTCAAAATATTACTTGGGTAGTCCCTGAGGGGGGTGGCGGCCCGACTTACCCCAATATGTAATTCAATTGAAAAAAAGCGAGCTTAGCTCGCTTTTTTTATGTTTATAAATAAACAGCTAATCCAATTGTAATATATCTCGTATTTAGCATTTACTTATAGAATTACCAGTGAGAATTGTTTTATAAACACTGCACCCATTACTTAATTATCGGAGATGAATCCATGAGCGAGTTTATTAATATAATTTCACACGAACGTCGTTTGAACGCAGCCCTTAAAGAATTAGATTTAAACGAGCTATATGACATTCAAAAGAAACTCTCAAATGTAATCAGCAAGCGTGAAGAAGACGCACTCGAACAAGAAAAAGCACTTGAAGAAAAACGTCAGAAAGTCGCCGAACTTAAGCGCAACATGCAAGAAGCCGGCATTGATATTTCTGACATTTTAGAAGATGAAATTGGTGGTGATAAACTCGTATCACCAAAACGTAAGCGCGCACCTAAACCCCCTAAGTATGAATTTAAAGACGAAAACGGCGAGTTAAAAACTTGGACAGGTCAGGGGCGTATGCCTAAAGCACTACAAAACGCGTTGGACAACGGTCGTGCACTTGAAGAGTTTTTGATAAAGTAGTGAAAAGTATTTAATTGGAGAATGTCATTGGGGATTCGAATACTCTTAGCAGTTGTGTTTTGCAGTGCATTGATGGCTGGATGTTCAACTGGTAACCAATATGGTTCACAAGAATCTGCTCTAAGAGCCCTCAATGTCGCCCCCAATGATGTTGAGCTGCATGACCAGCAGCTCAACCCGAATCACCATAAGATCTTGAGTGTTGTTACTGGAGATAGTTGCCAAGCAACCTTTCGTGGCGCCCCTGCTTCAACTCTAGATGCTCAACAAGCACTTCGTAACGATGCAGCACGTTTCAATGCGACAGATGTATTCGCTGTACAGTGCTTTAATATTCCGACAGATTCAAGCGCTCGGTGTTACACTCAAGTCAGTTGCGTTGGCAAGGCGATAGTACCAAAGCAGTAACTGTCGCCACGCCAATGCGTTAATTCAATTCCACAAAATCTAGGGTAATATCGCCTACTCCGACTTCCGCTTTAATGCGATATTCACCCGAACTCGTCAACTCACTCTCTGAGGTCATTAATACGCGCTCGCGATTCGAGTTTCCACGCACCGAACCGCGGATACGGGTGTCACCAATGCCGGCTTCGGCTTTTACTCGCTCTACGTCACTACCGTGCAATACTAAGTCAATCTCACCCACGCCCACTTCAAAAGAGGCATTAGTGGTATACAGTTCGCCAGACATCTCACCCACACCAAGCTCTGCATCAACACCTTTCAGTTTGGGTAAGGTAATACGCCAAGTAACTTCAACCTCTTCGTCATCCGGTTCAATACTTAATTCTAATTCATTACCGTGTTGATCGGCCTCTAAGTGCACGCTGTTAATATCACCACCACCATAGAAAAAACTATCATCATTGGCCTCTATAACGAGCTCAACTTCGACAACCTGTGAGTTTATATCGCCTTTCACGAATTCAACTGTTCCGACGGCTGCTTCAACACTCAGCTCTGTATCTGAAGACACGTTGAATGTATGTGAACGCTTAACAACGTCTTGCGCACAAGCTGCTGAAGTCACGGTCAAACCACCGACTAAAAAAATTGCTATGGGCCATACTTTATTTTTCATCATGTTGCTTTCCTTTCTATGTTATTTTTGTAGCTGACGTTCCAAACATCGTGAACAGGTCAAACTAAACAGTTATGTTGTAGTAAAGATTTAGCAAAGCGTGTGCCAAAGTTATTTTTTCTTTTAAATACAGAAGCTTAGATAAATTTTATAGCTTTAGTGCAATGCTTCTATTTTTTCCAACCACCAAAATTTAGTTAAATCCGCTAACAGTTAAGATAAATGACAAACAACCTAATGCCCCAAACCATCGCTCATATACACACACCTTTTCCTGAAAAGTTTTCTGTACCGCGCCAACCAGGACTCGCTACCCACGTTCAGGGCATCATCAAGCCTTGCGGTGATTACGATTATCCCGCAGCGTTCAGCGGAATCGAGCAACACAGTCATCTTTGGTTAGTGTTCCAGTTTCATCACAACAAAGGCTCACAGTGGCAGGCACAAGTGAGACCACCGCGACTTGGAGGAAACCAAAAAGTCGGCGTATTTGCCACCCGCTCACCGTTTAGACCCAACAACATCGGTTTGTCGGCGGTTAAATTATTAGCGGTTAATAATGAACCGTACTTTCATTTAGTCGTCGCCGGTGCCGATTTAGTTGACGGCACTCCCTTAATCGATATCAAGCCTTATATTCCGTATTGTGACAAAATAGACGACGCTAGCAGTTCGCTCGCACCCGAAGCACCTAGCGCCAGCTTCGCGGTCTTTTTTGCTCGCGATGCGGCACATTTCATAAAGCAGCAAAAAGAGACTTATCCGCAGCTTGAGTCGTTAATTGTTGAATTGCTTAGCTTTGATGTGCGTCCCGCCTACAAAAAGAACAAAACTGACAATAAAACCTACGCAAGCCGCCTATATGATTTAGATATAAAGTGGCGAGTTGTGGACAACGAAGTGACCGTAGAAAAAATTGTCCGCTATTGTCCGTAAAAGGCTTTGTCGCTTGCAGATAGGCTGTTAAACTTCCCTCCGATTTTGTTCAACTGACATAGAGATTGTTCGACCATGCGCAGCAGTCAATATTTACTATCTACTTTAAAAGAAACGCCCTCTGATGCTGAGATTGTCAGCCATCAGCTAATGCTGCGAGCCGGCATGATCCGAAAAGTGGCATCGGGACTCTACACATGGACCCCGACCGGTCTTCGTGTATTGAAGAAAGTTGAGCGTGTTGTACGCGAGGAAATGGAGCGTATCAACGCCTTAGAAATTTTAATGCCGATGGTGCAACCCGCTGACTTGTGGCAAGAGTCTGGCCGTTGGGAAGACTATGGTCCTGAACTGTTGCGTATTAAAGATCGTCATGAGCGTGATTTCTTGTTAGGTCCGACCCATGAAGAGATTATTAGTGAGTTGGTAAGAAAAGAAGTCAGTAGCTATAAACAGTTGCCTTTGACACTGTTCCAGATTCAAACCAAGTTTCGTGACGAGATTCGCCCTCGTTTTGGGGTGATGCGTGCACGCGAGTTCATGATGAAAGACGCATACTCATTCCACTTAACGGATGAGTCACTGCAGCAAGCCTATGATGAAATGTACGACGCCTATTGCCGTATCTTCCAACGCTTAGGTCTAGACTTTAGACCGGTTATTGCTGATACAGGCTCGATTGGCGGTCACGCATCGCACGAATTTCATGTCCTAGCGGGCTCAGGAGAGGATGCCATCGCGTTCTCTGATGGTTCGGACTACGCGGCGAACGTGGAGATGGCAGAGGCAATCGCTCCAAAAACTGAGCGTTCACAACCCAGTCAAGATAAACAAGTACATGATGTTACAGGTCATGAAGTCAGTGCTTTCCTGCAGCCATTAGCTGTCGATGCACAACAAGCAGTACAATGTACTTTGGTCAAAGCCAGCGATGAAGTGGAGGCTGAGGCCGTCATGTTAGTTTGGCGCGCGGACCACGAGCTGAATACCATTAAAGCTGAAAAGCTAACACAGATCGCAGCGCCCATTGAGGTGCTTGATAGCGATAAATTGATGGGTTGTCACGGCTCCTTTATCGGTCCTGTTAATGCATCAATGCCGGTCATCGTTGATCGCAGTGCCGCTGTGCTAGCCGACTTTGCTTGTGGCGCAAATAAACAGGGTCAGTGGTTGACTGGGGTCAACTGGGATCGCGATGCTGAAATCTCTGCTGTAGAAGACATTCGTAACGTTGTTGCAGGCGATCCTAGTCCATGTGGTCAAGGCACATTGCAGATTGCGCGCGGCATTGAAGTGGGTCATATTTTCCAATTAGGCAAGAAATACAGCAATGCGATGAAGGTGGGTGTATTGTCGGAAACGGGTAAACACGAAACCTTAACCATGGGCTGTTACGGAATCGGTGTTTCTCGCGTTGTCGCAGCTGCGATCGAACAATTCCACGATGACCGCGGTATCAACTGGCCAAATGAGTTAGCGCCGTTTGAGGTTGCCATTGTACCAATGAATATGCATAAGTCGGCGCGTGTACAAAAAGTTGCTAACGAACTTTATCAGCAACTTCGCGATGCCGGTTTTGATGTGCTATTCGATGATCGCAAAGAACGCCCAGGTGTTATGTTTACCGATATGGAATTGATCGGTGTGCCGCATCAAATCGTCATTGGTGAACGTAATCTCGATGAAGAAATGGTCGAGTATCAATCACGTAGTGACCGTGAGAAACAAAAAATGCCGATTAACAGCGTGCTTGAATTTTTGAATCAGACCTTGCGCAACGAATAATCACAGTAAAAACCCCGCAAATGCGGGGTTTTTTATCAGCTTAGCTTTCCTGTCCCGCCAATGGCTCGACATAGTGCAAATGCATATCCCACGGAAAGTGAATCCAAGTTTCTTGTTCAAGATCAGCGACATAATCGTCTACTAACTCAATACCCGCAGGCTTAGCGTAAACGGTGATAAACTTTGCCTTAGGCAAGCGTTTACGTAAAAACTTCAAGGTATTCCCCGTATCAACAAGATCATCGACAACCAAGAAGCCCTCTCCATCTTCAGTGGCTGATACGTCTTTCAATAATGCCAACTCATCTTTTTGCTGACCGTGTGCATAAGAACTCACCGCAACACAGTCAACAGTACGTAAGTTTAATTCACGTGCAATAATCGCAGCTGGAACTAAACCGCCACGACTCACCGCGATTACACCTTTATATTGTTCAGCGGGTAACTGGCGGTGTGCCAACTCTCGTGTAGCGCGATGTAGTTCTTCCCAAGAAACAAAAAACTCTCTATTTGAGTGCCAACCCATAATCTGTTACCCCAACCAAATAAATTTACTAATAAATAATAACGCCAATAATACCACGCTAACGGTTAACTCTTTAGTCTTACCGGCCAGAAGCTTAATAACGACGTAACTGATAAACCCAAGCGCAATACCATCTGCGATAGAAAACGTGAGTGGTGTCATGAGTAGCACCACCATCACCGGTGCTGCTTCGGTGATGTCATTCCAATCAACATCCTGCAAAGTAAACAACATCAATACTGCGACATAAATAATTGCGCCGGCTGTTGCATACGGTGGAATCATGCCGGCTAATGGCGAGAAAAACATCGCTAAAAGAAACAAAACGCCGACCACCACTGCTGCAAGTCCCGTTTTACCGCCTGAGGCGACACCTGCGGCCGATTCGACATAACTGGTGGTAGTCGACGTACCCATCATTGAGCCAGCGACTGTCGCCGTGCTGTCGGCCATCAAAGCCCGCTCTAAACGAGGAAGACTACCATCCCTTTTAGCCAGTCCGGCCTTCTGAGCAACCGCCAATAACGTACCTGAGGTGTCGAACAAGTCGACAAACAAGAACGCAAAAATGACCGATAGCATACCTAAGTCAAATGCAGCCTCGATGTTCATCTGCATAAAAGTCGGTGCCAAGCTAGGCGGCATCGAAGCTATACCTGTAAAATCTACGTAACCTAGGACCCAGGCGATTAAGGTGATAGCAAGAATACTCATCAACGCAGCACCTTGAACACCTCGTGCTGCCAGTCCAATAATCGTAAAGAAACCAAACGCCGCGAGAATAACCGATGGATCGCCTAAGTGACCTAAAGTCACGATGGTGGCATCATTAGCCACCACAATATTCGCGTTCTTTAATCCAATAAGTGCTAAAAACGCGCCAATCCCCGCAGCGATCGCTCGCCGCAAGGTCATTGGAATGGACTGGATGATCCATTCCCGCACGCGAAAAACCGATAATATAAAGAAAGTAATACCAGAGAAAAACACAGCACCAAGGGCAGTCTGCCAATCGTACCCCATGCCGCCAACGACCGAATAGGTAAAAAACGCATTGAGCCCCATGCCGGGTGCTAAGGCGACTGGATAGTTCGCCCAAAACCCCATCACAAAACAACCTATTGCAGCAGCTAAACATGTGGCAACAAAAACGGCTCCGTAATCCATCCCTGCTTCACTCAGAATCGATGGGTTCACAAAAATAATATAAGCCATGGTTAAGAAGGTCGTAGCGCCGCCAATCACTTCCTTTTTCACCGAACTACCGCGACTGTAAAAGCCAAACCACTTATCTAACCAAGCCGCCACTGCTTGCATGAAATTCCCACCCTATTTGTGCAACAAATGCGATTTTTGGATTGAGCTTAAAAGCCGCGTATTCTATCCTATCGGGCAATAATTATGAATGCAGTATAAGGAATGAATCATGCCAACCGTATATTTTGTTGATGCCGAGGGTGGTCAACACGAGGCCGAAGTTGATGTAGGCACCAATGTCATGGAAGCCGCTACCGAAAATTTCATCGATGGGATCGTCGGTGAATGTGGGGGTGTTCTCTCATGTGCCACCTGTCATGTTTATGTCGACAAAGCTTGGTTAAGTAAATTACCTCAGGCCTCTGAGCAAGAAGAAGACATGCTCGATATGGCAATAGATCCGGAAGATAACAGCCGCCTGAGTTGTCAGATAGAAATGACTGAAGAGCTTGATGGTCTCGTTGTCCACCTACCGAAGCGTCAGTTTTAATCGACCGCTTCAATGCGCACGACTACCTCGTCATGATAACCCGTAATAACGGAAATCATGCCGGACCAAGCGTGGTCGAGCGCATCATCTCCTGAATCGATTCGCAGCGGACGCCCTTCCAAACCTTTTAATTTACTTTTTGTGGCGACTAACCAAACATTTTCTCGCCCCACCGCGTCTAAAACACGTGGACTTAATTGCTGGTTTCCGCGACCAATCACATGACCTTGACCACCAATCACAGTGAGCAGCAGCTTAACCTGCCCTGAAGAAACCTGCTTCACACGCTCATAGAGCTCTGATTCGGTCAGATCCTGTGCCAAAACATCGCCATCGTGGACCCAGTCAACACCGAGCAACGTATTATTCAATCCCATGTCTTCCATAATGGCGTTAATGGTTGAACCAGAACCAACAATTAAATGTTCGTCATCAAGACGCTCTTCAACTTCGGCTGCTATATCCGCCAACACCAGCTCATCGCTCTCTTTGCCGCCCATTTTCACCGCTTGGATATACTGCAACTCGTCAGGCACTAACATCTCGCCAAAACGTTTCGCTTTTACCGTACCTTGACGAAATAAATCTTCATCAATATCCATTACATCTGCATAACGGACACTGGATAGACCACCACTTATCATATTTTCTAAAACCCGAGATGCGGCTTTAGGACTAATACTGTATACACCTGAGTGAATTTTCACCCCCGCAGGAATACCGAGCACCAACTGTTCCGGCTTAATCGCAGTGTAGACATCACGAGCAGTTCCATCACCGCCGGCAAATACAATCACATCGGGATTGTGTTCTTGAATGGCTCTGATCGCAGCCTGTGTATCAGTCGCTTCTGTTTGTTGCGCTTGGGGTTGATATGCAATGTTATAATCAAAGCCCAACCCTGCGACGGCGTCAGCTCCCATAGACCCTGCTGCCGTTACAAAGTGGATCTGGTTAGCTAGATACTGCAGTTGCTGCAACGCCGTCGTTACTCGATGATTGGCTTTTGGCGTTGCACCTAACGCGAGTGCTGTTTGGCGAGTATGCTCGCCGTCACTTCCTTTCAGTGCAACAGCACCACCAATACCTGCAAAAGGGTTTATCACTAATCCAATCGAGAAACGACGGCTATACTGCATGTATTAACTAAGCTCCATTCTCATCCGCAGACTCTTCGATAGCTTCGCCTGCATCTTCGACATCTTGTCCCATGCCCTCAATAGTAGAGCAACTTGCAAGACCCATTACCGCAATCAACATCGCAAAATAGCGTTTCATAATTCCTCCTCGTTGTTAACGTGCCAACGACTCGACTGAAGGCCAAGGTCGTTGGTAATAACGACATAATGCCTGAGCAAAAACTTTCGCTCTTGTCGGTAATGAAGTACGCATAAAATCGAAAAGTTGATCGCTTACTTTACTATTAAAGGCTTGTCGATTAACCTCAACACCCGATAAGTTATCGACACTGACCTGAAACGGCACCCCGGCACAAACGGAAAATAACTTCTCGAGCGCTTGAGGCTTCACTTCGACCTTTTCAAACTGTTGCTGCTGCATTGCATTACGCCCGTCAGGCACATACCAATAACCGTAATCGAAGATATGGCGTCGCACCCGCCCAGCAATACACCAGTGCGCTACCTCATGAAGTGCTGAAGCAAAAAAGCCGTGAGCGAATACCACTTGATGATAAGTTTCACCTTCGGCGGCTGGACGATAATAGGGCTCATCGTCACCGCGCACCAATATCGTGTGCTCAGTATCTGCAAAACACTGATTAAAAATATCGACTAATTGCTGGTAGTGACGTGACTGGTGCTCACAGCTAACTTCGCTGGACGCCTGCATTCTGACCTCTATCACGTAAAAAATGATCAACTAAAACCAAAGCCATCATCGCCTCAACGATAGGAACAGCACGAATACCAACACACGGATCGTGGCGCCCTTTGGTAACGATATCAACGGCTTCACCTTCAGTCGTAATCGTTTTACCGGGAATACTAATACTTGAGGTGGGCTTAAACGCCACTTCTGCGTTTACCGTCTGCCCTGTTGAAATCCCGCCGAGCACACCTCCGGCATGATTAGATTGGAATCCTTCTATGGTCATTTCGTCGCGATGTTCACTGCCGCGTTGGGTGACTACATCAAAACCATCACCCACAGCGACCGCCTTAGCCGCATTAATGCTCATCAGTGCCTTAGCAATATCCGCATCAAGCCTATCGAATACAGGCTCGCCCCAACCCACTGGTACGCCGCAGGCCTCAACGTAAATGCGTGCGCCTACTGAGTCACCCTGCTTTTTAAGCTCGCGAATTAACGCATCCATAGGCTCGACCGCATCGGGATTGGCGCAGAAAAACGCATTCCCATTAACAGCAGACCAATCTTTAACTGGCGCAACAACCGACCCCATTTGTGTTAATGCGGCACGAATGCTAATACCTTGCTGAGCCAATACCTTAGCTGCGATCGCGCCAGCCGCAACCCGCATCGCGGTCTCGCGTGCGGATGAACGACCGCCACCGCGGTAATCGCGAATACCGTATTTTTTTTGATAAGTATAATCGGCATGCCCTGGGCGAAATTGTTGCTTGATAGCGCTGTAGTCTTGGCTGCGTTGGTCTTGATTGCGAATAAGTAAACCGATCGGAGTCCCCGTGGTGCGCCCTTCAAACACGCCCGACAGGATCTCAACTTGGTCAGGTTCTTGTCGCTGTGTCGTATAGCGACTGGTCCCTGGACGCCGCCGATCAAGTGCTTGCTGAATATCTTCGCAGCTAAGCTCGATTCCGGCTGGGCAGCCATCGACTACTGCACCTAGCCCCACACCATGGCTCTCACCAAAAGTGCTTACTGTAAATAATTTGCCCCAGGTGTTCCCGGCCATTTCTCGCTCCTACGCCTTTCCGTAACAAGCACGATGGTGTTCGAGTTGCGCTTTATTGAGCACAAAGACACCGTGCCCGCCGCGCTCAAATTCCAACCAAATAAAGCCTGTTTCAGGATACTTCTCATCGAGTGCTGCCATTGAATTACCGACTTCACAAAATAATAAGCCGTTATCTGTTAAATGATCAGCCGCTTCTAACAACATCGTATCCACGAGGCTCAAGCCATCGTCGCCAGCCGCCAAACCTAGTTCAGGTTCATGCCGAAACTCATCTGGCAGATCAGACATATCCTCAGCATCAACATAAGGCGGGTTAGTTACAATTAAGTCATATAGTTGACCCTGCAAACCGACAAATATATCCGACTGAATGGGAAAGACTTGCTCTTCAAGCCCATGTTCCCCGATGTTGAATTCAGCCACGCTCAACGCATCGGCAGAAATATCTGTCGCATCGATCTCGGCTTCTGGAAACGCGTAGGCACACGCGATCGCTATACAGCCACTGCCCGTACACATGTCCAGGACACGCTCAGGCGCTTGAGTAAGCCAGGGCTGAAAACCTTGCTCGATAAGCTCGGCGAATGGCGAACGCGGCACTAACACACGCTCATCGACGTAGAAAGGTAAACCTGCAAACCACGCTTGATTCAAAAGATAAGCGGCTGGTTTCCTATCAGCAATGCGTTTTCCGAGCAACTCGACGTACTGTGTCTTTTCTTGCTGAGTTAAACGACAATGCCTCATATCGATGAGTTCATCCGGTGTGAGCGATAAAACGTAGCCAAGCAACGCACGCGCTTCTTCCACTGCGTTTGCATACCCATGGCCAAAGTAGGTACCTGCTTTGCCCATTTGACTAACACTCCAACGCAAAATATCGTCAATGGTGTGTAGTTCATTCACGGCTTGCTGAGTAGCTTCTGAATCCAAACTTATCCCCTGCTAGTAAATCGGTTATACTTAACTGCCGTATAAGATACCTTAAGCAGCGCTAGGAATCATCCATCATGGCCTCAAAATACAAAGCAAAACTGGAAAATAATGGCGACCAAGAAAGCCGGTCAGATGCTGACGAACATCAGCTATTTCGACAAGCTATGGCGGGTATCAAGCCGTTAAAAAATGATGAGATTGAGCCTTTATCAGCGCGACAAAAAGTCAACCGCAAGCGCCACAAACAGCAAAAACAAGCGATAAAGCAAGTTCAAGATGTGGTTAACGATACCTTCTCTGACAACTTCGAGGGCTATCTCGGTGATGATAAAATCAACTATACAGCGCCTGGAGAAAGTCGCTACTTGACGAAACAACTAAAGCGAGGCGAGTTTGCCCCCGAGATGTTACTTGATTTACATGGCCTGACAGTTGCGCAAGCCAAACAAGAACTTGCTGCAATGCTGACAGCTTGCGAAAACGAGTTGATCACGTGCTGCTCAGTAATGCATGGGCATGGGACGGGGATTCTAAAAAAGCAACTCCCTCATTGGCTTATTCAACATCCCGCGGTTCGAGCTTTCCATCAAGCGCCGCGAGCATACGGCGGCGATGCAGCCATACTTATTCTTTTGCAGTCTCCAGAATAGGTGCTAACAATGCTCGGGTTGCATCAGTTGCTGTAAGCGTCCTGTCCCCGTCTGCGGATCAAACTCAATTTCGGCGATTGCTGCCGTTGCAAAGATCGGTGGTTGCTGTGCTTTGTCGATTTCAGCAACCAAGTAACTCACTAAGGGCATATGAGTAACAATCAAAGCGGTGGTCACACCCGCCACCGAAATTTCAGCAGCAAGCTCAGTCACCGTTTCATGAACGCGCTTTTCTGGTGTTAAACAAGATAACGTTTTAAGTTGCTGGCAGTTCAACCGCTCATTCATCACGTTTTGTGTTTCTTGAGCACGCCGATAAGGGCTGGCATAGCATTGTTCCAAACTTTCACATTGCTGACTCAGCCATTCACTTGCCTGCTGGACTTCAGTAATACCTTCGTCCGTAAGCCGGCGTTCGCTGTCTGGCCACGCATCAGACATTGGTTCGGCTTGACCATGTCGCATGATATAAAGCTTCATCCCAACTCCTACTTCGCCTATTCGCTCGTTCGACGTTTCGTATCCGGACGACCACCGGTCACCTTATCGGCGCGTCCTTCTTGTTTAGCCCGCTCCGCTCGCTTCTTACGTATCGCTTTTGGATCGGCTATTAGAGGACGGTAAATTTCGATGCGATCGCCATCACGCGGCTGAGCATCTAGTTTGGTCGCCTTGCTCCAAATACCCACTTTTTGTTGTTCGAGATCGATTTCAACAAATTGCTGCTGTATTCCAGACCGCTCGATACACGTTTTCACATCGGTTCCTTCTGGAACCGTGACCGTAACAATCGCTTGTCGCTCTGGCGTTGCATAAGCAACTTCAACCATCATCATCGCCATCATTAGCCATAAACCTGCTTAGCACGTTTCGCAAAGGCATCGACCATGCGCGCTGTGACTTCGCTGAATATCTTACCAAATGCCATGCCCAATAAACGGTTTGAAAACTCAAACGTTAAATCAAATTGAATTTTGCAGGCATCATCGGCAAGCGGAATGAATTGCCATCCACCGCTTAGAGATTCAAAAGGTCCATCTTCTAGCGTCATATCTATCCGCTCTGGCTTGAAAAGACGGTTGCGCGTAGTGAACCTTTTTTTAATGCCGGCCTTACTAATATCAAGACTTGCGATTTTAAAATCAGGCTCAGACTCATGCACTTGTGATCCAACACATCCCGGCACAAACTCAGGATATGATTCGATGTCGTTAACTAAATTAAACATCTGCTCAGCACTGTATGAGACAAGCGCGCTTTTTGATATGCTAGGCATGAATCCTCTATCGCTTACTTCGTTTAGCGCAATGATAACTCAAACACGTATTCATTGAAGCCCTTAAAATGAATTTTCTTTTAGTTTTTCATGGGTATAATAGTTGCCATGAGTAAGAAAAAATCACAGACAAATAGTTCGACCATCGCACTGAATAAGAAAGCACGTCACGAATACTTTCTTGAAGAAAAATTCGAGGCGGGAATCAGTCTACAAGGCTGGGAAGTTAAAAGCATTCGTGAAGGAAAGGTCAACATCCGCGACAGCTACGTCATTATGAAAAATGGCGAGGCTTATTTATTGGGAGCAGAGATCCAACCACTGACCCAAGCATCCAGTCATGTCTACTGTGAGCCCGACCGCTCTCGTAAACTACTGCTCAAGAAGAAAGAGCTTGATAAACTTATCGGTGCCTCAGAGCGCGAGGGCTTTGCTGTCGTAGCAACTGCCATGTATTGGAAGCATTGCTGGGTAAAACTGGAGTGCTACTTAGCCAAAGGCAAAAAGTCTCACGACAAACGCGATACGGTAAAAGAGCGTGATTGGCAACGTCAGAAGTCACGTATTCTTAAACACTCTGTCCGTTAATACTGCACAATGTCGGGGCGGGTCAGCAATTCTACGCGAATCGCGTTATCAAGTGGAATCACTTTAAAGTAGTCCGTCAGGTAACGCGCCTGAGTCTGAGTCACTGATGGAATCTTCGCAAAGTACGTGCCGTTATCGAGTGTCACATCAGCTCGCCAAGGCACCTCTGACTGTGTTAAATAGTTATTGAATTCACTGGGTGAAGGTGTTCTTTGCAGCCGTGATGACAAAACCTGCCAGGCGTCATTGAGCATGGTAATTCGCTCCCGTAACAATGCGCCGGCAAGCCAATGTCCGCGCTGCAAAGTGATCATGTAAAAGCCAGCGGGTATCATCAAAGTTGTAATAGCAAGCAGCATTAAGCCCACCGCATAGCCGTGACTAAATTTTTTCATGCTCTAGTTTGACGCGTTGCAGCTTAAGTAACAGGGTAAGCAGTCGCTCATCCTCGTCCGGTAAACGTTGTAGTTCCGTGCGCGCCCGCATCAAGGTTGCTGTAGTTTGTCGCAACTCTGTTAATGCCAAGTTATGCCAGACATCGGCCTCATGAGGATTGAGCTTCACGGATTGTTTGTAAGCTTCTCTCGCGGCCTCAAGCCGATGCTGACGCAAATGAATGTTCCCCATTAACCGCCAGCTATCAGCACTCCCTGCACCATTCTGATGGAGCGCATTTAGCTGTTGTTCAGCGGACAGTAGGTCGCCCTGCTCATACCACGATTTAGCACTACCTAGCTGGTACTGAGCGTACTGAGGGGACTGTGGAGTGCTCGCGCACGCCGTCAACGATAATGCGAATAGCCCAGCGATTCTTCTCATTTTGTCTCCTTTCTAACTGAAATTGTAAGCCAATCCATGACTCAAGCGGATACGGACACAGCGCGCAGACCTCAATGAGTGTTTGCGCCCGTGACTGCCAGTAAACTCGGTTTGGTTCTAGCATTCGTTTAATCGCGATAACTCGAGCATGCGCATCCAAAGCGACAACATCGATAGGAAAGCGCAAACCGAAAGTATGCACGGTTTGACAGCGGGGAAACCAAAAGGCACTTAAAGGCGTCAGTTCTCGTACTCCCTTTACTCCACGAAAGCGCTCTCTAAAGCCGGTCAAATAGTGAGTATCCGGCCACAATAGCTCACTGAACATTAGTAACCCCCTTGGTATAACTGAATAAATATGGGACCCAAAATGACCAAGAAATTGACCGGGAAAAAGCAACTGAGTAATGGAAGCAAGAGTTTTACAGGCGCTTCCTGCGCTTTCTTCTCTGCTAAATTGAGCTGTTCATCTCTTAGCTGCTCAGAGAAGAACAGCAGCGCCTCTGTTAAACTGTTGCCTTGTTGGTAACCTCTGTTTAGCAACTTGCACCACTCACTGAGCGCGTTCACGCGATAAAGATCAGCTAAACCTGTGAACGCACTGGTTAGATCTCGTCCACGTCTAATTTGCTGCCCCACATAGCTGATTTCATTAGCCAGGTAGCCCATACTAGATGCTTTAGACACTCGGTCTAACGCTGGAATCAAAGGCAGTCCAGACGCCAACATCATCGCGAGCAAATCGCTAAAGTCGGGTAGTTCGCGATATATTCGGGCTTGTTTACTACGAAATTGCCGCTGACCACGTTGTATGATAAATGCAGTAAGTAAAGTTAACATCATCATTAACCAGCTCAACTGTAAAACGAGACTCACTAAAGCGAGCAGTGCGATGACGCATGCAAAAGTGACCACACGCACCTGAAAATTATCGGCTTGCTGCTCTAAATCAAACCAGCGACGTAACATCACACGTGTTCGCACCGGAATTTTTTGATACAACGTGTCGCAAACCGATTCCCACCATTGGCCAAGGCGAAGTCTACGCATTAGCCAAATTAGCAATGCACTCGTAAGACAACACAACAAAAATAGGCAAACGACAATGACAATCAACTGCATCAGAAATCATCGGTATTTAAAATTCGCTTAACCATCATCGCACCTATCAGCGTCAACACAATTGCCACGCCGAGTGCAACCTGACCTATCAAGGTGTTCGTTAGATAAGCCGTATGTGTCGGCTTCATCCAGTTAAGCAACAAGAATAACGCCAGCGGCATACAGATAAGCACCCAAGCTTGCATCCGTCCCTGTGCCGATAGCGCTTGCTGCCGGTCGCGTACCTTTTGTTGCTGACCCAAATTTTCAGCCAACCGACGAAGCACTTGCGATTGTTGTCCACCGTTGCGATAACCCAGCGTGAGCGCCTGCACGACCAACGTGATGCTAAAAATTGGTACTCGACGTTGCCAGTCAGTCAGCGCGGTTGGTAAGTCATCACCCAACCTGACTTGACGTATAAGCTCGTTGACCTCTTGCCCCAACGGCGCTTCAAATTCATCAAATAAACTCGTTACCGCATTCACCATACTCATACCAGATTTAAGTTGATTGGATAGATTCATTAGCAGCATGGGCAGCTGTCTTTGCAACGCACGATAGCGCTTATTTCTCATTCTTCGATAAAGAACCGGAGGCGACACTACGCATACCAGCAGGGTCACTAGCGCTGCCTTGCCTCCCCACACCAAACCCGCTAATAAAGGTAAACTAGCGCACGCAAACAAGTAGCCTCGAATCAGCCACTTAACGGGTAAAAATACAAAAAACTCTTGTAGTGAGCGCTGCGTATGTTGAGCAAGCGTCCCCTCGAATGCTTGAATTCGATTCTTGTTGAGCTGACGCATCCACGCCAGCCACACGACGGTAGTCATTAGAACGCAGCCAACGACAGCGATTAACATCACCTTACTCCATCAGCGTTTGAGCAATTTTCTCTTTCACTTCTGACGCTTGTGACGCGGCGAATCGCGCGGGCATTCCCTGACTAACTAAGCCCGATTTTCCTCGTTCACGAGCAAATAAGGCACCAATTTGCAATGTTTCACCATCTATTCCGGTTACTTCATCAATGCTGGTTACGACGCGTTCACCTGTACTTAAACGAGCGGTTTGAACGATGATATCAACCGCACTTGCAATCTGCTGTCGAATGGCAAACACAGGTAAGTCCATCGACCCCATCAAAACCATAATTTCCAACCGCCGCACGGCATCTCGTGCGGTGTTTGCATGGACGGTGCTTAGTGACCCCGCATGCCCCGTATTCATCGCCTGTAACATATCAAGTGCCTCAGCACCACGACACTCACCCACCACAATACGATCAGGACGCATACGCAATGAGTTAATAACTAAATCGCGAATGTGAATCGCCCCTTTGCCTTCTTGGTTCTTCGGACGAGCCTCAAGACTGACCAAGTTTTGATGCTGTAATCGAAGCTCCGCAGCATCCTCAATAGTAACGATTCGCTCATTACTCGGAATGAAGGAAGACAACGTATTGAGCAATGTTGTTTTACCACTGCCAGTTCCTCCAGAAATAATAATATTCTGTCGGCATTCAACGGCCAGTTTGAGAAATTCGGCAGCTTTAGGTGATAGCGATTTATAGCTAATTAAATCATCAATGGTTAAGGGCTTTGCAGAAAACTTCCGAATAGTAATACAGCTCCCTTTTACTGCTAGAGGTTGTAAGACCGCGTTCACACGAGATCCATCCGGTAGGCGTGCATCGACCATCGGTGAGGAATCGTCGATATGCCGCCCCAGTGGTAACACTATTCGCTCGATCACGCGACGTAGGCTCGGCTCATCACTAAACGTTAAGCCCGAATCTGCAAGCCTACCTGAACGTTCAATAAAAATTTGATCGTGACGATTAACCATAATCTCAGAAACGCTATCATCCCGTAATAAAGTCTCGATGGGCCCTAGGCCCAGAACTTCGTCAATCACGTCAGCCACCGCTCCTTCCGAGACTTCACTTTGTTGCGAGTGCAAATCCAGTAAATAGCGTTTCGCGTGCTCTCGTAACTGATTCGCTGGCATATCTTGAAGCCCGCTTTGGCGTTGCTGCAAATGATTTTTCAACGCTTGTCTAAGTTGTTGCTTATTCATCCTCACTCCTTGAGTCCAATACAACCCGCTTGTAAATACCATTCCTTTGCTTGTTGCTGATGGCGCTGTTTCAGTTGATGGCGCTGTTGGTCATAAGCAACAATTTCGCTGGTGACAAAAATCAGTAATTCGGTATGTTGATTTCGCTGACCACGATGTTTAAATACCTCTCCTGCGATAGGTAACTGCTTTAATCCAGGTAGACCCGCTTCTGACTCACTACTATCGGTACTTAACAACCCTGACAAAACCACAGTTTCGCCGTGTCGCGAGCTTAGTACAGCCTCTGTTCGACGGGTCAAGATGCCTGGAACACCGTTGACTTCTACCGCCGGATCGATATTTGAGACCTCGGCACTCAGTTTGGCTGTAATTTTACTTTCAGCAGACACCGTAGGCTCGATTGTTAGGCGTACACCGTACTCTCGAAAGCTCACGTCCTGCATACCTTGTCCTACCACTTGTGGAATCGGTATTTCACCACCGGCAAGAAATGAGGCGGGCTGTCCACTCTGTGTAGTCAAAACGGGGGTAGCGAGCAATTTTGCAGCGCCTTGCTGTTCGAGTAGTTGAATGTTTGACATCAGAAGAGGACTCCACTGCACGCCCCCTTGACGGCCCCACTGCCAATTCGGGCCGTCTATTTGCGAGTCCCATTGAATACCTAACTGCTGCACAAACTGTTGCTTTATCTCCAAAATAGTGACTTTGAGTCTAAGCATTGGGTGGTCGACACGCGTCGACACGGTTCGGTCAATTATGTTCGGATAAGGTTCGATAAGTTTCTTGAGTGCCGTTCTTTCTAGCGCTGGTAAACTTCCGCTCAGTTCGATGTGCTGACCCTCTTCATGCACATTAAAATTCGGATAATCCCGTGCCCAGGTTTTTAAACGCGTAACGATAGTTTTCGGCACCGCATGCACAATGGTGATAACGACACGTTTATCGTTCGGTCCGATCAACCACATATCGGTAGTACCTGGCAATAAACCGCGAACTAAGAGCGTATCTTGCGAGATC
Organism: Idiomarina sp. D18; assembly: GCF_057748155.1. Classification (NCBI taxonomy): domain Bacteria; kingdom Pseudomonadati; phylum Pseudomonadota; class Gammaproteobacteria; order Alteromonadales; family Idiomarinaceae; genus Idiomarina; species Idiomarina sp. D18. The sequence goes on from NZ_CM173240.1 coordinate 1,490,519, forward strand.
AATTTGGCTTGTGCGAGCGCTTCATCAGCAATCATCACTTGTGTGCTGGGTGTGATAGTTAATAGTTCGCTTTGGCCCACCGTTAAGGTCAAGTTTTCGGTGGTGACCGCATTACTGGTTTGAACCCAAGCAGCAAAGAGTATAATAAGTATTCGCTTTACCATCCTATCAATGCTCCTACCAATCTAAAATTGCTGAACGACGCTCGTATGTCTGCCATGGTTGCCGCTTACCGGTGGAACGAACCCACCACTGTATGCCATCACCGATCATCTGCCCTAACCGTAACCGTTGCTTTGCCGAAACCGCCAAAGTCACCGACATCCCTTGACCAAGATCAGTCCCATTTACGGAGAGCACGCGAAGATTCTCCACCACACTTAAGCTATCTTGCATTGGTTTTTTACTGACTAAGTCAACACGATCATCGGGTTGCAACTGTCCATCGTGTAATTGCATCAGGTCGACCGGTAGGGTAATCGCCCAGTGGTTTTCAGGTAAGCGATCGGCCATCCGCTTTTGATAGTTCAACTCGAATTGAGTCTCTTCAACGGGTGAACCTGCGGTTACTGCGCGTTTGATAGGTAGATCTAAGATCGTGCCGACATAGTCTTCTGTCATCCAGCCTGGGTTAACTAAATGAGCCGGATACTGACGTAGCGATAGCATCGAAGCATCAACCAAGGTGCCGGCCTCTAAGTCTTGGTTAAATACCACGATAGCTTGTTCAGGAGGTGTCTCAGCCTTCAAACGTTTAGCCGTCTCGTAGTTAAGGTATGAGCGCAATAACCACAAGGTGAAAGCCGTCAACACAATACTCATGAGCAATAAAATGACCCATTGCTTTTTCGCTTTCACATTCCACTCCCTGGTACAAAGCTAATCAAGTTGAGCATGGTTTTAAAATGCAGTGTCAATAAGTTTCCCAGTTGCCTGAGTTGCTCTACAACCGACTGTCCCCAATCGGTGCCAAACAAAAATACAGCGCACATTAATAACAATATCAGTGACTCTGTCAGCGCTTGTCCTGCTGATGCTTTAACCATATCAATACCGTCCATTGGCTATAGTTATAGAGGCTAAGTAAGCTGTTTAATGCAGGCAAATGAATGAGTTCGTGCGAGCTATTTACGGATAATCGTTGACGTTTTAACTGACTCAACCGAAATTCAAGTTGTCGTCGCATAGCAACGCGTCCAACAGGCTCAATAAACAGCCAATATTGATAGCCTTGTTGCGTCCCGTAGCCGAATGGTTTCAGACCAATATTTATTGGCGGAGGTTGCGTTGTTGGCTTATTCATGTCTATCGATGATAACCACCAGTGCTTATTTTCTCCTTGATGTAATAGCCAGATTTTTTGTTCAATTTCACAAACCCATAGCTTGAGTTCAGTGGTGACAGGACAATCAGGGAACTGTTCTTCTAATTGATGCCAGTCCGGCTGTGCCGGCTCTACTAAACGTATCAGCTCATGGACTGGAGCGGGGTCAGCCCATGTCCACATCAACAAAGCCATTGGAATATCCGCGAGCACGTTTCTTCCTCCTCAGGGACGATTTCGTCATCAATATGGCCCCAAATTAATGAATCACTTGAGAACTCTCTGGCAAAAGGCAAAATAGCGATGATGTCACGCACTGCATTCAACCACCCCATGTCTAATACACGATTAATCACCCAACCTGCAGGACGGTCGCGTAACGCCGCATCATCCCTCGCCGACCAGTCATTGCGTATCTGCGCCATAGGCCATAGCGATGTTTCTTGTTCAGACTGCACGAAATTATCGATATCCAGTTCATTCTTTACGAGTTTATCCAACGGTCCGAGAACGCGATGACTGACCTGAGCCGAGGTATAATCACTTGAGCGTTGCAATAGCTCGGAATCTTCAGGCTCAGAAAAGATGCGGTGTCGCTGTTGAGCTAACGTCGTCTCGCTCGTCTTGACAGCAGGTAAGAGTTCATCAGCAATAGACAGCACCAACAGCACCCAAAGCCCCGCCACTATAAGCGACTCGACCAATACGTGACCGCTATTTAATTGAAGGTTAAGTCGACTTTTCATAGGCTTGGATGCCTAATACAGTTTGTTCAATCAGCGATAGGGGCGACAACTTTGTTTGCCAAAGCGCATTGAATAGATTTTCCTTCTCGTGTTTGCTGTCGGAGCGCGGAAATAAACTATTGGGACGCGAAAAAAACACTTCGGCTTTTGCCACGGCTTGTTGCTCCGATTCAGGGTCAGTGACTTTGATAACAATTTTATCAGCACCGAGTCGTGCTTTATGTTGTAAGCGAACAAAGCGAAATGCAGGCTGTTTCACTTTGAGCCGTGGCATCGACTGCCAACCTAGCCACGTTGCCCAAGGATTGATCCACTCGGATTCACCGTACAGTGATGCCCAACGTTTTACACGAACATACTGTGCCGAAGCCCCCCACGCCAGCGGCAAACGCTCTTTCATACTGCCGAATGCCCAATATTTACGCCAGTGCGCTGAAACTGTATCGATAGCATGCCAATTCCATTCACCATTCCAACGCGTTGCCAAGTCACTACCTCCGGCTCGACGAATTTTTAGTGCATAAGTATCGAGCCAATTGTAGGTTCGCTGTTTAGAAAACGGATCTCGGCTCTTCAGCACTAGCGTTTTAAAAAACGCTGACTGCTCTTTGTCACGTGTTGACTCGACTTGGGTTAACCGCCACCAAAGCGCTGGAAAAGGAACAATACCACCGCCATGAAAGGCGTCCCACTCTAAACGGTCGTCATGTGCCGCTACCACGTCCTCGATCGAAAATGGAATTTCGGCAATTAAGGTGTGCTGTAATACGGTCTGCAGTGCCGAGATCGCTTGAATAATAGCAACGTGAAGCATAACCACGGCAGACAAACCACGCTCAGTGCCCAATTTAATACCTTTAAGCGCTCGTTTGAGTGTAACCATAGGTCCGGTAAGAACGGGAACAAAGGACAATACCGTGGCGCTATTGTTGATTAATGACACCATCATATTGAACCAACTATGCAAGCCCACCCACTGTGCAAGTGCAACTTGATTACCAATCAGGGCTCGGTTTAATAACGCGGCAAAATTAAGCTGCCGCGCCATTAATACACCTGCACTCATAGCAGCATTATCGGCGACACTTTGTAGATAAAACTGTCGACGCGCATGTTGACCTAACTGAGTGACTGAGAGCAACGCTAAACAAAGTAAGGTTGATAAGGCTAGGTAAAGCGGTAGTGCCATACCTCGGTTACGTAGAAGACGGTTCATTGTTCTTCCGTTTGGTTAGCTTCGTCGTAATTGCCTAAGTTAATATTCTTTTTCGCTACCGTTGATGCGGTACGTGCTGACTGTCTTGCTTGATTGATTTCCGAAGACGCACTTTGACCTGTCATTTCTTTAGCCAGACCCGCGACTTGGTTTCGTAAGCTTTGCCCAAACATGGAATACACACCAATTGCAGCAACCGCAATTAAGGCAACAATAATGATGTATTCTGTCATTCCCTGACCGTGTTGGCGGTGATGGGTTCGAGTTAAGTGATTAAATTGACACATACTGATTCCTCGAGCTGTGAAAGGAATCCGCAGTATAGAAGGGAAATATGAGTATCGCCCTACCTAACGAGGGCGATCTAACTTTAACTTACTCGATATTCAGATATTTGTGCATCTGTACCGACAAACGCCAGTTGCGCTCAATACAGGTTTTCATCGCTAGTTCGGTGGCTCGTGGACGTTGACTAATAGGCTGCAAACAAATAACCACATCCGATTTAAGCTTTTGTCCTTGCAACAATCTATCTAAAGCATCTATATGTTTTTGCATCGCGATCGGGTGCTTGATTTCATCGGCACGACTCAAGCAATCGCTGCGCACTAAATAGCCCCCAGGCATATCGAGCTTAGGCGATACTGTCACCCATGTACCGGCTGTAATGAGCAACTCATAAGTACCGCTTGTCTCTATCTGTAATCGCATACCCTGGGCTTCCAGTACCTCACCCAGTTCTCGCAAATCATACATTGCAGGCTCGCCACCGGTAATCACGACATGTTTAGCACGATAGCCGCGTTGCTTTATCAGTTCGACAATATCAGCACTGGACATATCCGCCCACTCGGACGTTGCCTCAGACTTTGCCATCATCGTTGCAACTGACACTTGGTCTTCTTGCTTCACGTCCCATGTGTGTTGCGTATCACACCAAGGGCAACCAACAGGACACCCCTGTAAGCGGATAAAAATTGAAGGCACACCCGTAAAGGTCCCCTCACCCTGCAGAGTTTCAAAAATTTCGTTAATGCGGTAAGTCATGATTTTCGCTAAAATGATTGGAAGCTTAATTATACGGGGAGTCAGCGAATGTCGCAAAAGGTGGTTGTCATTTATTCAGGTGGAATGGATTCATTTACAGTACTGAATAGAGCATTAGAGCAAGGTCATGAAGTATCGGCATTGTCTTTTAATTATGGTCAACGCCATGTGCGCGAGCTGGATGTGGCCGCTAAAGTTTGCGAAGCACTCAATATTCCTCATAAAATCGTTGATATAACCGCAATTAACACCTTGCTAGCGGGCAGTTCTTTAACTGACGACATTGAGATCCCTGAGGGGCATTACGAAGAATCCTCAATGAAGTCGACAGTCGTACCCAACCGCAACATGATTTTGTTGTCACTAGCGATCGGTTACGCCGTATCCGAGGGCGCAAGTGCCGTTTATTATGGCGCTCACTCGGGTGACCACGCAATTTATCCTGATTGTCGCCCCGAATTTGTACGCCAGATGAACGTGGTCAGTCAGTTAGCAAACTACGAACCTGTAGAAGTGGTTGCGCCTTACCTTGATGTTGATAAAAATGCCATTCTCGCTGACGGCTTGCGTATGGACCTGAACTACGCAGATACGTGGACCTGCTACAACGGACGCGATAAAGCCTGTGGCAAATGCGGTGCCTGTGTCGAGCGGTTAGAGGCCTTTGCCGCCAATGGCGTCACCGACCCCCTTCCCTACGAAGCTTAATTAACCGCTGATACGCTCGATCCAGCGTTGCACTTCCTGCCAACGGTTCGAGCGTTGTAGCTCATCCATACGCTCGTAATTAGCAGCGCCCAACATCGCTTGTAAGCGCTGACGACTGCGAGCCGAAGTATCAGGTAACGGCTGTTGCAGTAGTTCAAAGGCCGCATCGCGATCATTACATACCAGTATCATGTCGCAACCCGCCTCCAGTGCTGCCAGTGCACGCTGACGCATATCGCCAACCACTGTCGCACCTTGCATCGACAAATCATCGCTAAAAATCAGCCCGTTAAAGCCCAGTTGTTCGCGCAGTATGGTTTGTAACCAATAATGAGAAAATCCCGCTGGCTGCGGATCAACCTGCTCGTAAATCACATGCGCAGGCATCATGCCTGCAAGTCGATCGGCCAACATGTCAAAAACAGGGAGATCTGTACTAAAAATGGCTTCTTTTGAGCGGCTGTCAACTGGCACTGCAAAGTGTGAGTCCGCTGCTACCGAGCCGTGTCCGGGAAAATGCTTACCTGTTGCACCCATACCTGCTTCATGCATGCCCTCAATAAATGCTTGCGCGATATGCGCGACCTGCTGAACGTCGCTCGCAAAGGCACGGTCACCAATCACTTCGCTACATCCATTAATATCCAATACCGGCGCAAAACTGATATCAATCCCTACGGCTCGAACTTCTCTCGCCATGAGCCACCCTAAGTCTTGCGCCGCAGTCAGTTGTTCATCACTCGGCAGATCAATAATACGGGCCATAGCTGGGATAGCACTGAAACCATCGCGAAACCGTTGTACTCGCCCACCCTCATGGTCAACAGCAACTAACAAGGGTGTTTCAGACGCGGCGCGAGCAGCCGCCACGAGGCTTTCCACTTGTTCAATACTGACAAAGTTGCGAGTGAACAATATCAGTCCGTTAACATCCGGATGCGCTAATAGTTGCTTATCTTCGGCGGTTAACTCAGTACCCGCGATATCGATCATTACCTGTGCCATGCCATCATCTCATTTCTTCATAATAATAAGCGCTAGTTTGCCAGAGGTGGCTGAATTGTACAGCTTGACCGATGTAAAAAATAAGCATGTAATAAGATGATTAACACACTGTTAACAATGGTGATTCAAATGAAGACAGTACGTACGCTCTTGTCACTTTCAATGTGCGCTGCGCTTGCAGCCTGCGGCGGTTCATCTTCGAGCAGTAGAGATAATAGCGCGGGTAGCGGCGATGGTTTTGCCACGTGTTCTGTCGCGGATCAAAACCAACGCTTCTTCGAATACATGCAAGAAGATTATTTTTGGAACGACAGCCTACCGCAAACCATTGACCCTGAGGCCTATGACGATGTTTATCAACTACTTGACGAATTGCGTGCGCCAGAAGATCGATACAGTTATATTTTGACGCAAGATGAATATGACGCCCTGTTTGTCTCAGCTGAATACGCAGGCTTTGGCTTTTCTCAGCAACAGATTAGTGCTGAACGTGTGAAACTACGTTTCGTCTACCAAGACTCACCCGCATGGGACGCTGGCATGCGCCGTGCAGACGAAATTATTGCGATCGATGGCGTTCCCGTTTCACAACTCCTCGCGAATGGGACCTACAACAATGCATTGGGACCTGCCGAGTCAGGCATCACAAGGGATATTACCTGGCGAACTCCGACCGGGGACGAGCAAAGCGCGACGATTACCAAGGATGAAGTGGCAACGAACACAGTAATGGGTCAAACGATTTGGCAGCTTGATGGTCAAAGTGTTGGTTATTTTACCCTTGATGCGTTTATCAATCGGACAGGTAACGACCTCAATCAAGTATTCAATGAACTGGATGCCAACAACATCGACCGTTTAGTGATTGATCTGCGATACAACGGCGGAGGGTTAATTCGTTATGCTAACCAACTTGCCACCCAGACCGCAGGTACGCAAGTACAGGGCAAAACCTTCATTCAATATCGCTTCAATGATAATAACGCGGCGCAAAATGAGACGGTGCCCTTTAGTTTGGTTGATGGCATCCGTCAGCTCGATCTGGATCAAGTCATTGTACTCACCACAGGAGCGAGTTGCTCGTCCTCTGAGCTGGTGATTAACTCATTACGACCGCACGTTAATGTGACCACGATCGGTGAAACCAGTTGTGGTAAACCTGTAGGCCAACAGCCGCAAGAGCTATGCGATAAGGTTACCTTTGCTATTAATTTTGAAACTGTGAACTCGGAGGGGCAAGGTCAGTACTACGACGGTCTATCACCTGACTGCCAGGTAAATGATGCGATTGTCGCTGATTGGGGCGAGTTTGCCGATCCGCTAACCGGTGCTGCACGCGATTTCATTGTCAACGGTCAGTGTCCAGTTAGTACGGCCGCTATGGAGCGAATATCAACACCGACTTACAAAAACGCGCCTATCTTTACCATGAAAGATAAGCGCGCCACATTACAGTAAATACCACGCCCAGAGCCGTGCGTTAATCACGCACGGCTTGTTTGCGTAAATCACCCTTCGTGGTATAGAACTGATTGTTTTCGATAATACCGGGGGCAAAGCTATCGACACCAATCGCTGTCATGCGAAGTTTTTCAGTATGAGCCAGCTTATCGGCTTCTTCTGCACTGATAATATTAAGCTCTTTCGCCTTATCGGCTAACGCCTGACCATTCAAGTTACCCGATAGCTCACCGCGCTTTTCGGCCTTACGAAGCTTCTTATAGACGTCTTTCATATCCAACATCGCTAAGAATGCTTTCTCCATATGACCTGTCATATCGTTCTCGTCGTCTTTCCAGTAGCATAAGAACGTGTGACGATCGCGAGTGATACCCGGCTTCATCATGTCAGTACTAATATCTTGTAATAACTCATCCGACGGCTGGGCAAAGTGATTACCTAGTGGGAACACCATTGCACGCATGAGTACCGCCACTGAGCGTTTAGGAAAGTTACGGAAGAATCCGTCAAATGCGTAACCAATCTTATGCAGGTGGCTTTGCACCGCATAATGCACATAAGGTAAGTCAGCTGCTTGCCGTCCTTCGTCCTCGAAACGCTTCAACACCGCCGACGCCATATACAGGTGACTCAAAACATCACCTAAACGCGCAGAGATCATTTCTTTACGTTTCAAGTCACCACCGAGCATTAACATCGACACATCCGCAGCCATGGCTAAGCCACGACTAAAGCGTGTTAAGTGCTGATAATAACGACCGGTTTCGCCACTGACCGGTGTTTCATTAAAGCGCGAACTTGTCAGCCCCATCCAAAGGCTGCTGAACACATTACTGACCGCGAAGCCAACATGTTTCATCAGCAGGCCATCGAATGCCAGTAAGCCTTGCTCTTCATCTGGGTTCGAAGCGGCTTTCATTTCTTCCAAGACGTACGGGTGGCAGCGTGTTGCCCCCTGACCAAAAATCATCAGGTTACGAGTAAGAATGTTCGCGCCCTCGACCGTAATCGAGACCGGCGTCGCCATATAATTATGGCCCAGGTAGTTGTGTGGACCTAGCTGGATCCCTTTACCTGCATGAATATCCATCGCATGTTCTATGACCTCACGTCCCATCTCTGTCATGTGGTACTTCGTCATAGCGGTAACAACCGAAGGTGATTTGCCCTGACATAACGCAGATACGGTGAGTCGGCGCATCGATTCTAAGGTGTAGTTTGTTCCACCAATTTTACCCATAGCGCTTTGCACACCTTCGAACACACCAATCGGTAAACCAAACTGTTGACGTACGTAGGCGTAAGCGCCGGTCATACGTTGCGTGACGTGACCGGAAGCTGCTGCCAATGCGGGCAATGAAATACCACGGCCAGCAGATAGGCATTCAACCAACATACGCCAGCCTTTACCTGCATAATCTGCACCGCCAATGATCCACTCTAAAGGAATGAAAACATCTTCACCGTAGGTGGTCCCATTTAAAAACGCTTGATTCAGCGGGAAGTGACGGTCCCCAGTGACCACCCCCTTGTGTGATGTCGGGATCAAAGCGCAGGTAATACCCAGCTCTTTCTTATCACCTAATAAGTTTTCAGGGTCGTACAACTTAAATGCCAAACCCAGCACCGTTGCTGAGGGCGCCAGCGTGATATAACGTTTTGACCAATTTAGACGAATACCAACGACTTCTTTGCCCTCGTGTTCACCTTTACAAATAATGCCTTCATCGGGAATAGCACCTGCATCAGAGCCTGCTTCGGGACCCGTTAATGCAAAACATGGGATATCCGTACCGTCCGCTAAACGCGGAAGCCAATAGTTTTTCTGTTCATCCGTACCGTAATGCGTTAACAGCTCGCCTGGACCGAGAGAGTTCGGCACCATCACCGATACCGCAGCACTGATAGAGCGTGACGCGATACGCGAAACAATGTATGAGTTAGCCGCTGGAGAGAAATCTAAACCACCATATTCCTTACCAATAATCATGGCAAAGAAATGCTCCTTGCGTAAAAAGTCCCAAACAGGTTTAGGCAAATCCCTATCTTGTTGAACGATTTTAAAATCATCCAACATATCCAATAACTCAGCCAGCTGATTATCGACGAACGCCTGCTCTTCACTGGTCAACTTCGGCTCGGGCGTTTCTAGTAGCTTCTGCCAATCTGGACGTCCACTGAACAACTCGCCGTCCCACCAGATATCACCTGCCTCCATTGCCTCACGTTCAGTGTCTGACAACGGCGGAAGAATGCGTTTAAATAATTTGAACACAGGCTTAGTAATTAAGCTGCGACGAATATCACCCACTGCGAGTACAATGACCAACAGCACGATAATTAATATCAAGATTTCCATTCAACTCTCCAAACAATGGGACTTACAGTCAGTCTAGAACAACCTAGCAGAGCTGTCTGCCTTTAAGGACGTTCAAGTCCACCTGCTATAAATACGATCAAATGTTCAATGACGGTTTTAATATTCACTTCATAATTAAACTCAGCTCGGGCGATTTCAATCAGTGCCTGCCCAGATACCTGCGCAAACACAGTCGCACCAAGTACAAAGTGTAAGCGCCAAAACATTTCTTCATCAGAAAGCTCTGGGTTGGCTCGGTGTAACAGCGACAAAAGGTGCTGTAACACATTGCCGAATGCCGATTGCGTATAGCGTCGTAAATGACCCTGAGTTTCTGAGTAAGCAAAACCGAGTAGCCGAAGGAAGCGCTCGGTGCCGCGTTTATGAATACCGTTCAACGAAAATAATGGCAGCTTGAAGGCTTCAAACACCTGCAATGTTGTTAGCGCTGATTCATCATCAAGACCACGTAACTCCTCATCCAGCGCAGGCATGAACACATCCATGTAGCGTGCTACCACAGCCTGAATGAGTGCTTTCTTAGAACCAAAGTGATAGTTGACGGATGCTAAATTAACATCCGCTTCTTGGGTAATTTGGCGTAAAGACGTTTGTTCAAACCCCTCTTTCGCAAACAATCGCTCGGCGGTATCGAGTATCCGCTTCTGTGTTGAGGGCTTGTTAGACGACGCCCGCACTGATGACGGGGCGTCGCTAGCATGACTTTTAAGATTAGACATGATTAGAAACACACATTTTAAACATGCGTTTAATTTAATCGATGTCGTTTCAGCGATCAAGTGTTCGCTGAAATATTATGGCAAGTTACCACATCGGCGAGTAATTTACAGGTACCCAGTCATAGGCATCGCCATCGCTTTTTACTTGGCCCACACCAGGAAATGGTAAATGCGCGCCCGCGACGTAATAACCCTCTTTCTCTGCCTCAGCATAGGCTTTGATGCGTCGCTCTCGCGCCTCATCTTGATTACTATCAAACGCAATCGTCACTTTCGGTTGATCAAACTGCACTTCCGCGACGTGCATAATATCGCCCCAAAAGACTAAGGTTTGGTCACCTGCATCCAACCGATACATCGTGTGTCCTGGCGTATGGCCGTAGGCTTCCACACTTTTTATATTTCCGGCGAGCGTTTCGCCCGCAACAAAAGGTTTAAACTGACCGGCTTCTGCGTAAGCACCCAAGGCTTTCATCGCAGCTTTAAAACCACCCTGTTGTGCTTCAGGCACTTGTTGCATTTGTTGCTTTGATAGCCAGTAGTCCGCGTCGTGTTTATCCGCGCGAACGGTCGCATTTTTAAACACGCGTTCTCCATCATCGATCAGCCCGCCGATATGGTCTGAGTGCATGTGAGTAATATACACCTCATCGATTTGATCGGTACTATAGCCAGCTGCCTCGATATTACGGACGAGATTACCTAAAGATGCGCCGAACATTGAGCCCGCACCGGTATCTATCAAAATGAGAGACTCACCGTCATTAATAAGGTAAGCATTGACCGAGGTTTCCAACGGTGACTGACGATAAAATTCGGCGAGTTTTTCACGCACCTTGTCCGCATCCATTTGTAACAGCTGATGCACCGGTAACTCTGTCGTACCATCAGATATAGCCGTTACCTCGACATCACCTAACATCATACGGTAATAGCCCGGCGCCGAAGTCTTTTGCTGAGGAGCGCTTGCAATCGCACTGACACTCAAAGTGGTAGCCAACGTTAAGGTTAAAACTGAACGTTTAAACATGGTTTTTTATCCTCTATAGAATGAACTCAACCTAACCATACGTCTAGAAACAGCATTATGACCAATCCAACCATCAACCCGCCACTGGCTTTAGAATGCTCACCCTCGCGGTGAGTTTCAGGAATAATTTCATGGCTAATGACGTAAATCATCGCTCCGGCTGAAAGCAATAACCCCCAAGGCAACAGCCACTCCGTTAAGCCAACAAAAATCCCACCTAACAAACCACCTATCGGCTCAACTAACCCTGTCAAAGCACCAATTAAAAACGCCTTAAATCGCGAATAGTTAAGGGCTAACAAGGCCAAAGAAACGGCCAACCCTTCTGGCACATTTTGTAAACCAATACCGGAGGCAATCGCTATAGTTGCGTCCCAGTCCTCGCCAGCAGCCGTTATACCGACCGCTAAGCCTTCTGGGATGTTGTGAATCGTGATCGCGATAATGAATAGCCACAAGCGACTTAGACGTGAATTGACGGGGCCTTCAGTGCCTTTGATAAAATGCTCATGAGGTACGGTCTTATCAATAAGAGCAATGAGTAAAGCGCCAGCGAGGATACCCGTAACCGCCATTAACGGAGGAATGATCCCATCGCCATAGAGATTACTGGCAATCTCTAGCGCCGGCACAATCAAAGAGAAAAACGCTGCAGCCAACATCACGCCAGCAGCAAAGCCAAGCAGAATATTGGTATGACGCTGACTCGGTTGCCAGCCAATAAGAACAACACTGGAACCTAGTGCTGTCATCAAGCCACTAGCCCCGCTTACAAAAAAGGCAAGCAACCAAGGATCCATAAATTAGTCCTACGTTTTGATAAAAAGGTATCAGTGTCGCCAGTAGTGGCGATGAAACAATATCAGCACGGTCATTATTTCTAGACGCCCGGCTAACATGGCAAACACCAGTAATAATTTAGCACCACTCTCTAAACTCGCGAAGCTACCCGAGGGACCGATTACTTCACCCAAACCGGGGCCTACGTTACTTACGGCAGAAGCGGCACCCGAGATCGCCGTTAGGAAATCAAGATCAAACAAAGATAGTCCTAGCGCGATGAATGCAACGAGGAGAAAATACATAAAACAAAAGGCGACCATAGAACCCAGTAAGGCATCATTGACACGGCGATCTTGGTAACTTTGAACCCTAACTAAGTTCGGGTGTATTAGCTGACTAAACTGCTTTTTGAGTAGCAGTTGTGAGAGCTGAAAACGAAAGATCTTCATACCGCCAGCGGTTGAGCCCGTGCAACCACCGACAAACATCAAGTAGAAAAACACCATTAATGCCCAGTTTCCCCACTGTCCGTAATCTTCGCTTGCGTAGCCGGTCGTCGTTACGACCGATACCACGTTAAAGGCTGTATGAATTAATGCATCAAAGACATCTCGACCACGCGTACCGTGCACCAGTGTGATAAAGGTAATTGCGACGGCAAGAAAAATCAGAAAAGCACGTACTTGGGAGTCTTGATACAGCGGACCAACATCCCCCTTCAGCGCACGAATATATAAAACAAAGGGCAAAGCACCGGCGACCATAAAGAGTGTTCCCGTTATCATCAAAAACGGGCTATCGGCAAAATGTCCGAACGAGGCATCATAATTGGAGAAGCCAGCCGTCGCAATTGTAGTCATGCCGTGTACAATCGCGTCAAAGGTGTGCATCCCGCCAAACCAATACAGCAACATCACCAGAAGCGTTAAAAGAATATAGACTCGCCCAATCGCAAATACCATATTGCTCGAACGAGGCATAAATTTACCGGAAATATCTGAGGATTCAGCTTGGAAAAGTCGCATACCACCGACTTGCAAAAACGGTAATATCGCCATCGCCATAACAATGATACCGATGCCGCCTAACCATTGCAGCATGCCACGCCAAAGCAGCACCGCGCGAGGGAGGTTATCAAGCCCAACAATCACCGTAGCCCCTGTCGTGGTGATGGCGGACATTGATTCGAACCAAGCATCTGCGAAGCTCAAGTAGGGTTGCGCGAAAATAAATGGCAATGCCGAGAATAGACTTGCAGATAACCAACAGAGTGATGTCAGCAAAAACACTTGTCTAGCTCGTAATTTGGCATCACCCGATTTTTGTAGAAACAACGCGGTACCGACTACCACTCCGATAACAGCTAACGTGAGGTAGGTCCATTGTTCTTTTTCGCTGTTTGCGACGGCTACCGCAAACGGTAATAGCATTGCGACGGACAACAATGCTAACAAGCCGCCGACTGCTCGCGACAAAATTTTTGCCGCATCAACGCCAGTAAGTTTAGTTGGCGCCTGCATATGTGACGGCTTTAACATGGCAACGGTTTAGTTCGTAGTATCGAGGGGGGCAAATGATTTGACCAAGTCGTCAACTGCTTTCATTTGCTGCAAATAGGGTTCGAGTTTTGCCAATGGTAGCGCACAAGGACCGTCACACTTTGCTTCATCTGGGTTTGGGTGTGCCTCAATAAATAGACCGGCTAATCCCAGCGCCATTCCCGAACGCGCTAACTCGGCAGCTTGCGCCCGACGACCGTCCGCCGAATCGAGCCGACCGCCAGGCCGCTGTAAAGCATGCGTCGCATCAAACACGACCGGTGCCATTGACTTCATGTCATCCATGCCCAGCATATCAACAATTAGATTATTATAGCCAAAGCAACTCCCCCGCTCGCATAACAAAATACGTTCGTTGCCTGCTTCATTGAACTTCTTGATGATATGTTTCATCTCATGCGGCGCTAAAAACTGCGGTTTTTTAACATTAACCACCGCGCCCGTTTTTGCCATAGCCATAACTAAGTCGGTTTGACGTGCCAAAAAGGCGGGTAGCTGAATAATGTCAGCGACTTCAGCTACCGGCGAGGCCTGATAAGGTTCGTGTACATCCGTGATAATGGGTACATTAAAAGCCTGTTTTACAGCTTCAAATATTTTTAAGCCTTCCTCTAATCCGGGCCCTCGAAACGAATGAATCGATGAGCGATTTGCTTTATCAAAAGATGCTTTAAAGACATAAGGGATACCTAATGCCTCGGTCACCTTCATAAAGTGCTCAGCGGTGCGGAGCGCGAGATCCCGAGATTCGAGTACATTGAGCCCGCCAAATAAAACAAACGGACGCTGGTTATCAAACGTAATATTACCCATATCAACGGATTGCATACTAACGCTCCTTAACTACCGACAACACGCAGGATTTGACCGGCTAAATAAGCCATATAGGTACCCAATGCATAACCCATCACGGCCAATAATACACCAACCGGAGCTAGCGAAGGATGAAAAGCGGATGCAACCACGGGCGCGGACGCAGCACCGCCAACATTGGCTTGACTTCCCACAGCCATGTAAAAGACAGGGGCTTTTATGAGCTTAGCAACAAGTAGCATCAAGCCTGCATGAATCATCATCCAAATAGCACCTATCAAGAAATATTTAGGGGCATCAACGATTGCGGTGACGTCCATATGTAAACCAATACTGGCGACTAGAATATAAACGAAAACTGAACCAATTTTAGAGGCGCCAGCCGCTTCAAGAGACCGGGCACGCGTGAACGATAATGCGATCCCGCCTGCTGTTGCTAATACGATGACCCAGAAAAACAAACTATCTAAGCTAAAACGACTTAAGTACGGCGCATGCTCTCCGATGGCGGGTGCTATCCAATCGGCCAGTAAATGAGCCAAGCCCGCTACCCCAAAACCAACAGCTAAAATCAACATCAAGTCGCGTAAACTGGGATTACGCACGTGTTCAGCCTCGTATTTTTCAACTTTCGCGCGAATTGCGTCAATCGCCGAGGTATCCGCACCCGTGCGCGCATCAATTTTCTTAGCGTTTGCCGCCATATAAAGCAGTACAGCCATCCAAAGGTTGGCAACAATGATATCGACTGTAACCATTGCAGAGAAGATGTCGCCGCCGACTTCGTAAACTTCTTTCATCGCCGCTTGGTTTGCACCACCACCTATCCAACTACCTGCAATCGTAGTCATACCGCGCCAAACCGCATCCGGTCCTGCACCACCCAGTAGTTCTGGGAAGACTAAGGAGACCAACAGCAACGCTATAGGCCCCCCTATAACAATACCCAACGTACCTGTTAAAAATAGAATAAGCGCTTTTGATCCCAAACCTACAACCGCTTTCAGATCTAAGCTCAGAGTCAATAGCACCATACACGCAGGTAAGAGATAATCCATGGTGATATCTGTCACAGCAGTGGCATTGCCATCGACAATATTAAATGTGTTCAGCAGTGATGGAATGAAATAACACAGCAACAATGCTGGAACGTATTTATAAAACTTTTCAAACGCAGGATGTTTGCTCGAGTGGGTATAAAAAACCAACCCTAAAATGGCTAATAGCAAGCCAATAATCACACCATCATTGGTGATCAAAGCGGTCGTCTCTGCAACCTTAGGTGCAGCTGCCAGCATCTGGATACTCCTTAATTTTAATCATTCTTATTAAACTGTTTTTATCAATGAACAATATGCGACGGTCCAGCATAATTTTCCAATTGTAACTTTAACAACTGAGCGCTGGGGTCATCGGGACATTGCTCAACGAAAAATTGATAGTCGTCTGCTGCAATATGCTGA
Source organism: Idiomarina sp. D18 (assembly GCF_057748155.1). Lineage (NCBI taxonomy): Bacteria > Pseudomonadati > Pseudomonadota > Gammaproteobacteria > Alteromonadales > Idiomarinaceae > Idiomarina > Idiomarina sp. D18. The sequence continues at coordinate 1,506,773 of NZ_CM173240.1, forward strand.
CAACCTAATTCTTCGTACAAATAACCACGATCTCGAATCTCATAGGGATCATTGGGCCGTAAAACGAGCAACATCTCAATACAACGCAACGCTTTCTCGAAGCGAGCCTCAGCCATGAAGCATTGTTTTAATTCAGTCAGATACGCCTCGATAAGCGCTGACTGCGGTGTTGCTTCTGCCCACTCCCAACAGAATTCAGCATCTCCGTCCATCAGGTGATCGAACCGATGAACAATATCTTCGTAGCGCACTGACTCGCCCGTATGAGGATCAAAAAAGTACGCTTGGTTGTGCGCTTCATATTTAAGTAGCGGATAACCGGGAAAGTCAATCAGTTGAACATGCAAGCCATGACGGTGCGCCGCTGCGTGTAATAGCATTGCTAACACCAAGGGCACACCCGTGCGTTGCATACACACATCATGGATTAAAATTCGATGGGATTTAACCCATGATTCAGGCGCATCGCTGTAACCCAATTGGCGATAAAAATGACGTCCCAACTGAGCCATTTTATCTGCCGCGGAGGCGTCTTCCTCGAAACCTCCAAAGTTGTCCACTTGTTGCCAAAATTCATCAATATCGGCTACCTTTCGATAGCCAAGTTGACGACTGATTTCCCAAATAATATCAATTGTTGGTAGCCATTCTTGTTCACTGGACTCAAGAAAAGAATACGACATGGTCACCTAAGTAAAATTGAGTGTATGAATGCGTTTTGCGTATTTTACGCAAACAGTACGGGCATTTTTGAATAAGCGACATGGAAAAGAAACAATAACCAAGCCACAGCACCTAAAAATCCAACCCAACGCCAAGCAGCACTCGACGCCTTAAAAGCAATTAGACCAAAAATAATGTAGCCGACAAGGCCAATAATTTTATTAGACAGCCATGCTGCGCCAATAGGCGCCCCACCAACGATAATAATCATCGCGATGGCACTTAACAGAAGAAAAGTATCGTTCACATGCGGCACAATTTTCACCCACTTCTTCTGTAACTGTTGAGGGGACTTCAACACCCAGAAAAAACGCAGCATAAATAAAGCCACGGAAATCACGACAAATAGCACGTGCAAATGTTTAAATGCGATATACAAAATTAATTCTCCTTGCCGTCAAAAAATTGCATAGTAGACGCGCTAATCATGACTACGCCAGGACACCGCTTAGGTGTTTAATGACGTTATCTAAAAAGTCGGGAGAGTAATAACGCCCGCGTTCGTCTTGCAAACGCGTAATCATATCACTTTCTGCCAATCCCTGCGCGCGCCAATCGGCGATTTGTTCCGATACCAAGATGACTTGAGTCGGTTGAGCAATCGAGCTTCCCTTTTTGCCATCCGGTAAGCCTAATCCATCCCAACGCTCCAATCGATCCATTAACGCCGTAAAAGCAAATTGTGTTGCTTGTTCTTGACCATTTTTCAGTCCTCGCAGTGACGTCGCAATTCGTTGTTGGCAACTGGTTTCGTGAGCGGCTGCGTTAGGCTCAATACACGACAACAAAGGTTTAGCGCGTGTATATAGCGTCAACGCACAACTTATATTGATGGCGGTGGTCTCATCGAATAACCTAGTGCCGATGCGATAAGCAATAGCCTCAGACCCGCCAACGGTGCTGCTATCAAAGTGCACTGCTTGCAGGCGCACCAGTTGGTCAGCAATGCCCGCCATAAGAACGTCTGTATCTTCGATACACACTACATTGTCTTGCGCTTTCTGCACGTTTTCAGCAAATAGCTTTAAGACATGATGATCATCATCGGTGAGCGCACGCGACATACCACCGATAAACAACACAGAGCCTTGAGGACGACAATGGCTCCGACAATACATCAGTACAAAATCATCTCCATAATAATGGCTATTATCACGGATGACGTTATCGAGCTCGGAGAGCGCCTTGCCCGGCAATACAGCACGCAAAGTTTGCCCCATCGCAACGTCGCTATCCTCGCCATTGGCGGCGACAACACGGTAAGCACGGCCATCGTCGGTCGCCGTTGCATACAACGTTTGCCTGGCTCCGCCGATCACCCAACTGAGCTGCTGGACAATACCGTCAACAAACTGTTGCATAGGTTGCAATGTATATAAGTTGGCCGATGCTTCAATGATTTTCTCGAGGCCCTGACGGCTTTGATCGACCGACATGATATCGCGGTACGAACGTAACGACGACATCACCGCAGTAAACAGTTTCTGCGCAGTAAGCTCAGTTTTAGATTTGTAGTCGTTGATATCATAATTGACAATCACTGTACGCTCGGGCGCTTGCCCTGGCTGACCTGTGCGAAGAATAATCCGAGTGTAGTGGTTATCCGCTTCTTCACGAATATAACGAGCGACTTTCAAGCCCGCATCGTCAGATTCCATCACCACGTCGAGTAATAGAATGGCAGCATCAGGATGTTGATCCACCAATTGACGCGCTTCTTCACCCGAAAAAGCACTGAAAAAATCAAGACCTCGACCGAGGAACTCAAAATCGCTTAATGCCAATTTTGTCACCGCATGAACCTCGGGTTCATCATCAACAATAAGCACCTTCCATTTGTCTTTTAGGAGTGCAGGTTGCGAGTGTTGCGGCTCATCAGCAAACATGAACTGATTGCTCATAATGGTCTCTCTCTTATTTCACTTTCTGTCCGCCAGTGATTCGTTCGACATTACCATAATCTCGCCATATGTTAACGTTTTTATAACCGAATTCACGTAATAAAGTTATAACCGCTTGCGCTTGCTGCCAACCATGTTCCATTAGCAACCAACCGTTCGGTTTCAGGTACGCGTGACCTTGTTCTGCGATGTGATGAAGATCAGCGATCCCAGCGCGTTCTGCGACAAGTGCCGAACGGGGCTCAAAACGCACATCACCTTGAGCTAAGTGCGCATCATCCTCAGCAATGTAGGGAGGATTACTAACGATTAGATCGTAAGCGCTTCGCTCTGCCAAACTGTCGAACCAATTACTGTGCAAAACTTCAACAGCAAGCCCAAGGCGTCGCGCATTACGTTGAGCAAGCGACACTGCCGGTGCTGACCAATCGACTGCGGTCACCTGCCAATCTGGACGCTCGCTTTTCAGCGCCAGTGCGATCGCGCCCGTTCCAGTACCTAAATCTAAAACCCGTGCATCTGCCGGTAAGGATAGTGACAGTGCTGTTTCTACAAGGCATTCGGTATCCGGCCGGGGGATCAGTGTACTGTTGTCCACCGCAAGAGAGAGTGACCAAAATTCTCGCTCACCAACAATATAAGCAACGGGTTCACCTCGGCAACGTCGCGCAACCCAGTTTTGCAATTGTTGAAATTGTGCATCCGTTAAACGACGTTCCGGCCACGTCATGAAATAGCTCAATGGCTTATCGAGGAGGTAAGATAACAATACGCGGCTGTCAACCTGAGCATCGGCTGAGTCTGAATCCGTTGCAAGCTGTTGACGCGCCCACTTGAGCGCGTCTTCGATACTTAAGTTCATTAATTATCTTGCGACAATGCAGCGAGCTGGTCAGCTTGATGTTCAGTGATAATCGGGTCCAGCAATAGGTCAAGCCCGCCCTCAAGTACCTCATCTAAGCGATATAGAGTGAGGTTTATACGATGATCTGTGACGCGGCTTTGTGGGTAATTGTAGGTACGGATACGTTCTGAACGATCACCGCTTCCCACCAAGCTGCGTCGGGTACTGGCTTCTTCTTGCGCGCGCTTCTCATCTTCCATGCGCTGTAATCGTGATTGCAGTACCGACATCGCCTTGGCACGGTTTTTGTGCTGTGAGCGCTCTTCCTGACACTCAACGACCACCCCCGACGGCAAGTGAGTAATACGAATCGCAGAGTCCGTTCGGTTAACGTGTTGTCCACCTGCGCCCGACGCTCGAAAGGTGTCAACGCGCAAGTCAGCTGGATTTATTTCAATGGCTTCTGCCTCTGGAATTTCGGGCAACACCGCCACCGTACATGCCGACGTATGAATCCGCCCTTGAGATTCCGTTTCAGGTACGCGTTGAACACGATGCCCACCGGATTCAAATTTCATACGACCATAGACACCATCGCCACTTAACTGCGCAATCACTTCCTTATAACCGCCATGTTCGCCTTCGTTAGCACTGACAGTACTTACGCGCCATCCGTGTTGTTCAGCATAACGGCTGTACATGCGGAACAAATCGCCGGCAAAAATCGCCGCTTCATCACCCCCTGCGCCCGCACGGATTTCTAGGTAACATGCGCGATCATCGTTTGGATCTTTAGGCAGCAGTAGTACTTGCAATGAGTTTTCTAGGCTTTCCACCCGCTGTTTAGCATCGGCAATCTCTTCATTTGCCATTTCACGCATTTCGGGATCATCGTCATCAGCCATTTCGTGTGCAGCGGTTAGATCAGATTGCGCCTGTCGATAAGAATTAAACGCACTGACTACTTCTTCTAACTGAGCGTATTCCTTTGATAATGAACGAAACTTATCCTGATCTGAAATAATATCAGGTTCGCCCAGTAGTGCTTGCACTTCCTCATAGCGCTCAATTAATCCCTCAAGCTTGCGCTCTATCGATGGATTCATGCTTAATTGGTTTCCTTATTCTGATTATCATCCTCAAGCCACAATCGCTGAAGCACTGACAAAGTCGTTTGGTCACCCTGCTCGCCCGCTTGTTTTAACAGCTGCGTGGGTCGGTGCGCGAGTTGTTGCGTTAGTTTGTGACTGAGAACTTGCATGACTTGCTCGGCTGGCTTGCCTTGTTGCAACATCGCCAACGCCTTTTCTAGCTGGAGCTGCGCAACTTTCTGTGTGTGTTGCCGATAGTCCCTAATTAACGTAACGCTATCTAGGGAGCGTAACCAATCTAAAAATTGGTTGGCTTCCCGAGCAATAATTTTGCGAGCTTGCTGCGCGGCTTGCTCGCGGTTCTTAATATTTTCGCTGATTATATTTTGTAAATCATCAACCGTATAGAGGTACGCGTCATCCAATTCATTCACTTGCTCCTCAATATCGCGAGGTACCGCCAAGTCGATGAGTAAAATGGGTTTATGGCGACGCTGCTTTAATGCTTTTTCAACACGTCCTTTACCAATAATCGGTAAAGTACTGGCGGTCGAGCTAACTACGATATCTGCATTCGGTAATAACTCACCTAACTGACTCAAACTGTGTGCCTCGGCGCCTACACGTTGAGCCAGTTCGGTGGCACGCTGCAAAGTGCGGTTGGCAACGTTTAAAGAGCTAACACCTTGCTGCACAAGATGTTGAGCAACCAGTTCAGACGTATCACCAGCGCCCACCAGAAGTACATTCGAATGTTTTAAATCACCGAAAATATGCTTAGCTAAACTAACAGCAGCAAAGGCGACAGACACCGCATTTTGACCAACTTCGGTTTCATTTCTAACCGCTTTAGCAACACGGAACGTATTTTGAAAAAGTCGCTCGAGAATACCACCCACCACATTAAAATGCTTCGCCTGCTGGTATGCTTGTTTCACTTGTCCCAGTATCTGCGGCTCTCCAAGCACCAATGAATCTAAACCGCTAGCGACACTCATCAAATGTGCAACCGCATCTTCTTGAATATGATAATAATGATGTTGCTCAAGTTCACTCGGCGTGATGCCATGAAATTGTGACAACCAATGCAGCATCGGCTGATGTTCGGCATGACCATGACAATAAAGTTCAGTACGATTGCAGGTCGATACAATGATGGCTTCTTCAATTCCAGGTAACTGCTTAAGCTCAGTCAACGCCTGTTCTAATTGCACCGGACCAAAAGCTACGCGCTCTCGTAACTCTACAGGTGCTGTTCTATGGTTTATGCCTAAAATTGAAATGGTCATCGGGAGTCGCGGTTTACTCTAACAGAGGGTTGAAAACGCTGAGCGGATTGTACGTGATCGGAGGGATTATTGAAAGTCACAGACAATTCTGGTCAACTACGCAAAACGATATGTTCTATCCTCTTTAATTGATAAAGGCGAATTCCCCTGTGGTGTTAAAAATCTCTCGTTGGACATTGCTGACGCTATTATGCAGCCTCGTTTTAACAGCCTGTAGCATACCCGAACCACCGCAACAAAGTGTCGGTACTAATATTACCAATCAGCAAGTTCAAGCGCACCAAACACGCTTGCAACGAATAAATAGATGGCAGCTATCGGGTCGCTTTGCCTTGACAGAAATCAAATCAAACAGTAAAGACAGTGCTTATCTCAGTTGGCGTTCGTCGCCTCAACAGCAAGATATTGTGATTACACATCCCTTACGTGGGGAACTAGCCCATTTGAATATAAGCGCTCAGGTTGCAACGATAAAAGTCGATGGCGAACAGGTACAAAGCCGCTCAGCGCGAGACCTGCTTTATCAATATACTGGGATGCGGCTGCCGGTAGAGGAGTTGCCCCATTGGCTGTTGGGTCGTCTCGACCCGAGGTTTACGCAATTTCACTTTGATAAACAAGGTCGGCTCATTAATGCACATTACAAAACAAGTGCAGGTGATCATTGGCAGCTCACATGGTTTTACCAACCTCAGCAGCTTTTACCTGAGCAAATACATGCCGAAACCGACCAATTGAAACTCAAAATTCAGGCGCAAAACTGGCAAACTCAACCTTCTTTAAACACTTTGGTATTGTAGAGTCGTTTCATGAACTATTCACAGACTTCACTGGTTCTACCTGCGCCCGCAAAGCTAAACTTATTTTTACATATCACTGGCAAACGTAATGATGGATACCACAACCTAGAAACGCTATTTCAGTTTATTGATATCGAAGATACGCTCTCTTTTGAATCGGTAGCAGGACACGAAGTTGAGTTGATCGATACACAGAGCGCCATTAACGTCCAAGATAACCTGGTATTTCGTGCGGCGCAGCGACTCATTAATCAGTGTCAGCAGCACCAGGTGTCGTACTTCGGCGTACGCATCACGCTTGAAAAACGACTTCCCCAAGGGGCAGGATTAGGTGGCGGTTCATCCGATGCCGCCACAACGCTGGTCGGCTTAAATTATCTCTGGGGTCAACCTTTTACTAAACAACAATTGCTTACCATCGGTGCCGAACTTGGCGCTGACGTGCCAATTTTCATTCATGGGCACAGCGCTTTCGCCACAGGTATTGGTGATCAATTCACCGACGTTGAACCCGACCAAAGCTATTATTTAGTGGTCAAACCTCAAGTCAATATTTCAACCGCAGCGTTGTTCGCTGATGCGGGCTTAAAACGCGACTGCAAGCCTTTATCTCCCTCGCAATGGGACTGGCAAAACACCAACAATGTATTCGAATCCGTGGTGCTTAAGCAGTATCCCGCAGTTGCCAAGCTACACGCGCAGTTGCTAAACTATGGACCGACTCGGCTTACTGGCACAGGTGCTTGCTTATTTACTCGCTTTGCGAATCAGCAACAAGCTATTGCTGCACAAGCGCAACTTTCACTACCCGAAAGTTATGTTGTGCGGGGCCAGAACCGTTCATCGCTTATCCGGACATTAACCCAAATTTAGTCGAGGTTTGTTGTGCCTGACATGAAACTCTTCGCTGGTAACGCCACGCCAGAACTCGCGCAGAAAATCGCTGACCGCCTATATATTAAACTCGGAGACGCCTCTGTAGGTCGTTTTAGTGACGGTGAGATCAGTGTCGCCATCAATGAAAACGTCCGCGGTGCGGACGTTTTTTTATTGCAGTCAACTTGTGCGCCCACCAATGACAACCTGATGGAGCTTATCGTCATGGTTGATGCGCTGCGTCGCGCTTCTGCCGGTCGTATTACTGCTGTTATGCCCTATTTCGGCTATGCGCGCCAAGATCGCCGAGTGCGCTCAGCGCGAGTACCGATCACGGCAAAAGTTGTCGCCGACTTCTTATCGAGCGTCGGTGTTGATCGCGTGCTAACGGTTGATTTGCACGCTGAGCAAATCCAAGGCTTTTTCGACGTACCTGTCGATAATGTGTTTGGCACGCCCGTACTGCTCGAACATATGCGTAACCAGAAGTTCGATAACCCGGTCGTCGTATCACCCGACATTGGTGGCGTTGTGCGTGCCCGTGCATTCGCCAAATTAATGGACGATACCGATCTCGCGATTATCGACAAACGCCGCCCATCAGCGAACGTTTCGCAGGTTATGCATATTATTGGTGACATTAAAGATCGTGACTGCATCATCGTCGACGATATGATCGATACCGGTGGCACCTTATGTAAGGCTGCTGAGGCGCTTAAACAACACGGTGCGAAACGCGTGTTTGCGTATGCTACTCACCCTGTATTCTCTGGTAATGCTGTCAGCAATATCAAAGAGTCAGCCATTGATGAGCTCGTAGTCACTGACAGTATCCCACTGAGCGAAGAAATGAAAGCAACCGGCAAAGTACATCAACTCACGTTATCTGGCATGCTCTCAGAAGCATTGCGACGCGTTAGCAATGAAGAGTCGATTTCAGCCATGTTTGATTACTAGGTTGGCTTGGCTATAACGCTTGTTTTAACTTGGTAACAGTGGTAATATTCCGCGCCCTTGGAAACCGGCTTTTGAGTCGGTTTCCAAGTTTTGGGTCAAGACTTGGTCGCGAGTTTTGACATTTTTAACTTATAAACAGATGAGAGCCCAATCACATGGCTAAATTAGATTTTAATATCAAAGCTACCGTTCGTACGGACAAAGGGAAAGGTGCGAGCCGCCGCCTGCGTCATGCGGACAAAGTACCTGCTATTCTTTACGGTGGTAAAGATGAGCCAATCGCACTTGAATTAGACCACAACAAAGTGAATAACATGGCTGACTACGAAGCCTTTTATTCGCACATCTTGACGCTTGAGATTGATGGTAAAAAACACCAAGCAATCTTGAAAGACATGCAACGTCACCCGTACAAGCCTAAGTTAACTCACTTAGACTTCCAACGTGTTGAAAAAGGTCACAAGTTGCACACTCACGTGCCACTGCACTTCTTAAACGAAGAAACAGCTAAAGGCGTTAAAGATGAAGGCGGTGTTGTTGTTCACCACGTGAACGACGTAGAAATCATGGTCTTACCAAAAGACTTACCAGAGTACTTGGAAGTTGACATCGCTAACTTGTCAGTAGGCGATACTATTCACCTAACTGACCTTAACTTACCAGAAGGCGTTGAGTTGGTTGAGTTAACCAAAGGTGAAGATCACGACCAAGCTGTTGTTTCAATCACTGCGCCTCGCGTAGAGAAAGAAGAGTCTGAAGACGAAGCACCAGCAGCTGACGAAGTCCCTGCAGCGAACGAAAAAGACGCTGACGAGTAATAGCGTTAGGTAACCCTAATGGGAACAGACGTTAAATTGCTTGTGGGCCTGGGAAATCCAGGCCCCGAATACGAAAAAACCCGCCATAATGCGGGTTTTTGGTTAGTTGAGGCCTATTGCCGTCGTCACGGCGTAACCCTCACTGCCGATACAAAAACGAAAGCATTGATTGGTCGACATCAAACCGCCACTCGTGATCTCCGCATTGTATTACCACAGACCTTTATGAATAAAAGCGGCTTTTCAATTGCTGCAATGGCACGCTTTTATAAGATTGCTCCCGAACAGATCCTCGTCGCATACGATGAACTTGATCTCGATCCCGGCGTAGCAAAATTCAAACGAGGGGGTGGCGCAGGCGGTCATAACGGTATCAAGGATACGATTGCTCAACTGGGCACTCAAGACTTTATGCGTTTAAGAATTGGCATTGGTCACCCCGGACACCGTTCACAAGTGACCGGGTTCGTACTGGGCAAGCCGCCCGCGTCCGAACGCGTGCTCCTCGACGAGTGTATCGATGAAGCCAGTCGTGCTGTTGATATTTTAATCGATGAAGGTTGGGGCCCTGCTTTACAGCAGTTGCACAGCTTTCGTGCCAGTAAATAGAGGTTTATCTCATGGGATTTCGCTGTGGTATTGTTGGTTTACCAAACGTCGGAAAATCCACGTTATTTAATGCTTTAACCAAAGCCGGTATCGAAGCGGCTAACTTTCCTTTCTGTACCATCGAACCTAATACCGGTGTCGTTGCGGTTCCCGACCCACGCCTCGATGTGCTCGAAAGTATTGTGAACCCGCAAAAAGTGATTCCCACTACGATGGAGTTTGTGGATATCGCGGGCTTAGTTAAGGGGGCATCAAAAGGCGAAGGTCTTGGCAACCAATTCTTGGCCAACATTCGCGAAACCGATGCGATTGGTCATGTGGTTCGTTGTTTTGAAGACGATAACATTGTACACGTCAGCGGTGGTATTAACCCTGCGGATGATATCGATACCATCAATACTGAATTAGCACTAGCCGATTTGGATTCAGTCGATAAGTCGCTTCACCGCTTGGGCAAAAAAGCAAAAGGCGGCGATGCGCAAGCGAAAGCAGAAATTGCTGTATTAGAGAAGCTCAAGCCGGCGTTAGATGAAGGCGAAATGGCGCGTTCTGTTAACTTAACAGACGACGAAAAAGCGGTTATTCGTTCATATAACTTATTAACGCTTAAGCCAACGATGTACATCGCTAACGTTAACGAGGATGGCTTCGAGAATAACCCTCACCTAGAAACTGTGCGTCAAATCGCAGCAAAAGAAAACGCTGTCGTTGTGCCAGTATGTGCGGCTATCGAATCAGAAATTGCTGAACTTGACGACGACGATAAAGCGGCCTTCTTAGAAGAGCTTGGCCAAGCAGAACCCGGACTCAATCGTGTGATCCGCGGTGGTTACCAGTTGCTTAATTTGCAAACCTATTTCACAGCGGGCGTTAAAGAAGTCCGCGCGTGGACGGTAAAAATTGGTGCCAGTGCGCCGCAAGCTGCAGGACGCATTCATACTGACTTTGAAAAGGGCTTTATCCGCGCCGAAGTAGTCGGCTACGATGATTACGTTGAGTATAACGGTGAGCAAGGTGCAAAAGATGCCGGTAAATGGCGTCTTGAAGGTAAAGAATATATCGTTAAAGATGGTGATGTCATTCACTTCCGCTTCAACGTATAAACCTTTCTACGACAAAAAAACCGGCAATCATTGCCGGTTTTTTTATGCTTAACTTGATGTCTAACTATTCCACAATATCTTGGTGCATCGGTGCCAGTAATGCGAGCAACTCATTTTGCGCAGCAACGGGGACATTCTCCTGTTCCATTGCGGCAATTAAATGCTCCACTAGCGCATTAAAATCAGCGTTATTAATCCCTAAGTTGTTATGTGAAACGGCCATACTTTCGCCCGTATATTCGCACGGACCGCCGCTGACATTGCACACTTGTTCGCTGATCAGCTTATGCAGACGTAGAATATCAACATCAGCAAAATAATGCGCAATACGCTCATCATCAGCCACTCCAAGTAGCATTTCTTCGACGATCGTTTCGATACCGCTTCGTTCGCCTAACTGTTGATATAGCTCTGACGATTGTGCCTGTACCGCCCCAGACATCATACTACCTAGCACCACTAATGCTGCACTCACCCAAATTTTCATGTGAACTCCTTAAAAGCTTGCCTGAACCGAAAGATACCAACCGGTTTGTGACGCTAATCCAGCAATAGACCCCAAATCTGCGTATGCACCAACCACGGACACATGCTTCGAGGGAAAATAAGCAACGAAAATATCTTTCCAATCGTCCTCTTTGGCAAAGCTCAGTAAATCCGGTTTTTGACGGTACTCAACACCTACCGCCCAGTAGCGATCGAGAAAAACAGCAATAGACGCTTCTCCCACCCACTCGCGGCTATTCTCCTTATCACCACCAAAGCCAAGTAACCCGAGTTGATTCGCTTCTGTATTACGTAACGTAACATTAGCCACCCACGTACGCGAAAACGGTCCCGCAAGCCAAGCTTTGGCAGCACTCACATAGTAATCCATTGAAGAGTCGTCAGTTGCACCCACCGCCTGAGGTAAGGCGAAGGTCTGATTGCTTTTGTGTTGGATGCCGGCACTGACCTGCGGCATCACCCCATAGACCAAATCACCGCTGAGTCGCGCTTTAACACCCCAAATAGATTGTTCGAGTTCGCCACCAATCGTTTCTAAGTCGAACTGCTGGCGTGCATAGGAAACTTCAACTCGGTTATTCCAGTTAAAGCTAGCGCCTTGCACACTTAAACTAAAATCATCAACTTGTACTTCGGTCATCTGTACAGTCGCGCCCCACTCACCTTCATCGGCGTAACTGCTGAGGGTTGCCCATGGCACGATTCCACCGCCGCCACTCCCCTCGATAGTGCTTGCGCCGCCGGTCGCCAATAGACGCGATCCCGGTGCTTCAAATTGTTGCGCCAGCGCAGGCTGAACGGCACTCAGCAAGAGTGCGGATAAGCCATAAAAAATGCGTTTAGGCATGCTCTTTTTCCTTCAATAGTCGTAAATGTAATTCTTCAAATGAAATCGGCTTACTAAAATAATAGCCCTGCAGCACATCACAATGATTGGCTAACAGCCAATGCCAGCTGGCTTCGTCCTCAACCCCTTCGGCGACAACACGTAAGTTCAACTCATGCGCAAGTTGAATGGTCGAACGCACAATTGACTGATCGTCGGGTTGAATCATTAAATACTGAATAAAGGCTCTGTCAATTTTTAACTCATTGATCGGTAAGCGACGTATCTGCGATAGCGACGAATACCCCGTACCATAGTCATCGATAGAAATCTCGTAGCCGAGCTCACTTAGCATTTTTAAGCAAGCAATCGACTTTTCAGGCTCATTCATCAATGCACTTTCCGTGACTTCCAATATCAAATAGCGTTGCATATTGCGTTGACTGAGCGCGACTAAATCATTGGCGAGCTTATCGTTGATCAAATCAACCGCTGAGATATTAATACTTAACTTAATATCATCCTTGAACGTTCGTAATTGATTCACCCATTGTTCGGCCTGCTCCACGACCCAGTGGGTTATTTCGGTGATCATGCCCGACTGCTCCGCCAGCGGAATAAATTCATCCGGACCGACCCAACCGAGTTGCTCATCTTGCCAGCGGATGAGCATCTCCGCCGCTACGGTGCGTCCGTTAGTCGCTAACACTTTCGGTTGCGCAACAAGCGTGAAGCCACCTCGCGCAATCGCTTTTGGGAGTTGCTCGACGATCGCAAGCCGACGTAAGTGCGCTTCATCAAACCCTTCTTGATAGAAAGCATTAAACTGATTGTGCTCTTTAGCATGCTTTACCGAAACCTGAGCACGGCGGATAAGACTATCTAACTCACTCGCTTGCTGCGGAAACTGCACAGCACCACAATTAAATTTAAGTTCAAACTGACTCTCCCCAACCACAAAAGGTGCGTTAAGACGAGCGCTCAAATCTTCTAACCGACGAGCTATTCTTGATTCAGTCTCGCCCTCCGTGACCAGCGCAAATTCATCACCGCCGAAGCGAGCCAAGATATCATTCGATTGACATCCAGAAAGCAAGCGCCCTGCTAACTGTTTCAAGACGTCATCACCCATTCGCTGACCCACGCTATCGTTTAAACGACGAAAATTGCGTATGTTGATAAGCAGCAACCACCCCGACGAGGCTGAGTCACCGAGCTTTTCATTCAATAGTCGTTGCAACTCCCGTCGATTAGGAAGTTCTGTTAACTGATCATGAGTGGCTTGGAACCTCACTTTACGCTCACGTAATGCGATAGCAGAACGCATCGACTCAAAGGTATCGGCCAATTGACCGAACTCATCTTTACGTGATTGTAAGTTAGTGGGTGAATAATCACCTGATTTTAGTTTACTGGCAGCCTGAGATAATAGCGCAACCGGCGTAGAAATGGTTTTTGCAACGAAGAGCGCGACAATTAAGGTGATAACAAGCGCTATGGCACCAATCAGTAAAATCTGAACGAGCAACTCATCAAACTGCCGCATGGCTTCAGCGCGTGACGTTGTCAGAGAAACATGCACCACATCGCCTCCGACCGTCGTTAATGTGGTCTCTTGCAGCGCCAGCCCACTTTGTTGAAGCCAACCATCGTAACCCTGTTGCTCAGAGGATAATGCCTGTGCAAACCCCTCGCGCAATGCAGCGGGTAAACTCGAGGCCAGTAACAGGCTGGGTTGTTCAAGCCATAATGTAATATCTGCGTTGGCTAACTCTTTCAGTTGCTCGGTTAACGTGTTGTTGACCTCGAAACCCAGCGTCGCCCAAGCAATTAAGTTGGGGGCTGTAACGGGCACAGTGACCACCTGATAAAGCTGCCCTTCAGATACAAGTAGCGCCTTGCCACCCTGCTCACCACTAATCAACTGCTTTAAATCTAAACTATGGGTCGAAGCAATCTCTTGGCCATCTGGATTCTGCAACGCGATGAGATCGGTGCCAATACGGTCACCATGATTAACGAGCGCGGAAACAATGGTATCGCGGTCTTCAGTCGCAACCGCACGTTTGAAGCCAAAGTCGTCGGTAAGGACTTCAGCGGCACGCCGCAGTTGCTCAGCTCGACTATCCATCAACTCGCGGAATAATCGTTCACTGACAGTTAATTCACGCTGCAAGGTACGTTCAACTTGATTAGAAGTTGTGAGCAGTACGGCCAATACCGCACCACTCAATGCAATAGCAATGAGGATACCAAAAATGACCGCGAGTCGGACTTTAAACTGTTTAAACATCAAGCTCCTAAGCGATTAAAGCGTTTTTCTAATCGCGACTTTTCTTCTTTCTTTGGCGCCGGTGGTGCCACATCCAGCTTTATATCGCTATTCTTGATTGGCATTTTTAGTTCGATGAGTTCGCTCGCATTAAGGTCATCCCCCATCCATGGATGCCAAACGCGGAGTGTTATCGCTTGCGATTGTTTACTGACCGCGTCATTGAACTCAATACTGACCTTTCCCGACGCATCGGACACGAATCCCTGCAACGCGTCGTTAATCACAACGTAGCCGATCATATCGTCATGAATGTTACAGCCGAGCGTCACCACCCCCGGCTTGTCAAAAGTCACCTTGGGACGCTCTTGGTCTGAATAAAGTTTTAACTCAAAAGGCTTCGCTTTTGAGAAAGAGTACACATGATGACGTATATTATCACTATTTGGAAAGACCACCGTACTGCCCTCCTGAATCGAAGAGACTTTGGGTACAAACTGCTTATCAACTTGGTCAATAATAACGTTGTCTTGCGCGCCGTGGGGGCTTGCTAGCACCGACTTATTAATCAGAATAACTGCGTTATTAACGGGATTACCGTTTTTATCGAGAACCCGAATAGTTTGCGTATCCGCCCATGAGGTCGCAGAGAACACAATCATGATCAGGCTCAAAGCTAGCTGTTTAATCATGGTTCGCCTTATCATATAGCTGTTAGAGATAATGAAGCGCAAGCGCTCATGTTGCTAGCTTAATACAAGCGACGCTCGTTTAGAACTGATCTTTAGGAGTATAAGACCGTATTTCAAATTAACCCAATTTTTTGGCTTAGGAGGAACAGGTTATGAGCCGCGAGACAAGGACTGAATCAGATAGTATGGGGCAAGTTGAAGTCTTGAAAAGTGCACTTTATGGCGCCCAGACACAACGCGCTATTAATAACTTTCCCATCAGTGGACTTACACTGCCATCCGAACTCATCAAAGCCATCGCGCGCATAAAATGGTCAGCCGCGGCTGCGAATCAACAATGTGCAGACCTCGATAAAGACAAAGTAGTCGCCATTCAAGCAGCCGCTCAACAAATTATTGATGGCCAGCACGTCGACCAGTTCCCGATTGATGTTTTTCAAACAGGTTCAGGAACGAGTTCGAATATGAACGTCAATGAAGTCATTGCCCATATTGCCCAGCAGCAAGGGATTGATGTTCATCCAAATGATGATGTCAATCGCAGCCAATCAAGTAATGATACGATTCCAACGGCGATTCAAATCGCTAGTGTCGTGGCCGTCGAACAGCGATTACAGCCAGCACTCAAGCACCTGATTGACACCATCAGAAAAAAAGCAGTTGAATTACGTGATGTGGTAAAGACCGGTCGTACCCACTTAATGGATGCGATGCCATTAACTATGGCTCAGGAATTGAACGCATGGGCCGGACAGCTCGAGT
This sequence comes from Idiomarina sp. D18, assembly GCF_057748155.1. Classification (NCBI taxonomy): domain Bacteria; kingdom Pseudomonadati; phylum Pseudomonadota; class Gammaproteobacteria; order Alteromonadales; family Idiomarinaceae; genus Idiomarina; species Idiomarina sp. D18. The sequence goes on from NZ_CM173240.1 coordinate 1,522,843, forward strand.
TGACGGCTCAGCAGTTACCGCAACTGTGTGAGCACTCGCAAGTACTGCCGCAAGGCGGAACAGCGATTGGTACCGGTATTAACGCGCCCGAACAGTTCGCCGACTTGTTTGCGCAATCGCTCAGCAAGCAAACGGGCATTGCTTTTAAAGCATCACGTAACCCGTTTACTGGCATAGCAGGACAAGAGCTCAATGTGCAATTGCATGGGCAATTAAATACGCTTGCAACCACGCTATTAAAAATAAGCAATGACTTACGTTGGATGAACAGCGGCCCACTCGCCGGCTTAGGTGAAATACAACTGACCCCATTGCAACCGGGTAGTAGCATTATGCCCGGGAAAGTGAATCCGGTGATCCCCGAAGCGGTTGCGATGGTTGCAGCACAGGTTAATGGAAACCATACCACCATCACAACGGCCGCCCAACAAGGTAACTTTCAGCTTAACGTCATGCTACCTGTGATCGGCTATAATTTGATGCAGTCACTTGAGTTGCTCACGCAAAGCTGCCAAGTCTTAGCGGATAAAGCCATTATGGATTTTGAGGTGAATCACGATAATTTAGAGAAGGCCTTAGCTAAAAACCCTATTTTAGTAACTGCATTGAATCCAGTTATTGGATATAGCAAAGCCGCTGATATCGCTAAGCGCGCTTACAAAGAGAAGCGTCCTATTATCGATGTCGCTGAAGAGATGACCGATATGGACCGTAATCAACTCGAGCGCCTGCTCGACCCCAAAGATCTCACACAATCTGATTAAAGGACGTTAATATGTCGAATGTCGTCATTACCGGTGCCAACCGTGGCATCGGTTTTGAGTTAGCCAAACGGTACTCAGAGGCGGGCTATTCAGTCACTGCCGTGTGCCGTAACAACTCAAAACAACTCACCGAGCTTGATGTAGATATCATAGAAGGTATTGATGTTACGAAAACCGCTGACCTTTTACGTATGAAAGAAGGCTTAGGCAACACTCGTATCGATATACTTATCAATAACGCGGGTTTACTTAACCATGATGAGCTCGGTGACTTAGACGCACGTATGTTACGTGCTCAATATGAAGTAAATGCGATAGCACCGCTACGGGTTACGGAAACCCTATTGGATAACCTCGAAAGCGAAAGCAAGGTCGCTTTAATTACCAGTCGAATGGGTTCCATAGCCGACAATGGTTCAGGTAGCCGCTATGGTTATCGGATGTCAAAAGCCGCACTCAATGCCGCCGGTAAATCTCTGGCATTGGATTTAAAGGATAAAGAAATAGCGGTCGTCTTACTGCACCCCGGTTATGTGCAAACGGATATGGTCGGTGGGCGCGGTGATATTTCTCCAGCAACAGCGGCTGAACGACTCATGCAACGTATTGATGAGCTTACGATAGAAACCTCAGGCCGGTTCTTTCACAGTAATGGAGATGAACTACCCTGGTAAAGAGATGTTTTTGTGGCTTTTCCGTCTAGTTTTCACTCGAATCAGTGTTTTTTTAACCAATCGAACTCAATTAAGTGATTTTTTCTTAAAAAGAGGTTGACGGTAAGCCAAGCGATTTGCATAATACGCGCCGCACTCACAGAGAGGCGCAACACAAAGATTAGGCTACGTAGCTCAGCTGGTTAGAGCACAGCACTCATAATGCTGGGGTCGCAGGTTCGAATCCCGCCGTAGCCACCAATCTTAAAAATGTGCGGACGTGGTGGAATTGGTAGACACGCTGGATTTAGGTTCCAGTGCCTCACGGCGTGAGAGTTCAAGTCTCTCCGTCCGCACCAACTCTCTGAACCAACACTATGTTGGGGCATAGCCAAGCGGTAAGGCAGCGGGTTTTGATCCCGCGATTCCCAGGTTCGATCCCTGGTGCCCCAGCCACGCGTTGCTTGAGTTCGTCCATATGTTGTTGGGGCATAGCCAAGTGGTAAGGCAGCGGGTTTTGATCCCGCGATTCCCAGGTTCGAATCCTGGTGCCCCAGCCAACATGACCACTTGCGGTGGTGGCGGAATTGGTAGACGCGCTAGCTTCAGGTGCTAGTGTCCGCAAGGACGTGAGGGTTCAAGTCCCTCCCTCCGCACCAAGTTGTTAGGACACTCAGCATAAAAAAAAACCACCTCTTACGGTGGCTTTTTTGTTTTTGGCTTTTAATAGCCTCTCTAACGCTAATTCAATCCCATCGCCTGTTTAATGATCGCCTGTTTTATCACGCTCACACGAGCCAACTTTAAACTCGCCGCAACCAAGCGCTGTTTTAACGGATTAGAATCTTCAAAGTGCCAATGAATCATATCCATTGCACGCATCATTTGCGCATTCGCTCTTCGACGCTGATGTTCATAGCGCTGAGTATCACCTTGCTGCTCAATAAAACAGCGGATATCAGCAAAACCTAGGTTGACGCCCTGCCCCGCCAACGGGTGAATACTGTGGGCTGCATCGCCCATCAATACCACCGCTCCCGCGCAATAGCGCAAAGCATGCTTTCGTTGCAATGGAAACTGGCCCGAGGCGTAGACATGAAAAGGTCCAATAGAAGGCTCAAATAGCGCCTTAAGATCGGTTGATTGATGGGTTCCGAGCGGCCGGTAATTAATTAAACAGGCCTCATGAGTGCCCAGCGGCAGTAACGCGTATGGTCCCCCCGGTTTAAAACATTCCCATGTTGACGCGGGAATAGCGCGCTCAGTTTCGACATTGGTTAATTCACACGTTTGTCCATAATCCCAACCTCGATAACCAATCCCAGCCGCTTTCGCAACTTGTGAGTCGGCGCCATCACAGCCTAATACACAATCAAACTCAATAATCTCACCACTTGTGAGTCGAGCTTTGTGAGCTTCGATCTCAAGTTCAACGATGGCACTATTGCCAAACACTCGAGCCTTTTCGTTGTCTGCCAAACACATCCACAACGCGCGCTGAAGTGCGTTATTTTCAACCATCACACCCAGTTGGTCGCGATTCACCTCTTTCGCATCAAAGTCGGCGCGTGCACCGTTTATCGACGAAACCGATAATTTCGTGTAGGGCAATACCCGATCATGATCTACACAATTCGCAACACCTAGCTCAGACAGCCAACGCCAGTGGTGGTCATTCACTGACGAAATGCGTATATCCCAACGCTCTGCTTTCGCTGGTGCTTCAGCGTTATCCACAAGTAACACGCGGTAGCCCTGTTGAGCCAACGCTAAACCTGCCGCCGCTCCCACCATTCCAGCGCCATTAATTAGATAATCGACGGAGATTGTCACCGCTGTAACTCCTGTACCCACGATTGATTGTTTCGATTGCCGTTATTTTTAACATAAAAGCGCGCCGTTTTCCGTTACTATATGCATTATCCAATTACCAATTTGCGCTAGCTCAATGCATTCAAACGCCGTATCAACCCGAAATGTCGTCATCGCGTCTTGCTTCATTCTCTCTGCAGAAGCAAGTTTTGCTGGTGTGAGCGCATTAGTGAAGCACTTGAGCGACGACCAATCATTTGCGCAACTGGTGTTTTTTCGAAACGTCATGGCCTTTATCGTGTTACTACCTTGGCTCCTACGTAAAGGTCCAAGTGCGCTGCGAACGGAAAAATTGGGCCTGCACCTTTTACGCGGCACAGCAGGTGTTGCCGCGATGTACCTGTTCTTTTTTGCAATAGCCACCATTCCGCTCGCCCAAGCAACACTGGTGTTATTGCTGTCACCTTTTTTGATTCCTATTATTGGTCGGGTCTGGTTAAAAGAATATGTCGCGCGGCAAACTTGGTTAGCTATTTTATTAGGCTTTGTCGGTGTGTTCATTTTCTTGAGTCCCTGGCAAGCGAGTATATCGCCCATCGTCGGAGTTGCATTTATCGCGGCGGTGTTTGCTGCATTCACTAAAACCGTGATTAGAAAAATGTCGGTCACAGAATCGACCAGTAAGATTGTCTTTTATTTTTCTACCTATGCCACCATTGCCAGCGCTATCCCCTTAATTTGGTTATGGCAGCCCATGCCTTACGAAGACTGGCTAGGCGTTATTGCCATGGGCTCGCTTGCGGTCTATGGGCAACTCGCAATGACCAAAGCATTTTCAATCGCTCCGCCTGCAAAAGTGGGTGTCTTCACGTATACTTCTGTGATGTTTGCCGCTTTGCTCGGCTATCTGTTCTTCGACGAGGTGGTCGCTTGGCATATGTTTTGGGGCGCTATCATCATTATTATTGCGGGCTACTTCGCAATACGCACCCGCCGTAAAAGTTAACGCGGTATGGTTGGCTTTTACCCAATATAACAGGTAAAATATGCGCCCGATTTGAAGTTTCCAAATTCCAGCAATTGATTGAGTCACCATGAGCAAAAAGTTATACGTAAAAACCTGGGGTTGTCAGATGAACGAGTACGATTCGACCAAAATGGCCGATCTACTCAACTCGACACACGGCTATGAACTGACCGAAGAAGCCGAACAGGCTGACCTTATCCTGCTAAACACGTGCTCGATCCGTGAAAAAGCTCAAGAGAAGGTGTTCCATCAGCTCGGACGCTGGAAGCATTTAAAACAAGCTAACCCCGACTTGTTAATTGGTGTGGGCGGTTGTGTCGCATCGCAAGAAGGTGACGCTATTCGCGCCCGTGCACCGTTTGTTGATATCGTGTTTGGTCCACAAACCTTGCACCGCTTACCTGAAATGGTGAAGCAGGTCGGTTCAGACCACCAACCCATGATCGACATCTCATTCCCAGAAATCGAGAAATTTGACCGCCTACCCGATCCAAAAGCCGAGGGCGCGAGTGCCTTTGTCTCTATCATGGAAGGTTGCTCAAAATATTGCTCGTTCTGCGTCGTGCCTTATACGCGTGGTGAAGAAGTCAGCCGCCCGGTCGATGACGTGATCTATGAAATCGCACAACTGGCGGAGCAAGGCGTGCGTGAGGTCAACCTACTCGGTCAAAATGTTAATGCGTATCGTGGCGAGCATTTTGATGGTTCTGTATGCCGCTTCGCCGAGTTATTGCATCTTGTTGCTGCCATTGATGGTATTGATCGTATTCGTTACACCACCTCGCATCCGGTCGAATTTACGGACGATATTATCGAGGCTTACACAACGATTCCTGAGCTGGTCAGTCATTTACACTTACCGGTACAGAGTGGTTCGGATCGCGTGTTAACGATGATGAAACGCGGCCATACCGCGTTAGAGTACAAATCAAAAATTCGCGCCTTAAAGAAAGCGCGTCCTGATATTGCCATGTCATCGGACTTTATTATCGGTTTCCCCGGTGAAACCGATGCAGATTTCCAAGCGACGATGGATCTTATTCAAGCCATCGACTTTGATATGAGCTTCAGTTTTATCTACAGTGCGCGTCCTGGTACACCTGCTGCCGATATACCTGACGACGTCACTGAAGCGACCAAGAAACAGCGTTTACAGTTGCTTCAACAACGACTTAACCAGCAATCAATGGCACATGCACGCCGGATGTTGGATACTGAACAACGTATCTTAGTGACTGGGCCATCGAAAAAGAATCCAATGGAGTTAACCGGTCGTACCGAAAATAACCGGGTTGTAAATTTCGTTGGGCAACCCCATATGATTGGTAAGTTTGTCGATGTCAAAATCACCGAAGTATTACCTAACTCACTCCGAGGTGAGTTAATTCGTGAAGAAGCCGATATGGGCCTTCGGATTGACACCGCGCCAGAAACGATTCTGCAACGCAACAAGGCGGAAGAACCCGATCCATTAGGTGTTGCTCGAGTCGTACCTTAGTACTAGCAAAGAAGAGGATTCGATTGAATCAACGTACCGAAACTATTGAATTTGAACTAGAGCCGACGGATTTACGTCGGCTCTCTAATCTCTGTGGTCCATTTGACGAGAACCTCAAACACATCGAGCGCCGCTTGGGTGTGGAAATTACCCACCGCGGTCATCATTTTCGTTTAATTGGACACGCGCACACCGTTGCTGCAGTGCAGAATATTCTGCGCGACCTCTATGTCGAGACTGCCACCGTCAAAGGTCAAGAGGGTCATGTCGAACCGCAGCAGGTTCATTTGGCTATTCAGCAAGCCAAAGTACTTGAGCAAGACGACACGGATCCGGCGGCGGAGAAAATGACGCATATCAAGACCAAACGAGGTCTTATCAAGCCACGCAATCATAACCAAGCGGGCTATGTGCGTTCGATTCTCGCGCACGACGTCAATTTTGGTATTGGACCGGCAGGTACAGGTAAAACCTATCTGGCTGTTGCCTGTGCCGTTGACGCGCTCGAACGCCAGGAGATCCGTCGTATTTTGCTGACACGTCCAGCGGTAGAAGCCGGCGAAAAACTGGGCTTTTTACCAGGAGACTTAGCTCAAAAGGTCGATCCTTATTTACGTCCTTTATACGATGCTTTGTTCGAAATGCTTGGCTTTGAGAAAGTCGAAAAGCTGATTGAACGTAATGTGATTGAGGTCGCACCGTTAGCATACATGCGCGGGCGCACGCTCAACGATGCCTTTATTATCTTAGATGAAAGCCAAAACACCACGATGGAACAGATGAAGATGTTCCTCACCCGTATTGGTTTTAATTCCAAGGCAGTAATCACTGGCGACATTACTCAAATTGACTTACCGCGAGGGCAACGGTCTGGTTTGCGCCACGCGATTGAAGTCCTTAGTAAAGTACCGGATATTAGTTTTACCTTCTTCCAAGCCGGCGATGTTGTGCGTCACCCGGTGGTGCAACGCATTGTGCAAGCTTACGAGGAGTTTGATACAGGACAGGAGCGCCGTGAAGGTTCAAGCTGATTATCAAGTCGCCTGCGAGACAGCGAGTGAACTCCCTCAACAAGCGGATATTGAGCTTTGGGTAGAGACTGCGTTAGCACTCGCTGGCTATGACAATACTGAAGCCGAATTAACGGTTCGTGTCGTTGATCCAGCTGAGGGACGCAGTCTGAATCATGAATTTCGTAGTAAGGACTATGCGACCAATGTCTTGTCTTTCCCGTTTGAAGCGCCTATCGAAATGCCAATTCCCCTACTCGGTGACTTGGTAATCTGCGCACAGGTGGTAGAGCGTGAGGCGGATGAGCAGCAGAAACCGCTCATGCATCACTGGACGCATATGGTGATACACGGTACTCTGCACCTTTTAGGGTACGATCACATTGAAGATGCCGAAGCCGAGCACATGGAACGCATCGAGAAAGATGCACTGGCACGGCTCGATATTCCTGATCCTTACCAAATTAATCATTAACACGGAGCAACACTCTGAATGAGCGACGACAATCCCCACTCAGCCAGCGGCTCTTCGCAAAAATCTTGGGCAGCCAAACTGTTACAGGTATTCGCTGGAGAGCCGAAAAGCCGAGAAGAACTTGTCGATTTAATTCAGGACGCTGAAGAGCGGGACCTGATCGATAACGATACGAAGGAAATGATCGAAGGTGTACTCGATGTCGCTGAACTTAAAGTGCGTGACATTATGATTCCTCGTTCGCAAATGGTGACCATTGATATTCACCAAAGCGTTGAGGAGTTCCTGCCTATCGTGATCGAATCACAACACAGCCGCTACCCCGTCGTCACCGACAATAAAGACCATGTCGAAGGGATTCTTCTAGCGAAGGATTTACTCAGTTACGGCTTTAATTTCACTGAAGACAGCTTCTCGTTATCCGAAGTCATGCGTCCAGCAGTCATTGTGCCAGAGAGCAAACGGGTTGATGTGTTGCTTAAAGAGTTTAGGTCTAACCGCTATCATATGGCGATCGTCGTCGACGAGTATGGTGGTGTATCGGGCTTGGTCACCATCGAGGATATCTTAGAAGAGATCGTGGGTGAGATCGAGGATGAAACCGATCACAATGATGACGATAAAGCCGATATTAAACGCTTAAGTGCATCTCGATACTCTGTTAAAGCACTCACTACCATTGAAGACTTTAATGACCATTTTAACAGCCAATTCGCTGACGATGAAATCGATACAGTGGGTGGTCTAGTGGCGCACGGCTTCGGTCACCTGCCACAACCCGGAGAGCAAATCACGCTATCTGGGTTCACATTTAAGGTCACCAGTGCGGACAAGCGTCGAATTCAACAATTACAGGTGACACCACCGACATCGGATACATATACCGAGGAATCGCAGGGGTGATCCACAAGCGGCTTGAAGCACTCAATCAGGTGGGTTGGTTGCGTCACATCGTACTGGTTTTACTGGGTACATCACTGACGTTTGCTTATTCACCTTACACGCTTACGTACTTGCCGCTGTTAGTACTGCCCTGCGTGGTGCTTCTTATAAAACCGCTCAAGCCTAAACAGGCGTTTAGAGCTGGCTTTTTCTTTGGTCTTGGTTGGTTAGGCGCCGGCTTAAGTTGGATTTTAGTCAGCATTGATACCTATGGTGGTATGCCGCTGATAGCAGATATCGCGGTACTCGGTTTGTTAATCGCTTATCTTGCGCTCTTCCCTGCGCTGGCTTTTTACAGCTGGCGTAAATTAAGTCTCAAAGTGCCTTACGCGTATTTTAGCTTGGTGTTGTTTTGGTTCCTATCCGAGTGGCTAAGAGGTTGGTTATTTACCGGCTTTCCGTGGTTACAGCTCGGCTATACGCAAACGGACGCTTGGCTGGGCGGTTTAGCATCGACTATCGGTCAGCGAGGCATTACTGCCGTACTGTGGTTTATAGCATTGTCTATCGCAGCGGCAGTCGTGGGGTCGCTACGGTGCCGAATTTACGCGGCACTGATGCTACTGGTGTTTTTTACCGCAAGTTATATACTGCCTAAATTGCAACCGTTGCACCGTACTGACACCAAAACATCTGTGTTATTGGTACAAGGCAATATTTCACAAACGCTTAAATGGCAGGCTGATCAGCAGTGGCCTAATATATTGCGTTACTTAGATCTTACCCGTCCGAACTACCAACACGATATTATCGTATGGCCAGAGTCCGCCATCACAGCACTTGAACCCTACGCAGATGACGTACTGAGCACCATTGATCAATCGGCGGCAATGAACGGCGCTGCATTAATATCCGGTATTATTGATTATCAAAGTACCCGTGATCAGTTCTACAACACGATGATTGTGTTGGGCGACGAATCGGGTATTGATGGATTTGATACGCCTTATCAGTATGGCAGCAGCAACCGTTACCAAAAGCACCACCTATTACCGATTGGCGAGTTTGTCCCTTTTGAGAATCTGTTGCGCCCTATCGCTCCGTTATTTAATTTGCCGATGTCATCGTTTCAACGCGGTGAATATATTCAACCTAACTTATTAGCCAACGGTCACCGCTTGGCAGCTGCCATCTGCTATGAAATTGTCTTTGCCGATCAGGTACGTGCGAACGTAAGCGCCGATACTGACTACCTAATTACTGTCAGCAACGATACTTGGTTTGGTGACTCTCATGGTCCTTGGCAACATATGCAAATCGCACGCATGCGTGCAATGGAACTCGGTCGACCGTTAATCCGCTCGACCAATAACGGCGTGAGTGCGATGACTGATGAACAAGGTCGCATCATCGCTATCGCGCCCCAATTTAAAGCGACAACGGTTTCTGCAGAACTTCCCGTGGTACACGGCACAACGTTATTTCAGCAATGGGGAAACTGGCCTGCTGACCTGCTTGCTGTATTGTCGTTACTACCTTTAATCAGGCTATTTAATCGCACTGACCGTGGTCAGTCGCAGGAAAAATCAGTACAATAATCGTGTTAATTGGGTAAATAGGAAAAGTAGTCATGGAAAACATTCTCGATGCCATTCTCTTTGCAGTTCTGGTTGCCTCTGGTGGACTCGGCCTCACCAGCTTAGCAATGTTCTTTTTAGCAGCACCAACCGATGATTCTGAAGTTCGCCAGCGCCAGCGTTTTGAATTTACGTTCTTTGGTGTGGCTGGCTTAGTCATCATGTTTGTAATGTGGTACGCCATTAGCTAATTCGAAGGCGGCTTTGCCGCCTGACTATGCAGTAACCAATATCGGATATAAAACGACCTATGCAAGAACAATACAACCCGTCCGCGATAGAACAAGCCATTCAGCAACGTTGGCAAGAAGATAAAGTGTTCGAAGTCACTGAACAGCCAGAGAAAGAGAAATTCTACTGTCTCTCGATGTTCCCGTACCCAAGCGGCAAGCTCCACATGGGTCACGTGCGTAACTACACGCTGGGTGATGTGGTCTCTCGCTATCAACGGATGCAAGGCAAGAACGTGCTTCAGCCGATGGGTTGGGATGCATTTGGTCTACCGGCAGAAAATGCCGCCATTCAAAATAAAACCGCGCCAGCCAAGTGGACATACCAAAACATCGAATATATGCGCGAGCAACTTAAGCGCTTAGGTTTTGGCTATGACTGGCAACGCGAAGTCGCCACTTGCTCACCCGAGTACTACCGCTGGGAGCAATGGTTCTTTACAAAGTTATATGAAAAGGGCTTGGTTTATAAAAAGAACGCCACCGTTAACTGGGATCCTGTTGACCAAACCGTACTTGCTAACGAACAAGTAATCGATGGTCGCGGTTGGCGCAGCGGTGCTAAAGTTGAACAAAAAGAAATTCCGCAGTGGTTTATCAAAATTACCGATTATGCAGATGAGTTGCTTGACGATTTAGACCAATTGGATGGTTGGCCAGAACAAGTTAAGGCGATGCAGCGTAACTGGATTGGTCGTTCTGAAGGCTTAGAAATTGAATTCAAAGTGGCCAACAGCGACCAGTCGCTGAGTGTCTACACCACCCGCCCTGATACGATTTATGGTGTTACTTACATGGGGCTAGCCGCACAGCATCCGCTCGCACGTGAAGCTGCAAAAAGTAACCCTGAACTCGCCGACTTTATCGAGCAGTGCAAAAATAGCAAAGTGGCTGAAGCAGATATCGCCACGATGGAAAAGCTCGGCATGGATACGGGGATCCGCGCGGTTCATCCAATGACCGGCGAAGAGATTCCCGTGTGGGTCGCTAACTTTGTTTTAATGGATTACGGTTCAGGTGCCGTTATGGCAGTGCCAGGTCACGATCAGCGTGATTGGGAGTTCGCGACCAAATATGAACTGCCTATCGTTCCTGTTATCGAGCCGTTTAGTGGCGAAGGTGATATTAAAGCCGCGGCGATTACCGAAAAAGGTAAAGTGATTAACTCAGGTGACTACAACGGCATGTCGTCACAGCAAGCCTTCGACGCGATTGCTGATTTGCTGGAGCAACGTGGCGTGGGTCAGCGTAGTGTGAATTACCGATTGCGCGACTGGGGTGTTTCTCGTCAACGGTACTGGGGGACACCTATCCCGATGCTGAATCTTGCCGATGGCGAATCAGTGCCCGTGCCAGAAGACCAACTACCGGTCCGCTTGCCTGAAGATGTCACAATGGACGGTGTTACATCGCCCATTAAAGCTGATCCTGAGTGGCGCAAAACAGAATATCAAGGACAACCGGCAGAACATGAAACCGATACTTTCGACACCTTTATGGAGTCGTCATGGTACTACGCGCGCTATTGCAGCGCACAAACGGATGACGCCATGCTCGATCCAGAAAAAGCCAACTATTGGCTCCCAGTGGATCAGTATATCGGCGGCATTGAGCACGCTATTTTGCACCTGTTGTATGCGCGTTTCTTCCACAAATTGCTACGTGACACAGGTCTCGTTGAATCCGATGAGCCGTTTAAGCGCCTGCTATGCCAAGGTATGGTATTGGCTGACAGTTTCTACCGTGAGGATGACAAAGGCGGCAAACAGTGGATTTCTCCGCTCGACGTTGAACTCGATAAAGACGACAAAGGTGCCGTAGTCTCAGCACGCCACAAAGCAGATGGTCAACCTGTCGAAATCGCGGGTATGAGCAAAATGTCAAAGTCGAAAAATAACGGTATCGACCCACAAACTATGGTCGAACGTTACGGCGCCGATACGGTTCGTTTATTTATGATGTTTGCCGCGCCACCTGAAATGACCTTGGAGTGGTCGGATTCAGGTGTCGAAGGTGCTCAACGTTTCTTGCGTCGTGTATGGAAATTAACCTATGACTTCATCGAAGCGGGTGGCTATCATCAAAGTGACGTTCAGCTCAATAAGGAGCATAAAGCACTGCGCCGCGAGCTTCACAAGACCATAGCCAAAGTGAGTGATGACATGGGTCGTCGTCAACACTTTAACACCGCAATTGCGGCAATCATGGAGCTACTTAATCACCTACAAAAGGCGCCTGTTGAGACTGAAGCCGACCGTGTCGTGATGGGTGAAGCGATTGATGCCATGATTCGTATGTTGGCACCGATTACACCGCATATTTGCGAGCATTTATGGGAGCAACTCGGTCATCAAGATAGCCTGATCGCTGCAGACTGGCCGAGTGTCGATGACAGTGCGTTGGTCGAAGAAGAAAAGCTCATTGTTGTTCAGGTCAATGGAAAAGTACGTGCCAAGCTGACCGTCGCTGCTAACGCGAGCGAAGAAGAAGTACAATCGCTCGTATTAGCCGATGAATCTGTACAAAAATACACCGATGGTAAAACCATTCGCAAGAAGATCTATGTGCCAGGCAAAATCTTCAATATTGTGGTGAGTTAATATGGCGTACCTACGACCAGTAACCGCTGTGTTATTAAGCCTGCTTTTTTTAGGCGGGCTTAATAGCTGTAGCTTCCAACTAAGAGATAGCTATCAGCTTCCTGCTAATCTTCAGGCCGTTCGACTCGATAGTATTGACTCATTAGAACTCGAGGCGAGCTTGACGCAACGGTTACTTACCGCAGGTATTCAGGTAGTAGATGGGGGCACAAGCAACTCCACCACTATCGTGCGTATACTTTCCGATCAGCTTGAACGCCGTACACTCTCTTTATTTGAAAGTGGACAAGTCGCGGAATATGAACTGATATACCAAATCAATTATCAGGTCATCCGTGATGGCGAAACCGAGTATAACGGCCAAGTCGAAGTTGCTCGCGACTACCAAGATGATCCGAACTTTGCTCTCGCCAAAACGCGAGAGCGTGAACTCTTGGTATCAGAAATGCGAGATGAAGCGACTCGCCGTTTAGTGCGTCAACTGATCTCAGAGTTCTCGGACTAACCATGCAAGCCATTTTCCCTGAACAGCTCGCGAGCAGTTTGCAACAACGCATTCCGCCTGTCATTTTGCTGTTTGGGGACGAGCTTCTGTTGCAGCAAGATTGCGACGAAATAATCCGCCACAGCCTCAATCAACAATTATCAAGTGCGCCGGAGTATCAGCGTTGGCGTGCCGATGCCGAATTTGATTGGGGTCAACTTTCCCTACAGCAACAATCAATGAGCCTATTTGGTAGCTTCACAGTACTCGATATTGAGTTGCCCGAAGCTAAACCCGGTAAACCGGGTTCAGATGCGTTAGTCGACTACGTTAAACAACCGAATCCTGACCAGTTGCTTATCTTAAAGGGCCCTCGGCTCAAAAAGGAACAACTCAATAGTCGCTGGTTCAAAGCGCTTGCAGCACAGGCACTGCAAGTTAAAATTTTCACCCCCAAACGCAGTCAGTTACCACGTTTTGTAATGCAACGCGCGCAGCGCCATCAACTGCAGTTATCACAAACAGCGGCTGAGGTTTTAAGTAACTGGTTTGAAGGCAATCTCTTTGCACTCGAACAAGAGTTTATCAAATGGTCATTGCTACCAAATTCACCACAAATAGACGAGAAGCAAATCTACGAGCGCGTCGCAGATAGCAGTCAATTTGATGTATTCGGATTACAAGAGAGCATTGCAGCACAGGATCTGAGTCAAGCAATTCATCGTTTGGAGCGGTTACTTGATAACGATATTGAACTGAATATTCTTAATTGGATGCTACAGCGCGAAGTGCAGATTATCAGCCAATTACATGTCAACGCGCAGCATGGATTGGATCACCAAACCGTATTTAAACAATTTGCAGTATGGAGCTCGCAACAGTCTGCCTACTCAGCACGTGCTAGCACCCACAGTGATAATTCCATCAAGCAAATGATTGCATTGGCAGAGCGCATTGAGCGTGCAATAAAAGGAGACCGCGACGAGCCACTTGATGTTCTGCTTTATCATCTCGTTGTGTTATTGTCCTCGCCCCAATTACCTGCGCCCATCAGCCAACAATTAGGTGTGTATAGTCATGTTGAGAGCGATTTTTGGCGGTACTTTTGATCCTATCCATTGTGGCCATCTTAATGCTGCAAAGGCGCTAGTCGAAGAGCTTAATTACGTTACTATTCATTTAATGCCCAACGCGGTACCACCGCACAGGCCCCAACCGCGTGCTAATGGCGCGCACCGTCTCGCCATGATCGAATGCGCTATCAGATCTCATGCACACATGTGTGCCGAACCTTTCGAGCTAAACCAAAACGGTCCGTCGTATACTGCCAAAACACTCGCCGCAATGCGTGAACACTACCCTAATGATACCCTGGCTTTTATTATGGGTATGGACTCGTTACTTACTTTTGACCAATGGTTTGAGTGGCAGTCCATCCTCGCTTGTGCTCACCTGGTTGTCCTGCCTCGCCCCGGTTATCAGCTCAGGACGGCTAACTCAACGGTGACTCAATTACTGCATGACCGACAAGTATCTTCGCCCGATGAACTCTATCAGGGTTCAAGTGGTCGTATTTATATTGCTAATACCACCCTGACTGATGTGTCATCAACTGCGGTTAGGGACGCTTTAGCATCAGGTGACAGTGCAGAAATACCATCTCAGGTAATGACATACATTCGTCATCACGGATTGTATTCAAGCCCATTGTGATGCTGTTTATAGCGCGATAATCTGATACACTCTAACTTTTGTCAAAGTCGATGGGAGTAATAAAACTTGCAAGTTGAACAACTGCGCGAATTTGTCATTGATAAAGTCGATGATTTAAAAGGACGTGACATTCAGGTCCTTGATGTGCATGGTAAAACGGACGTTGCTGATTACATGGTTATTTGTTCTGGCAACTCTAAAACACATGTTAAAAGTATTGCTGAATATGTTGCGACCCAAGCTAAACACGCAGGTATCCCTCCATTAGGTATCGAAGGTGGTGAGCAAAGCGAGTGGGTACTGGTTGACTTAGGTGACGTGGTGCTACACGTGATGCAAGAGTCTATACGCGACTTTTACCAACTTGAGAAGCTCTGGAGCCAATAAGTGCACATTCAGATGCTCGCTGTTGGTAATAAAATGCCAACCTGGGTTAGCAGCGGCTTTGAAGAATATCAAAAACGGTTTCCCCGTGACATGAGCTTGGATCTTGTCGAGATCACGCCTCAAAAGCGGGGAAAGAAGGCTGAGCTAGGTAAAATCAAAAGCCAAGAAGGTGAAGCCTTGCTAGCAGCGGTACCCAAAGGTCATCGTATCGTGACACTTGAGGTTCATGGCCGACCTTGGACCACACCACAATTAGCTCAGCAAATGGCGGGCTGGCAAATGGATGGTCGCAATGTGTCATTACTGATTGGTGGACCTGAGGGATTGTCAGATGCCTGCTTAGCAGCCGCCGAACAACGCTGGTCACTGTCACCGCTCACATTGCCTCACCCTATTGTACGCGTGATTGTCGCTGAAAGTTTGTACCGTGCATGGAGTCTTAATAATAATCACCCGTACCATCGGGAATAACGATATAAAGGTAATGAAGCTAAATGCGCACTCGTACGCCGATCAGAGATCATGATGCTGAATCCAGCCTGTTTGCTGGACGAGTGATTTTTGCGATTGTTGTTATTATCGGCTTATTCGCGGTTATTCTTGGTAACCTTTATCACTTACAAGTCGATGAATATAACGACTTGCAAACCCGTTCAAATGATAATCGTATCAAGCTCGTTCCAATCGCGCCGAATCGAGGCTTGATTTACGACCGTAATGGCACATTACTGGCTGAGAATTTACCCGTTTATAGCTTAGAAGTCATTCCTGAGGAAGTTACCGACCTCGAACAACAAGTTGCGCGTATTGCTAACTTACTGGAAATCCCACCTGAAGCGATTGAAGACTTTGAGCAGAATGTGAAAACTCAGCGTCGTTTCAATCATGTCACCGTACTCGATGATATGAACGAGCAACAAATTGCTCGCTTTGCTGCCAAACAACATAAGTTTCCCGGTTTTTCAATCGAAGCACGATTAGTACGCCACTACCCATTCGACGATCTGTTGACTCACGTCGTAGGTTATGTCGCTAAAATTAACCGTCGTGATGTGCAGCGCTTAGATGAGGAAGAACGTCTACCCAACTATGCGGCGAGTCGAACCATCGGTAAATTGGGTATCGAAAAATACTATGAAGAACAACTTCATGGTGAGGTGGGATATCGTAGCGTTGAAGTGAACAATCGTGGACGTGTAGTGCGTACGCTGAACACTGAGCCGCCCACACCGGGCTCAGATATTGTGCTCGAGCTGGATATCGAACTACAACGTAAAGCAACTGAAATACTGGGAGAAAATCGCGGTTCGATCATTCTGATGGACGCGCAAACGGGGGGCATTCTCGCGATGGCGAGCACCCCTAGTTACAATCCCAATTGGTTTGTTAGCGGCATTTCAGTCGATCGCTATCGTTCATTACTGAATTCCCGACACAGTCCTTTGCTGAATCGTGCAACCCAGGGCGGCTATCCGCCCGCCTCTACTATTAAACCTCAACTCGGATTACTAGGCTTACAATCAGGTGAGATTACACCGACGACTCGCATTTGGGACCCCGGTTGGTTTGAAATTAAAGGGGTCGACCGGCGCTACCGCGACTGGCTTGCTTGGGGTCATGGTTGGGTCAACGTCAGTAAAGCTATACGAGAGAGCTGCGATACATTTTATTATGATTTGGCTCTCAAACTCGGTGTCGATCAAATTTCTGACTTCATGCATCAGTTTGGCTTTGGCGAAAAAACCGGCATCGATATTGCTGAAGAAATTCCCGCGATTATGCCCAATAGCGGCTGGAAACGCGCCCGTTACGGTCAGCCATGGTATGCAGGAGAAACGCTATCGGTGGGTATTGGACAAAGTTATTGGACCGCTACACCAATGCAACTTGCAGCTGCAACGGGTGTGATGGCAAATAACGGTGAGTTCGTTATTCCGAGGTTGCTGCGAGGTTATGGAACGTTAGACGATATGCAGGTGGTAGAACCGAAATACAATCAGCCCGTACAAGTCGATAAACAAAGCTACTGGCAAGTGGTGCACGACGCCATGGTCGAAGTCACTTCCAGCATTCACGGAACCGCTCACTCAGCGTTTCGACATGCGCCGTACACATCCGCAGGTAAAACCGGAACGGCACAAGTTGTTAACTTGGGTGAAGACGAGGAATATGTTGCAGAAGAGGTCGCCGAAAAATATCGCGATAATGCAATGTATGTAGGCTACGCACCGGCTGAATCACCTGAAGTTGTCATCGCTGTTGCAATTGAAAACGTGGTTGGGGGTGGCGGTAGCATTGCCGCTCCAGCCGCTCGTCGACTATTAGATACATGGCATAAGCGCTATCATCCTGAGCAATATGAGGAGGTCGAAAGTGCTAACGACTGAAGAACGTCAGCGTCACCCGTTGCTCAAAAAGCTACACTTGGATGGCCCTTTACTACTCGGCTTACTGAGCCTCTGCATCGCCAGTCTGTTTATCGTCTACTCGGCAAGTGGGCAAAACATGGATATGGTCGTACGACAGGCTATTCGTATTGGTGCTGCGTTGGCCACCCTTTTCGTCGTCGCGCAACTGCCACCACGATTCTACGAACGTATCTCACCGTTAATTTATGGATTAGGCGTATTGTTGCTCATCGCCGTATTATTGGTTGGCGAAGTCGGCAAAGGCGCCCAACGTTGGCTCGATCTCGGTCCTGTGACGATTCAACCCTCAGAAATTATGAAGTTAGCGATGCCGCTGATGATTGCGTGGTTCATCAATCAACGCGCCCTGCCGCCGCGCTTGTTAAGAATAGCCGCAGCGCTCGCATTGGTGTTGTTACCGACCCTTCTGATTGCTAAGCAGCCTGATTTAGGTACCTCGTTGTTAGTCGCAAGCGCCGGACTTTTCGTTATCTTCTTTGCCGGTTTGAGTTGGCGCTTAATTGTCTTTGCCGTCATGCTCATACTAGCCTTCCTACCCGTTTTGTGGATCTACTTAATGCATGACTATCAGCGTCAGCGGGTACTCACTTTTCTAAACCCAGAGCTCGACCCCTTAGGTTCCGGATATCATATTATCCAATCCAAAATAGCCATTGGCTCCGGTGGCATTGATGGCAAAGGCTGGCTCCATGGCACTCAATCTCAACTTGAGTTTTTACCCGAGCGTCACACCGATTTCATCTTTTCCGTCATTAGTGAGGAATTCGGGCTCATCGGCGTCACCTTATTGCTGGCACTCTATACCTTTGTCATTATTCGTGGGTTAATCATCGCGTTAAGAACACAAGATATGTTCGCTAAACTCCTCGCAGCATCGCTGACTCTGACATTTTTTGTGTATGTTTTTGTAAATATTGGTATGGTTTCTGGATTACTTCCCGTTGTCGGGGTACCGTTGCCGCTAATCAGTTATGGTGGCACATCCATGGTAACCTTGATGGCTGGTTTTGGGATTATTATGTCAGCGGCAACCCATCATAGGCTTGTAATCCGCGATGGCTATCAATAGTAACGATTATGTAGGTGCAGTATGATTAAATCAGCGATAATAACCTCCTCCATCATGTTGGCCGCGCTTAGCGGACCATTCGCGAGCGCGCAAACGCAACGCACCGAAACTGAAGCACAACAACGAATCGATGCCTTTGTGAGCGAACAAAGTGAGGCATTAGGAATCGCGCCGGAAAAGCTACAGCAGTGGTTAGCTAAGGCGCGACGTAACGAGGATGTGCTCGCTGCCATCCAAAAGCCATGGGAGGCTAAACCTTGGTATCAATACTACCCTATTTTCCTGACCGATAAGCGCCGTGCCGCGGGTGTCCGGTTCTGGCAAGCTCATCAAGATGAGCTAGAGCGTGCAGCACAGAAGTTTGGTGTACCCGAGCGCATTATTGTTGCCATTATCGGTATCGAGACCTTCTATGGTGAGTACTTAGGGAAATATTCCGTTTTAGATACCTTATATACCCTTGGTTTTTATTATCCGCCACGGAGTTCATTCTTTTCATCGGAACTCGCCGAATACTTTAGTTTAGCCGCCGAGCAAGGTTGGGATGTTACAGAGCCCGTGGGATCTTATGCCGGTGCCATGGGGTATGGTCAATTTATCTCATCCAGCTACCGACACTATGCTGTCGACTTCGATAATGACGGTAAGCGCGATTTAATTAACAGCACCACCGATGCGATTGGCAGCGTGGCAAACTATTTTGCGGAACACCGCTGGCAAGCCGGCGCACCGGTCGCCCACCAACCTGAGCAAAATCAAGATTGGGCAGCGGTTGCCTCAAAAGGTATGAAACCTGATACCACGATTGGTCAGTTGCGCCGTCAAGGCTATCAAATCGACAGCCAATACGCTGATGACCTTGCCGTTAAAGTGCTGGCTTTTGAAACCGAAACAGGTCATGAATACTGGTTAGGCTTTGACAATTTTTACAGCATTACACGCTACAACCACAGCCCACTATACGCTATGGTCGCTTATCAATTGAGCGAACAAATTGCCTCTGCTTATGAACATCAAAATGACTCATAAAATGGTGCGTTTAGGCGCTTCGCTGGTCAGTTGTGTAGTGCTATTGCAGGGCTGTAGCTCGCAGCCCTCAGGTCGTTACCAACAAGCACACGATAGTGCACCAACACGCATCCCTACCGCTACGGAGTTGCAAAGTGCGACACCGGTACAGGAGCCTTTAAGTCGACAAGGTAACCAAGATTATCAAGTCAATGGCGTGTTTTACGATGTAATGGAAAGCGCTGAGGGTTATTCAGAGACAGGTATCGCTTCGTGGTATGGCAATAAGTTTCATGGTCACCTCACATCTAATGGCGAATACTATGATATGTACAGTATGACTGCCGCCCATACCCGGTTACCACTGCCAACCTACGTAAGAGTGACAAACTTGAATAACCAACGACAGGTGATCGTAAGAGTCAACGATCGTGGCCCATTTCACTCCGATCGACTCATCGATTTATCATTTGCGGCTGCCTATAAACTGGACATCGTAGGTCACGGCACAGCACCGGTTAAAGTTGAAGCCATTGAGTTTTTATCGCCCGCCGTTGAACATCGCTATTATGTCCAACTATTCGCCAGCGAAGATGCGCAAAAAATATCGACCTTACGCGACCAGTTACCAAAAAATTGGCAAGCACATGCAACTACTCAGTCAAACGAGAGTCTACATAAGCTACTTTTAGGACCTTTGCCACAAGTTGAAGCCAATAAATGGTTACAGCAAGTTAGGGCGAAGGGTTTTCCTAACGCATTTAGAGTTAAAATTACCGCGAATAGTGCGGAAGCAACTGACTCGAACAATCAAAATTGATATAATCCACACACATAAAAGATGTTAAAGCGATAACCATGAAGATAGTTAACAAGATGATAAAACCACTCGTCACACTCGTTGCTGTGTTTTCCTTTGGTGTTGCAAGTGCTCAGTCGCTTGTCCCGAATCCTCCTCAGGTCAACGCTAAGGCGTATATTCTGATTGACCACAAAACAGGTAAAGTACTTGCCGAAGGTAACGCAGATGAGAGCCTGCCGCCCGCGAGTCTGACCAAGATGATGACAAGCTATATTATCGGTAAAGAAATTCAAGCTGGTCGTATTAGTAATTCGGACATGGTCACTATCAGCGAAAATGCTTGGGCAAAAAATTTCCCCGAATCATCGAAGATGTTCATCGAAGTAGGTACTGAGGTCAGTGTGTCGGACCTTAACCACGGTATTATCATTTCGTCTGGTAACGACGCCTGTGTCGCCATGGCAGAGTACATTGCCGGTAGCGAAGGTGCTTTTGCAGATTTAATGAATACGTACGCGCAAGAAGTCGGTATGACCAGCAGTCATTTTGCTAACAGTCATGGTTTACCCGATCCGGAACAGTATGTTTCGGCACGCGATATGAGTAAATTGGCGAGCGCACTTATCAATGAGACGCCCGAAGAGTATAAAATATACTCTCAAAAATCGTATACTTATAACAACATAAAGCAATACAACCGAAACGCGTTGTTGTGGGACCGAAGCATGAATGTCGATGGCATTAAGACAGGTCACACCAGCGAAGCTGGCTATAGTTTAGTGACGTCTGCGGTGGACGGCGATACTCGACTGATTTCAGTAGTCATCGGTACCGGTAGCGAACAAGCACGTAAAATTGAAAGCAAAAAATTACTTAACTACGGCTTCCGTTATTATGAAACGGTTACTGCGTATGAAGCCGGTGAGAGTTTCGTATCTCAACGAATTTGGGGTGGAGACAAAGACCAGGTCGAGTTAGGTATTAGCGAAGATGTTGTTATCACGCTGCCGCGTGGTCAACGCGACAAATTAAAAGCAAACTTTGAACTCAATCAAGAGTTAGAAGCACCATTGCAGAAAGGCGAACACGTCGGCACGGTCTACCTTCAACTTGAAGGTGAAGATGTCGCTTCTTTCCCACTCGTTACATTGCAAAGTGTCGAGGAAGGCGGTTTCTTTAAGCGCGCAATGGACTATATTAAACGTAAGTTCTCTGAGGAATAAGCAATCCGTATGCAAAAAACTCGTTTTGATCAGCTAGTCGACTTTCCGTGTCACTTTACCTTTAAGGTGATGGGCGTAGCTACGGCCACGCTTCCTGATCAAGTCGTTGAAGTATTACAGCAGCATGCACCGGGGGACTACAGTCCCTCGGTCAAGCCGAGTAGCAAAGGCAACTACCATTCCGTTTCGGTTTCGGTTCGTGTCGAGAGTCAGGAACATATCGAAATTCTCTACCGTTCTCTAGCTGACATTGAAGATGTCCGCTATGTGCTATAACTGCTCGTAATAAAGCAACGCTAGCCGCCACAAGCGCATCTCGTTATAATAGGTCGATGATGGATAAAATTATTGTTCGTGACTTGGGTCGTCAGGCTTATGAGCCGATTTGGCGGGCCATGCAATCATTCACCGATACGCGTGACGATTCAACGCCCGATGAGCTATGGATAGTTGAACATTCGCCAGTATTTACCCAAGGACAGGCAGGTAAAGAAGAGCACTTACTCGCGCCGGGTGATATTCCCGTTGTTCCGGTCGATAGAGGTGGCCAAGTGACCTACCATGGTCCGGGGCAACTGGTGGTTTATTTTATGCTTAATATACGACGTCTCAGCCTCGGTGTTCGACAGCTCGTGAACGAGATCGAGAATACCATCGTCGACGTATTAAACGATTACGGAATTGAAGCCGCACCGCGCCGCGACGCGCCGGGTGTTTATGTGGACGGAGATAAAGTCTGTTCACTCGGTTTACGCATCCGTAAAGGGTGTTCTTTTCATGGCTTGGCGTTAAACGTCAATATGGACATGGAACCCTTTAGCCGCATCAACCCGTGTGGGTTGACCGGTATAAAAATGATTCAAACGGCGGACTTAGGCGGTCCGCAGAGCTTCGAAGAAGCAGCAGAGAGGGTAACGCAACGCTTTATCGAACGTGTTGGCTACCGAAATACTCAATCGGAAACAGGACTTGCAGAAGCTTATGTCAAAGCCAGTTAGAGTGGAACCCGGCGTTAAAATGCGCGACGCCGACAAAATGGCACTTATTCCTGTTCAGATCGTTCCGACTGAACGTGACCAAATGTTACGCAAACCTTCATGGCTGAAGGTTAAGTTGCCGTCAAACACGCAACGTATTGATGAAATCAAACAAGCCATGCGTAGCCACGGCTTACATTCGGTATGTGAAGAGGCATCGTGCCCTAACCTACCCGAGTGTTTTAACCATGGTACAGCAAGCTTTATGATCCTAGGTGATATCTGTACACGTCGCTGTCCATTCTGTGATGTTGCGCACGGTCGTCCATTACCACCCGATCCTGAAGAGGCGGTAAAACTCGGTAAGACTATCCATGACATGGGCGTAAAGTACGTTGTAATTACGTCAGTTGACCGTGACGATCTGCGTGATGGTGGTGCCCAACACTTTGCCGACTGTGTCCGTGAAATTCGTAAGTATACCCCAGAAATTCAGGTCGAGATCTTGGTGCCTGACTTCCGTGGACGTATGAAAGTTGCGTTGGACATCTTGTCCGGCGAAGCGCCTGATGTATTCAACCACAACTTAGAGACGGTTCCGCGCTTGTACAAAGCGGCGCGCCCCGGCGCAAACTATCAGTGGTCATTGGACTTGCTGAAGAAGTACAAGGAAGCACGTCCAGATGTGCGCACTAAGTCGGGTCTCATGGTTGGCTTGGGTGAAACCAAAGAAGAGATCTTAGAGGTCATGCGTGACTTACGTGCTCATGACTGCGATATGCTGACAATTGGTCAATATCTGCAACCTAGCCGTCACCATATTCCGGTCGCTCGTTACGTACACCCTGACGAGTTTGAAGAACTCCGTGTCGCGGGCGTAGAAATGGGCTTTAGCCATATCGCCAGTGGACCTTTGGTACGTTCATCCTACCATGCTGACCTACAAGCAGCCGGTGAAACTGTACGATGAGCACACTGCTGTGGTGCTTGTTAATCGCAGGTGTCTTACCCGTATTGGCTAAGGCACCTGTGGTGTTTTTCCAAAATCGGGCGAACGGGTATGACAACCATCATCCGCGCGCCCAGCAATCTCGACTCACCGGCATTGGCGCCCGAGCTGTCGCCGCTCACTATAATGCTTACGAAGCGTTTCCGCTTTACGCAGCCGCTGTACTGGCTAATCTCGCCAGTGAACAAATCAGTCCCCACGCAACGGGGCTGGCAGTGAGCTTTATTGTGCTTCGTATCGCCTACAATATTCTTTACTTACTCAATTGGGACAAATTGCGTTCACTCGTTTGGTTTTTCGCCTTTTTGTGCCCCATTTTGATGTTGGCTCAACTCGCCATCATGCAGTAACGCCGGCTGCTGTAAAAGATTATATAAGTCAGGCCACACCCCTGACTGATGACGTTCCATCAAAGTTTCCTGCGCTAAGGGTTTCCACGCATAGCGTCCCGGAACTGCCGCACAGGTTTGCGCAGCATATAGACCAACTGCATCTGCACTGCTCGAACCTAGCTGCCACTGATCCTCCCCCAACGGGCGTGCTAATTTGCGCCAGTCACTTATGTACGAAGACCAAGGTAAGCGACGCCATAACGCTTGCAGCTCAGAACTGCTCATTGTTGGCTTTTCAGTGACCACGATATTGACCGGTTGCTGAGCATAACGCCCCATACAAAAATTACGGGCATAAGGCATGCGCATCGCATATTCATCCGCAAAACCTAGCCAGTGCGCCCATTCATGTCGAATAACCTCAGGCGTTGCACTTTGTCCAAGCACCATTGTATTAGGACGAGTGTAGGAGCGACCCGCCTGAGCTAATAGTATTTTTCCAGTGTCTCCTGTCAAACCGATCTCATCACATACTGCTTGTTGGCTATCAGTCACTGAGCAATGCTGTTTAGGTCTATGTTGCCAGGCGAAACATACCTGGCCTGCACTCGATTCACTCTGTATACCACTGATAGCTTCAAGCAAGGCAACATAACGCGCTTTACTGGCGTTAGAACGCGCGACTACGGGCACCACCCTGGTACACGAGGGTGCATTTTTAGAGGCAATAAGTGCGCTCGCTCCACCAGAAAGTTCAGACTGACCAAAGCGCGAATACCAATCTGGCCAAGTTATCGTGGGATCATTTAATGCTAACTCAGCTAACTGCGCAGTAGCGTGCTCATCGCCCTGCTCCGCAGCAATATTGAGCCAACGCTTAGAATGTTGCGGAAATTTGGACTGGAGGCGTTCAAGCGCCTTTTTCGAGCCATTTTGAGCCGCTCGTTGCCACCATATCAGTGCCGCACTGACACGTTGTTGCTGCTGATATACTTCGCCCACCTCAAACTGGGCATTGGCGTCTCCGTGAAGCGCTGCGGCCCAACGCAGTTGGGTTGATGTCGGTTGAGAATCTTTGGAGATTAGGGTCACCCCTAGGGCGACCCCTAGCAAAATACAGAGGGTTTTCATTGCAGTTGTCGGCGAGTTTGCTCCAACTCAATGTCGGCATAACGATGTTCAACAAATTCATGCACGTTAGTCGTTAATGCCAACTTGAAATAATTGGCCGCTTTAGTCCACTGCTGTTGCCGTTGACTGTATTTACCGAGATAGAAATAAGCCTCACACAGACGTTCTGCTAGGGTTTCATCACCCCGAAGCTGCACCGTGAGTTGTTGCAGAAACTCAGTTTCGCTCAGTTCTCCTAAATACAATTCAATAATTCGGTTAGCCCAGTCTTCTTCATCTATTCCCTTTTGGTTGCGTGCCAACGCATTCAACGCCTCATTGGGTGATTCGCGATACTGCGCCAGAAACAACCAAATCACGCGATAAGGATCGCTGGGATCATTTTTAAGGTGTGCTTGGAAATCATTAACCGCAAATTTAACACGATTATCGTAATACTCTGCGATGCCTCGGTTAAGCAATGCATACGGATGGTCGGGGTCAAGCTCAAGTGCAGAATCAAGTGCCTCAAACGCAAAATCGAACTCACCCAACTCAGTGTATTGTATGCCTAAATAATTGTAGGCATCTGCTAACCGTGGTTTGACTTCTATCGCCCGCATAAAGTCCATGCGCGACAACGTACGTAAGCCTAGCGCGTCATACAATGCACCACGACGATAAAAGGCAAATGCGAGTTCTTCATCAGATAACGATTCATCACTCACTAATTGACTAATACGCGCGATCTCTATTTCATAACGAAACTCAGCCTGTTCGGGCTCTGCTAACACAACATTAGGCGTGGGTGCTGCGAGTGCATCGGCTTGATTCGCGGGCGGAGTTGCACATCCTGTTAGGGTCACAGCAAGCAACGCTGCCAAAGAAAGTAATCGCATAGAATATACCCTTGAAAATTTATTCCATTAGAGCAAAAAAAGCCCCATTGAGCTAGCTCAACAGGGCTTTTACTGGGTAAAGATTAACGATTAATCTTCGCTTTTGTCTTCCGATTGCTCAGTCGATTGTTCGCTATTCGCTTCAGCTGGCTTTTCAGCCGCTTCTTTCATGCTTAAACGAACACGACCTTGACGGTCAATTTCAAGCACTTTAACAGGTACCGTGTCGCCTACTTTGAGGTAGTCATTGACATCGTTCACACGCTCTTCAGCGATCTGTGAAATGTGTACCAACCCGTCTTTACCCGGTAATACTGTAACGAACGCACCAAAGTCAACGATACGTGCTACTTTACCTTGATAAATTTTGCCTACTTCAATTTCAGCAGTTAGCTCTTTAATACGCTTGATGGCTGCATCGGCATCATTTTGATCGCTGGCAGCAATCTTAATCGTACCGTCATCGCCAATTTCAATGTTGGTATTCGTTGACTCAGTCAACTCACGGATAACAGCGCCACCTTTACCAATCACGTCTTTGATCTTATCTTGATCAATCTTG
Organism: Idiomarina sp. D18; assembly: GCF_057748155.1. Lineage (NCBI taxonomy): Bacteria > Pseudomonadati > Pseudomonadota > Gammaproteobacteria > Alteromonadales > Idiomarinaceae > Idiomarina > Idiomarina sp. D18. The sequence continues at coordinate 1,549,435 of NZ_CM173240.1, forward strand.
ATGGTCGTGAAACGTGGTGCATACGTAGAGAGCTCATCGCGGTGTTCGCCGATTGCTTCGTCCATCACAGACAAGATGTGCAAACGGGCCGCTTTAGCTTGGCCTAGCGCACTTTCCATGATGTCACGGGTGATACCATCGATCTTAATATCCATCTGCAGCGCAGTGATACCTTCGTTGTTACCCGCTACTTTAAAGTCCATATCACCTAAGTGATCTTCATCACCTAAAATGTCAGACAAGACGACGTGCTTATCGCCCTCTTTAACAAGTCCCATAGCGATACCCGCTACTGAAGACTTAATTGGAACGCCTGCATCCATCAATGCTAACGAAGAACCACACACTGATGCCATTGAACTAGAACCATTTGATTCTGTGATTTCAGACACCACACGAACGGTATATGGGAACTCTTCGTGGCTCGGCATAACCGCCTGGATACCACGCTTAGCAAGACGACCATGACCAATCTCACGGCGCTTAGGTGCACCGACCATACCGGTTTCACCCACACAGTATGGAGGGAAGTTATAGTGCAACAAGAAGCGACTGGTCGAAGTACCGGTCAGTTCGTCAATCATCTGCGCATCGCGGTCAGTACCCAACGTCGCTGTAACTAACGCCTGAGTTTCTCCACGCGTAAACAAAGCTGAACCGTGGGTACGTGGCAACACGCCCGTTGCTACACTGATAGCACGCACCATGTCTGGGTCACGACCGTCAATACGCTTTTCGCCCGCTAAGATGCGGCTACGCACGATATCTTTTTCGACGTCGTGGAAGATTTTGCCCGCTTCATCGGTATCGGCTTCTTCATTTTCAGCAACGAGTTGCTCAATCATCGCTTGCTTAACTTCAGCGATCTTGCCGTAGCGCTCAGCTTTGTCAGTAATGCGATAGGCTTCGCCGATGCCGGCTTCGGCGAGTGACTTCACTTTCTCAACCAAAGTGGCGTCTTTTTGTGGCGCCTGCCAATCCCATTTTTCTTTGCCTGCTTCTTGAGCAAACTCATTGATCGCATCGATAACGACTTGCATCGACTCATGACCAAACATCACTGCACCCAACATGGTGTCTTCTGATAAAAGGTTGGCTTCTGATTCGACCATCAAGACCGCTTGCTGAGTACCAGCAACCACTAAGTCTAACTTAGATTCGGTAAGTTCATCTTGCGTTGGGTTAAGTACGTATTCATCGTTGATAACACCCACGCGAGCCGCACCGATGGGACCATTAAATGGCACACCAGAAATAGCCAGCGCCGCCGAGGTACCAATCATTGCAACGAGATCTGGGCTTACTTGTGGGTTGACCGACACAACAGTCGCAACCACTTGTACTTCGTTCATGAACCCTTCAGGGAATAATGGACGAATGGGGCGATCGATAAGACGTGATGTCAACGTTTCGTTTTCGCTAGGACGACCTTCACGCTTGAAAAAACCGCCTGGGATTTTACCCGCTGCGTAGGTTTTTTCTTGATAGTTGACCGTTAATGGAAAAAAGTCTTGTCCTTCCCGCGCTTCTTTCTTGGCAACTACGCTGACGAGTACGGTTGTATCATCCATGCTGGCCATCACAGCTGCAGTTGCTTGACGCGCTACAACGCCAGTTTCCAATGTAACTGTGTGTTGACCATACTGAAATTGTTTAGTTATTGGATTCACGTTTTGCTTTCCTTTACCTAACTGAATGTGAACACCCGGATTGGTGTTCGTTTTCTATCTATTTTCAATCGTCACATAGTATAAGGCATAGATGACAGAATTAAGACCCCTTATCAAAAAATAAGCATAAAAAAAGGGTCCCGAGGGACCCTTTTTTCGAAATTTTTGACTTAGCGACGGATGCCAAGCTTTTCTACAACCGCTACGTAACGGCTTTGGTCTTTCTTTTTGAGGTAATCTAGCAATTTACGACGCTGACTTACCATGCGCAACAAACCACGACGTGAGTGGTGATCTTTCTTGTGCGCTTTAAAGTGACCTTGCAATTCCGCCAAGTTTTTAGTCAACAAAGCGATTTGCACTTCAGGAGAACCTGTGTCGTTCTCGCCCTGACCAAATTCTTTTACGATTTCTGCTTTTTGCTCAACAGTTAGTGACATAATAACTCCTTAAGTTTTAAATGACCCGCTTCCGATCACTAATTCAGCAGCGGAAAGAGCGCGTATTATAAGGCCCTCAGTAAATATTTCAATGACTATTTCAAATCCGATAAATTGAAACCGCAATAATCCAACGCAAGTACTCGTTTTGGCCACAACTTACCGTCTTTACGCAAAACGACAACGCCAATAAACACATTATGACCTGCCCTGCTCTTGGCACATAATCGGCATTCGTCCCCCACCGCCTGTGTATCAAGGGTACGATTAAAGACCGGCTGACCGTGCATGACGTCGCGCGCCTCCGCCTGGCTGATAGTTTGCGTTGGCAATCCATTCAATAACGTATCGACAGGTTCGAGGCACGCTAAGCGCTGTTCATCATCGCACTGTTCCAACGCTTCGAGAGACCATTGCTGCGCATCCGTTAAATTGGCAACATGGGTGCGGCGTAACTCTCGCACATGGGCACCACAGCCGAGCGCTTGACCCATGTCATCTACTAAAGTCCGGATATAAGTTCCCTTGGAACATGCGACTTGCAAGGTGACAAAATCACCATCACGGTGAAGAAGTTCAATCGCGCGAACACTGATAGTCCTTGTCTTGCGCGGTACATCAATGCCTCGACGCGCATAATAATAAAGCGGTTTGCCCTCGTACTTTAATGCCGAATAGATTGAAGGCGTTTGCGCTTGTTCACCGGTGAACTGAGCAATGATGTCGTTCAGCTGCGTATCCGAGACATCCACTGGATTTTGCTCAACGACCTCACCTTCGGCATCACTCGTAGTCGTGCGCACGCCCAATTGTGCTTCCACGCGATAGGCTTTATCCGCATCCAACAAATACTGGGAAAACTTGGTCGCTTCGCCTAGACATACGGGCAATAGCCCGGTAGCCAGCGGATCAAGGGCGCCCGTATGCCCTACTTTTTGCGCCTCATATAACCGTTTAATCACTTGAATGGCACGGTTAGATGTCATTTCCTTGGGTTTATCGAGTAACAGTACGCCGTTTATTGGCCGACCCTTACGCGGACGTGCCTGACCCATTTATTCACCCTCAGATTCGTTCTTATCCCGCTTACGCGCTTCGTCTACCAACCGACTCATACGAATACCTTCGTTAAGCGAGCCATCGTGTTGAAACTTAAGCTCTGGAACTACGCGCGCTTTGATACGTTTACCGAGCAACGAGCGAATAAAACCCGATGCCTGATTGAGTACCTTAAGGCCCGCCTTAACCTGGTCATCGTCATCGTGCAAAAACGTGACAAACACTTTGGCGTATGCCAGATCTCGAGAAACTTCAACATCAGAGACCGTTACCATACTCACGCGCGGATCTTTTACCTCACGCTGCAAAATCATCGCGATTTCTCGTTGTAGCTGATGGCGTACCCGCTCTGTACGACTAAATTCTTGTGCCATAACTCTTCCAAACTGAAACCGCGGACAGGATGCCCGCGGTTTTATCATAATCGAAAACAAACTTTCGAGGTTTACAGTGTACGTTCAACCTGTACCGTCTCAAACACCTCGATTTGGTCGCCTTCTTTGACATCGTTGTAGTTCTTAACACCGATACCACATTCCATACCATTACGGACTTCTTGTACGTCATCTTTAAAGCGGCGTAGTGACTCTAGCTCACCTTCATAGATAACAACATTATCACGCAATACGCGGATAGGCGCTGAACGCTTAACAATGCCTTCAGTAACCATACAACCTGCAATCGCGCCCAATTTCGGTGATTTAAACACATCACGGACTTCTGCAAGACCGATGATCTGTTGTTTAAATTCTGGGCGTAACATGCCGGTCATTGCTTGCTTAACTTCATCAATCAAGTCGTAGATAACGCTGTAGTAGCGTAGATCCACATTTTCTTGTTCGACCAGCTTCTTAGCCGCTGCCTCAGCACGTACGTTGAAGCCGACAACGATTGCGTTCGATGCACTTGCCAGTGAGATATCGGTTTCGGTGATACCACCAACTCCGCTGCCGATGATATTCACTTTGACTTCATCGGTTGATAACTTCACGAGCGCATCAGAGATAGCTTCCAAAGAACCTTGTACGTCTGATTTCAATACGATATTGAGTTCAGATACGTCACCCTCTGCCATGTTGGCAAACATGTTCTCAAGTTTCGCTTTCTGTTGCTTCGCCAGCTTAACTTCACGGTACTTGCCTTGGCGGTAGTTCGCAACTTCACGCGCTTTACGCTCGTCTTTAACGACAGTCGCTTCATCACCTGCTTGTGGAACACCTGACAGACCTAAAATCTCTACCGGAATCGAAGGACCTGCTTCCTTAATCTCTTTACCGGTCTCGTCACGCATCGCACGAATACGACCGTATTCAAGACCACAAAGTACGATATCGCCCTGACGCAACAAGCCACGCTGTACCAATACTGTCGCAACGGGACCGCGACCACGGTCTAAGCGTGATTCGACCACGATACCCGACGCCATACCTGTTTTTTCTGCTTTCAAGTCGAGTACTTCTGACTGTAGCAAGATACCTTCAAGAAGCTCGTCAATTCCCATACCACTGTGCGCGGACACAGGAATGAACATCACGTCACCGCCCCAATCTTCCGGGATGACATCAAGTTGTGCTAATTCATTTTTAACACGGTCTGGATCAGCTTCTTCCTTATCCATTTTGTTAATAGCGACCACGATAGGTACGCCCGCCGCTTTCGCATGCTGCACAGCCTCTTTAGTCTGTGGCATCACACCATCATCCGCAGCAACTACAAGAATAACCACGTCCGTGGCACCAGCGCCACGTGCACGCATTGAGGTAAATGCGGCGTGTCCTGGTGTATCCAAGAAGGTAATCATGCCATGGTCAGTTTCAACGTGGTATGCACCAATATGCTGGGTGATACCACCCGCCTCACCTGAGGCCACTTTCGCTTTACGGATGTGGTCAAGTAATGAGGTTTTACCGTGGTCGACGTGACCCATGACCGTTACCACTGGCGCACGAGGCTCTTCCTCTCCACCTTCAGAACGGTCTGACAAGACTTCTTCTTCAAGCGCATTGTCTTTAACGACTACCGCTTTGTGGCCAAGCTCTTCAACCACTAACGCAGCAGTTTCCTGATCAAGAATCTGGTTAATGGTGACCATTTCACCCATCTTCATCATGGTTTTAATCAGGTCACTTGCTTTAACCGCCATGCGACTTGCCAATTCACCCACAGTGATGGTCTCGCCGATTTTAACGTCGCGTTCTACCGGCTGAGCTGGCTTATTGAAGCCTTGTTGCAAGCTTGAACCACGGCGTCCACCTTTACGACGCTTTTCACGACGCGGTGTACGCTCATCCGCCTCTTCATCCTTGCGGCGACGTTTCTTGTTACGACGACGCGACTTACGCTCCTCGTCATAATCCTGTGCGTCTTCTGCTTCTTGGGCTGTCGAAGAGGTTGTAAAATGCACTTCTTCTTGCTCGGCCTTTTTACGCTCTTTCTCTTCTTCTTCCCAACGCTTGGCATTTTCTTCAGCCAAACGACGAGCTTCTTCCGCTTGCTTTTCAGCCTCTTTCTCGGCTTTCTTGCGCGCTTCTTCTTCTTGCTGCATACGTAACTTGTCTGCTTCCTGCTTAGCTTTATCGGCAGCCTCACGCTCTTCTGGCGTCATTGCGGCACGCCGCTCGGCTTCAGCTTTCTGTTTCGCCTTTTCTTTCTCTTTACGAGCCGCTTTCTCTTTCTCTTCAGCTTCACGCGCTGCTTTCGCTTTAGCTTCAGCCTCCGCCTGCTGACGTTTTTCTTCCTCAGCCTTAGCCTTAGCTTCCTCTTCACGACGCTTCGCTTCTTCCGCCTCTTTTTCAGCGGCTAGGCGCTCTTGTTCTTCACGCTCCTGCTCTTCTGCAGCAGAGCGTTTTACGTAGGTACGTTTTTTACGTACTTCGACTTGTACTGATTTGGCATCACGACCACCACCGACACTCAGCGTACTCTTAGTTTTACGCTTAAGGGTCATTTTGCTGGGCTCTGATGAGCCACCGCCGCCATGCTGCTTATTTAAGTGGGCCAATAGCTTTTGCTTTTCATCTTCGGTCACGCCCTGATTAGGCGTTTTTTTAATGCCCGCTTCAGCAAACTGCTGAATCAGACGATCAACTGTTGTACCGACATCTTTGGCCAGCTTTTCGAGCGTTACTTCTTCCATAGTCTGTTGTACCTCCGCTGATCGTGGTTATTCGCTGAACCAGCAAATATTGCGGGCTTTCATGATTAAGTCGCCAGCTTGCTGTTCATCCAGCTCTTCGATTCCGGCTAAGTCATCAATGCCTTGCTCCGCGAGCTCCTCCAATGAGGTCACACCGCGACTGGCAAGAACGTACGCCAAGTGGCGGTCCATTCCTTCAAGCCCAAGTAATGATTCGTCCGGCTCTGCTGACTCAAGAGACTCTTCGTCAGCCAATGCTTTCGTTGTTAAGTAGGCACGCGCGCGACCACGTAACTCTTCAACAATATCTTCATCCATCCCTTCAATTTCAAGGAACTCAGCTACAGGAACGTAAGCCACTTCCTCAAGTGAAGAAAATCCTTCGTCCACGAGTACCGACGCAAAATCTTCATCGATATCGAGACTGGTTATAAATAAGTTTAACAAGCGATTCGTTTCTGCTTCGTTTTTCTCGTTGAAGTCATCAACGGTCATGACGTTAAGCGTCCAACCACTGAGCTGACTGGCCAACCGAACATTCTGTCCACTTTTACCGATCGCTTGCGCTAGGTTATCGGCTGCAACAGCGATATCCATGGTATGAGCATCTTCATCGACTACAATTGAAGCCACTTCTGCAGGTGCCATTGCGTTAATAACGAATTGCGCGGGGTTATCGTCCCATAGAACAATATCAACACGCTCGCCACCGAGCTCCCCTGATACTGCTTGTACACGTGCACCACGCATACCCACACATGCACCCACCGGATCAATGCGGCGGTCATTGCTTTTAACCGCAATTTTAGCACGCGAACCAGGATCGCGAGCGGCTCCTTTGAGTTCAATCATCTCTTCACCGATTTCCGGTACTTCGATACGGAACAATTCCATTAAGAACTCTGGGCGCGAACGCGTGACAAACAACTGAGCTCCACGCGCTTCTGGACGCACATCGTAAAGCAAACCACGCACTCGGTCACCCGGACGAACTGATTCGCGCGGCAACATTTCTTCACGATAAATAATCGCTTCAGCATTATTGCCTAAATCTAAGATAACATGCTCGCGATTCGCTCGTTTAACAGTGCCTGTGACTAATTCACCCACTTGGTCACGGTATTCGTCAACCACTTGGGCACGCTCAGCTTCGCGTACTTTCTGTACGATAACTTGTTTTGCCGTCTGCGTTGTAATGCGGTCAAATTGAATCGACTCAATTTGTTCCTCGACGTAATCGCCTAATTGTAGCGATGGGTCTTCATACTGCGCGGCTGATAGGCTAATTTCACGATAAGGGTGCTCAAGGCCCGTATCGGTATCTTCAACCACTAGCCAACGGCGAAACGTATCAAATTCGCCCGTTGCACGGTCAATATCAATACGCACATCAATATCGCCGTCATACTTTTTCTTGGTCGCGTGAGCTAATGCCGACTCTAACGCTTCAAAAATTTTCTCTCGAGGGACTGCCTTTTCGTTGGAAACAGCCTCTGCTACCAACAGGATTTCTTTACTCATGATTCTGCCTCACCAACGCAAATCGTTAATCAAATGACGGTACTAAGTGGGCCTTTTTAATTTCATGCATACCCACCGTCAACGACTCTTGACCAACGCTGAGTTGCAGTTGGTCATCTTCAATTCCTTCCAGAACCGCTTGGAACTTCCGCTTATTTTGTTTAGCTACGGTCAATTCGAACGCGACCGTTTCGCCAATATAAGGCTGCATTTGCGCAATAGAGAAGAACGGACGCTCCATACCTGGTGACGAAACCTCCAGGTTATACTCCGTATTGATCGGATCTTCTACGTCAAGTACAGAGCTCACTTGATAACTGACGTCAGCGCAATCATCAACGCTGATACCTTCTTCCTTATCAATGTAAATACGCAACGTTGAAAACTTGCCGGCACGGACAAACTCAATGCCCCACAATTCAAAACCCAAGGCCTCAACGGCTGGGCGAAGCATGTCCGATAAACGTTCCTCTATACGTGCCAAATTGCCTCCTAAAACAAAAAAAGGGCGCGAGCGCCCAGTGTTGTGACTATCCTAACGATAGCTTAGGCCACATAGCAAAAAGCCCCGAGCTTCTGCGGGGCTTTTTAAACACTGGACCCTTTGTCTATTTCAACCGCCAAACCGTTTGGCACTTGAAATTGGTTGCGGGGGCAGGATTTGAACCTACGACCTTCGGGTTATGAGCCCGACGAGCTACCAGACTGCTCCACCCCGCGTCCGAAACTTGCTTGATATTATAGGGATTTTTGTGCTCATTTCAAGCTCTGAGCAATAATAATATTGGTGCGGATGGCGGGACTTGAACCCGCACGCCCGAAAGCACTACCCCCTCAAGATAGCGTGTCTACCAATTCCACCACATCCGCGTAAACTATTAACCGACTCGACTCTTATTAGTTGGTCGGAGGTACCTGTTGGCCATTCTGCTCTTCAACAGGTGGCGTTTGCTGCTCAGGTGCGCTCAAGTCAGAGAAATCTTCAGACGAATCTGAAACCGACGTTGATAAATTGCCAAGCACTAGAGCCAACACAAAAAATATGACAGCTAAAATGGCAGTGGTACGACTCAAGAAGTTACCAGAACCTGACGAACCAAACACCGTGTTTGATGCGCCTGAGCCAAATGAAGCGCCCATATCTGCGCCTTTACCCTGCTGTATCATGATGAAGCCAATAAGAACAATGGCTACAATGAGAAACATCACCATCAATACTTCAAACATAAACTTTATCCCTTGGCTGCTCGACAGATAGCGCAGAAATCTTCGCCATTTAGGCTTGCGCCACCAATCAAACCACCATTTATATCTGCTTCTGAAAACAATGACTCAGCATTATTCGCTTTTACTGAGCCACCGTATAAAAGTGGAGTTTTAGCTCCAACTTGTTGGTAGTTTTCAACTAACCAACCACGAATTTTTGCATGTACTTCTTGAGCCTGCGCGGGCGATGCTGTCTCACCGGTACCAATAGCCCAAATCGGCTCATAAGCTACCACAACATGTGCCATTTGCGTTGCACTTAGTCCAGCCAGACTCTTTTCGAGCTGAGCTTGGATAACTGACCATGTATTGTCAGCTTCGCGTTGTGCTTTATCTTCGCCAACACAAATCACTGCGGTCAACCCAGCTTGGGTTACAGTGGCCGCTTTGGCAGCAACCAATTGGTCGCTTTCGTGTTGCTCGGCGCGACGTTCAGAATGCCCAAGCAAGACATACTCGACGCCTAATTCTTGCAACATCGCAACAGAGACTTCACCAGTATGCGCTCCGCTTTCATACTCGCTCACGTTCTGCGCACCTAACGCGACATCATCGTAGTAGATGTGTCCTGCCATTTCAGACAGTAAGGTGTACGGTGGACATATGACCACATTTACACCTTTAAAGTCAGCTTGGTTGTCACGCAAAACTTCACTCATATTGCGAGTGAATGCTCGGTTACCGTTCATTTTCCAGTTGGCAATAACCAGTGACGCGTTAGACATTTAAGCTCCTCTCTTTAAGGCGCGGGAATATTAGCTGATGCAAACCAAAGTTACAAGCACCAATTTCATTCCCGCGCACTGACTGCCTATTTTGTAGCCGCCTCGACTTCTTGCGCAATCTGCTGTGCAAACGTTTTCACGGCACGCGTGTCAGCACCTTCCACCATGACCCGAATAACTGGCTCCGTGCCCGATTTCCGCAACAACACGCGCCCTTTTCCAGCCAACGCGGTTTCTACTTCAGCAACAACGGCTTTAACCTGAGGACTGTTAAGCGGGTCAGCACCTGACGGATACCGAACATTCACTAATGTCTGCGGTAACTTTTTAAACCCGTCCAGTAATGTTTCGATGTCACTGTCTTCCGCGACCATGGCCGCGAGTACTTGTAGGCCGGCGAGTATACCATCGCCTGTGGTATGGAAATCGCGATTGATAATATGCCCTGAGCTTTCTCCCCCCAACGCCCAATCGTTCGCCTTCAATTGCTCAATAACGTAGCGATCACCGACCTTTGCGCGAATAAAGGGAACATCAAGTGATTGGCACGCCTGTTCAAGGGCAAAGTTACTCATCAAAGTACCAACAACACCCCCCTTCAGGGTTCCTGAGCGAAGTGCGTTAACCATGAGCACGTAGAGTATTTCGTCGCCATCCAGAATACGCCCTTTGTCGCTGACCATCATAATACGATCACCGTCACCATCGAGCGCTATACCTACATGTGCTTTCTGTTTCAGTACTTCCTGCTGTAACGCATCTAGATGAGTTGCACCACACTCTTTATTAATATTAAGTCCGTCGGGCCGAGTACCGACTTCAGTGACTTTGGCACCAAGCTCTCTAAACACGTTCGGTGCAATATGATAAGTCGCGCCGTGGGCACAATCGACGACAATGTGCATCCCCGTTAATGACAAGTGGCTCGGAAATGCACTTTTACAAAACTCAATGTATCGGCCCGCCGCGTCGTTGATACGATTGGCGCGACCTAAATGTTCGGATGCGACACAATCCATGGGTTGGTCAATCAAATGTTCGATATCTAACTCAACTTGATCGGGCAGCTTATGACCGTTATCGGCAAAGAATTTAATACCATTGTCATAGTATGGATTGTGCGATGCACTGATAACAATGCCTGCTGCCGCGCGGAAGGTGCGGGTCAGATAAGCAATACCCGGTGTTGGCATGGGACCTAAAAAGTCAACATTCACCCCTGCTGCGGACAAACCGGCTTCAAGTGCCGATTCGAGCATATAGCCGCTGATGCGAGTATCCTTACCCACGAGTACCTTGCGTGTTCCCTTTGCCGCCAACACTTTACCGGCAGCCCAACCAAGTTTAACCGCAAACTCAGGTGTAATAGGATGTTCTCCAACCAACCCACGTACACCATCGGTACCAAAATATTTCCTTTCTGTCACAAAAAGTCTCCTTCCAGGGTCGCTGACACAATCCGCATCGCATCAACGGTTTCTGCTACATCATGCACACGGATCATACGTGCGCCTTTATAAGCTGCTATTGTGGCGGCTGCGATACTTCCTGACAAGCGCTCGTTAACATTTTTCCCCGTTACGTGTCCGATCATCGACTTACGTGACATTCCAATAAGTAAGGGACAACGCAACTCATGAAAGGCTTGCAAGCGCTGTAGCATTTGATAATTGTGACGTTGTGACTTACCAAACCCAAACCCTGGGTCTAACCAAATTCGGTGTCCATCAATACCTCCCTTGGCGCATTGATGTATGCGGTCCTCGAGAAAGGTTTTTACTTCACATATCACGTCTTCATAACGTGGATCATGTTGCATGGTACGCGGCTCACCTTGCATATGCATTAAGCAGACCTCAACATCACTGGCAGCCACAACTTCAATCGCTCCAGGTTCGCGTAAGGCATTCACGTCATTAATCATGTCAACGCCAGTTTCGATAGCCGCACTCATCACTGCGGGTTTAACGGTGTCGACAGATACCTTCACGTCGAATCTTTGCTTAATCGCCTCAAGCACCGGAATCACTCTATCAAGTTCTTCTGCTTCAGCGACAGCTTGCGCGCCGGGACGAGTCGACTCACCGCCGATATCTAACCATGTAGCACCAGCTTGTATCATGGTTTCTGCACGCCGTAGCGCATCATCAACATTATTATAGTTTCCCCCATCGCTGAATGAATCCGGGGTAATATTTAAAATCCCCATGACACTCAACGGTCGCGCAAGCTTACTCATGGTCTCGTTCCTCACATCATGACTACACAAACGTTTGACAAAAAAAAGCCACCCAATCGGTGGCTTTTCAGTAATGGTTGGTTACGACGTCGCGTCACCCGGTTTGTCCACGTTAATAGGACGATCCGGCCGCTCTTCTTCGCCTGCCTTTTCAGCAGTACCACCATTGGTACCATTATCATTATCATCGCGATCATCCCAGCCTTTCGGGGGACGAACGTCACGACGATTCATTAAGTCGTCAATCTGACCCGCATCGATAGTTTCGTATTTTACGAGCGCGTCTTTCATAGCGTGCAGAATATCAATATTCTCTTCCAATATCGTTTTAGCACGTTGATAGTTCTGATCAATCACTGACTTAACTTCTTGATCAATCGCGCGCGCGGTGTCGTCAGACATGTGTTTATGCTGAGTGACTTGACGCCCTAAAAAGACTTCATTTTCGTCTTCAGCGTAGAGCAAAGGACCCATTTTTTCTGACAAGCCCCACTGCGTCACCATCTTACGAGCAATTTCTGTTGCCCGTTCAATATCATTTGACGCGCCAGTCGTGACCTTATCAACGCCATAGATAATCTGCTCGGCTAACCGACCCCCAAACAAGCTTGAGATCATGCTTTCTAAATGTTGCTTAGAATGACTCACACGATCTTGCTCTGGCAAGTACATGGTAACCCCTAATGCACGGCCCCTCGGAATGATCGATACCTTATAGACCGGATCATGCTCAGGCACTAAACGACCCACGATCGCGTGACCCGCTTCATGATAAGCCGTCATCGCCTTTTCATCGTCGGTCATTACCATTGAACGACGTTCGGCACCCATCATGATCTTATCTTTCGCTTTATCGAACTCTTCCATTGAGACGACACGTTTGTTGCCTCGGGCTGCGAATAACGCAGCTTCGTTAACTAAGTTAGCGAGGTCAGCGCCCGAGAACCCAGGTGTACCGCGCGCAATCAAATCGGCACGCACGTCGTCGCCCAACGGAACTTTACGCATGTGTACTTTTATAATCTGCTCACGTCCGCGTACGTCCGGCAAGCCCACCACAACTTGGCGGTCAAAACGACCTGGACGCAATAACGCAGGATCAAGTACGTCTGGGCGGTTGGTTGCAGCGATAACGATAATACCTTCGTTACCCTCAAATCCATCCATTTCCACCAACATTTGGTTTAGCGTTTGCTCGCGCTCATCATGACCGCCGCCAAGACCGGCGCCACGTTGGCGACCCACGGCGTCTATCTCGTCGATAAAGATAATACAAGGTGCAGACTTTTTCGCTTGCTCAAACATATCGCGTACACGAGAAGCACCGACACCGACAAACATTTCAACAAAGTCAGAGCCAGAAATGCTAAAGAAAGGCACTTTTGCTTCGCCTGAAATAGCTTTAGCAAGCAACGTTTTACCTGTACCCGGCGGACCGACCATTAACACGCCTTTTGGTATTTTACCGCCCAAGCGTTGGAATTTAGAAGGATCCTTAAGATAGTCGACCAGTTCGGTGACTTCCTCTTTAGCTTCATCACAACCCGCCACATCGCGAAACGTGGTTTTAGTCTGATCTTCGCTCATTAAGCGTGCTTTACTCTTGCCAAACGACATTGCACCGCGACCACCGCCGCCCTGCATTTGTCGCATGAAGAATATCCACACACCGATTAAGAGCAACATCGGGAACCAAGAAATGAAAATTGACGTGAGAATGCTAGGTTCTTCCGGTGGCGTTCCCGAGAACTCAACATTTTTATTCGCCAATTGATCAACGATCTTCGGATCGGATTGCGTCGGAATGACTGTCTTATACGACTGGCCATTTCGTGTCATCACCGTGATGGTGCGACCATCTTCACCAAAATCGGCGCGTCGCACATTGCCGTTGTCCACTTGCTTTAGAAACTCGCTATACGCCATGCGAGACCCAGCGTTTTCGCCAGGGCTAAAGCTCTGAAAAACGCTCATCAACACAACGGCTATGACGAGCCACAAGATGAGATTTTTTGCCATATCGCTCAAAGCCTATTACCTCTAGTGTATTTAAATAATCAATCGTTGATGTCAGGGTACTACAACTTGTAGTCTGTCGCTACCAAGTATACCTCTCGCGAACGTGATCGAGACGAACTTGGCTTTCGCGTCTTTACCGTCTTAAATGCCGCTCTAACATCTTTTAAAAACTCTTCGAACCCTTGTCCGTGAAACACTTTGACAGCAAAGCTGCCGCCAGGTTTCAGTACTTGGTGACACATGTCCAACGCCAGCTCAACAAGATACATTGCACGGGGCTGGTCGACGTTGTCATTACCACTCATATTAGGGGCCATATCGGACAACACTACATCTACGTTTTTACCGCCAATTCGGCTCAACAACGCGTCTAAAACTGCCTGTTCGCGAAAGTCACCCTGCAGAAAATCGACGCCAGCGATTGGGTCCATCGATAAAATATCGCAGGCGATTACCTGACCATCGCCATTGAAGTAGTCTGCAACATATTGCGACCAGCCTCCAGGCGCTGCGCCCAAATCAACAACAGTTTGCCCTTTTTTTATTAATTTATCACGCTGTTGAATTTCTTCTATCTTAAATACGGCACGTGACCGCAATCCGCGTTTTTGCGCTTTTTGCACAAACGGATCATCAAAATGTTCTTTTAACCAACGTTGGCTGCTGACGCTGCGCTTTTTACCCATTAATACTATCCAGACTGTCTGATTAAACTAGCGTGTACCCATTAGATGGCGTTACAATAACCGTAATTCAAGCTCAAATTACAGGATTATTATCGTATGTCGTTAACTAATAAGCAAAAACAGTTTTTAAAAGGCGAAGCGCACCCGCTCAAACCGGTGGTTTTACTCGGTGCAAATGGGCTTACTGAAGGCGTGATTGCCGAAATTGAGCAAGCGTTGGAAGATCATGAGCTCATCAAGGTAAAAGTGCCAGAAGAAGACCGTGAGCTACGCCAGCAAATGATGGCTGCCATTGTGCGTGAAACAGGTGCGGAACAAGTTCAGGTCATCGGTAAAACACAAATCTTGTTCCGTCCAGCTAAAGAACCTCGTATGCGATTACCAAGAGCTTAACCGCAGCTGTATTGTGGCGTCATAGGGTTTGAGACACGTCTCATAGCCCGCGCCACACAGCCCATCGCTACTTCAGTCTTAATCCATCCCTCTTGTGCTAAAAAGTAAACATTCAGCAGTTCATTGCGATGTGCTTCAGAGTTGTCCAACTGATGTTTCTTAAGAGTCGGCTCAACCATCTGCATCGCTTTCCAGTAAAAGCGATAGTCTTGTTCACAAGTTAGGGAACTTAAGCTCTCTGCAAGTTCAGGTGTTGATTTAGGATACATAAGCTTAACACCAGGCGCGAAAAGCCAATCGACCGATAGCCCTTCACTCATTAATTTGGTAATGAGTAATTTATAAGGAATGACTTGTCGGTAACGCCAATTTTTATAGTCATGATAGCTGACTCCGAGCCACTCGACGACGCCTTTTATCGTTTGCACTTTGGCAACCGGTTTAAGACGTTCCATTAACTCCCTGATGGTAGGCTCACCCCACGCGTAATTTGGGGCAAATACTGCGTTTCTTTCCATGAAACCTCCTTTACATGCTATTAACACAACAGTAATACTTTCTAAAAAAACAAACTGTTTTGCAAGTTTTAAGCATAAAAAAACCCAGTTTTAAAAAACTGGGTTTTTGCTAGAGGTCGATGTAAGCGATTAAATATATTTAACTTCCACGACCTCGTACTCAACCTCACCATTCGGTGTGGTTACCGTCGCAATGTCATCAATTTCTTTACCAATCAGCGCACGCGCTATCGGCGAGTTGACAGAAATCAGATTAGATTTAATATCCGCCTCATCGTCACCGACGATTTGGTAGGTCACTTCCTCATCTGTTTTAGTGTTATACACGGTCACAGTGGAGCCAAAAATGACTTTGCCGTTATTAGGCACTTTCGTTACATCGATAATTTGTGCGTTCGATAATTTCGACTCGATTTCTTGAATACGGCCTTCACAAAAGCCCTGTTGTTCGCGCGCTGCATGATACTCAGCATTTTCCTTGAGATCTCCATGCTCACGCGCATCAGCGATCGCCTCAACAATACGAGGACGATCTTCGGTTTTTAATCGTTTCAATTCTTGACGCAGTTGCTCTGCGCCACGTTCCGTCATTGGAATCTGGTTCATACTAATGCAACCCTTTTGTGTAATTCCTGCACCGAGCTCACGCGCGCGCGATCGTCCGCCGTATTGGCTTTCACTGTCGCAAACGCCGCGTTAAGTGTAGTGGTATAAATTACTTTGTTTAACAATGCCTCGCGACGGATATAAACCGAATCTTCGATGGCTTGACGACCTTCTACGGTGTTAATGATATAACTATACTCACCGTTTTTGATCGCATCCACAATATTCGGACGACCTTCCTGTAGTTTGTTAACTACCGTGCAGTCGATACCCTCTTCTGCTAACATTTTAGCAGTACCGCGGGTCGCTTCCAATTTAAACCCAAGCGCCAGCAAGCCACGCGCAAGATCCATCAGTCGACGCTTGTCGCTGTCACGAACAGAAATAAGTGCCTTTCCTTTTTTCGCGAGCGCAGCACCGGCGCCGAGGTTGGCTTTGGCATAAGCTTCTTCAAAGCTTTCACCCACCCCCATCACCTCACCGGTAGAGCGCATTTCTGGTCCACGAATCGGGTCAACACCTTGGAACTTAGCAAAAGGAATGACCACTTCCTTTACTGAATAATAAGGTGGAATGACTTCGCTTGTGTAACCTTGTTCTTTTAACGACTGACCCACCATTACACGGGCCGCGACTTTGGCAAGCGGAACACCCGTCGCCTTCGAAACAAAAGGTACGGTTCGTGCTGCGCGAGGGTTCACTTCAATGAGGTAAATTTCATCGTCTTTTACCGCAAACTGGGCGTTCATTAAGCCCTTAACGTTTAATTCAAACGCAAGCTTACGAATTTGTTCGCGTAACTGTGCTTGAATAATATCGCTTAACGAGTACGGAGGTAACGAGCACGCCGAATCGCCTGAATGCACGCCGGCTTCCTCGATGTGTTGCATGATACCACCAATCAACACGTCTTCACCGTCACAAATTGCATCCACGTCCACTTCGATGGCGTTATCGAGGAACCTATCGAGTAACACAGGCGCATCATTCGATACCTTTACGGCATCCGTTAAATAACGCGTCAAGTCTTGCTCGTCGTAAACAATTTCCATCGCTCGACCACCCAATACGTACGACGGGCGCACAACGAGCGGATAACCAATACGTTTGGCTTCAGTCAACGCTTCTGAAATACCGGTAACCGTCGAGTTTTCTGGTTGCTTCAGCTTCAAACGGTTTACCGCCGCTTGGAATCGCTCACGGTCTTCCGAGCGGTCAATCGCATCCGGTGAAGTACCAATAATCGGCACGCCGTTGGCCTCAAGCGCACGTGCGAGTTTAAGCGGCGTCTGACCGCCGTATTGCACGATGACACCTTTAGGCTGTTCGATACGCACGATCTCCAACACATCTTCTAAGGTGATCGGCTCAAAGTATAACCGGTCAGAAGTGTCATAATCAGTTGATACTGTTTCTGGGTTACAGTTAACCATGATGGTTTCGTAACCATCTTCACGTAATGCTAAGGCCGCATGAACACAGCAGTAATCAAATTCGATACCTTGACCAATGCGATTAGGACCGCCACCAATCACCATGATTTTGTCGCGTTCAGACACATCGGCTTCGCATTCTTCATCATAGCTTGAATACATATAGGCAGTGCTAGAGGCAAACTCAGCAGCGCAGGTGTCAACCCGTTTATAAACCGGATGAATCCCCAACTTATGGCGACGCTTACGCACTTCTGACTCGCTGACATGCAGTACATCAGCAATACGTTCATCAGAGAAACCGCGACGTTTGAGTGCCCGCATAACATGTTCATTCATGCCTGCGAGTCCCAATACATCCAATTCTTCCTCAAGCTTGATAAGCTCTTCAATCTGAATCAGATACCATTCGTCAATACGCGTTAATTCAAACACTTCGCGCACGGTCATGCCTAAACGGAATGCATCACCAATGTACCAAATTCGCTCCGCACCCGGCTCTTTCAGCTCACGAATAACTTTGCCGCGCGCTTCATCGCTACTTAAATCCACCATGCTATCAAAGCCGTTGGCGCCCAGTTCAAGGCCACGCAATGCTTTTTGCATCGATTCTTGGAAGTTACGACCAATCGCCATCACCTCACCCACCGATTTCATCTGAGTGGTTAAGCGATCGTTACAGTTAGCGAACTTCTCAAAGTTAAAACGAGGGATCTTAGTCACAACGTAATCTAACGCCGGTTCAAACGATGCAGGCGTCACACCGCCCGTAATTTCGTTCTCGAGTTCATCCAGCGTATAGCCCACCGCAAGCTTGGCGGCAACTTTCGCAATTGGGAAGCCTGTTGCTTTCGAGGCGAGCGCTGACGAACGCGACACGCGTGGATTCATTTCAATGATCACCATGCGGCCGGTATCAGGATTCAAGCCAAATTGTACGTTTGAGCCACCTGTCTCAACACCGATCTCACGCAATACCGCCATTGCTGCATCACGCATCAACTGAAACTCTTTGTCAGTCAATGTTTGAGCCGGTGCAACGGTGATCGAATCACCGGTATGGATACCCATTGGATCAAAGTTTTCAATGGTACATACGATAATGCAGTTGTCGCTTTTGTCGCGCACCACTTCCATTTCGTATTCTTTCCAACCTAACAGCGATTCATCAATCAGTAACTCGTTGGTCGGTGACAAATCGAGACCCCGTCGACAGATCTCCTCGAACTCTTCACGGTTGTAGGCGATACCACCGCCGCTGCCGCCCATGGTAAACGAGGGACGGATAATGCATGGGAAACCAAGACGGTCAAGTACGTCAAAGGCTTCTTCCATGCTATGCGCCATTTCAGCATTCGGCGTCTCTAAACCGATTTTTTTCATCGCTTTATCGAAGCGGTCGCGGTTTTCCGCTTTGTCGATAGCATCGGCATTGGCGCCAATCATTTCGACTTTAAAGCGGTCTAATACGCCATGACGATCGAGGTCAAGTGCACAGTTCAATGCAGTTTGACCGCCCATGGTTGGCAAAATCGCATCGGGGCGTTCGCGCTCGATAATTTTTTCGACCACTTCCCAGTGAATAGGCTCAATATAGGTGGCGTCAGCCATTTCAGGGTCAGTCATGATGGTCGCTGGGTTCGAGTTCACCAAAATCACTCGATAACCCTCTTCGCGAAGCGCCTTACATGCTTGTGCACCCGAGTAGTCAAACTCACAGGCTTGACCAATGACAATCGGACCTGCACCAAGAATCAGAATGCTTTTTATGTCAGTACGTTTTGGCATAGTGTCGTTCTATCCTTTGCTGCACCCGTTTAAGCGCGAGCTTGCATTAATTCGATAAAGTGATCAAAGAGCGCATCAGCGTCATGTGGACCTGGACTCGCTTCAGGGTGGCCCTGAAAGCTAAATGCGGGCTTATCGGTTCTGCGCATGCCTTGCAAGGTGCCATCAAACAATGACACGTGAGTCACCTCAATATTATCCGGCAAGCTCGTCTCGTCTATCGCAAAACCATGATTTTGACTGGTAATCATCACGCGTTTAGTGCGAACGTCTTGTACTGGATGGTTTGCACCGTGATGGCCAAATTTCATTTTGGTCGATTTTGCTCCACTGGCAATGCCTAACAACTGATGGCCCAAACAGATACCAAAGATAGGGATGTCTTTTTCTAATAACGCTTTAATAGCGTCGATTGCGTAATCGCACGGCTCAGGATCACCCGGTCCGTTGGATAAGAATACGCCATCCGGATTTAACGTCATCACCTCATCGGCTGAAGTTTGAGCTGGCACCACAGTGATGCGACAGCCGCGATCCGCGAGCAGTCGCAGAATATTCTGTTTGCAACCATAGTCGTATGCAACGACATGGAATTTGTCTTGCGCAGGTGAGGTGTGTCCTTCGCCAAGCTGCCAACTGCCCTCGCTCCAAGCGTGAGTTTCCTCACAGGAGACAACCTTAGCGAGATCCATTCCTTTCAGCCCAGGAAATTCGCGAGCTAACTGAAGTGCTTTGTCTTCGTCTATCGGTCCCGCCATGATACACCCATTCTGCGCACCTTTTTCGCGCAAAATCCGCGTCAGCTTACGTGTATCAATATCAGCGATTCCAACCACATTCTGACGTTGCAGATATTCTGTCAACGTCTCTTGCTTGCGAAAGCTACTCGCTTTCAAGGCGTTATCACGAATAATCAAGCCTTTCGCCCAAACTTCGGGGGATTCTTCATCTTCGTTGTTGGTGCCAGTATTGCCAATGTGGGGGTATGTCAGGGTGACGAGTTGTTCAGTGTATGAGGGGTCAGTTAGAATTTCTTGGTAGCCTGTCATGGCTGTATTAAAGACGACTTCTCCAACAGCGGAGCCTTCGGCTCCAATCGCTGTGCCATGAAAGATGGTGCCGTCGGCTAACACCAGTATGGCTCGGTTAGCGGATTGACTCGCTAAAATACTCAAGGGCAACCTCCGTACATAAAAAAACGGGTGAATCAATACAAAGTTGACTTCCCCGTTTAAGGTCCTTACCGCGCGTTCTTTGCTCACTGAAATTAGCAGATGACTAACATCAGGCAAATTGACCGTATTGTACGTGTTTTTTTACGCAGCGTCCAGCGCTGTTTTTAATCCAATAGTTGCGCCAGTTGCTTTTTTAAGTCCAGCACATCGGCCATTTGATAGCACTCACCCGGCGCCTGAGCCGTCAGCCATTTTGCCGCGCGCAATGCACCTTCAGCAAAGATGCGACGATCACTCACACGATGTGAGAGTTCGATACGCTCACCGGCCTGTGCCAGCCAAACTTGATGCTCGCCGACGATATCGGCAGCACGCAATACGCTAAACCCAATGCCATCGTCACTACGTAAGCCATCGCCACGAATGCCATCGTTAACGGCCTCAAATGTTACCTTTCTGCCCATCGCAGCGGCCTCGCCGAGCGCTAAAGCAGTGCCTGATGGCCCATCCTTTTTATGTCGATGGTGCGCCTCAAAAATTTCAATGTCTGCGTCTTTAAACGCGCCTGCTGCGATGCGCGTTAATTGCTCCATCAGTGCCACACCCAAGCTGGTGTTACGCGCATGGAGTGTGGCTACTTTTTGCGCCGTGTCCTGAAGTAGTTGCTGTTGCGCGGCATCGAGCCCGGTAGTGCAGACCACAATCGGACACTGATGGTTTTGTGCATACGCCAGGTTTTCTTCCAGCGCAGAGGGTAGGCTAAAGTCAATTAATACATCGGGTGCATCATTCACCTCTGACACATGATGATAGTGAGTTTGCCCAATGGGGTTACCGCGCGCGTCGCTCTGCTTGCTTACAAATGCATGTGACACATCAAAGCCGTAAGCCTCGGCATACTCAATAATTTGTTGGCCCATACGCCCACTGGCGCCCAATACACCTAATTTCATGCGCTTTCTCGTGCTTCCTGATAAAGGTTGTTATCCTGCAACAAGTTCTCGCTGCGCGCAACAACGCGCGCTACCATCATATCACCTGTAACATTGGTCATCGTGCGCGCCATATCAATGATGCGATCAATAGCGGCAATAAAAGCGATTCCCTCGAGCGGTAACCCAACGGCGTTTAACGTCACCGTTAACATCACTAACGCAGTACCGGGGACCCCTGCCGTTCCTACAGATGCTAGCGTTGCCGTCATCATGATCAAGCCATAATCCATCCAATCCAATGGAATGCCGTACAGATTGGCGATAAAGATACTCGCCACGGCAGGATAAATACCGCCACAACCGTCCATATTGATAGTCGCCCCGAGCGGCAACACAAAACTCGCGTAATCCTTCGATACACCCAAACGTTCAGTGACCGCGCGATGTGCCGCTGGCAAGGAACCAAATGAACTGCAGGTCGTAAAGGCAACGACTTGTGCATCGAACACGGCTCGGAAAAATTGCCAAGCACTCATGCCCCCCATGGTGCGGATAAAGCCACCGTAAACCACCACAATGTGGATCAGCACTGCTAAATAGATTACACCCACGAATTTGGCCAAAGGCAATAAACTTGCAATGCCGTATTCACCGATCACCCATGCCATTAAGCCTAAAACGCCAAGCGGTGTAAGTTGCAAGACCATGCGAGTGACCTGATACATCACCTCTGCGCCCGATTTAATCACTCGACGTACCGGTTCAGCAGGTTCGCCCAGTTTCTGTATAGCAACACCGATAATCGCGGCAAAGACAACTATTTGAAGTACATTGCCTTCACTGAGCGCAGCAAATGGATTAGTTGGCACAAAGTTAAGTAGCACTTGTGAGACGCTCGGAATGACCTTTTCGGTTTGTTCTGTTGCGGTGAGAGCCTGAGCCGGGCTCATATCGATAAGCGTCCCCAGCGTCAAGCCGATAGCACTGGCGATAATGGCTGTCAGCATGAACATACCAATCGTTTTAGCTCCCAAGCGCCCTAGCTTTTGGCCATCGTTTAAATCGGTAATTGCACTGACAATGGCACAAAAGATAAGCGGCGCCACCAACATTTTTATTGCGCGAATAAACAGGTCGCCCAACGGCTTAAGTGCTTGTCCCGCTTCGGGGAACAGAGCACCTACCAGCGCACCTAAAACAAATGCACCCAGTACGCGTTGCCAGAAGGGAATATTAAACCAGAATCTAAACATAGAACGTCCACATCGAGAAAAATGCGGATAATTTAGCGTCAATCAATCGGTCGCCGAAAGAAAATTTTTGACTAGCATATAACTAAAAGACCAAGCCAACGAAAATTTGGCTTGGTCTTATTAATCACGAGGAAGGTCGCTCACAAGAAGGATTGCGTCCTTGTTGATGGGCTTGTTGTACTCGCGCACTCAAGCTTGGTGCGTAGTCTTCTATGGCATCAATGCGCGTTTGTGGTGATGGATGCGTTGATAACAGTTCCGGTGGAGCGCCTTTCGACTGCTTCGCCATATTGCGCCACAAGTCAGCGGCTTCAATAGGCTTAAACCCGGCATCTGCCATGTAGTCGAGACCCAACTGGTCTGCTTCAGACTCGTGAGTCCGACTATACGGTAACAAAATACCGACTTGCGCTCCCACACCTAAGGCACTCATCAATAGCGCCGCAGTATCGCTCTCTAGCTCCTTATTGGCAAAAATTGCACCAATTTGAAGCCCCGCGCCGACTGCCATGTTGCTTGATACACGCTCATTGCTATGTTGCGCGATCACGTGGCCAATCTCGTGACCAATCACGGCAGCCAACTGGTGTTGGTTTTCTGCGACATCCAGTAAACCGCGGTAAACACCGATATTGTTTCCCGGCAGGGCAAAAGCATTCACCGTGTCTTGATCAAATACAGTGATTTCCCAATCTGCTTGACTGTAGGGTTCGGGTAGCACATCAATCAACGCGTGACTAACGCACTGGACGTAAGCATTAATCGCGGGGTCGTCACTAATCGGCGTTTCAGCTTTCATCTGTTCATACGACTGCTCACCCATTTGATTCAATTGACCCTCGGGTAAAAAAGCTAACTGAGAACGTCCTGTTGGCGACTTTGAGCAACTGACTACTGTCACAGTCGCCAGCGTCAACGCCGCTATTTTCCAAGCCCGCATAATGCCTCCTTTAGGCAAACAATAATGACTTCGTACTAACGATATTAGTCTTAGCTACGCAAGTCATCAAAAAATTGTTTAACACCGTCAAAGAAGCCTTTTTCCTTGGGTCTGAACTTAGCCGCTTCGTCGCCGTGCCCCATCGAACTCTCAAGTTCCTCGAGTAATTCCCGTTGACGCGATGATAAGTTCACCGGCGTTTCGATGACCACTTTACATATCAGGTCGCCGACAGCACCCGTACGGACTGACTTAACGCCTTTGCCACGTAAGCGGAAATGTTTGCCCGTTTGAGTCTCTTTTGGCACCTTCAATTTGACTTTACCTTCTAGCGTCGGTACCTCAATTTCGCCACCGAGCGCTGCCTTGGTAAAGCTCACTGGAACTTCGCAGTATAAATTGTTGCCGTCACGCGCAAAGATAGGGTGTTCACGCACATGCACCTGAACATACAAGTCGCCTGCTGGCGCGCCTTTTTCTCCCGCCTCACCTTCGTTCGCTAAACGAATACGATCACCGGTATCTACGCCTGCCGGAATTTTAACCGATAGTTTTTTGGTTTTTTCAACGCGGCCCTGACCGTGGCAAGTATTACATGGATCTTTGATGATAGACCCGGTACCACGGCAATGCGGACATGCCTGCTGCACAGCAAAGAAGCCCTGACGCATTTGAATTTGACCGGAACCGTGACAGTGACTACAGGTTTCTGGTCGTGTGCCTTTTTTCGCACCTGAGCCGTCGCAATCCTCACATTCCACCATGGTCGGAATTTGCAATTCGACTTCTTTACCTTTCACCGCGTCTTCTAGCGACATTTCTAGATTGTAACGTAAGTCCGCACCGCGCTGAGGACGCGCTTGCTGACGACGACCGCCACCAAAAATATCACCGAATACATCGCCAAAGATATCAGCAAAATCGGCACCACCGCCACCAAAACCACCGGCGCCCGCTCCGCCACCTTGGCGAGCTTGTTGAAACGCTTCGTGCCCATATTGATCATACATCTGGCGTTTTTGTGGATCCGACAACACTTCGTAGGCCTGTTTAATTTCCTTAAACTTGGCTTCTAACTCTTTATCACCTTTCGTGCGGTCTGGGTGGTACTTCATCGCCATCCGCTTGTAGGCTTTCTTAATATCTCTCTCATTGGCGTCTTTGCCGACACCTAAAATCTGATAATAATCCTGCGCCATAACCGTAATCTTCTGTTGTGATTTTACACCTGTCTAAAATAAATACACGGGCATTACCTTTCGGCAACACCCGTGTTGATATCGAAGTTGCCTAATTAAGCTTACTTCTTATCGTCGTCTTTCACTTCCTCAAATTCAGCGTCAACAACGTCATCATCTTTAGATGATTGTGCTTGCTCTGCACCGGCTTCTGCACCACCTTGTTGTGCTTGCTGTTGCTGAGCAGCTTCCATCAGTTTCTGTGAAGCTTCCATCAACGCTTGAGACTTCGCTTCGATAGCGTCTTTATCGCCGTCTTTAGAAGCTTGCTCAAGTTCGTCGCAGGCGGTTTCGATGGCTTTCTTATCATCTTCTGACAAGGCTTCGCCGACTTCTTTCAACTGATTACGCGTTGCGTGCACTAAGCCGTCCGCTTGGTTACGCGCTTGCACTAACTCTTCAAACTTTTTGTCATCTTCAGCGTGTGCTTCCGCGTCTTTAACCATTTTTTCGACTTCATCCTCATCAAGACCTGATGAAGCTTTGATGGTGATCTTCTGCTCTTTACCGGTGTCTTTATCTTTCGCCGACACATGTAAGATACCGTCAGCGTCAATGTCAAAGGTCACTTCGATTTGCGGTACACCGCGCGCCGCTGCACGAATACCTTCGAGGTTAAACTGACCTAGCGATTTGTTATCGCTTGAGCGTTTACGTTCACCCTGCAATACATGAATCGTTACAGCTGACTGGTTGTCTTCTGCGGTCGAGAATGTTTGCGATTCTTTTGTTGGAATCGTGGTGTTTTTCTCGATCAACTTGGTCATCACGCCGCCCATGGTTTCGATACCTAATGACAGCGGACAAACGTCAAGCAGCAATACGTCTTTCACATCGCCTTGTAAAACACCGGCTTGAACAGCTGCACCTAGTGCTACGGCTTCATCTGGGTTGACGTCACGGCGTGGCTCTTTGCCAAAGAAGTCAGTCACGGCCTGTTGAACTTTAGGCATACGTGTTTGACCACCGACCATGATGATGTCTTTAACATCGCTCACTGACATATCAGCATCAGCCAGTGCTTGCTTCAATGGCTCAAGCGACTTCTTAATCAAGTCTTCAACCAACGATTCTAATTTAGCGCGTGTTACTTTAATCGCTAAGTGCTTAGGACCGGTGTTATCAGCCGTGATATATGGCAAGTTGACTTCCGTTTGTTGCGCAGAAGACAGCTCGATTTTCGCTTTTTCGGCGGCTTCTTTCAGACGTTGCATCGCCAAAGGATCTTTACGTAAATCGATGCCTTGATCTTTCTCGAACTGCTCAACCAAGTAGTTAATCAAACGGTTATCAAAGTCTTCACCACCTAAGTGCGTGTCACCGTTTGTCGCCAGTACTTCAAAGGTATGCTCGCCTTCGACTTCGTCGATTTCGATGATCGAGATATCGAACGTACCACCACCTAAGTCATAAACAGCGATAACGTTGTCGCCGGACTTCTTATCCATGCCGTAAGCCAGTGCAGCTGCGGTTGGCTCGTTGATGATACGCTTAACTTCTAAGCCCGCGATTTTACCAGCGTCTTTTGTTGCCTGACGCTGAGCGTCGTTAAAGTATGCAGGTACAGTGATAACCGCTTCGGTGACTTTCTCACCTAAAAACTCTTCTGCGGTTTTCTTCATTTTCTTCAATACTTCAGCAGAAATTTGCGGTGGCGCTTTTTTATCGCCATCGATTTCTACCCAAGCATCACCATTGTCTGCTTTGACAATGTTATAAGGCATAATGCCAATGTCGCGCTGAACTTCATCATCTTGGAAACGACGACCGATCAGGCGCTTGATAGCAAACAAGGTTTTATTCGGGTTGGTGACTGCTTGGCGTTTCGCCGGTGCGCCTACCAACGTTTCGCCATCGTCGGTAAATGCGACGACAGATGGGGTTGTACGATCCCCTTCACCGTTTTCAATAACACGAGGTTTGCCGCCGTCTAAAACCGCGACACATGAGTTTGTTGTACCCAAGTCAATGCCGATGATTTTACCCATAATTAATCTCCACTACTTCTATTCTGTTCAAACCGCTCTGGTTTGAGCGTTAATGATTTCGATAACTGTTATTTGGGGGCTGTATCTAAAATTACAAGCCCTAAAACATAATTTCTCTTACAAATTATGCTTTTGTATCCACGCCGCCGTTACTATTACGTGCCACCATCACCATGGCTGGGCGCAGTAAACGTCCGTTGAGCTCATACCCTTTCTGCATAACGGCGATAATCGTGTTGTTTTTATGCTCCGCCGATTCTTGCATCGACATCGCTTGGTGCAGGTCTGGATTAAAGACCTCGCCCTCTTCGCCGACCGCTTTTACGCCAAATTTATCCAGCGTTGATGTCAGACTTTTATACGTCAGCTCAATACCTTCTAAAAAGCTTTTTAACTCTGGGTTTTCGGTATCAGCCGCTTGCATCGCGCGCTCAAGGTTATCAACACTCGTGAGTAGCTCGTTGGCAAACTTCTCTAACGCAAATTTATGCGCCTTCTCAACATCTTGACTCGCGCGACGACGTACGTTTTCCATTTCCGCCTGACTACGCAATACCGACTCCTTTTGCTCGTTCACTTTGGCTTCGGCCTTAGTTAACGCGAGCTCAAGCTCCGCAATACGGTCCGCTTGATTGTCTGCCGCCGCAGCTGTTTGCTGCTGGGTCTCTGGTTGTTCGTCGCTACCAAGCGCCTGTTCAGCCGCCTGCTCAGCCGCCTCTTTTGCGGCCTCTTGTTGAGCGGCTTCTTGTGCTTGCTGCTCAAAGTTCTCAGTTGTTTGATTTGGTTGCTTATCACTCATAACCCATACTCTTTAAATGTCGAATGAACGTATGCGTTGTTATGTGGGGATAGTCCGATTAAGATTCAAGACCTTTATTTCGCTTGATAAAAATTAACGCAACACGTAGCGTTAACTCACGACTAGAGGATAGCGGTAAGCCCTATGAAACAACCCGCATTTAAGCGCGTCGCGCTTTTAGGAAAAATTAATGATACTGGCACTCGTCACACACTTGAGGCACTTATTAGTGCCTTGTGCGAAAGTCAGTATGAGGTCTGTTTGGAAGAACGCTGTGCCACCCAGGTGCAACCAAGCAGTTGCATCGACACGGGCTCACTTGAGAAGTTAGGACAATGGGCCGACATTGCGGTAGTCGTCGGCGGTGATGGCAATATGCTCGGTGCTGCCCGCGCATTGTGTGATCATGATGTGGCGGTTATTGGAGTGAATCGAGGTAACCTTGGCTTCTTGACCGATTTAGCGCCAGAGGACGCAGTGAGCGCGCTGATGGATGTGCTAGCGGGTGACTATGTAAGAGAAGAACGCTTCTTGCTCTCGGCCTCGGTTAAAGGCGAGTCAATTAAACAACAAGGTGTGGCGGTGAACGAAATTGTTCTTCATTCAGACAAAGTCGCTCACATGATCGAGTTTGAACTTTATGTCGATGATCAATTTGTCTTTTCGCAACGTTCCGATGGCGTCATCATCGCGACACCCACCGGCTCGACGGCTTACTCTCTGTCCGGCGGTGGTCCTATTCTGCACCCCAACCTAAATGCTATTACCTTGGTCCCCATGTTTCCGCATACACTGAGTAGTCGTCCGATTGTGCTCGACGCAAACTCCCGAGTGCGACTGCGTGCAGCCAAGGACAACGATCATTTACAAATCAGTTGCGATGGTCATGGGCGTCTTGATGTCATGCCAGGTGATGAGGTCATTATCGAAAAACACCCGCATACCTTGACGATGGTGCATCCGACAACACACAGCTACTACCATGTATTACGTAACAAGTTGGGTTGGGGCAGCCGTCTTTTCTAACTGACTAAAAAAAAGTCACTCTTTGCATTGCAATTGAACAATAATACTGTATAACTACTGTATATACTGTATAGGTAAACAGTATTACTGTTCTTTTTATTGTGAGGAGCCCAGCCATGTTGACTGAGTTACACATTCGCAATTTTGCAATCGTCAAGCAGTTAGATATCGAGTTTAAAAACGGGATGACCGCCATTACCGGTGAGACCGGTGCGGGTAAATCTATCGCACTGGATGCGCTCGGGCTATGCCTGGGTGGACGTGCCGATGCCAACTGGGTGAGACCGGGCTGCGACAAAACGGACATCAGTGCGCGCTTCACTATCACTCACGACAGTCCCGCTCACCGCTGGCTCGTCGATAACGAGTTTGATGATGACCTCGAGTGTGTATTGCGCCGTACTATTAGTAAAGATGGTCGTTCACGGGCTTGGGTTAACGGCGCGCCGGTGACGCTCACACAGCAACGCACATTAGCGCCAACATTGGTCAATATTCATGGTCAGCATGAACACCAGCTGTTGGTAAAAGAAGAGCACCAGCGCGAATTACTTGATCAGTTCGCTCAGCATGCTGAACTTATTACAGAAGTACAAGAAAGCTACCGTAACTGGGCGGCTACCGAAAAGCGTTTTCGCCAACATCAGCAGCGCAAAGAAGAATTAGTAGCACAGAAACAACTAATAAGTTATCAGGTTAAAGAGCTCAATGAATTTAATATCGGAGAGGGCGAATTTGAGCAACTTGAGAGTGACCACAAACGGTTGACTCATATTCGCGCCTTAACGGAAAACAGTGCCTTTGCTCTAAATGCGCTTTATGACGGCGAGCACAATAATGTATCGGGACTCATTCAAGCCGCCCACGGCCGATTGGAAGAATCAGCCGAGCTCGATGAGCAAATCCAGCCTATTTTAGCACTGCTTGAACAAGCTAAAGTTCATATCGAAGAAACAGCATTAGAACTGCGTAATTATCAAGACCAATTAGATATTGATCCTGAGCAACTCGAAGTCACTGAACAACGGATGAGCCAAGCGATTGCGCTCGCTAAAAAACATCATGTCGCGCCACTCGACCTTTATCAACATCATCAGCAGTTGCAACAACAATTGGATGAACTCGAACGCGCTGAGGAAGATAACGAACAACTCGCTGAGCAACGTCAAGCATTACGTACCGTTTATCGGCAAGCGGCGCTTAAGCTATCGACAAGCCGAAAAAAAGCAGCGGACAAACTGAGTGCCGAAATTTCCCGCGCCATGCATAAGTTAAACATGCCCCATGGTGAATTTGTCATCCAAGTTGATCATGATGACAAAGCCACAGCAACGCTCTGGGGCACCGACGAAATCTGCTTTACCGTGACCACCAACCCTGGGCAGCCGCTACAAGCGCTTAGTAAAGTTGCATCGGGCGGGGAACTATCACGCATCAGTCTTGCCATACAGGTCATGTGTGCCAATCAAAATACGGTACCGACCATGATGTTTGACGAGGTCGATGTCGGTGTGAGTGGACCCACCGCAGCGGTTGTGGGTTCAATGTTACGGAGTCTAGGCGAGCAGTGCCAAATTATCTGTGTCACTCACTTACCGCAAGTGGCTGCTAAGGGACATCATCAAATGCAGGTACTCAAACAAACCGATGGCGCACAAACAGAAACGCAAGTTTGGCAGCTTAACGAAGAACAGCGAATTGATGAGCTCGCTCGCTTATTGGGTGGCGATAGCATTACCGAAAAAACTAAAGACAACGCCCGGGAGTTACTTATTCATTAAGTTTTCCTGCGCCAATGCTAGCTAACTCGGTTTTGTTTGTTTATCATCGGTGACAACATTTAACGGTAAGAGTAGTTAATGAAACAAATCGGAAAAACTTTGGCCGCTGTTGCGGTCGTCGCAGGTCTCTCAGGTTGCTCAGTGTTAAACGATTGGGTATATCGAATTGATATTCCTCAAGGTAATTACCTTGAACAACGCGATGTCGACAAATTACGCGTAGGTATGTCACAGGAACAAGTTGCTTACGTATTAGGGCGTCCGGTCGCTGAAAACAGCTTTAACAGCGAGCGTTGGGTCTATGTTTATGACATGAATCCAAATGAGGGTGAACCTTTCCACAAGGAATTGATACTCGATTTTGAAGACGGTCAACTCGCCCGTTTGTCGGGTGATTTTGATAAACCAGAAAACTTCGATACCCCGCTCGAACCTTAATGGGATAAGTTCCTATGACGCAACCGCTCATAGAAGAGCTCGGTGAAGTTATAAAGAGCCCAAAAGATCCGCGGTCTTTCCGTACACTAAAACTGCCCAATGGACTGTCAGTGGTGTGCGTTCAGATCCCACACAGTAAAAAGGCATCGGCATCGCTGGCTGTGCGCGCGGGTCATTTCAATGACCCGCTTGAAACCCAAGGTCTCGCCCACTTCCTAGAACACATGCTGTTTTTAGGGAACGAACGCTTTCCGGATGCTAACGAGTTCCCCGAGTTTTTGAGTGCCTACGGTGGACAACAAAACGCTTGGACAGGCTCTGAATTCTGTAATTTTTTCTTTGACTGTCAAACCCGAGCACTCTCGCGAGCATTAGATTATTTCTCCGCGATGTTCATGGCGCCGTTATTTGACGAGTCCTTAATCAATAAGGAACGTCAATCAATCGACTCTGAATTCCGCTTAAAAGAGAAAGATGAACTTCGGCGTTTATATCAAGTACACAAGACAACCTGTAACCCCGAGCATCCCTTTAGTAAGTTTTCGGTAGGTAACATGGATACGCTGGCAGAAAGCGATAGCCACTCGTTAAAAGACCAGTTAAGTGAGTTCTTTCGTGCTTTTTTCAATGCCAACAACATGCGGCTTACCATCGTTGGCGCGCAACCGGTTGATGAACTCGCCGAGATGGCGCAACACTACTTTTCGGACATCAGCAGCGGTCAAGAAAATGATCCTAAATCGCTCGAGGCGCTGCCACTTTACTTACCCTCCCAGTTAGGCGTATTCATTCAAGTTAAGCCCGTGAATCCGGCTCGTCGTCTGATCATCACGTTGCCCCTCCCTGGCATTGATGACGACTATAAAAATAAAACAACGAGCTTTATTGCTCACATTCTTGGCTATGAAGGCCCTCATAGCCTCTATGCAACTCTCCGGGCGCGTGGATGGGTTAATAGCCTCTCGGCGGGCGGTGGTATGAGCGGCAGCGGCTACAAGGATTTCAACTTAAATATTCAGCTTACTGAGGCAGGTGTTGTTCACGCCCTACAAGTAGCGCAGGCGGTGTTCAACTATATTCAGTTGATTGCAAGTTCTGGACTCGAGGCTTGGCGCTACGAGGAGAAACGGCTCACTTCCGAACTTTCATTTCACTTTCAAGAGACACCGCCCGCCGGTGAACTGGCTCCTCAACTGTCTGTTAATGCACACCACTACCCCATCCACGATGTCGTTTACGGAGACTACCGCATGGATGGACTGTCGGTTGCTCGAGCTAAACAAACACTGTCTTTAATGGCGCCCGAACGTGCCCGTATCACGCTGATCCATGGCGATGTAGAGACCGATCAACAAACAGAGTTATATCACACACCCTTTAGTATCCGTGCATTGACAAAAGAGGAATTAAACACTCTTAATAGCCCAGCGGGCACTTTTAATTATCAACTACCAGCGCAAAACCCTTATATCACTTCTCATGTTGAACCTTACCCGCTAGAGCGCGAGCTCAGAGAGCCCGTAGCGTTGATAAAAAGCGACAATGTCACCATCTGGCATTTACAAGACCCCGATTTTAGAGTGCCCAAAGGGCATATCTATTTAAATCTCGAATCGCCAGCGGTCAATCAGTCGGCGACTCACTTCGCTGCGGCACGTCTTTGGTCGGAACTATTAATCGATTCGCTGAATGAAGCACTTTATGACGCTGAGGTCGCTGGCTTACACTTTAATATTTACCCGACCCAGTCCGGTATGACGATTCATACAATGGGGTTATCAGCGGGTCAATTGCCACTACTACAACAGTTAATGAAGCAGGCTTGGAAAGTAAAATTTAAACGGGGTCGATTCAATTCTGTCGCTCAGCAACTTAAGCATAACTGGCAGTCCGCCCACAACAATCAGCCGCTCAATCGACTGTTTGCTGAGCTTAATTTGACACTACAGCCGTGCCTGTTCTCGCTCTCCGATATGGCCGAAGGCTTGAACTCATTAGACTATAAAGGCTTTTCGCAACTAAGTAGCGAGCTTTTTAACTCCATGGGGGTGTCGGCTTTAATACATGGTGATTGGCAAGCTAAAACCGCTTTTGAATTACATCAACTGATACGTGACAGCGCCTCAGGACGGTTAACGGCTTCTCCTCCTCAATTACAACCTAAGCGTCTTGAACCTCACACGCACATTCACCGAACCGTAGAGCAAGCGACTGGCGACAATGCCGTGTTAGTATACTTTCAGGGCGATAACGACAGTGCTGAACAGCAAATTACGTGGATGTTAGCGCAACAGTTGCTTAATGCGAGTTTATTCGACGAACTCAGAACCCAGCGGCAACTGGGTTATGTCGTTGGGAGCCAGTATTTCCCTGTTCGACGCCTACCGGGCTTCATGGTGTTTGTGCAATCACCGACGCATAACACATCCGCCTTACAGGAACACATTCACACCGTATTGCACGATAAAATTGAACAGCTCGACAACGTGCTGACATTACAGCGCTGGAAGCACGCTAAACAAACCCTATCTGAGCAATTAACGATAAACGATCGCAGTTTGCGCGCCCGTAGCCAACGCTTTTGGGGAGCGATTCAAATGGCCGAAACTCATTTTGATCGTAACGTTGAAATGAGCGCCGCTCTGGAGCGACTACAACTGTCCGACTGGATAAGTGAGGTGAAGCGTTTAGTTATTAAACAACCTCGTAAAATTGTACTGTTGTCATGCCATTAGGAGATATTATAATAGCTTTGACAGTCAAATCGCTTTAAGTTAGCTTGTAACACTGAGTTAACAAATAATAAGAGCTGTGTAGCAGCCAACAATCGGGTCCTTCAGTTGCGTGCTTTAACCATCACTTTAGTTTGCCTCGTGTTTAGCTTGGCTCTGTTTAATCCAACCTGTCAAGCTCATGATAACCCTCATGTGACTCAGCAAATCAGCGCGCCCATTATTGATATAGAAACAGGACCACGCGGATTTATTTGGCTTGCGACATCTCAAGCGCTCTATCGGTTTGATGGTTCTACCCTTCGCGAAGTTCAATTTAGCAATGTGCTACAACCACAAGATTTACCGCAATTGCGCTGTCTTACTCGTAGACAAAATGACGCTCTATTGATTGGCAGTGATAAGGGTATTTATCAGCTACCGTTTGCATCTAGCGCTTTGGAAGCTTCAATGCGTTTGAGCAGTGAACACTTACTTGATGCGCGTATTCACCAGATTGCGATACCTCAATCAACACCTCTTTTGGCAGTCAATAAACACACGCTACTCGTGGAGCATCAAGGCGAATTACTCCCACAACCATTACAATATGACGACGAGCCAATACGTAATCTTCATTTCGTTAAGCCGGTTGGCGATTGGACTTGGTTAGGTGACGGCAAACAAGTTTATGTTTGGGATGGACTGGGGAGTAACTTATTTAAATTAACTATCGACAACCCAGTGACCGAAAAGTTACCACCCGGTCAGCTCGTTGATATTGCCGAAACTGATCATGTTCTCTATCTGCTTTACACGGATAAACTGGTTCGACTTGACCAACGCTATCGGCTCATTGATGAGACACCGCTAACCAACCTTGGTATCGCCGACCTGCCGTTACAATTAAATGTAATGCCAAGTGGGGAGTTAAAACTGCTCACCCAAGCAAAGTTATATGAACTCTCATTAACACCAAGCGGTCAATTCAGCGCGACCCAAACGGCTCGCACCAAACATATCAAAGGCCCATGGTCGAAGCATTACGTAAGCGGCCAGTTTGAGATCCTACTCAATACAAAAGGATACATTGAGGTTTTACACGCTCCCCCCACCTCGGACAATGCACTCTGGGTCAGTGCCGAAGCGGCGCCATCCGGTCAGGTCAATATCGACTACGCGATCGCGTCATTCGATCTGGAACAGCCGCAGATGTTTGAATACCGAATTGAACCTCTACAAACAACTTGGCAAAAAACATTTCAGCCCTTACAAACACTCAGCCTAAAAAATTTAGAGGACGGACAGTACACGCTTGATGTCAGAGCATACCTACCTGAGCAAGATAGCTGGGTAAGCGCAAGTCAGTCCTTTACAGTCAAAGCGAACGGCTTCACAGCGATGCACTACCTATCGGTGATAATCGTGCTTCTTGCGCTTGCCATTTTATTCATTTTCCTTTTACTTAAACGAAAAGCCCGTGCTTACCATAAGCTCACCGAAGCACATACGTCGTTGCATCAATTACTCAATAGCACCCAACAACAAGTTTGGCATTGGAATCTCGTCAATAGTGAAGTTGAGCGTGTGCACATATGGTCACACTGCCCACATTTTCCTCTTGATGGTGTAAGATTTGGACTGGGCCAATCGGACCAAAGTAACGTTCACCCAGACGACATAGGTGAGCTAACTGCGGCATTGGAGCAGGTAAAATCGGGTCATATATCTCATTATCAATGCACTTATCGAATTAAGAACGGCCAACAATGGCTGTGGGTACTTGAGCGTGGCGAACTCGTGGCAGCCGAAACGTCAGGAAAGCCAATCAAAGTACAGGGTACGCTGAGCGATATTTCCGATATTATCAATAGTGACGAGCGCATTGATATGCTCGCAACCTCGCTAACAAATATTTCAGATGGCATCTGTATCTTCGATCGGTTCTTTAGAAAACGTGAAATCAACACGGCATACGAACGAATTACCGGTTATCAGCGAGAACAAGTCATTGGTCAGGCGTTCGCACTGCCACATTACGATAGAGACTTTACAGATCAAGTCAAACACACAGTGCTTCGGGAAGGAAGTTGGTCCGGCGAAGTCACTGACTTCAAGGCGGATGGTGCCGAGTTACTCCTCGAGCTCACGTTAGATGCCGTTCGCAATGACAGTGGCGAGATCAAATTAATTGTCGCAAGCTTTTCTGATATTACTGAACGTCGTAATACGGAGAACGAATTACGCCGGTTATCAAATACCGACAGCCTCACCGGGTTGCCAAATCGCTCATACTTTCAGGTAAGTCATTCAAATCTGGTTCGCAAACGAGTCGCGCATGCACTGTTGTTGTTCGATTTAGACGACTTTAAGCGTATCAATGATTCTCTTGGTCATGAAGTGGGCGACGAACTTTTATGCCGAGTCGCCGATCGACTCGCTGAATTAGGTCGTCGGCAGGACACGCTTTATCGCCTAGGCGGGGACGAGTTTGGCATTCTCATCGAAGATAACACGGATATTAACGTCATCAGCACCATCGCCCAACAGGTGAATACTGAAATAGCAAAAGCCTATCGTATTAAAGGACATGAGATCGCCTTAGGTAGCTCAATTGGCATCGTGCTTTATCCTCACGATGCACATACCTCACAAGAGCTTCTACAAAAGGCAGATACGGCGATGTATCATGCTAAACAAAGAGGCGGCAATTGCTATCAGTTCTTTAACGCGTCGATGAACGAAAATGCCATCCAGCGTCTCGTGTTGGAGAGTCAAGTGCGTCACGCGATTCGCACCCATCAAGTCGAGGTGTACTATCAACCGAAAATGGAAATTGCGACGGGACATATTTCCGGGATTGAAGCACTCGCCCGCATTCGTGACGAATATGGTCAGTTCATTAGTCCCGCGCAGTTTATTCCACTGTGCGAAGAAACCGGTCTGATTATTCCGCTCAGTGAACAAGTATTACGTACCGCTTGTCGAGACATGCGCCAGCTACTGACGTTACAAGGTGCGCCTCGCAGTGTTGCAATTAATCTGTCGGCAAGACAGTTCACTCAATCGAGCTTAGCGTTGTTTATCGAACAAGTGCTACAAGAAGAGGAAATGCATCCTCGCCATATTGAGTTTGAGATTACGGAAGGCATGGTGATGAGCGACCCCGAGCGCGCGATTGCGATGCTGGAAAATCTTGCAGATATGGGCGTACAACTTGCACTTGATGATTTTGGCACGGGCTATTCTTCACTCGCTTATCTCAAGCGTTTCCCTATGCATACCCTTAAAATCGACAAAGAGTTTGTCGATGATATTACCTTCGATGAACGCGACCGTAAGATGGTCGAATCCATTATTGGCATGGCGCATAACTTAGGTTTAAAGGTGGTTGCTGAAGGCGTTGAAGAAAAAGCTCAATTGGATATTTTAGAACAATTACAATGTGAATATATACAAGGATTCTACTTCGCAAAACCGATGAGCGCCGAAGCGCTCATCGAATTCATTACTAAACAGCAGCCTGCTTACTCATAAAAGCGCTTACCCTGCTCAGCCATTTGCTTCAGCAGCGGCGCGGGTTGATAACGATCACCGCGTTGCTCTGCTAAGCGTTCCATACGCTTCACAATACTGCCAATACCCTCGGCATCCATATAACGGAATGGACCGCCTCGGAATGGTGGGAAACCAATACCAAACACCGAACCAATGTCGCCATCACGCGCACTGCGAATAATGCCCTCTTGCAGGCAATAAGCCGCTTCGTTAAGCATTGGCAAAACACACAGCTCAGCAATTTCATCACCTTCATGCTTCGCCTGTGGTTCAATATTCAGTAAACCGTACACTGATTTATCAACCGGCTTGCCTTTCACACCTTTACCATATTGATAGAAACCTTTGTTATTTTTCTTACCCTTACGACCATCATCAATCAGTTTGTCGAAGGCCGCAGGCGCCTCAAAGCGCGTGCCGAGCTCTTTGACAAGAATCGGCGCAACTTTCGCGGCGACGTCGATTCCTACCTCATCTAAGAGCGTAATCGGACCGACTGGGAAACCAAATTTAACCAAAGACTTGTCAATATGCTCAATAGGTTCACCCGCGATCAACAAACGCGCCGCTTCGTTCATGTAAGGCGCCAAGATACGGTTCACAAAGAAACCGGCACCGTCTTTAACAACGATAGGTGTTTTGCCTTGCTTTTTAGCCAACGCAACCGTAGTGGCAATGGTTTCCTTGGACGTATTTTCGTGAGTAATAATTTCCGCAAGTGGCATTTTATCAACCGGCGAAAAGTAATGCAGACCGATGACGCGATCGGGGTGTTGAGCGCCTTCGGCAATCTGCGTGATCGGTAGTGAGCTGGTGTTGGTCGCGAAAATGACGCCATCCTTACCATTGTTCTCGACATCAGCGACCATTTTTTTCTTCAGGTCGAGATCTTCGAACACGGCTTCAATCACTACATCAACTCGGTCAAACCCGGAGTAATCAAGCGAACCGCTCAGCGAGAGCATGGTTTTCTCTAACTCCGCACGACGCATATGACGGCGTTTAACTTTCTTATTCAAACGCTCGTAGCTGTAATGCAGAGCGTGAGTAATACCCTCAGGACTAATATCCTTGATGCGCGCTGGGATACCGGCTTTGGCCGCAGTCACAAAGGCAATACCACCGCCCATCAAACCACCGCCTAAAACACCCACACGCTTAATATCCGCTGGCTTAACACCATCCGCGCCGGTCTCTTTTTTCATTTCCGTTGTGGCAAAGAAAATCTGTCTAAGCTGATAAGACTCAGGGGTCATCGCCAGTTCACCAAAAGCCCGCGCCTCATAGTCAAGACCCGCATCGCGACCGTTTTCGACGCCTGTTTTGACCGCCTTAATGATCTTATCGATGGCGGGATAATTGCCCTTCGCTTTAGCCTGCGCCTGCTCACCTGCCTTTTTATAAATGATGCCACGACCATAAGCGGTTGCCTCAAGCAACTTGCTCATGCCTTTTAGGTTCGCCTTTGAAGGCTTAGCTTTTGCCTTTTTAGCCTGTTTTACAGCAGCTTCCAGCAAGATTGATTGCGGTACAATCTCATCGACTAAGCCCGCCTTAAGTGCTTGCTTAGCGCGTAACTGCTTACCGGTCAGGATCATAGTGAGACCTTGCTGCACGCCGACCAATGCCGGTAAACGCTGTGTTCCACCAGAACCGGGCAATAAGCCAAGTTGCACCTCTGGTAACCCCAGTGCCGTTTTATCACTGTCGGTACACACACGCACGTGGCACGCCATCGCTAATTCAAGCCCCCCCCCTAAGCAGGCACCATGAATGGCTGCAACAACTGGCACATTCAGCTGTTCGATACGATCAAACATGGCTTGACCTTTGCGCGCCAAACTCTCTGTATCAGCCGCGGTTTCACAATCATTAATCATATTAATGTCGGCACCCGCGATAAAAGAATCGGGCTTACCGCTAATAAATACGACCCCTTTCAGGTCACTATTATCTTCTAGGCGGTTCATCAGACGACCCACCTCATCAGCGAAGCTATCTTTTAAAGTATTCATGCGTTCGCCGGGAACATCGATGGTAATTACCGCAATACCATCATCTCGAACAGCTAAGTGAAATGCGTTATTGTCTGTCATTATTCGCTCTCCAAAATCATCGCGGCGCCCAAGCCGCCAGCGGCACAGGCCGTTGTCAACGCGGTTCCGCCGCCACGACGACGTAATTCATACAACATCTGTGTAATCATCCGTGTACCGGTCGCTGCAAAGGGGTGCCCGTAAGCAATAGAGCCACCCAAGACATTAAATTTCTCCGGGTCAACCTCGCCAATTGCCGCATCACGTCCCAATTTTTCTTGCGCAAACTTCTTACTCGCAAACATTTTCAAGTTGGTCAGCGTTTGCGCCGCAAAGGCTTCATGCATGTCAATTAGCGTTAAATCGTTGAGCGTCATTCCCGCACGATCGAGGGCGATAGGCGTGGCATAGCTTGGACCCATCAACATGTCCTGCTCGACTTCAAGTGCAGCAAATGCGTAGCTACGCAGGTAACCTAAAATAGGATAACCCAGCGCCTTGGCACGGCTTTCCGTCATCATTAATACCGCCGAAGCACCATCGGTCAGCGGTGTTGAATTAGCT
Organism: Idiomarina sp. D18; assembly: GCF_057748155.1. NCBI lineage: Bacteria > Pseudomonadati > Pseudomonadota > Gammaproteobacteria > Alteromonadales > Idiomarinaceae > Idiomarina > Idiomarina sp. D18. Next base: position 1,589,376 of record NZ_CM173240.1, read on the forward strand.
GCTGTCACTGTGCCATGTTTTTTATCAAACACGGGTTTGAGTTTGCCGAGTTTCTCCAAAGAAGAATCGCCACGAATGTTGTTATCTCTATCAATGTGCTTTTTATACGGTTCTGGATAAGCGGTCATGACCTCATCATCAAGGTAGCCTGCTTCCCACGCTTCGTGCGCGCGGCGGTGAGAGTTCACCGTTAATTGGTCTTGGTCTTCGCGTGAGATATGATGGCTTTTTGCCATTTGCTCCGCAGTTTGCCCCATACTCAAACCTGTTGAATACTCTGCGACGGCAGGTGGCACAGGGAGTAAGTCCTTTAGACCCAGACGACGTAAAATTGCGATCCGTTGGCCTAAGCTTTTTGCTTTATTCAAGTCGACCAATGCGCGGCCTAGTTTTCGGCTCACGCCGATCGGTAACACCGACGATGAATCAGCGCCGCCGGCAATACCGATATCGACATGCCCTGCCATCATGGCTTCGGCGATATTAACCGCTGACTGGAAACTCGTCGCGCAGGCTCGGGTTACACTGTAAGCATCTGTTGACACGGGAAGCTCCGTGCCGAGCACGATCTCACGGGCAATATTGGGTGCAGCTGGCATCTGTACCACCTGTCCAAATACCAATTGCTGTACCAATTTACCGTCAATTCCCGTACGATTGATAAGCTCTTGGACGACCATTTTGCCGAGATCGACAGCGGGAATGCCATGAAAGTCTGTTGCCTGGCGTGCGAAAGGTGTTCTAAGCCCCGCAACAAAAGCAATGCGGTCCCCTTTCGGTGTTAGCAACCGTTCAGTTGCAGACATATGTTTTCTCCATTAAAAATTAAGCGTCAAATACTGGTCTGACCACACAAGATGTTACAAATTCTAGCTGTTTAATCTACAGATTAAAACCTTGGTTTTCGTTAAAGTAGAGAACACCATTGAAAATAGCATGCTTAGGCTGCATAACAATACAGCTGAGCACAAATCATTCGCAACTAAGATAGTAAGCGGGAGCACCATGGCTGCTGAACAATTCAAACAACTGCAAGCATTTTTAGATAGTCAGGTATTAGGTCAGCCTGAGTTCACCAAGAACTTGTTAATCGCGGTACTTGCCGACGGTCACCTACTTGTTGAAGGTCCTCCTGGATTGGCTAAAACACGTGCTGTGCAAGCCCTTGCCAAAGGCATTGAGGGTGACTTTCACCGCGTACAGTTTACCCCCGATCTCCTACCTGCCGATTTAACAGGTACGGATATATACCGACCCGAGACAGGTGCCTTTGATTTTCAACAAGGTCCTTTGTTTCATAACCTGATACTTGCTGATGAGATCAACCGTGCACCGGCTAAAGTGCAATCTGCATTGTTGGAGGCGATGGCTGAGCGGCAAATTACCGTAGGCCAACGCAGCTATCCGCTATCTGAGCTATTTATGGTCTTGGCGACCCAAAACCCGCTCGAGCAAGAAGGTACATATCCACTGCCTGAAGCACAGTTAGACCGTTTTCTCATGCATCTAAACCTAGACTATCCCGATGCCGACACTGAATTGAAAATTTTGCGCCTGACACGTGGCGAAGCGCTTGATGGGCAGGCGGTGATGCCGACCCCACTCACTCAGCGCCAATTGTTTGAAGCCCGTAACCAAGTGATGCAGCTGTTCTTGGATGAAGCCGTTGAACATTATCTCGTGCAGTTAGTAATGGCGACACGCTCACCGGCCAATTACGATGAAACACTTGCCAGTTGGTTAACCTATGGTGCGAGTCCTCGCGCTACAATAGCACTTGAGCGCTGTGCTCGTGCTAACGCATGGCTCAATGATCGTGACTTTGTCACCCCAGATGATGTCCGCGAAGTGTTTTTCAATACCTTGCGTCATCGCATCATTATTAGCTATCAAGCAGAAGCCGACGGTATTAGCCCGGACACGGTGCTTGAACGTATACTCGAACTAGTTCCGTCGCCCTAATGCCAATGCAAAAATTAACAACTGAGCAGTGGTTGGAAAGGCTCCATACCGATGGTTTGCAGCCCAACATGCAAGAATTGATGTACTACCGCACTAAGCTACCCGCTTTTGCTCGTCATCAGCGTCAGCTGCCTGCGTCCTCGCAGTCTGGCGCGCTACTGAGCAAAACCCGCGGACGCGGTATGGAGTTTGATGAGGTCCGTCATTATCAACCAGGCGACGATGTGCGATCGATCGATTGGCGTGTCACGGCACGGACGGGTAAAGCACATACAAAGCTCTACCGTGAAGAAAAGGATCGTCCCGTATATATTGTGGTTGATTTAGCGCTAACGCAACTGTTCGGCAGTCAACTCCTGTTTAAGTCAGTACAGGCGTGCCACCTTGCCTCTGCACTTGCTTGGCAAACACTTCAACGCGGAGACAAAGTCGGCGGTATCATTAGCAATGGGTGGTTACAAAACGAATACAAACCTAGTTTACAACACAAATCAGTGATGCACTTTTTACGCGGGCTCACGGAAGTTCACCAAGATAGTTTGCAGCGTTGGCAACAGCAAACACCTCCGCACCCTGCACCACTGAATCAAAGTATCGAACATTTAACACATTTAGTGAAACCGGGTAGCTTAATAAACGTAATCAGTGATTTTGAACACATAGAAACAAAGACGCTGGAACAATTGGCGCGTTTAAATACTCGAAGTTCAGTAAGAAGTTTTAAACTTTTTGATCCGATGGAGCAACAACTACCCGCGGGTTATTCCAGTCAACCCTTAAGCATTCATGATGGCGAACGACAAGCCATGGTCAATTTAAACAATGCGCGTCAACGGCTTGATTATCATCAACGGGCGATGAGTGAGTTCGAGCAACTGTTTGAGCGCTTTAATCAGTATCGCTTACCGCTAACACGTGTAAGCTCTGCGATCGCCTTAGAACAACAATGGCCTGAATTACGGTGATGAGATGTCCGGTCTAATACAGCAAGCAGATATAAGTCAGTTAAAAGATATTGTAGAGCCGCCGAGTGCCTCAGTTCTTCCTCTCGCAACGCCGATCTGGATTATTTTGATTGTGCTGATTGTGGGTTTGAGTATTGCTGTTATTTACGGTTGGCGTAGTCATTTACGTCGTAAACCATTACGTTACGCACAACAGGCGCTCAACCAGCTTGAACAACCCACAGTAAAAGAGATCACCTTCATTGCTAAGCGTGCAGCTTTGGTTTATTTTCCCCGCGAAGAAATCGCACCTCTCAGTGGTCGCACATGGCTCGAGTTTTTAGGTGCAAACGAACAACAGCATGCCGAACTACTCGCCAATGCCGATCGCTTGTTGTTTCAACCTGGACACAGTGACTGGGTCGAGCAATACCGTCAGTTAGTGGCAGACTGGGTTGGGCAATCACCGCGGAGGTTAACACGTCATGTTTGAGTTTGCCTGGCCATGGTTATTTTTATTGCTGCCGTTACCATTGTTTGTGCGCTATTTTCTACCCAAAGCACAGCAACAAGCTTCAGCAATTCGTATCCCTAATCTGCATGGACTGAGTGACGGTCATCGTGATGCCCGAGCCCGTCCCTTCATGTGGCTACTACTTTGGCTATGCTGGCTACTCCTTGTTATCGCTGTAGCACGCCCACAGTGGCTCGGCGAGCCACTACCGGTTCGCAATGAGGGACGTGAGATTATGCTAGCAGTGGATCTATCTGGCTCAATGGAAATTGCCGACATGACGCTCGATGGCCGTAATGTCGACCGTCTAGAAATGGTCAAAGCCGTACTTGGTGACTTCATTGAGCGCCGCAAAGGTGATCGCTTAGGACTGATCCTATTTGCCGATACCGCATTTCTTCAAACGCCGATTACCTACGATCGTAACACCGTGCAACAGATGCTCGACGAATCGGTACTCGGCTTGGTTGGCGAACGCACCGCCATCGGTGATGCTATCGCCCTAGCTGTTAAGCGCTTCAAAGGTAAGCAACAAACTAACCGAGTATTAGTGCTTTTAACTGATGGTCAGAATACCGCAGGTAATCTATCGCCAGAGCAAGCGTTAGAACTGGCAAAAGCTTATGACGTCCGTATTTACCCGATTGCTGTCGGTGCTGAGGAAGTTGTTGTGGATAGTGTTTTTGGTCGACGTAAAGTCAATCCGTCACGAGACCTAGACGTACCTCTCATGCAAAATCTTGCCGATGAAACAGGTGGCGAGTATTTTCGTGCGCGCAGCACCGAGGAGCTCGAGCGCATTTATCAATTATTGGATGAGTTAGAACCAGTACAAGGCGCGGAACAACAGTTACGTCCACGAAAGGCGTTGTTTTTCTGGCCGCTTGCTGGCGCATTGATCTTACTAACACTCTTGAGCGTGATGCATTATCGTCCATGGAGAGGTGAACATGGCTGATTTTCACTTTATACGTCCCGCGTGGTTATTTGCCCTGCTACCTTTGGCGTTTCTTTATGCACGTCTTTTGTTTATTGGTAAGCATCAATCTGGCTGGCATCAGTGGCTACCAAAGCATCTTTCTAATGTTTTGGTTAACAGTGGTGGGCAAATGACATTTTGGTCCGCCCATCGATTAGGGCTTTTCTGGATCGTCGCAACCTTAGCGCTCAGCGGCCCGACCTGGGAGCGCCTCCCGCAGCCCGTATACCAGTTAGACAGCGGACAGGTCGTGTTGTTGGATATGTCACCCTCGCTGCTCGCTGAAGATATCAATCCTAACCGGTTGACGCGAGTACGTTTTAAGGCGATGGATTTAGTTCGTTCCGGACTCGACGGCGACACTGGCTTAGTAGCATACGCGGCTGACGCCTTTACTATTAGTCCCCTGACCGAGGATAACAATAATCTGCTTACCCTCATCCCCTCCCTGTCACCTGAAATTATGCCGGTAGCCGGTAACAATCCACTAAGCGCGCTCAAACACGCCGATCAATTACTCACTAACGCAGGCTATTCACAAGGCGATATATACTGGATTACCGATGGTATCGATAGTCAGGATATGGCCGATGTGAGTAATTACCTTCGAGCCACGGAACACCGTGTTTCAATTCTAGGTGTCGGTACAACGGACGGAGCGCCTATTCGAGATAAGGAGGGGGCTTTAGCCAAAGACAAATACGGGCAAGTGGTGGTTGCCAAACTGTACCCTGACAGGCTCCGCGATTTAGCTCATTTGACAGGGGGAATTTACGTTAACTCGACGTCGACCAATCAAGATATCGACCAATTTATGGCGCTTGAGCCCTTATCCAGAAAGGGCAAGCAGGGTGATATACAACAGCAAGGCGATCAATGGCTCGATATGGGTCCGTTTCTGGCTCTCTTACTGATTCCCATGGTGCTATTTAGTTGGCGGAGAGGCGGTACGCTGGGCAGCTATATTATTGGTTTTATTGGGCTCTCCTGCATGACGGTTCCGCAAAGCGCCTTTGCGCAGGAATCGACAACCGATCCAGGCTGGTGGTTAAATAACGAGCAGCAGGCTCAGCAGCTTTTGGAGTCTGACCAATGGCGGCGGGCAGCTGAACTGAGTAGAGATCCGCTTCGTAAAGGTGCAGCCCTTTATCGTCAGGGCGACTATGCGGCTGCCGCAGAACAATTCGCGCAGCTTGATACGCCCACGGGATGGTATAACCGAGGTAACAGTTTAGCCCGTCAGGAGCAGTATCAAGCCGCTATCGACGCGTATGATGAAGCATTACTTCAACGACCTAATTGGGAAGAGGCCCAAGCAAATCGACAATTAATGCAGCAGCTTTTGCAACAACAAAAGCAACAGCAAGGTCAGAAACCAGGCGATAAAAATAAAGGTCAGCAAGATCAAGACGACCGTCAAAGCGGACAAGGTCAAAATGAGTCGGAGCAGCAACAAGACCAACAACAGGGCGACCAGCAAGGCGAGCAATCTAATCCTGAGGGTGAACAGGAGCAAAACTCAACAAGCAAAGACCGCCAACAGTCGCAACAAAAAGATAGCCAACAGTCGCAACAGGAAGAGCAGAAACGGCAACAACAATCACAGCAACAGAAAAAAACATCAGATCCTGAACGCGAGCAGCGCAGTCAACAAACTGAATTTAGTGACGATATTGATCCCGAGCGAGCTCGCCAGTTAGAACAATGGATGAATCGCGTACCCGATGATCCCAGTATTCTGTTACGCAGGAAAATGTATTTAGAGAGTCAACGCAGGCAGCAACAAGGCGTGGGTGACCCAGAAGGAGTAGAACAAAAATGGTAAGTCGTTGGTATCGCTTATGTATTGCGTGTGTCATGGTTCTGGTTTCTTTCAGCGCCCACGCAGATGTCACGAACATCACGAGTACAGTCGACAAAAACCCAGTGATCGCAAACGAGTCGTTCATTTTAACGGTGACCTTTAATGACGACGTCCCCAACTCGGCCTTCCAGCCAGATATTCTACTGAACGATTTTGTCGTCGGCCGCACGAGCGTCAGTCGTCAAACCTCGATTGTGAACGGTGACTTAAAAAAATTAACGCAATTTACCACCGTATTAGTTGCAAACGATCCGGGCGACTATCAGATTCCGAGCATCAGCCTTGATGGGGCGAGTTCAGATCCGATTACCATGACCGTTGTTGAGCCAGGCTCAGATGCTGCGAAACGCAGCGACAAAGTGGCATTTGTCGATGTGACATTAGATACTCAACAGGTTTTTCTACAACAGCCGATTCATTATATTGTGCGCCTCTATCTCGCCGCTGACCTTAACAAAGGTAACTTAGTCCCCCCGACTATGGAAAACGCAGATATCCGACAAATTGGTAAAGACGAAGAATACAGTGAAATGAATCATGGTCGCCGGTATCGGGTCTATCAGCGCACCTATCAAATTACTCCTAATCAATCGGGCGAGTTTACAATTGAGGGCGCACGATTCGACGGCGAAGTATACGCCTCGGGTCAGCGATCTATTTTCTCGTCCTTCTCTAATACGCAACCTGTCAGCGCCATTGCAGAGCCAAAAAAGGTCCAAGTTAAACCTATCCCCAAAAATTGGACAGGACACTGGCTTCCGAGTGATTTAGTGACAATCAGTCAAACCGTAAAGCCCGAAAAAGAGGAATATAAAGTGGGCGAGCCGATTTCAGTATCGTTGATGCTCACTGCGGTTGGCGTTAAGCCTGAACAGCTTCCTGATATTAACTACAACTACCCTGACAGCGTGCGGGTTTATCCAGATAACGAGAGTACGGATCAGTTCGTAAGAAACGGCATTAACATCGCTCAAAAGACGGTTAATTACGCCATTGTCCCACAGCAGCCAGGCGATCTCACGGTTCCAGGAATTAAAGTGCCTTGGTTTAATACCAAAACGCAACGGCGTTCAATCGCCTCGACCAATGACCTCAGCTTCACAGTCACCGGCGCCCCGATCACTCAAACACCTGACATGCCGTCAGCCCAACAACCCGAGAAGACAGTTGCTCCTGATGAAGTCATCGCAAGCGACACTGCGGCGGCACAACAGCAAGATGATTCAACCAATTACTGGGTTTGGTTAGTTATTGCGTTGATCATTGCCTTATTGACCAGTTTAGCCGTTAATGTCTGGCTATTTAAAAAACGTGAAAAACATGCTCACACGGGTTCACACGAATCAACTCAGTCGCAACCAGTCACTCAGAGTGAAGCTTGGCGTCAATTCCAACAAGCGTGTGCAAGTAATCAACCTAAACTTGCCGAACAGTCGTTGAAGCGATGGGCAAGACAAAACTTTGCGCAACGCATAACAACCCTTCAAGAGGTTGAACAGCTGCTAGCGCAACCCGCAAATACCCAGCTATCGGATGAACTCAACTCGCTTCAAGCCGCTTTGTATTCGGCTCAAAAGGTAGATAGTTGGCAACGAGGAAAACAGCTTTATCAAGCTGTCAGAACAGCGCAACAGCGTAGCGATACAGCATCCAAAGCCTCCTCACCATTGCCTCCATTATACCCCATTAAGTAAACCAGCACCGTTGCTGAGGGTAAAAAAAAACCTGGCATTTACAATGCCAGGTTTTTTTATTGCGCTCTTATTTAGGATTTAGGCTATTAGTCATCTGACTGTGAGCGTGAAATAGAGGCTTGCTCAACTAACGTCTCAATAAATGCTTGAAGCATTAATTGCGATTGACGGTTTTGAAGCTGCTGAACCACTTGCTGATTCGCTTCCTCACCCTCGATATCTGCTTCGTTCACTTTTGTTAACGCAACAACCGCAGCATCGCCGTTCGGCATTTCAATCGTCGTCAATGCGGGCGCATCTCCTACACTCGGTGCCTCAGAGAACAAGGCGCGTAACACTGCACGTGGATGGTTTTGATTATCCATGCCAATGGCATCTAATGTCATATAGTCAGCGTCTGGCTCACCTTGCTCACGCCACTGCTTCTTCCAGGCTTCAGCTTGCTCCAAGGCAAGCGCTTGTGCCTTTTGCACACGTAGCTGGCTAACAATTTGTTCGCGAACGTCGTCCAACGGCTTAACTGCCTGAGGTTCGTGCTCTAAAACCCTGACAACTAACGAGCGATCATCTGCTGTTTCAATGACATCACTGTTTAATTTCTCATCAATCAGTTGAGGATCGAAAATACGATTAAGTGTCGCTTCGTCACTGAGCGCAGTAGGCGCGTTCTGTCGGGTAAACAAATCAGAAGTACGCACCGTCGAGTTAATGGCATCGGCCGCTGGCTCTAACGTATCAGGTTGCTCAAAGCTTACTTCCGCCAATTTTTGTTGTAACTCAAAGTATTTATCATCAACCTGTTGTGCTTTTAGCTTTTGACGAATTTCACCGGCAACGTCCTCAAGTGGTGTGACTTCGCCTGGACGAACATCAAGTAGCTTAATGATATGGTACCCGAATGAGGTTTCGACGATATCTGAAACATCTCCGACGTTTTCGAGCGCGAATGCGGCATTATCGAAATCCTCATCCATAGACCCTTTCGTAATCCAGTCTAGGTCACCGCCCTGCTCGGCGGAAAATGTATCGTCAGAATACTCTTTTGCGACAGCGGCAAAGTCAGCACCGTCATTGAGCTGAGCCAACGCTTCTTGCGCTTTTTCCTGAGCATTGTCGCTATCGCTTTCAATCAAAATATGAGCCACACGACGTTCTTCGTCAGTGCGATACTGGTCAATCGAACCCTGATAATAGGCTTTGACTTCGTCATCGCTCACTTTAACGTCATTGTAAAGTTCAGCTTTAGATAACTGGACAAATGCGACTTTGAGTTGCTCAGGCGTTTGAAACTGTTGTTGGTTTTCGTTGTAGTAATTTTCGATATCGCTATCACTCAACTCAACCTGGTCAACGAAATTGGCGTTTTCAGCAATAATGTAAGCGCCGCTGCGAGTCTGCTTTTGCAAGCGCTGCAATGCAAGTGCCTCTGCTGGTAGCGCAAATTCGGTCGCACCAATGGCTTGAGCGATCTGACTTCTGATCAAGTCATCACGTAATACCGTCGCAAATTGCTCTGGGGTATATCCCGCGTTACGCAGAGCCATCAAATAAATATCGTTATCAAATTGACCCGCAGAACGGAACGCTGGAATATCACGAATTTCTTGTTTCACACGTGCAGCAGAAACACGCATGCCGTGATCACGCGCGTACTGAACCAACAACTCTTGTTGAATGAGTTGTTCCAGCACATTAGCGCGTACCGATTGCATGTAACCCGGCTGCGAGCTAACCGCTTCAAACATGTCGCCAAACTGTTCTTGCAAACGATTACGTTCGTTCTCGTATGCGCGTTCCAACGCTTGCTGACTAATCTCAGCATCGTTGACCTCAGCCACCGTGGTTGTGGCGCCACCAGTCACATAGCTACCTACGCCCGCCAAGGCAAAGGTCAAAATAATCAGGACCAGAACGGCTTTCGCAGTAAAGCTCTGCGACCCTTCTCTTATCCGCTCTAACATAATCAGGACTTCCTTCAATCGCTCATTTTAACGGTGCAGTATTATATCTAAACCGCTATAAATCGCATCCTTTAAAGCAAAAAATAACCCGAAGCATCGGCTTCGGGTTACTCGTATCAGCAAATAAAAAGCGCTTAAAAGCGCCTTGAATTAGTTTACTGCGTCTTTCAGAGCTTTACCGGCTTTGAAAGAAGGTACTTTAGCCGCAGCGATCTGAATAGTCTCGCCCGTTTGCGGGTTACGACCTGTGCGCGCAGAACGCTCACGAACACTAAACGTACCAAAGCCAACCAATGCGACTTGATCGTCTTTTTTCAATGCATCAGTTACCGCATCGATCATTGAATCTAATGCGCGACCCGCAGCAGCTTTAGAGATATCTGCACCTGCAGCGATTTTATCAATTAACTGAGACTTGTTCACAGTATCATCCCCTTCGATTGTTATTATCAAGATTCCGTGGTTCCATTCGGATTATTAAGATGGTCCGAAATTGTTATATCAAGCTTATTCAATATCTTCAACACCCTTTTCAGTACGATGCGATGATAGAAGCTACTCGGAAATTGGTTACAACACCCGTATAAGCTTTAATCCTTAGGCTACCACAGTCGTAACAATTGAAAACCCTTTTTTAGTAAAATTTTAACGAAAAAAATGCGGTCTGTAGAGCATTTCTAGCGCTCGAGACCGCATTTTGTCGTTGCTATATCAAAAAACTGAATAAAAAATTAAGTCTTTGTTGGATTTCGCTCTAAAGCGACCTCAAGTACCTCATCAATCCATTTTACAGGCTGAATCGTCAAGTCTTGCTTCACGTTATCAGCGATTTCCTTCAAGTCACGCTCGTTATCTTTTGGAATTAACACATGCTTGATGCCACCGCGATGTGCAGCTAGCAGCTTCTCTTTCAAACCGCCAATCGCCAACACCTCGCCTCGCAGTGTAATCTCACCCGTCATAGCCACTTCTGAGCGCACGGGTATCTTAGTTAACGATGACACTAAGGCGGTCACCATAGCAATACCGGCACTTGGACCGTCTTTAGGCGTCGCCCCTTCAGGCACGTGAACATGGATGTCGCGCTTCTCATGAAAGTCTTCTGCAATGCCTAGCTTATCAGCACGGCTTCTAACCACCGTAAGTGCGGTTTGAATCGACTCTTGCATAACATCGCCAAGCGAACCTGTTGAAGTAATCTTGCCCTTACCGGCAACATTTGTTGCCTCGATAGTCAGCAAGTCACCACCCACTTCTGTCCATGCTAAGCCTGTTACTTGACCAATTTGGTTAGCTTCTTCAGCCTTACCATAGTCAAAGCGCTGCACACCCAAGAAGTCACTTAAGTTATCCTGATTGATAGTGACTTGCGTAATCGACTTATCCAACAAGATCGTTTTAACCGCTTTACGGCATAACCGCGAAAGTTCACGCTCTAAGTTACGCACACCGGCTTCACGTGTGTAATACCGGATAATGCCTAGAATCGCGCTATCTTCAACGTCAATTTCTTTCTTCTTCAAGCCGTTGCGATCAATTTGCTTAGGCAATAAATGTCGCTTAGCAATATTCAACTTCTCATCTTCGGTGTAACCCGACAGTCGAATCACTTCCATACGGTCCAACAACGGCGCTGGAATATTCATACTGTTAGAAGTGGCCACGAACATAACATCAGATAAGTCGTAATCGACTTCCATGTAGTGGTCGTTGAAATTAACGTTTTGCTCAGGATCAAGCACCTCAAGCAATGCCGACGCCGGGTCGCCGCGCATATCAGACGACATTTTGTCGATTTCATCAAGCAAGAATAGCGGGTTACGTACACCCACTTTTGACATCTTTTGAATTAACTTGCCTGGCATGGAACCGATATACGTTCGACGGTGACCACGTATCTCAGCCTCATCGCGCACACCGCCTAGCGCCATACGTACGTACTTACGTCCCGTCGCTTTGGCAATCGATTGACCTAATGATGTTTTACCAACACCCGGTGGACCCACCAAACAAAGAATGGCGCCTTTCACTTTGGATGTGCGTTGTTGAACAGCAAGATACTCGATAATACGTTCTTTGACTTTCTCAAGGCCGTAATGGTCTTCATCCAGAATACGTTCAGCATTACCCAAGTCTTTCTTAATGCGTGACTTCTTCTTCCACGGTATGGATACCATCCAGTCGATGTAGCCACGGACAACGGTCGCTTCTGCCGACATCGGTGACATCATTTTTAGCTTGGAAAGCTCTGCCTCGACTTTTTCACGAGCCTCTGCAGGCATCTGCGCATCGTCGATTTTTTGCTGTAATTGCTCAAACTCGTCAACGCCACCTTCGCTCTCGCCAAGCTCCTTCTGAATGGCTTTCATTTGCTCATTCAGATAGTACTCGCGCTGGCTTTTTTCCATCTGCTTTTTAACACGGCTACGGATGCGCTTTTCAACTTGCAGAATGTCGATCTCGCTTTCCATCAACGCCATCAGATACTCCAAGCGCTCACGGACATCGGTAATTTCTAAGATATGTTGTTTCTCGGCTAACTTGAGCGGCATATGTGCAGCCATGGTGTCAGCCAAACGATCACATTCATCAATTCCAGACAAGGAGGTCAGTACCTCCGGCGGAATTTTTTTATTCAGCTTCACATAGCCTTCAAACTGGTTCATTGCCGAGCGGACCAGTACCTCTTCCTCTTTTTCAGGCAATGACTCAGATGCTAAGTAATGAATACTCGCCTGAAAATAGTCGTCACTATCTTTGAGTTGATCAAGTTCAGCGCGTTGCTGACCTTCAACTAATACTTTGACGGTGCCGTCAGGTAGTTTCAGCAATTGTAAAATACTCGCTACCGTGCCGACACGATAAATGTCCTCTTCCGTAGGCTCATCAACCGATGCATCTTTCTGGGCTGCTAAAAAGACACGTTTATCGCCATCCATTGCAGCCTCTAAACAACGGATAGATTTTTCGCGACCCACGAACAGTGGAATCACCATATGGGGGTAAACCACTACATCACGTAATGGGAGAACAGGCATATCTAGTTGCTCTGTACGTTCTTCGCTCATCAAATTCTCCTGACCTTAGTTCTTTCTTTAATATGTGGTCTATATGGCAAAGTTCAACGGTTTGCATAAAAAAAGGGCCGAAATGGCCCTTTTTGTCAACTTTGGGCAATACACACCCGCTTATTCGCCTGATGCGTGTTTTTCATCCGACTGATTTGAGTAGATTAAAATAGGGTCTGATTCGCCAGCTACCACTGATTCATCCACCACCACTTTAGATACGCCGTCAATCGAAGGAAGATCATACATAGTACTCAATAATACACCCTCGACAATAGAGCGTAAGCCGCGTGCACCGGTCTTACGGTTCATTGCTTTCTTAGCAATCGCTCGCAAGGCGTCTTCACGAAACTCGAGCTCTACATCTTCCATTTCGAACAATGCGGAGTATTGTTTCGTAAGCGCATTTTTCGGCTCACGCAAAATTTCAACGAGTGCATCTTCATTGAGTTCATCGAGCGTTGCCACGACAGGTAAGCGACCAATAAACTCAGGGATCAAGCCGTAGCGAACTAGATCTTCTGGTTCAACCTGACTGATGATTTCACTTTGCGCCGCACTGTTGGGGCTTTTTACTTGAGCGCCAAAGCCAATGCCTGTTCCAGTCGCTAAACGTTGTTCGATCACGCGCTCAAGCCCAGCAAACGCACCACCGCAAACGAACAAGATTTTCGATGTATCAACTTGCAAAAATTCTTGTTGTGGATGCTTACGTCCGCCTTGTGGAGGTACAGAAGCGACCGTGCCTTCAATTAATTTCAATAACGCTTGCTGTACCCCTTCACCACTCACATCACGTGTAATGGATGGATTTTCAGACTTACGCGAAATTTTATCAATTTCATCAATGTAGACAATGCCACGCTCTGCTTTCTCAACGTCATAGTCGCATTTCTGCAGAAGTTTTTGGATAATGTTCTCTACATCTTCGCCCACATAACCTGCTTCCGTTAGAGTGGTCGCGTCCGCCATGGTAAACGGAACATCCAAGAATCGCGCCATTGTCTCAGCAAGGAACGTTTTACCTGAGCCAGTCGGACCAATCAGCAAAATATTACTTTTACCCAGCTCAACGTCATCTTTGCCTTTACCTGCGTTACGCAACCGTTTGTAGTGGTTATAAACCGCCACTGACAATACTTTCTTGGCACGCTCTTGACCGATGACATAATCGTCCAAGTGCTTACGGATTTCTTTGGGCACAGGAAGCTTATCGTGTTCAGGTGCCGCAGCAATATTTTGAATTTCCTCCTTCAAAATATCGTTACATAAATCGACACACTCATCACAAATAAACACTGAAGGCCCAGCGATAAGCTTTTTCACCTCATGCTGACTTTTACCGCAGAATGTACAGTAGAGCGGCTTTTCACCGTCGCCTTGCGTTTTATCGGTCATTCGACTCTCCTACTACTCTTCGCCGCGCTTATTCAATATGCCGTCGACTAAGCCATAATCGACTGCTTCAGGCGCAGTCAAGAAATGGTCGCGATCCGTATCACGCGCCACTTTTTCGTAATCTTGCCCAGTATTCTCAGCTAACATACGGTTTAGACGCTCTTTCAGATCCAATATTTGCTTCGCATGGATCTCGAAATCTGAAGCTTGTCCTTGGAATCCACCAAGCGGTTGATGAATCATCACGCGTGAATTAGGCAAGCAATAGCGTTTACCCTGTGCGCCGCCTGCAAGCAAGAATGCGCCCATGCTGGCTGCTTGACCCATACATACAGTACTCACATCCGGCTTGATAAACCGCATGGTGTCATAAATCGCCATACCCGCAGTAACAACGCCGCCGGGAGAGTTAATATAAAGATAAATGTCTTTATCAGGATTGTCTGATTCCAAAAACAATAATTGGGCAACAATCAAATTAGCCATGTGGTCTTCGACCTGTCCACAGCAAAAAATGACACGCTCTTTCAACAGTCGCGAATAAATATCGTAGGAGCGCTCACCTTTAGAGGTTTGCTCTACAACCATCGGAACGAGCTGTGCCATGGGATCCTGAATATCGTTAGACATGAATGATAAAGCTCCTAATAAGAAAAAGGCTCGTATGAGTTACATACGAGCCATTAAACCAAGCAGTGACGGAGCTCGTCAAGGACTCCGTCGATTTATCCTCGCGGATAGATTATTGCTTAGGGTTCATGATGTCATCGAAGCTCGCTTCTTTCTCTGTCACTTTAGCTTTATCAAGTACAAACTCAACCGCTTGCTCTTCAAGCGCAACATTACGAATCTGTTGCATCATGTCGTTGTTAGACTTGTAATACTCAATGACTTCTTGCGGATCTTCGTAAGCTGAAGCAGCGTTTGCGATAATCGTATCAACACGCTCGTCTTCTGCTTTCATCTCGTTAGTACGAATGACTTCGCCTAACAATAGACCCACTTTCACGCGCTCTTTTGCTTGTTCTTCAAACAATTCAGCAGGTAAATTAGGCATTTGCTCGGCGTTACCACCAAAGCGTTCTGCTGCTTGTTTACGCAATGCATCGATCTCCTGATCGATCATCGCTTTTGGCAATTCGACTTCGTTGTGCTCAACGATGCCTTTCAATACTTGCTCTTTAACTTTGCTCTTAACCGTGTTGCTCAGCTCGCGTTCCATATTTTTGCGAACTTCCGCTTTTAATGCATCAACACCGCCTTCTTTCACGCCAAACAAAGCAACGAACTCATCGTTAAGCTCTGGCAGTTCGCGTTCTTCGACTTTCTTAGCCGTAACCGCAAACTGTGCATCTTTACCTTTAAGGTTTTCAGCGTGATAGTCTTCTGGGAAGGTCACCTCGATGGTTTTCTCTTCACCTGCTTTAATGCCTTTGATCTGATCTTCAAAACCAGGAATCATGCGGCCTTCACCCAGTTCAAGTGCAAAGTCAGACGCCTTACCGCCTTCAAACTCTTCACCATCAATTGAACCCACGAAATCCATGGTTACGCGATCGCCGTCTTTAGACTTACGCTTAACTTCTTTCCAACCCGCGTGTTGCTTGCGCAACGTCTCTAACATGCTATCGACATCAGCATCAGTGACTTCAACAGTGGGTTTTTCAATTTCGATCTTGTCGAGGTTTTTAACCTCAACTTCTGGGTATACTTCAAAAGTTGCAGTGAACTCTAGGTCTTTACCTGGTTCGTTAACTTTAGGCTCGATCGCCGGCGCACCTGCAGGGTTAATTTTCTCCTGCATGATCGCTTCATAGTATTTGCTCTGCATTACGCCAGATTCGGCACGAGAGCGTGCTTCGCGACCAAATAGCTTCTGCAATACGTGTGGAGGAATCTTTCCCTTACGGAAACCATTCACACGGCGGTGACGGTATTCTTCTTTTAATAAACGTTTTACTTCGTTATCAATAACGTCCGCCGGTACCGTAATCGTCACACGACGTTCTAAACCTTGTGTTGTCTCTACAGAAACCTGCATTGCCTTTTTACCTCGGTTTCAATCAGTGAAGTGTTGCTTGCCCTTAAAAGC
Organism: Idiomarina sp. D18; assembly: GCF_057748155.1. Classification (NCBI taxonomy): domain Bacteria; kingdom Pseudomonadati; phylum Pseudomonadota; class Gammaproteobacteria; order Alteromonadales; family Idiomarinaceae; genus Idiomarina; species Idiomarina sp. D18. The sequence continues at coordinate 1,605,852 of NZ_CM173240.1, forward strand.
TTACTCAGTTCACACCAACCAGCTCACACCAGTCGAGTGTAACCCAAGGGACTTTAACGCAAACAACGGCGTTATCCTTTAAAAATGACGCAACATTATAGCGGGTCAGAGGCGAATAGTCGAGAGTGAATTCTGTACTGAACAGCACGAGCTGTAAAACGGAAGTGGTATTCAGGGACGCGATTTTTATCGCAATGCACTAACGATGAAATTACGAATGGTCGGCGAGACTGGATTCGAACCAGCGACCCCTTGGACCCAAACCAAGTGCGCTACCAAACTGCGCTACTCGCCGATTATAATAAGGATTTTGAAGAGAAGAAGTGGGGTGGATGATGGGACTTGAACCCACGACAACCGGAATCACAATCCGGGGCTCTACCAACTGAGCTACACCCACCACTGTATTGAATCTTCATGGCGCGTTCTGGCGCACCCGGCAGGATTCGAACCTGCGACCGACGGCTTAGAAGGCCGTTGCTCTATCCAGCTGAGCTACGGGCGCAATCGAACATTCCTGCTACCCTAATGTCAAAATGGTCGGCGAGACTGGATTCGAACCAGCGACCCCTTGGACCCAAACCAAGTGCGCTACCAAACTGCGCTACTCGCCGTTTTTGACATCTGGTGGTGACAAGCAATGCTGCCTGACAACGGGGGCGAATATTACCCATAAGTTTCCCGTCCGTCAAACTTTTTTTGGCAAACGGCGGTTGTTTGGCTACTTTTACGCCAAGCTGACCATTATTCCGACAATCAGTGACAATGAACCTAAAATAGCGGTAAACTATGCAGCCATTCAAAGCTTTTTCAATTCCAATTTCATTGACAAGCAAGGGTCCCTATATGCCTGCACAGCTAATTGATGGTAAAGCAATCGCTGCAAACATCAGAGCATCGGTAAAAACACAAATTGACGAACGACTGAGCGCGGGCAAGCGTGCGCCCGGTTTAGCTGTCGTTTTAGTCGGACAAGACCCCGCATCAGAAGTTTATGTGGGTAATAAAAGACGCGCCTGTGAACAAGTCGGTATTCGTTCGTTTGATTATGACATGCCCAGTGATACATCACAGACTGCACTCGAGCAACTAATTGATGAACTCAATGACAACCCCGATGTCGACGGTATTTTGTTACAACTACCCTTGCCTGCTGGCCTTGACGCAACGCCGATTCTCGAACGCATTCACCCGCACAAAGATGTGGATGGCTTTCATCCATACAATGTCGGTCGATTAGCACAACGAATACCCGCTTTGCGTCCGTGTACTCCAAAAGGCATCATCACTTTGCTAGACAGTACACAAATTGATTTACACGGACTCAATGCAGTGGTTGTCGGCGCATCCAATATCGTTGGTCGACCGATGAGCCTTGAACTTTTGTTAGCAGGCGCAACAACCACCGTATGTCATCGCTTCACCAATGACCTAGAAAAACATGTAAGACGTGCCGACATTGTTGTCGTCGCCGTGGGTAAGCCCGAATTTATTCCAGGTGAATGGATCAAAGAAGGCGCAATCGTTATTGATGTAGGCATGAACCGACTGAATGATGGTCGCTTAACAGGTGATGTTGAGTTTGACACGGCTGTACAAAGAGCCGGTTGGATCACACCGGTGCCGGGTGGGGTTGGTCCTATGACCGTCGCTTCATTGATTGAAAATACCTTGCAAGCGTGCGTTGAATACCACGACCACACTGAGGCCTAATTAGACGAATTAACGATAACCGCTGAGCATCCGATGCTCGGCGGTTGCTGTTAACGGCCAAAACGGACTTCCTGTGATTTGTTGTGCTAGCTGACATCGTGAAACCTTTGGAGCCAACGCGGCTAACACTTTGTCGGCGATCGGTATCTTCAATTCAATGCACCAAGTGACCTCAATTTTCAATGTCGTTGCACTAACGTACGCTTCTTCGTTCTCGGCCGACTGTCTTCTCGCCCAGTAGTGATCAACAGGAATTTCCTCGATCCAGTTCTGCGATTCATTATTATAGCGGCGCTCTTTAAATTGATTAACCATGTCCTCTGTGGGTTGGACGATGTCGATCTCTGAAAACTGCAAACCGTGTAATTGCTGCGCAGCAACTGACTTCAATATATTTTGCCAACTTTCTATGTCTTTATCTTTAGGCGTCAAACTCGCCATGGTGGCCGCCAAGGTCACGCGCATCGGCCGCTTTTTGCCATGGTTGATAGCCCCGACCCGCGCAGCATACTGGCTTGCAACAAACAGTGTTTGCTGTGCCCACCAAAGATAAAGTACTTGCGCCAGCAGTAGCGCAAACAGCAGCATGATTGGCAACACCACAACCGCCTCGACAAGGCTCTGCCCGCGCTGATGACACAGCTTATTAGCGTGTTCCGATAACACGGATAACGACCTCGTTACCTTGCTGTTCAAATGGCAAGGAATGACCCAGTAAGAGTGATGGGTCAACGTTCTTTAATTGTGTTCGCATGAGTAATTGTTCGCTGTAAAAGGCATCTGGTAGGAATCGCCATTCAGTAGAAAACGGCCAAGCAGGCACCACGTAACGTCCCTGTCGGGCTAATTGCGCCTCGGTAAGTGCAAAAACACCATAACGTTGGTAGTGGTCACGTTGCGCTTGGATCAGCATGACCAGTTGCTGTTGCCACTGCAGGCGCTTCTGCGCCGTGTCTTGCCAGCGCCAGCCGACTAACGATACTTGCCAAAAACTAGCAAGTATCGCCGCCGCCAGTACGACCTCCCAAAGGCTAAACCCTCGTTGATTCATTAGCCTTGGAAAGTCACGGTAAGGGTGCCTGTTGAAAAGCTACTCGAGAAAGCTTGATCCTGATAATCACGCGCGAGTCTATTCCCCTCCTCCTCCGAGGAGATTCCATCAAGGTTTATCGAGTATCGATTTAGATCTCCGACATCTACAGCAATTGTAATATCACCACCCCATGGGTTTTTACCGATACCATCCGCCCAATCGGCAGGAACCGCACCAATGCTGCTCAACTCGGTCATGCTGATACCGGTAAATTCGCCACTGGCCGGTTTCCACATTTGTGCCCCCGCTTGAAGTGTCGTTATCAGATTCTTCGCTTCCGATACGCGCGCATTTCCAACCGCCCAATCACGCAATACCAAAGTCCCCAATGAGGCTATGGCAATAATGCTCAGCACCGCCAAAACTTCGATAAACGTAAATCCTTGTTCCTTTGAACGCATCCTAATCACTCCTTGAAAAACACTAAATCGATGTCATCACCGCCATCATGGTGCTACCTACAGCACTTAAAAGCATCAGTATCAATGCCGTGATGAGCAAATAGCACAACACAATCCATACCCGTTGCTGATACGCAATACTGCGTTGTATATCAACATAGCTTCGCTGAGCGACACTAACGAGCGCCTCACGTTGCCCATTAAATTGCTGCCGATGGCTAATCCGGAACAGCTGTCTCGGTAACAGTAATCCCGTATCAAGCACAGTAGCTAGGCTCACACGACCTTGTGCTAACCGTTGTTGCATTCGCTTTAAGTGCCAACCTGCGTAAGGCGATGCAACGCGAATTAACACAGCAAAAATAGTATCGAGTGCAACGTGATGATGCATGAGAACAGCGACCAGTCGTGTCAGCCATAACGCATTAATGGCTCGGAATTGAGCAAATAGACCATAGCGTTCAGCCTGCAGACGCTGACGCCCTACCCAGTTGTGTGCCAACCAGCGCCATGCCATGACTAAGCATGTCAATAAGCCAAGTAGCCACCACCAACCGCTGGCAATGATGTTGCCAATATTGATGACCCATTCCACGACGGCTTCTGAAGAGCGCGATTGACTATAACTGAGCAATCGCGGTAAATAATGTGTTGCGGCATAGGCATAAGCCAAAAGAACAGTAAATAAGACCGAAATAGGATAGGCTAATTGTCGATAAAACGCCCAACGTAACCGCTGTAGTTCGACGACAATGTCACGATAGTCATTCAATAGTGGTGTCAAACAGTTGTATTGCTGGCCGATAATAAAGAGCTCTAATAAATCTGGCTTGAGCTCCCCCTTTAACGCGTGCCCAATGGTTTGACCTCGCCGTAAGCCCGCCTGCAATCGTTCCGCTAATTTCTGCTCCGCACGTAGTTTAAAGTAGGCCGCTTGTGTGCGCATCGCCTCAGCCGCTTCTTGCGGTCCACTGCCATCCTCTAACCAGATGCAGTAGTCCTCAACCCACTGCCACTGCCGCTGTCGTCCAATTTTATTCATTTCGCGAGCGGCCCTTCTACCGAGTAATGGTATTCGCGAGGCGTCTCACCCAGTATCTGAGCTGCACCTCGTTCGGCTAAGCCGCGCCAGCCGCAACGCGTAAGGTGCTCTCGCCAGCCCGCATAATCGTGACTGAGAGCAAATTGACGCGCGACTTGATCAAGCACTAAATATTCAGCGACGAGTGTTGCGGTGCCATCGCGATACAGTAGACGCTGTGCGATGAGCCCTCGCAACACGCCCGGCGTTAACAATTGCTCCATTGCTACCCCCAAATCGCGCAGACGTTCCAACGCAGCCAAAGTGTCAGTTGAGTGCAATGTAGCGGTCACCAAGTGACCAGTTAACGCAGCCGTTATAGCCGCAGCGGCGGTTGACCCATCGCGAATTTCACTCACAGAAATCACGTCTGGATCCTCTCGTAATGCCGTCTTGATGGCTGTCGCAAAACCTTCCTGATGGCGCGTTGAGTCGATCCAACGTTGCTCAACATGGGGTTGTTTCAGTTCAACCGGATCTTCAAACGAAATTATTTTCGCCGACTCACTAAAACGTTGATGAATAGCCGCCAAGGTCGTCGTTTTACCATGCCCCGTTGGACCGACGACGAGCAGCAGACCACTGCGTTGTGCCAACATACAGTCGACACCTTTGATGATATCAGGCTCAAACCCGAGAGACTCAAGCGTGAGACTGGGCGCCATTGTAGTTGCCAGTAATCGTAAGGTGACCGCAAAGCCGTCGCTTAAAGGCGACTTTTGCAAACGTACTTTTATCTCAGATAGATGGTTGCCGTCTTGTCTGAGCGGCACTAACAGGCTCGCACTATCAGTGCTTTGTTCATTGAACACTTGATTGTAGTCATCACTGCGCGTATTCAACGCCGCGGCAATGGCTTCGGTCATTGCCTCACGATTACGCTGATGATGGTCCACTAAAACTCCTTTGACTCGATAACAGGTTCGACAGAAATGTTTACTGAATCGCAAGTGGATATCTGAAGCTCCCTTTGCCAACCCCTCGGCGACGAGGTCGGACAGCAGTTGCTGGGCATGTGTTTGGTCCGTTGTCTCTGTTGGTTGTTCTTGCGGCGGCCGCCCCGTGCGATAAGTCAGTAACGCTGCTCGTATCACGCGAGCATCGGCAAGGGCTAATTGCACCGGTTGCTGCGTGTAATCCCGTAATAGCTTTTCCAGATTCTCTCGTTCCAGTCTTGCTTCCTCAAACACTCGTGCCGAGCAGACTAACAACCCCGACTCTGTTGCTAGCATGGCTTTATCGTCGCAACCCTCGTCGTGCCACTGGTTTAAAAGCATTTCACAATATTGAAAGATAACGGGATGAATCGTACAGCCGTAAAGTGCCTTTGCATCTAAGTGCGGCATCGCATCTAACATTAAAAACAACTCCCTTGTTTTGCCCAGAACCACTCACCATCGGCATCGCGCAAGCGCCACTCAGACTGAGCAATACGAATACAGTTTTTAGGCGGACGAGGCGCTGCAACGGAGGTCGGTCGTAGCAGTTTTTGCTGCTGCGCAATCTCGACTTGCTTCTTCAACCAGTTCAGTTGTAATTCAGCAAAGGCTAAGTCTCGCTTCTTCTGTTCCATCGCCACTTGCCATGCCTGGTAGGCTTTTAATTCGGTTTTTAATTGTTCGCTCAATGCCAAGGGATCGGTCGTTTGACTCACGACTTGCTGAGCAGTCAGCGGCATTGATAACGGTAGGCAAAAGCTAAATAAGCTCAGCCATTTGGGAGTCCAGCGTCCATTGCACAGACCAATAGCCATGTTGGTACCTCATTGATAATGAAGAAAGAACGAATTGCGGATGGCTGACAAGCCAATCGGCTAATCGTTGCAAGTGTCGATACGACATCATGGAATAGGCTAGGCGCCATTGTGTCGCACTCAACTGAGTCACTTGCGCATCATAAAAAGTAGTTTGATATGCCGCCCACAGTGCGTCAGCGGCGCCTCCAGTGGGAGCAGTTCCTTCACGCTTCTTGCTAGGGAGTATACGCGTTTCAACCTGTGTTTTACTTTGCTGAGAGCCGGTTAATTGGTCGGGTAATTGCCACGATAAACGCAGTGTAGTGCCACTCAAATCAATCTGAACCAACTGCTGCTTTGCAGCAAAAGGATGACTCATGAGGGACGCTATTTCTGCGATCGCACTGACACTATCTAACTGAAAAGATGCCCTTTCTTCCGTCTCGATTGCCTCAGTGGTGGTGTGATTCAGCACGTAGTACATGCCACCAAGCAGGATGAGCAATAAGCCCAGACTTCCAACCCCTATCTTGATCGCAGTTTCTGAACGTCGTGTCAGTTGCTCGCCGGGGAGCAATTGTAAAAACGTATCCGACCGATACATATCACTACGCTTATCGCCGATCCAAGCCTCGGGCGCAGGCTGTTGAGAGTACCAGCACCAAACCGAGGGGGACGTTAAATCCTTGTGCTGTTCTCTCCATTCAACGACACGTCTCATCAAACCAGCGACGTCTCCTTGTTCAATCGCAACCAAGCGACCGCTTTGCCAAACAACCAGACGAGCAGGCTGAGTATCGGCAATAATCCATCCACAGGATGCGGTTTGTTGCCAGTCAGCACGAAGGCAGAATAAGGGATCGGCGCCCGGTTGTTGACTCATACTTAACCACCACTGCTGCATGAAAAATGCTATCCCGCAAAAGGGATAATTCCATTGCGCAATGATGCCGAGAAGCTGCTTCCTTGATGGCTTCTTGACACCCAGTCTTAATCGAAAGCTATGAGTAACCCACTCACTCATTGTTCACCCCGACAATTCGCGGCGTGATGAGTAAAAGCGTCTCGCTGTTTTCCCGCGATTTTTGCTGTCCGCCCCCCAGTAACCAACTCACCCCTGAACGCGTCCGTCCCGCTTGGACAGTTTGATTACGAAACCCAGTCAAAAGAAGTGTTTCTTCGTGACCCACAAGCGCCTTTAGAAAAAAGTGTTTGCGAGATGTGTGCGGTGTTTGAATCATATTATCGCCTGACTGAACGACGTTCATCCCCTGCAACGCGCTCATTTGCGAAGATAGATGCAAAAGTACATCGCGTTTTAAAATGTTGGGTAATACAAACATTCTAAAACCTGTTGTCAATTTGCCGGGCTTGAGGCGCTGTTGCTGTCCCACATAAGGTGTCGTGCTGACTTCTGATTCAGCCAAGTAAGCTTGCTCTTCCTCGACCAATAACTGCGCCACTTGATGATTTAATGTCAAAATACGCGGATGATGACTGACTTTGACCTGTCCTTGCTCTTGTAACGCTTGCACTAAAATGTCGATGGAATTTCGCGGTCCACTCAACGGGCTTAGAATAAAACGTCCTGCGGCTTGCTGTAACCAATTATCAGAACCACTTTGCGACGTTAACCAAGGCGTGCCTTGACTTGTACGTCGTACACTCGACCAATCCACGGTAAACTGCTCCGAGTCATCGAATCGAACCTCGATCACTTGTACATCGAGTGCTACCTGACGAGTCAGACTCTTGTTCAACTGGTTAATATAGCGATCGACCTGCTTAATCACGCTGGGCGTATCTTTCACAAGTAACGCGCTCGCATTGGCGTTAAGCGCCACATGTCCTTGGTCCGACAGCATGAGTGTTATCGCTTGCTCTAATTCCTTCCACGCCAATGACTGACTTGAGCTGAACCCCAATTGTCCAGCCTGATCGCCGTCTGCTTGTTGGGCGGCCTGTTCATTCAAGGAAAACTGGGTCGTGCCCGCAAGAAAAGCTAAGTCATAACGCTTCACTTGGTAACGTTTCAAATGAACCGCATAGGGCTCGTATTCAACAAATAATTGTTGCCCATTGCTAAGCCAAGCAAGCCACTCACCCACAGTGCCGGAAAATTCACTTGAAATAAGTCGTTGCGCATCGACCTCTGGGTCAACTAAAACAGTGACATTTAACGGCGTAAATACGGTCTGAAGCGCTTGCATTAGCGGTACTTTTAGTAGCTGTGTCTGCAAGGGTTGGCTATACCAAATAGGCTTATCAACCGTGCTTTTAGCAAGCTCTGGCACATAAAACTGCTCACTCTCGATCACCGTATGCGGAGTTTGAGGCGTGAGTTGGTAATCATATTGAGAGGCTAAGTGCTGATGCTGTTGCTCACTGAGTGCATCCGCCTTGGCGATAAGCGCAGCAGGGTCATAGCTACAGGCTACGCAGGTCAAACAAACACCCCATGCCAATATCACTCGAGCACAAATCACAGTGGTGATTCCTGATAACGGACCACAGCGCCTTGATTAGCATACAAAACCAGTTGTAGACCAAAGGGCTTAAGTAAGCGGGTAAAAAAAGCCTGCCAAGAATCGGCTTCGAGCAAGTAGTCTGTCGGCCATTGATGGTGATGGGACGCCTGCCAATCGACCACTTTAATCGCCAAGTGTTGTTTGAGTAAGCGAATGACTTGTGGTTCGAGTAATCCTGCGCGCACCATCGCTGAGACACCGCGGTTTTGCGATTGCCAATGTAAAGAGGGCTCTACTTGAGCCGGTCCTAGATCGAGTGATAAGCAATCTTGCGCCGAACTAAGGGGAATGATACCCACCGTTAACGTGACAACCAACGCTTGATATAAACATAATTTTTGCAGGGTCATGACCTTTACTCAGCTAAGTTAAATCATTAACTCAAACTTTATAAAGCGCATAAAAAAGGGGCGATACACCATCGCCCCTTTATTGAGTAAGTCATGGATTATTTCTTATCAATAACCCATTTACCGCCCTTGTAATGAGCCTTCCAACCGGTCTGCTTTTTATTGACCTCGGTCACTACATATTGCTCTTTGTTTTTTCGCGAGAAGCGGACGATAGCCTCGTTACCATCGTCATCTTCCTGTGGCGCTTCAGCAAGATACTTAAACTTGTCAGGCAAACGGTCTTTAAACCGCGCAAGCTCTTTTACCTTAACCGCTCGTGTCTCACGCGACTTAGGAAAGGTGTTTGCCGATAAGAAAATCCCCGACGCTCCATCACGTAACACAAAGTAAGCATCAGAATCTTCGCAAGGAAGCTCCGGCAATGGTACAGGATCCTCTTTTGGTGGCGCGGGTTCTCCGTTGCGCAACAACTTACGCGTATTCTTACACTCGTCGTTTGTGCAATCAAAATACTTACCAAAACGCCCCGTCTTGAGCTGCATCTCCGAACCGCATTTATCACACTCAATGGTCGGTCCGTCATAACCTTTTATACGAAACTCACCCTTTTCAATGACATAACCGTCACAGGTCGGGTTATTACCGCACACATGGAGTTTACGCTTCTCATCAATGAGGTAGCTATCCATTGCAGTGCCGCATTTAGGACAACGTTTCTTAGCACGTAACGCCTCTGTCTCGCGTTCATCCTCATCGGTCACCTTAACCGCTTCTTCGCCTGGCGTTAAGTTAAGCGTTTGGGTACATCGCTCTTTAGGTGGCAAATTATAGCCTGAACAACCTAGGAATACGCCCGTTGATGCCGTACGAATACCCATCTCACGTCCACACTTGGGACACTCGATGTCGGTCATAACCATTTGGTTGCCGCGCATTCCGCCTTCATTTGGGTCGCGCTCGGCTTGTTCTAGATTTGCTTTAAAGTCCTCGTAAAACTTATCGAGCGTTTCTTTCCAATTACGCTTGCCAGCGGCGATATCATCGAGCGCCTGCTCCATCTCCGCGGTAAAGTTATAATTCATTAACTCGGTAAAGTTCTCAATGAGTCGATCATTAACGATTTCACCCATTTTTTCGGCGAAAAAGCGGCGATTCTCCACTTTAACGTAGCCGCGGTCCTGAATCGTTGAGATGATCGACGCGTATGTCGAAGGACGGCCGATACCGCGCTTTTCTAATTCTTTGACCAAGGACGCCTCGCTATATCGCGCCGGCGGCTTGGTGAAATGCTGTTGCGGCTCCAACTGTTGCAACGCTAATATTTCGCCCTTGCCAATATCAGGCAGACTCATGTCACCGTCTTTCTTCGACGATGACGGTGGCAGTACTTTGGTCCAACCCGCAAAACGCATCACGCGACCGCGCGCTTTGAGTTCGAAGTCTCCCGCCTGTGCAGTTAGCGTTGTGCTATCGTATTTTGCTGGCACCATTTGGCAAGCAACGAACTGACGCCAAATCAATTCATACAGCCGTTGCGCATCACGATCCATGCTTCCCAGTTTATCAGCCTTGACTTTCACGTCCGAAGGACGGATCGCTTCGTGGGCTTCTTGTGCGCCCTCTTTGGAACCGTAGCGATTCGGTTGTTTGGGCAGATAATTCGCTCCAAAGCTCTGCTCAATGTAATCACGACACGCGCTGACTGCATCAGCACTCAAATTGGTTGAGTCAGTACGCATGTAGGTAATGTGACCCGCTTCATACAAGCGCTGTGCTAGAGTCATGGTTTTCTTCACACCAAAACCTAAACGCGTACTGGCTGACTGCTGCAGCGTCGACGTGATAAACGGCGCCGATGGCTTGCTCGACGTTGGCTTGTCTTCACGAGAAATAATTTCATAGTCGGCATCTTTTAACTGTGCCAATGCCGCATCGGTCTGTTCTTTGTTCGCCGGCCTGAAGTTTTCACCGGCTTGCTTCACAACCTGCATACGCAAGTCATCTTTGGCTTGTGTCGCTAAATCAGCGTGTACGTCCCAGTACTCTTCCGGAACAAACGCTTTAATCTCTCGTTCGCGTTCGACTACCAAGCGGACAGCGACCGACTGCACACGACCGGCGGATAGCCCGCGAGCAATTTTCTTCCATAACAGAGGCGATACCATGAAGCCCACAACACGGTCTAAGAATCGACGCGTTTGTTGTGCGTTAACGCGATCCAAATTGAGCTGGGCTGGATGCGAGAAAGCATCTTGGATCGCATTTTTGGTGATTTCGTTAAAGACCACCCGTTGATAACGGTCGTTGTCCCCCCCCATCAGTTCGCGTAAATGCCACGCGATAGCTTCCCCCTCGCGGTCCAAATCCGTCGCGAGGATAACTTTATCTGACTTTTTCGCCAGTTGGGTAAGTTCCTTGACTACTTTTTCCTTACCGGGTAATACCTCGTAGTGCGCATCCCAGTCATGCTCAGGGTCGATTCCCATCCGCGCTACCAAACGTTTAAAATCACGTTGCTGTTGGTAAGCCGCCTTATCCTCCGGCGACATTTTGCGGACTTCGGCCGCCGATTTACTGGGTACCTTTTCTACCGCCTTGGTAGGAAGGTCGCGCACGTGCCCTACACTGGACTTCACGATAAAATCGTTACCCAGGTATTTATTAATTGTTTTGGCTTTTGCCGGGGACTCGACAATAACGAGCGATTTCGCCATAGAGTTTAGCTTCTCTTTTCTTTAACTGTCAGACGATATAGGTTCATAACCACAAAAATACAAGTGGCAACCCGATGATTCTGCCTTTTTTAAGATATATCGGTTATTTTCTTAAGAAACAACCATAACCTGTGTATTTGATAAAAATTCGCACAATTTAGATAAACAGTCAGACTCGGCGAATTTTCGGTAAGCCCACGAAAATAAAGGCTTACAAGCCGTTATTAACAACGTATAATAATTCTAATTCGATCATATCAGGCTAAACAGTAGCCCCCCGAAAGGAGCGCGAATACGTGACTATGCAACACTTTGAAGTGAATTATGACGGCCTTGTCGGTCCGACTCACAATTACGCTGGTTTGTCATTCGGCAACGTGGCCTCGTTAGCCAACGCAAAGGCTACCTCTAGCCCTAAAAGCGCCGCCCTACAAGGGTTAATGAAGATGAAAGCGCTGCACGACATGGGCATGAAGCAAGGCGTTTTGGCGCCACAAGAACGTCCAGATATTTATGCGTTGCGACGCCTCGGCTTCACCGGCACCGATGGCGAAGTATTATATAAAGCGGCAACCGAAGCGCCAGCTATTTTCCAAGCCGTGTGCTCAGCATCAAGCATGTGGACCGCCAACGCGGCGACTGTATCACCCAGCGCCGATACGGCAAATGGCAAAGTGCATTTTACACCGGCTAACTTAACGAATAAGTTTCACCGCTCACTCGAGCCTGTGACCAGTGGCAATATTCTTAAAGCCATGTTTGCGCATGAACGTTATTTCGAGCACCACACTCACCTGCCTGATAACGAGCACTTTGGCGATGAAGGCGCAGCAAACCACACGCGTTTATGTGAACAATACGGTCATGCCGGTGTTGAGATCTTTACTTACGGCCGTTGTGCATTTGATAGTACACAACCTGCACCGCGGAAGTTCCCTGCACGACAAACTTTGGAAGCATCTCAAGCCATCGCTCGCTTGCATGGTCTTACTGACGATAACACCGTTTATCTGCAGCAAAACCCCGATGTTATCGACCAAGGCGTGTTTCATAACGACGTTATTGCAGTAGGTAATCAAAACGTATTGTTCTACCACGAACAGGCATTCCGTGATACCGAACAGAAATTCGCTGAAATTCAACAAAAGTTTGGTGATACCCCAGTGCACTTTATCGAAGTTAAAACCGATGAGGTGAGCGTACAGGACGCGGTATCAACCTATTTGTTTAATACCCAGCTAATTACTCCACCAGATGGCATCATGACTCTCATTGCACCGACTGAGTGTGAAGAGAACCCTCGTGTAAAAGCCTATCTTGAGTCATTGGTGCAGCGCGATAATCCTATCAAGCGCGTTGAGTTCTTTGACGTTAAACAAAGTATGCGAAATGGCGGCGGTCCCGCGTGTTTGCGTTTACGCGTAGCGCTTAACGACGAAGAGCTTAAAGCCGCTAACCCTAACTGTTTGATGAGCGATGACTTGTATCAACGCTTAACTCAGTGGGTTGATAAACACTATCGCGACGAGCTTGCCGTTAACGACCTACGTGACCCTGCGCTACTCGAAGAATCGCGTTCAGCGCTTGATGAATTAACGCAAATTTTGAAGCTCGGTTCAGTTTATCCTTTCCAGCAGGACTAAGTTCAAAAAAGTATAAAAAAGGGGCGCTTTAAGCGCCCCTTGTCATTTGATAACGACATTAATCATTGTCGTTATGCAGTTCTAAATTAGCATCTTCGCCGCCATCGCGTTGCGCTTTTGCCATATCATTGCGCGCGGCATCAAGTTCGTCGAGATAATCCTGATTAATATCCCCAGTAATATACTCACCACTAAATACTGACGTTTCAAAGCGCTGAACATTCGGATTCTCTTCACCGACCGCGCCTACAAGATCGTCTAAATCTTGATAAATGAGTCCATCGGCGCCAATCATGTCGCATATTTCGCTACTTTCGCGACCATGACCAATGAGCTCGTTGGCACTTGGCATATCGATACCATAAACGTTAGGGAAACGAATTTCAGGTGCAGCCGAAGCAAAATAGACTCGCTTAGCCCCTGCTTCTCGTGCCATTTCAATAATCTGCTCAGAGGTCGTTCCGCGAACTATCGAGTCATCGACCAATAACACGTTCTTGCCTTTGAATTCCGCGCTAATGGCGTTCAACTTACGGCGCACTGACTTACGGCGCTGCGTTTGTCCCGGCATGATAAAGGTACGGCCAATATAGCGGTTTTTAACAAAGCCTTGGCGATACGGAAGATCCAGCACGCTCGCAATTTCAAGTGCGATATCACAACTCGTCTCGGGGATTGGAATGACCACATCGATATCCAAGTCGGCATAATCGCGCTTGAGCTTCTCACCCAACTTACGCCCCATGTTGACGCGTGATGCATACACGGAAATACCATCAATAAACGAGTCAGGCCGTGCAAAATAGACATACTCAAAAATACAAGGACAGTGCTTCGGCTTGTCTGCACATTGACGCGAAAACAGTTGCCCATCGTTGGTGATATAAATCGCCTCACCTGGCTCTACGTCGCGCACGTACTTAAAACCCGTACCATCGATCGCCACGCTTTCCGAAGCAACAATATATTCATCACCTTCAGCCGTCTCACGCTTTCCGAGCGCAAGCGGACGGATGCCCCACGGGTCACGGAATGCAACCAAACCATGACCAAGAATCATTGACACCACAGCATAAGCACCGCGTACCTTACGATGCACCGCTGTGATGGTTCTAAACACATCATCAGCGTTAAGTTCTAAACTGTCATTTTTGTCCAGTTCATTAGCGAAAACGTTCAGTAATATTTCCGAATCGGAGGTGGTATTAATATGACGACGCGCGGTTTTGAACAGGTGTGCATGAACATCGGCTGCGTTCGTTAGATTCCCGTTGTGCGCCATCGCAATGCCAAACGGCGAATTGACATAAAATGGCTGAGCCTCAGCTGAACTTGAACTGCCCGCCGTAGGATAGCGTACGTGACCAATACCGACGTTTCCGGCAAGGCGATGCATATGACGCGTATGAAATACATCACGCACCAAGCCATTGGCTTTGCGTAAGCGCAACGTATTGTACTCATCCACCGTCATGATGCCGGCAGCATCCTGTCCACGATGTTGGAGCATGGTTAAGCCGTCATACAGCGCTTGATTAACCGGCTGTTTGCCGACGATACCAACAATACCACACATAACTTTACGACCCTCTTAAACTGATTGCGGGACTAAAAAACTTGAACTGCTTTCTAGATATTCAAAAAACCACTGAATAAATACACCGAAATGCGGTATCAATACTGACTCCCGCCACCACTCGCTGTTTGACAGGGTGGTAAACGAGTCCATAAAGAACAGCAAAGCGCTCACGATAAGCACACCACGCAGCGCACCAAACACTAATCCAAGTACACGGTCGGTCCCGGAGAGGCCCGTGTGCTGAACAAGTTTCGAGAGGATATAGTTGAGAATGGCGCCGATAATCAACGTGGCAACAAACAACGCAGCGATAGCAGCCGCATTTCGGACAAGCGGATCTTGGATTTCAGTAAAATATACGGCTAGATCTTTGTAGAACTGACTCGAGATAACAAAAGCGGCTACCCATATTACGAGTGAGACCGCTTCTTTGACGAAGCCTCGAATCAAACTCACCAAGGTAGAAATGGTGATGATGATAATGATTGCGTAATCTATCCAGAGCATAAGCACTCAGTCGCACTGAAAAAGTGAGCAGATTTTAACAGAATCCAATTAAAAATGCGGCTTTTTTTATTTCTTTACGGTTTATAGTTTAATACTTTGCCCTGCAGCCCCGTGAGCTCTTTGAGCGCCGCTAACTGTTGTTCTAATGCGTGTTTTGAAGTATCCGGACCGACCATTAACTTGGTTAGCTGTCCTTGGCTTCCACCTGACTCAATAAATACCGCAAAACCTTTCTCTTGCAGTTGCTTTTGCAAAGCCAACACACTGTCACGATTGCTAAAGGCACCCAATTGAATAACGAAAGCCTCGCCCGTCACGGTCACCGACTTCATTTCCCGCTCCGGTGCTTGCACTTGCTTTTGTGCATCCATCGTAGGTGCTTCATCGGCGGTGACCTCATCACTTTGCTCGGCAGCGACTTCCACCGGGGCTGGCTCAAACTCGGTCGGTGCCTGCAGCGAAGCACTCTGTTCGGGTTTCAGGGGGATCGTTTCGAAGTCTTCAACCGCTTCCGTTTTTTTACCATCCAGAACATCCGGTAAGATGATAACCGCGAGTGCAACCAGTATAAGGGAGCCAACAATTCTGTTTTGCAACCGACTTGCCACATTGAACTCCTATTCGTTACCCGAATTAATTTGTGCGTAAATGTGACCTACAGTGTAAAACGAGCCAAACGCGAACACCAGAGCGTTTTTTTGTTGTGCCCGCTCTACAGCAAAATCAAAAGCAGCTTCGACACTATCAAAACAACTGGCCTGTGCACTATTGAGCGCTTCACAAGCAGCCAGTTGTTCAGCTGTATTACCGCGCGGTTCATGTAAGGTGCCTAGCGCCCATTCAGTAATGTGGGGGCTTAATGCTTCAAACACGGCGTTGGCATCTTTATCTTTCAGCATACCCACTACCGCGATAATTTCTTGATGTGGCATGCGCTTTAGTTGCTGGGCAACATACTGTGCCGCATGACCGTTATGCGCGACATCTAGTAATACCTCCACCTGCTGGTGGTGCAGTCGCTGCATACGCCCCATCAATGATGCCTTTACCAACCCTGCTTTTATGGCAACTTCGCTGACCGCCAATGGGAGGCATTCAAGCGCCGCTAATGTGGTCACAGCATTCACTAATGGAAGCTGAGGCGACGGTAAATTAAACAAGTTAACGTTAAGCCCGTAATAATGCCAATAGTCGTCATACCGTTTACTTGAAAAGTCACGTCCCACTTGTTTGAGATCGGCACCGATTGATGAAGCCTGGGCAGCAATACTCTTCGGTGGGTAGCTGTCGCCGCAGATGAGCGGACGGTTTCGACGCGCAATCCCAGCCTTTTCAAAGCCTATTTTTTCACGGTTATCACCAAGAAATTGAACATGATCAATACCAATACTGGTGACTATTGCGACATCAGGATCAACCACATTCACAGCATCCAACCGACCACCTAAACCGACCTCCAAAATAGCGACATCGAGTTCAGCGCGTTGCATTAACCACAATGCAGCGAGCGTTCCCATTTCAAAATAGGTTAATGAGGTGTCTTGACGCGCGTCGTTGATAGCTGCAAAGGCCGCAGAATGCTCGGCTTCAGATAACAGGGCACCGTTGATTTGTACGCGCTCTCGGTAATCCACTAAATGCGGTGATGTATACACACCGACTTTGTAGCCCGCTTGTTGAAGTATTGACGACAACATCGCCACGGTGCTGCCTTTGCCGTTAGTACCCGCGACAGTAATAGTGAAACGAGCGGGCTGAGTAATTGCAGCGCGCTCTCGCACTTGATGCGAGCGTTCTAACCCAAGGTCAATTTCTGTAGGATGGATTCGTTCAAGGTAAGTCAGCCAATCCGACAGCGAGCTAGTCGCTGTCGGCGTCATTATTTGCTCGTTCATCACAAGTCAGCGGCTTCCATTTCACTTTGTGCCGGGCTTTCTAGATTTTGGAATTTAGCTAACAGACGTGCCACAGTTGAGCGCATCTCGCGACGATCAACAATCATATCGATCGCGCCATGTTCTAGTAGAAACTCAGCACGCTGAAAACCTTCCGGTAAGGTTTGGCGTACCGTCTGTTCGATAACACGAGGCCCTGCAAAGCCTATCAATGCCTTAGGTTCAGCAATGTGGATGTCACCCAACATCGCCAAACTCGCACTCACACCACCCATCGTCGGATCGGTTAAAATCGAGATATAGGGCAGACCCGCTTCGCTCATCTTAGCCAACGCGGCAGAGGTTTTCGCCATTTGCATCAACGACATCAAAGCCTCTTGCATACGCGCTCCGCCAGATGCTGAGAAGCACACCAGTGGTAGGTTATGTTCTAAACAAAGCTCAGCTGCTTGTACGAACTTAGCGCCGACTACCGATGCCATCGAGCCACCCATAAAGTTAAAATCAAAGGCTACAGCGACCACGGGAACGCCTAATACCGTTCCACGCTGTGCAATCAAGGCATCTTTTTCGCCACTGCTTTTTTGAGCTGCGGCAATTCTATCTTTGTACTTCTTCGAGTCCTTAAACTTAAGGATATCTTTAGGTTCCAAATCCGCAGCAATTTCTGAGACGCCAGTCTCATCTAAAAAAATGCGTAATCGTTCGCGGCCTGTCAAACGCATGTGGTGCCCACATTTAGGACAAACATTTAAACTACGGTCTAAATCGTTACGATACAAAATGGCATCACACGCAGCACATTTGCTCCAAACGCCTTCTGGAACATTGCGACGTTTGTTGACTTTAGGTTTAGCAAGAATACGTTCAATCCAGCTCATAATGGTCCGCTTACTCAGCTTTAATAAAAAATTTTGATTAGATTACATGGTAGCACAAATGGGTCAAGCAAAGAGGTCGTAACAGTCGCGGTTTTTTATCACTCTGTAAACCAAAGCGGACCCGGTTCAGCTTTAGGTAGTTGCCAGTCTTTCGGGTAATCCACTTCGACTAAGTACAAACCGCCTGGCTTGGCGGTCGCCGCTGCTTTGGTGCGGTCTTTTCCTGCTAACAGCTCGCCGAGCCAACTGGGATCTTGCTGATGGCGACCGATAACAATGAGGCTACCAACAATATTACGCACCATATGATGCAAGAAAGCGTTGGCTTTGATATCGACAATAATAAAATCGCCACGGCGATGAACATTGAGGTGGGTTATCTCACGATGGGCAGAGTGCGATTGGCATTGCGCCGCGCGAAAAGCACTAAAATCATGTTCCCCTAATAAAGCCGGAGTCGCCGCCTGCATCGCATCAACATCGAGTGGGTGATGATAGTGACTGACGCCGTGACTATGAATACCCGGTCTTAGAGCGTGGTTAGCAATGATGTAACGATAGCGACGCGCAGTCGCACTAAACCGTGCGCTAAAACTATCATCAACCGGTTGTGCCCAGCGCACTGCGATATCAGGTGGTAGATGGCTATTAACCCCCAAGGTCCAGGCGGCTGCGCGTCGTGGCGTAGAGACATCAAAATGCACGACCTGGTTGGTTGCATGAACGCCCGCATCGGTTCTGCCGGCACACACGGTTTCTACCGCCTGATCGGCGACCTTACTTAAGGCGTTTTCCAGCCTTTGTTGAACTGAGTCCACTTCACGCTGGCGTTGCCAACCATAGTAAGCTCGACCATCATACTCAAGCCCTAGCGCAATTCGCATACAACTCCCTTACGAATTCAATTATTCCGACTGCAAACGTTGCAATAGTACGCGTGCTTCTTCGGCAACCTCATCCTCGCCTTCAGATAAAGTGACCAAAATGTCCTCGGCATCTTCCTTCTCATCCATATCGAGGTACGCACGAGCAAGATCAAGCTGACCGAGTCGCTCCTCATCCGCAGTATCCAACTCATCCTGCGGCGAACTCTCGCTTTCTTCGTCACCCAGCACACGACCGACGTTATCCGACGTATAGTTGTCGGTCTCCTCTTCGCTATCGGCCTGTTCCATCAACTCATCTATATCCACGTACTCGTCTACCGGGGACGACGTGTCAGCATCCCCCGCTTGGTCCGTTGATACGTGCTCTGTTTCCTTATCGGCTTCAGTATCACTGTCTTTTGTCAGCTCGGTCAGCGAACTTTCCACTTCAGCAGCTTCATTTAACAGGTCGTCCAACTGTTCATCAGACACTTCATCGGACGGCTCTTCTTCGTCGACTTCGTCAGTCTCTATTCCCAGTTGCGCCAGCGCATCATCCAACGGGTTATCATGCTCCCCATCATCAAACTCGGTATCTTCGGCGGAATCATCTGATGAAGGTGTCTGTTGCGCGTCCGCTTCTGACTCTTGATCCAGCGTTTCTTCTGCTTCTTGCTCTGGTTCTGCTTCTGGCTCTGGCTCTTGTTCCGGTTCGTCTTTCGATGCTTCAGCGGCCGCTTCTTCATCAAAAATATCATCACTGACTAATTCGTCATTGGAGTCTTCACTCTCCGCACTTGGCTGTTCAGCCGATTCGTTACTTTCCAGGTCTTCACCTGTAACGTCTGCATCCTCGCTCTCGTTTGCACCCTCATTTGCTTGCTCATCCAGATCTAAATCCAGTGCAGGCACTTCGTCATCTTCGGCTTCGCCAAATAGCTTGTCCAATTCATCTTGAGACAATTCAGAGGATTCATCGCTGTCTTCAGGCTCAGTCTTGTCATTATCCGGTTCCGCCACCAACGACTCATCATCTTCTTCGGGAAGTACATGTTGATCGATATCATCAGCATCACTACCTTCGCTACCACCGTTATTGTTAGGGAACAACGGGTCTTCTTCATCATCATCACCATCAAGCTGAATACTAAAATCATCATCTTGATCAACAGGCGAGTTTTCTAATTCGGCTTCTAGGTCACTTAAATCGTTACCCTCTTCTTCTTCATCATCAAGTGCCGTATTACCATCAAAGTCGAATAGGCCATCATCAGCGTGAGTTGAGGCGCCACCCATTAATTCACGGTCAAGTTGCTCAGCCGCTTGCTCTTCAGTAAGCTCTTGCTCTGACGCACCAGTCTGGCTCGACTCAGCGACCGTCTTATTGCGACGGAAGAAAAACCAATAAATTAATCCTAAAATGAGCAGTGCAGGTAAAATCGATAACAAAGCGATATTAAGCGGGCTTTGCAACCACGACAGTCCATCCGCACTTTGCTGTTGCTGCTGTTGATTAATGAGAGCTCTTTGTTGCTCTAATAGCTGATTGAACTGACCCTCTAGATCATCAGACTCTTTTAGCTGCTCGGATATAGTGGCGATCCGGTCGGCTAAATCATCGAGCCGCTTCTGAATTGACTCATTTTCCGCATAGACCTTTTTAACCGCGTTCATTGAATCATTGACTTGCGACTGTAACTCAGCAAAGTTCGACTGCTGACGTGATTCCACTTGTTGAATGGCTTCTTCGGCGCGCGCTTTGGCTTGCTCTAATAACTGCTGTTGCTCAGTGCGTGTTTGCTTTGCCTGCTGCTCAATTGCAGCGAGTTGCTGCTGTTTATCCTGTAAAGACTCATCGGCCAAGACCTGTCGCCGTGCAGCCTCTGGGTTAATCATCTTAATTTCTTGCAAGCTGGGTATACGCAAATAAAAACCATCAAGCATTCGGTTCATGTTGCCATCAACGAACGCGCGTGGGTTTGCTTGCACAATAGCCGCCATCGTTTGGTAGACCGTCACACTCGAGTGAGGCCGATAGCGTGATGCGATAGACCACAGCGTATCAGACGACTTAATCGGGCCATAACGCTCTTCGCCAGAACGCACATCGGATGCCTCGGCACCTTTCGGCCCCTTGATAATCGTTCCGTCCTGGTAAAACGCGTGGGCAAAAAGTGGAATGCATAAGAATACAGCCATCGCTACTGATGTAACGACACTCATTGTTAAGTGTTTTATCAACTGCTTAATCCCTTTATTGTGATTTGATTGGGAATCACTCATGTTCGTTCTCTTGCCCACGATTTCCTATAATATTTAACGGCTATAAACATAAAAACTTTATTTTAAGCCACTTCGTTATTACCAGTATTCTTTAATCAACAACTCCGCGATTTGGATCGAGTTAGTTGCAGCGCCCTTACGGATATTATCTGAAACAACCCACAAATTTAGACCTTGCGGATGACTAATATCTTCTCGAATACGCCCTACAAAAACATCATCCTTACCCGCGGCATCGCCAACCTGAGTCGGAAAATCTTGGCGGTCTTCGCACAACGTGACACCCGGCGCTTCACGTAACAAGTCTTTAGCGTACTCAGCGGTTATCGGTTGCCGTGTCTCGATATGGATGGCTTCAGCATGCCCAAAGAAAACAGGCACGCGAACCGCCGTTGGGTTCACTCGAATGCTCTGGTCGTTAAGTATTTTTTGTGTTTCCCACACCATTTTCATTTCTTCTTTGGTGTAGTCATTATCCTGAAAAACATCAATTTGCGGAATGCAGTTAAAAGCGATTTGACGGCTAAACTGGCTAACGGTTGGCTCCTTGGCGTTCAATAGCTCAGCCGTTTGCTTAGCCAACTCTTCCATCGCCTCTTTTCCCGCGCCTGAAACAGACTGATACGTAGCGACATTAATCCGTTCTATACCGACCGCATCATGCAATGGCTTTAACGCGACCATCATTTGAATGGTTGAGCAATTGGGGTTAGCAATAATGTTACGGTTTCTAAAGTCTGCTAGCGCCCAACCATTAACCTCAGGCACAACCAGAGGAATATCCGGTTGATAACGAAACTCGGAGGTATTATCTATAACCACACAACCGGCCTCAGCAGCCTTTGGAGCAAATACTTTTGAAATCTCACCGCCGGCAGAAAAAAATCCGATATCAGCTTCGCTCCAGTCGAAAGTCTCCGCATCAATGACTTCGACATCTTCCCCTTTAAAGCTTACCGTCGCACCTACCGAACGCGCGCTGGCTAACGGATACAATTGCGCAACGGGAAAGTCACGTTGCTGTAAAATCTCGATCATTTGCTGACCAACAAGCCCTGTCGCACCCAATACCGCGACACGAAAACCTTCTGCCATAATCACTCCTAAAGCCTAACAAACTTGGTATGCATTAAAACCAAGCTGTTTGAATCGAATAACCTGTGCTGCATTATGACATGCAATACTTTGATTGTTGAGTTGTCGACGAGGATTATCTTTACGATAATTCTTGCGTAGTTGATCAAAACCCGATGCTGTCAGCCCGTGGCTACGCATCATGCGATCATCTTCATCGATAGGGTACAGTGCCAAAACGAGTTTGGCTAAGTCAGGGAGTCGTTGAATACTGACGGCACCTAAAGTCCGCCAATTAACCTCGGGTAGAACATCGGCTAATTTGACCGGCAAAGGAATATCAAAGTGCTTGCATAATGCAGTAGCGACTTGATATGCGCCACCGACTTTGCCTTCTAAACTATGTCCAGCAATATGCGGCGTCGCAATGGCAAGGTAAGGTAAAATAGCCTTGTTAATCTCAGGCTCACCCTCAAATACATCAAACACCAATGTCGGGCATTCGCCTTGCTCGCACCGCGCAATGACCGCATGGTTATCGATCACGGCACCTCGACACGCATTAATGAGTAGTTGACCAGAGTGCAATGACTGGAGCGCTTCAATATCAATGAGATGATGCGTTGGGTACAACCCCTTACGCGTTAACGGCACGTGTAAACTAATAATGTCCGAAGTCAGCACCCGCTGCCAATGTGAATGAGCTCGGCTATCACCTTGTTCTGCGAGCGGCGGATCATAGTAATGCACGTTCATGCCCAACGCCGCTAAGCGTTGACCGGCAGCCGTGCCGGTATGGCCCGCTCCGACAATAGCGACGTCCAAATCCAATACCTCGCCGAGCCGGTGTTGCTGTTGCAGTACCTTAAGCACCGCCGTAAGCACATACTCACCGACTGAGTCTGCATTGCAACCCGGTGCATTGGCCCACTGAATCGCACGCGCATCAAGCGCATCAATAGCTAAATGTTCTTTACCGATGGTTGCCGTCGCAACAAATTTTAGTTGTGGCGCTTGCTTTAATAACGCCGCGTCGACTTGCGTAATTGACCGAACCAACAACGCGTCGGCCGTTTCGAGTAGCTCGGGAGGAGGCGTTCGACCAACATAACATGTGAGGTGACCTACGTTGCCTAACAACTCAGGCAACGCAGGAATATTTTGGTCGGCAACGATGTGAATACGTTTAGACCGATTCAAAATAACTTAGTCTTGATATTCGCGCAGTACCAATGATGCATTGGTGCCACCAAAACCAAAGCTGTTAGACATCACAGTGCGTAACTTAGCTTCCGTGGGTTCGCGCACGATGTTCATACCCTCAGCAGCCTCATCTAAGTTATCAATATTGATGCTCGGCGTCACAAAGCCATTTTTCATCATCAATAACGAGTAGATTGCCTCGTGTACACCTGCGGCCCCTAACGCGTGACCTGTCATTGCTTTAGTTGCGCTAATAAATGGCGTCTTCTCCGGGAACACCTCACGAATCGCCTCTAATTCCTTAACATCACCCACGGGCGTACTAGTACCGTGCGTGTTTAAGTAGTCGATTGGCGTGTCAACGGTTTCCATCGCCATCTTCATGCAGCGAATTGCGCCTTCACCCGACGGCGCTACCATATCGTAGCCATCAGATGTCGCACCATAGCCAACGATCTCGGCATAGATTGTTGCACCGCGAGCCTTCGCAGCCTCAAGTTCTTCAATGACCAAAATGCCGCCGCCACCTGCAGGGACAAAGCCATCACGATCGCGGTCATAGGTACGCGATGCTTTTTCTGGCGTATCATTGTATTTGGTGCTTAGAGCGCCCATCGCGTCAAATTCCATACCGAGCGTCCAGTGCAACTCTTCACCACCGCCAGCAAATACGCGATCTTGCTTGCCAAATTGAATTAGTTCCAATGCATGACCAATGCAGTGTGCCGATGTTGCACACGCAGAACTAATTGAGTAATTAATGCCTTTAATCTTAAATGGCGTTGCCAAACAAGCGGATGTGGTTGATGCCATGCATCGCGGAACCATGTAGGGCCCTACACGCTTAACACCACGCTCGCGAAGAATATCAGCAGCCGCCACTTGATGTTCACCTGACGCTCCGCCTGAACCCACTACGAGACCAGTACGCGGATTAGATACTTCATCTTCGCTTAAGCCAGCGTCTTCAATCGCTTGTTGCATCGCAATATACGCATAGGCCGCTGAGTCACCCATGAAGCGTAAGGCTTTACGATCAATATGGTCTTTGACGTCTAACCGAACCGGGCCCCAAACTTGGCAACGCAACCCCATTTCAGCAAAGGATTCAGAACGCTCTATGCCCGACTTACCGGTACGTAGCGATTCAAGGACTTCTTTTTGATTGGTTCCGATACTCGATACAATACCGAGTCCGGTAATCACAGCTCTTCTCATTACTTATTCCTGTATTGGCGATGGGCCGATAAATTAAAAATTTTCTTATGTTGTATGGTAACGAACAACGGGTCAACAGGTGGTCTGCTTTGTATAAAATTTTTTCTCTTTACCCTGCCTGTTGTCTTACCATCAAGTACAAAGTCATCAACTATTGTTTGCAAAGTTGTTATTATAGCGAGCATTGCGCAAGAATTCATGGTGTTCAGCATGTCAAATCATGCAAAAATCGATTTTAACGAGTCGGGCGTGCCCATCTCACAAACATTTGATGATATCTATTTCTCTATAGACAGCGGTATTGACGAAAGCCAATACGTTTTTCTTAAGCACAATGGTTTACCCGAACGTTGGGTCAGCTTGCCAGCTCAGTATGACTTTGTTGTGACAGAAACGGGCTTTGGGACAGGGCTAAACTTTTTGCTCACATGGCTCAACTATCGTCAACATGCTCGGTCCTGTACACGGTTACACTTTATCAGCGTTGAAAAGTACCCTCTTTCCAAGTCTCAGCTAGCACAAGCATTAGCCACACTACCCGCGGTCGCTGCTGTGGCCGAACCCTTACTCGAACAATATCCCGCAACAGAACCGGGTTGTCACCGTCTAGTTTTTGATCAAGGGCGGGTTGTGCTGGATTTGTGGATTGGCGATATTATCGAAACCCTAGCCGAGTGGCAGACAAGTCTGGCTCATCGAGTCGATGCTTGGTTTCTCGACGGCTTTGCGCCGGCAAAAAATCCAGCGATGTGGCAGTCGGCGCTATTCAACACCATGGCAAATTCGGCACATCGAGATACCACTTTTGCCACATTTACCGCAGCGGGCTTGGTTAAGCGCGGGCTTAATGAAGCCGGTTTCCAGGTCAATAAAGTCAAAGGCTTTGGTCGTAAACGCGAAATGTTATGCGGTCACTTCTCGGGTCAGATAGTAAAAAGTAGCCGCTGTCGTGCACCCGTGACCTTGGTCGGTGGGGGCATTGCCAGCGCTTGCTTAGCGCGCGCTTTACATCAACGGCAAATCCCCTGTCGTGTCATAAGTCAGGGCTTAGCCGACGGCGCATCGGGTAACCCGCAAGGCGCAGTTTATCCGCTGCTGCACGCTGAACTCACACCGTTAACTCGGTTCTATTTGCAAGCCAGCTCGACCGCAATCAGTTATTACACCCCTTGGCGTGATCGCTATTGGTTCGTTTCTGGTGTGATTCAACCGGCATTTAATGCCAGCCGCATCGATAGGATCGAGAAAATTACCGCATGCGATTATTCATCCGCGACGGTCACGGCGCTCGCCAGCGAGCAGAGTTCGACGCTTGCTCAACTCCCCATAGAGCAACCGAGTTTACACTATCCTAATGCTGGCTGGTTAAATCCATCAAAACTGGTTCGGGCCATGTTCAACGAGTCGGATCCCGACTGGATGACCGACACCGTTGAACGCATTTTTCCAAGTAACTTAGACAGCCCCACACTAGCCTGGACACTGGTCGGTACTCGCGCCCGTTACTCGGCAGCGCGCGTCGTGATCGCATGCGGCCACGCCTCAGCGACACTTTTTCAGTCCGAACTGAAGATGACGCCAGTAAAAGGTCAGATCTCGACTATTCGGGCGACCGCGGAAACAGAAGCATTGAACAAGGTGCTTTGCTACAAGGGTTACATGGTACCGGCACAAAATGGCGAGCACTGTATCGGTGCGACCTTTGAACGTGGCCAATCCGACCTGAATGCTTCCGTCGAGGCCGATACAGCGAACTGCGATTCGCTTGCGCGTTGCGCTCAGCAAACTTGGAGCCAACACCTTGAGGTCACAGGGCATCGTGTCAGTATAAGAGCCACGACACCCGATCACATGCCCGCAGCCGGTGCCCTAGACACGGGTCTTATGCTGTTGAGCGGACTTGGCTCACGCGGTTTAACCGCAGCACCCATCTTAGCAGAGCTGTTAGCCGAGCAACTCAGTGGCGGTGTGGTTCCGTTAACAAAAGACGCGCGATCGCGCTTGCAACCACAACGTCTGATTAAGTGAGTTAAACGCTACGAACCACGATGTCGAGCTGTTCAACTAAGTTATTCACATGCGTTTGGTCGGCCGGTGCAAGTTCATGCTTTGCCTGCTCGACCGCCGCTTTAAGGTTGGGAATGATCGCTTGGGCATCCGTTTCGTCGTTCATTTCCATGCGGGCAACGACTAGGTCAAAATGGCCACGGAGATAACCGCTCGCAAACAACTCATCATCGGAACCATCAACGTAAACCTGATCGAAGACACTTTCTAACTGCTCAATAACCGCATTAAACGACATCTAATCACCTTTTTTCATATTACTGAGACGTTATTTTAACGAGGTTTTTGCTACAATGCACCCATCGAAACTATCCAACGAGGTTGTTATGTCGTTGCAAATTGGCCTGTTTTATGGCTCAACTACCTGCTATACCGAAATTGCCGCTGAAAAAATTCAGCAAGCCATTGGCGAAGACATTGTCTCGATATTTGATATTAAAGACACGCCGCTAAAAGAAGCTGAACAGTTTGATATCCTCATTTTGGGTATATCGACATGGGACTTTGGCGAGCTTCAAGAAGACTGGGAAAGTCATTGGGACGATATTACGCCGCTCAACTTACAAGGCAAAATCGTTGCTCTTTATGGCATGGGCGACCAGCAAGGCTATACTGATTGGTTTCAGGATGCGCTCGGCATGTTGCACGACGCCATTGCCGATAAAGACTGTAAGCGCATCGGCTTTTGGCCGAACCAAGGTTACGAATTTGCTGCGTCTAAGGCGCTCACCGAGGATCAGCAGTACTTCGTCGGATTATCACTTGACGAGGACACTCAGTACGACTTATCTGAAGAGCGCATCGAGCAATGGACAACACAAATTCTCGAAGAAATAGCTGAACAACTATAACAACAAGAAGGAAGCCAACATGCGAAACTTAATTCGCGTTGTATGGATTAGTATTGCGTTGCTGCAAACCAGCCTTGTAATCGCAGCGCCTGAACCGATACCCCGTGTTGCTGAGTTCACACAATCAATGCAAAAAGCCGAGGGCTTTTTTGATTTCTATCATGATACCAATCGCGGTAAATACTATTTGTATGTGCCCAGCAACCAAGGTTCATTTATCTTCCAGACCAGTTTACCTTGGGGGCTCGGTTCAAATGATGTCGGCCTAGATAGAGGGCAGCTAGGACAAACACAACTTGCCCATTTTACCGTGCAAGGTCAACGGGTTTTGCTGGTTGCCGAAAATACGCAATATCGTGCCGACGATAAAAATCCAGCCGAACACGCCAGTGTCCAACAGGCATTCGCCGATAGCACACTGTTTGGCTTTAATGTGGTGGCCGCAAACGAGAGCGGTGTGCTCGTTGATTACACACCCTTTCTAATGACCGATGTTCATGGTGTGAGTGAGCGCTTGCAACAGACGGGGCAAGGCCAGTACAGCATCGATAATGACCGCTCAGTTGTTTATCCCGCTCGGACTAAAAGCTTCCCGGACAATACCGAGTTCGAGGCGACGGTGACATTCGTCGGCAAGGGCAAGGGACGCTACGTTAATGCCATTTTACCCAATGCTGATGCGCTCACTTTACATTTGCACCACTCGTTTATTCGTTTACCGGATGATAACTATCGTCCTCGTCAATTTTCGCCCAACAGTGGCTTTTGGGCGCAAACCTATTACGACTATTCAGCGCCCTTAGGTGAGCCCATTGTTCAGCGCGTTATCCCACGCCACCGTCTAGCCAAAAAAGATCCCATTGCTTCGAGCAGTGAGGCACAACAGCCCATCACATACTACCTTGACCCTGGGGCGCCAGAACCCGTTAAGTCTGCCTTACTTGAGGGCGCGTCATGGTGGGCGCAAGCATTTGCCGCGGCCGGCTATGAAAATGCGTTTCAAGTGAAAATGTTACCGGCCGACGCAGATCCTATGGATGTCCGTTATAATGTGATTCAGTGGGTCCACCGTGCGACCCGCGGTTGGTCTTATGGTTCATCGGTTATCGATCCGCGCACAGGTGAAATTATCAAAGGCCATGTAACGCTCGGTTCGTTACGTGTGCGTCAAGATATGAAAATCGCTGAAGGGCTAATAGGTCCTTTCAATAAAGAAAATAGCGAACAACTAAAAGAAAAAATCGAGCAAATGGCACTGGCACGTATTCGCCAATTAAGCGCCCACGAAGTCGGACACACACTCGGCATTGCCCATAATTTTGCCGCGAGCACTGAAAATCGCGCGTCTGTAATGGACTACCCTCACCCGCTTGTTACGCTGACAACCGAGGGCGTAATCAGTCTCAATGATGCTTATGATACAGGTATTGGCGAGTGGGATAAGCAAGTCATCGCCTATGGTTACAGCGATTTTGGTGGCATGCCCAGTGAGCGCGAGCAACTCGGCCGAATTCTCAAAGAGAATCAATCCTTGGGCTTAACGTTTATCTCTGACCGCGACGCTCGCCCTACTGGCGGCGCACATCCTACCGCTCATTTATGGGATAATGGCAGTGATACAGTCACTGAACTCGAGCGGCTCCTCAATGTACGTAAGCAAGTACTTGCTCAGTTTGGTCAACACCAACTCCCCGCGACTGCGGCGCTCAGCGACTTGCAAGAAGTATTTGTTCCTATTTACTTACTGCATCGCTACCAAACTGAAGCTGCGGCTAAATGGTTAGGGGGAGTCAATTATCGATACTATATCAATGACCATTCGCCTAACGATTTTACCGCGGTGAGTCCTGCATCACAGAAACGTGCTCTGAATCTGCTTATCGAGACGACACGTGCTGGCACAGTTCGCGTTCCGAAGCACATTCAGCAATTACTCGTTCCGCTCGCTTATGGCCACCAGGACAACCGTGAGCGCTTTGAGGGGCGCACAGGACTCATTCCAGATCCGGTAAGCATGGCTGCAAGTGCCTCTGGTTTTAGCTTGTCACTGATTTTAAATCCGGAACGACTTAACCGTCTGAGTCAACAACATGCTTTGAACTCTGACGTCCCATCACCTGTTGCGGTGGTCAATCAACTGTTCAGCACATTGATTAACGATTGGCAGTCACAACCCGAGGATCCTGTTAATCAACGTGTCTTAGTTACCGCAGCGAATGCGCTCGTGAACACCATGCAGGATGAAGTTGTCGCCCCCGAAGTTCGCCTTGCGTTACGCAAAGCGACCGTAAGGCTCACCAATAAGCTTAAAGGTCACAGTGTTGTTGAAGCGCTTGCTGAACAGCTCAACAATTACCTCACCGACGGAGAGTGGCCGACAGGTTATGCGCCCGCGGCACTGCCTCCTGGTTCGCCAATTTAATCACTAAACGGATGAACATAAAAAAACGGTGCATGAAAATGCGCCGTTTTTTTAACTCAGTCATTATTAACTATCGAAGTTAAATTCATCCAGCTCTTCTTTTGTTTTGCCGTGAGGCGTCGGTTGACGGGTCTCTGGATCGATGTGTACAAAGACAATATCATCAGCCGTACAAATATTTTGCTTAGTATGCTTATTACGAACCACACAAGTAATATTCAATGAAGTACGACCGGCTGACTTAACCTGTAAACCAAACTCAACCACATCGCCTTGAAACGCTGAGGTTTCGAAGGTAATAGCGCCAATGTGCTTGGTCACCAAACTCTTAGCACCAAGCTGGCAACTCGCAAAAATATAGGCTTCTTCATCGATCCACTCGAGGATACGACCACCGAATAGAGAACCTGCAAAATTGAGGTCATTGGGCATGACCAAACGGCGAGATAAAAAGCGCATAGCGACTCCTCAACAGTTTAAATTCGTTTCAGAGTCGCTAGTATAACCTATTATTGCTTCAACGTTTGTTGAAAAAAGTTGGCAATTAATTGGTAACGATGAATACGCGTATTCTTACCATTAAGCGAGTGCTTCTTACCCGGGTAATTCATCATTTGGAATGGCTGTGCATTATCCTGCAACTGCTTATAGAGCTTCGTACTGTGCGTAAATAACACGTTGTCATCGGCCATACCGTGATAAATCATCAAGTCACCGCTTAACCCGTCCGTATAAGGAAATACCGACGCTTTCTCATACGCATCACCCTGCTGTGGCATCCCCATATAACGCTCAGTATAATGCGTATCATACAAGCGCCAATCGGTTACCGGTGCACCAGAAACGCCGGCGGCAAAGTAGTCTGACGCCTTAAACATCGCCATTAACGTCATATAGCCACCATAGCTGTGACCGTGAATCCCGATACGTTCAGGATCGACATAATCGAGCGTGCGTAAGAACTCAACACCACGAATTTGATCAGCGATTTCAGGCGTCCCCATATTCTTATAGATCGGTGCCTCAAATGCCTTACCGCGATTGAACGAACCTCGGTTATCCACACTAAATACAACATAGCCTTGCTGAGCCATGTATTGAACTAAGTAATTACCCCAGCCTTTAGTGACGACTTGAGCGCCCGGCCCACCGTAAACATAGACCATGACAGGGTATTGCTTGCTAGAATCAAAATTAGCAGGCTTGGTCAGCTGGTAATAGAGTGTTTGCCCATCTTCAGCTTCCAACGTCCCAAACTCGGGATACAACCAATCACGCCAATACGGCTTTAACGGATGTTGGTCGTCGATTTTGTTTTCTTTTAGCCAAGTCAGACGCTTACCGGTCGGACCATTTAAACTGATCTGCGGCGGCTGTTTATAAGACTCAAAGGTATCCACATACGAGCTTCCGTCGGCCGCAAACTGTATATGGTGCATCCCCTCTTGCTCGGTAATGCGACTCGGTGTTGCAGGTGATGTGGTATTTAGCTGATTGCGATACAAGTGCAGCTCAAGCGGTGACTTCTCGCGTCCAGTAAAATAAAACACCCCGGTTTTTTCATCAATGGCTGCAAGTTCATCGACCTGCCAGTCCCCCGAGGTTAATTGACGAATCAACCCACCATCAACACGATACAGGTAAAGGTGCTTGTAACCGCTGCGCTCTGATGCCCAAATAAAATGCTTGTTGTCATCAAGAAAATAGAGATCGTCGTTTAGATTAACCCAGCTATCGCTCGTTTCAGTTAAAATCACATTGTCGGCCGTATCATTCACATCAACCATATGCAGGTCGAGTCGTTGCTGGTCACGACTTTGCCACTGATAACTGAAACGTTGACTGTCTTTGAGCCATTTAACACGTGCTAAGTAGCCGTCACCTAATTCGTCGAGTCCAAGCCATTTGATTCCAGATTCAAGATTATCCGCACCACTGAAATCAACATCCACCACACCTAAGTCAATATCAACATTCGGTGTACCAGCAAACGGGTAGCGCTGCTCGATCATATCAATGTGATCAGCATAAATCTCACTCCGTACCGCGATATCAACGGGAGACTCGTCGACCCGTGTTAAGGCAATTTTGCGTTCGTTCGGTGACCACCAATATCCGGTCATACGATCGATTTCTTCTTGCGCGACAAACTCTGCCATACCATATTTAATGGTGTCTTTGCCCGAGCGCGTGATTGCCTGTTCGGTACCCGTTTCCAAAGAGTAAACATACAGGTTTTGCTCACGGATATAAGAAACATAATGTCCTTGAGGCGACAACTTTGCGTCGGTTTCAAACGCTTCGGTATGGGTAATTTGGCGTGCCTTGCCAGTTTCAAGTGAATAGTAATAAACATCACCGGCTAACGGAAATAGCAACGCATCGGACTGTGCTGACCACTGATAACTCACAATGCCGGAGCCACTCAACCTTAAGCGTTCACGACGCGCCTTTTCCTCATCGGATAAGACTTCCTCACCGGCAAACACGTCATCCGCATTCACTAAACGCTGATGCTTTTCGGTGGCTAAATTGTAAGACCAAAGGTCATAATGACTGGCATCATCAGCGCGACCTTTTAAGTAGGTCAAACGTTGACCGTCGGGTGAAAAACGCAGCGCTCGCATCGAGTCGCCGGAAAGTGATGGGGAGCTAAAAATTCGCTCAATAGATAGTTCTTTGCTTTCAACTTGTGGTTGCATCACCACTGAGGCCAGAATCACACTGGCTGATAATAATGAAAAACGCAGCATCATGGGTTCCCTGTTTTTTTTAACAGCGAGAGAATACCAAAGATGCTGCGTAATGTTCAGTCGATGCGTTCAATAAACAATGTTAAAAGGTCACTGACACACCAATTTTAAAGTTACGCCCTGCCATCGGTGCATCATCTTTTAAGAACGAACTATGCACACGACCCAATTGGTTGGTCAGATTCTCGCCCTTCAAATAAACCGTCGCACCATATTGTGCTAGCCAGTTCGGATAAAAGCTCGCGTGTGCATTGAGTAGACCAAAACCATCCGTCTCTGTCTCATTAGCGGCAATTTTATCCTGCGTTAAATAACGCGTATAACCAATCGCGCCGTCCCAATGAGTCGCTTGATAACGCACTTCAGTACCTACACGTTGCGCGGGGATGCGTGGCAAATCGCCACCATCGCGCAATTCCGCACGCGTATAGTCACTGAAACCATGGACCGACCACGCATCCGTTAATCGATAATCGGCCTCTAACTCGTAGCCGTAGAGGTTGACATCGGCTTGAGAAAATTGCACCACCATCAAGCCATCGCCATCATGCGCATGATCATGGGCGGCTTCGCCCGCATGCTCATCATGGTGCTCATCGGTGTGAATCGCGGTCGAGTTAATGCCGGTAAAACGCTCGTAAATAAAGTCATCGACGCGATTGTAGAAAACGTTCGCTTGCACGTGAACGCGATCGGTTTCAAAGTGATAACCTACATCAATATTGTTGGACGTCTCGAGTTTGATGTCCGTGTTTTCTTGATGCAAATGGTATTCACCATTGCCTTCATCATGCAATTCGTAAAGCGTACCTAGTTCGTAGGTGCGTGTAGCGAAATGTTCACCGTTGGAGAATACCTCAGTCGCGCTAGGCGCACGCTCTGAATGAGAGAGATTCACTGAAAATGAGCTTGCATCATCAATATGATACATGTAGCCCGCCGATAATGAGGTGGCATTAAACGTATTAAGCGCCAGCTCAGTGCTACTCAGATCGGTCCGCTCTTGGCGAATACCCAAGTCGACATGATGATTGTCTATTTCACGCTCAACCACCCAGAAAATACCTTGGCTCCGACGCTTGGCATCTGGCGTAAAGGCTTCTTCACCACGCGCTGTTTTATCGGCAGAGTCCCACTGAAAACCAATAGCGCCACTCCAGCCTGCAATAGGCGCATGACGCGCGGTCAGTCGAACTTCTTTTTGCTGGTTTTTAAATTGAGTGCCTACAGTGTCGCCCTCAATTTCGCTATGTTGGTAATCAGTCAGCGCAGCGCGCATTTCAATTACCTCGAAACCGCTAAAGGGGTCACGGAGCTCACCGGCAATTTGCCAGCGTTTCTGTTCTAAGTCGGCAAAAGGTCCTGCAGCCTCAGCGTGCGCGGGCTCTTCTTCATGCCCAGCTTCGTCATGATGATGATGTTCATGGCCCGGAATTCCATATTCTTGATAAAGACCTTGATAAGAAATACCAAAATAGCCGTTATCGAACTGATAAGAAGCGCCTACAGTACCGCCTTTCGAATCAACAAAGCTATTTTCGACGTGGTCTAATACTTCGCCTTCATCATTGATAAAGTCAGGTGTATCGTAGTTATCCGACAAACGGCGATGCG
Organism: Idiomarina sp. D18; assembly: GCF_057748155.1. Classification (NCBI taxonomy): domain Bacteria; kingdom Pseudomonadati; phylum Pseudomonadota; class Gammaproteobacteria; order Alteromonadales; family Idiomarinaceae; genus Idiomarina; species Idiomarina sp. D18. Next base: position 1,640,326 of record NZ_CM173240.1, read on the forward strand.
CATCGACATAAAGCGCCCAGTCGCCATTACCCACCGTCATATCATATGAACCACCACGGCCGTTGTTTACACTGTCGTAGTTCACATTAACACTGCCCTCAAGGCCATAGACGGGTGCCGAGGGGATACGTTCGTCGACTACATTCACCACGCCACCAATAGCACCACTACCGTAGAGTAAAGTCGCAGGCCCCCGTAAGACCTCAATTTGTTCCGCGGTGCTGGTTTCGGTCGTTACTGCATGATCGGGGCTACCTCGAGATACATCCCCGGTATCTAAACCATTCTGTGTCACTTTCACTCGCGGTCCACCGAGACCCCGAATAATTGGACTACCAGCGACGGTGGCAAAATGCGTGTTATTAATACCAGGCTCTAGTGCGAGCGTTTCACCCAGACTATGTGCTTGTTTGAGTTTTAATTCGTCACCAGAAATAATATTCACAGGTTGAGCGCTTTCAAGCGGTGTCTTATTCAACGGACTCGCTTGGATCACGAGAGTTTCGTCCACCTTATTTGAGCGACTATCTTCTTTCGATTGCTGTTGTGCTTGAGCGAGGGCGCTGGCTGGCAAAGCAGCTAACACAGCAAGGGTGATTGCATTTAACGACTTCATAAATATACCTACTCTTATTGTTACTCAAGGAGAGCTCTAACCGGTTAATGTTATAATATAACATTACATGCCTGGTTTACGTTTTGCAACACTCTTGTTTGTTGACGTGGTAGTGATTCTGTATAACGTGGGGTACACTGTGGCTGATGTAACAACGAAGACAACTATGGGAACCTAACTGATGAAAGTAACACGCTTGCTCATCCCCACGCTGTTAGCTGCGTCGCTAGCGGCATGTGGTGGTCAGGATACAACCACTTCTCAAGCACCTGAAGTCAGTGCGCAAAAACAAAACATCAAAGCGCACCTTGAGTTCTTGGCAAGTGACGACCTACGCGGTCGCGAAACAGGAAGTCGTGGTCATGAAATCGCGGCAAAATACATCGCTTCTGAGTTTAAGCAAATGGGCTTACAACCAGCCGGCGACGACGGAACCTATTTCCAACGTATTCCGTTTAGAATTAGTACCTTGGTACCTAACAGTGCGAAAATGTCATACTCAGTTGATGGCGAAACCACTGAGTTCACTTTTGGTAAACAATTTATCACAGGTCCAAGTCACTATAGTCAACGTAGCGAAGTCACTGCACCCTTGGTCTTCGTTGGCTATGGCATGGAAGCGCCTGAATTTGGCTTAGACGATTATGCGGGCCTTGATGTTGAAGGCAAAATCGTGGTTATGCTAACAGGTCGTCCAGCTGATCTACCAAGTGAAGAAGGCGCTCACTTAGCTAACATTAAAGGCGATATCGCGCGTGAAAAAGGGGCTGTAGGTATTATCACCTTGCACACGCCAGAGCGCGAAAAAGTACGCAAGTTTGAAACCAGTGTCTACTACACTAAAACCCCTCGTATGACGTGGATTGGTCCAAACGGTCTGCCACAAGGTGAAGAACAGCAATTAATGGGTTCTGCCTACGTCAATATCGATGCCGCAAAAGCGATGTTTGAAGGTGCTGAGAAACCGCTGGAAGATATCTTTAAGCAGATCGAAGAAGATCCAAACGCTTCACCAAAAGGTTTTGCGCTTAACGGCTCAGTTTCTTTGGCGAAAGAATCTAACCACGAAGAAACCACCAGCCCTAACGTGGCAGCTGTCTTACCGGGGACCGATCCGAAGCTGAAAGACGAGTATGTGGTATACACCGCACACGCTGACCATATCGGCGTTGTTAAAGACTTGAGTAGCGATGACACCATCAATAACGGTTTGATGGATAACGCATCGGGTGTCTCCGTCATGCTAGAAACAGCACGTATGTTTGTTGACTCAGGTTTAGACAACAAACGTTCTATCATGTTCTTGGCAGTAACGGCAGAAGAAAAAGGCCTATTGGGTGCTGATTACTTCGCTAATAACCCAACAGTTCCCCTTAATAGCATCGTCGCTAACGTGAACCTAGATATGCCGGTACTGCTGTATGATTTTGCAGACGTCATTGCGTTTGGTGCATCACACTCAACGTTAGGTGAGACGATTTCAAAAGCAGCGGCTAAGTTCAATATTGAGCAAAGCCCTGATCCAATGCCAGAGCAGGCGATCTTTACTCGTTCAGATCACTACACGCTGGTTAAGAAAGGTATCCCTGCGGTATTCTTAATGACCGGATTTACGTCACGCACCGAAGGTGAAGATGGTGGCGAAGTGTGGGGTAAATTCTTCGCTGAAAACTATCACCGTCCAAGTGATGACCTTCACAATTTAGAAGTGAACTACGAATCAGCAACGCGCTTTACTGATATTAACTACGAAATCGGTAAAGAAATCGCTAACGATCCGCAGCGTCCACATTGGTTAAAAGACTCTTACTTCGGTAAGCAGTTTAAAGACTAAAATAGTCGCCTAAATGAAAAGGCCTCGCTAATGCGAGGCCTTTTTTTGTGTCTAATAATCGACGAGTTATGCGCCCACGCCCAAATAGCGTTTACGTTTGCGCGCTTTTAAACGGTGGATGTCCACTAACACCAAACCGTCGATTGAGTCACTAAAATCAGGGTCCACACCAAACTCTAAGAACTGCACACCGCCAGGCTCGCATAAGTCAGAATACTGCTTATACAACGTCGGTACACTCGCCCCCAAGCTACCCAAATACGACTTTAATGCTTTAAAGTCATCATCATAATGATCACCTTTGAGCTCAAAGCCCGGATGTTCGGTCACCCGAAACGCATGATTAGCAATGGCCAAGCGCTGCTGAGCCGGGAAATAATGACGGTAAAACGCCACCAATGCCTGCTTAGCCGGCTCGGGCAAGGTATTGCTAATACTGACCGAACCAAATAGATAACGGTACTCAGGGTGCTGGTTCAGTAGTGCTCCGATCCCCATCCAAAGATACTCCAGGCTCCGTTTCCCCCAATAGCGCGGCTGCACAAACGAACGGCCCAACTCTAATCCCTCAGCAAAAATATCATCCATGCCCCGTTCAAATTGGTAAAAATGACGGCTATAAAGTCCCTTGGGACCCACTTTCTGAATGATTTTTGCACACTCACCGAGTCTGTAAGCACCAGCAATTTCCAGGTCTTCTGGGTCCCAAACAATAAGGTGCATATAGTATAAGTCATGGTCATCCAAATCGCGGCGCTGCCATGTACCCTCTCCTACCGCACGAAACGCCACTTCTCGCAAACGCCCAATTTCGCGCAATAATGGTGAACTGCCATCAAAGCGGTAGCAATAAATCGCTTTACCACAAGGCGTGTTGCCTAAATGTTCACATGCCTCTATCGCTTGCTTGAGCGCTTGTCTAGGCTCAGGCCGCGCAATCGGTGTCAAGGTCGGCAAGATAGTCGGTTTAGCCGTACCCACACGATACAAGTGCTTCTTAAACAGCTTCACTTGCTGTTTCATGGCAAGGTGTTGATGTTGCGTAATAGTCTTATGAGGAATCAACTGACCAATACGACAACTGACCTGTTTGGTTTGCTGGCGAAACATCTCCTTCACCAACAATAGCGTCGCTAACGGCTTGTACACCATTGATGCCGTATAAAATAGTGCCGAGTTGTGTGCTTCCAGGCGGATCGGCAATATATCTGACTGTGTGGCTTTAGCTAACTTTAAAAACCCCGCTTGCCACTGTGTATCGCGCACGCCTTGAGGGCGCAATCGAGACACCTCACCCGAAGGAAAAACAATCACCACACCCTCGTCATGTAGGTGCTGATGAATGGCTTTAACATCGTCTCGGCTCGTACGCCCGTTAAACACCCGCACCGGTAACAACATACTCTGCAGTGGCGGCAGTTTCATCAGCAAGTCATTGGCAACGATTTTCACGTCACTACGCACTTCACTGACCATTTTTAATAAGGCGAGACCATCGAGCGAGCCAATCGGATGGTTGGCAATGATCACCACCCGTCCCGTGGTCGGAATATTATCGAGCTCTGCACTACGGTAAGAGTAAGTAAAGTTGAAGTAGTCGAGCACTTGCTCGACAAAATCGATGCCTTGCAGGTTGGGATAACGCTGACTGAAATCTTTGATATCGCTTTCGTGGAGTAAATTTTTAAGTAGCCAGGTGGTCGGCTTGTAGAGCCAAGGTTTGTTTTCTAGCTTGGGAAGTCGTTCTTTGACAACTTGTTCAACGTTTAACATTACAGGTGCCTCCATGTGCAACATGGTTAGAGGCTAACGTTGAATTGTGACGAATTGATGAATTAATGGACACAAAAAAGGTGGACCGTAGTCCACCTTAAAACGAGTCTATGAGGGCTACGTCACTAACGCTTCAAGTAATGCGCAGATAAGCAGGTCACAGGCGCGGCGGTAGGCTTACCATGCTGCCAGTCGCCTCCCTCAACACCGCTACCAGCGATATCAACATGCACATAGCTGAGCGGTTTATCGCTATCGATACCGTGTGCATCCAATCCCGACACACCGACTAAGAACGCCATTGGGAACTGGTGTCCGCGTGCAGTGGTCGCCGAAGGCCCATTGTTAGACGATAAAAGGTCATCGCACAGGGTGTGTCCCTTCACAAAATCAAAGTCTTCACGACGTGACCATGAAATCTCTGCTGGATCGCCGTAGACTTCGCCCACATCAAACAGTTGCTGCGCAAGTTGACCACGGCGCGCAGGACCATTCGGTACTAACGCTGTGTATGGCCCTTTTGCTAACGCAGCGTGGCCCGTTAACGTCGCTACAGTGTATAGCTCACTTGGTAAATCACTTGCCGCCGCTTCCTCACGCAAGTGCGAGAGTAAATCGGCCATCACTAGGCGCCCTTCGGCATCGGTGTTACCAATACGTACTCGTTTGCCGCTATGCCCAGTAATGATTTCGTCGGCAACAAAAGCATCTGAGCCGATGCTGTTACGGACCGCCCCAATTTCAGCGATCACATGTAAGTTAGCCGGTTCAAGTTCAGCGACGGTTTTCACAAACCCAGCGACTGCAGCCGCACCACCTTTATCACGACTCATGCCCGCCATGTGTCCACCGACTTTAAGGTCGGCGCCACCGGTATCGTAAACAATCCCTTTACCCGCGAACATCACTTGACGCTCTGGCTGGCTGCCTTTGTATTCTAAACGGATAACACACGGACGATGACGTTCAACACTCACCGATGCGCGTCCTACAGCGGCTGCAAGTGGATACTCGTGTTCGAGCTGCTGAAAATCATCGATTACAGTCACTTTAACCGCCGTGTGCGCAAACGCATTGCGGCAGTACTCGGCAAAACGCGGTGGAGCCATGCGCTCGGGTTCAGTACCAGCTAAGTCACGAGCCACACGCTTGCCCGCTTCAATCGCCATTGCCCACTCGGCATCTAATGCGCCCACTAAAGTCACATCACGAGTTGGCTCGATTTCATCCTCACCATGATACTCACGCGCTTCGAGCGGTTGATAAAGCGCTTGGCAGAAGCCTAAATAAGCGGCGAGAAAAGCCTGCTGATAACGTTCGTCTTCAACGTTAACGCCGTTAAGCAAAATGACCGGATGACGTGCGCCTGCATCTTGCGCGATTTTTGCAGCTTTATGCGCTGCATCAAAGACTTGACGAACATCGTCATAGTCACGGTTTAAAGGTCCTGTTGGTGCAACTACCATGCGGTTGCCAGGCACATCATTTGCACTGATAAGCAGTGCCTCTTTGCCCACGCGTTGGTCTGTGCCCTGAGCAGCACGAATCGTTTCGCTCAACTGCGTGTTTTCAATATGTGCAAAATGACCGATAACAATCAGTGCATCGGTCTGTTCGTTATCAATGGCTTGCTGAAGTTCATCAACACAATGCAAGGTTGCAAATGCCATAATTTCCTCTCTTTTTTATGAACGTCGCCACTGCGTGCCGTTTGCACCATCTTCAAGCACAATCCCCATCTCAGTAAGACGGTCACGGGCTTCATCGGCAGCGGCCCAATCTTTCTCGGCTCTTGCTTTATTACGCTGGGCAATCAATGCCTCGATCAACGCAACTTCATCATCAGCGCCACCTTGCAGGAAACTCTCCGGTGACTGCTGTAAAAGTCCCAATACATCAGCAAGCTCAACCAGTACATGAGCAAGCTGTGCAGCACGCACAACATCATTATCACGCGCCTTGTTAATTTCACGCACCAATTCAAATAGCACACTCATGGCTTCGGGCGCGTTGAAATCATCATTCATCGCATCGGTAAACTGATTCCAGTAAGGTAAACGCAGATTTTCGTCGGGCTGCTCTGGTGTAAGCCCGCGCAACGCAGTGTAGAGTCGTTCAAGTGCCGCATGCGCCTGCTCTAGGTTATCTTGCGTGTAGTTCAGTTGCGAGCGATAGTGGCTGGATAGCAAGAAGTAGCGCACAGTTTCAGCATCGTACGCGTTTAATACGTCACGTATGGTAAAGAAGTTGCCCAATGACTTCGACATCTTCACGTCATCCACCTGCACCATACCACTATGCATCCAATAATTTACATAGTTGGTTTGATTCGCACAGCAGCTTTGGGCGATTTCATTTTCATGGTGTGGAAACGTTAAATCCGACCCACCACCGTGAATATCAAAGGTTTCACCTAAGTGTGCCTTATTCATCGCTGAGCATTCAATGTGCCAACCTGGACGTCCCTCACCCCAAGGTGAATCCCAGCTCGGCTCGCCCGCCTTCGCCTTTTTCCATAACACAAAGTCCAGCGGGTCTAGTTTGCTGGCTTCCACGTCAACACGCGCGCCTGCCTGCAACTGTTCCAAGTTTTGGCGGCTTAAACGACCGTAATCGTCAAAGGTCGATACATCAAACAGCACATCGCCATTGTCTGCTTGATACGCGTAGCCTTGAGTTACCAGCGATTCAATCATACGAATAATGTCATCCATATGCTGTGTAACGCGTGGCTCAACATCGGGCTCCAGCAAGTTTAAGGCAGCAAAATCACGATGCATCTCATCAATATAACGTTGGGTCAATGCATCAAAAGGCTCACCGTTTTCAGCTGCTCGCTTAATAATTTTGTCATCCAAATCGGTAATATTGCGAACATAAGTCACGTCGTAACCAATTTTTCTTAAATAACGGACCACCACGTCAAATGCTACATAGGTGCGTGCATGACCAATATGACACAAATCGTATGTGGTCACGCCACACACGTACATACCCACACGGCCTGCTTCTCTTGGTGTAAAGGTTTCTTTCTCGCGGGTCAGGGTATTAAACAGTGTCAGTGCCATAGTATCTCCGTAATTTGGCTTTAGTCGACAAAACGAACAAACCGATTCAGTTTTTATGATTCAACCACTAATGATACCACTGAACGGTCGGCTCTGGTACACTAGCGACCGATTAGTCGTAGTATTAAGGAACCCAAAATGCAGGTTGTTTTACATACCAATTATGGTGACATCACCTTAGCCATGCACACTGAGACCGCACCTAAAACGGTCGAAAACTTTCTTCAGTATGCACGCGACGGTTTTTACGAAAACACGCTATTTCACCGTGTTATCGATAACTTTATGGTGCAAGGTGGCGGTTTTGAGCCCGGCATGTCGCAAAAAGACACCCGTGGCACTATCGAAAACGAAGCCAAAACAGCAAAGCCGAACCTGACTGGTACGGTCGCAATGGCACGCACCCCGGATCCACATTCAGCCTCGTCACAGTTCTTTATCAATGTGAACGACAACCACTTCCTTAATTTCCAAAACGAAACACCTAACGGCTTTGGTTATTGTGTATTTGCTGAAGTGGTTGAAGGCATGGACGTAGTTAACAATATCAAAGGTGTCAAGACTTCAACGGCTGGCTTCCACGCCGACGTTCCAGTTGAAGACGTCGTTATTACAAGCGTTACCGTCCAAGAGGACGCATGACCACAGCGTTTATTGCTGACCTTCATTTGAGCCCTGAACGCCCGGATATCACCGCGGCGTTCGAGGCTTTTTGTGAGCGCAATGCCTGTCTAGATAAACTCTATATCCTCGGTGATCTGTTTGAGGCTTGGTTAGGTGACGACGACCCCAGTGAGTTTGCTGTGCACATTAAGTCGTTGCTCAAACAACTGGTAGACCACGGTGTGCAAGTGTATTTTATGCCCGGCAACCGCGACTTTATGCTGGGTAAAAAATTCGCACGGGAAGTGGGACTGACGCTGCTCAAAGATAAAACGGTTATCGAGCTCAATGGTGTACGCACGTTGTTGATGCACGGTGACACGCTCTGTACGGCGGATCAAAGTTACTTACGCTACCGCGCCGTCATTCAACACCCTATCACGCGATTTTTACTGGCACGTTTACCGCTTAAAACGCGCATGAGCATTGCCAAGAAACTGCGCGCCAATTCGGGAACTCAACGAGCGCTGTCCCATCAACGTTTGCAGCAGATGGATGCTCAGCACGCTGCTGTCGTTAAAGCGATGAATAATCACCAAGTTCAACAGCTTATTCATGGTCATACACACCGCGCGGCAATACACTGTTTTGAACTCGCACCCGAACGTCCTGCCAAACGTATTGTGCTGGGCGACTGGTACGACGCACAAAAAATTCAGCAACAAAACACGTACGTCGGTATTTATATGGCATAAAAAAAGAGCCCGCAGGCTCTTTTTTTATGATTCAACGCTTCCGTCGCATCGCCATCAAGACATAAAGCGAGGACCAAAGCCATTAGTCCAAAGAATCGCCGTTGCAACCATCAAAATGACCATTAAGATAAGACCGGCGGTTACAACCGAACTTGCGTATAGAAAGCCGCGTTCTTCAGGAATATGCATGAGAACGGGAATGCCCGCATACAAAAGATATACCGAATAGCCCACGCCCGCTAAAAAGACCAACGAAACGAACCATAGCTCTGGATAAAGCGCGGCAACACCGGACATAATGACGGGTGTCGCCGTATACGCGGCGAGCTCAAGCGACTGCGTAAAGCTCGGATCCGCACCAAAGGTTTTTGCCATCCAAAAGACTAAATAAGCTAATGCAAACGCTGCTGCGAGAATGCCAACATACATCGCGACAGCGAGCATCACACCGCTGCTTTGCGTCAGTGATATCGACTCGCGTGCACCGATGCTCCATCCCACGTGGACTGAGGAATAATAAGCCGCTAAGCACGGCAGTAGTGCAACAAACAATAAGTGTGTGAATGAGTGACTCAAGCTCTCATGACGTGCATCGATTGTTTTCCACTCTTCCATTGGGTGAGCATACAAGCCCCAAATATGATTAAGTAACATAATCGCTTCCCCTTGTTGTAAGGCGCTGGGCCTCGAAACTTGCATCGAAAAACGCACCATACCCAGTTGTTATTGTTGCGTTGTTAGTAGTGCCTAACCTTTTATTATTGAGCTAAACAGTCAGACGCTTGATATGGCTAAAAATTCAACGCTTTACACTAATATCAAGAACATTTCTCATACTGTCAAGAGTACACCCGCATTTTTTAATACGTTTTCTTAACAAAAACCGATTTAACGCATGTTGTGGTTTTCGTTTTTCATCTAAGCACGTAAAATAACACCTTTATTCAGAAGCGAAGTATAGCCTTTAACATGTCTCACATGAGTCCCGATATTGCCCAGTTACTCGAACCGATTCACGCTTTCCTGCCTTGCGCCACACCGCAAGCATGGATAGAAAAAGCAAAGGCTCCTGAACAACTCCCTGTGCTACTGCGTGATCACATGGTGTGCGAGTTGAAAGCGGCCCAAAGTGCCATGTTGTTGATCCGCCGCTACGCGGTTGATGAAGCCAGTGGTCAAGCGCTATTGGCATGGCTTAAACCTTATGAAGACTACACCTATCGTCTTGTAGGTGACTGGCGAGCACTGGCTGACCATAACAAACTCAATAAGCGTATGGTGCCAAAATCAGACCGTCCATACAGTCAGGAGTTGATCGACAAAATGGTCATGTTGATCAAGGAGGAGTTGCATCATTTTTACCAAGTATTGGAGATAGCACAGGAACTGGGTATCGAATACGACAAGCTTACTTCGAGTCGTTATGCGCGTGGCCTGCTGACACACGTACGGACATACGAACCTGCCGCACTGATCGATAAGTTAATTTGTGGTGCCTACATCGAAGCGCGTTCCTGCGAGCGCTTTGCCGCCATCGCACCCCACGTAGACGAGCGCTTAGGGCAGTTCTATATTTCACTGTTGCGTTCTGAAGCACGTCATTATCAAGACTATCTAACCTTGGCACAGCAAATTGCCGGTGAGGATATCAGTGAGCGAATTGCTTTCTTCGCAAATATTGAGGCGGAATTAATAAAGTCGCCGGATGGCGACTTTAAGTTTCATAGTGGTATGCCCATCTAAATAAATGAGATGGGCTGTCGCGCCAATGGCGCGACCTAGAGTTCTTCCAATTTTTTGCCAGCTTCTTTGTCGTAGAAGACTTCTTCGTCGAAGTCGCCTTCCGACTTAGCAACCACACAACTGACCATGGCATCGCCGGTCACATTGACTGCGGTACGAGTCATATCCAATAGGCGGTCAACACCGATAATTAAGCCGATCCCCTCGACGGGCAGACCCACCTGCTGTAAAACCATCGCGAGCATGATTAAGCCAACCCCAGGCACTCCCGCCGTACCCACCGATGCGAGTGTTGCGGTGAGAATCACCATGAGATAATCAGCGACTGACAGATCCAGTCCATACACTTGGGCGATGAATACCGTCGCCACGCCCTGCATGATGGCAGTGCCATCCATATTAATGGTTGCTCCAAGCGGCACGGTAAACGAACCGACAGAGTTACTCACGCCTAAACGCTTAGTCACGGTTTCAAGCGTAATCGGCATGGTTGCATTACTACTGGCAGTGCTAAAACCAAAGAGTTGTGCATCACGCATTTTCCGAATAAAGATGCCCGGTTTAACACGCGCCAGCACGCCTAATAAGAATGGATGAATAATAAACCCATGAATCAGTAGCACGATGAGCACTAAGAAGAAGTACTTCGCCAGACTGGATATCATGCCCAGTCCGGTTTCGGTGAAGAGCTTAGCCATCAAAGCGAAAACACCATAAGGCGCAATGCTCATCAAAATCACCACTAGCTTCATGATGACTTCATTAAAGTCCTCAAACAGTCCCTTGATGCGCTCCCCAGGCTTCCCTACCAATGCCATCGCGATACCCAGTAATAAGGCAAACACGATAATCTGCAGCATATTGCCTTCTGCCATCGCAGTAATTGGGTTATCCGGGAATAGATCAATAATCACTTGCGACAACGAAGGCGCCTCAGAGGGCTCAAAGGTCGCGTCACTTGCACGTTCGACACCACTACCGGGTTGAATCAAAATCGCCGAGAAAATAGCAATCGAAATCGCAATAGCGGTGGTTATTAAATACATACCGACCGCTTTACCGCCTAAACGTCCCAATTTGCTTGGATCACTTAACGAGCACGTGCCCACTACCAAGGACACCAACACAAGTGGTACCACTAGCATCTTCAATGATGTGATAAATATTTGACCAATGACATTAAACAAACCATTGGTCAAATAACTATCGACCCATGCCGAATCACCTGCAAAATAGCGTAGCGCCATACCCAGCACGATACCTGCCACCATACCGATGACAATGCGGGTCGTCAGACTTAATTTTTTATTATCGCTCATAAGCGTCCTTTTTGTTGTCTATCGGACTAAAAAAACCGCCATAGCCTAGCAGAAAAGCAAATCAAGGGGTAGTTGCCATGCGTTAAACGCACAGCAACTGCCGAGTGGTTACACGTCGCTGCGTGTAAACGAAGATTTCAGCGTATTGACCAACGTCGCGGCGCCTTTTGCAAAACGTTCGCTGAGAGGTTTCTTAATACTGTATTCCACTTTAAGAATACGGTGTGTGTCCAATTGCTTCAACATCCACGCATCGCTGGTAATCACTTCATCAACCAGACCCAATTCAAGCGCTTCAGTACCTGTCCAAACTTCTCCCGTGGCCACTTTTTCTATATCTAATTCAGGACGGTGACGCTGGACATGCTCTTTGAACTGGTGATGGATCGACTCCAAGTCTTGCTTGAATTTACGACGTCCTTCTTCGGTGTTCTCACCCAGTACCGTTAATGTTCGCTTATATTCACCAGCCGTGATCTGCTCAATGTCGATATCATGATTTTTAAGCCACTTGTTAACATTCGGTAATTGCGCAACTACACCAATCGAACCGATGAACGCAAACGGCGCCGATAGAATATTATTGCCCACACAGGCCATCATATAACCACCGCTAGCAGCGACTTTATCAACCGCGATAGTCACCTTTAAACCATGGTCAATCAGTCGTTGTAGCTGTGCAGCCCCCAAACCGTAGCCGTGGACAACACCACCACCGCTCTCTAAGCGAACAAGCACTTCATCCTGATCAGTCGCGATACTAACGATCGCATTTACTTCACGCTTGAGGCTATCAACTTCTTTGGCATCAACCGAGCCTTTAAAGTCAATAACAAACAGTTTTGACTGCGGACTGTGCTCGCCTTTACGGGCCTTCTTCAGCGCCTTTTGTGCTTTTTTCTGCGCCTTACCGTCAAGAAGCTCAATACGCAAGCTATCTCGCATTTCATTAAGTTCTTTCGACACGTCAGTGACATCAAGCTCACCCTTACCGCGCTTTTGCTTTTGTGCAGTCTGTGCCACAACACCTAAAATAATTACAAGTGCGACAACGATGACACCTGCTTTTATAATAAAGCCACCAATATCGGCGAGAAACTCCATAACTTCTCCTATTTCCAAAACAAAAGGCCAGCAAAGTTGCTGGCCTTTATTATACGCAAATGTCTGCGTTCAGTTTAGTCGACTCATTACCAGTCGCTTACTGTACCACTTCTTCGTTGGTTACAGGAAGTTGTAACATTCCCGAACCAAACCAGCTAAAGATCTGCGTTTGCATTTCTTGCGTTGAAGCAGGTGAAGCAGATGGGTCAACAATTGAACCATGAGTCGCCTCTGGGAAACGAACCGCGCCGGATACAGGCGTTCCATCGCTTGAAGTCACTGTCGCTGATACACTCGGCAAGCCCATCAAACGAATCAGTGGCTCAGTACCTGCTAACGGCTTACCAGCTACATTATTCGGAATTACGCTATCACCGACCGCCTCAATCAGGTGAACAGGTGAGTCATTCGCGACAACCGCTGCTGAGTAGTTGACCGGATCTGCAGAATCCAATACCGACTGCGCTGCAAAAGCAAACTGTTCAAAGGTTGAGTTAATCTGCGCCAATTGAGCTTCAGAGGCTTGCGCAATAAAGCCATCATAAACTTGCGCTAATAATGCGTCGAAGCCTTCGCCGCCAGGAATAATACCCGCCTGCTCTGCTTGAGCGTTTACCGCAGCGGCAAACTCTTCGCTACCTGAGTAAAGCAACTGGCTCTTAATTGTTTTCTCAAACGCCGGAGATGCAAGCAAGAAGTTAGCAACACTGCCACCTGGCATAGCCAGTGAGGTGGCTTGTACAGCAAATTGACCATTCAGTGCGCTGAGAGGCGACTGTTCAGGGAACGGTGTATTAGTGATACCCGTAAAGCCAACACCAGCGATAGCACCTAGCGAGTGACCAACGAAGAACACTTTTCGACCGTTTATCTGCGCGCCATCGCTTGCTTGGAAATAATTCAAGCTGACACGAAGACCCATCAAATCAGCAATCGACTGACGAACGTTGTCACGAGCCGCTAATAAGTTAGACAGATTCATGTACGCAGTCACGTTGTCCGATGCATTGATTTCATCGGTACCATCATTGTTCAAATCAAAGCCACGGTCACCATGTAACGGATGATCAATCGCTACCGTCGCGAAACCGGCAGCAGCTAGCGAACCGGCGATACCCGCTGCGTTCGACTTATTACCTGTAATACCGTGTTGGAAGATGACCACAGGCCAGCCGCCCGCTGGCACCCCATCAAGCGTTGGCATACCGCGTGCCTGACGAATTTGATTAACAACGGCGAGGTCTGGAATAGTCACAAATGCCGGTACATCAACATCATCCTGCTTTTCTGGTACGGGGTTAAACTTAGTTAAGTGGCGCTCTTCATCAACCCCAGGGAAATCAAAGCAAGCGTTGGGTGGCAACAACAAACTGGGATCTTCAATAGCGCCGGCTGGAATACCCGCTCCAGCGGGGTCAATCACACCCTGTTGAATCGCACCTAAAATTGAAGCGGGGCTATCGCACTGCGCGCGCCAGCGTCCATTAACGGGTGCCTGAGGATTCGATTGAGAAGGCAGTGGCGAGTAGTAAGGTAATGTAACCTGACCACCGTAAACGCGCGCAGCTGCAGCAATTTGTAGGGTTTGCGGATCAGTCACACCGTTCCCTTGCAATACCTGAGCAAGCGAAACGCCCTGATTTTGCGCAACCAACGCAGGTGGATTCTGTGCTGCGATTTGTTGTGCAAGCAACTGTTTAGTGACGTTTAGCACGTCCCCAACGGATTGAGTGGTGAAGTTCGACGTATAAATAACGCCGTCGGTATCGACACCATATTGACCAAGCGCGCCTTCATAGCTATTGATCAGACGTTGCAGTGACACTGCCGACGCATCACCAGACACCGGGTTCTCGTCAGCATTACGCTTCATCAGCGTATAGGTCTGTGAGGCTTTTACATCACGACCTAAAGAATCTTGGATATTATTTGTTAACGCGACAATGTAACCGGTTTTAGGCTTCAGTGGACGCAATGGAACAATAGCCACGGTATTGCTATCAACGGCTTTTACGGTAAAGTCGGTGCCGTGTTCAAGCTCTCCAACAACGGCACATGCCGCCGCAGGGCTTGCCGCCGCACAAGCTTCTGATACTGCGCTTCCACCCTGCACCGTTTCAAAAATACGAATGGAACCCTGCGCTTCCAAACTAGCAGGCGTCACAGTGACAGAATCGCCGTTTTCGTCAACCGGCAAAGAAAAATCAAACGTGAGTGTTGAGTGAGTGCCCCAACCATCGAGACCATTTAAAGCAACTTGCGGATTACTGATGTCGGATGGATCGGCAACTGGAATGTTCAAGGTGCCGTCAACTGTACCACTCAATAGGATATTTGTTGGTACAGGGATAACACTGTTAGACGGATCAAAAGCGACACGCGTCGCTGCGACACTGACTTCTTGTTCAGAAACCGGTGCACTGTCACCGCTACCACAGCCGACAAGTGCTAAGGCACTGCCTATCGCCAATGGGAGTAATAATTTTTTCATGTGGATTCCCCAGTCCTTTTTTGCATTATTGTTATTCGCTTTCAGCTTAACGATTTTTATACACCTGTATGAATCAATATGAAAGGTTTTTTCCAGAAATTCTATTCGTTTGCTGAGAAGTTACTCGAATATACGTACAATAGCTTAACGATCTACAAACAGTCCAATGGAATCAAGTAAATATGCAAATCAAAACGGTACACGACTATCAGGCGCCGGCTGATCTACTGGCGAACAAAACGATATTGGTCACAGGTGCAGGTGAAGGTATTGGTCGCCAGGCCGCATTAAGTTTTGCCCAACATGGGGCGACTGTCATTCTACTAGGCCGCACCACCGCCAAGCTTGAAGCTGTCTATGACGAAATTGAAGCCGCCGGTTATGCGCAGGCCGCGATTGTGCCGCTCGATTTGAAAGGAGCTACCGCACAGCACTATAAAGACATGGCGTCTACCATCGAACAGCAGTTTGGCCATCTCGACGGCGTGTTGCACAACGCAGGTATTCTTTCGATTCTGTCACCCTTTACTCATATTGACGAAAACGATTGGAATGACGCGCTGCAAATCAATGTCACCGGCCCAATGCTAATGACTCAGGCGTTAATGCCGGTATTAGAAAAAGCACCATTTGCGTCAGTGGTATTTACGTCATCGGGTGTAGGTCGTAAAGGTCGCGCTTATTGGGGCAGCTATGCGGTATCAAAGTTTGCGACTGAAGGCTTAGCACAGGTGATAGCGGATGAATATGAAACCACATCGGTACGCACCAACGTCATAAATCCCGGAGCGACCCGTACAAAGATGCGCTCTAAAGCGTATCCGGCTGAAGATCCAAAAACGTTAAAGACAGCGTTAGATATTATGCCAACTTATTTGTATCTCATGGGCGATGATAGTAAAAATGAGAATAATCTGTGCTTTGACGCACAGTAATGCAACCTGAGGTTAGTATGATTGCTTCGATAGCCAAGAAATCAATGTTGCCCTTCGCCTTTGTTACTACGACCGTTTTCGCGCAGTCTAATGCGCCGGAGCCGCCCAAAGTTGAAGTCGTCACATCGATTGAATCGCAACAATGGATAGGCATCAGCCCGATAAGTCGCAACACGATTTGGGTATCCGGAGTCGATGGCCGTGTCGCCCGTTCAACTGATGCGGGCTTCAGTTGGGACTACTCACAACCGGGCCCCGGCGATTTGCAGTTTCGTGATATTGAAGCCATCGACGACCGACGTGCTTACGCGCTCAGCATCGGTGACAATGGTCAGTCGCGTATCTACTTCACGGAAAATGGTGGTGCCGATTGGCGCCTACGTTATGGTGCCGCTAACGATACATTTTTAAACTGCATGGCTATTTCACCGCAGGGCGAAGCTTGGGTTACCGGGGACAGCGTAGGAGATGAATGGCGGATGGTACGCAGTCCAAGTGGCCGCAACTGGATCAAAACCAACAGCGCAGTGAGCGCAAAACCGCAAAGTAACGAGGGTGGCTTTGCCTCAAGCGGCAGTTGTGTGCGTTATCACAACGATACTTGGATGATCGGGACGGGCAATGCCGATGTGGCAAGAGTGCTCATTAAAGCCCGTTTTGGTATTCGTTTTGATGTTATCGAGACGCCGATGCAATCAGGACCTGGCGCTGGCATTTTTGCAGTATATCCCGAAAGTAAAGATAACTTTTATATCGCTGGTGGGCATCTGCAAGCAGAGCAAAATGACCAGCCTCGCTTGTGGCATTATCAGTCAGGAAAGTTTACTGCTTTACCAGAGCCGCCGTTAGACGGGACGTTATACAGCCTTGATAAGGTCGACCATAACGGAGAGTGGTTACTCACATCAAACCCCTCGGGCGCTGCCGCATTTCATCTACAAAGTAAAACATGGCATAAACTCAGCGATGCCAACATTTGGAACATCCAGTGTCACGGTGATGCCGCATGTTGGCTCGCGGGTAAAGAAGGCTACATTGCTAAACTGGTGTGGAAGCCAGCGCAAGCCCCCCCGACAAATGTTGTACCTTAGTAAAACCTAATCGCGTAAGCGCATCGGCCATCACGCCGCTGCGCTGACCTGAGCGGCAAACACACACTAAAGGCGACGATTTTAGCTGCGGATGCTCATGAATAAACTGAATCGCTTCGGTGAGTGGAACATTAACGACGCTCGCGTGCGCCGGTAAGTCATCGACAACGTGCTCTTGCCGTTCACGTACATCAATAATCGTGATGTCATCTCGTTCCCATAACGCTTGGGTATCCTCTACTATACTCGCCGCACCGCTTTGCATTGACTTTGCTAACACCAATTGATGCTCGCCATCTTTGCGCGGACACACCAAAGTCGTATCGCTAATACAATGCTGAATATCACGGATAGCTTGATGTCCACCTAAGAACGCAAAATCAACACGCAAACTCTCAGCGGCTTTGACGGGCTCACTCAGTAAAAATGTCGGCAATTCATCACCGAGTTTAAATAAACGTCGTTGACCGACCGACAAGCAACCCTGAACACCGCAGTCACACTCCGCCGGCACCGCGTCGCATCCTGCAATGGCATGTTCAGGCCAACCCCACATATCGGTGTTCGGCTCAGCACCGATCAACATCGCCCGGAGCATCGATGCTGCTTGTTGAACATCGCTGTCATCAGAGCTAACCAATACACCTTGTACATCATAGTTCTGACACCGTACAAGGTTTTCTAACCGGCCCGCTAAGGCGGGATGCGGATCAATAATAGCCACTTCTCGGGCTTCTCGATCAATCAATACATAACAACAATGATCGTCATACTTCAATTGAACCACACCGTCCAATTGCGCATCGTGATCATTATTAGTATCAGCCACGATCAAACAAGATTGTTGAAGCGCTTGAGCAACCAATTGAATACGCTCACACGCCTTATCAACGGTTGCTTGAGTTGTCGCTGGGCCAAATGACATGCGAATCGCAGACTCACTCTGCCAATCACTTAAGCCCATCGCATCTAACACAAAACTGCGCGTCACTTTCGAGCTACACGCGGAGCCAGAGCTCACTCGGATATGGCTGGCATCCAAGACATCCATAATATCTTTAGATGACACACCTTTTACCGAAAAATTAAGGGTTGTCGGTACCGACACCGAAAAGTCATGGTTAAATACGATACTCGGGAAAGCTCGTCGCAAAGTACGCGCTAATTGCTCTCGATAGTGCTCCAGCGTTGTCGGATCAACAAACGTGGTTTGCGTCGGGTCCAGCATCAATTCAAACAGTGCATGAAGCGCCGCGATACCAGGCAAGTTTTCTGTACCCGAGCGATAACCTGACTCCTGACCACCACCGATAATAAGCGGTGTAAACGGCGCACTTTCGCGCACCGCCATGAAACCGATACCTTTAGGGCCATACAGTTTATGTCCGCTAAATGGTGCATAGTCTATCGAGATATCGTCGAGCGCAAGGGGTAACTTACCGAGCGCCTGTACGCAATCGACCATCCAAGGAACTTCGGGCGCATGAGTTCGAATAGTCTGCTCAAGTGCGCTCAGATCCTGCTTTACACCGGTTTCATTATTAGCCGCCATGGTGCATATCATTGCAGCCTGTCCAACATGTTCCGCAATAAATTCATGGTCAAGAATACCCTGCTCATTCACAGGTATCGCTTTCAGCTCGGCATTAAGACCGAGCAACTGGTTCCAATGTTGCAGCGCCTGCGGCACGGCTTTATGTTCGGTAGCGCCATACAGGAGGTAACTACGTGGCGATTGTGGGTTATCGACAGCCGCTCGAATCGCCGATACGACGGCCGTTTGAATACCCTCTGTTGCACCACTCGTAAAAATCAATTTACCAGAAGATGCGCCGACGACACGACGGGCAAGCTGACGAGTTGTATCGAGGATATAGCGCGCTTTGAGGCCGGTTACATGGCTACTGCTGGGGTTGCCAAATATCGTCTCCATCGTATGCGACACCGCATCCGCAATTTGCGGAAGTACAGGAGTGGTGGCATTGCAATCGAGATAAATTTCTTTACTGTCGCTATTTAGTGCAAACGGTTTCACTGAGAGCCCTCCTTCGAAACAACAAGGGCGCTTGCCGCGCCCCTAATCACATAATGTTATAACGATATAACTGTTGAGGGTCAACGAATTTCGTTTTCTTTCCATTGCGCTTCTTTACGCATACGATCTTTTCGCTTGTCACACGGTTCGTCACAGTCGCAGGCTTTTTCCATCCCGAGTGCGCCGATACCACCGCAACTTCCCGAAATGGACTTCTTCTGCATGATATAACCGACTGCCATTGCCAATACGACAACCACAAATAGAACAAATACCAGTAAAAATGTTTGCATGAGTACTCCTTCTCAGTCCTTAGTGCGTTTTTTGCAGCAAAGGCTCAAACTGTGGACTGACAAACTCCTGAAAACCGTCATCGGTTTTAAATACGAGCATCACCGCCAGCTTATGTTGCTGAGCAAACGCTTTGGCGCGCTCGGGTCCCATGACCATGAGTGCGGTCGCATAGGCGTCTGCAGACATACAATCATCAGCATAGACGCTCACTGAAACCAGTTTATGTTGAATCGGCTCGCCAGTTCTTGGGTCAATAATATGCGAGTACCGACGTCCATCTTCAACATAAAAATTTCGGTAGTCACCCGAGGTAGCTAACGCGCCCTCTTTAAATGAGACAACTTCTTGCACCGCACGTTCCGTAGAAACCGGTTTTTCTATTGCGAGGCGCCAAGACTCATTATCAGGCTTACCACCCGAAGCGACGATTTCGCCACCGATTTCAACCAGGTACTGACTGATCCCAAGGTCTTCTAGCAAACTCGCGACCCTATCAACGCCATAGCCTTTAGCAATAGTCGATAAGTCGACATAAACCTTAGGATGCGACTTACTCAACTGATGGTTCTCAATCGCGAGCTTTTTATAGCCCACATAAGCTTCGATTTGTTCCAGCTGTGCCGCTGTTGGCGTTTGCTCGGGACGATTTTGCGGACCGAACCCCCACAGGTTCACCAAAGGTCCGACAGTTACATCAAGCACTCCATCCGTTTCATCGGCAATCTCAATTGCGCGAGAAACGACTTTTTCCAACGCGCGAGAAATCACAACAGGGTCAGTCGACTGGTGCTGATTAAATAGCGACAACTCTGATGTAGGATCATAAGTCGACATCTGAGCATTGACCTGCTCCAACACCGTATCCACACGACGCTGAATCTCTTCTTTACCATAGCGAGGATCCTTACTAAACACGGTAATGTGATAGCTGGTTCCCATGGTCGCGCCCTGCATTTTGATAACACGCGGCGCATCAGAGCAAGAAACCAAAAAGGCTAGCCCCAAAAGGGCTAGCCACAGTTTGCTCGCTAATGCATGTTTCACTGTAGAAACGTTCATTAATTAGCCACCGAAATCATCCAACATAATGTTTTCATCTTCGACGCCCAACTCTTTGAGCATGTTGATGACCGCAGCGTTCATCACTGGTGGACCACACATGTAGAATTCACAGTCTTCTGGCGCATCATGATCTTTCAGATAGCGCTCATATAGAACGTTGTGGATAAAGCCTGTGTCGCCATCCCAATCGTCCTCAGGCTGCGGATCCGACAATGCAACGTGCCATTCGAAGTTGTCATTTTCTTCTTGTAGCATGTCAAAGTCTTCGGTGTAGAACATCTCACGTTTAGAACGTGCACCGTACCAAAACGAGATCTTACGATCGGTGTTCAAGCGACGCAGTTGGTCAAAGATATGCGAACGCATCGGCGCCATACCTGCACCACCGCCAACGAAGACCATTTCCGCTTCAGTTTCCTTCGCGAAGAACTCACCAAACGGTCCTGAAATTGTCACTTTATCACCTGGCTTCAAGCTAAAGATGTATGAAGACATCTTACCTGCTGGCAAGCTTAAATCGTTCGGTGGCGGTGTTGCGCAACGTACGTTCAGCATGATGATACCCTTCTCGTCAGGGTAGTTCGCCATGGAGTATGCACGTACCACTTCTTCGTCGACTTTAGACTCAACATCTAAGAAGCCAAAGCGTTCCCAATCGCTACGGTATTCTGGAGCGATATCAAAGTCTTTATACTTCACGTGGTGCGGCGGGCATTCTATTTGAATATAACCACCGGCACGGAACGGTACTTCTTCGCCTTCTGGCAACTGTACAACGAACTCTTTAATAAAGGTCGCCACGTTATCATTTGATTTAACAACACAGTCCCATTTACGAATACCAAAGACTTCTTCTGGCAATTCAATTTTCATGTCTTGCTTAACATTGACTTGGCAAGACAAGCGCACGCCTTCACGCGCTTCTTTCTTAGTAATGTGGTCGAGCTCGGTCGGTAGAATATCGCCACCGCCGTCTTTAATGGTTACGCGACACTGGCCACATGAACCACCACCACCACACGCAGACGAAACGAAGATGCCAGCATTGGCGAGTGCGCCCAACAATTTAGTGCCAGGCTGGGTCACGATTTTCTTGTCTTCGTCGTCGTTAATCAGGATTTCCACATCACCCTGAGGTACCAATTTTGATTTCGCAAACATAATAATCGCGACCAAAATTAGTACGATGATGGTGAACATCGCTACACTGAGTGAAATCAGTTGAATATCCATCGATTCGTACCTTTAACTTTTATCGATTCAACACACTGGTTATAGAGATACGCCGGAAAACGACATAAAGCCCAAACCAATCAGACCCACTGACATAAACGTTGCACCGAGACCACGTAGGCCATCAGGCACATCGGCGTATTTCAGTTTCTCACGCACTGCGGCCAAAGCAACAATTGCAAGTGCCCAGCCCACGCCACTTCCGATGCCGTAAACAACCGATTCACCGAAGTTATAATCACGCTCTACCATGAACGATACGCCACCAAAGATGGCACAGTTCACCGTGATCAGCGGCAAGAAAATACCGAGCGCGTTGTAAAGTGCAGGCACAAATTTGTCCAATGCCATTTCAAGAATCTGAACAATCGCTGCAATAACACCGATAAAGGTCAAGAAACGCAAGAAGCTTAGGTCTGCATCAGGAAATCCTGCCCAGCCCAACGCGCCAGGTGCAAGAATGTTGTGATAGATGAGATTGTTAGCAGGTACCGAAATACCCAATACAACAATAACCGCTACACCCAGACCAAAAGCCGTTTTAACTTTCTTAGATACCGCCAAAAAGGTACACATACCTAAGAAGAATGACAGTGCCAAGTTCTCAATGAATACGGCACGAATAAACAGGTTAATATACTGTTCCATTGTGCTTACTCCTTAGGTTCGACTTGTTCAGTGCGGAAGGTACGCAGTACCCAGATAAATCCGCCAATGATAAAGAACGCGCTCGGTGGCATTAACAACAAGCCCACAGGCTCATACCAACCGCCTTCTGAAACCAAAGGTAAGATCTGCACATCAAACAGGCTACCTGAACCAAATAGTTCACGCACAAAACCAACGACGAGCAATACTAATGAATAGCCTAAGCCATTGCCGATACCATCTAAGAACGACATGCCTGGACTGCTTTTCATTGCATACGCTTCGGCGCGACCCATGACGATACAGTTGGTAATAATCAAGCCAACAAATACCGAAAGCTCGCGCGAGATTTCGTATGCGTAAGCACGCAGCACTTGGTCAACCACGATAACCAAACTCGCGATGATGGTCATCTGAACGATGATACGTACGCTCGAAGGGATGTGGTTTCGGATAATCGAGATAAAAAAGTTTGAAAACGCAACAACCGCGGTCAAAGCAATACACATAACCAGTGTATTGCTCATTTTTGATGTGACCGCCAATGCTGAACAGATACCTAAGATCTGTAACGCAATTGGGTTGTTTGCAAATATCGGTCCAAAGAGTACGGACTTCACTTCTTTTGCATTAGCCATTGGTCAGCTCTCCTTTGCGCAATTTGTCGAGTAACGGACCGTAGGCGTCGTCGCCCATCCAAAATTGAATCAGTGCGTCTACACCGTTACTGGTTAACGTTGCACCCGACAGCGCGTCTACTTCGTGTTCGCCTGAAGCGCCGCCCTTCACCAAGTCGAATTGGACTTGACCGTCATCGCCATAGAGCTCTTTACCTTGCCAAGTTTTAACCCAAGCCGGGTTGGTGATTTCACCACCGAGACCAGGTGTTTCCGAGTGCTCGTAAAATTTAACGCCTTTAACTGTATTAAAGTCGTCTTCAAGCGCGATTAAGCCGTACATAGTACCCCAAAGGCCTTGGCCACGGATATGTAACACGGCACCATTAGTGCCACCGTTGCCGTCTTTGATAAGGTAAACTTCGGTCATATTTTCGCGCGTACCCAAGCCAGCAGGGTCATCTGATTTTGGTAGTTTAGTGCTACGCTCAGGATCGCCCGCCGCTTTACGGTTATCAAAGTCTGATGGGTTAACATCCTGCATGACTTGATAGTCTTTCAGACTCACAACCAGTGGTTGAATGCGCTCTTTATAAACAGCTGGCACATCCATACCTTTTTCTAGAATACCGGCTGCATCAAGGATGTTTTCCTGCATAGCTAGCGCAGCGTTGCGCTCTTGCATTGGCTTAAGACCAATCGCCGCACCTGATACAACGATAGAACAAACCAAACACAGCGCCAGCACTACACCGACCGTTTTGCCTAAACTTTCATTCTTCTTAGACATTACGTGCTAACCTCCGTTTAATGTTGGCTTGTGCTACGAAGTAGTCAAACAATGGTGCAAAGACGTTCGAGAACAAGATTGCCAGCATGATGCCTTCAGGGAACGCCGGGTTGACGACACGAATCATCACGGTCATGAAACCAATCAAGAAACCGTAGGCAAACTTACCCTTGTTCGTAAATGACGCTGAAACCGGATCGGTTGCCATAAACATCATACCAAAGGCAAAACCACCCAGTACTAAGTGCCAGTACCACTGCATTGCAAACATTGGGTTGGTGTCGCTACCAATCAGGTTAAGCAGGCTTGAGAATACGACCATACCGAGGAACACGCCTGAGACGATGCGCCAAGAGGCGATACGGAAGTAAATCAGTGCAAGACCACCAATCAAAATCATCAGAGTTGAGACTTCGCCCACTGAACCTTGGATGTTACCTAAGAAAGCGTCCCACCAAAGAGCGGTGTTGCTGTAGTCGATTTGACCCATCGCAGCTTTACCTAGGTTAGTGGCACCAGAGAAGCCATCAACAGCTGTCCAGATAGAGTCGCCCGACATACTTGCTGGATAAGCAAAGTACAAGAATGCACGACCTGTTAACGCAGGGTTCAAGAAGTTACGGCCCGTACCGCCGAAGATTTCCTTACCAATGACAACACCAAAGGTGATACCAAGTGCAACTTGCCACAGTGGCGTGGTCGCAGGCAGGATCAACGAGAACAGTACCGAGGTGACGAAGAAGCCTTCGTTTACTTCATGCTTACGCACAGAAGCAAATAGTACTTCCCAGAAGCCACCAACAATAAAGGTAACAGCATAGATAGGTAGGTACCAGCACGCGCCGTACCACATCTTAGTGCCCCAGCCAGCATCGCCGCCAAAGTCGCCACCCAACAAGTGGAATAAGCCCACCTGCCATGCGTCACCTAATTGATAACCTTCAGCCAACGCCATCGCGGCTTGGTTACCCACGTTATACATACCCCAGAACATCGCTGGGAATGTCATCATCCATACCAAGATCATGATGCGTTTTAAGTCGATACGATCACGAATGTGAGTCGTCGACTTAGTCACCGTGCCTGGTGTATAAAGAATAGTGGCTACCGCTTCGTAAAGCGCGTACCACTTCTCGTATTTGCCGCCTTTTTCAAATTGCGGCTCAATACGCTCGAGTGTATCTTTCAAGCTCATGGTTAGCCTTCTTTCTCAATCTTAGTGAGACAGTCTCGCAACACTGGTCCGTATTCATACTTTCCAGGGCATACGTAGGTACACAATGCCAGATCTTCCTCATCCAGCTCCAAGCAGCCAAGTTGCTGACCTTCATCAGTATCGCCTGATAATAAGTCACGCAATAATAGCGTTGGTACGATATCCAGCGGCATCACGCGTTCGTAGTTACCAATCGGTACCATTGAGCGCGCAGACCCATTCAATGAAGTGGTCATGCTGAATAGCTTCTTCGGATTGAAGTGGCCCGCATAAGCACGCGTGACCGAGTGTAAATCTGAACCAGGGCGGATCCAGCCGAACAATTCTTTATGATTGCCCTCTGGAATAACACTCACCTGATTGTGGAAACGACCCAACCAACGATGCGCATCATCTGCTGTGTGACCGTTCAATACAGAACCGGAAATAACGCGGTTGTTGTCACCGGCAAGCTCACCGTCTGTTAACTCAACGATATCAGCACCTAAACGGGTACGTAACAACCGAGGTTCTTTAACACCTTCACCCGCTAACGCAACGAAGCGCTCGGTGAAAATTTCACCCGTTGTAAACAGCTTACCGTAGGCAATCACGTCTTGATAACCAATATGCCAAGCGGGACGCTTCAAGCTGACTGGGTTCAAGAAATGCATATGAGTACCCACCAATCCGGCTGGGTGTGGACCACTGAACGACTCTAACTGTGCGTTAGTGTCGCCGATATCCACTTCTGCATCGGCAGCTTTAACCACAAACAATTTGCCTTCAGTCAGGTTTGAAAGCACTTTCAAACCATCGATGAATGCTTGTTTATGCTCATTAATATAAACAGTCGGATCGCCACACAATGGATTCGTGTCCATTGCATTGATGAAGATTGCGGTAGCTTCAGCGTCTAAAGCAGGTGCTTTGCTGAATGGGCGCGTTCTCAATGCTGGCCATTGACCCGATTCGACTAGAATCTCTTGCACTTTTTCGCGACCCAAACCATCAAGCTTGGCACTGTCAAACGACTCAAAGGTCACTTGCTCAT
This sequence comes from Idiomarina sp. D18, assembly GCF_057748155.1. Classification (NCBI taxonomy): domain Bacteria; kingdom Pseudomonadati; phylum Pseudomonadota; class Gammaproteobacteria; order Alteromonadales; family Idiomarinaceae; genus Idiomarina; species Idiomarina sp. D18. The sequence continues at coordinate 1,666,586 of NZ_CM173240.1, forward strand.
CGCCATCAAGCTCAACTACAACTGCCTGCAGCACACGGCGAGCACCACGAAGGATGTCTTTCACCTTACCTGCGCCAGGGGCAGTGTATTTCACGCCTGGATTCTTTTTATCTTCGAAAATCACCTGACCTTTTTTTACACGATCGTCCACTTTCACGTGCATGGTCGGGCGCATACCGACATACTCTTCACCCAAGGTAGCGACCGTCGTCACGGCCTTACCGTCGGATAGTTGCTGCTGGGGAGCACCCTTAATTGGGATATCCAGCCCTTTTTTGATCGTAATCATATGCGTTTGCACTACTCGTTAGGGAAGATTCATCACAACCAGCTATAATAACTGGAAACCTGAGAAATCAATAAGTTACTGATAAGGGCTCACTTCTAGTAAAACCGATACCAGTGACTAGAAAACGTAATCCACACTTATCGTCTGGATTTTAACACTTTTTACACTCCGCTTACCAGTTTACTTTGGGATTTACATCTGCGTCGTAATCGACGTTGTCAAAACCAAAGCCAAACAGGCGTAAGAAGTCTTGGTGATAGCCCGCATAGTCAGCCAGCTCATGGAAGTTGTCTTGTGTCACCTGATCCCACAAGGCTTCCACTTTGGCTTGGGTCTTTTCGTTGGTTTCGTAACCATTCATATACAGTCGCCCCGCCTCATCTAAGGTTGGGTTGTCCTGATACAAGCCTTCGGTGAACAAACGATAAATCTGCTCAATACAGCCTTCATGAGTCCCCTCTTCTTTCATTACGCGATAAATAAGCGAAATATAAAGGGGCATCACAGGAATAGCGGAACTTGCTTGCGTCACTAACGCTTTTAAAGAAGACACATAGGCAGACAGGTCAATATCACTGTATTGCTCACGAAGCGCTGCTGCGGCACGGTCTAAATCTTCTTTAGCTCGACCAATAGTGGCATGACCATAAATCGGCCACGTTAACTTCTTGCCAATATAAGTATAAGCGGTGGTTTGACAACCCTCGGCGAGTACACCGGCATCATGCAATTGTTTAATCCAACGTTCCCAGTCCTCGCCACCCATGACTTTAACGGTGTTGGCGATTTCTTCGTCGTTAGCCGGCTCGAGCGAAATATCATGCACCTCATCTTTGTCGGTATGATAAGTCTTGGTGGTATAAGCCTGTCCTACGGGTTTCAGTGTCGAACTGTACACCTCACCTGATTCTGGGTCTTTACGTTTTGGCGACGCCAAACTGTAAACAACCAGGTCAATTTTGCCCATGTTTTGCTTGATGTAATCGATTGTTTCTTGCTTGATTTCATCAGAAAACGCGTCGCCATTAATACTGTGGTATTGCAGGCCGGCGTTTTCAGCCTCTTGATGAAACGCCGCCGTGTTATACCAACCCGCAGTACCCGTACGCTTTTCGGTAGGCTCCTTCTCAAAACACACACCTAACGTATGTGCACCGCTGCCAAAAGCGGCGGTGATTCGTGATGCCAACCCATATCCTGTTGAGCAACCCACGACCAAAACATTTTTCGGGCCGCCAGCAACTGAGCCTTGTTGCTTAACAAACTCCACTTGACGATGAACGTTTTCTGCACAGCCTACCGGGTGTGCGTTGGTGCAAATAAATCCACGAATTTTTGGTTTAATGATCATAGTGATTCCCTAATTTAAATTTTTCGCTATTGTACGGGTTCTGCTATCAAGAACATATCTTACCTGCTTAAACTGAACCGCCTCCGCCCATACAATGAGGAGAATCAGGCGCTTGCCCCTGCGCTTGCCACTCTTTCTCGGTGTACGTATGCAACGCCAAAGCATGTATCTGCCCAAGTACCTCGGCCAACACGCGATTCACTGAACGATGACGCTGAATCAGTCGCTTACCCTCAAATTCATCGCTTACGATAGTCACTTTAAAGTGTGACTGTGCATCAGCACCCGCTGCATGCATGTAACTCTCATCTTTAACATCTAATAACTTGGGTCGAAATGCACTTTTAAGCGCATTCTCAATCATTGGCTTAATTTGACTCATTAATACGTCGCTCCTTCGTCAACTGCACTTAAGCACACGCGTTCGGATCCGGCTAAGGTTGCAACAGCAGGGAACACCTGCTCTGCCACCGCCCCCGCGGATTTCGATGCAGGCATCGCTAATCGATAGCGAGAGGCACTCACCGAACCATCAATTTGATACAGAATAAAGGGTTGCTCACCCATGACTTCATTCAGTGCGTTTAACCCTTCTTGTCGGTAAGGCGGAAAAGCACTGATATCGCCCGTTAAACGCCAACCATTAAGTTCTGACTCGCTTGCCAATAACGCCTCATTGGTGCGATCGCGGCAGAAGCTTACCTCAATCACGGCACGACTTAAACGCCATTCAGCATTGGGTAACTGTTTTAAATCGAGTTGCGCAATTGGATTATTTTGCGCGACTGTGCGTGAAGAGGATGGACTACAGGCCGTTAGCACGACCGTGTTCATAGCTAAAATGAGAACCCCTAATCGAATCAATGCTGGATGCACAGATACACTCCTATCAGATATGTCTAACAGGAGTATAGCAACTACCCCTATATACTTCAGCCGTATTCCATTGATGCCGATATCAATGGTTACTGGTTATTAATGGCTTGCTCGATTTCGTCCAAACTGGCTAACCATGCACGATCAAGTGCACGCACTAAGCCATCGTAACCGTCGCTCGAGAGCGGAATTCGTTGTTCAAAGTGACCACTCAAAACATCGTTCGACTCAGCACGGTAATGCCAATAGCCAGCCACCACGGCTTCCCCCTGATTATTACCGTAAAACTGCATGAGCGATAGTTGCAGCGTCTGCCCACATTGCTCCGTTAATCTCCGCTGCAAACTATTCTGTAACTGCGAATCCAAGCCACCTAACCAACGATTATTCTTAGCTTCCACCATCAGTAAATCTGATTTTTGAACCATCACACCATCTTGTCCAATGCCAGCGTCAATACGCACACGACGCGACTGAGCATCGCAATAGCCGTTGCTTGACTGATTTAAATGAGGCAGTCGATAGTGTTTTACCTGATCGGCAGGTACCGCACTGCAAGCGCTGACAAGCAGCACCGTGCTGACGGCAATGCATAGCACATTAATCTTTTGCTTTAGGCTCTGGATCATTTTCTGTTTCCGTATTAAACAATAATGCATTGGGCTTACGTCGAAGCGTTTCGACTAATGGCTGGAGGTCTCGTGACATACGCTCAAGGTTTTGTAGCGTTCGCTCTAACTGATCTCGGTTTGTTGAGCCGGCATCAAAATCAGCGAGGATACTGTTAAGCCGCTCAACGGACTGCGCTAAAGATTGCGGAAGCGCTTCCCAACCTGGTTGCGCAACAATCTTTTTCAATTGCTCGGTGAGCACTTTTATTTCTTCAGCGGTTTCATCCGTGGATGCCATCGCTTCAGTAAACTGATTAACACTTTGATTCAGTGGTAAACTATTTAAGGTATCCAAAATCGAATTGAGCTTCTCTTCGAGCCTACTAAAGTTGCTTACTATCGTCGGCATCACAGGGTAACCCGCGAAGGTGTCTTGCTTTACCGCTTCCTCATCTGGATAGAAACGCAAGTCCACGTACAACGTATTGGTCAAAATATTCGAGGCGCGAATCGAAGCGCGCAGACCCTGTTCGAAAAAGTGCTGCAAATGTTGTCGCCATTGCTCTAATTCCGTTGAAGCGACCAAGCCCTCTAGACGATCAGGCTCATAGCGTATCAATACGGGAATCAAACGTAAGGGTTGACCGGAGTTCTCATCCGGTTGCCAACGAAAAGGCACTTCGACCACAGTTCCCACGCGAATGCCCTTGAACATGACCGGCGAGCCGACCGCCAAACCATCGACAGACTCATCCAACAACAACACATAATCAATACCCCGTGAGTATCCTTGTTGTTCGGCTTCTTCCTCGCTCGCAAACAGCTCAAAAACAGCCATCGCTTGCAGCGGCTTTCCTAACGGCTGTCCATTAGGCACACCAAAACTGATGCCCGCCCCCAATAACGACTCTATCGATCCCACGGAGACATCCACGCCATCCGGCTTCCAACGGAACGACACGCCGCGCTGTAGCCAAAAACGGGTATTTTCGGTTAGCAGCTCATCGTAAGGGGACTTAATGAACACATGGTAGGTCGTTGCTCGCGCCTCAACCGAGAAGTCAACTTGTTCAACAATACCGACGGTAACACCACGATATTGAACGCTATCTCCCACCACAATATTAGCGGCACTATCACTCTCTAATACAATACGTTTACCGTCCGTATCCGCATCCGTTACTGGCGGTTGCTCAAGCGCGGTAAACTGATCGCGCGACTGCGACGACTCGCCCGGTTCGAGCTGAACATAAGCGCCCGACAGCAAGGTGTTAAGGCCAGAGATGCCACGCCGCCCGATACGCGGTTTGACCACCCAGAACTGCGAGTCCTCGACTAACATGTCCGCTGTGCCGGCGTTCATTTCAATGTGTAATTCAGCGGCCTCAAAATTGTCCGATAATGTGATCTGAGTGACCTGACCGACATCAACATTACGCACTCTCACCGCTGTTTTTCCTGCTTGCAGGCCTTCTGCGTCCTTTATTTGGACAGTAATTTCCGGCCCGCTCTGATCACGCTCTTGCCACACCATCCAGCCGGCAATAAATGCGGCCAGAATCGGTACTAGCCAAATCGGTGAAGCAAGTTTGCGTGTCCAATGTGTCATTCAGTTGATTTCCTTACCCAAAATTGTCGGGTATCAAAGCTCATCGCAGCCAGCATGGTGAGTATGACTGTACTCGCGAAAGCGATTGCGGCATGTCCCGGGTAAACCGACATCAAGGCGCCGTTTCTTACTAAAGCAACAAGTACTGCGACAACAAAGATATCGATCATCGACCAACGCCCGATCCAATCGGTTATACGGTACAACCATAGCGCGCTTTTAGGGCGCTTTGAAGTATCCTGTCGTGCCAAGATAGCGAGTGTCGCCAAAATAAGGATTTTAGCGATTGGAATGACCAGGCTCGCGACAAATACAATAATCGCAATCGGTATATCGCCGCTTTGCCACAACGATAATACGCCTCCTACGATGGTTTGAGGTTGTGTCGAACCCAGCGCCACGGTCTCCATAATGGGCAACACCTGAGCAGGAATAAGCATTAATGCTGCCGCAAGCAACAACGCGAACGTCAGCGAGGTGCGCCGAAATTGAACAGTCCAAAGGGGTTCATGACAACGCCAGCATGTCGTCTGATGCGCTGGGTTCGCCGCATAACAGACCGGACATCCCACCACCTGATGTTGTCGCGCACTTTCACCGACGATGGCACGGTAATTAAGCGCCCGTTCATCCGCAGGCCATAATGGATGACGCTTCATACGGTCAACCACCATTATCAACAACGTCACGAAGCCAGCGAACGCAATCACACCAAAACCAAAGTCAATCGTGGCATAGCCCGCTAGCTTTATAAAACTGATCAGCGCACCAATCAAAAACACATCGGCCATCATCCAAACGCGAATGTACTTAACCGCTCGCACCAGCCAGCGTCCCATTTTATAGTCAGTTCGATTATGCCAAATGAGGATGACGCCAGAAGCAAGCAAAAAAAGCGCCGGTAGAATCACGACCGAAAGAAGCACAACAATCGCTAACCACTGTTCATGAAAGGCAGATAACGTCAAGCTACTGTCAAGGAGCGTGATTTGCTGACCTTGACCGGAAACACGGTAACCAACAAAGGTCATTTCTGTCGCGGGGATGAGTAAAATAAGTGCAGCGATGATCAGCGCAAGCGTGTGTTGAGCACTCAGCGGGTGACCACCAAGAAGGTGGCCACAACGCTTACAACGAATGGATGTGCGGCCACTGACCCAATTGATCTGATCGCAATCGGGACAAACTCGCACATCCTCGGCGTTACTCGCCTCCCTCATCCGTATTTTTCTCCGGTGTGATCATTGCAATAACAACCCAACCCGGTGCCGGTTTAAGCTCGCGCTCAGTCGTAAAGATATGGATCTTTTTCTGATCATCCAACGCAAACATCGGTACCGCACGCGCACCATACTGATGTTGATACTCTTCAAAACCAAAGTTTTCAGTAATCGGCGTTGACTTAACTTTGGCACCTTGGAAGTGCAAACTCGCCAATTTAGAGTAAGTAATGCTATCGCCAAATAAATTGAGCGTATTTTTATAGTTTTCTGATAACTGATGGCTAGCTCTGAAATCCGACTCGCCACTATTCAAGCCGTGGACTTTTGAACTGCCAAACCAGTCCTGGTAATAAACAGAAACCAGTGGGTTGAGCTGCTTGTACGGTGACATCACCAACAAGCGGCCAATACCGGTTAAGTCGATATTATTCGAAGCATGCTCCGAAGCGGGATTACCAAAGTAAACAGGTAAGTTATCCATCCGCGCAAGACGGATATTCTCCCAGTTGGTATCAGCCAATCGGACAGGGATTTCATGTTCTTTAAGAACCGATGCCACCGCACGAGCCATCTGGTTGGCACCAAAAATCAAGAATCCACGCGCCGGAGGTTCAATTAATCCAAGCAGTCGCGCTAGCGGTTTAGCGGTTAAGCTTTGTAACACCACCGTTGTCATGATGACTAAGAACACCAAGGGCACGATAGCCGATGCATCAGTCCATCCCGACTGTTCCATCTTCAACGCAAACAAAGCCGATACCGCTGCGGCAACAATACCTCTGGGAGCAATCCATGACAGTAGCAACTTATCCTTAAAGCGCAACTCGGTGCCGATAGCTGACAGCCATACGCTTAATGGACGCACAAGGAACATAATGACAGCGAGTAAAATAATAGACGGCACACCCAAGGCATCAAAATCAGCAAAATCCAATCGCGCAGCGAGTAGAATAAACAATGCCGAGATCAACAGCACAGAGAGGGTTTCTTTGAACTCCAAAATCTCATCAAGATTAAGATTTTTGGTATTCGCCATCGCCATCCCCATAACGGTGACGGTGAGTAGACCTGATTCATGTTGAATGGCATTCGACAATGCAAAAACACCCAAAACGATGGTCAGGGTCGCGACATTCTGTAAGTAATGTGGAAACCAGCCACGGCCTAGCGCGAGGCCTAGCAGCTTAGCCGCCGCCCAACCAAAGAAGAAACCGATCCCGATGGTTTTCGCAAAAGCCTGCAACGCGTGTAGCATTGCGACATCTTGACTGGCGATAATAAATTCATAGACCAATACTGCGAGTAAGGCGCCCAGTGGATCAATAATAATGCCTTCCCAGCGCAAAATATTAGCTAACTTATTGATCGGTCGAATTGAACGGATCATCGGCTGTATCACCGTCGGTCCGGTTACCACCACCAATGCGCCAAACAGCGATGCAATTTCCCAGCGCCAGTCCATAATAAAGTGCGTCGCGACACTGATGGTTATCCAAGTAACCACCATCCCAATGCTGACGAGGTTGGTTACCATACGACCATGACCACGAATTTCGTCAAACTTAAGCGTTAGACTGCCTTCAAAAAGAATAACTGCAACGGCTAAGGAAACCACAGGGAATAACAAATGATCGAATAACTGATCGGGTTGCAGCCAACCTAACGTAGGTCCCACCAAGAGGCCACACACCAGCAGCGGCAAAATCGCCGGCAGTTTAATGCGCCAGGCTAACCATTGGCAACAAATCGATAGCACACCGATAAGCGCTAACATGGATAAGTCAGACATAGGGTCTCCAGTAAAGTATGAGCATCTGCTCTATTATTTTATTTGACATTGACACCCACTCAAATGAGAATGGCTATCATTAAATTTTAATTTTGATACACTTAAGTATGTAATCTACGCGAATTATTAGTAAGAGGTTTGAATATGGCAATAAAAATTACTCCCCTCAAGCTTGCAATGGCTGCCATTATCAGTGCCAGCACATTAGCAGGTTCTTTTGCGCAAGCGGCTGAAGTTAATATTTATTCATCGCGGAAGCAAGCATTGATCAAGCCTCTGCTCGATAAGTTTACTGAGCAAACAGGTATTGAAGTCAACTTGCTCACGGGCAACTCGGATGCCTTATTGTCGCGGTTAAAGGCTGAAGGCGAAAACACGCCCGCAGACTTATTTTTAACCGTTGACGCCGGCGCGCTGCACCGTGCCGTCACAGCAAATGTGTTTCAAGCGATCGACTCTGAGTTCGCCCACAAAACCGTGCCTGCACATTTCCGCGATGGTGACGACCAATGGGTTGGCTTAAGTTTGCGAGCGCGCCCTATTTTTTATTCACCTGACCGTGTTGATCCGAGCCAACTCGAAAATTATATGAGTTTAGCCGACGACCAATGGCAAGACCGTATTTGTATTCGCTCGTCGAATAACATCTATAACCAGTCATTAGTCGCTGCGTTGCTCGACCACTACGGCGAACAAAAAATCATGGACTGGGCAAAAGATTTAGTCGACAACTTTGCCCGCACGCCCGTCGGCGGCGATCGTGACCAAATTAAAGGGGTCGCATACGGCGTGTGTGATATCGCCGTAGCAAACACTTACTATTTTGGTCATATGCTGAACTCTGACCAAGCTGAAGAACGCGAAGCGGCCGAAAAAGTAAAAATATTCTGGCCAGCACAAAATGGCAACGGAACCCATGTGAACGTATCCGGTATCGGCATTACAAAACACGCGAAACATGTCGATGAAGCCACACAATTAATCGAATTTCTACTCTCAGAAGCCTCACAAAAATGGTATGCTGAAGCCAATTATGAGTACCCTGTACGTGAAGGCGTTGAGTGGAGTGAAACCCTCAAGCAATGGGGTGACTTCAAACAAGACGATATTTCGATGGATATTTTAGGTGAGAATAACGCAGAAGCCGTCCGTTTAATGAACTCGGCAGGCTGGCGTTAATTCCGCACTAAGCGTTAAGGAGCAGCTATGACCCGCGGCCCGCTCGTGTTGTTCGGCGTTGCGGCATTGGTAGGGCTACCACTTATTGTGGTGGCCTTATCTTTGTTAAATCCTAATTGGGATATATTAAATCACCTTTGGCAAACGGTGATACCCGAGTACATTTCTCATTCACTGATACTATTGGTATCGGTGGGGTTTGGCGTGACTATCCTCGGCGTCAGCACCGCATGGTGCGTGAGCCAATACGATTTCCCGGGTTGGCGCTGGGTGAGTTGGGGGCTACTACTTCCGTTAGCCATGCCTGCCTATATTTCAGCCTATACCTATACCGGTTTACTCGATTACGCCGGACCCGTACAGCAAGCACTACGCGATACCTTCGACCTCAACATTGGTGAATATTGGTTTCCCAGTATCCGGAGCATCGAAGGCGCTATCTTCGTATTAAGCTTAGTGCTTTACCCTTACGTGTATCTGATTACTCGCGCGGCGTTCATGCAGCAATCAACCGCCGCTTTCGAGAGCGCTCGTACGCTCGGTGCAGGCCCTATCCGGAGTTTCTTCCGTATCGCGTTGCCATTAGCACGACCGGCTATCGCAACCGGCGTCACGCTTGCGTTGATGGAAACACTTGCCGACTACGGCACCATGGAGTACTTCGGTGTCACCGTATTTACTACAGGTATTTTCCGTACCTGGTACGGTATGGGTGATGCTCAAGGCGCGTTGCAATTGGCGTCTATTCTCCTGCTGTTTGTTATTGTACTCATTCTAATTGAGCGCTATTCAAGGCGTCAGGCTAAGTTTTATCAGCGCCGCAGCCAAAATAATAACTTTAGAAAACCGTTACGTGGCAAAGCGGCGTGGCTCGCGTCGGCGGTATGTTGGCTCCCCATTGTGCTCGGCTTCGCTATTCCCGCAAGTCAGTTATTGATGTGGTCGATCGAACGTGCTGATACCTGGACCCAAGCGTCTTTTTGGACGCTGACACTCAATACGCTCTGGCTGGGCTTATTAGCCGCTACCATCACGGTCGCCTTAGCGCTTTGGCTCGCCTATGGTCGCCGTCGTCATCCAACCCGAGCGATCCGCACAGCAATAACAACCGCAGGGCTTGGCTATGCGATTCCAGGTATTGTCATTGCCGTTGGCATTTTGATTCCACTCGCGTGGCTTGATCACCGCATTATCGATTTCAGTAAATCGCTATTCGGTGTCAACCCTGGTCTATTATTAAGCGGCACCGTCGTTGCGTTAGTATTTGCTTATACGGTGCGCTTTTTGTCTATTTCCTTGCAGACGATAAGCTCGGGTTTAGAGCAAATCACCCCCCAAATGGATGATAGCGCACGCACGTTGGGCGCGAGTTCACGTCGCATCATGACCCGGATACATTTGCCGTTACTTAAAAGCTCAATTCTAGCCGCACTGATATTGGTGTTGGTGGATGTAATGAAAGAACTACCCGCGACCTTGGTGTTGCGACCCTTTAATTTTAATACCTTAGCGGTCAAAGCCTTCGAAATGGCCTCGGATGAACGACTTGCGGATGCGGGGCCTCCTGCACTGATGATTGTCCTGGTGGGCTTAATTCCAGTATTGATGTTGTCACGTGCGTTGCGCACTCAAACGATTAAAACGGGAGACTAAATGAAGCCGATAGTAGAACTTGATTCAGTGTCCATTGAGTTAGGTAAGGAGCGTATTGTTGAGCAACTCTCGTTCTCACTGAATGAGGGCGATATCGGCTGCTTATTGGGACCGAGCGGTTGTGGTAAAACAACACTGCTACGCACCATTGCCGGTTTTTCTGAGGTCACCAGTGGTTCCATACGTCTCTATGGTGAGGAAGTCGCTTCAACGAAAGTGCAAATGCCCACTGAGCAACGTCAAATCGGCATGATGTTCCAAGACTTTGCTTTATTTCCACATTTAACAGTGGCAGAAAACATCGCCTTTGGCATCAATCACTGGTCTAAAACTGAGCAAAGAGACCGCATTCAGCAATTATTACAAAGGGTCGACCTCGCCGGCTACCAAAGCCGTTACCCACACGAACTATCCGGTGGGCAACAACAACGAATTGCGCTTGCCCGAGCATTGGCACCCAAGCCAAAACTCATGCTGTTAGACGAACCTTTTTCGAGTCTTGATGCAGAACTGCGCGAACTGTTAGCGCAAGATGTGCGTAACTTATTAAAGGAAGAAGGTATTACCGCACTGTTAGTCACCCATGATCAGCAAGAAGCCTTTGCTATGGCGGATAAAGCGGGCGTCATGTATGCCGGTCAGTTATTGCAGTGGAATACCCCCTACGAGCTTTACCATCAACCCGAGCATGAACTGGTCGCCGACTTTATCGGTCGCGGAGTGTTACTGAATGGCCAGATTAAATCGCACCAACTGCACAGTGCTTTGGGCGTTATCGACCATGAGGTTCTCTGTGATCAAGACGATCACGACGTTACGTTCCTCGTGCGCCCAGACGATGTGCTGATTGTCTCAACCGATCAACCCCACCGCCTGCAGGCTAAAGTTGTTGGGCGTGGCTTTCGCGGATCGCATTACCTGTATACGCTTGCCTTAGACAACCATGAACATGTACTCGCAGTCGGTCCTTCACACCAACCCTTGCCATCGGGTCAAATGGTAGGGATAAATGTTGACTTCGACCATTTAGTGGTGTTTGATTCCAATATATGTCAATTACCTGACTAAGCGCTCAACAATCAATCACTTATGTGATTTGGGCGCTTATTATTGGAGCGCTTTATGAACTTTTTAATCGATGCTTGGGATTTTAACCAGCACCCTGCGCAAGCAATCACCAACGACGACACTGTTAAGTCTCGCCCCGGTTGTTGGTTTCACTTTCAGCGTGACGTGGAAGGTATCAATGAATGGCTGAAAGCCGCTGATATTCCCGAGCCTATTATTGACGCCATGCTTGAAGAAGATACGCGTCCACGCTTTCAGCGACTCAAAGACGGCTTTGTTCTGTTATTGCGAGGCGTAAACCTCAATGAAGGGGCTCAACCTGAAGATATGATGAGCTTACGCATCCTCTATTATAAAGAGACCGTGTACACGTTTCGCAAGCATCATTTCAAAGCGGTAGCTCATATACGCGATGATCTGCAAAACCAACAAGGACCTGAAAGCTTAAATGACTTTTTGGTGCACCTTGTCGAGCAGTTAAACCAAAAGATCGAAGATGTCATTGACGATATTGAACTCAACGTCGAGCAAATGGAAGCAGAAGGCTTTGACAATACGGCTGAACAGCAAAAGAAACTAGCCGTAATGCACCGACGCTTACTACGCTTAAACCGCTTTATTCGTCCGCAATTAGCCGCGCTTGATAAGTTTACCAGTGAGAGCGAGAAATGGATTGATGCGGAGTTGCACCAATGGCTACTGAACGAGCGCGATACCACCCAGCGGTTATTGGAGCAAATCGACCTGATGCTTGAACAAGTGTGGATGCAGCGCGAGCAAATACAACAAGCGGTCGCCGAAAAGATGAACCGAAATACCTACTGGCTGTCAGTCATTGCAGGCGTATTTTTGCCATTGAGCTTTTTAACTGGGGTGTTTGGTATCAACATTGGTGGCATGCCAGGCGTCGAGAACACCAGTGCCTTTGAGATTTTTTGCTGGATTCTACTGGGGATCGCCGTGGTCGAGTTTTTATTGTTAAGACGTCTGCGGTTTTGGTAAACCCTGCCAGAGCAAGCAACACAAAAAACGCGGCTAACTCTGCCGCGTTTTCTATGATTGAAAGAGGTTAATTTTACTTCATGCCTTGCAAATAAAGCGCCTCACCCAAGCGATCCATCAGGTTCAATTGGATACGCAGCCAATAGGCGTGGTCTTCTTCCGTATCTCGTAAAATTCCCACCAACATATCACGTGTGACATAGTCATCCACTTGCTCGCAATAGTCGATCACTTCACGCAGGGTTTTAGCGTTGTTGTATTCCAGCTGTAGGTCATTTTCTAACATTTCACGCACGTCCGAGCCGATATTGTGAGGCTCGCGGTTGGACATATTAGGTTTACCTTCCAAAAATAGAATACGACGAATCAATAGGTCAGCATGACCCCGCTCATCATCAATCTCATGATTGATACGTTCATACAGTTTCATCAAACCCATATCTTCATACTGGCGCGAATGGGATGTGTATTGGTCAATAGAGGTCAGTTCGAAAGCGAGTAAACGGTTTAACTGCTCGACGACTTTGTTCTCGGCTTTCATTCTAGTCCTCCTCTTTTAACATCGACTGAAGGTATACTTCTGTACCTAGGCGCGACATTAAATCGATTTGTGTTTCTAACCAGTCTAAATGCTCTTCTTGCTTATCAAGAATCTTATTCAGCGCATCTCGACTGACGTAATCTTGGTGGCTTTCACAAACTTTAACGGCGTCACGAATAGCATTAATGTCGTTGAACTGAACCTTATGGTCCATTTCTAACATCTCGCGTGGGTCTTCACCGATATAAAGCTTGCCAAGCTCTTGTAAGTTCGGCATGCCCTCTAAAAACAGCAACCGTTCAATGAGCACGTCAGCGTGCTTCATTTCTTCGATAGACGCTTTATAAACAACATTGTTGAGGGATTCAAAACCCCAGTCTCGAAACATGCGCGCATGTAAGAAGTACTGGTTAATAGCGGTCAGTTTGAGCGTCAGCACCTTATTAAGCTGCTGAATGACTTTTGCGTCACCTTTCATGCGGGATGTGCTCCTTAAGCTGGTTCTAAAATTAGAAACTCAGTTAAGTGTAGCACACCGTAGTAGGAATTTTAGTGCCTGGCAGCACATGATCGTTACGTTTTTCTAAAGCCTCATTCAAGACTTCCTTAGCGCATTGCTTACAGCAACCGCACTGCGAAGCCACACCGTACTGCTGACGGAGCTCTCGCATACTTGATACCTCGCCAGTAGCAACTGACTTAGCAATGGTTTTATCCGAAACGCCTTTGCATAAACAAACGTACACTGAACATCACCTCGTAATTAACTATCAACGAGTGTAATGCTAATGCGAACGATTTTCAACAATAATGAATAAAAAAGCCGCGACTCGCGCGGCTCATGTCTATCGTCAGTCTATTTAACTGGTTAACGCGGGAGTGAACCCCGTGCTTATCAGATAAACCGTGTAAGCAACGTAAAGGACTAAGAACGTCACACCATGTACACGGTTAATTCGACCTAAACGATTAACCCGCAAAGAAAACAGCAACAACAATAGTGTGAGACCGGCCATTGCGACCCAATCACGCGAAAGCACCAACGGTTCTAAATCAATCGGATGGATGGCACCAGCAATACCCACGACCGCAAGGGTATTGAACATGTTTGAACCAATCACGTTACCCAACGCCAAATCATGCTCGTTTTTGCGCGTCGCAGCAATGGCAGAGGCGAGTTCTGGCAGCGATGTACCAATAGCGACCACAGTCAAGCCAATCACCAAGTCACTCACACCAAGCGCGGTAGCAATGTTTACAGCCCCCCAAACCAGTGCTCTGGAGCTCGCAACCAATAACACTAAACCAATCATCAACCAGATAACCGCAGGCTTCATCGACATCGGATTAGCGTCGACTTCCTGAGTAAACTCAGCGGCCAAGCTATCGTCGCTGCTGTTTTTACCTAACCAGATTGACCAACCCATGTAGGTAGCAAATATCGCTAAAAGGATCCAGGCTTCAATCGTGGTTATTTGGTAGTCCCACAGGAACGCAGCCGTAAGTAAAGTAATCGCAATCAGCACGGGTAACTCACGTTTAATCACCCCCGACTGCACTGCAATCGGTGCCAACACGGCCGTGACACCCAACACCAGCGAAATGTTCGTGATATTTGAGCCAAATGCATTACCCAGTGCGAGCGCTGGGTTACCTTGTGATGATGCCAACGCCGAGACCACCATCTCTGGCGCTGAAGTACCGAAGCCAATGATCACCATGCCGATAACAAGCGGCGCCATCCCTAAGTTTTTGGCAACTGCGGCAGCACCTTCGACAAAGCGATCAGCACTCCAGACTAAGACAATTAAACCCAAAACAACTGCGACAATAGAAAGTGTCATTCAATACCCGTTAAATTAACTTACAAAGCCTCTATTCTAACGGGATTTCAACTGACTTTCCTAGCTTCATTTTGCTGCTTTACCACTGTTTGAATCATCTCAACACTATCCGGGTCGTCTATGGTCGAAGGAACCGCCACGGTGTCGCCCTGTAATACTTGTCGAATCAACCGGCGCAAAATTTTCCCTGAGCGCGTTTTGGGCAACTTGGGCACAACGTAGAGCGTTTTTAAGCATGCAATCGCACCGATCGTCTCGCGAATTTGAGCAATAAGTTGCGCCTGCAATTCCTCTGTTGAGATCTGCGCATCATTTTTCAAAATCACCAGCCCCACCGGTAACTCGCCCTTGAGTTCATCAGGTTGACCAACAACCGCACATTCAGCGACAGCAGTATGTTGCGCTAATACTTCTTCCATTTCACCGGTCGACAGTCGGTGACCTGCCACATTAATCACGTCATCAGTACGGCCCATAATGAATACATAGCCATCGTCGTCCATGTACCCCCCGTCGCCACTGCAGTAATAACCCGGAAACGCCTTCAGGTAGCTATCCTGTAAACGTTGTTCATCGCCCCACACCGTCGGTAAACAGCCCGGCGGCAACGGCAGACGCAAGCACACGGAACCTTCTTCATTAGCGCCTAATGGCTGACCTTGTGGATCGAGGATGGCAAATTCATAACCCGGCACAGGCAGGCTTGAAGAGCCCGGCTTGACAGGGGTAGCGCCTACTCCCACGGGGTTAGCGCACATTGGCCAACCACTTTCAGTCTGCCACCAGTGGTCATACACCGGACGATCGGTCAGATGCTCAGTCCACTCGAGCGTAGCGGGGTCGAGCCGCTCACCGGCCATGTAAATGCGCTTTAACGCGCTAATATCGTATTTGGCTAAATGCTCACCATGAGGGTCTTCTTTTTTAATGGCACGAAACGCCGTCGGTGCCGAAAATACAGCCGATGCTTGGTAGTCTTGGATAATTCGCCAAAACGCACCCGCGTCGGGTGTATTAATCGGCTTTCCCTCATAGAGTATAGAACTGCAACCGAACAACAACGGACCGTATACAATATAAGAATGGCCGACGACCCAGCCCACGTCTGAGGCAGTGAATAAGGTCTCTCCGGGATGCATACCGTAAACGTAATTCATGGAGAAGTTCAGTGCCACAGCATAGCCACCATGGTCACGTACCACCCCTTTCGGACGTCCCGTGGTTCCCGACGTGTATAGAATATACAGTGGATGAGTGGCATTCACCGGCACCGCATCAACCGCAGGTGCGTCTTTTATCGCGTTTGTCCAGTCAATATCGCGAGGTGACTGCATCGACGCGTGGCTTTGTGAGCGTTGATACACAATCACATGTTGTGGCGGGTGTTCAGCTTCGTGTAATGCTTTATCGACAATAGGTTTATAGTCGAGCACACGCTGCCCCTCAATACCGCATGAGGCGGTAATCAGCAATGCAGGCTCCGAATCATCAATTCGGATTGCAAGTTCGTGTGCCGCAAAACCACCAAACACAACGGAATGAATCGCGCCCAGTCGCGCACACGCCAGCATCGCAATGGCTGCCTGTGGGATCATCGGCATGTAAATAACCACGCGATCGCCTTTACTCACACCCGCCGCTTGGATCATACCCGCGCAGCGCGCCACTTCGTCCCGCAACTGGTTAAATGTCCACTGCTGTTTAGTTTGCGTAACGGGAGAGTCGTAGTACAGGGCAACTTGTTCGCCTCGCCCCGCTTCTATCTGCGCATCCAGTGCTTGATAGCTAATATTGCACTCGCCATCGGGGAACCAATCGGCTAAGCCATTGGTTTTTAAATTAGCCGCCTGTTGAGGCGCTTTAAACCAATGTAAACGATGCGCCTGCTCAAGCCAGAATCCCTCTGGATCTTGCTGAGCATCAGAATAAAGTTGGTGATAGGCCTGCATATACATACTCCGCAACCAAATAGATTTGGTTTAAGCATATGCAAGCCAATAAAAATTAAACATTCGACTTAGGTCGAAGTGCGCCACGCATCTTGAGCCACATCAAACATCGCCCCGCCGTACCGACATCGGACATCCCACCCACCGTACGTCGCGCATCCTGCGCGACATCAACCATCGCGACATTGAACACACCACCACCGTACGTCGCGCATCCTGCGCGACATCAGCCATCGCGACATCGAACATCCCACCGCCGTAGGTCGCGCATCTTGCGCGACATCATTCATCGCGACATCGGCCCCCACCACCGTAGGTCGCGCATTCTGCGCGACATCAACCATCGCGACATCGGCCCCCACCACCGTACGTCGCGCATTCTGCGCGACATCAACCATCGCGACATCGGCCCCCACCACCGTAGGTCGCGCATCCTGCGCGACAACAACCATCGCGACATCGGCCCCCACCACCGTACGTCGCGCATTCTGCGCGACATCAACCATCGCGACATCGGCCCCCACCACCGTAGGTCGCGCATTTTGCGCGACAACAACCATCGCCCTTGCGCCAAAGGCGCAAGCTACGCCACATCCGACCCGCCGTAGGTCGCGCATTCTGCGCGACATCATTCATCGCGACATCGGCCCCCACCACCGTAGGTCGCGCATTCTGCGCGACATCAACCATCGCGACATCGAACACCCCACCACCGTAGGTCGCGCATTCTGCGCGACATCAACCATCGCGACATCGGCCCCCACCCACCGTAGGTCGCGCATCTTGCGCGACAACAACCATCGCGACATCGGCCCCCCACCGCCGTACGTCGCGCATCCTGCGCGACATCAACCATCGCGACATCGGCCCCCACCCACCGTAGGTCGCGCATCTTGCGCGACAACAACCATCGCGACATCGGCCCCCCACCGCCGTACGTCGCGCATCCTGCGCGACATCAACCATCGCGACATCGGCCCCCACCCACCGTAGGTCGCGCATCTTGCGCGACAACAACCATCGCGACATCGGCCCCCACCCACCGTAGGTCGCGCATTCTGCGCGACAACAACCATCGCGACATCGAACACCCCACCGCCGTACGTCGCGCATCTTGCGCGACAACAGATACCGCCCTTGCGCCAAAGGCGCAAGCTACGATTAATCGTCGATTTCTGCCTCGTAGACAAGCACGTAGCTTTGTTCTTGCCACTGGCCTTCGACCTCAACCACAACACCTTCAGCTAATGCATCAACAAACGCTTGCAATGTGACCTCTTCGTCGTTAATTTTCAGCTCGCTATCAGAGGTTAAACGCGCCTCGATGCCATTAACCGTAAAAGCTTCGCCATTGACGTCCGTCACCTCACCTTCATATTCGGTATAGCCCTGACGCTCATCACCCTCATCGTCACCATCGCCGGCATCACCTTCGTCTTCGAGGTCGACCTCGACTTTGTGCGCAATCAGTTGGTCACCGTCCCACTCGCCTTCAACCTCAACGCGCAACTCAGTATCGCCGTCGAACAAGGCAATGAATTCATCGAGCGAAATCCGTGAATCATCGGTTTTAAAGCGTGTTTCGTCATTAATAATGACTTCAACTCCAGCAAGCGTGAAACCCGACTCCGAAATATCATTGGGTACGCCCTTAATCTCACCGTCACGATCTTCTTCATCTAAACGCTTAATCTTCAGAGCAATCGCTTGACCCTGTTGGTCTTCACGCGCAATGACACGTAATACGTCGTTGACGGCAATATCGTCGAACGTGAATTGACGCAAATCAGCATCCGAATCATCTTTATAACGGGTTTGCGAGGTGGTTAAGAATTCAATGCCGTTTACAGTAATCAATCCGTTATCCACGTCAATTTCACTGACAGCACCCTCGGTGCGCCCTACCGCACGGTACTCTTGAAATTCTATTTCTTCAGCAATCCAAGACTCGCCATCATTACGTGCTTCAACTTTGATACGAACACCGTTACTTAGATCGACCTCTTCACCCTCATCAAATTCAGTATCGTCATCAAGGGCAACTTGGTAACCTTTAATGATAAAGGTACCCGCCTCAGCATCATAATTACCGACAACACCCGCGACTTCCAGCTCATCAACATCGTCGTCCAAGCGGCTATCTTTTTGCTCAATAGAATCAGCAATCAACGTATCTGTGGTTGAATCATACTGACTTCCTTCAACTTTAATGGCTAACCCATCTTGCAAATCATCAGCCGTCATCTCTTCGAAATTCGCTTGCGAATAGTCGATGGTGAGTTCGCCCAGCATGAAGGTTTGCGCGTCCGTATCGAGCCCAGCTATATTGCCTTTTACTTTAAGCTCATCCTCGTCGCTCTCAAGCTCCACCAAGGTCGCGTAAAATTCACCGTCTTCGTTTAAATACCCACTGATTTCAACAAAGTTACCTACGGCGAGCGTACTGTCGGTTACTCCTACAAATTCCGTGACATCATCAAAGTTTATGGTTTGACCTAATACAGTAAACGCTTGATTATCGATATCGATGAAGTCTACGCGACCCTGAATTTCTTCTTCATACGCGATCTCACTGGCTTCAGGTGTTTCATTACCGGAGCGTGTGGCTTTCATTTTCACCACCATACCGACCTTTAAGTCACTCTCGGTGCCAGATTGAGCATTATCGAGCGCAATGGTGGCGTTGTCAGAACGATAACGTTCACCGTTTACGTAAACACTACCAAAACCCGTGATGACCCCTTCGGTCACAATTGTAGATGATGCGGTTTCATTACCGCCGCCATTATCACCGGTTGTTGAGTCGGTGCTTGAGTCAGATCCACCACAAGCGGCGAGCGCACTACTCAGCGCAATAACAAGTAAGGAACGTTTAAACATAACTACCTCCAAACAAAATGAAACTTCAATTTGAAACACTTTGTTACAATAGACAATATGCTTTCTGCTAAACAGTCTCTTTACTATTTCTAAACAAAAATTCAATACCGTCGCGCATCTTGCGCGACATCAGGCATTGCACCTTGCGCCAAAGGCGCAAGCTACCGTAACATGGCGGCAGATATCCGCTTACAAGATGCATATAAATGACCAACATTGAATTGAATAATGTCAGCGTAAAGCTCGGTGATAACTTAATCTTAGATTCCGTTACGCTCGCGCTGCCAGAAGGGCAGTATCAGCTCACAGGTAAAAACGGTGCTGGAAAATCTACCTTTTTACAGCTTCTCAGCGGGTTAATCACGCCCAGTTCGGGCTCGTTGAACGTTGACGATCGCCCCGACCTCGTTGCCGATAGTATTCAAATCCCCGACAACATGACCATAACTACAGTGTTTTCGCTATACGACAAGTATCAACGTTGCGACATAACACAACGCAATCAATTGATTGAAGCTTTTCAGTTTTCAGATTGTTTAACGGCAACGGTAGGCAAGCTTTCGCAAGGAAATCAGCAAAAGCTCAAATTGATACTGGCACTCTCAGGCAACGGGCACTGGCTATTACTTGATGAGCCGTTTAACGGCTTAGATTCCACTAGTGCCGCCACTTTGAATCATATATTGGCCGAAACAAACCGACCTTTAATTGTCATTGATCACAGTGAGCAGCTCACCAACTTGCGCCCAAGGCGCAAGCTACAGATCGGCGACAAATCCATTGCATTGGTGTAGGTCGCGCATTTTGCGCGACGATGACGATGACCCAGGGACCCTGCAAACATGTACCGCACATGTGAAAAACATCAACTGCGCGCTTTTTCAGAAAGTAATCGCACACTAATAAAAATCGCCGCAGTATTCGCGCTCATGATCCAACCTGTGTTGCTCATACTCGGTCCACTTCCGGGTTACCTTTTATACACATTTGACATCGGTAACCCCGGTTTTTGGCTGGCCGCATTGATAATCATCGGACTCAGCAGCCTATCATTCATCATCTATAACACGATTGTAAAACCGAGGCACACGGCCTGGGTAATTCACGTGGCTGGTTATAGGCATTTTTACATCGGCTATTGTCGCGGTCAGTTGCTGTTCGCGGCTCCAACGTTGCTACTGCTCGCACTGGGACTCGCTAAAACTGAGTCGTTTGGCAAAGCACTGGTGTTCATGCTATTGGTCATTGCTGTTCACGTACTCGCATACAGCTATGCCGCTACACGCCGTTTTGAGAAATTGAGTAGGCCTGTCCAGCGCCACCCACGCCTACATATGATGTTACAGATAGTATCCCCTGCGGGCATGCACTACTTAGCCTATTTGTTCGCCTTAGCCATGCTGTCATTGATGTGGTTTACTGAAAGCACCTTATTCAATACCGTCCTTGCAGGGGTCATTACGCTTCTCACCACCACACTTGCATTAACCCAATTCAAGATAGTCAAACACCAGCTGTCGGGCTACCGGAGCTTTTTGTGGTTGATAGAGCCTGGTCTCGTGCGGACCTTGAGCCGCGCATTGATTCTATGGTTGTTATTCCTGCTCACGCTACCGCTTGGGATAATCGCCGTCCTTTGGTAGGTCGCGCATTTTGCGCGACATCGACCATCGCCCTTGCGCCAAAGGCGCAAGCTACGCCACATCCGACCCACCGTACGTCGCGCATTTTGCGCGACAACAACCACCGCCCTTGCGCCAAAGGCGCAAGCTACGCGGGCATAAAAAAACCGCCGTAAAGGCGGTTTTTTTGGATATGGCGGAGAGAGAGGGATTCGAACCCTCGATACGTTGCCGTATACACACTTTCCAGGCGTGCTCCTTCAGCCACTCGGACACCTCTCCATAAGGCGCGTATACTAGGTGTTTTAGCCTTGTAAATCAAGAGCCAAAACACCGAGTGGCTAAATCTACGCCGTTTTAAAACGTTTGACACGCTCACTTAAATTGCGTGCAAGCTCGTTAAGCTGACGGCTCGACTCACTGACTTGCTCAGAGCCCGCTGCTGTCTCTTCAGTGGCTTCGGTAATTTTATGAAAGTTCTGATTGATTTCTTCCGCGACCGAGCTTTGTTCCTCAGCTGCTGTGGCAATTTGCGCATTCATATCGGTCATTTGCTTAACCACGTGATTGACCGTATCCAACGATTTACCCGCTCGGCGAGCTTGCTCAACACTATTACCTGCTTGCTCCTGACCGCGTTGCATCACATCAACCGCCTGAGAAGCACTGTTACGCATCGTCTCAATCAGATCTTGAATGCTCTGCGTGGACTCTTGTGTACGATTCGCAAGCGCGCGAACTTCGTCAGCAACAACCGAGAATCCACGCCCATGCTCACCCGCCCGTGCAGCTTCAATAGCGGCATTTAGCGCAAGCAAGTTAGTTTGGTCGGCGATACCCTCTATCACTTCCAACACTTTGTCGATCTCAGCCGTATTATCGCTCAACTCAACAATCACCGAGGCCGCACTCTCAACCTCATCGGCAAGCTGCTCAATTGAGCTAATTGTTGCCGCCACCTCACGACTGCCTGTTTGCGTTTCGCGATCAGTCTCATCCGCTAACTGTGCCGCCTCATTTGTATGTGAAGCGACCTCAGATACCGTTTGCGACATTTCATTGATCGCAGTGGCTCCTTGTGTCGTTTCATCCTGCTGGCGAATCACCATCTGCGTGTTGTTATCACTGGTTTCGCTCAGTTCACCAGAGGCATTCAGCAGTTGATCGGACGTTTCATCGACCTCTTTTACCAGCGCTCGTAGCTGCCGCACCATACGGTTGACCTGCGCCATCAAGCTACCCTCGTATTTCGAACGAGTCTCAACCGTTAAATCACCCGCCGCGATGGTTTCCAAGACCTCAACAACCGCTTCTGGCTCGCCGCCTAAGGTATGTGTTAGCCGACGTACAATGTAATAACTGATGGCTGCCGCAACAAGTGCAGCAATCACAGCCACACACCACATCAGAACCGCAAATCCATTACTGCGTTCAAGCACTCCATCAACACCGTCGGCGATGATCTTCTCTTCATAATCGATAAAGTCGTTAATCCTTACCAACCATTCCGCATAGGCCGGCGATAAATCGCTTAAAACATAATCTTGAGCTTGCTGACGCAGATCCTGCGCCAACAGCTGATAGACACGATCAGAAGTGGCTAAGGCTTGTTCACGGATCTCACTAATACGCGCTAATAACTGCTTTTCTTTATCATTAACGTATTTTGGATCGGCAATAAGTTGATCCAGTCCTTGCTGCGCATCGGCATAATCGCCTTGAAGCTTATCAATAAGCGCGCGATATTCGCGTCGCTTCGATGCCTGTTCAGTCAACACAAAATCGCGTAATGCTATCGCACGGTCATGCACACTACCGCGGAAATTAATCGCATAGCGTTGCTTTTCGCTACCGACTCCATTCACCTGTCTCAACGTTTGATCGATTTGGCCAACTTGATAAGTACCAACAACGGTAATCCCGATAATCAGTAATATAATAAAGGCAAATCCCGCATAAAGCCGCTGCGCAATGGTCATAAATAATCCTGTAAAAACGATTGTTCAATATATTCGAATAGAAATACATCCGAGAGAGGTTTTAAGATCAGTATTATCGAAACTTACTTCACGCTATCGGACGTTAAAATCTCAGTCGCACCCACTGGCATAATGCGAAACTCGTTTTCCGACAATTGCGCCTTTTCACGCGCGTGCTTAATATCATCGATGGTTTGCGGAATACCCTCTGCCGCTAATTGAAATGCCCCCCAATGCATCGTGATACTTTGCTTAGCACCAATATCTTGATGAATCAGAGTGGCTTGCTCCGGATCAACATGAGGCATTTTCATAAACCAACGGGGTAAGTAGGCACCCACAGGCATCAACGCAAGGTCAATATCATTAAACACATGGCCGATTTCTTTAAACTGTATGGCGTTATAGCCCGTATCCCCGCCAAACCATACGCGCCAATCGCCAATATCAATCACGTAGCTCGCCCATAAGGTCTCAAAGCGATCCCAAAGACTTCGACCAGACCAATGTTGACTAGGAGTTGCATGAACACGCAGCTGGTCGTTAGTCGCTGCGCCTTGCCACCAATCAAGTTCGGTAACATTGTCTTCTGCAATGCCTAGCTCAAGAAACCACGGCTTCAAGGCAAGCGGAACGAAGTAATGAGTCGAGTTGCCCAGTGTTTCAATCGTATCAGCGTCTAAATGATCATAATGGTCATGAGAAATAATCACGGCATCAATCGGAGGCAAGTCTGATAACTGTACAGGCAGTTCAGTCAAACGCTGAGGCCCCATAAAGCTCACGGGCGATGCTCGCTCACTAAAAATCGGATCGGTAAGCACCGCCATCCCCTGGTATTGAAGTAGAAATGTCGAATGCCCTATCCACGTAACTTGCCGATCCTCGGGGTTAGGGTTAGAGATTTTATTCAAATCGGCCTGCATAAAAGGAATCGCATCAACTTGCTCCGATTGATCGGCCCATTCCGTTTCCCCAAACCAACGCATGTACCAATAATCAAAAAATCCACTTTGCTTTTCAGGACCGTGCAAATTTTTAAAGCCATCCTCGGTATGATGCGGCGGCACTTGTTTATTAATATGTATGTCTTCGTTGTTACTGCACGCCGCAGCCATTAACGCCAAAACACCGATCAACACCTTTTTCACAGACGCTCCTATCGTGCAGAAATACAGCGAAGTAACCACGCAAAAATGCGCCGTTCACTGGATAAGTAAAATAAATACTCAGGATGCCACTGCACGCCGATAATAGGACGCTCAGCATGCTCAGTGGCTTGAATAAACTCGTCCAAGTCCCAACCAACCGCCTGCATTCCGTCGCCTGGTCGTGTCACCACTTGATAGTGCAAACTATTCACTCGCAACTTACGATGCCCCACTACCTGACGCAGTCTCGAGTGATGCTTTAACCAAACTTGCTTGGTCGGCAATAGACCCGGACGGTTGTAGGTTCGTTTACGCAAGGAGCGGATATTTTGGTTCAGTTCCCCACCCAACACGACATTAATTAATTGTGCGCCACGACATATTCCAAGCATCGGCGTATCGGTCTTTAACGCCCACCGAATCCACTCAATTTCTAATGCATCACGAGCCGGATCATAGTCACCATCCGGCTTTGCGCTCTGACCATAATGATTGGGGCTGATGTCATCTCCCCCACCAATGATCAGTGCATCGACATCAGCATTACGTGATACGTGATGCCGAGTACTCACGCGGATGGCTTGTGCGCCCAACAACCACAACGTGAGCTGCGTACACCACCATGAAGGAGACCAGCGGCGAGCATTGCCCGTTACCACCACGCGCGGTCGTTCAGCCATGATGCTACCCTATCGATCCATGCGGATTCATCAACACCTAATAACGGCCTATCTGCCGCCAAAAAGGCATCCTTCCAATACGTCAGTGCAGCCGTGTCATTTGCTAACTGCTCGACCACCCACCAACTACGCCAAGCCGTGTCGAGTTGCCAGCCTATTCGCTCAATATGACAGTTGGGTAGACGAAAATGAAAGGTAGGTCGCGCACCCACTTTGGCATCGCCCACGGCTTTGCTTACAACCTCGGGCCGCCAATACGCAAAAAGCGGCAACATATCTAACGCGCGATTACGGGACGCATTAAATTTTAGGTAATCATCAATTAATTGCCCTTCACTGACCTCAGATTGCTGACACAAATGCCGAATGTACGCCTCAGGATACTTATCAATATAAGGGCTCATTTTACGAGTCGTATCCACCTTGAGCGCTTTAAACAACCACCACTGTAGTAACGAAAATGCCTGCAAATAACGTAATACATCAGTGCTGTCTTCACTCGCTACTTGAGGATTAATATGCACTCCGTAGGCAGCTATCCAAGATTCATCCGTACCTTTAGCACCCGCCTCTCTGAGTGCCTCAATAATCGGAAACAAACATTCGCATTGTTGTAACGTCATCGGTGGACAAACAATTTCCATGGGAACCATACGCTCGGCCAAGGCGTGCAATTCTTCTAGCCAAATATGTTCAGCTGTACCACTGGTCGGCTGCTCTCGTGCGATACGTTTTAAATAACTCCAATCTAACTCAATATGAAAGGTACCGAGTTGTTCATGTTGGATACTGCGTTCGGCGAGGGATATATGATCGACTTGACCTTTAAGATGGGATTGCAGTACCTCGAGCGTCTGCTGAACTGATAGCCCACTGAATTCGATTTCGAAGCCAATGGTGCGCAGCTGACCAGAATCAGTTTCTGGCCGCTGCAACGGTTTAAATTGATTAGTTGTCGTCTGTGTCATCCTCGAACTCGATTGAGAACTCACCTGCTGGCCCCGGGAAAACCACTGGACTTTCGAATCCATCGGGGCTCACACTGGCAACTCCAAAAATGTAGTTATCAATCACTACGTTCTCAAGCGTATATTCGTTCACATCACCCACGTAGCGACTCCACTGCCATTGTGGTTCAGAGGTAAGACGCCAGTACACTTTGTAACCCATAACATTTTCTTCGCCACGAGCGTCGTTCCAAGTGAGTGTGGTCGAGGGTTGCACGGCACCGCGAATATCTACGTTCTGCGGCGGTTCAGGCGCCCAGCTCATACCGGCTAATGAAACCGCATTCAACGCCGTCAACTTAGCCGCGTAATCAAAGTCCACACCCTCGATAGTGTCACCGTACTCAATCCCGTTTTCCGTGCGCAAGTCCTGATGCTGACGATTATAATTCTCGTTAGTTTCCATAATACGTACACCCGGATACCCTAGGTCATTAAACGGTCGATGGTGACCGCCACGGCCGAAGCGATCCAAGCGATAAACAATCATGGTATCTAAGTTGGCAATATAACGGTCAGCCATGGTATCGATATAGCGCGCTACATTACGTGAAGGCGAGTCATTTTCGCCACCGTAAAACCGTCGCATGGTCGCCTCGCGATCGGTTTCATCCATTCGAGTTCCCTCAGCAAAAATGCGGGCGGTGGTGTTATTGATCACCCCATTGATACCTTCAATATTGCCAATCATGTCGTTATTCAGGACGGCCATGATGCGCCATTTATTTTGCTTTGCCTTGCGCGCAAGAATTTTACCACCGAACAAGCCTTGCTCCTCGCCAGACAGCGCCGCATAAACTATCGAGCCATCAAAGTTATACTGACTGAGCACTCGCGCGGCTTCGAGCGTACCCGCCACACCCGAAGCGTTATCATTAGCCCCTGGCGCATCGGAAGTCGCATCCATCACATCGCTGACCCGCGAGTCAATATCACCGGACATCATCACATAACGGTCGGGATCCGTTGAGCCACGCTGAATCGCAATCACACTTTTTACTTCGGTCGCATCAGGAATACGATCTTCGCCCTCGACAATATCCGATACGTACATCACTTCAAGACAACCACCACAGTCAGCGGAAATGCGTTGAAACTCTTGGTAAACCCAGCGTCTTGCAGCACCAATACCACGAGTATCAGATTCCGTTTCGGATAAGGTATGACGAGTGCCAAAACTCACTAACTTACGAATATCCTGTTCAATTCGTTTAGCACTTACGGCATCGGCAATGTCGTGTAATTTTTGCTGGTCGTTGTATGTGATAGCATCTTGAGCCTGAACACCACCCGCCAATAGCAGACCAAGACCGAGAGTCACGGAGGAAAGTTTTTTCATATTGTTTTCACCATATTTGGACTGTATTTAACGATTATGGTGAGAAAAAATAGATTTGCAATCCCGCGGCGATGATTCCGCGAGACTGCAAGTTGTATAAGTGTAAACTAGTGAGGCTGTTGAGGCTGGCTCAAAGAATGTTTAATCTTTTTTGTGATCTGTACCGGGTAGTGCAGGTCAACACAGCGACTATCCGGCGTGTAGTCCAAAGGAGCGTCTTTTAAAATATCACGTAAGCGCTGTCCATCCATTTCTGCACAACACGCAATCACATCATTTAATAGCGACTCAACCTCCGTCCAAGCAAGCGAATGTTCAGATGCACGACGAATACGAGGGTGAGGAGTGAGGCGATCGGTATTGCCGATAATTAACTCTTCGTATAGCTTTTCGCCCGGTCGCAGCCCGGTGATTTTGATCTCGATGTCGCCATGAGGGTTTTGCTCATCTTTAACAGTTAAACCCGACAACCGAATCATTTGTTTCGCCAAGTCATAGATTTTAATCGGTTCGCCCATGTCCAAAACAAACACATCGCCTTGATCGCCCATAGCACCTGCCTGAATAACGAGCTGGGCGGCTTCAGGGATAATCATAAAGTAACGCGTAATATCCTTGTGAGTGAGCGTAATGGGTCCGCCTTTCTTGATCTGCTCTCTAAATTTAGGCACAACAGAACCCGACGAACCCAGCACATTCCCAAACCGCACCATACAAAACGCAGTTTTTTGGGTCGTTTTAGCGAGTCCTTGTAGGATCAGCTCAGCCAAACGCTTTGTCGCCCCCATCACATTGGTAGGACGGACGGCTTTGTCGGTAGAAACCAAGACAAACTTCTCGACACCTGCGTCAATCGCTGCTTGCGCAGTGTATAAAGTACCCAGTACATTATTTCTCGCTGCCTGTATAATGTTCATCTCCACCATGGGGACATGTTTATACGCAGCGGCATGATATATCGTATCGATACGATGCGAATTCATCACCGATTTCAGGGTAATCTCATCTTGCACAGAACCCACAAATGGGAAAATAGCAACGTCTGGATAGGTTTGTGTGAGCTCTTCATGAATATAATACAGCGAAGGCTCTGACCACTCGTATAAAATAAGTGCCTTGGGCTTCTGTGCAGCAACTTGACGGCACAATTCTGAGCCAATCGACCCTCCTGCGCCCGTGACCATCACCGCTTTACCGCGGATGTTCTGGGTCAACAGATCCATTTGCGGCGCGACCGCATCTCGTCCGAGCAGGTCTTCAATATTCACCTCGCGCAACTCATCAATTTTTGCATCCCCGGCAATAATATCGGCCATACCGGGAATGGTTTGTACAGTTACGGGTAAGTGCGACAGCATTTCAAGTGCGTTCCGACGTGTTGAACGCGATGCACTTGGAAATGCCAACAGTATCCGTTTGACGTCAAGCTTGTGCGTCAGTTCGCCAATTTTGCTGACAGGAAATACAGACAAGTTCTGTATCATTGCACCTTGCAACGTTTCATCGTCGTCGACAAAGGCAACCGCGTGATATTCACGCCCATGTATCAGCGCATGTGCCAGTTGGCGCCCTGCCTCACCCGCGCCATAAATAATGACGTTGTCTTTCGGTCGCGACTGCACCTGACGAAACACAGAACGCGCCCCAAAACGCGAAGCGGCGATAAAAATAAAGGCTGACAAACTATAAATAACAACAACGTTGAGGTTAACGCGAGCATCCATCAGCGCACTAAAAAGCACCAACGCCGAGGAAGAGGCGAGCATACCAAATACAACCGCTCGCAATGCTTTCGAACCGATATAGCGGGTTACTGAACGATAAAGACCTAATTTATAAAACAAAAATACTGAAGCTACGGAGAGCACAAAAGCAAAAGCAACATCGTTCCAATTGCTCGGCAAGTAGAACACTCGAGCATCAACACTCACGGCAAACCACAGTGCCAGCATAATGCCAAGCACATCAACGGTTGCAGCGACCACCCGCTTTAAATTTCTTGGCAGAGCCAAAAGTTGAACCAGCATATTACGCTTAATCCTCAATTCTCAAAAAATCCCTTTATGCAACGAGACGCTATTGTAAGCCGACACTTGGCTAAAATAAATAATAAAACCGTGTATTATGGATAGTATATCTGATTGTCTGATTTTTGCATTATTAGCAAACAAAGATTTTCAATCATTAACGCTCTGCAACGGTTGTCTCCGCACAAACGCGTTGTCGCTGTGCGTCGATGCGTTGTCGCGCTGCAGCCTGAAACGAATAGATCCTGAGTACACGTTGAAATCGTGTTAAATATTGGCACTGAAATGCTTGATTAGGCGGCAGCCAGTCCATCGGACCCTGAGCGCCTTTACGACGGTTGGTACTATCATCGACGGCAAACAGATTAATAGGATCATTAGCAAAACGCTCACGTTGAGCGCGATCCCACCGATCCGCGCCATGCGTCCAGGCCCATTTGAGCGGTACTAAGTGGTCAACATCTAAGTCGTCCGCACTTAGGAATGTGCGTCCCGTATACGGGTCCAGCCAGTGTCCTCGCACCACACGACAGCCATCTTCACTCAAGGTAACCGCGACACTCGATAACCGTGCGAGTAACTCATGACGCGTGTTCATACAGTCGTTATCATCGTCGTTCCAACGGCCAAACGCGTTACGTTGATAAGCCTTTGATTCATTTGAGCTGGCAGACGCTGCCGGCTTATAACCTTTTGGCAATCGTCCGCCATCGGCTAAGCAATCTTTTAAATTGTGATAAGCGGTAAACCGCTTTGTGCGATCATAGTAGGGACTACTTGGCGTATGACAGATACCAGACTGGGACTGTTTAACAACATCGTCCACCGACGTCTGTGCACTCGCCAAAAAGCTATAACTCGTTAACCATAACGCCAGTGAAATGATAATAATGGGGGCAACACGCATGGGACAACGCCATAGTCCAGTGATGCCCCCCTTTTACGCGAACTGATTTGTAAGTTCAAGCGTACATTTGAATCAGCTGACCATCCTCCGCCAGTCGATACAAATAGAGCCATCGATTCTGAACCAATGGTTTAAAACTCGGACTCGCGTCCAGCGCTTGCTTGATCTGTGATTCTGTTGCCTCAACGACCACCTGAAGCCGACACGGCCGGTGCCGCCATTGCGTGCCATCCCAAACCGACTGCAATGACAGGCCGATACGCAGATCGCCACTGTTGCCCTCAAAAACTCCGACATTTTGCGCCACACGGTTATGTAATAACTTATTACCACTACCGAGCCGCGTCGGTGCAGTCACCGACGTGAGATACTGCCAGTTTATCCAGTGAGCCACGACACCCGGAGCACTGATTAAGGCGGCCAAAATACTCGCATCAGGGTCCTGCTGGGCATCGTAATCGTGCAAAAACGCACGTCCGTCTAAGTCGATCGAAGCCGTACGTTGCCGTGACGCGATAATCATCATAAAGTTATCTGCCAGCCCCCATTCCGGTCGAACCTCGGCCCAATCACGCGTTTTCTTAAACAGACCAGCCAAGCGGTTCAAACCCGAGCGCGTTTGCGGATACTGCTTGCGGTCCCGAACCGCTGCACTCGCCTGTTCAAAGGTTTGTCTTACAGCGTCCGGAAACGCCTCACTGAGGGGCAAAATTCTATCCGTCACAGTCTCATGTAACCCCGCATAGAATCGCGTCCGTTCTGGAATATCAATGCCTCGCGTCGACAGTGCTTGCCGGATGTCCGGCTGATTCAACAACTGGCACATGAGTCGGGCATTAATGGCGCCACTCTGTCCCCCGCAGGCACCACAATTCATCGCTGCGCGTTGCGGATTATTTTCATGATGCGAACTGTGTCCAACCCAAACAAAGTGATCTGCAAAGTGCGTAATTCCCAAACTGGTTAACGTACCCGCCAATGCATCAAGCAGCGGTTGCTCATTGTCGGCTAAATTGATAGTCAAGTCCGACTGCGGCGTGTCAGTCGCTTCCACCTCATTATGAGCACTAAATAAGCCAATGCCTTTCGCTAAACCGAGCACCTCAACCGCATTGAGACTTGAGGTTGGCGTGTCCAACAGTTCACCGATGGCTGTAATCGTTGCACTGGGGGTCGCCACGTCTTTCTCAGTCACCCAGAGTTGTGGAGTTAAGAGCCCGGGTAACTGGGGACGCTGCTGTCCTTGCGAGCGAAAGCCAATCGGTAGACCAAAAAAGCCAGCAACCCCGATACTGGCAACCCCTGGTTGGGCATCAAGCGCGCGTCTTAGCGGCTCAGATCGGACATCAATACAAAAAGCCGCCTGCATTGTAGGATACGCTTGCTGCGCGCCCTCAGATTTAGACACCAAGCGATAATTGAGAAGCTGTTTATGCTCATAAGCACGTTGACATTGCCAAAGTATTTTCTGAGATTGCTCAACACGCTCACAATCGCGTTGGCAACGCGCCGCTTGTTGAGCAAAGCGTTGGCTGAGTCGATTAAATAGCTCAGTCGAAGTGTCCTTAGCCCACTGCCATAAAACGTAGTCCCATGCCAAACGAATGCCCAGCAGCGACAGCACCGGCTCAATATTATGGTGCGGCGCAGAAGGATCCCAATCACGGTAACGCAGCGCCGAGGACCACCCGAGGACATCGATCAATAGCGCAAACAAGTAATAATTCAGCGCGTCTTCGCTGTAATGTCGTAACCAATCATCCGCCAACATGCGAAAAAGCGCATCGATATCATCCGGTAAGGGATCGAAGTAATCGGGTAGCTGACTTTCTGCCATCAACGTCGCGATGCCTTTATCCTCTCGTACAACCGTCAACCAACCACGATACAAACCATTGTCGGGCTGTGATTCGTCGACAAACCGCTCAGGAAACTCGGTGTGTAAACCACAAAACTGACTAATTTGCAGTACCACCTCATCTTTCCAGAGCATTTTGCGCTGCCGTGCTTGTAGCTGATCGACAATGTCTGTGACATTAAACCAGCGCGGCAATCGTTGTGGCTCAGATAAACATTTTGTCGCATCCGTGGGCAGCATCTGCTCATCAAGATGACCTTGCAACAGTTGCTGACGATAAAATGCGCGGTCCATCACTAAATCGATATCTGACACATACTTCCAAATCGCTGACACGCGCTCGACGGGCTTGTCGGTAAAAAACCAGCATGGATTTACCGCAATCGATTCGGCGAGCGGCCACATCGGCGCAACGCGCGCACACTGCTGACGGGCCAGTTGGATAAACTCACTCATGATGCCGACTTCTCCTCATCTACTGAATCATAGCGATGCCGATCCTCAGGTCGTGGCCACAGCCATAAAGCCAAGCGCGTAAACCACTCATCGATATAAAGACCCGCGTTTAAACGAATAAACCAGCGTTGACTCACCGCATGAGCCACATGTTGTTCTAACCACCAATACAACGCGACCAGCATAATAAACCAAGCAGCAACAGCTAAATCGAGTCCAATATGCACCCGTCCATCTTGCATAATTTGGGCGGCAGACAGTGTCAATGCGGTGTAGATAGCCACCCAGACAAGCGCCAGCAGAATGCTCTTTGGCCAACTAAATTTATGCGCTTGTGACATCAATAAAGTAATAGAAAGGCTCAGTAAAACAGCCGCGGTCGGCTTAAAGTGCCCAAAACTAAACCACAACGCTAAGTTGATCATGACTAAACTGACCAGGAACCAGCCCAACGTCACCCAACTGTTACGAACCAACACATTATGAATGGGACGTACCGTACCCGATGATAAAAATGCGTAAGCTTTATATAAGGAGTGTGCGACCAAGTGCAGGAGCGCCAGACTATAGTAACCTAACGCGATTTCTAACAGCATCAATCCCATTTGCGCACAGGTAGACCATGCCAAACGAATTTTAATACTGATTCGAGTCGACATGATTAAAATGGCTAACCCGCACGAAACCGCGCTCAATACGCCAAGTAACCAACGCGCCGCTTCTGCCTCGGTCAGCAAGGGCGCAAAACTCAGCAGCAAAAAGCCGCCCAAATTAACGATGCCTGCGTGCAATAACGACGACACCGAAGTCGGTGACTCGACAACTTGCATCAACCAGCCGTGAAATGGCATCTGAGCACAACTCAGCAACGCGGCAATGACCAAGGTTATCATGCCACCCAGTGGCACCACGCCCGTTGCCGAGAAGTAATCTAGCGTCCCCGAAAGGGTCGGATCGCCTGACCATAGATATAACTGAATAAAACTGACCGCCAACAGCGCTTCAGTGATGCGCGCCGTAATCATGCGTTTATGGGTTGCCAATACAGCGCGCGAGCGCTCCGGATAGAACAACAACAAGCGGTGCAAACACACGCTGATGCTCACCCAGCTTAACCAAAACAGAATAAAATGGTTGGCAATCAAGGTGACCGTCACACTCGCTAAACAGCCAATCATCCATCCCATCGCGCGCGGTCGACTCGGCTCAAGCGCAAAGTTTCGCCAGGTGTACCGCAACACCACCCAACTCAACAAAGCCACCATCA
Organism: Idiomarina sp. D18; assembly: GCF_057748155.1. Lineage (NCBI taxonomy): Bacteria > Pseudomonadati > Pseudomonadota > Gammaproteobacteria > Alteromonadales > Idiomarinaceae > Idiomarina > Idiomarina sp. D18. Next base: position 1,700,743 of record NZ_CM173240.1, read on the forward strand.
CCAATAACGTCACACGCAATTCATCGACTTGAATCCAGTTCAACGTGGTTGCTCCCCTCGTTCTATTTAACTGCGCCGTAGTATCTCGACTTGTCATAATTAAGTAAAATAGATATATACTATTATACTATTCTATTTAAAAGAACGATTGCCCTCACCATGAATTATCGTCATCTGTATTACTTTTGGTCGGTCGCAAAAACAGGTCATTTGACACACACCGCGCAACAACTGCATGTGTCGCAATCGGCGCTATCCAGTCAAATTAAGCAATTAGAGGAGTGGCTCGGACAAACTCTATTTGAGCGCGAAGGGAGACGATTAAAACTGACGCAAGCAGGCTACATCGCTAAGCAATATGCCGATCGCATTTTCGCAGAAGGACAAAGCTTGGTCGAGCAACTCAAACAAGGTAAGACCAGTCAAACCAGTGTCGTACGTATTGGACACGCATCGACCATGTCACGTAACTTTGTAGAACAATTTATTGCGTCGCTCATGAGTCCTTCACCGCAACCCTTTCGTTTACACTCAATGTCGACTCATCAGTTGCTGACCGAACTTGCCGAACATCGGATTGATATTGCACTGGCAAATACCGATGTGGCGGGTCATGATGAAGATATTTGGCAAAGCCGTTTATTAGCGCGCCAGCCGGTATCGATTATCGGTGTGCCAGGCTTACCCATTCAATCACTCAGCGATCCAGCACTAAAGGAACGCGCCTGGGTACTCCCGCCAACGAGTGCGCCGTTGCGATCAGGGTTCGACATGCTAGCGACTCAGTATCAATGGGCACCTCGCGTGATAGCCGAGGCTGACGATATGGCAATGTTGCGATTATTAGCGCGCGATGGTGGTGCGCTTGCAGTCATTCCTGATGTTGTGGTGAAAGACGAGCTTGATAGTCAGCGCTTACAACGCTATGTCACGCTTCCCAACCTATTCGAGCAGTTTTATGCGATTACCATTAAACAACCGTTCCAACATCCGTGGCTCAGTCGGCTGTTGGCGCGCTATGACTGATTAACGTGTTCGATTACGCACAAACTCACGACGTAACGCTTCCAACTCAGCTTTGGTCAATAGTTGCTGTATATTCCGCGTCTTCGGAGAATGACAATAACGCATGTGCGCTCTGTCCTTTAATGTCTCATCAAGTTGTCGGTTTATTGAGGTCCAATCGATAGTCATCACGTTATCCTCAGCCTAAAGAATTTCGCCGAAGGCTCTGAGCTATTCGGGGGGTCACTCGAGCCGTTCAGCGATGTATCAACAATAGGTCTTGAATTGGTATTCAACAAGGTGGTTGCGCGTAAAAGGTTCGTAAAGGTGAGTACTTACCAACATACCGTCTCTCTCATATTGGCTAGGTGCGACAATTTGTCGCATGGTCAAATCCCATCCGAGACGTAAACTAGGTCAAAAATTTACGTGTGACGCTAGGAAACCTTAATCATGCAATCGACGTTTAAAATGACACGCATAACGGCTTATCTCATTTCGGCACTCGCCATATTCAACAGTTCAGCGCAAACAACGGACGCACCCACCGAAGTCATAAAAATAAAAGGTCACGAGCCGCACGATGCGCTAGGCAATTTATCGCGCCAACTGAGCGAACAAGGCGTCGACTTCTCGGCCGCAGGCGGTGTCTCGGCGTTACCGGTGATGAACGGCATGATGGGCGATCGCATCAAAGTCATTATCGATGGTGCAGAGCTCACTGCGGCTTGTGCCAACCAAATGAACCCTCCTCTATCTTATGTTTCCGCCAACCAAGTCAAATCAACCCAAGTGATTGCGGGGCTCACCCCCGTCCGCAGCGGTGGCGACAACATCGCTGGCGTTATCAACTTACAACAAATGCGGGCACAGTTTGTGGATACCGAAAGCCTCTCTTGGCAACGCGGTTACGTCGCGGGTGAGTATCAAAGTAACGGTGACCAATGGCTTGCCGGTATCGGTGCGCATTGGGCGAGTGACACTTGGTCTATCGATTATCAAGGCGCTTACGAGCAGTCAAAAAGCTACGATGATGGCAACGGAGATAAAGTACTCGATACGCTTTATGAGTCACAAAATCATGCGTTGACGATGGCATGGCGCGATAGTCAGCAACAACTGAGCACCAAAATCACAGCGCAAATGATCCCGTATCAAGGCTTTCCCAACCAATACATGGATATGACAGATAATCAAAGTCTGGGCGCACATATTCAATATCAGCGTGAACTCGCCACAGGCGGCCAACTGACCGGCTATGTTAACTGGCAGTCAGTTGAACACGAGATGGGCTTCTTCAGCCCAGAAAAACCTGGCATGATGCCAATGGTGACCGATGCCACCGATCGCAGTTACAAACTTCATTGGCACTTACCAACGCAACAGATAGCCGCATATAGCAGTCAAATCACGCTGGGTCATGAACTGTTCGATTACCAATTAGATGATTACTGGCCGGCATTGGCGGGGTCAATGATGATGGGTCCAAATCCGTACATCAATATCAACAATGGACAACGGCAGCGCATCGCCGTATTCGCCGATTCTGATACGGAGATCGCCGACAACTGGGTGTTGAATGCCGGTATTCGCATTGAACATGTACGTACCGATGCCGACGAAGTTCAACCCTACAACGACAGTCCAATGATGGGGATGCCGAATGTCGACGCTACGGCGGCAACCGCCTTTAATCAGGCAGACCGAGAGCAAACAGATAACTTAGTCGATGCGACCCTGGCAACAAAATATACCATCGATCCGCAGCAAAGTTTGGAGTTGGGCATCGCTCGAAAGAATCGTGCACCTAATTTATATGAACGTTACAGCTGGGGTCGCGGTATCATGGCCACGACAATGATCGGCTGGTTTGGCGATGGTAATGGTTATGTGGGTCGTATCGACTTGCAACCTGAAACGGCGACAACATTAAAAGCAACCTACCAACGTGACGATGCCAACAACGCCTGGCAATTCAGTGTCAGTCCTTTTTACTCACGCGTTGATGACTACATCGATGCCAACGTTATCGATACATTTAATCGCGGCACCCAACCCAGCACGGCGCGCAATATTCTGCAAATGACCAATGTCGATGCCACTTTAAAAGGTATCAGTGCACACTACGCATATCGTTGGACGCAGGTACTTGGTGCCGATGAATGGCAGTTACGCTCGTCCGCAAAATATACCCACGGTGAGCAAGCCTCGGGCCGTGAGCTGTATCAGATTCAACCACTCACCATCCGCGTCGAGCTGAGTCAACAGTGGGGTCATTGGCGCCAAACACTTCGCGTTGAACACGTTGAGCAGAAAGATCGTGTCGACCAGCAGCGCCTCGAAAATCGTACCGACGCCTATCAGGTTGTCGATTGGCAAGTGAACTATACTCGAGCAAACTGGCAACTTAACTTGGGTATCACCAACCTACTTGATGAATTTTATCGACAACCATTAGGCGGCGTGAGCATCGCAGCGCAAAAGGCCGGACAAACTCAAGGCTTCGAGAATGTGGCCGGCGCAGGACGCTCAATTAACTTTGGCGTTCGTTATACATTTTAAGTAAGCTGATACCTTGCTAAGCGTTACCGAGATAACTGATGATCTTGCTTCTCTATATGGCGGCGCTACGTAATCGCCGCCTATCATTGCTGGGTATGTTTGCGTGCTTACTCGTTGAAATCGTCCTGCTCAATTTACTGATAGCCTTTAACGGGGCCGCAAGCAACCCATTCAGCGCGGTGTTGTTAATTCCGCTCATCATGGCGTGTGTTTGGCTACCCCATGCAGGTGCCGTCGCCATCGTCGGATTAAGTATCGCCGCGCAATGGACGCAGTGGCAATTTACTCACATGGATACCAGCCATGCGCTATTGGCTCACGCGCAAGGCATGTTAGTCAGCTTTACGATCACCAGCGTGTTAATCATGACGGTGGTGTTTTATCTACGCCATCGTCTTGCCCAGCAAGAGGAAAAATTACATGCTTTACGCGAAAAACAATTGCGAAACGAGCAACTACTCGCCATAGGCACAGCGGCAGCACAACTGACCCATGAACTGGCAACCCCGACACAGGCGGCGCAATGGTTACTTGAGGAGGGGGTAGAGAAAACGCAACCAACGCCAGCATGGCTCAGCGAGCTCAGTGCACAGCTCTCGCACATAACACACAAATTGACACAGTGGCGGCAGGTCACTGATGACGTCCGTCACCAACGCACGGTGGCGGTGAACGCGCGTGAGTTAGCGTCAGAGATTCAACATTTAATGCAGTTGGTGCGACCCGAGGTTGCAATCAACTGGCATATCGAGGCGCAACTTGACACACTTAAAGTCAATGCTGATCGTACGTTGTTACCCGCGCTGAGTAATGTAATTGTCAACGCGTGCGATGCTCAAAAACGTGTCAATGATGAGCCCGTTAGCGTCTCGTGTAGCCATAAAAATAACACGGTATTCATTGAAATCCGTAATGCGGGTCATACAGAAAACCTCGAGCAACTCGGCCAACGTTTACTACCAAGCAGTAAAGGGCACGGCGCAGGCGCGATTATAAGCAATGCAACGCTCGAGAAATTTGGCGGCACTTTACGCTGGGAACACGTTAACCATGAGGTAATCACTTGGATCACGCTACCGTCATCATCATAGACGACGATGCGAGTTATCGTCGTGTGTTACAGCGCAGACTGGCACAAAAAACGATTTTCGAGATACTCGCCTTTGCCTCGACGCAAGCGGCACTCGCCGAGCAAACGGCAACGCCGTGCCACGGCATTATTCTCGACATGATGCTGTCAGATGAGTCAGGTCTGGATGCAATTACTCGACTTAACCATCACTTCTCGCCCGCTCACTTAATCATGCTGACAGGCTACGCAAGCATTGCCACAACCGTTGAGGCGATGCGGCGCGGAGCGACTGATTATCTAGCCAAGCCCATCGAACTTAATGCGCTTATTCAACGGTTGATGCCTGAGCAAACGTATCACAGCGACGTCGAAGAACAGACCACGCTGACACCCGCACAGCTCGAATGGGAGCACATTCAGCGAACCCTCCTCGCTCACCAAGGAAATATCAGTGCGACAGCCAAAACATTGGGCATGCACCGCCGCACATTACAACGTAAGTTACAAAAACTTTCGCCGCGTCGCTGAATCGACAGTCGACTAGACTAGACACTTATACATTTTGTTTTATATTTGTTAATCACTAAATATAAAACTACGCCAGTTATTATATTCTAGGTATTAGAGGTGTGATTTATGTCATCGTCGCGTGCATTCACGTTACATCAAACCGGGTTATTGAACTCTGTCTCGGAGCGCGCTTTTGATAATATCGCCTACTTAGCCAAACTTATCTTCAACACCGATATCGTTTTAATTTCTCTCATCGATGACGACCAACAGTGGTTCAAAGCCAAAATCGGGCTTTCACTATGCGAAACACCCGTTGATATCTCAATTTGCCAATTTACCATTCAAAGCGACGAACCCTTTATTATTAATGACGCGCTTACTGACAGTCGCTTCGTCAATAATCCGTTGGACTTGAGTTTCGAAACCTCGATAACTTACTCTGTAAACCGCTTGTAACTGGCGATATCGTCATTACTAATAACGCGACCGAAGACAGTCGTTCAGGCGGCACACCTTACGGCCATCCGCCAATCAAAAACTACGTCGGGATTCCGGTTTATTCGGGCGAGACCATGGTGGGTTTAATCGGCCTTGCCAACGGTATCAACGAGTACACCAGCACCTTCGTTGATTCACTGCATGCGCTCATCTCTGTCGTTGGGGTATTAATCGAGCGCAACCGTATGGTGCAGGAACGCAAACAATTTACGGTCAGTTTGCAACATGCCGCCTACCACGATGAACTAACAGGGCTGCCCAATCGCCGTAAACTCGATCAAGAAATTAAATCACTTACGTACCGACAGCAACCCCGTCAATTTTCAGTGTGCTACATCGACTTAGATGGCTTTAAACCTATCAACGACAATTATGGTCACGAGGTCGGCGACAAGATACTTAAGTTAGTTGCCAAACGTATCAAGCATCTGATAAGCACTCATGACTCTGTTGCACGGATCAGCGGAGATGAGTTTGTCATCGTTCTTGATACGCCAGCTAACGAGACGAATTATCAAAAAATAATCGATACCCTTGCTCAGCCCTACGCCGTCGAAGATATCATGATTAACTTGTCAGCAAGCATGGGCGTAGCGGTGTACCCCAATGATACACAGCATGCGGACCAACTCATCCGTTTTGCCGATCAATCCATGTACCAAGCAAAAAGCGAAGGTAAAAACCAAGTCAGTATTCACGATGCGCAGAAGGCATCGGCGCGCGAGCACAAGATCGAACTTATCAAAGAGCTCATGTACGCCATTGATGATCGACAAATTGAATGTGTCTACCAGCCCAAGTTTGATATGAACACAAATACCGTGGTTGGTGTGGAGGTGCTGAGTCGCTGGCGTCACAAAAAACGCGGCTTGCTGATGCCCGGCGCCTTCATTCCTCAAGTTGAGGGCTCACAAGCGGCTATCGCGCTCGATCATTATGTACTTAACGAAGCGCATCAGTTACAGGCCGTTTGGCGGCGTTCCGGTCAAGACCTGAATCTCAGCGTGAATATCGGCGGTGATTACTTTACGAGTGAATTATTTAAGCGTCGTCTCGAAGCAATGGCAGAATCCAACACGGGGCGAAACAATGGCATCACGCTGGAAATACTAGAAACCACAACCATCGACGATCTTGATGAAGCAGTAGAAATACTGAACCGTTGCCATGAGTGCGGTTATCGCACCGCGCTCGATGACTTTGGTACGCACTATTCCTCACTGACGTACTTTAGACGCTTACCGGTGGATGAAATCAAAATCGATCGCAGTTTTATTACCAACCTCAAGCCAAATACCAATGACGAGGCGATCGTCGAGAGTATCATTTACCTGTCACGACGCTTCAATCGCGACGTAGTGGCAGAAGGTGTCGAGACTCAAGAGCAAGCTGATCATCTGCAAGCACTGGGCTGTCATCTGATCCAAGGTTACTTAATTTCTCCCCCTGTCAGCTTAGAAGAATTGAACTACCGCACGGTTTTGTCATAAAAGTTTCATTTAAATCCTTATAATGAACGGTCGATAGTTATAAAATACTCAACCCTTAGATCTATCGCCATGCGTCGTTCACTCTTAGATAATGGGATTTCAATGTCGATTAAGCAGAAGTTATACCTACTCGGCACCGGGGTTATCGTTGCCCTACTCGTGTTAATGGGAATATTTCTTTTCTCCCAAGCTCAAATCAAAACCATCAACAACGCCGAGCAGCAACAGGCAAAGCTCAGTCACCTCATCAGCGAGCTACGTATCGCCGAGAAAAATTTCTTGCTCGATAGCGACCTCAAATACAGCGAATCAGCCAAGCAACAAATTAACCATATTCAAGAGACTCTGAAACAACTCAAACAGACCGTTGATTATCCCACGGTCTTGAGTCGACTAGAACGCATCGAGACGACCGTAAGTGAGTACCAACAGCGTTTTTCAGCGCTTGAGCAGGCGATGATAGAACGCGGTTTAACAAGAAAACTCGGCGCTTACGGCGCATTGCGCGAGGCGACCCACCAACTCGAGGCGGTGCTCGACAAACGCGACGATAACAAGACCTTAGTGACCCTGCTTCAACTTCGACGCTCAGAAAAGGACTTCATGCTGCGTTGGGAGGATGACTATGTCGCAAAAGTAACGCGAATTGCTCAGCAGCTTAATAGTCAATTGGCTGGCTCGACGGCAGACCAAAGCAAGGTCGAAGGCTATTTAATACAATTTAATCGCTTTGCTGACTTATCACGAAAAATAGGCTATACGCTAACCGAGGGGCTAAAAGGCAAGCTCAGCGCGCAAAGCGATGAAATAAATAGCGAACTGAATGCGTTAAGCCGCGATCTCAATAAAAAGCTACTCCAACAACAACGCCAGGCGACATGGCTGCCTATCGCTATTACTGTATTGATTATCACACTGATGATAGTCATGTTGTATTGGGTGACCCGGTCAATCAATAAGCCACTGCAAACGTTGAAGTCACAGCTCAGCCATATTCAAGCAACGAATGATTTATCGCTGCAACTCGATAAGCACCAAGATGACGAATTTGGAGCCGCCGTTGATCATGTCAACCAATTGCTCGCTTACTTCAGACGGGTCATAGCAAACATCCGACAAACAAGCAGCAATGTCGGTGAGCTTTCGCAGCAATTATCAGCCACCGTCTCCCATTCATCAAACAAAACAGAACAGCAAAACAGCGAAATCGAACAGGTCGCAGCCGCCGTCAATGAAGTCGGTTCAACCGCACACACCATCGCTGAGGATGCTGAGAGTACGGCTCAGCAAGTCGATGAAATCGCGCAACAAGCCTCAACCGGTCGCAGTGTGATTAACTCAGCCGTTGAAAAGGTCAACTTTTTGGCCGAGCGCCTTGCCAACAGCAACCAACACGCGTCAGAACTGGCGAAACGTAGTCAAGGGATCAGAGACATTGTCGCGGTCATCAATGGTATCGCTGAGCAGACCAACCTGCTGGCACTCAATGCCGCAATTGAAGCGGCACGCGCTGGGGAGCAAGGGCGAGGCTTTGCCGTAGTCGCCGATGAAGTGCGTAGCTTGGCTCAACGTACCCAAGAGTCAATTAACGAAATTGAGCAAATAGCAACACAGCTGACAGAGCAAACGTCCGTTATTGTGCGCTCTCTTGAAGAATGCAACGAACTCGGCGCTGACAGTCGCCAAGAAGCAACCCGTTCAGGTGAGCTCTTTACCGATATCAACACGCAATTAATGAAAGTTAACGATCGGTCCGCATCCATTGCCACCGCCGTGGAGGAACAGTCAAAAGTAGTCGATGACACCTCGCAAAATGTTGTACGCATCAAAGACGCAACCAATGACATTTTGGCGGATGCACGCACCAATGCAGAGACAGCCGAGCAACTAAGCCGCTTCGCGCGCGAGTTAGGCGATTCCGTTGCACAATTTAAGTGCGATTCAGGTCACTAGGAATTCCTCATTTTTCATTAATATGGTCAAATACATTTGATAATTGTTCTTATTAGCAATATCATTCAGGCCATGTTAATGAATAATGGAATGCCCTATGACGCAAAGGCAATGGTTTAAACTTCACGGGTGGTGCTCGTTACCGATATGGGTTTTGTTTTGCTTTATCTGTATCACGGGTACCATTGCGGTATTTAGCCACGAGTTAACCTGGCTGTTTAACGAGAACGCTCGCGCCTTAAACCCGAACGACCTCGCCCCTATCGCCATGTCCGAGCGCGTCGCCGCGGTCAAAGCCTTGTATCCATCCGCACACATCACCACCGTCATGACATTCGAGTCCTACCTCACCAATGCGGTGATGTTTTCTGCCGATTCAGTCCCAGCGGGCATTGCTTACGTCAACCAATACACAGGCCAAGTGCAGGAAGTCAATCAAGGTATTACCTTTATCAACTTTATGCGGTCATTACACGGTTGGTTACTATTCCCATGGCAAAGTAGCTACAGCGTCGGCTACTATCTAGTATCGGCGATGTCCTTTGTGATGATGGGTGCCTTAGTCAGCGGCTTGGTTATCTACAAACGCTTTTGGCGCGCGTATACCCAACCCAAGATTCGCGTGAAACAAGGCAAGAAATCGATTCTCTCCGATTTACACAAACACGCAGGCGCATGGTCTATCTGGTTCATCATGATCATGAGTTTGACCGGCTTGTGGTACTTCACCCAACAAGTGCTTTGGCATGCCGATATTGATATTGAGCCCCATGCGCCGGTCGTGAATATCGACGACGTTCCCCAAGGTCAAGCGCCAACAGAACCAAAGGTCAGCTTTGACCAAGCTATGCAGATTGCCCAAGCACAATTCAGTGATCTACAACCCAGTTATGTCATGATGCCCGAGCACAATCGAGATATGTATAAAATCATGGGGGGTGGTGACTTCATCTTCTATGATCAGTATGCCTACCGCTTAGCCATCAATCCATGGACGGGCGAAGTCGCGCAAGCCGACTCGCCTGCCAACATGTCGACCTTACAAACCGTCATGCATGTCGTTGATCCATTGCACTATGGCACTATCGGCGGTATCTGGACCAAAGCGATTTGGTTTGTTTTCGGTCTCATTTTGTCAGCGATGTCGATCACAGGGTTTATGATTTGGAGCTCAAAAATAGTACAGGCAGCGCGCGCTAAAAAAGCGGCTAAACGTGAGCAAAAGCTGTCAGAGCAAGGAGCATGATATGGCACGTTTGAAGAATACATTTTGGCATCGTAACAAATTCAAGTTATCGGGTCTGATACTCATACTCCCCATCTATTTTCTGTACGAGTCGTTACAACCACCGGAATTTCCCGAAGTATGGGAATCAAAACCTGTGGGGCAGCTTGAGCTGGCATTGCAGCCAATGAACAATGAACCACCCTACGCGCACCATGAAGACTGGGTGAAAGATTTTTCAGTTTGGGTCAATGATGGCGCCGTCAAAAATATCCGCCAAGCCTATATCAATATTGGCCCACGCCCATTGCCATTGAACCAATTGGAACAAGACGATGTGGGTATTCTACACGGCAGTGAAAGCTTACAACATGTGCATGCGATTGCATCGCCAAACTTCTCGGCGTCCGACAAGGTCTGGCTAACGCTGCAGAACTGGGATGGTAGTCAACATGTTCAGTCCTGGTCATTACCGCCACAATGGATAGGCGAACAAATATAAATTGGACTAGCCAACGTCGCTCGTTTTGATTACTCTGCGCATATAACCTATTGGTGGAGTCATCCAGTTGCGCATTGACCGTGTGTTCCGAAAGCTTGCGAATACGCTCCCCTTTATGATGGCATTCGTGGATAACGAACGTCGCTATCAGTTCGTCAACGAGCGCTATGAGCAGTTTTTTGATATCCAGTTTGCCGATATTAAAGGAAAACGTGTCGCTGAAGTACTCGGTGACGAATCTTACACGCGTATCTCGCAGATCCACTCACGTGTTTTGGCCGGTGAGGATGTCTCCTTGCGAGAAAAAGTCACGCTCCGTAATGGACGTGTGTTGCAGCTTGAAATTAAGTATGTCCCAAACCAAAACCAACGTACGGGGCAAATTAACGGATTTTTCGCCATTATTAACGACGTCACTCATTACGCATCGGCATCCGAAGTATTGCGCGCCGTCCATGATGTGATGAATCGACAATCCATGGGGTTATCCACCGATCGCATTACTAAACTACTCAAGCTCGGCTGTGAATACTTAAATACCGATATCGGTATTGTAAGCCGCGTGATTGATAATGAGTACACCGTAAAATACGCGTGGTCCACCGGTGATCCAATTCCCCCGGGAACACAGTTTGAACTCGGTAATACCTACTGCTCAGTCACCTTGGCGGCGAGTGACGTTATTGCCACACGTCACGCCTCAACGAGTAAGGAATTCAGCGGACACCCCTGCTATACCGCTTTTCAATTAGAGACCTATCTCGGTTTACCAATCCGTATCAACGGAAAAGTGTGGGGCACGCTCAATTTTTCCAGCAAAACCTCGCGTGGCACACCCTTTACCGATCTCGATAAAGAACTCATGGGGCTCCTCTGCTCGGCCATCGAAACGTTGATTATCAACAACTCAAAAACCGATAGGTTAGAGCGCCTCGCCTATACCGACTTCCTCACTGGACTCAGTAACCGCTTATTCATTAATGAGTTTTTTGAGCGTTTGGTCTATCAAAATCGTGAACGCCTTAACCATTACTACTGCGTATTAGTCGATATTGACCACTTTAAACAGCTCAACGATCAGTTTGGTCACGATGCCGGCGATAGTGTATTGCAAGCGGTCGCCATTGAGTTCACCGATAGTCTACGAAGTGATGATGTATGCGCCCGCGTTGGCGGTGAGGAGTTCATGTTACTTATCCACGCTGACGACAAAGTCGATATCGCAAATGTCGTTGAGCGCCTTCGTAAGAATATAGAAAACCTAAAAATAGAACATGATGACGAAATCATTACGACGACGGTATCGATTGGTGTGACTAAATTACAAGAGCAAGACAGCTTTAACCTTGCGTATAAACGGGCTGATAAGGCGCTTTATCAAAGCAAATCAGACGGTCGAAACTGCTGCCGTTGGAACTAACATTAATTTTTTCTTAACTTCTGTGATCTAAAAAACGTAGTACTCACTAAACTATTACTCAATCGTTCTTAAAAATCGTAAGTTCAACAAGCTTTTTTAAAGTTGTTCAAAAAAAAATCGAACAATAAGAAGCGCTTTAACTGAGTATAACAAGATGGCAAAACTAACCTCTTCCTCTATCGTAGATATTCTCGGTGCCATTATCGCCGATGAACTTGGACGTCTGCGCATGGGCGATGAACAACTTTGGAAAGGTCGACAGTGGCAATCTAACACCCAAATAGTCTTTGCCAGCAAAGCAACGGGCGATGCACAAGAAGTCATCGTTGACTCGTTTGAATGGATGTCCATTGCTAGCCGCGTCGTTGAGTTTTTTCAGCTCGACAGCAGTGGATTAGAAGATTACCTGTTGCGTTTTTCAACGTTACAACAATGGGCAGAGGTAATAGAAACGAGTCGAGAAGATCATCGACTCGATATTACGTTTTGTTCCTCGGGTTCGGTCGCACAGGTGTCACATCACCGCCATGATTGGATGGCGTTGCTTGCCGAAGCGCAATTTTTCGTCGATTTTATTAAGCGTCATGATGTCGAAATTGAGCGCGTCGTTAGTTTTGTACCACCGCACCATATCTACGGTTTTATCTTTTCAGTACTCATACCCGAACTCCTGGATATACCGGTCGTAAGAGGCCTCAAGGCGTTTTCAATGACCCAAGCACAGCAGCTTAAAAACAATGACCTGCTGATTGGGTTTCCCGCCGCTTTTGAACAGTTTGTACAGATGGACACGGCCTTTCCCCCAGCCGCCAATGCAGTCTGCTCAACGGGGCCCTGCGCACCTGCAGTACTAAGCACACTGACTCGTAATGGACTCAACAGTGTATTCGAGGTCTATGGTAGTACCGAAACTGGGGGCGTTGGTATTCGTAACGACCCCAATCAGCCTTACCAACTGTTGCCTCGCTGGATCAAGCAAGGCAAAGAACAATTAATGGATAATCTCTCGCGCGAACTCATTGATTTACCCGACAGCATTCAATGGCATGGCCCCGGCTTATTTGAGCCGCTAAACCGCAACGATGAGGTACTTTCAATCTGCGGAAAGTCAGTCCATCCAGAAGCTATCGCTGACGTAATCCGTCAACATCCCAATATCAGTGATGCACGGGTGCGGCTTAATCATGCTCAAGAGAGCCACTCCCTCAAAGCACTGCTGATAGCCGACCCAGAGCAACGCTCAGGTCAGGCAGAAACGTTGATCGCACAAGTGCGTACGTGGCTTGCCGATAAGCTTGAACCGCATGAGTTACCTAAACGTTTCGCTGTGCGTGACTCAATTCCAACCAACGAGCTCGGTAAAGAGATCGATTGGGAGTCACAGCCCGACCTAATGCGTCGTTAAGCATTACGATGCACTAATGGCTTGTTGCGACTGACACAGTTCAACAAGCCAGTCTCTCAAAACTTGAATAGAACTGCGATTGGAAAGCGTGCTAGGCACCACGAAATAGAAGCTATCGCCCGTTTTAAGTCCATGCATCGGTAACCTGACTAACTCTTGCTCACGCTCCCGCTGGGTCGTCATAAACTCATTCAATAGCGCGATACCGTGGCTATGTTTAGCAGCCTCAGCGGCCAATAATAAATGACTAAAATGATGCACCTTGGCACTGCTAGGTAAGCGCTTCCCGCCTTGTTTAAACCACATTTTCCAATCATAGCCAGGCGTTGCATGGGCAAACGTATAAGTGGCTGAGAGTAATGGAAAGGCGAGTAAAGCACTTGGATCGCGCAGATCACTGAGTCGCGAACGAATATCGTAAGAGCAATACGGATATAAATATTCGTCGTACAAGTGTGTCACTTCAAAACCGCTCTTAGGCGGTTGTGTCGTTATAAAGCAATCCGCTAACGCGCGTTCGAAGCCACCGTCTTCGGTGAGCATGGTTAGCGTTAAATCCACATTTGGGTAGCGTTGCCGGAAGCGATCAACCGCTGGGATTAACCACTTAACCGCCAGTGAACCATAAGAAGCAAGGCGCACGAATCCTGCATCACCGTGCTGAAGTTGCGAAAACTCTCGCTCTATTTGCGCGAGCGGCTCCTCGATATTTTGGTAAAAGGCTTCCCCCGCTGCGGTGAGCAACAATTGCCGCCCTTTCCGAATAAACAAAGCTTGCCCTAACCGCTCCTCCAACAGTTTAATTTGGTGACTCACGGCGCTTTGCGATACGAATAACTCTTCAGCGGCTTTAGAAAAGCTGCCACGGCGAGCTACCATGGCAAAATAATGGATCGCTCTAAAAGGTACACTCATACACTAGTATCTAAATTACTCATAGTTACTAGATTTTAATATCATTTTTAATAATATCAAACACACTTTATCCTAACCCCATCTTCAACAACTCATCAGGGGGTTCATCATGGATAAAGCGTTAATTGCTGCAGTGTTATGGTTGGTGTTAGGCAATAATGTAGCGATTCTATCCGACTCACTGATTAAGATGTTGGACAGCTTCGACGCGCCGTTTCAATTTGTCTTATTACGGCAAGTCAGTGCGGTACTCATCCTGCTGCCGTTTATCAAACTGCGTGGCGAAAGCTTGGCACCCAAAGGTTTGCGTTGGCATGCAGCGCGCGCTCACATTTGGCTGTTCGGCACCGCCTTGATGGTACTGTCACTCACCACTCTGCCGCTTGCTACCGCCAATGCGTTATTTTACGCAGCGCCCATGCTGACGGTCATCATCGCACGCATGGCATTTAAAGAGCGCGTTACGTGGCACAGTACCGTCACTGTCGGGCTCGGCATGCTGGGCGTGTTGGTCATTGTGAACCCCACTGAATTTAACCCATTTGCCGTCGCGGCGTTACTGGTGGCGGGGAGCTTGGCCGTTAATAACCTACTGATCAAGAAGCTACCGCGCGAGCACGGTATTTTACAGACCTTGTTCCTAACCAACCTGCTGGGGCTTCCAGTCGGCATCGCGATGGCAATTTGGGAAGGTGCAGCGTTTGAATGGCAACGTATATTATTTGCCACCGGCTCAACACTGTTTATTATGATTTATGCTGCTACCTGTATCTACGCTTATCGGGCGGTCGATAGCGCAAAAGTTACCAGCGCCGAATATACAGGTCTGATTGGCGCCGTTGCGATTGGTATGGTGTTTTTCGCTGAACAGCCAGGGCTTAACTTTTACATTGGCTCAGCGATGATTGTTGCACCACTGATATGGCAAAGCTGGGCGTTACAGAAAAAACCAGCGACTTCTTAACCGAAGTCGCTGGTACAGCTGCTATTCATACAGCTTGGCGACCACCGTCATGTTCCATTCGCCCAACTGTTGCTCTTGCGCCTCATTAAACACCGTGCGTGCTGCTGAGGTCATCGGTGCGACTTGGTCGGCTGCTTGCAAACAATAGCCCAGATCTTTTTCAATCAAATCAACCGGAAACTGAGGATCGTACGCTTCGCTTACCATGGATTTGCGCACGATACCTGCGGTTTTGCTCCATACCGGTGTCGTCGATACCGCCTCGAGGATCGCATCCGGGTCTTGCCCTTGTCGCTTGAGCATGCCAATCAACTCTGCAATCGTCGTTACTTGAATACCCATTAAGGTGTTAGTGACTAATTTGGCAAGTGCGCCGGAGCCCATCTCTCCGGTGTGATTGACTTTTTTACCCATCAGCGATAAGACAGGTTCGGCGCGGTTTACCAAATGGGCATCACCGCCCACTAAATAGACCAACTCTGCATTCTGTGCTTGCGGACGCGAACCTGACACGGGCGCCTCAATCAATTGTTTACCGCGTTGTTGAGCCTGCTGTGCCAGCTCTTTTACCCAGTCCACTGACAAAGTAGAGCTCTCAATCGCTATCGCATTGTCGCTCATACCTTTAAAAGCGCCGGTTTGCTCATCCAACCAAACCGCTGCAGAGGCATCATCATCACGCACCATCGTAATCACGAGTTCGGCGCCTTGTGCTGCCTCAGCCGGCGTATCAGCCCATTGCGCGCCTTGTTCAAGCAACGGCTTAGCTCGGGATTCAGTGCGATTCCAAACCGTCAAAGAATGTCCTGCATCAATGAGATGCTGCGCCATGCGAATACCCATCGCACCTAAGCCTAAAAATGCAATCTGTGTCATATTTACACCTTAATATTTGCCAAAACGAGCTAAGTAGTGTCAGTGTACTACGTATAACGAACGATTTTGATTAGCCATTAGTATCGAATGGTCTACAAATTAAGGAAGTCACCCAATTATGAAGCGTATTTTTCAGTTCCTCCTCAAGGGGTTAGCCATTCTGCTACCGATTATCGTGACCATCATGTTAGCGCGTTGGTTGCTGGTCACTGTAGAAACCTGGTTGAGCCCGATTTGGAAAGCATTGTTAGGCGAAAGCTATTATTTTCCGGGGCTCGCGTTTGCTAGCTTTCTATTACTTGCAGTACTCATCGGTTTCACCTCTCAGTGGTCGTTTTTGCAGTCTATTTGGCAATTACCAGGCAAGTTGATGAATAAGTTACCCCTCCTGCGCAACTTATACGGCACCATTAACGATGTGTTCGATATGATGCAGGGCAAAGACTTTGCCGATGAGTCGGTCGTGCTAGTGACGATGCCGGGCAGTAAAATGCAACTGATCGGTATCGTCACCAAACGCAGTGATAAAAAAGCCAAGGACAATAACGATAAGTTAGTGAATATCATGCCAGACGACCACGTTGCCGTATTCCTACCAATGGCTTACAACGTCGGTGGCTATATGATTATGGTGCCAAAAGATTGCGTTCAATCGATCGATATGAAGCCGGCTGATGCACTGCAATTAACGATCAGCGCGGGGCTTGGCAAGAGTCAGGGCAACTTCAAATCAGATGAAAATGACTAAGAGGTTCGTTGCTGAGCTTTGTCCCGATACATCGCTTCATCAGCGCGAATCAAAACATCTTTAACTGTGTGTTCGGATGCATTAAAAACAGCTACGCCAATACTCAGTGAGGGTTGAATCGTCGCCGTGCCCCAATGTAAAACGCGATGTTCAATTTTTTGGCGCAAGCAATCAGCGAGACGTTGTGCGCTATCCTCATGCTTTACACGATGCATAATTACAATAAATTCATCGCCCCCAACTCTTGCAACTACATCGGTCATACGCACGCCATTCAAAATTTCGTTAGCGACCAACTTAAGCAATTGATCGCCTGCTTCATGCCCGTAGATATCATTGACTGCTTTAAAACCATTTAAATCGATATTCAATACGGCAAACGACTGACGTTTATAACTGCCTGCAGTCAGCTGATTTAAGTGGTTCATCGTATATCGACGGTTATACAAGCCGGTCAGTTCATCCTCGTGCGCAAATCGACGCACCACGCGATATGAACGCCATAAGGCAAAAACGGCGGCGAAAATCAGTAAACCCAGTGAAATCAAACCAATACGCAGTGCCAACAGCTGTCGAGAGAGATTTAAAGGAACACCGCGATCAAACTGGGCCCCGACAATCCATTCACCATTAGGGATATTAATCGAGGTTGTGAAGTCGGCATTTTGAAAAATCTGCTTGTCGCCAAAAAACACCTCGCCGTTGTCCCCCTCTGCATCAACACCTCGAATAGCAATAGGCGCGTTAGACAACGCAGAAAAGCCCGACACGCGCATGAGCGATTGGTAGTCGATAACAACACTGATACTGCCCCAATAGTCCTTATTTTGGGGATAGTCGTTGAAAACGGGGAATCGAGCAATCACCGCCATCCCACCTTGCACCAACTCCAATGGCCCAGATAGAAACACGTCTTGTAATTGGCGCGCCTTAAGCACCGTTCGGTACTGTTTAGGTACGGTTCTAAAATCAAGCCCTATCGCTTTCTCGTTACCTTTGGGTGGGTAATTCAATAAAATGACGTCATTAGGCGCAATACCCACGTTCCGAACATGAGTCGACTTACCCATTAATTTTTTACCAAGCGAGGTCCAATTTTCAATCGCAATCTGGGGGTCAATGGTGATAACGGTGGCGAGGCTATCGGCCAAGAAGACATCGCGAAAAAGTTCGGCTTCTAACTTTGATTTTGCCAACGAGACCACTTCGCGTAGGCGCTCGTTTTGTTTGGTCTGCTCGCGCTCTTTTAACAAACCGACGATGATATCAGTCGCTTGTATCACGGCGAGCATGTAGACAATAAAAATGATGATACTAACTATGTACTGCTGTTTCTTCACACCGGCACCAAATGCTCACCCAAGTTTCGATTATTTTGAAGCATACGTTTAAAACTGCGACTGATGCCTTTATTACAAAAATTATTACAATGAGTAAAAGGTTATTTTAAAGTTACTTTAACTCACTCGCCTCCTACTCGTGTTCACGTGCAGTCGACTTATTTTTAAATAGAATATAGCCGATGAGCGTTATCAACTGCACCAACATGTAGCCCGCCATCGTTGGGAAAGACCCATCGGCCAGCACCACCATGCCAAAAATAATCAACGGAAAACAAACAACAAATAGTTCAAACAAAGCACGTTTTACCCACGCACCCTTTTCCTGGTCAGCCATACCACCTCTCCACAAGCCATCATCACTAACAGCCCTAAATTAATAGCCTTTAAAGTAACCCGCGATTTCTTCACCTCGTTCATGTTCGCTTTGCGCTAAAAACAATTGATAGAGGTTTTGCTTAATCAACTTACGTCGAAGCAAAAATATATTAACAGAAATGTAAGCAGCGAGGGTGACCGCCGTTAAAACAGGCAGCAAAATCATGAAAGTAATCAGTGGTAAAGGGTAGACACTCAGAGTAAGTACGCAGCACAGCGCTAAAGAAACGAGCATCAGCTCGCCTTTTATCGCATTAAGCGCGACCATTAAAATTTTTAAATTCAACATACGACATTATTATTGTTGTAATCACACAGACCATTGTAAACATCGAGTAAATAGTTGAGCGAGCAACCAGATCGTGTTTACATTAAAATAACAATCATCCATATTGTAGGAATCAGATTACAAAATCAAGGACGTCCAATGAAAAAAGTCATCTTCGTATTTGCACTGCTCGCCAGTCTATCAGCTTGCGAAAGCCATCAAGCTGAGCCATATCAAAAAGACCGCTCGGTCGAGTCTCGAGATGAATACAACGGTTTCGAAGGCATGGATCAGTACCAAAAAGATGAACTCGAGCGGATGAAAACAGATAAATCTGAAGCCTGCCAACAAGCACAAATCGACCTTGCCAAAGCGGAAAGTGAAGGTGATGCAAAACGTATCAAACGTCTAAAAGCGCTGGTAGAGGACGTATGCAACTAATCATCGATGCTTGCTTCGCGTTAAGCGGGCTGATAAAACGGGGCTTTAGTCGTTTAACTGCGGAGTCACCGTGAATTTAGCCCGTCTCGTCACCCGAATGAAAGCCGACCGCCCCTACTCCCGCCACGCGGGGAACTGGGTCATCGCAGCCGAAAGTGATCGCGGTCGGATTATTAATTCGGCGGCGGTACGCCGTTTGCAACAGAAAACACAAGTTTTTCCGCTAGAACGCAACGCAGCGGTACGTAGCCGTTTAACGCACTCACTCGAGGTCCAACAAAATGGGCGTTATATTACGCGCGAGATAGGTGAGCGGCTCAAACAAGGTGGCCACTTTGAGACGTTAACAGAACAAGGCTTTTCACCCCATGAACTATTTCGAGTGATGGAGAGCTGTGTCGAAATGGCGTGTATCATGCACGATATCGGCAATCCGCCTTTTGGTCACTTTGGCGAGGCAGCAATCAGTAGCTGGTTTGCGACGCATAATGATGAACTATTTGCCAATTTCGATGAACCGGATGCCGCCGATATTAAAAATGAATTGCAGAGTTTCGAAGGTAACGCCCAGGCGATTCGTTTAATTCACTCACTCATGGGTCTAAATCTGACGTACACCCAGATCGCGGCGGTTTTAAAATACACACGCTTAGCGAGCCAGCCGAAGCCCAGTAAAAATGACCCATTGAGTTATTTGGGCAAAAAGCCCGGCTATTACTTAGCAGAGCAACAACTTATTAAAGATCTCTATCAGGTGCTCGAGCTTCCTCAAGGGCACCGCCACTTCCTAAGCTACATAATGGAGGCGGCCGACGATATCTCTTACGGCATCGCGGATCTTGAGGATGCCGTCGAAAAACACGTTCTTAACCGCGAACAAGTTGCCGAAGGCATTCGAGAACACTTCAGCCGCTTAGGCGGCGATCCCGACCAAGCCGAACTTTTGTACAACGGTAAAGCGATTTCAGTAAACGACATTTTAAAAAAAGCCAACCAATACGCGGCAAACGATAGCATTGATACCGATAATCAGTTTTTTATCTGGCTACGCGTCTACATCCATAATATATTGGTCAATCACGCTGCGCAGCGCTTTATCGACAACTTTGACGCTGTAGTTGATGGTCACTTTAATCAGGCTTTATTGGAGGATGACAGCCCTGCTCACCGGCTTAGCGAAGCGCTGCAAAACCTCGCCCTCAAACGAGTATTTAATCAACCCGAAGTCGAGCAACAGGAGCTACGCGGTCATACCATTATTCTCGGCTTACTCGATATCTATGCCCCGTTACTCAAACTCTCTATGGAAGACTTTCAAGGGCTGGTGCGTGAAGAGGCTAAAATACAACGCGCTTACCCACTAGCAAGCCGTTTATGTCATAAACTATCAGGTAAACACGTGCGCGCTTATGTCAAAGCAACCGATGCCGACGTCTCGCCACTTTGGGAACGCTACTATCGCTGTCGCTTAATTCAAGATTATATTAGCGGTATGACCGACCAGTTTGCATATGATGAATATCGTTCACTGCGCGTTATCGATTAAACGACGGAGTCGCGCGTAATGCGCGACCTACCACGAGCCGTACATCGGATTAGGTAAAATAACGATATCCTTGCCAAAGCGAGGCAATAAGGCGCTCGGATCCGCAGACGCTTGCGTAGTTTTCGCAATATCTTCAATATTGTCGCCTACTTGCATCACGATGTTATGCGGCTGTGACCATTCGGCGACCGCCTCATCAGAAGGGTTATAACAATCAACATCGCCGGTCATTAGCTGTTGGCGACGCAGATCTTTGTCATTCACAATCTGCTGACCATCGACCGCGTCCTTGTCCGCTTGGCTACGCCCCATCAGGCACGTATTGTCAGTGTTAATCGGCAACCCCATGGCTTCAAGGTTTTGCCAGGTATAACTATCCAATTGCTTGTTTCTATTGGTAACCAACGCGACTTTGCCTCCCGCGCTCACCACGGACGTAATAAAGTCACTCGCGCCAGGCACCAGTTTCGCCTGTTTACTTTTAACCCACTGATTCCAGCTTGCTGTCGAATACGATTGCCCTGATTGACTCAGCATCGCTTGATAGCCGCTGTTATCCAGCACCGTCTCGTCGACATCCATCACCACAACCCAGTTTGTCGGTAGCTCACGCTGCATAAGCTGTAACGCTGCGTCTCGGTATATGGCTCGAGTGATGAGTGGGTATTCTTTGCTTTGCGTTTGCCACTTTACTGACGGAGGCAAAACGGCCGACGCCGAGCTTACCTCGTGGTTTGGCTTTGTACTACAGGCACTCAATAAAGTTAGACTTAAAGTGGTTACCAGGGCCGTTACAGTTAGTTGCACAACATTCTCCTTTTAGAAAAGCGAGGTCGCATTATCCACCGAGCAAAAATCTAGCGCAATACAACACGGTTACGTCCAGCCTTCTTGACGCTGTAAAGATTTTCGTCAGCACGCTTTAATATCGCCGCAGCAGTATTATTTTTCGCACGCACCGTGGCACCCAAGCTATAATACCGCTCGCGACTTTAATGGTCGAGAGGGGCAACGCAGGTAACCAAACGAATGCGGGTACCACCCTTATTTAGCGTTGTAAACTTCTTTCAATATGGCGCACCACGCGCGAAATACGACTAGGCAGCTGCGGACCTTTGCGCGTTACACAGTAGATGGGTTCAGTCACGGGCCGTGGTAATCGATGAATGAGGTAATAATGAGCAACGTATTTCCCAGAACTTTCTCACATATTGGATTGTCTGTTCCCGATCTCGATAAAGCGGTAGAGTTTTATACTGAAGTACTCGGTTAACCTACAGCGATGGCGCTTACTAAGGCGCCAAGCTGGCCAATTGACTGTCAGAAGATTTAAGTTGTGCCAGCTGTTGCTTGAAGCCCTCAAGCGCGGAACCTTGTAACCGCGCTTGAGCCGGCGCTTTGATATCGAGAGGATTGATGGCTCGACCATTATGGTGTACCTCGTAATGCAAATGTCGACCCGCGGAGAGACCGGTTCTCCCCAAGTAGCCAATCACATCGCCTTGTTGAACGTGGTCACCGGGTTTGAGTGTCTCGGCAAAACCATTCAAGTGAGCGTATAAGGTCTCGTAACCATCACCATGGTCAATAACCACCGCATTACCAAAACTCCCGTATCGACTCGCGCGCTTAACCACGCCGCGACCCGCAGCCATGATAGGGGTGCCAATGGGGGCACTAAAATCAATGCCTTTGTGCATCCTATCGTAGCCCAATACCGGATGATGACGATTACCATAATACGATGATAGACGCGCACCATTAAGAGGTGTTTTCAACAAGAAACTCTGTGCTAAACGGCCATCGGGGAAATAAAACGAGCCCTTATAGCGAATTAAACGATAGTCTTCTCCAGCATTAGTAAACCGCAAATAAGTCAGTAGTAGCGGGTTTTGTAAATGGCTGAAAAGCGGTTTAAAACTCACCACCTCTGTGCGTTCAAAGCGCACTTCCATCAGATCCCCGGGCTGCACTTGGCGTTGGAAATCAACAAAATGCGAAAGCGCCATCACTGAACTATTAATCACCCCATTCGGTATGCCATTTTGTTCGGCATCTTGATATAGGCTATTGTGGATCACCAAGTCATGCTCTTCAGCCAATTGCTCGGTTGGCACATGCAATAGCTCGACATGCCATTGACCCTCGACATAAGTGGCTTGCACCAGCTCACCGTACTCACGCGCCAGCCGGACACGATGTTGACCCGGAGCGGGCTGTGCGACCGCAATATTGATGCCAACCTGTAGTCGTCCCAAGTCAATCACAGATTCAGCCTCCATCGCCAACAACGCAACCTGCCGTTGCGAAATACCCTGCTTACCTAACAAGGTTGTGAGGTTCTGACCTGGGGCTAATGTCACTAGCGTCCCCGAACGTGAGCCACGGATCGTATTGGTGGGAGCTTGCCCATATTCGGCGTCAAGCTCGGCAGAAAAAGGCGTGATCGGTTGGGGAATAGATGCGGATTGGAATGACGGGTGAGGGTCATCAACTAACCAAACACCTAATAACGTCACAATCGCTACAAGTAGGATCAGTTTACGATTCAAAGGCGAATTCCCGTGCATCTTGATTCATTCTAGCCACCGACAGCAATTTTAAGGCGTGACAAAATACCATCATTGCCATAACGCGACAAGTCAACGGCGAGGCGTTTACAGAACCTAAACTCAAGAAATTGACGACCTTTGACGTCGACTTTCGTTTTATAACACATTATATAGCGAGTCTTTTTTTTAATGTTTGCTATACTAAAGTGTGCTATGTATATTAGCGCGCCCCGTGACTAGTAGTATTTTCTCTACTGGATCGTTTTCTCGTTGCTTGCACACTGGGTATGTCACAATGATTCTAATAATTACAGCGTTGCTCCTGATAGCCTGCACGCCACTGCTCCATGCTATTGCGCACCAACGACGTTATAGCGTTAAGTATGGAGAGCTCCGTTCAGGCCTCGTCTCTAACGTTATTCTCGGTTTACTCATCTTCGTGGTCGCTTTAGCGATTGTGAACATGAGCTCGGTGACTGAAGCCTTCGTTACCGACAGCGGTATCGGTATTAGTCTTTTAGTATTGGCCGTTCTCTTACTCGGCTATTTAATTGCTGAGTCAGTATTAGTCAAAGGTTCATTTGATGAGCGAACCATAAGCTACTCCACCCCCTGGCGTAAACCGCAAAGTGGTCAATGGAGTGAGCTTAAAAGTGCGCGCTTTTCATCATTAACCGGTCGTTATATTTTGAAGTTCGCCGACGGTACAGTCATTCGCATTTCTAAGTCAGTCGAGGGGCATGGTTGGCTACTCGACTTCCTAGCACGACGCAATGTAACTGTTCGTTAACGTTATTCAGTTCGAGGCATTAACAGGCCTCGAACTGCACTTCACACTCACCATTCAGTAAGTTCAAACGCACTTTTCGATAACCGAACTCGCCTACATCCGCTTCCTTAATATTGACCCCATGCGCAAGTAATGCCTGAAAGGCTGCCGTAGCATTTTTTTGCCCCACTGGGCGTAGTTGTTCTTCGCCTAAAACGCTACGCATGCGCTCACCTGCGGTCAGTTGACCACCGCCAAAAATGCGCCCATCGAACTGACTGAGTTTTAAATTCCGTTCTTCTGCCAACTGAGCAAATAATGCCATCGCTTTATCGCAATAGCGCGCCGGCAGTGTTCGCTCCAGCAATTCAACCGTTTCCTCAAGCAATCCACGCATTTCTACCATTTCGGGGTGCAGGTCTTGTTTGCGTGAAAACGCCAGCAACTGCTGATTTAAGCGCGCGCCCCGCTCTGAGGCTTTGATGATCAATTGTGCCGTTCGCTTTAATCGATCATCATCGGCAAGTTGCCATGCGAGCAGTTCCGCATTGTTCATAATAACCGTAAGCAGGTTGTTAAAGTCGTGCGATATGCCGCCCGTAAGCTGACCCAACGCTTCCATTTTCTGTGATACAAATAATTGCTGACTCAGTTCTTTATGCTCGGTCACATCCGATGCCACCGCCGCTAATCGACTTGCTTTACCAGTGGGATCATCACCCTCTAAATAAATTGGAAATACACGGTCATTGATCCAACGGATAGCACCATCCGGTCGGATAATTCGGTATTCCATCACTACAGGTTCATAAAAGCTACGTTCGCGCAGTGCCAGAATGTCTGCTTTATCATCAGGATGCACACAATCAAACCAACGCTCAGTGTTTTCCACCACCTCAGCAATGGATACTCCATAAACGCGTTCAAATGCCGGTGACAAATAGACTAATTCATTGCTTTGTAAGTCTTCTAGCCAAAAGATCTCGTCAATGCGCTCAGCGAGTTCAAGAAATCGTCCTTCACTTTGGCGTAGTTCTAATTCGATACGGTTGCGACGATACTCTGAACGCAACATCGCAAGAATAATAAAGCCCATGACTAAGATCGTGCCAAACAGGGACACAAAAAACCAGAACTGCTGAGTTTCGCGATCATTAATCAAATTGCGCATTAACTGTCGTTCTAATAAATGTACTTGGGATTGGAAGCTGTACGCTTGGTCGTTTAAATGGGGTGAGCCATCCTCATCATTGAGCTCGGTTTGGAAGTCTCTCAACAATGCACGAAATTTATCTCTGAGGTCGTTATTATTGAGTCGTTCACTGACGGTGGTAAAGTTATGTAGTGCCGATTGGATACGTCCTACGTAATAGGCTTGTTGCAGCGCATCCGAATCGGGTGTCATCGACAGCCCAAGCAAGCCACTACCAAAATCATCCGCTGCCACATCCAACAGTTCCAGCGTATCAATTCGATAGGCGACTTCGCGTTCTTTATTGATATGTAAACCGACTAAAGATACAACGAATACAAGAAAGCCGATTGCGATAATAACCAGCTGTGAAGAGATCAACCGTTGCTGGCGTTTATAAATTTTAGACATCCCGTCAGTCGTTTCCATGGCGCATTTAGAACCTAATTTGCATCATAGCCCAACCGACCCAATAACAACAGACTATTTTTTAATCACTTCAAAACACATTGATCGCACTTCTCGATATCGCGGTAGAGCTTCTGCGCCTCCAGCATGGCGTGCTGGATCGTCATTTGTTTTCCCAACGATACAACGCCAGGCTTACCTTTGGTTTTTATGCATCCGTGCTGGTGTACCAACCGTTTTATTTGTCCGTTATCTAACTGACCAATGCCCAAAACATAATAGCGCATCGCCACTACCTCGCTTTACGATTATTGGGCAAAAGTTTAAAAAAACGATCGTCGCGCAACAATAAGTAAAATTACCTATTAATGGGTGCCTAACGGCCGTCAAATGTTAATAGCGGTTGTAAAATAGTGAGGATTTCTTCGGCAACAACTTCAGCAACAGCGGGCTGCTCGAGCAACCGTTTGATCAGTAACTGGGTTTGCAACGCTGAGTCAAATTGCATAAATGCGCCATCGGCATTATCCGAGACCACCTGCCAGACAATACAAAGTCGCTGAGCCTCGCTGAGCTGAAGCTCGGTGACTACGATTCGTTGAAACAAGTGCAGTCGGATAGCCGGACTTTTGGGGCGCTGCATCCAGGCGAGCGAATCCGTATACGCATGATGCTTAAGACGCTGAGTTAATAAGTGTACAAACGCCTTATCACGTTGCTCATTCGGTGTAGAGTCAAGGCCAGAAGGTTCAAAAAATGCGGTCGCCGAGAGCTGAATATCAAGTACCGAAAAGGTAGTACCTTTATCGATAAAGGATTTAAGCGTGCGCAACCCGCTACGAGTCAGTTGATATGGCTTCAATTCAAAAATCTCACTACAAACACGGCATCAGTGCCTGATTTTTATTTTATAAACCGAAAACGAATTTTTCGCACCTGTTTTTGTCGGTTTAAATCAACATTTAGTCGTGTGACTTTGATGAAACATACCTCGTAGTTTACTGTTAGGCGTTGTTTGACGTCAGTTGACACATTAACCGCTTTTTACTCATATAGTCGTAAACTTATGTCGTGATCTTGCATATAGTGATAAAACAAACATTCAACTTTTAGGTGGCTATGCTGATATTAAGCCGAAAAATTGGTGAATCACTGATTATCAATGACGAAGTCAAAATTATTGTGGTCAACGCGACAGAAAGGCAGGTCACATTGGGCATCGAAGCACCGAAAGAAGTGCCCGTTCACCGCGAAGAAGTGTACCATGAAATAAAAAACAAAACGTAGCGTGCGCATTTTGCGCACGGGGCGATCCACCCAAACGCCGTAGCGTGCGCCTTTGGCGCACGGAAAGATCCACATGTCGCGCCAAAGGCGCGACCTACGGTGGCGGTGGTATCCCCCATCGGCGCACGGGGCGATCCACCCAAACGTCGTAGCGTGCGCATTTTGCGCACGGAAAGATCCGCATGTCGCGCCAAAGGCGCGACTTACCGCACGGAAAGATCCACATGTCGCGCCAAAGGCGCGACCTACGATGGTGGTGGTATCCACCCAAAACGTACAGGGCCATAGGAGCAGGTATGCATGAAGAACGGCAAATAAAACCTGCCGATTTCGAAAATATACTGAACAACTTAGACGCTGTCGTATACGTGGCTGATACGGATACGCACGAATTGTTGTTCATGAACACCTACGCACTGCGTCATATCGCTCATGCCGATAACTTCTCAGATATTGCTCATTTACCCTGCTACGCGGTCTTGCAAAAAAATCAGACACGTCCGTGCGATTTTTGCACAAACGCAAAGCTACCCGCCAATGGTGATGTGCTAGTCTGGGAGTTTAAAAACACACGTAATCAATGCTGGTACCAGTGCCGCGATAGGTTAATTGAGTGGCATGACGGCCGCTTGGTTAGACTCGAGGTGGCGACCGATATTAGCGAACGTAAGGAAGCCGAAGAGGCTTTGCAGCGCGCTCAAAAAGAACTGACAACCCTGGCCGAAACAGACAGTCTGACTGGCTTGTATAATCGACGTGCATTTTTTCGCTATGTCGATGAATTGATAAAGTTAAGAGTACAAACCGCTTATTTTGCGATTATCTTATTGGATATCGATCATTTTAAATCGATCAACGATCGCTTTGGTCACGAAGCTGGCGATAAATTGCTTTCCGCAATTGGTAAAGCGCTGCGTAGTCTAAATAATAAAAATAGCGTTGTTGCCCGAACCGGGGGCGAGGAATTTACCATCGCGGTAACCGGAGCTTCACAAGATGCACTCGTCGCTATTGCCCACCAGGTGCAAGCGCTTATTTCAGACATCACATTAAATTACTTCGATGCCACCCTCAGTTGTACCGCAAGCGTCGGCATTGCCACAACCAACACACAATCACCAGACATTAGCCAAATCATGCGTCACGCCGACCACGCCCTCTACCGCGCCAAAGCCGCCGGCCGCGCCCGCACCGAAATCGCAACGTAGCGTGCGCATTTTGCGCACGGGGCGATGCCGGTAATGTCCCCCACACCGGCGTAGCGTGCGCATTTTGCGCACGGAAAGATCCGGATGTCGCGCCAAAGGCGCGACCTACCACGAGCGTTTGGGTTGATTCTTTGCTATGTTGTTATTTGAATGTTAAATACAATTGGGCATATATGACTGAATACGAACTTTCACACGCGTTGCATCGCATCGCGCTGGGCGACAGCTCTGCGTTTGAGCGATTTTATCAAGCTACGTCCCCAAAGCTAATGAGCGTGAGCTACGCAATTCTTAGGGAACGTGCGCTCGCTGAAGAAGCACTTCAAGATACTTATTTAAAAATTTGGCATGCCGCCTCGGATTACCGCAGTGATGCGGGGTCGGTTATGTGCTGGATAACCAGTATGGTGCGCTACCGCGCAATCGATATGCTGCGAAACGCAAATCGCCAACCATTTACCAGCAAAGATATCGAGCAATTACTCGATCAACGCGCCAGCGACAGCCTCCCAACAGCAGCGCCCGATGCCGATAAGCTGGAAAATTGCATGTCGGATCTAGACGGTACACAGCGACAGTCTATTCACCTTGCGTTTTTATATGGTTTGAGCCACCGCGAAGTCAGCGATTATCTCGGTGAAGCTTTAGGCTCAATCAAAAGTTGGATACGTCGTGGCTTAGATAGCTTGAAGAGGTGTTTGCAATCATGAATTACCAAAATGATACACTGATCGATACCCTCGCTCACCGCTATGTTATCGGTCTCATGCGAGGCCAGGCACGCGTTCGCTTTCGTTACCTCATTAGCCAGCACTCGCGCATTGCTCAGCAAGTGACGCTTTGGGAACAGCATCTTAATGGACTTACCGAGCAACTGAGCCCGATGAAGCCCCGACCTCAAGTTTGGCAAAAGATACAGCAAACATTATTTAAGCCATCCCAAAATAGCGCTCCTTTTTGGCGTCTATTTGGTGGTTTGGCGGCAGCCACCGCCGCGGTACTGATGATCGTGGTTGTGCAACTACAAACCCAAACACCCGAGGCGCCTCCGAGTGAACGTATCGCGCTGATTCAAAGCGAACAGCAACGTACGTTGTGGGTACTCAATGTGAAGCCCGACAAAATTCAAGCCACCGCTCAGGCGAACGTTGAAGCACGTACTGATAAAGACTACGAGCTTTGGATGTTGCCGAAGGATGGGAGCGCGCCGGTGTCACTCGGTTTGTTACCCGAATCAACACAGCCAACGGCATTGAATCCACCGGCTGAATTTCAGTTAGCTCGCGTCGGAGCGCTTGCAGTCAGCCTAGAGCCAACAGGCGGTTCCACGACCGGAGCGCCTACGGGGCCGGTCCTCTACACAACAGATATTATAACTTTGTAAAAAAAATTTAGATTTTTTGCATCCAAAGCCCTCTCTGGTTCGGATAGGTGATGAATACCTATAAAAACCAGAGAGGGTTGTTATGAAAAACACAGCATTTAAACACTCAGCGCTTGCCGGCGCTGTCGCTCTAACCGTATCGGCCGTAGGTGTGGTAACCAGCCTAGATGCGAATGCGTCGAGCCACCGCGAGGCACCGAATATTTCGCGCTTTCCTGCGCTTGATTCCACTGACTTTTATCTGTTTAACAGTTATGAACCAGGGCGCGAAGATTACATCACTGCCATAGCCAACTATGTACCCTTACAGGATGCTTATGGCGGTCCAAACTACTTTGCCATGGATCCAGCCGCCGTCTACGCGATCCATTTTGACAGCGACGGTGACGCTCAAGAGGATTTAACCTTTGAGTTTCGCTTCGACCACACCCTGCCTAATGGGGGCGTTAAGCTGCCAGTGGGCGATAAAAATGTCAGCGTACCGCTGAAGTTTATCGGACAAGTTTCGGCAATGGACCAAAGCGCACTTAACTTTAACGAACAGTACAGCGTTAATGTCGTTAGCGGTGGCCAAATGTCGGGGATGTCGTCGCCGGTAACCTCGACGGGCGGCGCTGAATCGTTCACCAAGCCCATTGCATTTGTGGGTGAGAAAACCTTTGGCAGTGCCTCTGGCTACTCTGATTATGCCAACCAATATGTTTACGAGATCAATATCCCCAACTGTTCTGCGCCCGGCCGTTTATTTGTCGGTCAACGCAAAGACCCGTTCGTAGTTAATCTGGGTGAGACCTTTGATTTGGTCAACTATGTGCCTATCGAAGCGGGCGCCTTTCCGGGCGGTATCGAACAAAGTGATGCTAATGACGATTTAGCAGACAAAAATGTGAATACTATCGCACTTGAGTTACCGAAAAGTTGTGTCACTGGCAACGGTAATGGTGTCGTAGGAGCATGGACCACTGCCCATGTGCCCCAAGCGCGTCTGCAAAACCCAAATGCGAACTTCGAAAAGCCCGAAGTGAACGGCGGTGCGTTAGTGCAGGTCTCACGTTTAGGTGCGCCACTGGTGAATGAACTCGTTATTGGTATCGACGATAAAGACACCTTTAACTCAGCACACCCCAGCGACGATGGTCAATTTGCCGACTATGTGACACACCCGACGTTACCGGTCATTTTAGATGTATTGTTCAACGAGCCGGTGAACGCCACTTTAGGAACCAACATCGATTCACTCGCACCGAGTAATTATCCGCGTACCGATCTCGTTGCCGCGTTCTTGACCGGTTTTGAAGGGGTCAACCAACAAGCGACCGTTACCGCTTCCGAGATGTTGCGTTTGAATACTGCTATTCCAGCGACACCGGCCGACCAACAGTCCGCCTTTGGCGTAGCCGGGGATGATTTAGCAGGCTTCCCAAATGGACGTCGCCCAGGAGATGACGTGGTTGATATTGCTTTGCGTGTCGTCATGGGAGCGCTTTGCCACGACATCCCAGTCAACGGCGAGCCCACCAACCTCGGATTCTGTACGCCCGATCAGGCACCCGTGGGTAACGTACCGTTTACCGATGGCGCGCCAATCGACGCGAGCTACGTGGATACGCAATTCCCTTATTTAAAAACCCCCATTGCAGGTTCACCAAACCAGTAAGCTGAGGAGGGATACATGATGAAGAAACTACATACACTCTCGCTCGCAGCCGCTACGGTGCTTCTTGCCAGTTGCGGTGGTGACAGCGATGACAACTTGCCGCCCGCTGCGCGTGACGCTAATTACAGGGTCGAGGCGGATACCACGCTAATGGAGCAATTGAAAGGCTTCGACGGCAACGGCGACGAATTGACCTATTCGTTGGCTTCAGAAGTCGACGTCGGTGAGCTTTCGGTCAGCCCAGATGGTTCTTTTAACTACACGCCGCCAATGGAGTATACCGGCACCGCGATGTTCAGTTACAGCGTCTCTGACGGTGAGTTCAGTGATACCGGTGATGTCATGATTACGGTTGAAGCACAAACCGTGTCGACGGCAGCCTATGTGCGCGATGCATTTAATCAAGATGAGCGCGCACAGCCACTATCAGTCAATGGTCGTGAGTTTACTGACGATGTGGCTAACACGGCTGAGTTTGCCGACTTAGTGTCGGAGGGTCAGCAATGATGTTAAGTGCCTTGATTTTGATGACGGGCCTTATCAGCGCACCATCGGATCAAAGCGACGTACTGTGGCAGCCTGAGGCTGCCACAGTGCCTACCGATATCACACAAGCTGAAGCGGCATTACAAAAGCATCCCGAAAACATTCATTTGGCCTCAGCGTTGTTGACTGGATACCTTCGCGAGGCACGTATCGAGCAAGGTCATCACTATCTTAATCTGGCGAATAAGCTCATCGCCGACGTGGGATCTGACCACTCGCAACGCGA
This sequence comes from Idiomarina sp. D18, assembly GCF_057748155.1. NCBI lineage: Bacteria > Pseudomonadati > Pseudomonadota > Gammaproteobacteria > Alteromonadales > Idiomarinaceae > Idiomarina > Idiomarina sp. D18. The sequence goes on from NZ_CM173240.1 coordinate 1,733,093, forward strand.
TTGGCTCATCGCCATCGCTGATACATTGCAGTATCAACATCAGTTTGCCGAGGCGCGCACCGTACTTAATCGCGTGCTCGAAGAATCTCCACGCGATGTGCAAGCTCAGCTTATGTTGGCGCGCATCGCACTCACCTTAAACGAAACAGACACTGCCAAACAGCATTGCACCGATTTAATGGGCAGCGCCGCGTTGGGTGTTGTGTCAACCTGTCTACTCGAAGTGCAAGGACGGTCAGGAAACCTTGAGCGCGCCTATACGCGTTTAACACAATTGCACGAACAACAGCCGGGTCAGGCACAATCAGCCATTGCGCACTGGCGGCTACAAATCCTAACGGAGCAAGCTTTGCTGTTAGGTGATTATCAAGCCGCTCAGCGATGGACTGCATCGATGCCAACACCTCTAAACGTGGTCGATAAAAAAAGACGCTTAGACAGCTACTTATGGGATACCGATGCGCAAGTCCCGGATGCACTCATGCTTGACTGCAAGCAAACGCCCGTTGATAGCATCACCATTCGCTTAGCCTGGGCTGAAAAGCGTAATCAAGAGGGCCATTGTTGGCAGGACTATGCGCGTGAGCGGATGCAACTACGCGTGATGCGCGACGAAAAGCTGCACAGCGCCGATATTGCCTATTATTTTACCTATGTTGAGCCCGATGCTGAGCAAGCACGCTATTGGGCACAGCAAAATATAGAAGTGGCACAAGAACCGTTCGATTATCGTTTACTCTCTGCAGCGAACGCGCTGCAACCGACGCAGGAGTCTGCACCATGAGCTCGATTCGCTTTATTTTGTTGTCACTGGTTTTGCTAGTGGGCGTGGTGCCTACAGGTATGGCACATACGTTTAGTACTTCATTTATTAACCTCAAAGGGCAAGCCGACGGCATGCAGATTCGTTGGCAACTAACGTTCCACGATCTACTGGCATTGAATCAAACCTGGATGCCCGAGGATCGTATTAGTGGTGAAATGCTGAATCAAAATCTAGACAAGTTACAGCTGTTCGCGCAAAAGACACTGATCATCCAATCGCATTCAGAGCCGTGTAAGCTCACACTGGACACAAACACACCTTGGTCAACCATGACCTTCGCCCGTGAGCAATACATTGTATTGGAAATGACCAGCGACTGCCCGCGCGACAAACTATCAAAGCTCGCCGTCAACGGCATCTGGCAAGAATTACCCGACCACAAAATCATCGTCGAAAACACCACCCTCGACCAACACACCCCCCACATCACCCCGTAGCGTGCGCCTTTGGCGCACGGGGGATCCCCCCACACCGGCGTAGCGTGCGCATTTTGCGCACGGGGGGATCCACCCACACCGGCGTAGCGTGCGCCTTTGGCGCACGGGGGGGATCTGCATGTCGCGCATGATGCGCGACCTACCGCACGGGGCCGATCCACCCACACCGGCGTAGCGTGCGCATTTTGCGCACGGAAAGATCCGCATGTCGCGCAAAATGCGCGACCTACCGCACGGGGGGGATCCACCCACACCGGCGTAACGTGCGCATTTTGCGCACGGGGGCGATCCGCATGTCGCGCAAAATGCGCGACCTACGGCACGGGGGATATCCACCCACACCGGCGTAGCGTGCGCATTTTGCGCACGGGGGCGATCCGCATGTCGCGCAAAATGCGCGACCTACGGCACGGGGATATCCACCCACACCGGCGTAGCGTGCGCATTTTGCGCACGGAAAGATCCGCATGTCGCGCCAAAGGCGCGACCTACCGCACGGGGGATCCACCCACACCGGCGTAGCGTGCGCATTTTGCGCACGGAAAGATCCGCATGTCGCGCCAAAGGCGCGACCTACCGCACGGGGGATCCACCCACACCGGCGTAGCGTGCGCATTTTGCGCACGGGGCCGATCCGCATGTCGCGCCAAAGGCGCGACCTACCGCACGGGGCAAATCCGCATGTCGCGCCAAAGGCGCGACCTACGCGATGGTGTTGATGTCGGCGAGGCGGCCGAATAATGATTGTAATGAATGGGGTTGTTGTGTTTGTTGTTCGGTCCAAGCTACTTCAATGGAGATTTGGTCATACATATCGGCTAAACGTGTTTCAAGACGCTGCAAGACGAATTCAACGGGTGACTCACCAGTCGGATGAATCAATAACACCAACGCTGATACATTATCCAAAGAACATACGTAATCCCATGCCTGCACAGATTGTCGCAAAGCCTCATTAAGCGGAGCGACAGGAAACAGTGCACTATCTTTAGGGGTCAATCGAATCAGTGTCGCTGACAAATCAGTATCCTTCACGATCGCAAGCAATCGCTTATAGCGCTCTTCATCAAGACGCGCCAACATATGCTCATGTTTAGAAGTCTCGATAAAATGATGTATTTCGAATTCAACCAAGTGCGCCAGCTTTTCCAAGACCTCAATTGTTTTTAAACTCAAACGTCGAGCGCTTCGGTGTAATGCGCACAAAGAGCCAATAAACAGACCGTTCGAATTGTACAACGGAAAACCGGCATAAAAGTTGAGACCATGACTCAACAAAGGCGACAGGTTGACTTTCATTCCTGACAAAGCGGTAAAGTTGTCGAACGTCGTGGTACGGTTATTCTTCATAACATACTGTACGAGCGATTGGTTAAGCGGAATAATCGTTTCCTCGACTCCCACCGCGGAACGCACAAATACATGATCGCCTTCGACTAACGATATAAATGCCACATCAAATCGCAAAAAATACTGAATAAAATGCGTAATATAGCTAAAATTAACACTACGTTTCTCGCAAGGACCAACAATAGCGCGCGCTAAACTGCTGCGTCGTTGACTCGTCGCGGCGGCTTGCTTCATTAACCACGCTTCGGCACGGCTCCCTTCTAAGGGCTTTGCAAACAAATAGCCTTGTAACGTATCACAGCCAATTTGACGCAAATAAGTGGCTATCTCTTCGCGCTCAACCCCTTCAGCCACCGTTTTCAGTCCCAATGATTGCGCCAACTCCACGATCGCGCGCATAATCTGTTTTGATTCGTCGCTGTATTCATGGGAAAGCACAAAGCTTTTATCAATTTTAAGTTCACTCAGCGGTAACCGGACTAACTGTTTAAGCGACGAGTAACCTGTGCCAAAGTCATCTAGCGAAAATCTAAACCCACGCAGCCTTAGATCAAGTGCACGCTTTAACACATCGGCCTGATCATCCAGCACCGCGCTCTCAGTAATTTCTAATATGATCCGTTGCGGTGGCACGGCATTTTGCTGACACGTCGCCATGAGAAAATCGAGCAACCAGTCTTTACTAAATACAAGTGCCGAAATATTAATCGCGATCGATAAATTATTTAACGCAACACGTTGAATTATCTCGGAGAACCACGTGAGTGACTCAGCGATGGCAAATTGAGTCAAGTCGTCAATCAGTCCTTCACGCTCCGCAAAAATAATGAATTCACTCGGCGGAATGGCGTCTAGTATGGGGTGTTGCCACCGTAACAGCACCTCAACCCCCTCAGGCTCGCGAGTCGGCAGTCCAACCTTGGGTTGGTAAACACAAAAAAATTCGTGGTCACGAATACCTTTTAGCACATCATCACGCGTGTAACTGTGAGCAGCAGGCTGATGAACAGCGCTATTCAAAGATGACGTCAGACGTTGTAAAACGGTTTGTAGCTGATTAACAAAGAATGGCTTTCGAAGCGTACCAATAACTTGTAGCCCTTTTTCTCTAGCGGAAAGCGCGGCAGTCTTTAATAAATTAGAGTCACTCCCGCTCATGATGATTAAAGGCGTGTTGACAGATTCCGCGGCCAATAACGCGGCGACCTCTTCGCCACTCAACAGCGGCATCATTAAATCAACAATCAATAGGTGAAAGGACTCGGCGCAGGCAAGATCAATAAATTGAGTCGGATTACACGTTGATTGTGCTAAACAACCAATGGCATTCAGCATGGTTTCGACCGTCTGACATACCAATGGCTCGTCATCTAGTATCAACACAGAAATTGAATTTTTTTCCACCAACTTATCCCACACACGAATGATGGCGAGATAATAGACACATGGTTAAAATTTAAACATTGGGAGAAATACCTAATTTAATCCGCCGCGCCTTTGGCGCGACACCCGATGCCGGCCCGTGTACGATATCATCATCGTCGTACGTCGCGCCTTTGGCGCGACACGCGGATTACCCCGTGCGCAAAATGCGCACGCTACGTCGGCGGTTGATACCGCAACCATCGTACGTCGCGCCTTTGGCGCGACAACAAATATCGCTCCGTGCGCAAAATGCGCACGCTACATCTGTGGTTGGTACCGCCACCATCGTACGTCGCGCCTTTGGCGCGACAACAAATATCGTTCCGTGCGCAAAATGCGCACGCTACGTCGGTGGTTGATACCGCCACCATCGTACGTCGCGCCTTTGGCGCGACAACAAATATCGCCCCGTGCGCAAAATGCGCACGCTACGTCGGTGGTTGATACCGCCACCATCGTACGTCGCGCCTTTGGCGCGACACCCGATGCCGGCCCGTGTACGATATCATCATCGTCGTACGTCGCGCATTGTGCGCGACATCAAATTTATCGGAGACAACAATGAAAATTTATTTAATGACCGCATTGCTTGCTTTGGTTATGCCGGCGCAACTTTTAGCCAATACCCAGCAACAAGCCGACACCACGATTAAATACCATACCAACGTTGTCTTCCAACCCAACGATTCGCGCTTCACAGCCGACACAACACTCACGATCCCAGCAGAAAAACTGACGCACCAAGCGATCGCCCTATTGCTCAACAAACAACAGTCAGTGACCGAAATATCCGGTGCACAACTGGCATCCTCAAATATCGAGTCATCACCTCGCGTGCCGCCTTGGAACCGCATTACACTGAACTTTAAAAAAACCGGTCAAAGCAATTATAAGGTCAAGCTAAAATACAGCGGCGCGATCAATGCGGAAGCTGGGCACGGCAACTATATTAACGCACAAGGCGCGCACTTGAGCCTCGATTCGGCATGGCATCCATTTATTGCTGATTTTGCCACCAAAATGACGGGGACGCTTGCACTCACCGTCCCCTCCAATTGGCGCGTCTACTCGCCTGGACAGCAAGAGAGACCTACCCAAAACACCGTCATGGTCCGCAACCAAATGCCTGCGATTGATGTTGTATTATTTGCTCAGCAATCTCCTCAAGTCATAACAACCGAGCATGTAGAGGTGATTTACCAAGGCATTGACGCAAAACAAGCACAACATCTAGCCGATGACGCTACTCAATGCCTCAGTTCTCTTAACGCTACAATGCGTGCAGAAAATACACTCGATCATGCCGATTTAATTATTCTTGACCGCAGCGGACCCAGCTTTGCACGTGGGCCCTACATATCAATGAGTAAAAGTAGCCTTTCCTCTCGGGAGGCGGACTATCAATACATCTGCCACGAGCTCGCACACAACTGGACCCCCTTTGCGGATGCCATGTCTCATGACTATTGGATGATGGAGTCATTTGCTGAGTACATTTCCGCACAGCAGCTCAAACAACGGTTTGGCAAAGAAGCCTATGCCGACGCTGTTAAACGTTGGCATAACTTAGCGAAAGGCGTCGAGTTTGTATGGCGTTCGGATGACCCCAAACGAGCCTCCCATCGCGTCAACTATGGGTTAGGCCCTTTACTGCTTAAGCGGCTTGCCGATCGCATGGGGGCTGATAATTTTGAGCAATTGTTGGCGTGGTATACGGCTCATGAGGTAACGCAAACTGAACAATTGCTTAATAAAATCGGGGCGCTGAACTCCAAGGAAACGCAGGTTTGGTTCACGCAGCAACTGGCTCAAAAAAAACCATAAATCACAGTCTCGTGCGCAAAATGCGCACGCTACGCGGTGGTTGATACCGCCGCCATCGTAAGTCGCGCATTGTGCGCGACATCAAATATCGCCCCGTGCGCGAAATGCGCACGCTACGTCGGTGGTTGGTACCGCCTGCATCGTACGTCGCGCATTGTGCGCGACATCAAATCCCGCCCGTGCGCAAAATGCGCACGTTACGCGGTGGTTGGTACCGCCAGCATCGTACGTCGCGCCTTTGGCGCGACATCGGATCCCGCCCGTGCGCCAAAGGCGCACGCTACGTCGGTGGTTGATACCACCACCATCGTACGTCGCGCCTTTGGCGCGACATCAAATATCGCCCCGTGCGCAAAATGCGCACGCTACGTCGGTGGTTGATACCGCAACCATCGTACGTCGCGCATTGTGCGCGACATCAAATATCGCCCCGTGCGCCAAAGGCGCACGCTACGTCTGTGGTTGGTACCGCCTGCATCGTACGTCGCGCCTTTGGCGCGACATCAAATATCGACCCGTGCGCAAAATGCGCACGCTGACTTTATTTTTGCCCCGAAAAATGCACAATACTGACCTTATGCTCAAATAACTGGAATCCACCATGGCAAAGCAACAAAGCATCGTGCTTGAAGCACCCACCGAATCAAATAAAGTCTTACTGCACTCTTGCTGTGCCCCCTGCGCAGGGGACGTCATGCAACGAATGGTGGATGCCGGTATCGATATCACCATCTTCTTCTACAATCCGAATATTCACCCTGAAAAGGAGTATTTGATTCGCAAAGAAGAAAACATTCGCTTTGCCGAGAAGTTGGGCATTCCGTTTATTGATGCCGATTACGACAGCCAAAACTGGTTTGAACGTGTGCGTGGTTTAGAGTGGGAACCAGAGCGGGGCGAACGTTGCACGGTTTGCTTTGATATGCGGTTTGAACGCACCGCCTTGTATGCTCATGAGCATGGTTTTGACGTCATTACGAGCTGTTTGGGAATCTCGCGTTGGAAGAACATGCAACAAATCAACGACTGTGGAGAACGCGCAGCCGCTCGCTACGACGATGTGACATACTGGACGTTCAACTGGCGCAAGCAAGGGGGCTCCAGCAGGATGGTAGAGCTGGCAAAACGCGAACGGTTTTACCAGCAAGAATACTGCGGATGTATCTATTCCTTGCGAGACACCAACCGATGGCGAGTCAAAAACGACCGCAAACGCATCGAAATCGGCGTCCAATATTACGGCTAGGCCGCCCCGCCTGTCGACGTACGCCGGCGGTTGATACCGCCGGCATCGTACGTGGCACATTGTGCGCGACATTGCGTTTGCCCCGTGCGCAAAATGCGCACGCTACATCGGTGGTCGATATCACCGCCATGCCGTACGTCGCGCCTTTGGCGCGACATCAAATCCCGCCCGTGCGCAAAATGCGCACGCTACGTTACCGTTTCAATTCGCCCGAAGACGACTCGATATGCGCGCGGACAAACCACTGGAACTGTTCTAAGTCGCCGAGCTGACCTGTCAGCATATCCTCTGATACGGAGTCAATCTCGCTCAGCTCATCAATGGCTTTGCGGTGGTCACCATTCACGCCATTGTAGACCTTATCCAGTTCGGATAAATGTTCAGCTACAAGCCCTTTGCCGATTGAATAATCCTTCCAAGAGCGCTTTCTCACAACCGCCTCTGGCGTTCCTTCAGGTACACCACCTAACGTCGCGATTCGCTCTGCAATGGTGTCTGTCATTTCTCGCACCGCATCAACCTGCGGATCAAGCATTTCATGCACACCGATGAAATTCGGACCCACCACATTCCAGTGAACATGTTTCAAAGTCAGTTGAAGGTCGATAAGCGCAACCAAGCGGTCATCGAGCAGAGCGATAGCCTTTTGAGCAGCATCCTCTTTCAAACCCGGAGCAGTAAATCCAGCGACTTTTGCATTCTCAGTATTGCTCATTATTCCTCCTACCTTTAAATTCCATTCACCTATACCTACGGCATCACCTGCCGATTGGATCGGTCGCGTAGCGTGCGCATTTTGCGCACGGGGCGGGATTCGATGTCGCGCACAATGCGCGACGTACGATGGCGGTGATATCGGTCACGGGTCGTCGCGCCAAAGGCGCGACCTACGATGGCGGCGGTATCAACCACCGCGTAGTGTGCGCATTTTGCGCACGGGCGGAATTCGATGTCGCGCACAATGCGCGACCTACAACACCAACGTAACGTGCGCCTTGGGCGCACGGGACAAACCCAACGTCGCGCCATAGGCGCGACCTACTGTATGGTGAACACGACATATACGGTGGCGGATGCGGTCATTTCGCCTATTTCAAAAAGCCCGCCTTGCTGGGGCGCAGCACGAAACCTTACCGATACACCGGCAAGTTCGTTAGAAGACTGACCATAAATTTCTTGCGAGGGTATCAAATCGTAAACACTTTCATCACGTGTTTTAAATTCTGAGATTGAATACACATCTTTTATCTTCTTACCATTTAGCTCAGCAAGTTGTTCGGCTTTTTGACGCGCGTTTTTTAATGCCTCAAACAGCACTTGCTTCTTAATCTCTCGCGGATTCTCAACCTTAACTTCAGCATCTAATGTCTCTGACACGCCCGCATCAACCAGCGATTGATTGAGTTCGTTATATAAGGAAAGATCACGTAACGTAATATCGATACTGCGCACGACGCGCGTGCCTAAATTAATTTCCTCGCCGTTCTTATACTCATTGTGCGGCGCAATTCTAAGTGGCGTCGCTCGAATATCTTCTTGAGCTATTCCCATTTTTTTGACTACTTCAAACAGCTCAACTGACCGCCGATCAACTTCACTTTTGGCGACGGAGGCGTCCTTGTCGGTATGCCTCAAGTACGCGCTAATAACGATTATTTCCGGCTTAACACGTTGTTCAGCATACCCTTCAACATAGATATGAGGAGCATTTGGAATTACATCACTCCATGCTGAACAACTCACCAAGAACAAAAAAAATAAATATTTTTTCAATGTATACCCTCCATTTATTTTTAATAGCCGAACAAAGTTGCTAAGTTAAAAATCATGTTTGTTATATAAGTGATTCAATATAATGATTAATCAATTCAAACTGCATATTTTTATTATCTGTTTACTATTAACCAATTTAGTAGCTTGCACAACAACTAAAGAAAATAATGTAGCAACCTATTGTTATTCAACTGAACAAGCAGCCGTCGCAGCAGGTTCAAAAGTAATAAACGATATGCTTCGCGAATATCGGCTGAGAACAGATGGCCGTCCAGGCTTCGGTGTAAGCTATAACACCAAAGATAACGAATGTGGCAGTGACTTAGGCGCGGTAGTCATGAAGCCTCCACACGAAACGAACGATGAAAAAGGCGCCGAAATCATCGCCATCTCTCGTGATATTTTCACAAAACACATGGAAACAACCGATTACCAATATAAAATTTAGGCGTAGCGTGCGCCTTTGGCGCACGGGGCGGCATCTGATGCCGCGCACAATGCGCGACCTACACCACCGACGTAACGTGCGCCTTTGGCGCACGGGCGGCATCTGATGTCGCGCACAATGCGCGACCTACAACACCGACGTAACGTGCGCCTTTGGCGCACGGGCGGCATCTGATGTCGCGCACAATGCGCGACGTACGGAATGGCGGTGATATCCAAAAAGCGGAACAACACAAACATGTACGACATCAAAATACGAAGCTATAAACCGACCGATGCGGCAACATTGCGAGATATATTTTTCGACACCGTGAGAAACATCAACATCAAAGACTACTCGCAAGCACAAGTCGAAGCCTGGGCACCAAGCGATTACGATTCGAATGAGTGGGCACGTAAGATGAATAAAATCGCGCCATACGTTGCAGAATTAAACGCCGATATCGCAGGTTACGCAGATCTTCAGCAAGACGGTCTTATCGACCACTTTTTCTGTCACCACAAATATCAGCGAAAGGGCGTAGGCGGCGTGCTCATGCAGCATATAATAGGTGACGCGAAAACCCGCGGGATCAGTAAGCTTTACTCACATGTCAGCATCACCGCACGCCCCTTTTTCGAGCGCTTCGATTTTATCGTAAGCACATCACAACACGTCAAAGTGCGCGGCGAAGAGCTACAAAACTTCATCATGGTAAAGCCGGTTTAATAGCAATGTCGCGCACAATGCGCGACGTACTGCACGGAGGTGATATCAACCACCGGCGTAACGTGCGCCTTTGGCGCACGGGGACAAACCCATCGTCGCGCACAATGCGCGACCTACGGAATGGCGGTGATATCAACCTCCGACGTAACGTGCGCCTCTGGCGCACGGGCGACATCTGATGTCGCGCACAATGCGCGACCTACGTACACGATTTTAAAATGTTGTGGTGGGACTTTTGGTCTTAAATAAGCGGCATGAAAAATGTTCGTCGCTATTTCGAAGACGGTTACTATTTTTTTATTACCGTCGCTACTCAAGGTCGCAAGCCTCACCTAACGCGCCAGCCGGTTATTCAGGCGCTGCGCAATGCTGTGCGCACGACCATGGTATCGCACCCTTTTGATATTCAGGCGTGGGTTGTTTTGCCCGATCATATGCATTTGTTGATTGGCGTTGCCGACCAAAAAGTCGATCTGCGCATTAGAAAAATTAAAGCGCTCACCACGCGCGCCCTACCCGAGTTTTCCTATAAAAACTCACAATCTAATTTTTCCAAACGCCGACGACGGCAAGGGAGCCTTTGGCACAATAGATTCTACGACCGAATCATTCGTAATGAGCAAGAGCTCTACATGTATACGCTGTATTGCTGCTTTAATCCTGTCAAACATGGCTATGTCAAGAATGCCTTAGAATGGCCTTACTCAACCCTCAACACGTATTTAAAGCAAGGTCGTTACCCAGAATCATGGCAATACATCACAGACGCATGGGTGGACGACAATTTCGCCGATTACGACATGTGGTAGCGTGCGCATTGTGCGCACGGGCGGCATCGATTGTCGCGCCCAAGGCGCGACGTACGTCCGGTTAAACGTTCAACATCACCGTAGCGTGCGCATTGTGCGCACGGGCGGCATCGATTGTCGCGCCCAAGGCGCGACGTACGTCCGGTTTAACGTTCGGCATCACCGTAGCGTGCGCATTGTGCCCACGGGCTCGTAATACGGTTAACAACCGTTTTTGACGTCCAACTCGCTAAGCTCTATGTCGTCTAAAAACAATAAAAATTCATCGCTTTGGTCGGTTTTTAGATAAACGTCAAGCTCCGAATCCTTCCAAGCAGAACCACCGCTTTGACATGCCGAGATTAATCTGACATTTATGCTGCCAGCTCCGCCTTCCTCATGCTGACTGCGATACTCACGAATTGTTTTTTGTCCACTCTTCATGCGTTGAGCATCAGCCTCAGATAAACGCATTACGGTAAACTGCTCATCGTTCTCAAGCTCGTCTTTCAGCTCCGCGGATAACGCGTAATCTGAATCAACTATAACCGGAAAAGTATGGTTAAAGCTGCTTTCAGGTTCGCCTGTTCTAAAACTAAAATCTAGCACTACATCACCGTCGTTAACACTGACTCCATCCGGAGATTTCACTGCCACAATAATCTGGTTCGGGTCCGCCTCTAAAGGGTTAAGATCCATCAATTTGACCATGGTGCTTAACGGAATACTGCTACAAGCAGAAACAAGCGAGACCATACCTACAAGCAAGAACGTTTTTAAATTATTCACAGTGCATCCTAAATTATCATGAGAAAATGTTGAATAAATGTTTTTTGAGAAAGGTGTGGCTGTAAATAAACTGAAAAGTTTCCATCATGATCGTCGCGTGTTGCGTGCGCATTATGCGCACGGGCCGGTATTTGATGACGCGCACAATGCGCGACGTACAACACCCGCGAATCGTGCGCATTATGCGCACGGGCGATATTTGATGTCGCGCACAATGCGCGACGTACAACACCCGCGTAGCGTGCGCATTATGCGCACGGGCGATATTTGATGTCGCGCCAAAGGCGCGACCTACCGGGGTAAACGGTCGAACACGGGGGTTTTGATGTTGGGGTTATCCCAATGTGCGCGGCTGGATGAGAAAATATGTGCGGTCGGACGGATGTCGAGATCTGTGTCTAGGCTACCGGCTGGAACCACGAGCAAACCCGCGATTTGTGTGTTCGGCACGGCCGATCCGCAGTGCTTACAAAAGCTTTTATGATGCCGCGTACCGGTTAATGTGAAAGAGGTGACTGCGTCGGCGCCAGAATGCCAAAAAAGACGAGCCGATTGAGAGAACAAATTAGCCGCGTGGGCAGAGCCGCTATCCTTTTGACAATGCTGGCAATGGCACAGATAAAAGCTATCAAACGCGCCTTGGACCTCGAACTTCACGGCCCCACATAAACAAGAACCTTGATGTTTATTCATTTGTTCTCTCCTTATCGTGCCAACATCGATCGTCGCGCCAAAGGCGCGACCTACGGGGTGGCGGCGCTATCGCACACCGGCGCACGGGGCGGTGTCGATCGTCGCGCCAAAGGCGCGACCTACAGGTCGATGATGCCTTGTTCGATGTAGACGACTATGCCGGCGTTGCCGCCGATGTGGAAATTAGAATAGCTGACTTTTCCTTTTTCTTGTAATAAGGCATAGTTGGCGGTTTCATGAAGCACGGAAAATTTTTCTTCGTCGGCTTTGGTGGTTTTGAAAGCATCTAATGCAATGTCTTTTGAAGCATAGCGAATTTGCTTAGAGGTCACCAAAATTTGTTTGGCTTCTTTATCGTATAAAAAGCTGATGATAAATGTGCCGCTATCGCTGGTGTTGATATATTGTTCGACAAACGTAACGCCCGGATCTTTTATTTTTGAGGACTCTAGGTCGTTATAGCCTAACCAATATGAGTTCCAGTTTTTTGTATCAAATACAAAGTCGATACGGTCGTATATTTTTTTCTCAACCTCTGTGCTCGGTTCGAGTTTAAGAACTTCTACAATTTGCTTAATCAGTTTCTTTTCACCGTCTGACGCAGTCGAATATTCGTCGACAGCGAATGCACGAGGGGTGATAAGTAATACCGAAACGATTAAAAACCAACGAAACATATTAAATTTCCCATTCAAAAAAAACAGGATGATAACATAGACTTAACAATATTATCATCCTGATATCGTCCAATTTTTTGTTGTCATCAGAACTGCTTGCCGAATCGTTAGCAGAATTTCAGCGTACGTTAATGGATGACCCCAAGACACAACCGCTCGATTCCTTTTTATTGGCGATAGAGGCAGGTGACTGGCAAGAAGCCAAAAATGCACTCACAGACCAGCAATTGCAAGGCTTACACTTGTTTCGTACCAAAGCCGGTTGCATCAAGTGTCATAACGGACCGCTACTGTCGGACCAACGCTTTCATAATACCGGGTTGCACTATTTTGGAAGGAAGTTTGAAGATCTCGGACGCTACGAGATCACAGGTAAGAATCAAGACATGGGTGCGTTCAGAACACCCTCACTGCGTCATTTAATGGCAACCAAACCCTGGATGCACAATGGCTTGTTTACCCAACTCGAAGGCATTATACGGATGTACGAGCACGGCGGCGCACGACCCCGTCGACCAGCAACACTGCCCGCAGAGCAATACTACCCAACCACCACGCAGTTGCTCACACCCTTTGATCTCACACCCGCCGAACGGCAAGCGCTACTGGCATTTATCAAAGCGCTGTAAACAGTGACATCGTCCTACATCACGATACGACGAACACCTAAAGACTTATGACCTACGATGGCTTTTAATAAAGATGCTTCAACACGGTGTTCAAGGATGAACGTTGAAGCCTTTAGCCCCTCTGCAAACTTTCATAATCCATGGCTGGGACTCTCGCAGAGGGGCTCTTTTTTATAGTTGGGAGATAGCTACGACTGCTCTTCTTTCGTCATCGTGCCTGGGGCGGGGAGAAGTCCAATAAAACGAGCGAGGCTGAGTAGCGTCATAAACAGACCTATCATCGCTTGAGCAATGACGATGGTATACGCTAAGACGCCTGAGGGAGAGATGTTCTCGACACCGAAGCTTGTCATCACAACAAATGACGTATACACAGCACCCAATACACTATCGGCGGTGCCTTCTACTAAAAAGCTAAACAGTTGTCCAAAGAACACATACTGCGCTGCAAACCAAAAGATAATCTCAAAATAATTTTGGATGAGCAGAATAATCAACCGACGATAGCTTAATACCTCATAGGGTTGGCTTCGGTTGGGCTGTCGAAACTGGTCAAACAGTAAAACATTAACTTGGTACACCACCACTTCAAATACGCGCACTAAGCCGTACAAGCTTATCGCCCACCCGACCCACGCATAAGGGATATACAGCACACCGGGTATTGCCAAAATGGACAAGAACAGATGACCCAGCGCCCACCCCTCAACAAATATATGCTGTTGGTGTTTACTCAAAAAGCGATTAACCACTTTACGGACAACAAAAAACACCGACAACTTGGACAGAAAGCGGAAAATCACTTCCCAAAACTGAACGATAAATGTGGCGTTTTGTTGAGACATAATCAAAAAATCCGTTAAGCGTGCTTACGCTTCGTACCCGCACCAATAAAGCTGGCATAAGAGACAGAATCGACCACATCGGATATAGCGTGCTCTTGCGCGAGCGATAACGACGGTGCTTCGCGCTCAAAACACACCTCAATGTGCTCTTCGTCAATGATACAAATTAACGTATCATGACAAGTGGTGTGGTACAGATGCTGTACCACACGCTTAGGATCATCGACTCCCGCAAGACTAAAGGTGAGGGAAAATTCGTAGGTTTGCATGGTTAATCAGTTTCGAGTCATGTTCTTAGACAGAAAATCACGAATACGCTCACACGCCTTCCCATCACCATAAGGATTATGGGCGCGAGACATGACGGCGTATGCGTCATCGTCACTGAGTAAGCGTGAGACTTCCGAAACGATGGTGTCAGCCGCTGTGCCGACGAGTTTCACAGTGCCTGCCTCAACCGCTTCTGGGCGCTCTGTCGTATCGCGCATGACCAACACGGGTTTACCGAGACCTGGCGCTTCTTCTTGAACGCCGCCGCTGTCGGTGAGCACTAACTGACAGTTTTGCATCAACCATACGAAGGGTTCATATCCGAGTGGTTCAATCAGGTGAACATTGCTGAGGTCGGCGAGTAATGAACGAACGGGTTTCTGTACATTCGGGTTCAAATGAACTGGATAAACAAAATGGACATCGGGGTAGCTTTCGGCTAGTTGCTTAAGGGCTGAACAGATGTTGTCAAAGCCTTGGCCAAAGTTTTCGCGTCGATGTCCGGTAATGAGCACATACCGTTTATCAGACAATGAGGTTGTAAGGCCCGCTTGTTGCAGTTTTTCACTGATAGCAGCTTTAAGCTCATCAGAGCTTTCTATTTTTTGTGTAACCCACTGCAGTGCATCTATGACGGTATTACCCGTTTCTAAAATTTGATTTTCGTTGACTTGCTCGGCCAATAGATCGCGACGATTTCTTGCCGTCGGTGCGAAGTGCCATTGTGCAATACGACCTGTCAATTGGCGGTTAGCTTCTTCGGGCCAAGGTGAGTAGAGATCGTGGGTTCTCAAGCCCGCTTCGACGTGACCCACTGGAATACGCGCATAGAAAGCGGCCAAGGATGCAGCAAACGTTGTCGCGGTATCACCGTGAACTAATACGATGTCAGGTTGTGACTCTTTTAATACATCCCGCATGCCGAGAAGCACTGCGCTGGATACATCGTAAAGGTCTTGTCCCGACTTCATAATATTTAAATCGTAGTCAGGCATTATCTCAAACAACTCTAGCACCTGATCCAGCATTTCTCGATGCTGTGCAGTAACGGCAACAACAACGTTAAATGCAGGATCACTTTCAAGCACTTTAACTAATGGTGCCATTTTAATGGCTTCTGGACGGGTGCCAAATGCGAGTAAAACTTTCATTTCTTAAAAATTCCTTAATTAATACAATAATAGTTCCGATGGGAGCAAGCGTAGACATGCTGAGCTTACAGAACCTTTTATAATAACTCTTATTTTTAGCTTCGTTAGTAGCACACATTGACACAAGAGGTTTCAAGTTGAGCAAAGTTGTTGGCCTTTAATGGGTACCTTTCAGCCCAGTCGTCCAAAAAGTCCTCTTTTAGCAACCGCAGTATTATGCTCACGCCCTCGCCGTTGGATGGATTCAACACGACCTCACCACTCCACAACCAACCTCTGGCTTTTCATCACCAGCTCTCGCAGCGATTGCGTTTGTGCTGCTTATGTAATGCCGGACTTCCCGTTAATATGGAAGTGTTTTCCTCGGTGTATGAGCTGCTTGGTACTACAAAACTCATACCTGTGTACAGATGATGTGTATTACAAATATTAACGATGTACATCATCCACTACCGAGTATGCTAAATTATCTAAACTGTTTGTGTAGCCATTTCAGACTCTACTTTATGGTCTAGAAGAAAGAACTGTAAATTCGGATTGTCGGTTGCTCACGCGAAACCGATTATAAGATACCTGCATGCCTAAGCTGGTTAACGGTGGCTTCAGTTTGAACGAGCCCATCTGTGTCTCCCTATCTAAATGCAGAACCCTTAGATTATGCCAGCAACCTTCGTTCAACTAATTTTTTGTTAGTTCATCAGATGCTGATTGATGGATTCCCAAACCGACAGTTTAGAGGCTGTAAATACCGAGAATTGATTACAAGCACTAGCAGCAACGCCTTCAACATTTGAGTGACAATAACTGATACCACAGTTACGAGCCTGACTTAGTCCGCTTGCTATGTAACCAGCCGGCAGCTTATATTCATTCTGGAAGAGCTCTTCGCCGATTTTTCAATTGCCGTGCTTTACAACAACCAGTAAAGGGTTGTTCAGAGCCACTATAAGTGCCAACATTTGGCCGTAACGGCAGAATTTACGAGGCTGGTAAATCGCCATACTGCACTAAGTTACAGACCATTGTAATGCGATGTTCCTCATGCTAATCCCCATCGTTATTTTACTGCAGCTCTCACAACTGGTTTTCACGGAGTTGGACTGTTAAGCCAGTCCACCATTGTGCGCTGTCTTTTACTCGTAATGATCGCTACTCAATGGTGTGTGGGTGGGGGCGCCACTATTAAATGTTTCGTTAAGTAATCGAGAAGCCTTACACGCTCGTTTTGTCTTTATTTGTTCCCGTGTAAGGCTTTGAGGTCATCTGACAGCACTAACAGTGGTCTAATATTGACCAAGCATTTTCCTTTTTTGGCAAGCGTCGGCTTTACGTTTTTTGATTTGTTTGACTGCTATTTTTGCTCTTACTTTACCTGACGCTTACTATCAGCGTTGCTGGCAAAGCACTACAAGCTATCCATACGTCCTTGTCTTACCTAATGAAACAAGGTGTTTGCGAACAACTCCCACCCTCATCAATCAAAAAATTTACACAGCGACTATATGGAAATAGCAATTTTTAGGCGATTGCTTCTTTACGCTATCCAGAAGAACATCGCATACATGAAAATAACAACCCACCGTTTATCAAATAATCGGAATCGCAAACTAGACAACTAGGCTAAATAGCGGAATACATCTTTTATATCGCTCCATACCGAAAATGCCTTTGATCTCTTGTCATTTCTCCTTTTTTTAGCTTAGCCAATAAAAAGATAATCTAAACAGTCTCCGGATGCGCTAGGAAACAACAGTATTAAATTTATCCAAGTGAAGAATTTACAACCTCTAAAGAGGTAGGCTCTAACCAACCGTCTGAAAAGGCTAATGCTCGACTGGTAGCTTTATCAACGACTTTAGCATCCCAGATAACGACTTTATACCCGTTTTCATAATAGAACGCTCCTGGGTATGGCTTTGAAGTTGCGCGTACTAAACGATAAGCTTCGAGAACGGATTTTGTAAAATCTATTTCACCATCCTCGGGCTTTCGTCCTGGCCAATAAGTTGCAAAGGATTCATCTTGAGTGGCCAGCTCAACAGAATTATTCATAATTTTAGGAATCACCCTTAACATTAGAGCCACATGAGCTTCTTTGACCCGAGCATAAAGTTTTGTAGCGTTATCGTCTGAGTCGATAGGTATTTCAATCTGAGAAACAATAGGACCAGTGTCGATACCTTCGTCAAGCTTAAACAGAGTCACACCTGTCTTATCTAAACCTTTTAAAATTGCCCACGGTATTGATGCTCGTCCCCTTCCTTGCGGTAAAAGCGTCGGATGAATACCTAGACACCCTTTTTTAGGCCTACTTAAAACTGACTTGCTAGCCAATTGAGACCATCCAATTATAAATAACCAATCCAAATTTGCTTCGTCAATAGCTTTGACGACATCCTCATTATTAATGTGACTTGACTTTACTAATCGAATACTTCTAGTTTCACAAAAATCATCTAGGTATACCCTACCTGATTTATCTTTAGCCTGATCGTCATTAAGAGTAATTACGAGACTTAGCTCTCCACCAGCATCATAAATGGCTTCCATACACGACAAGCCGAGTTGAACGCACGTTACAAATCCTATTTTCGGCATTTATTAATCTTCCTATTTTGCATATTCATCAATAAACAGGGGGCTTTTTGAACAAATACAAAAAGGTCTTAATAATGATAATGCAGTCTCCTAAAAAAGAGATATTAGCTGAATATTTACCGTCAAAATATGCTTTTTCAGCTGTAGGCATACCATCATAAGACTCCACCTGAGCTAAGCCCGTTAACCCTGGTCGACAAGAGTACGAGCCATTTTCAATTCGCAAGTCCAAAAGCTCTTGTTGCTGGGGAATTGGAGGTCTAGGGCCCACAACACTCATATCGCCAATCAAAATATTGAAAAGCTGAGGAAGTTCATCAATATTTGACCTCCTAATAAATCGCCCTATCCAAGTGAGTTTAACGTCGCCTAATTCATGTGAAGCTTTATTGCCGGTATTAACAGGCATACTACGGAACTTAAAGAAAGCAAACTTTCTCGAGTTTCTCCCTACACGTACTTGTATAAAAATAATGGGACCCGGGTCGAAAAGCTTAATAAAAATGGCTGTTAAAATAAATATTGGGGATAAGAGCAATATGCCAACAATTGACAGAAAAATATCCAACAAACGTTTAAAACTACTCTCATAAATTTTCATATTACTTTAAAGTTCTCGACTAAATATTAATTGAAAGGCTTCAGCATAATTATGCCCGGATTGTCCACCACGATATGCAGCTAATCCTTTCAAAACATCATAACTGCGTGGATGTGGGAAAGGCCTCACAACGTTACGATACTTCTTAAGGGCTGTGTACTTTTTATCAACGCCTTCTTGGTCTATTTCAAAAAACGTTGTTGGAATAAAATTCTCGCCAGTTGAAGCGAATGACCAGTCAGTTGAAGAAAGTATCTCCATAAAATAAAGTGAATTTGGAGCATTAATATCTTCTCTCCGTTGAAATAAACGAAAGGCTGCTTGACACGCTTTCGATATTTGAACGTGATCGTCATTAAGATCACCAGGATGGTGTGTGAAAATTCGTGTTGGTCTAAACCGCTCTATCTGCTTTTCTATAAACTGCACAATCTCTACATGTGGAACGGTATTCATTTTTATATTTGGAAAGTCCCCTAATATAGGTTCCGAAAATCCAAGACTTTCGTTAGCCGCACACATATCATTATACAGTTCTTTGTCAGTTGGACGCTTACTGCGAATATCAACATTGCCACAGAGAATTACCGGTTGAACTGTCTCTCCTTCAACTACTAACCTAGCACCAGACGCACCGAACCCAAGGATTTCATCATCAGGATGAGCCACCACAATTAAATTAACACTATTCACATAAACCTCAACGATTATTTTTGATATGTTTTCCAAATTCTTTTAGCTTTTGATGGATTGAGAATGGAGGTGACCAATTAAGGAGATCTTTAGCCTTAGATGAATCAAACTTTAAGCTAAGAAAAAGTTGTTCATACATTTTCTTTCTTCCGATTGATCGAAATATAATGTAATAAGCCACTTTTGGAAACATAAAAACCAACCTCCTCTTTCCCATTCCTTTAGCTAGTATTTCCAGGAATTCTTTGGTCGAGACATCATCGGAATCACAGAGATTAAAAACCTCAGACGCTGCTTTTGGGTGAGATGAAACGTATATCAAAAAGTCACTTAAATTATCTACTGATAAAAACGATCTTTTATTATTACTTTCACCTATAGGTAATAAAAAGGATGATTTTACCAAATTCACTAATCTTCTAATATTTCCTGGTGCACCAGGACCATAAACTAATGCAGGTCTGACAATCACTAAATCAAAATCTAATGCTTTCGAAAGTGAAGTTAAAGATTCTTCGGCTTCTAATTTTGAGACAGCATAGTCTTCTTTAGGAAGCGTTAGCGAATCTTCAGTAATTTTAATATCTGACTTTGTTAAGCCATAAACGCCAACGCTACTCACAAAAACCACTCGCTTTACTCCAGCCTTCACTGCCTGCTTCACAAGGTTTTCGGAAAACATTACGTTCGCGTTGTGATACTCTATTCTAGGCTCAGACGATTCTTCACGAAGAATATGAGCCCGTCCGGCCAAATGGATTAGAACATCATAATTTGTATGTGGCTGGAAATGAAAAGAATTTGAAGTTCGTTTTACGATACCAAAGTCAAAATTTCTTTCATTGAGTTCATTAGTTAAATTACTTCCAACAAAGCCAGTGCTACCTGAAACCAAAATTCTCATTTTTGCTGTCCAAGAATAAAATTAACAACTTTAGACACACTGACATCCTTATTAAAATGGACGTCAAATACGCTCCTAACTCTTTCTCTTTTTGGGAAGTTACTAATTTTGCATATTGAATCAATAGTTTCTGCTATAGACTTAGAAGAGTCAATTGATGCGACCCAACCAATCTTGTGTTCGTTAACCAACAATGAGGGCTCGCTTCTCCGATCAGCTATCACAAAAATAGGTTTTCCGGCGGCTAGAGAGTAGTATGTTTTACTCGGTACTCCAAGCCCTGTCATTTCCTTATTCAAAGAAACTACCGCGATATCACAATTATTCAGAATATCATTTTTATTGTCATCTTCGTTAGGTGTTGAAACAAAAATTTTAACTTTTGTCTGATTCTCTTTCTGAACCTTTTTTAAGCTCTCATAAAGTTTCCCTCGACCAATGAAAGTAAACATTACGTTTTCAGCTAAAACATATTTAAATGATTCTACTATATTCATCACCCCTTGGAGAGGACCCAAGTTTCCAAAAAACTGAAATTTTATGTATTGCGTAAAATCTCTTTCATTGTCTTCTGGATATATTTTTTTACCATCACACCAGTTATTAACTAATAATATTTTATTTTCTGAAACGCCTTTAGCTATAAGTTTTTCCCTCATACATCGACCAATTACTAAAATCGAATCGATTGTTCTAAACGCACGTTTAAAAATAGGTTTAACTAAAACTCCAGCAATTTTTGATAGCAAGTTATGACTGCTAGCTAAAAGGTTATCGGGGAATATGTCATAGCAGAGTAAGACTTTCTTTAAACTTTTTCCATTTAGCAAAAAGGCCACCAAAATCAAAAGAAAGGTAGGGTTGGTTCCAAAAAATACCGTATCGCCTTTAGAAGAGCTTTTCTTTATTCCTCTATACAAATGAAATGTTATCGAAAGAAGATGAAAAGCTTTTATTAATGAGTCGCCTTGAGAACTACTATTAGTCATACATGGCTCAAAATTAATAAATTTTGGAAATCTATTTTTTAACTCAGTTATAGCTGCTCGATTATGCTCTGAATTCGGCGCGATCACTACGACACTGATCTTCTCCATACATATTTTTTCAATTATATCAAAAAAATACGCACCGGTTGAATTTGTGGATGGGCTAATGTATTCCGCAGCTACTAATATCTTGTTACCAATCATACCGACTAAAACTATCCATATTTTTCCAGTGAGGAGTTAGTTTGGCCGTACCTGTGATAAGACGCACTACCCGCTCCGATGTGTTTCCGATTTTATACTCTTCTGGAATCTCGCGTTGTGATCCCGAAAAAATTTCGCGGTTTGCTGTTGCGATCTCAACACCCGCAAGTAGTGTGTCAACATCGAGTCCGGTGAGCGCTATTGCGCCGGTATCAAGAGCCTCTGGTCTTTCTATAGAACGACGCATAGTGACAGCTGGAAAGTTTAAAATTGAAGACTCTTCGCTGATAGTTCCGCTATCTGAAATAGCACAAAATGCTTCTTTCTGCAGCTTGTTATAGTCGAAAAATCCGAAGGGCTTTAAAAATTGTATTCCATCATTGTTATCCGCTAAACCAAGCTTTTCTAGCCGGTTGCGAGTCCTGGGATGGGTTGAAACAACCACGGGATAGCCATATTGTTGATGCAGCGCCTTCAGAGCATCCACGACTTTTCGTAGGTTCTCTTTGCTATCAACGTTTTCTTCACGATGCACGCTGACAATAAAAAACTCTTTCGGCTTCAGCCCAATTTTCTCAAGGACTGTTGAACTTTCGATTTGTGGCTCAACATGTTCAAGAACTTCACGCATTGGCGAACCCGTTAAATATATATACCGGTGGGAAAGCCCTTCACTAATAAGGTGACGTCGCGCATGTTCAGTGTACACTAAGTTAAAGTCGGCTAAATGATCAACTAACTTGCGATTGATTTCCTCCGGCACATTTGCATCAAAACTACGATTTCCGGCTTCCATGTGATAAGTCGGCACTTTCATGCGCTTCGCCATCATTGTCGCGACTGCGCTGTTTGTATCGCCCAGCACCAATACCGCGTCAGGCTTTTCCTCAAGAATAACCTGTTCAGTTTTCATCAGGATTTCGCCTAGGCTCTTTCCAAGACTCGAAGTATCAACATTTAAAAAATGGTCGGGTTGACGTACGCCGAGTTCTTCGAAAAAAACATCGTTTAGTTCATAGTCATAGTTTTGACCTGTGTGAACGATCTTATGGTCCACAACGTGGTCAAGCGCTGCCATCACGCGCGACAAACGGATAATCTCTGGGCGTGTTCCCAGAATTGTCATAACTTTCAGCTTTTCCATTTCGGTTACTCTTAAATCTATTAATCGGTTAGCTTTACTGGCGCTGCATAGGTATCAGGAGCTTCACGGTCAAAAATTTCATTTGCCCACAGCATGACAACCATTTCTCCGTCACCGATATTAGTAATATCATGACTCCAGCCAGGCGCAGTCTCAACAATTTCTGGAGTATCACCATCTGTTATAAGCTCGTAAAACTCATTGGTAATCATATGTCGGAAACAAAAACGAGCTCTGCCCTTTATCACTAAAAATTTTTCATTTTTGGTATGATGGTAGTGACCGCCGCGCGTAATACCAGGATGGGCCGTAAAGAACGAAAACTGACCGGAATCTTTTGTTTTCAACATCTCAACGAAAACGCCCCGCTCATCACCGTATTTAGGTACTTTGTAAGAGAAGTTGTCTGTTGAAAGGTAGCTAACATAAGTTGAATATAGCTTGCGAATAAAACCATCACCAACTCGTGCAGAAATGAGAGTATCTCTACTTTTTTTAAATTCGTGTAGCAGCTTAGCTACTTCACCAACTGTTTGCTTATATACGGGCGCTACTTCACCAAAAGTTTCGGTTCTCTGCTCGCTATTGCTAGCAAGCTCCTTAGCTACTTTAATGAACTCTTTGCAGACATCGTCAACATAGACCAAAGAAACTTCGGCACTTTCATCATTTATTTGAATCGGAAGATCATTGCATATGTTGTAACAAAACGTGGCTACCATTGAGTTGTAATTCGGCCGACACCATTTGCCAAATACATTAGCTAAGCGGTAAATCTTAACAGCGACGTCATTCTCTTCACCGTATGAAACCACAGCATCTTCCGCTAAACGCTTACTGGTACCATAGGGGTTGTCTCTTTCCGCCTGGATGGAGGAGCTGTAAATGACGGGTATCTTTCTATCTTGCTGAGATAAAACGCTCAACAAAGATTTGGTAAAGTCAGAGTTACCTTTGGCAAACTCATCATTAGATTCCGGACGATTAACACCGGCAAGATGAACAACGCAGTCAACGCCTGCCAAAAGATAAGGGAGTTCATCAAGAGAATTAGACCGCGTGTATTTTATGACTTCAACACCATTGATCTCATTTAGATGGGTAGTAAGGTTTTGACCGACAAAACCATTTGCGCCTGTAATTAACACTCTCATATACAACCTACTCGCTTAGCCAACCGGATTAACGTACTCACCTTTTTCAAAGGCTCGCATAAACTCGAGTTTCAACAACAATTTTTTCATTCCCTCGACATCCAGCCGATCAGTATTGTGCGAATTATAATCCTCGACCTTTTCAATACGAGAGTCACCTTGCTCTACATATTTCGAATAATTTAGATCGCGTAAATCAGGAGGCACGCGGTAATATTCGCCCATATCTTCAGCACAA
Organism: Idiomarina sp. D18; assembly: GCF_057748155.1. NCBI lineage: Bacteria > Pseudomonadati > Pseudomonadota > Gammaproteobacteria > Alteromonadales > Idiomarinaceae > Idiomarina > Idiomarina sp. D18. The sequence continues at coordinate 1,757,497 of NZ_CM173240.1, forward strand.
ACCATTTCCTCGCGAGATAGAAGCGCCTCATACAGTTTTTCTCCGTGACGAGTACCCAAAACTTGCAATGGATGGTCGTCCATTTTGCCTAACGATAGTACCGCTTTTGCTAGCGTTTCAATCGTTGCTGCCGGAGCCTTCTGCACAAAAATGTCGCCGTTTGTCCCATGTTCGAATGCATACAGAACCAAATCGACAGCATCGTCTAGCGTCATCATGAAGCGAGTCATATTCGGATCGGTAATAGTGATTGGTTTTCCTGCCCGTATTTGGTCGACAAATAATGGAATTACAGATCCACGGGATGCCATCACATTGCCATAGCGAGTCCCGCAAATTACTGTTTGATTCTCGTCAACATTGCGTGACTTAGCAACCATGACCTTTTCCATCATCGCCTTGGATATCCCCATGGCATTAATCGGATATACAGCCTTGTCGGTGCTGAGACATACAACCCGCTTTACGTTATTCTGAATTGCCGCCTCGAGAACATTTTCAGTACCCAGAACATTAGTTTTAACTGCTTCCATGGGGTGAAATTCACACGACGGAACCTGCTTTAAAGCAGCCGCATGATAAACGTAGTCGACACCCCGTGTCGCGTTCAACACACTTTGGTAATCCCTTACATCGCCAATATAGAATTTTAGTTTAGGACTGTTATATGCCTTACGCATATCATCCTGTTTCTTCTCATCACGACTAAAAATGCGAATTTCAGAAATATCTGTGTCTAAGAAACGGCGTAAGACTGCATTACCAAATGAACCGGTTCCACCAGTGATCAACAATACCTTTTGCTCACATTCAAAAATTTTAAGCCTTTTCATTATAACTCCTTTACTTTGTATTGCTGATCATGCAACAGCGTAATAGGTCAATAATTCTTCTTGTTCGACGCTCTTGACTACCATAACGAGCGAGTACGCCTTCTCCAATGCTTTCGCGTTTTCCTCGTTCATAAATTTCGGAAGACGAAATCATATTTAGAATACCATTCAAATCGTCTGGTCTGTAATAGAAAGGATACTCACCGCAAATCTCGTTAACGAAATCAAGACTCGGAACTAACAACGGCTTATTAAAAACCATAGCTTCTATATAAGACGTCGAGAATGTCTCACAAATACTAGGTAACCAGACGACATCAGCAGCCTTATATAAAGCTGGACCTTCTTCAGGACTAAACGGTCCAATATTTATTATCTGTGACATCACTTCACTCGGAAGTTTATTGAACAAATCGCCGTAATCTGACTCTGGCAAGGTGACAAAAAATTTTATATTTAAGTCTCGAGCTAGATACGCTAACTCGCCAACTTGGTTTAAACACTTGTGGGGATGGTTTACTGACGGAACAAAAACGGAGGTGACGCCTCTATCGCCAAACTCCTTTTTATAAACACCTTCCTTTCGGGCTCTGATAAACCATCTGTTAATGGCATTTGGTATAACATATGCTCGACGTTCATTTAAAAAGTATCGGGCGCAATATCCGTGTTTTGCAGTTTCGGTTTGAAAGACTACATAGTCGCTAAATACCCTTATTATAATGCCTTTAATAAATCTGTTTATTTTAAGAGCCAAAGCCGAAATTAGCCCTCTATTCTTGAAAAATGACGAAAAGGGCGCATGCGTTATAAACGCGTCACTGACTCCTTGCAAAACTGGTGCCTTAAATGCGGTATAAGACGGGCCAGCCATAACATAAACTATATCAGGAATAAACTTTTTTTCGATCTTACGACTAAGAAAAATTTTTGAAAGTAAATTCGAACTATCTTCCACAAAGGTGAAATTCTCAGTGGCTAAAAGTCTATTTCGATATAAAAAATCTTTACATCTTTTTGAAACGACATAGTGAAACTCAATATCATTAAGCTTTGAAGTCTCAACAATAAAGTTACAGACATTCTGAAGGGCGCCGCCGACTCTGTTATTTGGACACCACACTAGCACTTTCACTATTTGTCTCCCAACTGTAAAACCCTTGCAACATAATCAGAAAAATTGTTGCTTGAAAAAAATCTAGTCGAATTTTCCGAATAGTAATCATAGTTATTAACAATTTTCTCCAAACCTTCTCTGATACTATTTTCAGAATTTATATCGAATACAACTCCGATATCATTATCAATAACAGGTTTAATTAAACCAGGAATTTGCTGCGCTAAAATTGGCTTACCAAAAAATGAATACTCCCAAATTTTGTTGGGAGCGCAAAATAAAGAATTCAAACAGTCTAGGTCATAAACCGCTATACCAATATCAATTTCGCGCGTTACGGCTAGGTGCCCAGGAGGAGCAATCCAGTCTATATGCAAAATATCAGGAAGTATTGAACGCCAAGCCTCAAGCCTATGGTGGATATCCTTACCTAAAATGATTAACTGAACGGGAAACGACAACTTGCTGATCGCATTTATTACAGGATCGAGGTTTCTATCTGCCTTTAAAGAACCTTGGTAAGCTATTTTAATAACTCTTTGGTCCTTAGATATATGCTCAGAAATATCAGCGTTGAGTGATGGTATTTCATCGATATTCAGCTTCGGTATGTTAGGAATGACACTCGGAATAGTCTTTAATCCGTAAAACGCGGCTACAATAAAAGCCCGATTTATCTCATTAACAACAACGTTATTATAGTTGTGAATTATTCGAGAGGTTAGGTACCTCCAAAGAGGAAATTCATCATGTAGCTCGTGTAGTGCTAAAACAGAATCAAATTTACTAACAACGCCTTTTCGCAAACAAATTGCTGTGTCAATACGCGCGACCCAAATCTTATCTACTTCATTCAAGCTTTTTAGCAATCTATTGACTTTTAAAGAGAAATGTAGATATGACATTAATTTATTTACAACTGGAAGCTTTGTAAGTTTGATACCAGTAGAAATAACTTCAACGTTGGGGATTTTTTCACCACTCCATGTGCTACATATGCAAGTTACTTCATATCCCAACTCAACAAATGATCTAATATAATTAGGGACTGTCGGTGAAACGAAAGGATCACCTCTAACGATTATCGCAATGCGTGACATAAACCACTCTCTTAAAAACGAAAACAAATTGAGCTACAAACGAGATAACGTAGCTTACAAAAAATGAAATTGACGCGACTTTCAATGTCGAATCAAAAAATCGCTCGCCAACAAATAAACCAATACACAAACTCGCTAACCAACAAAAGTTAAAAACTAGATTCATACCATTGAGCTGCTTTGTAATAAGGATTTTACCAAGTAGAGGTAGTACCGACGAGAATGGAACTGCGCAAAGCAGGATAAGTAATGTTGATTTAATATCTTTAAAATGCGATGGAATCAGACCTTCGAAAAACGAAATAAATGCATACGCTACGATTGCGCTAGCAAAACCAACCAGCAACAGTGTTAACACCTTGATTAAAAAAGATTTATGGATTTCTAACAAACCCACATTCATTTTACCAAATATAAATTCTGAAAAAATATTCGGGAAAAACAAACAGGCTCCAAAAATTAAAAAGGAAAAATTAAAGGATGCATATAACTCAGGAGCCCCAATATAGTTCGAAAACCAAAAGCCAACTAATACAATCGATAACGGTACGAAAATTGATGAGCAAGATATTCTTAAGAAGTTAACAGAAAAACGTTTCGCAGAAATAACTTCTTGAATAGACGCTGATTGCCTTGTGACTTTACCTTCATCTAAAATGAAACTGAAAAAATAATATAAAGAGCCAAACAAACTGGCTGAGGCAACAACTAAAAGCACAAAGTTTACATTTAAAATATTTAAATAAAAAAGTCCATAAATAAAAACTATATTAGTTAGACAATATATTAAGGATAAGAAAAATGTTTTTTTATTCTCAAAGACTCCTTTACTTAAAAAGAACAAGAACTGAAATAAGCTTTGAGCGATTATAAAATAAGATAATACAAGCCAGTTCACTAACTCTAAGTCTAACCATTCAATTAAAGCATAGCTAGTGAAAAAACTTACTAAAACGAAGGACAGGAGATAATACTTTAAATTAAAAATGCTATTTTTATTTATAAATGCTTTATATCTCCCTCCTAAAATTGACGCTACAGTTAAAGCCCCCGAAACTCCAACAACTGTTTCGATTATACTTCCGATATTTCTTGCAAGAGCTAAGTTAGCATACTCTAACGATGAAAAGAAATGAGATAACAATACAAAGATACCTAACATGGTCGTTCGCATAATAATAGAAGAAACGAACGAAAAAAAGGAATCCTTACTCAATTATATTAGCCTCTTTTGAGTTTTTTTGTTAAAGCTCGGATTAATACTTCACGATGAGATTCACACGTCAAAAAGTTGCGAAGCCGAAATGAAAAATTGTTGACAGCGAATAAACGGTTAAATCTCAGTAATTTACGAGCTCTGCGTATATTAGGTTCAAATTTTATAAATTCTAAATAGTCATAAGCGACTGAGTCGACCAATTCATCATACTTTCTCAGTAATAACTCTTGGTTAGCTATGGTTTCATTAATTCTCTCAAATTTCGAAGAATATTTGGTTTCATTAATTGAATTAATTGTCGCATTTTCACTAGAACTATCAATTAAATATTCGCTAGTTACCACGCCAAATGAATTAAAATTGAATTCAACACCGAGCCCGTAGTACCACGATTCAGATTGACGTGAGCTAGATATCTTACTGAATATGCAATTTCCTAGACCAAAATATGCAACCCCATTGATACCCGAACTTTTACCGGAAATTATATGAGTATGGTGAGCTAGTATCAATGACGTACCTTGTTCAATAAGAAAGTCAAAATTTCTTTTTATTTCCGGGGTGGGCAGGTCGTAATACTCTACCCCCCCATGATAAATTAGTACGAATTTCAAACCGAGTTCTTTGCTAGTTTCCAAGTGCCGGATTACGTCAATCAAATCAAATTGATTTGCACCAAAATTGTTAAATTTGGAAACCGACCACTCGGACTCACATACATTTAATACATACAAATCATCATCAATGAAAACGGGATTAACGTGACCATCATCAGATGATAAACCGATATATTTCACATTATATTGCTCCAACATTTTTATAGTATCGTTTAGACCCTCTTGATTAAAGTCAAAGATATGGTTGTTAGCTAAGCAACATATTATTTTTTGTCCAAATCGTTCGAATATAGAGGTCCAATATTTAGGATCCATTCTTAAACATGGGCCAGTCTTTCTAATGTTTCGACTATTTTTGGTAATCGGAGCCTCAAGGTTAATAAACACCTCATCAGAAGTTAAGAGTACTTTGGACAGTATAGAAATTAATTTGTTACAGTCTTCGAAATTATCGATGTACACATCACCCAAAGCAAAATAAGTTTTCATCTTAATTTTTAACCTTTATTTTTATAAATGCGAGGACTAAATATGATATGAATATTTTGAAAAAGAATATGCTTAATGTGTTGGTTGTAAACTCTGAATAGAGATAGGCAGGTAATCCAAATAGTAAAACAGGATAGCTCACTAAGTATAAATCAGAATCGGTGGTTTTTAGCTTAGAGCGAACCTTTGCAAGTACAAAAATTAATAATAAAATTTGAACATATGCGAACACCACCCCAACATAGAGTCCAAAATTTATAAAGGCTTCCCCGAAAATCCCTGTAGATATGAACGAGTTACCATTAAATTTATTATTTAACAACCTCTTAGTAAAGACAACACCCCCGGTGTCAGGCTTAGAAGGCCATAAGTTTCTTGGTATTAAGTTCGTAAAAACGGTGAGATAGGTTTTTCCCAAGGATAGCTCTACATTTTCATTTTCCGCAGCATTATTTAAATAAATTTTTATCGGATCGAGACCATAGTTAAAGTTATCACTTTTTAATACGTTGCCAGTCAAGTCTATGAGACTGGTATTATCAACATTTATAGATTCACGGGCAACGCCTAAGAACATTGCAATAAATACTATCACTCCAACAGCTATAGAAACGGTACGGAGATTGATTTTCTTTGATATAACATTATTTATTACAAGCATGTACACAAAGTTCCATAGAAGCATGCTCCGTGACCCCGACAAGAGCGCGATTGTAATAAAAACAATTAAATTAAAGCTGAAGAAGATATAGTCAAGCTTTGTTTTTTTTGCTGAGGTCCGTAAAAGATAATAGTAGATAAGATTTACAACTGAAATAATTCGAATTAATAATAATAAAACTCCTTCACCCTTCCACGCATCAACTCTCAAGGCAATACTATCTAAATATCCAAAAATCCCGCCAAATTTAGATATCATTAAAAGTTGTGCAGCTATAGGAATCCCAGAAACAATCCAAAGTCTTAGGTGAAACTTTGGTGTAAATATTGCCCTCTTCTTTGATAACCTAGAGGCAATTCCAGATGAGTTAGAGTCGTTATGGATACGCTCTACAAAAATTGAAACTACTGGCAACAACCAAATTAACAACAAAATAAGAAAATAGCTTTCCGATTCTATCGGTTGGAAGTATGCTGCAGAGAAGAATACTAAAATAATACTCAAAAAAACCTTTGAAGGAGCAAATAAGTCTTTCGAGTATATTACTGAAAAGATGCAGCTAACAAAGAATATTATAAAAAGTGCTATTTGCATGCTTTTTCGCCGACCCATTTTTGGCCGTAAAGGTAATCAAAATAACTGGGACTAAACTTCTCATATCCTCCGCCGTGATGAAAGGTCATCTCACCAAATTTAATTGAACCATTAATATTGTATAAATCTACGCGTACATAATCAAATGGTTCCGAAAGAACTGAAGAAATATTCAGCATTGTTTCCAGATTCATAGGTTTCTTTACATCAACATCATTTGGCTTAGTAGGCTTACCAAAACGATTTATACATAAAGTAAAGTCTAACTTATTCCAATCTTCGTCATAAAATACTCGTTTATGATTTTGTTGCCTATCAACGTCTACTTGAATAAACGCAACCTTTCCTCTAAAACAATGAAATTTAAAATCCTTCGGCAACTTTCCATCTTCGTCCAAAAGCATAGACTCAATTAAAAGCAACGGCTTTATGGCTGCATAGATTTTTTCCCGCCCTTCAACGTAGTAGTCTACATTAAGCCAATTATCTATCTCTTTTTTAATAGCTGGAGTTATCTCTGCTTGACTCTTAATAAGCTTATATTGACCTGAGGCATGATTACTTTTTATTACAACCGGATATCTAATATCGTTCCTAAGTAGAGAGTCAATATTTTTACCTGTATACTGAAGTTCAGTTAGGTGCTTTTCTCCTATTTTGTCACGAACAAATTGCCTTACTTTTATTTTGTCAACTAGATATCCTAATTGTTGGTTATTTTTATATAATTTCGCGTGCAATATCTTTTCATTAAATGTCGAAGGTTTTTTTAAGTTTGGTAACTTATAGTGATTTATCAAGTAATATAGACGCGCATTATTTTCGTCGTTTAAAAGTGACGCGAATTTACGAATTAGTTTTTTAATTATTTCCTTCATATTAAGCCTTAGTCTTACACGCCAATTTAAATTTATAGACTCTATTATCAACCGAAAAAGTCGCTTGTAGACTTTTCCTTTTGCTACTTAACAAATAGATGCTTTAAAAAATTTGAGTCGCCTCTATTACTTGTACTAACCAGTCAAAAGTGGGAGCACAAGAATGATTAACATCTCACACAACTTAGATTCAACTAATAACAGCAACGCTCACTCATAGTTTGTTGCAATTGCTCTTTAAAAATTATGTCTGGCTGAATAAACCCCAGTGTTTTCCTGGGACGTAAATTCAAGCGCTGCTGGTATTTAGCCATCAGCTCGTTGGTTACAGTGCTCAAATCAGTACCTTTTGGCACGTATTGACGCAATAAGCCGTTCGCATTTTCGTTCGCGCCGCGCTGATAAGAAGCATACGGGTCAGCAAAATAAACGTCGGTCTCGAGCTCTTTTGCAATTCGTTCATGACCCGCGAATTCTAAACCGTTGTCGGCCGTAATGCTGAGAACCCGAGCTTTAAAGGGCTGCAGCATTTCTATAGTCGCGTCAGCAACGACTTCAGCCTGTTTACTTGTAACTTTTTTTACAAGATAAAAACGGCTTTTTCGCTCAAGCAGAGTGACGATAGCCCCGGTTCCGCGCTTGCCGATAACAGTATCAATTTCCCAGTCGCCGTAGCGTTCTCGGTCATCAATAATTGCAGGCCGACGTGTATCGAGCGGCGGCCTAAAATGCGACCACGCTGCTTGTGCAGGCGTTTTCTATAGCGTCTTAACCGGTGGCGAAGGTGAGTAAATAAACCACCTCCGCCATAAAAGTCAGCCAATACATAATTATAAATCCACTCGTGACTGACTGGATAGCCTATTCGAGTGCAGATAGCCGATATTTGCTCCGGGCTCCAGTCCATCTCGAGCATCAGCTCTACAGCGTTTCGCGTATTCTCGCAAACCCTTTTGGGCTTTGGCTTTAAACGCCGTTTTAGCGTGCGCTCTTGAGCCAGTTGAGGGTCATAAGACCCTCATAAACTGTTGTTACGTCGCAACTCTCGATGGACGGTCGAGGGCGCAATGTTCAGTTTTCTTGCAATCTCTCGTTGTGAAAATTCTTCTGAGAGCAACGCAGAAAACGGGTATAGTTGTCCCTCGGTCAGCTGCCGATAACTCATGTTAGAGCTCACTTTTTTTGGTCGAAAAGTAAGACTACCACATGTGGGTAGCTGACCTCCTTCCGACCTATCCCATTACATGAGTGTTGCGGTTATTATCTGAATTCAACTTAAGTTAGACTTTTAACATACCAAGGCATTGCCTCGTGCACACCTTTTTGAATGGGATGACTTGGCTCATAACCTAGTTTCGTATTCGCCTTAGAAATATCAGCCTGTGAATGACGCACATCGCCTGCACGAAACTCGCGATAATTTGGTTTTTTATTATATTGAACTAAGTTATCTTTTAGAGCATCTTTAATACTGTGGAACAAGCTGTTTAATGTAGTCCTGTCACCTAACGCCATGTTGTAGATTTCGTCTTTTGAACCGTCATCAGCTGTCGCCGCTAACACATTTAGCTGCACCGCATTTGCCACAAACGAGAAGTCACGACTGGTTTCACCATCTCCGTTAATAAACACTTCTTCGTCTTTAATCATAGCCGCAGTCCATTTAGGAATAACTGCTGCATAAGCGCCATCAGGATTTTGCCGAGGACCGAATACGTTAAAATAGCGTAGGCCAATCGTTTTAAAGCCATATACTTTTGCAAATACACTGGCGTATAGCTCATTTACATACTTCGTTACCGCATAAGGTGACAAGGGATTTCCGATATTTTCTTCAACTTTTGGTAAAGCAGGATGATCGCCGTAGGTCGAACTACTGGCCGCATACGTGAAACTATCCACTTCCGCATCTTTCGCTGCAACCAACATATTCAAAAAGCCGTCGATATTGCTTTTGTTGCTTGCAATGGGATCGTTGATCGACCGCGGTACCGATCCCAATGCTGCTTGATGAAGAACATAGTTTACTTTCTGTCCTTTATCCGTTGTCATCACGCCTCGGCACGTCTCAAGATCGCAAATATCGCCTTCTACGAACTCGAAATTTGCCCACTGCTCTTCCGTAACCAGTGACTGAACCTCGTCTAAATTATGCTGAAATCCCGTAGAGAAGTTATCCAGCCCGACTACCGTTTGATCGAGTTTTAGAAGGGTTTCGAGTAAGTTGGAGCCGATAAAACCCGCTACGCCTGTTACTAACCAAATCTTAGGTTCAGACTTAAGTTGTGTTTTAACTTCTTCGTACCGTGACATAAGGTAGCTTCCCTCGGTATTTTTAACAATTGATGTGTGAGAACTCTTTAAAGGCGAATATCGACGGAGTTAGCGTCAATAATGTACTTCAGGTCATAGATTACATGAGTCGGTTTCGCTAACGCCCGAATGCCCTCTATTCCAAGTGTTTTAAACTCGTTATGAGCCACTGCAACGATAACGCCTTCGTACGATGCTTCGTTTGGTTGATCAATCACTTCAACTCTATATTCATGTAATGCTTCTTGCTTGTTAACCCACGGATCATAAACGTCTACATTAACGCCGTACTGCTTGAGTTCGTCGATGATATCAACCACTTTGGTATTGCGTATGTCTGGGCAATTCTCTTTAAAGGTTAACCCCATGAGCAATACATTAGCACCCTTAACAGTGATCCCCTTTTGCAGAAGGGCTTTTACAAACTCCGAGGCTACGTAGCGACTCATGTTGTCATTAATACGTCGACCGGCAAGAATCATCTCTGGGTGATAACCGATAGACTCCGCCTTATGCGTTAAGTAATACGGATCAACACCAATGCAATGACCACCAACAAGGCCTGGCCGAAAGGGTAAAAAATTCCATTTGGTGCCAGCGGCTTTTAATACCGCCTCAGTATCGATTCCCATGCGACTAAAAATCATGGCAAGTTCGTTTATCAACGCAATGTTCACATCACGTTGCGTATTTTCGATAACCTTCGCCGCCTCAGCAACTTTAATATTTTCCGCTTTATGCGTACCTGCAGTAATCACTGAACGGTATAAGGCATCTATAAATTCTGCGGTTTCTGGATTTGAGCCGGAGGTTACTTTTAATATAGTCGTTACGCGGTGTTCTTTATCACCTGGGTTGATTCGTTCTGGGCTATAGCCGACAAAAAAGTCTTGATTAAAGGTTAAGCCCGAAACCCGTTCTAATACAGGCACACAGTCTTCCTCGGTTGCCCCCGGGTATACCGTTGATTCGTAAATCACCGTATCCCCCTTTTTCAACGTCTGACCAATGGTCTCAGACGCTTTAATTAACGGGGTTAAATCGGGTTGTTTAAACTTATTTATCGGGGTGGGTACTGTGACGATGTAAACGTTTGCTTCGTCAAGATCCGCTACATCCGCGCTATACTTTAGTTGTTCTGCCTTTTTTAGTTCTTCTGGCTCCACTTCCTTGGTATGGTCTGTGCCACCTTGGAGCTCCGCAACGCGCTTACTATTAATATCAAAGCCCAATGTGTCGTACTTTTTACCAAACTCCACGGCAAGCGGCAGTCCAACATAACCGAGTCCAATCACCGCTATTTTTACCTGATTCAATTCCATGTGCTTATCTCAGTATTTAAAACTTGTGTCGTGTCTCGGGTCTTATGACCCGAGACAATCATTGATAACAGAGGTGTGCGAATAAAATAAGTTGGTTAATCGTTTTTAGATGTATATGCGTAGCCATACCCATAGTTGTAATAGCTACTTGCCTTGCGCTCGACCTTATTCAGTATGGTACCTTTTATCGTTACACCGTTTTGGTCAAATCGGCTTATGGTCGCCTCCACCTCTTTAACGGGATTCTGAGCAAAGCCGGTTACTAATAGATTTGTCCCCGTATAGCGACCAACAATGGCGGCATCAGTCACTGCTAATATCGGTGGTGTATCACAGAGTACGTAATCGTACTTGGCGCTCAGTTCATCCAACAGGTTTTTAAATCGCTCATGCATGAGTAACTCAGACGGGTTCGGCGGTGCCGTACCGCGGTTAATCGCATCCAGCCCCTCTACCTCGGTGCCTTTAATAAGCTGCTCGGTAGTGATTTCACCGGCTAAATAGTCAGAAAGCCCGTCCTCATTACCGGAGTGTAATAGCGCATGGAGATACCCGCGACGTAAGTCGACATCAATCACCACCACTTTTTTACCGGACTGTGCTAAAACGACCGCGAGGTTAGCGGTAATAAATGATTTACCCACCCCGGGACTCGGGCCTGAAATCATTAATATATTGTTTTTCGCTTCAAGCATGGCAAAGTGCAAGCTGGTACGTAAGCCACGTAAGGCTTCTACCGCTAAATCGGTCGGTTCAGCCACAGCCAGTAGCGGCACATAGCTAGGCACCGATTTACTGCTTCGGCCTTTGCGTTGTTTGGCAATTTGCTCCTCGAGTTTTAACTGCACATCCGACTTGGGCACGCTGGCATACACATTAATGCCCACTTCTTCAAGCTGCTCGGCACTTTCCACCCCTCGGTTAAATAGGGCTCGGACAAACACAAAGCCGACCGACACCATCCCGCCTAATAAGGTGGCTATCACTGCGATTAATGCCCTTTTCGGCGCTATGGGATCTGGTTGGACGACCGCCTCATCCAGTATCCGCACATTGCCCACTGTACCCGCTTTCATCACATTCAACTCTTGCATTCGGTTCAGCAACTGCAGGTAAATTTGTTGGTTCACCTCTACATCGCGGGTTAGGCGCAGCACTTCTTGTTGAGTCTCAGGCAATTCGCTAATCTGTTTAGTCAGCGCTTTTTTCTCGTTTTGCAGGCGCTCCTTTTGCTCTAACAGCGCTTGGTACTGAGGGTGTTGCTCGGTGTATAAACGGGCGAGTTCTGCCTCTTTAAAGCTGAGCTCATTGAGGCGCTTTTCATATTCAACCACCTGCTTAAGCATGCCTTCCGTTTCTAGGCTTAGGTCGACCGACTCATTGCTTAAGCGGTACTGGTTGAGCTTCTCTTCCGCTGCCGTCAGTTCCGCTTTAAGCTCAGGCAGTTGCTCTTGCACAAAATCCAGACTTTTTTGTGCCTCGGCGGCATTGCGGCGAATATTTTGCAGCATGTACTCATTGGTAATCGCATCTAAAACCCGTGCCGCCTGATCGCCGTCATGGTAGGCGATACTAGCCGTTAAAATGCCTGTCTTTCGACCCTTTTCACCCACCGCTAAACGCGCTTTCCAGTTATTAATGGCTTGCAAACGGCTGAGTTTGGTTAAATTAAAGGTTTGCGTATTGCTCGCTTGCGCCCGCGTAATTTCAAGTTGCCAGTCGCCCTGCTCGGCAAGTTCACCTATTTTACCTTTTAGTACCACCTCATCCTCAAAGGTAAGCTCATAGCGGTTGGCATCGCGTAATGTCAGCTGCGTGCCCTTACCTACCGCATATTGTGGCACCTTAAAGGTATTAATAGTGAGCTCATCGTTGCCCTCACTGCGGCGGGCTAAAAACTCACCCACAATCGGCATGTAGTCTGGTTGGCTGACGGTGGTTAAGTCGAGTTGGTCCACCACGGCGCCGATGACCATCCGCGAGGTCATAATCTGTATCTCGGTATCGGCTTCACTCTCCTGCGAGAACATGTCGGCCATATTCTCCGACAGAGCCGGCATACCCGAAGACTTTTTTTCCACCTGTAGCAGTGCATCGGCTTTATATATTGGCGTGGCGAGCAAGGCATACGCCACGCCGCCCAACATAAATAAAAACGTAATACCAATGATTAACCATTTGGCATCTAACAGCACACCGACTAGTCGGCGTAGATCAATCTCATCTTCGTTGTTGTTATGTGATGTATTAGAAGGTGGATTACGCTCACTCATTCAACTGTCCTACCGCGGGTTAATTTAATTTTTGAGTCCAGCTTGCGCTGGCTTGCTTGAGTTCATTAAACACTTGCTGATGGCTTTCTAAGCTCTTTTTATAGGGGTCGGCAATATCTTTGCCGGTGCCGCCCTCTGGGCGCGCCAGCCATTCGCCATAACGCATGAGTTTGCCCCGTGCTTGTGGGTAGCGCTCACTAATAATTTCTTTATGCCGCTGTTCCATCACCAGAATCAAGTCGTGGTTATTCACCAACTCGCTGGTGAGTTGTTGCGCTTGGTGGGGCACTAGGGTCATGCCACTGTCACGTGCCACCTGCGCCGCATCGTTATCAATGTCGTGGCCATTTAAGCCCGAACGCTCCGTCGCTACGCCAGCACTGGCAATGTGTTTGTGCGGCAGCGCTTGTTGTAGCAACTGTTCACCAATGGGGCTGCGGCAAATATTGCCGGTGCATACCACTAAAATTCGGTCAAACATAGTCGTCTCGTCGAGCCCGTATTAGTCTTGTAAATCACTGCGTGCGCGTGTCACGCTGTAAATCCCCGTCAATGACGGCAAGATCTGGCTCATCACACGGTTCCACCGTGCCACCGGCGCGGCGGTTACAAACACGATATCGCGAGGTTGCATCTCAAACTGCTCCGCCATCACCAATGCGGTGGCGTTGCTGGCATCGAGTTGGAACACCTGAGCCAATTTATCGCTATCTGGCTCAGGCTGGCGGATTACAAAAATGCCTGAGGCATCGGCGGTGGTATTGTATAGCCCCCCGGCATCGCTCAGCGCCTCGGCAAGGCTCATACCGTAGCGGCCCATCGGGTAGCTTTGGGGTTTACCCACTTCACCCAGGACAAACACTTTACGGAAGTCATTGCGGGCAATGTTGACGATATCGCCCGCCTGCAGGATCACGTTCTCTTGGGTGTTGCCCTGTTGATAGAGCTCGCGCAGTGAGTACTGCATCTCATCATCGCCGCGCTTAAGTATGACGTCGGTCCAATCCGCCATTTCGGTTAGACCACCACTTTGCGCGACGGCTTCAATCAGCGTGAGGGGTACGTTGCTAATGGGCAAGGTGCCCGGCTTTTTCACTTCACCGGTGACATAAACCCGTTGACTACGGAATGCCGCCACGGTGACGTCCACTTGTGGCTTTTCAATGTAGGTTGAGAGGCGTTCGGTGATCATATCGCGAATTTGTGTTACGCGTTTACCGGCAACTTCAAGCTTGCCTACGTAAGGATAAAAAATAGTGCCGTCGTTGTGTACCCAGTTACCCGCCTCAGCCGGACCGCGCATAGAGCCTGCCGGAATGGTGAGCTCGGGATGGTCCCAAACGGTAATATTTAAAATATCGCCGCGGCCCACGACGTAGTCATAATCTTGTCGTTGTTGCTCAAGCTGCGGATTGGGGAGTAATTCGGTGCGGGGTTGTTGCTGTTGGAGTTGGCTTAATAATTGTGGAGTGATGGGGTGAATATCCACGCGCTGATTCAGCTCCTCTTGCGAGAGCGGTTCGCCGCTGGCGTAGTCTTCATCACTGTCTAGGTGCGCGCCTGGCGCCCATGCACAACTCGATACCAATAAGGTGGTTGCAAAAATGGCTAGTAAACGTCTCATTTAGATTCCAACAGGTTATTTTGTTGTGATTTTAATCGCTCAGTGGCGCAAAGTTTATCACAGACTGACACAATATTAAGCACTGGTTTAGATGGTCCGACGATTGGACACGCTACCGCCCATGAGTTGCGGTCCCCAATCACCGTTACAGTTATTTGTTCAGTTACGAATTTTAACACGCCGTAAAACAGGCATGCGTCGACACGACTTTACGTCGCGACAGTACAGTATAGTTAGGTTATGTCCTACAAGGAAGAGCGGTATTAGACCAAACGCCG
This sequence comes from Idiomarina sp. D18, assembly GCF_057748155.1. Taxonomy (NCBI): domain Bacteria; kingdom Pseudomonadati; phylum Pseudomonadota; class Gammaproteobacteria; order Alteromonadales; family Idiomarinaceae; genus Idiomarina; species Idiomarina sp. D18. The sequence continues at coordinate 1,772,815 of NZ_CM173240.1, forward strand.
AATCTTTACGCAACAACAAATTTGTTACATTTACACTGTTTGAATATAAAATAACCGCTCTGCAAATATGAAGATAGTCATACGGCACGTTTTACGCATTTTTTACATGAATCGGCTATTCAGTGTGCGCCAACCCTTCTTTGTAAGTCGGGTACATTAACGTGTAGCCGGTGCTGCGTAATAACCGGTTACTGCAGCGTTTTGACCCACGCGGTCCGGGTCCTGGCTGCACCGGTTCGTTCAGTGTAATACCGGCTTGTTCGGCGAGGTATTGGTAGACTTGATACTGCTTTGAGGGCTGATCGTCCGACACTAAAAACATCCGGTGTCGATGCTGCGGAAAGCGCACCAAGTGGTATATAAAGCTCGCCACGTCATCTTGATGAATGCGGTTGGTCCAACTGTCACGCAAGGTGGCTTTGCCCGCTTGCAGCTGTTTGCGCATAAAGTCACGCCCCTCGCCATAAATACCGCTACACCGCAATATCGTTGAGGGTACGGGTAAGTCACGAATTAAGTACTCGGCTTGCAACAGCATTTTACCGGAGTCGGAGTCGGGGGCGGTGGGTGAGGATTCATCTACCCATTCACCTTCGTGCTGGCCGTACACGCCGGTACTGGACACATAAATCACGTAGGGAGAGTAATCGAGTTCACTGATGATCTGTTGTAAGTGTCGACACGGCACGACATAGCCTTGACGATACCCTTCTTCGGAGTATTCGCTGGGCGTTAATGTTACGACCACGAGATCGATTTTACCGTGCGCGTTAAACAAACCGCGCAGGTCTTGCTCGTTGCTGGCATCGGCACTGACGGTCTCAACACCGGGGATCAGTGGCTTGTCGTCGGGATGTCGGCACGCGCCAATCACATGATGCTGTTCGGCGACCATGAGACGGGCACTGCGTTGGGCGATATCGCCATAACCTAATAAGAGTATATTCATGGGCTTCATCTTAAAGATTATCTGCGGTGCTGTCCAAATAATCGAGAATACCTTCTGCCGCGGTACGGCCCTCGGCTATCGCTGTGACCACCAGGTCCGCACCGCGTACCATGTCGCCCCCGGAAAAAATCTTGGGATTACTGGTTTGCATGGCAAAACGACCCATGGCATCGGGCGTTGCGGTGGCAAGCACTGTGCCCCACTCGCTCAACTCGACCTGGTGTGCGTCGAGCCACTCGGGTGGATTCGGTTGATAGCCAAAGGCAATCAGCACAGCGGTTGCAGGCATGATAAATTCTGAATCGGGTACGGGTTGCGGACGCCGACGCCCTTGCTCATCGGGCTGACCCAGTTCGGTTTTGACCATTTTTACGCCCGCGACATGCCCCGCCTCGTCCGAAACTATCGCCAACGGCTGTAAATTAAATTCAAATTGCACGCCTTCCTCACGCGCATTTTGCACTTCGCGGCGCGAGCCGGGCATGTTGTGTTCATCGCGCCGATAAGCACACACGACCGAAGCCGCGCCCTGCCGGATGGATGTCCGCACGCAGTCCATCGCGGTATCGCCACCGCCCAACACGACGACCTGTTCATCTTTGACGTCAATTAACGGATAGTCGGGCATGGGGCTGTCGAGGAGTCGTTGGGTGTTGCCAATCAAAAACGGTAATGCCGGATAGACACCGGGGGTGTCCAAACCTTCAAGGCGCCCATCAAGCGCTTTATAGGTCCCCAAGCCTAAAAATACGGCGTCATTTTGTGTCATGATGTCGTCAAAACTAACGTCTTTTCCAACATCAACACCGAGTTTAAATTCGATGCCCATGCCACTGAAGATCTCGCGCCGTAGTTTCAGTACGTTTTTATCGAGCTTAAATGGTGGAATACCATAAGTGAGCAAGCCACCAATTTCGGGATAACGGTCATATACCACGGGTTTGATGCCGTTCCGCACCAGCACATCGGCACACGCAAGCCCGGCAGGACCGGCACCAATAATGGCGACTTTTTCGGTGCGTGCTTCCACCGCACTTAAATCGGGTCGCCAACCCTGAGCAAAGGCTTGGTCGACCATTTGCTTCTCGATGCTGCCAATGGTGACCGCACCAAAATCATCGTTGAGAGTACACGCGCCCTCACACAGCCTATCTTGCGGGCACACGCGTCCGCACACTTCGGGTAAGCTGTTGGTTTTGTGCATCAGCTCAGCGGCTTCAAATACTCGCCCCTCGTTCGCCAACTGCAACCATTGCGGAATGTAATTGTGCACGGGACACTTCCATTCACAATAGGGGTTGCCGCAATCCAGACAGCGATCGGCCTGACCTTGCAATTGCACATCGGTCATGGGTTCGTAGATTTCTTTAAATTCGATACGCCGCGATGCCACCGGTTGCTTGGGTGGGTCGATGCGCTGTACGTCTAAAAATTGATATACGTTTTTATTCATTACATCACCTGCACACGTAATTCGGCGGTCGAGCGGGCACGGTGCCCTAAAATCGAAGCCATATCGGCGGACTTAGGTTTTACGATGACGAACTCGTTGACCCGAGTATCGAATTCGGTCAACAGCATACGTGAGTACTCACTCTGTGTTGCTTCGTGATGTTCGTTGATGAGTCCGCGCAGATGTTCTTTTATGATGGGTTTATCCACGGCAACCGCTTCGACCAGCCCGGTGTTTAGACGGCGATGCAGATCACCGTGTTTGTCACGCAAATAAGCAAAGCCGCCGGTCATGCCCGCGCCAAAGTTAATTCCGCATTCACCTAGCACAACCACGATACCGCCGGTCATGTATTCGCAACCATGATCACCAATACCCTCAACCACGGCTGTTGCGCCTGAGTTACGTACCGCAAAACGTTCACCGGCACACCCCGCTGCATAGAGTTGTCCGCCGGTCGCGCCGTATAGGCAGGTGTTGCCCATAATGGTGGCGTCGTGACTGGCAAACGTGACACCGGGGCGCGGTCGAATGACAATGCGTCCACCCGCCATGCCTTTACCCACATAGTCGTTGGCATCGCCGGTGAGCTTGAGCTTAAGGCCGCCGGCGTTAAAGGCACCAAAGCTTTGTCCCGCGGTTCCTAAAAAGTCGAGCTGAATCGGGTGGCTTGCCATCCCCTGATTGCCATAGCGCTTAGCGATATAGCCGCTGAGGGTTGCGCCAACTGAGCGATCGTCGTTACGAATAGCCAGCGACCAGCTGCCGCCCTGCCGCTCATCGATCGCGGTTTGGGTGAGTGCCATCAAGCGTTGATTGAGTTCGCCTTTGTCATAGGGTGGATTGTTTTCAACACAGTATTTGGGGTGTTCCGAACGACTTCCTGCGGCGGCGAGCAGCGGTTCGAGGTCGATATGCTGCTGTCGTTGCGTGTCACCGGGCAAGCGCTCCAGCAAATCTACGCGGCCAATCGCATCGGTGATGCGGTTTAGACCAAGCTTGGCCAACCACTCGCGCACCTCTTCGGCGATAAACTCAAACAAGGTGACCACGCGTTCGGGTAAGCCTCGGAAGAATTCTTTGCGCAAGGTTTCGTCTTGCGTCGCGACACCGGTCGCGCAGTTATTTAGGTGACAGATACGTAAGTACTTACACCCCAACGCCACCATGGGGGCGGTCCCAAAGCCAAAGCTCTCGGCACCGAGAATGGCGGCTTTGACCACGTCGAGGCCAGTTTTTAAACCGCCATCGACTTGCAGACGAATTTTATGCCGTAGGTTATTTTCGACCAGCGCTTGATGGACTTCGGCTAGCCCCAGCTCCCACGGTGAACCGGCGTATTTGACCGACGTGAGTGGGCTCGCGCCGGTGCCACCGTCATAACCTGATACGGTAATGAGGTCGGCATAGGCTTTAGCAACGCCGGTGGCGATGGTACCAATCCCCGGTGTGGAAACGAGTTTAACCGAAACCAAAGCTGTTGGATTCACTTGCTTAAGATCGAAGATCAGCTGTGCGAGATCTTCAATGGAATAGATATCGTGATGCGGTGGCGGTGATATCAGTGTAGTCCCAGGCACCGCAAAGCGCAGCTGAGCAATTTCGGCGGTGACTTTTTCGCCCGGCAACTGGCCGCCCTCACCGGGCTTGGCACCTTGCGCGACTTTTATCTGGATAACATCGGCGTTGACCAGGTAGTGCGGTGTCACGCCAAATCTTCCCGATGCCACTTGTTTAATGCGTGAGTTTTTTGGGCTGTTAAAACGTTTGGGATCTTCACCGCCTTCGCCGGAGTTAGAATGCCCGCCAATTTGGTTCATGGCTTCGGCAAGTGCTTCATGCGCTTCGGCACTGAGTGCGCCAATTGACATCGCTGCGGTATCAAATCGTGGAAACAACGCTTCTCGAGGCTCGACCTGCTCGAGCGCGATGGGTTTCGCGGCGTTCGGGTTAAGCTTTAGTAGGTCACGAATATGCGCGACCGGACGTTCATTAACGTAGCGCTGATAGACGGCGTAGTCTTCGCGCTTGCCGCTCTTAACCGCCGCTTGCAGGGCTGTCACCACATCGGGGTTGTAGGCGTGATATTCTCCGCCATGTACGTATTTAAGCAGCCCCCCATGCGACAGTGGCTTGCGGTGTAACCAGGCGTGTTGGGCGATGCGCTGCAAATCTGTTTGAATGTCTTCAAAGCCGCTGCCATTGATACGCGCGGGTGCATTGATGAAGCACGCATCACGCACGTCTTGGTTAAGACCGACCGCTTCGAATAATGATGAGCCGCGGTAACCCGCTATGCTGGCGATGCCCATTTTTGAAAGAATTTTTAACAGCCCTTTGTTAAGACCTTGGCGGTAATTCATCACCGCTTGCTTCACATCCATGGTGAGCTTGCCTTGCTGCACCAGTTGCTCAACGCTCTCGTAAGCCAGGAACGGATACACCGCTGTTGCACCCAGCCCCAGTAGCACCGCCATGTGGTGCGGGTCACGGGCGGAGCCTGTCTCAACAATGATATTGGAATCACAACGTAACTGGGCTTTTACCAAGGCTTGTTGCACTGCCCCGACCGCCATCGGCGCGGGGATCACTAACTGGTCCTTGGTGAACTCCCGATCGCTGAGTATCACCATCACGCGCTGTTGGTTTTTCACCACATCAATGGCGGCTTCGACCACCTTCTGTAGCGCGGCTTGCAAGCTGTGCTCGGTGGGTTTAAATGCCAAACTTAAGGTGGCATGACCGTAGTGCTTATCGTCTAATTCGCGCAGTTGTTTTAAATCGGTGTACATTAAAATCGGTGATTCAAAGACCACACGGTCGGCATCGCCCGAGGCTTCACTAAATACGTTGTGCTCGCGCCCAATGATGGTCTCTAGCGACATGACATGGCGCTCTCGGATAGGGTCGATAGCGGGATTCGTCACCTGCGCAAATTGCTGACGAAAATAGTCGTACAACAAACGCGGCTGTTGCGATAATACCGCGGTTGGGGTGTCGTCGCCCATGGAGCCAACGGCTTCTTGTCCGTCTTTAGCCAGCACCGCCACGACTTGCTGAAGCTCCTCTCGGGTGTATAAAAAGGTTTTGTGGAACACTTGCATGGTGCGGTCATCGTACAGCCGCTGACCAATTTTATCGGCACTGCATCGGTCAAAGGGTACCAAGCGACGTCGGTGCTCAGTCAGCCATTGACGATACGGCTGGCGGCTCTTTAAATCAGCTTCGATTTCACCGTTATGCCAAATACGGCCGGTGTAGGTATCTACCGCCATCATTTGGCCGGGACCGAGGCGCCCTTTTTCTTGTACGTCGTGTTCGTCGTAATCCCAAATACCGACTTCTGAGGCGATCGTGAGGATCCCGTGCTTCGTCAGTACGTATCGCGCGGGGCGTAAACCGTTACGATCGAGGCTACAGGCAACATGACGTCCGTTACTCATGACCACACCTGCCGGGCCATCCCACGGCTCCATGTGCAGCGCATTAAATTCGTAAAAGGCACGCATATCGTCACTCATGGTGCTATCGCCCTGCCATGCCGGTGGGATGAGCAGCCGCATGGCGCGAAATAGATCCATGCCGCCAGCAAGCAACAGCTCTAGCATATTATCGAGCGATGCGCTGTCGGAGCCACTTTGACCCACCAAGGGTGCCGCTTGCTGTAGGTCGGGCAGTAACGGGCTGTGAAATTTGTATAGGCGCGCTTGTGCCCACTGGCGATTGCCGCGAATGGTATTAATCTCGCCGTTATGGGCAAGAAAACGAAACGGTTGTGCTAAACGCCAACGCGGTTGTGTATTGGTGGAGAAGCGCTGGTGGAATACGCAAATAGCGGTTTTTAACGCGGGGTTGGCGAGATCGGGATAATAGCGCGGTAAATCACCTGCCATCATCAGACCTTTGTAGACCAATAAGAGGCTCGACATTGAGCAGATATAGAGTTCATCGGCGCTGAATACGCCTTGCTCTACTTTTTGCTCGACCCGTCGACGTGCCATGTAGAGACGTCGTTCAATGTCCTTTTTACGCCAACCGGTCGGCGCGCTGATGAGCACTTGTTCGATTTTGGGTTCGGCGGCTTTTGCGGCGTTACCCAATACGGTGTCATCTACTGGGACTTTACGCCAACCGACGATACTTAACGTCTCTTTTTGTAGTTCTTGCTCTATTAAATGACGTGCAGCTTCGCGTTTGTCCGAGTTGCGTGAGAAAAACACCATGCCCACGGCGAATTTTTTGCCAAGATTCCACCCTTGTTGCTCGGCGTACTCACGAAAGAACTGTTCTGGGATTTGTAGCAGCAAGCCACAGCCGTCTCCGGTCTTGCCGTCGGCACCGATACCGCCACGGTGCTGCATTCGGTCAAGCCCTTGTACAGCGGTGCTGATGAGATCATGGCGAGCATCACCTTCGATGCTCGCGATTAGGCCGAATCCGCAATTATCACGGACGTCATCGGCGTGATACAGACGCATGATATCTCCACGAATAGTTATTCAGTGGAACTACATTATCATGCAGATTTTAACTTGTATATTCGCTTTTTATGCTACTTCTTGAATGCGAGCATTCTATCAAGCGGGATCATCGCCTCTTTCGCGAGCTGCGGATCAACATGAATCTCATGCTGTTCGCCGCCGTGTTCAAGGGCTTCGGCAATTGCGACTAAGCCGTTCATTGCCATCCACGGACAGTGGGCACAACTACGACAAGTCGCACCGTTACCCGCGGTAGGTGCTTCTAAAAATGTCTTGTTAGGTTGCAACTGCTGCATTTTGTAGAAGATGCCGCGGTCGGTTGCCACGATAAAGGTTTCGTTTGGCAAGGTTTGGCTGGCTTTAATCAACTGTGAGGTTGAGCCAACCGCATCCGCCATCTCAACAATGTTCTGCGGTGATTCGGGGTGAACCAAGATCGCTGCTTCTGGATGAAGCTTTTTCATGTCGCGCAGTGCTTTGGCTTTAAACTCATCGTGTACTACACACGCACCTTGCCACATCACCATATCGGCACCGGTTTGCTTTTGGATATAGCTACCGAGGTGGCGGTCCGGTCCCCAGAGGATTTTCTCGCCTTGGCTGTCGAGGTGCTCGACTAACTCAAGTGCCATACTTGAGGTGACAACCCAATCGGCGCGTGCTTTAACCGCCGCAGACGTGTTGGCGTACACCACTACGGTGCGGTCTGGGTGCTGGTCACAGAACTCGGCGAATTTATCCGGCGGACAGCCTAAGTCAAGTGAACACTCGGCTTTGAGTGTGGGCATTAAGACGGTTTTGTGGGGTGTGAGAATTTTTGCTGTCTCACCCATGAAACGTACACCGGCAACAATCAAGGTGTCGGCATCGTGGTCACGACCAAAGCGCGCCATTTCTAAAGAATCCGCGACACACCCGCCCGTCTCCTCGGCAAGCGCCTGGATTTCGGGATCGGTGTAATAATGCGCGACGAGTACTGCGTTGTTGTCTTGCAGTAATTGTTTTATGCGCGCTTTGTATTCCGCCTTTTGCTCATCCGTTAAGGGTTTGGGCTTAGGTGGAAATGCGTAATCTAAGTTATCGACGGTTTGAATAGCTGACATGATGTTACTTCGTTTGGATGTTCGTTTTATATACGTATGTGTGATTATATCGGATTTCAAGGGTGGCGGCTAATATGTTGGGTGTTCTGGGGTATCGGGGATGATCTTTTCTTGCGCAGGATGCGCAAGGTACGTCAGTGCGGCGAAAGCGCGAGGTAAAAGAGGTGGTGGGTTGTGCAGGATTCGAACCTGCGACCAATTGATTAAAAGTCAACTGCTCTACCAACTGAGCTAACAACCCATTTTTTTTCTTGCGCAGAATGCGCAAGCTACAACAGAATGCGCAAGGTACGTCGGTGCGAAAAAAGCGCCGAAGGCGCGAGGCAGAAGAAGTGGTGGGTTGTGCAGGATTCGAACCTGCGACCAATTGATTAAAAGTCAACTGCTCTACCAACTGAGCTAACAACCCACTTTCTGGCACTGCCTTCCGCTGCCATTTGTCCTTGGCAACGGCGGCATAGTTTACTTAAATAACGCTGTGATGCAACTGATAATTTCAGTTTTTTGTCTGACTGCTTACAATTCGATCAGTTGTTGGACCGATGTTACAGGTTAGACAGGCGTTGCTTCGCCAAATTCGCTTCGGTACTGTCCGAGTATTCGGTCAATACTTGTTGGTAGAACGTCTTGGCATCGGCGGTTTTGCCCTGCTCTGCTGCGATAACACCGAGCTTTAACAAGCAGTCTGCGCGCTTGTTGCTGTCGGGGTAGTTATCCACCACTTGTTTAAAGTGGTCGTGCGCTTTTTGGTATTCTTGCTGCGCATACAGCAACTGACCTAACCAGTAATGTGCGTTGGGCACGTACGTTGAGTTTGGAAAGTTTTGCAAAAACGACTCGAATGCGGGTATCGCGGCATCGTAGCGTTTATCCTCAAGCACGAGTGCAATCGCTTTATCATACGCATCATTTTCGCTCATATTGGCGCTGTAGCCGTTATTTCCGCTACTTGATGCGTTACTCGCACCTTCGTTAGAGGTCGGCACGGTTTGCATATCGTTCATGCTGTACGATGCTCCGCCCCCTTGTTGCTTAAACTGACTAAAGCGACGGTCGATCTCTTGATAGATTTCGCGTTGACGCTCAAGTAGTTGCTCAAGGCGATACTCATGCTCTTCGGTAATCCCCCGTAGCTCTGCAACGTCTTGTTGCAAAGAAGAAAGGGTATTGAGCATTTCGAGCTGAGCGCCTTGGCGTGCATCAAGCATGCGCTCGATGGTGGCTAGACGTTGCTCAAGTGAACTGGCTGATTGATTTAGGCTGGACACTGGTGCCTGCGCCATAGCGGCGGCAGGCATCAGTAGACAGATAGCCAACAATGATTTTTTCATGAACTATCCGTTATTTAGTTAAACGTCGAATGGCGATTAGTAAACCAATACTGCGCGACGGTTTTTAGCGTACGCACGTTCGTTCGAAGCGTTAACTAACGGCTTCTCTTCGCCATAAGAAACAGTTGAGATTTGTGAATCTTGAACACCTAAGTTCACAAGGTAGTCTTCAACCGCTTTAGCACGACGCTCGCCCAATGCGATGTTGTACTCTGGCGTACCGCGCTCGTCGGCGTGACCTTCGATAACGATAGTAACGTTCGGATTCTTGACTAAGTAGTCAGCATGAGCGGCTAGCAACTCTGCGTACTCAGACTGAACGCTTGAACGGTCAAATGCAAAGTAGATAATGTGCTCTTTGCGCAGCGCTTCCATTTGCTCTTCACGCACTTCTTCAGGAGTTTTAGCACGGTCAGCAGCACCGACTTGAACGCCTGATTGAGAACCTGATTCAGTGGTTTGGCCGGTTTCTTGGCCTGAACCCATGCCTGAGTCAGTTGTTGATGTAGAGCTACATGCGGCTAAAGTTGCCATTGGAACGGCAATCGCCAGAGCTTTTAATAATTTGTTGAGCTGCATCCTAATGATCCTTATCGTTATCCAGTTGATCAAACCGTTCGGTTTACTAAACTTTTTTGGTTAAAACGTTTTTGGTTAATACGTTGTCTTATTGAAAATTGCACAATTTTGCGCACCTTTTCATAACTTATATAGCACTTTTACAAGCACTTACATAAATGGCGACCACGATGGCGATTTCACCTCGCCGCTACTTGCCGGTAAACGCGCTTTAAAACGCCCGTCTGTCGACACTAACGCTAACACTTGTTTGTTATTGTGGGTAGTGCTGTAAATCACCATACTGCCATTTGGCGCCACGCTAGGCGACTCATCCAATGCTGTGCGAGTTAACACTTGCATTGTACCCCGCGGAAACTCCTGCCGCGCGATGTGATAGTTACCGTTAGTGCGGTTCACTAAAATCATCGAATCACCCGATGGCATGACCGTGCCACCTAGGTTTTGCTCACCCTCAAAGGTTAAGCGGCGCACGTCACCTGACGATAAATTTACGCTATATAACTGCGGTCTTCCACCTCTTTCTGAAGTGAAGACAATAGAGCGACCATCAGGTGTCCAACTTGGCTCAGTGTCAATCGTACGATTACGCGTCAAACGTTGCAAGTTTTTGGTCTTAAGATCCATGACATACAACTCAGGATTGCCATCTTTTGACAATACCATGGCCATTTTGTCGCCTTTTGGAGAAAAAACGGGACTCCCGTTGATACCAGGGAACGAGGTGACTTTCTCGCGCCGCGTGGTGTAGATATCTTGCACAAAGATTTCTGGTCGTTTGTTTTCGAAGCTTACGTACGCCAGCTTATTACCGTCCGGTGACCACGAAGGTGACATGAGCGGCTCAGGGCTACGCAGTAATACTTTCTCGTTCGCACCATCATAGTCGGCGACTAAGAGTTTATAGGGATATTGGTCGTCTTGATTCACGGTGACGTAGGCAATCCGTGTCATGAAGGCGCCTTTCTCACCCGTCAGCGCTTCGTACACTACGTCTGAAATACGATGCGAGTACTGGCGGAACTGATTGCCATCAATCACGGAACTGCGCGCATCGAGGATATGGTCATTGCTTTGCACTAACTGACCATTCTTAAGCATTTGCGCGTTACCGCCGGTGATTTGACCTCGCAGTACGTCAACGAGCTGGAACTTCACCATGTATCGGTCGACCGAATATGGTTCAACAGTCCCCATCAGCACGGCTTCGACGCCCATTTTCGCCCAGGCTGCGTAATCGAGATCTTCATCACTTGCCGGATACTGCGGCATCGCAGACTGTGGAATCGGGTTAAATTTACCGCTGCGGGTTAAGTCCGCCGCAATTACCTCAGTAAGGTTGCCGGGCGCTTCGCCTTCGCCCAACCATTTAAAGGGCACAACGCCAATCGGGCGCGCACTGTCGATACCTTCGGTAATGACAATTTCTAACACCCCGGCTCGAGCGGTCGACGTGACTGCCATAACTAAGATACAGATATTTAATAACAGCTTTTTCATGGTTCACCTTACGTTTATAACTGCGGTTTAACCGTTAGTTTAATGGTACTCATTTGTTGGTAGACTTCGGGATCCTCTGACACCGGTAACGTGGTCGCTTTTAATACCGCATTTTCGGCTGAGCGACAAACGGCGGGGTCACCCGCACCGGTGGTGACGGATTTAACAAAGCCACTAGGCGCCAAACTAATGGTCAGCTCGCACGACTTGCCCGACATCGAATCGTCTACGTTCCAATTGCGCTGAATAGTTTGCTGGATCAACGCTTGGTATTTTTCTAGCTCGCTCAATACTTGGCGACGACGAGCCGCTGAACGACGTTGACGTTCTTCTTCCATTTCTTTTTGCAGCTGCGCCTCGCGCTCGGCTGCTAAGCGACGTTGACGCTCTTCTTCTTCGCGCCGCTTACGTTCTTCCTCGGCTTTACGCGCCGCCTCTTCTGCTGCTGCCTTTTTGCGTGCGGCTTCTTCTGCCTCACGTTCTGCTTGCGCGCGACGCTCCGCAGCTTGCTTAGCGGCTTGTTCTTCTTTGCGACGTTGCTCCGCCAATTGCTCCGCTTCTTTTTTGGCTTGTTGCGCACGCTTACGTGCCTCCGCCGCTTGTTGCTCTTCTTGCTTTTGCTGTTCAGCAATTTGCTCTAAGCGCTGTTGCTCACGTTCGCGCGCTTTACGTGCTTCTGCTGCTTTACGCTCCAGTTCTTGGATGCGCTGTTGTTCGGCGCGCCGCTCAGCGGCTTTCTGATCCTTAATCCGCTGCACCTGACGTTCGACCGCCGCCTTATCGACCGAAACAGCATTCACAATTTCCTCGGGCTTGGGGTTCATCTCGCTCTGCTCGAGATTCACTTCCATCGGCGTTGGTGTGGGCGAGGAAAACTCAAAGCTCACCAGCAATACCACCGCTATCGCGACGTGAATGCCTATTGAGTAGATTAACGGTAACTTAAAACTCTCTGCTGATTTTGCCACAACTATTTATCCGCTGAATCTGTCATAAGCCCAACTGAGGGTACGCCAGCACGTTGCAGCAGTACCATCAATTGCACAATTTGATTGTAAGACACCGCCCCATCGCCGTTCACCATCACCGGTGTTTCGGGCTCTACCTGTAAATGCGCAGCGACCAAGGTGGCGACTTCATCTGCGCTGATCGGCACATCCGGATCGGTGCCTTGATTCAAGTAGTAATTGCCTTCGGCATCGACCGAAGCGACCAACGGTGGGTTGGTATCTTTCGCTAATGGTTCGGCGGTTGCTTTAGGTAATTCAACCTTAACCCCTTGGGTAATCAGTGGTGCCGTCACCATAAAAATGATCAGCAACACCAACATCACGTCGATGTAGGGCACCACGTTGATTTCTGCGACCGGCTTGCGGCGCTTACGTGGCATCACCATCATAGTGCGTCACCTTTTACAGTTTTACCGTTAGACAAGCTCTGGCGTTGTAAAATTGCGACAAACTCATCGATAAAGTTCATGTACTGGTTATCGACTTTCTCAACACGATTGGTAAACCGGTTATAAGCAATTACCGCTGGGATGGCGGCAAATAGACCCATTGCTGTTGCGATAAGCGCTTCGGCGATACCCGGCGCAACCATCGCGAGCGTCGCTTGTTTTACAGCGCCGAGTGCGATAAACGCGTTCATAATACCCCATACGGTACCGAACAAGCCGATATACGGACTGATAGAACCAATCGTTGCGAGGATACCGAGGTTAGCGTCGAGTTTTTCCAACTCTCGGGCGTGGGCAACGCGCATGGCACGGAAAGCGCCTTCGACGCGTGTTTGTGAGTCGGCATTGTCGTGATTACTGAGCCGCGCGAATTCTTTAAAGCCGGCATGAAACAGCAGCTCCATGCCACGACTGTTCTTCGCACGAGCAGAAATTTCCTGATACAAGCGAGCAAGGTCGACACCCGACCAAAAGCGATCTTCAAATTTGAGCGCATCGCTGTGTGCTTGCCCGATGACTTTCTTGCGCTGAAAAATCAGTACCCAGCCCCATACGGACATTGCTAACAGCATCAGCATGACCAACTTAACTAATAAACTGGCCTGCAAAAACAAATCAATAAAGGACAATTCTGCTTCCACGCTAACTCACCTCTGCTTTTATCGCTTGTAAGATACTATCGGGTATTGCGACAGCTTTCATCGCGTCTTTGTCGACACATGCGGCTTTGACTCGCGCCTGACAATGCAATGTACCATCGGCGCCCAAGACGTGCTGAGTAAACACCAACGATGCTTTCTTGACCTGTTCGACCACGACCGTGACCGTCAGTTCAGCATTAAAACGCGCCGCTGCTTGCAGGTCGAGATCGACATGCCGCACTACGAAGGCTCTATTGTGATCTAACCAGCTATCCTGTTCAATCCCTAACGACCTTAACCATTCTGTCCTTGCTCGCTCAATAAACTTGAGATAGTTGGCATAATAAACGATACCACCTGCATCGGTATCTTCGTAATAAACCCGTATAGGCCAACTAAAATGGTTCTTTTGCATAAAAATTCCTTGAGAAATAACCGTTTCGTCCCAATACTCTGTAAAAGTATGAAAAAGTAGCGCTGATTAATTTATCAACAGACTTTTATTTATGACAAATTTGAAACATTAAAAAATCAAATTATTGTTTTGTATACAATTTTTTGTTTTGTTGCTTTTTTGTTGTGCTAATTTCGAACAATCTACAATTCTTTCATATTAGTTTTTCTAATCTGACGTTGTAATTTTTCTAGCTTGATGAGAACGCATTCAAGCGTATAATACCTACTAAATCGAGTTGAAGAGATTGGTTGTCACTTCTTCTTAGATTGTGACTTACTTTTTTTGATTACTTAAAGTAGGTTCCCTGGATTTTTAACTTCCTTCTTGTTGTTCTGTTTGCCCGTTCCGTTTGGTTCGGGCTTTTTTTTACTCAAAATTTACCCTTTACGGCATTATCGTTACGACTCACTGTCAGGCTTGAGTCCAAAATGCTGATAGGCACGCGGTGTTGCAATACGTCCGCGCGGTGTGCGCTGTAAAAATCCCTGCTGAATAAGATAGGGTTCTAGTACATCCTCGATGGTGTCCTTTTCTTCGCCTATCGCTGCTGCGAGGTTATCGAGCCCCACCGGTCCACCTAGAAACTTTTCCATAATCGCCAACAACAGCTTTCTATCCATGTAATCAAAACCGGCTTGGTCGACATCCACCATGGTCAGTGCGGCACTGGCAACATCTTGGTTGACCTTACCGTCTGCTTTGACTTCGGCGTAGTCACGTACGCGGCGTAACAAGCGGTTAGCAATACGAGGCGTGCCGCGTGAGCGACGGGCGATTTCTTGTGCGCCGCCGACATCCATATTGACATTCATGTAGTGCGCTGAGCGTTTGATGATTTCGGTGAGCTCTTCAACTTGGTAAAACTCCAAGCGCTGCACAATGCCAAAACGGTCGCGCAGCGGCGAGGTGAGCGCACCGGCTCGAGTCGTCGCACCGATGAGAGTGAATGGCGGCAAATCGAGCTTGATGGACCTAGCGGCGGGACCTTCGCCAATCATAATATCCAGCTGATAGTCTTCCATAGCGGGATAAAGGATCTCTTCGACCACCGGACTGAGTCGATGGATCTCATCGATAAACAACACATCATGGGCGTCGAGATTGGTCAGCAACGCCGCGAGATCACCGGCTTTCTCAAGCACCGGTCCCGAGGTGGTTTTGATGTTCACATCCAGCTCGTTCGCGACGATATTTGCCAACGTGGTTTTACCCAAACCTGGAGGACCAAAAATCAACAAATGGTCCAGCGCCTCTTCGCGCTTGCGCGCCGCCTCGATAAAAATTTCCATTTGTTCGACGACGTGCTTTTGGCCCGTGTAATCGGCAAGCTTTTTCGGCCGAATGGCACGGTCAATGGCTTCATCATCGCCTTGCACATCGGCTTCTATAATGCGGTGACTGGGGATGTGATCTGCTTCAATCATAACCTGTTCCAAAGGGCCTTTGGCCTATTAAGATAACTGTTTCAACGCACTACGAATAAGCGTTTCGCTGCTTTCGCCAGACTGGTATACGGCTTTAAGTGCCTTTTCTGCGTGTGCCGGCTTATAACCGAGCGCCAGCAAAGCACTGAGCGCATCAGCACGGGCATCAGCCGGATGTACAATGGTATCGCCACTGATATTATCGAGCGGTGCGGCATCGGTCGCTGGCGTGCTCGAGCCTTGCCAATCTTTTAAGCGATCACGCATTTCGATGACGAGGCGCTCGGCTGTCTTTTTACCCACGCCGGGCAGTTTGACCAAACGACTGACATCATTCTGATTCACCGCCCAGACAAACTCGTCGGCATTCATGCCGGATAATATCGCTAGCGCCAATTTCGGCCCGACGCCCTGGGTCTTTATTAAGAGTCTAAATAAACTCCGTTCGGCAAGCGAATTAAAGCCATACAGCAATTGAGCATCTTCGCGTACTACAAAATGAGTCACCAAAGTGACGGGCTCGCCCGTGGCGGGTAATTGATAAAAACACGTCATTGGCAATTGGATCTCATAGCCGACCCCTTGCACATCCACTAACACCTCGGGGGGTTGCTTGCTGACTAGTGTGCCACGAATTTGTCCGATCACAGAATGTCCTCTTTATTATTCTACTGTATGCCGATGTTAGCGGCGTAAACGCCCACGCACGATTTTACGTGCTGCACCTGACATTTTTATTAAACTTTGCGCGCTGTGCGCATGGCACAAAGCGACGGCTAAGGCGTCCGCGGCGTCTGCTTGCGGCGATTTGCTCAAGTTCAGTAACGCCATGACCATGTGCTGCACTTGTGTTTTATCAGCACCGCCATTACCCACCACCGCCTGTTTTATCTGTCGAGCGCTGTATTCTGCGACGGGCAAGTCGGCACAGGCAGCGGCTACAATAGCGGCACCGCGCGCTTGCCCTAACTTTAACGCAGAATCTGGGTTACGTGCCATGAATACTTGTTCGATAGCAAATTCATCGGGTTGGTACTGCGTAATCAGCTCGACCACACTGTTGTGGATCCGCTTGAGCTTCTCAGCAAGGCTGAGCGGTTGTGCGGTGGTACCCGTGACGCGAATGCAGCCACTGGCAATATACGATAAGTGTCGACCTTGTTGCTGGATGATGCCGAAGCCCGTTAAGCGTGAGCCTGGATCGATACCGAGGATCACGCTCATCGGAGGTTACTCATCCAAACTTGCCAACACGTCATCCGAAATATCGGCGTTATGATAAGCGTTTTGCACATCGTCTAAATCCTCGAGTGCGTCGAGCAGTTTGAGGAAAGTGCGCGCGCCATCTTCATCTAAATCCACTTTGGTATCGGGTACCATGGTGACTTCGGCATTGGTTGCCTCAGCACCGGTGGCATCTAACGCGTCCTTTACTGCGCCAAACACCTCTGGGCTGGTAAACACATCGATATGACCATCACCATGATTCAGTACATCATCGGCACCCGCTTCAATCGCCGGTTCAAGAATGGTTTCTTCGCTGGTCTCGCTACCGTAGCTGATAACGCCGCGCTTATTAAATAAGTAAGCGACCGAGCCATCGGTACCTAAATTACCGTTAAATTTATTAAACGCATGACGCACTTCAGACACCGTGCGATTGCGGTTATCGGTCATGCATTCAAGTAAAATGGCGACGCCACTGGGTCCGTAGCCTTCGTAGGTCAACTCCTCGACATTTTCACCTTCGAGCTCACCCGAGCCGCGCTTGACTGCGGTATCGATGGTATCGCGCTTCATATTATTAGAAAGCGCTTTATCGATCGCCGCGCGTAAGCGCGGGTTCGTCTCGGGATCACCACCGCCCTGACGGGCAGAAACGGTGATTTCCCGAATGAGTTTGGTAAAAATCTTGCCGCGCTTTGCATCTTGCGCGGCTTTACGATGTTTAATGTTGGCCCATTTGGAATGACCTGCCATGTCTCACTCCATTATGTTGCTAGTCGTCTTTGTCTTCCACCGTACTCTTAACGCCCAATTCTTGCAATGCATCGGGGTTCGCTAGCCCGGGTGCATCGGTCAATACACAGGCTGCGGTGGTGGTTTTCGGGAACGCGATCACATCACGGATTGAGCTTGCACCGACCATTAACATGACTAAACGGTCTAAGCCAAAGGCTAAACCGGCGTGCGGCGGCGTACCGTACTTCAACGCTTCGAGTAAGAAACCGAATTTTTCTTTGGCTTCCTCTGCGCCAATGCCCAGTACTTCGAATGCGGCCTGTTGCATGGCGTTATCGTGAATACGAACCGAGCCGCCGCCCACTTCAACGCCGTTCAGTACCATGTCATAGGCATTGGACAGTGCTTGCGCAGGGTTTGCTTTAAGCTCTTCTGGCGTGACGTTAACCGGCGCGGTAAACGGATGGTGCATCGCTGCTAAGCGGCCATCGTCGTCTTCTTCGAACATTGGGAAGTCAACCACCCACAGCGGACGCCATTCGTCGCTAACCAATTCAAAGGTTTCACCTAACTTAAGACGTAACGCGCCCATCGCTTCGGCAACCACGTTGGCTTTGTCTGAACCAAAGAACAGAATATCGCCCGTTGCCGCTTCGGTGCGCTCGAGAATGGCGTTAAGTGCTTCATCCGGCAAGAATTTAAGTATAGGCGACTGCAAGCCTTCGCGACCTTGACTGAGGTCGTTGACTTTAATCCACGCCAAGCCTTTAGCGCCGTAGATACCGACAAATTGGGTGTACTCGTCGATCATTTTGCGCGATACGTTGTCTGCCTGACCCGGTAAGCGAATTACAGCGACACGCCCTTTTTCATCGTTTGCAGGACCTGAAAAGACCTTAAACTCAACGTCTTTCAGTAAATCCGCCACATCGACCAATTCGAGCGGGTTACGCAAGTCGGGTTTATCCGAACCAAAACGACGCATGGCTTCGTGCCATGTCATGGTTGGGAACTTGCCTAAATCGATATCGAGCAACTGTTGGAACAACTGACGCGTCATGCTTTCGGTGACTTCCATCACCTGCTCGGCACTCATGAACGAGGTTTCGATATCAATCTGAGTGAATTCAGGCTGACGGTCGGCACGTAAGTCTTCATCACGGAAGCACTTGACGATTTGATAGTAGCGATCAAAGCCCGACATCATCAGTAATTGTTTAAATAACTGTGGGCTTTGCGGCAATGCAAAGAAGCGCCCTTTATGGGTACGGCTCGGCACTAAATAGTCGCGCGCGCCTTCGGGCGTGGCACGAGTCAACATCGGTGTTTCGATGTCCAAAAAGCCATTGTCGTCTAAGAAACGACGGACCGCACTTGCCACCTTGGCACGGAACTGCAAGTTCTCATTCATTTGCGGACGACGCAAATCAAGATAGCGATAACGCAAGCGGGCTTCTTCGCTCACTTGCGAGTTAAAATCGATAGGTAGCGGTTCGGAACGGCTCAAGATAGTCAAATCTTTGGCTAAGATTTCAACTTCGCCGGTTTTCATGTTGGCGTTGACTTGGCTATCTGGACGACGGTTTACTTTACCGCGGATTTGTACGCAGAACTCTTGGCGCAGGCGGTTTGCCTGCTCGAACAAAGCGTCTTCGTCAGGGTCAAAGACCACTTGAACCAAGCCTTCGCGGTCACGCAGATCGATAAAGATCAAACCACCTAAATCGCGACGTTTGTTGACCCAACCACATAAAGTGACTTCTTGTTCGGCTAGTTCGGCAGTTACCTGCCCACAGTAATGCGTTCGCATGCGCCTTTCACACCTTTTATTCTGCTGAATGATTTAAAGCGCATATTATAGCGAACTGGGCGCTAATGTCATCCGAGTTAAGGTGCTGCTAAGCGCACATCGTTTTTACCGGCATCTTTCGCCGCATACATGGCTTTATCCGCGGCCCGCAATAAGGTATTTTCATCACTGCCGTGCTGTGGAAATAGGCTCACACCGATACTGGTACTGACTTCGAGCATGTGTGTACTGATTTGATAAGGTCGCGCTATGTGTACCACCAATTTACGTGCCACCGCTAGTGCGGCACTGGTGGTCGGTGTGGTGGGTAAGAGTATGACGAACTCGTCACCGCCATAGCGACACACGGTATCCGAACGGCGTAACATGCTTTGCATGCGTTGCGACGCGTGAATGAGTAATTCATCGCCGACTTCGTGTCCGTATTTATCGTTGATTTGCTTAAAGCCATCTAGGTCTAAAAACATAATCGCGAATGCTTTATTTGAACGTTCTGCCTGCAAAATCGCTTGTTCGAGGCGGTCCGACAGTAGTTTTCGGTTGGGCAACCCGGTCAACTCATCATGGGTTGCAACATAGCGGATACGTTTCTCGGCATCCTTACGTAATTTGACTTCGCGGCGTAAACGACTGTTTCTGAAGGCGATAAACAAAAATACTAACACGACACCAGAGCCTACCTTCAACGCGACTTGAATCAGTTCCTCATCGCTCCAACCGGTTTGTAACTCGTAACCATACCATTTGTTGCGTAACTGGTTTTGCTGACTCTGCGTAATATTATCGATGCCTCGATTAAGCGTTACCACTAACGGTTGCCAATCACTCCGAACACCAAAAAACAGATCTTGGCCTGGCGCATCATCTAACACCTCGAGATTGGCATGAGTGATAGGGTGATTTTGTAGTTCGTACACTAAAATAGGCAGGCTATCGACATAGACATTAATTTGGTTTTCTTTGAGCGCTTTGGTGGCTTGCTCGATATTGTCATACTCAATCACTTCAGTTCCGCGCTGATTACGAAGCAGCGATACAACACTGTAATCTTGGATAATCCCTAAGCGTTGGCCTCGCAAATCACCCACGTTGACACTGCCACGCGCGTTTAAGGTCTCTTTGTTGCGGTACAACACCGCCCACGGCATGGACCAGTAGCGTTGTGTAAAACTGGTGTAGCGCGAGCGGTCTTCGGAGTACGACATACTCGGTAAAATATCGATCTCACGTTGCTCGAGTGCTTTGAGGCAACGACTCCAAGAGCCGCAGTCTTGCCATTTAATGGTGAGCGGTAACTTTTGTGTGATGAGGCGCAACATATCGGCATCAAAACCAATGCCGTCGCCGCTCTCGATGCCTATCAGTGGCATCAGGTTAGTCGGCACCCCCACTCTAACCGTGTTGTGCTGTGCTAACCACTCATCCGTATCCAGTGTCGCCGCATGCACTAGCGATAACCAAAAGCAGGCGATGGTCGACAACCAGAATTTAACGTTTTTCATTGATTTAGATGCTTCCCTGCTCACGAGTTGCTAAAAGGCATTTTTTCTCGCCTATGTTTTGGTTAACCCTATGCGATATGCTTTTATTCGCGTTTAAATCTGTGCCTTACGGCGAATTAACGTTAAACTAGCATCATGTTTTAAACTGCAATGATAGTTATTGATCATGAGTCAACAAGACACCATTTATTCTAAAGCGTTACCGAGCGTTGGCGACTTCCGTTTTGATGAACACGTGGTAGAAGTTTTCCCAGATATGATAAACCGCTCAGTTCCGGGCTACGCTACGATCATACAAACATTACCACAACTAGCCGAACGTTATAGTCAAGATAATACAAATGTGTACGATCTGGGCTGCTCGCTCGGCGCCGCGACACTCGCCTTACGCAAAGGCTGCGAGAAACATCAGGGTAATCACATTATTGCGGTGGATAATTCGCAACCGATGATCGACCGCGCACAGCTTCATCTTAACGGCTTCAAAAGTAAAATTTCCGTTGAGTTTAATTGCCAAGACGTGCAACAAACGCCTATCGATAACGCTTCTATTGTTGTACTTAATTTTACACTGCAATTTGTGCCAAAAGAAGACAGAAACGCGCTTGTCGATAAAATTTATTCTGGATTAAACCCTGGTGGTGTTTTATTAATCGCCGAGAAGGTGGCGCACCCTGATACACATATCCACGATACGCTTGTCGACCTGCATCATGATTTTAAACGCGCTAACGGCTACAGTGAACTCGAGATTAGCCAAAAACGTGCCGCTATCGAAAATGTCATGAAAATTGATACCCTCGATACGCATTTCGCACGGTTCAAACAGGCCGGCTTTGCTCATGCAGGCGTCTGGCTGCAATGTTTTAATTTTGCCGCCATGCTTGCGGTAAAAGGAGAATAGCGCATGGATATGTTTGCTTACGACCTCAGCGCACTTGCACAAAGTCCTCATCGCCAGTGGCTCACCACCTTACCTCAACAACTTAATGACTTTTTGCAGTCGCCCCATGGCGAGTTTAAAAAATGGCAACGTGTGCTTAAACAACTGCCTTCGTTGGCGACTGATCATGTTTCGCTGGGAGACACCGTGCAAGTGGGTTTGCCCGAGCAAGCCAGCGACTCCGATAGAGCTCGCATGAACGGTCTACTCAAGCAATTGCAGCCTTGGCGTAAGGGACCTTTCGATTTATTTGGATTGTCGATTGACACCGAATGGCGCTCAGATTGGAAGTGGCAGCGCGTACAACCGCATTTAAATAATTTAAAAGGTCATCAGGTTTTAGACGTTGGTTGTGGCAGTGGCTATCACCTATGGCGAATGTTAGAGGCAGGCGCAGCAGAGGTTTGGGGGATTGACCCAGGCGAACTATTTATGACTCAATTTCAAGCCATTAAGCAAATGATGCCGAGCGCTATTGCCGAGCGCGCGCACTTCTTTCCGGTCGGAATCGAGCATATGCCCTCACTTCAAAGTTTTGATACGGTTTTTAGCATGGGAGTATTGTATCATCGCCGTTCACCACTTGAGTTTTTACAACAACTTAAAAACTTATTAAAACCAGGTGGACAGTTGATATTGGAGACAATCGTCGTTGAGGGTGACGAACAGACCGTGATGATGCCCGGTGAACGTTATGCCCAAATGCGCAATGTTTGGTTTTTACCCAGCGCCAAAGCGCTGTGTGTTTGGCTCGAACGATTAGGTTTTAAACAGACTGAGATTGTTGATCATAACCCCACCTCTCTTGACGAACAGCGATCAACTGAATGGATGACCGGTGAGTCCTTAAAAGATTTTCTTGATCCAAATGACCCAGAAAAGACTATTGAGGGGTATAAAGCACCCATCCGTGCGATTGTTAAAGCGACAATTTAATCGTCAGACAAGAGGTTAGACAATTATCCTATGCCACACTACAGAGCTAAGTCCACTTTGGAACAATGGCGCATTTTACAAGCGGTCGTAGACTGTGGTGGCTATGCTCATGCAGCAGAGAAACTTAACAAAAGTCAGTCTTCGTTAAACCATGCGGTTTCTAAGCTTCAACAGGTGTTAGGCGTCCAGCTTTTAGAAATAAAGGGACGTAAGGCCGAGTTAACGCATGTCGGTGAGGTCATGCTGCGACGCTCGCGACAACTGACTCAAACCGTGTATGAGCTCGAGCAGCTCGCTTGCAACATGGAGCAAGGCTGGGAGCCGGAGATTAAACTGGCGCTCGAAATGGTATTTGACCGCGATGACCTGATCCCGGCATTAAAAGACTTTCAAGAACATGGCCGGGGTTCGCGTCTCACCATTGAAGATACGGTCCTGACCGGAACGCTCGAGCATATTCGCAATGAATCCGCTGATTTAGTCGTGACGCATCAGCTTCCGAAAGGCTTTTTGGGAGAGCCTATCCACGACTATTATATGGATTTGGTTTGCCATCCTTCACACCCGCTTGCGCAACAAGATTCCCCTATTTCTCAAGATGAACTCGCTCAACATTTGCAAATCGTGATCCGCGACACGGCCACGCAACCTGCCGAAGAAGGCGGTTGGTTAAAAGCTGAGCAACGTTGGACGGTCAGTCATTTTGACGAAGCATTGCGCTTAGTGCGCTCAGGCTTAGGCTTTTGCTGGTTGCCGCCCTATATTGCGCAACGCGCTATGCAGAAAGGTTCGTTACGTAAGCTTGAACTCAAAGGCAGTACGTGCCGCAAAGGCTCACTTTACTTAGTGTTACCCAAAGGAGATAAAACAGGGCCCTGTTCGCGTTTACTCGCTGACCTGATCCTGCGACACGCCCCAAAGCGCCAAACGGATGATATGGAAGCCAGCGCTGGCTAGCGCTGGCCTCAAGCTTTACGTTTGCTTAACGAGCTGACTCGTTACGCTTGCAATTGCTTGATGTACTTTTTCATATCATCCGCTAATGCAGGATGACGCATTGCGTGCTCGATGAACGCCTGCGCATAACCCAATTTATTGCCGCAATCGTGGCTTTTACCTTTCATGTAGTAGGCGTTGACTGGGGATTGTTCGAGTAACATCGCCATCGCATCGGTCAGTTGGATTTCGTTGCCTGCGCCAATGGGCGTCTTAGCAAGCAGCGGCCATAAGGTTTCCGGGAACACATAGCGTCCTACCACGGCAAGATCCGAGGGTGCCTTGCTCACTTCGGGTTTTTCTACCAATTGTTTAATAGGCGCTTGCTCGCCCTCGGCGAGATCAACGCCGTTGATATCAGCAATACCATAGCTACTGACTTGCTCATGGGGAACCTTCTCGACCATTACCTGTGCCGCGCCGGTTTCCTTAAAGTTGCGCACCATCTCAGCCATATTATCTTGACGTAAATCGCAGCTCGCCGAATCGACGAGTACATCAGGCAGGACCACTGCAAAGGGCTCATCGCCGACCAACGGACGCGCGCACAGCACCGCATGACCTAGGCCTTTCGCCTCGCCTTGACGCACGTGCATGATGGTGGTGCCTTTAGGACAGATGGCTTGTACTTCTTCAAGCAACTGGCGTTTTACCCGGCGCTCTAGCGTGGTTTCGAGCTCGAAACTGGTGTCAAAGTGGTTCTCGATGGAGTTCTTACTGGAATGGGTTACCAAAATTACATCGGTTAAACCCGCTGCGGAGCATTCTTCAACAATGTATTGAATTAATGGACGATCAACCAACGGCAACATCTCTTTTGGGATTGCCTTGGTCGCCGGTAGCATTCGTGTGCCAAGCCCAGCCACTGGGATAACAACTTTTTTTACCCGTTTCGTGCTCATGAATTCTTCCTTTTTTCGAACATTTTTTTATTGGGGCACGTTTATACCTTGCCGAACTGTTATAATGCAAATCCAATTTATTTGCTAACAACGGTCTAGGTAGGGTGCCATGGGATTTTATTTAACCTCACGACAGGTTCCGCAACTCAAATCATATCCGTTTACAGAACGCGCGCTTATTTTAACAATGGCGCAACAAGCGATGCCCGTCCCTCGTCGTATGATATGTAACCTAGCTAAATTAGTACCTATTTGCATTATCTTTTTTGCCATTGTCGACCTACCGGGCTGGTGGAAAGCGCTGGGTCTACTCGCCGCGGGTATTGGCTATCCTTTATTTACTCAACCTATCACCCTCAATATGTCACTACCTTATATGGATAAGGCAGTACGTCAGTTCGAAGCGCAACGCGCGGATCATTCAGACGAAGAGGATGAGGACGACTGACGCTCAATACTTAAAATCGCCTCGGGCAACTGGCAATGGACGCGCTTGAGCTTGGTTTGAATATAATTGTGGAAACTTGCATGACGCCAAATACCCAACGCTAAATCGGGTTTTGCTTGGGGTTGCATACGCAGCCGATCACCAACTTGGGTCCAACGAAATGCGTGCTGTTCGGTATCGAGCACGGCGAAAACACCATCAAATGCCGTACGTACGCGCGAATGACATAACTCAAAGTTAATGTGTTGCACTAAGCTGCGCGGATCCAAAATGGTATCGTCACTGCCCGCTAAGTGTTGACGAATCAAAGGATCAATCAGCGTTTTAAGTACCAGTAACGGGATTAAGTTCTGCTCGGTTTGACTGTGCGCCGTTGCCATGACAATGAGCACGCGCCCCTCTGTTAAGGGTCGATAGTCGATCCAGATATTCGCCTCTGCTCCCGCCGCTACTTGGCTTTCGATGTGATAGTCACCGACGTTTAAGGGTTGCTTGGCAAGGAGATCGTTGGCTAAGCGTGCGACGATATGGTCGTCTTGATAGAGTTGGTTAATGTGGCTATCGAGTTCCCAGATATCGCTCACATAAGTTTCTTCGAGGCGATGCCGCTGTAGGCAATGTTCGATCGCCTGCGTAATGGTATCTAGCCTGTCGATAGGCTTGACCAAGTAATCCCACGCACCTAATCGCACCGCTTCACGAATATCACCCATGTCGTCGCTGGCAGAAATGACAATCACGGGTAAATGAGGCGCCAGGCTGAGTAGCCGCTCAATAACCTCTAGGCCGTTAATATCCGGTAACATGAGATCACACAGAACGATATCAGGCGTATTTTGCTGACACCAGAATACGCCTTGCTCACCATATTCTACGCAGTGTACTGCATAATTTTGCTGGATGAGAAACTGCTCAACCACTGATTGAAACACACGATCATCTTCAATCAGTAAGACATGTTTTTGACTCATTCAGGTATACCTATCCTCGGACGATTCATTTAAGCATCGTCCAAGGAAGTACCTGCGTCAATACGAGGTTTTCGATAGATAACGAGAAGCTAGGGTTGCTCAGTGAACTCAGCCTCGTCTGCTTCGACGTCTGGCGGCGGATTACCGTCGTAAACTTCGTAGTTCCAGTTTTGGTAATAGGCTTCTTTTACGAAGGTGTAGGGATCAAGCGAGTTCTCTAACACTTGCTCTTGGTCGCGTAATCGCAAACGTAACGACAAGCCTTTTACTGTATAACGCGGGATATCCCAGTCATCGCTGATCTCGGTATATGGAAAGTAGTTACTGTCCACCCAGTCAGTGCCTCGGTCGATAACCACCGTTGGACCTAATACCGGTAGCATTAGGAACGGACCATTGGGCACGCCCCATACAGCAAGGGTTTGACCCAAGCTTTCTTCGCGCTTAGTTAGTCCCATTTCGGTGGCTGGATCAAGTAACCCGAGCAGGCCAATTGTACTGTTAAAGAAGAAGCGCCCTGCCGTGACACCGGCGTCGGTAAACTGGCCTTGCAGCAGATTATTGACGAATGACCAAGGCTCTTGCAGGTTCTCAAGCGCACGATAGAGTGAATTACGCACCGGTTCAGGCACATTTTCATACACTTCTGCGGCCGGCTTGATAACCGCTTTATCTAACTCACGGTTAAAGTCCCACACGGCGCGGTTGGTATCCTCAAACGGGTCACGCGGGTCGGCGTACGGGTCGTCTGGTTGTGAGGAACATGCACCCAAAGCCAATGTACTGGCGAGCAAGGCCCACTTAGGTGCGGTTTTAAGCCAATTAGTCATTCGCTACTTCCGTTACTTTTTGATTAAGAGTCAGCGCTACTTCTACCGAACGCTGTGCATTTATAGTCATTGGCTCGGCAAAGAGATCACCGGCTTCACGGTCAATTTTATCGTCCTGCGATACCATCGCCTTCACTTGCCATTGATCTAACCCGCTCAAGCGATAATCGGGCAACATCGAGTCAGCATCGGTCAAGGTGACCGTCACCGGCCAATCATTAACGGCGAGACGTTTAACCGCCGCAGGCATGGGGGGTCCTTGCGTTGCCGTGACGTAAATAAATAAGGTGCCTTGTTGCGGTAATTGGTCACGCATTTGTTCGCCTAAGGAAACGGTGACCGTGACACTGCGATCGGCGGCTTGCAGTTTTTGCTGCGCGTCGGCGATCGCCTGCTGAACCGCATTGCTACGCTGAGACTCGTTATCGAGCAATGGCATTAGTTGCTGCCATGCCGCAATAGCTTGTTTCCAGTCGCCTCGCTCATAGGCGACAAAACCGGTCAATGACAATGCCTCGATGTGCGTCGGTTGCTGCTGTAATACGCGCGCCAACATACCGGCGGCTTTACGCAGACGTTCTTCGGTCGGCGATGACATTAAAAAGCGCGCGTAGCTAATTAAGGTGCCAGTTCGGTTCGGTGCCAACGCCAGCGACTTTTCAAACGCCTGTTGGGCTTGGTCAAATTGACGTAAATCTGACATGATCCCAGCGTATAACCACCACGCCATCGGGTCATCGGGTTTTGCGGCTAGCTTTTGACGCATGCCCAAGGCAAATGTCTGCATGGATTCAACATCGGCCTGTTGTTGCTCCTGCAACAAGCGTTGACCTAACTCGGGCAACTGCGCAAGCGCATCATCCGCTTGTTTTTGCAAAGACCAACTTCCAAACATCGCGTAAAAGCCAACCGCTATCGCTAAAATAATCGCGATAGGAATAAATGGATTGGCGCGTTTCCACGTGACTTCGCCTTCGATATCACGACTGTCACTAATGAAGGTTTTATCGAGCTCCAGCTTCGCCTCTTCGAACGTTTCTTGCGAGATACGTTGCTTGTTTTTATCTTGTTCTAGCTCGGCAAGACGTTGTTCGTACCAATCACGGTTTTCACTCTCGCGGTCAACACTTTGTCGACGCTGTCGAAGCCCCGCTAATAAAACAATGATAACTGCGATTATTAACAATACCGCCATCGCCAAATACAACTTAATCATGGTCTGGCTTCCTTAACTGTTCGAGTCGCTCTTGCTCTTCGGCCGAGAGCTCAAGCGGCTGCTTGCGTTTGCGAGACATTACCCACGCCACGCCAATGCCGATCGCGATAATCAGCAACGGTCCCCACCAGAGGATACTGGTGTACCAATTAAACGGCGGACGATAATGCACGAAATTGCCGTAACGAGCGACCATATAGTCAATGATTTCCTCTCGACTCTTACCTTCCATGATCATGGTGTAAGTGCGGTCGCGCATATCCGCTGAAAGCGGCGCGTTTGAATCGGCAATGTTTTGGTTTTGGCATTTAGGGCATCGGAGTTCTTGCGTGAGCGTTTGATACAACTGGCGCTGTGCTTCGGTCTCAAACTCATGCTCACGAATCGATGCTTGCGCGGTGGCATACAGGCTAAATAATGTCGCCACTAATGCTAACGCACCGATGACGCTGCTGGTTAAGGTTCGCATTATTGTTTCGCCTCCTGCACCATCTGCTGATAAATCGCTTTTAGCTGGTTCTCCCAGTTGCGGGGATTTACATCACCCACATGGCGATAGCGAACACGTCCGTCGGCATCGATAAAATAAGTTTCTGGCGCGCCATAGACACCGAACTCGAAGGCGACCTTACCTTCTGGATCGTACAGGTTGACGATGTAAGGGTCGCCTAGAGTATTGAGCCAGTCCATTGCCTTACCGCGTGAGTCGTCTTTGTAGTTTAACCCGACAATAGGTATGCCCTGCGCTGCAAGTTCGTTAAGAAACTCATGCTCGGCACGACAGGTGGGGCACCAAGTCGCCCAAACGTTAAACAGTAAGGGTCCCTTTTTAAGTACCTGTTCACTGTGTTGCGTGGTGGGATCAAACAAATCCTCGGCGCTGAACTCGGGCACCGGTTTATTAATCAACACCGACTCAAGATGAGTAGGATCTTTACCGAGCCCCTTGAGCAGAAATACCACCAAAACAATAAACAGAATCAACGGCACAAACAGCACGATCCACTTTTTACTTGCGCTACGCGTCTCTTGTGTACTCATGCCTGAACTCCCTGCTTACGCTTGCGATATCGCTTATCGGCCATTGCGATAAGCCCCCCCGCTGCCATAATTAACGCGCCTAACCAGATCCACCGCACGAAGGGCTTGGTGTAAAAACGTACCGCCCACTTGGTTTGGTTTCCTTGACCTTGTTCTAAAGGCTCGCCCATTGCGACATAGAGATCACGCAGAAGACCAGAATCAAGACCAACTTCGGTCATACTCATGCGTTGCACGCGATAAAAGCGTTTTTCACTCACTACCTGTGTGACCCGCTCACCGTCTTCGCTCACGGTAAACACACCGTGGTCGGAATCGTAGTTGGGGCCTTCTCTGTGTTTTAAATGCTCAAAGGTCAGGTCATACTCACCAACATTCACGGTTTGTCCCGGCTCAATCGAAATATCACGCTCGGTTTCGTAGTGCGATACCAGCGCCACACCCACCAGGGTGACCGCAAAGCCAATATGGCCTAGCACCATGCCCCACTGGCTGGCGGGAATCCGGCGCAAGGCACTGACATCGCCACCCCGTTGTTGCACACTTTGCAGTACGTCGGTGACGGTTGCTAAAGCAACCCAAAGCGCGAGGAACAAACCCAGCACCGCCCAAAGATGCATCTGATTTGCCCAAATTTTGGGGAGCACGACGGCTAATAGCGCCGCCAGCGCTAAACACAGCAACAATGGCTTTAATAGCGGCGCTAAGGGTTGTCGACGCCAGCGCATCCAGGGGCCGACGCCAAGCATCAATGCGAAAGGTACAATAAGGTAGCTATACAGTTCGTTAAAGAACGGTTCGCCGATTGAGATTGAGCCTAACCCGAGTTGCTTATAAACAAGCGGCAGCAAGGTACCTAACAGCACCACCACCATAGCCGCCATCAATAAGACATTATTGGCTAATAAGAATACTTCACGCGAGGCGGCTTCATAGCGACTGTAACCTTGCATTTGCGAAGCGCGCCAGCCATAGAGTGCCAATGAGCCACCAATCACGATCGCCAACAACACCAGTATAAATAAGCCGCGCGTTGGATCGGAGGCAAAAGCGTGCACCGATACCAAAACGCCCGATCGTACTAAGAAGGTGCCGAGCAGGCTTAAGCTGAATGCGGCTATCGCCAGTAATACGGTCCAGGATTTAAAGCTGCCGCGTTTTTCGGTTACGGCTAAGGAGTGGATCAGTGCCGTACCTACCAGCCATGGCATAAAGCTCGCGTTTTCAACGGGATCCCAGAACCACCAGCCACCCCAGCCGAGTTCGTAATACGCCCACCAACTACCCACGGCAATTCCCACCGTGAGGAACATCCACGCGGCGAGCGTCCAAGGGCGCGACCAACGCGCCCACGCCGCATCTAATTTGCCGGACATCAATGCCGCGATAGCAAAGGCGAACGCCACTGAGAAACCGACATAGCCCATATACAACAAGGGCGGATGAATAATCATGCCGGGGTCTTGCAACAATGGGTTGAGGTCATTGCCGTCGACCGGAATAATCGGCAAACTGCGGTCGAACGGGTTCGACACTGTCAGCATAAACAAATAAAAACCAATGCTGATAAGACCTAAAATACCCAACACGCGCGCGACCATGGGTAATGGCATTGACCGCGAGAATAAAGCAACGGCTGCAATCCAGCCCGCCTGCATCAGCATCCAAAGGAGGAAAGAGCCTTCATGCGAGCCCCACACTGCGGTGATGCGGTAAAACCATGGGAGTTGGGTATTGGAGTTTGCCGCAACATAGGCAATGCTAAAATCATTTTGTACGAAGGCAGTGACTAACAAGGTGAACGCGATTGCAGTAAATACAAACTGCCCTATCGCCAGCGGTCGTGACAGGCTCATCATGCCGCCGTGACCACGTTGTGCACCTATCAGTGCATAGCCTGCCAACAAGGCGGAAAAAGCTAAAGCGATAGCAATACTTAGATGACCAAGCTCAGCAATCATGGGGTCTCCTTTTGCTCAGCTGGTTGATTCGGATTAACATGCTTAATGCCTTTCATTTTTTCGGCAAGGTCGGGCGGCATGTACTCTTCGTCATGCTTTGCCAATACTTCACTCGCCTGCAACGTGCGCGGTGCGATAAGCTCGCCCTGAGCAACGATACCTTGTCCCTCGCGGAATAAGTCCGGCAAAATGCCTTGGTAAAGAATGGTCACTTCGGGCCCGGTATCGGTGACTTTAAAGCTCACCTCGAGTGTTTCTGGATCACGATTGACGGAGCCTTCTACGACCATACCGCCAATCCGCATACGTTGACCGACTTCGGGCGGTTGCTTGCCCGCCTCGACCTGTTCAAAGTCACTCGGTGTATAGAATAAATTGATACTGTGGCTCATGGCATACAGCATTAAACCTAAGGCTGTGCCAACACCAATAATTAGCACTACTACCCAAGTTAACCGTTTTTTACGACGCGGGTTCATACCTCTACTCCTCAGCACTCGCTTGTAGCGAACGACGCGCAAGACGCTGTTTACGACGTTGAACTTTTAAGCTTTCCTTCTGCAAACGTCGCCGCTGTACACTGGTTTCTAAGGCAACACCTGCAATCACTAAAAAAGTCAGAAAAAAAGACGACCACACATACAGTCCGTAGCCCCCCATGTGTACAAATTCGCTAAAACTAGAAAATGCCATTAGCGTTCCTCCTCGACGACTGCGCTGCTGTCTTGTGCGAGCTCTGCTTGTGCCCACGGACGATTGAGCTCGTGCTTAAGTAACTGATTTTTGTAACGCATCAGCACTAAGGTCGCGGTCAGTAACATAAAACCTAATAAACTAATAAGCAGCGGCCACAACATGCTTGTAGCGATCGACGGACGCTCTAATTTGGTAATCGTGGCACCTTGATGCAAGGTGTTCCACCACTCGACCGAGTAATGGATAATGGGCAGATTGACGACCCCGACAATCGCGAGAATCGAAGCGGCTTTTGCTCCTGCTCTGGCATCATCAAAAGCGGCATACAGCGCCATGACGCCGACATATAAAAACAGCAAAATAAGTTCGGATGTTAGTCGCGCATCCCACACCCACCAAGTGCCCCACATGGGTTTGCCCCATATTGCACCGGTGAACAACGCGATCGCTGTCATCGCCGCGCCGACAGGCGCGATGGCGGGCAACGCCCACTCGGCAGTTTTAATTTGCCATATCAGCGCTATCGCCCCACAGATTGCCATACCAAAGTACGCACCCATGGAGAAAATAGCGGCGGGCACGTGGATATAAATAATGCGGTAGCTATCGCCCTGTTGGTAGTCCGACGGTGCAAAGGCAAGCCCCCAGACCATGCCCACGAGTAAACTGACGACCGTCAAACCGGCGAACCATGGGAGTAACTTATCGACTAGACGGTAAGTCGCTTCGGGTTTTGCATAAGGGTGTAACCAACGCCACATATTAATTCACACTCATTCTAACGCCCGCGGCGACAGCCAGCGGTGCTAATGTTACCGTTAATACGGATATGGCTGCCAAAATAGCCAACTGTCCGTGCACAGCCATGCCCATTCCTGCACTTTCGACTGCCGAGGTGGCAAAAATTAGTATGGGAATAAACAATGGCAATAAAATTAAACTGACTAAGGCACTCCCGCGCTGCAACGGCAACGTCAACGAAGCCCCTGTTGCCGCCAAGGCACTAAGTGCTGGCGTACCGAATAACAGCGATAGACTCAGTGCGCCATACGCTGAGCCTGGTAAATTCAACAGTAATGCCAGTAGCGGCGAGAGTATCACTAATGGCAATCCACTCAACAGCCAATGCGAAACCATTTTTGCGCTGACTGTAAAGGCAAGGGGTTGTGGCAACAAACACAGTTGTTCGAGCGAACCGTCGGCATAGTCATCTTTAAAAATGCGATCGACACCCAGCAGTGTGGCGAGTAAAGCCGCCACCCAGATGATCCCCGGTGCAATACGACTGAGTATATCGGGTCCGGGTCCAACCCCCAGCGGGAATAACGTGATCACCATCAACAAGAAAATGAGCGGATTAATCGCATCTGAGCGCCGACGCGCGGCGAGACGTAAATCTTTGCTGAGCACCGAACGCCACAACTGCAATGCGCTCATGACTGTGCTCCCATGGCATTGGCGTAGGTCTCACCCAGGTGCCGTTGCTTAGGATTTAAACTCGCCAGCGATAATGCTTGATGTGAGGTCATTACAATGCTGCCGCCTTGCCCTAAATGGGTCTGAAACCGCTGTTGTAGCATGGCGATCCCCTTTACATCGAGTGCGGTAAAGGGTTCGTCCAGTATCCATAAAGGGGCTTGGCTATGCCATAAGCGGGTGAGCGCAACACGACGCTGTTGCCCCGCAGAAAGCCGACCTGTGACTTCATCCTCGAGCCCCAGAAGGCCAATTGTCTCGAGCAGATCCCAATCACTGGAACTGTCTTGCTGTGCTGTTTTATCGCCACTCAAGCGGCGTTGCCAGTAGACGTTTTCTAAGGCGGTTAGCTCGGCTTTTACTGCGGGCTTATGACCGATAAACAGCAGTTGCTGATGATAGACAC
The DNA here is from genome assembly GCF_057748155.1 of Idiomarina sp. D18. NCBI lineage: Bacteria > Pseudomonadati > Pseudomonadota > Gammaproteobacteria > Alteromonadales > Idiomarinaceae > Idiomarina > Idiomarina sp. D18. Next base: position 1,806,288 of record NZ_CM173240.1, read on the forward strand.
TACGGTCATACTGTATGGGTTGGTTGTTAAACTCGATACGACCGCTACTGCTTAGCATCAGTCCAGCCAGCATTCTGAGTAGCGTTGATTTGCCAGCACCGTTGGCGCCCGTGATTTGCCAAAGTTCGCCCGCGTGGACCTCGAAGGAAACGTGTTCAAACAGGGTACGCCCGCCGCGAACTGATGAAAGTTCGTGCGCTCGCAGTCGGGGCAGAGGTTCTGTTGTTTTATGCTTCATCAAGGCTACGATAGTGTCTGCAAATGATGTGAAAATTGGCTCGAGTTTACCACAATATTTGCCGAAAAAGCCACGTAAAACGGTCGCTTTTCATGATCTGGGTAGGGGCAATGCGTCATGCAAATTAAACAGTTATTACAACAAGCGATGCAGTCTTTAACGACGTCATCGGATAAGGCTGCCCAGACGTCAGCTCACACACCGCTAGCCAAAGTTGACCAAGCCCAACAACACGCCCGACAAAGTCTCTTTAATGCGCTCACCTCGCAACTCAGTAGCTCGGTTCCTCAGCCACGCTCGTTTGGCGCGGCTCAAGTCAACGCTCAGTTACAGTTGCCTGCCGGGACAGCCTCTACGATACAACAGCAAGTTGAGCAACTGGCGCTTCGTGCAAGCGGTCAAAATCAACCGCCTTTGGGAGCCAAGGCGCAACACACTGCGGTTATGCGACTTGTTGAGCGGATCCTGCAAAGCGATGCCACCCTCCGTCTGCCGAGTTCGACGAACCCGACTCAGTCACCGGCTACAACGTCGAGCGGCGCCACGATCGCGCTCCGCGACTTACCACCTGCGTTACAAAAGGCGCTTACCGAGTCGCTCGGCCAACAATTAAGCCAACACGTAAAGGTCGCCGCAAATAGGCAAAACTCGGTGTCATCTACTCCATTGAATCCATTATCAATGACACTCACCGCGGTCAAGATAGACCAAGCGCAGCTTATATTACAGTTGCAGAGCAGTGCTCGTGTAGTTAGCGACGTGCGCGTACCGATAGCGCAGATGCCCCCTGCTATTTTGCGTTCGTTACTGCAACAACTCACGCGTGAACCGGCGCAACTCGCACAACCCCGGAGTGGGCTGATGCAAGCGGCAATGGCTGAACCGACGGCTGTTGATGGGCGTTTTGTCAAACAAACGCAAACAATGACGCCGGCGCAACTGACGCAGTTTTTGCAGCAAACCCTCGCCGCCACGTCACCTCAGCACGGCGAAGTAAAAAATTTATTGAATCTGGTATTGGCGCAGCTCCCCCAAGCCGAGCAATTGACTCAGCCGCAACAACTCACGCGCTATGTGAATGACTGGTTTGCGGCGAAACCGGTAAGCCCGCAACCGAGTCATCAGTTTGGTGTGGTCGGCAAACTGATTGTGGCGTTGCTCGGCCTTCGTTTACAGACACAACAGTCTGGTGCTTCGTCGCAAGCAGCCAAAGGCTTAAGCCAAGCCGTGTTAGACCAAATCATGCGTGGTCCGGCTGAGCGCAATCCCGGTAGTGAGCGCCGTTTAGACGCCTCGACGCCAATGACCGCAGAGGTGCGGGAGCGACTCAATACGCAACTGTTACAGCAACCGATGGCGCAGTTACAGCGCTTGTTGAGCACGTTGTCGCAAACAATGAACGCGGTACAGAGCAGCCAGATGCGGCTTCAGGATAGTCCCAGTCAGCAGCCGGAATTCTACTTGCTATTGCCATCGCAGAACCCACTCAGTGAAGCCAGTACTGAGTTGCTGATTAAGCGCGAGCCCGATGAACACAATGATGAAGATACCGAACGTTCGGTGTGGTTATTTAACTTGCGCTTTGAACTCAAGCAGTGGGGGCCGATGTTAGTTAAAGGGCGTTATCAAGTGGGCGGCACGCGCGTGCAATTTTATACCGAATCGTTGGCAGCGCAGCAGCATCTTCAGCAACAACTGCCAGAGTTAGAGCAACGTTTAACGACATTAGAAGTGGCTAGCGTGGACTTTCAGGTTAAACAAGGCAAAGTGCCTGACACGCTCGCACAACAACACAGCGGCATCATTCGGGTGACGGTATGAGCGATAGTAAACACAAGCAAGCGATTGGCTTATCCTACGACGGCTTAAATGCGCCTCAGGTGATCGCAAAAGGGTTTGATGAGCTTGCAGAAGAGATTATTGAAGTGGCTAAAGCGCATGGCGTGATGGTACACGAAGATCCCATGTTATCTGATTCATTGGCGCGGCTTAACGTGGGTGAAGAAATTCCGCGAGAGCTTTACGTGCTCATCGCGGAACTGATTGCGTTTTCTTATCTACTGGATGGGCGATTTCCCGATAGTTGGTACTAACTACGCTGATGCATGGCAAGCATCAGCTCTGCCTCGGCACGGGGTAGATCACAGGCTTGCATGAGATCGTCAACACTGGCGCCCTGCTCGACCAGTTTCGCAGCTCGCTGATACAGCTTCACCTCGGGCTCTTGTTGCTCTAGCTGCTTTATCGTGCTGGCAAATTGCTGTTGCTGCTGATGGAGCGCTTGTTGCTGAGCTCGCAATTGCTCAAGCGCCTCATGCAGCGGCTGCAATTGTGCCTGATTGTCTTCTTGTTCAGGTTGTGGTGGCGTATTTTGTAACGCCCCCAGCGCCTCGGTCAGCATTAATAAGCGTTGCTGTTGTCGTTCTAATAATTCGGTATGCTTGCGGCTCGTCATTACCGCTACGATCAGTGCAACAATAGCTAGCATCAGCGCCGCTGCTGCTAGCCAAACAGTTATTGAAGTCATCAAATAGTTTTATCCTAACCGCGAAATTTCATCCCACTCTTCATCGGTCAGCATTTTATCTAAGTCGACAAGGATCAACAACTCGCCATCTCGGTTCGAGACGCCTTGAATAAACCGCGCGCTTTCTTCGGTACCCACGTTCGGTGCGCTATCGATCTCAGATTTCTTCAGATAAACCACCTCAGCAACGCTATCAACGAGAATACCGATGACTTGCTTATCCGACTCAATAATCACGATACGTGTGTTATCGGTGATTTCGTTTTCTGGCAAACCAAAGCGCAGACGTGTATCAATAACGGTGACCACGTTGCCACGCAAATTAATGATACCGAGTACATAATCCGGCGCACCCGGCACTGGCGCAATCTCGCTGTAGCGCAACACTTCTTGCACCTGCATGACGTTAATGCCGTAGGTTTCCTCTTCGAGCTGAAAGGTCACCCACTGAAGCACTTCATCATTGCTATCGACTTCAGCTTGTTGTTTTGTTTTGCGGTTTTCAGTTGCCATACTATGACTCCGATTCATTGTGTGGGCCATTTTGCGTATGACCCAAGCCTTTATCTAGCAGTTTAATTAATTCGTTTACATCGAGTAATGCGCACATTCTATTGCGCACGACACCCGCGAGCCAAGGTCGCTTTTGATTGGGGCCATTACGCCATTGAATCGCATCGGGCTGCAAGGGTTCGCTATCGACCAGTTCCTCGCACAACAGTCCCCATGGGCTATCACTCAATGTAATCATATACTCGTATTTAATACCGTCTTCGACTTCTGCGGTGAGCTTTTCGGGCATCACCCAGCGTGCGGTATCAACCGCCTGTAGCTTGTTACCACGCTCGTTCATGATGCCTTTAAACCAACGCGGTTTGCCAAACAGTGGACTGATTTTACCTAACGTGTGAATGCCACCTAAGCTCTTTAAGGGCACGGCGAGTGTCAGCCCTGCCACTTTAAAAAATAACGCTTGGAAGTCATTCTCTTGGTATTCCATCATCGCGTCGGTTGGCGGCGGCGTTGCGCCGTCATCTTGCATATCGGCGTCAACCGCAGTTTCTGTAGCTTTGGCGACTTCCGTCTGCGTAAAGTCCTGTTCGGCTACCGACTCCGGCACGTCCGGCACAGACTCTGGTTCCGGTGCCCGTTCAGATTCCGGTGTCAATGCTGGCTCGGTTTTCAGCGCAGGTTCTGGTTCACTCACAGGCTCAGGCTTAAGCGTCTGGATCTTAGGCATAGCGCGCTCAAGTAATGCCCGCACAGGCGAGTCATCGAAATCAACCGGCGCGGGCTCTTCCTCTAGCAATAGGGCATCGAGGTACTCGGTCATGGCTTGTTCACTTTGGTAGTTTGAGCGACTCACATGACCTCCTATAGGTTCAACTGCTGCAGATAAGTCAGCAGGGTTTGATAAGCCAATACGCCGCGCGATTGAGGCGCAAACATGGAAGGCGGTAACTGTTCATTACTCGCATCACGGAACTTTGTATCAATTGGAATCATGCCATTCCACACGCTTTTACTGTAACGCTGTGCCAGCTTTTTATAGGTATCTAACGACGCCCGCGTCCGTTTATCGTACAGGGTCGGGATAATCGTATACTGATGCGCTTGTCCTCGAGATTTTTGGATTAAAGCGAGCGTTCGCATCATTCGTTCTAAGCCTTTCAAAGCGAGTGGTTCGGTTTGTACCGGAATTAATACTCGCTCACAACATGCCAAGGCGTTGACCATCAGTACCCCCAGCACGGGTGGCACATCAATTAGTACGTAATCATAACGATGCTCGACGTGCGCTAACGCCCGTTGCAGAACCAGCCCCATACCGCCTTGGGTACCGAGCTTACGGTCTAGCGTCGCGAGCGCCATACTCGCGGGCATGACATCGAGGTGCTCATGTTCGGTCGCGACAATCGCACTTTTCGTTGTTTCTTTATCAACGTTTTTACCCATCGCGAACACGTCGTACGCAGTCGCATCGAGCTCTTCTGCATCAATACCGAAATAAAAAGTAAGCGATGCATGCGGATCGATGTCGATACACAACACGCGTTGACCTCGCTGTTGCAATAAGCCGGCTAACGCCACTGTTGTAGTCGTTTTACCTACGCCGCCTTTTTGGTTTGCGATGGTCCACACATGCATGGCTTAATCTCCGTAACCGACTTCGGTCAGTAACGCACTCGCCATTTGGTTTAAACTGACACTGCGGGTTGAAATACCCGCGCTTGCGACCGCTTGCGGCATGCCGTACACGACACAGCTGGCTTCATCCTGTGCCCAGATGGTTGCACCCTGCTCTTTAAGCATGCGCGCGCCCTCGCGACCATCCGCACCCATCCCGGTTAAAATGACTCCCAGCACTTTACCACCGTAAGCTTTGGATAAGCTGGCAAAGGTCAGGTCGACACTGGGTTTATAGGTGATACGCCCGGAGTTATCTTCGCGAATTCGTAAGCGTGCTGCTCCGGCTCGCCCTTCCACTAACATTTGTTTACCGCCGGGGGCTAAATAGGCAACTCCAGGCTGTAAGTTATCGCCATCTTCCGCTTCTCGCACGCGGATTTTGCACAAGCCATCGAGTCGTTGCGAGAACGCTTTGGTAAACGCCGCTGGCATGTGCTGTACCATCACGATCGGATACGGAAAGTTCTGTGGTAGCTGCGTCAAAATTTTTTGTAGCGCGACGGGTCCTCCGGTGGAGGTTCCTATCGCGAGTACTTGGTATGCTCGATTAATGGTTAGCCGTTCGGTCGCAACCGGTGCGGCAGTCGACGGTGCTTCACGCGGCGCCGGTTCACGCGCGATTGTCGAGCGCGTGGATGTACGATCGCCAAAGGTCCGAGAACGGCTGCTTTCACGCGGCGTTATTGAACGCGGGGGTGGCGTTGGGCTGGTTGTACGTGCTGGAGGCCGACGGCGAATGCTCGGTTTGGCAGCTATTGCAATGACGCGATCCTGCAGGGTTTTGACTGCTTCTTCGCGATTGCGTGCAACGTCTTCGAATTTCTTTGGTAAAAAGTCCGCCGCGCCTGCTTCTAGCGCGTTCAGTGTTGCCGTCGCGCCTTCGTGCGTCAACGAGCTAAACATCAAAATAGGACAAGGTGCATCACGCATGATTTCACGGACTGCGTCGATGCCGTTCATCACGGGCATCTCGATATCCATGGTGATGACATCGGGACGTAAGCTTTTTGCTTGCTCAACGGCTTGACGGCCATCGTTTGCTGAACCGATGACTTTTATCTGACTATTACTTTCAAGAATCTCTGTTACTCGGCGTCGGAAGAACGCCGAGTCATCGACCACTAAAACACTCACTGTCATTTTTAGTGTTACCCGTTATCGTTTCGCGTAGTACTTGAGCATACTTGGCACATCAATGATTAACGCGATACCACCATCACTGGTAATGGTCGCTCCCGCCATGCCTGGCGTCCCTTGCAATAGTTTATCAAGTGGTTTTATCACGACTTCTTCTTGACCGATCAGCGCATCGACCACAAAACCCACTTGTTGGTTGCCGATCTGCACCACAACCACGTGACCGTTTTCGTTTCGCTTATTACGCTCTGGTCGGCGCGTCAGCCAATGCTCTAAGAAAAATAGAGGAATCGCTCGTTTACGCACGATCAATGTCAACTGACCATCGACGGTATTGGTCTTTGCCATATCCAAGTCGATAATTTCACTGACCACGGCGAGCGGCAGTGCAAACGTCTGATCTTTTACCTCGACCATTAAGGTCGGTAAGATCGCCAGCGTGAGCGGTACTTTGATGAGTAGTTCAGTGCCTTTACCGAGCTCTGATTCAATTTTAATACTACCGTTCAATTGACTGATTTTGGTTTTTACCACGTCCATTCCGACGCCACGACCCGAGATATCCGACACTTGCTCTTTGGTTGAGAAACCGGCGGCAAAAATCAGATTGTAGGCATCTTCGTTGGACATACGCGCGGCGGCATCTTCATCGAGAACGCCCCGTTTAATTGCGATTTGTTTGAGTTTTTCGGCATCCATCCCCGCACCGTCGTCTTTAATAGACAACATAATGTGGTCACCCTCTTGTGACGCCGATAGCGTCACCATTCCCTCGCGGGGTTTGCCTTTTGCTTGGCGCTCATCGGGCATTTCGATGCCGTGATCGACCGAGTTGCGCACCAAATGCACCAGTGGGTCAGCGAGTGCTTCGACTAAATTTTTATCGAGGTCGGTTTCTTCGCCGTGCATCTCGAGATTAATTTCTTTTTTCAGGCTACGTGCCAGATCACGCACGACCCGCGGGAAGCGGCCAAAAACTTTCTTGATAGGCTGCATCCGGGTTTTCATCACCGAGCCTTGTAGATCGCCGGTTACGACATCGAGGTTGGCGATGGCTTTGCTCATTTCTTCGTGCTTTTGATCGTCACTGTTGCTGAGGCTTAACAGGCGGTTTCGTACTAACACGAGCTCACCGACCATGTTCATGATCTCATCAAGACGTTTGGTATCCACTCGCACAGTGGTTTCTGGGGGCGGTGGTGGCGGCGCGGCGGGCTTCTTCGCCGGCTGCTTGGCTTGCTCTTTTGATGGTTCAGCTTTTTTCGGCTCGGGCTGTTTAGGCGCTGCTTTTTGAGGCTCGGGCTTTTTGGCTGCTGCGGGTTGTTGCGCTGGCTTTTCTGCGGCTTTGTTGACTTTAGGCGCATTGCCTTTGCCGTGCAGATCGTCGAGCAGCGCTTCAAACTCGTCATCGGTAATTTCGTCGCTGTCGCTTTTGCTGGCTGATTTTTGTTCTTCTTGCTGTTTTTCTGCGCTGGTTGGGGCTTTACCCGAACCGTGGAGTTCGTCGAGCAAGGCTTCGAATTCGTCGTCTGTGATCTCGTCGTTATCGGTGTGGGTGTTTGGTGCTTCTTTTTTATTGGCTGTTTTTGAGGCACCGGGACCTTGGCCTTTGCCGTGGAGTTCGTCGAGCAGGGCTTCGAATTCGTCTTCCTGGATGTCGTCGACTGTGTTTTCGGCGTCGTTTGTCGCGCCAGAGGCGCGACGTACGTCGGTATCGGCGGCGGCATCATTTGTCGCGCCAGAGGCGCGACGTACGTCGGTATCGGCGGCGGTGTCGTCGTCAGATTCGGGTTGGGAGAGCTTGTGGAGGGTTTCGAGGAGCTCGCTGTCAGCGGCTTCGGGTTCCTCTCGCGCTTGTAATTGAGCAAATTGGGCATTGATGGTGTCGAGCGCTTGCAGGATCACGTCCATGAGGTCAGACGTGACTGTGCGTTGTCCGTTACGCAAGGTATCGAACACGTTTTCTGCGCCATGACAGGTATCGACCAGCGCCGAAACGGCAAGAAAGCCGGCGCCCCCTTTTACGGTATGAAATCCTCTAAAAATCGCATTGAGGAGATCTTTGTTTTCGGGGTCGTTTTCTAATTGAACGAGTTGCTCGGATAACTGCTCGAGGATTTCTGCTGCCTCGATTAAGAAATCCTGTAAGATCTCTTCGTCCATCTCAAAGCTCATGCGCTGCTCTCTCCTAGAAACCTAAGCTTGATAATAAGTCGTCCACGTCATCCTGATTTTCTACAACATCGTCGCGTTGCTCAGGGTTTATGATCGGTCCTTCTGCTGCATTCTTATCGACTGCTTTTACATTTTGTTTAGCTTGAGATTTTTGCTCTTCACCAAACAACTTGAGCAGCTCGATCAGATTTTTCTCAACGTCTTCTACGAGTTGAATCACCCGACGGATGATCTGACCGGTAATATCTTGATAGTCCTGCGCCATGAGCACTTCTGTCATCAAACCATGGATCTGCGGCATGTTTTGTCCACATTCGCGCATTAACGCATCGACTTGATGACACATTTCTTTGAATTCATTTAACTGAATATCGTTGCTCATGAGTCGTTGCCACGCAGGCATCACTTGCTCCACGCGCTGATGCATCTCATCCGTCATGGGCAGGCAGGCTTCGACGGCGTCCATCGTGCGGTTAGCCGCGTCTTCTGTTTTTTCAATCACATATTGCAGACGGTTCTGCGCATCGGGCAAATCGTCTTGTGTCAGTTGCATGATACGCGGATCGAGTTGGAAGTCTTGCAAGGCTTCATGCAGGTCTCGGGTGAGTTGCCCGACAGAGGTGAACAACTTGTCATCATGCTCTTGCTGGAAATCGTCTAGCCATTGATCGGCTTTAGACTGCTCTCCCGCTTCAAGCCACTCAACCAATTGCTTCGCTTGCTTGAGCGATATGCTTGCTGATGGTTTTACCATAGCCGTGCCCACTAACTGATACGTTCAAAGATTTTATCGAGCTTCTCTTTCAACGTTACAGCGGTGAAAGGCTTCACAATGTAGCCGTTCACACCGGCTTGTGCGGCTTGAATAATTTGCTCACGTTTGGCTTCGGCCGTGACCATTAACACGGGTAAGTGCGCGAGGTCATCGTCTTTACGAATTTCCTTAAGTAAGTCGATACCTTGCATCCCCGGCATGTTCCAGTCAGTTACGACAAAATCAAAGTCACCTTGTTGGAGCATCGGTAATGCGGTGTTGCCATCGTCAGCTTCTTGGATGTTGGTGAATCCAAGGTCACGAAGAAGATTTTTGATGATTCGTCTCATTGTTGAAAAGTCATCAACAACAAGAATTTTCATGTTTTTATCCAAAGCTCCCTCCACTTGGGCTCTCGATTACTACGATAATTACTCTACCCAGCTCTGCATGCGTGTTTTTAGGCGCATCATTGCTTGGCTATGAATTTGGCTCACGCGTGATTCGCTCACGCTGAGAACTTCACCGATTTCTTTCAGGTTAAGTTCCTCATCATAATACAACGAAAGCACTAATGCTTCACGTTCGGGTAAACCCGAGATAGTTTCGACGAGTGCGCGATGAAAGGCATCGTTTTCAACGTCTTTCTGCGGCTCGTAGTTTGCACCCGTTACTTGCTCAGGCATAATAGCATCTTCGGAGACGCCTAGATCTTCAATTCCTATAATTCGTCCCGAGTTTACATCGCGCAAAATGGCGTGGTATTCCTCAAGCGACATTTCTAATTTTTCGGCGACTTCGACATCTTTGGCATCGCGCCCGGATTCGTTCTCGACCTGTCGAATCGCTTCGAGTACGCGCCGATGATTGCGATGCACTGAGCGCGGCGCCCAGTCACCACGGCGTATCTCGTCTAACATTGCGCCGCGAATACGAATGCCCGCAAAGGTTTCAAAGCTCGCTCCTTTGCTATTGTCAAAGTTTCGCGCTGCTTCCAGTAAGCCAATCATGCCGGATTGGATCAGATCATCGACCTGAACGCTCGCGGGAAGACGCGCCATCATGTGATGAGCTATGCGCTTCACGAGCCCCGTGTGTTGTTCGATAATCGCTTGGCGATTATCGGCATGGGCACTGTAAACAGCCGCTTTATTCATTGGCAACATCCTGCTTCTTACCGTTATCGGCCGATCCTATTAATTGTTCAAGGAAAAATTCGAGATGCCCGCCAGGCTGCGCCGGCACTGGCCAGTCGAGCGCACGCTGCGCAAGGGCTTTAATTGCTAATGACGCGGGAGACCGAGGCTGCATTAAGACCAACGGTTTTTGTTTGCGTACCGCCAGACGAATATTGTCATCGAACGGAATTATGGCGGCCAATTCTATCGCGACATCTAAAAACCGATCTGTGACTTTAGTCAACTTATTGAATAGCAGTTGCCCTTCGCGCAAATTACGCACCATGTTGGCAACCACTTTAAATTTGAATACGTCCTGCTCTTTACTGAGCACTTTCATCAATGCATACGCATCGGTGATTGAAGTCGGTTCATCACACACCACAAGTAATACATCTTGCGCGGCGCGTGCGAAGCGTACGACCGTGTTACCGATACCGGCGGCGGTATCGACAACCAAGACATCAAAATCACCTTGTAGGTCGCTAAAAGCGCGGATAAGTTCGGCGTGCTGAGTCTCGTTCAGCTCTATCATTGAGCGCGTTCCGGAGGTGGCGGGCACGATTTTGATACCGGCGGGGCCTTCAATCAAAATATCTCTCAGTTCGGCTTGTCCACTGAGCACATGTGAAAGATTTTTTTGCACGCGCAGCCCAAGCATCACGTCGACATTGGCGAGACCTAAATCGGCATCCAATACCAATACGCGTTTGCCTTGTTCGGCCATCGCAATCGCCATGTTTAAAGAGATGTTAGTTTTACCCACACCGCCCTTACCACCGGTTACTGCAATGACTTTGACTTTGCTCTGTTTCATCTTTCTTAAGCCACTTGCTTGATCCATGCGCTCTAACTCTTACTGCTGGTTGATGCTTGATTCGTTAAGGCCCATCACTGGACCGCCTGCCAACTTGATTTTGGCATGTCTGACACATTCGAACAAATGCTTTTATCATACAAGCGCTCAGCCTCGGTCACCATATAATGTTCATCAGCTACACGGATATCCTCGGGTACTTGTTGACCATGAGTCAAGTAACCGACGGCGAGACCTTGTTCGATAGCAACACTGATACTCTCACCTAAGCTTAAGCACTCATCTAGCTTAGTAAAGATGCACCCTGCTAGCGGCAGTGTTTTGAATTGCTTGACGGTATCGTTTAGCACTTGTGTCTGCGCTGTAGCAGATAATACCAAATAAGGACGAATTCTGAGACGTTTATTCTGCAGAATTTGTCCAAGCTGTTCGCTCAAGCGCTTATCGCGTTGGCCCATACCCGCCGTATCGATAAGAATCAGACGCTTATCACGCAGGCTCAGCATCGCATCTGCCAGTTCTTTGGCATCGTTTGCGATTTTTACAGGGCAGCCGATGATACGACCATAAACTTTTAATTGTTCACTGGCGCCGATACGGAACGTGTCCGTGGTGATTAAAGCGACCGAGTCAGATCCATGACGCTGGGCATAACGTGCAGCGAGCTTGGCGATGGTGGTGGTTTTACCAACACCCGTTGGCCCGACTAAAGCGACCGCACCGCCACGAGTCAAAATATCGTCATGGGTGGTATTGAGCTGACCTTCAAGAAGCTGTAGCGCTTGCTCCCAACTATCCTCGATATCATCGCCTTCGGGAATAAAGCATGCGATTTGATCGGCAATACGCTCACTGATCCCCATTGTCATTAGCCGCTTAACGAGTAATGCTCGCATCGGTTCTTCGCGTTCGATTTCCTGCTTCATCAAACCGCTTAACTGATGTTGCAACAGATTTTGAATACCTTTGATTTGCGATTTCAGCTCAGCGATTTCGCTTGCACTGCCGCCGCCCACATAATCTGGAATATGATTGTCGGGCTCGGGTTCTTGCCAACTTGGTTCATCACTCGCTGAGGTGGTCACTTGAGGCTCCGGCTCGCTATATGTCTGCTGGGGCTGTGATGGCGCAGCTTGCGACTCCGCCTGGCGCGCTAAAATTTCGGCGAGCGAATTGGCTGGCGTGGACTCTGTCTCAGGTGCAGGCGTCGGTGCAGGTTGTGGCGCCGCAGGTGACTCGGCATCACCATCGATTGCCGCTACGATCTCGACGCCGCCGTTGACCTTTTTGTTCGACATGATAACGGCATCGGGTCCGAGCGTTTCCTTTACTTGCAATAACGCACGACGCATATCCTCAGCAAAAAAGCGCTTCATTTTCACAGGTCAATCCCCCTATCATTGAGCTGCTGGTTGTTGTTGTCCACCAATCGAGCTCACAATTCGAATCTGTTTATCGTCTGGAATTTCTTGGTAACTCAGTACCCGCATTCCGTCTGTTGCGTGTCGCGCAAAACGCGCCATCGTTGAACGAAGGAGCCCAGATGTCAGTAAAACGGATGGCTCGCCGTTCATCTCTTGCTGTTGATGAACATCTTTCAACGACTGCTGCAGGCGTTCTGCTAGGCCAGGTTCAATGCCTGCGCCTTGTTGTTCGGCTTCATTGCCTGCTGCCTGTAAAGACTGATGCAACATTTGTTCCAACTCTGGCGCCAAAGTAATGACAGGGAGTTCTTGCTGGCCTTCGGAGATGTCTTGAACGATCAGTCGGCGTAACGAAATACGCACTGCCGCAGTTAACACATCGGTGTCTTGAGTGCGTCCGGCGTACTCGACTAATGTTTGTACAATGGTACGCATATCGCGAATAGCGATGCCTTCATCCAGCAAGTTTTGTAGCACTTTGACAAAATTGCCCAGTGACAATAAATCGGGTACCAGACCTTCGACTAATTTCGGATGACTGCGACCGAGGCGATCGAGTAACTCTTGTGCTTCTTCATGACCGAGTAGCTGGGATGCGTGATTGGTTACGATTTGGCTGAGGTGCGTTGCCACAACGGTTGCCGCATCGACCACGGTGTAGCCCATGGTTTGCGCATTATCGCGTTGTTCAGGTCGGATCCATACCGCTTCGAGCCCAAACGCAGGGTCGGTGGTTTTTTCGCCTTCCAGCTCGCCAAAAACTTGACCCGGATTAATCGCGAGTTCGCAATCATGACGGATCTCGGCTTCGCCCATGGTCACCCCCATCAGCGTGATGCGATAACTGTTAGGACCGAGATCGAGGTTGTCGCGAATATGGACGGCAGGCACAAGGAAGCCAAATTCTTGCGACTGCTTTTTACGGACTCCTTTGATGCGCGATAATAGTTCGCCACCCTGACTTCGATCGACCAACGGAATTAAGCGATATCCGACTTCTAAACCGAGCGTATCCACGTGACGCACGTCGTCCCAACTGAGTTCCTTTTGCGCCAGCTGCTGTTGTTGCTCTTGCTGCTGTTGCTCAACCTGTTCAGTTTCTTGGCTCTCGGCATGACGCATTTTGTAATAAGCCGCGCCGGCCAATACAGCCGACATGGATAAAAAGGCAAAGTGCGGCATACCTGGAATAACACCCATCGCAAAGAGCACCGCACTTGAGATGACCAACACTTTAGGGTTGTTGATGAGCTGGAACACCACCGCATCACCCATATCTTTGGTGTCGTTCTCGCGCGTGATAATGATTGCTGTAGCCACAGAGAGTAAAAGTGCGGGGATCTGTGCTACCAAACCATCACCGATGGTGAGCAAGGTGTAAACCTCAATCGCCTGACCAAACGACAGGTTGTGCTGGATCATGCCAATTAAGAAACCACCCACCACGTTGATGAGCAATATTAAGATACCGGCAATGGCATCGCCCTTAACAAATTTACTGGCACCATCCATGGAGCCATAGAAGTCGGCTTCACGGGTAACATCACTTCGGCGCGCTTTGGCTTCCTCTTGATTGATTAATCCGGCATTGAGGTCAGCATCAATCGCCATTTGCTTGCCGGGCATCGCATCCAAAGTAAAACGCGCTGTCACCTCTGAGATACGCCCGGCGCCTTTAGTGATAACGATAAAATTGATAATAACCAAAATCGCAAACACCACCAAACCGACAGTATAGTTGCCACCGATAACCACACTACCGAACGCCTCAATAACACTACCGGCGGCACCGGGGCCTTCGTGACCATTCAGCAACACCACACGGGTGGAGGCCACGTTCAGTGACAGGCGCAAGACCGTGGCGATGAGTAGCACCGTAGGAAACGCGGCAAAATCGAGCGGGCGTTGGGTATAAACGGCGACCAACATCACTACGAGTGAGAGCGTGATAGAAAACGAAAACAACACGTCGAGTAAGAACGGCGGAATCGGTAGTACCACCATCGCCAATATTGCCATGACGGCGAGCGGGGTACCGAACCCTTTAATTAAGTGTGAGTTTGCCTGTGCTAACCCTTTTAAATTGTTCAGTTTTGCAGCACCACTTGCCATACTTCGTTTCCTGCGCGTCAAAAAAATGATTCTCTGCCGAACAGATACAAGTTTTATGCCAACACAATCAGCTTATCGCTTACGCTCGTATCGGATGACTCGGCTAGGTATTTCGGGTGTTTAGATTTAGCTTTGTGCGAGGTGTGATGTAAGAGGAACGAAGTGATGCCGAGTAGCTTGCTCGAATGGTCTGTCTGCTCTTTGTTGAGTTTAGTATTAATGGGCGCAGGCGTGCCCGCGATGCAAAATACCACCTCACAACTTGAGGCACGAGCGCTGGCGTTGCGCGGACTCAACTTGTTGCAAGCGTACCAAGCGCGCGCACAAGCGCAAAAACGTCATATTAAAGTGCCCCTGACATTCATTAAGCATGCGTTAGATACACGAGGGTGGCAGTTTTCGAGTAATTATGATGACGAGACGCGGCCGTTGACTTTTTATGCGCCGCAAGGATACGCCCGCGCCGGTCGTTTGAATATGCACAAAGGTGAGCTTCATTTACGCTGGGTGATTAGTGCCTTAGGTCGCGTACGCTATTGCAATGCCGGCACTGCCGAACTTCCGGGGGTTGCGACATGTGTTTAGCCCGATGTGCTGCAGCTCGCTATCGTCGTGGCATGGCGCTGATAGAGTTAATGGTGGCTTGCCTGCTAATGGCGCTGCTCGCTAGCTCATCGGTGCAAGTTATCCTTTGGCAGTTGACGACGGTAACATCGGCGCTAAAGCAAGCCCATACGCCACTTGAAATACACAGTCTGGCGTTGCAATTGGGCCGCGATATACTCGGCAGCCAGTCGATTACTTTACACTCGGGTTCCAACGGTCAGTCGTGCTATATCATCTTAACCGCAGCCGAAGATCAGGTGGGTTATCGGCTTAACGACGGTGTTTTGCAGTATCACGGTAATGCAGTTAATTGTGATGGGCGTGGTTGGCAGGGACTCTCTGTGGCACAGAGCGTACCCCTCACGCAATTTGAGATTATTTCAATGAACGCCGGCTATCTTATCCGTCTCGCCAGCCCCAAGTTCGCCGTCGAGTTACCTCTGAGTCATTTTAATGGAATAGATAGGAGCGCCGCCCATGAGCAGCTTTATGACTCCCCTAGTGTCGCTGATTGGCATACATGCGTTGATCATGCTCTTTGCAGCCAACCAGCTGAGTCTGCTTTCACAACGCTTCATTTGGCAATGGCAACAGTATCAAAGCCTACAACAACACGCCTATGAGCAAACCAAAGCACAGAGGCTCGGCACTTATGGAGGCGATGGTTATGACCTTGATCATGAGTATCGCACTCGCCAGCGGGCTCACGACAGTACAACTTACACAGATGGAGCTCGCTCAATTGGCACAGCGTCAGCGCGCGCTTTTAGCGTTGCAACGCGCGCAACAGTCACTGATGGACATCGTCAACAAAGATGATTTAGCACGTTGGCATGCAAAGGCTGCTGAAATTAGGGTAGAGAAAGTATGGCATTCAGCACGGCAAGCCACATGTTGGCTTACCCATACTGAACTCGATGGGGCAATACCCGTGTTTATTGAACTGACTAGCGAAGATCCGGCGGAATACTAAACGTAATGTTTTCCTCGCGCCCTTCGCGCTCACTGACGGTTTTACCGCCCCATGTTTTTAATTGCTCGATCACTTCACGTACTAAGACTTCGGGCGCCGAGGCTCCAGCGGTCACCGCCACACGGTCAATATCGTTAAGCCATTCGCGTTGGATGCCATTGGCATCATCAATCAAATAAGCCGGCGTGCCTATTTTTTCTGACAATTCGCGCAACCGGTTGGAGTTTGAGCTGTTTTTTGCACCCACCACCAACATTAATTGCGCTTCCTCAGCTAATTGACGTACCGCATCCTGACGGTTTTGTGTGGCATAGCAGATATCATCTTTACGCGGTCCGTTAATAGTTGGAAAGCGTTGACGCAAAGCATCAATCACATCCGCCGTATCATCCACCGACAGCGTCGTTTGACTCATGTAATGTAGATTATTTGGATCTTTTATCTCGAGCGTACCCACATCCTCGGGTGACTCCACCAAGTAGATGCCGCCCTTCGGGTTCGCGTATTGCCCCATCGTACCTTCGACTTCTGGGTGCCCCGCATGGCCTATCAACACACACTCATGACCTTTTCGACTCGCTCGAGTGACTTCCATGTGCACTTTGGTGACCAACGGACACGTCGCATCAAAGACTTTTAGTCCCCGATCCTTTGCATTTTGACGTACTGCTTGTGACACGCCGTGCGCACTAAAAATGACAATTGCTTCATCGGGTACTTCATCGAGCTCCTCAACAAAGACGGCTCCCGCATCACGTAGCTTATTGACCACATATTTGTTATGGACGACTTCATGGCGCACATAAATGGGTGGTTCAAATATCTCAAGCGCTCGCTCGACGATGGTAATGGCGCGATCGACGCCGGCACAAAAGCCTCGTGGGTTAGCGAGTAGTATTTGCATAATTCCTCCGTGTGCCCGTTACGGCTCCACGCTAATAATTTCAACTTCAAAAATCACCGTTTGGCCTGCCAAAGGGTGATTAAAATCGATGGTCACGGTGGGTCCTTCGATTTTTCTCACGATACCTGGTAATTCTGTACCGTCCGGCTGAGTAAAAGCGAGGATAGCGCCCACTTCGGGTTTGGTCTCGTCGCTGAATTTAGACGAATCAACATAATAGTAATTGTCGGGATTAGGTTCACCAAACGCATCTTCAGGTGGCAAGGTAAACTCTCGTTCACTGCCTGGACGCAAGCCAATTAAACACGCTTCGAAGTTTTCGGTTAAGCTACCGTCGCCCATCCGAAACTTAGCCGGTTTGCCCGACATCCGCGTACTATCAGCCACTGAGCCATCGCTTAGCTTGATAGTGAAATGCATGACCACTTCGCGGCCATCTTCAATAGGTAAACGTCCCACGACTACTCCTTACCTTGGGTCTCTTCTGGATCTCGGCGATTATCAATAAACGCTTCTAGTAGCATAAGTATGGCGCCTAATGTAATTGCACAATCTGCCACATTGAATGCTGGCCAGTGCCAGCCTTGATAATGGACGTCGAGAAAATCAATAACATAGCCAAATACAAAGCGATCCGTCACATTGCCAATGGCGCCTGCCAAAATCAACGAAAATGACAAATTTTGACGCCAAAAGCTCACATCATTGCGACGCAACCAGATCAGCAATACCACACTGACGGCGACCGCTATCAGAGTAAAGAACCAACGTTGCCAGCCGCCACCGTCGCTTAAGAAGCTAAATGCCGCACCGTAGTTATGCACGTATGTGAGGTTAAAAAGACCATCAATAATAATGCGACTTTCGTATAGCTCGAAATCGCTCGCTACCCACCATTTGGTAAGTTGATCGATGATAAAAATCGCCACCGTGACCCACAGATACTGCAGGCCCGATGCACGTTTGTTAGGCTTTACTGATTGAGCTTTAGGCAAAGTGACGCTCCTCCCCTGCCCCGTCAATATTGCTTACGCAACGCTGACATAGATCGGGGTGCTCGCTGATTTGACCGACTTCTTCACGGTGATGCCAGCAACGCTCACATTTTTTGTGAGCACTTGCAACCACAGCCACGGCGAGCGGTAATTGCTCGGCTTTTACCGCGCTCTCTGGTGCATCCGCAAGGTCCGCAACTGATGCTTCTGAGGTCAGTAGCGCAAAACGTAACTCCGCACCTAAGCGCTTCAGTTTTTCGGCGAGTGCCGTATCCGCATATAAGGTTACTTCAGCTTGCAGCGAGCCACCAATGACATCATCACGACGCGCTTGTTCAAGCGCTTGGTTAACCGCATCACGTACATTTAGTAGCTCAATCCAGAAGGTATTTTCCTCGCTACTCACGCCGGCAAACTGTTCAAAGCCTTCATACCATGCTTGAGTAAATACGTATTGCTCGCGTTCACCCGGCAACAGATCCCAGATTTCTTGCGCGGTAAAGCTACAAATCGGCGCCATCCAACGTACTAATGCTTCGGCAATATGATGCAATGCTGTCTGACACGAGCGGCGCGCCAAGCTATCCGCTTTAGCGGTATACTGGCGGTCTTTAATGATATCCAGATAGAAACTACCCAGTTCAATCGAGCAGAAGTGCATCAGTTTTTGTACCACCGACAAGAACTGATAGTTGTCGTAGGCATCCACCAGTTGTTTCTGTAAGTCAGCTGCACGGCCAACAATCCAACGGTCCAACTCGACCATCTCGTCCATCGGCACTTGGTGCTGCTTAGGATCGTAACCGCTCAAGTTCGCTAACAAGAAACGCGACGTGTTACGGATACGGCGATACGCATCGGCTGAACGTTTGAGGATCTCATCTGATACGGTCATCTCGCCTGAATAATCTGCCGAAGCGACCCACAAACGTAAGATATCGCCGCCGAGTTTATTCATTACGTCCTGCGGCGCAACTACGTTACCGATTGACTTCGACATCTTGCGACCTTGCGCGTCTACGGTAAAGCCGTGCGTCAGCACTTGACGGTATGGCGCTTGTTCATACATCGCGACACCCGTTACCAATGAACTTTGGAACCAGCCGCGGTGTTGGTCAGAACCTTCAAGGTATAAATCTGCTGGCCAGCTTAACCCCGGGAATTCACGTAATACACAATGGTGAGTCACACCCGAATCGAACCAGACATCCAAGGTGTCGGTCACTTTACGATATTTGTCCGCTTCATCACCTAACAAGGTCGCCGGATCAAGATCGAACCATGCCTGAACACCGTCTTTCTCGATAAGCTGAGCGACTTGTTCCATCAGCTCAAGGGTGTTGGGATGCAGCTCTTCGGTTTCGCGATTGACGAAAATCGCAATCGGGTTACCCCACGTCCGTTGACGGGAGATACACCAGTCTGGACGGCCTTCAACCATCGACTCGATGCGGCTTTGCCCCCACTCGGGTACCCAACGCACTTGCTTGATTTGCTCAAGCGCTTGGCTACGTAAGCCTTTTTGATCCATGCTGATAAACCACTGTGGTGTAGCACGGAAGATAATCGGCGTTTTATGGCGCCAGCAATGCGGATACGAGTGCTTATAACGCTCAGCGTGCATCAAGTTGCCTGCATCACGTAAGGCATCGATAATAGGCTCATTCGCCTTGAACACGTGCTGTCCAGCAAAGCGCGGCGTATCTTCTTTGTAAACACCGTTGTCGCCCACCGGGTTATAGACTTCTAGATCATATTTTTGACCCACCAAGAAGTCATCCACACCGTGGCCCGGTGCGGTATGCACACAACCTGTACCGCTTTCGGTGGTAACATGGTCGCCCATGATCACCGGCACTTTGATATCAAATAATGGGTGGTCGAGCTGCATCAGCTCAAGCGCTTTACCTTTGCAGAAGCCTAACTTGTGATAGTGATTGATGCCCCAACGGTCCATACAATCATTTACCAAGTCACTCGCAAGAATGACACGCTCAGCCTGTTGGTCGTCAGTTGCTTCGATTTGCACTAACGCGTATTCAAGTCCTTCGGCAAGCGTCACTGCACGGTTAGCCGGCATAGTCCATGGCGTGGTGGTCCAGATCACCATGCTCAGTTTACCTTGACCTTGATGCCTTTTTGGCGTTGTGAACGCCGCCAGTGCTTTGTCGCTATCCGTGAGCGGCATGCGCACATCGATAGCGGGTGATTCTTTATCTTTATACTCGACTTCTGCTTCGGCTAATGCTGAACCACAATCTGTACACCAATGCACAGGCTTAAAGCCCTGATGCAAATGACCTTTATCGATGATTTTAGCAAGCGCGCGCACACTATCCGCTTCTTGCTTAAAGTTCATCGTTAAATAAGGATTATCCCAGTCACCCAATACACCCAACCGTTTAAAGTCTTCGCGCTGCTGGTCAATTTGCGTCTGCGCGTAGTCACGACAGTGTTTACGGAACTCCGCCAAGTCGAGCTTTTGGCCCGGTTTGCCGTGCTTTTTCTCGACTTGCAGTTCGATAGGCAAGCCATGACAGTCCCAGCCTGGGGTGTAAGGTGCATCAAAGTCGCTTAGGGTTTTCGACTTAATGATAATGTCTTTGAGAATTTTATTGACCGCATGACCAATGTGGATCTGACCGTTTGCGTACGGAGGTCCATCGTGCAAAATAAAACTTGGCTTGCCCTGTTTGGCTTTACGGATCTCGCCGTAGAGATCGTCTTGATACCATTGTTTGAGCATGCCCGGCTCGCGTTTCGCGAGATTTCCGCGCATTGGGAACGCCGTTTCCGGCAAGTTTAATGTGTGCTTATAATCACTCATGGGTCACTGTTTCCATTTTCCGCATATTTACTGACTATCGTGGCCGTTCAACTTAAAAGTGCTCGGGCACGAGCGGCATCTTTCTCTATTTGCTGTTTTAAATGTTCGAGCGAAGCAAAGCGCTGCTCGGATCTTAATTTGGCGACCGGTGTCACGGTTGCGTGCTGACCGTACAGGTTGCCTGAAAAATCAAATAAATGCACTTCTAATTGGACTTCATCGCCGTTAAGCGTAGGTCGCGTACCTAGGTTGGCGACACCATGGTACGTGTCTTCAGCGCGGCCGACATTGATTTTTACCGCGAATACGCCGTGTAGCGGGCTTTTTAGCCGCTTTAATGGAATATTAGCCGTGGGGAAGCCAATGGTACGGCCATTTTTACGACCATGCACGATCTTGCCCATCATTTGATACGGACGCCCCAGCATACTTTCGGCACGCTCAAAGTCGCCCTCGGCAAGTGCCGCGCGAATCGCAGTACTGCTGACCCGCAGTTGTTGCTGACGGTAGCTGCGCGTATCGACGACTTCAAAACCAAGCCGTTTACCCTCGCGTTGTAATAACGCGAAATCGCCTTCGCGTTTGTAACCAAAGCGAAAATCGTCACCCACCACTAAAAATTTAACACCGAGTTTTTCGACCAATACATTCTCAATAAATTCGATCGGCGGTTGGCTTGCAAATTTACGATTAAACTCAATCACTAAATGGCGGTCGATCTGCTGGTCGCGCAGCGCTAAATATTTTTCTCGCCAATTAGTGAGTCGCGCCGGTGCTTTTTCGGGCTGGAAGATTTCTTGCGGCTGCGGTTCGAATGTCATCACCGCGGCTGCCACACCCAGTGCGCGCGCCTGCGCTTTTACTTGCGCCAGCACGGCTTGATGACCAAGATGTACGCCATCAAAGTTACCAATGGTAAGCACGCATCCATGATGTTCTGAGCGCAAGTTGTGTATGCCGCGAATGAGTTCCATAGCCGAACAAAGTACCACTAATTAAATGTATAAAAATAACTCGGGTGAGATTATAACCGATGCTGCGTTCAGAATCAGTATTCTTGCGCACGCAAATGGCGTGGTCTTAATCCACTCAGCATCAACACCAACAAATAGACCCCCGCACCTACGCCAATAATTTGCGCTAATTGCCAAGGCCGCGCAACGAGCGACATTTCACGCCATTGCTGGGTTGATGGGGTCAGCCATAATACCACCCCGACCATCACCGCTACCGCAGCCACTACGCGGATGATGAAAGACCAAGTTCCCGGCTGTGCTACAAGGACACGTTCTCGATAGAGTGTGATGCCGAGCAACAAGGCGTTGAGTGCCGCCGATGCTGCCGTTGCCATGGCTAAGCCAACATAGCTAAACGGAATGGCAAAAGCGATATTCAGCCCCATGTTTGCGACCATCGCAATGATGCCAAATTTAACCGGTCGTTTGGTATCTTGACGCGAATAAAACCCAGTCGCTAAGACTTTGACCAGCATAAAGCTCAACAGCCCCGCCGAATAAGCCATCAGGCTGTAGGATGCCATCTCGGCATCGTTTGGCGTAAATGCGCCGTGCATAAATAACACCATTAGCATGGGCTCGGCGAGGAAGAAAAGGCCCGCCATCGCCGGTAAACCGAGCAAGAGTACCATCCGGATCCCCCAGTCAAGTGTCGCCGAAAAATTTTGCGTTGATTGGTCGACATGGCGCGAGGACAGCGCGGGCAGAATTACGGTGGCAATCGCAATACCAAATAGGCCCAACGGAAACTCAAGTAAACGATCAGCATAATACAGCCAGCTTATAGAGCCGGTCATCAGGAAGCTGGCGATGAGGGTGTCTAACAATAAGTTAATTTGACTCACAGAGACGCCAAAGATTGCGGGTAACATCAGCTTTCGAATGCGCGTAACACCACTATCGTGCCAGCCCCAACGCGGTCGAGTGAGCAGCCCTGCGCGTTTTAGAAAGGGAAGTTGAAATAGAAACTGGATTAAGCCACCAAAGAATACCCCCCAGGCTAGACCAAACTCAGGCTGCTCAAGGTTAGGCGCCAGCCAAATCGCGGCTGCAATAATCGCAATATTCAAGAAAACAGGCGTAAATGCGGCCACAGCAAACTTACCCAGCGTATTGAGTATAGCGCCCGCCATCGCGGTGAAGGTGATAAACCATAAATAGGGAAAGGTGATACGGAGTAGATCGCTCGCCAGCACAAACTTCTCACTTTGTGGGCCATCGTTCCACCAATCTAAAAACCAACCGGTGCCAAACAGCGCAGTCACAACCGGGGATGCGATCATGCCGACGAGTGTCACGATGGTAACAATGGTTCCGAGTGTTCCCGAAACCCGTGCGATCAGAAGTCGCTGTTGGTCGAGGGGTTGCCCTTGTTTGTACTCGGTCAGCACTGGCACGAAGGCTTGTGCAAAGGCACCTTCGGCAAATAACCGACGTAAAAAATTAGGAATTTTATTGGCGAAAAAAAACACGTCCGCGGCGGCACCTGCGCCCATGAGATTCGCAATCACTACATCACGTACGAGGCCAAGCACTCGTGAAATCAGAGTCATTGCGCTGACGATGAATCCTGAACGTAGCAAGGCTTTAGACACGACTTCTCCTGATCGGACGATGAAAAGCGTCAGTGTATCAGATTATTCACCCCAAACTATTTTATTTCGGCCGGTCTTTTTAGCCTCGTACAAGGCTTTATCCGCGTGATCGAGTACCGCTTGTTCCAAATCCTCGTACGCAGCCGTTTCATTGTCGATGAACAAAGCCCCGATACTAATGGTGAAGTTGATCGCATGGTCATCGACACGTACGACTGACTGCTGAATATCTTGCCTAATCTGCTCAAGTATTGCCGCGGCAGCCGCTTGCGTCCCGCCGTTTAAAATCAAGGCAAACTCTTCACCGCCTAAACGAGCAACCATATCGTCCGAGCGAATATGACGCATCAGAGTCTCAGCAAGGTATTTGATAACCGCATCACCCGCGGCATGCCCGTAGGTATCATTCACCTTTTTAAAGTAATCAATATCGAGAATAGCGACACTGCGGTGCCCCTGCTCTTGGTTAAGTAATTGACAACGTTCGATAAATGCACGCCGGTTGGGGATACCGGTCAGCGCATCGGTCATCGCCATATTTTTAAGACGACGCTCAGCATCCATGCGCGCTTTATCTAGTTGAACCGCATAAAAGAGCGCGCCGAGCGCATCGAGTAGCGGCTGTAAGAATATCGCGTCACTCGATTCATAGTCAGTGAGTTTATTGGCCAGTCCAACCATGCCAACGACCTGACCCCGTAACCGGATCGGCAGACCTAAAAAGCGCGTAATACGCGGGTGACCGCTTGGTGTTCCCTTAGATGCTTTATGCTGACTCGGTTCATTGGTCAGAATGACTTGGTTATCCGTAATGGTGCGACCAAATAGATTATCGAGGCTTTCAAAAAATAATTCGCCACGCAGATAAGCACGATATAACTCAGAACTGTGTTCATTCCATGACAGTTCTGAGATCGCATGAATGTATAACACCTCCTTTTTATCTCGCGTTTGCATCTCGCCAATAAAAGCGAATTGGCTATCGGCAATTTCGATGAGTTCTGGAAGGATATCTTGGCACGCTTTGGA
This sequence comes from Idiomarina sp. D18, assembly GCF_057748155.1. Taxonomy (NCBI): domain Bacteria; kingdom Pseudomonadati; phylum Pseudomonadota; class Gammaproteobacteria; order Alteromonadales; family Idiomarinaceae; genus Idiomarina; species Idiomarina sp. D18. The sequence continues at coordinate 1,830,785 of NZ_CM173240.1, forward strand.
CAGATCTTTGTCGTTAAGATATAGCGCTTGCGCTTTATTAATAAAGCTCAGTAATTGACGCTGCTTGGTATCGAGTAGTTCGGCTTCTTTCTTTTCGGTAATGTCCCGATGCGTCCCTGTCAAACGTATTGCCTCACCGGATTCACTTCGCTCAACAACACGGCCATAGGTTTCTATCCATACCCAATATCCGTTTTTATGACGCATGCGGTAAATAGTCGAAAACGCCGGCGTCTCGCCTGCCATGTGCTGCTGCAGTTCACGCTCAACACGCTTCAAGTCCGCCGGATGAACAAGGCTCTCCCAAAAGTAGAGCGACGGGTCAAAGTTAGCGTAATCGATACCTAATAATTCACACCAGCGTTGATTGACCTTGTTGGTGTCTGATGGCACATTCCAATCCCAGGTACCGAGTCCTGAGGCCTCCAAGACCAAACGCATCTGCTGATTGGCTTCGTTCAAGCGCTTCTCAAAATAGCGATTAGCAGTGTTATCAATCAGCATGGCATGGATGTTCTCGAGCCGACCCTCGGGATCATAAAAGCTTTTTGATAATAACTTCACCCAGCGCTCCGGGCCTTTAGGCGGTAAAATGCGGAATTGCGCTTCACTACTCGCGACCCCTGCTAAATGATTACTGAGCAAGAAGTTAAGTTCTTTGCGACCGCGTTCGTCGAGAAAATCCTCAAAGTCTCTACTTCCCTCACGCAAGGCATCCGTTGGGATGTGGAATAAGGATTGTATATTAGCGGACACGTACTGTAATTCGAGCGCCATGTTGTAACGCCACTTTATGAGTGCAGCAGGCGTGTCATCGATAAATGAGTGTTCCTGCATCAACTGTTGATGTTTAAGCGACAACGCTAAATATTCACTGACATGTTCACTGACATAGGCAAGGCTTTGAAGTTCGCGCTCGGACAACTGGTGCGGTTCAGTGTCCAAAATACATACGGTGCCGACTGTGACGTCATCCAGTCGTAACGGGACCCCGGCATAAAAGCGGATATGTGGCGCATCAACCACATACGGGTTATCCTTAAACAAAACGTCGGTCAGGGCATCGTTAATCAAGAGGCGTTTATCGTGATTCACTACGTAATTGCAAAAAGACGGTTCTGGGTCAATTTGGTCGCCTTCGAATCCTGTTTTTGCTTTAAAAAATTGCGTTTGATCGTCAACAATGCTGACAAATGCCATGGGAACGTTTAGCCAACTGGCGAGAGCGTTCATCAGCCCGTTAAGTTGCGGGTCTTCTTGACCGATATAAAGACCAAACTCTCTGATTTTTTTTTCACGTAACGATTCAGACATAACATTCCTTATTTATCTATATCACGCACAATACGCAACCAACTGATTTTTTATACCCCAATTTGTGCGCGACATCCACACAATAAGTGTTGACATTTCCGCCAGATTAGGCATAATCCACGACCTTTATAAAGAAGCGTTCTGTTAACGAATTTTAGGAGTTCACCTTGGCTAACATTAAGTCTGCTAAAAAGCGTGCGATTCAAGCCGAGAAAAATCGCCGCCATAATGCAAGCCGCCGTTCAATGATGCGTACTTACCTTAAACGTGTAAACGCAGCCATTGAGAGCAAAGACAAAGAAGCTGCTAGCTCAGCTTTACAAACTGTAACCCCATTATTGGACCGTTACGCAACTAAAGGCTTGATCAGCAAAAACAAAGCGGCACGTCATAAGAGCCGTTTGAACGCTAAGATCCAAGCGCTTTAATCGACACGTTTTTAACGTGTTCAAAAAACCGGCTTTAATGCCGGTTTTTTTGTGTCCAAATTCCTTCCTTAATCTCTACACGATCAAATTTTGTAACAATTAAATGTAATTATTGTCTCACTTTGTTTTCATTCTAATATGATATCACTTATAGTCAATGTGCATATTTTCGACAAAAAGGGGAATTTTATGCGCAGTTTTAACCTTGCAAAAGGCGTGATAGCGGCGGCGGTCGTTTTGGGCAGCACAGCATGTAGCAGCCCTCCACCGGGAGACAATCAGTTCAAGCTACGTAATTACAAAGACACATCAATTCAACGTAGCCATGTCATTTACAACTATTGTTATTATGGTCGTGAAGCAGACTATGTCGCCGCTCGGGACTTTGATGCAGGCGAACATACCATCATCGCGCGGTATGCATTTATCAAAAAATACGTTCCCGGCGGTCCGTTAGAAAACTATTTTAAACTCAACGGTACCTTTGAACCGGGTAAGATCTATGAGTTTAAATACAATCGTGATCAAGAGAACGGCACTGCTGAGGTTTGGATCGTTGATGCCGAGACACAAAAAGCGGTAACGAATAAGGTCACCAAAAAACTCATCACGCAAGAAGTTGTCAATACGCCATCGCGTCAAAAGACACGGTGTGAGGCAAGTACTTTGTAAGCCTTTTCCTCGCTTGGCATGCGAGGATGTCAACCTCTCATGCCAGCGTTGGATAGCAAACTGTGCTCGTTAATTGGCTACTTATTTGATAAAATCAATTTTTTAACAAAATAGATGTATTTATCCATGAATAAAATAATAAAAACGATTATCGCCTCTGCGCTATTGTCGATCTCGACCCCCAGTTTGGCACAGAGTGAAACACTTCCAAGTTCTGCATTCAGTCAACTGAACATCGTTGAACAACCTACCATTTCGCCCAATGGTGAACTCATTGCTGCCGTCTATAATACCGATGGCGCAACTCAGCAAGTGGTAATTTCTCCGTTCGGGAAAGTGGATTTAACGACTATCCTTAAGTTACGCAATCAGTCTGAACGTATCGTTAAACTACGCTGGGTGAATAACGAGCGGTTACTTGTCAGCGCCGATTATCCTGAACATATGTACGGTAGTTCTCGTCGCGTTGGACAATTGTTTGCGGTCAACAAAGATGGTAGCGAGTTAAAAGAGATAAAACTACGCAAGCTCACCGATACTAAAGATTGGTCTTGGTTAGTTAGCGGTGACCAAATTGTCTCTATGCTTCCTCACGATCCAGAACATATTTTGTTGCAACAGGTCAGCGAGCGCGATAATTACTTCCCATCGGTTTATAAGATTAATGTCTATAGCGGTTCCTCAGAGAAGTTCGCACCGAGCTTGCAAAAACCGAGTTACTTTATTGGCGACTCGACCGGTCGCTCGGTTGTCGCGGTGGCGATTGAGGACTTAACCCGTACTTTCTATTTGTGGCAGGAAGATGCCGATCAATGGAAAGAAATTGGCTCTTATGAAGCATTTGAAGAGGATGGTTTTACGCCGGTCTTGTATGAGCCTGCCAACAATACTTTAATTGTTAAGACGTATCAGAAGAGTGATAAACAAGAAGTTTGGCGCTATTCGCTCGATACTGACGAATGGGTCGAGCCGTTGTTCCAGAACGAGACTTATGACGTGGCGAGAGTAATGGAGCACAACGGTCAAGTGATTGGCTTTGGTTACACGGCTGATATGCCCGAAGTGGAATTCATTGCTCCGGCATTTAAACAGCGCCAAGCGCTTGTCGAGAATACGTTCAAAGGCATGAATCCTATCGTGGTAGACTTTGACGAAAGCGTCAATAAATTGCTTGTTAAGACCTACTCAGCGTCGGGCCCTTCTCGCTTTTACTTTATTGATCTCGCCAATAAAGCTGGCGGTTTATGGATGGCGCTACAACCAGCACTTGAAAACAAGCAGTTTCCCGCCAAGCAACCTATCGAATTCGAGGCCAGTGACGGCCTGGTGCTGAATGGTTATTTGATCAACGGCGGTGATGCCGATCGCCCGTTAGTTGTGATGCCACACGGCGGACCTTGGCAACGCGATACCCAAGTATTCCATCCGCTAGAGCACATGTTCGTTAATGCAGGCTATGCTGTCTTGCAAGTTAACTTTCGCGGCTCGTCGGGCTTTGGTTCTTCTTACGAAGCGCGTGGTTACGGTGAATGGGGACAGCGTATGCAGCAAGACGTGCTTGATGGCGTCGCTTGGGTAAAAGAACAGCAACTCGCCGATGTTGATGATAGTTGTGTCGTGGGCTGGTCGTACGGCGGCTATGTTTCTCTATTCGCGGCGACCAATACGCCGACACAGTTTAACTGTTATGTATCAATTGCTGGCGTCAGCGATATTAACGCTATTTTAGAGGACACCCGAGCCAGCGAAACGGCTCAAATGGTTGACAATATCATGGTCGGTGATCGTGATAGCGAGAAAGGCAAAGCGCATTTAGAGGCTATTTCACCTATCGCTAGCTTTGGTAAACTCAAACGCCCTACTTTGCTTGTTCATGGGACAGGCGATGTCGTGGTTCCAGACGACCAGTCGGAGGCATTTTACAAGGCAGCTAAGGAGTATAATCTCCCGGTAGAGCTGTTGTTGCTTGAAAATGGTACCCACTCATTAGACAGCAACCCTAATCGCAAACAAGCTTTTGACCGAGTAATTAACTTTGTTAAAGCAAATATTGAATAACAAAAAGCCGCCAGATAATGCATCTGGCGGCTTTTTTATCCACATTTCAATCGTTATTTGGTGTAAGCTTTAACGCCCTTTTTGCTTTTTCCTAATCTGCTAATGTCATCCTTCGCTGTATCTTTCGCTTGCTGTAAAGCTTGACGATAGGTGGTCAGGGTCTCTTGTACCCGCAACAGCTCAGTTTTAATCGCATCGTCGTTTTGCCATCCATCCGGTAACTGGGTGAAATGCTTTTCAAGTTGTAGAAGCGCCAATTCAGCTGCTGCATAATCCTCCGCGGCTACCGTCTGTTCGAAATGCTGCGTAAGTGTTTGTAGCCGTTTCAATGCCTCTTTCATAGCTTACGCACTGCTCGCAATGCGTTGCACCTCTTGCTCATGTGCAGCGTCTTCTTCAGCATGTAGTTTACTGAGCACTTCATGAGCTTCTTGACGTGCGTCCGCTGGAATTTGATCCCAAGCGCCTTTAATTTGCAACATTAAGCCCATCACTTCATCAATGATTTCAACATTACGCTCGACCGATGCTGTCATTAAGCGGTCACTCATGTAGCCATACAAACCGATTAGATTATCGGTTGCGTCTGCGCCTGCTTCTGGGTTTAAGCTCACAATCAGTGACTCAAGAATCGCCTGCGCGCGACCAATATGATGCGCTTTTTTCTCGATGTTGTTATTTTGAATCGCGCCTTTGGCATAGCTACAATTCTCGAGTACACCCTGCATTAACATCTGAATAATGGTGTACGGATCCGCGTCTTCTAAACGGTTACGCACATTATCGCGGGTGTAATTCTTGAGCTTATTATTCATAACGAACCTCTATCGTTGTCGATTACTCTTTATTACGCGAGAACCCTGGCAGATTGCTCAGCTGTTGATCCAACCGATTACTGGTGGATTGCAGTTGTCCAAGCAATGAGTCAAGTCCTGCGTATTTCTGCCGTAGCGACGTCTCAAGCCTATCAAGCCGTTGACCTAATTGTTCGCGTTGGTCATCAATACGATCTAAGCGGTTATTTAATGAATCTGTTCGAGTTTGCAGTGACCCACCAAAACTGGTGTAAGTGTTTACATAGTCTTCAATGCGCGACGCTAATCCGTTTTCGCCAGCAAACAGCTTTTCAAAATCGCCAAAACGTTCCTTGGCAACTTCACTGACACTGGTTAACGTGTTTTCCTGCTGCAACTTATTTTCGTCATCGATACCAAAGCCGGCGTTGAACATACTCAAGCCACCCGCTTCTTCACTGAGGAAGCGACGCATTTGATTCTCGATACTACGTACGGTCGCATCACCTTGGAACTGCGCACCTTCGGCACCGGCTTGACCTAGTAATCCCATGACATTGTTATACGCCTTAACAAACCCGTCGATGTTTTTCCGCACCGCACTGTTGTCTTCGGCAATACGCATAGTCGCAGTCTCGCCATTTTGTGACTCTCCCTCAACAGTAATCGTTGAGCCTTGAATCACGTCCTCAAAGGTATTGTCAGCACTGGTCGCGTCGATACCATCGACACGAATTAACGCATCCGTTGCTTGATCTTCAGCAGCAATACTCATACCACCGGCACCGCCTGCGTTGGCTACGGTCGATAATGCATCAAAGTCTGCATTGGTATTGGTAATTTCAATATCGTTGCCCGCGCCCGTTTCTGATGACGTAGCCACCAAACGCGCCTCTGAGCCGGTGTTGATAATATTGAAAGTAACACCAAAATTATCGTCCGCGTCATTCACCTGTCTGCGAATGTCATCCAACGTTGCGTCGGCCGCGATATCCACCGTAAAGCTTTTATCGCCAGCACTGAACGTTAAGCTGCCAGATTGCGAACTGATCACTTGTTCGGCATCCGTAAATGCACCTGCCGAAGAGGTCGCACGACTGCCCTTTGCCATATTGACCACTTCAACATCAAAACTACCCGGTGCCGCATCGCCATCACTCGATACCGAGATGATATCGCCCGATTCGGGTTGCGTTACCGTGGTTTTGTTTTTGTTGTACTGGTCGACATCAGCCAGTTTAGCCGCAGCATCTTTAAAGTCAGACATGACGGATTTCAGCTCCCCAATAAATGAGAGCTCAACCGACAAGTTGCTTTCTTGTCGATTCAGGCGATTGACTTTAGGCACGCGCTCCGCTTCAATCGTTGCGTTTACGATGCCTTCTAAGTCTAATCCTGATTGTGCCCCGAGGGATGAAATACCTGCCATGTTAGGCCTCCTTAAATACTGCTGTCGAACAGATAACCGCTACGACTATCTTCGTTATCGACCAGTTCATCAATAGCTTTAGCGATCTTCACCGCCACTTCCGACGGAATTTGTCGAATGACATCGCCGCTGTCTTTATCGACCACCTGTACCACTGGCGGTTCATTATTTTCCTGCATGACAAATTGCAAACTGGTGTTACGAATTGCCTCAGACTTATTAAGCTGTGCAATACGTTCAGCCATTTCAGCCACACTCGCGGGCGTACTGATTGCCGCTTGCTCTTCCTTTACTGCATCGCTTGGCATTGCCGCATTATTTTGTTGCTGCATAGCCTTTACAGCGCCCATCACCTGTTCACGCAGTTGCCCACGGCCTGTTACGGGATCCGCGGCATTACTACTGTTCGCGCGAGTGATGTCTCTGGAACTGATGGTAAATTCACCCATAACCGTGTCCTCTCTGTAGTATGGTTATGATAGCGTCTCAGCGCAAAAAATACACTGGTACGTGTTGGTTATCGGCAAGGGGTGGATGAACTTTAGTGATTTTTTTGAATATTTTTTGAGCTTGGATGGCGGCTGCGCCGCCAAGCCGGGATGCGGCTCGCTGCGCTTGCCGCAGGCTGTGTTCGCATCCGCTTCGCGGTGCGAGGCTGTGCACGATCTTTGTGCATGGATGGCGGCTGCGCCGCCAAGCTGGGATGCGGCTCGCTTCGCTTGCCGCAGGCTGTGTGCATGTGCGCTTCGCGCCATGCGGCTGTGCACAAGCTGCTCGTACACAGCCTTGCCGTGCGAAGCACAGGCAAACAAAGCCTGGCGCAAGCTCAGCGAGCGCCATCACAGCCTGCGGGCGGAGCTCGCATCCCGGCTTTGCTCCAGTTTCCCGCGAAGTCGGTGAAGTCCAACATAAATCTGTCGTAGCGCCCGACGCCACTGTTCTCGCTGCTTTGCCTCAATCCACTTTAATCGTAAAGCTATCTGCAATTGTGTATCGAGTTCTGCGCATGAACCGATGGCGTAATAGAGGATTCTTCGTCGGTCAGCCGGTGTGTCTCGTGCCATAGCTTCGGCAATATTGCTGGGTATCGAAATGGCGCTGCGGAATACCTGGTCTTTAAAACTGAAATTTTTGCTGTGCTGGAAGGCTTCCATGATTTCAATGGCGATATCGAGTGAGTATTGCCAAAGCCAGAGTTTTTGATAATTCATTATTTGTGTTGGGTTGTGAGGGGTTATTGCAGTTTAGGGGATGGTTTTTGAATTTGCGGATGATTGTGGTGTGAGACTTCTGAGTGTGGATGGCGGCTTCGCCGCCAGGCTGGGATGCGGCTCACTTCGCTTGCCGCAGGCTGGGTTCGCGTCCGCTTCGCGGCGCGAGGCTGTGCAGAAGCTGCTCGTACACAGCCTTGCCGTGCGAAGCGCAGGCAAGCAAAGCCTGTTACGAGCGTAGCGAGTAACATCACAGCCTGCGGGCGCAGCCCGCATCCAAACTCAAAACAAAAAAAGGCCCCCGAAGGAGCCCTCTGTATTCCAGTAGACTGTTTAAGTCGATGTTGAAGATTAACCCAACAGTGACAATGCAGCCTGTGGACGCTGGTTCGCCTGCGCCAAGATAGTAGTCGACGCCTGCTGAGTGATCTGCGCCTGAGTCAGCTTAGCTGTCTCTGCCGCGAAATCCGCATCACGAACACGTGAACGAGCCGCCGATACGTTTTCAGAGATATTGCTCAAGTTCGAAATCGTGCTTTGGAAACGGTTTTGCACCGCACCCAAGTCAGCACGCTGACCATCGATTTGCGCGATAGCACCATCAATTACAGAAATAGCAGATTGCGCTCCGCCTTGCGATGAAATATCAATACTATCAATAGTATTTGTAGTCTCCGCTCCGATGACCGCATCAGTCGTACCGTCGGTCAATGTTGAGCCACTTGATGTGATTGATAAGGAGTCAAACTGACTGTCGATAATAGCATCCGAAAAATCAGCATAACCCCGAACATTTTGTGTTTGGCTCGAAGTCGTTCCAGCCGTTGTTGAGAAAGTCGCTGTTGAGCCCGCGGCAGTAGTTTCTTCAGCGCTTTGATAAGTAGTCGCTGTGACTGCGAGAGCGTCTGCGGAGTTAGTATTGTCATCGGTCAGACTTACTGAGATAGATAGATTTTCACCGGTAGAGCTGGAGATATCGACGCCAGCTGTGGCATTTTCTGTTGCCGTAATACCTCGACTTGATAAATCAGCATCGCCTGACACCGCTGATGCGACTGCAGCTTTAAAGGCCGCATCACTTGCCAAATCAGCTTGGCCAAGAGCGAACTCTTTTCCCTCGATTGTTAATATAGCTGAATCCGAATCACCTGCGTTACCACTCGCGGTTGTTAATTCTAAATTAACTTTTGTCTCAGCACTGACTCCAGAAAGCCCATCAACAGTATTAAGCTTATTGGCAACGTCGGAGGCAGACATCGCACCTTCTAGCTCTAATTCTGTTGTATCACCTCCTAGTTTAACCGAGAGTTTGTCGTTACTGGTAAGAGGATCAATAGAACTAGCAATATCGTCTAAACCCGTATTTGGCACAAACGAAGTCAAACTTTTACCTGTAGAACCAATATCCTCAGCTGCTATGGAATCCAAAGAGAAATCAATTGTTTCATTCGCTTGGGAACCAACTTGAAATGAGCGAGAACCAAAGTTACCGTCAAGCAATTTTTGTCCACCGAAAGATGTAGTATCAGCGATACGTGTAAGTTCTGCCTGCAATGAGCCGATTTCTTTTTGCAGCGCACCACGGTCCTCATCACTGTTTGAACCGTTAGCTGACTGCAGTGCTAGCTCACGCATACGTTGTAAGATGTTGGTTGATTCTTGCATTGCGCCTTCAGCGGTTTGTGCTACTGATACGCCGTCGTTTGCGTTGCGGGTTGCTACGTTTAAGCCGTTGACCTGTGAGGTCAGACGGTTTGAAATTTGTAGACCAGCTGCGTCGTCTGCCGCGCTGTTAATACGGAGGCCTGACGACAAACGTTGGAAAGCTTGGTCAAGCGTGTTGCCTGATTTAGTCAACTGGTTCTGTGCGTTCAACGAGCTGACGTTAGTATTTACGTATAAAGCCATTTTTCATGCTCCCTTAGTTTGATACAAAAGCTTGGTGTTACCAATATTGTGTCGCCAAGCTGGAGGAAGGGTAGGCTTGTTTTTTGCCTGGTTAAAATTTCCTCTCACAAGGGGTATCGGCGGGCGGTTGGGATCCTTTAGAAAAAATTTTAATTTTTTTAGCAGGGGGGTCTTTAGTGGGGATGACGGCTTCGCCGCCAGGTTTGCATGCGGCTCGCTGCGCTTGCCGCAGGCTTTGTTCGCGTCCGCTTCGCGGCGCGAGGCTGTGTACAATCGAGGGCCCGTATTGGTTTGGCTTTTACACAGCCTTGCCGTGCGAAGCACAGGCAAGCAAGGCCTGGCGCAAGCGCAGCGAGCGCCATCACAGCCTGCGGGCGCAGCCCGCATCCAAGCTCAGGGTTTACTGAACGTAATCAAACAAGCTCAGTTGATTGATACGCGAAAACACTTGTTGTGATGCTTGGTATAGGGTTTCGTTCTTGACGAGTTCGGTGACGGCTTCGTTATAGTCAACGTCGGCGAGTTCGGCGCGGGCGGTTTGGTTCACGACGTCGGCATCGCGGAGTTGGGTGCGTGCGGATTCCATGACGTTCATGCGGGCGCCGATATCGGCTTGGGTGCCGACGACGTTGTCCATGGCTTTGTTGAGGTCGTCGAGCGCCCAGCTGGCTTCGTCTTCCCATTGGCCGCTGGTGCCTTTGCCTTCGAGTGCGGCGGCGAGATCGCTCACGAGCGTGATGGGATTACGACCGATGGGTTCGCCATTACTGATTTGGATGGTATCGGTTGCGCTAGGGGTTGTGTCTTTAGCGAGGGTGATGTCCATGCCGTTAAAGCTGATTTTGCCATCGGTAATGGCGCCACTGGCGAGGTTATTACCGCTGGTGTCGTCGATACTGTAGTTGCCGGCGCCGTCAAAGCTGATGTTAAAGTCGCGTGGGTTACCGTTACTTTGTTGTTGCTCGGTAAAGTCGGTGAATTGCTCGCGGTTGCTTACGCGCAGTTCGCCTACGAGGTTTTGGCCGCTTTCGACGTTGATGTCGACGCGTTGTGATACGTTGGCAAACGGTTTGCTACCGGGTTCGTTGGCGGCGAGTTTGAGGTTGGGGGTTAGCTGTATGTTACGCGCCCCTTGGTCGCTTACGTATTGGTAGCTTTGGGTGCTCGCGTCGTATTGCATGGGCTCTTTGCGGCTTTGAAAGCCGGCGAACATGTATTCGCCTTGTGCATCGCGGGCGTTGGCTTGGTCAACCAATTGCTTTTCGATAGCGCGTAGCTCTTTTGCAACGGCTTTGCGATCGTCGGCGCTATAACTGCCATTAACGACGCCAACGGCGAGTTCGCGCGCGCGCTGGAGACCACTGTTTACGCCATCGAGGTTGGCCTCTGATTGGCGTAAGTTGGCCTCGAGGCTGGTACTGTTGCGCATGAATTGCTCGTTCTGCGCCAGCGCATTGTTGAGGTTCATGACTTGCGAGTTAGCAATCGGGTCATCTGATGGTGACAGTATTTTGGTCTGACGAGTGAGCTGTTGCTGCACTTTATACAGCGCGCTTTCAGAGCGCTGTAGTGAGTCGAGTCCGCGTTGAAACATTAAGTTAGTACTAATACGCATCGTTTATTACCCCACTGCGTTTAACAGGCTGTCAAACGTACGTTGTGCGACGGTGATGATTCGAGCGGCGGCGTTGTACGCGCGTTCGAACTGAATCAAGTTGGCGGCTTCTTCCTCTAGATTGACGCCCGATTTTGCTTCATACATCGCTTGTGTTTGTGATTCGATGGCTTGCGCTGCATCGCGGCGTGTGCGCGTTTGTTGAACGTAGCTACCAATATCAGATACCACGCGCGAGTAACCTTCTGCAAAGGTCATGTTGGCATCGTCGCTGTCGGCTGACGAACGACGTAGCTGCGCGTTTTGTTGTAGCTCGGTAAAGGCTTCGCCATTGCGATTGTCATCAAAGCCATCGGTATTGTATTCAATTGAATAGCTGTCGCCCGCAGCAGGCTGACCATTGATACTGATATCGTAGTCGAGCGGTGACCCTGCAAACGGTGCCGGGTTGCCGTTGGCTGCCGCTTGGTCGTTGGCTTGCTGCGCTAGGTTTTTAAGGTCACTTAAACCCGTTAATGTAATGTCGCTGCCATTTTTGCGACTCAGCGTTACATCGAACGTGCCATCACTGTTGACGGCATCGACCGCGACGCCGGTCGGGGCACCGTCGGCGAGTGTTTTGCCAGCTGCATCGAAGAAGTTACTGGTGCCATTAATCGACTCCAGTTCAATGTTAGCCGAGCCTTGGTTTTCAAGGTCATTACTGACACGTACCGGCTTTGCAAGCGCTAGGTCTTCTGGACGGCTAATTGCCACGGCAATATCGCCCGCGATGTCTTCGACCGGTTTGGCGAGGAATTTATCGCCGTCGCTTGCGGCGCTAAAATTCGCCGACGTCAGCTCAACGCCATATTCTTCAACAGCGATGGCGCTGGGATTGCCGGCGGTACTGATGGTCACTTCAGGTGCATTTTTGATGGCACGCCCTTGGTTATCGGCGGCTTGCACCGTAAAGGTGTCGGCACCGGTTTTTGTGATCAGCAGGTTGTCTGATGTCAGTTTGGCACTGTTACCTTCTAACAGGCCCACATTAATATTGGCATTGCCGGTGTTTTCTTCAAAATCCAGAGCGCGCACGGGGGTGCTACTGAGGTCAAACAGTTTTTGCCCGAGTTGGTTGTCGAGATCCATGCCCTTTTGGTTTTGCGAATTCATGGTGTCGGCGATACGTAACGCCATTTGACCGATGCGACGTTGCGCGGGAAGCAGCTGATTATCGCGGTAATCCATGTAACCACCAAGCGCAGAACCTAGTTGATCTGGCTTGAGATAAAACTTGGTGGGATCGGAGCTATTCGTCGACTCAATTTGAATTTCAACGCGACCGGTATCCGGCTGGCTGTTCGCCGTGATCATGTTGTAACGACCATCTTTTAAGACCAATGGTACGCCGTTCTTTAAGTTGACTTGCACCGCGTCAGAGTCGCTTTTGACCACGTCAAACGATACTAACTTAGACAGCTCTTCTAGCTGTTGATCGCGTTGGTTTCGCAGTGAGTTGGCATCAAAGCCTTTGACGTTAGATGAGCCGAACTTGAGCTCATTATTGAGCTCGGCGATATTCTTCGACAAGGTGTTAATCTGCTGAACAGAGTCACGCACACGCTCGTTCACAATGTTCTCTTGATCGTTTAAGTAACGAGAAAAGTCGCTCATGCGTGTCATTAGACCATCGGCTTCGCTGATCACGACTTGGCGGTTGGTCAATGAACTGGGATCGTTATTGGCATCTTGCACACTGTTAAAGAAGCTGGTCACTGCACTATTGATGCTGCTTTCCGTGTTTCCTAACAGTGAATCGAGCGGCTCGGCCTGATCGAGTTTACCGTTTTGAAAGGCGACATCCATATGGGAGCGATTCAATTGACCGACAATGTATTCGTCGATCATGCGGCGCGACTCGACACCCCGTAAGCCCCCAAAGGGATTACTGACATACTCCGCTCGCTCACGCACGTAGTCCGGGTTATTGATGTTGTTGATGTTCTGCCCGGTGATCGCGAGTGCGCGTTGATGCGCTAAAACCGCGGTTTGTCCTTTGGTCAATAAATCAAATGACGCCATAAATGGTCGCTCCTAATACTTCGTCTATTACGGTTATCGACAAAAACAGCAAAAAGTTAAGTGTAAAATTACGTAAAGCGGCAATGAGTTGCCGCTTATAACCGTTGCATAATGGACTTAACCTTGTTGGCGTAGTTAGGATCCGTTGCATAGCCCGCGCTCTGTAATTGCTCGATATATTGGGCGGGATCCTCGGCCGCTGCGACGGCTTGTTGATAACGCGGATGTTCTGTTATGAAACTAGCATAATCGTGTAAACTTTGCTCAATATTTTGGTAACTACGAAATGCCGCGCGTTGCTTGTTGGCTTGGTGGCCATCAAACTCTAAGGTGTTTACATGCGACTGTTCGCCTTGCCAACGACTATCAGCCTTAATATTAAACAGATTATTACTCGAGCCGCCATGCCGTCCCGGTACCATGCGCTGTCCCCAGCCTGTTTCTAACGCCGCTTGAGCGATCAATGCTTTGGCGGGTAAGCCGGTTTCTTTGGCAACCGCTTCGGCTTGTGGTCTTAAAGCATCGATGAAGTCATTTTGGCTGGAAATGTGTTGTGCTTGATCACCAATATTGAGTGTATTCACCCGGGTGTCTCCGTAAAACAACCCGACAGGACGCCCGCCTTGGTCACTTAAGCGAGTGGAGCGATTATTCACGACCGCGGCTCTTGGGTCATCGAGTTTTGCGCCAACCCGTTGCTGCGTATCAAATCCACCTTGCTTGCTCAGTTGCTGAACCATGAGATCCGCGAGTCCGAGTGACCCCTGATTTGATAACTCTGACGTGAGTTGTTGGTCATACATGTCGCGGTACATCTTTGTGTAGCGGCTATTGAGCATGTTGCCTTCCGCAAACACATCGTTGGCTTTACGCATGCTTCCCATGACCATGTTTAAGAAAATCGCTTCGAACTGTTTCGCCGCCTCGCGCAGGGCTTGCTCTTTGTCGTCACCAAAGGCTTGTTCACGAAGACTGTCGAGCGCGTGGTTATCGAGCACGGCTCCAGTACCTTGCGCTTTGGGCGCAAGGTCATACAAGCGAGTGGCGTCGGTATTAAATAACGATGAGCTCACCGGAAATAGCTCCTGCTTGCTTTAAGGCTTCCAGTACGGCGATTATATCACCAGGGGCCGCGCCGACTTGATTTACAGCTCGCACCAAATCGTTCAGTGTGGTGCCTGGGTTAAACACAAACATCCGCGCATCTTCCTGCTGTATATCGACCACACTCTGTGGGGTGACCGCTGTATCACCTTGACCAAACGGATTGGGCTGGTCGACTTGCATGTCCTCGGTGATAGTCACTTGCATGTTGCCATGTGCCACCGCGGCTGGACGTAACTCCACGTTTTGACCCACTACGATCGTGCCCGTGCGTGCGTTGATTATAATTTTCGCTGCCGCCATCGCTTGTTCAACTTGCAAGTTTTCAAGCGTTGACATGTAGCTCACTCGTTGACTTAAATCGCGCGGTGCTTTAACACGAATCGACGTTGCATCAATGGCTTGCGCCATGCCCTCACCCACTAAACCATTGATCGTGTTAGCGACACGTTTGGCCGTGGTAAAATCGGAGTCATGCAGATTAAAGGTAAAGTAGTCGCCTTGCGCAAATGCGGTGGGGATCTCACGCTCGACAATAGCGCCGCCTGGAATACGGCCGACGGTAGGCGTATTGATTACAATTTTAGAACCATCGCTGCCCTCTGCACCCAAGCCGCCAACAATGAGGCTACCCTGCGCAACAGCATAGACTTCACCGTTGGCGCCTTTCAAAAAGGTTTGCAATAGCGTGCCGCCGGTTAAGCTGTCAGCGCTCCCCACAGAGGATACGGTGACGTCGATTTTTTGACCCGGTTTGGCAAATGCGGGAATTTCGGCATGCACAGCTACCGCCGCCACGTTATTAATTTTTGGACGCTGACCTTGGGGTACGTTGATACCAAAGTTGCCGAGCATGGTTCGGAACGTCTGATCGGTAAAAGGTGTTTGCTCACCCGTACCGGGTAGACCCACCACTAAGCCATAGCCGATAAGTTGGTTTGAACGAATGCCTGCGACAGAGGCAATATCTTTGATGCGTGATGCTTGCACTGGCAGCACTAACTGACCCATGATGGCAAGTCCAAGTAACATCACTTTAAGAAAGTTCACAGCGCGTCTCCTTATCCGTTAAAACGGCCAATAACTGCTGTTAAAGAAACGAGTGAGCCAGCCTTGCTCTTGAGTCGAAGCCAGACTACCAGTGCCACTGTATTCGATACGCGCGTTCGCCACGCGAGTAGACGGAATGGTGTTATCAGCGCTGACATCTTGTGGGCGAATAATACCCGTCAACCGGATATACTCGTCACCGGTGTTAATGCGTAACCATTTCTCGCCACGCACAATTAGGTTACCGTTCGCCAGCGTTCGAATCACGGTCACAGTAATCTCGCCTGATAGTCTATTGCTCTGGTCAGCGGTTGCATCACCGGTAAAATCGCGCGTTCCTCCTAGGTTGGCAGAAATGGGGTTGCCATTAATGGTCGCCGCTTGCCCAAGGATCGTAGGTACCGGTAGGTCAACATTACTCTCCTTCGTGGTCTGTGCGTTCGCCGATTTACTCGCCGTCGTACGCTCTTGAAGGGTAACCGTAATAATGTCGCCTAATCGACGCGCTTTTATGTCTGAATACATATTATCGGAGTACTGCGCTTGATACAGTGAACCCGTCGGTACGACCGGTTCTGCTCGTTCCTCGGGCAGTACGGGCGCGTAGTATGGGTCATTCGGCATCGGTGCTGGCTGGTTGCTACTGCAAGCAGCCAATGTCACTAAAACCCCGGCCATGATAATCAGGCGCATACTCACCTCCACCGTTATAACTGCTGATTAATGTAGCTCAACATTTGGTCCACCGATGAAATGACTTTTGAATTCATCTCGTAGCCCCGTTGCGCTTCAATAAGATTAACCAGTTCTTCTGTGACGTTCACATTCGATGTTTCTAGCATTCCCTGACGCACATTACCGACACCATCGACACCGGGCACGGACTCTTGTGGTGCGCCGCTGACTGCGGTTTCTTTATAGAGGTTTTGTCCGATGGGCTCGAGGCCCGCGGGATTAATAAAGCTGGCTAGGTTCAACTGACCGATAACAGCGTTTTGCGCATTACCAGGCTGACGTACGGTGACTTCCCCTTCCTGTGAGATACTTAGTGAGATAGCGTCTTCTGGGATCTGAATCTGAGGTTCAATAGGATAACCGTTGCCCGAGGTAACCAGAGTCCCCTCCTCGTTTACTGAGAACTGACCATTACGTGTGTAGGATAAGGTTCCATCGGGCATCAATACTTGGAAGAACCCCTTGCCATTGATCATCACGTCGAGTGAGTTATCGGTCGTCTGGACATTACCTTGCGTATGCGATTTTTGGGTTGCTACGACTTTAGTACCAGCACCGAGCATCAAGCCATTGGGGAGTTCTACGTCCTGCGCTGATTGGCCGCCTGGTTGATTAATATTTTGATAGAGTAGATCTTCGAAAATCGCGCGGCTTTTTTTAAAGCCCACGGTACTGGCGTTTGCTAAGTTATTCGAAATCACCGAAATGTCGCGCTGTTGTGCGTCGAGTCCGGTTTTACTAATCCATAATGCGGGGTTCATAATCTATCTCCTCGACACGCGTTAGCTCATGCGCATCAATGTTGCTGAACGCTGAGCGTTCTCATCAGCGGTTTTCATCATTTTGACGTTCATTTCATATTGGCGCTGAAGCGCTATCATGCTCGTCATTTCACCAATTGCATTGACGTTGCTTCCCTCTAACGCCCCCACCTCAAGTTTGACGTTAGCGTCCGCCAGCGCTTGCTGACCGTCTTTTAATGCAAAGTATCCATCCGTGGTCTTTTCAACATTGTTAAGCGGCGGGTTAACCAATTTGATTCGATCAACAATTTCATTCGCGTCTTCCGGTGCACCTTGTGGGCGAATCGAGATATTGCCATTGCGACCAATGGTGAGCGAGTCAATCGGCATTGGAATGAGAACTGGACCGGCGTCGCCCATGACAGGATCACCTGATGAAGTACGCAACATTCCGCCAGCGTCAATTTCTAAACTCCCGTTGCGGGTGTAGCGCTCGTTACCATTGGCATCCTGTACCGCTATCCAGCCTTGGCCGTTGATAGCCACGTCAAGATTACGTCCCGTAGTGCGAATCGGGCCTTCGGCAAAATTTTGCCCCGGGCTTTCTGTCATCGAAAAGACCCGCGTTGGCAGTCCTTCACCAAAGGCCTGCATTGAGCGAGCTTGCTCTAGATCTGCTTTAAATCCAGTGGTGTTGGTGTTAGCCAAATTGTTGGCGCGTACCGAGACTGCTTTCATGTTCTCGTTAGCACCACTCATGGCAATCCACAGCATTTTATCCATCGCTGACCTCCAGCCAAAAATTTGTCATCTGGGTACTAGCTATGCAGAGTTCGTGCCAAAACAGAGGCATTCCCTACAAAATAGGTGGTCAACATAAAAAAAGGCTTGCCGAAGCAAGCCTTACTGTATGCTCTCAAGCCTTCGTCATTGATTAACGAATCTGTAAGATGTTCTGTTGCAAGCTGTTATTGATTTCAAGCGAACGTGAGTTTGCTTGGAAATTACGCTGTGCAGAAATCAGATCAACCAATTCTTTGGTCAAATCAACGTTTGAGTTTTCGAGTGCCGAAGCTTCGATGGTGCCAAATACGCCTGAGTTTGCTTCACCCGAGGTCGCGATACCTGACGACTGACTTTCTGACCAAGACGCATCACCGAGCTGGGTCAAACCCTGTTCGTTGGCAAAACGCACTAACGCTACTTTGCCTAAGTATTGGACGTCACCGTTTGAGTAGCTCGCTGAAATCAGGCCGTCTTCCGCAATGTCGATGTTGGTTAAACGACCGACCGTTGTACCATCTTGTTCAAGTAGGTTGACGCTAAAATCTGAAGCGAACTGAGTGGGCGCTGTGTCTCCGCCTTGATCGAGACGATCGCGGTAGAAGATCTGTACGTTTTGCGAGGTATCGGCGCCATTACTTAACACATTGGCTAGCGAGATGCTTGCCGGTGGGAAAGTATCACTGTCGAGGTTATAGCCGCCTGGATTTGGCACGCCCACCGGTGAACCGCTTTGGTCAAATACGATACGCTGGCTCGATACGGTATTATCAACACCATCGCCTGGTGAAGGCTCATAGCTTGGTGCACCGGTATAACCTTGTGATGGATTGGTGTCGACCATTTGACCATCGACTGTATTGTAAACATCCCACACGTTTTCCTGACCGCCGACATCTGCCGCGTTACGTTTTACATAGTAGGTTGTCATCACATGCGACTCACCTAAGGAGTCATAAATCGTGGTTGAGGTGGACGAGGTGTACGACGTCGGATCCTCTGGATTAAACCCATTGCTAACATCAATACCTGGTGCACGCGCATCAAGGTTAAATGATTGGTATTGGTTTTCGGTCGCTGACGGTGCACCTGCTGAATCGGGAATACGGATCGGTCCGGATGCGGCAAGTGACGTTGATTGAGTTGCGCCGCTGGCACTATCGACTGGGAAGCCATGCAAAAACCGGCCTTGGTTGTTAACGATGTAGCTGTCATCGTTAAGTTTAAATGCGCCGGCACGAGTGTAGGTAAAGTCTTGCTGAGCGATACCTGATGTGGTCGCGAAGAAGCCATTACCGCTTATCGCCATATCCAGTGAGTTCTGGGTAAAGTTAAGCGTGCCCTGACTGAACTGTTGCGCAACAGAGGCGGTCGCAGAACCGTTACCGGTCTGTTGGTCGGAGCCACTGAAAATATTGTTGGCAAAGACGTCGGCGAACTCTGCGCGCGAACCTTTAAAGCCAGTCGTACGAACGTTCGCCACGTTGTTCGCGGTGACATCCAGATCTTTTTGAGCGGATGAAATCCCGCTAAGTGCTATATTGAATGACATAAGTCACCTCGCTTGTTAGCTTATCTCTGAAACTTGATTAAATTTGATGCCGCCTAGGCCTTTGAGGTTAAGTACAACCCCCTCGCCGTTGCCCATGCTGACGCTTTGAACTTTGGCACGCATTTGTAATGGCACTTCGACCCGCTCACCCCCCATCGTGCTTTGTGCTGTCATGCTATACACGCCTTCGGGGACCGGTTCGCCTGCTGAGTTAGTGCCATCCCAGCTAAAGTCATGAAGCCCTTGCGACATATCGCCGAGGTCAATGACATCAACCACCTGACCCACTTTATCCTTGATGGTGACCTTCGTCCCATAGCCGGATTGCTCAAGCGCAATGGCGCCGGTCGCAGTTCCGCCCGACTCAACAAAGGTTTTGTTGGATGGCACCAGCACATCGCGGCCCACCATGGTCGATGCCTGCAGCGCCTGATTTGAACTCATGTTTTGGGTAAACTGAGTAAACTGACTGGAAAGCTGACTAATGCCTTCGGCCATTGAGAAGCTCGTCATCTGTGAGATCATTTGATCATTGTCGACGGGCTTCGTCGGGTCTTGCATGTTGAGCTGTTCGGTCAGTAGCTTAAAAAAGTCCTCCTGCTCGAGCTTTTGCTGTTCCGACGGGTCCGCGGCTTCCGCCCCTTCTTCTCGTCGCCAGCGCATGCTATCGATATAGGAGTTATTGCTTACACCGTCCATCGGTTATCTCCTGTTAGCCTTGACCTAAGCGCAACAAGCGCTGAGTCATGGTTTTTGCAGTATCCGCAACTTGTACGTTCGTTTGGTACGAGCGCGAGGCGGAAATCATGTTTGCCATTTCTTCCATCGTGTTGACGTTGGAGCGATAGATGTACCCGTTTTTATCCGCCATCGGATGGTTAGGGGCGTATTCGATTTGCAGCGGTTTATCGCTTTCCACGACGCCTAAGACCTTGACTCCTGCCGACTGACCGGCTTGAGTTTGATTGGTCAGCTCGGTGCCGTGGTACTTGCCACTTGCATCCGATAGTGCTGCCGCAAAGATCGGGCTTCGCGCGCGGTAGGTTTCGTCGATACTGCTGCTTACCGAGTTGGCATTCGCTAAATTGCTGGCGGTTGTATTTAAGCGCACGGACTGTGCGCTCATTGCCGATCCACTGATGTTAAAAATATTGAATAGACTCATGGGTTAGTTCCTATGCTTGACCACTGCCTAACGCTTTTTTGACACCACTGATCTTGCCGTTGAGGAAGTTCATGGTCATTTCGTATTCCAATGCGTTTTTGGCATACAAGTTTTGTTCCACTTGCACATCGACGGTGTTGCCATCACCGGTATCCGGTTGTGAAGGAACGCGGAACTTTTCTTGACCTTGTGGGCTGATTTCAACCGAAAAATGCTTTTCGTGGGTACGCGCGAGTGAGTGGCTCTGAATGCCACGTTGGGCTTGTGCTAGTGCTTGTTGAAAGTCGAGCCCCTTGGCTTTGTAGCCTGGGGTATCGGCGTTGGCAATGTTGTTTGCAATAAGCTCGGCGCGCTGGGTACGAATACCCAGCGTGTATTGCTGAATGCCGAGCAACTTATCCATGCTGAGTGCCATAATTTTGTCTCCCACGTATTAGGTGAGAAACATAATGCACGATTCATGCCAAGCTTAATTTTTGCGCTGGTATATAATGCCGGGGTTACAGCGGATCATGTCAAAGTCGTCAGTTAAGCCAGATATCGACTCAGACGCACCAAGAAACAAGTAGCCGTTAGGATTGAGGGATTGCTTAAATTGGGCAATGATTTGCCGTTTAATTGCCGCCGAAAAGTAAATCAATACATTTCGGCAAAAAATAACATCAAACTTGCCAAGCAAGGCATAGCTGTCGAGCAAGTTTAAATGACGAAACTGAACAAACTGCTTCACTTCATTTTTAAGTACGGCAACGCCGGGCTTAGCGCCGTCTTCAAAAAATCGCTTACGTCGTTCGGGAGATAAACCTCGGACGATAGCTAAACTGTCATATTCAGCTTTGGCACATTGTTCAAGTACCTTATTTGATATGTCAGTCGCAGTGATTTTAATCCCGCCTTTTAGCGCACCGGGGTTGCGCGCTTTATATTCGAGGTATGTCATCGCGATAGAATAAGGCTCTTGGCCGCTTGAACAAGCGGACGACCAAATTTTTAACGGCCTGGTTTCATTTTTATACACGTCGAAAATGCGATTGGCGAGGATTTCAAATGGGTAACTGTCTCGAAACCAGAGCGTTTCGTTAGTGGTCATTGCATCAATCACGGCGGATCGTAAAGCACGCTCGCTGATTTTCATTGAGCGTTTGACGAGTTCTGCCAGCGAGTCGATACTGAAGCGGCTCATCAACGGTGATAGCCGGCTTTTAACTAGATACAGTTTGTTGTCACCTAATACGATCCCGCATTGATGCTCTAAAAACTGTCTAAACTCTTGATACTCTGCTGTGTTGAGTTCTTTATTACTCGTCATTTACTGCATTAATCCATTAATCGACATCAGCGACAATATTCTCTTCATTGAGCCACTTTTTAACTGCCGAAGCGAGTTCATCCGGATGAAATTTAGCGATGAAATCGTCGGCACCGACTTTTTTAACCATCGCTTGGTTAAACACACCACTGAGCGACGTGTGTAGAATAACACGAACCGCAGCCAATTGGGGATCGGCTTTTATTTCTGCAGTTAAGGTGTAGCCATCCATAACAGGCATTTCGACATCGGAAACGATAACAGGAACATGTGGATGCACATCACCCGACACCTCTTGCGCTTTTTCTTTCAACCAATCCAACGCTTCTTTACCGTTCTTTTTAACTTCTAGTGGAATCTCCAATGATTCGAGCGCTCGCTTTATTTGTCCACGAGCCACTGCGGAATCATCGGTTATCAAAATCGTCAGGTTGTCTTTCGAGACATTAATCGGTTGATTTTTAACTTCGTCACTAACATCCGTATTGACTGGCGTGATGTCGGCTAGAATCCGTTCGACGTCAATAATCTCGACGAGCTTTTCTTCTATCTCGGTGACGGCCGTCAAATAAGCATCTCGCCCAGTACCCTTCGGCGGCGGCATGATGTTTTCCCAGTTGATATTGATAATACGATCAACGCCCCCGACCAGGAACCCCTGTACGGTCCGGTTGTACTCGGCAATGATAATAAAGCGATTTTCAACATCGGTAATTGCAGGTCCGCCAGTCGCCATACTCAAATCAATGATGGAGATCGCTTGTCCCCGAATATGCGCGACACCTCGCACGAGTCGATTACGGCGAGGAATCGATGTCAGGCGTGGACAGGGTAACACTTCGCGTACTTTAAATACGTTGATGCCAAACCGTTGATTTCCTGCTAATCGAAATAGCAGCAGTTCAAGGCGGTTTTGACCCACCATTTGTGTACGTTGATTCACCGAGTCGAGGATACTGGCCATGTGTGCTCCTGTTTGCCGCGCTTCATGCGCTGGCATGTTCTTTGCTTGCAATACCGTTAAGCGTCTTTCTCAGGCGGCTGTGTCAATCGATTGACGACTAAAACAACCCATTACGGTTGTTGTCGGCCTGAGTCACCAAAAACTTTAAACGGAGTTGGTATGATAGTACGAACCTTGCAGATAATCAGTTCGATTTTTCTCATATTGACCTCATCGGTCGCCATGGCGGATTCCGACACTTACAACTATAAACAGTTACAAGCCATGGCGGATAATTTTGTAAACCAACAAATTGTCCAACCCGATAGCGGTCGGGTTGAAGTTGTAGCGAATTCACTTGATCCACGTATGACGCCCAAACTGTGTGCCCACGAACCTCAAGTTGACTTCGCGCGTAACTCTTCTTTGGAACGTTATACCACGGTAGAAATTAAATGCCAGTCGCAACCGGCGTGGCGCACTTACGTGCCCGTCCGTATTTATCGCTACAAGACCGTTTGGGCAGCCGCGACCCCGATGCAACCGGGGCACTTAATTGCCGCCTCCGACTTAACCCAAGTGGAAGTCGATGTCAGTCAAGTTCGTGCTAACCTGTTTGAAGATAATCAGTTGCTGATTGGCTCGCGAACTAAGCGCCGAGTTGCGGCGGGTAAGGCCATTGAGGCGCGTGACACATGTCTTGTATGCGAGGGAGAACAGGTTACAATAGTGGCTAAGAGTAAAGCGTTAAAAATTACCGCGACGGGTGAAGCGCTTGCTGATGGCTTGCAAGGTGAGTCGGTTGCCGTGAAAAATGTCCGTTCAAACAAGTCGTTAGAGGCGATAGTGACCGGTTTAAACGAAGTTACCGTCAATTTGTAGGTAAATATACGTAGTTTTTTTATACTTTCAGCTAAAGTTATGTGTCGCGACGCCGATAGCAAATCGAGAACGTATAGTTAATGAGGTTTCATCATGGCAATCAATATCAACAATAACGGTGTTAAGAACAATACGATTGACACCAAACAGACACAACGTCAAGTGTCTAGCAACAGTAATGGTCAGACCGACAGCGCAACGCAAAAAAGTGCTGAGTCGGTGTCGTTGACATCGGAAGCGAAAAACATCAATGCTTTACAGGAAAAAGCAATGAACAGTAGCGGCATCGATCAAGCGAAAGTAGACCGCATTAAAGCGGCAATCGAAAACGGCTCCTATAAAGTAGACGTTGAGCGCCTAGCGTCAAAACTGGCACAGTTTGAGGGTGACTTATTCGGCGACTCCATTGATACTGATAAACAATCATAGGGCGCAGTAATACATTTATGTCTACCCCATTAACTGAAGTT
Organism: Idiomarina sp. D18; assembly: GCF_057748155.1. Lineage (NCBI taxonomy): Bacteria > Pseudomonadati > Pseudomonadota > Gammaproteobacteria > Alteromonadales > Idiomarinaceae > Idiomarina > Idiomarina sp. D18. The sequence goes on from NZ_CM173240.1 coordinate 1,855,014, forward strand.
CTCGATTTAATGACACAAACGCTCGAACAGTTGCGCGAGTGTCAGCACCATGAATTGACCGCCGTAGTTGAGCGCGAGCATGCGCGCGTAGCCGAATTGACAGAAATCAAATCGACGCTTGTTGAGCAACTACAAGAGTACGACGCATTTATCGCGCAACATCCTGATAAATCGTTACTTCAATCTGACGACGAGCTTGCTGCTCAAATGCGAACCATTAATGACTTACTGGCGCGTGTAAAACAGCAAAGCGATGTTAACGAGCAGGTTGTTAACCGCACACTCTCTAATATCGAGCAGCTTAAGCAAACGATTATTCGTCATGCCTCCCAAGCCCGCGGCGATACCGTCACTTACGATTCTAAAGGTCGTATTCGCTAAAGAATTCTACGCTGTTGCCGTTAACCTTTGTAATCATCCTTTATGGGTTCTAACGAGGTTTGTATGAAGCGGTCAGCATCAATTGCGTTCGTATTTTCTACGTTGGTGGCGCTATCCGGTTGTAGTTTAGTGCATGACCAACAATACGTTGAGTGGGAAACTAAAACACCCGATACTTTTCCTGTGTTAACGGCAACGGGGTTTGCCCCCATCGATGCGCAACCTGGCGAAACGCCTCAACATAAAGACCTCGCCGCAATGCGCGCATCCAAGCTCGAAGCCTATCGCGAGCTCGCCGAGCAAGTTTATGGTCAACGTATTTCCGGCAAGACCTCAGTGCAAAACTGGTCGCTGGGCAACGACCAATTTCAAGCATCGGTTGATGGTGTTATCCGCGGAGCTGAGGTCGTACGAACCTACACAGTAGGCGATTATTATGCCACTGAGCTGCGTCTTGATTTTGCGAAGGTGCATCAGTTGTACGAGAGTACGAGTCGTAAGCAAACCATTAAACGTGTGGTCTACTACTAATTCTGGTCTAATTCTTGCTTACTTTAATCACACAGCCCTTGAGGGTCATTGATTAAAGGTTTTTCTATGCTGCGTACGTTGATTATTGGCATTATCGTCGGAATTATGACACTCCCTGTGTTTGCCCGTGTCATTGAGGTGGAAGGTAGTGCTCGCATTGTGGGAGGAGATACTCAGGCAGCTCGGGATCAGGCGATTGAGAACGCACTCCAGCAAGCGTTGATGATGACCGGAAGTACGATTCGTTCGAATCAACTGGTTGTTAACGGTGTCATACAAAACCAAGAAACTGAACTCGCGGCTTCCGGAGAGCTTGAACGAGTTGAAGTCTTGCGTGAAGAAACCCGAGATGGTCGCGTATTCGTGCTCGTTCAAACCGAGATTTGGTCTAATCAGGACAGTTGTGCTGGTCAACGCTACAAAGCCGGTGTCACTATTGCCCCGTTCGAATTTTCGAATCGTGAACATGCTGCGTACGGACAGGTGTGGGACTTGGGTGAAGTGGCGGCTCAGCATCTTGCACGGGATATCGCTCGACAAAGCGAGCAACTTTTTGTCACTCATACATTAAAACGTCATGCCGGACTTCAGGCAGCACTGGATGGACTGAACTTAAATGAAGTCGGTCGTATCGGACGCCAGATTGGGTACGCCAATGACAGTCAATTTGTCATTTTAGGTATTTTTGACGACCTTTCGGTGACCGAAAACAACGCATTCTTGGGCGTGTTCGATCAGCAACCAACACGGCATTTTTCTCTCACCCTGTATTTGCTCGACGCAATGAGTGGCGAACTCATTACTCGCGCACGCGTCGAGGATGCTGAACCTTGGACGTTCTCGCGTAATGCTCAGGTTGATGTCGCGACTAATACGTTTTGGAACGCACCCTTTGGTGTCTCACTTGCCTCATCCTTAGAAGAGCTGGCGACAGGGATACAGATGCAAGTGCAGTGTAAACCCACCCGTGGTCGAGTTGTTTGGCATGATCGGCAAAAGATCCAGGTCAACCTGGGCTCATCGCATGGGGTGAAGGTCGGTGACACATTAAAGGTGGTTCATCCTAGCAACTATGTCGACGCGCAAGGACATTTTCGTCAGCGCTGGCAGGTTAGTCGTTTTACCGTTACGGTTGAACAGGTGCAGCCTGATAGTGCAGTCGCCTCTCTCGACAATACAGATGTATTAACCAATGTGCAGATTAACGATTGGGTGATCCCCGCCGTGTCGAAAAACACGAGTTCGAGATAGTGGTTGGCTGGAAAGCTTAATCTGAGTCTGGCATACTTTGCCAGCTCACTCGGTTGTCCCCGTAGCTCAGCAGGATAGAGCAGCCGCCTCCTAAGCGGCAGGTCGCAGGTTCGACTCCTGCCGGGGACGCCAGGTTTACTGAATTATTGATGACGCTTTGTTAAAAACTCAATGAGCGGCTCAAACCGCAGCGGCGTTGCTTCGAGGTAACCTTGCATAATGTCTGCCTGAAGTTTTTTGACCTCTGCCTTTTCCGATATTGTTTCCACGCCTTCAGCAACAATCTTAAGCCCTAGCTCATGAGACATACTGGTGATACCTCTCACTATCGCTTGATTTGCTTTATGGGTATCAATATCACGGATAAAACTACGGTCGAGCTTCACGTCCGAAATAGGCATTTGCGTGAGGTATCTCAAGTTTGAGAAGCCTGTACCGAAATCATCAAGCGCGATCGCGATTCCTTTATCGGCTAATTTGTCGAGCGTCGCGACAGCCGTTTGCGCGTTTCGTAACATCATTGATTCGGTGATTTCTAACTTAATATCACTGGGTTTGATGTTTGTCTCCAACATGACGCGCTCAAGTTGTTCGATGAAATCCGAACGTGAAATATGAACCGTTGAGATATTCACCGATACACGCGCTCCTTCAGCTAAGTAAGGCTTTATTTTGTGCCAATCACTAAAAGCCTGGCGCATGATCCAATAACTGAGCGGGATAATTTGGCCAGAACTCTCGAGGATGGGGATAAACTCGGCGGGCGATAAGCCGTCAATATCGGGATGGCGCCAGCGTACTAGTGCCTCGATGCCACAGACCGTCTCTGCTTCAAGGCAAATTTGAGGTTGATAGACCAAGTGAAATTGTTGTTTATCGAGACCTTTTTGTACGGTGTTGCGAATTAATAGTGCTCGGTTCACCTCATCATTGAGCGCTCTATCGAACCACTGGAAGGTGTTTCTGCCGGCGCGCTTAGCTTCAAACATGGCAATGTCGGCCTGCTGAATCATGATTTCTGCGCGTGCCGTGCGATCTTGACAATAGGTCAATCCAGCACTTGCGGTAATGTAGAGATCAGTACTGTCAATTTTATACGGCCGGGCCAGGTCATCAAGGATCCGTTGTGTCACGGTTGCTGCATCTTGGCGCGCTTCTAAACCGGTAAGAATAATTAGAAATTCATCACCGCTTAATCGCGTTAATGTATCGGAGTTTCGCAACTGATTCCGAATCCGCCCTGCCACGACTTGCAATAGCTTATCGCCCATTTCATGACCTAAGCTATCGTTGATCGCTTTGAATCCATCTAAATCAATAAATACAACCGCGGTCAGTGTTTTTTCACAGGCGTCTGATGAGCAGTGCCGCTGAAGACGTTTTATAAACTGATTACGGTTGGGTAATCCGGTTAATGGGTCATGCTGTGCCAAAAACGGCAAATGCTCAGTACCGCTTAACTTCATATTAAACGGGTGCAAATAAATCAAGAAGTGTTGCTCACCGTTATCGACCACGGCAATGGCGCAATAATAAATAGGCTGTCCGCTTATTTCATTGGGCTGAAAGGAACTTGAAAAAAACTGTTTATCATCATTTGGGAGGTGCACCCCAAGCTGCCTACCAATATCGACTTTATTTGCCAGTAGATCTTGAGCACCTTGGTTTGCGAACGTGACAATACGGTCGCTGTCGACAATGACGATGGCGATGCGACTATTATCAAAAATCTCATAACGCTCACACCTTTGGTGCATAAACTATTCCTTTAGCTCATTTTTTACACATGATTAAAGAGAGACTCACGACTATTTGCTTAATGTTTCTTAATTAATAGTAGCACTGTTTGTAATAGGCAACGCTAGTCTTAATATCATACTCATACGTTGTTTTTTTACTTAGAGTATCGTGTGTTTTAAACCTTCCTTGTTTTGCTATGAGTATCATGTTTATGAAAGCTTACGCAAGCGTTGCTAATTTTTGTAAAATGGGAGCTTTATTAACTCGATATAAGGTGTGTTCTGTTTTTCGTTGCGATACGCTTGTAAGCCAATATCGACGTGATCAGACCCCGCGCTCGCTCGATCGGTGTAACTACCAAATAGCCAGTCCCACCAGACTACACTGAAGCCATAATTACTATTCGTCTCGCGTTTAAGACTACTGTGATGAATACGGTGTAATTCTTGAGTAATAAGAATTTTACGTACAATCGATTCGAGCTTTGGAGGTAGCTGCACATTACCATGATTAAACAACGAGCAAGCGTTTAAAGTTATTTCGAATATCAGTACAGCACTCGCCGGTATACCCAGTAAGGTGATCGTGGCGGCTTTAATGGCCAAGCTGAGCAACATCTCAATCGGGTGAAAGCGCACCCCAGTAGTCACGTCAAAGTCTGGATCTGCGTGATGTACCCGATGCAAACGCCATAGCCATGGTATACGGTGGAACGCTCGATGTTGCCAATACAGTACAACATCCAGTGCAATTAGACCCAAAGCAATGGCGAGCCACAATGGTCGCTCAAATTGATTAAACACGCCCCAGTTGTTTTCAGTGACCCATAAAGCAATCCCTGTTAAGCCAACTGGAGCAACTAAGCGCATGAGCACACTGGATGTGAGGATCAGCGCAAGATGACTGCGCCAACGATGCCAGCGACTCACTCGCGCTACACGTTTAGGCTGTCTTGCTTCCCATAAAAGCATGAGTGCAAGTATACCGAGAAAAATGCTTAATCGAATCCATGTTTCCATCGTTTTACTCGTATGCCTTGAGCGTTTTAAAGCCGGCCCAAATACGTGTCGTCGTCGTCACCCAGCACACCCCGCCAAATAACCAAGCGATGATGCCAAAATGCTGCGGCAGTAAACACAACACAATAAAAACTGCGAAGGTTTCAAAACCTTCGGCAAGTCCGCCCATGTAATACATCGACTTGTTCGGATAATGCGGGTTGTCCACCCCCCGTTTAGACGCCTGCACGGCAAAGGCTAAAAAGCTGGTACCAGTGCCAACGAAAGACAACATTAAGAAGAGTCCAGGTAACAAGTGCTCGTGTGGACTATTTAAAATAAACCCGACCACCACCGCTTGATAGAAAATAAAGTCCAAGACGATATCTAAAAAACCACCCGCATCGGTTGTTTCAGTACACCGAGCAACGGCACCATCAAGCCCATCCGCAATACGATTAAATAAAATAGCGATAAGCGCCAGCTCAAACGCACCCACGGCGAGTAGTGGCAGTGCCAACATACCTATAATAAACCCTATTAGGGTCACTTGATTCGCCGTTATAGAACGCGCAGCGATCCATTGTCCGGGTTTATTGAGCAACCGATGCAATGGCGGAATCAAGTAGCGATCAATCATAGTAGTAATCTTCTAAGTTGACGATGTTGCCGGGGGCATCCTGTACATCATGCGTCACCAAGATGGCAGGCATGCTGGCTGCTGTCAGCGTTGTCCAAGTAAAATCGCGTATGGTCTTTCTTAGTTTTACGTCGAGCGCTGAAAAGGGTTCATCAAGCAGTATACTCTTAGGTGCCGATGCAAGACTGCGTAACAAGGCAATGCGGGCTGCTTGACCACCACTGAGCTCCGTTGGGTAGGCCGTGGCGTAGTCCGCGAGTGCAACCGAATCGAGCTCTTGTTTTACCCAGTCGTGCCGCGCTGTATCATCACCCTGCTTAGTAGCGAGTGCAAACAATAGGTTTTGCTCGACGGTCATGTGTGGAAATAAATCCACTTGCTGTGTCACTAACCCTATCTGTCGGCGTTCAATGGGTAACGCTCCTACATCCTCGCCGTTGAGTTTGATCTGACCTTCAATCGTGATGTCAGGTTGCGGTACACCCAGTATCCACTGTAATAAACTTGATTTACCAATACCGCTCGTACCTGTCAGCGTCAGTACTTCACCGGCTGATACAGTCAGCGATGGAATCACTAACTGATGATATTTAAACACCATAGTGAGATGATTAATTTCGAGCACGTGTCCCCCATAAAGCCAACATGAATACGATCCAAACACTCGCCCATTGTGCCAGGGCATAGACACTACCGAGTCGCCAATCCCCGCCCGACGCAATGCTGACAGCCTCAGTCGTCAATGTAGGATGGGTCACCGGTGCCAGCCATTGAGTTGGTAAATACTGAGCTACACTGATCGAAAATGCCATCGCCCAAGCTAAAGCTAATGGTCGCTTTAACATGGGAACTAATATTTTAAACCATGCCGCCCAAGGACCATACCCCAGACTGCGCGCCTGCCAGAGCCACCGTCTAGGGTACGCATGGTAAGCCCCGTGCAATGTTAAGTACGCATAAGGAAAACAAAACACAGTATGAGACCATAACAACCCAATCAACCCGCTATCGGGCCCAATGGTCTGTTGCCAGCCCAAAACCAAAACTAATTGCGGCACCATCAGCATTGCCAGCCAGCCAACGTGCAGTTGATGTTGCTGACGTTGCGCCTGCACTTCCAATAGTGCGACGGCTGACAACCAAGCTAGCGTGGCACTTAGTACGGCGAGTATCCAAGTGTTGTAAAGCAAAGGTGCGATATAGGGCCATTCGGCGAGCCAACGTGACCATTGCCAACCCTGCGGCCACAAGGACGGATAAAACCACGACTGCTGAACTGACTGCAGTAATAAACTCATAAAAATAATGACTGCCAATCCCGCCCAAAACCAAGGGAGACCCGCACGTTTACCTGTGGTTTGAGCGACGGGTGTCCGCTTTCCGCTTGCAGCAAGGGAGCTAAGCCAACGCTGCAGTACCCATTCGACGACACGTAGCACGACTAAGGTGACTATAGCCACAAGCACCAAAAGCAACGAACCCCAATGGACTAATCCTTGCGTATTGCTAGTAAACTGCCAGTTCAGCTCAAACACTGCCTGTGCCAAAAGTGCGGGCGCGTTAGGCCCAACGAGCAATGGAATGTCGACCACAGACACGGTGTAAATGGCAATGATGTAAAGCGGCAAACGGATTCGTCTAAGTAAAGCGGGTACGACTATCAACCACCAAAACCTGCGGCGACTGTAACCTAACGCCTGTGCTTGCTGTTGCCAGCGTAGAACGGGCATTTGTTGAACATTCGCCTGCGTCATTAGTATTAAAAATGGTAGTTCTTTGAGCACTAACACCACCATCAGGGTAAAGGCGCTTTTGCTACTGAGCCAACTGGACTGTAAGGGCCCTTGCCACATGGGTAATAACGCGTCGACGATACGCACTAACCAACCCGACGGACTCACGAGCCATAATAGACCAATGGCGAACGCAACATGGGGGACGGCAATAAAGCTCGCCCACGTCGCACTGAGGCGCTTACCCCGAGCCAAGCCAAGGGCACCAAAAAGTACTATCAGGCTGGTTATCAACGTCACCGCGAATGTCAGCAAGGCACTACCGCTCAACGCCCTGAATGCATCGCTCAACGCCCCTTCAAAAGACGCCGTTGTGCTTTGCCAGAGCACAACGCCCAACGGCAGTATTAACCACAGCAATGCTATTGCTACGCGCACCATACGACTTATCATTAGCGCGGATATCGTTGTTGCCACTGTTGCTCTAAATAGGTTTGCCAACTGACATGAAACTCCGCCGCGACTGGCAGCATCGCCGGCGTATCGGGTAGCGCGATATCCAATACTGTCGGGTCGCCCCAGCCCGATAAGTCAGCTTTTTTGCGTTGTGCGGCCTCTGATAGGAAAAAGGTAATCACCTGCTTCGCGGCCTGGGGATGACCACTGCTCTTTGGAATCGCTAAATAATGACTATTGGTGATAGCCGCATTGCCTAAGGTGATGCGTTTGGTGCCCGCCGGCACTCGTCCCTGATTGACGAGCGTTTTAACCTCATTCGGATTAAACGACGGCGCGACATCAAGTTGCTTGTTAGCGAACCAATTTAGTTGTTGTGCCGCACTCGACGGGTAATTCTCACCGCCTTGCCATAATAACGGCTGTAACTCGTCTAAGTAGGTCCACAAAGGTGCTGTCAGTTTTTCGGCGTCGACCGCATCGACAGGCTTGAGAAATGCTTCATCTTGCTCAGAAAGCGACAGCAATAATGATTTTAAAAACGTGGTGCCATGAAACTCCGGCGGTTTAGGATACGTAATACGACCGGGATGTTCGGCAGCATACTCCAGTAATTCCGCGGCACTGATGTGATCACCGGCAACGCATGTGTTACAGGTCAACAGATAGAACTGTCCGACGCCCCACGGTACCTCGAGGTCGGCGACCGGTTCACCAAAGTCGCTTTGCCAACTCAGCTGATCATTCAATCTCTCTTTAATATTCAGCTCGGTGAGTATCGGCATCAGGCGATCAGCCTCTTTCAACGCATGAAAGTTCTCGCCATTAATCCATATTAAATCGGCGTTGCTCTGACCATCGACCAGTTGTTTGACTACCTCGGCGATATCAGCCACCTTCACGTGTTGTAACTGAATACCTTGCGGTCGCAGTTCCTTGGCTGCCCAGCGAATGTAATCATTAATGGTGGGATTACCGCCCCAGGCATAAAAGTACACGGGGGTCGTTTGTTGTTGCGCAGCGCTCGGCGCAACATAGCCCAAGTACATAATAACAGCCAGTAATAGAGTGAGACGTTTCATGATCGTAACCATCGGTGTAGTTTCTCAACCCACTTTAACAGTTTTTCGGGCGCATGCGCGCGCTTCCACTCACCTGCTGCATATTTGTTCGCCTCAGCCAGAGTGGGGTAACTATGAATAGTTCCAAGAATTTTATTAAGTCCGATCCCCTGCTTCATTGCTAAGACAAACTCGGCCAGTAACTCCCCCGCCTGGGGACCGACAATATTAACCCCTAAAATCGTATCTTTACCCGGCTCAGTCAGCACTTTTACACGTCCGTTGGCATTGCCATCGGCTATCGCGCGATCCAGCTCGGCAATGTCATAGCACGTGGTTTCATAATCAACCTGCTGTGCCTTTGCTTGCTGTTCTGTCAAACCCACATTGGCGACTTGCGGTGAGGTATAAGTGACCCAGGGGATCACCGAGTAATCAACACGAAAGCGTTTGAAACGACCAAACAACGCATTCACCGTGGCATACCATGCTTGGTGTGAAGCAACATGAGTAAACTGATACGGGCCGGCAACATCACCACAGGCATAAATATTGGGCAGGCTGGTTTGCATGAACTCATCGACCTGTATGGTTTTACTCTGCTCAATGCCCAGTTCTTCTAAACCAAAACCTTCCAGATTCGCCTGTCTGCCTAGCGCCAAAAGCACCCGATCGGCGTGCAATGACTGTTCTCCTTGCTCACTTTCGACCGTGAGCTCAACGCCCTGCTCGGTTTGGCTAAAGGCTTTCGCCTGGGTGCCCAGATGCAATGTAACGCCGTCACCTTGAAGCGCGCGTGCAACATAAGTCGACGTATCCGGGTCTTCGTTCGTCAACAAACGCTCACTCATCTCGACCAGATGTACCTCACTGCCCAGTCTTTGAAAAGCTTGTGCCATTTCGCAACCAACCGGTCCACCGCCTAAAATCAATAAGCGTTTAGGTAACTCGCGGAGCTGCCACAGGTTATCCGACGTCAGGTAATCTACTTCGTTGATGCCCGGTAAGTTCGGCACGAGCGGCCGCGCGCCCGTCGCCACTACGATATGTTTAGTAGTTAAGCGACGCAACTCGCCGTCTTGCTTGAGTTCCACTTCCCACGGCGATTTGATGGTCGCTTCACCGAGCTCTACGTTGACACCCAAACCTTGGTAGCGCTCGACCGAGTCATGCGGCTCAATACGTTGTATCACTTGCTGCACTCGCGCAAGCACTTGCTGAAAGTCCACAGATACCGAGTCAACTTTAATACCAAGCTGCTCGCTATGACGCATGTGATGCACTTGATTAGCCACATGCAATAATGCTTTTGACGGCACGCACCCGGTATTAAGGCAGTCACCACCCATTTTGTCGCGTTCAATTAAGGTCACTTTGGCTTTCACCGTTGCCGCGATGTAAGCGCTGACTAAGCCCGCTGAGCCTGCACCAATGACGATAAGGTTATTGTCGTAGTGTTGAGGGCGGGTGAAACCTTTAAACGCCCGACGACGCTTGATAGCTGTAAGTAACCATTTGGCGATCAGAGGAAAGATACCCAATAACACAAACGCGCCAATGAGATCGGCCGAGACCACATCGCCCACTTGTTCAATCTCTGCGAGCTGAGTACCGGCGTTGACATAAACAACGGTACCCAACAACATGCCGACTTGACTCACCCAATAGAATGTCCATGTTCGAATCTGTGTAAGACCTAAAGCCAGATTAATCACAAAAAACGGAAAAATGGGTACCAGCCTTAAGCTCAACAGATAAAAGGCGCCGTCACGCTTGACGCCGCGGTTGATCGCTTCGAGCCGCTGATCAAACTTGTTTTGCACCCAGTCTTTTAATAAAAAGCGTGCACTTAAAAAGGCCAGCAGAGCACCGACCGAGCTGGCAAAACTGGCTAGTAGCAACCCCCAGCCGAGTCCAAAAATGGCACCGGCACCTAAGGTTAGGATCGTGGCACCCGGGATCGATAATGCAGTGACCAAAACATAAGCGACAAAGTAGATAGCAAAAGTCAGTAACGGTTCCGCCTCAAACCAGCCATTAACACGTGTTTGCTGCGCTTTAAGCGTATCAAGATTGAGATACTGCGTAACATCGAACATCACCGCAGCGACAACGGCCGCGATAATCACCAGCGCCAGCAGAATTTTTTTTACAGACACAACGGCTCCTTCTAAAAGCGGTAATCAACAGTCAGCTGCGCATGGCTCGGGAGTGATGGAAAGGCGAGTGTGGAGCCGAAATAGCCGCCCTCAAACACCGGTGACCAATTTTCTTCATCGGTTGCGTTGAACACATCTAAACGCGCACTCAATTGGGCAGTCACTTGATAAGTCGCGTTTAAGTTCAACATATACTGATCACGAATCATCACAGTCTGCAGGTAATCAAGCGGATAGCTCTGGGTATAACTCAAATCACCACCCACCGACCACTGTGGCGTTAGCTGCCAACCTGCGACGGCGGACGCTTGCACTTCAGGAACGCCTTGCAAACGTTGGTTCGAGGCTGGAAAGGCCGCAAAGTTAGGCGCACCCACACCGGTACCATTGATAATGTCCGGTCGTGAATTATCAAACAAGTCCGCGACTTGACGCGTATCTTGAAACGCAGCCGAATTATCATAGTGCGCATCTAAGTAGCTAGCCGCCAGTGTTGCCCAAAAGCCGTTTTCACTACGATAGTTCCACTGCGCCTCGACACCCTGTGTGGCAATTCCACTATTAGAGCCGTCACGGTTGCGCAAGCTACGTGTTTGATCAAATACCACCACATCGGTATACCAGCGACTGTTGACTGGCGCTATTTTGACACCGATCTCATACAATGTATTTTCGGTGGCGAAATTCTGTGAATCAATGACTTGATTCGCATTTAAAACCGTACCGCCCGCCATTGAATTTGAGGTCGAGTCACTTTCGTACGCTGATGCGTAAACCATCACCGCCGTTGAAAGTTGATACTGAGACGACAGGCTAATCGCACTTAACCAGTCATTATAACTATCCTCAGCCGCTTCAAACCCAGCGGGTGGCAGCGGATCTTTCGCGGTCACATCATAGTAATCAAGCCGAGCCCCTGCGGTGACTTGCCAACGCTCAGTCAGTGCCAGCTCATGCTGTGCGAACAGACCCCACTGTTGGCTTAACGAGTCGGTGGTATCCGATAAGATATAATCACCCACGCCGTCGCCATCGTTGTCATAGTTAGTGCCTGGTGAAACAAATAGACCGGGACGCAACTCCACTAATTGTGCCTGTTGCGCTGCTGTCAGCGGAATACGCCGATTTGAGATAGGGCCAGTGAGGTCAGTTGGTAAATCGGCTTCCGTACTGAACTGGCTGTAACCCAATACATCATTGACACGTAAATTGATGCCTACAATGGTGTGATCGTTAATGTGCAATTCAGCCCGGTTTTCGAATGTATGTGCGCCATCAATAATCTCAACAAAGCTGTTTTGGTTAATCCCTTCACGCTCTAAGTATTGATAATACGTACGGTTTACAAAGGTGAGTGCGTCAGACCATTGCTGCTGAAACGTCGAATGAACCAACGTCGTTTTGGCATTATTGATATCCGCCGGATCGGTCAGTACGCGGCTGCGATCAATTTCCACCTCGCCCGTCGGGCTGACGACAGCGTAGGGCCCGGGCACGGTAGAACCATTAGGCTGTACACCTTGTCCGGTAATATAAAGGTTGTCATCGATGAGCGCTTGGGTGGGACGGTTGATACCCGCGTTGTCAGTCCACTCAACATCATAGTATTCAAGCCCGATATCCCACTCCGTGCGGCTGTTCGGCGTAAAGCGATAGGCGACAAATACATCATCGCTACGAGTCGAGGTATAGTCGTAAAAGCTATCATGGTCGACAAACTCAGCACTGACACGTAACCCATGCTTATCACGCTTAAGCACTTCGTTATGGTCGAGTTGCAGACGATATTGACTCCACTGACCCCATTCACCGCGAATCCGTGAGCGCTCTTTATCTGTCAGTGCCTTTTTCGGCAACAAATTAACAAAGCCACCGACGCGCTGGGTCGTACCTAGCATCACCGGTGGTGCTCCTTTCACTACGGCAATCCCTTCGATACTATTAAACGACATTGGCACACCCAAGCCATTGTTACCGGCTTGACGGCGCATACCCGCCTCGAATAGCTCACCGAGTTGCCCACGCATACTCGGGAGTGATGGATTACCAAAACCTGCAGCTGCAAAACTGTTGGGGGCAAACCGAGCAATATCATGTAGATCATTAATTGCCGCTTGGTCCATGAGTGACCGCGATATCATGGTGGCCGAGCGCGGGATCTCCTGCAATGCATTCGATAGCCCAAACAGGCCCTCAATAGGTTCTTCACTCGGCAATACCAGAGTTTCCCCTTCGCCGGTGACCTCGATAATTTCGATAGGTTCTTGTGCCATTACCGACACCGGAAGCAGTGCCAACCACGCATACTTCATCGGGAAATCCTTTTTATAGCTGACTTAAGAAAGAGCGTATACGTTCTGCATTTTTACCCACATCACTGCGACCCACGCGTGACTTACTGCGAATGTCGAGCAGTGTTTCGTCATTTTGCGCCTGAATGCGGATCACCACGTCGTCTTTAAAACCAAACCATGTTGTTGTTGCTGTTGCCTCAATCCGATGTTGCTCATCCGACGTATCGATAATTTCCCAGCCCATATTCTTAGCCACCGTCAATGCCTGCTGATAGAGCTCGTCCGGTGATTTAGAAGAAACATAGGTGGTAATGTCGGGATACGCTTCTTTTTGTTGCTTTGCTGTTTCCTCACCCGCGTATTCCACTGGATTAGGCGCGTTAGCACGCAAAGGTGCAATAGCCACAAATTCAGGCGGGTTAACTGTATCCGTTGAGATATCATGAATAGGCGGCACCGAGGTTGCCGTTTGGTACTGCGTATAAGGTAAATAAAACGCAATAAATGCAGCAATAATAGCTAAAACGCTAAGCCCTGCGCGAGCGCCCTTAGGTCGGCGCACGAATAACGCAATAATGTTTAATATGCCCGCACCGATGGCAAGGTACACAGCCCAACGCAACAACGTGAAGGCACCACCTAAAGTGAGCCATTCGAGTTGATAAAGCGGGCCGGACAAGCCGATTAAAATAAGAGAAAGTAACCCAAGAAAAATTAAGATGGAGTGCAACGCTTTCATAGTCTGTCCCGAACAAATTATTGTTTTATAAGATATTAGACTACGAAAGCGTGGTTAAGCCAGATCAACGAATAATAGGTTGTCCTTCAGATGAGTTAAGACGTGCCGCATCAACGCGCGGAATATAAATGCTCCCCGTACTAACAACATGTCGACTGTTAATATCGACCAAGCGAGCGTTTGCTAAGATTCCGTCACGATAATAGCTATACGTACCGACAACAACATGGGTGATGGGCATGATTTCATCGACTTCGAGGTAGTCGCGTGTTAAGGCAAAGTCTCCTTTGGGCGTAACACGAATAAAGTCCGTTGTTTTGTAATCAATAATGGGCACTTCTCGGCTCGCGAGCTCACCACGCAACTGCTCAGACATCGCTTGCGCCAGTATCGATGCTTGCTGATAAGATGACTCTACACCGACAAAGTCCGTGACGCCGACGTGTGTCTGCGATAAATCGATTTGACTGTTTGCTACCAATTGCTGCGCCAACTGCGTACTGTAGCTATTGATGGGCGCGGGTATTGCGCTTTTGCCGTTATCATCGTAGCGGACTTTTTGCTCCGGCTTAGGTAAAACTGTACAGGCGCTCAAACTCAATGCCGCCGCTATCAAAAGAGTTAATCGCATACTTTTCTCCTACCGACTTCTTTGCAGATGACCATCGATGATCTGGGCACTTTTATTCGGCCAATATAAATGCTTGGGTACATAATGATTAGCAGCCGCCAGCACCGATTGAGAGCGACGATCGAGCACCCGAATGCTGAGCATTACACCATCATCTTCTCGGCTCATGGTCCCCACTAATACCCAGTCTAAGTTGGGATTAAGATTTAACTGCTGTTTATCATTGGTTAGCATCGTCGCCCCCGCAGATGTCAGCGTCACACCATTCTGAGCGCGAAAGTCGATAAGCTTGACATTTCGCTCTGTCAGATGGCTATACAGTGCTTCACTGACTTCATGGCTGACGGAATACAATGCGTTTTCAGACGTCGGTAATTCAAGCGTGTCGGACATCACCCAACGTGTAATCCCTACTTGGGCATGCGCTTGGCGAGGTGATGATTGATTTAACTGTGTTACCAGTTGTTGCGCTAACCTATCAGCGATCTCGTCATAAGGACTAATTGAGTGCGCTTTAGCTGGCAGCACCATTAAGCTGAGTAATATAACCAATACACGCATAAGGTATCTCTGAATTAAGAGTGATGGTGTTGTATCGGCTCGAAATCGAAATAATTTAGTTGGTTAGTGCGCTTAACTAATGCCTAGTCGTTTAAATAGACCTTCGCGGTAGGACTGACCGATACGTATCTCGTCATTATTACTTAACACGAGAAGCGTCAGTCTGCCTAATTCGCTCGTGAGTTCTCTCACATGATTTAAGTTGACGATAACACTGCGGTGCGCTCGGTGAAAACGATTACCGCAAAGCGTATCTGCCACATTTTTCATAGTATCGCGGTGAAGGAGTCGTTCATCGGGAGTGTGAATTTCAACATAATTGGCGGCCCCTTTAATACAGATAATATCGTCGACAGGAATGAAAACGATTTTACCTACCATCCTTACGGGAAATACGTTATCCATACTACGCCAGCATCCATCAGGCTCAGAAAGGTTTAGAACCTGATGGTATGGCACCCAGTTCAAGATGGGATATTTTGTGACTAACACGACATCATTCAACCTAAACGCATCAAATAACATGATTAATAATGCCGTATTTTGTTCTATCTCTCTGTAAGACAAACATAAAAAAAGCCCTCCGAAGAGGGCTTTTTGATTGCGTTTTTTACACTTAGAAACTAAGTGATGCGCGAAGGTATGCGAAACGACCAATGTTGTCGTAGATTGCAGAGCCTGCGCCAGTACCTGTTGTATAACCTGGTAACTCACGGTTGAAGAAGTTATCGACACCTAAAGTAAGACCTAGGCCATTATCGAACTTGTAACCCGCTGTTACGTCAGTAATGACATAAGTGCCATACTGCATTTCGTTACTTGGGTTAGGGTTCGTCTCAAGACTGGTTGGATCGTACAAGTTTACACGGTCAACGTAACGAGTGGTTGTGCCAAACGTCCAGTTGTCGATGCCGTACTGTACAGACAATTGCATTTGCAAGTCTTGGTCACCCAAAACGCCCGCGTAATCAGTGTAGTTATCAGGCTCATCAGCAAATGGGTAGTCTTTTGCTTCGATTGTGTACGTACCGATTAAGTTAGTGCGGAACTGACCACCTAACGCATCAAAGTCGTACGCGAACTCGAAGTCAACACCTGAGTTCAATGAACGCGCGATGTTCAGTGCGAAACCACGGATCAATGTAATCTCAGACGTATCTGGGTCACGTGTGATCAGGTTACAGAACTGGTTATCGATAGTCTCAGCATCCACACAACGGTTTAGGATAGTTTGGAAACCAATGCCACTAATCGTGTCATCGATGTCGATTTCCCAATAGTCAACTGTTGCAGAGAAACCTTCCAACCATTCTGGTGAATAAACGAAACCAGCAGTGATTGATTCTGATGTTTCTTCGCTTAAGTCTGGGTTACCACCCACTAATGTCTCAAGTGTTGCTGAGTCATAGTTCGAATCGAAGTCCGCAGGTACACCTAACGCCGCACAGTTAGCTTCACGACGCGCACGGCCGTCTGCTGATAGCTGAGCTAAGTTAGACACTTTACACGGATCGTCAACACCTGCGAATGACTGGCTTTGGCCTGAGAACAATTCATCGATGTTTGGCGCACGGATCGCTTCAGAGTATGTGAAACGTGAACGTAATTCATCGCTGATAGTCCAGTCTAAACCAACTTTCCACGCAGTAGCGCCGCCGATGGTTGAGTAGTCTGCGTAACGCACTGCCGCATCAAAGTTCAGGTGTTGTACCATGAACATGTCACGTAACAATGGAACGCTGATCTCACCAAAGATTTCTGAAACGTCGTATTGACCGTCCGTTTCACCCAGTGCGTTAAAGAAGGTAGCACCCGTTTTTGCAAAGGGGTCTTCGACCGTTACACTTGATTCATCACGGTACTCAACACCACCCGCAAAACCGATGTGACCGGCTGGCAATTCATACAAGAATGAATTTGAGAAGGTTGCGTTAAATACAGTTTGTTCGATTTCAGAGGTACCGACAGAAGTCGTAGTAACGTAGTCTTGCGACGCTTGGCTTGCCATGCCCAAACCGAATGGGTTGAAAGGCACACAACCATCAGCACGTGCTTCTTCGCTACGACATACGATGTTACCGGTTTCGTCTTCAACCGCGTCCAGTGCCCACTCCATGTTCTGGAGGATTACGTTAGCACCATTTACACGCTCGATGTCTGATTTACCCCACACCAATGAAACGTCATAGCTCCAATCTTGGTTGAGCATACCGTCAAAGCCGATAACTGCGCGTTTTGTTTCACGCGTGTTTTCTTCGATACGGCGACCTGCGTCGTCGTACATACGGTTTAAACCAAGGAAAGGTACGCCAAGCTCATCCATTTGTGATGCCAACGCTTCTGGCAAGAATGGGTTGTCACGTTTGAACAAGTACGGGTAGTTATCCGCTGCGGCACCCGTTGAGAAGAAGCGGAAGAATGGCTGACCGATATTCTGACCTTCACTCTTAACGTACTTCGCGTTCCAGTACATGTTCACGTCTTGCGTAAACTCATAGTTACCTTTGAGGTTATAGTTTACACGTGAGAATTCTGGCTGTACTTCGCTGTAACGACGTAAGTTGATGTAATCACAATCTTGACAGTACAACCTTGCCGTATCGTTTACATCGCCGATATAGGTATCGCGATAAGAACCGTCTGGGTTAAATGTACCTAAGATACCGCCGGTGAACGGGTCCCATACAGTACCTTGATTAGAAATCGCATAGTAACCTGCATTCGGTACTACGATATTATCAGGATATGCTGGATCGTCGAGTTGATCTTCGGTACGCGGGCCATACAGCGCTTCATAACGCATGCTAGCCGTTGACGTTGCAGTCCACGGGTTATCCAATGCATTTAATGAGTCTTGTGCGTTGTATTCTGCTGATACCGCGATGTTACCTTTACCACCGGCAAATGCAGTACCGTATGAGAAAGTATACTTCTCGTTTGAATAGTCGCTGTTTTCAGCGTAACCACGAGTGGCGGTAACATCTAAACCTTCGACGTTTTTCTTAAGGATAAAGTTGACAACACCTGTGACAGCGTCGGCACCGTATACCGCAGACGCGCCGCCGGTGATGATCTCAACGCGATCAATCCAAGCACTTGGAATGGTGTTGGTATCAACCGAGCTAGAACCTGGCGCTGAAGCCACGTGACGTTTACCGTTGACCAATACCAACGTACGGTCAGTACCCATGTTACGTAGGTTCAGTGTACTGATACCTGCCGTACCGATGAAACGGCCTGAGTTAGCAAGTGTGAATGTTGTTGCCAATGCAGGTAAGCGACTCAGTACTTCACCGATGTTCATTGCACCGGTTTCAACGAGATCGTCACCGCTGATTACGGTAACAGGACTAGGTGCTTCGGCACCGATACGGCCGATACGCGAACCAGTAACCTGAATACGTTCTTCAACTTGTGCGTTTTCGCTTTGTACAACTTCCTGCCCAGAAGCAGAAACGACCACGTCTTGATCGTCTTGCTGAGCATCTTGTGCTAAAGCAGGTGCTGCGATAAACGCAGAGCTAACACCCGCCATCAAAATCGTTCTGATAGAACGCGCCAATAATGACTGTTCGTTCATGTTCAGTCTCCCCGAAAATTATTATTATGACGATCCTCTACAACTTGTTAATAGAATCGTTATTCAACGCAGTCCTTTACAAGACTGCGCTCAGGAAGAAGAAAAACACATTTTGATAACAAAGGCAACTTTTTTATAACACTTTTAACAATTTCTGATCGTTACTTGATCGCCTGTAAACAGAAGCCGACTTCACCCGTTTCTGGAAACTCGACGTCTTGTACCATAACACGCTTGAAGCCCGCCTTTTCAGCAGCTTGAGCGAGGTGATCAGCTGATTTCACTTGCTCTACTGCCTGTATCATGTCGTCCATTTGGGCATAATGAAATTTCATGTTATTGAGAAAATCATTGTATACCTGCCGAGCCTCTAGTTTCTTGCCATTTGAAGCAGCTTGTAAAATATGCCGTACAGCCGGGACAAAATTACTGCGCTTAAATGTTGGGTTATTACGATGCGTATGAGCCAGTTGATCGAGCTTACGCTGCGACAACGCCGCTTGCTTGCCTAACGGCTTTCCACGCGCTTCAAGGATAGAGGTATACAAGTTATATACATGTTTCTCTAAGTGGCGAATCAGTGACGGCATTAATTCATACATTGCTTTATTATTGCGCACTAATGTTGAGTTACTTGAATGCACGAGAGCAACAAGCGCGCCATCCTTCTTGAGTTGCGTATGCAAATGCGTCAGCCCCTCGATTAATGGGCCGTACTCTAAGCCGTAGTGCGAGACCACCGTGCCCAATTTTTTGTTGCCGGTTAATTTAAAGCTTTGATATGGCGTTAGTTCACGAACATCCAGCTCGGGGTTAGTAGGTCTCAATGCCGCGCTATCCACGCCTATTAATTGCCACTTTGATTTGTTCTTTTCATTTTTATATTCGTTCAGCCAGCCAATTAGAATGCCATTCCCGCACCCAATATCGACAATCGGTGACTTCGCTTCAAATTCGCTCATGCGCTCAAACCAAAACTTCCGCATTTGGTAGCGTTGCAACGAGGTATTTTTATTTAAGAAACTCGCTTCCGCTCCTGAACGCCAATAATTATCCCACACGTTATTTACTTGCTTTTTTGTGTTGTTCATATACTGCTCTTGTGGTTATGGTTTAAAACAAACAGTTCTATCATACCCCGATAATCACGCATAAAAAAAGACTCCCGAAGGAGCCTTTTTAAAACAATTCGTTGAGTTAGAATTGAATTTGATAGCCTGCTACAAATTCGCGTCCAATGTGACCTCGAACATACAGCTCAGGATTGGTGTATTGCCCACTGCTGTTCAGCACCGGATCCTCGTCAAATACGTTGCGAACACCCAATGTCGCTTTGCCATATTGACCGAAATTATATGAGAAAGTCACGTTGTGGTAAGTCGTTGATTCAAGTTCACCAGCAAAGTTGTACTTAAAGCAATTCGAATCGCCACAAGACGTGTCAAGCACATCGGTTTCGCCCGTTGAGTCAATGTAGTCCGTTGTCCATGTCACATTGAAGTCGTTAATCGCATATTGCAACATCAGCTGCGAGCGCAATTCAGGGGCACCAGAAGAACCTGACATATCTTGGCTAGGTCCGCCAAAATAAACATCTTCTTCGACGTCCATCATATAAGTGGTACCAAATGTCGCGTTAAAAAGTCCTGCACCTAACGGATATTCGGCTGCGATTTCCATGTCGAAACCTCGACGCGCCAAAATAGAACCGTTTTCAGTGCGCGTGTAAACATCACCCGCAATAGTTCCATTGTCACGGCGTTGCAAATCGAACGCCGGATTTGCCGCTAAGAATGAGTCTAGATTACCGCCAAGCTCAATATTAATTAAGTCTTGCACTGTGACATCTGAAATAACATTTTCAACTTTTAGATCAAAGTAATCTAACCGGAAATCCCAGTTATCAAGTCCTGAGTAAACAATGCCCGCATTGATATATTCTGATTCTTCAGGACCTAAGTTATTATTACTCTGAATCTGGTTATCAACCTGAATCTCTGGGCACTCGGTTAAGTCGACGCCGCTGGACTGACACGCCACATAATCGTAAGCATAGGTTGACGAATACTGATCTTGTGCTGACAGTTCTTCTAAAGACGGTGCACGAAATCCTTCACTATACGAAGCTCGTAGCAAGAGAGCGTCCATAGGCCGGTATTCAGCTTTTAAACTACTGGTGCTTGCAGATCCGAAGTCGCTGTAGTCGTCATAACGAAATGCTGCACTGACAGTAAGGTCGTACGTGAATGGCATCGCTACTTCATAAAAATAGGCTCTAACGGTACGATCCTCTGATGCGGAATTACCTGCACCACCACCGACTAAACCGGCTTCTGACTGTGCATCGTATTTATTTTCGAACACCTGCTCATACATTTCCCAGCCAAAATAGTGCGCAATTTGACCGCCTGGTAGTTCACCGATATTAAAACCCATACCGGCGTAATAGTGATCAAAAATGGTCTTGCCTTCGGTCAACGTAGTGATACCCAGCTTGTCAGAATTTTCGGGTGCAAATGGGTCGCGGCCTTCTGCTGCAAGCCAGTTCAGGGCTGATTTACTCAAATAGTCACGCCCAACCGTTTTATAGTCCATTTCGGCACGCTGATAGTAGACTTCCCAGTCGATGTTATCTAAAGCAAAGCCACGGAATCCAACTACATAGTCTTGTTGGTAATCGTCTACATAGCCATCCCGGTTACCTGCTGGATACCAACGAAAATAACCTGTATCGAGCGTTTCATCATAAGGGTTGTGGGATGCATTCGCTGGGATATTTTCCCACTTCGCCGCGGCTGGCGCATATCGACCAAATGAACTGTTTTTAGCGAACATACCGCGCATATACAGTTCAACGTCGTCGTTAATCTGGTAGTTTCCATTCACCATTAATGAGTTACGATCAGTCGAAGCCATGTTTGTCGATACACTGGAATAGGCATATCCACATACCGTCCCCTGACCGATACCACCGTTTGCGGTACCTTGGTCGAGTACACCCACAAAGCCATCCACGTCTTCTGTCAGTTGACCACATAACGGCGATGCCTCATAGTTTCCCTCAGGATTAACAAGCGTCGCACCGTATTTTGAAATACCAATCGTTTCATCGTTTAACGAGATGACACCATCACCATTTTCGTCGAACATCTGTGGTGCTGTGTACGGACGATCACGGTCATAGATCGCGTCACGTGTCTGATGCTCGAACACCATAGTCAGATTACCACGATCTGACGACGTACCTGCGGTGATACTGAAACTCTCATTATCACCCCCTTCAGCCTCCGGACGACCGACTTTGGTGTTAATTGCGACACCTTCGAAGTCGTCTTTTAGGATAATATTAACGACACCTGCGACGGCATCAGAACCATATACCGCTGAAGCACCATCTTTAAGCACCTCAATGCGCTCCACAGCCGCCATTGGAATCGTGCTTAAATTAGCCGAAGAGCCACCCAACGATGGTGAACCGGCTACGCGTTTACCATCGAGTAAAACTAGCGTACGACTTGCGCCGACACCAAGTAAGTTAACCGTAGACTGTGATTGTGCTGAGCTACCTGAGCTTGGTACAAATGAGCCAAACGAGTTCGAGGTAAGATTACGTAACGCATCGGCAACCGATAAGCGGCCTTGATCTGTCAGTTCGTCTGCGGAAAGAACCTCTACAGGAGACGCACTTTCTAGGTCTGAACGCTTAATGCGTGAACCCGTAACTTGAATTTTTTCGATATTGCCTTGCGCTTCAACAGTATTGCTGTCCTGCGCGACAGCCAACGCTGGGGTTGCTAGACCACCCGCTACAGCGAGAGCAGTTAAACTCTTGCGGAAGGTACTATTCGTCATGTTTTTCTCCCTGGTGTATGTTCTTATTCTGTCGCTCATCAGAGGATAAGTGACGTGAATGAGCGGTCATCGCTCAATTGAGGTCTTTGCGATGCCGCACCGACTTTTAACGCCAGCTGAGGAGAAATTCAACTAAATGGACCTGTTAAACGAACTGTTTGACCACCTTTTAGTCGATATGCACAACTCATAGTCAAATGTATCACTTTAGGTTAACAAGTGTTCTTTGGATGTAAAAAAGGCAGCTGAAGCGCTGCCTTTTGCATATAACTCATTGAATTTAAAAGATTACATGAATTGATAGGAGATACTCGCGAACACGTAGCGTCCGAGTGCATCAAAATACCCTGGATAGGTATTACCATTACTACCTGGCGCACCGGTTAAGTACGGCGGATCATTTTCAAGCACGTTATTCACGCCTACACTAATCGTCGTGTTATCTCCCCAACGGTAACGAGCAGTTAAGTCAAGATAGTTTTCTGCATCGATATCTTGCGGTCCACTATCAAGTTGCTGAGTCTCACCAAGGTACCGCCAATTTGCAGAAACGGCTAAGCCGTCGTTGTTTTCCCATGTCGCTCGCAAGTTATGTTGCCACTCTGGATTTGGCGCACCACATACGCCTCCCCAATAGCCCGCACACTCATACACACGAAGACCGACAACCGGCTGAGTATCAAACTTAGTGAAATAAGTGCCCACTAGGTTGAATTTGAGCTTGCCAAAATCATTATCAAAGCGAATGGTATAACTTGAATTTAAGTCAAAACCAGACCGCTGCTCAAAACCAATATTCACATTAGTCGCAATGATATTATCTTGACCCAACCAAAGTGAACCTGTATCCGGACCGCGATTAATGAGATCACAGAACTGCGCATCACCGGTATCCAAACACAAATCGAGCGTGGTTTCAGCTGCGACAATACCAATGGCATCCTCAACTTTTATATCGAAGTAATCTAAAGAAACATCGAAATCCCCTTCCATTGTGCGATAGACAAAACCAACAGATATTGTATCTGAGGTTTCAGGCTCTAGATCGGGGTTACCTCCTGAAATCGAGTTGTATTGGTTAGCTGGACTTTGTGGGATATTGCCGTACTGCGCCGAAGTGACACCGGTGCGTTGACACTCCTCTAGAGTAGCTTCTGGATCAGCACCACCACACGGATCTGAATCCATATCGTACAAACCGATAGACTGAGCTTGATACAATTCACGAATGTTGGCATGACGTGCCGAACGCTGGAAGCTACCACGTACCTTCCACATCTCGTTAATATCCCAACCTAAAGCTAACTTGTAGGTATCGGTTTCTTTGGCTGTTGAATATTCCGAATAGCGATAACCAAGATCCATTGTAAGAGTGTCCGCCCAGTCGGCTCCCTCAACCAAATAGATTTTTGCTTCCGAAAAGATTTCATCAACACTTAAGCTACCGGAAACTCCGATTGTAGGCCCGCCTTGACCGGCCCCATCACCTGATGTAAAGCCACTATCGGGTTGGAAAACGAGCTCTTCGCTGCGTGTGGTCGCGCCCAGCAAAAGCTCGACTCCACCGACGGCATAAGGACTGCGGATACCATAGTCACCAAGGTTACCGATCACATAGGCAGTATATTCACGCAAATTAGTTTCACCATTGGCATAGAGCGGTAGCGTTAGATAATCGAGGGCTTCTTGGGTAATATTTGGCGCAAAGATATTCCAAGGCACGCAATTTGGATCAACACCACTCAAAGCTGCGGTACAGACCGCCTCCCCAGTGTCGGGATCCGTTGTGACGTTGAGTGCTCGTCCAATATTGGTAATACTGAAATCATTAAGATAGGTCGAACTTAATGTCACGTTACCGAAATTAGCAGAAACATCATAACTCCACGTATCGTTCAAATATCCTCGAATTCCGAACACGCCGCGATACGATAAATGCTGAATATCATTCTGACGCGGACCGCCTTCAACATTGCGCTTGCCGATGTAAACACCTTCCCACACATTCGGATCACCTGATACAGTGGCGGGACCACCCGGTCCACACAATACGCTTGCTTGTTGCGGCGATAGGAACGGGTTATCACAACTCAAATCAACCTGTGGAAAAAAGGCACCTGATTCCGCGATCTGTGAAACACTTCGGTCTTTAACGAAGCCAACTTCACCGAAAAACTCCATGTTTTTGTTGATTTCGTAATGACCAAATGCACCGAGTGTGACACGCTCATCGGGACGCTGAAAATAATTGCGAGGACCAAAGTTGTATAAACGCCCGTCATACTCTTGGAAAGTACCTTGATCGATGTAGTAGTCGTAGTCAACGAAATCAGTTAGGCGACCGTCTGGAATGGTGCCGGAGCCACCGCAGGAATAATCTCCAGGTCCACCTGCTAGTGAGCAAATACTATAGTCGCGATTATCTTGTGTAACCGCTTTGATATCGCGATAAGTCGCGTAGCCGGTGATATTACCTTTGCCATTATCCGCATTGACCCCCCAAATGATCGAGAAATCATTCATATGACCATCGCGACCAGAACCTGGCGCCAGGTCGAAGTTAGCGTCACGGGCCGATTGCGCTACATCATTGCTGTTGGGATTATTGTACTGATAAAAGCTGTGCTGATAATCTAGCTTTACGCCCTCAAAATCATCTTTCATGATGAAGTTCACGACACCCGCGACAGCATCCGAACCGTAAGTTGCCGATGCACCGCCCGTGAGTAACTCAACATTTTCAACCAGTGCGCCTGGGATCTGATTTAAGTCTGGCGCGATAGCGCCTTGTAATGGCGATCCCATGACCAACCGGCGGCCATTCATAAGCACTAATGTACGATTAGAGCCTAATCCCCGGAGTGAAATAGTTGCCGTGCCAGTTGCACCGTTTGAATCGGTAGATGTCTGACCTGGAAACACTTGTGGTAAATCGTTCACTAAATCCTCGGTCCGAACGTTACCCGAAAACTCGAACTCCTCTGAGGTTACTTGAGATATAGGACTAGAGCTCACTACGTTAGACGATTGCGGAATACGCGAACCTGTCACTTGAATGCGCTCAGCTACTTTTTCTGCTTGCTGATCGTCAGCAGTAGATTCTTGCTGATCTTGCGCCATAACGGGCATCGAAAAGACGCCAGCAATGGCTACTGCCAACAAATTTTTACGAAAAGTTGTGCTTTTCATGATTTGAAACTCCCCGGAACTTTATTGTTTTTTACCTCAAAATATGTTTGAGGTAATTTGAATTTAGCAATAAGTTAATTTTATGTAAACAACTTGTTACTAAATTATGATTAACTTTATTATTAAGTGTTTGACTTTAAAGAATTATTATGAAGTCAATAACAACTCAATTAAGTACGCGGAGAGCGGATTGGACAAAAAAAAACCACCCCGAAGGGTGGTTTTGTATTCAGTATTAACTGAATGTTCTATTAGAACTTGATACCAGCGCTCAACTGAACGTAGCGAGGCGTTTGGTAAGAAGTTGGTGCCATGAAGTATTCATTAGCATCCCCTGGAACGTTCTCTTCTGCGAACTCGTTACGACGCTGAACTGCTGAAGAGTTCAATACGTTGTATACGTCTGCGCGGAATTCGATTTCAGTTCCAGCCCACTCGGTTACGTAAGTCGCGTTAAGATCCAAGGTTGGAGTCCAGTCTGTACGACCGTAAGTACCACGAGTAATTTGATTGTACTCATTGGTAGTTACGTCACCGTCATTACAGCTCGCTGTACATACGTAGAAAGTATCACCGTATGAAGGCACACCGTTCGGGTGACCGATACCGAATGCATTCAATGGACGACCTGAGCTCAACGTAAAGTTTGCACCTAAACGGAAGTTCTCAGTCAACGCGTATGCACCGTATGCTTTGAAAGTATGACGACGGTCGTTCGGCAAGTAACCGTAAGCACCATCCATCAACTCTGCAAAGTCAAAGTCCTGAGTGATACCCGCATCGTCTTGAGCGATGTCAGACTTAACCAAACCTTCGGTGTTACCGTAGCTTTGAGCCCAAGTGTAAGACGCGTTTAATGACCATTTGCCGTCCCACGCTTTTGCTAAGGTTAGCTCAACAGCGTTGTAAGAACGTTGGCCTTCTGGGAAACCAAGCTCTGCCAAATCGATGTCGATTTTTTCAAGCGCAGTGTCTGCATTACAGTCGGTATCAGCAAAGATAGTTGCAACTTTACCTGGGTTACCCAATACATACGAGCTACCGCCGTGGCAACCGTAGGTATCATCAAGATAACTTTCAACGCTCATGTCATCGATTGCGCCGTTCAATTCACGACGGATGCCACGAACGCCCCAGCTCCAGTTTTCAGCGAATGCTGCTTCATAACCGATGATGTATTCGTCTTGGTACATTGGGTCGATATCTTGGTCGACGAACTCTTTAGTGTTCGGCACGGTACCATCCGCGTTTACGCGGTCGTCACCGATCTTATCGCCTTTAGTATAAGTCAGATAATCGTTGCCGTTGAACTGGTCAATTGAAGTACCTGCCAGTGCAAAGTATTGAGTTACATCATACTCGTTACCAGACATACGTACGTTAGTGTTACTTGCTACTGGTAAGTAGTAACGACCTACGTTTGCAAATACTTTTGACTGACCGTCACCGTTGATGTCGTATGACAAGCCAAGACGTGGCGCATACATGTTATCAACTTTTACGAAAGTTTCGCCGTTACCGTTTTTGTTTTCGAACGAGTCATAACGAAGACCAATCGTTGCTGTTAGGTTATCGGTGATAGTCCAGATATCCTCAACGTAAAGCGCTTGGTTTTCAGTTTCGAAGCTACCTTCAACGGTACGAACGCGCTCTTCAACGTACTCAGTAACGCCTGCCGGGATACTTGCACCGTTATCAAGCTGACCGCCTGGGGTTCCGTCGCGTAGATACACAAACTTACCACCTGGACCTGAATAGCCTTCAAGCGCATTTGAGGTATTTGTTTCAGTATCATAACCGAAGCGTAGCAAGTGGTCGCCAAGATACCATTCGAAGTCCACACGCATCGCTTCACGTTTATCTTGACCTTCTTCAGTCAAGTAACCTGGGCTGCCGATACAACCTGCGAACGTGCCTAGAGGCGCTGCATCGCGAAGATCGTATACGAAGTTACAGTTAGCTTGTACGTTACTGTATGAGGTCAAGTCATATTTGTTTTCACCGTACAATGCTGAAACCGTTAAGTCGTCAGTCAAGTAACCGGTATATTTTACTGACCAGTTGTCGCCACCAGTCTCTTCATACGAAGTTGATGTGTAGTTGAGGCTGCCGTCCGCAGCTACGCGGGAAGCGTCTGTTTCAGTGGTAGCTGAATCCGAGAATGCCAACAGTTCAACTAGATGGTTACTGGTGATTTGCCAGTCAATTTTACCACCGTAGAACGCATCATCAGCGACAGCTTCGTTGAAGAAGTCACCTTGACCAGATGAGTAGTTGTTCTCGATATTACGCGGATTATAGATTGCATAGAAGAACAACGTGTCTTTAATGATTGGACCAGACGCGTAGATGTTACCTTCCATGTCTGAACGTTCGCTATTATCATTACGTACGTAAACAGAACCATCAGACAAGATTGTATTTGGTGCGTTTTCACGCAAGCTCTCTGGTTGATAATAAACGTTTGCGCCGAACTCAAATTCGTTAGTACCGCTCTTCGTGATAGCGTTGATAACACCACCAGTAGAACGACCAAACTCTGCAGAGTAACCACCGGTCTTAACTTCGAATTCTTTGTAGAATTCAAATGGTACGTCTGAGAAGCCAGTACCTGTACGGAAGTTGGTTACGTTCAAGCCGTTGATATAAACAGCGTTTTCCGCAACTGATGAACCACCGAAAGAAGCTAAGTTACCGAAACGGCCATCACCAGCAGTTGTGCTTGGAGCAAGCAATGCAACCGCAGTAGCGTTACGTGGAACTGGGATACGGTCGATTTGAGCTTCGCCGATGTTCAATGACGTACCAGAAGCACGTGTGTCGACCATCGAGATGCTAGTACCTGAAACGTCGATAGTTTCAATACCGCTTGAAAGAGGTACAGTGATTTCACGCGAGCCACCTGCGCTGATTACAAACTCTTGAGTTTGGTTCGGCTCATAGCCGTTAGCGTTAGCAGTGACCGTGTAACGTCCTGTCGGTAATTGAGGGAAACGATATGAACCGTCTGACTCTACCTGAACAGTACGAGTGAAGCCTGTGTCAACGTTACGGATGGTAACAGTTGCACCAGTAACAGCAGCATCGCTAGAAGTCACAACTTGACCGTTAACGGTACCGGTCGTGCTCTGTGCAACAGCTGTTGCTGACAAACCCATCGCTGCTGCAACCGCTGCAGCAGTTAGCGTGCGTTTGAAAAATTGAGATTTCATAATTGGAATACTCCCTGGAATATTTTTTTTGTGCGCCTTAAAACCAAGCGTTGTGGTTTTTGACGTAGAAAGAACATAGCAACCCCAAACCGAATTGTAAACTATATGTTTAAAATATTTGGGGTTGGTGTTAGTTATCTACTTTGTTTTAACAGGAAGCGTAATTTCTCGTTGTGAGGCTTGATTTTTGTGGCCTGCGCCAAAAATAATTCAGCACACGCAATCGCATCATCCATTGCATGGTGACTTGTATATATTGGTAGTCCGTGCCTTGTTCGACAAGCGGCCAAGGTCAATGACGAGTTGTGTAACTGAAATTCATTATCAAAAGACATTTTGTTTTTTTCGAAACTCAGCGTGTCAAAAACGCCCAAAGGCTTAAAATGTAAATTTTCTGTTAACCTGTTGTCACGAAGGTAAGACCAGTCAAGGCTTCGGTGATGGCACACCATAACACACCCGTAAAGTTTTTCTTCCAAGTCTTTTAAGACTTTTTTAACATCACCCCCGCTACTTAGCTGAGCCTTTGTTAATCCATGAATCGTGGGACTTTGTTGTAAATCGACATCGGGGTCTACGCAAAATTCATGGTACTGTGCTTCACCAATTAAGATCATCGGCGGCTTTATTGGAACCCAAGCGATTGACAAGATTTGGTCATTAATAGGATCAAGACCCGTGGTCTCGATATCAATTGCTATATAGGTGTGATCCTGCCAGGGCTTCTGCAACTGCCTGTGCTTTGTCCATGATTGACGGAGCTTGTTTATACTCATCAGGTTACCCATCAATACCCCTGCCGACTAAACTTAAGCCCCACGCCCTGTTGCGCTTGCTTTATAATTTTAAACGCGGTCTTGAGTTGCCGCCGCGATAGCGTGCTTAAACTGTCGGGGTCAATGGCATTTTTAGGCTCGTCGGTATGCCAAACTCGCAGCTGGTGGTCTAGCCTCAGTTGCGTTAAAAATTGCCAAGCTTCGAGTAACGACTGGCGGTCACGTTCGCTAATGAGACGGCTGTCCTGTAATCGCTCAATCCGTTGTGCCGTAGCCGGCTCAGTCAATCCTTGATGGAGCGAGTACAGCCGCACAATGTCATTTATCAAAGCAATACCGTAGCGCTTAATATCAATTCGCTCACCTTGCTTTACATCTTCAGTACGAAAGCGATTAAATAAACCCAGTGGGACCGAAATACGGTTAACTAGTAAAGCTAAGTTGCCAATAAAAAATTCATTTTTTCCAATATCAGCGACTGCCTCTCGAAACTGGTTAAACATTTTTTGTTGCCCGGCTACCGCACGGCTGTCAAAAAATATCTGGCAATACATGAGCGCTTTGGGGGTAGGATGTGTCGTCCAGCGTTCAAAACGTGCCAGCCATTGCTGCTGGGTGCCGCGACATTCAGAGTTCGATGCCATAATATTGCCTGGGCAAAGTGGCACCCCGCAATCATGTAACCCCTCACAGACATACTCACCCAAACGTCTGAACCAGTCTAATTGGCTCTCGGTGAGTCCATCGGCCAACAATAGGCCATTGTCCTGATCAGAGCTCAGGGTTTGATCTTCGCGCCCTTGCGAACCAAAAGCCAGCCAACAATAGCGTGCCGGTGCCGCGCCATTTTCAGCTTCAAATAGCTTAATAAACTGACGGGTCATAGCGTCGGTCAACGAGGCCATTAGTCGTCCTAAAATGGCTGTCTGCTTAACTCGTAAAGCAAAACTATTCAGGTATTGCGGGATTTTCTGTGCTTCCTCAACAAGCTGCGCCCGCGTTGTCGACTTATAAATTGAACTAATTAAATAGACTGGCTCACTGCGTTGCTGCTTTATTAAATCGGTGGCGGTGATCATACCGACAGGGCGCAACTGTTCATCGACGACCGGTAAGTGATGGACGTTATTAGCCGTCATGGTCGTCAGCGCATCTAATAAAGAACGATGGGCAAACACAAACTCAGGCAGATGAGTCATCACCGCAGCGACAGTGACATTAAATCCCAGTCCCTTTGCCACGACACGGTTGCGAATATCACGGTCGGTAAGAATGCCGACTAATTGGTCGTTATCGACTACCAGTATCGAAGAGATACCATTCTCAGACATGCACTGCGCTGCATTTTGAATCGTCGTATCACTCGCGAGACTAATCGGCGCTCGCTGAATCACATCTTCTACACGTTGCTCGGTCCAGTCGTAGTCGTCGTAGCCACCTGTCTTTCCTCGTCGTTCGGTCAGTAAGCGCTCACCATGAGCGTTGATAAAATAACGCTCAAACGCGCGCGATTGGTTGCGTAATTTATCAAACGCGAATTGCGGTAACACGTAAACAATCCCGTCTTCAATACACTGCAGCGTATTGACGATGGCACGGCCACTGAGAAGCGATGGATAACCAAATAGATCGCCCTGCTCGAGTCGCTCGACTAATGTGCCATCTTTGCCTTTTAGGTCAAACACACCCGAGCGCACGATAAAAAGCGCAGGACTGCAATCACGCATAACCTCATTGCAGTTGTCCGCGTTCATGTAGGTGGACTGCATTTGATTGACTGACCACGTTCGCTGTTGTTCGGTTAACTCATCGAACGGGGGGCAGTCTGTTAAAAAGCGTTCGATATCCATAAGTCCGCCTTATAAAAAAAGCTCCGATGCGATGCACCGGAGCTTGCTCTTTCACTCACTGGTTGGGAAATCAGTGATCCTGTGCTTCGCCTGCACCTTTAGGATAGCGGATAGACTCCACCAAATCCTGAATGTCTTTAGGTGCATCGCCTGTCATTTTATGAACAATAAATGCCACCACAAAGTTAAAGATCATACCTAAAGTACCAATACCCTCTGGCGAAATACCAAATAACCAATGGTCAGGTGTATTTAACTCTGGAGAGATAAATTTAAAGAACACAATGTAACTAAAGGTGAACACAATACCCACGATCATGCCGGCAATAGCGCCCTTGCTGTTCATGCGTTTGTTGAAAATACCCAAAATGATCGCAGGGAAGAAGCTCGATGCCGCGAGACCGAAGGCAAAGGCAACCACCTGCGCCACGAAGCCGGGCGGATAGACCCCAAAGTAACCGGAAATCAAGATAGCCACCGCTGCAGCGAGACGCGCATACATCAGCTCCTGCTTATCGGTAATGTTAGGCATCAGATTTCGCTTGAGCAAGTCATGGGAGACTGATGTTGAAATAACCAACAGCAGACCCGCCGATGTCGACAGGGCAGCAGCCACACCACCCGCAGCAACCAGTGCCACAACCCACGCCGGTAAGTCACCGATTTCTGGGTTTGCCAAGACCATAATGTCTCGGTCAATCGTCATTTCGTTGCGCTCATCACCTGAGTAGAACATACGACCATCGTCGTTTTTGTCTTCCCAAGAAATCAGACCGGTTTTTTCCCAGTTCTTAATCCAGCTTGGCGCATTATCATACTCAACGCCTTGCAGATCGGGCCCGTTAACGGTGTTGATCATGTTCATTTTACCGAATGCAGCGATAGTCGGTGCAGTCAGATAAACAACAGCGATGAATGCCAATGCCCAAAACGCTGAACGACGCGCATCACGTACTTTAGGTACCGTAAAGAAGCGAACAATGACATGCGGCAAGCCTGCTGTACCCACCATCAGGGCAGCGGTAATAAAGAACACATCGACTTTACTACGCACACCCTCGGTGTACTCAGCAAAACCCAGCTGGGTCGAGAGCCCATCAAGCCGCTCGAGCAAGAACTGGCCGGATCCGTCGGCGACGGTACCTCCAAAGCCGGTTTGCGGCAAAATGTGGCCTGTCATTAAGAGTGACAAGAAAACAGCAGGTACGATATAAGCGAACATCAACACGCAGTATTGCGCGACCTGGGTGTAAGTAATCCCCTTCATGCCGCCGAGCACGGTGTAGAAGAACACGATGACCATACCGATGATGACACCCGTCGCAATATCAACTTCGAGGAAGCGCGAGAATACCACGCCAACCCCTCGCATTTGACCTGCGATGTAGGTGAACGAAACCAAGATCGCGCACAGCACTGCGATGGTGCGTGCTGTCTGCGAGTAATAGCGGTCACCGATAAAATCAGGCACGGTGAACTTACCGAATTTCCGTAGATACGGTGCCAAACACATAGCAAGCAGCACGTAGCCACCGGTCCAGCCCATTAGATAAACCGAGCCATCGTAACCTGCGAAAGCGATAATACCCGCCATCGAGATATAGGTCGCAGCCGACATCCAGTCAGCAGCGGTCGCCATACCGTTAGCAATGGGGTGTACACCACCGCCAGCAACATAAAAATCATTGGTTGAGCCGGCACGAGACCAAATTGCGATACCGATATACAGTGCAAAGGTCAGACCGACAATAATAAATGTGAGCGTTTGAATATCCATAGCGCATCAGTCCTCGTGAACTTCGTATTTATTATCGAGTTTCGCCATTCCCCGCACGTAAAGGAAAATCAGCACGATAAAGGTAATAATGGAGCCCTGCTGCGCAAACCAGAATCCTAGCTTAAAGCCAAAGAAACGGATTTCATTCAGCACATCCACTAAGAGAATTCCAAAGCCATAGGAAACCACAAACCACACGACGAGCAGTTTAAGCATTAAGCTCAGGTTCTCTTTCCAATACGCTTTGGCATCATCTTCGTTTTTAAATGCCATAACGTCCCCTCCTGTTGTAAGAATAATTGTTAACCTTTGTTAGGGTCGTTAACAAATGTAGGTGGAGTTGTATACAGGTGAAATTGGACTTTGGTCGTAGTGGGTTATTGGGCACTTTATAGTCGCGCAAAATGCGCGACCAACGGAGGGGGGATAATGCGCTAACTACCAACGATACACATCTACCGCGGGTAGATCGAAGAGTTCAGCACTGGGCTCTTGTTCTCTTATTGCTTTGGCTTCTCGAAGGGTCGTCATGAAGTTGGCGACTGTTTTTTCGTGATAAAGAGGAACACCTTTAAGAACATCATAAAGTTGGTCTGTAAACGCAAATTTATTGTTTTCGTAGGATGCAGGGTTTCTCAACAAATCCTTACTTACCCAATAGCTCTCAACAGTTCCAGACTCCTTCGTTGCGGTATATTTGACCAAGTCATATCCCAAGATGCGTTTTTTCTGCTTTGTTTTAATGATGCGTTCAATTCCAAGCTCGGAAAAGCCCTCGGGCTCAGCTGTATCGGTTACAAAATATTTAAGTAAGCCAGTCTTAAATAGGGTGTATTCTTCATTCGTATCAGCAAAATACCAAATTCGATCGACCTGTTCTCCGTTTTTATATATTCGAACCCAATCACCATCTGCATTAAAACACTGCATCTGCTGATCGCCACTAGACTTGAGAACCTCAGCTATAGCAAACTCAGCCCTCTTTTTTTGCTCATGATTATCAGTAGGAACTGCTACGTACGTAACAACGTAATCAATACAACCCACAAACGTTTCAGCATCTAGCTTACTTAAAGTTTGAGAACTTCTCTGCTCTGCGT
The DNA here is from genome assembly GCF_057748155.1 of Idiomarina sp. D18. NCBI lineage: Bacteria > Pseudomonadati > Pseudomonadota > Gammaproteobacteria > Alteromonadales > Idiomarinaceae > Idiomarina > Idiomarina sp. D18. Next base: position 1,889,525 of record NZ_CM173240.1, read on the forward strand.
GACTGTGCTGAGACCTGTATGTTTCCTGAGAGAATGCAGAAGACGAGCTTAGCCAAACAACCAGAAAGATTAGCCACGTTTAACGACATATTCTCCTGATTCCGTTACACCCGAAAAAAAGAAGTGATACCAAAGGCTTACCAACCTTAAAGACACGCAAGTATCTTTTACTGATTAGTTTTTTCACCACAGCAATTGCACTTCCATGAATCATTTATCATTGAATAACAACTCCCAGATATGATGGAAGGGAAACCAAAAAAATGACCGCCGCATTTAGGGCAAGGACTGAGTGCATAAGCTATGTATCTGAAAAAGCCATACGCTACAAATACCATCCCAACTACCGCTAATGGAGGAAAGACCGATCCAGCCAAGACAGCTATAATCGGTAACCAAAAATATGTTAGTGCTTTTTTTAAATGGTAGTATCTTTTCTTTATTATTAAATTCATTTGGATAGCCTTTATTATTAGTGCACGTCTTTTTTAGATGACTCTGAAAACCATCCTTATCGCATCACGTTTATTCGTGTTTCTTTCTATAATCAAAAATTCCAGAGACAGCTAAAAACAAAGTATATACCCCTCCTAAAAAGCCAAGTATAAGGATAGGCCAATATAAAGGCTCACTTTCGAGGATTCTAACACCTCTGTAAGAGATATGGCCTGTGTCCCAACTATGGTAAGTAAGTGCTAAGAGTACAATGGCAACGATTAAATATAGCCAATTAAGTTTCTTAGATTTATTCAAGCCTATCTTCCTCTATTATTAACTTTGTTGCCTCTTCTTCCACACGAGATGCCGTTTCTTCCGTTATTACTGCGACGGTATCACTCGCACCTTTTCTGTAAGTACGCCTTTCTGCAGCTTCAAGCATGGAATTGACACGAAATCTTGCACAGTCACATCTGAATAGTGAACAACCATGACTTGCCTAGATGTGAGCAGAAAACAAAGCCCCGCGAGGGCGAAGTTTTGGATTAACATCATTAATCTTCAGGAGTGTTTAATTTCTCTTTAGAGCCTAGAGTTCCCAACCAAACAAATAAAAATGCAAATGCTGATTTCTTAAACAAATATGCATAATATCCCCATCCTTCGCCACGTTTAACTACATATTCCCCTGAGTCCGCTATACCAGAAGAAAGTATGATGAATACGTCATACAAAAAAGGAAGTGATACTAAAAGCATACAAATCTTAAAGGCAAGCAAATACCTTTTGTCCAAATAGACAACCAAACGAGCTCTTTTACTCATCATTGATCTCTTCTTTTATTTCCTGAATTCAGATAATAACCGCAACACTCATGTAATGGGATAGGTCGGAAGGAGGTCAGCTACCCACATGTGGTAGTCTTACTTTTCGACCAAAAAAAGTGAGCTCTAACATGAGTTATCGGCAGCTGACCGAGGGACAACTATACCCGTTTTCTGCGTTGCTCTCAGAAGAATTTTCACAACGAGAGATTGCAAGAAAACTGAACATTGCGCCCTCGACCGTCCATCGAGAGTTGCGACGTAACAACAGTTTATGAGGGTCTTATGACCCTCAACTGGCTCAAGAGCGCACGCTAAAACGGCGTTTAAAGCCAAAGCCCAAAAGGGTTTGCGAGAATACGCGAAACGCTGTAGAGCTGATGCTCGAGATGGACTGGAGCCCGGATCAAATATCGGCTATCTGCACGCGAATAGGCTATCCAGTCAGTCACGAGTGGATTTACAATTATGTATTGGCTGACTTTTATGGCGGAGGTGGTTTATTTACTCACCTTCGCCACCGGTTAAGACGCTATAAAAAGCGCCTGCATAAGCAACGAGGTCGGATTTTAGGGCGTCGCTCGATACACGACCGGCCAGCAATTATTGATGACCGAGAACGCTACGGCGACTGGGAAATCGACACTGTTATCGGCAAGCGTGGAACCGGTGCTATTGTCACGCTGTTAGAGCGTAAAAGCCGTTTTTACCTTGTGAAAAAAGTCACAAGCAAACACGCTGATGCCGTTGCTGACGCCACTATAGAAATGCTGCAGCCCTTTAAAGCTCTGGTTCACAGCATTACGGCCGACAACGGTTTAGAATTCGCGGGCCATGAACGAATTGCAAAAGAGCTCGAGACCGACGTTTATTTTGCTGACCCGTATGCTTCTTATCAGCGCGGCGCGAACGAAAATGCGAACCGCTTATTGCGTCAATACGTGCCAAAAGGTACTGATTTGAGCACTGTAACCAACGAGCTGATGGCTAAATATCAGCAACGCCTGAATTTACGTCCCAGGAAAACACTGGGCTTTATTCAGCCAGACATAATTTTTAAAGAGCAATTGCAACACGCTAAGAGCGAGTGTTGCAGTTATTAGTTGAATCTAGGAAACACAAATTTAGCAATCTTCGTTGAAAGCTTTAACCACTACGTTTAATCAGCTTTAAGTCTTCATCAGAGCTTGTTTTATGAACCAATCCAGCGCTGTCTGACATTATCAAAATTCCCACTTTCAAATATGACCACTCATTGAATGCATACTCTTTTGAATACTCGTTAGTATCGATTGAGCAAACAACTTTACCGAGATTTCCTTCCCATAATTGTACAATATCACCAACTTTTGCAACTTCTCCCGTTTTGTATTTCATTTTCTTATCTACCTTATAAATGGCTGTATTGGGATAGCATTTAACGGAGGTGGAGGCGCAACAATATTAAACTCTTTCCAAAAGCATTGGCAGTTGTTGGGGTTTTGCATTGCTTCATATAAATGCACATGGTCTCCCGTAAATGGGTAATGCGGAGTGCTTGGTGGCACCATATCAAGCCGATATGATATTGATCCGACGGGAATTTGCGAACTATCCGCTAAGGTGCAAATCGGTAAACATTGAGACGGTTGCATATCTTCAAGCTTTTGCTGAGAAAAAGTCCCGTCTCCCATTTTTGTCGGCAGAACCGCCATTAAAACTAAACCCCAAGGTGTTCTGACCCATTTAGGAATTGCCACTCCGGCTTGACTCGCTGTCCTTCCAATTGCAACCGTAGTTGCCGTGACTGTTTCTCCATTACTGCTACTATCTTCTTTTTTAGAATTGCTAGAAGAACCACTAGAATATGAGTAGTCACAACCTGTAATACCACAAAAATTCTGACGCTGCTGGTCTTGGTATTTCTCCAACCTATTACTTGCCATTCCGGTCGGATCAACATACTTATACGGATTGTTGTTTGCATACGCATACCGATTAAAGCTATGTACATCACGGAATCCAATTGGATCATTCGAGTAGAACCGACCTATGACTGGATCATAGTATCGTGCCTGCATATAAACGAGCCCGGTGTTATCGCCAACATGACCCGTGTATCCTTGTTGGCTGGCTGGACTTAAATCATCTCCCACCTGAGCCACTGTTTCACCATCTAGGATTATCTTATAGCTACTATGTCCGTTCTGCGCGCTCATTAACAGCGCACCCTCTCGACTGTATACCGTTAGCCGTTTTTGTCCACCCTGCTCTACAGTGAGGCGATGACCGTGCGCATCGTACTGGTACTGCGTATCCCCTAATTGCGTTAAACGCCCCGCTCCGTTATAGCTTAAACTATCTATGCCCGTATGGGTGACGCGTCCAGCGCAAAGTCGCGCAAAATGCGCGACCTACTGCGCTGCGTACGACCCGATACTCTCATCAGTGGGTCTTGTGCATCGTAGCTTTGTCGGTGGTCGTGCAGCCTATCAACTCGACGATGGCACTTATTCAGTCGATGCCGGTGAAAACGATATTCGGGCTAACTATGACCAAAAAAATGCAGAAATGAAGTTCTTCTGCCGTTACCAACGGGGTATGAACTTTTACGATAAGAAACTGATGGCTTTTGCCACCAAGCATGGCATTGAGACGAAATCTTGTACCGTTTCATCTGAATATTGAACCGCTACGACTTGTCTTGATGTGAACAAAAAAATAAAGCCCCGCGAGGGCGAGGCTTTGGATTTAAAAGAGTGGGCCCTAAGAGACTGTAAAAAATTTTGTGTAAATGGCTGTTTGCACTGTTAAATCCGATCCTGATACATGATCTCGAATTGCGCCATGGCCGGTTTCCAGTTGCGTATGGGCATCGTCCACTTTTTCGATGCCTGATGCAAGGCTAAGTACAATACCTTCATGATGGCCTCATCATTCGGGAACGACCGGCGAGTCTTGGTAATTTTACGCAATGACGCGTTCAGCGATTCGATGGCGTTAGTGGTGTAGATAGCCTTACGTATCTCCGCCGGGTATTCGAAGAATACGCTTAAGCGTTCCCAGTTTGCCCGCCATGAGCGGCTTATGGTCGGATGCTCTTCATCCCACTTTTCAGCGAACTCTTCCAGCGCCTGCTCTGCTGCAGCGCGGGTGGCAGCACCATAAATTAGCTTTAAGTCAGCTGCGATGATCTTGCGTTGCTTCCAGTTTACGTAACGCATAGAGTGGCGAATTTGATGCACGATGCACAGCTGTACCTGAGTCTTCGGGTAAACCGCTTCAATGGCTTCGGGGAAGCCCTTCAAGCCATCGCAGCAGGCGATAAAGATATCATCGACGCCGCGATTTTTAAGCTCGTTCATCACAGATAACCAGAATTTAGCGCCTTCGGTTTGCGCCATCCACAGGCCAAGGAGCTCTTTTTCACCGTCGGTGTTAATACCAAGCGCCAGGTAGACTGACTTATTTTGAACAACGCCAGAGTCACGGCTGCGAACCACCAGGCAATCAAGGTAAACGACCGGGTAAAGCTTTGCCAGTGGTCGATGTTGCCAGGCCTTTACTTCGTCCATCACCTCGTTTGTAACCTGAGATATGAATGTGGGAGATACTTCAACACCGTAGGCTTCTTCAAGGTAAGCCTGGATATCCCGGGTAGTCATGCCTCTGGCATAGAGCGCGACGATGCGCTCATCGAATCCGTTAAGCTGGCGTTCACCTTTGCGAACCAGTTTAGGCTCAAAGCTACCGTTGCGATCACGGGGAATATCCAGCTCGACGTCACCGTTGGTGCTACGAACAGCCTTCTTGGTTTTACCGTTGCGGGAGTTACCGCTGTTATTGCCGGCCGCATCATTTGGGGCGTAGCCTAAATGGGCTTGCATCTCGGCTTCTAAAGCGCGTTCAGCGACTTTTTTGGTAAGCTGCTTGAGCAGCCCAGCTTCACCTAAAATGTCGTCGGGTGAGTCACAGCCATCAAGCAGCTGATCGATGAGTTTGTCTGATATTGGCATTCTGATATCCTTCTTCGATATTGCTAAGAATGCCATTTACACAGATATTTTTACACTCTCGGCCCTAAAATTACTTTAATCAACTATGCACGTTACGGAATCACAATTAACTTTAATCGAACCTTCATCCACAAAAAGCAATATCAAATCATAACCACTTTTTATCTCAGTCAAAGGTAAAAATCCATTCATAATGGATTTATCTTCAGGATGAAGACATCCGAATGATTCAAGAGTAGATTCGCTCTTTATGTTAGAAAAGGAAAGATAAGAGACATTATTGAATTTCAATGTCAGCTTATTTATTGTTCCTTTAATATTAACCCAATCTTCATCTAACTTTTGCCACTCAAGCTCTAGCATGTATCGACTTTGATCGAAGGAAATGTTTACAAAATCAAAATCCGAATGCAGATCTAGATAATCCCCATCTTTTTCAATTGCAATATTGTCACTTACAGTAAAATTAAAATCTGTCATGTTACTTTCCTCATTGACCATTAGATTTTAAATGTTCAGCTACTTTTCTTAAATCTTTAAGTGTTGCGGGGGTTGTTTCACCTGTTTTAGTTACGCTTCCAACCTCACCAGCCCTAGGCCCTTTCGGAATAACATTATTTCTATACGCCTGAACATGAGGAGTAGATACTTCTCCTTTTCCTTTTACAAAATGAGATTTACCTTGAAGATCAACTCTGACATGTCCATCTTTTGTTTTCATTGTAACGCTATTTTTATTGCCATTTCGCTTTACCAAACTCTTAGCGTACTGTTTAAGTCCTTGTTTTATTGCTACAGCGCCTACTCTTAAGGCTCCAACTGCGGATACCATGCCTTCAGCTTGCGCTGCGCTAATATCAAGTCGCTCTTGTTGGGTCATATTACCTTTGGCTACATCCATATCTAAATGCTTTGCCTCAACCATCAAGCGAGTTTCGCGTCCATCTGGGTCTGTATACTTGTAAGGATTATTATTGGCGTATGCATAACGGTTAAATCCATGTATGCCACCTGTGCGACTGAGATGGCTTACAGAATCAACCGGATCATTCGAGTAGAAACGACCTATGACTGGATCATAGTATCGTGCCTGCATATAAACGAGCCCGGTGTTATCGCCAACATGACCCGTGTATCCTTGTTGGCTGGCTGGACTTGAATCATCTCCCACCTGAGCCACTGTTTCACCATCTAGGATTATCTTATAGCTACTATGTCCGTTCTGCGCGCTCATTAACAGCGCACCCTCTCGACTGTATACCGTTAGCCGTTTTTGTCCACCCTGCTCTACAGTGAGGCGATGACCGTGCGCATCGTACTGGTACTGCGTATCCCCTAATTGCGTTAAACGCCCCGCTCCGTTATAGCTTAAACTATCTATGCCCGTATGGGTGACGCGTCCAGCGCAAAGTCGCGCAAAATGCGCGACCTACTGCGATGCCTACGACCCGATACTCTCATCAGTGGGTCTTGTGCATCGTAGTGGTAGGTTTTAAAAAGCGTACTTTGAGAATATACAGACTGTCTAGTGAAAGCTGGGAAGTCCAGGAACTTTCTCGATTGATGCCGGGGAAAACGATATTCGGGCTATCTATGACCAAGAAAATGCAGAAATAAAGCTCTTCTGCCGTTACCAACGGGATATCAAATTTTACGATAAAAAACTGATGGCTTTTGCCACCCAGCATAGCATTGACACCAAACCTTACACAGCCTCATCTGAATAGTGAACCGCTACGATTTGGCTTGATGTGAACAGAAAAATAAAGCCCCGCGAGGGCGAGGCTTTCGGGTTGGATTCAATGCGGGAAAGCCAGTACACCCAGCTTTGGTAACAACACCCAACCAGCATTCCGAGGCTAAAAAAAGCCCCACCATCTGGTAAGGGCGGGGCTTTTGACTCAACAGTAATAATTAAGGCAGCTCAAAGTATTTTCTGTGCCTGTGAATTTTACACAACTTATCATCGCAGAAGTCCAACTTTAAGTTATTAAAAAATGAGGCGTTAATATAAAAGCTCCATGAATCGTGATCACGAAAAGACTCATACCCCACTGCATGAAATAACGGTGCAACCATCACATCAAAATCCGCATCCGTTGCAAGAGCGGAGGCTGTTTTTTCACTAGCCTTGATTTGTATGAAAACCAATTCATTCGGTGACTTTATTTTACTAAGTGCCGCAGGGAGTTTTGCGTAAACCTCTTTCTTGGTGGCACCTATTTCAAAACCATACGCCTGACCACTGGTTACAGTCTCATCTATATAAGTAATCCACAAATAGAGCGGGTAGCTTATTAATAATAAAACAATGCCTATTAAAATTGCTTTAATTGCCACTAGTGCAGCTCCTTCTCTTTGAACTCAACCCGATCATGAACACTGGCCCCCGGTTGAGCAACACCATTATCCACTTTAGGTGAACCACCGTCGGATTTATTTGCAATAGCTCCGGCTGCGGAATTACTGTTAACACCACCCTGTATTTCAGGAACGGCACTGTATTCTTGGCCTCCTTTTATTGAATCGGCTATTTGGCCTACCTTTTCATCAGAAGCATCTATTTTCCTAAAGCTTGCATCAGAACCATCACCACTTAGACTTTGCCATGCTGCCGTATCAGTCTGCAATGTTCCTTCAGAAAATCCTTCAGTATTGGCATTAACTTCCCCTATTGTATCGTTCCCAACATCACCAAAAGAACGGACAGTAGCATTTGGATCACCGAGAGATTTAGCGTTATAAACGATAAAATTATGGTTTGCTTTACTTGTAAAGCTTAGTGGGCGACTAACTAAGTAAGCATCCTGTCCATCAGGATCAACGTATTTATATGGATTATTGTTTGCGTAGGTATAACGATTGAATCCATGAATATTACCACCGCTTAAAAAGGTTGCAGCATCAACAGGATCATTCGAGTAAAAACGACCTATGACTGGATCATAGTATCGTGCCTGCATATAAACGAGCCCGGTGTTATCGCCAACATGCCCCGTATACCCTTGTTGGCTCGCTGGACTTAAGTCATCACCCACCTGAGCCTCCGTTTCACCATCTAAGATTATCTTATAGCTACTATGTCCGTTTTGCGCGCTCATTAACAGCGCAGCCTCTCGACTTGACCTTTCCTCCAAACTAACTTTCGAGCTATACCACCAGAGCGAGTTGAAGAGGTGCTGTTTTTATTGACCAAAGAGAGCTTTGTTGGAGGCCAATCCGCTTATCAGCTAGACGGTGGCTCTTACTCTACTGATGCTGGGAAAAACGACATTCGGGCTATCTATGACCAAGAAAATATAGAAATAAAGTTCTTCTGACGTTACCAACGAGATATAAACTTTTTTGATAAGAAACTGATGGCTTTTGCCACCAAGCATGGCATTGACACCAAACCTTACACCGCCTCATCTGAATATTGAACAGCTACGACTTGGCTTGATGTGAGCAAAAAACAAAGCCCCGCGAGGGCGAGGCTTTGGACTCAAACTAATGAAGAGGATATGCAAATAATCAGTCCTATTACGAAGTGAAAAACTCGTAATGATTTGTATTTATCACTGTCAGCATATAATGGCTCGCCCACATATAGAGTGTACATATTCTTATTAAGTATAAATAAATGAACCCACTGATAGCCAATCAAGAACAATATTGCAGCCCAGACCCAGTCTTCTGACATTGTCCTTTCAGCAACATATAAACCTCCCGAGACAAAGAATAAAAATGAAATGGTAATTAGTGCTAGTGCTTTCAATTTATTTACCTTCTTCACCTTTCTTATTTTGAAGCTCTTGTGTTTCACCAATCTGTAGTGCCAACAGAGTTATTAGCCAAATCACCCGATAAACCGGCCGCCTCGCCATCAAAAACTAAAGCCTTAGTGTTACCTTTGGTAAAAAAGCACTAGCAATACTATTTCTGGTAAGGCAGAGACTTTAGATTCAAGGAAAGGCTACAACTCCTTCTTTTTAAATTTTATTCCCCAAAAAGCTAAGTATCCGAATAAGGCACTAAAGATCAATCGTTTCGCAATATTCAAATAGAATGCTGTTGGCGAACCTTCTAACGTATACTGGTTTCCACGCCTTACCACATATCCATTTGATATATCCATATAGACATCGTATAGAAAATAAATAGCAGCAATTAAAGCTATAATTTTTAATACCCATGCTACCGCTAAAGGCAATTCGAATGATACTAGCTTAATGTTTTTCTTCGTCATCTTTAATAATCTCTGAAACTTCATTTTGACCTGCTTCATCAGCAGCCTTAATTAGACCTTGAACTTTTTTCGAATTTCCAGCTAATTCCGTAGCTATCTTTGCAACTGTCCCTATAGATTTAGCACCAATTACAGTCACAACACCCTCGACAAGTAGATCTTTTTGAGGAGTTTCTGATAAACCAGCTTCAACAAATCCACTTACAGCGGCAATAACAACTAAAGGGCCCGCCGCTTCAACTTGTCCAACCGCCGCAGATCCAACTGCACCTATAGTTGCAGCATCAGATATGTTACCCGCAGCTTCCCTAGTCCCCTTTTTAATTAATTGGCCTGTAGCCGCAACATCCTTAGGTCCTTGAATATTAGCCTGACTTACGCTCGAATACCCAAACATCGCCGCATAATTTTTAAGCTCCTGCTGGATAGCTCCAATAAGCTCAGGTGCCATTCCTGTAGGATCTGTAAATTTAAAAGGATTATTATTCGCATAAGCATAACGGTTAAAGCTGTGCACATCACGGAACCCTAACGGATCATTTGAGTAGAAACGACCTATGACTGGATCATAGTATCGTGCCTGCATATAAACGAGCCCGGTGTTATCGCCAACATGACCCGTGTATCCTTGTTGGCTGGCTGGACTTAAATCATCTCCCACCTGAGCCACTGTTTCACCATCTAGGATTATCTTATAGCTACTATGTCCGTTCTGCGCGCTCATTAACAGCGCACCCTCTCGACTGTATACCGTTAGCCGTTTTTGTCCACCCTGCTCTACAGTGAGGCGATGACCGTGCGCATCGTACTGGTACTGCGTATCCCCTAATTGCGTTAAACGCCCCGCTCCGTTATAGCTTAAACTAGCTATGCCCGTATGGGTGACGCGTCCAGCGCAAAGTCGCGCAAAATGCGCGACCTACTGCGATGCGTACGACCCGATACTCTCATCAGTAGGTCTTGTGCATCGTAGCTTTGTCGGTGGTCGTGCAGCCTATCAACTCGACGATGGCACTTATTCAGTCGACGCTGGGGAAAACGATATTCGGGCTATCTATGATGCAGCAAATGCGGAATTAAAGTTCTTCTGCCGTTACCAACGAGATATGAACTTTTACGATAAGAAACAGATGGCTTTTGCCTCCAAGCATAGCATTTCCCATACTAAAATGTCCCAAAGCCAATCTGAAAACTCGAAGTAGATTTATCTCTGATTCGGTGTTTTTCAACCGAGTTGTCCAAAAAGCCTGTTTTAAGCAACCGCAATATTGCGCTTAATTTCCTCAACATTGGAGGGATTCAGCGAAACGTCACCAGCAGGCGCCCAGTTTCGAATGCTGCCTGACCAGCGCTCGGGTCTACTGCGTTTTTGTTGCTCATATAATGCGGCGCGTGCCGCTAATATGGCGTTATCTTCTCCACGGTGCCGGCTGCCCGGTGTGACAAAGTTAATGCCACTGTGCAGATGGTGCTCGTTATAAACGTTAACGAAGTCCATCATCCATTGGCGAACATGGCTGAGTGAGCTAAACCCTTTGCGTGGCCATTTCGGACAATATTTTACGGTCCGGAACAGTGACTCTGAATACGGATTATCGTTACTCACTCGCGGCCAGTTATGAGACATCGCCATGCCCAGCTCGGCCAGCCGTGATTTCAGTGTAAACGAGGCTGTTGGTACCCCTTTATCTAAATGCAATACCGGCGGATTGTGCTAGCAACTTTCGCGCAGCCGGGTTCGTTCAACCAGTCATGTTGCCCGTTCACCGGATTCCGTGTCATGGACTTCCCAGCCGACAATTTTGCGGATGTAAATATCGAGTATTAAGTACAGGTACCAGAAAACGCCTTTGACGTTTGAGGGACAATAACTGATGTCCCAGGTGTACACCTGACTCGGTCCGCTTGCCGTGTAACTGGTCGGCAGCGGATGTTTATTCCGGAGTTTTGCTTTGCCCCGGTGTGTTAATTGCCGGTGCTTTTTCAGCACCCTGTAAATCGTTGACTCAGAGCCAATATAAACGCCTTTATCGGCCAGTAACGGTACGATTTGTGAGGCCGGTAAATCTGCATACTGCGGTAAATTACAGACCATCAGGATGCGCTGCTCTTCGTCTTCGCTCAACTGCCGCGGTTGTCTAACTGGGGCTGTTGTGGGCCGCTTACCCCGTGCCGGATTATGAGCCCAGCGCTTTAACGTGCGCTGGCTTATGCACATAACGTGGGCTGCCCGATGACGCGAAGCACCGTTATTCACCGCTTCGTTAAAGTAATCGAGTAGCCTTATACGCTCGCTTTGCGGCGAACCTCGGCCTTGAGCTTTTTAATTTCTTTGGCCGTTTTTTTGCGCTCCTGCTTGACCTGGCGCTCACTGTCAGCAGTGCGACCAAAGCCCTGCAGGCAATCCGTCCGCCACTGTTTGACCTGCTCGGTAAATAAGCCTTTTTCACGACAATACGCTGATAACTCAGCTTCGGATAAACCGGCGGTTTCGATAACGATGGCTAATTTATCTTCAGCTGACCACTGGTCAGCCTGTTTCTGATGTCCGGGCACTGCAACTCCTTGCTCACGACATTGTTTTAACCAATGATACAAGGTTTGCGGACTGATCCAATCGTCATCGGCCACAGAATTTACAGAGCGACTCTGTGGCGGTAATAATTTTTTGAGCGTTGCCGCTTTGCGCTCTTCAGAATAACGTGGCATACATGAACCTATGCCGCCCACTGTTTATTAAAAGATGGCAGAATTGCCAACTGGACAACTAGGTTGACATAGTGGGAAGGTGTCCTTGTATTGTATCTCATTGCGATATGCATGCCATCTATCAGGCCTCTCAAATAAATATCCTGTATTTATAATATTTTTAATTAAACTTTCCAATAATAATTGGCATGATAAATGCCACCGCAAATATTATGAAACCTAAAACCAATAGAATTCCAGATATCCTACCGACATTATTCAGTTCAGAATCCTTAAGGTATTTGTATTTACCTAAAATTAAAAAAGCAACAAATTTACCAGAACTAGAAATAGTATTATTTTTGACAAAGTCAACCTCACCAAGCTCTTTGTATACTTCGCTATGTTTAACGATTAAAATATTAATCATCTTTTTGAAATATATAAAGTAAGCAATAGTTACAGGGATCAGAGACAGCGAAATTAACAACCAAACCGTTTTCAAATCATCTATCGAGAGCATGTATATTAATCCTAATCAAAAACTCTAGTTTTAACGCCAGCAACTTTAGAGCTGACACTTGCACCGGCGACAGCTCCTGCATGCAATGTCAACGCAACAGACGGGGTCCACTGAATCGTAACTCCTCCACCCAAGCCAGCGCCGCCCATTAAAGTGGTAGATGCTATTGGACCATTAGCACTAGCATCTGGTTTTATTAAAATAAAATTAACTGTTCCTCTAGCTGTAGCTCCATGAGCAGTGCCAGTTAAACCTGCAGAAAGCTCAAGCCCTTCACCTTGAACAGTTTGTGAATCTACAGTTGCACCTGCTTTCGCGCCTAATCCCATCCCTGCTGTACCATTAACAGAAACACTTGTTCTGCTACCTAGCTCTTTGGTAGTCCCTTCAATTGCTTCACCTGTAGCATCGATCGCAGCATTTCCAGCTTGTGTTCCTTCTGCTACATTTTCGAATCCGAACATATTTGCAACTACCTCACCCAGATCTGACTTCTCTAATTCAATTTCAGAACTCATTCCTGTAGGGTCGGTAAACTTATAAGGATTATTGTTGGCGTAAGCATATCTGTTAAAACCGTGAATACCGTTTGGCGTACTTAAATGACCTAATGCATCAACAGGATCATTCGAATAAAACCGCCCAATCACTGGATCATAGTATCGTGCCTGCATATAAACGAGCCCGGTGTTATCGCCAACATGACCCGTGTATCCTTGTTGGCTGGCTGGACTTAAATCATCTCCCACCTGAGCCACTGTTTCATCATCTAGGATTATCTTATAGCTACTATGTCCGTTCTGCGCGCTCATTAACAGCGCACCCTCTCGACTGTATACCGTTAGCCGTTTTTGTCCACCCTGCTCTACAGTGAGGCGATGACCGTGCGCATCGTACTGGTACTGCGTATCCCCTAATTGCGTTAAACGCCCCGCTCCGTTATAGCGTAAACTAGCTATGCCCGTATGGGTGACGCGTCCAGCGCAAAGTCGCGCAAAATGCGCGACCTACTGCGATGCGTACGACCCGATACACTCATCAGCTGGTCTTGTGCATCGTAGTGATAGGTTTGAGATACCCCATCCTGCGCCAATGACGTCAGATTTCCCCGCCGGTCATAAGCATAATTCATTGTACCAAATGCATCAGCGTGCGCGCTTATCAAACGGTTAACGCCGTCATACGTCAAGTTATCAATCGATTGCGCTCCATGCACCGCATCAAACACCAATATCAGGTTGCCAGCCGCGTCATAATCGTAGCTCTTATCGATGACAGATGAGCCACTACGTACCACCTGTGTACGCGCTAACCGTAAGCCCTCCTCATCCATTAACCGGTAACTGGTCAGTCCGTTCCCCAGTTGCATACTTCGCATACGCCCATCACTGTGGCGCGTCAGACGTGTCACGATATCTCCCGCTTGGGTCGCTTGACCACGACCATCAGGGGCATAGTTCACCGTATAACCATCGGGATAACGACGTTGGGTGAGGGCATGGGCATCATTATAACGGTATGTAAACGCATAACTGTTGCCCTCATACTCTAAGCGCTCTTCCGTTAATTGTCCCAGTGCGTTATAGCTATAAGTCCACGCACTATCACCATTACTTGCGCTAACCATCTCGCCGTCGGCACGATACGTATAGGTCGCATCCGCTGTTTGGCCCGGATAGTTAATATGGGTCACTTGGTCTTGTGCGTTAAAGGTACGGACGGTTGGGGCTTCACTCCCGACCCAACGTTTAATCGCATTACCCGCTGCGTCTCGCTCATAGTGGTGAGTAAATGCAGGATATTGTTCAGCCACTACATAATCGGTATAAACAGAGTCATAACGATAGCGAATCGTTTGACCGGCTTGCTGGATCGATTGCGCTCGTCCCACGCTATCATAGGTTAATGAAGTCACAATCGTACCACTTGACGAAGGCGCCTCAATGCGAACCAGTTCGCCATCTCCGGCTGAACCGTAGCCGCTATAATAACGTGTCGTGATGAACCCTCGCGGGTCGGTCTCCTCCACCCGATTATTACTCAAATAACGCCATTGTGTGTCACCATACGGGGTCTGTACGCGAGTCTTACGTTGTAGCGCGTCATAAGTGTAATAATTTCCCACTCCATTACCCAACTGATGGCTCCATGTGGATTCAAAGGCCAATTGGCCATCCGGCGTGTAAGCACGCTCTCGATACCGCGTGTCATTCGTTGATACATCACTATCTGCCTCACGTATGACACGATGAAATCCATCCAATGTGTATTGATTAACATGAGCGCCTTGAGTCACTGTATACGCGTTTGCACGCCAATCGTAAGTTGTGGGAATGCCAATTGCCGGGCGCTCTTCAGCCAGCCGACCTAAAGCATCATAGGCGTATGTGGTCGTGATATTCAGCGCGTTAGTCATCGCCGTAATTTCACCATAACGATTTACCGCGCGTGTTTCGGTACCCATTGGACGCTCAATCTGACGCGGAATACCTCGATAGTAATCGGCATACGTTGTTTCGAATCCACGCGGCGATACGTACTTTACTAACTGCCCATTGTTATACGCGAAGGTATGATTCACGCCGTTATTGACAATGGATGTGACATTGCCCCAGTTATCATACGACCATGTTGTTTCGCTAATATCGTCAACCCGTTTTGCTGTTGGTCTATCTATCAACCAAAGGTCCGTGAGCGTTTGATAGTCTCGCTCAATCCTACGCGAACCCGCGCTCCCCGACTGCACCTCAACACGGGGAGAGCCAAACCGTGTAAAGTCGCTATATGCCGTTGTGTAAATATCTTGATTGCTGAGATGCCAGTCTACACGACGCTGCTTCAAATCGGCTCGCTTCTCATAACTATCAAGGTGAGTGAATAGCATTTCAGCAAGGCCAATTCGCTCGCTCGGGCGGTAACTCAATAGCGATTGTCGGGGCGCGTTACACGCGTCAGTGAGGTACCTGTGTAATGATAGGTCCACGTTCTCGCTCTCGCGCTAACAGACGCTACTCGATTATCTTGATATGAAATGATTAACTCGCGCCCATCGGATGCACTGATTCTAATTACTCGCCCTTGGTTATCATAGTGATACCGAACGACATTACCATGCACATCTTCAACTCGCGTTGCCATCATATAAGCTTGGTAACGCGCGATAGCCTTAAAGTCCTTTTCTATCGGTTTGACTTTTATCAAGCGGAGCCTTGAAAAGGTATAGGTATCTCCATTAGGTGCCTGTGCGATAAACTGCTCCCCGCGAGGGCGAAGTTTTGGATTAACATCATTAATCTTCAGGCGTGTTTAATTTCTCTTTAGAGCCTAGAGTTCCCAACCAAACAAATAAAAATGCAAATGCTGATTTCTTAAACAAATATACATAATATCCCCATCCTTCGCCACGTTTAACTACATATTCCCCTGAGTCCGCTATACCCGAAGAAAGTATGATGAATACGTCATACAAAAAAGGAAGTGATACTAAAAGCATACAAATCTTAAAGGCAAGCAAATACCTTTTATCCAAGTAAACAACTAAAGGTGTTCTAGTGCTTATAATAACTCTCATCTTGTACTAATTTGTTCGATAATCACTCTAGTCTTTTATTCATGCATTTTTTCACCACAACAATTGCACTTCCATGAGTCATTTATCATTGAATAGCAACTCCCAGATATGATGGAAGGGAAACCAAAAAAGTGCCCGCCGCACTTAGGGCAAGGACTGAGTGCATAAGCTATGTACCTGAAAAAACCATACGCTACAAATACCATCCCAATTATCGCTAATGGAGGAAAGACTGATCCAGCTAAGATAGCGATAATCGGTAACAAAAAATATGTTAGTGCTTTTTTAAATGGTAGTATCTTTTATTTATTATTAAATTCATTTAGCTAGCCTTTATTATTAGTGCGCGTATTATTTAGATGACTCTGAAACCATCCTTATCGCATCACGTTTATTCGTGATTCTTTCTATAATCAAAAATTCTAGAGACAGCTAAAAACAAAGTATATACCCCTCCTAAAAAACCAAGTATAAGGATAGGCCAATATAAAGGCTCACTCTCGAGGATTTTAATACCTCTGTAAGAGATATGGCCTGTATCCCAACTATGGTAAGTAAGTGCTAAGAGTACAATCGCAACGATTAAATATAGCCAATTAAGTTTCTTAGATTTATTCAAGTCTATCTTCCTCTATTATTAACTTTGTTGTCTCTTCTTCCACACGAGATGCCGTTTCTTCCGTTATTACTGCGACGGTATCACTCGCACCTTTTCTGTAAGTACGCCTTTCTGCACCTTCAAGAATGGAATTGACACGAAATCTTGCACAGTCACATCTGAATAGTGAACAACCATGACTTGCCTCGATGTGAGCAGAAAACAAAGCCCCGCGAGGGCGAGGCTTTGGATTCAAAAGTTACAATTTAATACAAACAGCTATCTTTAACATTAACAAGAGTAAGATTATTTATTTGTTCAGATTCAATTTGAGTATTAAAATTCCAATAAACCTTCTGATTAATTGATTCCTTTTGACCCAATATCATCCTTTTGGGATTAAAGTTTGCAACGCTATCAATGTAGATACTAGTTGTAGTCTCATTTCCCAACTTAAGTTGGAAGCAACTCAAGTCAATATAACTTTTTACAGGTAATATCGGTGTAACTGTAAGAGTTCCATATATCAGGGAATAATTATTTTTTTCTAATTTTTCAACCTTTAATATATCTACAGATACTTTTACTTCTTTCGATTCTAAATGTAGCTCTACTATTTCACCTTCCTTTCCACCCCCATTAAGAGCAAAACAAATCAGACTTACACTAATAATAATTCTAGGATTCAACATATTAGCCTCTAGTTAACATTAGGAGCGATTTTATCAGGATCAACCTGAGGTTTGGCTGCTGTAACTTCTTTAATCCAACTATTTGGCTTAACCGTAGTTGCTGGGTTAGAGATAGTTATCCCTGCCCCCGAATTGTTAACCACATCAACGGCTGCATCGGTACAATTATTACTGAATAGTTTGTATTTAACTTCACCAGAATTGTGAGCTGCCATACTACTTGCTGCACTCGATGCTATTTGAGCATCTTGCCCTAGTAAGAACCCTAAGTTCCCACCACTCGATGTTTCGCCAGCGGCTCCTTGATTGTACGCATTCCAATTTCCCTTACCATCTTGGAAATACAAACTAGTATGCCCATTCCCACCGGCAGCCTTCGGATCAACAGCTAAAACTACGTCACGACCATCAGGGTCCGTATATTTATATGAATTATTGTTTGCATATGCATAACGATTAAAGTTATGTACATTTTTAAATCCAACCGGATCATTCGAGTAGAAACGACCTATGACTGGATCATAGTATCGTGCCTGCATATAAACGAGCCCGGTGTTATCGCCAACATGACCCGTGTACCCTTGTTGGCTGGCTGGACTTAAATCATCTCCCACCTGAGCCACTGTTTCACCATCTAGGATTATCTTATAGCTACTATGTCCGTTCTGCGCGCTCATTAATAGCGCACCCTCTCGACTGTATACCGTTAGCCGTTTTTGTCCACCCTGCTCTACAGTGAGGCGATGACCGTGCGCATCGTACTGGTACTGCGTATCCCCTAATTGCGTTAAACGCCCCGCTCCGTTATAGCTTAAACTATCTATGCCCGTATGGGTGACGCGTCCAGCGCAAAGTCGCGCAAAATGCGCGACCTACTGCGATGCCTACGACCCGATACTCTCATCAGTGGGTCTTGTGCATCGTAGTGATAGGTTTGAGATACCCCATCCTGCGCCAATGACGTCAGATTTCCCCGCCGGTCGTACGCATCGTTCATTGTTTCAAATGCAATCTTCAGGCCCGGTTACTGTCTATAACTCCTAAACAGCAATGGCAACCAAGCCGACGTTCATGCCTTACTGCCAAACTAACTTTCGAACTGTGCCGCCAGAGCGAGTTGAAGAAGTGCTCTCTTCATTGACCAAAGAGAGCTTTGTCGTAGGACAATCCGCTTATCAGCTAAACGATGGCTCTTACTCCGTTGACGCCGGGGAAAACGATATTCGGGCTATCTATGACCAAGAAAATGCAGAATTAAAGTTCTTCTGCCGTTACCAACGGGATATGAACTTTTACGATAAGAAACTGATAGCTTTTGCCACCAAGTATGGCATTGACACCAAACCTTACACCGCCTCATCTGAATAGTGAACAGCTACTACTTCTTTTGATATGAGTAGAAAAAAAGCCCCGCGAGGGCGGGGCTTTGGATTCAAAAGATATCTAATTACTAATTAACTTTTCAATAAGTTCACATTTTTGCTGTCCTAAAAATAATTCAATTGATTTCTCTGTTAAATCACTTTGATTTATTTTCAAACCACAAGATGAATAACTAAAGCTAATGGCATCTTCATTGATGGCTTCTGGCTTGAAAATATCTAAATTATCGGATATTTCAACATGGTCAGTGTAAGAGAAATTACTTACTAATATTTTTTTATCATCGTTTGATAACGTGAAGATCAACATATTATTCAAATCAAGGGATAAAAATTGCTTTACATATCCAGAATGTAATATTTCTTGGTTGCTTTTTACTAAATACAATATAGATACGGATGTCCCCATACTTTTTCTTTGTAAAATGAATACATCATCACGAAACCAATTCACTGACAGTTCGACTGGAAAATCACCTATTTTTTGGAATTGATTAATTTTACTGTCATATAATAAAAATTGAACATTTCCATCTGTCGAAACAATTTTAATAACTGTTAAATCCCCCCTGCTTCTAGAAGAGAACAACGGCTTTACTTCAGAAGAAGAACTATAGTTTTCAAGGTTCAATTCAGTAGGAACTACTGCGTCACCCAAAAGGAGCTTCCCATCTTTTACACGCAGTTCACTCGCATTTGAACAAGAAAAAAGGTTGCTCATACATAGTAAGAAAAACCACAACATACTTTTAAATTTCATCATTTAATATCCTCAAGGATTCTTTTCTTGGAAGAATGTTGTATTGCCTATTACAACTGGAGAATGAGCTACTCCAGTATCCACAAATTTCTGAGTGAAGTTTGATAATGGGGAGTTCAACAATTTTGTTCCTTCAAACAAGGTACTTCCATTTGTTGGGTCTGGTTGACCTGTCAAAACTGATATAACACCAGCTCTAGCAGCAGGGGCTTCTGTTTTTCCACCTTGGGTCCAATTCTTCAAGTAGTCTGTAGCTGCATCGTTTCCGTCACCAAAAAAGCGACCACTAGTTGCAGACTCTAGCATTGATTGACCTCTCTTATCACCAGAGTTAGCTATTACGTTAGCTATTCCTGTAGATTCATCTGTGGTTCGTCCTGCTGCGGGGCCTTCACCATAAACAACTGATGAAATTCTATGGAAATCTCCGACAGTTGTATTTAATGATTGTTCGCCGTTTGCCGTTTGAACATAAACGTTATCATCTTTAGGATTTACCTCTTTGACAAAATGACCATCTTGCGTAAAGACTTCTGCCATACCTGTTGGATCAACAAATTTGTAGGGGTTATTAGCTGCATAGTTATATCGATTAAAACTGTGAACACCTCTGTATCCAACAGGTTCATTCGAATAAAACCGCCCAATTACTGGATCGTAGTATCGTGCCTGCATATAAACGAGCCCGGTGTTATCGCCAACATGACCCGTGTATCCTTGTTGGCTGGCTGAACTTAAATCATCTCCCACCTGAGTCACTGTTTCACCATCTAGGATTATCTTATAGCTACTATGTCCGTTCTGCGCGCTCATTAACAGCGCATCCTCTCGACTGTATACCGTTAGCCGTTTTTGTCCACCCTGCTCTACAGCGCAAAGTCGCGCAAAATGCGCGACCTACTGCGATGCGTACGACCCGATACTCTCATCAGGTGGTCTTGTGCATCGTAGTGGTAGGTTTGAGATACCCCATCCTGCACCAATGACGTCAGATTTCCCCGCCGGTCATACGTGCATACTCCGGTTCTAACAGCGCACCAGTTCAGATTAGATAGCGTCCTAATCCAGTTAAGCTAGCGCACGATTTCCGCTGAAAAAACACAGTTGTTTTTATAATTAATTCTGGAAACAAATTTCCTTTGAGAACGGATCACGCTGAAAAAAACTCAAGATTAGATCCACGCATTTGATATGTTTTTAATCCGTATTTTTCTACCATAAGTCATCAAGCAAAAAGCGAGGGGCGGCTTATGAATACAACGGTTAAAGATTGATACATCGTTTCTGTTTTTGATGATGAGGAATTGATCGGCAAAATCCTCTGGGGCACTTGCGAAGAAGATGAGACTTACAGATTTTCACCGGGAAGCTATATCAGTACATCAAAAATTGAAAAGATTTTTCCTAACAATCAATTAATCAAAACCGCTAGCGGTAGCCTTTATCAAGTTATTGGCGAAGGCAAAAAAGCAGAAGTACAAATGAAAGACTTCGAACTCCTCCGTCACGGCTTCAGTCCTGAGCAGATCACCCAATTGAATTTGGCACCAAACGGATTTTTTCATTGAGCTGCTCAGCCAGAATTGAAAACAAATTCAAAGCGCCAAGCCAGATAAAACAAAGCCCCGCGAGTGCGAGGCGATGAGGTTGGATTCAAATCGGTTAAGACATATTAGCCAGCCTTGAAAACAAATCTCAGCCACTTAGACAGAAAAAAATCCCTGAGAGGCTTTTGTACAAAAAGGTGGATGTCCACATTAAATGATTCTTATCAAACAAGAGTCCAAAACTCCTTATTGTCAGGCTTGGCGAGAGTGTAAAAATATCTGTGTAAATGGCATTCTTAGCAATATCGAAGAAGGATATCAGAATGCCAATATCAGACAAACTCATCGATCAGCTGCTTGATGGCTGTGACTCACCCGACGACATTTTAGGTGAAGCTGGGCTGCTCAAGCAGCTTACCAAAAAAGTCGCTGAACGCGCTTTAGAAGCCGAGATGCAAGCCCATTTAGGCTACGCCCCAAATGATGCGGCCGGCAATAACAGCGGTAACTCCCGCAACGGTAAAACCAAGAAGGCTGTTCGTAGCACCAACGGTGACGTCGAGCTGGATATTCCCCGTGATCGCAACGGTAGCTTTGAGCCTAAACTGGTTCGCAAAGGTGAACGCCAGCTTAACGGATTCGATGAGCGCATCGTCGCGCTCTATGCCAGAGGCATGACTACCCGGGATATCCAGGCTTACCTTGAAGAAGCCTACGGTGTTGAAGTATCTCCCACATTCATATCTCAGGTTACAAACGAGGTGATGGACGAAGTAAAGGCCTGGCAACATCGACCACTGGCAAAGCTTTACCCGGTCGTTTACCTTGATTGCCTGGTGGTTCGCAGCCGTGACTCTGGCGTTGTTCAAAATAAGTCAGTCTACCTGGCGCTTGGTATTAACACCGACGGTGAAAAAGAGCTCCTTGGCCTGTGGATGGCGCAAACCGAAGGCGCTAAATTCTGGTTATCTGTGATGAACGAGCTTAAAAATCGCGGCGTCGATGATATCTTTATCGCCTGCTGCGATGGCTTGAAGGGCTTCCCCGAAGCCATTGAAGCGGTTTACCCGAAGACTCAGGTACAGCTGTGCATCGTGCATCAAATTCGCCACTCTATGCGTTACGTAAACTGGAAGCAACGCAAGATCATCGCAGCTGACTTAAAGCTAATTTATGGTGCTGCCACCCGCGCTGCAGCAGAGCAGGCGCTGGAAGAGTTCGCTGAAAAGTGGGATGAAGAGCATCCGACCATAAGCCGCTCATGGCGGGCAAACTGGGAACGCTTAAGCGTATTCTTCGAATACCCGGCGGAGATACGTAAGGCTATCTACACCACTAACGCCATCGAATCGCTGAACGCGTCATTGCGTAAAATTACCAAGACTCGCCGGTCGTTCCCGAATGATGAGGCCATCATGAAGGTATTGTACTTAGCCTTGCATCAGGCATCGAAAAAGTGGACGATGCCCATACGCAACTGGAAACCGGCCATGGCGCAATTCGAGATCATGTATCAGGATCGGATTTAACAGTGCAAACAGCCATTTACACAAAATTTTTTACAGTCTCGGCTTGGCAACAAATAAATGTTCTTCAGGAGGCATTCGTTCAAGTATTGATTTGTCGCTGAACAATCTTTCATGTTCGACAGAAGGGACATCAATACACTGCTGCCTATGTATTAGCCAACCATCCTGAAATGTGTCTATTGCACCACCTTTCCTAGACTCATCTACGCCCTGAAATAGAATCTCCATAATAGGAGCATGATTTTTTGAGGTTCCGAAAGGATATGGGCTTCTATCTTTAAACTGTCCATATTTGAACCACGCCTTTGTTTCTTCCGTCACACACCCAAACTCGTTGTCTAATACTGAATAATTGACGGTATGCTTAACAACCCTCTCGGCATTAAAACACCAGCGAGTATGAACAGAAAAATCGCGTACATTTCCACTAGTCTTGACTAGTATGCCATTAATCGCTTTTCTACCTTTCTTTTTGCAAGCTACGTAATGGCATTTGTTCGGATATGGCCTTCTGGCAACCACATCTATACCACCTATCAAACGTAAATTGAAATCGGGAATAGTTATATCAACCAACTCAACATTTATGTCCGAATATCGATTAAGTATTCTAGGAGTTAAATGAACCAACACTGAATTCTTCCCTATTACTGTTTAAAAATGATTTTTCCTTCAGTAAACATTGTAGTAAGAGATCTCGAAATATGGCGAATTGATTTTAGCCAACCTTCAAAATATTTGAATACAGAGCAAGTCAGCTAAATGTTCCTACCCTGATAACAGCCCAAAATCACCAAAGCCAGAAAAAACAAAGCCCCGCTTCCTAGGTCAGAGTGCGAGGCTTTGGATTCAAATACGAATCAACTACATCATTTCATAAAGTTATTTTCCAACCTTTGAAATAATAATGAATTCTTCTGCCCTATTAACAAGATAGACTCATCTCTTCCATTATCAGCAGGAAAATACCTCATCAAGCAAACATCACCGTCTTCACCTGATAAATCAAGAATTCCTCTAATATCAAATGCGCTCGAAGAATAATCTTTAGAAACTAGCTGATCATTAATCTCGAAGTGCTTATCATCAGATGATATGACGAACAGGCCAGTTCCACTGTGTAACACTTCATCTGGCAACGGCTTTTCACTGAAGTCATCTAGTTCTACTACGCTTACTAACCTTGAATTTGAGTCATCAACAAAAACTTCATGTTCTTCTCTTTTGTATAAACCAAAGACTTTACGCGAAGCAATCGAAAACTTTTTTAGCCTTAGAGCAGAAGTCTTTCCTGTATCATCTGAGGCCCAAAGAAATGAAACTTTCAGCTTACTGCCTTCAAAGCAATCAACAAGTAACCTTAGAGCTTTCACTTCAGGTTCCGGGTCAGCATCATAACTAGCCTCATTTCTCAGGCTAATCAACTTAATCTGCTCAGTTTCTTTTAATGTACCACGCATATAAAGTTGATAATCATCCGGGCTAGCGCTGCTATTGAATTCTCTTATCACTTCTTATCCTCGTAATAATGGTGCTGCTTAAGTTTACCTTCTTTAGTTTTTCCCGCATTAAAGTGAGGCTTCTGGCCACCTTTACCACCTTGTCCATATGTAGCAGCTTTATCTTGTCTTATGGTAATTTTTTCACCAGCACCATTGGTGTACTCGTACTGTTTAACATTTCTAGAGTCTAAACCAGCAGCATTACCTTCTGGAGTTCCCGACTTAATAGTTTTATCAGGTTGAGCACTTCTTGGAATTCCGTTTGTTTCTTTTGCTTTCCTCAATGCTTGATTTGAAGTGACAGAAATCGTATCAGCGGCTTTGTCACCAGCCCTTACAGCAGTTCCTAATCCCGTTGCTCCCGGAATTAATAAGCCCGCTACATTAGCTCCCAAAGACGCGGTATTAGTAGCATTCACGCCATTGAATGCCATATCGCCCAAATCATATGCAATTAACGCGATATCAACTATTGCATTAAGAAACTCACCATTTGGATCAGTATATTTGTATGGGTTGTTATTAACATACAAGTAGCGATTGAAAGACATGACAGGGTTAGCAGGAGTCCAGCCAACAGGATCATTCGAATAAAACCGCCCGATAACTGGATCACAGTATCGTGCCTGCATATAAACGAGCCCGGTGTTATCGCCAACATGACCCGTGTATCCTTGTTGGCTGGCTGGACCTACATCATCTCCCACCTGAGCCACTGTTTCACCATCTAGGAT
The DNA here is from genome assembly GCF_057748155.1 of Idiomarina sp. D18. Taxonomy (NCBI): domain Bacteria; kingdom Pseudomonadati; phylum Pseudomonadota; class Gammaproteobacteria; order Alteromonadales; family Idiomarinaceae; genus Idiomarina; species Idiomarina sp. D18. Next base: position 1,914,536 of record NZ_CM173240.1, read on the forward strand.
TATCTTATAGCTACTATGTCCGTTCTGCGCGCTCATTAACAGCGCACCCTCTCGACTGTATACCGTTAGCCGTTTTTGTCCACCCTGCTCTACAGTGAGGCGATGACCGTGCGCATCGTACTGGTACTGCGTATCCCCTAATTGCGTTAAACGCCGCGCTCCGTTATAGTGCATCGTCGCGCAAAATGCGCGACCTACCGCGATGCGTACGACCCGATACTTTCATCAGGTGGGCTTGTGCATCGTCGCGCAAAATGCGCGACCTACTGCGATGCGCACGACCCGATGCTCTCATCAGGTGGGCTTGTGCATCGTCGCGCAAAATGCGCGACCTACTGCGATGCGCACGACTCGATACTTTCATCAGGTGGGCTTGTGCAAAGTCGCGCAAAATGCGCGACCTACTGCGATGCCTACGACCCGATACTTTCATCAGGTGGGCTTGTGCATCGTCGCGCAAAATGCGCGACCTACTGCGATGCCTACGACCCGATACTTTCATCAGGTGGGCTTATGCATCGTCGCGCAAAATGCGCGACCTACTGCGATGCCTACGACCCGATACTTTCATCAGGTGGGCTTGTGCATCGTCGCGCAAAATGCGCGACCTACTGCGATGCGTACGACCCGATACACTCATCAGGTGAGCTTGTGCAAAGTCGCGCAAAATGCGCGACCTACTGCGATGCGTACGACCCGATACTTTCATCAGGTGGTCTTGTGCATCGTCGCGCAAAATGCGCGACCTACTGCGATGCCTACGACCCGATACTCTCATCAGGTGGGCTTATGCATCGTCGCGCAAAATGCGCGACCTACTGCGATGCGCACGACCCGATGCTCTCATCAGGTGAGCTTGTGCATCGTCGCGCAAAATGCGCGACCTACTGCGATGCGTACGACCCGATACTTTCATCAGGTGGTCTTGTGCATCGTCGCGCAAAATGCGCGACCTACCGCGAGGAGATGTATTTTAGGAGGGCTTTGAGGGCGGCGGGTTTGACTGGTTTGGGCATGAAGTGCAGGCCGGCTTGGCGGGCGTTGCGCTTCACGTGGTCATCGCGCATGGCGGTGACCAGTGCACCGGGTAAGTCACGCTGCCAAATGGTACGGAGCTCGTCTGCCAGTTGAATACCGTCGTCACCGCCGAGTTGGTAGTCAAGCAACAGGCCGTCTAACGGCTCGTTGGCCTCTGCATAGGCAACAGCATCGGCGTAAGAGCGACAGGTTATCGCGCGACAGTTCCACTTTTCTAGCAGTGCGCTAACAGCACTGAGGTTATCCTTATCGTCGTCGACCACAAGCAGGCTCAATTCCGCTGTCGGTGTTTGGTCCGTTTGTTCGGTGCGTTTGGCGACCACTTGTGCGTGATGACCTAAGGGTATCGTCACCGAGAAGCACGAGCCTTTACCCTCAACCGAACGGATTTGCGGTTCGCAGCCGAGCTGCTCACTCATTCTTTGCGCAACACTCAAGCCCAAGCCAACACCATCCACCGTTTGGTTCTGGATCCGATAAAAAGCGTCGAAGATTTTGTTCTGCTGCTGAGCAGCGATGCCCGGACCCGTATCCCACACCGCGATTTGTAAGTAGTCACCCCGCTTACGTACCCCGAGTAACACTTTACCCTTAGGCGTATATTTAATCGCATTCGACAAAAAATTCTGCACAATACGGCGCAAATAAGTTGGATCGGTATACACCGGGCGATCCACATAAAACGCCCGGAACTCAAGTTGTCGCTGCTCCGCCAGGACGTGATACTCTTCAATCAACGGTTTTAAAACACTGCTTAACATCACATGTTTAAACTGTGGCTTAAGCGCTCCTTGGTCCATTTTTGCAATCGAGAGCAGTGTCGATAACAAGTGTTCAGTAGACCCCAACGCCGTATCTAACTTACCCAACAAGCCTTGATTGCGTTCTGATAGCTCATCCTCATTCACCGCCGATAGATACAGTCGTGCCGCGTTGAGTGGCTGCAAGATATCGTGACTAGCGAGTGCTAAAAACCGCGTTTTTGATGCGTTTGCCGCCTCAGCTTCTGCTTTTGCCTTTTTCAGTTCTTTCTCAACTTCACGGCGTCGATCAATTTCAGCGGTGAGCTCTTGGTTGATTTCGCGGATCTCTTGCGTCCGCGTATCGACGCGTTGCTCAAGGTCGATATTGGCATCCTCGAGCGCTTGCTGAGTTTCTACGTGCTCGGTAATATCGGTAAAACTGGTTACGAATCCACCACTTGGTAACGGATTACCTACCATTTCAATCACGCGACCGTCGGCGCGGCGACGAATAAACCGGTGCGCAGAACCCATTTGCATGTAGCGTAAGCGTTTACTCACTAACTCTTCGACTTCACCGGGACCACACTCGCCTCGCTCGGCGTTATAACGGATTAGTGTCGCTATCGGCTGACCCGGTCTCACCATACCTTCTGGATAGTCGAATAGGTCGGTATAGCGTTTATTCCACGCGACCAGGCGCAACTCCGAATCAACAACACTGATGCCCTGCGCTAAGTTCTCTAGCGAACTAAACAGAATCGACTGCTGGGTTTGTAACGCTTGGGTGGTGTCATCAAAGAAGTGAACCACTTCCTCAAGGTTGAGTTGCCTATCGCGCAATGCCGCCTCGACTAAAGAGCGCGCCGTCGCAGACCCTAAAACACCCGCAATCGCACGTTCGACGTAATTAATTAAGTTCTGGTCGGCAACGGCTTCAGCACGCAAGGACACCGATTCGTTGGGTGCTTGGTAGTACCGCATCAGTTGTTGCGCGCGCTCCGCCCCTAAAAAAGTCTTCAGCAGCAGCAACATATCCGCGTTAGTCGCTGACTGGTTTTTATGCAGCGGACTATCGGGTAAAGATGCACGTGGTTTTACGAATGCAGTCGCTTGAATGCGATCGACTAATCGTGGCCGCGACAGCAACGAGAAGGCAATATAGGCAAAGCTGTTCATCAACAGCGAAATTACCGTGCCACGGGTGATGATCTCAACGTCGGAGAGCAACGCATCGCTGTAGAGTGGTATCAATACACTCACTATCCAGCCAATTGAGCCGGCAGCGAGCCCCGCATAGACACCTCGGGCATGACCACGCCGCCAATACAGTGCCCCAATGAGCGTGGGCAACAGCTGTAAAACTAAAGAGAAGGCAAGTAAACCAATACTGACTAAATTAGTGCGTGCCGCCCAAAAGTAATAACAAAGAAACGCCAATGCCATGGTGACGCCGATCGCCACACGACGGAACAGCAGCAAACTACGGTCATACTCGCGGCGCCGCTCACGCAGTGGCAAGCGCGACTCACGCTGCAACAAAATCGGCATGATCACGTCGTTGGTAATCATGGTGCTCAGTGTCACCGATGCAATAATCACCATCGCAGTGGCCGCAGAGATGCCGCCAATAAAGATAATTAGCGAGAGCCAAAGCTGGTCTTTTAACAGTGGAAGTTGCAACGCAAACGTGGAGCCATCTTGATAGTTGGGCAACAACAAACTGCCCGCCAACGCGATCGGCACAATGGCCAACGCTGTCAGCGCTAAGTAAACAGGAAAGCCCCAACGTGCAGTGCCCAAATGTTTTATATCAACATTATCAACTACAGCAACGTGGAATTGGCGCGGTAAGCAGAGTATCGCGCCAGCGGCCATAAAGGTTTGTACGATAAATTCAAAAGAGCCAAAACTCGCCAGGCTCCAATGTGGGTTCACACTCGCCGAAAATGTTTGAGTCCAATCGAAACTCGGCTGTTCGCTCAGTAAATGCCAGGCAAAAATACCCGCGGCTGTGAGCGCAGTGAGCTTTATCATCGACTCAACCGCAATCGCTAACATCATACCACTGCGGTACTCTGTCACCTCGACATGGCGAGTACCAAATAGCATTGCAAATAGCGCCATCAAGGCAGCTGCGCCAAGCTCTTTTAGAGAAAACTCACTGGTGATCGAATCACTTTCGGTTAGCACCGCAAAGCTCAAGCCAACCGCTTTTAACTGCAGCGCAATGTAAGGCACAATCGCAAGCGCTGCAATGCAGGTCACCACCACGGCTAACCGCCGCTTTTTGCCATAGCGTGACGAAATAAAGTCGGCAATCGAGGTAATATTCTGCTGCTTACTCACCGACACGAGCTTTTTCAGCACTCGGATACCAAAGGTAAACAGCAAAATCGGACCGAGCAGAATAGGAAAGAATGCCCAACCATCAACAGCCGCATTACCCACCGCGCCGTAATAGGTCCAACTGGTGCAGTAAATCGCAAGCGACATGGCATAAACAAACGGGCGATGACTCAGTTTGTTCGCCCATGAGTTCGTTTTATCACCCCAACTCGCAATGGCGAAAAGAAACACAACATAAAGTAGTGAGGCCAGTACGAGTATCCAAGTCATGGGTGAATCCTCAGTAATTGCATCGTGATTTTCTTGCGCATCGTGCGCAGTCTACAATTGCAAACGTTCAGCCACTAGGACAGCTTGCGTACGGCTATAAACCCCAAGCTTACGGAAGATGGCGGTGATATGCGCTTTAACAGTCGCTTCAGTGATGTTGAGCTGATACGCAATTTGTTTATTGAGTAGTCCCTCGTGTAGAAAGTGCAGCACGCGATATTGTTGAGGTGTTAATTCTGAAACTTTACGCGCCAGCTCTTGATCCTCGTTTGAAATACCATCGAGTCGGTCACGGTTGTCCTTTGGGACCCAAGTATCGCCATCCAGTATGGTGCTAATGGCTTCGGCTATTTGCGCTGAAGGAAGTGATTTGGGGATAAATCCCAGGGCGCCAAAACCGATGCATTTAGCCACGATGGATGCATCTTCAGAACCCGAGATAATGGCAACGGGAAGCATTGGATAATCTTCCCGCACCCGAATAAGACCATACAGGTCGCCGCTACCCGGCATGTGTAAGTCCAACAGCAGAAGATCCACGTCATCGTCTTCATTAAGCGCGGCGAGTGTCGAGTCTAAATCCTCGGCTTCACGCAGCGTCAATTCTTCGAAATGGTTCGCGAGCGCGCCTTGAAGCGCCTCGCGAAACAGCGGGTGGTCATCTGCTATTAGAAATTTTGCCATGAGCGCTTTAGGTTATTGATTCTTACGATGTTCTATCAAAGAATCTACCACACTTGGATCGGCAAGCGTAGAGGTATCACCTAAATTATCAAACTCATTAGCTGCGATCTTGCGCAAGATACGACGCATGATTTTTCCTGACCGTGTTTTAGGTAAACCTTTCGTCCAATGCAAGATATCCGGCGTCGCAATCGGGCTTAACTCTGAACGTACCCAGTTGCGTACCTCTTTGGTCAGTTCATCGGTCACCTCAACACCATCGACCGGCGTAATATAAACGTAAATGCCCTGCCCTTTGATATCGTGCGGGAAGCCTACGACAGCCGCTTCCGCGACCGCACTGTGTGCAACCAACGCGCTCTCAATTTCAGCAGTACCTAAGCGGTGACCTGAAACGTTCAAGACATCATCGACGCGCCCGGTAATCCAGTAATAGCCATCGGCATCGCGTTTGGCACCATCACCGGTAAAGTAGACATTTTTGTAGGTCGAGAAATAGGTCTGCTCAAAGCGTTCGTGATCGCCCCACAGCGTACGCATTTGGCCCGGCCATGAGTCCTCAATGATCAAGCCACCTTCAGCCTCGCCTTCTTGTTTGTTACCTTCGCCGTCGACCAGCGCCGGTTTGACACCAAAGAAAGGTCGCGTCGCTGAGCCTGGCTTTAAATCGGTCGCGCCTGGCAATGGCGTAATCATGATGCCACCGGTCTCGGTCTGCCACCAGGTATCCATAATCGGACACTGACCGTTACCAATGCGTTTGTGATACCACTCCCATGCTTCTGGGTTGATCGGCTCACCCACACTGCCCAGTACACGGAGTGATTCACGTGTTGAGGTTTTCGCAGCTTCATCGCCTTTTGCCATCAGCGCACGAATCGCCGTTGGCGCTGTATAAAGAATCGATACTTGATGTTTATCGACGATCTCTCCAATACGACCCACGCCCGGGTATGTCGGTACGCCTTCGAACATCAACGAGGTTGCACCGTTAGCAAAAGGACCATAAACAATGTACGAGTGACCGGTAATCCAGCCCACATCAGCCGCACACCAATAAATATCGTCGTCGTGACAATCAAATACATATTCATGGGTCATGGAAGCCCACACCATGTAGCCACCGGTGGTGTGCACCACGCCTTTCGGCTTACCCGTAGAGCCTGATGTATAAAGAATAAACAGTGGGTCTTCTGCATCCATGACTTCCGGCTGACATTCTTCGCTGACGTCGGCAATGAGCTCATGCCACCATACATCGCGACCTTCAGTCCAATTCACAGCGCCTTCGGTGACTTGGCTAACGACAACATGCTCCAAGGTTTGACAGGCGTCGTCTTCGAGCGCTGCGTCAACGTTCTTCTTAAGGCCAATGGTGCTACCACCGCGACGTCCCTCATCGGCGGTGATAATCACCTTAGCGCCACAGTCGTTGATACGATCAGCAATAGCATTCGGAGAAAAGCCACCGAAAATGACCGAATGCACTGCACCGATACGCGCACACGCTAGCATGGCATAAGCCGCCTCAGGCACCATCGGCATGTAAATCGCCACACGGTCACCTTTGCCAACGCCCAGCTTCTTCAGTCCATTGGCGAAGCGGGAAACTTCTTTATGCATCTCGCGATAAGTAATGTGTTTATCGACACTCGGGTCGTCGCCCTCCCAAATGATGGCTGTTTTATCGGCCTTATCGGCAAGATGGCGGTCAATACAGTTATAACAGGCGTTAAGCGTACCGTCTTGATACCACTTAATATTGATGTTACCCGGACTAAAAGAGGTATTTTTGACTTTGGTGTATGGAGTAAACCACGTGATTCGTTTACCCTGTTCACGCCAGAAACCCTCTGGGTCATTAATCGACGCTTGATACATTTCCAAATAATCGTCGTTTGTAATTTTCGCTGTGTTTTTTATGTTTTCTGGAACTTTGTACAGTTGCGACATTACCTCTTCCTCCTTTATTCGCAAGATGGTAACTGTTGTACGTACTACACTTTATTAACACTATTAGACCATAGTCTAGATTGCTAAAAACTGACCAATTACCGAGAATTACTGACGTGAATAATACAATAACGACGGCTTTCACACGGGAGAACACCATGGCAAAAGCACGCTCTACACAATCTATTGCATTATCTGCAGCTATTGCAGCGGCGCTTGGCGCCGCATCAATCAGCGCACAAGCAGCAGACACTGACGTATCTTTTGGTGGATACGTAAAACTCGACTTAATGGTTTCTGACTACACCGATGGTCAAGCGCCAGCCAGTGGCAGCATTGCGCGCCAACAATATATTCCAAGCCTGACGCCAGTAGGCGGTAATGGCGACGATATGGTCACTGATTTCAGTGCACGTGAGTCACGTTTTTTCCTCAGCACAGAAACGAAACTCGATAACGGTGAAGTACTGACCGGCCATGTTGAAATGGATTTCCAATTGACCCCAGACGGTGACCAACGCATCTCCAACTCGTATAATTCGCGTTTGCGTCACGCGTTCATCAAATACAAAAATTGGACCTTTGGTCAAACCTGGTCAAACTTCCAAGATCTGAACATTTTGGGTGAGTCAGTTGACTTCATCGGTGTAACGGACGGTATCGTTTTTAACCGTCAAGCGCAGATCCGCTATACCTCTGGCGGCTTCAGCGTATCGATTGAAAACCCAGAAACCACAGTCACTGATACCATTGCGAATGGTAATGGACGTATTGTCTCTAGCGACGGCTTTATGCCGGATGTGACCTTAAAATACTCAGGCAAGAGCGATAACCTCACTTGGCAGGCATCAACGCTCTTACGTCAGCTCACCTATGACGTCAACGGTGATGGCGACGACGAAACTGAATTTGGTTACGGCGTGAGCTTAGGCGCAAAATACAGCTTTGGCATGGACGACATCCGCGCGTCAATTACTACAGGCTCGGGTTTAGGTCGTTACCTTGCGCTGAACCAATGGAATGGTGCTGTGATTAATGGCAACGGCGATTTAGAAGCGATCGATTCAACTGGTATTTCGTTTGCTTACCGTCATTTTTGGACCGACAAAATTCGCTCGAACGTGATTTACTCACGCGGCTGGGCCGATAACCCCGAGGCATGGGTTGGTGGTAGTTCGACCAAGTACTCTCAACGTTTAGCTTTTAACGTGATGTATAGTGCCGCTTCGAATCTGACGTTTGGTGCAGAAATTTCAAAAGCACAGCGTGAAACAGAAGCCGGTTTTGACGGTGATCTTAACCGCTTACAGTTCATGGCAAAATACGCATTTTAAGCGTGGCTTTATGACTAAGCCGCACTCATTCAGTGCGGCTTTTTTGTGTCTGCACGGCAGCGACTTGATGCACATGACGACATGCTTTAATCAGCTGTGCTCTGCACGCGTATAAGGTTTTTCTCGCCTCATGCATCGAGCTATCACTCAGCCAACTATCAAACTGTCGCGTAGCGGTTTGAATCAAACGCAACGCATGCTCAAAGTCATCTAAATGTATATATGCACCACAGCTTAGCATGACTGCTGTGGCATAGTGCTGTTGAGCGTTGCTCGCAAACCAAGGCACATGGGATAACTCAAGTGCGGTGGCTTGAGCATCGTTAAGCACCGTGCATGCGTCTTGCCACTGAGCACGTTTTAAATACCCCGAGCCTTGACGCAATTGTTGATACAATAATTCTTGCTGTCGGAACACGTTCATAGCTACTCCCTCTCAACGGATGACACCATTTAAATACGAACGTTTCTCATTTGCAAGTGTGTATCAAGGTTATTTACAAAAAAAACCGCGCATACCCACTAGGATACACGCGGTCACAAAACCGGTATTTACCGAGTATCTATTTGACGATATCGATTAGGGCTTTTGCGATATCTGTATTGTTCATGTAGCCACGGAACGCCTCACTATGAGGACCGCGAGCAAATACTGGGACATCAACGCCAGTATGACCGCTCGTTGTCCAGCCGGTCCCTGTTATGTCGCCGGTAATGTAGACCAAGGCGTCATGCAATGCATCCTTGCGATCTTTCTCATCTTCGTCGGCAGCTGACATCAACTCATCAATGTACTCTTCACTCATATCGTAGTTCACTTTGTCTGCTACGTAACCGGCCCAGTTCTCAGTATCCAGTTTAAGCAGATCAGAAACCATTGAGCTGATCGATGACTCGATGTTCATTACTCGGTCGGAATACCAGGCATAATCACCGTCACGGCCCAATGTTAATCCACCGGTGGAGTGGTCAGCCGTCATCACCACTAACGTATTTGGGTGCTTCTCTTGAAATTCTCGTACCACCTCAAGAGCGCGATTTAAGCCATCCATTTCGTGTACCGCACAGGCAATATCATTAGCGTGACCGCACCAGTCAATTTCACTGCCTTCAATCATAAGGGCAAATGAGCCTTCTTTTGGCTCAAGTAAACGTAACGCTGCATCAGTCATTTTTGCTAAAGCATTGACGTCCCCATCAATCGCAAAAGGCAAGCCTTTTGGAGCGAACGTACCCAAAACAGGTGTTTCGTCAATTTCGTCCAACGAATTTAAATCGGTAGTAATTGTTAGTCCATAGTCAGGTAAAATTTCAAACCAGTTTTTATCTACGCGCTCGAAGTAACTCCGTCCGCCGCCCAACAGCACGTCAAATGAAGGATGACCATTAACAACTTGCTCAGCTATCAAGTCAGCGATTTCATTATACTCGTAGCGTGAGGGGTGATGATTGAAGAAGGATGCAGGAGTCGCGTGATTGACTTGAGAGGTCGAAACAGCACCCGTTGCCCAACCGTTGTCCTTAGCCATTTCCATAATGGTTTTAAGTGGGTGCTTATCGTTATCTACACCGATTGCACCGTTATATGTTTTTTCACCTGTTGCTAATGCTGTCGCGCCCGCTGCTGAATCGGTTACCCACGTTTTGTCCTCTGGGTAAGTCGTTGCAGCGCCAGTCAGCATAGCATCAAATTCAATCGGTGCGACAGTATGCGTCTCAAGATCAGACATTGCATAGCGATAGGCACTGATATATTCAAAGCCCATACCATCACCAATGATATAGATAATATTAGGTTCTTCAGTTGAAGTCTGAGCTGCGGCAGAAAAAGAACAAGCGACTAAGCTTGCGGCGATCAAAGTTCGTTTCATAAAAAAGGCCCCACTAACTATTAGTGGGGCCAATCTTAGCAGAGAAATTATGACAAATGTATGTAGTCAGACTCAAAACACCAGGGAATCTCTATTTGAGCCTGTACACAGTCCTTGTCAAATTATCTCAATACATCTGGCGTCATACGTTCTTCAACGATCTCTACGTCAACTCCATTAACGCCCTCAATTGCCTTAATAGAATTACGTAACGCCAGCATTTCAGTGCCTTCAGAGGCCTTGAAAAGTACTAAGTCTAAACGTGGGTAAACACGTTCAACAGTTAAGCCCAGTTGGTTAGCAACGGCGTCTGCATCGTGGGTATTCATTAATACAGAGATAATACCCGATACCAACGCTGGCTTACCGGTAATGCTGTTAGTCATCTCGGTACCAGCAAGTAGTACATCGCCACGACCTTTGAGCACTGGTGCAGCGCCTTCTGGTAACTTGGTAAAACGATAGGTTTTGTAATCATTACCTACGTTAAATGCTTTAGTAGGCGCTTCCGCTTTTGCGCGGTGTGGCAACTTTCCGTCGTCCTGTGCCATCGCACTGGTCGAAGCCACGCCGAGCGCCACTGCTGTGATTAATAATGCGTTTTTCATGTTATTCTCCTAGCGCTCAATTATTAGTGACCAAAGGCACGCACTGAAACAGCTTCTAAGCGTGTAGGTGTAGAGTTATTAGCGAACGTGTCTTCTGCTGCGCCACCTAACGCCCGACCGTCAGCGATTAAATCTTCGCCGTTAGTATCGACTAAACGGATAGTCCAAGTGCCGCCTACGTCTTCGCCATAGAAGGCATTTGCTAAGAAGCGCGTGTCTTCAAGAATATATTCGCTACAGGTAGCATCCGCACCGACGTTAAGTGCCTGACGACCTGTTAGCAATTGAGTTGTGGTACCCGCAGGAGAGGTCACCTCGATTGCGATGTCGTTACCTGCTGTTGACAATGAGCAACCGTCAAAATCGTCGTTTGCTACAGTCAGTTCAAACTCTAAACCTTCAAGGGTGATACCCGCTTCCATATCAAAGGTGTATGTTGCGCCCTCTGCATTATTATCAGGTACTTCAACTGGCTCTTCTGGAGAAACGTCAACCCAATTTGAAGTCGTAAGTGGACCCAGTGCGCCAGGGCTCATTTCTTTAGCCATTTGAACCGCATCACCGGCATTAACACGACCAAAACCATATTTTAGGTTAAAGTTATAACCTGCGGCATTCTCGATCCAGCCAGCGTCTGCGACGAACTCGCCATCACCGACGGTCAAGACAACACCTGGATCAGCCTCGTCAATCACGGTCGCTGTGCTTGCTAAGATATGACGAATTTCACGCGCACTTAAGCTTGGGTTAGCGGAACCAATGAGAGCGACCACACCGGTAGTGTTTGGTGCCGCAGACGACGTACCGTTGAACGTACTGGTGTAGTCACACGACACGTTCTCTGGATGGCCTGGTGCATTGAACGACTGGATGCCGGCATAATATCCAGGCACTCCCACCTGACCATCAAGCGAGTCACCGTAAGGAAAGCTCGAATAGCCTTGTAAGCAGGTTGATTGGTCAGTGGTAACCATGGCTGGTTCTAACTCACCAAACTCACCTGACGGTGCTGATATGAAAATATTTGAACCCGCTGTTGAGTAGCTTGTATGTGTGCCGTCCGCATTAACAGCTGCAACCGAAACGTTAAAAAAGCTCGCATTACTTGGATCCAAGTTACCATTTAGGCAACTCAAACCTAATTCTATCGCGCCAGATGCACTACAGATATCAGAAAAGTAACCTGCTGCACCCGTATCATCAAACGAGTTACCCGCAGACTTAACGTTTACAGCACCCAATCCGTTACGTAGGTTTAACATTGAGTAAGTTGCAAAAGCTTCGTCAGTTGCTGAGGCATAAAGTGCAAAAGGTACAGAAATTCCGTAGCTTCGGTTATAAGCAATGACAGGATCGCTTTCACTCACTCCACTACCGGGGATACCGTGACTTAAGCCATTGTTAAGTGTAGTTTGCGTGCCACTACCACCTAGATAATTTACGCCAAATACTTTTGCTTGAGGCGCTACACCACGGCCGCCAATACCATTGTTTGCGGTTGCGGCAATCAAACCGCTGACTGAAGTACCGTGGTCACCCAACACCGCCGAACTGGTTGGATCCGACTTATTTGTTGCATCAGCAACCAAGTTTAGCGATTTATTGGCTGCGATATTAGCGCGCAGATCAGGGTGATTAATTTCTACACCTGAATCCACGACACCCACCATCATGCCTTGGCCATAAGCACCCTCGGCATATGCACGAATGACGTTCATGTCATTACCTGCAATTGATACGGTTGGGTCTAGGAACAAGTCGTAAGCTTGCTCTTGGGTGTAACCGAAACTGTTAATCAGGAAGTCGAAGAATGCTTCGCTCTGCACAAACGCTAATTGCCCGGTGTTACGCAGGTGCCATTGTTGATAGGCAAGCGGGTCACCATCGACATGTTGGACTTCGATTTTTGCAATCGATGTTGACTCACCATCACTTACTAACACTTCAATCGTTGCAGGATCCAGTGTAAGCGGGAAGTAAGTGAAGTGACCGCTACTATCAATCGAAACCGTTCCGGGGGCTTCAGAATTTTCAGGAACAACAACTCTTGCGTTATACGTTAGATTATCGTTATTCGCATCAGTAGCGGTCACAGAACCAGAAACTGGAGACCACTGTTGTGCTGACGCAATGTTTTGCCCACTCACCTCGGGAGCATAGTTTGTATCATCGCTGCCCCCACATGCCGTGAGGCCTAAAAGCACTGCTGCTGACAGAGAGGCCAGCTTGAAAGATTTGGTTGTCATGGGAACCTCGTTGTTGTGTTTTTACCCAGGACCACCAATCCTACACCAAGTTGTTAATATTTAGTAACCCCCAAATCGAACAAAATGTAACATTTTGTAAATTAGTTGTTACTAATATTTCATATTCTCATAACTATATGACATAAGCCCTTGTTTTAGCGATAAACGACGGATTTAAGAAGGACTCTTTTTGGTTATACCGCAAGGGTTCTCCGTTAATTTTATTTACAACACCCCCTGCTGATAGTAATACAGCTTGACCGGCGGCGATATCCCATTCGCTGGTGGGCCCTAGGCGAGGATATAAATCTGCTTTGCCCGCTGCAATCCAACACAGTTTGAGTGCGCTTCCCACTGCAATCGTCTCATAAGGCACCGTGAGTTGCTCAAGCCAAGTTAAGGTTTCTTCAGAAGGGTGTGAACGTGAGATCATCACACGTAGTGTTTCTGGCACTCGAGTAACCGCAGTAATCGATTGTCCATTAAGCTCTGCGCCGACATCGCGCTCACCGTAGTAAAGATCATCTAAAGCAGGTGCATAGACAACCCCTAAAATGGGAACTCCCTGCTCGATCAACGCGATATTAACGCTAAATTCATCGTTGCCTTTAATGAATTCTTGCGTGCCATCTAGGGGGTCAACTAACCAGTAACGATGCCAGTTTTTGCGTTGGCTCCAGGAAATATCACAACACTCTTCCGATATCACAGGGTATGTTGTTGCTAGTTTTCGCAAGGCATCGACAATCACATGGTGCGCCGCTAAATCAGCCTGGGTCACTGGACTCTCGTCAGCTTTCGTTGAAATCTGAAGCGAATGCTCTTGCTTTACCCGCATGATAGCCGCCCCTGCCTCTCGCGCAATGCGTATCACGTCGCGTTTAAACATTAGCTGTCTCTATTTATATGCTGGCGATAATAATCTATCAACGCGTTAGTCACATCGTCGAAGTCTTCATTCTGATTATCCGAGAGCGCATCTAGCACTGAGAGGGCGTACTTTTTACCTTTCTCAACACCCGGTTGATCAAAGGAGTTAACATCCCACAGCAGTCCTTGAATGAATATCTTGTGTTCGTACACTGCTATCAATGCGCCAAAGCTCTCTGGCGTCAATTCATCTAAGAGAAGAAGATTCGATGCATGACTCCCCGGGTAATTATCACGCGGCGATTCAACACTTTTGTCCCCCCACCACAGCAAGCGTCGATGAGCTAGACAGTTTGCCACAGAGAGCCGTTGTTGCTGTTGCAAAGAGGCTGCTACTTGTGGAGAAAACCTCGTAGCACTTCGATTAAGAACCAGTACGAAATCAGCCGCAAAATCATCGTAGCCTTGATGTAAATGTTGATAAAAGGCATGTTGCCCATTTGGACCAAATCCGCCCCATAAAATGGGTCCTGTCGGCTGATGCAAAGATTTATTGTCACGTGTGGCCTGCTTACCATTACTTTCCATATCCAGTTGCTGAAGATAGGAAGGCAGCATGCGTAAACGCCCATCATAAGGCAAAATTGCTAAATTATTGATGCCCTTTTGCTGACGTAAATAGACACCATTTAACGCCAATCGAACAGGTACGTTGTCGTTATCTGGTACAGTTAAAAAATGCTCGTCCACCGCTAACGCACCGGCTAACATCTTACAAAATGGCGCCATACCGATAGACACTGCAATACTGAGACCTATCGTGGACCACAGCGAGAAACGCCCGCCTACGCCTTCGTCAAAGCTGAGCTGGTGATGTTCAGGTATACCGTAAGCCGTCATTTTCTCCTTATTAGAAGACACACCAATGACATGGTGCTCCAGCCAAGCTGACTCGGACATGACATGATTCACCCAGCACTTTACGGTGTCCACATTCGCGAACGTATCTATCGTGCCAAATGATTTTGAAGCAATTACAAATAACGTGGTTTCTGGATCAACGATAGGAAGGACTGCGTATAGCTGCCCACCATCCATCGATGAGACAAAGTGGACATCAACCGCGCTTGAAGACGATTCATCATCAAACTCTTTGAGTGCAAAACTTGCCATTTGAGGACCTAAATCCGATCCTCCGACACCAATATTTACAACGTCGGTAATGGGTTTTCCCGTGACACCCAGCCACTGACTCGAGCGAATTTTGTTTACAATCGCTGTAAAAGAATGAGTGGGTTGTTGAAGTGCTTCAATGGCCGCACGGCTTCTACACAACGTATGAGTGACCTTTCGACCCTCTGTCACGTTCTTATATTCGCCAATAACCAGTTGCTGCTTTGCCGGTTTAAGGTCAATCTCGGTAAGGCGTTGCGCACGCCAATCGTGAACGTCGTCAAATAAATAACTATCGTCAAGTGAGAGCAGTGTGCGGTTTGAGTCAGTGCTTTTTATTTTTAACATGATGAGTCTATCGCTTATTGGTCGTATCCATTCGGGTTCTGCGACTGCCAATGCCAAGTATCTCGCATCATTTCTGCTAATTCACACTTGGCTTGCCAACCTAGCAGCTTGCTCGCCTTTTCTGGGTTTGCAAAACATTTTGCAATATCACCCGGTCGACGCTGCGCAACCGTATAGGGGATATTCAATCCAGACTGTTGCTCAAAAGCGTCCACCACTTCCAAGACTGAGTAGCCTTTACCTGTGCCTAAGTTAAAGGCCTCAAAACCTTGGTGACTGTCCATATAACGCAATGCCGCAATATGTCCTAACGCCAGATCGACAACATGAATATAATCACGAACGCCCGTGCCATCGGTCGTATCATAATCATTACCGAATACCTGTAACTGATCGAGTTTACCTACAGCGACCTGACTGACAAAAGGCACGAGATTATTCGGTATACCATTGGGGTCTTCGCCTATTTGGCCAGATCGGTGTGCACCGACTGGGTTAAAATAGCGCAATGTAGCGATGCGCCAACGAGGATCCGAAGCGGCTAGATCCATCAGCATCCGCTCCACCATATATTTGCTGGTTCCGTACGGATTTGTCGTTGCACCAATCGGCATTGACTCACTAATTGGCGATTGCGCGTTTGCTCCATAAACTGTAGCTGACGATGAAAAAATCAGTTCAAATACATTATTTCGCGCCATCACCTCACACAGCGTTAACGTACCCGCGACATTATTTTGGTAATATTGAATGGGCTTTTCCACACTTTCACCGACCGCTTTGTGGCCAGCAAAATGCAACACAGACTGAATATTATGGTTCTCAAATACTTGGTTTAATGCCTCTGCGTCACGCACATCGACCTGTGCAAAGGTCACGGATTTTTGTGTCAATTGCTCAACGCGCTTTAAACTCTCACGGCTACTATTTGAGAGATTATCAATGACTACCACCTCATAGCCGTTATTTAAAAGTTCGAGGGTTGTGTGGGAGCCAATATAACCTGTGCCACCTGTTAATAGGATACTCTTATTCATTCACCGGCCTTTTAAAACTATAGTTATTAGCGTATGTCTGTTTCATTAGAAAGATTATCAAATGATATTAATGTTTAATCGGCATTAAACAAGTCTCTGGTGTAAACGCGATCTGCAACATCGAAGAGTTCTTCGGTAAGACGATTACTCACAATCAAGTCCGCTCTGCTTTTAAATACTGAGAGATCACGAATAACCTCACATCCCAAAAAGTTTTCCTCTTCGAGCACCGGTTCATAGATAACGACATTAAGTTGACGTTCCTTCAAACGGCTTATGATTCCTTGCACAGCGGAAGCCCGAAAATTATCAGACCCGGTTTTCATCACCAAGCGATAAATACCAACGTGTTCGGGTTGTTTGGCAGCGATTTGGTGCGCTACGAAGTCCTTTCTGGTTGTATTCGCATCGACTATCGCTTGTATCAGCGTTTGCGGCACTTGATGATAATTTGCGAGGAGTTGCTTGGTGTCCTTGGGTAGACAATAGCCACCATAACCAAAGCTTGGATTATTATAGTGATCACCAATTCGAGGGTCGAGACAAACTCCCTCAATGATTTGCCGCGTATCTAAGCCGTGGACTTCGGCATATGTATCAAGTTCATTAAAGTAGGCAACACGCATTGCTAAGTAGGTATTCGCAAATAGTTTGATAGCTTCTGCTTCGGTGCTATCGGTTGTCAAAACTGGAATATCTTGCTTAATCGCGCCTTGCTGCAATAAGCCCGCGAATAAATTTGCCCGCTCGGAGCGTTCACCTACAATAATACGTGAAGGATATAAGTTATCAAACAACGCCCTACCTTCACGTAAAAACTCAGGTGAAAACATAATATTATTGGTATTAAACTGGCGTTTTATTTTCTCAGTATAACCTACAGGCACCGTGGATTTAATCACAATGACTGCATCCGGATTGACTGCAATAACTTGCTGAATGACACTTTCGACCGACGCGGTATTAAAGTGATTCGTCATCGGATCATAATCTGTCGGCGTAGCTACAATCACCCAATCACAGTCACTAAATGCTTCTGCTGCATCATTCGTGGCGTTGAGAAATAATGGTTTTTCCGTTAAGTACTGCTGTAATTCTGTATCCACAATCGGTGCTTGCCTACGGTTAATGGAATCGATCTTCTCAGGATCGATATCGTAGGCAACCACCTCGTTATTTTGCGACAGTAGCACCGCATTGGAGAGACCGACATAGCCTGTTCCTGCAACTGTAATTTTCACTTCTCTCGCCTTCTTCGCTCTACTTATATAAATCAGATTCGGTATAGTAGCGGTTACGCGGCTCGGTCACGCCAAATAAACGTTGTGAACGCATCAACATTTGACCGCCATCGCGTGTAAGCGGTGTCCAGCCAAAACTGGCACGACCAACCGAGTCATAAATCTGCATCAAGTCAAACGGAATACTTAAGTAGAAGCCTTTAGTAAAGCTGCCTTCACCGTACTCGTCTGCCGATACATCAGTCTTCGCGGCATAAGCGCCAACGATAATACCACTATCGAATTTCTTCTCGAAGTTCACTTGCACACCGACGTCCTTGGCCAAGAAGCGTCCCAATGCCACTTTCACAAGAACATCATCAAGCTTGGGTACTTTCCAATAGCCCGTCACATGTCCGGTCACGACCGAGTAATCGCGGAAGCCAGTATAACTATCAAAGTCGCGCTGCTTTGCATAGTTAATATCAATACCAATCGCCCAGCCCTGATTGAGTGGATTGTATAGGGTCTCGAACCCGACACCACCAAACATTCGTTCGAAATACCCACCATAAACTGAGGTATACAAATTTTGATTCCATTGCTTGATATAAGTCGCTTGCAGATCATCTAGCCATACATCAGAGTAAGTGACGTACTCACGAATATAGGTACGTACCCGAGGCAATGGTGCCTCATCTGAGCCAGGGACTAAGAAATTAAATTCGTCATAATTGGTCAGTAGATTTACACCCAGAGCGCCGGTTACAACAAAATTATTGGCTAACTGCCAATTCATCTGTATGTCGGCGCTCAGCTGGTACATGTAAAAGTTTTCAGGACCGCCAAAACTCTGGACTAAATAAGGACGAGCACTGACACGCGGCCAACCAAGCTCGAACGGTCGATCATATAGCGTGTTATCCTGTGACTCATTTACTTCCGTCAGCCGATAGATATCATCATGTTTTGTTAAGTAACGCTGCTTCACATTATCTTCAAGCTTTACAGCGTCAACGTTAGTTTGACTCATCGGCATACCCAGAACTCTATCGATAAATTGATACTGCTCAATCGAGTCAGGAAGTTCTGTCAGTAAAACGCGAGAAGATCTATCCAACGCCTCCATTTGATTACTATAGCCAATAGGGTAACCGGTTAACGAAAGCGTTTTACCATCGTCTGAAAGCGCGATATTGTGGCTCAGCCAACCGCCCTCGGCGCGTAAATCCGTGACGAGTTTATCCGTGTCGACTTGCTGCATATCGACCGGACGATCAGCAAAGTCTGACTTATCGCGTTTGCGCTCACGCTTTTTATATTGCTTAATATCATTAAAGTTCGCACGTAGGTTAAACCCGAACATCCATGTGTTGCCGCGTTCATAACTTAACTGCACGTTTAAGTTATCAGTCACCCGATAATGCACACCATAATTAAAGTGGCTGTCTTGTACAATTGGCGTACCAGACACTTCATCCGAGTAATCATTCCCCTCGTATTCCACTTTTATTGATAAAGGATCCCATGGCGTCTGATATTCAACGCCAGCAAATAGCGACGTGTCTCCTCGGAACCACTTATCCGTCTCAAACGTGCCGCCCCGTGCGGTGGTGCCCTCAGGTCGATTACAAAAGCGGTCCGTGACTTCGCAAAATGGATTAGAGATATTATCGTTTGTGCCTAGGTTCCCCCAGCCTAATCCGAGCGTAAAATCAAAGTTCTTATAGCGTTTTGAGGCAACGATGTACTCGCCGGCAAACTTTCCCGTTCCAGCAAGGTCACGTAATCCAACGCTTAATTCGGGTATCCATTTCGACTCTTCCCACAAACGAAATTTAACATCGACACCTCGATCCTTATAAGTTTGATCGCCACTAAACTCTGGAGATGAGCTGTATAAGCGTGTACGAATGTCGTTATATCGAATCGTCGCTTCAAACCAAGGGAAAAGCTGCATATTAAATGCCATACGACGATATTCTTCGTTGTCGTAATAAAATAATGTGAACTCACCTGAGCGCCCCATTCGAGCCGTGGGCATTTGCATTAAGCCAACGCCACCAAAGTCACTTTGCGTTGGCTGTCCAATCATATGCTCACTGATATCTTGCGCTTGCACCTTCGTTACCGAGAACACGGCTGATAGCAAAAATAGTGGGGTTATATGTTTCACCGTTTTCATAGAACTCATTGAAATATCGCTCGATGTTTAAGTAATTGGCTTATTCGTTTATTGAGGTTTACTGCATTCTTTAATCCCACAAAGATTATGTCGCCCTCATTGACTGCCTCATCTGGCCAACAATCAATGCCTTGCCACTGTTCGACATCGATCCATGGCAGTGCCGTTTCATGTCTGTAACAGACCGCAGCTTGGTTTTGATTATAAACCGCCGCAGGCATGTGAATTACGGTTCCATTTTGTTTGATAAGCCAAACACGACTATCTAAAGCATGTGGATTGGGCTGAGCACGTTCTAAAGCGGTTACCAAGTCAGTTCCAGGTTCAACTAAAATTGGTGAATTGACGGCGCCAACCACCTCTGCTTTTATAACATTCTGAGTCTTGGGCGAAACCAGCGTTAACTGCGTGCGCTGTTTAGGTAACTGCATTTGTGGATTAAAGTTCTTATGGGCCCGTAACTGATAAAATGGAACACCGATGAAGTGCGATCCCGCTAAAGGTAAGGCTGCTAGCCAACTGCGGATATCATTTAACGCTGCCGCTCGTTCTGACTCACCCGAACTCAATGCACTTTGTTTTTGTAAGTTTAATTCAGCTAGCACTGCAGTTCTTTCGCGCTCTACTTGCCGAGTGAGATCATCTGAAACAAGTCGCGAGGCAGCCCAGTTGTAAACGGTCGGATCGTTCACTTGTTGTGCTAAGAAGTCACCCAACGTCGCATTTGGATTAATCGTGTAATTATGTTCGCTAGTTGCGGTTTTCCAAGTCAACGTGACGGGATGATGTTGCTGTGCTAAAGCTGTAAACGACACAATTAACAACCCGGCGACTAACGTTTGGAACATACGGTTCATCATTATTCAAGCCCACCTATCATCTTGATTGACTCAGTCGTCAGACGCGGAAGTTCTGGCACCAGCTGTTGGTCACTCTTGATTAACTGATGATGAGCAAACCAATACGTATTCTTGTATTTATGCGAACCACCGTGCTGGGCTTTTACCGTCAATGTCTCAGTGACTTTTACTGCATCTAGCGTGGCATTCGAGAGTGCGACCGATTCATGACTCACTTCGTTAATCTGGCTCGTTAGATCGTAGCGAATATCACGAAAATCGGAAGTAACGGTTGCCATCGCTTGCCAGGATTTAGCACAGTTTTGAGGGGCTTTCGCGCTGCGCAGATAACAGTTTAAAGGGTCGGTTTGAGCACTCTCGATACCGAGCACATCATACTTTACGGCACTAAACTCGTCGCGCAAGTTGCGTGTCCCATACAGACGTCCGTTGCGTAACAATATGATTTCATCATCTTGAGCGGCCCACTGCGTTTGTTGTCCGTACACTGTCGAGTGATCGATAAACGTCAGTACTATCGCGGCTCTAGGTTGACCGCTTAACGTTGCGTACGTTGTAGCATAGTTTAATTGATTTATTTGCGAAGCGGTCAAGGTTACGTCCTGAGGTCCCGAAAATGCGAATTTCACCGTATCGGCAACACTCGAAACCCGTGACCCACATGCGGACAGCAGCCCACTGACAATTAGTAGAGCGAAAAACCTTTTACTTCGTTTACAGGGAAACGCGATACCCATAAAGATGTTCCATCTTTGTTACGTTAATTTCTAATGACAAAAGACATAAAAAAACCGCTGTTCTCACAGCGGTTTTAGCTCATACTTCCCAAATAATTAACCGTTGGTCGATGTATTTGTAGAAGTCGTGGTTGTTGTTGACGTATTTGTACTCGTAGTCGGAGGCGTGCCACCGTTGTCTCCGTCATCGATTTCTGCATCGTCTGCACCACCGTCTGTAGCTACTGCTGTTCCAACAACGACGCTCGTTGCGATAACACCAATAGCACCGGCGCTCAAACCACCAATGCCAGCGCCAGCTGCGCCAGCAGCGCCTGCGCCTGAACCAGCGCCAGCGCCAGATGCTTGAGCAGCACTACCACTGTTGCTACCAGCAGCTTGTGCTGATGCAATACCTGGTGCTGCGGCTAAAAGCGCAGCAGCAAATAATGCTGTTAACTTTTTCATAAATTACACCTCTGTGTACACTTGCTAAAAACTTAATCGATTGGCCAATCAGTTAATGCTATACAGCACTCATTAACGATTACTTCATACGTTAGCAGTTTTAGTTTGGTTTGCAAATTATTTTACAGAGCTTACACGTTTTTTTCACAACATTGATCATAAGTCATATTTAAGCGAAACTAACATAATGTAAACGTTTTGAGTTGACTTTATGAAACTATTATTGGCGATTTCTTTCGCGCTTTCAAGCGTACTATATAACTCGGCAGTGGGCGCCCAAGAACACGCGTCTCCCCTCCTTCACACGCGCCTTGCTCAGCAACAACTATCGATTGGCAGTGCATTGCCGTTAGATTGGCCTAATCTGACTGGACAACTCGTTGTCGCTGAAGGAAGTCACCCTCAACGTGGCTTTTATGTGCTGAGTAAACACACACCTGATGGAACGCTTGTCCCCTTTGCAGGTACGTTATACCACACTGCCGAACAAACCCTTTACACGGTGCAAAATGATGCAGGGGCTTGGATAAAGGTATACCAGTCGGCTAAGGGCACACACCGAGAAATACTGAATCAGGGGTATCCAGAACCACTACGCATGCCGACAAATACTGCTCAACAGCGCTCCCTCGATACGATTAATTGGCAAAGCGCCGCCTCGGATCAACGTCTTCAACCGACGGCTATCAGCACTGAAGCGCCATCCGACAGTAGTATCGACACACTTATTTTGTTTGACCCTCGCCTACCTGCTTATATGGCAGACAATAATGCGGCATTTGATGCTGACATCGAATATGCGGATGCCGTTACAAACTTCGTTTTTGAACAATCTGAACTTAGTTTAAGTCACCGTATTGTCGGCGCACACCCTATCGTTTTGCCTGCGACTCGCGATGATTTTGTCGGTGCGGCTTCCGAAGACATACTCGATCAGTTGGTCAATAGCGGCGCAGCAAAGCGGCTTCGCGATCAATACAATGCAGACGTTATTCATTATATTGGCGTCAGTGATGCGGTCTGTGGTCAAGCCTATGTTGCTACCGACATTGCCGCCGATAATACATTTTTTGGTGTGTCGCCTGACTTCCATGTGGCATTTACAACATACCAATGCCTAGGTTCGGGCACGTTCCCTCATGAGTTAGGTCATAATATCGGCCTCCTCCATGATCGCTACACGCTCGATAATAATGAGCAGGGCGCCGGGACTCAAATCGACAATCATATACCTTATGGCTATGTTGATCCCGAAGGAGAGTTTTATACCATCATGGCCTACGGTTCGAGCTGTCGAGATATTGCCCCTAACGGTACTTGTAATCGCGAAGCGCTATACTCGAGCCCCGACCTAGATGTTAACGGTACACCCGCCGGCAAATCAGATGCTAACGTTGATGCAGCCAATGCAGCTCACGCCACGACATTGACGACCCCATGGACGCGCCGGTTTCAACAGTGGGACGATTATCGTAATATTGGGCTGAGCGTTGATGGTTCAGCCCTCCAATTACAGTTGCCAGCCCAGTCAAACGGTGACTATGTTGTGTTAAACCGCAACTGTTACAGCAACCGCTACTTTACTCAGCAGCAAATTGACGATGGCCAAGTCATAAGTGAATCAACACTTACCGGCACTATTCAACCGGGTAATCTAGGCCTCTGCGTGTTAGCGCCCTCAACCAATAATGGCTATCAATTGATGGGCGAGTTTTCTGCCTCGGTGTTATCTAACGGTACCAGTAACGAATTTATTTTTACTAACGATAACGTACTCTTAGCAGGCGTCGAACAGACACAATCGTTCACCGTACTATTAAGCGACGACAGTATTCTTAACGCAAATATCGAGCTCGCGACTTACTTTGACGAATCCATGGGTCGCCCGAGTATCAGTGAAGGCATCGCCCAAGCGCGTGAGTGGTTTGACTTCTCGGTATCGGGGAGTGGTGCTGAGCGGACGCTGACTATTACGCCGAAGCGTTCTCAGGCAGCGATTGCGGCTGAATTGGCGGATACCGACCAACGTAATGTGTTTCAGATGCCCCTGCGCGTAGTAAACACTAACTTCTCTGAGTACAACGTATCGAGCATGATTTGGTGGGAAGGTCCTACGAGCAACGACACCCCCGTCACAGGTTACCTAACACAAGGCTATGAGATTGTATCGGACGAAGCGGTTAGCCTATCTGCTGAGTTAGTCAATGTACCTACGGATGTTACGCCAACCTATTCTATCGGCGGTGATGTCAGCATTGATAACCTAACGGTGAGTCAAAGCAACCGCACTTCCACGCTGCAAGGTGACGTCATTACCCTTAGTATTGAAGGCGATGCGACCCGCATCACCGATACAGGTACAGTCACCGTTATTGCTGACTTAGGTATTCAAGGTGAACCGAATGTGACGATTCCGATTCGTGCATACAGTAACAACCAACCTGCGATTTTGAGTTTTACCGCAAGTAGCGACACCATTCTCGAGGATGAGCCGTTTACTTTGACCGTCACGCTGAATGAGCCGAGCGATACTTCGTTCTACGATACCCTGACCGTTGAGCAACGCTTACCAGGCCGCGACAACGTGGTGTTTGAGCCAGCGCGTAGCAATGGCAACGTGTTTGAGTTTGATATTCCGGGGCAAGCGCCAGGTATATATGACTTTGTGGCGACTATTAACGACGGCAACGGCAATTCCGTTATGGACACCCTGAGTGTCTCCATTGAGGCGATTGAACCGATTGCTGTCGATGCGATGAGCTTCTCGCCTTCCAACGTTCGCGCCGGCGGTGCAACGACTGCAACGATTACAACCTCGGGTACTTTAACGATCGATACAACGGAATGGGCCGTTAGTGATAGCTCTGTCACTATTAGCAACGAGGATCTGACCTCTGCGCGCTTAAGCTTTAGTGAGCAAGGCACGTACACCGTGTCGGCCACCGTCACTGATACTGCCGGTAACACGGATACCTTTGAGGAAACTATCGATGTTGCTGCGGCACCAACGACCACAACGGGTGGTAGTTCAGGTGGTGGCAGTAGTGGTGGTAGTACAGGTTGGTTGATGCTGCTATTACTGGCAGGCTTGGGTGGAATCAAGCAAGGTTGGATAAAAAAGCGGGGCCGTTAAGCCCCGCAAACCACCTTGCTCGGAGTGGAAACCTTAGAATTTGTAGGTGATACCCACGCGGAATTCGTTGTCGATATCGTCGAAGTTTCCACGGAAACCGATATCGGCAGCGAAACGCTGGTCGAAGTTATAACGCACCTTGGCGCCCACTGACGCATAGCCATCTAGTGCTGAGTCGTAGGTTGCATCAAACATAGCTGTTGCTTGCGTGCTTAAGCCGATTTCAGTACCGATACCCACGTAGCCGCCGGTGTCATCGGTGTTTCCAAAATCGTAATGGCTCATGCCGCCTTTCAAGAACAACGGGCTGTTGCTCAACAAATATTGGCCGCCTAAACGCGTACCAAAATCACCAATATCAAACGCCTCACCTTCAATCACCCAATGTGAATCGATTTGACGTGATGCTTTAATATAAAAGTCTGAATCACCAAAATCGTTGTAACCACCGCTGACATAGTTACGGTCTTCTGCGTGTGCAGTGAGCGCAACCGATGCGGCTAGGATACCTGTGAGTGCTATAATACGTTTCATCATACTGCCTCCTGTTGAGTCTTAATTCTATTATGCGGTTCCTCAGATATTTGGCTAGGCTCGCAGGCGTAAATGTTTTGAAAAGGCAAAAAAAAAGAGCAAGCTCAATGGCTTGCTCTTTTTTTATTCACCCGCTTGTTAGAAACGCGTACGTGCGTTACGGAACATGCGCATCCATGGGCTATCCTCGCCCCACTCATCGGGATGCCAGCTGTTCGCAACAGTGCGGAATACACGCTCGGGGTGCGGCATCATCGCCGTCACGCGGCCATCGCGACTGCTGACCGCGGTAATACCATTCGGCGAGCCGTTCGGGTTAGCAGGGTACTGCTCTGCCACGTCACCCCAGTTGTCGATATAGCGCAATGCTACCTGACCCGCTTGCTCAAGTTGTGCTTGTTGGTCAGCTGCGGCAAATTCGGCACGCCCTTCACCATGCGATACGGCAATCGGCATTTTCGAGCCTTGCATACCGTCAAAGAACGCCGAATTTGTCGCTTGTACTTCGACCAAGCTAAAGCGCGCTTCAAACCGTTCGCTGCGGTTGGTGACAAAACGCGGCCAATGTTCAGTACCCGGAATCAGGCTTTTCAGTGTTGAAAGCATCTGACAACCGTTACACACGCCTAACGCTAACGTATTGTCGCGGTTAAAGAACGCTTCGAACTGATCACGAGCGCGTTGATTAAATAGGATGGATTTGGCCCAACCTTCACCGGCACCCAGTACATCGCCGTATGAGAAGCCACCGCAGGCAGCGAGTGCTTGCATCTCATCAAGGGTGACACGCCCTGTTAAAATATCACTCATGTGCACATCGACGGCTTCAAAACCTGCACGGTCAAAGGCAGCGGCCATTTCGTAATGCGAGTTCACACCTTGCTCACGCAAGATAGCCACTTTCGGTGCGCTGCCTTTAGCAATGTAGGGGGCTGCGATATCTTCATGCACATCAAAGCTTAAATCGGCTTGCAAGCCTGGGTCGTCTACCCGTTGTTTAAGCTGAAATTCCTCATCGGCGCAGACTGGGTTATCACGTAAACGCTGCATTTGATGCGTGGTTTCGGCCCACAACGTACGGTAATGCGTGCGCGATGAATCAATAACGGTGTCACCATTAAAGGTCAGTTTAATCTCATCTCGCTCGGTTGGCTGACCGATGACATGGATGACGTTCTCAAGCCCTGCCTTTTGGAATGCTGAGAGTACGTGTTCACGCTGATCGGCCGTCACTTGTATGACGGCACCGAGTTCCTCGCTAAACAGTGCCGCTAAGGCTTCATCACCTAAATCGCTCAAATCGGCTTGGACACCACAGTGACCGGCAAACGCCATCTCAGCCAAGGTCGTCATTAAACCGCCGTCGGAGCGATCGTGATACGCAAGAATACGCCCTTCGGCTATCAGCTGTTGCAGTGTTTCGAAAAATGCTTTGAACTGCGCCGCGTCGTCTAAGTCGGGGGTTTGTTCACCCAGTTGCTTGTACACTTGTGCCAACGCTGAACCGCCTAACCGGTTCTTACCTTGACCTAAATCGATAGCAATCAGGTGGGTATCACCTTTATCCAGACGTAGTTGCGGTGTCACGGTGTTACGTACATCGTTGACCCGTGCAAAGGCGGTAATCACCAATGACAGTGGTGCGGTTACGGCTTTGTCTTCGCCTTCCTCTTGCCACTGGGTTTTCATCGACATGGAGTCTTTACCTACCGGAATGGTGATTTCCAATGCAGGACATAGTTCTTCACCGATGGCTTTTACCGCCTCGTATAAGCCAGCATCCTCACCGGGGTGACCGGCGGCGGCCATCCAGTTAGCTGACAATTTGACGCGTTTTAATTCACCGACATCAGCAGCGGCAAGGTTAGTTAAAGCCTCAGCCACTGCCATGCGCGCAGAAGCGCCATAGTTTAGCAAAGCTAATGGCGTGCGCTCGCCCATCGCCATGGCTTCACCATGATAGGTGTCGTACGAGGCGGCGGTGACCGCCACATCGGCGACCGGTACCTGCCACGGACCAACCATTTGATCGCGTGCAACCAATCCGGTGACCGAGCGATCACCAATAGTAATCAAGAAGGTTTTCTCGGCGATGCTTGGCAAGCGCAGCAGTCGTTCGGCAGCTTCGTTGGCATCGATGCTGTCGAGTTTGAGCGTTTCGCCAGCCGCTTGTTGACGTTTGACGTCACGGTGCATTTTCGGTGGTTTACCGAGTAGCACGTCAAGCGGTAGATCAATCGGCTGGTTATTGAATTTCGCATCATTCAACAAGATGGTGAGTTCTTCGGTCGCTTCACCAATTACGGCGTACTCGGCACGCTCGCGCTCACAGATTTGCTCGAAACGCGCCATGTTTTCTGGAGCGATAGCAATCACGTAGCGCTCTTGTGATTCGTTACACCAGATTTCGAGCGGTGTCATACCCGGTTCGTCGTTGGGTATGTCACGCAGTTCGAAACGGCCGCCGCGCCCCCCGTCACTGACGAGCTCTGGCATGGCATTGGATAAACCGCCGGCACCCACGTCGTGAATAAAGGCAATGGGGTTATCTGAACCGAGTTGCCAACACCGGTCGATCACTTCTTGGCAACGCCGCTCCATTTCTGGGTTGTCGCGCTGAACGGAAGCAAAATCAAGGTCTTCTGCTGACTCGCCCGATGCCATTGACGACGCAGCGCCGCCCCCCAGACCGATGTTCATCGCAGGACCACCCAGTACCACCAGTTTGGCACCCACGGGGATGTCGTCTTTTTGTACGTGTGCCTCGCGAATATTACCCAAACCACCGGCAATCATAATAGGTTTATGATAACCGCGCACCTCACGACCATTATGACTATTCACGGTTTGCTCATAAGTACGGAAGTAACCGGTTAGCGCTGGGCGACCAAACTCATTGTTAAATGCGGCACCACCGAGCGGACCTTCGATCATAATATCGAGTGCGCTCACGATACGCGCAGGCTTGCCGTAGTTTTCTTCCCACGGTTGTTTGAAGCCAGGAATGTTTAAGTTAGATACGCTAAAGCCCACCAAGCCTGCTTTGGGCTTTGAGCCGATACCGGTGGCGCCTTCATCACGGATTTCACCCCCTGACCCCGTTGCGGCACCGGCGTAAGGAGCAATCGCTGTCGGGTGATTGTGCGTCTCGACCTTCATCAAAATATGAATCGGTTCGTGATTGTAGCTGTAGGTGGTCGATTCGGGCGCTGGGTAAAAGCGCCCTGCTTCGTGTCCTTCCATCACCGCGGCGTTGTCTTTGTATGCCGACAACACATAGTCTGGCGTGACTTCAAAGGTATTTTTGATCATCTTAAAGAGCGATTTAGGCTGTGCCTCACCATCAATGGTCCAATCCGCGTTGAAGATTTTGTGACGACAATGTTCAGAGTTTGCCTGGGCAAACATGTACAGCTCGATATCGTTTGGATTACGCCCTAACTTTTTGAAGTTTTCTAATAGATAATCGATTTCGTCATCAGCAAGCGCCAAACCGAGCGATACGTTGGCGTCTTCTAAAGCTGAGCGGCCCTCGGCAAGAATATCGACGTTGGATAATGGGGCTGGTTCGGCTTGTTGAAACAGCTTTTCGGCATCGCTCATGTGATACAGCACACTCTCAGTCATGCGATCATGCAAAAGCAGTGCAGCTTGTTTTTGCTCTTCTGCTGATAAGTCGCCTTCGAGATAATACGCAACGCCGCGTTCAATACGATGGACTTCTTTAATATCGCAGTTATGGGCAATGTTGGTTGCTTTTGATGCCCAAGGCGAAATAGTACCAAGACGTGGGACGACTAGAATAAGCGTGCTGGATTCGCTGGGTGATTGTTGTTGAGCGGTGGGGCCGTAGGTTAGCAGTTGCTTGAGAATGTCGTGATGCGCGTCAGAGAGTGTGTTACGAAGATGAATAAAGTGCTGATATTCTGCATATAAACTCTTTATGGGGATCCCCGCATGTTTGAGTTGTTCAAGCTTTTTTGTAATTTTGAACGCCGATAAGGCAGGTGAACCACGAAAGATTTCCACGACAACAGTCTCCAACGCTTGTGTAAAATTTGCGCGGCGATTATATCGAAAAATCCCTCTGCCTGCCATGTTTGACTTTGGCTTTTTAAGTGACAGCTTAGGAAGTGATCTGCTAGGATCAAGTTCCACCTGCAAAGGAGTCTTGTATGTCACAACGCCGAATTAATAAGACCGCCAATGATGCTCGTCGCCGTGCTGTTGTCCGCGCTCGTCGTAAACGAATTATTGAGCGCAGAGAAAAGTGGTTTCGTTTAGTCAAAAAAGAAGGCACACCTAAAATCGAGCGTTAATGTCTCAAGCGCATTAGCATTATCGTAGTGGCTTGATGGATTCAATATGAGTCTTTTAGAATCAATGCTATATTCTAGATGCATTTTTCACGATTTTTGACGTCAATTTTTTACGTTAACTAATATAATCTTTAAAGTTTTGTAAATTTGCTTGTAGTAGCGATAGACTTTTTTCGTCAGATGAAACACATAGGGTTTTGCGTATGGATTCAATGGCAAACGATGGCTGGTATGTTCTGAAGACAAAGCCGCGTCAGGAAGACCGCGCTTTAGAAAACCTAGCTCGTCAAGGGTTCAACAGCTTTGGACCCAAGCTTGCTGTCGAACGTATATTGCGCGGGAAGCGTACTGTTCGCACCGAACCCATGTTTCCTGGGTACATTTTTGTACAATCTGATGAATTAGCGACGCAGTTTTACAAATTGCGAAGCACTTATGGCGTTCATTCGGTCGTACGTTTTGGCGATCGAATACCAAAGCTTCCGCAGTCATGGATAGACTCAATACGGGGCATGGAGGCCTCAGCGGAAACTCAAGCCCCCGAAGTGGGTGACCAGGTCGAGATTACCGAAGGACCGTTCAAGGGTTTTCTTGCGAAAGTCGTTGCGCTTGATGGCGAGTCTCGTTGCTTTGTTCTGCTAGAGTGGATGCAAAAAGAGGTTAAAGCGTCCATGTCGTATAGCGAGCTGCAAATTCAGTGAACCCATTCACAATCGTCCTTGCTTATCTAACCATTTCAGCGTGTCATAGAAACGCCTAATGTTACCGACATAGGTGACGGGCTCATCACCGCGTGCAAACCCAAATTTAGTTTGACGATAAAACTGCTTTTGACGCAACAGTGGCAACCGCTTCTTCACATCCAGCCAACGATCGGGGTTGCCCCCTTGCCGCTGTGTTAATACACGCGCATCCTCTAAATGCCCAAAACCAATATTATAGGCAGCTAAGGCGAACCACGTGCGATCGGGCTCGGGGATACGAGCGGGGATACGTTGCAGCATACGTTCAAAGTAGCGCGCGCCACCACGAATACTCTGCTCGGCATTCAAACGACTCTGTACCCCCATCGCTTTAGCTGTTGGTAGAGTCAACATCATCATACCGCGAACGCCCGTCGGTGATACGGCGCGAGGGTTCCATAATGACTCCTGATATGAAATGGCGGCAAGTAGACGCCAATCAAGCTTGCCCGAGTGTTGTTTAAATAAATTAATATATTTAGGAAGTTGTTGCTCGACCGCATCAATAAACAACCGCGTTGTGACATAGTTAAACTGTTTGACGTGACCGAAGTGCTTTTCTTTGATGTAAGCTAAGCGGCCACTTTCTCGAACTTCGCCAAAATATTCGATAACCGCCGCATACAAAGAGTCATCCGGCATATCTTTCATTGCCCACGCGACTGCCAACTCACGTTGGGTTGTAAAAGCAACACTGAGCCCCGGGTGAGCTCGCCGTTGGATTTCCAATTGATTGCTATCTGCAATGGTATAGTCAATTTCTTCGCGATCGACCATTCGCATTAACTCAACAGCATCATGTTCGCTGGTTGAGCGCCATTTTAACTTGGGGAATTCATCCTCAATTGAACGTAAAAACTCTTCATGTGAGCTACCCGTCACGACGACAACTTCACCATCATCGACTTGTGCCCAGTCTCTGGGTCGTTGCCTGGACCCCTGTTTAAAAATAAGCTTGTGGCTTATCTCATCGTAAGGAGGACCAAATCGAAATAAAGCGCGCCGCTGGGCGGTTTCATCGAGCCCCGCAGCAACGATATCAATTTCTCCCCGTTGCAATAGCGTAAAAAGATCGGCGACATCAAAGCGAGGTACCATCTGCAGTTCGACACCCATACGGTTCGCGAAACGCTGCGCTAACTCATACTCAAAGCCTTGCTCGCGCTCATGATCATAGAAAAAACTCGTCGGATTCATCAGTGTCCCGACACGGATCACTTGCCGTTCTTTCACTATCTCTAGCTGATTGGGTGTCGGTTGGGGTGTACAACCTTGCAACCCTATTAGAAAAGTTGCTAAGAGCACCCCATAACACCACTTTACCGCATTTAACTGCATCTACAATGACTCTAAAGTCCAGTTTACGTAGAGGTTTACACCCGTTTTAAGCGCCTTCTCATCAGCGTAAAAATACGGCGAGTGATTACTTGGCTCTGACGCCATATCACGCCCCTCGGGTGTTACACCCAAAAACACAAACATGCCGGGTACTTCTAACGCATAATAAGAGAAATCTTCAGCACCTGTGACCAATGGCACTTCTTTAACGTTGTCTGCGCCAGCGATCTCGCGCGTAATAGGCAGCATTTCCTCAACAAGGTCAGGGTTATTAACCGTGACAGGGTAGCCTAGATCGATTTTAACGTCCGCTTCAGCGCCATTTGCCTCGGCAATGGTTTCCGCTGTATGCGTCAGACGATTATGAATATCCGAACGGATATCCATATCAAAATTTCTTATGGTGCCGATCAGGGTAACATCATCGGGAATAATATTGTTTCGCACACCGCCCTCAACTATACCGAATGAGAGGACTGCCGGTGCTTTTGTAATATCGGTTTGACGGCTGATAATCGTTTGCGCGCTATTAATAATCTGCGCTGACGTCACAATCGGGTCAACCCCAGCCCACGGACGCGAGCCATGAGTCTGTTTGCCTTTGACGGTGATCTCAAATTTATCCGATGACGCCATTAATGGGCCTTTACGATAACCAATATGACCGGTTGGGAAACCTGCCCAAACGTGAATTCCGAAAACACGCTCAGGTTTGTAGTCTGGGAACACGTCGCTAAACAGGCCCTGTTTGAGCATCAACTCAGCACCGCCTTCCTCCCCTTCTGGCGCCCCCTCTTCTGCAGGTTGGAAGATAAACAGTACGTTGCCGTTAAGCTCATCGCGCATACTGGCGAGCTTTTCGGCCGCTCCCATCAACATAGCGACATGGGTATCGTGTCCACACGCGTGCATGACACCGACTTCCTTGCCGCGATAGGTTGACTTCACGGTAGATTTGAATGGCACATCGGTTTTTTCCGTGACCGGTAAGGCATCCATATCGGCGCGTAATGCCACCGTGGGGCCATCGCCACGGCCTTTTAATAAACCCACCACGCCGGTGTGGGCGATATCGGTTTTCACTTCTAACCCAAGTTCACGCAAGTGGTTGGCCACCATCTTGGCGGTTTCGTATTCACGGTTACTCAACTCCGGGTTCGCGTGAATATGACGACGCCAATCAATCACTTGTTGTTCCAAGGTACTGTCAATCATCACCGGTGACTGCTGTTGTGCATACGTTGGAGATGCCCATACGCTCATCACCACTGCCGTTGTTAGTGCAAATGCCCAGTGCTTCATTATTGTTCTCCCCGCGATAGGGTTTGGCCGCAAAATGTGGATGTCATTCATCTTAGTCTGCGCTAAAATCGCTGCCATGACAACTGATGAAATCTACATGCAACGTGCCCTTGAGTTGGCGCATAAAGCCGCTGACGAGGGTGAAGTGCCGGTTGGAGCGGTGCTGGTACTTAATGACATGATCGTTGGCGAGGGCTACAACCAAGTCATTACCTTATCGGACCCCAGTGCCCACGCCGAAGCACAAGCGATCCGCGCTGCCGGAAAAAACGTGGATAACTACCGTCTGATTGACTCTACGTTGTACGTCACTTTAGAGCCCTGTGCAATGTGTGCAGGGCTGATCACTCATGCGCGTGTTAAACGTCTAGTCTTTGGTGCTCCCGATCCGCGAACTGGTGCGACAGGCACGGCAATTGAAGTACTCAACCATGTCTCAATGAACCACCGTGTTGAGGTAACGTCTGGCGTGTTAGCCGAGCCCTGTGGCGATATCCTACGCCAATTTTTCAGGGCTCGCCGAAAGAAGGCGTCAACCGATAGCAGCGCCGGTGATAGCAAAGGCAACGATTGACGCGCCACCCGCCAGCAACGCATAAGGTAATTGCGTACGAACGTGGTCGATATGCTCGGTGCCTGACGCCATGGAGGCAATAATCGTGGTGTCGGAAATCGGCGACGCATGGTCACCAAAGATACCGCCTGAAATTGCCGCAGCGATAAAAGGAGCCAACGGCAAATTCAACGACATTGCGATAGGGATCGCCAGCGGCAACATGATGGCAAAGGTACCCCAGCTTGAACCGATAGAAAAGCCCGTTAATGCCGCCAGCACAAATATCAGCGGCAACAACATCCAAACCTGTATACTGCCATCCAGAATCGATGCTAAAAATTCGCCCGTTCCCATATCGCGAGTTAACCCGCCTAAGGTAATCGATAACCATAAAATAATCGCGAGTGGCAAAATGTTCCATGCGCCCTGCAAGGCTGCCTTGATGATTGTAATAATGCTCGTGTTGCGCACCCACTTAGTGCCAACGATCGCAATGGCAAGTGCCGTATAAATGGCGATAAACACGCTTAAGGTGCCATCGCCTTTAACCAACACACCGTTGCCCGTAATTAATAACATCACCGGTACCATCACCACGAGGCTCAACAGCGACGTTAAAACGACAGCGGTGCCTTTGCCATAGCTTGGCTTACTTTTACCCTCATCACCCCAGTTATGTTTTGATACGCGGTCAGGCTGTGCGTTGCGCTCGAACGCTTTCATTGGGCCAATATTCCAGTCAAACCATGCCACCACTAACGCCAGTAATACGGCAAAAATGGCATAAAAGCTAAAGCCTAAAGACTGAATGAATACCCACAAGGGTTCTTCAACGCCTTGTTTAGCGATCAATGTGAGGTTAAACGCACCCCAGGCATTCAGCGGAATCAAGATACAAATAGCGGCACAGGTGGAATCCACGATATAGGCGAGTTTTTCGCGCGAAATACCCAAGCGGTCGTAGAGCGGACGCGAGGTCGTACCGGCTATCATAATGGTGACATTGGACTCGATAAAGACCACCACACCCAATATCCAGGTCATCATTCGTGCCCTACGCTTATTTTCGACCCACTGGCGTTGCTCAAGCTTTTGTACGAACTGTTTAAAGGTACCGCCCTTTTCCAGCACACCGAACAAAGCACCGATTCCGAGTGTAAAGAACCAAACCAGCATGTTACTGCTATCGGTGAGTGTGCTCCAACTGGACCACCCAGTCCCCTGCGCTATATTTTCAAACGAGGGCCAAAACAGAATGATATTAGCGAGTAAGATACCGCCAATAAGCGCCAATAAAACGCGTCGCGTAACGATAGCAAAAATGATGGCAAGTAGTGAAGGTAGTAAACTGGTCCAGCTCAGTTCCATAGTGGTTTTTATCTAATAAGTGATTGAGCGAGGTTAGCGGAATTAGCGGTAAGCGGCAAGATATGAAAATAAAAAGGCCGCTCAAATGAGCGGCCTTTGACGATGTCTTAGGACATACTTAGAACTTATATTCGAAGCCTACACGTACTGACCACAATGAAGGCGCACCTGCACGTGATTGAACGCGTGGGTCACGGAAGCTTTCAAATACGTACTGGCCTTGATCGTTGATGCTCACATCAGCAACCGTCACAGCGCGTGGGAAGCTTGCTTCGTATAATACACCCCAGTCGTCGTTCAACAAGTTACCTAAGTTCTCAACAACGAAAAAGGCTGATGCTTCGTGGTCGTTGCTGAATGCTGGCAGTTGTTGTTCAACACGTAAATCAACTTTGGTCCACCACTTAGAGTTGAATTCGTTACGTGGTGCGATACCACCCGCGTACTCACCCAATCCTTGTGAGTTGATGAAGTCGAAGAACGCTTGTGAGTCGAACGGATTACCGTCCCCATCCATGCCGGCGACAAAGTTAGGATCGTCGATACCGGTCGGTACGTAAAGTAGTTGACGACCTTGGTACGCAACATCACCGAATGCACCGTCAGACATAGTGAACGAGTATGGACGACCTTCGTTGCGCGTAGCAAACAAGGTCATAGTGTTCTCGTAACCCATGATTTCTGAAGTGTACGTTGCACGGAACGTGAAGCGGTGCGGGATCTCGTAGTTAGAGGTCGACACGCCTGGGTTCTGTGGGTTCGCCGTTGCTAAGTTGGTGTAGTTAGAGAACGCCACTGAGCTGGTCATTGGGTTCACGTCTTCTGCACGGTTGTAAGCGTATGCGAAGCTCCAGTCTAAACCGAAGTCATATGACTTGTTCAATGCCAATGACACAGTCGTTTGTGAACCAGAATCGCCTTTAACATTGGTCAACAAGAAGTCATCCCCTTGGTCACGACCGTCAGTAGATAGCTCACTGAAGATAGGACGACCATCTGGTGCTGTACCTGTTTGCTCTAAACCAAGGTTGTAGATAACGGCTGCGTCTTTCTTCTCAGTGTGTAAGAAGTCAACCAATAACACGTAGTCATTATCGAACGTGTAAGTTGCACCCAACGCGTATTTCCACTCGTTTGGCAATTCGAAGTTTGGATCCATGGTGTTGATTGGACCTTCACCGTTCGCATTAGCGACTTCGTCAAACAGGTTTTGTGGAATGTCGTAGATTGGACGACCTTCACCTGTGTGAGGAATGTTGAACAAGGTGTTACCGCCCGCGAAGAAGTCACCGAATAGGTTCGCTTCGTACTGAGTAACACCGTTGTTTGAATAGTTGTTAGAGATCCATACGTTCGGGTTACCGCCTGAGTACAAGCCAACGCCACCACGTACTTCTAACTGTGGGCTCACAAACCAGTTGAAACCAAAACGTGGTTGCAGCAAGTCTTGGCCGTCCATGTTTTGCTGGTTAGAGAAACCGTAAAGGTCTTCTACCAATGGGTTGTTTACTGGGTTATCGCTGCTGGTGTACCAGTCATAACGTAATCCATAAGTAAACGTAATATCCATTGGCGCGTAGTAGTACTCGTCCTGTACGTATGCCGTGTTTACAGCGTAAGAGAATTCTGCTGCCGCATCCGTTGGATTATTCGTACCTGCCGCGCTTTCATAGATTACACGGCTTGGTGTACCGGCTTCAAAATCGTCGATAGAGCCAAAACGGTATTCACCTTCCGCTTCTTGTACGAACAAGTTATAAACGTCGTATTTCTCTTGCTCTATACCTGCGGAGATGATGTGATCACCGGCAAGGTAAGTCCCTTTTAACTTGAAGAACGTCGTGTCATACTTCAATTTGTTTGCGTGACGCGAGTCATCTGCACCTAAGTAGACGGTTGCATCGTTAACGCCGATTTGTACTTCACCGAACTCGGTGCCGCCTAATGGGTTAACGCGTGCGTCTAGCTCTGAGTAACCCACACGTACTTCAGTAGAGAAGTTGTCTGTCCAGTCAGAGAAGAACTCACCAACATATGAAGTGAACTCAGAACCACGCTCATAGAAGTGGTTAGAGAACTCAAGCTCATCTGCGTCGCCGTCTGATTCAGCAATCGAGAAACCATCGTTGTAGTTATAGGTAAATGATGCACGGTGTGCGTCATTGATATACCAATCTAACTTAGCTAAGAACTTCTCGTCCTCCACTGGCAAGCTCGCAGGGAACGTGCCGGGATCGTAGTTGTAGTTGTTGATCGCGATTTGGCGAATACGCTCCGCGTCCGCTGCAGAAACACCTAATACAGGTGATGCAACGCCGGTGCCTTCTGGACCGCGGTCAAAGGTGTCAGAACCTTCGAGCTTTTCATAAGAGGTGAAGAAGAATAGTTTGTCTTCTAAAATAGCGCCGCCGACATTAAAGCCATAGCGTTTTTCGTTGAATGCGCCAACGTTGATGCTGTCGCCTTCAAGCTTACTGCCTTGTAAAGAGTCGTTGGTGTAGTCAAAAAACACTCCACCGAACATTTCATTGTCACCTGATTTGGTGACAGCGTTGATGTTACATGCGGTGAAACCACCGTATTGCACATCGAACGGTGCGAATTCGACTGCAACCTGTTCGATTGCATCATAAGAGAAAGGCATACGCTCTGTTGGATAACCGCTTGAATTCAAGCCAAAGTTATCGTTCATACGCACACCATCAACAGTCAAGCTGTTGAAACGCGGGTTTGCACCACCACACTGGATGTCGCCTGCATTCGTTTCGTTGATGTAGATACGTGGGTCGATACGCACTACGTCTTTTAGGTCACGGTTAGCGGCCGGCGCGTCTTGCAAGTCTGCAAGATTGAAGTTTGCCGCTGGGCTATTACTGCCGTACAACGCATTAGTTGGCGCCGCACCCGTTACACTGATTGTTTCAATATCTTGAGGTTCAAGAACTACATTCACGGTTTCTGAGTCACCTAACGTGAGGTAAACGTTTTCGATGACTTGGCTTTGACCGTTAGGACCTTTAACCATCAACGTGTATGGGCCACCCACTGGCAAGCCTCGTGATGAAAATGTTCCTTGCGCGTTGGTCGTTAAGGTTTTAACTGAGCCAGTGCGTTCATCACGCAACTGAATAGTTGCACCGCTAATGATAGAACCTGATTCTGCGGTTACGACGCCTCGAATGCTTGATGAGGTGTCTTGTGCAAGCGCAGCACCTGATACAGTCATTGCGATGGCAGCGGCCAAAGCGGTGCGCTTAAAAGTTGAGTTAAACATGTGTGTTCATCCCCGTTAGTTCAACACTGTTGTTATGTAATTCAGTCCGTGAAGTGTAATCCGTGATCGTGTCAGTTCTGTGACATGATCAAAAAAAAGCCCCTCAACAAAATTGAGGGGCTCTGAGCCTTAGAACTCGTAGCGTACGCCGAGTTTGACAGACCATGATGATGCGCCAATATCATATTCGTCGTAGTTCTGCGGAGCATAGCCGTTGAACAAGCGTTCGATTTGATATTTACCATCATCAGACAAGCCACCGAAATCATAAAGATCGACTTGTGGATAGCCTAAGCGTTTCTCAACACCCCAGTCACTATTCAATAGGTTTGCAAGGTTATCGATGGTGAAGTACAAGGTACCACGATGACCTTCAGCAAAACCTGGGATTTGCTGCTTAATGCTTAAGTCCAAATTGGTGACCCATGGTTGAGTACCGCTGTTGCGATCCATGATGTATCCGCCTGGAGCGATACCAGCACGGTCAAGCACTGCACTCAACTCATCCCAAGAGACTGAGTTGTCCCAGTCGACATTTGGATCGTCTGCACCAGAAGGGATGTAAGCAAGATAAGCTGACTGCGTGTAGAAGTCGCGCGTATCACCGAAATCGCCATCTTGATACATGCTCATGGTGTAGCTAAATGGACGACCTGAGCGACGCTCGTAGAACAAGTTGATGTTAGTTTTGTAACCATCAAAGAATTCTTTTTCGTAACCCACGGTAACTTTGAAGCTGTGCTCAATTTCATAGTCGCCACGAGCCGAGAACGGTTGGTTACGCGATTTAGCTACATAATGCTGGTAGTTACTCTGAGCCTGTGAAGAAGATCCTGGAGAAACCTCTTCGACGTCTTGGTGCGTATAGCTCATGGTCACGTTGAGACCATTATCCCACTGCTTCGCCAATGACTGAGTAAAGATGTAGCTACGGCCATGATCTTCAGCGTTAGTCATCATGATATCGAAATTATCCGAGCGGTTACCGCTGTAGATCGTATCGTAAATGATGCGTTCGCCGTCAGCCGCGGTTCCTGTTGGTTCAAGCGCTGTATTTAACCATACGGCTTCATCTTGCTTACGAATGTATAGCAATGATGTTGTCGCACGGAAGTCGTCACCCACCATTGGGATATCGAAGCTGTAGTCAGCTGCTAACTGTGCGCGCCAGTCGCTTGGCAATTCAAAGTTAGGGTCGATGTAGTTGGTGCTACCTGCGCCTTGCTGCAGTGAGTCTTGGATCGCTTGTGGTACTTGTGTGAAGTCCGCAGGATCTGAGCTGTTAGCGAAGTAATCGTTGATGAAATCGCTGTTTGCCGCTACCAGCGTGATACCGTCTTTAGTGAACGGGTTACTGTACCAAACGTTAGGCACACCTCCGTAGAAACGACCTAAACCACCACGTAAAGTAACGTCGTCGTTCAAGTAGTACTTGAAGCTCACGCGTGGCAATACGATGTCCATACCGTCTAGGTTTTCTTGGTTACTGAAACCGTAGGTATCAACAAAGTTTTGGTTCAAGGTTGGCTTGTCATCTGATGACAAACGCTCGTAACGAACACCGGCTGTCAACTCGAGGTCAGTTGTTGGGTAGAAAGTATCTTCTACATACAGCGCTGTAGTGTAACGTACTGCGTCATACGCAGCGTCTTCTGGATTACCGGTATAAGCGTTCTGGTACGAGAAGTCATAAGTACCGTTGTAGTTACCGATTTCACGGTTTTGGAATCCATCAAAGCTATCGAATTCCCATGCACCTAAACTCTCAGGAACAAACTTGTTGTATAAGCGCAGACGCTCATACTCAGCACCGAAAGCAAGCTCATGCTCACCTAATAGGTAGGTCGCATCAAAGTTGAAAGTCAGGTTCTGGTTCTCAACTTTGTTCGCGTGACGATATTGGTCAGCACCGAATTCGTACGCAGGACCGCGGAAGAATTCTTCAACTTTTACTGCGCCAAAGTCAGCGTTG
The DNA here is from genome assembly GCF_057748155.1 of Idiomarina sp. D18. NCBI lineage: Bacteria > Pseudomonadati > Pseudomonadota > Gammaproteobacteria > Alteromonadales > Idiomarinaceae > Idiomarina > Idiomarina sp. D18. The sequence continues at coordinate 1,955,048 of NZ_CM173240.1, forward strand.
GTGATTGAATCAGACACAACATCTTTATAGGTGATACCCATTTCGGTGATGAAGTTTGCTGACCAGTCACTGTATAGACGTGCGCTGATGTTGCTCATGCGCGTGTGATAATCATAAATACGTGAGTTAAGTACGACAGTGTTACCGCCACTTGAGTGACCACGCATGTCTGAGTTATCTTGCCACTGATAGGTTAAATCAAGACGGTGATCTTGGTTTACGTTCCAGCTTAACTTAGTTAACCATTTACGGTCTTTATCTTCTGGCGCGCCTGGCAGTGAATCTTGGACGCCGTAAGTGTTTTCCAAAATACTTAGGAACTCTTCGAAGTTCTCACGTGTCGTGTAGAATTCGTTGCTCGCCCCGCTACCCTGGAAGCCGTATTGATAATCGAGTTTACTGTTCCACTCTTCATAGTTGGTGAAGAAGAACAAAGTGTCTTCGATGATCGGGCCGCTCAGCGCCATACCAAAGGTTGAAGTCTTTTGAATCGGCTCAACGTCAACGGTTTCGTATTCACGGAAACCTTGGTCATTACCAGAAGAACCGGTAATACGGTTTAAGCGCTTTGAATCGCCTTTCATGTCAGGTGAAGAGTATTCGTAGAAGAATTCGCCTTCAAACTCGTTAGTACCTGATTTAGTGACTGCGTTAATTGTACCGCCAGAGAAATCGCCTTTCTTACTTGAGAAAGGTGCCACGTCAACTGAGATTTGTTCGATTGAGCTCAATGAAACCGGTGGCTGCTCCGTTGGGTAACCGCCATAGTTTAGACCGAAGTCATCGTTCTGGCCGATACCGTCAACAGTAATGCTGTTTGAGCGTGGGTTACCACCTGCAATCGACATTTCGCCATTACCACGGATAGAAACCAATGGGTTGATACGCGCGATGTCTTTAAGGTCACGGCTTAGGCTTGGCATGTTATCGATGGTTTCTTCACCGAAGTTACTGCTCGCGCCACCGCTTTCGGTCATGATAACTGAGCCAGATACTGAAATACGCTCCATGTCGTTATTTTTCAGTTGGCTTGTCACACGTAAGGTATCACCCAAAGCAAGATAAAGATTATCAAGCTCTGCGTCTTGGTATTTGTCTGAATCGATAACGACTGTGTAAGGACCACCTACACGCAGACCTTTCGCAGTAAAGGTACCGTCAGCGCTAGTGACAAACTCGTTCACAGTCCCTGTCGGTTCATGGGTAACGATAACTTTAGTGTTCGCTACTGGGTTTCCTTGTGGGCCTGTGATCACACCGCGCATTGACGATGAGGTCTCTTGAGCCATGACACTCGTCGACATTCCTACTGCTAACGCGATGGCAGCAGAAATACGACTCACCTTGGAGTTGAATTTCATTGAGTTATCCCTGAGGTTGTAATTAAACGTACTAATGGTTTTGGTACAGCAAGCTCACTAGCAAATGAGCTAAATTTTGAGTGCGCATTTATAACGCTGGAATATGACAACTTGATGACACTGAGGGGTGTGCAGAAAAAACTGAGATGGGATGCTGGACGTTCTACTTTACATAAAAACGAGTTAGCAACGCTTAATGAACCACGGTATAACCGTCGGTTTAAGACGGGAAAGCTGACTGCGTGAAAAATTTCACGGCAGCGGCTTAAAACGGGCTGTTTGTGAAGAACATTTAAATTCATTAAGCTTCTGCGACATTTTCGTGTCAGATATGTGACATATTTTAATCAATTTTTATGAGACTGTAAAAAATTTTGTGTAAATGGCTGTTTGCACTGTTAAATCCGATCCTGATACATGATCTCGAATTGCGCCATGGCCGGTTTCCAGTTGCGTATGGGCATCGTCCACTTTTTCGATGCCTGATGCAAGGCTAAGTACAATACCTTCATGATGGCCTCATCATTCGGGAACGACCGGCGAGTCTTGGTAATTTTACGCAATGACGCGTTCAGCGATTCGATGGCGTTAGTGGTGTAGATAGCCTTACGTATCTCCGCCGGGTATTCGAAGAATACGCTTAAGCGTTCCCAGTTTGCCCGCCATGAGCGGCTTATGGTCGGATGCTCTTCATCCCACTTTTCAGCGAACTCTTCCAGCGCCTGCTCTGCTGCAGCGCGGGTGGCAGCACCATAAATTAGCTTTAAGTCAGCTGCGATGATCTTGCGTTGCTTCCAGTTTACGTAACGCATAGAGTGGCGAATTTGATGCACGATGCACAGCTGTACCTGAGTCTTCGGGTAAACCGCTTCAATGGCTTCGGGGAAGCCCTTCAAGCCATCGCAGCAGGCGATAAAGATATCATCGACGCCGCGATTTTTAAGCTCGTTCATCACAGATAACCAGAATTTAGCGCCTTCGGTTTGCGCCATCCACAGGCCAAGGAGCTCTTTTTCACCGTCGGTGTTAATACCAAGCGCCAGGTAGACTGACTTATTTTGAACAACGCCAGAGTCACGGCTGCGAACCACCAGGCAATCAAGGTAAACGACCGGGTAAAGCTTTGCCAGTGGTCGATGTTGCCAGGCCTTTACTTCGTCCATCACCTCGTTTGTAACCTGAGATATGAATGTGGGAGATACTTCAACACCGTAGGCTTCTTCAAGGTAAGCCTGGATATCCCGGGTAGTCATGCCTCTGGCATAGAGCGCGACGATGCGCTCATCGAATCCGTTAAGCTGGCGTTCACCTTTGCGAACCAGTTTAGGCTCAAAGCTACCGTTGCGATCACGGGGAATATCCAGCTCGACGTCACCGTTGGTGCTACGAACAGCCTTCTTGGTTTTACCGTTGCGGGAGTTACCGCTGTTATTGCCGGCCGCATCATTTGGGGCGTAGCCTAAATGGGCTTGCATCTCGGCTTCTAAAGCGCGTTCAGCGACTTTTTTGGTAAGCTGCTTGAGCAGCCCAGCTTCACCTAAAATGTCGTCGGGTGAGTCACAGCCATCAAGCAGCTGATCGATGAGTTTGTCTGATATTGGCATTCTGATATCCTTCTTCGATATTGCTAAGAATGCCATTTACACAGATATTTTTACACTCTCATTTTTTATGCGCTTGCCTAGTGTTTAGGGAACCTTTATTCTTCCGTGTTGTCGTATCGTTCCATTTTGCAGGGTTTCAGATGAATTCTATGCGTAGTATCTTTGTATTCTCGTTGCTTTTAATAATGACTTATTCAAACTTCTCTTTAGCGCAAGACTCCGTACGTATCGCGACTTTCAACGTCAGTATGGACTCCAGCAACCACCTTCCAAACTCAGAACTTCCCAACACTCATGCATCGGTGTTACCGCGAGTTTTGCAGGAAAACAATGCCCAAATTCGTGGCATCGCAGAGATTATCCAGCGCGTTCGGCCGGATATTATTCTTCTCAACGAGTTTGACTACGTCCCCCAAGAACAAGGGGTTGACGTATTTTTAAACAGTTATTTAGGGGAATCGCAAAATAGTCTTAAACCTATTTCGTACCCTTATGTTTACACCGCACCTGTCAATACCGGTTCCCCTTCTGCGTTTGACCTCAACCGGGATGGCAAAGCCACCGGCCGGGGCAATGATGCTTGGGGCTTTGGTTGGTATCCAGGGCAGTACGGTATGGTGATCTTATCAAAGTACCCGATACTGAGAGAACAAATTCGCACTTTCCAACACTTTTTGTGGAAAGACATGCCGGGTCACCATGTCCCTTATGTACACGATGAAGAAGGCAAGCCAACGAATGAGCCATGGTACAGCGATGAGGCTATGGCGCAATACCCGCTGAGCTCAAAGTCTCATTGGGATGTCCCGGTTCAAATAGGTGGTAAAGTTGTACATGTTTTAGCTCAGCATCCAACCCCGCCAGCGTTTGACGGTCCAGAGAACCGCAATGGCATGAAGAACTACGACGAAATTCGTTTCGTGCGTGACTATCTGACCCCTGGCGCTGATAACTACATTTACGATGACAAAGGTCAGCGTGGTGGTATCGCTACCAATGGCTCTTTTGTAGTACTGGGCGATCTCAACGCGCAAGCCGGTGCGAGCGGCGTGGATGGTGCTATGACTCAGTTATTAGAACATCCGCGTGTCAACGATGTGATGCCAATGAGTGAGGGCGGCGCAAATCACTCACCGGATATTGAGGGATCTAAATATCACACCGCCGCGTGGCGTAAACGGGTAGACTATGTACTGCCTTCTAACGACTTAATTGTGAAAGACGCGGGGATTTTTTGGCCGGTTCAGGGTGAACCAGGTTATGAATTGATGAAAAAACGGGATGCTTCTTCTGACCACCGTCTCGTGTGGCTCGATATCGAGCTACCTGAGTGATCGAGGCATAGGCCAAGCACAACGGCTTGGCCTACAAACGCTCATCCAAGTCGCGCAACATGCGCTCGATAATTTCATACCTAAACGGCTTGCTGATAAAGCCCACCATTCCTATTGCGCGGGCTTTTTCTCTTAATTCGGAGTCATCGATAGCACTCACCATGAAGGTGGCGGGGATACTAGGCATCACCTGTTTGAGTTCGCTGTATAGCTCGAGTCCGGACATCTGTGGCATATTCTGATCGATTAACACGCAATCAACGGGCGTCTTTTTTAAAATATTCAATGCATAAACAGGATTCGTTTCTGCGATAACTTGTGGCACACCGATCATTTCAATGAGCTCTTTTAGCACCATTAAATTCGTGGTGTTATCATCGATAACCAGTGCACGCTTTAAACGTTTCATTTCTAATCACCTCATGGGAAACGATATAGTAAACGCACTTCCCTGTTCTAGAGGTTGATAACTGACCTCGCCTCCCATCAGGCGCATCAACTCACGACAAATGGCCAAACCGACTCCAGTTCCCTCCACCGACGTTTGTTCACGTCCAAACCGATTAAATGCTTCAAATAAACGAGCGCGATATAACGGCGGAATCCCCCAACCTTCGTCCTTAACCGTTATTGTGTACACCTCTTCTGTTTGGGCTTCAATCACTTTTACTTTCGAATGTTTAGGACTGTACTTAATCGCATTAGACAACAGGTTAGTGAGTACTTGTTTAAAACGTATCGGATCGGCTTTCAGTTCAATAGCGTTTGGCAATAGCTCGCATTGAACCTGTATTTTTGACGTTTCTAGCGTTTCGCTAAACCAGTCGATCGTCTCAGCAATCAAAAATTGTGGAACGACCTGCTCAATCGTTACTGTAAGTGACTTAGACTCTAGCTTCGACAGCGTTAATATATCATCAACCAAATGATTTAAATGCTCCGCTGCACTGATTAAACGTCTGATTGAATCTCTCTGCCCGACATCCGCTAACTTGAAGCGCAAAATATCTGCAATACCCAGTATGGTCGTCAATGGTGTTTTTATTTCATGCGTAATCGACGACAACAACTTTGATTTAGCACGGTTTGCCTCATTAGCAGCATCCTTGGCAGCCCTGAGGTTTTGCTCGATTGCCTTACGCTCACTAATATCGGTCAGGGTGCCGATAATCAGCGCTTGTCCCGATGCTTCGTCTTCGAGTACCTGGCCGCGACTTTGCACCCACACGTAGCTACCGTCCTTTCGTTGCAATCGGTAGTCAGCGCTCAATGGTCGTTTAGTACGCTGAGCATGCAGTCGTAATGCCTTGACCTTTTCACGGTCGTCGGGATGAATCCAGCTCGAATACTCATCAAGGTTAAACACTCGTTCTGGACGCTGAGATATCTCTTCGAAGTTATCAGTGACTTCGACTCGATTGTGTTCTATTGATTGTGTAATAAGCGACTCACCGCTGCTTTCTAGCGCAAATCTTAATCGCGCTTCATTCTTTCGCAAACTAAATAGGTTGCTGCGTAATTGCTCAGCGACTTGCGTAATTTGTAAAGCGAGCCGATTCAGTTCCGGCGCTTCGAGATCGGGAATCGTAAGTTCGAATTCCTGTCGACCGGTTTGTGCCAACGCATCGGATAACTTTTTCAGATTACGGTTTAATCGCTGGCTGAAGCGATATGTGCGACTTTTTACAAATTGAAAATACAGTAAGTAGAAAATCACGAGTCCTGCAAGCAGGATCAGACTGAGCAATTCAGTTTGCCGGTAAATGCTATTGGTACGTGCAAGTAGCTTTTCCTCTTCCACTAATACCAAAACCTGCCAATCCGTTTCTGCGACAGGGTGCCAGGCGGCAATATAAGACATCCCACCCAACGCAATAGCTTCTAAGCTGTCATGATCATGTTGCCAAAGCGACAAAAGATGTTCAGCGCCTTTAATATCTGACAAAGCGGCACTTTGGTAACCGATTTCATCTTGCTTTGCGTGTTTTACTGCAACGCTTTTAGGCACAGTAATATCAAGGCGCTGTTGCGCTCGTTCCGATAAGGCAAGAATCTTCCCCGACTGACTGGCGAGTACCACAAAGCCGTCCCACGGCACGCGCGTGTGAGTTAGATAGTTAACGAGCTTTTCGATGGTGACATCGGCGCCCGCGACTCCTACCAAAGAATCATCCTTATAGACCGGTGCAATCACCGATAACATCCAACCTTGTCCCGCAGGATCGAGGTAAACGGGTGTCCAAACAGGCTTGCGTTCGGGATTGTGTTTTTTATCAGCGAGATAGAAAAAATTAAACTTAGGAATGTTTACGTCGGCCGCGTATTGTGAACCAACATCGATAAACGGATAAATAACGTTAAGGCTATCGTGTGTATTAAAGTAGACCTGCTGTACCCAACTGTCTTCAGCGACCATTTGCCGCATCACTGGAGTTAGTAGATGTAATTGTTCGATACGGTCGAGATTCTGTTGAGGCAATGGTGTCAGCGATGAATAGAAGGCAGCAATCCCATCTTTGCCCAGTGCCTCCTGCGTAAAGGACTGTCCGTTCGCTCCCTGCGTCCACGCTTCATGCCCTTGCCATGTGATCCGTGGGTCATCAAGCACCGCAGCTATCGATTCACGATAAAGAGCCAGTTGGTCCTGTACAGAGGCCAATTGAGCATCCACGACCGTTGCTTGGCGTTTGGCTATTTGCGTTGATTCAGATAAAGCCGTTTCGACGAGTTCTTGTTTGGTTTGCTGTGTTACCCATTGATTGGTCACTACATAAATAGTTATCAGCGCCAGCTCCACCATAATCATGGGTAGCAGCGCATAGCGCCTAAATGCCTGCCAAAGACTCTGACTTAACGAACGGTTTCGATCCATCTTATACCGCTTAACAAGTAACTACGAATAAGCGCTACTATGCCGACTTTTTGTTAGTTCGGCAATGGCATAAAAAAGCCCGCGAGTCGCGGGCTTCGATGACTGTGTTATTCCCACTCTATGGTGGCAGGCGGTTTGCCCGAAATATCGTAGGTGACTCGCGAAATACCGTCGACTTCGTTAATGATACGATTCGACACTTTTTCCAATAATTCGTACGGTAAATGTGCCCAACGTGCGGTCATGAAATCGATAGTTTCGACTGCGCGCAGTGAAACAACCCAATCATACTTGCGCTGATCGCCCATAACACCGACCGAGCGTACGGGTAAGAACACCGCAAATGCTTGGCTTACTTTGTGATACCAATCGGCTTTGTGCAACTCATCAATAAAGATCGCATCGGCGCGGCGCAATAAGTCACAGTACTCTTTCTTAATCTCGCCCAATACGCGCACACCCAGACCCGGCCCTGGGAACGGATGACGATAAAGCATGTTATAAGGCAGACCGAGTTCTAGACCAATTTTCCGTACTTCGTCTTTAAACAGCTCGCGCAATGGTTCAACTAAACCGAGTTTCATATCCTCGGGCAAGCCACCTACGTTGTGATGCGATTTAATGACGTGTGCTTTACCGGTTTTTGAACCTGCTGACTCAATGACATCGGGGTAGATGGTGCCTTGCGCCAGCCAGTCGACTTCGGTCAACTGAGACGCTTGCTCGTCGAAGATCTCAATAAAGGTATTACCGATAATTTTGCGTTTCTTCTCTGGATCCGCTTCGCCTTTCAGCGCGTCTAGGAAGCGTTGCTCCGCTGCGACGGGGATAATGTTTAACCCAAAGTGGTCACCAAACATTTCCATGACTTGATCGGCTTCATTTAAACGCAATAAGCCATTATCAACAAACACGCAGGTGAGCTGTGAGCCAATTGCACGGTGTAACAACATCGCTGTTACCGATGAATCGACGCCACCGCTTAAGCCCAAAATCACTTTATCGCTACCGACTTGCTCACGAATACGCTCGATCGCGTCTTCGATAATCTGTGCGGGCGTCCATTGTTTTTCGCAACCACAGATACCGCTGACAAAATGCTCGAGCATGCGCATGCCCTGACGCGTGTGGGTGACCTCTGGGTGGAACTGGACACCATAAAAACGACGTGATTCATCGGCCATGGCCGCATATGGGCAGTACGAGGTGGTGGCAACGGTGTGGAAACCCTCAGGAATGGCTTCGACTTTATCGCCGTGGCTCATCCACACGTCCAACAATGGCTTGCCGTCTTCGCTGACCGCATCTTCGATCGCTTCAAATAAAGGGCTTTCTGTTACGAGCTCGATTTGGGCATAGCCAAATTCACGTTCGAGTGAGCCTTGCACTGAACCACCCAATTGATGCGCCATGGTTTGCATGCCATAGCACACGCCCAAGACAGGGACGCCCGCCTTAAATACATAGTCTGGCGCGCGAGGAGAACCGGCTTCGGTGACGCTTTCTGGTCCACCTGAAAGGATGATGCCTTTAGGGTCGAAGTCTTTAATGTCTTGCTCGTCGACATCCCATGCCCACAGCTCACAGTAAACGCCAATTTCACGGATACGGCGCGCAATTAGTTGGGTATATTGAGAACCGAAGTCTAAAATTAAAATTCGGTGGTCGTGGATATCTCTGCTCATTGTTGGGTCCCAGTAACAGATAAAACTAAAAGTAAAAGAGCCGCCTTAGCGGCGGCTCACAAATCGGTATTAAGAACTGCGGTAGTTTGGCGCTTCTTTGGTGATTTGCACATCGTGTACGTGTGACTCACCCATGCCAGCCGCAGTGACTTTGACAAACTGTGGCTTGGTGCGCATCTCTTCTAAGTTGGCGCAGCCGGTCAAGCCCATCGCTGAGCGTACGCCGCCCATCTGCTGATGAATAATCGCCGAAATAGGGCCTTTATAGGCAATCCGGCCTTCGATACCTTCAGGTACGAGCTTCTCAGCCTCGTTACTATTTTGAAAATAGCGATCCGATGAGCCGTTACGCTGGTTCATCGCGCCTAAGCTGCCCATGCCACGGTATGATTTGTAGTAACGACCTTGATACAGTTCGACTTCGCCTGGTGACTCTTCGGTACCGGCTAACATGCTACCCACCATCACACAGTGCGCGCCTGCTACTAAGGCTTTAGCAATATCGCCAGAGAAGCGAATCCCCCCGTCTGCAATAACGGGTACGCCAGTGCCTTTCAGCGCATCTGCCGCGTCGCTAATCGCAGTGATTTGTGGCACACCACAACCTGTGACGATGCGTGTCGTACAAATAGAACCTGGACCGATACCGACTTTGACTGCGTCTACGCCGGCATCCACCAAGGCTTTCGCACCTGCCGCCGTTGCCACGTTACCGGCAATGATTTGTAAGTTCGGATAGGCTTTCCGGGTTTCTTGGACACGTTTTAGCACACCCTCTGAATGACCGTGCGAGGTATCAATCAGCAGTACGTCAACGCCCGCTTCAACTAACAGCTTAATGCGCTCTTCGGTACCTGGACCTACACCAACCGCTGCACCTACGCGCAACGAGCCGAGTTCATCTTTACAGGCATTCGGTTTGTTTTCGGCTTTTTCAAAGTCTTTGAGGGTGATCATGCCTTTTAATTTGTAGGCATCATCGACCACGAGAATTTTTTCGATGCGGTGCTTATGCATTAACTGCAAGATTTCATCACTTTGCGCGGTCTCATGTACCGTAACTAGGCGTGATTTATCGCTCATCACTTCCTTTACCGGCTTAGAATCATCGTCCTCAAAACGTGTATCACGACCGGTCACGATACCGACCAAGTCGCCGTTCTTCTCGATTACAGGAAAGCCTTGGAAGCCGTGTTCGGCAGTCAATGCTTTGATCTCACCAATGGTGGTGTCGGGGTTCACGGTGACAGGATCATTGACCATGCCACTCTCGTACTTTTTCACTTTGCGTACGTGTGCTGCTTGATCTTCAGGTGTCATATTCTTGTGGATGAACCCTAGGCCGCCTTCTTGCGCCAGCGCGATAGCGAGTGGTGCTTCTGTGACGGTATCCATCGCTGCTGAAACCAACGGGATATTGAGCGTGATACCACGCGTTAATTGGGTTTTGAGATCCGCTTGATGCGGTAATACGTTTGAGTGCCCTGGGACAAGTAGGACGTCGTCGAAAGTAAGGGCTTCTTGGGCGATTCGCAGCATTTGCAACACTCCGTGACTGGATTCATGTTGCGCGTGGATTTTACTCGATAATGGTTATTTTAGCAACTTATTCTGAACACTTTCTAACGTTAAATTCACCACCTGCTACTTTAACACTGAGCTTTTGTTCTGCTTGCGTCTGCTCAGGTTGCGTAATCACATGCCCCTCTTCATCTCGCACAATAGCGTACCCTCTATCAAGAGTATTCAGTGGGCTCACTAAGTTTAATGCGTGCAGTAACGCCCGGTGGCGCTGGTGTTGTTGTTTGAGCCATGCTTCAGCCACTAACGGTATACGTTGCTGAATCTGCGAGAGCTTTTGTTGAGCGCGCGACAATTCACGTTGCGGGTGGACCTGCTGCAAGCGTTGGATAACATGCTGACGTCGCTGTTGCTGACTAACCAAGGTTCGTTGCTGGGCGCGATACACTCGCGCTAATAATTCATCTAAACGCTGGCTTTGTTGTTGCAGCTGTCGTTGCGGATGCTGCTGATTCAATCGAATTTGTAGTTGTTGTAGTAAACTGTGTTGACGCTCTATGCGGCGCTTTTGGCCCGTCGCCAAACGCTGTTGCAACTGCTGTAAACGGTTGATTTGAGCGCTACGATCTTGGGTCACCTGCTCGGCGGCTGCCGAGGGTGTCGGCGCTCGCAAGTCGGCGATAAAATCACAAATTGTAAAATCAACCTCGTGGCCGACCGCACTGATAACAGGCATCGGGGCATCAAGTAACAAGCGCCCAACCTGCTCATCATTAAAACACCAAAGGTCTTCTAACGAGCCACCGCCACGGGTTACTATCAGCACATCAACTTCATTACGCTGAAACGCAGTGTGTAATGCGTTTTTTATTTGCGGTATTGCGGCGTCACCTTGCACGGCGGTCGGGTAAATAATGACATCGACGCTCGGGTCGCGGCGTTTCATCACCGCTAACACATCTTGAATAGCTGCACCTGTCGGCGACGTGATAACACCAACACGGCGGATGTGTTCCGGCAGTGGCCGCTTGCGTTCTTGCGCAAATAAGCCCTCGGCCGCAAGTTTTACTTTGAGCTGCTCGAACTGCTGCTGTAGCAAGCCGATACCGGCTTCTTCCATATGCTCAACAATGAGTTGGTAGTCGCCGCGCGGCTCGTACACCGTCACCCGACCACGCACCAATACTTGTAAGCCATTTTGCGGGCGTACTTTGGCGCGCTGATTATTACCACGGAACATGGCACAACGTATCTGGGCGCGTTCATCCTTTAAGGTGAGGTACCAATGACCCGAGTTTGGTGCGGCAAAGTTGGAGATTTCGCCCATCAACCATACGTGCCCAAAGCCCTGCTCTATTGCCTTGCGGATATCGCTGTTGAGTTGTGTGACGGTATATATCGACATGGGCAAATCATAGCACACCCGAAGTACGTGCCACCACACTACATTTAGACGTCTAAACATCTTGACGGTTAAACGTAAGTATTGCTAAATTAACCTCATCCATTAATCGGCGTTGAGGTCATCATGGTTTTTCCGGTAGGACGCTCCTTTTATACACAGACACCCTATGGGCGGGTGAAAGGCTTTTGCTTCGGCAATAGTGACGCGAAGCCCGAACATACGATTATTGTGCAAGGCGGTATCAGCGCCAGCGGTCAACTGTGGCGCTTAGACGGTCATGGGTGGTGGCAGTCGTTACACCCGCTATTTGCGCCGCACCCTGAGCTGCAAGTGATCAGTTTAGATTATCTCGGCGGTGTCGGTGGTTCTGATACGCCAGAAGAGCCTATCACTCTGTCGCAGCACGCTGAGGCTTATGCCAGCGTATTGCGTTCACTCGGTTTAACACAACCAGGTGCCTGGTTGGGTGGTTCGTTTGGCGGCGTACTCGGTTTGCAGTTGGTTCAGGATGGGCTCATTAAACCCGATGCACTGGTCGTTATTGGCGCGGCCCATCAACCATCGGTGCAATCGGCGGCACTGCGCCTATTTCAGCAAGCGTTATTGCAACAAGCCGATTGTTCCCAACAAGGCGTCGTGTTGGCGCGGGCACTGGCCATGTTGACTTACCGCAGCGCAGATGAATTTGAGCAGCGCTTTAATGATGGCGATGAAGCCTTTAGCTATTTACTGGCGCAAGGTGAAAAGTTACTTAAGCGGCATGGCCAGCATGCGCAGAGCTTGTTTACCCATTTGACGCCTATTTTAAACGAGTACCGAATCGACCCATCGCGCGTTACGGTGCCGGTGCAACTGGTTGGCTTTGAGTCCGACATTATTGCGCCCCCGCGCTTGATGCATCAGTTAGAGGCGGCGTTACCTGATTGCCGTGGACTCGCCCTGATTGATACACCCTTTGGTCACGACGGCTTTATTAAGAACGTAGCCGACTACGCCGCTGTTGTGCGCCATTTTTTGCCCCAACTAGAGACGACACGGGGTGCTCAATCACCCCTGACCGAGGATATTTTATGAAAGACGAAACGTTAGCGATTCATCATGGTTATACCACCGACGCAACTACCAAGGCGGTTGCTACGCCGATTTATCAGTCGGTCGCTTTTGAGTTTGATAACGCCCAGCATGGGGCCGATCTATTTGATTTGACGGTGCCGGGTAATATTTATTCGCGCATTATGAATCCGACTCATGATGTACTCGAGCAACGCGTTGCCGAGCTCGAACATGGCATCGCAGCACTCGCCGTTGCATCGGGGATGGCTGCGATTGAGTATGCGCTGATCACGCTCGCCAGTCAGGGCGATAATATTGTCACTACGCCGCAGCTCTATGGGGGCACCTATACCTTGTTCCGCCACATGCTGCCCTCGTTTGGCATCGAGGTACGCTTTGCTGAAAATGATACAGCAGAAGCGGTTGCTGCGCTCATTGATGACAACACCAAAGCCGTTTATTGTGAAACCATTGGCAACCCCGCGGGTAATGTAGCGGATTTAGAAGGACTCGCTGAGGTCGCTCATGCCCAAGGCGTACCGTTAGTGGTTGATAACACAGTGGCTTCACCGGTGCTCTGTAAACCCATCGATTTTGGCGCCGATATTGTCGTGCACTCGTTAACCAAGTATATCGGTGGCCACGGGACCTCGGTGGGCGGACTGATCGTGGACTCAGGTCGTTTTGACTGGGTTAAGCATAAAGACCGCTTCCCACAGTTTAGTCAGCCGGAGCCCGCGTATCATGGCATTGTCTATACCGAGGCATTTGAGTCTGCTGCTTTTATTGCGCGGGTCAGGACCGTTGCGCTGCGCAATACCGGTGCGGCGATTTCACCGTTTAATGCGTTTTTAATCCTGCAAGGGCTCGAAACGCTCCCGCTACGGATCGAGCGTCATTGCGAAAACGCACTGAAAGTGGCTGAGTATTTGCGTGAGCATCCGCAGGTTGATTGGGTTCGTTTTGCTGGCTTTGAGGATGATGCTTATTACCAACGGGTGCAAAAATACATTAATGGCGGTGTTCCTGCTTCGCTGCTGACCTTTGGTATCAAAGGTGGCTTTGAGGCGGGCGTGCGCTTTTACGACGCATTGGCGTTGTTCAAACGTTTGGTCAACATTGGTGATGCGAAAAGTTTAGCGTGTCATCCTGCCTCAACCACTCACCGCCAGCTCAATGAGCAAGAACAAGCGGCGGTTGGTGTGACACCTGAGGCGATACGCCTTTGTGTGGGTATCGAACACATTGATGATATCCTTGCGGATATCGAGCAAGCCTTACAGCAAGCATAAAAAAACGGGGCTGAGACCCCGTTTAGTCATCTTATTCTTTGTCTTCTTTTTTGATATGGACATCCATTTGTGGGAACGGAATACCAATACCTTCTTCATCTAACCGATCTTTAATCTTCTCGAGTAAGTCCCAGCGCGTTGGCCAGTGATCTTCGGTTTTAGTCCACGGACGCACATTAAAGTCCACTGACGAACTATTGAGTGCTGTAACGGTCACGACAGGCTCTGGATCTTGCAAGATGCGCTCGTCATTTTTGAGCACCTCCATTAATACTTTCTTGGTTTTTTGCAAGTTAGCGCTGTAACTGACACCGATCACCAAATCGATACGACGGATCGGTTCGCGGTTGTAGTTAGTAATAGCGCTGCCAATCACTTGTGAGTTCGGCAGATAGACTACTTTACGATCCGGTGTTTTTAAGATGGTCTGGAAGATATTAATTTCTTCAACCGTACCTGCTGTCCCTGCGGCTTCGACGTACTCACCCGAACGAATAGGACGGAACATGATTAATAATACGCCCGACGCGATGTTCGAGAGTGAACCTTGCAATGCTAAACCGATGGCAAGACCCGCGGCACCTAATATGGCAATAAACGATGTGGTTTCAACACCGATTTGATTCAATGCGACCATCAATGCGGCGATGAAAATCAGTGATTTAACAATGGCTGTTAAAAAGCTGATAACAGCATTGTCGACCTGACGTTTTTGCATCCCTTTGCGCATGATTGAGGCGAGGATTCGCGTCACTATTGAAGCGGCAAACAGAATAACAATCGCGACAATCACTTTGATCGAATATTCGATCAGCATGTCTTGGTTATTATTAATCCAATCAATTATAGCTTGCATCAAAATGTCCTTTTGTTGGCAACGATACGGATATATATAGCATCTGATTTCTTGAAGATGCGTTCAGATTAACGATTTATTTTGATCTCGGCAAGTTGGCAAACACTAAATTGAGAAACGATAACGTCCCTGATTGTCCGGTCGTCCTAAATAACTCAACATTTTTGCCAGTCCTTCGGGCGTTCTGGGATTGAGTTGCACCGTACCATTCACACGTATTGAACTGGGGCTCACCGTACCCTCGAAATTAAGACCTAAACTGTTCTCTCCCGCCATCGACAGGGCTACTGCCCCGGCTTGTGCACAGCTTAGGCTAAGCGGAAAATCACCCAGCGGCTCCCAGCGGTGATTAACCAGAACGCGAATGTTTGAACCTGACGCGTTTCCTTTTAATACACTACAAAACTTGGCGCCCGACAGATCATTCAGTGCATAATTTTCTAATGCGATACGCCATTGTCCTTCTGTCTTTAATGGCATATTAAAATTAACCAGTTGCATCAGCGGCGCCAACTCACCTGTCGCACGCAGTTGAGTCAATTCAATCGAACTCAATGACGCACTGCCTGATGCTTGCGCGGCCAGTGGATTATTTTTGCTCGGTACCGTCACAGAAAAGCCGAGTTGACCGGTAATCAGCTGACTTGGTGCCAGTGACCAGCTGACGTTATGAAAAGCGGTATGATTAACCACCGCATAACCAATCCGGCCTTGCCATAACGTGCCCGATACTTGCTCAACATAAATACCCGCTGGCATTGGCAACCAATACACAACCGCAGCGGGAATGTAGGCAATCAGTGCAATGAGATAGACTGGAATTAACCACAACCACTTCTTCATGATTTCTCCGTTACCAACACTTGTCGCACACGTACTTTGCCGGGTTCGTCTAATCGAGCTAAATCGAGTGTCGTTACTTGCAATTGATAGGTTTGTTCAAGCGCATATAACCAGCTCATCGCTTGTTGATACGAGGTTTCATCGACACTGACGATGAGTCCATTGTTTTGCGGCTGCATCCGTGCAATTTGGATCTTATTGCTGGCAGCCGCTTCGTTGACGCGCTGCGACAACGACCCACTGACCTCGGATTGTGCTTGGGTTGCAGACAATGACTGATAGCGTACAACTTGTTCACGCAGCCAGAGTAACTGTTGCTGTTGCCCCTCTAAGCGCCGTTCTGCTAATTGCTGGGCGCTATAGGTGGGTTGCCAGATGGCAAAGTAGATTATGGCAACGACGATAACAGCGCCGAGCCCTTTGACGAGGTTTTGCTCACGTACCGCAAGTTGCGCCCAGCGCTGTTGCGCACTTTGTACTACGGGCGTTTGCGCGATTTTTTGTAGTAATGGTGTAAGACGACTCATGAACGACCTCCTTGATAGGCGATAGTTAAGGTGCCAGCAACACCATCACCACGGTTATTCAGTGCGCCCTGTTGTACCTTAAAACCGAGTTGTTGTGCTTGGTTCTGGAAGGCCTCGAATTGTGAGAAGTTTTGTGCCACTGCTTGCATCCGCAGTGCGCCATCTTGATAACGCAGCAACTCAAGGCTCAGTTGTGGTTGTTGTAAAAACGCCGGCGCCAGCTGGTCCAGCATTGCCAATGCCGATGGCATGGCTTGATCATCGATACCTAAGGATTGTAATTGCTGACGCATCTGCGCGCGTAGATTAACGATGCGTGTTTGATTCGGAAACGTCTCTTTGTACAACGCTTCTGCTTGCTGTTGCAGCTGCTCTGCTTGGTGATTTAAATAGGCTGTTTTGACCCAGCTACTCGCCAGCGTCACTGCCAGAGCGATACCTGCCGCCCACGCCAGCGGCTGCCAACGTATTTCAAGGGTTCGTTTGGCTCGCTTGGGTGCATACCGTTGACCGCGAATATCAAGACTGACCCGCTGGTTGGCAAACGCCACCATCGGCAGCTCACTGTTGGCAAATTCGAGCGCTAACGTTCTGTCGTTGAGCGCAATGTCAGAATAAGCGACCACTTGATTGGTTTGTGGGTACTCACGCTGTTTTAACCCGACCACGGTGTCCGCCAATGTTTGTTCTACGGCCAAACCATCCCAACGTCCCATACGAATGAGTACGTCGTCAGCGATTTGCACACCTGTCCACTGTTGTTCGCTCTCTGGTTCGGGCAGCATCAGGTAGTCAACCGCCCACTCATCGGCTTCAAGATGTGCTGCGGTCAACCATTGCTGCCACTGCTGCATTTCACTATGACGGACAACCGCGACGGGGATCTGGCCTTCTTTAATGCCATTTTCCGCCCAAGCAAAATGCAGGCTATCAATGTCATCTGCCAGTTCATCTTCCAGCGCGTAAGGGATTAGCTTATCGAGGTGACGTTTGCCACTGTTAGGAATGGTGACTTTACGCATCGAAATCGCTTGCCCCGGACACAACAGGGTCACCTGACAGCGCTTTGCCTGCTCGGTCAGCTGCGTCAGTTCAGCTGGATCATTGAGCTCACCACTAGCAATCACTTCGGCACCTGAGGGCTGCCAAATCAGCCAGCTTATTCGTGGCTCGGCATCGGAGGCCGGTAACCTGATGAGTAAGCGTTCTTGCATATCAATCTTCTCCCATGGCTCGGTACACAACACGCGCTTGACCTGCTGTCACATGTAGCACTGAGCGAGCGGTGGTCTCTAACGACCCCCATTGTATATAAGCTTGTAGTAAAAAGTACTCACTGCTAACAGCGAGTTCATCGAGCGAGCCGGTTTCACCGTCCTGCGCCCCCGTAAGTAAACTATCTTGCAGCAATTCTTCGCGGCTTTCATAGCCCGCTTCAGGACGTGCTTGGATCAATTGTTTGGCACCATCCAAGGTTAGCTTACCTTGAGTCGCCGCCACCAGCAAAACCGCGCGCTCTTCATCGAGCGTGTTGACGTTAATACGTAACTCTGCGTTACCCGGAACAGCGCACACGTAAGGCTTAATACGTTGCACGACTTCAGCCGTAAAACCTTTAATCATACGCAGCTCACTGACATCAAATAACAACCCATTGGCGGTTTGATAAGGGTGTGGTAACGCTTCGTAATCGGGATCTTCGGCACCACTTTGCGACAGTTCACTGTCGCTGTCGAGCCAGTCGGTCAGTGCGCCTGCCAAACTCTCGGCTTGGAAGGCATCAAGCTCTAGGCTCACGAGTAGTTGTTGAAACTGCTTGCGGCGTTTTTCAAGGCTGAGGCCTTGCTGCTCAGTGCCAGCTAAACTGTTGAGGTTGAAACAACTACGCAAATCCTTTACTTGCGCAGCTATCTGTCCGCCTTCCACCGGGAACGGCCCGGCGCGTTGTGCCCAGTTCTGATTGGCATGAACGATGCCGTCATCACGTTCGATTTCCTGTTGCAGCACTTCCTTGAGAACGGCTTCGCCGCTTAGCCACATCCAATAGCTTTGTTCTGATTGTTCAAAGCTGGCCGTGCGCGTCACTTGGCGTTGTAATTGAGTACCCAAGTTCGTTGCAATGACAGCGATGATAGCCATCACCAACAACACGGTAATAAGAGCGACACCTTGCTGCTTACGCATTGTTGTCACCCTCTTTCTTGACCGTTTGTGCAGGCTCAACACCGGTTAAAAAGCGCCGTCTAATTTCGCCGTAGTCTTCACTGTTAATCGTTAACTCGATGGCGGCCGGGAAGTCATCCGGTGTTTCCCAGCTAGTGCGCCAGCCGGCCTCAATGCCTTGATTCGATTGCGACTGTTGAGACGAACGATAAAAGCGTACTTGGAAGGACTTTACCCCCTCCAGCAGATCTTGCACTACCGGCTCACCACTGCGATCGTTTACATACGGGTAGGTCATACGCTGTAAAACATTATCTTGCACGCGATAGACCACCGGCTGAAGTTCACTGCGTGGCAACATTAAGCCAGGGTTATCGTAGCCGCTGCGCACAAACCCTAAAACGCCACTTTGTGATTCAATAATGCGTTCGTCGTTGGTAATCAGCTGTTGTGCGACTTCTAAACCATTGGGACGCGTCGGCTTAGGCACCGCTTGGCGCATATCTTGTTGGATAAGCAGCCAAGTGAATTGCAGTTGCTCGATACGTTCGGAGGATTCTTCCGACAAGCTTTTGGTACGCGACATTTGGTCAAGCACCGTGTAACTTGCGAGCCCTATCAAGGTAAAAATAACCATGGTGACCATGATCTCAACTAAGGTGAAACCGCGTTCAGAGCGCATTATCGCCTCCGTCGGTATCGGCTAATTGAGGTTTACGAATATATTGGGTCAGTCGCGCCCATTGGTAATCCTGCTCCCCCTGTGTGACTTCAATAGTCACCGCCACCACATTGGGTGTGACCGTTTCAACCACTTGTTGCCGCCACTGCCACTCAACGCCGCCTTGGCGTTCACTACCGCGCTGATTATCTTTAATCGGCCAAGTGGTTGTTAGATTCAGCTCGGTCAGCCGATTAGCCGCTACGTACTGGGCAAAGGTGCGCTGTTGGATGGTGCTTAAACTATTAAGGTGACCGCTTGCAGCCGACACAGCCGCCAGTGCCGCCATCGCAAAGATGGCGATGGCAACCATGACCTCGATTAATGTAAAACCACGATTATTGCGTTTCATCACTATCTGCTATGCGAGTGGTCCAAGCGCTATCAGCAATTAACCAGTAGCTCGGTTCGGTATCAAAGGGCGCGGCAAACTGAATCGAAAATTGTGTCAACTCACCTGTCGGCAGTATCAGTAACTGAGGCATCGGCTGATTTTCGTCGTCATTATCATCAGACGGCGAAAACAGGGGGTTTTCTAACTGCTTTTCTTGCGCAATAAAGGGCGGTTCATCGATGCGCCACTCGAGACTGAGGTTATCTTGGTAATCCTGAGCGGCTAAGCCCTTTTCATTGACCGCTTGCCAACGCCAGCCTTCTTCGGTTTGCTGCCACCTTAAAAACTCATACCCTTCGGTGTTAAGTAACAACCCGAGCGGACGTTGCTCTATCATGGCGCGTTCACGCGCCCACTGGAGCTGGGCTTTCAGTGTGGCGGCGGCGGTTTGTGGCGTGGTTTCATCGCGGGTCATGCTCGGCACAGTAAATACCACCGATGCAGCAATCAAACCCACGATCGCCATCACCACGAGAATCTCAACAAGGGTAAACCCTGATGGCTTGCACGCCGATGAGCGCATTACTTAGTTGGATTCGTTGTCTTGTCCGATCATCCAGTTACCAAAATCATCATCAGTGCCTGGCTGTTGATCGGGACCGGGTGAGAAAATATCGATATCGTCGTACTCACCGGGGTTAAGTAACATATAGTCGTTACCATACGGGTCTTGCGGCAGACGTTGAATATAGCCGCCATTGCGGTAGTTGCGTGGCTGCGGATCAACATTAGGCCGCTCCACCAAGGCTTCTAAACCTTGTTCTGTGGTTGGAAACATGCCGTTATCTAAGTGATATTGCGCTAACGCGTTCTCAAGCGAGACTAAATCTGCTGTTACTTTCTGTTTATTCGCCTGCTCTTGGCTGCCCAACACATTGGGTAGAATCATGGTAGCGAGAATACCGATGATGGCGATAACCACCATAATTTCGACCAATGAAAAACCTTGATTTTTACGCATCATATTTAAAACCCTATACTCTGGTTCAACTGCAAAATGGGCTGAATAATTGACAATACAATAAAGAATACAATCCCGGCCATCGAAACAATAAGCACCGGCTCAAAGACTTTGAGTGATATTTGCACCAATGATTCAAATTCTCTGTCTTGGTTATCTGCGGTGCGTCGCAACATTTGCTGTAACTCACCGGATTTCTCACCTGCGGCGATCATGTGGAGCATCATTGGTGGAAACAAACCGGTTTCTTGCAATGCCGCACGCAGTGATGCCCCCTCACGTACCCGCGTTGCCGCTTCGTCCACGGCTTCTCTGATCGCACGGTTACCAATCACCGTGGCTGTGATTTTAAGTCCATCGAGTAACGGCACTGCCGATGACGTAAGTATACTCAAGGTACGCGCGAAACGTGCAGTACTGACGCCCCGAATCACTCGACCTAGCAACGGCAACTTTAACAGCCGTTTATGGTATTTAAGCTCATGTTCGGGCTTCTTTAACCATTGCTTAAAGGCAAACACCAACACCACAATTCCGGCTAAGATAAACAAGCCCCAGTTCTGCAAAAACTCCGATAAACCAATCATAAATTGAGTGGTGGGTGGTAACGTCTGTCCGAGGGTAGAAAAGTTGTGCACGATTTGCGGCACAATAGACACCAGCAGAAAGATCACAATACTGATCGCCACTAATGTCAGCATCACTGGATACACCAAGGCTTGCGTCAACTGGCTCTTCATATGCTGGCGTTGTTCGGTGTAATCGGCTAACTCATCCAGGACTTGATCCAAGTGGCCTGACTTTTCACCGGCAGCGACCATCGCTGTGTAGAGCGAATCGAACACGCCGGGATATTCCGCCATCGCCTCCGCGAGACCATAACCTTCGACTACTTTACTGCGCACCGCCATCAGTAGTTGTTTCATGCGTGGCTTTTCACTTTGATCTGCCACGGCGAGCAAACACTGCTCAATGGGTAAAGCCGAGTTGACCAAAGTGGATAGCTGGCGAGTAATCAGCGCTAAATCTTGTGCTTTGACACGGCGTACACGACGCCAACGACTTTGCTGTTGACCTTTCTTGTGTTCTTGTTCGGCAGCGGGCATAACATCCATAGGGATGAGCCCTTGATCGCGTAATTGCTGACGCACCTGGCGAATGGTGTCTGCTTCGATGATGCCTTTCTTCTTACGCCCATCTGCCGCCAGCGCATGATACTCAAAAGCCGCCACAGATTACTCCTCGCGCGTCACGCGCAAAACTTCCTCAAGGGTGGTTACGCCATGGCGTACTTTCGCCAAACCATCGCTGCGAATGCTCGGGGTATGCTTACGCACATAGCGTTCAATGGATTGCTCGCCGTGACCGTTATGGATGAGCTCACGTACTTGCTCATCCACTTCGATGAGTTCATGTATGCCCGTACGGCCACGATAACCGGTCTGATTACACTTTTCGCAACCTTGTGCACGGTAAATCGTCAACGCTGAATCAGTCACACCGAGTAGCGCCCGCTCTTTTTCATCGGCCTGATGCGGTTGCTTACAGTCTGGGCACAAGGTCCTTACTAAGCGCTGTGACAACACCGCGAGTAGGCTTGAGGACAACAAGAATGGCTCTACGCCCATATCTTCCAAGCGGGTTATCGCGCCCGCTGCGGTATTGGTGTGCAGCGTCGACAAAACCAAGTGACCGGTTAATGACGCCTGTACCGCAATTTGTGCGGTTTCGATATCGCGGATCTCACCGACCATAACGACATCAGGGTCCTGACGCAAAATCGCACGTAAGCCCCGCGCAAAAGTCATATCAACACGCGGATTAACCTGCGTCTGCCCGATACCATCAATTGCGTATTCGATCGGGTCTTCAACCGTCAAAATGTTGCGGTCTTTCGAATTAATTTCCGTCAGTCCGGCATAGAGCGTGGTCGACTTACCCGAGCCGGTAGGACCGGTAACCAAGATAATACCGTGAGGTTTATGGATCAGCTCGGCGAATACTTCGCGGTTGGCTTCTGTCATACCGAGTTGCTCGAGATTAAGGCGGGCATTGTTTTTATCTAACAAGCGCAGCACTACCCGCTCACCGTGATTCGATGGCATAGTCGAAACCCGCACATCGACTGCGCGTCCGGCAATCAGTAAAGAGATACGACCGTCTTGTGGCACTCGCTTCTCGGCAATATCCAGCTGCGCCATAACTTTAATACGCGAAACCAACAATGAAGACAGCTTGCGATTAGGTGTCAGCACCTCACGCAGAACGCCATCGATACGAAAGCGAATGGTTAACTGCTTCTCGTAGGTTTCGATGTGAATATCTGATGCACCTTCTTTAATCGCCTCGCTCAACATCGCGTTGATCAGTTTGATAATAGGCGCGTCATCTTCACTCTCTAATAAATCTTCGGTTTGCGGCAGCTCATCCGCTAATGAGAATAAATCGGACTCATTGCCGATATCTTCCATCAGTTGTTTCGCCTCGGATGAGTCGCGCTGATAGGCTTGGGTCAACAAACGCTCAAATGCTTCGGTATCGTGCCGTTGTAAGGTAAATACCTCGCCTAAACGACGCCGTACCTCAAGTAGCGTCTCTGCTGACGCGCCGTCGCGATGATGCACGACGGGCGGCTCGCCATCTTCAACCACAACACCAAAACGCTTAGCAAAGCTAAAAGGTAAGCGCTTTGTGGCAATATTGCTGGCATCAGTCATCTTGCTGCTCTTTTAACTCTTCTTTAATCGCGCCCTTTTCGTTGAGGTACTCCTCAAAGCTCGGCGGCAAGGTTAAATCGCTGTTCCAGTCGTTCATCACTGGTGTTTCTTTGTCAGGCATCAGTGCCACACCACGAGACCGACGATCGAGTTGTAGTGCTCGCATGTAGTTGTATTTTTGCTTACTGATATCAGAGAGCTTACTACCGTTACGAACGATAGTTGGCCGGATAAATACCATCAAGTTGCGCTTTTGTGTGGATGTTGAGGTTGAACTGAACAACCGACCGATAAAGGGAATATCGCCAAGTAATGGAATCTTCGATACCGATTCTTGGACATCCTCATCTATCAAACCGCCTAAAACGATAGTTTCGCCGTCCTCAGCCATCACGGTGGTCTTTAACTCGCGTTTGTTCACGATAACATCGACCGATGTTGCGCCACTTAGACTCGAGACTTCTTGTTCTATCACCATTTGTACGGCATTACCCTCGTTAATTTGCGGGGTGACCTTGAGCTTAATACCGATTTCTTGGCGATCCACTGTTTGGAATGGGCTTTGGTTATCATTGCCGAGTGTGGAGCCTGTGATCGTTGGTACTTCCTGACCGACGAGAAAACTGGCTTCTTCGTTATCAACTGTAACAATACTTGGTGTGGCTAAGATATTAGAGTTGGTATCTTGTGAAACAGCTTGAACAACCGCCGCCCAATCATTTTGGATTGTTCCAAACATCATTCCGTTTACGTTGCCAAGCAAGTTCGCTAGAAGCTCTAAATTGCCACGCTCTTCGGGATTGGTCGTTGTCACTGTTTGACCATTATCGTTGACAGTAGTCACAGATGTACCCTCGCGCGGGCGAGCCTGGTATGCTGCTGCGGCTAAACTACCGATCGGAACTTGGTTACCCGTATTGTATTGAACTAAGCCGCCATTTTCACTGATCCATTGAATACCAAAATCGACATTATCGCCTTCTAATACCTCGACGATAATCGCCTCGACTTGCACTTGCGCTCGACGAATATCGAGATCACGGATTACGTTCTCAAGCGCTGCTAACATGTCGGGTTCGGCGGTTATTACCACAGTGTTAGTGGATTCATGCGCACTGATACTGATGCTGTTATCAGCACGGTTTCGTACCGAATTCTGGCCCGTTTGTTTCGCTTCTTCCGCTTTGATCGACTGACTGACGTTTTGTAATACTTCGACCATTTCCTCGGCGCGCGCATACTTGAGGTAGTAAACGCGGGTGTTACCCTCAGTTTTAAGGTCTTGGTCGAGTTGCTTTATCAATTTAACAACCCGAGAACGTGCGCGCGGCTCACC
Source organism: Idiomarina sp. D18 (assembly GCF_057748155.1). NCBI lineage: Bacteria > Pseudomonadati > Pseudomonadota > Gammaproteobacteria > Alteromonadales > Idiomarinaceae > Idiomarina > Idiomarina sp. D18. The sequence continues at coordinate 1,979,693 of NZ_CM173240.1, forward strand.
GCTGACAATAACGCTGTTACTGCGTTCATCGGCGACAATTTTCGGAATCAATAATGCAGGAGTGCCATCGGCATTCGCTTTTTCAAATAAATTTTGCGCAATCCCTACCAGTTCACGTGCCGAAGCATACTGCAGTTCGACGATGTCGACATCCTGGTCACCGGCTTTATCGACACGTTCGATAATTTGCACCAAACGTGAAATCGTCTCGGCACGACCTGTCATCATGATGACATTGGAGGGGTCATAGCTTACCACCATGCCGCCGCCCGTTTGGTCGTTTAACTGACGTAATAACGGTGCCAACTCACGCACTGAAACGTTTTCTACCGGCACCACCCGAGTGATCATGGTGTCGCCTTGTTCGTTTTGGTCACCCGCAACCACCGGCAAAGGCGCATGTTGAGCGTCTTTGTCTCGGATAACTTTAATCACCCCCGAATCCATCTGCACCGCAGCAAAGCCATACACTTCTAGGACATTCAAAAAGAATTGATAATACTGATCTTCGTTCATTACATCGTAGCTACGCACATCGATGGTGCCACGCACATTCGGATCGATAATAATGGTTTTACCCAAGTTACGACCGACCACCTGTATAAACTCAGTAATATCCGTATTTTTAAAACTAGCGGCGTATTCTTGCGCAATTGACGGCGCAGGCATCGTCATTGATACCGAACCGACTGCAATGGCCAGCGCACTCAACCATGTTTTTGGACCAAAACGGGTAACTGTCATAATTATTATTCCTGCTGGTTAGGAAGCTGCAGACTCAGCTCGATACGCTCGCCGTTACGTAGCACCGTCACATTTGCTTCGGTTGCGTCCTGTAATTGGCTGCTCAACTCTGAGGCTTGTTGCATATCGGTCAAGTCATAACCGTTGATTGCGACGGCTAAATCGCCTTCCTGAAAGCCTGCTTGATAAAATATATCGGCCTGATTACCAGGCGAAAGGCGGTAGCCTTGTAAGCTACCTTGCTCTAAAACGGGTGTGATAGAAACGTAGTCTAATAGTTGACCCGGATCTTGTTTAACTCTTTGCAATGCGTTCGCGGTGTCTTTCGGTTCATTAGCGTCAGTTTTATCACTACTTTCGACAACTAACGATAATGCTGGACGGTCTTCACCAATGTCCTCTAATTGCAATGTTTCTAAACGCCCACCGTTATCGAGAATGACACGATCGGCAAGGATTTGTTCCACACTGACACGGCTTCGCCCTATCGTATCACCGACAATGTAGGTCGATTGCTTACCCGCCTGCTCAATAATAGCCGCTGACCGCTCGGGTCGCGAACTGGCAGAGACTCCGACTAAACGCACGTTCAATGACGTTTTAGGTGCGTTTGCATAATCATTACCACGCGTTTGGGTGCCGGCCTGCTGACGGCCAAAAATAGGCAATTGCTGTAACTGAGCGAGATCGACACTTTGGTTGTCGCGACTTTGTGAACGCACGTCTACGTCTGGACGTTGCTGAGTCTCTGGCGTGGGCGTAACAAACCACCACGTTGCTTGCGCAGCAACAATGACGACCCATATCCACAAAAGCACCGTTACTAAGGTGATCGAGCGGGATATCCACTGACTCGCGTTCTGGGTTGATGGCGTTAGGCTTATCAATTTAATTCACTTTTATCGTTGTTGTTTTACCGAAGCAATGCACTACATCCGTATAGGAATTTGATACAATATACGCAACTTGATGGCTAGCGCTAGTCTCGCATCGTCGAATTATAGTAATTTGATGTTTTGGCATTGTAGCGTAGGCTCGAGTAGTCAACAATCGATTAACACTAATTTTATAATATTTTCGTGACGATTTTATGACACAAGACAGTGGTGTGAGGCTCGACAAATGGCTCTGGGCAGCGCGCTTTTATAAAACGCGGGCGCTTGCACGTCAGATGGTTCAATCTGGCAAAGTACACGTTGCAGGTAAACGCAGTAAGCCCTCTAAGCTCGTGCAGATAGGTGATCGAATTACCTTACGACAAGGCTTTGACAGCAAAGAGGTCGAAGTGTTGGGGCTGAGCGAGCAACGACGGGGAGCGTCTGAGGCACAATTGCTTTACCAAGAGTCTGAAGCGAGTATAGAGAAACGCGAGCAGAATGCTGAGGCGCGTAAGTTGAATGCGCTTTACAACCCACATCCCGACAAACGTCCGGATAAGAAACAACGCCGGCAACTGATTAAAATGAAAGATGGTGGTAATACATGACAACCCAGCTTGACTATCCAACCGATCAACTCGCGCGCTACAGCTTTGCAGAGCAAGATGTACGCGGCGAGATGGTGCAATTGACCAGTAGTTACCAAAGCTTAATTAAAGGACATCAGTATCATCCGGCGGTACAACAGTTGCTTGGTGAAATGATGGCGGCCGTTTCGTTGCTGACTGCGACACTCAAGTTTGAAGGTCATATTGCGGTGCAACTGCAAGGCGATGGACCGGTTAATTTTGTCGCTGTTAATGGTAACCATGCATTAGAACTACGCGGTATTGCTCGAGTGCGCGCTGATATTGGTGAAACTGATTTACGCAGCCTGATTGGCCGCGGGCAACTGATTATTACCTTGACTCCGCAAGATGGCGAGCGCTATCAGGGCGTTGTCAGTGCCGACGCCGATTCACTCGCAGAGGTTATTCAAGACTACTTCGAACAGTCTGAACAGTTGTCGACCCGCGTTTGGCTATTCGCCGATGGCGAGCATGCTGCGGGTATGTTTTTACAACGCATGCCTGCCTCAGGGAAAGACATGGTTGGCTTTGAGCACTTGGCGACCTTGACCGAGACCGTGACCGCACAAGAATTGTTTACACTTCCGGCTGAACAACTGCTGCATCGTCTGTATCACGAAGAAACCGTACATATGTATCCATCGCAACCGGTTAGCTTTGTATGTGGCTGTTCGAAAGAGCGCACATTAGAGGCATTGGCGTCAGTCCCTGTTGACGAGCTTAAACAGATCCTTGAGCAGGATGGCGAGATTGTCATGACGTGTGACTATTGCCTGACGGAATATGTCTTTAAAGACGAAGATTTCGTGTAACCGTTCGCTAGGTAATGATAAAAAAAGAGGTCCTGAGGACCTCTTTTTGTGCTATTTGCTCTTTTTAACAAACTTCATCAACCGACGACGTTTGCGTTGCTGCGATAGCGTCAGGTTGTTCTTCTTACCGGCATACGGGTTTTTAGGTTCTCGGAACTCAACTTTAATCGGTGTTCCCATGACCCCAAGCGCCTTACGGAAATAGTTCGTTAAATAGCGCTGATAAGAACCTGGCAAGCGCGTAACCTGATTACCGTGGATCACGATACGCGGTGGGTTATACCCCCCAGCATGCGCATATTTCAGTTTCACTCGACGCCCCCCAACCAATGGCGGCTGGTGCTCTTCTTGTGCCATCTCCATAATCTTGGTCAACTTAGAGGTCGACACACGTTGCGTCGCACTCTTATAAGCTTCTTCAACGGACTCAAATAAGTGACCAACGCCTGTACCATGTAGCGCTGAGATAAAGTGCAAACGGGCGAAATCGACAAAGCCTAGGCGACGATCGAGTTCCCGTTTAATTTCATCCTTATGATCTTGCTGCAAACCATCCCATTTATTGACAGCGATCACGATGGAACGACCTGCGTTCAGCGCAAAACCAATCAGATTCAGATCTTGGTCGCTGATGGTTTCCCGTGCATCAATAACCGCTAAAACTACGTTGGCATCTTCGATTGCCTGCAGGGTCTTAACCACTGAGTATTTTTCAATCGCTTCATCAATACGCCCTCGACGCCGCACACCTGCGGTATCGATCAAGACATATTCTCGTCCATCGCGCTCCATGGGGATGTAGACTGAATCACGCGTCGTGCCAGGCATATCAAACACCACCACTCTATCTTCACCAAGAATACGGTTAGTGAGTGTTGATTTACCTACATTTGGCCGCCCAACAATAGCAAGCTTTAACGGTAACGCATCGTAATCAATTTCGTCGTGCTCCAGATCTTCGCTATCCGGTTCATCCGGCACGATAACGTCTGGGTAGTCGTCGGCTAACGGCTTAAAGCATGAATCCAACAAATGTTCAACACCGCGCCCGTGCGCCGCCGCGATGCCATAGAGGTTACCTAGTGCCAGCGAATAAAAGTCTGCCATTGCAGAATCCGCATCGATTCCATCAATCTTGTTAGCAACTAAGTAAACTTTTTTCTTTTGTTTACGCAGATGAGTCGCGATCGCTTGATCACCTACGGTGACGCCGTCGCGTGCATCGACCAAAAACAAGACAACATCAGCCTCTTCAATCGCTTGCAGCGATTGTTTAGCCATCACCTCGTCAATACCCTCTTCATCACCGTGAATACCGCCGGTATCGACAACTATGAACTGATAACCGTCGTAATTGGCTTGGCCATACTTACGATCACGGGTCAAGCCCGGGAAGTCTGCTACCAGCGCATCCCGAGTTCGAGTTAAACGATTAAATAATGTAGATTTGCCTACATTGGGTCGACCTACTAAGGCCACGACAGGTAACATGTATAGCGATTTCCTAATTTACCTCGATAGCGTATAAGTCGCCATCGCGGGTTTGTACGTAAAGAGTGTTGCCGTCGGATACTGGCTGCGCGTAAATTCCATCTCCGCCCAATTCCATACGACCAACTATTTCTCCCGAGTTTGCCGAGAGTATGTGGAGGTAACCCTCAAAGTCACCGAGAGCTAAATAATTACCTACTTTCTTAGGTCCGGTGAGTGCTCTTCCAAACAGCTCGTTATTGCTCCACTGCTCAATACCACCTTGAATATCCAGCCCAAACACGTGACTATCCGCATCGGTTAAATAGATGCTACCCGTGTCGACTAAGAGATTTTCATAAGAACTGTAATCACGCTTCCAACGCACTTCACCCGAACGCAGCTCTAGCGCAACGAGTTCGCCGTTATAAGCGATCATATAAATCACACCGCCCACGACCACTGGGTTGGCATCAATATCGGCTAACGACTCTAGCTCAGTGGCACCGGTCGGCTCGCCCACCGTTTGCGTCCAAGCTTGCTGACCGCTAGTGCCAATTAAGACCGAAGCTTTGCCTGATGCATCACCTAAAATCACACCACCGCTTACGATCGTTGGTGCCGAAGCGCCGCGTAAAGTTAGGGTGGGTGTCTGATATTCGAAAGTCCAGTTCTGTTCACCGGTGTCAGCCGAGAGGCTGATCACTTTGCCGCCGGTTGTGTGCACCACAACCATACCATCACCCACGGCTGGGTCAGATGTGACCTCATTGCCCACTTCAGCATGCCAAACAAGTTTGCCTGTTTCGGTATCTAGTGCGACAACATCACCGTTTTCGGTGCCCAAAAACAACTTATTATATTGAGCGACTAAGCCACCGGCGATACGAGCCGGGAAGGGTGAAGCAAACAAGCCTCCAAACCAACTATCGTCTGAACCTTCGTTAATTTCTATCAGGCTATGTAAATTAACTTGCCACAGGGTTTCACCGGTTTCTTTATCAAACGCTTTAACAAGCCCCTGTCTATCGGCGGCAAATACCTTGCCATAGGCTACCGTTGGGTTGAGCCGTGAAAAATAATCGCCGATGCCATCGCCGACCGAACGTTCCCACTTGATCCGTGTATCGACCTGTTGGCTGACTGGTTGTAACGGAGCGACTTTGATTTCTTCGTCGTCATCACCGAAAAGAGAACACGCCGACAATGAAAGCCCTGCTAAGGCAATCAGGCTGGTACGAAATAAAGATTTCATCGCTGTTTTAGACTGCATTATGACTTCGCCAAGCTGTTGAGTTTGAGTTCTACCGCTGGAGACAGAGTCGAACCGTCGCTGTTGAGTGCTTTTTCATAAGCTTCACGTGCTTTTGCCGTATCGCCTTGAGCAACGTATACATCGCCCTTAATTTCATTAGCGAACGCCAAATACGCTTTTGGTAGTTCAACGTTAAGAACATCGAGCGCAGGCTGATATTGCGCTTGTGCTGCCAACACACGCGCCAGACGAACACGCGCAATCGCTGCTAGATTATCATCAGCACCACCATCAATCACGGATTGGAACGATGTGACCGCTGTTGCTAAATCACCTTCATCCGCGGCAAAACGACCGAGCTGCAACGCTGCTAGATAACCGTATTGCGAATTTTGATGCGATTTAATGAAGTTTTGTGCATTACTTATCGCACCTTCTTCACCCGCATTAAGCTGGCTCACGACCGCTTCGTAGCCGCGTGATGCGGTGTTTTGCGCTTCGATGGTCGCTTTATCATAATAGCGCCAACCAAAGAACAAGCCTAAGCCAATGATCGCACCTGCGATGATGCCTTTACCGTGTTCGGCCCAAAACTCTTTAATTCGTTCTACTTGTTGTTCTTCTGTTTGATCCACAGGACACCCCTATTCTTGTGTCAATGGTTTGAGCGCAACGACCAGTTCGCCCCAACCAAGTGTTTGTTGGTCATCAGTCGTCCGCAAGGGTTTGACCGTTAACTGATTATTTTCTAATTCATTCTCGCCTAAAATCAGCGCCACTTCAGCGCCGGATTTATCGGCTTTCTTAATTTGCTTTTTCATTGCACCGCCGCCGCTGTGCACCACGATGCGCAGGTCCGGTAGTTCATTTCTCAGCTTTTCGGCAACAGCTTGGGCGTTAAGTTCCGCAGCTTCACCTAAAGGCATTAAATAGGCATCAACAGCACGTCGCGGTGCAAGTTTCTCTTGTTCTTGGAGCAGCAGAACTAAACGTTCCATGCCCATGGCAAAGCCAACAGCCGGTGTTGCCTTACCACCTAATTGCTCAACCAGGCCATCGTAACGGCCACCCGCACACACAGTACCTTGCGCGCCTAAAGCGGTAGTGACCCATTCGAACACGGTGCGGTTATAGTAATCAAGACCACGCACAAGACGTTCGTTGAATACATAGGGAATCCCTGCTGCATCGAGGCGAGCTTTTAACTCATCAAAATGTTGCTTGGATTCTTCGTCCCAGTAGTCCGATAACTTAGGTGCCTGTTCTAACAGTTGCTGCGTATTGGCATCTTTCGAATCCAAAATACGTAGCGGGTTAGTGTCTAGTCGGCGTTGACTATCTTCGTCTAATTCGCTCTTGTATTGCTCTAAATAGTCACGCAGCGCATCACGATAGCGTGCCCGCGCTTCATTTGAACCAAGCGAGTTAAGTTGCAACTCAACTTGATCGGCCATACCCAGAGCTTTCCAAAGTCGAGCTGATAAGAGAATCACTTCAGCATCGGCATCGGCACCTTCGAGGCCAAAGGTTTCAATACCAAATTGATGAAATTGGCGATAACGCCCTTTTTGTGGACGCTCGTAGCGAAACATCGGGCCCATGTACCACAAACGTTGAATCTGATTGTACAGCAAACCATGTTGGTTACCGGCTCGCACACAGCTCGCCGTGCCCTCGGGACGCAGGGTCACACTCTCACCGTTCCGATCGTCAAAGGTGTACATTTCTTTCTCAACGATATCGGTCACTTCACCAATCGAACGCTTGAACAGTGCCGTGCTCTCAAGCACTGGCATGCGTATTTCTTGATAGCCATAGCTTGCGGCAACTTGACGGATTATCGCCTCGACCTGTTGCCAAGCAGCTGTCTGCTCTGGTAACAGGTCGTTCATTCCTCGAATTGCTTGGATGGTCTTTGCCACGGTTACTCTTCCGTTTAGCCTACAAAATAAGCGCGTATTATAGAGTCTTTACGACGGCGGGTAAAATCAGTTGTCGATTTCTTTTACATCAATGCGATGCTTTTTTATATATTCTACGCGATCACGGATTTGAGCTTCCAATTGATCCACGAGATCATTGTTATCGAGCCGCAGCTTTTGGCGCTCACCACCAATATACAAACCACTCTTGCTTTTGGCACCGGCAAGACCGACTTCTGAAATCAATGCTTCACCGGGACCATTGACCACACAGCCAATCACAGAAACATCCATCGGCTCGGTGATGTCCTCGAGTCGCTGCTCCAACGCATTCACCGTAGAAATCACGTCAAACTCTTGCCGTGAACAGCTGGGGCAGGCAATAAAGTTGATTCCGCGCGAGCGAATACGCAGCGATTTCAACATATCGAAACCCACTTTGATTTCTTCGACAGGGTCCGCGGCAAGTGACACGCGTAATGTGTCGCCAATGCCTTCTGCTAACAGCATGCCTAAACCAATGGACGACTTAACCGAACCACTGCGAAGGCCACCGGCTTCGGTAATACCCAAATGTAAGGGTTGATCGATTTGCTTCGCTAAAAGACGGTACGATTCTACCGCTAAGAACACATCGGATGCTTTAACACTGACTTTAAAATCTTGAAAGTCTAAACGGTCCAAGATATCAACATGTCGCATAGCTGATTCAACGAGCGCTTCCGGTGTCGGTTCACCATACTTCTCTTGCAATTCACGCTCTAACGAACCGCCGTTCACACCGATACGAATCGGAATATTTTTGTCGCGCGCGGCGTCTACAACTGCGCGAATACGATCTTCACGACCGATATTGCCCGGGTTAATTCGTAAACAATCAACGCCGTATTCAGCCACTTTAAGTGCGATGCGGTAATCGAAGTGAATATCGGCAACAAGGGGAACAGGGCTTTGTTGCTTAATCAGCTTAAACGCCTCTGCTGCATCCATCGTTGGCACAGAGACACGAACAATATCAGCACCAGCGGCTGCAATACGTTTTATCTGTTCAACAGTCGCTTGAACATCCGTCGTTTCAGTATTCGTCATTGACTGAACAGCAATGGGCGCATTGTCTCCAATCGGCACATTACCTACATAGATCCGACGGGAAGGTCTGCGCTTAATTGGATTTTCGTGCATCATAACGGCTTACACTCGGTCTTTTAATTACTTGAAGGAATCGTTAATCGTGCGACACGATCTTGACGATAATTTGATAAGTCTAACGCATTACCTGCATAGGTAATAGTCACGGCGGCGGGCTTGCAGATGGTCGCCGAAAACGGCGCTTTACCAGGTACCGGCATACGATAGCCCTGTGCTTTTGTACCAATCGCTTGCACTTCACCATCGGCGTCTTCAACTTTTACCCAGCACTCTTCGCTGAACTCCATCACCAAATCGGCGGCTAGTGCGGTATTGTCTGCTTCATCTTCATCGCCGCCAGATACTGAGTTAGCGTCGCTGCTCGCCGACACTGTTGGCTCAGGTTCTGACGCAGTATTTTGCTCTGCGGTGCGTGCTTCACGCGGTTCGTTCGCATCACTTTCTTGCGCCACCTCCGACATCGCTTCGGATGTGACTTGTTGGTTTGATGACGTTTCTGGCATCTCTGCGACAGGTTGCTCAATCGTGTCTGGGCTCATTTCATCCTGTTGGGCAGGATCATTAATACTTAATGAAGTACTTGCATCGGCAGCACTGACTTCAGATTCAAGCAATGGCTGTTCGCTCGAAGTGGCTTCTTGCGCCTGATTTGACTGACGCAGAGTCGGTGTATCTGTGCTATCCTCTTGTTGCGCTGAGTCGGTTTGTTCAGTAACCGCTTGTTCGACATCATTGCTCAACTTCGAGAAGCTCAAGTCACTGTCTTGCCACCACCAAATTACCAACGCGATAACGACCACAACCACTAGCCAAGTGATCATCATCAATCGGTTATCGCTCTCTTGATGTTTTACTCGACGCGAAAAGCTTTGCATCGGCGTGCTTTCAGGTTCTTGGATATTCAGGGATTTGTAGGCTTCATCAATTTTGCTTTGATCAACACCTAACAGTTTGGCGTAAGCACGGAGGTAGCCTTTGACAAAGGTGGTCGTTGAAAAGGTGTCATAGTCATCTGCTTCAATCAGTTCAATGACCTGTAAACGCAAACGTAAACGATCAGCGGCCTCGCGAGGCGTCATCGATTTTGCCTCACGCGCTTCTTTAAGAATGTGTCCCGGACCTGCAATGGGGCGACGTGATTGCTCTTGCGACGACATTAGTTCTTCGTTATTTGAGTCTGCGCTTGAGTTGTTATTTGCAGATGAATTATCGGCAGTCATGATCTTTGGATCGTTCCCTAGTTTAACTAAAGTTGAGCGAATTACATTCTAGTGATGTTGTGCACAGTGATTTTTCTGGCTCGCTTGCGCGCCTAATCGTTTAGCTTGCGCAAATGCACGCTGAGCGGCTTGCTGCTGGCCTGATAGACACAGCGCTACGGCATAGTTGTTGTGCAGAACTCCGCTCATAGGTTGCCATGATAATGCTTCTTGGTAAAGTAGCAACGCAGAATTGACACGTTCTTTACGTAAATACCAGTGTCCTAGGGCTAACACAGTGTCTACTCGCTTTGGGTCTGCCAAAAATGCCTGTTTAAAGTGGCGTTCGGCGTGGTCAAGCTGGTTCTGCGCTAAATAAGCCATTCCCGCTCTCAAATGGGCATCAACTACCGTTTCATCAGTGGAAACAGAACAGGCCGTTAAAGCAAATCCTATCGCTCCTAAGATAAACCTATGCATTGAAGTTACTCCTTACTTAGTCACTCAAGGCATAGGTATTTATCACTGTCTAGTCTGACTTAACCTGAATAGCATCACCGCCGCGCTGCGCTTGCTGACGTTTTAGGATACGCTTAGTGCGGTCGATAACATCGCCTACGAGCTGACCGCATGCGGCATCGATATCGTCGCCTCGAGTTTTACGAACCATAACAGTAAAACCATAGTCCATTAATACTTTAGCGAAACGGTCAATGCGCGAATTACTCGAACGACCATAGTCGGAACCTGGGAATGGATTAAACGGAATCAGGTTGATTTTGCTCGGTGTATCTTTAAGCGTACGAGCGAGCTCATGCGCTTGATCCATCGAGTCGTTTACGTGATCGAGCATGACATACTCAACCGTCACTTTATGCTGAGCTTTTGACTGCTCAACGTATTTACGACTCGACGCTAAAAACTGTTCGATGTTGTACTTTTTGTTAATCGGTACGATTTCATTGCGCAGCTCGTCGTTAGGCGCATGCAACGAAATAGCGAGCATTACATCGATTTGCTCGCGTAGCTTGTCCAATGCCGGTACCACACCTGAGGTACTCAAGGTAACTCGACGTTTAGACAAACCAAAACCGTAATCATCCATCATGAGGTCCATCGCTGGCACCACATTGTTGAGGTTGAGCAGCGGTTCGCCCATACCCATCATGACTACGTTAGTCACAGGTTTGATACCTGTTTTACCATAGGCTCCGAGTAGCTGATTCACACGCCACACTTGGCCGATGATTTCCGCTACGTTGAGGTTACGGTTGAAACCTTGTTGACCCGTTGAGCAGAAAGTGCACTCAAGAGCACAGCCTACCTGTGATGAAACACACAAGGTGGCGCGGTCACGTTCTGGGATCCAAACAGTTTCAACATCTTGACCATCAAACAATGTCATCACGAATTTAATCGTGCCATCGCTCGATTGCTGCTGCTCGCGAATTTCTGGTGCGCGAATTTCAGCACATTGTTTGAGCTTCTCGCGTAGTCCTTTGTTGAGATTGGTCATCTCATCAAAGTCGTCGACACAAAAGTGATAGAGCCATTTCATGACCTGATCGGCACGGAACGGTTTTTCGCCCATCTCTTTGAAAAAGGCTTTCATTCCATCGCGGTTCAGGTTTAGAAGATTCACTTTTTTATCGATAGCGTTGGTCATAAATTTCCTGTATCTAAAAAGTACCGTGCGCCAAAGGGCGCACGATTTTATTCGTTAAACGATCAGTCTTGCGTAAGACTTATCGAGTACGTGGGCAGATCTCTTCATCGCTGAAGAAGTACGCGATTTCGCGTGCTGCAGTTTCAGCTGCGTCAGAACCATGTACTGCGTTCTCGTCGATAGTTTCAGCATAGTCTGCGCGAAGCGTGCCTGCCAATGCGTCTGCTGGGTTCGTTGCACCCATGATTTCACGGTTTTTCAGGATAGCTTCTTCGCCTTCCAATACTTGAACTACGATTGGACCTGAAGTCATGAATTCAACTAACGCGCCAAAGAAAGGACGCTCGCTGTGCTCTGCATAGAAGCCTTCAGCTTGTTCTTTGCTCAAGTGCATCATTTTTGACGCTACGATACGCAGACCTGCGCTTTCGAAACGATTATAGATTGCGCCGATTAAGTTTTTCGCAACCGCGTCGGGCTTAATAATTGATAAAGTGCGCTCTAAAGCCATCTTTTTTACTCCAAAATGGGTATTTAACCAGAGGTGAAAATTTCCGCGCGAATTATACGTTAGATCTCAGAAAAAATCGAATATCTATTGATTGTTTTTTAACTCGTTCTCAGCTACTATCGAAAAACGTTTAGCCTTATAGACGTCCAAAAGGAGTCCGTCAGATGTCGAATACGACCCAGTTCCAAAAAGCTACCCTAGGCGGTGGATGTTTTTGGTGTATTGAATCCGCATTTAATCAACTTAAAGGCATTGAATCGGCGCAGTCAGGTTACACTGGCGGCACAACCGAGAATCCGACCTACAAACAGGTCTGCAATGGCGATACCGGTCATGCGGAAGTTGTACAGTTAACGTTTGATCCGTCGATTATTAGTTATCGTCAGATTTTGGAAATCTTTTTTACCTTGCACGATCCCACCCAAGTGAATCGTCAAGGTAACGATGTGGGCACACAATATCGCACTTCTATCTTTTATCATGATGACGAGCAACAACAGATCGCGCTTGAACTCATTGATGAACTCGAAAATGATGTGGTGTTTGAAGATCCGATTGTGACAGAAGTTGCACCGCTCGACACCTTTTACAGTGCCGAGGATTACCATGATGATTACTTTAATCGCAATCCGGAGAACCCGTATTGCCAAGCGGTTATTTCACCTAAGCTGGCAAAATTCCGTAAAACCTTCGCTGAATTACTGCGCAGCTAACACGCGATAGGTGTTCAGTACATGGTCCGCGGCATATTCCATTTCCTGCAAGGTGGTGTCGCGGCCCAAACTAAACCTGAGCGATGCATGTGCCAGTTCATCGGATAAACCAATCGCGCGCAGCACATAAGAAGGCTCTACACTCGCGGATGTACAGGCTGACCCAGAAGAAATCGCTAAGTCCTTTAACGACATCAGCAATAACTCACCTTCTACATTAGCAAAGCGTAAATTCATGATATTGGGTACGCGTTGCGATACATCACCATTCAATTTAATGCCAGGCTCCGCTAATAATTTATCGAGAAACAACTGGCTCAACGCACGGTAATGTTCACGATCATCGCCTAAGCGTTGACGGGCAAGCTGCGCCGCTTCGCCTAAACCAACAATCTGATGGGTCGCCAAGGTACCCGAACGCATGCCGCGTTCATGCCCGCCCCCATGCATTTCAGCCTCAAGTTGTACTTTAGGTTTACGACGCACATAGAGCGCACCTATTCCTTTTGGCCCATACATTTTGTGTGCCGATATAGAAAGCAAGTCTACACCAAGTTGTTCTACATCAAGTGGCAGCTTACCGGCACTTTGCGCAGCATCGACATGCAGAAGTACGTTGTGTTCCCGACAACATGCACTGATCGCTGGGATATCTTGAATAACACCCAGCTCATTGTTTACATGCATCACACTAACTAATACCGTATCCTCGCGCATCGCTTGTTGTAATGCTTGGCTATCTATCAAGCCGTCTTTATCAACCGATAAAAACGTCACATCAAAACCTTCGCGCTCAAGCTGCAGTGCCGGATCAATAACGGCTTTGTGCTCTGTCGCCACCGTAATTAGATGTTTTCCCTTATTACGCGGCTGATGCATGACACCTTTTAATGCTAAATTATCCGATTCTGTCGCACCCGAGGTGAAAACGATTTCACGCGGGTCGGCGTTGATTAAATCCGCAACTTGATTTCGCGCGATGTCTACTGCCTCCTCCGCCTGCCAACCGAGGCGGTGCGAGCGCGACGCCGGATTGGCAAAAACGCCATCCGCTGTTAAGTACTTCATCATGGCATCTGCGACGGATTTGTCCACGGGCGTGGTTGCCGCATAATCAAGATAGATAGGCTGTTTCAAAACAACTCTCCGCTATTACAGCACATTGAGCTCTATTTTCTGGTTGTTGTCACCCACTTGGCGGTTGCCAATTTGTGCCACCTCTTTAGTGGCCATCAGTTCGGCGAGGGTAATGCCGTCCAGAAATTGTGCGATACGATCACTGAGCCCTTCCCAGAGTGAATGGGTCAGGCACTGCTCACCGTTGTGACAATTACCTTTGCCTTGGCATTTGGTCGCGTCGATAGACTCGTCAACGGCATCGATCACCGCACCGACAGAGATTGAGTCGGCATCTCGCCCAAGGCGATAGCCACCTCCAGGTCCTCGCACGCTGTGAACCAATCCCCGCTTACGTAAGCGAGCAAAGAGTTGCTCAAGATAGGATAACGAAATGCCTTGGCGATCTGAGATATCTGCTAGGGGCACGGGTGCTTGCTTTGCAAACATCGCGACGTCGAGCATCGCTGTCACTGCATAGCGACCTTTTGAAGTCAGGCGCATCAATCTCCCCCTCTAATAACTCAGTGTGATCGTTCTCCTAATTAGTGTACTTTTCCGACTAAATTAGTCAAGTATTCTAAGAACCCGAGTTGTTCGTTTGCTTATCCACGGAAGCCAGGATACCGCGCAAGATGTTGAGTTCGTTTTCCTCGGGACGCGCACGGTTAAATAAGCGTCGCAACTTGGTCATAACTTGCCCTGGATGTTGGCGAATAATGAAGCCCGTATCTGTCAGCGTCGACTCTAAATGTTGATAAAACTGCTCGAGTGCCTCAACGCGAGGATACGCTTGAGTAACTTCAGGCATTTCGTCCTGTTCAAGGAACTGCATGCGCACTTCGTAGCACACGGTTTGAACGGCCATCGCCAAATTCAGCGAACCATAGTCGGGGTTGGTCGGGATATGTAAATGAAAATGGCTTTGCTGCAACTCTTCGTTTGTGAGACCACTGTTTTCACGACCAAATACGATCGCGACAGGGTATTTCGGTGCTTCGCTTAGCACCTGCCCTGCTGCTTGACGCGGACCGAGCAACGGCCAGTCAAGGGTACGATTACGGGCGCTGGTAGCAAGTACTAAGCCACAGTCGTCTATCGCTTGGTCGAGTCGTTCAACAATACGCGCGTTAGCTAAGATATCGGTAGCGCCAGCGGCGAGTGCCGATGCATGGCTGTCCGGCTCCGAAACCGGGTCGACTAATACTAGATCGCTAAAACCCATGGTTTTCATCGCCCGTGCGACGGAACCGATGTTGCCAGTATGTGAGGTATTCACCAGTACAATTCGAACGTTATCGAGCATGACAGTGCCTTTATCTAATTTTAACCAGTGTAGAAAAGTTGCGCATTCTACCTCAACACTGGTAATATGCGCGACCTTAAAATTCGTTCTTTCACAGCACAGGTAATTTGAAAATGCATCCGATGTTAAACATTGCGGTGCGCGCAGCGCGTGCAGCCGGTAAAATTTTGCTTAAAGAATTCGATCAGGGTCAACCTATCGATGCAACCGCCAAAGGCCCAAACGACTGGGTATCTGAAATGGATAAGGCGGCTGAACAAGCGATCATCAATACCATTAAAAAGGCTTATCCTGAACACGGTATTATCGCTGAAGAGAGCGGCACGCAAACGGGTAAAGATAACGATTTTCAGTGGGTTATCGATCCGTTGGACGGCACAACAAATTACTTGCGCGGTGTTCCCCACTTCTGTATTTCTATTGCTGTCGTTCATAAAGGAACGGTACAACAAGGCGTCGTTTACGATCCTGTACGCGAAGAACTATTCACCGCATCACGTGGCGCGGGCGCTCAGCTTAATGGCCGTCGGTTACGTTTATCACCATTAACAGAACTTAATGGTGCATTGCTCGCAACAGGTTTCCCTTTTAAAGCAAAACACCGCTACGATGAATATCAGGCGATGTTTGGTCGCTTATTTGAGCGTTGTGCGGATATGCGCCGTGCTGGTGCTGCAGCCCTCGACCTCGCCTATGTTGCCGCGGGTCGTTACGATGGCTTCTTCGAGCTTGGCTTGAAGCCATGGGATTTGATGGCCGGTGACCTCCTTGTACGAGAAGCAGGCGGCATCGTGACTGATTTTGAAGGTGGCCACAATTATGTTCAAAGCGGCCATATCGTGGCCGGCGCACCTAAGGTGCTCAAGCAGATGCTCGCACAACTGCGTAAAAAGCCAGAAAGCAACGACTAAACGCTATGATAAGAACGACAAAGGCCGGCAAATTTGCCGGCCTTTTTCTTTTAACGAAGCTCGATTTCTTCCAAATCGATATCAAACGAAGAATCGATATCGGTGAGCTCCTCGCGTAAGAGGTATTTTTCTTTTAATTGTTCTATTTCACGCCACCTACGCTTACTTGTGCGTCCTTTCGATGATTTTTCACTTACTTTCTGAAGCTCTTCTGAATGGTCCATGACTACCTCTCAGTATCATTATAATTATGGATTAGCGCACAAAACAAACTGCCTAACAATTTGTTCACATATGATTAAATATCACACTTTTTGCAAGAATAAAAGCAGTTTGTTTCAAATATGTTAACTGTGGATGAATCTTACATGACATGGATCATGACATAGACACTTGTAAGGAATAAGTTAAACGAAAGTTGCTCTAATTAAGATAAATTTAAGTTTCACGGCATAGGCTAAAGCCAAGTGAATCAACGAGGTTAAACTCATGAATACATCCACACATTACTCTGCGCTTGCACAGTTTATGCACTGGCTCACTGTAATCGCACTCTCAATCATGTTAACACTCGGCTTTATGATGGTATTTGCCGACGAACGCACCTTTAAACATGCCGTTGAAGGCATTCATGTAACGACAGGCTTTTATCTTGGGCTCTTCTTATTAGTGCGCATTGGATTTAGAGCATTCGCAGGCTTTCGCGCGCCAGAGCCCGATGAGCAAACAACATTTAAGCTCGCTAAAGGATTACAAAGCTTGATGTTACTGACACTCTTAGTCGTGCTCATCACCGGTCCTTTATACTTATTCACCGAAGGCGAAGGGATCGCTCTTTCTTCACAAACTACTTGGCTTATTGATCTCTCCGGTTGGTCATGGCTTCATGAACCCGCCGAAGAAATACACAAGATCCTGGCAACTTACGTACTACCAAGTTTGATCGCGCTGCACATGCTTGCGGCTATCAAACAGTTTCATCGTGAAGTTAATCGACGCTGATACCCGGCGCCCATTGAATGGGTGTCCGTCCGTGCGCCATGAGGTATTGATTGGCTTGCACAAAGTGATGCGCTTCGAAAAAGCCACGATGAGCGGATAATGGTGAAGGATGAGGTGCCTTTAATATGCAGTGCTTATCGTCCGGGATAAGTGCTGCCTTTTTTTGCGCATGAGCGCCCCACAACATAAATACGATGTTGTCGTACTCGTTAGCTAAGCGCTCAATCACTGTGTCGGTGAAGGTTTCCCAGCCCCAATTTGCGTGACTATGTGCCTGACCCTGTGCCACCGTGAGTACCGTGTTGAGTAGCAGCACACCTTGTTGCGCCCAAGCCGTTAAATCACCATGAGTCGGTGCTTGTGCTTCGGGGTAATCTTGCATAATTGCCTTGAGAATATTCCGCAATGAGGGCGGCAATTTAACGCCCTCAGGTACCGAAAAGCTCAAGCCATGCGCTTGTCCAGGCCCATGGTAAGGGTCTTGCCCCAAAATAACGACTTTAACCTGCTCAGGCGCAGTCAGTTTAAGCGCGTTAAACACCTCCGATTCGGGTGGAAAGATAACCTCTGTTTCTCGCGCCTGTTCGACACGCTGCATGAGTTGCACAAAGTATTCTTTTTGCTTTTCCTCTGCCAGGAGTGGCTGCCACGCTTTTGCCATGATACGACCTTACTTGATGATTCACTTTGCCCTATAATGCCACTCACTAGCTAGGTTTTAAAAGGTACATCGTTTTTGCGAGTCATTCATTTTGTTACGGGTGGTTTTTCCGGCGGCGCTACGCAGGTCGCTCTATCTTTGGTGCGTGCGACGCAGCACGAGCCCGACGTAGAGAGCATTCTGGTGCTTCGAAAGAAAAGCCATATGCCCAAACAGCGGGTCGAAGCACTCAGGCAGGAAGGTATTCGCGTGTATGTCGTTAATAACTGGCTACACCTTACAACTGTCTTCGCACTCGTACGTCTTTGTCACCAGTTAAAACCTGATGTTTTTGTCGCCCATGGATTCAGTGAACATTTGTGGGGCCGCTTGGCGGCTTACTTGGCGGGTGTGCCGCATATCGTTCAAGTGGAACACAACACCAAAGAGCGTTACACCCGGTTTCGCTATTGGCTATCGCGTAAACTAAATACAGTCACAGATGCCATTGTTGGCTGTTCAGAAGGTGTCCGCCAAGTACTCCTTAGGCGGGGTTATGACGCTGACAAATGCATAGCGATTAGCAATGGCATTAAGCCCGACCCTTTCATCGATGAACCCGTACCAGCATCAAAGCGCCCAAATGACATTATCATGGTAGCGCGTATTGCAAAGCAAAAGGACCATCGTACTCTCATCGAGGCGATCGCCATTTTGCAGCAGCGCCATGTAAACGTTAAGCTGCACCTCGTTGGCAAGGGTAAGCCACGTATCGTTGATGGGCTCAAACAACAAGTCCAAACATTAGGTCTGGAATCTCAAGTTGAGTTTGCGGGTTTTCGCTCAGACGTGCCGGAATTGCTAAAAAGCACACGTATTTTTGTGCAGTGTACTCATTATGAGGGAATGCCGCTGACTTTGATCGAAGCCATGGCGGCTGGATGTGCGGTCGTTGGTAGCCAAGTACCCGGTGTACAAGAAGTCATTGTTGAAGACAGCAACGGTCTGACACATCGGCACCAAGACGCGGAGCACTTAGCTGACCAACTTGAGCGGTTGGTAAAAGACGATTCACTCTGCGACCGTCTTGCGCTATCGGCCCGTCAAGACGCCCTCTCGCATTACACGCAAACTCAGATGAGCCAACACTATCTCAATCTATTTAGAGATCTAAAGCAAGGATCAAGCCGCTGATGAATGTGAAAATTTTCTTGATTAACTTAGATCGCTCTACCGAGCGCTTGGAAAAAGCCGCGCAACAATTGAATCGGCTCAATGTGCCGTTTGAGCGAGTATCAGCGGTGGATGGTTCAAAGCTCACGGGAGCAGAGATCGATGCGGCGTTTGATACTGAGCAAGCCGAACGACGAACCGCTTATAATTTGACGATTGGTGAAATTGGATGCTACCTCAGCCATGTTGAGTGTTGGCGACGGATTATTACCGACAAACTCGATTTCGCCATTATTCTTGAAGATGATTTAGTCTTAGACGATCAATTCCCCCATGCTATCAGTGCTATCGAACAGTTCACTCATAGCAATGAATGGGACTATATTAAGCTGGCTAACCCCTTTAAAAAGCGTCCTTACCAAACGCGAACAGCACTCGACCGCTTCACACTTGTAGATTATCCCAAAGCACCCACAGGCACGGTCGCACAAGCAGTTAGCTTTCAGGGGGCGGAGACTCTGCTCAGTCATCGTCCACCCTTTTTCCGTGCCATTGATGTTGATCTGCAATGGGAGTGGGAACTCGGTATAAAGGTTCAAGGCTTGGTGCCCTATGTCGCCAACGTGAGTGATGCCGAAAGTGAAATTCAGCAAATGGCCCAACGCAAAGACCTCAAGCAGCGCCGTTGGACAAAGCTAAAAGAATCTATCAAATTTAAATTAAAAAAGGCGAGTCATCGATGACGACGATAGTAACTGTTATACCGACCTTAACAGGCGGTGGTGCTGAAAAAGTGTGCCTACGCTTACATGAACAGTTTCTCAAGCGTGGAATTGATCACCATATTGTCGTGTTGTGTACTAAAGGTGTCTACGACATCGAGCGGCTCACCAATATTCACATGCTTCCATTTGAGAATACCAAGAATATTGATTTACTGGGTAAATCAAGGCAAATGGTCGCCTCTCTTGAACGCTGCTTAAAAACAATAGAGGGAGACAGCAACACCCGTATTAGCGCACTGTTTGCCCATTTGGATGAAGCACATTGGGTGGTCCGTCGCTTACCGCGTGATATCCCCAAGCGCTATGTGGTGCATACCTCCCTCGAAGGCGAGATGGCTACCGCACGCCGTATGAGCTGGTTAAAACATTGGCGACTAAAACGCAAGAAGTTGTCACTCAAGGATCAACACGTTATTGCCGTATCTGACGAATTAGCACGGGAATACTCAGCGGCTAATGATTGGCTCCCCCTTGGTACCGTCGAGTCGATCCACAACCCTATTGACTGGGAAGATATCCAGCGCCAGGCCGCACAGACTCACGATGCGATCCCTGATACGCCCTATGTCATCCATATTGGACGTTGCGCCAAAGCAAAACGTCATGATGTGTTGCTCGCCGCATTTAAGCAGGTTCGCCAACACCGACCCGACGTTAAGTTAGTATTGTTAACCCGCAAAGATAAAAAGCTACGCCGGTTACTCGATCGGTTTGATGCACACGATGACGTGATTGTGCCAGGGTTCCAAAACAATCCGTTTCCTTGGATTAAACAAGCCCAATGTTTGGCGTTAAGTTCAGATTTTGAAGGTCTTCCTAACGTACTTGTCGAGTCTGTTGTGTGTGGCACGCCGTTTGTTTCAACACGGTGTCAGTGTGGTCCGACCGAAATCGCTGAGGGTATTTTAGAAGATTGGTTGGTACCGATGAATGACCCGAATGCACTGGCAGAGCGTTTAGTGGCTATGCTAAACGAGCCCGTAACCATTGACCATGATCAGTGGGCATTACGCGATAAAGTGACGCCAGAGTATGCGGTGAATCGCTACTTAGAAAGTATCCAGTAGGTATGTTTAAGATACGAAAAAGCCGGCGTTCATGCCGGCTTTTTTGAGGATATATAGCGTTAGTCGTCTGATTTGTGCTGTTCAAACCAATACAAAATATAGGCTACTTTATTCATCAAGTTACTCGGGCGCGCATAAATGCTATGTCCAGAGTTTTGAATTCGTACCATCGCTGTCTCAACACCCGCTAATTTTAGCGCCTGATAATACTGCTCAGTCTCTGAAATCGGCGTTCGATAATCTTGCTCACCGGTTAATAACATGGTGGGCGTCGTGACGTTACCTACGTAACTGATAGGCGAATGCTTCATATACTGCTCAAGATTTTCCCATGGTAAACCAGGGAACCAATATTGATAGAAGTAGTTATACATATCCGCCGTTAATACGAAGCTGTACCAGTTGATAACAGGCTTCGCTACCACCGCTGCACGGAAACGATCGGTGTGTCCGACAATCCAAGCGGTTAAAACACCACCGCCGCTACCGCCGGTGACATATAATTGGTCTTCATCGATAAAGCCTTTATCGATAACGGCATCCACACCATCCATCAAGTCATCATAGTCATGACTGGGGTAGTTCTGATGTATTTCATTGGCAAAGTCATCACCGTAACTGGTTGACCCCCGCGGGTTGGTATATAGCACCACGTATCCTGCCGCTGCGTACAACTGTACCTCTACGGAAAAGCGTGGACCGTAGTTTGTATGGGGGCCGCCGTGAATTTCTAAAATTAATGGATAGTTTTTATCTTTATCGAAATTGGGGGGATAAGCAATCCAGCCCTGTAGATCTCGGCCATCCACCGACGATTTATAGGTGATTTCTTCAACCTGCGCGAGCTGCTTATGACCGAGCGCATCTTCATTAAGTTGTGTGACTTGTCGGTTGTCGCCATCATCCCACCATGCTAAATCGGCAGGACGCAATGGGTTTGATAAGGTATATAACACTTGATCATCACCTGCGACTGAAAAGTCACCGCCACCATAAGGACGACCATAAGATAAACCGCCAACACGATCCGTTAACGGTTCGTAGTCACCGTCAAGATCAGTGCGCGCTAATTGACCGACACCCTTATCATCGTATGTAAAGTAAATACCCTCACCGTCAGTGTCCCATGCGAAACCTGTCACACTACGATCTAATTCCGATGTCAGTACACGTGACTGGGTACCATCCACGGACATCACGTAAAGACGTGAAATCTGTGAGCTCATGCCGTTATCGTCATTGCCAATGAAGGCGAGCCAATCGCCGTTAGGCGAACGTTTTGGCGCACCATCAGGACCATTGCGGTCAGTTAGAGTACGTACTTGCCCCGTATCGACTTGAACCGCATAAATTTCACTGTTCATCGGTTGGCGAAACGCATCGCTGCGGCGGTTTGCCGAGAAATAAATTTGTTTGCCGTCCGCTGACCACTCCAGATCACCACCGCTATTATACTCGTCATCGGTGATTTGACGCGCAGTGCCGCCCTCGGCGCTGATCACATAAATTTGTTGATAGCCATCACTGACGTAACCGCCACCATCGTAACGATAGTTGTCTTTGTCAACGAACTGCGGAGGCGCGGTCCAGTCAGCGCCTTCCGGCTTACCCGGCAACGACACAGGGGCTGCCGACTTAATCGGAGTAAATTGGCTAAACGCGATATAGTCACCGTTGGGCGACCAACTCAACGAACTCGGCGTTTGCGTCAATTCACTCACAACCGCATGTTTGCCCGTGTCGGTCCAATAAATTGCAATTTGTGGGCTACCCGAAGCGTCCGAGATAAAAGCGAGCCGTTTGCCATCGGGTGACCAAACAGGACTCCACTCATGAGCAGAATCGCCCGTAAGCGGGCGGATGTCACCGTTCGGTTTTACCGTCCATATGCGCCCTGTTTTTTGGTCATGCTTAATGTCCATCGATTGACGCACAAACACACCGTAGTCTCCACTTGGATGCAATGCGGGCGACGCTGCATACTCGAGATCAAAGACATTCTGTAACTGCAACGTGCGCTCCGTCTGTGCAACGGCACTGGCCGACAACGTCACCGCTATCGCTCCCATTAGCCACTTTTTCATGCGTGTTCTCTCCGTGTTGCCTACAAATAAAAAACCGCCTCATAAGAGACGGTTTTAGCGTTAGTGCGTTAAACATGCAAGTTAAATAAGCATGCTTTTTGTACAAACTGACAGCATCATCAGAATGCGTATGAGAAACTTACTGATGCGTAGTCACGATCGGTAGTCGCATCAAAGTCGCCACCTGTGTACTGGGTATAACCCAATGTCACTTTATAAGTCGACAAGTAATCAGCCGCTAAATTTAAGCCGACTGACTTACGGTCTTCAATAAAGTTACTGTTTGGAGAGTAACCGTCAACGTCATGATTAAACTGAAGCGTTGGCGTTAAGCTCCAACCGTTCCAAACACTCAAATATTCCCATTGTAGGCGTGTGCGATAGCCCCAAGAGTTTTCTGTCACAAAGCCTTCACAGTTACCGGCTGCTGTTGGACCGACTTCACTCGGTAATAGGCACTTACCAAATAACGGTAAACGACCGTAACGCTGCTCTTCTAAGCCCGGCAGGTCATGTACTTGGTTCATTGCGATTTCGCCCACGAAGGTCATGCGGTCAGCGCCCATGAAACGATCGAAGAAACGAACGAAACTTGCTTGCGCCTGACTCACGTCCAACCGGTCATACCCGTGAGCTAAACCACCTAGTTCAGTGCTTTGTACACGGTCACCAAAGGTACTCGGTACGTTAGGACGCAAACCCGCTGTTAAGATCTCTGTGGTGTTGATTTGTACAGGCATGTCTTTGCGATAGCTATACTCACCGCCAATTGACCAAAGACCAATATTAGTACTGAAGCTTGCACCGTACAACTCTGTATCTTCAGGGTATTCAATAACCAAACGAGGACCATCGATAGGGTAACCGTTCGGCGTTGCATAGGTGTAATTAGGGTTCTGACGATCCGCTGCATCCATGAATTGCTCAGGATCAACGGTCCAGTTATACGCTGAGATAATTGGCGTATTATTATGCAAATTCATGAAATACAAACCGAACTCGGTATCGAGGTCGATTGAGTAGTAGCGCAGGTTCATACCCCACTGACCACTGTCAGAGGCTTCAAGACGTGGGTTACTACCAATATAAGCGCCCGCTTCTACGGATTCTCTATCACTTAAATAACTATTAGGGTCGCCTGGCACCAATTGTGGGTTCAGCGTCACTTTGCCGCAACCTGGGCCACCGATAATGTCGACACTTGAGAAAAATGTACCACAACCATCGAGTTTGGTGTTGTCCCACTCGTATTGATAAAACGCTGCGAGACTCAAGCTGTCGGTCAAGCCCACGTTGAGGCTGACCATACCCACAGGCAACAGCGCTTCCTTGATTTCTGCACCGGGACGACGCGCGGCGTTTACATCAAGAGGGTTGATGTCGTTGATACCATTGAAGACAAAGGTACTCTCACCCCAACTCAATACTTGGCGACCGACGCGCAAGCTGGTGGGCATATCACCCAAATCGAAATTAGCGAAGACAAACGCATCGAGTAACTCAATACCGCTCCCTTGCGAGTAATCGTCGAACACATCGTCGTTAAGTTTTGTGTCAGGGTAGTAGTTGTTACCCGGATGACCATGCGGCATATTCTCTTCAGAGATGACGAAGTCATACCAGTAGTTGAAGCGAATAAACGCACCGTAATCGCCGCCGTCGATACTTAAATCGTGCACGCCTTTGAATACAGAACTAACCAAGTCACCTTTTTCGAAGTTCAGGTTACCATCATCACCGACACTCGATCCGGCCATGCCGCCTGCACGGTTACCTGGATGGATCAAACGCATTGATGGGTCTTCCATGCGCCACGCAGCGCCATAAGAAAGAATCGAGGTAAAGCTAACGTCGAAATCGCCAACTTCAAAGTCCGCGGCTTGCGCAGGCAAAGCGAATGCCAGCGCGATGGCTGACGCGAGAGGTAATTTTTTTAACATAGTTGTTCTTCTTTTCATTGTGATCCACCTAATGTTTTTGACTTTTACGGCGGTGATGATTGAATCATGTCCGATGAGTTAAAAATATGCAAGTACATCAGGTCGAAAAGTATCGAAATTGACACGGTCGATTGTTAAAACGCGGTAATCGACCGTGTCATTAAAGGCGAGAATAACTAGAGTTTTTCGTTTAACTCAGGTAAGACTTCAAATAAATCAGCGACCAAGCCATAATCGGCCACTTGGAAGATAGGTGCTTCTTCGTCTTTATTAATAGCGACAATCACTTTTGAGTCTTTCATACCCGCTAAGTGTTGGATAGCCCCACTGATACCGACGGCAATATACAATTGTGGCGCAACGATCTTACCGGTTTGACCTACCTGCATATCATTCGGTACAAAGCCTGCGTCTACAGCGGCGCGCGAAGCACCCACAGCTGCGCCTAGTTTGTCAGCGATATCTTCGATCAATTTAAAGTTTTCGCCATTTTGCATACCACGACCACCCGAAATAACGATTTCGGCGGCGGTCAATTCTGGACGCTCTGATTCGGCTAATTGTTCTCCGACAAATTCAGACTTGTCGTTATCAAAGACCGCATCAATCGCTTCAACCGAGCCCGAACCGCCTTCGCTTGCCACCGCATCAAAAGCAGTCGCCCGCACCGTAATCACCTTAATGGCATCTTCGGCTTGCACGGTCGCAATCGCGTTGCCTGCATAGATCGGACGCTTAAACGTATCCGCAGATTCAACCGCAATAATGTCAGAAATTTGCGCCACATCGAGCAATGCAGCCACACGCGGCATAAAGTTTTTGCCCGTTGTCGTTGCTGGCGCGAGTACGTGACTGTAGTCTTTGCCCAAATCGGCAACTAACTTGCTTACATTTTCTGCGAGCTGATGTTCGTACACGGCATTGTCGGCCAACACTACTTTGTTGACGCCTTCAGCCTTTGCGAGCTCATCAGCGACTGTTGCGCAGTCTTTACCTGCGACTAATACATCAATATCACCGCCAATGGCTTTCGCCGCCGCCAAGGTTTTCAGCGTGGCAGGATTTACGGCGTTATTGTCGTGTTCTGCAACCACTAAGATGCTCATAGGACTTTGGCCTCATTCTTCAGTTTATCGACAAGCTCATCTACGTCTGCCACTTTAACGCCCGCACTACGTTCTGCTGGCGATTCAACTTTGAGTAGCTTCACAGTACGTTTCACCGAAACGTCCAAGTCGTCAGTTGAAACAGTTTCAAGTGGCTTACGCTTTGCTTTCATGATGTTCGGCAACGAAGCATAACGCGGTTCGTTTAAACGTAAGTCAGTCGTGACGACTGCCGGCAGAGCCAACTTCACCGTTTGCAAGCCTCCATCAACTTCGCGCGTTACAGAAACGTGACCATCAGCCACTTCTACTTTCGATGCGAATGTGCCTTGAGGCATATCAGTAAGCGCAGCTAGCATTTGACCGGTTTGGTTATTATCCGAGTCAATCGACTGCTTACCTAAAATGATCATGTCAGGCTCTTCACGCTCAACAACGCCTTTAAGGATTTTTGCGGCTGAAAGTGAATCCGGCATATCGTCGGTTTCAACTTGGATAGCGCGGTCAGCACCTAACGCCAATGCGGTACGCAATTGCTCTTGCACTGCTTTGGGTCCAATAGATACCACCACAACCTCATCGGCTGTGCCTGCTTCTTTCAAGCGCACAGCTTCTTCGACTGCGATCTCACAGAACGGGTTAAGCGCCATTTTGACGTTAGCCAAATCGACGTCTGACTGATCTGGCTTCACGCGTACTTTGACGTTGTAGTCAATGACGCGCTTCACCGCGACAAGTATTTTCATGTCACTTTCCTTTTGTTGGAACTGATCTAAGTTACCTGGATTTAAAATTTGTTAACTCCGCTATTATCCTAGACTGGAGGCTATCTCACAAGTTATGCGACAATAACAGAAATTTGTTGTAATCAGGAGTTTACACAGTGATACAGCCTTCACGCAAACCTATCGGTTGGGAAAAGCGCTATCGTGAGCTTATCGAACTTGCCAAAACGATGCCAGCGTTACCCGAACAATATCGTGATAAAGCCCATGAAGTTGGGGGCTGTGAAGCAACGGTATGGCTCTATTTGGATTGCCAAGACAAGCAGCGTATTACCGTGCGCTTTGATAGCGTCTCACGCATTGTTAAGGGGTTATTAGCATTGATTCAAGCGGAGCTCGACGGCCATAGCGCAACGGACATTGCTCAATTCGACATTGATGAATTATTCGCCAACTACGGCCTCACACAACAACTGACGCCGTCTAGAGCCAATGGTTTATACAACGTGAGCAAAGTACTCAAGCAGCGCGTCGCTCAATGCGCTTGAGCAAAGTTGATACTGCAAACATGGCAAAGCTACAAGTGACCACCATTGCCGCACCAAAACCAGAACTGCAGTTCATTTGCATGGTGCCGCTGCCGGGTTTTTGAAGAGTGACTTCACCCTCATGCTCTCCGGCGACCCAGGGATACCGTAGCTGCTCCTCGGAATAAATGCAGTCAACGCCCCATTTGCGCTTAGGGTTCTTGGAGAAATTAAAATCACGGCGCAGTTTAGAGCGCACCTTAGCCAACAACGGGTCCTGTTTTGCTTTTGCCAGGTCCGCTACACGAATTTGGGTTGGATCTATTTGTCCTCCCGCACCGCCACAGACCACTAATGGCAGTTTATTACGCTTACAGTGCGCTACTAAAGCAGCCTTGGTGTTAACGCTATCAATAGCATCCAATACCGCGGTAACGCCGCTTAAGTGAGTAGCAAAGTTTTCTTCTAGTAAAAAATCGTCAACAATATTGACCTTGCATGCGGGATTAATCGCACGTACCCGCTCCGCCAATACCTCGGTTTTAAGCTGCCCTATCGTGTTAAAGTCAGCGGGAAGCTGGCGGTTAATATTAGTCACGCAGACATCATCAAGATCAATCAAGGTCAATTCGCCAACACCACTACGCGCAAGCGCTTCAACGGCCCACGAACCGACGCCACCGAGTCCGGCAATAGCAATGTGTTGGTTACGAAATGTCTTCAGTGCTTTGCGTCCGTAGACGCGTTCAACGCCACCTTGGGCTTGGTCATTCGGTGCGGGTTGCTTGCTCGCTGACGTCATAAAGTATCAGTCCTACCTGAAATATCTCGCCACGCGTATCATGCAGTGGCATAAGGGTAATATTCTGTTGCATCCATTGCTGCTGCCCGCTCAGCGGGCGACTGTGTCGGAATCGAAACACATAGGGGCGCTGTTCCCAAGTAATGAACACCCGGGCATCTAGGTTCCACACGCGCTCTACTTTCTGGCGAAACCAATGCTCATCGATCTCAGGGCAACATTCAAATAGGATTTTATCACGAACTTGACTGGGGCGCAGACCGCTGTGGTTGGTCATAAACTCATTCCACATTTGTACGCGATAATCACGATCAAGCACTACGATACCGATATCAATAGCACCTAGCAGGCTTAGTTTAGCGTGTAACTCATCCATTTCACTCATCACTGCCTCCTTATTCCGCGTACCAGTGGGCGACCTGTTGGTCTAAACGTTGCACCGCATCTTCCGGTAGCAAAATAAGTAAATCGAAACCAATGCGATGTTTGGGGAGCTGATAACCAATTTCTATCGCCAACACCTTTTGCCAACGCTGTTGTGGCTGACTCAGCAAATCCGCTAGGGATTTATGCTGTCCTAGCAACACCGGTTGCGATGCGGTAAATTCGACGTGCAATTGATGACCTAAACCGTTGAGACACGCGGAGGTAATAATCGAAGCAATATCCATCAGTGCTTCAATGCGCTGCTGCTGTTCAGTACCCGAAAGTTGTTCGCCCAATAACTGACGCACGTCTTCCACTGACGTATCGGTGAGCAACGTGAGCGCCTCGCCTAAAATACCCGACCCTGCAAACCCTTGGCTGACCGCCGATACACGCTCCGCTTGATCAATGGATTGCAGCGCCATGTGTAGCTCTGACGGAGCTATCCAGTTAACATTGGGCACCGGTAGCTCAATAAATTGATTTAATACGCGAGCAATATGGTCACCTGCCTGACCCATGGCGACATTTGCCACTTCGCGATAAACGTCCAACGCGCTGGCTGCCACTTCAACTTCGCTCGCCTCCTGCAAATGACCGCTACCGGGCTGATAAAGACCAAACTGTTGTAGATGTTGAGCTATTTCAGTCGTTTTGAATGGCTTTTTTACAAAAGCGAGTGCACCGAGTTTTATTACGCGTTGATAGGCCTCAGGTTGAATATCACCAGAAATGACAATGACGACGCAGTCACGTTCATACTGCGCTAAATGCTCGAGCACCTCATAGCCGTCCATGATCGGCATATTCAGATCGAGCAGCAGTAATTGCGCTTCGCCGTTCTCGATCCGCTGCAATGCTTGTTCGCCATGCTCTGCTTGATACACGGTCGCATCCCAGTCCTTGGGTAAACTTTTTATCAGCTGCTTACGCGCCATCCGTGAGTCATCACACAGGGTCACCTTCAACGTCATTTGTTTAACCTTTGGTCATTAGACTGCAAATGGATATTTAATCGGCGGGTGATGCTGATAACCCTCAATCGAGAAATCGTCTTTCGTCACCCACGTTTCAATATCCTGCAGCGTTTTAATATCGGGATTAATACGCAGTTGTGGCGATGGATACGGCTCCCGCTTTAGTTGCACATCGCGCATAAGCTCAAGTTGATTTTCATAAATGTGTGCGTTGACGATTTTGTGAAACACTTTACCCGGTTTATGTCCCGTAATACGCGCTACAAGCGCTAACAACACAAAACACTGAATTTGATTAAAGTTCAACCCAAGCGGGACATCGCAACTGCGCTGATAGGACGTCAAATACAATTTGCCATTCAGTAGCGAAAAAGTGTGCGTATGCATACACGGACGCAAGCATCCCATGTCGAGCTCGCCGGGGTTATAAAACGTAACGATCTCGCCTCTATCGTCAATGCCCTGAGTTAAGTCATCAACGACCTTTTGCAGTTGGTCAAACTGGCTACCGTCCGGTCGTTGCCAAGCGCGGCCTTGAACACCATAAACACGCCCCATGTCATCGGGCCCTTTGCGATGAGGATTGGCTAGCCAGCTGGCGTTTTCATTGGCATTGGCGTTCCACGTATTACAGCCGATATCGCGAAATTGCGCAGCGCTGTCATAACCGCGCAGATAGCCCAGTAGCTCAGCGATAGCCGCCTTGTAATAGCTTTTACGCGTAGTAATGAGAGGAAACTGATTGTGCTCGACATCGTACTCTAAATCGGCGTTAATCACCGTCAAACAGTTGATCCCGGTCCGGGCGTTGTGCACCCACTCTCCTTCATCAATGATACGCTGACACAGCTGAAGATATTGTTTCATTATCGACCTATGCTTTTGAGCTATTTTTTTGCGCGTAAATCAGAAGTCCGACACCTAAAATAATCATCGGAATTGTAAGCCATTGTCCCATCGACATGCCCAAGGAGAGAAGGCCTAAATGCGCATCCGGCTCACGGAAAAATTCGACGGTAAAACGCGCTATACCGTAACCCAGTAAGAATAAACCGCTGACCGCACCGGTGCCGTGTGGCTTACGTTGGAACCACCACAGTAGCGCAAACAAGAGTAAGCCCTCTAGTGCGGCTTCATAAAGCTGTGAGGGATGCCGCGGTACGGGCCCACCCGATGGAAAAATCATTGCCCAAGGCACGTCCGTTACACGTCCCCACAGTTCGCCGTTGATGAAGTTACCCATCCGTCCAAAGAATAATCCCATCGGCACGAGAGGCGCAATCATGTCACCGACCGCCAAAAACCGGCGGTGGGTTACGCGAGCATAAAGATACATCGCTGCAATAACGCCCAGCAAACCGCCATGGAAAGACATTCCGCCTTCCCATACTCGAAATAAATACAGCGGGTCAGCCATGAACAAGTCAAAGTGATAGAAAATCACATAGCCGATGCGGCCACCGACCAAAACACCTAGAAAACACCAAAATACGAGATCGGAGAATTTATCGCGCGTCCAATTTGGCGACCGCTCGGCTTGTCGCCCACCCCACCACAAAGCAAAAACGAACCCTAATAAGTACATCACACCGTACCAGTGGATAGCTAACGGGCCTATACTAAAAAGCACAGGATCGATATCAGGGAACTGCATGTATTCGTTTAGTGGCACTACTCACTCCTTAAAAAAATATCAGCTTTATAGCCACAACAATGAGGAAGATTGCAAATATACGCCGCAACTGTTTGACCGGCAAACTGTGCGCCAGTTTGGCGCCCACTGGAGCACAAATGACTGACGCAATCGATATGGTTAGCCACGCGGGGACATGAATGATACCTAATGCACCGTGCGCCACACCCGAGCTGTACCCTTTGATAATAAAAATGAGTACCGCACTACAACCAATGATAAAACTGCCTAGCGAAGATATCGCAATAGCTTGTCGCACGGACAACCCGCAACGCTGTAAAAAAGGCACCGTTAATGCACCGCCGCCTATGCCAACGAGCCCTGAGATAACACCAATGCTTGTTGAGCCCACGCTTAACCAACGCTGCTTAATATGTTTAGCGTTCACTTCGCGTTTACTTTGCGGTAAAGACATGCGAATGGCGAGTACCACCAATACCGTCGAAAACAACATTTTCAGCCAGTGCGGGTCGACAGCAGTCACTAAAAATGCCCCTACCATCGCGCCTAACGACAATCCGGGTAACACGCGGACGACCCAAAAGCGCTCCTGTAAGCCCGAGCGATAATGGCTAAAGGCCGAACTCGCGGTTGTCATGCAAATCGTAGCCAAACTCGTTGCAATTGCAGTCGGCATCACTAATGCCGGCTCAATACCTAATTCAGGTGCAAGATAGACGAGCAGCGGCACAATAACTAAGCCACCACCAATACCCAGTAAACCCGCTAAGGTCCCGGCCAGCACACCGCCCAATAGGCACCAAACAATGACTGTAAGTTCCATATGCTATTTCCCTGCCCTTACAAAACCACCCAAGCCCATGCTTTCCATTTTTTCTGAAATCATGCTTCGAACTTGCTCAGGTCTACGCGCCTGTAATGCTTTAGCCAACATCACCTGCAATGTACTCGAACGTACGTTCCGCAAAATCCAGCGGACGCGATCGACGTTGTAACTGTTCATACTCAACTGTCGATAACCCATCGCCACAAGTAACAAGGCTCCACCCGGGTCACCGGCGAGTTCACCACAGACGCTGACAGGTTTGCCGAGCTCTTCACACCGTCGTGCAATTTCATCGAGGCTGGCAAGTACGGCAGGATGGTAGGCATCGTACAGACTCGCAACACGCCGATTATTGCGATCGACGGCAAGTAAGTATTGGGTTAAATCATTGCTGCCCACCGAGAAAAAATCGACTTTGCTTGCCAACATGGGGAGCTGATAAATCGCGGCGGGTACCTCTATCATAACGCCCAACTGAGGTTGAAATAAGTTAACACCGACCGCGCAACCTTGCTCTTCGGCGACTTCAAAGTAAGCCTGTTTAAGTAAGCGTGAAGCCTCTTCCACTTCGCTCACACTGGTAATCATCGGTAGCAAAATACGTAGATTACTGCGCCCGATGCTCGCTCGTAACATCGCTCGAATTTGTACCAAAAATATCTCTGGATGATCGAGTGTGAGTCGAATCCCACGCCATCCTAAAAACGGATTATCTTCCTGTAATTGTAAGTAGGGCAGCGGCTTGTCACCCCCCACATCCAAAGTCCGCATAATGACAGGCTGGTCTGGGAAGCAATCCAATACTTCCTTGTACATTTCAACCTGTTCATCCTCTGTCGGCAATTGTTCGCGCATCATGAAAGGGATTTCAGAGCGGTACAGTCCTACACCATCAATATTGAGGTGTTTTAAGTGCTCCTGATGAATATCGAGTCCCAAGTTGAGATGCAGGCTGACACGTTGTCCATCTTGCGTTTGTGCTGGCAAATGCGCATGTTCTGCAACGATGGATTTCAGCTCTTCTTCTTCATCAGCTAAGTGTTGATACTGCTCACGCACTTGCGGCGGCGGGTTAATGTAGACTTCGCCCGTATACCCATCAACAATCAGGATTTTTTCGGAGAAATAATGTAACTCAATATCATCCACGCCTAAGACAGCGGGAATACCCATGCTTCGTGCCATAATCGCGGCATGCGAGTTACTTGAGCCTCGTAAAGAGATGATGCCAGCAATTTTGGTGCGTGGTAGCTCCGCCAACATAGAGGCTGTCACCTCGTCGGCGACCAATATACCTTGCTCGGGAAACGCTCGCCGCTTACGTTGACGTTGCTGCAAGTGCATGAGTACTCTTTGCCCAATATCTCGTACGTCTGTGGCACGCTCACGAAGATAAGAGTCCTCGAGTGCTTCAAACTGATCAACAAACTCTTCG
The DNA here is from genome assembly GCF_057748155.1 of Idiomarina sp. D18. Taxonomy (NCBI): domain Bacteria; kingdom Pseudomonadati; phylum Pseudomonadota; class Gammaproteobacteria; order Alteromonadales; family Idiomarinaceae; genus Idiomarina; species Idiomarina sp. D18. Next base: position 2,013,143 of record NZ_CM173240.1, read on the forward strand.
ACCACGTGCTTTAACGCGGTTTGTGCTCGCCACCCTTGTCCGATCATTGCTTCAACGGCATTGCCTAAGCTTGCCGCATCCAACATACCTTGATAGACATCGAATATTGCCAAAGTATCGTCAGGCACCTGACCATACATACGTTCAGCAAGTTGCTTTAATTCAGCACGGGTACGCGCGACGGCCTGTCGAAACTTGCGTACTTCATGTAACGGACGGTCGGTTTTTTGCGGTGATACTTCCTTTAAACTGACCTCGGGCCGCGCAACATACGCATCCCCAATCGCTACTCCCGGCGAGCCGGGCAACGCTTGAATGCTGTGCACCCAAGGCGAGTGCTCATCGGTGAGTAGACCCTTAGTATTTGCGTGTGCGATGACGACCGATAGCTGTGCCGCCAATGTCACGACAAAGGCCTCTTCCTCACGCGTAAAGTGACGCGCCTCACTTTGATGTACAACAAGAATCCCCAGCACTTTACGGCGATGGATAATGGGCGCTGCCAGTAACGCGCGGTACTGCGACTCATTCGAGTCTAGTAGTTCTTTGTTAGCTGGATGATTACTGATATCAGCAATATTCAGTGGCTCTTCACGTTGCGCGGCGAGCGAGATAATACCATCCCCAAAATCAACTCGAATCGGCTCGCCAGACGCATCCGCTAAACCATCACTTGCCGCCATCACGTACTGATGGGCTTGGGCATCGGCTAAAAATACGCTACAACTGTCTGTCTCAAGTGCCGAGCGCACTTGAGACACCATCGTGCGAAGCGCCAGCTGAAAGTCAGCCGCTTTATTCACACTTTCGACGATCCGCTGTAGCGTCACCAGCATCATTAACGCTTCCGTCTATTTGAACGACCATGCCGAGCATGGCGGTTCGAGGTCTTTGGGGTGTTCAGACTGGGCATTGCATACGCAGCGAACTCTCTCATCACGCGTCGGTAAACGTCACGTTTAAACGAGACGACTTGACGCACAGGGTACCAAAAACTGACCCAGCGCCAGCCATCAAACTCCGGGTGTCCGGATTGTAAAACGTCGACATCTTCTTCACGACACTTCAGTTTTAACAGAAACCATTTTTGTTTCTGTCCAACACACATGGGCCGTTGTTCTCGCCGAATTAACCGCTTGGGTAAACGATAGCGAAACCAGTGACGGCTGGTGTACAGAATTTCTACCTGCTCTGGCTTGAGACCGACCTCTTCCCAAAGTTCTCGGTACATCGCCTGTTCAGGGGTCTCACCATCATCTATGCCGCCTTGCGGAAACTGCCAGCTATGCTGATTAATACGGCGAGCCCAAAATACCTGCCCATGCCCGTTACAGATGACGATTCCTACGTTTGCTCGGAATCCTTCAGCATCTATCACGCGAGCATCCTCAATTATTCTTTGATAAAGTGATTCTTCCATAAAGGGCGACTTGGGGCAAATCAAATGCGTTATACAGTACCGACGCCAACCTCTATAGACGAACTATTACAGCGCGCAAATCGGCTAACAGGACAATCATTCGCCCAGTTAGCAAAGATAGCCAACTTACACATGCCCAACGATTTAAAGAAGGATAAAGGTTGGGTGGGCATGATGCTCGAACAACACTTAGGCGCCAGTGCGGGATCTAAGCCGCTACAGGACTTTCCTGATCTGGGTGTAGAGCTAAAAACATTACCCGTCGATGAACAAGGCCAACCATTGGAAACGACCTTTGTATGTGTTGCCCCGTTGCTAAATACGTCTGGGTTGAACTGGTTAAACAGTAACGTACGTAATAAGTTAAGCTGTGTATTATGGTTACCCATCGATGGACGTCGAGCCGTTCCTTTAGCAAAACGCGTCGTCGGTCAGCCTTTTTTGTGGCGTCCAACAAACGAACAAGAGCAAGCCTTGCAGTCGGATTGGGAAGAACATATGGATCGTATTGCATTAGGTGAGGTCGAATCGATCACAGCACGACAAGGCGAGTTTTTGCAAATTCGCCCGAAGGCTGCGGATGGTAGCGCGCTCACTGAGGCGGTCGGACCCAACGGTCAGATGATCCAAGTGCGTCCGCGGGGCTTTTATTTAAAGAAAACATTTACCCGAGCGATACTAGAACAGGTGTTTAATGCAGTTTAACGTCACCCCACAAGCAAAGCGTAATGCCATTACGTTCTGTGCTGTTGCGATAGGGCTCATCGCACTTTTGGTTTTTATGCATTTAGTGCGAGACGATATTCCAGTTGGAATTTCTGTGGTCATCGGTGCTGCGGCTGGTATTTTGTTGCTGCTTGGCGTAGGAAAGCTGATTGAGCCCCCCGTATCATTAGCCATCACCCCAGACACCATTCGTTACATTCACCGAAAAGGCGAGTGGCAACTGGATTGGGACAATGTAGTGCGTTTCGATATTCCCCGAGTGCACCGCTTAATGGAGCTCGAGGACGCGCCGTTTTTGGGCTTTCGTGTTTACAACAACGATGCAATTTTGCAAACCATTTCGCCCCGCTTAGCGTCTGCTATCTTATTTGAGCAACGCCAGTTGATGACCATGGCGTTGCGTCACGAGCGTCCAGAACAAGCTGACTACAGTGAGTACTTTGATATACCTGAGCGTTTTGTCAGCTCAGAGGGACGTGTTTATAAGGGGCTTATCGCAGTCTTTGGTCGCCGCATGGAACAAATGCGCGAACTACTCGGTTACGATCTTTATGTCAGCGCAAACGCACTTGATCGAGACATCTATGAATTTAGAAGTCATCTGCAACGACTGCAGGCATCTCGACAAGAAGCGAAACTGGACAATACCCGTTAACGCGTTAAACGCTCGAAGTCGGGGATTGTGTACGCCTCGACTTCCGGCTTTTGAAACAAATAACCTTGCATGAGCTCAACGCCGTTGTACTTAAGATAGTAGTATTCCTCTATCGTTTCGATGCCTTCTGCTACAAGCGTGATGTCTAATTCTTCTGCGGCACGCTGAACCGCTGCAAACAGCGCCTTTTTGATGCGATCCTCATGAATATTTCGAATCAACTTCATATCGATTTTAAGTAAATCGGGTTGAAAGTCTGCTAACAAGTTTAGCCCAGCATACCCCTCACCAAAATCATCAATGGCTGTTAAAAAGCCATGTTCACGATAGGTTTTGAATACATCAACGAGTAGACTGTGATTCTCGACCTTCTCGTGCTCGGTCACTTCGAAAATAATATTTTCACGTGGCAACCCAGTTTTACGTGCTGTTTTGAGCGTTTGCGCAAGACATGTCTCGGGTTCATAGATCGCATTAGGCATAAAGTTAATGCTCACTTTCGACGGTAATTGAATGCGAGCAGCGGTCTCTATTGCCGTCATCCGACACGTTTGATCAAAGGTGTACTTGTTCGAGTCATTGACTCGAGATAATACCTCACCAGCACCTTCTCCGTTAGAGCCTCTTACTAGGGCTTCAAACGCAAACACGTTTTTACTATGCACGTTCACTATCGGCTGAAAAGCCATTTTGATATCAAAGCCTAGTTCAGACTGGCAATCGCATGATGGACAAGCCGCCATGTTCAGGTTCCTCGTTTCAATTATTTATCGCGTGATCTAAGGTAACGGAATATAGGATGATTTTGATCAATATAAAAATGCACGCGCCACGACAAATTTTTCTTGCCTTTATTTAAATATAGTGTAATTAAGCGCTGCGTATATCGAATGGAGATTTTAATGGAAGTTTTAGGTTGGAAAGAATGGGGGCAGTTGCCCGACATCGGGATTGATGCAATTCACATGAAAGTTGATACCGGTGCCAAGACGTCTTGTTTGCATGCATTCAAATTAGAGCCTTTTGAAAAGGATGAACAGCCTTGGCTTCGTGTCTATGTTCATCCGCATCAAGACAGTGTTGAGGAGCATGTCTTTGAAGCCCCTATTCATGACCAGCGTGAAGTCACTGATTCCGGCGGTCATACGGAAGTTCGCTACGTCATAAAAACACGGCTGTGTCTTGGTCAGTTTGATGGACCCGTTGAACTCACTTTAACCAACCGCGATACTATGAAGTTTCGTATGCTGCTAGGTCGACAAGCTATGCGGAAGCGGTTTATGGTAAATCCAGAACTGGCTCATCAACTAGGAGAGCGCCCATGAGAATCGCCATTCTATCTCGAAATTCCAAACTTTATTCGACACGTCGCTTAATCGAAGCTGCGAAAGCGCGTGGTCATGACGTCGACGTGCTAAATCCGTTAAGCTGCTATATGAACATCAATGCGCGTGAGTCATCAATTCATAAACATGGTGTGGAATTACCGTATTACGATTGTGTCATACCTCGTATCGGTGCGTCGGTGACTTTCTACGGTACTGCCGTATTGCGTCAGTTTGAGATGATGGGAACCTACCCGCTGAATGAATCGGTAGCGATTTCCCGTAGCCGCGACAAGTTGCGCTCACTGCAGTTACTCTCTCGCAAAGGGATCGGTTTACCCACAACCGGTTTCGCGAGTCAGCCTCAGGATATTCCTGATCTCATTGATATGGTCGGTGGTGCGCCTCTAGTCATTAAATTGCTCGAGGGAACACAAGGCATTGGCGTTGTTTTAGCAGAAACCCGGCAAGCTGCTGAAAGTGTTATCGAAGCGTTTATGGGACTACAGTCAAACATTATGGTGCAAGAGTATATTCGCGAAGCCGGTGGCGCCGATATTCGCTGCTTTGTTATCGGCGATAAAGTCATCGCGGCTATGAAGCGCCAAGCAAAAGAGGGAGAGTTTCGCTCAAATTTACACCGTGGGGGTAGCGCATCACTGATTAAACTGACACCCGCCGAACGCGCAACAGCGGTTAAAGCCGCCAAGACCATGGGTCTTAATGTAGCGGGTGTTGATTTGTTACGCTCTAACCACGGCCCTCTGGTCATGGAAGTTAACTCATCGCCAGGACTTGAGGGGATTGAAGCGGCGACCGAAAAAGATGTCGCGAGTCAAATTATTGCATTCATGGAAAAGAATGCCAAAGCTCATAAAACGCGCACTAAGGGACGCGGCTAATGGCAGCGAGAAAGCCGCGTATGGCGGTGTTTGAATTGGCAGGCTGTCGGGTTGAGCCAGGCAGCCACCAGCATGTACGTTTGCCAGCAGCGCGTTTATATAACGATGCGCCGCTCGACCTAAGAGTCGATGTTTTTCATGGTGTTAAGCCAGGTCCCGTGCTGCTATTAAGCGCCGCAATTCACGGCGATGAGCTGAACGGTATCGAAATTTGTCGGCAAATCATTCAGCGCATTAATCCATTGGAACTTGCTGGCACGCTCATCGTTGTGCCCATCGTCAATCTATTTGGCTTTATTCAGCAATCCCGTTACTTGCCGGATCGAAGAGATCTTAACCGTTGTTTTCCTGGCTCCGAACGGGGCGCTTTAGGCTCCCGTATTGCCCACCTCTTTAACGAGGAACTTGTCCAAAAGGCTTCGCACATTGTGGATTTGCACACCGGTGCCATCCATCGCAGTAATTTGCCACAAATTCGTGTCGACATTGATAACGAGAGTGCTTTGGCAATGGCAAAAGCCTTTGGTTCTCCGGTCATTCTCAATTCAAAAGAGCGGGACGGCTCCTTGCGCGCGCTAGCCAATAGTTTAGGAATTCCACTTATTTTGTATGAAGCGGGCGAGGCGCTGCGATTTGACGATGCCTCGATAAACTCAGGCGTGGTTGGTGTTATTAATGTACTTAAGCACCTCAAAATGCTTAAAGGACGACGCCAAGGCCGAAGAATATCGCCGGTCATTTCAAGCCGTTCTACTTGGGTACGCGCCGAAAAAGATGGCTTGGTGCTTCGCAAAGTTGAACTCGGGCAAACAGTGCAACCTGAACAAGTTTTAGCACACATTGCCAGCCCGCATGGTGACGATGTCGATGTGATCACCTCCCCCGTGCCAGGTATTATCATCGGCTGTACTAACATCCCAGTTGCAAACGAAGGCGAAGCACTATTTAACATCGCACAATTCGAGTCAGACAGTTTAGAAGAAGCGACCGATATTATAGATTCCTTTACTGAAACTTATGAATGAAATGACTGACTGCTTAATGAACTTTCAGCGCGGTTTGCGCCACTGCGACGGACAAGTGAATATTTACCAAGCTGTGCTAAAGGCCTTTCGTGAACAATATGCAAATCGCCTTTGCCAGCATCACAGCATCGCAAGTGATGCGCTCTATCAAGAACTCCACTCTCTGAAAGGACTGAGTGCGACCATAGGTGCTCAGTCTCTTAGCGAGCTAACAGAAAGCGCATTTAAGAACTGGACAAGCATGAGTGATGACTCAAGAATAAAAGCACTCGACAGTATACAATTTGAGTTATCAAAAGTCCTTGACGAGATTAAAGAATACTTAACACAAAATAACTGATTAAAATAAGCGCAATCTTATTTATTTTTCGCTATTATCAGTCGATATAACAATAACAATAAACATTCGAACAAAATGTTATGCCAGAGTCCAGCAGAGCGATACAATTCGAGCGCTCCGCCAATGATGTCTACGTCAGTGTTTTAAAATCGGCAAAGGACACGACCGCGGAGCAGATCAAGACGGCTTTTGAAATGAGCCGTTTTGCTGAGGCGCTGTTGGTTGATGAAAATGTCTTTGAACAAGTCATAAAAAACTTTAAGCAATGGCAACTGAGTGAACAGACGCCCTCTAGCCGGTACTCTGAGCGTATCGCCACGCTGGAAGACGCCCGTCTATACGTGATAATCAGCGATGACCACATGACCGCCACCTTAAGCTGTGACGCCGCACAAGGCGGTACGCCTATCGAACGCCAAGATGTCCTCGAAGCGCTCAAAGGTGCTGGAGTCGTAGCGGGTATAAAGCGAAAAATGGTCGACAAAGTCATCAACCATGCCCAAAACGTAGAGCCCGGCAGTCATTTTGATGCCATTATTGCCCGAGGCGTGACCGCAAAAAATGGGCATAACGCCTGGTTTGAACGACTGGTCGACGATGCTCGGCAACGTGTTTTACGTCCGCAAGCGCGCGAAGATGGAACGGTGGATATGCGTGATTTAGGTGAACAAGTCACGGTGTTGGAAGGTGATCCTTTACTGCGCAAACATCCTCCGACTAAGGGTCGCCACGGCTGCACGGTAAAAGGTGATGTCATCGAAGCCTTCGACGGCGAAGATACTGACATGGCGCCTGGGGAAGGCGCTCGCTTTGATGATAATGACCCAATGACAATTATTGCCGCTCGCACAGGGATGCCTTGGTTTACGCACAACTCTGCCAGTGTTGATGATGTACTTACCCTGAAAACCGTTGATGTTTCTACCGGCCATGTGAAGTTCAAAGGCAGTGTTATTGTTACTGGTAACGTCACAGAAGGCATGCGCGTTGAATGCACGGGTGATATCACCGTAGCTGGTTATGTTGATTCCGCTCACCTTTTCGCTGGTGGGAGTATTACCGTTCGTAAAGGTTGCATTGGTCACATCTCGTCAGAAGATGAACAACGCTTGCAAAGTGATGAGGCTTATATCCCCCACTTATCATCCAAACTTCATGCCAATGATTCGATCTGGTGTGCCTATGCACAGTATGCTTTTTTAAAATGCAATCAGTCGCTGACTATCGACCGACAACTGACTCACTGTCATGTTGTGTGTCATGGGGAGGCATTTATCGGTGGGCAAGATAACTCGGCTCGAGGAAAAATCATCGGCGGAACCTTTGAGACCTGTGCCCACATCTGTGCAGGCCAATTGGGCGCTCGAGCAGGGACACTCACTCGCTTTATACTCAGTGTACCACCGCCACCAGTCAGCACCTTACAGGCACTGAGCCAGTTATATCATCAATTACGCGCGATAACCTCACGCTTAAGAAGAGTAGAAAAAGGTATTACACGCTGCCAGTCGCTTGCCAATAGTGAGCAACAAAAGTCACTGAAGCACTCACTTGTAACGGGCGCTAAGTCGGAGCTTGAAAGGTTACGCAGTATACAGAATGACCTCAAAGTTATGCGCGCTTCGCTAAAAAATCATACGACACTGCGTATTATGGCAGCAAAAGAGGTATTTCCTGGTGTTCAACTCGAATACGATCATAAAAAACTGCGCATCAAGGAACATCGAGGTGGTACACTGTTACTACTTAAAGATCATGAACTACGAATGGATATCCTCAGATAACTTATGCCCGCTCAATCGACCTCTGATGCCGTAGCTCGGCTACTCAGCCGTCACCAAGATGCAGAGTGGCTGTCCACTCCTCGCGATAAGCGTTTAGTGATACACCCCGATGGCAGCCAATTAGCAACCCTGTTCGACAACGCGTGGTGTCTGCATGCGGGTCATGCGATGCATTATTCACATGCCTATACTCAGGCGCTATCCCCAAAGCTCGAAGCTTATCAGTTGATACTGTTGGTGGTTGCGAAGGAGCAGTCTCTTAACCAATGGATACTGCACCAACTGTCCCTTCAAGCCCCGTCCGCTCGCATTCTGATCGTCGGCGAAAAACGCGGCGGTGTTACTAGCTTGGTAAAAAAATTGCCTCCCGCCTTTTTAAAAGCACAAAAACTTGCCTCGGGTAATCATTGCCAACTGTTTCAAACCCGCGTCCTAACAAAGCCGTTGACGGATTCAGAGGCACCTGCACTGAGTGGATTCGATGTGGATTGGCGAGGTGTTTCTGCCTCATTCAGTGCGTACCCGGGAGTTTTTAGCCAAGGCCGGCTGGATGCAGGTACTGCATTGTTACTTGAACATTTGCCCGAGGCGATTCAAGGCAAAGTGCTTGATTTTGCATGTGGATGCGGTGTCATTGGCGCACTCGTCGCACAGAAGTTCGCCGTCGAACTGACAGCATCCGATGTTAGCCCAATGGCCATTGCGAGTACGCAAATGAACTGGGAAAAGCTTGGCATCCAGGGACGTTTAATACTCGCTGACGGTCTATCAAGCCTTAGCGATGGGTCATTTAACTGGATCCTTAGCAACCCCCCATTTCATACCGGATTACGCACCGATTACGACATTGGTGAGCAATTTATTAAACAGGCATTTAAGAAACTCGCACCGAACGGCACACTGGTCATTGTTGCGAACCGGTTCTTACCGTGGCCAGAACACATGCGGCAGGTATTCAGTCATTGTGATGAACTGGCTGATAATGGCAAGTTTAAAGTGTTACTAAGCAAACGCTTAAGTTGAATATACAAATCTTCGCGCTGAATACATTGATATTTAGATGCACACTCATTAACCATTTGATAACATAGTCTAAACAGGATAACAAAGTCGTTTATACAGCAAAATAATGCAAACCATTTCGCTCAAAAGAGGCTTAATCTACATTGTTCTATTGATTACCGTTGTCGCCCTTGCTATCGGTTTCAGTATCAATCTATTCAGCCAAGTTAGCCAATACCGTCAAGCACTTTTGGAACGCAGTGAATCCGATGCTCGAATGATTGCCGCGCACGCAGTGCAAAACTTAGCATTTAGCGATAACACCGCGGAACAACGGCGGCTCGCGACGTTGAGCAACAACCAATTTATTCAACATGTACATATCTATAAAATTGATACTGTGAGCGGCGACTTGAGCTTTTTCTCAAGTTATAACAAGGAAGGGCTCGCCCCCATTCCTGCTAAGTTTGCACAAATAGAAAGATTAACCGCACCCCGTTTACAAGACGATTATATTGAGGTTGCTCAAGCGATACAGCTGGATGGTCAAGTCGTCGGTTACGTATATCTGCGCGCAAGTGCCGACGAATTAAGACTCTTCAAGTTACGTTCGATTGCGGTCGCGTGCACTGTTTTTGTATTAACGCTGCTCATGTGCACATTATTAGCGCTGCGTTTACGCCGTATATTAAGTCAACCGCTTGATAGGATCGTTGACATTGTGTCACAGATATCGCGAAACAAAGACTACGGTCTTCGCTTGCCGGAATCTCGCGTTAATGAGTTCAATGAATTAGGTAATGCCCTCAATATCATGCTCGAGCGTGTACAACATCATATTTTACGCCAACAAAAGGCGGAACGAGAAGCCAGTCAGTTGAACGCAGAGCTTGAGCAACAAGTCACTCAACGAACAAAAGCACTACGCGAATCAAACCAGGAACTGCTCACCACACTCGAACAGTTGCATAAGTATCAGGGACAACTGGTTGAGTCGGAAAAAATGGCATCTCTCGGCGATATGGTGGCCGGCATAGCCCATGAGGTAAATACGCCTATCGGCTTGTCGGTCACCGCTTCAACGCTGCTACAAGATAAGCTGGAGGTCATGCGTGAAAAGTTCGATGAAAAGCGCATTTCAACCAATGAGTTTGCTCGCTTTCTTGAAGACTGCACAGAAAATCTATCCATTATCTATCGCAATTTAAATCGCGCAGCGGATCTTGTAACAAGCTTTAAGCAAGTGGCTGTCGACCAATCTACTGAAATCGATAGAGCGATTGATATTGAACAGTTCACTCGCGATTTGCTGATTTCGGTTAAGCCGCGTCGACTTGACATCGAAAAATTTCCAATTGAGATTAGTTTCGACCCAGGACTTTGTGTGGTCACTAAAGCCGGACCTTTGAACCAAATACTTATAAATTTAATTACCAACTCGATGGTGCACGGATTTGATCGCCGCGAACAAGGAAAAGTTAACATTTTATTTGAACGACGTGAAAGCGAACTCGAAATCACTTATCGCGATGATGGCAAAGGTGTTCCTAATGAGATCGGTAAAAAGATATTTGATCCTTTCGTCACAACAAAGCGCGGCTCTGGCGGTAGTGGTTTAGGCTTACACCTTGTCTATAACTTAGTGACCCAGGTATTAGACGGTCAGATACACTTTTTTAGCGAACTTAATCACGGCGTTGAATTTATTGTTCGTTTTCCGGTCAAATCGTGCGAAAATCAAACTTAACTGGGGTTTTTGTTGAAAATTTTTGAACAAAAGTCATAATGTGGCATCAATAGAACTGTATTTAATACATTTTAATTCGTCACTCGAACTCATTGCTAGGAACGCATTGCTTTATGAACGCCAGACTTTTAATTGTTGAAGATGAGGTGGTTACTCGCCAAACATTAACACGACTTTTTCAGCAAGAAGGTTATGAAGTGTTTGACGCTGCTGACGGCTTGCAAATGGAAAATATCATGCGTCAAGAGCGTATCGATGTTGTTATCATGGATGTTAACCTTCCGGGTAAAAACGGTCTCGAGCTTGCAGAGTCTTTACGTGAAAGAGATAACATTGGCCTTATCTTCTTAACAGGAAGAGACAGCGAAGATGATCGTCTACTTGCGCTGGAGCTTGGTGCAGACGATTATCTAATCAAGCCATATAACCCTAAAGAACTGACTATTCGTGTTCGTAACTTGTGCCGTCGTATCGAATCGTCACGTTCAAGCAGCCCCGTCGATAACGATAGTGTACAATTTAACTTCCACGGCTGGCGTTTAAACAGTGACAGCCGTTGCTTATACTCTCCCGACAATCAAATGTTTAGATTGCCCAAGAGTGAGTACCGCGCGCTTGAACTGTTCTTAACGAACCCTGGCCGTATTCTGGACCGTGAGACACTCGTAAAACGTATGTTGGACCGTGACTTACGTCCCAATGACCGAACTGTCGATGTGGCTATTCGCCGCATTCGTCGTCATTTTGAATCACATCCAGACACGCCCAATTTAATCACCACCATTCACGGTGAAGGTTATCGGTTTATAGGCGAGGTAGAGCAAGAGTCTCAATGAGACTGTTGCTCTAGCCATTGTTGAATCTGCTGACGGTGTGGGATCACATTGTCAGCCCACTCTACTAGCCACTGCTCCGCGGTTGGCCAACCCCACGACTCCTTCTCAAGGTTTTCCATATATACGGCCAAAGCCTTGAGTCCTACGGAACGACAGGCTCCCTTGACTTTGTGCGCTTGTGAGCGCAACTGTGCCTCGTCTTTCTTCGTCGCGGCTTCGTGCAATAGGCTTGCATAACCCTGTATCACTTGATCAAAGGTTTTTAGCGTCATTTCTAATCCATCTTCGCCCAGCGACTCGTAGTATTGTTGCAGCAGTTCGGTATCGATTACATCCGAATTTGTCATAAGTTATCCATTTCGAATCTAAAACCTTATCCTGTGCGTAATCGTACATTGAGTCAACCGATACCTTTAATCGGTTTTATTTGATTAATTTTTAGCTTCGGGAATGAAATGATCCCCCTATCTAAGATATACTACCGGACCTAGAGTTTATGCTTGATAAATTGAAGAAAGAGCGGAGTTCCAAACGAATGCCGAACAGTATGCCCGACGTAGCCAACCAAACACAGGCCCAGACTGAAGGGACCTTAGATTGGGTAGGCATGAGCAATATCGAAGTACCTATGATGGTTGCAGCTTCTGACGCATCAGAGCGTCCTGTTGCAGCTCACGTTGAAGCTTTTGTTAATTTAAAAGACCCAAAAGCTAAAGGCATTCACATGTCTCGCCTTTATCTTCTTTTGGATCAACTATCAACCGAAGGTGAGTTAAGTCACGCTTCTTTGAAGCAATTGTTACGTGACTTTATTGAAAGCCATCAAGACATCAGTGATCGCGCCTTCATCAAGTTTGATTTTGATTATCACCTTCGTCGTGAATCACTGATTAGCCGCAAAAAAGGATGGAAAGCCTATCCGGTCAGTTTAACAGGTCGCTATGATGAAGGTCACCTGAATCTTGAGTTGGCGGTTGATGTGCCCTATTCGTCAACATGCCCATGCTCTGCCGCATTGGCTCGTCAACTTATCCAAGAAGCATTCGATGCAAAGTTTGCCGAGCAAGAGCATATTGATAAGGCGACTATCCATCAATGGCTTGGGACTACCGAAGGCATCGTTGCAACGCCACACAGTCAGCGCTCCACAGCGCAAGTCAAAGTAGCGCTGAGCGATAGCGTAGAAGAATTCCCGATTGTTGCACTGATCGATGCGATTGAAGACGCGCTTAAGACACCCGTTCAAGCAGCGGTTAAGCGTGAAGATGAGCAAGAGTTTGCGCGTCTAAATGGGCAGAACTTGATGTTCTGCGAAGATGCATCACGCAGATTACAGCACCGTCTTGTTCAAATGCCTATCTTTGAAGACTTCTGGGTACGCGTTAATCATTATGAATCATTACATGCGCATGACGCAGTGAGTGTGACCACTAAAGGTGTGAAAGGTGGTTATAGCTCATAAGGCTAAAATCATCGAATGCGCGATTAAAAAGCTTGGCAACCGCCAAGCTTTTTTACTTTTGGCACACTAGTTGCAGTAAATATCTCAGCAAATCATCCGTCAAACTTTTGTTGAGGTGTCACGATGGAAATTATTCTATTACTGTTCGTTGTTGTATTAATTGCTGTAGCTGTTGTTGCGAGTCGCATGTCAGAAAGCTATGTCCCCTATCCTTACAAGATGAAGGATGTCACTTTTTGCTCAGCACAAGAAGCACAATTTTTGACATTACTTGATAAAGCCGTCAGTGACGACTTTAGGATTTTTACCAAAGTTCGCTTGAGTGATCTTGTTTCCGTCAAAAGCGGTCTTTCTCGCGCTGCTCAAAAGGATGCGCAGACCAAGGCAAGTCAACGAATCCTCGATTACGTATTGTGTGATATTGAGACAATGGAAATCAAAGCCGTGATCGAGCTCGAGCCTGCATCGCCACAGCTGAACCAGCAAAAACGTAATCTATTTTTGAAGAATGCGCTCGGTGCTGCGGGCCTGCCATTTCTCCGCTTTAAAGCCCAACCGGGTTATCGCGTGGCAGAGTTAAAGCAGTATATACACGCTAAAATTCAGCAGGCGGAGCATATTAAAGCGGCTATCCCAGGTGATCAACAACGTCCAGCAACGGGCGAACACCATGGCAAGCACGGCCATGAATCACCTATTGCAGCTTAAGCCGACATTTGTAAGACTTCGTGTATGGATGCACACTTGCTCTCTTGGGTTTATCACCCTATCGTACTGGCCACATTAGCGCTCATTATTGAGCGCTTTTTTTCGTTGCCAGAACATTGGCATCCCCTGACGATCTTCCGCTTGTTTGCCAAGTTTCTGACAGATAAGGTATGTCACCAAGCCCACGGCAACACCCAGCAAACTGTCGCTGGAGCCTTGTTGCTTGGGCTTTTGCTACTAATATGTTTGCTTCCCGTGAGCATCATTCAAATGAGTGCCGAATTGCATGAGCTAACCGGTGTTGTCTGGCTTTGGTTTGCAATTAAATACAAACGTACATTAAATCAGACAAAACTCGCCGCTATGGCGCTGAATAAAGGGCAAAAACGTGCCGCTCGAGCTATCGTGAGTCGATTCGTCCCCTTTGACTGCGAACAGCTCAGTCAAATAGGCCTCGCCAAGGCAATTTTTGAGGTTCGTTTGCGGATTCTCGTTGTTAATGTACTCGCGCCTTTACTTGCTTGGTACGTATCGGGACCTATCGCCGCACTCGCGATACGCCTAATTATCGAATGCCATCATTTATGGCCTGTGCCCGCCCCACGCTACCAGCACTTTGGTCGCGCCGCTCAAGTGCTCTATCAGACAATTGAATCACTGGTTTTAGTCGTACCGGCCTTACTTTTACGACCGTGGCTTTGGCTCATAAGAAGACGTCCAGCAGTGGCGCTACGACAAGGCCAAGGCTTGTCGCTCGGTGCCTTTATGTGGTTAGATTCACAAAGTCGGTTGTACAACTTGAGTCTCGGTGGCCCGCAAAAATACCACCATAAACGGCTCAGTCGTACACGCTTCGATGGCACTCTTTCACCCCAAATAGTACAAAATAAGCTTTATTTAACAGGTATTTGGCTCGATATAATAATAATCATGCAGGTTTTTCTGTGTTTGGTTTTGTTCATTTATCGACCCTGAGGTCGAGTTCGTATATACTGTGCGCCCTAATAAGCAACCGAAAGTAATTATGAAAACCATTGATGTAATTGGCATCGGCAACGCACTCGTCGATCAGGAATTTGAAGTCAGCGAAGACTTCCTAGCCAAACACCATTTGGAAAAAGGCATGATGGCACTCATTGAGGAAGAGGATCAGAATAAACTGATCGCCGAGCTCAGTACGATGGGTGACCTTAAAAAGCAATGTGGCGGTGGCTCTGCGGCTAACTCGTTGGTCGCATTTGCACAGTTTGGTGGCTCAGCTTTTTATTGTTGTAAAGTCGCTAACGATGAAGCGGGCGATTTTTATCAACGTGACCTAGAGCACGTCGGTATTCAAACTAACCTCACCAGCCAAAATAATGACGGTACCACAGGTCGTTGTTTAGTGATGGTCACCCCCGATGCCGAGCGCACGATGCGTACACATCTTGGTATTACTGCCGATTTGTCGACTCATGAACTTCATCCTGAGGCAATTGCCGCTGCGAAATACCTCTACATCGAAGGATACTTAATTACTTCTGAAATCGCCCGTGAAGCTATTGCAGAAGCAAAACACGTTGCCCGCGAAAATGATACTAAAATTGTCATGACTTGTTCCGATCCCGCGATGGTTAAATACTTCCGCGATGGTATCGATGAAATTCTAGATGGCGGTGTCGACTTGATGTTCTGTAATAGAGAAGAAGCCGAACTTTTGACAGGTGAGACGGATCCACACGCCGCTGCACAACGTTTATTAAACTGCGCATCGACCGTTGCTATCACACTCGGTAAAGAAGGTGCGTTAATTGCTGATTCTGAGCGTCAGATTCATATTCCAGGCGTTCCTGTTCAAGCGGTCGATACTAACGGCGCAGGCGATATGTTTGCCGGTGCCATGCTATACGGTATTACTCAAGATATGGAACTTGAGCAAGCGGGTCGACTCGCCAGTTTAGCAGCAGCAGAGCTTGTCACTGAGTTCGGCGCGCGCTTGAGCAAAGAGCGTCAACAGCAACTTTTAGAAAAGCTGCTAAGCTACGCTTAACACCCATTTTTTATGCAAAGGATAACGGTAGCATTATGAGTTTAAACGATCCTAAGTTCACCGATTTTAAAGTGGCAGATATTAACCTGGCTGATTGGGGCCGCAAGGAAATTGCCATTGCTGAATCTGAAATGCCCGCTTTGATGACTATTCGTCGCAAATATGCGGACGAGAAACCGCTTAAGGGCGCCCGTATTATTGGTTGTATCCACATGACCATTCAGACGGCTGTACTTATCGAAACTTTGGTTGAACTCGGTGCGGACGTGCGCTGGTCTTCTTGTAATATCTTCTCAACCCAAGACCACGCAGCCGCGGCCATTGCTGCAGCCGGCGTTCCAGTCTTTGCTTGGAAAGGCGAGACAGAAGAAGAATACGAGTGGTGCCTAGAGCAAACCTGTAAGAAAGATGGCGAGCTTTGGGATGCAAATATGATTTTGGATGATGGCGGCGACT
Source organism: Idiomarina sp. D18 (assembly GCF_057748155.1). Taxonomy (NCBI): domain Bacteria; kingdom Pseudomonadati; phylum Pseudomonadota; class Gammaproteobacteria; order Alteromonadales; family Idiomarinaceae; genus Idiomarina; species Idiomarina sp. D18. The sequence goes on from NZ_CM173240.1 coordinate 2,029,560, forward strand.
TGACGCTAATGATCCACGAGCAATTCCCAGAAATGTTGGAGAAGATCCACGGTATTACCGAGGAAACCACAACGGGCGTTCACCGCCTCCTTGATATGCTCAAGCAAGGCACCCTGCGTGTACCTGCTATTAATGTCAACGACTCAGTAACTAAGTCGAAAAACGATAACAAATACGGCTGCCGCCATTCATTGAATGATGCCATCAAGCGCTCGACTGACCACTTAATGTCAGGCAAAAAGGCGTTGGTCATCGGCTATGGTGATGTAGGTAAAGGCTCTGCAGCGAGCTTACGCCAAGAAGGCATGATCGTTAAAGTCACAGAAATCGACCCGATTTGTGCAATGCAGGCGTGTATGGACGGTTATGAAGTGGTCTCGCCATACATTGACGGCGTCAATAGTGACGACGGTAGCACCATCAATAAAGCGTTGTTGGGTAACATCGACTTATTGGTTACCACGACAGGTAACGTGAACGTTTGTGACCGCCACATGTTAGCAGCGATTAAGTCGACCGCCGTGGTGTGTAACATTGGCCACTTCGATAACGAAATCGATACCGCGTTCATGCGCAAAAACTGGCGCTGGGAAGAAATTAAGCCACAGGTTCATAAGATCTACCGTTCTGATGACGACAACGACTACTTATTGTTGCTGGCTGAAGGTCGCTTAGTGAACTTGGGTAATGCAACGGGCCACCCTAGCCGTATTATGGATGGCTCTTTTGCCAACCAGGTGCTCGCACAAATGCACTTGTTCCAGCAGAAATTTGCCGACATGTCGATTGAGCAGCAAAAAGAATACTTGCGTGTTGAAGTCTTGCCTAAGCAGCTTGACGAAGAAGTTGCACGCTACATGGTGCAAGGCTTTGGTGGTGTGATCACGCGCTTGACTCAACAGCAAGCTGATTACATCCATGTTGAGGTCGAAGGTCCTTTCAAAACTGACGAGTATCGGTACTAATAATGCAAGACGAATTGATTATTCGCCCTATAACGGCCGCTGATTCAGCGGCCGTTATTAGTTTGGCAAACGAAGTTCACGGCGATAACTACCTGAATGAGGAATCTCTCGCGGCGCTACTCAACGCAGGCACAGTGGGTGACATTAATCTTTCATTCTTAGCGGAAAAGGCAGGCGAAATACTCGGTGTTCGGCTTACGGTCGCGCCGGGACAGTGGCCTATCGACGAGGCATGTACACCCGCCGCATGGCAGGTTTCGCCTGAGTATATTTGCTACTTTAAATGTGCTGCCGTTGCCGAGAATGCTCGCGGCTTAGGCGTTGGTAAAAAATTGCTGTCAGCTAGTATCGAGGCCGCCAAAAAGCTCGGTTGCGAAGCAGGACTCGCGCATATATGGATGCAAAGTCCGAACAACAGCGCTTATGGCTACTTCAGTGCCTGTGGCGGTGAACTAATAACCACGCATGCTAAACGTTGGTATCAAGCTTCGATTGAAGACGGCTATTACTGCCCCGTATGCGATGGTACTTGCTACTGTAAAGCCGGTGAAATGATACTCTATTTTTCATCTGAGCGACTTTAGTCCATGTACGATCCGCTTAATGACACCGAGCTCCCCAAGGCAGCGCCACGTGCAGGCTATTGGGCAGGTCATCCAGTCAAATGGCCAGCGAGTTTAAATCAGCTGCCTAAAGCGACCGATGCACTCGTCATTGGTGGAGGCTATACGGGATTAAATGCAGCGATTGAACTGCGTGCACAGGGACGTGAAGTCACTGTCATCGATGCTCAGCAATTAGCTTGGGGGTGTTCAAGCCGCAATGCTGGCTTTGTCATGAAAAGTACCGGCCGGCTCGGCTTGAAGCACTGGCACGATAGCTTCGGTGAGGATGTCGGCTACGCAATGGCGAACGAACATCAACTTGCCCTTGAGCGCATCAGAGCGCATGTAAAGCACTGCCCTGATCAATGTGACCTGCGCGAAGGTGGCTACGTCAAACTGGCACATAATAAAGGGGCGGTTAAAGCCCTAAGCGCGCAGTACCAATTCCTGCGTTCGATTCAACAGCCGGTGACATGGCTCGATAAGCAGCAGGTTGCCGATACCATCAAGACACAACATGGCTTTGCGGGTCTGAAGTTTGATGATTGCTTTGCTATCAATCCAGTAAAACTAGCCGCTAGCGTCGCTCGCCAAGCTCATCAAGCAGGCGCACAGCTAATAGAACACTGTGCGGCGACCACAATGCACCGTTCGGACGAGGGGTGGCGGGTAAACACAGCACGAGGCGAAATCGTGGCGCGTGATGTACTCTTTGCTACGAATGCATACACCACACAAAGGCTGTTCCCTGACCTTGCACAACGTAATTTGCCCGTGGTTTCTAGCGTGATTGTTACGCCACCGCTGAGTCGCGCGCAGCTCGATGCGACGGGGCTCAAAGACGACTTCGCTTACATGGACACGCGCGTACTTAAGTATTACTTTCGCTTACTGCCAGACGGTCGACTATTATTCGGTGGTCGTGGTGCGATTCGAGGCGCCCATGCCGAGAGTCCCCGCTACGCTAAACGTCTACTCGCCGCACTTCATGCCAGTTTCCCGGCCTTAAAGGACATCACGCATTGGGATGACTTTTGGAGCGGTTGGGTCAGTGTGTCTTTGGATGATTATCCGCGCATCATGCAACTCGACAACAATGTTTTTGCTAGCATGGGGTACTGTGGCGCGGGCGTTAGCTTTAGCGCTTTAGCGGGTAAAAGGCTAGCGGAAAAAGCCTGCGGTTTGCCGTTACCTGCTCTACCGTATTATCAGTCGAACCTTAAACCGTTTCCGTTTGCTGGCTTTCGTCGCGTTGGGCAGTGGGCGTTTTATCATTACGGACGGCTACGGGATATGTGGGGCTAACACCCCACAATGCTTATAGTCCAAACACGGTTTTTTCGCTCTTTAGCATACGTCCGATTAAATAAGTTAATAACACGGCCACTACTAACGTGAATACCGCGCTTACACCTGCTCCTAACCAATTCACTGTCTCACCCCGGATTAAAGACAAGAAAGTTTGATGCTGCCCCGTTAATGGCAAATAGTAAAGCAATGGCGTTTTTAGACGAGCAAACTCGACACCAAACGACGCCGCCATCGGGATAATCAGCAGAAAGCTAATATAGGTTTGCGCTTCTTTAAAGTTCTTCGCTCGAAAAGACACGAATAGTTGCAGACTCGTTGCTAACAATGCCAATGGCACTAATGCCAAAAACATGATTAGCAACATCTCTAAACTGAAATCAACGCTCATGCCAATTTGATGGAGCGGTACAAAACTAAATATAATAGGAATAAGGATCAGCGACAGCATGGCTCCAAATAACGCGAAGCAGGAGGCAGCAAGCACCTTACCAATGACGATCGCCTGCGAGCTGACTGGCTGAGATAATAAAAACTCAAGCGAATTACGTTCGCGCTCGCCGGCGCTAATATCGATCGCCACATTCATGCCAGACCAAAATACCGAAAGTAAGATAAACACTAGCACGCTGCCCATGATAAGCGCGGCTTTAGAGCCCCGCGTCGCCATGTCTTGTTTCGCTACCTGAACCGGCTGGATAACGCGTGGGTCAATGCCTCTTAAAATCAGTCGATAATTAGCTATTTGAGCGGAGTAGGCTTGTAGCGCCTGCTCTACCCTTTTTATATCACTTTGCTGTTTTTGCGCGGACCAGTCTGCACGTAATGTCACCGCTATGGGAGTGGCGGAGGCAATGGCTTCAGCCCAATTTTCTGGAATCGAGAGTTCGATGGGTGTCACCTCAGCCGGCCAATCGGTGTCACGTTCTACGATTCCATTCTCACGCAAATGCTCAATCAATTCAGGCGCATACTGCTTACCGTCTATGCTTATTTTGACATCGCTCGGATCGGTTAATTGGCTAATCAAAAAGAAAAATGCAACCGCCATCAGCATCGGACCAAAGAAGGCATACGACATTGCCGCAAGTACTGAACGCTTATCGCGGAGCGCATCCTTGAACTCTTTTTTCCATATCGTTTTGTAAGCGCTCATTAGGCTGCTATCCCCTCGTCACTGCCAATAATCTTGACGAACGCATCTTCAAGAGCGGCTTCACCGGTTAACTGGCACAATTCATCCGGCGTTCCCTCGGCTGCAACTTTGCCAGCTGCCATCACTACCACTCGGTCACACAACGCAGCCACCTCTTGCATAACGTGACTGGAAAATAAAATACAGGTGCCTGCCGCACGTTGTTCACGCAAAATATCGCGCAAAATCCGCGTGCTCATCACATCAAGACCGCGACTCGGTTCATCTAAAATCAGATGTTTAGGATTGTGAACCAACGCCTGTGCCAAGGCAACTTTCATCCGTTGCCCCTGCGAGAATCCAGCTGATTTCCTGTCAGCCAGAGAGGCGATATCTAGGCGCTCGATAACGTTATCAACACTGTGCTCAAGTTGTTCAGCTTGTAGTCCATGTAACTCGCCAAAGTAGCGCACTTGTTCGCGTACTGTTAAGCGTTCATAGAGACCAAATTTGTCGGGGAAAATACCCAAGTTGCTTCGCGCCTGCAACGGGTATCTGTTGGCATCCACACTTTCGATTAACGCTTGCCCGGAGTCGGCACGAAGTAATCCATAAATAATGCGAAGGCAAGTTGTCTTACCTGCCCCATTCGGCCCTAAGAGACCGGTAATTTCACCATCACGGGCCGAGAATGTCAGCTCACTCAACGCGCTTACTGTCTTGAAGGACTTACTTATCGATTTTACTTCGATCATGTTAAAGCCCCTCTCCGTTAGCATTGAGCACAAAAGGTGCTAGTTTTCTTTGCTTTACACATTGAGTATCTAACGCCTCGACGCTACCCGCGCGGACGAATTGCGCGACGATCCTATTAGCACACGTATGTCCCGCAATTGTATGGCCTGCGTATGGAGCTATTACATGCACACTATTCGGTAATGTTCGCGCAGCAATATCAGCCCATCGTGGCGGCGTGACAGGGTCTTGAGTACCCGATAGTAGTAACACAGGCTTTTCGCTTTCAACTGGCTGCGCAAAGGAGCTCGGCGCTGGCGTCGTTTGCCAACCCTGACACAAGTCGACAAATGCTTGACCTGTTTTTCCTCCGATAAACTCATTGTTGGCGTCCTGCTTTAACAAGCTCTCAGTCGCGCGCGGCAAGTCTTCCCGGCATACTACTGAAAGCATCAGACCTAAGTATATCGAGTTTTGAACTGCAGTGGTGGTGCCTCCCATAAGTCCTAAAATCGGCTTATAGTTAGCAGCACGCGCCTCACTGATCGCGTAAGGTAAGAGTTGTCTAGTCGCAGGGTTGTACAACGCCAACCGTACGACAGAGCTAAAACGACCGGGTGTCAGGCGAATCTGCATAGGTTCTGCAGATAACGGATCTTGAGTGTCTACAAGAACACTCTGCTGATCAAGCGACTGCATGACCTGATCATAGTCTTGCTTCAGATTAGGAAACCGTTGCATACAAGGCTTTTGCTGCTGGCAATCTTGCAGCATTTTTTCAAATGCCAAACTGCCGTTGAAGCCAAATGGACCTATCACCACTTGGGGAGGCGCGACGGCATCCAATGTCGCAGTACGAACTGAGTTTGAAGCGTGTTGCAGATATTTCAGCCCAACACGGCTTCCGTAAGAACCGCCGTATAGATTCCACTGCTCAATGCCGAGCGCCTGTCTAACTTGTTCAAAATCACGAATAGTATTTCGCGTATTGTATTGCGATACATCGACATTAGGATACTGTGCTAAGCACTTTGCAGCGAGCTCTGACAGGTCTTGCTCATCGTCGGATCTCACCAGCTCATCCGGCCGATTTACCTCACATGACAGTGGATTACTTTTACCGGTGCCCCGCTGGTCGATCAACACGATATCACGCTGCTTTCTAACATCGGCGAAAATGCGTGCAATCATCGGGGCGAGTTCCGTCGCTGCTTGACCCGGCCCGCCGGCTAAAATCAGTAACGGATCCGGTTGTGCATTCTCTTGGATAGAGGGAATAATCGCGTAGTGAATATCGATTTGTTGGTCATCGGGCTGCTCGTAATTCTCAGGAACCTGGATGTAACCACACTCCATTCGCTCTGAAAAGCCTTTAACAAAACAATGAGTCGCGTCAGTTGAAGTGAGCTGCTCCTGCGCGTTCGACACGCTCGCAAAAAATCCAATCAGCAAGCAACAAAGTGTTTTTATCAGGCGCGAACTTAACCCTCCATGCGGGCTGCGATCATTACCTAAGTTCATGAAAAAGTCCTAGAAATAACGGTGAACGAATATTCTGTTCGTATCACACCTATTTGGCAACAGAAGAATCGAAACAAATTGTTAACGTTCACAAAAAAAGCCTCCAGAGTGGAGGCTTTTTGCAATCTTTTACAGCTTCAATAATTATAAGCCAGCACGCTCTTTAATCGCTGCCGCTATAGGTGAACTGCCATGACCATTTTGCTGTGCCCATTCGTAATCGCCTGAACTTGCCAAGTCATCAACTGAAAGTCGACCAACCATAAAGGTGCCGATATCGTTTGAGCCGTTTGTCATTGCAAATTGCAATAACGACTGACCGTTGCACTGAATGCCCGAGTATACGTCACGCATACGTACACGTGAATCGCGTAACTTTTTCCGCAAACGCATCGTGTCATCGCCTTGTACATACGTACAAAGACTAAGTGCTAGTTCATTTTGTGCTTTAGCCGGCTGGCTGAAAGATACGCCCGCAATTGCCGTCGCGGCAATTAACGAACTTAAGATGAATGATTTCATTGTGTGACCCCCATCACTTACAACTGTTCACTTTTTCGCCGCGAATAATACTATGAAACGCTGACCCAATCAACGAAGCAAGTCGGAGTAACGCTTTGAAAAAACAACACTTTATTAACTTTCTTTGTCGAGTACTTTAATAGTATAGGCAGGTACTTGATCATCCGAGGCGGCAACAAATTGCCGCTTAAGTTCTTGCCAGCTATGCGCTTTTTGATAATCTGGGAAGTATGTATCGCCTTCAACATCTAATTCGATTTCGGTAACATATAGACGGTCGCAATACGGGAAAAAAAGTTCATATATTTTTCCTCCACCAATAATCATCAACTCTTCAGCATCCCCAGCGGCGGCAAACGCTTGGTCGACACTTGCCACCCAAATTACGCCATTATCGGGGTCTTGGTGTCGATCGGGTTGCGAAGTTAATACAATATTCTTACGTCCTGGCAAGGGACGACCCAATGATTCAAACGTTCGCCGACCCATAACAATCGGCTTACCTAATGTAACTTTTTTGAAATATTGTAGCTCATTAGGAATATGCCATGGCATCGCGTTGTCCTTTCCTATGACTCGATTATTCGCCATCGCGGCTATCATAGAAACTTTCATTGAATGTCGCCCTTTTTAGACATTACTTTTGGTAGATGACTTCGACACCGTCGTCATCATCATCGTCGTCATCAAAATCGTCTTCATCTTGATACTCTTCCAACACTTCATCATGGTACGTATCCCATTTAAAGTCGACGGCTTCTTCCTCTTGCGCTTTTTGCGCTTCTTCATGAGGTGAAGGCAAAGTATCAATATACTCGACGACATCATGACACAACTGCTGCGTATTGCGGCCTTCCAATGCGGCGATTTGATACACTGGACCTTCCCAGCCTAATCGCTCAACCAGGTCATCAACTAATTCTTGGCGTTCTTCCTCGAGTACGAGATCAACTTTATTGATCACTAACCAGCGCGGCTTTTCCGCCAACTTAGGACTGTATTTCTCCAGCTCTTCAATGATAACGCGCGCTTGTTCAACGGGATCGCTCTCATCAAATGGCGCTAAGTCGACAAGATGCAATAGCAGACGGCAGCGTTCTAAATGCTTCAAGAACTGTATACCTAAACCAGCACCTTCGGCGGCACCCTCAATCAAACCTGGAATATCAGCGATCACAAAGCTGTGGTGAGCCGCAGGTCGCACAACACCTAAATTGGGTACCAGAGTGGTAAACGGGTAATCCGCGACTTTAGGTTTTGCGGCAGATACCGAACGAATAAAGGTCGATTTACCTGCATTAGGCATTCCCAATAACCCGACGTCAGCCAACAGCATCAATTCGAGCTGAAGTTGTCGTACTTCACCCGGCGTACCATTGGTTTTTTGTCGCGGGGCACGGTTAACGCTGCTTTTAAAACGCGTGTTGCCTAACCCGTGGAAACCACCTTTTGCGACGATGATACGCTGACCGTGGCGTGTTAAATCACCAATCACCTCACCCGTATCGATATCTTTCGCACGAGTGCCCGGCGGCACCTTTAAGGTAATATCTTCACCCCGTTTACCTGTACAATTTTTACTCATTCCGTTTTGACCCCGCTCAGCGCGGTGAAAACGCTCAAAACGGTAGTCAATAAGGGTGTTGAGGTTTTCGTCGGCTTCTAAATAGACATCGCCGCCATCTCCGCCGTCGCCACCATCGGGGCCACCTTTGGGAATATATTTTTCACGGCGAAAGCTGATACAGCCATTACCACCATCACCGGCTTCCACACGGATTTCTACTTCATCTACGAATTTCATGAGCGACTTCTTTTAGAACAATTCTTGAGGATACTAAGGTTAGCACATATGAAAAAGCCCTGCCGTAAAGGCAGGGCTTTTCAAATCTTTTGAGACAGCTGAAATTAGTCAGTGATTACACTGATAAATTTACGGTTTTTGCTGCCTTTAGTTTCGAAAGAAACTTTACCTTCCGCGGTCGCGAATAAGGTGTGATCTTTACCCATGCCTACGTTGCTACCAGCGTGGAATTTAGTACCACGTTGACGAACTAGGATGTTGCCTGCCAATACAGACTCACCACCGAAACGCTTAACACCCAGACGTTTACTCTCTGAGTCACGACCGTTTTTAGTAGAACCACCAGCCTTTTTGTGTGCCATGTGTCGTTACTCCTTAAATTAGCTGTTGATACCAGTGATTTTCACTTCTGTGAACCACTGACGGTGACCTTGTTGCTTACGTGAATGCTTACGACGACGGAATTTAACAATCTTCACTTTGTCGCCACGACCGTGATCAACGATCTCAGCTGTCACTTTGCCACCTGATACAAACGGCGCACCGATTTTTACATCGCTGCCGTCAGAAACCATAAGAACCTGGTCGAACTCAACTACGTCTCCGGTAGCTGCTTCCAGTTTTTCCAGGCGGACGATTTGGCCTTCAGTCACACGGTGCTGCTTACCGCCACTTTGGAATACTGCGTACATAGTAATCTCCACTGCCCATTAGGCACTCGAATTTAAAATAGGTCGCGAATTCTACTGAATAAACAAAAGGATCGCAAGTAGTTTATGGTGTTCTTTTATGATTCATTTGCCCACTTTTTCGAGTTATTCAACGTCGATGCCAATGGCTAGCAACGCACGCTCATATATTGTAACATCCCATCTCCGTTAAATTTACGTAAAGCATCTCATATTATGATGGATCTGAAGTCCATTAACGATCTCGCACAAAAAGACATGCAAGGCGTTAACGCGCTCATTGGCGAACAGTTAAGCTCCGATGTAGCGCTGATCAATCAACTGGGCATGTATATTGTGAATAGTGGCGGTAAGCGACTACGTCCTCTGCTTGCTGTTCTTTCGTGTCGTGCACTCGGTTATGAAGGCCGTGCCCACCTATCGCTGGCGACTATTATCGAATTTATTCACACGGCAACGTTGCTGCATGACGATGTCGTTGATGAGTCGGAACTGCGACGTGGTCGCAAGACCGCTAACGCGGTATTTGGTAATGAAGCCTCGGTACTCGTTGGTGACTTTCTATATACCCGCGCGTTCCAAATGATGGTTCAGCTCGACTCAATGACGATTTTGAGTATTTTAGCGGATGCCACCAACGTGATCGCAGAGGGTGAGGTTTTGCAGTTGATGAACTGTAATGATCCGGACACCACCGAAGCACGCTACTTTGATGTCATTTATGGCAAAACGGCGAAGTTGTTTGAGGCTGCGACACAACTGGCTGGCGTGCTTACCGAACAAGACAGCACAGTGACCGAACAATTGGCTGACTATGGTCGCTATTTGGGCACCGCGTTCCAATTGGTCGACGATCTGATGGATTATACATCCGATAGTCAAACCATGGGCAAAAACGCGGGCGATGATCTCGCTGAGGGTAAACCGACACTACCGCTGTTATACGCGATGTGGCACGGTGATGAAGCTGCTTGCAAGTTGATTCGAGAAGCCATAGAACAAGGTGATGGGCGTGAACATTTAGAAACCGTGCTTGCGGCTATGCACGCCACGGGCGCACTCGAGTACACTCGTCAAAAAGCGCTTGAGGCGGCGCAGCAGGCGCGGGAGAGTTTAGCCGTTTTACCTGAATCAGATTACAAGCAAGCGTTGATCGCGCTGACTCATTTAGCGGTTGATCGCGTCGCATAAATAGGCTCATCACATAAATCAGACATAAAAAAACCGCATGCAAGCATGCGGTTTTTTTGTTCGCTTCGCGATTAAGATGCGAAGTCGATACCTTTTTGGATATCGCCTTTCAAACCGTCGAGCATGTCATCCATGCATTTCTGTTCGAATGCGCTTAACTCACCGTAAGATAGGATTTCTTCTGCACCATTCTTGCCTAAACGAACTGGCTGTGCGAAGAATTTAGCGTTATCACCAGGACCTTCAACGTAAGTGCACTCGATAGTGTCCTGACCTTGCAATCCGTTAACTAATGACAAGCAGAAACGAGCTGCGGCTTGACCCATTGATAGTGTTGCAGAACCGCCGCCTGCTTTCGCTTCAACAACTTCGGTACCCGCATTCTGGATACGGTGAGTCAAATCTTTGATTTCCTGCTCAGTGAACTCAACGCCTTCGACTTGTGACAACAGTGGCAGAATCGTCGTGCCGCTGTGGCCGCCAATTACTGGCACAGTGACATTAGCAGGATTCAAACCACGCAGTTCAGCAACAAAAGCTTCAGAACGGATAACGTCAAGTGTCGTTACGCCGAAAAGTTTTTGTTTATTATAAACGCCCTTTTGCTTCAATACTTCAGCCGCAATAGGAACCGTTGTATTCACTGGGTTAGTAATGATACCGACGCACGCGTCTGGACAGTTATCTGCGACGCCTTCGACAAGGTTTTTAACGATGCCGGCGTTCATGTTGAACAGGTCAGAGCGGTCCATGCCTGGCTTACGCGGAACACCTGCTGGAATCAAAACGATATCGCTACCAACAAGCGCCGACGCTAAATCATCTTTACCGTAACCGGTAACTTTTACGTCAGTTGGGATGTGGCTCAGATCAACCGCTACACCAGGAACAACTGGGGCAACGTCATATAAAGACAGTTCAGAACCCGCAGGTAGTTGAGTTTTTAACAACAAAGATAACGCCTGGCCGATACCACCGGCCGCACCTAATACGGCTACTTTCATCTCAGACTCCGTTTTTATGTTGGATTAGTGACTGCATAAGCATAGAATAGTTATGCGGATATGGCGCAAAACTGTACTCCAATAGGGCTTAAAATACAAATAAACTGATCTAGGCGAAGGGCATGACACAAGCAAAACTACTGGCAGCATTTAAAGCATTATTGAAAGAAGAACGCTACGGTTCACAAGGTGAAATCGTTGAGGCACTCAAGCAACAAGGCTTTAGCAATGTCAGTCAATCCAAGGTTTCGCGTATGCTTAGTAAGCATGGTGCAGTGCGAACACGGAATGCTAAACAAGAGATGGTGTACTGTTTACCCGCCGAAATATCAGTGCCCTCGGCTAAAGCACCATTAAACCAACTTGTTTTGGATATTCAGCACAATGATGTCATGGTCATTATTCGTACTAGCCCGGGTGCCGCACAACTCATTGCTCGCTTACTTGATTCGGTCGGTAAAAAGGAAGGCGTACTTGGAACCATCGCGGGCGACGACACCATTTTTATCGCGCCGTTAAAGGTCTCTGAGATCGATTTTACCTTAGAAAAAGTAAAGTCGTTATTTGAGGCACACTCGGTTGTACCGGACAACGAAAGTTAAATAGCGATTCGCGGGCTCAGCAAGCCGAGCGTTCTACACTCAATGCAAGAAACGCCCGGCTCGGCACGAAGAATGCCGAATTGATTGTGGCTTGCGTGTAATCGAGCAAAGGGTCGTATTGGTTCGAGTCATCTTCTTGATAGCGCTGCTTGAGCCAGTTCACTACGGCCTTTGGCTGGCATGTAAAATACATCGCTAACATACCCTGCTCTCGCGTATCACCCCACGCCATATTTTGCCGTAATAAAGGAATAGGTTGCTCATTTTTATCAAGCAAGCGCGTTTTACTGGCATGAGTGACACCGATAATGTCGGCCTCGGGTAACTTTTCCGAGGTGACTTTATCACGTCCTAATACCTGCTCCTGACGCTCAATACCGAGATAGTCCCAACGCTTTAAATCATGTTTAAACTTTTGCACGAACAGATAACTACTGTGCTCAAACAAGTCACTTTGTTGTTTGTCGATTAGCGCTACATTTCGGCGGCGTAAACCACGTGGATTATCAGGCGCATCAACGAATCCCATCAGATCACGGCCATCGAGATAACGGAAGCTATGAACATGCTCCGCGATTTCGATATCATAACCCAACCACTCATTAAGTGTGCGAGCGGCTAAGTAATTGGCATCATAGCGATCTGATCGGAGGTTAATCAGCAAATCGAACACCTGCTCGGGCGCATCTCTATGGCCCTCTCGCAGCTCGGGGAAGCTACCAAAGCCCTCGGGACGATGCTCAGGATAAAGAATATCCCAATACTCACTGCCAATCGCGATAAACCCATTCAACATCGCTTCCGAGAAGCGATCGCTGAGCTCATCGATAATCGATGGAATACGAGCAATTTTGCGACGCATGACATCCACATCATCGGTCATAACATGGCAAAACAGACTCAGCCCATGTAGATTAGGCTCGTCACAAATTCCGGATTGCGCTTTTAACAAAGTGTATCTCCGTTCCAGTTAAACGTTATTTTAGTTATTTTTACATTCATCGGAACTGCAGGCATTATAGAATGCCTGTAAATCACACAGAATCGCAAGGAAAAATCATGCGCCAATTGATTTTAGCCGCCAGTATTGTCTCACTGGTATCGTGTGCAAGCCAATCGCATACACCGCCGAACGCTGAAACTCATCAAGTCAGTCAGCAAACTTCATTGACCGAGTCGTTTCATACACTGGCCAATACTGTTTGGGAAGACTTATCAGCAAGCCACAAAACGGCATTACCGGACATGTCCCCAGCGGCACTTAATGCGCGTTATCAGAAGCACGCAAAGTGGTTAGCACAACTTGATGCGATTGATGTCAGCCAGCTCAGTTCTCAAGATCGCATTAACCATGCAATGATCTCATATTCACTTAAAAATAGCGTCGACGAGTATCGCTTTAAAGCTCATTATATGCCACTCACTGCAGAGGGCTCATTTCATTCGTCATTGGCGTTCATGCCAGGTAATACGCGGTTTGAGTCGACTCAGGATTATCGCGACTACCTTAGTAAGCTAGCAACTATTCAGCGGTACATGACACAACAAACTAACTGGCTGCGTAAGGCAATTGAGGAAGGCTACACGCAACCGAAAGCAGCGATGGAAGGATTTGAAGAAAGTATCCTTGCCTATATTGTGCAAAATCCTGAGCAAAGTGTTTATTTTGACCCGTTCAAACAACAACCTCGCTTTGTTGATGATGCCACTTGGGCTGAACTGCAACAACAAGCGCGTAACGTCATCGATAACCAGATTATGCCAGCTTACGATGACTACTTTACTTTTATGGTCACCGAGTACTTGCCGAACTCACGTGATTCAATCGGCGCTTATGACTTACCTAATGGAAAAGCGTTTTATAAGAACCGTATCGAGCATTACACGACAACCGACATGACCGCCGAAGAAATCCACGAAATTGGGTTGAGCGAAGTTAAGCGTATTCGTGCAGAAATGGATGAAGTAATTGCGGAATCAGGCTTTGACGGTGATTTTGATGAATTCGTTGAATTCTTGCGTACCGATGATCAGTTTTATGCAGACACGCCGGAAGAGTTGCTCGCAACCGCTGCGCTGGTCGCTAAAAAGATGGATGGTAAACTACCCGGCTTATTCAAAACGTTGCCACGTAAGCCCTATGGTATTGCGCCTGTACCAGACGAGATTGCTCCCAAGTACACAACCGGTCGTTATAAAGGCTCAAACCGTGCTGACCAAGCGGGCTATTATTGGGTAAATACTTATGCATTGGATCGTCGTCCACTGTATCAAATCCCCGCATTGACCTTGCACGAGGCCGTACCAGGTCACCATTTGCAGAATGCAATCGCCGGAGAGATGGAAAATGTGCCAGAGTATCGCCAGCAAACTTATATTTCTGCTTTTGGTGAAGGCTGGGGCTTGTACTCTGAATATTTGGGTTTAGAAGCCGGTTTTTATCAAGATCCATACAGCAACTTTGGTCGCCTAAGCTATGAGATGTGGCGTGCGGCACGTTTAGTGGTAGACACCGGTATGCATGCCATGGGCTGGAGCCGTGAACGCGCAATTGACTTTATGGCGAGCAACACCGCCCTATCGTTGCATAACGTGAAAACTGAAATTGATCGGTATATCACTTGGCCCGCTCAGGCACTGTCCTATAAGCTGGGTGAGTTGAAAATCAAAGCACTGCGCAAGCGAGCAGAAGACGAGCTTGGTAGTGATTTTGATCTACGCGAGTTCCACGATGCGATACTCGAGAACGGCAGTGTGCCACTGGATGTGTTAGAGCAGCATATTAATCAATGGATTGATGACCAAAAGTCGGCCTAACCAAGACGACTGATAGATAAATAAAAGGCTTGCCAAATACGGCAAGCCTTTTTTATGAGCCGATGTTATCGACTACGATGATTTAGGTGTTTTAACTCGCTGCACAACGGCATACATCACTGGGACGACAAACAATGTCAGTACCGTTGCAAAACCTAAACCAAACATAATGACCGTCGCCATACTCGCAAAGAAGTCATCCAGTAATAGCGGTAACATGCCTAATATCGTGGTTGCAGCGGCCATAAATACCGGTCTTACACGACTGACCGAAGCATCCACTAAAGCTTGATACGCAGGCTTACCCTCCTCAAGCTCAACATTTACCTGCTCAAGTAATACCACACCGTTTTTGATTAGCATGCCGGAAAGACTGAGAAAACCTAACAGTGCCATAAACCCGAAAGGCATATTCAGCACTAACAAGCCTAAGGTGACACCCACAATCGATAAGGGCACTGTAGTCCACAACACAGTCGCTAGACGGATCGAATTGAACAACAATACGGTAATAATGAACATCGCGAGAAATCCGAGTGGTAAAGAACCAAATAGTGCTTTCTGCGCTTTATTGGATGCCTCATGCTCACCGCCCCACTCGATAGAGTAACCGAGTGGTAGTTCCATCTGTTCAACTTTGGGTTTTACTCGCGCAAATACAGCCGCCGCCGTTTCGTTACCGAGCACGTCGTGATCGGCCATCACTGTCAGCGTCCGTTTTCTATCACGACGCATAATCAGGGCGTTTTCCCAGACCACATTAATATCTTGAACCACTTGTCCTAGCGGTAAGTAGCGATCAAGCACAGGACTGTATATTTGCAATTCGCGCCAGTTATCCAAGTCAACTCGCTCTTGCGCCGGCGCGCGCGAGATAATCGGTAATAAATCAGTTCCGTCGCGATAAATGCCAACGGTGCGACCTTCAAAATTGGTTTTGAGTAAATGGTCTACATCTTGTTTAGTAATACCCAAACGACGCGCGGCCGCTTCATCAAATTGCGGTCGAAGCAACTTGGTCTTTTGGCGCCAATCATGACGAATATTCATCGCCCCAGGATCGTCGCGTAAAATTGTCTCAGCTTGCTGAGCCAGTTTGCGTAAGACCTCCGGATCAGGACCGCTGATGCGCGCTTCTATCTTAGCGGGCGTTGCTGGACCAATATTGACACGTATGAGTTTATCTTCGACCTGAGGGTGATGTTCTCTTAAATACTGACGTGTCTCTGCCATGACATTCATCATGGTGTCTTTGTCAGCGACCCTTACGATCAACTGCGCGTAACTTTCGTAAGACTTTTCGACCAAGTAAGTCAGGGTAAAGCGCGGCGCTCCCTGACCAACGGTGGTCGCAACTGAGGCGACTTCTGGTTGCGCCAATAAGTATTGCTCAGCACGTCTTGCATCTTGAGACGTAAAACGAATGTCAGTGCCTTCTGGATACCAAAGGTCGACGTAAAACATGGGCGTCGTCGACGGTGGAAAAAATGCCTGTTTAACTTGTTTGAAGCCCACCGCCGAAGTGACCAAGAGCGCCAGCATCGCTAACATGGTCAGCAAACGATGCTGCAAGCACCACGATAATACACGTCGATAACCTTTAAACACCGGATGACCATACACATCATCACCATCCGCCGCCAATTTATCCCCCTCTTTATACATTCGGTCGGCTAAGAATGGAATAAGTGTCAGCGCGGTTATCCAACTGAGTAGTAACGAAATCAACAACACCCAAAACAGGCTTCCGGCAAATTCCCCCGTCGCATCAGAAGATAACCCGATAGGTGCAAAGGCGATAATGCCAATCACGGTGGCACCGAGCAGTGGCCATTGATTCTGGCGAACCACGGTCACCGCGGCTTTAAGCTTGGTTTGTCCGCGTTGCATACCGACCATCATACCATCGGCAATAACAATGGCGTTATCCACCAGCATACCCAGCGCAATGATGAGCGCTCCTAGTGACACCCGCTGGAGGTTGATATCAAAAATATTCATGAAGATGAACGTGCCCAATACGGTTAATAGCAGCACGCCACCAATGAGAATCCCACTGCGAAAGCCCATACTCAGTAAAAGAGCGATAATCACAATGACTACGGCTTCGACCAAATTCATCAAGAAATTATCGACCGAGTTTTCGACCTCGTGTGGCTGGTCGTAAATACGCTCCACGCTCATGCCCACGGGTTGAGCATAGCTCAACTCGTCCAAACGTTGGTTAATACGCTGTCCTACGTCAACCACGTTGACATTATCTGCAAATGAGACGCCTAGCCAAATTGAGGGCTGTCCATTGAAGCGTACAATATGACTGGGAATTTCTTTGGTATCACGGTAAATCTGTGCGACGTCACGTAAGTAAATCCGTTGCTCGGCTCCCGGATTACTAATCACCAAATTAGCAAGCTCTTCCACGGATTCAAATTCACCTGTTGTGGCAATCCGAAAACGCTCCTCGTCTACCGTGACTCGCCCAGCATCGGCCACGGTATTTTGTGTGGTTAGCAAGTTAGCGATACGACTCGTGGGAATACCAACATTTGAGAGCTTAGACCGTGATACTTCAACAATCACCTGCTCTTGCTGTTCGCCACTGGCGATCACTTTGCCGACGCCCTCCACCAGCACCAATTCACGACGTAGGAAGTCTGCGTAATATTCGATGTCTTGATAATCATAACCGTCACCGGTAATGGCGAGCAGCACACCATAAACATCAGCGAAATCGTCACGAATGATCGGTTGTTGTGTTCCTGGCGGTAAATTACGCGCGCTGTCATTGATTTTACGGCGCAATTCATCCCAAATTTGCTCTAGATCATCAGCGCGATAAGTGGACTTCATTTCAACGGTTATTTGCGACAGGCCGGGCTTCGAGATCGAGCGAATATTATCGACGTAACTGAGCGACTGGATGGCATTTTCAAGTGGGTAAGTAACCTCTTCTTCGACTTGTTGTGCCGATGAGCCTGGGTAGGCGGTGATTACCATGGCTTGCTTAATAGTAAACTTGGGGTCTTCAAGTCGCCCAAGCTGTAATAAACTGACAATGCCCCCAACCAGTAGAACAATAAGCAACAGCCAACTACTGGTTTTTCGCTCCATACTGTATTGAGCTATATTCATCACAGCCCCCGCTCACGCTGCCATTCACGCACTTGCTGCTGCGGCTGTAGTTGGTATACACCCGCGCTGACGATACGCTCACCCACTGCGAGCCCATCAGTGACGAGTAGACCCTCGTTGGTCATGTTCCCGACTTCGACGCTTCGCTTTTCGACTTGCATTTGCGCATCGACGACCCATACATAATGTTGGTTATCTTGCTCATCAAACACGGCGGTCGAAGGCACTAACACGCCTTCCAGAGTGCCGCGCATAACTTGCCGTAAATCGACAATAACCGTTGCAGTCATGCCTGGCAGAATATTCAATTCATCGGGGCGAGGTAAGGTAAACACGACCTCATAGGTGTTGGTAGCGGGATCTGCCTGGGAGTCCCACTCTTTCAAATGACCGACAAAGCGTTTTTGTGGCGCAGCATCAAATACTACCGTCGGCTCATAATTAAGGTTTTTATTCACTTGCGCAAAGAGATTTTCCGGCACTTGGATAGAAACATCCACTGCGTTGGCTATTTGCAAAGTCGCAATGGGTTGCTTTGCTTGAACATTTTCGTAGCGCTCAACAGGTCGTTGAGCTATTACACCATCAAAAGGTGCGCGTAGCTCGGTATAGCCTAAGTTAGCCTTGGTGGTTTCATAATTCGCTCGGGCAACAGCCAGCTGCGACTCAATTTGATCGAACTGCGCCTCGGACATCAGCCCCTGCGCAACCAGCTTCTTGTTGCGTTGATACTGTGACGACGCCAAGTCGAATTGCGCTTTTGCTTGTTCCATCGCCAGACGGTAGTCCGTCGGGTCAAGGCGAGCAATGAGGTCGCCTTTTTTGACCTGGGCGCCCGCCCTTACTGGTAGCTCCTTGACCTCACCCGCAACACGAAAGGTCAACTGTGCCACTTCGGCGGCTTCAACGACGGCTGGAAATTGGCGTAGTTGTTCCCCGCCGGCATCTTGCACCGTGACGATCCGCACTGGGCGAGGTGGCTTCTCTGCCGAGACGTTGCTGGATGCAGGTTCGGAACATGCTGTTAACAAAAACGCCGTGCATAGCGTGATGCAGCCAATCATTCGATTCATTTTGGAACTCCCATTGGGCGCAAGTTAATAGGAAAAACTTTGCTTATCGCTTAGTTTAGCGTTAAATTTAATTTAGTTATATTGAAAAAATCTTTTTAACTACTTCAATTTTAATGAATATACTGCATCTTAAAATGATGGCGAGCGTCGCCGCTTCGGGCTCGCTTCAAAAAAGTGCTCAGCAACTGCACCGTAGCCAGTCAGCCATTAGTATGGCACTCAAAAAGCTCGAGCAAGAGGCTGGCTTTGCACTATTTAATCGGGACGGTTACCGTCTGCAACTGACAGCGCACGGTCAACAGTTTTTACGACAAGCTGAAGAAGTCTTGCGCCAGCATGAGCGCTTGGATACGTTATCCAGTCGTTTGCGCACCGGCGCTGAACCCCATTTAACGCTTTGTTTTGACCACACCTGCGATGCGCGTTATTGGTTCGATGCCATAACCTTAGTACAAAGCGAATTTCCCGCCACCGAATTACGCTTTGAAGGCGAATCGCAACTACGAGCCTTGCGACGCATTAATCAGGGTGAAGCCGATCTCGCGATTTGTCCTTGGCTGCCGTTGTTTCGACAGTACGGCGAATTTGAGACACTCAAAGTGAGCCCTTTTCAACTTGTCGTTGTAATGCATAGTCAACTTGGCAAAGAAAATGGCGGTGTGCCTGATAATCGGCAGCAACTGTTGGGGCTACCGATGTTGGTGCCGCAAGTACTCGAAGTCGGTATTAATGTCGACGCTATCCTCAAACTCCCGAGTCAGCGACGTATTCAAACCAGTGACGTGGCGACACAACGAGATATGCTCGTTGCTGGTCTAGGTTGGGGGGCGATTCCTATGCACATGGCCGCACCTTATTTGGCCAGTGGCGAGTTGGTACAAATCGAAATTCCGGGGTTCGTGCAACGGGTCAATTTAGAAGTACACATTATACGTTCGGCAATACGCAGTCCGGGTCCTGCGGCTGAGGCCATTTGGCAAGCATTTGCCGAAAAGACCGTTGATAGCTAAAACCTTCTGTTATTCATAGTATTTATACCCTACATTGTCTGATTTATAGCCGCGTGCCGTGTGAATTAGCGGGAAAATGCGTATAATGCCCGCCACTAGTGAAGTCATTATTTCTCATGCAAACACACAAGAGGTAACTGGAGTGCTAAAAGAATATCGTCAGCACGTTGAAGAGCGTGCCGCTGAGGGCATCCCTCCGAAGCCATTAACGGCTGAACAAGTTGCAGATTTAGTTGAGCTGCTAAAAAACCCACCCGCGGGTGAAGAAGCGTTTTTAGTCGAGCTCCTTTCAGAGCGTGTACCTCCAGGCGTCGATGAAGCGGCTTATGTGAAAGCAGGCTTCTTGAGCGCAGTTGTTAAAGGCGACGTCGAAAGCCCTGTTATCAGTAAAGAACAAGCCGTTAAATTGTTGGGCAACATGCACGGTGGCTATAACATCGAGACTTTAGTCGCGTTGTTAGATGACGCTGAATTAGGTCGTCTTGCGGCTGAAGAGCTTAAGCACACCATCTTGATGTTCGACGCCTTCCACGACGTTGAAGAAAAAATGAAAGCAGGCAACGCGCTTGCAAAAGAAGTCGTTGAATCATGGGCTGAAGGTGAGTGGTTCACTAGCCGTGACAAGATGGCGGACGAAATCAAAGCGACTGTATTTAAAGTAACGGGTGAGACCAACACCGATGATTTATCACCTGCACCGGATGCATGGTCACGTCCTGACATTCCTTTGCACGCTAAGGCGATGTACAAAATGCCGCGTGAAGGCATCACCAATGCCGGCGAGCAAATTGAAGAACTTAAGAAGAAAGGTCACCCCGTTGCATTCGTAGGCGATGTTGTGGGTACTGGCTCTTCACGTAAGTCAGCGACTAACTCTGTACTGTGGAACATCGGTGAAGATATGCCAGGTACGCCAAACAAGCGTGCAGGCGGTATCTGTATCGGCGGTAAAGTTGCACCTATCTTCTTTAACACGATGAAGGACGCGGGCGCATTAGTATTTGAGGCCGACGTTGAGAAAATGAACATGGGCGATGTGATCAGCATCTTCCCATACGAAGGCAAAATCAAAAACGAAACGGGCGAAGTGATCGCTGAATATGATTACGCATCGCGCGTTATCCTAGACGAAGTGCGTGCAGGTGGCCGTATCAACTTGATCATCGGTCGTGGTTTGACTGCAAAAGCGCGTGAATCATTGGGCTTAGGCGCAAGCGATTTATTCTTAACGCCTGAGCAACCACAAGACAGTGGTAAGGGCTACAGCCTTGCTCAGAAACTGGTCGGTAAAGCATGCGGTATGGAGGGCGTACGCCCAGGTACTTACTGTGAGCCGCAAATGGCAACCGTAGGTTCACAGGATACCACCGGTCCAATGACCCGTGACGAACTCAAAGACTTAGCGTGCCTTGGCTTTAACTCTGACTTGGTCATGCAGTCATTCTGTCACACCTCTGCGTACCCTAAACCGGTTGATGTTGAGACTCAGCACACGTTGCCAGACTTCATCATGAACCGTGGCGGTGTATCACTGCGCCCAGGCGACGGTATCATCCACAGCTGGTTAAACCGTATGTTATTACCAGACACAGTAGGTACTGGCGGTGACTCTCATACTCGTTTCCCTCTGGGTATTTCTTTCCCTGCGGGTTCTGGTTTGGTCGCTTTCGCTGCAGCAACGGGCGTTATGCCACTGGATATGCCTGAGTCTGTATTGGTGCGTTTTAAAGGTAAGATGCAGCCAGGTATCACATTACGTGATCTTGTTCATGCGATCCCAGCGTTTGCGATTAAAGACGGTTTGTTAACAGTCGAGAAACGCGGTAAGAAAAACGCATTCTCGGGTCGTATCTTAGAAATTGAAGGCCTTGAGCATCTAACTGTTGAGCAAGCGTTCGAATTGTCAGACGCTTCTGCAGAGCGTTCAGCGGCAGGTTGTACTATCAACCTTTCAGAAGAGTCAGTGGGTGAGTACTTACGCTCAAACATCACTATGTTGCGTTGGATGATCAACGAAGGCTATGGTGATGCACGTACACTTGAACGCCGTGCGCGTAAGATGGAAGAATGGCTTGAGAACCCGTCGTTAATGCGTGCAGATAAAGACGCTGAATACGCAGAAGTGATTGAAATCGACCTTGATGAAATCAAAGAGCCTATCGTTTGTTGTCCGAACGACCCTGACGACGCTAAATTCTTGAGTGAAGTCGCTGGCGATAAAGTTGACGAAGTCTTCATCGGTTCTTGTATGACCAATATCGGTCACTTCCGTGCAGCCGGTAAGTTGCTTGAGAAGAACTCAGATCCGTTGAACACGCGCTTATGGATTGCGCCGCCAACGAAAATGGATAAGGCTCAGCTTGAGACTGAAGGTTACTACGACATTTACGAACGTAATGGCGTTCGTACTGAGATGCCGGGTTGTTCACTGTGCATGGGTAACCAAGCACGTGTGGAGCCAAACTCAACAGTGTTATCGACCTCAACGCGTAACTTCCCTAACCGTTTAGGTGATGGCGCAAACGTTTACCTTACTTCTGCAGAACTTGCAGCAGTCGGTGCTATCGTTGGTCGTTTACCGACACCAGAAGAGTACCTCGAGTACGCGCAGGATATTAATGCGATGGCTGGCGAAGTTTATAAGTATCTAAACTTTGACCAAATGGATGCGTTCCGCGACGCTGAAAAAGCAGCGAAAGAGAACATTATCCCGACTATCAACGTTGCTTAATCGCAGCGCCTGATTAAATCAAAGTAAAAAGCCTCGCAGTTTTGCTGCGAGGCTTTTTTAATGATCAATTAACAGCCGTCAGTTTTATTTGCGACAAACGTGCCGCGTGAATTAATCGGTTGGGTAAAGTAAACGCGACAGTTGTCATCGGCTATCTCACCGTCATCATCACGATCAAAACCAATATAGGTTTGATGACGCTCACCGACCTCAATAGTGACATCCTCTGAGAAACTTACCATTTTTGCCACCTCAAAGTTATCAGGCCCCAATTGACCCACGTC
The DNA here is from genome assembly GCF_057748155.1 of Idiomarina sp. D18. Taxonomy (NCBI): domain Bacteria; kingdom Pseudomonadati; phylum Pseudomonadota; class Gammaproteobacteria; order Alteromonadales; family Idiomarinaceae; genus Idiomarina; species Idiomarina sp. D18. The sequence continues at coordinate 2,052,688 of NZ_CM173240.1, forward strand.
ATTCTTTATTAGCTTGATGTCACGGCTGACATTATTACGCGGATTCTCTTGGTCTGACGTGGCATCGGCTTCAATAATGCCGTCACCATTAACATCTAACCACGGACTGCCATTCACGTATATAACGCGGTTAGGTAGCTGCAACGCAGCATCAATATGTTTGGAGGCTTCCGTCAAGGTACCCGACATCGACTTAACCGCATTGGTCCGTGCTGCGGTACCAAAGTCAAAAAACTTAGGCGCCGCCGTCACCGCTAAGACACCAATGACCACAATAACAATAATTAACTCAATCAGGGTAAAACCTGCATTTAACGTCTGTTTACTCAAAACGACTCCTACCTTGCTGTTACGGTCACATAAACGGTATCCTGGTACCGACCCGCGCGTTGATACTTCACATCATCCACGACGATACCCATATCAAAACGTCGCTTGCCTGAGTAACTTTGCTGGTAGCTGCGTTGGTAGGTGGTGGTCGCGGGAAAACGGTTGCCATCAAAAAGGATCTCATACGCAATACGACTGCTACTGTCTTGCTGATGTACTAACGCACGGTCCTCCGAATAAATCGATACGTCGTAAAGACTGTTACTAAACACTTTTAATCGCCAATCGGCACGCGCCCCGTCATTAAGGCTGCCTAAATCTACTTGGTAGTGGCCGCCATGACCGCGCACCGAATCACTGTGCGACCGAGCGACTTCAATACTGACAACGGCAGGCATGTAAAACCCAAGATCGACCACTTTGTCCATTAATGTACGATGGCCATCCTTTGATTGAACCACCAGGGCAGCGGCGTAGGCGCCTGCCGTGATCACGCGGTGCGCGTCAATACGTAACCATAGGTTTAAATGCTGATGACCATTGTAATCAACAATCCAAGAACGACGTCCATCGACCGTACGCACGGGCAAAGGCTTGCGGTTAGTGTTCAATAAGGTGGCGTCGAGTTGTACACCTCCTTCACCGATGAGTTTAAAAGGTCCGTTATCCACAGCGCTAAAAATCAAACTATCGATACAAGGACGTCCTTCTCGAAATGCCTGCACTTTTATGGGTAGTAAAATTTCATCGTCAAACCTTACCGAGTTGTATTGATTAACTTGCACATCAAAGTCACCCGTACACTGGTGTGGGTAACGACTATCAGCTTGTGCCACAGCTGATCCCAGAAAAATAAGTACGATTATGAACCTGTTCATGGTTGCACCTCGCTTACGGTAATAACCCCCGCGTCAATTAAATTCTCTTCCGCTGCTTTAAAGTTCACTTTTGCTTGATACTTACCTATCACTAACTGGTAAGTACCTGGCGCAATGCCCTCGACCGCAAAACGGCCCCTGCGATTGGTAAATACATCCAACACCAATCCATTTCCAATCAATTCGCCACGCTCTAAGCTCAACGGCTGACCTGATTCGTCTTGAATGTAGCCCAAGACTAAATAAGCGGCATCCGAACCCACAGTAATGACGCGTCCAGTCACACTACCACCACTTGAGTCATACAACCCTGGGCCCCAGTTATAACCGAGCGGTGCATTAGGTACATTAACGACAAGGCTGGTTTCACTAAACGGCGCGCCTAATGTCACTAATCCTGCTAAATGCTCTCCCGCGCGAGCCTCAATTTCACCCAAATAATCTGGATTAATCTCGACATCACTATCGGCGAGTGTCTTATGCTTTTTAATCAGCGCGAATGGAGCATCAACAATACTCGACATACCAAGGCTTCCATCAGCAAAACCGAGCGTTGTACTCAATGAGGTTCGATAGATGTCAAAACGAGCGCCCGACTCGAGTTCTAGTTTTGACACCGTCAGTTCGCCGCGTATGCGGTTTCCGGTGTAACTACCGCTGGCGCGAATATCCCGTAGTTGTGGATTATCGATACCATAGATTTCGTAGCCATAGTTGCCCACACGGTTGCGGTTAATGCGACCAAAGCTCGCTTGCGCCTGTTCTCTACGGTGATCGTATTCAACCCTTGTACGCAACTGACTACGTGAATCATAACTATTCCATGAAACGCTCAAAAACACGCCATCTTGCTGCTGCGTTACTGGATCAACAAAGTTACTGCGATAATATTCGGCACTCAGTAACCAGCCGCGACGACGCCAACTGAATCGAAGCGAATCCGTGTTAATTGTTGTGCCATCGACCGCTTCGTAGCGCGACACACTGGCGGTTAAATCAAACTCATCATTGAAGAAATAAGTATAATCTGCCGTCACTCGACGGTCATCAAATAACGTCAGTGGCTGCGTGGCGACTGTGGGGGCAAACTCAACTCTTTTCTCAAAACTGAAGCGCAGGTTAGGCGAGCTATTATAACCACTTCCCCAGACTGAGAACCCGACATCCACAGACGCTGCATAACCATTAGATTCATCCAACTTAGATTGTGAGCCACGCAATGTAATGACACCGATATCAAAGCCATAGGAGACCGTCGTGCCCACAATATGGCCCAAACTACTAAGTTCGAGGTTCACACCGGCAGTGAAACTATCCGAGAAACCGTAATCGTAATAGCCAGAGAATGTCAGTTCATCCCCATAGTTATATGAAAACTCTTCAAACTCCGACGCATAGCCGAGCTGAAAAGAGAAATCTGAAAGACCTTTGCGTAACAATGCGCCGCTGTAAAAGTTGTCAAAGCGAAATGTCTGTGTGGAGCCGTCCTCAAAAGTCGCAACGACGAGCACTTCATTGGCGCCTGCTGTGAAGGGCAGATCATTTAACTCATAACGACCTGGATTAAATTGTTGTCGTAAGACGGTAAAGCCGTTGACTTGGATCTCAACATCGGCGCTCGACGGTAGATAGAACTGCTGACTGTTGCCTGGACTGATTTCACGACGCGGTTGAAGCTCACGGTAGGCGCGCGAAACACCAATACCCCCCATATTGAGACCGCTGACATGCCCACTCGTAAAGGTAGTCAAATCGCCGAGTTCATAGCGCAATGGCAATTGAGGGTTATCGTGAAATAGTGTGACTTCTCCACGATAGAACTCGTTATTGCCCTCATCGTTTCGATCGGCAAAGGCAGACCAACGCGCGTTCACACCATCGTATCCACCGACGTTTGCCGAACCGAGCCATTCTAGGGCGTAGCGCGTGTCTGAGTCGACAGTCTCCGTCAGTAGGTTAAATCGATTTAAGCTCGCAATAGTCGCAGTGCTATCGGGGATTACGACATAATCAGCCGTACCGTAATTTAACTCAGTTGGACGCATAGCACTACCCGCTAACTTTGCCGTTAGACTCATATTTTGCGGTGAAAAGTCGATGAAAATCCCACGATCTTGCAGTGCAGTGATGGGGATTAAACTGTCAGGATAAGCCTCTACCCAATGCATGGTGTCGTCATTCAGCATACGGCCCATTGAGCTCAGTAATGACTGTTTAACAACAGCAACGACTTGGCCCGATTGAATGGTCGCCGCGATGTCTTGAATCGCGCGTTCATTATAATTGACCGGCAAATCAATTGCATATTGTTGAGATTGTACCGGTAATGCATAAGCCGAGGCAGACGCACTAACGATCATCAGCCAGTTTAATGCGCGCATCTTCGACTCGTCCTTGCTCATTGAGAGACGCCAGCGCTAAACGAATGGTATGCGATGGCATTAAATAGGAAACCGGTAGTAACTCGCGATACATTGTCCATTCAACAGCATGCTCATTACCTGAATCTATAATCAATTGACTGCCATTAAGATTAACCACTTGGTTACCATTGTTAGTAAGCACTAACTGACAGCCTATCTCGGCATCATTACACTCGAGTTTCTGTTGTAGGTCCTCAACCCCCTGTTGAGGATTGACGAATAGCAGTGTAGCGAAATTAAACACCATGTTAATTTCAGGTTGGCCATCGGGTTCACTTTTTAGCGGCAATTGCTTAAACACAATTCGGTAAGACTGCGTCTCAGCTAAACGTGGGTCACCAATAAATTGCGCTCGAAAAACTTGATAGGACTGGGCGCCCACTTTAATCTGCGGTGGCAGTACGATAATGTCATCGGTTTCGACTAACTGTTCAACTTGGTTGTCATCGAAGCTTCGTTTGTACACTTCAACTTCAAGCGGCAAGGTGGTGTCGCTCGGATTTGCGACGCGATAAGTCACACGGTTATGACCGCTGGTCGCCTGGATTTCAGCGATCATCGGCTCCACTTCGTAGGCATCTACCAGCACAGCAACCAGTACTAGCAGCCACAACATTGCTTTTTTTAACATGGCTGAACTCATGAGATTATTCGGGAAAATTAAGCCATCGCCCTAAAGCGATGGCTTATATGGAAAACTCAATTAGTTCGGAGTCACAGTGACAGTGATCGTGTCACTATAGTCACCGGCGCGCTCATAACCTGTAGGTGCAGGAGAAACCTTCAAGGTACGGCGATGGAGGTCACCATTGGTGTTGTTACCGACCATGTTTCCATTGCCAGTCATTGAATAAGGTGAGGTGAGAGAAACGCCCACTGCTGAACCATGATCCATAGTGTATGGAATGAAGCCAGCTTGTGGATCGTTGTTTAGTGCTAACACACCACCGTTTTGTGAGCTGTAGGTGATGGTAGGCATTGCAGAAGTATTACACCAGAAACCAACACCAAAGCCAGCTGTAGCAACGCCGTCGAGAGCGATAGTTTTTGATGGACCACTGCTGTTATCCACTTTACAGACTTTCTCAACGGTACCGTTGACAGTAAATGACGTGGTATCGGTGTTGCTTAAATCCATTTGTTCAGCGACTGCTGCGGTGGTGGTGAATAGACTAGCAACTAAGAGGGTTTTTACTGAAGTTTTCATTTTGCGAAATTCCTAAGTTTCGCAACCCGGCTATCTTCGTTTTTATTTTTAGAAGACCCGAAGCTTTCCGTCCCCGCCTCACGGAGGGTTTGGCCGACTCAAGTGGCAACCCACTTGAGTCGAAGAAAATAATAGATGAGCGTTTTAGTATTTGCCATAACGATTGCAACGTTTTATTGCAATCGATTGTTAAACCATTGTTTGTTAATAGTTTATTTTGTAAGCATTTTGTAAATACCGCACATCTGCGAACATCGGTTTGCTGATTGACTACCTTTTTTGACGCCGATTTAACACCAAAAATACAACTGGGATTAATACCATCGACACCAACGGCGCCAATACCATCCCGCCCACCATCGGAGCGGCAATGCGTTGCATAACGTCATTACCAATACCGGCTCCAAGCATGATAGGTAATAATCCAACAATGATTGTAGATACTGTCATCGCTTTCGGGCGGACGCGTTTTAGCGCCCCATCCTGTATTGCCTGTAGCAATTGCGAAGCATCGTTATTACGGGCTTTCCAGGCTTGGTTAAGGTAAAGCAACATGACGATACCAAATTCTGCAGCGACCCCCGCTAAAGCAATCATTCCGACAATTACAGCTAATGATAATTGGTAATCGAGTAAATAAATAAACCAAAGGCTACCTGCTAGCGCCAAAGGTAGAGTCGCGATAACAACTAACGCTTGCGATAGCGAGTTAAAAGCGCCGTAAAGCAGGCAAAGAATGAGTACCAATGTAATTGGAATGATTAGTTGCAAGTCTCGCTCAACCTGTTGCATCGCTTCAAATTGCCCTGTCCAGTTCCAGCTGTAACCGTCAGCGAGCGACAATGATTGAAGAGAAGGTGTCGTTTTTTCAATCAACTCCGAAGTCGTCACGCCCGCCTTCGGCTCAATAAAAATCCAGCTGCTGAGCCGTGCGTTCTCACTTTTTAGCACGGCAGGACCTGCGGTCAGCTGAATATCTGCGATATCACTCAACACTAACCAACGACCAGACTCACTGAAAAAAGGAAGTTGTTTAAGCTTTTCAATGTGATCACGTGTCGCACGCGGATAACGAATATTGATCGGGAACCGTTGATCACCCTGAATAGATGTTGCTATTTGCTGCCCCCCTATCGCTTGCGAAATAAGTTGTTGTAGCTCATTTTGCGAAACCCCATAGCGAGCCGCTTCCTTTAATTTGGGCGAAATTTCGACATATCGACCAGACTGCGCACGTTCGGCTATAACAGAGCCTGTTGCAGGATGCTGCTTCAGCTGGTTTTCGATTTGCGTCGCAATATGCTGTAGCTGGCTCGGTTCAGAGCCGCTGACTTTAATCGCCAAAGGTGTTTTCACCCCCGTTGCTAGCATTTCTATACGGGTTCTAATCGGCATGACCCAAGCATTCGTTACGCCTGGAATTTGTACGTACTGGTCAAGTTCAGCTTTAATGTCCTCAATGGTCTTTCCCGCGGGCCATTCCGATTCGGGAGTTAAGGTTATGCTTGTCTCAATCATCGTAAGAGGAGCCGGATCAGTTGCTGTATCCGCTCTGCCAATCTTACCGAATACTCGCTCAACTTGAGGATGTTGAGCTATCAATTTATCCGTCTGCTGTAATAGTTCAGACGCCTCTTCGACGCTAATGCCAGGCATCGTCGTCGGCATATACATTAAATCCCCTTCATATAAGGGAGGCATCAGTTCATAGCCTAATTTTTGCCAAGGATAGACCGCGCTTGCGGTGATAGCGATGGCAAGTAACACCGTTACTTTAGGCCACTTCAATGACATATTAAGCGCAGGTCGATAGAACCAAACTAATACGCGAGTAATAAAATTACCTTCCTCTGATGGAATTTTACCGCGTATTAAAAAAACGATGAGCACTGGAATCAAAGTGATCGATAACAGCGCTGCACACGCCATCGCAAGCGTTTTAGTATATGCCAATGGTTCAAATAAGCGCCCTTGCTGCCCTTGTAACGCGAATATAGGAAGAAAACTAACGGTAATAATGAGCAACGAAAAGAACAGTGAGCCACCTACTTCGCGACACGCATCGAGTATCACTTTCTGACGTTCAGACGAATCAGGTTGTCGCTGTTGCTTGTCGGTAAATAATTGCAAATGTTTATGCGCATTTTCAATCATTACGATAGCCGCATCGACTAGAGCACCAATGGCTATCGCAATACCACCCAAACTCATTATATTCGCTGTAATTCCCATCAGGTTCATAATCCAAATGGCAATCAACACCGATAACGGTAAACTGATAACGGCGACAAGCGTCGAGCGGGCATGCAACAAGAAGATAAAGCAGATCACGGCGACAAACGCCATCTCTTCAATGAGCTTGCTACTGAGATTATCAACTGATGCATTGATTAATTCAGAGCGGTCATAGGTCGTTACGACCTCGATGCCTTCGGGAAGACCTTGAGCAAGCTGTTTTAATTGAGCCTTTACGCGGTTAATCGTCTTTAACGCATTACTGTCATAGCGCATAACAATAATGCCACCCACCACTTCACCCTGCCCACCTAAATCGGCCACGCCTCTTCGTAATTCAGGTCCCACTCGAATATGTGCAACGTCCCCTAAGGTAACAACACCATCATTTGAGGAAGCTGGGCCAATCGGTAACCTCTGAAAATCTTCGATAGATTGTAAGTAACCGAATCCACGCACCATGTATTCGGCCTCAGCCATTTCAATAACCGAGCCACCGACCTCTGAATTAGCATTTCGAATCGCTGCTGTGACATCCCCTAGGCTGATTTGATAGCGTTGCAGTTGCGTCGGATCAACGACCACTTGGTATGTCTCGACCATCCCCCCTACTCGGGCTACCTCAGCTACACCTTTAACACTCTGCAATCCTTGCTTTAAGTACCAGTTTTGGATTCGCGTTAACTCGCCTAAGTCATGCGTATTTGCTCGATCCACCAGTGCATATTGATAAATCCAGCCGACACCGGAGGCATCCGGTCCGAGCATCGGTTGAACACCTGTTGGCAACTGTGCCTGTGCCTGATTCAAATACTCGAGTACTCGACTTCGTGCCCAGTAGGGGTCTGTGCCCTCCTCAAATACAATATAAATATATGAGTCGCCGAAAAATGAAAAGCCACGCACTGACTTCGTGTTAGGGACGGACAATAAAGTACTCGACAAGGGGTACGTTACTTGCTCTTCAACTACCGCAGGGGCTTGACCTGGGTAGCTGGTCTTCACGACAACCTGGACGTCCGATAGATCGGGAATCGCATCGAGTTGCGTATCGCGTAACGATTGAAGACTGACGAGTGCTATCGCCGCGGCGAGTAACAGCACAAGCCAACGATGTCGTAAACTGAGTCCTATCAGAAAGTTAATCATGCGCGCCTCCATGCTGATGCTGATTCATCGGCATCACTGCTGACTGCTCGGGCAACAGTCCCCTTAAAGACGCCTCAGAGTCGAGCATGAACTGGCCATTAGTGACCACCTCTTCTCCCGCATCGAGTCCACTTAATATCTGGACTTCATCACCCACCATTTGACCGACTTTCACCGCCCTTACAGCGAATTCATGGTCACTGCTTTTAACCACAACTCGGTTTTGCTTAGCAACTTGAATCAAGCTTGAGACAGGCACCACCAGCGTTGCGGGAAGTTTTGGCAGCTCAACATGAGCATTTAACCAACTACCGACCGCGAGGGTGTCACTTGATACGCTGAGCGGCACTCGGGCGCGAAGCGTTTGTGATGCCTCGTCTATCTCTGGATAAACGTAATCAACATGCCCCATCCAGTGACCTTGCACAGTGTTTGAAGCGACATGAACCATCTGCCCCGACTTAATCAGCGCACTATACCGCTGTGGTATATCAAGCATCAGCCAAAGTGACTGTTCACCACTGATGGTCATAACTGACTGTTCTGGCACGATATACATACCTTCTTGAATATTCAGCGCACTCACAAAACCCGACTGAGGTGCAAAGTAATCAACCGTGTAGCGCGTTTCTTTTGTGCGCTCTAATCGTTCAATTTGTTCGTCGGTCATACCGAGTAATTTGAGCCGCTTGCGACCACGGTTTTTAAAACTCGTTTGCTTTTCAGCTGAGCCAACTTGTTGTAGAGAATCAAGTAACTGCAAATAGTCGTCTTGAGCGACAACTAAATCTGGCGCATAGACTTGATAAAGCGGATCGCCTTTATTAACAGCCTCTCCCTCGACGTCCACATACAGCTTCTCAACCCATCCTTTCGCGCGTGGATGAATATGAGTCTGTTCATTTTCAGCCCATTGCAGTTTTCCTTGCACACTCAGTTCAGGTTTAAGCGACTTCCGGGTCGCCGAAGTCGTTGTCACGCCAATCGCCTGCTGTTGAGCGGCGGGTATTTCAAATAATGGCGATGTTATCGGACTTTGCTTGGCATGGTTCTGTAACTATCCCGTAAAATAATACAGCTCACTCGTAGAATTTCTTTTAAACTAAAACAAAGGAGTTTTACGATGAGCAAACGAATGACTGAAAGCCAGATCGTGGCGATTTTGAAAGAAGCTGAAGCCGGTATGCCGGTGAAAGATATTTGCCGTAAGTACGGCATCGGTAATTCAACGTTTTACAAATGGCGCGAAAAATACGGTGGTATGGAAGCGTCTGATGTGCGCCGACTAAAAGAGCTTGAAGAAGAAAACCGTCGACTTAAGCAGATGTATGCTGAGTTGAGCCTCAAATCACAGATGCAAGAAGACATCATAAAAAAGCTCTAGCACCTGTGGCAGAAAGGAAAGTATGGGCACGCGAGTTACAGGTGCAGCATAACGCAAGCGTTGTAAAATGCTGTGATGTGGTCGGCATCAGCCGTACCGCATACTATTATGAGCCGAAGCTGACCGATGATGATGAAATTATTGATGCCTTGAATGCTTTAATCGAAAGACATCATCGTTGGGGCTTCCCAAAGTGCTTTAAACGCCTTCGAAAGCTAGGCCACCGCTGGAACCACAAGCGTGTTTATCGGGTTTATACGGAGCTGAAACTGAATCTGCGACGCAAAGGTAAGAAGCGATTACCCAACCGCAATCCAGAGCCATTAGCTGCACCAAATGCACTTGGGAAATCCTGGTCAATGGACTTTATGAGTGACAGCTTGCACAACAAAGTCAGGTTCCGCACATTTAACGTGATTGACGACTTTAATCGTGAAGTATTAGGTATTGATATTGCGACTAGTATGCCGTCATTGCGCGTCATACGCTATCTTGACCAACTTGCTGAATGGCACGGTTACCCTGAGAAGATTCGGGTTGATAATGGCAGCGAATTCACTTCAGAAGTGTTCGTAAATTGGGCAAAAGCACACGACGTTATGATTGATTACATCAAGCCGGGCTGCCCATACCAGAATGCATATATTGAGCGGTTTAACCGAACTTATCGCGACGATGTACTCGACTGCTACATCTTCAACAACCTGAACGAAGTGAAGCAAATAACCGAAGACTGGATTGAATTATACAACAACGAACGACCGCACGATTCACTTAATGATATGACACCGTTTGAGTACCGAAATGCGGCATAAATATTCTACGAGATGACTGTGTTATAAATGGGGTATTTACAGTTCATATTCATATCCATGCTTTGGCTTTCCTTTAGCACCAAATCCATGCCACAAATAGGACACTTACCTGGTTCGTGTTGAGTGACTTCACTGTGCATTGGGCACACATAAACCGGCTCTTGTGCAGAGACAAACGGAGTTAATAGGATCAAAACGATCCATAAAATACGAGTATTCATGTTTCCACCTAATTAAAAAAACCAACGCTATTTTATTTAAAGTTGGTTAAGCCTTAGGTGGGCGCAGAATACCTTCGGAGGCATCAAGTAACTGGGCGATGGGTGTTGCAAAAACACCTTGGTAAGCGGTTACTTGAATATTGGAAGAGATAGAAAGAAGTCCCGCATGCGCGAAACAATGCTGTGTGCAATTATCGCAGGCGTGCGTGTCCTGCTCACAGTCGGATGAAGATGCGTGACGCTCAGCGCTAGGCTGAGCGTCACCGGAGTCGCAGCGCTCATGATGCGTCATCGTTGTTGTCATCGGCATGGCTTGAGCGTGAGTAGCGGGTAATACCCCACTCACGATTGTCAGAGCCATACATAGCAACAATACGATAGTTCTCATAAATGTATACGACTACCTATCCTCAAGTTATTACCAAATGGTAACACGGTTCTCTGGTGCTACGTAAAGCTCATCACCAGGCTTCACGTCAAAGGCTTCATAAAACGCAGGTACGTTGACCACCGTTCCGTTTACACGGTATTCGGCTGGCGAATGCGGATCGCTCAACACTTGTTGACGAATCGCATCTTCACGATACTTACCACGCCATACTTGTGCCCAGCCGATGAATACACGCTGAGGACCTGTAAAGCCATCCATCACAGGCGCTTGTTCGCCGTCGAGCGATTTCATGTAAGCTTTATATGCGATAGTTAATCCTGCAAGGTCACCAATGTTTTCACCCAGCGTCAGATCACCGTTGATGTTCACACCTTCGATAGGCTCATAAGCGCTGTACTGCGCTGACAATGCTTTACCCCGTTTATCAAAGGCTTCACGGTCGGCATCAGTCCACCAGCTGTTCAAGTTACCTTCACCATCATATTTAGAACCTTGGTCATCAAAACCATGGCCCATTTCGTGGCCGATAACGGCACCGATGCCGCCATAGTTAACAGCCATCTCAGCATTCATATCAAAGAATGGAGGCTGCAAGATACCAGCTGGGAAAACGATCTCGTTACGCACCGGGCTGTAATATGCGTTAACCGTTTGTGGTGTCATGCCCCAGTCTTCTTCATCGACTGGACCGCCGATTTTCTCGATTTCTTCGTTGTAATTGAACTCAGCGTACGCTTTGTAGTTACCAACGAGGTCCGTTGAAGAAATATCTAAATCTGAGTAATCACGCCATTCGTTTGGATAGCCTACTTTTGGATCGAACTTGGCGAGCTTTTCCAACGCTTTTTCTTTAGTTTCGTCGGTCATCCAGTCTAAGTCTTGAATGGAATCTGCGTACGCAGCACGCAAGTTTTCAATCAAGCCTTCCATCTTCTCTTTAGCTTCGGGCGGGAAGTATTCTTTGACGTATACCTGCCCTAACACTTCGCCTAGTACGCTGTTGGTCGCATCCACGCCACGCTTCCAACGCGGCTCTTGCTCAGGAATGCCACGTAACGTAGTACCATAGAATGCAAAACGGCGATCGGAGAAGTCTTCACTTAAGATTGAAGCGGCATCGTTGATCACTTTAAACGATAAATAGTCCTTCCACGTCTGCAGGTCGACATCCGTGAACATCTCACCGAGTTTCTCGAAATACGATGGTTGACTGACAATCATGTTGTCGACATCGTTCAAGTCAGCGGCTTTCAAATAACGCGCAAAGTCAAAGCTACCAAGCAATTCATCGACTTCGCTTGCCGTCATTTTGTTGTAAGTTTTGTCAGCGTTACGGCTTTCAACACGCGTCCACTGTGCTTCGGCTAATTTTGTTTCCAGCTCTAGCACACGTTCAGCCGCCGCTTTGGCATTGTCAACGCCAGCCATTTCCATCACATCGCTGATGTACTCAACATACGCGGTACGGAACTCTTTAAATTTGTCTTCGTCGCTTAAGTAGTACTCACGATCCGGCAAGCCAAGACCACTTTGCGATACATACATCGCGTTAGTTTGTGGGTCTTTTGCATCCGGATAGACATAGAAGCCGAACGGAATTGACGTGCTCATGCGGCTCATGTGTGCGAAGTATTCAGCAACGGACTCATAGCTATCAAGCGCGTTGATCGACTCAAGATCCGACTGGATTGGCTTGGCACCGAGCTCATTCAACGTCTCAACGTCCATATACGCGTTGAAGAAATCACCCACTTTACGTTCGTTAGTGCCTGCAGCCGCATTCATGTTGGCTGATTTCTCAATAATATTATGTAAACGCTCTTGATTGCGCTCACGCAAGTCAAAGAACGAGCCGACTGAAGAACGGTCGTCTGGAATCTCAGTTTTTTCCATCCACGCGCCATTCACGTACTGGTTCAGGTCATCTTGAGGACGCGCACTTTTGTCAAAGTTTTCAAGTACGATGCCCGAGGTCAGCTGTTGTGCTTGTTGTTTTTCGGCTGCGGGCTTCTGTTGGCTAGACTGTTCCGATTGCGCTTCTTGTTGCGGCGAACATGCGCCTAACGCAAGTGCCATAGAGACACTCAGAGCAACGGTAGTTAATTTATTCATTGGTTGTCACCTGTTATTTAGTTTTTGTCGACTCATATCTACAAGTTCGAACAAATTAGCGCAAAATTAGGCGACAAGTAAAGAAAAACGGCAACATTCGCGATGAATGTTGCCGTTTTGCTGATAATTTACCGTAAACGAAAAGTTACTTTTTCTTTTTCGCTTTCGGATTAGGCATATCAGTGATTGAACCCTCTTGAATTTCAGCAGCTAAGCCAATTGATTCATGTAAGGTTGGGTGAGCATGAACGGTCAATGCGATATCTTCTGCATCACAACCCATTTCGATCGCCAAGCAAACTTCGCCTAGCAACTCACCTGCGTTAGAGCCGCACATTGAACCACCGATGATACGGTTGTTCTTATCAAAGATAAGCTTAGTCATACCTTGCTGTGCGTTCGAGGCGATAGCACGACCTGATGCAGACCATGGGAAGGTTACTGCTTCATACTCGATGCCTTTTTCTTTCGCTTCTTTCTCGGTCACACCGGCCCATGCTACTTCTGGATCGGTATACATGATGGAAGGAATCACTTTCGGTTCGAAGAAGTGTTTCTTGCCTGCAATCACTTCGGCCGCTACGTGCGACTCGTGAACGGCTTTGTGCGCTAACATCGGCTGACCAACGATATCGCCGATCGCGAAGATGTTGTCCACGTTAGTACGCATTTGGCTATCCACTTCGATAAAGCCTTGCTCGGTGACCTTAACGCCCGCTTTATCCGCGTCGATCTTCTTACCATTCGGCGCACGGCCGACTGCGGTCAGGACTACGTCATATTTAACCGGTTTCTCAGGTGCACCTTTACCTTCGAAGGTCACATAGATACCATCTTTCTTCGCCTCAACTTTAGTCGCTTTAGTGCTAAGCATGACGTTTTCGAAACGCCCTTTTACTTGCTTGTTGAAGCTCTTCATGATGTCGGCGTCAGCAGGCGGTACCAACTGATCGGTCATTTCAACGACATCAACTTTTGAGCCTAATGAGCTATACACCTGACCCATCTCTAGTGCGATGATACCACCACCTAGAAGAAGCATTTTTTCAGGAATTTCTTTCAGCTCAAGTGCATCAGTAGAGTCCCAAATACGCTCATCATCATGTGGGATGAATGGCAATTTGATAGGTTGTGAACCGGCTGCGATGATTGCGTTTTCAAACTCAATTTCGGTGTTGCCGTCTTCACCTTCTACGTTCAACGTGTTGCTGCTCGTGAATTTGCCGTAACCGTTGACGACTTTCACTTTACGCATTTTAGACATCTGACCTAAACCGCCAGTCAATTGACCCACGACTTTTTCTTTGTGCTTACGGATCTTGTCTAGATCGATTTTAGGCTCGCCAAATTCGACGCCCTCGTTCGCCAATACTTTGGCATCTTCAATGTGCTTTGCTAAATGCAACAAAGCTTTTGAAGGGATACAGCCTACGTTCAAACAAACACCCCCTAAGGTGCTGTAACGTTCAACTAGAACCGTTTCTAAACCAAGGTCAGCTGCACGGAATGCTGCTGAATAGCCACCTGGGCCAGAACCTAACACTACTACCTGTGCTTTAATTTTGTCGCTCATGATAACCCCTTGTTATTCACGGCGGGTTGAGCTACCCACCGAGGTCCGTCAACGCTAAATGTGCGGTTATTGTAACGCCATTTAGATCGTATTTCTCGGTAAAATTGGTGCTTAAAGCACCAATTTACGAATATCACCTAAAACTTGGCTCAAATACGCTGTGAAACGCGCCGCATCTGCACCATCGATCACGCGGTGATCGTAAGACAGACACAACGGCAACATGAGTTTAGGTTCAAACTCTTTACCGTTCCACTTCGGCTTCATCTCATTACGGGATACGCCTAAGATAGCCACTTCTGGTGCATTAACGATAGGTGTGAAGGCTGTACCACCGATACCACCTAAGCTTGAGATTGAGAAACACCCACCTTGCATGTCAGCCGCTTTTAGCTTGCCGTCGCGTGCACGTGCACTGACGTCAACCAGCTCTTCTGACAGCTCATAAATGCCTTTCTTATCGACATCACGGATGACCGGTACAACGAGACCGTTCGGCGTGTCCACCGCGATACCAATGTGCACGTATTTCTTCATGATTAAGGCTTCACCCGACTCTGACAACGATGAGTTGAAATTCGGGAATTCACGCAATGCTTTCGCACAGGCCTTCATGATGAAGACCAATGGCGTGATCTTAAAGCCCAGGTCTTGCTTCTTAGCGACTTCGTTTTCCGATTTACGGAACCGCTCAAGTTCAGTGATATCCGCTTCATCAAACTGCGTCACGTGTGGGATAGTCACCCAGTTACGATGCAGGTTAGGACCTGACTTGCGCTGAATGCGCGATAACTGAACTTCTTCCACTTCACCGAATTTGCTGAAGTCGACTTTAGGTCCATCAATTACTTGCAGACCACCACCGCCTTGGGACGTTTGTCCAGCGACTGCCTTCGGACGTGACAACTCGTACTTAACGTACTCTTGCACATCTTCTTTGAGGATACGGCTCTTAGGCCCAGTCCCTTTGACTTGCGATAGGTCGACGCCGAATTCACGTGCAACACGACGAACGGCCGGTGATGCATGAATCGGTGAACCATCTTTACGCTCGGTCGGATGATCCGGCACAGGCGGCTGACGTTCGCTGGTCGGCGTAGAGTTCGACTTAGCGGACTCTTTGTCGTCGCTCTCAGACTTCGAGGGTGCTTGCTCAGCCTTATCTTCGGATTTCGATGCTGATTTAGACTCGTCTTTGGTTGAGCTCGAACTACCGCCACTGCGCGTGACTTTCAACTTCGCGATCTTAGAACCTTGCGATACTTTATCGCCGACTTTGACCAGCATTTCTTCCACTTCGCCATCTTCGGGGCATGGCACATCCATGGTGGCTTTGTCAGTTTCTAAGGTAATCAAGCCATCTTCTTTTTCGACCGAATCACCTTTGTTGACCAAGATCTCGATAATTTCGACATCTTCTTCATCGCCAATATCAGGGACTTCTACGTCAATGACTTCGCTCTCGCCACCACTGGCTGCTTCCTGCTGCTGGTCATCCTGTGCATCGTCATCGTCGTCCGAAGCGTCAGAAGATGAGCCGTCAGAAGAGGATTCTTCAGCCGTATCTTCGGCTTTGTCATCATCGCTGTCGTCCGCTTCTTCATCGGCGCTGTCATCACTCGCCGCTTCGATGATAGCGAGGACGTCACCTTCTTTAATGGTGTCGCCTTCTTTTACTTTTAACTCGACGATTTTCCCGCCCTCAGAGGCGGGAATATCCATAGAAGCTTTGTCACTCTCGACTGTGACAACACCATCTTCTTTCTCGATGGTGTCGCCTGCGCTGACGAGGATCTCAATGACTTCGACTTCTTCTCCGCCCACGTCGGGGACTTTGAGTTCAATCTTATCCGCCATATCAATACTCCTTATGCGTTACGTGGGTTAAGTTTGTCGACGTCAATACCGTAGTCTTTGATCGCTTTGCTCAACACTTTTGCGTCAATGTCGCCGGCATCAACAAGCTCTTTAAGTGCAGCAACCACCACGTGGTTGGCGTCCACTTCAAAGTGCTTACGCAGATTTGCACGGCTGTCCGAACGACCAAAGCCATCGGTACCCAAGACACGATACGAAGTCGGCACCCACTGACGCACTTGGTCAGCATATAACTTCATGTAATCCGTCGCTGCAACCGCGGGACCTTTTGCATCTTTCATTGCCTTAGTAATAAAGGCTTCTTTTGGCTCTTTATCGGCATTGAGCATGTTATGACGCTCAACATCTAAACCATCACGCGCCAGCTCGTTGAACGAAGTTACACTGTACACGGTCGAGTTGATATCGAAGTCCTCTGCCAAGATGTCAGCTGCTTTGCGCACCTGCTCTAAGATCGTGCCGCTACCTAACAGCTGAACATCGGCTTTGGCTTTCTTCTTAGCTTTCACCTCGTCGAGCTTGTAAATACCACGTAAGATACCTTCTTCGACACCTTCTGGCATTTCTGGCTGATGATAGTTTTCGTTCATTACAGTCAGGTAATAGAACACGTTCTCTTGATCTTCATACATGCGCTTCAGACCGTCATGAACGATCACTGCAATCTCATAACCGTAGGTTGGGTCATAAGTAATACAGTTAGGCACCGTACCGAACAAGATATGGCTGTGTCCGTCTTGGTGCTGCAAGCCTTCGCCGTTCAGCGTTGTACGACCGGCTGTACCACCAATCAAGAAACCGCGTGTTTGGCTGTCGCCAGCGGCCCACACTAAGTCGCCCACACGTTGGAAACCAAACATCGAGTAATAGATGTAGAACGGAATCATCGGCTCATTGTTAAGTGAGTAGCTTGTACCTGCTGCCACCCACGACGCCATTGCGCCCAGCTCGTTGATACCTTCTTGAATAACCTGACCTTTCTTATCTTCACGATAGTAGGCCACTTGATCGGCATCTTGCGGGGTATATTTTTGACCATGGTGCGCATAAATGCCCACTTGACGGAACAAGCCTTCCATACCAAAGGTACGTGCTTCGTCAGGAATAATAGGTACGACTCGCTTACCGATTTTCTTATCTTTCAATAATGCCGTCAGTACGCGGACGAAAGCCATCGTTGATGAAATTTCGCGGTCGCCTGAGCCTTTCAGCACCGCATCAAACGCTTTCAACGACGGTAGCTCAAGCTCAACATCGCTCTCAGCGCGACGGGTTGGCATGTATCCGCCCAATGCCTCGCGACGCTCGTTCATGTACTTCAGCTCTTCACTGTCTTCCTCAAACTTGTAGTAAGGCAGATCTTGTAGCTCTTCATCTTTGAACGGGATGTTAAAGCGATCACGTAGATGCTTGATGGCATCCATATCCATTTTCTTAACTTGGTGGGCGATGTTTTTACCTTCGCCTGCCGCACCCATGCCGTAACCTTTCACGGTCTTCGCTAAGATAACTTGCGGACGTCCTTTGGTGTTCACCGCTTTGTGATAGGCCGAGTAAACCTTAACGGGATCGTGACCACCGCGGTTTAGACGCCAGATATCTTCATCCGATAAGTTAGCAACCATTTCTTCGGTTTCTGGATATTTACCGAAGAAGTGTTCACGCGTATATGCGCCACCTTTTGCTTTAAAGTTCTGGTAGTCACCATCCACGGTTTCTTCCATCAACTCACGTAACTTACCTTCCGTGTCGCGGTACAGTAATGGATCCCAATAGCGACCCCAGATCACCTTGATAACTTCCCAACCAGCACCGCGGAAAGTACCTTCCAGCTCTTGGATAATTTTACCGTTACCACGCACCGGACCATCCAAGCGTTGCAAGTTACAGTTGATAACAAAGGTCAAGTTATCTAAGCCTTCGCGTGATGCCAGGCTAATTGCACCCAAGCTTTCTGGCTCATCGGTTTCACCATCGCCCATAAAGCAATACACGCGTTGGTTTGAGCAGTCTTTAATGCCACGGTCAGTCAAATACTTCAAGAAACGGGCGAGGTAGATCGCCTGAATTGGACCCAAGCCCATTGATACCGTCGGGAATTGCCAGAAGTCAGGCATCAAGTTCGGGTGCGGATACGAAGGCAAGCCTTTGCCGTCGACTTCTTGGCGGAAGTTATCCAGTTGCTCTTGGGTTAAGCGACCCTCGATAAATGCACGGCCGTAAATACCTGGCGATGCGTGACCTTGAATAAATAGGAAATCCCCCCCGTCACCGTCACTCGGCGCGCGGAAGAAGTGGTTAAAGCCAACATCATACAGCATCGCTGAAGACGCAAAGCTGGCAATATGGCCACCCAGTTCCTCACCTTTCTGTGACGCACGCAAAACCATCATCGCGGCGTTCCAGCGAATCGCTGAACGAATGCGTGCTTCCATGGTTTGGTTGCCCGGCATGGTCGGTTCCTGACTTGCCGGAATAGTATTTAAGTAGGAAGTGGTTGGGCGATAAGGCAAATACGCACCGTTACGACGCGCTTTGTCAATCAGTTGCTCCAACAAGAAATGCGCACGGTCGGGACCTTCGGCATCTAAAACGCCTTCGAGGGCGTCGAGCCACTCCTGCGTTTCTTGCTGGTCAACATCTTGTTTGTTTTCTTCACTCATAGCTATTCCTTTCATTCAATGTTTCAATCAGGAACGACGAAGCGAGCGCCGAATGCGAGATTGTTCTTTCGTCATCTCCATCAATGCCTGTTCAATATAGGACAAATGTTGATGACATGCATCTCGTGCCTGCTCCGGTTGACCGTTGATAATTGCCTTGGCAATTTGCAAACGGTGTTGGTTTAACTGCTCCACTACCGAGGGATTGTTAGCCAACACCTCTAAGTTTTGCTTTATGTTTTCTGCAAGGAGCTCGCGCATGCCCTGCACCACATGCAAAAGCACCACATTATGTGATGCTTCAGCAATGCGTAAATAGAAATTAACGAGCGACTGCACTTGCTCGTCGATAGCCCGCGTTTGTGAATCCATTATGCTATTGATACTGAATTCGATACGATCTAGATCGGCATCTGTGCCTCGTAAAGCGGCATAAAACGACGAAATGCCCTCCAGCGCATGACGAAATTCGAGAAGGTCGAATTGTGATTCGGGGTGTTTTGCCAATAACTCGAACAACGGCGTTGTCACCGACTCATTCACACTGTCGGTGACAAAGGTGCCACCACCGTGGCGACGTTCTAACAAACCTTTCGCTTCGAGCTTTTGAATCGCTTCCCGCAACGATTGCCGCGAAACACTGAACTGTTGCGCAAGCTCTCGCTCGGCGGGCAACTTTTGACCGGCTTCAAAACGGCCATCAACGATCATCGCCTCGATTTGTGAAACGATTTGATCGGAGATTTTCGCCACTTTTATACGTTCAAAAGGCAATGTGCTGTCCACCCTCGGTAAATTGGTCTGACCAAAGTTGCCCGATATTCTAAATCATTCAGCGGTAAACCCCAAATTAATTTAGCTGGTCAGACCTTTGTTTACTGGCATTAAAGCTAAACGATGGTCCCTGTCAGGGTTAATACTGCGATGACGACAAACCAAAATAGGTGTTGTCGTTTCATCAGATTAAGCTGGTGAGTGACAGCATCGGATCGATCATCGGGGTGGTGTGACCGCCCTTCTGCCTTCTCGACCACATGGTGCAATAGCTCGGGGTTATCATCTTGAGTGTTCGTCGCCATTGCCATGACAGCAGGCAGAACATGACTAAAGTGACCCACCAAGGCGGCTCCGAGCGCCGCAAAACGTGCTGGAATAAAATTAAGCGCCCACAGTGCTCGCTCTACCTGAGCCCGTGCGGCCTCATCAAAATCCTGTTGGACTGTGCCGCGGTAGACACTCCGCAAACAGCCATAAGCTAAAACACCTGCAATTCCAAAGGTGACGAAGAAAAATATCGGTGCCAAAAAGTGGACAAAATTCAGCCATACTACGGCGCGTTCGACTGGAGTGCCCTCGGGTAAATGGGCATAGTGACGTAGTTGCTCAGCGGCTTCTTGATAACCTGCGCTATCTGCTCGCATTGCTGTTTTTAATAGCTGTTTATACGCGACTCGTTCTGGCCCTGCATTCATCACCAATAGCAACACGATAATGCCGCCAATAAAATTAACTAAACCACTATCAAGCCAATGAAATAATAGCCAAGCTAAAGCAGCAGGTAATAATATTTGAAGCAGTAACGCCCAAGCCGATTGTCCCTGGAAGTAACGGACTTTAGTTTGGCTCCAATTCATCCAGCGCTGCATGTAAAAGTCGATCGACCATACCGCGGGTAATGGGTAAAGCCGTTCGATACTAAGTGCTATGAGCAAAGCAATGAGTGTCATAGAGAGTCCTTGCGCGACAATGCGTTCAAATAATACGACCAGTCAAAACAGCGTCCGGGATCCGTCTTTCGGCCGGGCGCAATATGTTGATGGCCTGTGATTCTGTCTAATGTCAGTTTAGGGTAATAGTCTAATATTGTCTGGCTAACATCAACCAAGCTCTGATACTGGCGTTTGCTGTAAGGGGAATGATCGGTGCCTTCAAGCTCAATACCGATGCTAAAGTCATTACAGCGTTCACGCCCGTCGTAACTGGACACGCCGGCATGCCAGGCGCGTTTGTCAAAAGGCACGTATTGCTCGATAGTACCATCACGTCTAATCAACAAATGGCTTGATACGCGTAAGCCCGTCAAAGGCGCGAAATAATCACCCTCTTGCTGGCTCAACCCCTGGGTAAATAGTTTCTCAATATAGGGCGTCCCATAACAACCTTCGGGTAAGCTGATACAATGGATGACCAATAGCGAAATGTCCTGTTCATCGGGGCGCTCATCATAGTGCGGTGAAACACAGTGTTTTACGTCTCGAATCCAGTGATTTTTTATTGTGTGTCTTTTCACGGGCTCAGCAAAACGGTAAAGTTTGTGCCCTAGTATCGTCATTGTCAGTCAAAAGGTAAAGTATCCCATGCAGCTCACCGAAGCCGAACGCCATGCTATTGCGTCGCAAGTCACTCATAGTTTAGAAGAAGATTTGTCAGCGGCGGATCCCACACTGGATATTACGGCACAGTTGATTCCGGCTCACCATGTAAGCGAAGCGACTATCATCACCCGTGAAGATATGGTGGTTTGCGGCACTGCTTGGGTCGAAGAGGTGTTTCGTCAGGTGGATGCCGATGTGGCTATCGAGTGGTGTGTCACCGACGGCGACAAGGTGCAAGCTAACACAACCTTGTGCCACTTATCAGGCAACAGCCGCAGCTTACTAACAGGCGAACGTTGTGCACTTAACTTTTTGCAAACACTGTCAGCGACAGCCTCACAAACGGCTTTTTATGTCAGTAAATTGGCAGGGTTCAATACGCGTTTACTCGACACACGCAAAACAATTCCGGGTCTTCGTATGGCGCAAAAGTATGCGGTTCGCTGTGGCGGCGGTACTAATCATCGCATCGGTTTATTTGATGCCTATCTGATAAAGGAAAACCATATCGCCGCGTGTGGTGGTATTGTGCCTGCCGTCAAAACGGCGCGTGAATTAAACCCAGGCAAGCCCGTCGAAGTCGAAGTCGAATCCTTGGCGGAGTTTAAACATGCACTGGATGCCGGTGCCGATATTGTCATGTTAGATAATTTTACTATCAGCGATATCGAAGCGGCTGTGGCACAAAACAAAGCCGCAGGTTCACCACTCAAGTTAGAAGTGTCTGGCAATATTACTGATGAAGCGTTGCAAGCACTCGGCGCAACAGGCGTCGATTTTATCTCCAGCGGTGCCTTGACTAAACACGTCACAGCTATCGACTTGTCGATGCGGATAGGGCAACCTCGCACAAACTAATCCGTTTGCCAAACGGCGCGGGCGATACCATAGTTTTGGCTTTACGCAAAAGCCATTATGAAAAAGTACTCGTCCGCCTTTAGTCTTATAGAGTTAATGGTCGTTGTTGCCATTATTGCTATTCTCTCATCGCTCGCGGTGCCTGCATATCAGCGTTATGTCCAGCAAGCTCGCGTCACTGCCGCATTAAATCATACCCAAAGCTTACAGCTTGCCATGGCACTGTGCTGGCAAACTGAAAGTGACATGAGCCGTTGTTCACGACCTGGGCAGCGCGGTATTCCCCCAATCCCCGATCCTTTACCTAAGGCGCTAACGTCGCTTGAAGTCACCTCAAGCGGCATCATTCAGCTAACCTTGGCTGATGTTGTCGTTGATCAAGCACCGCTTAAACTGAGTTTATCGCCGGATACTCGTGGCTTGGTATTTGATTGGCGTCTTGGTTGCTCGGACTACGACTCGGGCCACCCCCTTGCAACCCAATGCGTGGAAGGAGTCGCGCAATGATTGTTGCACATCATATCGGTTCCTATTGGCACACTGAACTACCTGCTAACTCATCAACCTGCCAACGACTTATAAGCCAACTAGGGCTTCCGGAAGGCTCCTTGACCGAACTTATTGATACTCAGCACGGTCTAATTCTGATACTCACTCGCGATGCGTGGCCGCAACGCGATACGATTACATTTCGTTTAAAAGCGATGAACGCCAAGTCCATCCTGTGCGTCTATGCACGCACCCAATCTACTGTTCATCTATCAGCGGTTAACGCTCAGAGCGTGCTTGCTAATGCACGCCGTCTTAACGCCTCGGACATTCATATTGAGTCGCTCCGCGAAGGTGGCCGCATTCGCCTGCGTATTCAAGGTCGACTAATTGAGCAACGGCGTTTATCACAGCACGATGTCGATACATTGGTTGCTCAGCTAAAAGTAATGGCAGAGGTGGATGTCACGGAGAGCAAACAACCTCAAGACGGACGCATTGACTTGGAGTTACCCGATTTAAGCGCCCGGTTTCGCCTCAACTCATGCCCCGGTAATCGTGGCGAAAGTCTTGTTATACGGTGTTTATACAGTGCTGAACAACTGCCCTCGCTGCACCAACTTGGATTCACCGATAGACAGTTTCATCATTTAATTAAGCAACTCTCCTCTGCGATAGGACTCATCCTCGTATCTGGCCCGACAGGTAGCGGCAAAAGCACTACCATGTACAGTATTATTAAACAGCTAAGTGAGTCAGGGCTTCGGGTATGTAGTGTCGAAGATCCGATTGAAGTTGAGCTCGATGGAATTTTGCAAACGCAGGTACACTCACAACGCAATTTAAGTTTTGCAAAGGTTTTGCGTGCCTTTTTGAGACAAGATCCTGACGTCATCATGATCGGTGAGATCCGCGATGCAGAAACCGCTAAAATCGCTGTACAAGCAGCGCTAACTGGTCATTTAGTCATTGCTTCAATACATGCCGATACTGCAATTGATGTGATTCGTCGTTTAGTTCAGTTAGGTGCGCAACAAACCGATGTGACCGCCGCATTAAGACTGTTAATAAGCCAGCGACTGCTCGCGCAGGCGCAAGGCGGTGTTAAAGTCATATTTGAGTTACTGCCGTGGCCTGAGCGTCTGCGCGGCTATAGCGAGTCATTGGCGCAAACGCATCGCGATACTATTCTAAAACACTATCAGTTACCGAGTTTACAGGCACTCATTCAGGCAAGTTATCGGAGTCACGAAGATGAACGTTTTTCGACGTTATAATCAATTTTCAACGACTCAATGGTATCTCGCGCTCAATCGTCTAGAACAGCTGATAACGGGCGGGTTGCCGCTCGCGTTAGCACTGGGGGTTGTCGCCAAACAAACGCATCAACCAGCACTCAAAAGACATTATCAGTACCTGCAGCACAGCGTACAGGCAGGAATCAGCCTGGCCGAGGCATTGAGCATTGAGAAGCGTCGAGCGTTAAAAGCAGCTCAGGCGGGTATCGCGGTTGCAGAACAAACCGGGCAACTACCTCTGGTCATGCAAAGCCTAGTGGCTAGTTGGAAACGACAACGGCATATCAGCGCGTTGGTCAAGAATGCCTTACGCTATCCAGTGGCACTACTTTTTATGGCACTCATTATTATTACGGTGTTTGTCACCTGGGTACTACCCACCATCCAACAACTATTCGACAGCCAGCCGCTCCCTGCATTAACCCAGTATTTAATTACATGTGTTACTTGGTTGCGTCAATCTGCCACTAACATACTCGCCATAACAGGTATTTTACTACTGAGTTTTACGGTGCTTTATCGGTTACAGAAACAACGCGTTCAGGCAGTAATGCAGCGTTTACCGATTTGGGGTAAACTGAAGCGCCTAAGCGTGTATCAGTCAACCTTCGAATACCTTGCCTTAGGGATGCAAAGTGGTATGTCTGCGGTCAACGCTACGCAAATGGTTGCGAGTCACTCAACGTGGCTGCCCATGCAAAGTAAATTACTGAATATTGCACAAGCACTTAATCAAGGTAACAGTTGGTCTCGATCTTTTAGCACGGTACAAATTAACGATCCAACGATCCAGGCGTACCTGCAAACAGCAGAACATATTGGTCGCGTCGATCACGCTGTAGAACGTTTAAGCCAGGACTTTAGCCAGCGTATCGAACGTTATTGTGAGCAGTTGAGGGTGTGGCTAAACCCTTTACTGATGATCATACTAACGGGCATTATAGGATTTATGTTGTTGGCGATGTATTTACCGATTTTTTCGCTGACACAACAATTAGCTTAGGACTCATAAAATGGATGTATTATTAGCGGCTACTTCTTGGCAAGCGCTCCTCATCGCGGGGTTACTCGGCGCGTCAGTCGGGAGCTTTTTGAACGTAGTCATCGCGCGCCTGCCAAAGCAACTGCAATTACAGTGGAAGTATGAATGTGCTGAACTTGCCGGCGAGCCTGTACGCGAGAAAACACAGTTTAATATTGCGGTCCCCGGCTCCCACTGTCCTAAATGTCAGCATTCGGTGGCGTGGTATGACAACATTCCGATTTTGAGTTATTTGGTGTTGCGCGCCCAGTGTCGTCATTGCAATACACCAATTCCAATTTATTACTGGTTAGTTGAAGTCGCAACGACGCTTATTTTTCTCGCGCTCAGTTGGCAGTTCGGTTTAACGATTAGCTTCTGGGTATTCGGCACGGCTCTCAGCTTACTGATTGCCATGACAGTGATTGACTACCAGCATCAACTATTACCGGATAACCTCACCTACCCGCTGTTATGGTTGGCTCTACTTTGGTCTATCAGCCCACTTAGTACTGTAACACCAAGCCAGGCCATCATCGGTGCCGTGGTTGGGTATCTAAGTCTTTGGAGCCTTTATTGGGTATTTAAACTACTCACTGGCAAAGAAGGGATGGGTTACGGCGACTTTAAGCTATTAGCCGCACTCAGTGCCTTCACAGGTGTTACCCTACTCCCTGTCACCGTCATTTTTAGCGCCGTAGCTGGTATTTTGATTGGTCTGGCTGTGGCGATTAAACATAAGCAATCGGTACCCATTCCTTTTGGTCCTTTTTTGGCTATCGGGGGGGTAATCAGTTATCTGTGGGGAGAGACGCTGCTTCAATCCTATTGGCAATGGCTTGGAGTCATGTAATGAGTCGTTTTATTTTAGGTCTAACGGGCGGCATCGGTAGCGGAAAAAGCGCAGCTTCCGACTATATTGCGGAGCAAGGTATTGCCATCGTCGATGCGGATGTCATTGCACGAGAAGTGGTTGCGCCCGGAACCGAAGGTCTGAAGGAAATAAAGGCGCATTTCGGGCCAGAAGTCATCGATGAATCGGGTGCCCTTATCCGTAGTCAATTGCGCCAACGCGTGTTCGATAACCCGGACGAAAAAGCATGGATTAATCAGTTACTGCATCCGCTCATTCGTCAACAAATCCTGGCTCAGCTTGAGCAGGCACAATCTGCTTATGTTGTATTAGTTGCGCCATTGCTGCTAGAAAATGGCTTAGATGAATTATGTGATCGCGTGCTGGTTATCGATGTCGATGAGCAAACTCAGTTAGCGCGAACGCAAAAGCGCGATCAGGCCAGCGAAGAACAAGTCGCTGCGATCATTGCGTCGCAAATTGATCGCGCGACACGCCTTAGCAAAGCCGATGACATTGTTAGCAATGAAGACGACCTGCGGGCTTTATACCATCAGTTGGATAAATTGCACGCACACTATCTCGAATTGGCTTCACAAAAATGAATCTGTTTGCACCCCGCGACGAAATCATTATCATGGGCGGTCGGATTAATAGGATGAGAGCCCCATGTCGGAATCAGTGCCATACGTGATTTATGAATACCCTTTGCAAGAACGGTTTCGTACCTACTTGAGGCTTGAACAAGGTTTTTTACAAATCAAAATGCCTCTTGATGGCTCTGAACAACAAGCGCTACCATTTTTTAATACCCTATTTGGCTTGCTCGAACTATTTGAACGCTTTGATCTTAAAACCGAACTGAACCGTGATCTCGACACACAGAAACAATTCGTGCAACAGTGGTCGAAGCACCCACAAGTCGATAAAGAGATGGTCGCACTGCTCTTACACCGGCTTGGAGAGGCTCAAGAACAACTTGGCACTGCGGCTCAATCTGTCAAAGCCTTGAAAGAAGATGCGTTTTTATCAAGCATGAGACAGCGATTTTCCCAACCTGGATATCAAGCACTGTTTGATCTCCCGCAGTTACAAACATGGCTGAGTCAGAGCCCAGCGAGTCAAATTGAACACCAAGAACATTGGCGCACTCAACTTGCCGGTTTTCAACACGCACTGTCGCAGCTACTGGGTTTATTGAGAGAGCGTGCCCCTTTCGAAACCGTTCGAGCAAAAAAAGGTTTTTGGCAGGAAAGTGCCGACCCATTAGCTATTCTACGCATGAAAATAGCCGCCGATGACGCGATTTATCCCGTTGTGTCTGGTCACCGTCAACGCTTTACAATACGCTTGATGACATTAAACAGTGGTCAGAGTAACGCGTATCAGCACGACTTAGATATTCAACTTGCTCGATGTTATGAGCAGTAAACAAGAGGAACAGCGTATGCCAACGCACGTCGATTGCCCAACTTGCGGCGATACAGTTCAATGGTCAGAAAAGGCCGCCTACCGTCCTTTTTGTAGCGAGCGCTGTAAGCTTATCGACCTAGGAGAGTGGGCAAATGAAGAGAAAGCTATTCCTGGCGAGCCGGCTCAAATACCCGAGCAGTCAGCCAACGATGATTATTAATGGGATTGTGCGTCCATAAGGCAGTCGACGATGGGTTGATTCGCATCAGGAAACTGATAAGCATCGAGCTGAGCGATATCAGCCCAAACAAATTCTTGCCCTTCCATCTGGCGTGCAGTCCCGGTATATGACAGCACCCACCACACATCAAGTAATACGCGCTTATCACGGTACTGGTGTTCGACGACCGTGAGTGGTGCACAGTCCGTCACTGCGATATTGCACTCTTCTTTTAGTTCGCGAATGAGTGCTTCGGTGACCGACTCACCCTGCTCGACTTTTCCACCAGGAAATTCCCATTTACCGCCTTGGTGCTGATGGTTCAGTCGTTTGGCGATAAATATCTCACCTTGCTCATTTTTAATTACGCCCACAGCTACGTGAACTGTGGGCGTCGTACTATCAGACATAATTAGAGTTTACCGTGGCAATGTTTATATTTTTTACCCGAGCCACAAGGACACGGCTCATTTCGGCCCACTTTCGTTCCGCGTTGAGCCGGTTGTTGCTGATCGCCCGATTCTGCATTGGTATCGGCTGATGCAGTAGCACTCGCTTGCTCATGCTTGAACTCTCGCGGTGCGCTGTCTGCTGCCTTACGTTGCTGATCAACCGCATCAACATCTTCAGGCGCGCGCACACGGACGCGGCTCAATAACGTGACAACATCAAGTTTTAAGTTTTCCAGCATTTCACTGAATAATTCAAATGCCTCACGCTTGTACTCTTGTTTCGGGTTCTTCTGCGCGTAACCACGTAAGTGAATACCTTGGCGCAGGTGATCCATCGCTGCTAAGTGCTCTTTCCAATGTTGGTCAAGGCTTTGTAGCATCACCGACTTTTCAAAGCGGCGCAGAACTTCTGCACCCACAAGCGCTTCTTTTTCTTTGTAGGCATCGACTAGCGCATTTAAAACACGCTCGCGCAATACTTCCTCGTGGAAGTGCTCATCCTCATCAAGCGACTTTTGCAATTCAACTTCGATATCAAAGTCGGCACGAAGACGCTCTTCCAAACTTGGCAGATCCCACAGCTCAGCAAGCGACTGCGGCGGTACGTATTCATCAATTACCGCGTTAACAACGTCTTCACGTATTACATCAATCGTCGCTGAAATATCGCCTTCATCGAGTAATTCGTTACGCTGTTCATACACCACACGGCGCTGGTCATTCGCAACATCATCATATTCAAGCAACTGTTTACGCACATCAAAGTTTCGACCTTCGACTTTGCGCTGAGCGTTTTCAATTGCACGAGTCACCCATGGGTGCTCAATCGCTTCACCCTCTTTCATTCCAAGGCGCTTCATCATAGTCGCCATACGTTCTGAGGCGAAAATCCGCATCAATGGATCTTCTAAAGAGAGGTAAAAACGCGATGAACCCGGGTCACCCTGGCGACCTGAACGACCCCGTAGCTGGTTATCAATACGGCGTGACTCATGGCGCTCAGTACCGATGATATGTAAGCCGCCCGCTTCTATGACTTTGTCATGAAGCACTTGCCATTCTTGTTTGATTTTCTCAATCTTATCGTTGTCCGGCTCTTCCAGCTTCTCAACATCTGATTTCCAGTTGCCGCCTAATACGATATCCGTACCACGACCCGCCATGTTGGTGGCGATGGTTACCGCGCCGGGACGACCCGCTTGGGCAACAATGTCAGCTTCTTGTTGGTGAAACTTCGCATTAAGCACCGCATGAGGGATCTTTTTCTTCTTCAGCAAGCTCGAAAGCAATTCTGAGTTTTCTATAGAGACGGTACCAACCAAGACGGGACGGCCTTGTTTTCGACACTCTTCTATATCCTCAGCGATGGCTTCGTATTTTTCGCGAGTCGTTAGATATATCAAGTCGGCACGATCATCGCGTACCATCGGACGGTTGGTCGGAATTACGACCGTTTCTAAGCCATAAATCGACTGGAACTCGAACGCTTCGGTATCCGCTGTACCGGTCATACCGGCAAGCTTGTCGTACAATCGGAAATAATTCTGGAAGGTAATCGATGCCAAGGTTTGGTTTTCATTTTGGATTTCAACGCCTTCTTTGGCTTCCATCGCTTGGTGCAAACCTTCCGACCAACGACGGCCTTCCATCGTACGCCCAGTGTGTTCGTCAACGATGATGATTTTTCCGTCTTTAACGATATAGTCAACATCGCGGCTAAATAAATGGTGCGCTCTCAACGCAGCATTAATGTGATGCAGTAAAGTAATATTAGCGGCTGAATACAGCGAGTCGTCCTCGCCCAACATGCCACGCTCTTTCAGTAATGACTCAATATGCTCTTGGCCATTCTCAGTGAGATGCAGCTGCTTTGCTTTTTCATCGATGGTAAAGTCACCGTCGCCACGTTCTTCTTCGGTGTCTTCCTTTTCTTGACGCACCAACAAAGGTACGAGCTCATTCATTTTTTTATACATCTCAGAGCTATCTTCTGCGGGACCCGAAATAATTAACGGAGTCCGCGCTTCATCGATCAAGATCGAATCAACCTCATCCACTAGCGCATAATGTAGTTCGCGTTGTACACGTTCCTCTGGCGAAAATGCCATGTTGTCACGTAAATAGTCAAAACCGAACTCGTTGTTTGTGCCATAGGTGATATCAGCTTGGTAAGCCGCCTTCTTATCTTGCGGCTGCATGCCGGGGATATTGAAAGCTACTGACATGCCTAAAAACTCAAACAATGGGCGGTTAAACTCAGCATCACGCTTAGCGAGATAGTCGTTAACCGTAATGATATGAACGCCTTTGCCCGTCAATGCATTAAGATACGCAGGCAAAGTCGCCGTTAGGGTTTTACCCTCACCGGTTTTCATTTCCGCGATACGGTTTTCATCGAGAACCATACCACCCACCATCTGCACGTCGAAGTGGCGCATTTTAAACACACGCTTGCTTGCTTCGCGAACTGTAGCGAATGCCTCCTCAAGAAGGCTATCTAATTTGGCACCTTCGTTAAGACGTTTTCTGAACTCTGTGGTTTTTTCTTTTAGTTGTTCGTCTGATAACGCCTCGAACTCTGGTTCGAGTTGATTAATTCGATTCACGCGTTTTTGAAGCGTTTTTAAAATACGGTCGTTACGACTCCCAAATACTTTTCTGAACAAACTGCCTAGCATGAGAACGAGTTATCCTGTTTTTTCAAAATTAAAAAATTCGGCAGCTGCAGGCCACCGCATCTAATGATTCAAACTGAACCGTTAATCCGCTGAACGATATACGAAACGATTCGGGTCTATCTGCTTTCCATTACGGAGCACTTCATAATGGACGTGAGGTCCGGTCGAACGACCTGTGTTGCCCATCTCGGCAATGACTTGTCCACGGGTGACCACATCTCCAACCTGCACATTGATCGTCTCATTATGGCCATAACGCGTCTTCAAACCACCCCCGTGGTCAATTTCGACTAAGTTTCCATAGCCCCAACGTTCACCGGCCCAAGTCACCACGCCCGCACCTGTGGCGATGACTTTTACGTCCTCGTCATAACTGGCAAAGTCCAGACCTTTGTGCATCGCGGGTTTGCCATTAAACGGATCCTTACGCACACCATACTGCGATGAGAGCCAACCACTACTGATAGGACTACCTGCAATGAAGCTTTCATTATTAACATTGTGATTCATCATCACAGATTCAAGTAACGAGAGTTGTTTTTGCTTGTCAGCAATTTTTGACAGCATTTGCTCAATATCAGATAAAACTTCTGTGCTATTTGATTTGGGCAATGCGACCGCCTCAGTTTCTGGCCCCCCTAAAGGAATGCCGGATTCAAAACTGAACTCACCGTTATTTAGGTTCGCCTTTTGCGCGAGCCTTTCACCAAGCGCATCTAAACGACGCATGTGCGCTCTCAACTCGCCCAAATAAACGGTCATCGCGCCGAGACGTTTCTCAGTCTCGCTATACAGATCAGCGACCGCCTTAGATTGTAACGCCAAGTTTTTTTGCTCTTCGCTAATTTTCTCTTGTGCCACACGCGGATCGACACCTTGATAACTCCAAGGCTTGAAATAAGCGACACCCACTAACGCAGCTAAGCCGATATAAGAAAAAAATCGACGCCGCGATAGCCGGAAACTAAAACGAATTTTGGAGCCTTTATAAAAGACTGATAAACTCATTAGTACTCTCTTATTATGGGTTTACAGCAACGACTAAGCGCACATGAACTCTAAACCTAAGACCACCAAACAGTGGCTAGATAATCAACGCGATCATAACACGTTGAGCCAATACGCACAGTTTGCCGTTCAACTCCGTGATTGGCAACTACTCTTTGCACGTAGCCTGCCCGCAAACCTTGCCGCTGAATGCGATTTGCTTAATATTCGCGACGGCAAGATTATCGTACGCACGCGCTCGGCATCAGCAGGGACTCAGTTGCGCTCATTAGCGCCCCGGTTAATCAAGACTTTTTGCGAGACGGGCACCAGCGTTCACTCACTTAGCGTCGATATTGATCCTTCCAACCGCTCTCAGCGGCGTGACCCAACCTCGCCCGAAATGAGCCGCCAGCAACGGTTGTTAAGGCTCGCTGAGCAAAGCAGTGAACCCCTTAAGACTCAGCTGCTTAAGCTCGCAGAACAAATTGCTAACAGCACTAAATTAACGCCAGACGAATAAAAAAAGGTGCATAGTTTTCACTAAGCACCTTTTCAAATACGCACAGGCTATGTCTCGACATCAAGCGAGTGAAGGTGACCAATATTTAATGGGTGCTTCAGACGCTTTATCTTCAAATGTCACGAACTCCCAAGCTGACTGCTGTGCTAGCAACGCTTGTAGTAACTGATTATTTAACGCATGGCCTGATTTATACGCTCTCAAGTGACCTAAAATACTATGGCCACCCATGTACAAATCACCAATCGCGTCTAACATTTTATGTTTAACGAACTCATCGTCGTAACGCAGACCATCTGTATTCAGGACTCTAAACTCGTCTAACACCACTGCGTTATCAAAACTTCCACCTAAAGCCAGGTTGTTTGCACGCAAGTATTCGATGTCTTTCATAAAGCCGAACGTACGCGCACGACTTATTTCCTTGATAAACGCCGAACTACTGAAATCCATCGAGACCGTCTGACCGGTTTCAGAGATCGCAGGGTGGTCGAAATCGATAGCAAAGTCGATGCGGAAACCATCATGGGGTAGCAGTTCCGCCCACTTTCCATCGTCTTCGACACGAATAGGCTGTTTGATTCGAATAAATTTCTTCGCACTCGCTTGCTCTTCAATGCCCGCGCTTTGTAGCAGGTACACAAAGGGGTGAGAGCTTCCGTCCATAATCGGGATCTCGTGCGAATCAACTTCGATAATCAAGTTGTCGATGCCAACGCCCGCTAATGCGGCGAGCAAGTGCTCAACCGTCGACACTCGAACGTTGTCTTCGTTGATTAAACACGTACACAACTGGGTATCTCGTACCCAATCAGCGCGAGCTGGGATGTCCACCACCGGGTCTAAATCGACACGGCGGAATATCAACCCTGTGTTGGCCGGCGCGGGGCGCAAAGTTAAGTTCAC
Organism: Idiomarina sp. D18; assembly: GCF_057748155.1. Classification (NCBI taxonomy): domain Bacteria; kingdom Pseudomonadati; phylum Pseudomonadota; class Gammaproteobacteria; order Alteromonadales; family Idiomarinaceae; genus Idiomarina; species Idiomarina sp. D18. The sequence continues at coordinate 2,086,020 of NZ_CM173240.1, forward strand.
TTTGTTGCCGCGGTGTAGACCCACACCTGTGGTTGAAATCGCTTTTTTAAGTGTACGTTGTGTAATCATTAATCGAATTCACCTATCCAATCAAATCTGCTGCGCGAAACGCGGTCTGACATTATACGATAAATGTCATGTATGACGCAAATTTTGCTTAATTTTTACGCATTAATCCACTTGCTTCCGCAAAAACGCTGGGATATCCAAATAGTCGAGCTCTTTTTCTGCGCTTTGCTTAGGTGCTGGCTTGCGCGCTGGCTCTGCTTTGTGTTCAGCTGCAGGCTCTTGCTCCTCGTCGTAGTGCGGTGCTGCCGAGCTACGATCTAAATCGCGTCGATAAGTTGCTGCCGGTTCGCGCTTAGGTGCTTGTGCTGCGTTATTGACCAAGGAGATATCTGGCTTGCGCTCTGCACCAATACCGGTCGCAACAACAGTGACACGTAATTCATCAGACATCTCAGTATCGATAACGGTTCCCACAATGACGGTTGCATTATCAGAAGCAAACGCCTTGACGGTATTACCAACCGTTTCAAACTCATCGATACTCATATCCATGCCCGCAGTCACGTTGACGAGAACGCCACGCGCACCGGAAAGGTCGATATCTTCTAGCAATGGACTATTGATAGCCATTTCAGCGGCTTCTTGCGCTCGGTCTTCGCCACTGGCTACGCCTGTGCCCATCATAGCCGTACCCATTTCTTTCATGACCGCCCGCACATCGGCAAAGTCGACGTTAATCAGACCCGGACGAGTAATGAGTTCGGCAATACCTTGTACGGCACCTAGCAGTACATTGTTAGCCGCGCTAAACGCATCGAGTAAGGTGGTACCACGCCCCATCACTTTTAATAGCTTTTCGTTAGGAATGGTAATCAATGAATCGACACTCTGTGCCAAGGCGTTGATACCCTCTTCGGCTACCGCCATACGCTTCTTACCCTCGAACGGGAACGGCTTGGTCACCACAGCCACGGTTAGAATGCCCAGTTCTTTCGCTACCTCAGCGACCACCGGTGCCGCACCCGTACCGGTGCCGCCGCCCATGCCCGCAGCGATAAAGACCATGTCGGCGCCTTCAAGTTGCGCACGAATGTTATCGCGGTCTTCTTCCGCCGACTGGCGCCCGACTTCTGGATTCGCGCCTGCACCCAAGCCCTTAGTAATATCAGAGCCGAGCTGAATAGTAACATCGGCACTATGGTTTCGGAGTGCTTGCGCATCGGTGTTTGCAGCGATGAACTGTACACCTTCGATTGACTCTTTAACCATATGCTGGACGGCGTTACCGCCACCACCGCCGACACCAATAACCTTGATGACGGCTTCACTTTCGTAATTATCCATCAGTTCAAACATTTTTCTTCTCCCTACCTGCTTTTACTTGCTACCCCAGCGATTAAAACTCACCTTTAAACCAGTTTTGCAGCTTTTGCCACATACCGATTACGTCAGTTTTACTGCTTTCTTGTTGCGATGCCGTCGCGTCTTCTTGACCGTACTTTAACAGTCCAACCGCGGTCGCATAAACCGGATCCTCTACGTAATCTTTTAAACCTTTTATATGGAGCGGTTTACCTATGCGCACTGGCATCTGAAAAATCTCTTCTGCGAACTCAATACAACCCTGCATCTTTGCACTGCCGCCCGTTAGCACAACGCCGGCGGCCACTTGCTCATCCAGGCCACTCTGCACTATCTCTTCGCGAACTAACTCGAACAACTCTTGGTAACGCGGCTCGACCACCTCTGCCAACGTGTGACGAGACATCATCCGAGCGGGTCGCCCGCCGACAGAGGGGACTTCGATGGTATCTTCCATACTGACCAACCCGCGCAATGCACAGGCGTGCTCGGTTTTTATTTGCTCGGCATGATTAGTCGGCGTACGGAATATCTTCGCGATATCACTCGTTACTTGGTTGCCCGCCGCCGGAATGACTGCGGTATGACGCAGTACACCGCCAGCATAAATACAAATGTCAATGGTACCACCGCCCATATCAACTAAGGCGACACCCAGATCCTTTTCGTCATCGGTCAGCACGGAAATGCTGGACGCTAACGCTGAAAAAATCAGCTTATCAACCTGCAAGCCACAGCGTTCAACCGCTTTAGTGATATTCTTTGCCATATCATTGGCACAGGTGATGATATGAACCTTTGATTCCATGCGAACGCCCGACATGCCGATGGGGCTACGAATACTCTCTTGCGAATCGATCACGTACTCCTGTGGTAGCACGTGTAGTATTCGACGTTCTTTCGCAATCGGTACGGATTGTGCCGCGTGAATAACATTGTCCACATCATCTTGTGTTACTTCTGCCTCATTAACCGGCACCATACCGCTTTCGTTCTGGCATGAAATATGACGACCCGAAATATTAAGGTATACCGAAGCAATTCGACAGTCAGCCATCAACTCAGCTTCATCCACTGCACGCTGAATCGACTGCACAACCAAATTAAGATCGTTAACGCCACCCTTATCCATACCGCGCGCTGTTGTTACGCCTACGCCAATGACACTGATATCATCATCAGGCAACAACTCTCCTACCAAGGCAGTGACCTTGCTAGTTCCGATATCTAATCCAACGACCATTTGTCGTTCAGTGGTCTTCGACATAGTTGTTTAACTCTCTTCTGCTTCCTTTGGCTGCCAACTCACGGCAACCCCTGTATCATACCGTAAATCAACGGCTTCTATGCGTTCCTTTTCATTGTTCGGATGCGACTTAATCTTCGGTAATAAATCAATAAAGCGCTTTATCCGTTCTGCCGTCGCTTCGCGTCCTAGTTTTAACTCGATACCCGACGTCAATACGACATTGACAGAAAATCTATCCGTTAGTCGTAATGCTGAGATGCTTAGACCATTTAACGACAGTAGCCCTTGTAAATCACGATACGCCGTAAGCGTTTGCTCTACCTCGCGCTCTGGCCCAAACAATTGAGGCAGCGCTTGTGGTAGCTTGCGGGTATCGAGCTCAGCACTAAATACATCCCCTTCTGCATTCAATAACCGGTCGCCATTCCAATGAGCGATCGGCGTCTGCTCCGTCACATGGACCGATAATCGATCGGGCCACACTTTGCGCAGTGAGGCTTGCTTAACCCACGGTAACGCCTCAATGCGCGCTCTAATTTGGTCCACATCGGCCGTAAAAAAACTGCCTAGCGGCTGCGCTAATATAGCTTCTCTAATGGCCGCCACGTCCGTTTGCTGCAATTGACCTTGTACGTTGAATCGCGCTAACGGTACTTGTTGCTCATCTTCTAGCACATCCATCAAATACCAGGTGCCAAATACAAAGCCCCCTATGGTCACCACACAAATCACCACCCCGAGCCAAAAGTTCCACTGCGTTAGCGGGGGTAGCTTGGCATGTTGGCTCATTTACTGCTCCAGCGTCTGTGCCAAAATATTCCAGACTAACTGTTCAAATGACAGACCATATTGTTTTGCAGCCATAGGTACTAAACTTTTCTCGGTCATTCCTGGAACTGCATTGGCTTCTAGTAAAAACCACTGACCTTCGTCATCACGCATGGCATCAATGCGTCCCCAACCGCGACCATCGATGGCTGAAAATGCCAACACAGCTAAGTGACGCAGATACCCCTCATCTTCGTCAGATAATCCGGCCGGGCAGTGATACTGGGTATCGTTTGCCTGATATTTGGCAGAAAAATCATAAAACTGATGCGGCGTTTGTAACCGTATGACGGGTAATGCCTCATCATTTAACAGTGCTACGGTGTATTCTTTCCCGTTGATCCAACGTTCGACCAGTACGTCGCTCTGGTAGCGCAATGCTTCTCTTATCGCCGCATCTAACTCGCCGGCTTCGGACGCAACGCTCATACCAATTGATGAGCCTTCTAAGGCAGGCTTGACGATGACCTTATCACCCAGCTGTTTCAATATTTGTGCTGCATCCCACTGGGCACTGCCGACGCGAATGACGATTGACGGAGCAACAGGCAAGTGCAAACTCTGCCAGATTTGCTTTGTACGCACTTTATCCATCGCCAATGCGCAACCTAAAACGGCGCTACCGGTATAAGGTACGTTTAACGATTGCAGCGCGCCTTGCATTGCGCCATCCTCGCCTCCACGACCGTGTAAAACGATAAATGCACGGTCGACACCAAGACTCAATAAATCAGTAATTGGACGCTCCGCCGGATCGAAGGCGAACGCATCAATTTGCTGGGCAATTAACGCATTCAGTACCGCATGACCCGATTTCAACGAAACTTCTCGTTCCGCAGAGTTTCCGCCCATCAGCACAGCTACCTTACCAAAGTCGGAAGACTTCATAGAGCCTCCTTTCGACAATCAAATACTTCGCTTGTCAGTCGTTTAGCTAACTGCCCAACGTTACCTGCGCCTTGAGTCAGGAGAAGGTCTCCCGGTTGTAAAACATCGCCAATAATTTCCAGCAATGCATCCGTGTCAGAAACATAGATTGGATCGAGCTGACCGCGCTGACGAATAGAGCGACAGAGCGAACGGCTGTCAGCACCTGAAATAGGAGTTTCTCCGGCGCCATAAACTTCAAGTAGTAATAACGTATCAACCTGCGATAGTACGTTGACAAAATCTTCATACAGGTCTCGCGTACGCGAATATCGATGTGGCTGAAAAGCCATGACCAGACGTTTATCAGGCCAGCCTTGACGCGCCGCTTTAATAGTCGCATCAACCTCGGACGGGTGGTGACCATAATCATCGACCACCATCACACCATCCGGTGTCTCGGTTGACCAACCGGAAACTCGACACTCACCATGGTATTCGAACCTTCGTCCGATTCCCTCAAATTTATTTAATGCGCGCTGGATGGCATCATCTTCAATCCCCTCATCCGAAGCGACCGCAACAGCCGCTAATGCATTGAGAACATTGTGGCGTCCAGGCAGATTCAGTGAGACATTTAATGGCGCATGTCCATCGCGTAGTACTTTAAAATGACTTTGTCCTTGATGCTGATGGTAGTCCACTGCTCGCACATCAGCGTCCTCGCTAAAACCATAGGTGATCGCTTGGCGACCGACGCGGGGAATCAACTCACGTACCGCAGGGTCATCGATACACATGACTGCTAAGCCATAAAACGGCAAATTGTGCAGAAAATCGACATAAGTATCGAGTAAACGGCTAAAGTCCCCACCGTATGTATCCATGTGATCAGCTTCGATATTGGTGACCACCGCCACCATCGGTTGCAGGTGCAAAAACGAGGCGTCACTTTCATCTGCTTCGGCAATCAGGTATTTGCTCGAACCCAAGCGAGCATTACTTCCCGCCGAGTTAAGTAAGCCACCGATAACGAAAGTCGGATCACGCTCGGCTTGCGCGAATACACTGGCAACTAACGAAGTCGTCGTTGTTTTACCGTGCGTTCCAGCGACGGCGATGCCATGTCTAAAGCGCATCAATTCAGCCAGCATTTCAGCACGGCGTACAATCGGGATACGCTGCTGTTGCGCAGCATCAAGCTCAACATTGTCCGGTTTAATCGCACTACTTACAACTACGACATCGGCGTCTTCAACATTGACGGCCCGGTGTCCGATAAAAAGCTCTGCACCGATAGCAGCCAAGCGCTGTGTATTCGCATTTTCGGCAACATCGGAGCCAACAACGCAATAACCCTGATTCAGCAATACTTCGGCGATACCTGCCATACCAGCGCCACCAATACCGATAAAGTGGATACGCTTGACGCGACGCATCTCAGGCACGTTAACAATGGTAAAAGGCTGTTGTGACGTTTGGCTCATAACGCTCTCTCTACTGCTGGTTGAGGGTGGGTCTCGCCCGCCAAAACCTGAAGGCACAGGTCGACAATATGGTCTGTTGCTTGCAACTCACCGACCGAGCGGGAAAAGCTCGCCATTTTCCATAGTTGCGAAGGTGCTTGCAATAGACTTTGCAAGGACTTTGCAAGGTTTTCATCGGTGAACTCATCCTGCGCGATGAGAAGCGCTCCACCCGCATCAGTCACGGCCTTGGCGTTTGCGGTCTGGTGATCATCAACGGCATGTGGAAGCGGCACAAAAATAGCGGCTCTACCAATGCCACAGATCTCAGATACCGAAAGCGCACCAGCGCGACTAATAATGATATCGGCAGCCGCATAAGCACTTGCCATATCATCAATAAACTCGACAACCTCAACCGTATGGTGTTCATTATTGAGTGCACCATAATGCGCCTCAACCGACGCAGCATTTCCAGCCCCTACCTGGTGTGTCACATTTAAGGACGCGTCAACTTGCACGAGTGCCTCGGGCAACGTTTGATTAAAGACACGCGCACCCAGGCTGCCGCCGACGATCAATATATTCGTTGACGCCGTTGCTTGTTCACGATCTGCTTGATGCGCCGCTTTAATAATATCTTGTCGCAACGGATTACCCACTCGATACACATGATCGCGCTTTAATAACTGCAAACTCTTCGAGCGTGACTTATCCAATGGCAATCCCAGTAATACCGTATTCGCCCATCGAGCAAGTAACAGTGTCGTCATGCCCGGAACTGAGTTTTGCTCATGGGTTATCAGTGGCACACCAAGACCATGCGCCACCCAACCGACAGGGGCACATACGTAACCGCCAAATGTAAGCACTAAGTCGGGTTGAAGCTGACGAAACAATTTACGCGTCTGGCGCCAAGCCGAAAACAGTGTCTTAGGCATGCTAATGAGCCTCTTAACGCCGTGACCGCGAAGTCCTGTCATCGAAATGCGATGCAATGTAAAACCGTGTTGGGGCACAACTTGTGCTTCGATACGCTGTTCTTCCGTACCTACCCACTCGACCTGGTGACCCTCACTGCGCAACTGCTCAGCAACGGCAAGCGCAGGAAAAACGTGACCACCGGTGCCCGCGGCCGCGATTAAAATACGACTCATTCGGCACCTCCGCGTGGGGTCACTTTGCGTCCGGTCATGCGGCGTTCATGATCAATTCGAAGTAGCAGTCCGACAGCCATACAGGATACTAAGAGGCTGGTACCACCATAACTGACTAACGGGAGTGTCAGTCCTTTGGTTGGCAAAGCACCGGATGCCACGCCGATATTAACGAAGGCTTGGATGCTGAACCAGACACCAATACCATAAGCAAGATACCCGCCGTAGCGCTTTTGTACCATTAGACAACGACGGCCAATAATTAGTGCACGAACCACAACCATCAACACGAGCGTGATAACCGCCATCACGCCCAGGAACCCTAGTTCTTCAGCTACGACGGACATAATAAAGTCAGTGTGCGCCTCTGGCAGGTATTGTAATTTCTGGATACTGTTTCCCAGTCCCACTCCTGATAGGTGCCCCTGCCCGAATGCAATCAGAGACTGCATAAGCTGATAACCAGCTCCGAACGGATCCTTTTCGGGCTCTAGAAAGGTCAGTAAGCGTTGCATGCGATAAGGCTCGATGACAATCAGCAATATAAGCGCCAGCACACAGGTGATAAAGACACTGAAGAACTGCCACAGTTTAGCCCCTGCTAAAAACAGCATTGCAATAGTGGTTGCTGATAACACCGCAACGGTGCCGAAATCCGGTTGCATGAGCAACAACACTGCAGCTAAAAACAACAGCGCCATGGGCTTTATAAAGCCTTTTGTCGCCTCACGTAACTCGACCTCTCGACGATCGAGATAACTCGCCATATAAATATAAAAGAATAATTTAGCCAGCTCAGCGACCTGAATGGTAATGGGTCCAATTTTTATCCAACGTTGTGCCCCATTTACCGAATGCCCTACCGCGAGAACAGCCAGCAACAATGCTAACCCTATCAGTAGCAACTTCCCGCTGTGTTTTTGCCACAACTGTGTTGGTACGGCGAGCGTTGCAAATAGCACAACCAGACCTGCAGTGACATAAATGGTATGACGAATCGCAAAATAAAACGGCTGTCCAGTTAACTTATCGGCAGTAGGCAAAGAAGCTGAGGTAACCATAACAAAGCCAAAGACCAACAGCGTGATTGCCAACGTGAACAATGTACGATCATATAAGCATTGCGATGCATTAGGGCGCAACCAAGCCCATGCAGCAACGCCCAAGTGCTTGCTGCGCTCGGTTATATTGAGTTGCAACTGCTGTTCACGCGCTGCGCTCATACAACCTCACTATGTGCTCCTGAAAAACCTTGCCGCGTTCAACAAAGTTTTTAAACTGATCGAGACTAGCGCAGGCTGGAGAGAGAACAACCCAGTCTTCTGCTTCAGCGATTTGTTGCGCCGTTTTTACCGCCTCCGACAAGTGCTCGCAGTAACGCGCTCCTTTTCTTAATTCAGCAATTTTTTTACCGTCGCGCCCGATCGTCAGTAATACATCCACCTGACTCAATACCGGTAGGAGTTGCGTAAACTGTGCTCCTTTACCATCACCGCCAGCGATAAGAATGAGCCGCCCATTAATCATCGGGCGTAGGCCATTGATCGCCGCCTCGGTAGCACCGATATTGGTCGCTTTCGAGTCATCTACCCAGCGCACACCCTGAGCCTCGTAAACGACTTGGCAACGATGCGGTAAGCCGGTGAAGTCTGCAATAGCGGCAATGCCTTGATCTGGACTGAGACCAAGCGTTTCTGCAAGTGCGAGTGCCGCTTGAATGTTCACTAAATTGTGCGTACCCGCTAGAGCAAACCGATCAGCTCGTGCCAAAGTGCTCCCGTTACGAGTCATCGCGATGCCCGCGTCATCTTTTAAGAGCCCATAGTCACTGACGCTCTCATCGACGCCCACGGTCACAACTGAATCTGGCACAATCTTCGGCCAGTGTTGTTGGTCTTGTCGATTAAGCACGCTCACCGATGCATGGTTAAAAATATTCAGTTTTGCTTCAAAATAAGACTGCTCAGAGTCATATCTATCAAGATGATCAGCACTGACATTAAGCAGTGCTGCCGCGTTCAATTTCAAACTCCGTGTGGTCTCCAGTTGAAAACTGGACAACTCTAACACGTAAGCATCTGCGTCTTGCTGCAACGCGTCGAGCACCGGCACGCCAATATTACCAGCGGCGACCCATCGGTAGCCGTGATATTGACCCATTTGCTCAACCAGTGTTGTCACCGTTGACTTACCATTCGAACCTGTAACTGCAACGACAGGACGTTGATTCAGTTGCGCAAAAATCTCTACGTCGCCTACGACAGGAACACCCGCATCACGCGCCATCTGGATATCAGCATCACGCGCGTCTAGCCCAGGGCTTACCACAATTAGGTCCGCGGCTAATAGATCTTCGAGTCGCCAGCCGCCCGTTGTTACTTGCTCTGCACCAACACGGTCTACAATGTCATTCAGCCCGGGTGGGTGTTCGCGACTATCAAAGACGCGAATATCGCACTCGGCATTTAGGGGACTGTTTTCACCGACAAAGAAGCGCACAACGGAGCTACCGGACTGACCTAACCCCAGTACAACGACACTGTCTATCTGCTGCCAATGAATACGTTTTTCCATAACTCTTGAGTTACCTCAGCTTCAAGGTTGCGAGACCAATAAGTACAAACATCAATGACAAAATCCAGAAACGTACGATTACGCGCGGTTCTGGCCAGCCTTTTAATTCGTAGTGGTGGTGAATAGGTGCCATACGAAATACGCGTTTACCGCGCAACTTGTAAGAACCGACTTGTAGCATCACCGAGAGCGTTTCCATGACGAATACGCCTCCCATGATGAAAAGCACGAGCTCTTGTCTGACTAAAATAGCAATCACACCCAGCGTTGCGCCGAGTGCTAATGATCCCACGTCACCCATGAACACCATCGCTGGGTAGGTGTTAAACCATAGGAAGCCGAGTCCGGCACCGACGATAGCTGCACATACGACTAACAATTCACCGGATAAAGGCAGATAAGGGATCTGCAGATACTCCGCGAAATTGACGTTACCCGACACATAAGCAAAAATGCCTAGCGCCCCGGCTACCATCACGGTTGGCATAATCGCTAACCCGTCCAAACCATCGGTTAGGTTGACGGCGTTGCTGGTGCCGACGATGACAAAATACCCTAAAAATAAGTACAACAGACCGAGTTGCGGCATCACTTCTTTAAAAAACGGCACGAGTAAAGCCGTTTCCGCAGGAATCTGGCTACTCCAATAAAGAAATCCGATTGCGCAACTGGCGATAATGGACTGCCAAAAGTATTTCCACTTGGCAATCAGACCTTTCGGATCCTTTCGAACGACCTTTCGGTAATCATCAACAAAACCAACGACACCAAAACCAACCACGACAAAAAGTGTGACAATCACGTATTTGTTTTCGAGATTGGCCCATAGCAGTGACGATGCCATGATCGCCGCTAGAATGAGTACCCCACCCATCGTAGGCGTACCGGATTTACTGAGATGACTCTCAGGTCCGTCATCGCGCACTGTTTGACCAATTTGCAGTCGCTGGAGCCTACGAATCAACCAAGGTCCCAACCAGACCGACAACATAAGCGCACTCAACACACTTAGAATCGCTCTTAGTGTGAGATAAGAAAAAACATTAAAACCACTTTCGAACTGAGTAAGATACTCAGCCAACCAAACTAGCATGCGTGCTGATCTCCTTGTAAACGAGCGCTTTCATAGTGTTCTTGTAACGCGTTAACAACACGCTCCATGTGTGAAGAGCGTGAGCCTTTGACCAACACTGTGACGTGTTCACTCACGGATCGTTGCGTAATGGTTTGTAAAATTTCATCCACAAGTGTCGCGAACGATGAAAAATGCTTGCCCCCACGACCATTGAAGACCTCGCTAGCACTTTGACTCAACACACCAAGCGTAAAGAATTTGCTGATGCCTGCTTGTATCGCGTGGTCGCCTACTTCTTCGTGATAAGCGCGTGCTTCTGCCCCTAGCTCCGCCATATCACCGAGTACCATGATAGTGGTGCCTTGATAACTACCCAGGAGATCGAGCGCTGCCTTTGTTGAGGCAACGCTGGCATTGTACGTGTCGTCGATAACAGTCACATTTTCGGTGAGTTGCATTGGGGTCAACCGACCTTTGACAGGTGCTACATTGGCAAGCCCGGTAGCGATTTCCTCGGCAGACATGCCCACTTCTAATGCTGCGGCACTGGCAGCCAGTGCGTTTTTGACGTTATGTAAACCGCTCAGTTGTAATGAAACCGTCCAATGCTGATCGTTAATGCTCAACTTAAATGTGGGCTGTCCCAAACTATTCAGTTCGATCTGACTCGCTCTTACATCGGCCTGTTCACTTAAACCAAAGGTTTGCAACCGCTTACCAGCACGGACGTTTCGCCAGCATGGTAAGTACTCACTTTCGTATGGAGTTATAGCGAGTCCTTCCTCTGGCAAGCCTTGAAAGATTTCAGTTTTTGCTTTGGCAACACCATGTACCGAACCGAAACCCTCAACATGTGCCGCGCTGACATTATTCAGAATAGCGACGTCAGGACGGGTTAATGACGTGGTGTAGGCGATTTCACCGGCATGATTAGCACCCAACTCGACCACCGCATATTGATGCTGAGCTTCTAAACGTAAAAGTGTTAACGGTACACCAATATCGTTATTAAAGTTACCCGCGGTTGCCAGCACGTTATATCGCTGACCAATGATAGCGGCGAGCATCTCTTTTACTGTAGTTTTACCGTTACTACCGGTGATAGCTATCGTTTTAGGAGCGACTTCAGCCTTTACTGCCGCCCCAAGCAGACCCAACGTATAACGAGTATCTTCGACGAGGATATGCGGCGTCTGCTCATCAAGAGGCTGTTGCGTGATAACGGCAATAGCTCCCCGCGCGAGCGCTTGCGAGATAAAGTCATGCGCATCAAATTGCTCGCCTTTAAGCGCAATGAAGAGTGTAGAATCGAGCGCGTCGCGCGTATCAGTGCTGACCTTATTGATAACCTGTTGTGGGTTACTCGCGCCGCGTAGCTCGCCATTGACCGCCATCGCTACCCACGCCAAAGACACACTAATCATCGTTCACCCCACTTATCCAGTCTTGCACAATCTGCCGTTCGTTGTAATCGATACGCTCATGACCAATCACTTGATAGTCTTCATGACCTTTGCCTGCCAGCAAAACGACATCATCGGGGGCCGCACGCTCAATGGTATCCAGTACGGCTTGGCGACGCCCCTCCATACTATGCACTTTGCGCTTGTCGGCAATGCCGGCCATGATATCGGCAATAATTTGTTGTGGTGCCTCGGTGCGTGGATTGTCGTCCGTTACCACAACACGATCGGCAAACTCCGCAGCCACCTGGCCCATTTGCGGACGTTTACCGCGATCGCGATCGCCGCCGCAACCAAATACGCACCATAGCTTGCCTTTACAGTGCAATCGTAGCGCTTGAAGTACTTGCTGTAAGGCATCGGGAGTGTGAGCGTAGTCAACGACCACCAAAGCTGAACTGCCTGCCTGAAATGCTTCCATACGGCCAGGCACGGGTGATAGGTGTCGACAATGTTGAGCGATGGCTGTTAACGATTGCTTCTGCGCCAGCATAATCGCCACCGCGCTCACAACATTATATACGTTGAACCGCCCTAGCAGCGGCGTAGAGAATTGTGCTTCGCGCCCCTCGTAAGCCAAAGTAAATGTCGTACCGTGCTCAGCAAAGGCAAGGTTGCTCACCTGAATATTCGCACGAGAATGACCTTGTAATGAAATTGACAGCCCATTGGAGGCACCCTCGAGCCAATCTCTCAAATACCGATCGTCTAAATTTATCACTCGGTGATTGAGCTCAAAGTCTTCAAATAGGCGCCGCTTAGCATCGACATAATGTGCCATGCTGCCGTGATAATCGAGATGGTCGCGGCTAATGTTAGTCGCGACTGCAGTATCAAAGCGCAATGCTTCAACGCGACGTTGGACCAGCGCATGCGATGATACCTCCATGGCGATGAAGTCAGCACCCTCTGCGACTAAGGTCGACAAGCGTTGCTGCACAGTTACAGCATCGGGGGTGGTGTGCTTTTCCGGCAACAGTTGACCAATAAGTCCACTGCCCGTCGTTCCAATGACGGCTGCGGTATAACCTAACTTTTCTGCCAACTGCGCAGCTAGGTGAGTCACCGAGGTTTTCCCATTGGTCCCCGTAACACCAATCAAAATCGCGTGACGCGATGGGTGATTGAAAAAGCGCCCTGCGATTTCAGATAGCTGCTCCTTTACGCCAGGCATAAACACACAGACAGCGCCGCCGTTTTCTTCGTATCTTAAGCTCGAGCCTTCCGCCAGAATCGCTCGAGCACCCGCTGCGATAGCGGTGTTGATATAATCGCGTCCATCGGTCACATAGCCCGGTACAGCGACAAATAAGTCGCCGTTGGCGACTTGTCGGCTATCCAATTTTATACCGCTGACCGCTACATTAGGAAACGTAATCGGCAACGGTGGTAGCAAATCACGGAGTTGCATCAGCACCTCCCATAAAGCCTGCTGCTTTCATTGGTTGAACTGTCATATCGTCGGGCGGCACGTTAAGTAAACGCATTGTTTGTGAGACAATACTGGAAAACACGGGTGCAGCTGCGGTGCCCCCGTAGTAATCGTCAGTACCGGGTTCGTTGATCGTTACGACGACGACAATTTCTGGATTGGATGCAGGCGCAATACCCGCAAATAACGCAACGTACTCATCTCCGTATCCGCCAGTTGCGCGCGCTTTTCTGCTGGTACCGGTTTTACCCGCTATACGATACCCTGGGACTTGCGCTGCAGTCGCCGTACCGTCAGATACCACACGTTCCATCATGTGCATGACTGCTCGCGTGTTATCGGGGTTAAAGACCTGTTCTGATTCTGGTTTAGACTCACGGCGAAAGACCGTAAGAGGCATATCTCGCCCGCCGTTGGCAATCATCGTGTAAGCCTTTGCCAGCTGCAGTGTAGTGACTGAAAGTCCATAACCATAGGATAGCGTCGCCAATTCAAAATCAGACCAGCGACGTCTTGTTGTCAGTAAACCGTAGCTTTCTCCTAATAGCGAAACGCCCGTATCAGAACCAAAGCCCGCATCAAAGTAAGTCTCTAATAACTCATCGACACCTAACTCCAGCGCCATTGTTGTCACGCCTACGTTAGAAGAATGTTCAAGCACTTCTGTTAAAGAAATTTTGCCCAAGTTACGATGATCGCTGACACGGCGTCCGCCGATACGCAACCAACCAGGGTTTGTATCGATAATATCACCCACCTTGTGAGTGCCATGTTCCAGCGCACTGAGGACAACGAGCGGCTTTACTGTCGAGCCAGGCTCATAGGCATCGGTAATCGCACGGTTTCGCATTTTAAAACTTTGCAAATCAGCACGATTATTCGGGTTGTAGGACGGGCTATTGACCATTGCCAACAGTTCACCTGTTTTTACATTGACCACCACAGCAGAACCCGAAGTTGCCTGATTGTAGCGCACGGCTTTTTTCAGCTCGGTATAGGCAGTTGCTTGGATCCGCTGGTCAATGCTAAGTGTTAATTGTTTAGGTGGCTGCGCATCTGTTTGACTAATTTCCTCAATAACCCGCCCTTGCGCGTCCTTGCGATAAACTCGCTTACCGGGCGTACCAGTCAAGTGATCGTCGTATAGTAGCTCAAGACCTTCCTGGCCTTGTCCATCGATATTAGTAATGCCCACCAAGTGCGCGCTAATTTCGCCAGTGGGATAGTAACGCCGTGACTCTGTTTTTAAATAAACGCCCGGAATACTGAGCTGCCGAACATAATCAGCCTCGCTCGGCGATACCTTTCTTTGCAGATAGACAAAGCGACGCTCAGGATTATCAACTTTTGCGACGAGTTCATCTCGATTCATCCGAAACGTTTCCGCAAGCGCTTGCCAACGGCGCTGATCAGCAAGCGCGCCGCTTTCTGCAATACGCTTCGGATCGGCCCAAACCGTTTCTACTGGAACACTCACCGCGAGCTCGCGGCCATTGCGGTCAACGATCATGCCGCGTTGCACGCCTAAGCTATCGGAACGCAGACTACGCAGATCACCTTGTAATGAGTACTGTTCTGGGTTGATCACCTGAATATAGGCGGCACGCGCAACCAAGATACTGAATACGAAAAATAGCACGCTCAACGCTGTAATGAAGCGCCAGCGAGCACCCGCCGGATTCTGCTTCTTAACGTTACGTTGGTTCTTTTTGGGTGCGCGCTTTATTGCCATGGCACTAGCACCTCATGTTTCGCATCGACGTCAATCATACCCAGTTGCTCTTGGGCGATTCGTTCAACTCGGCTATGTTCTGTGAGTGCTGTTTGTTCGAGCACTAAATGACGCCACTCGCGATCAATTTTATCTTGCGTCGAAAGTAATTCATCCCGCTCACTGGTCAACAGCCGGTTCTGGTGAGCGGTATATATCACTGTGAGTGCCGAGCCAATCACAGCGATCGCTAATAAGATGACCCACTTAAACCGCATTAAATCTTGCAGCAGCATAATAGGCAACGAAGGATAGCGTGTCTTAACCATGTGCTAGCCTCCGTGCGATACGTAACACCGAACTTCGTGCGCGTGGATTCAATTCAAGTTCTGCCGCACTGGGTTTAATCGCTTTACTTTCCAGTGCTAAACGACGATCTTTATTCAGTTCAGCCTCAGTAATCGGTAGTCCCGGCGGAACTTGTTTGGGTTGGCTATGGGTACGCATGAAGCGCTTCACGATGCGATCTTCCAGACTATGAAAACTGATGACGACCAAGCGACCGTCCTCTTTTAACGCAGTCAAAGAAGCTTCTAGTGCGTCCTCGATTTGCTCCAACTCACGGTTCACATGTATACGAATCGCTTGAAAGCTGCGTGTCGCGGGATGCTTATGCTTTTCCTTAGATGGTACTAAACGGCCAATCAACTCAGCCAACTGGCGAGTTCGAGTAAACGGCTTTTGCTCCCGATCATGAACAATCGCCCGCGCAATTTTGCGCGCAAAACGCTCTTCGCCGTAGGTTTTCAATACATAGGTAATATCATCTTCTTCGGCGTAACTAAGCCAGTCTGCGGCGGTTTCGCCACGACTGCTATCCATACGCATATCTAGTGGTCCGTCGCGCATGAAACTAAAGCCACGCTCAGCATCATCAAGTTGTGGGGATGAGACGCCAAGATCGAATAAAATACCTGTAACTTGGTGAGCAAGCTGTTGTTGTTCAATGATGTGCGCGAGATCGCTAAAGGGAGTGTGGATAATACTGAAGCGCTCATCATCTGCCAGCGCCTGGGCTGACGCTATTGCCTGTGGGTCTTGGTCAAGGGCAATGACACGCCCTTTAGGGGATAACTTGCTGAGTAACGCACGCGTGTGACCGCCACGACCGAAGGTGGCGTCTATGTAGATCCCATCAGGGTCCGTCACGAGTGCGCGAATGGACTCCTCGAGGAGAACTGAAATATGCGGTGCGTTTTGTTCAGTCATTAAAGTGAAAAATCTTCTAGTCGTTCATTTAACTCAAAGTCACCTTCTTGCTCGACCTTGAGATCCTCTGCAATCTGTTGCTGCCAAGCCTCTTCTGACCAAATTTCAAATTTATTCAGTTGCCCAACTAGCATCAGTTTTTTCTCTAACCCTGCATGCAAACGCAGCGGCGAAGAAATAAGTAAGCGACCATTTTTATCCATGTCACAATCATCAGCGTGGCCCAGTAAAAGCCGCTGCAAGCGTCGCTCGGTGGGGTTCATGCTGGATAACTGTGTCAATTTTTTCTCGATGACCTGCCATTCTGGTAATGGATACAACAACAGGCACGGCTGTTTGATATCAATGGTGCAGACCATCTTACCGTCACAGTCGATCGACAGCGCATGACGATACTTGGCGGGTATAGCCAAGCGTCCTTTACTGTCCAAGTTTATTGTTGTTGCACCACGAAACATGATGTCACCTGATCGTTGCGATCCACAATTATCCACAAATCCCCACAATGTTACAGTCTAGGTAGATAAGATTCCCACTGTCAAGTTTTATCACGCGGCTAAACACGCTTTTACACAGGCTTTGCTAGTATCGAAGGGTCGCTTGAGTGCTAGTAGGAAATGCAGCTATCTTGAGAAGCATAAGAACGGGATCAGTTAACTGAATGATAATTATAAATTAATTAGAGATTATAACTGGACGGTCGATAAAGAAAGGAGGTGAAGAAGCCCGCCGATAAGCCGGGTTTTGTCGTGGACAATCATTCATCTAGTAATACGGTTGCCCGTATTCTCAAGCAGTCTACCCGGGTTCAACGCGGGCCGCGCCAACGAACCCCTATTTGACCTTGCTCCGAGTGGAGTTTACCGTGCCGCGTGCTGTTACCAGACGCGCGGTGCGCTCTTACCGCACCCTTTCACCCTTACCTGAGCCGCAAGCGGCCATCGGCGGTTTGCTCTCTGTTGCACTAGTCGTCAGCTTTCACTGCCCAGGCGTTACCTGGCACTCTGCCCTATGGAGCCCGGACTTTCCTCCCCTTACCGAAAACGATAAGCAGCGATTGTCTGGCAGGCTTCTTCAGGCGGCGATTCTACGCATTTAGCCAACGCTATACAAATGTTTTAGTCGTCTGACTGAGCAATCGCCCATTGGTAAAGTGCATTTTTGCGGCCGCCATAAAGTTCAGCTGTCACCGCGGCTGCTTTTTTCAGTGGCAGGTGCTGCATTAATAGGGTAACCGCGCGTTGCTGCTCGGCGCTGGGTTGATCTTCCTGCACGGCTTCCTTCTCGACGCCACCGATCATCAATACCATCTCACCGCGCTTTTGGTTGCTATCTTCATGCATCTGGGCAAGCAATTCAGTCGCGGTTCCGCTCAAATAGGTTTCATATTGCTTTGACAACTCGCGGGCTAATACCACATCACGTGTTGGCAAGATGTCGGCGAGATCTTCAAGGCATGATTCAATCCGGTGCGGGCTTTCATAAAACACAACAGAACGGGTTTGATCGGCTAGGTTTGCAAACGCCTTTTTACGCGCCGCAGATTTGGCAGGCAGGAAGCCCTCAAACATAAATTTATCCGTTGCGAGGCCAGAACCGGCAAGTGCTGTTACAAACGCACAGGCACCTGGTAACGCAACCACGGGTATCTGTTCTGCGCGACATTCGCGCACAATCAGGTAGCCGGGATCACTGATGAGCGGCATGCCGGCGTCACTGATCAATGCAATATTTAAACCTTGCTTCAGCTTTTCAATCAGTTGTCCCGCTCGACTACTCTCGTTGTGTTCGTGCACTGACAACACCTGCGTACTGACATTGTATTGTTGTAATAAAGGTCTACTATGGCGTGTGTCTTCCGCAGCAATTAGGTCAACCTGCTGTAAAATAGTCACCGCTCGCTCGGTCATATCTGCCAAGTTACCGATTGGGGTTGGCACAATATATAGCGTTCCTAAGCTTTGCGATGACTTTTCACTTGGTTGCTGTGACATGGTGATTCCGTTGTGTTGTAATTCAAGTAGCGA
The DNA here is from genome assembly GCF_057748155.1 of Idiomarina sp. D18. Classification (NCBI taxonomy): domain Bacteria; kingdom Pseudomonadati; phylum Pseudomonadota; class Gammaproteobacteria; order Alteromonadales; family Idiomarinaceae; genus Idiomarina; species Idiomarina sp. D18. The sequence goes on from NZ_CM173240.1 coordinate 2,104,509, forward strand.
CTTATAGTATCATTTAACTTTAAACACGTGATAATTTTGCTGGGCGGTGAGAGTGAACGAATTATTTCAATCAAGAGAGCGAGTGCTGGCGAATGCTGTCAGACTTATCACTATTGCGTTGTTGACTGCTTTGCTCGCGAGTTGTGCGCAGACACCAAAACGTGCGTCTCAAACACCCAGCTCATCGACTGATCAAGCCGTCATCACCCCGGCAAATAAAAGTGACTCATTAACCGCTGAACAATGGCTCGAGCGAGCTCGGCAACAAACAAATGCAGCAAGTCAACAAATGATGCTTGTCGAGGCGTCATTTGCCTATCAAAATCAAGGCGATTATCAACGCAGCGCGGCCTTGCTGTCTCAGTTAGAGACCCAAACCATGCGCCCGTCTGATAAACGTTTGTATGCACTGGCTTTAGCACGTTGGTATCATCATAACGGTGAATGGCAATCTGTCATAGAGCAACTCAAACCGACGCTTAATCAGTTTACCGATCGTCAGCTAAAGCGGACTGCATTATTATTAATCGCGGACGCTCACCAGCAGCTACAGCAGTTTTGGCAAGCGCTCAGTTATTTAGATGAGGCATATCAAACCGACCGTGATATGAATATCCAATCATTGTGGTCGGTGGCTCGCCAGGTACCGTCAGAGCAACTGCCAGCACAGCGTCCAACACGCACCAGTTTGGCTGGGTGGTGGCGTTTAATTGAAGGCACTCATGGCGCAACGTCTGCTGCTGATTTTAAGCGTTCACTTGAACAGTGGCTTAATGCCTACAGTCAGCACTATGCGCATGTATTTGTGAGTGACTTTTTGGCCAATAATGAGTTTAGAAACGTTAAAGAAATTGCTGTATTGCTTCCTTTATCGGGTAATTATCGGCTTCAGGGCGAAGCAGTGCGTGATGGAATCATTGCTTCCGCCGCAAAGCTTAATGATATACACATACGCTTTTATGATACCGAAGCGCAAGACTTAACTGCGATTCAAAACCGTTTATTATCGGAACTCCCTCAGGCAATTGTGGGTCCGTTACTCAAAAAAAATGTCAATGCGTGGATACAACAACCGATGGTCGGTGTCACGCAAGTCTACCTTAATCAACCCGAACTTCCCGACAATACGATTTTACCCAGTGGTCATGTCACCTTCGCACTCGACAGCGAGACTGAAGCGGCACAAGCAGCACAATACATTGCTAATACCAAAGAGCTAAACAGCATTGTCTTTGCTGCCAAGAGTAGCGCCGGCACCAAGATGGTCAATGCCTTTACACAAAGCTGGTCGGCTGATCAGCGTGAAGTTGAACCAAGCTGGTATACAAGTACCGAGGAAATGCAATCGGCAGTCGAACATGCGCTTGGCGTTGCTGCGAGTGCCGACCGTATCCGTGGTGTGAAGATAGCAGCCGGTAAAATTATCGTTGATGCGCAAGAGCGCAGCCGCGGTGACGTGGATGCAATTTACATTGCAGGCAACCTTGAGCAAGCACGTCTGTTAAAGCCGTTTATTGACGTGAATTTGTCGCCCTTTGCCCCTCCCGCCGATGTTTTCGCGAATTCAGCAATCCATCGTGTTGCCAATCAACAAGGTGACAATGACTTACGAGGTATCGTCTTTACTGAGGCACCTATCCTTGTACCGAATCAACGCCCATTCCCTATCAACACCTGGTTACAACTTCACCGCAACGCCGACCTCAATGATGCTCGTTTAGTCGCTATGGGCCACGACAGTATGTTGGTATTAGAGCAAATTGACTCGTTGCAGTGGATGCGTGGGAAGTCCGTTTCAGGTATGACCGGTAGACTTTCCATACACTTAAATAATATTCACCGTCAGATGACTTGGGCTAAATTAACGCCATCAGAGGTCAAGCTCATTAAGCCCTAATGTCAACAAGAAAACGTGGATTAGAAGGCGAGTCTCAAGCAAGCCGATACTTGCGACAACAGGGACTCGTCATCGTGCAACATAATTTTCGAGTCCCCTGTGGTGAGATCGATATTATTTGTCGTGATAGCGATACGTGGGTATTTGTCGAAGTCAAACGCCGCCAAAATAGCGATTTTGCATCGATACTGGAACAAATAACGACACGCCAATGTCAACGTATTCGGCGAGCAGCTCAATACTTTTTAGTTGAGCAAACAGTAAATGAGTACCTTGCCAAGATGCGCTTTGATATTATTACGATAAATGATAGCCAAGTTACGGTTGAATGGTATAAGGACGCTTTTTAGAATGAACGAAGAACGCATCAAGGCGCTGTTTACCGAGAGTATACAAACACAAATTTCTGCCATTGAGAGTTTATCTGAGCATATTGAAGACTGCGTCGACTTACTGGTCAATAGCCTACTGGCGGGACAGCGCTTATTTGTGTGCGGCAGTGGCGCGAGCCACATGTTAGCTGAACATTTTGCACGAGTAATGAACATCGGTTATAAAATCGAGCGCCCGGCCTTCCCGGTGGTTGCACTTAACCACTATGCGCAAGCACAAGTGGCTTCCTTAGCTCAAGCGGGCGACTTGCTGCTGGTCTTCGCTACACGCGAGAGCGACGACTCTGCGCTAATTGAAACGATGGAAACAGCGCTTAGTCGTAACATGATCATGATTGCTATTACAGGTCAGCAAAATGACATGGTCTCCGGCCTATTAGGCGCAAGTGATTTGGAGCTTCAGATTCCATCACTGAATGAATCTCGGGTACTGGAACAGCAGTTATTGATTAGCCAATGTATTAGCGAGTTGGTCGAAAATACAATTTTTCCTCAGGAGCACGATTAATATGATTCCTCACAAACACGCTGTTCGCCTGTTATTAGTTGCCGGTCTGAGTATTTCGGTATTGCAAGGATGCGCGGTGGTCGCAGTGGGTGCGGCGGTAGTCGGGGTATCATCGGCGACTGATCCTCGCACGCTAGGCACTCAATTAGACGATCAAGCGATCGAAATGAAAACCAATGCAAAACTCGGTAATGACAAGCAACTCGAGAACTATCGCATTCGAGCCATCAGCTATGGGAAGCAAGTGTTGTTGGTCGGACAGGTCGATACCGAGACGCAACGCGAGCGCGCTGCCGAGGTGATTGCGGATACCAATGGCGTAGAGCGCATATTTAACCAGATTCGCTTAGCGAGCAAAGCCGGAATTGCAACCCAAGCAAGCGACACTTGGATATCGAGCCGTGTGCGCATGAAGCTCATTGCTGATGACCAGGTGGATGCTACTGACATTCAGGTCGTAACTGAAAATGGTGAAGTTTTTCTACTCGGTATTGTCGACGATTCAGCGGCTGATAGAGCCGTCGACATTGCGCGAAATATTGACGGTGTACAAAAAGTCGTAAAAGCATTTAGTAGAGCGCGATAAGCGCTCTACTCACTCTTATCACTACTTGATCACTTTAAGGTTTGGTTTCTTCTTATTGGTGCTTTTACTTGCACCTTTCCCAGACTGTGAGCCTTCTACCGTATCAAAAGACGTTTGCGGCTCGTCATTCGACTCCTCGGATTCTGGCATCGCATCAAGTTGCGGTTCAGCTTCAAACATTGCACCTGCGCCGTTTTCCCGAGCATAAATCGCGAGCGCAGCAGTCATCGGTACGATGACCTCCATCGGTTGACCGCCAAAACGAGCATTAAAGCGAACCTCAGTATCCATTAACTGAAGGCCCACAACCGCTGTCGGTGAAATATTAAGAACAATTTGTCCATCTTGAACAAATTGCTGAGGTACCTTTGTGCCCACAATAGTGGCGTCAACGACCAAATGCGGTGTCAATTGATTATCGACGATCCAGTCATAAAGCGCCCGCATCAAGTAAGGACGCTTGGGTGTCATATCACTTAATTCCATAACCACTCCAATTGAAGGTTAAAAGAATTATAAACGCGCTATTTCGCGCTCTACATCAGTCAGTGACTCTTGAAACGTCTTGCGCTCAAACACACGACCCATGTAAGCTTTTACATCTTTCGCACCTTGTCCGGTTAGTTCGATACCATAGCTTGGTAAACGCCACAATAACGGCGCTAAGTAGCAGTCGACTAAACTGAACTCTTCGCTCATAAAATAAGGCGTGTCAGCAAAAATAGGTGCTAACGATAAAAGCCCCTCGCGTAACTCTTGGCGCGCTTGGTTATCACCGGCCATAATCTTGTCTGCCAAGGCGTACCAATCGCGTTCAATTCTATGCATCATCAAGCGGCTTGTGCCTCTTGCGACCGGATAAACGGGCATCAATGGTGGATGCGGAAAACGCTCATCGAGATATTCCATAATAATGTGAGCATTATAAAGAACAAGCTCACGGTCCACGAGAGTGGGTGTCGCATCAGGATAAGGGTTAAGCTGCATCAAGTCTTCAGGGCGATCATCACCGCTGACAAAACTGATTTCTACGCCAACACCTTTCTCCGCTAATACCAAGCGAACTTGGTGGCTCTTAAGATCGTTCTTGCTGGAATATAACGTCATTACTGAACGTTTATTTGCTGCAACCGCCATGTATTTCTCCAGATAATTTCAACAGCAAAAGGGTGGCAAGCCACCCTTTTTTACTGAGCTCGAGCTCCGCTTACTTAAGATCTTTCCAGAACTCTTTCTTCAGCAACCAAGCTAAAATGGTGAACACCAACAAGAAACCAAAAACGAACCAGCCCATACGGCGTTGTTCAAGTTTCATTGGTTCACCCATATAGACCAAGAACGACGTAAGGTCGAGCATTGCCTGGTCATATTCACTCTCAGTCAAACGGCCTTTACCATCGGTTTTCAAACCGACATAAACCTTTTTCATCTCACCATCGATACGGCGTTCTTCATAGGTTTTTTCTGGTAAGCCTTGTAACTCTTGTAAAACGTGCGGCATCCCAACGTTAGGGAAAACCGAGTTGTTCACGCCAAACGGACGACTATCATCGCGATAGAAAGAACGTAAGTACGTGTAAATCCAGTCAGGACCGCGCACACGCGCTACGTTGGTCAAGTCAGGTGGTGGATTACCAAACCATGCGCCCGCTTTTTCTTCAGACATATTGTTGGTAATTAGGTCACCCTCTTTTTCACCCGTGAATTGCAAGTTCTTCTGACCGACTTCCTCAGGAATACCCAGGTCTTCGAACATGCGGTTGTAACGCGCATATTGAAGCGAGTGACAACCCAAACAGTAGTTCATGAACAACTGTGCACCACGTTGTAAAGACGCTTTGTCGTGCAAATCGACCTTTGCTTCATCAAGCGGCACAGTCGGTCCCGCCGCAAATACGAGCGACGGGATAAATGTAACAAGAGCGATTAGTAATTTTTTCATTATGACGTCACCCTTTCTGGTACCGGCTTGGTCTTCTCACGCTTACTATAGAAAAACAGTAAGACGAAGAAAGCGAAGTATAAGAACGTAAATATCTGCGCAAACATAGTTGAAGTTGGCGTTGCTGGCTGAGTTCCTAAGTAACCTAAGACCAAGAAACTGACTGAGAAAACTGCCAAGTTCAACTTGTGCAAGATAGAGCGATAGCGAATAGAACGTACGCGACCGCGGTCTAACCATGGCAATAGAGCCAGTAGCACAATCGATGCAAACATTAAGATTACGCCAAATAATTTATCAGGGACCGCACGCAAAATTGCGTAGAACGGTGTGAAGTACCAAACAGGCGCAATATGTTCTGGTGTCTTCAATGGGTTTGCCGGCTCAAAGTTCGGTGGCTCAAGGAAGAAACCGCCCATCTCTGGCATAAAGAAGATCACATAACAGAACAGGAATAAGAAAATACCGATACCGACCAAATCTTTTACGATGTAGTACGGGTAGAACGGAATCGCATCCACAATGTCGTATTTCTTAGTGAAACGCTCGTGAAACTTGAATTTCGGTTTTTCTTCATCCGGAACGGAGCCTTTGGGCTTCTTAATCGGCACACCATCGGGGTTGTTAGAGCCCACTTCGTGCAATGCGATGATATGCAAGAATACAAGAATCACCAGCACTAGCGGCAAGGCAATCACGTGAAGCGCAAAGAAGCGGTTCAAGGTTGCGCCAGAAATCACGTAATCACCACGGATCCATAGCGTCAAGTCATCACCAATCACCGGAATCGCACCAAACAGTGAGATAATTACCTGCGCACCCCAGTATGACATTTGCCCCCAAGGTAACAAATAGCCCATAAATGCTTCGGCCATGAGTACCAAGAAGATAAACATGCCAAATAACCACAATAATTCACGCGGCTTTTGGTACGAACCATAAAGCATACCGCGGAACATATGCAGATACACAACGATGAAAAACGCGGATGCCCCGGTTGAATGCATGTATCGGAGTAACCAGCCGTAATCGATGTCACGCATGATGTACTCAACGGACGCAAATGCACCCTCTGAGCTTGGCACATAGTTCATGGTTAACCAAACACCGGTGAGTATTTGGTTGACCAATACGAGCATCGCCAAGACGCCAAATAGGTACCAGAAGTTGAAGTTTTTCGGAGCAGGATACTGTGCAAGGTGGATATTCCAAGTTTTAGTCATTGGAATACGTGCATCGATCCACTCAACGAATTTATTAGCCATTATGCTTGCCCCTTATCTTCGCCGACCAAGATCGTGTTGTCGTCAACGTAATAATGTGGCGGCACAACCAAGTTTAATGGTGCCGGAACACCCTGGAAAACACGTCCAGCGATATCATAGGTCGAACCGTGACACGGACAGAAGAATCCTGACTCAACACCTTCTACGTGCTCTTCCATTTCTTTGGGTAAGTAGCTCGGAGAACAACCTAAGTGAGTACAGATACCAACAGCTACGAAAAATTCTTTTTTAATTGAACGATATTCGTTAGCGGCATATGAAGGTTGTTGTGGCTCTTCAGAATTAGGGTCTCGAAGACGGTCTTCATGGGTTTTTAGGCCATCAAGCATTTCTGTTGAACGACGAACGACCCATACGGGCTTGCCTCGCCATTTAACACGAATCATTTGACCCGGTTCTGCTTTCGCGATGTTAACTTCGACCGGTGCCCCGGCGTTCTTTGCCCTCGCGCTCGGATTCCATGATGCGATAAAAGGAACGGCGACACCCACCGCTCCGGCACCACCAACGACTCCGGTCGCGACCGTCAAAAAACGACGGCGGCCTTTATCTACAGGCGCATTGCTCATCCATTTACTCTCCAGTTGGACGCTCCGCGATCCATGGCCGCGAAGTCGGGAATTAGCTGCTGCGTTATCCGCCTATACGGATTACAAAAAATGCTCAGAAATGATAAAGAAAACCCACATGTTTTACAAGTGATTCGCGGTGTATGGCGCGTGTTGCTGTCACAACAAGCGTTTACATTCGTAAACAGAGGTTCACTGGCTAGCAAAAATAAAAAAGCCCAGCAAATGCTGGGCTTTCCGTAAAACGTAAACTTAACGTTTTGAGAACTGTGGACGCTTACGCGCTTTGTGTAAGCCCACTTTCTTACGTTCAACTTGACGAGCGTCACGCGTAACGTAGCCTTCTTTACGCAAGGTAGAGCGTAGGCCTTCGTCATATTGCATCAGTGCACGGGTAATACCGTGACGGATTGCGCCCGCTTGACCTGTTGTACCACCACCGCTCACGGTGATGTAAAGGTCGAACTTCTCAGTCATTTCTACTGCTTCAAGTGGTTGACGAACAACCATTTGTGCAGTTTTACGACCGAAGTAATCTTCCAACGCACGTTGGTTGATTTGGATGTTGCCGCTGCCCGGACGCAAGAATACGCGAGCAGTTGAGTTTTTGCGGCGACCTGTACCGTAGTATTGATTATCTGCCATAGTATGCTTGCTCCGTTATAGATCCAGTTGTTTAGGTTGTTGAGCAACGTGGTTGTGCTCAGCACCTGCGTACACTTTCAGTTTACGGAACATGGCACGGCCTAGAGGTCCACGAGGCAACATACCTTTTACCGCTTTCTGAATTACCATTTCAGGTTTCTTAGCAATCAGTTTTTCAAAGCTGATTGATTTGATACCACCCGGGAATCCAGTGTGCGAGTAGTACATTTTGTCCTGAGCTTTGTTACCGGTTACAGCAACTTTCTCAGCGTTAACGATGACGATGTAGTCACCTGTGTCAACGTGAGGCGTATACTCAGGCTTATGCTTACCACGCAGGCGGCGAGCTACTTCGGTAGCCAAACGACCTAACGTTTTACCTTCTGCGTCAATTACGTACCAGTCGCGTTTTACCGTTTCTGGTTTTGCTACAAATGTTTTCATTTTGAAAAAACCTAATTTTAAATGTTCACGGACAGTAATTCCGGGCTTCCCCGCGAATCACAACAATAAAAAAATGATAGAAATCATTAGTTTATTTGCTGCAACCATGGGCTAACGAGATGTTAACGCCATGGACTGTAACGTGGGCTGCGCGGATTATAGGAAAAATGCGCTCAAAGATCACGCATTTTTTGAAATTTCTTACCGATTCACTGTGCCATTTATGCGCGGTGCGCCAGTGCTAAATATTCTTCACTTTGCATTTCTTGCAAACGACTCACACAGCGGCGAAACTCAAAACTTAATTGCCCTTCGCTATACAGCGAGTCAATGGGCTGTTGCGCGGATAGAATCAATTTAACTCGGCGCTCATAAAATTCGTCCACCAACGCGATAAAGCGACGCGCAACGTCATCGTTGTGACGGCCCATTTGTTCGACATTCGAGATAATGACGGCATGATATAACTGCGCAAGTTCCATGTAGTCGGTGTGGCTACGCGCTGTCTTACAAATATCTGGGAAGTCGAAAAAGACAACATCATCGCATTCCGCACGCACTCGAATCGATCGTCCTTCGATTTCAACAGCGTGGGACTCAAAATCACACCCCTTTTCCGGCGCTAGGTTATGAAAGGACTCTACCAACCTTTGGTCAGCTTGGTCATCATTAGGCACATGAAATAGCTTTGCTTGCGTCAAAGTGCGTAGGCGATAGTCGATCCCGCTATCAACATTAACCACAGCACAATGCTGCTTAATTAATTTTATTGCCGGAATAAATCGTGCGCGCTGTAACCCATTTTTGTATAGGTCGTCGGGTACGATATTGGATGTTGCAACGAGTATCACTTCGCGCTCAAAAAGATACTCAAATAGTTTGCCGAGTAACATAGCATCCGTAATATCCTGTACAAAAAACTCATCAAAACAGATGACATCAGTCTCCGCAGCAATGCGATCGGCTACAATAATCAGTGGATCTGATTTTTGCTGTAATTGCTTGAGTTCGTTGTGTACCCGCTGCATGAATCGATGAAAATGCAGGCGCCATTTTTTCTTAATCGGCAAACTTTCGTAAAAGGTATCAACTAAATAGGTCTTGCCACGACCGACCCCTCCCCAAAAATAGAGTCCTTTAGGGGGACGTACGGGCTTACTAAACAGCCTTTTTATTAGCGACCGTTGCTTATTTTCCTGCCACTCGATTAACTCATCATAAAGGCGCTGTAACTGCGTAACCGCGTGCTCCTGCGCTTCATCATAACTAAAATCTTCGCGTTCTAAGTCTTTTTTATAACGCTCAATTGGCGTAAAGCACGGGTTCGACACTACCACTTCACCTCAGTTACGATTATCCTATAGGGCATGTATTTTATCACGATGCCCTGAATCAGCAATGAGTAGGGTCAGTCTAGGAGTTAGGCATGGATTGGTTAATTGGTATTTTATTGGTCGCAGTCGGCGCAATTATTGGTTTTTTTGTCGCACGTTACTTGTTTGGACTTCGCAGTGGCGGCGATCTTGAAGAGCAGGTCGAAAAAAGTCAGAAGCAGCTCGCTGATTATCAACGCGAAGTCGCCGAGCACTTTGCAACCGCCAATGCGTTGGTTGAACAACTCGAAGAAACACAAGACAAACTTAAAAACTATCTAGCGCACAGCGCTGACTTACTGCAAAAAAACGAAGCACAAAGCGATTTGCCATTCTTTTCTGAGGACACAATGCGTCAATTGCGGGTGGCAAGTAGCATGAATAAAGATTACCGTTCGACGCACAGCTCAGAAGAAGCCAACCAAGTTCCTAAAGATTACACCGATCAGCGTAGCGGTTTGTTTACTGAAAATGAGTCCAGCAAACGCGATTAAATATCTTGAAACATTTTAACAGTGAACTCATTTAGTAACTCGGCGGTCATAATGGCTGCACACGGTTGTAAAGTTACTACTAGGAGTTCGTAACACGATGAATAAATTAATTGTAGGTCTCACACTAGCCGCTTTAACCGTTGGCGGCTTTTCTCAAACCGCACAAGCTGGCATTCCATTTTTCGGCGCAGATGACGAAAAACCAACGTTAGCACCGATGCTCGAGGATGTTACTCCCGCCGTCGTTAATATTTCTGTCAAAGGTAAACGTGAAGTACGCCAACGGGTCCCTGACGCGTTACGTTTTTTCTTTGGTCCCAATGCTCCGAGCGAACGCGTTCAAGAGCGTCCATTCCGTGGACTCGGTTCAGGAGTTATCATTGATGCAGACAAAGGTTATGTAGTTACCAACAATCATGTCATCGATGATGCCTCTGAAATCGTTGTGACACTGAAAAATGGTCGTGAATATGATGCCAAATTAGTGGGCCGCGACGAACAAAGCGATATCGCACTGCTGCAAATTGAGGACGCCGAGGATCTTACTGATATTGAGATCGGTAAGTCGTCAGAATTACGGGTGGGCGACTTCGTCGTTGCTATCGGTAATCCTTTTGGTCTTGGACAAACTGTCACATCCGGTATTGTCAGCGCCCTTAGTCGTGCCAACCTCGGTATCGAAGAGCTTGAGAACTTTATCCAAACAGATGCCGCAATTAATAGTGGTAATAGCGGTGGTGCGCTAGTAACGCTCGATGGCAAATTGATTGGTATCAATACAGCGATTTTAGGTCCTAATGGCGGCAACATCGGTATCGGTTTCGCAATCCCAGCGGATATGATGCGTAACCTCGTGCAACAATTAATCGAGTTTGGTGAAGTACGTCGCGGCGTGTTAGGCGTACGCGGAAACGACCTCAACTCAGATATTGCTGATGCACTTGATATTAGTGTGTCAGAGGGCGCATTCGTTGCCGAAGTTGTACCTGAGAGCGCAGCCGACAAGGCCGGCATTCAGTCGGGAGATGTCATCGTGTCTGTTAACGGTGATGAGATAGCAAGTTTCCAAGAACTAGGCGCTTTAATCAGTACCCTAGGGTCGGGAACGAAAGTCGATCTTGAGTTGATCCGTGATGGTGAACGCCAAGATGTGCAGGTGACGCTTGATGCGCAAGATACCGAAACTTCAGCTCAGTCGATACACCCGGCTTTAGAAGGCGCGACCCTTGAAGCTGACGGTTCCAACGATGGTATTCGCATTACTGAAGTAGAAACGGGGTCACCCGCCGCGCGAATTGGACTTGAAAAAGGTGATATCATCAAAGGCGCTAATCGGCAACCAATTAGTAACTTAGGCGACCTGCGTGAAGCGATTGACAACGCGGGTGATGTGGTAGCGCTGAGTATCCAACGTGGGAATAGTGTACGTTACTTAATGTTACGTAACCCCGCATCTTAGTCGCGCGTTTTAGTTTCAAAAACTTACATCAAAGTGACTTCAGTGATAAGCTGAAGTCACTTTTTTAATTAACGGACCGCCTAACTTATGAGCTCTATCAAGTCACTCGTTCGATTCCTTTACCAATCGGTAGGTTTAGGCTTGGTCGTTGCTGCCATTATTTTTCTCATCCAGCCATACATACAAAATGGCGGTCCAAGTCAATTTAATTTAAATAAGAATGATGAGGTTGCGAGTTTTAACCAAGCCATCAGTCGCGCAGCACCTGCCGTCGTCAATATATATAGCTTGGGTGAAAGTGAGCGCTCACGCTATTCGTCTCAGTCAAATTCACGTCTGTGGCGTTTAGGCTCGGGTGTCATCATGAGTGATCGTGGCTACATCATCACCGCCAATCATGTAGTGGAAAATTACGATGAAATTCAGGTGGCATTGCAAGATGGACGGCGCTACGAGGCGCAACTGATTGGAAATGATACTTACACCGACCTCGCCGTACTCAAGGTCGAGGCAGATAACCTACCCGTCATTCCGACGATGGGCGAAAGACCCATAAAGGTAGGGGATATCGTGTTTGCCATTGGCAATCCGTATAATATCGGGCAAACGATTACACAGGGTATTATTAGTGCCACGGGGGGACGAGTTGGTATCACCGGCTCAGCCTATTCCGACCTAATACAAATGGACGCGGTCATCAATCAAGGCGCATCAGGTGGAGCACTTATCAATAGCAAGGGAGAGTTAATCGGTATCAATAATGCTCGATTTAACTCGGCGTTTGGTGACACCGTTGAAGGTATCTACTTTGCAACGCCTTATAATACGGTCAAAGAGATCATGCATACCCTCATTACAGAGGGTCGCGTCGTGCGTGGCTATATTGGTATTCAAGTTAACCCGAATTTCAATCTACAAAATGCGGCTAACGGAATTCTTGTGACGCAAGTTGAGCCCAATAGCCCAGCTGATCGAGCGGGTTTGCAAGTCAATGACTTAATCACGCAAATTGGCGGTTCACCGATTTTCTCGGCAACGGAAGGAATGGAGCGCGTTGTTAAAAGCCGGCCTGGTACACAGTTGAAAATCGAATACGTACGTAATGACGAAACGCGAACCACAACATTAACTGTTGGGTCCGCGCGTCAAATTCAGTGAATTCGCTGAATATCTGCACCGAGCGCTTGAAGCTTAAGCTCAATACCTTCGTAGCCACGATCGATATGATAGATGCGTTCTACGAGCGTTTCCCCTTGAGCAACCAAACCGGCAATCACCAACGAAGCAGAAGCTCGTAAATCGGTACACATCACTTCTGCACCAGTCAGAGTCTCTACCCCATTCGAAATAGCTGTATTGCCCTCGAGCTCAACATGAGCGCCCATACGGCGAAGTTCAGGAATGTGCATGAAACGGTTTTCAAAAATCGTCTCTCGCACCCACCCACTTCCCGACGCAATGGCGTTCAACGCGCAAAACTGAGCCTGCATATCAGTTGGAAATGCTGGGTGTGGAGCAGTAATAATAGTGACGGGCTTAGGCCGGCCCTGACTACGAATACGGATCCAATCAGTTCCCTTTTCAACCGTGCCTCCGGCCTCGGTAAGCTTCTTGAGCACCGCATCTAAGGCACTCGGATCGGTATGACGACAAGTCACATCGCCTCCTGTTGCTAACCCTGCAACAAGAAACGTACCGGTCTCAATACGGTCTGGCATCACAGAGTAATGGCCACCGTGTAAGCGTTCAACGCCTTCAATCGTAAGCGTATCGGTCCCCTCACCTGTAACCTTCGCACCCAAGTGATTCAAAAAGCGCGCGAGATCAATAATTTCGGGTTCGCGGGCGGCGTTTTCAATGCGCGTCGTGCCCTCAGCAAGCGCTGCTGCCATCATCAGGTTTTCCGTGCCTGTCACACTCACGGTATCCATCAGAATGTCTGCTCCTTTTAAACGCCCATCAACGGACGCTTTTATGTAGCCATTTTCGACCACAATTTGAGCTCCCATCTGACGCAAGCCCTCGATGTGTAAGTTTACCGGGCGAGCACCAATGGCACAGCCGCCAGGCAATGACACTTCAGCCTTTCCGACTTTCGCTAACAAAGGACCGAGCACTAAAATGGAGGCACGCATCGTCTTCACGAGCTCATACGGGGCTACATGCTCCGACATTTCTGCAGGTTCGATGGTGACTTCGCCATGCTGGAGTTCCGAGTGGGCTAACCCCAGCTTTCCAAGTAACTTAAGTGACGTTTTTACATCCTGAAGCAAAGGAACATTCGAAATAGTAATTGACTCGCTACCCAATACCGTTGCTAATAATATTGGCAATGCGGCATTCTTAGCGCCAGAAATAGTCACTTCGCCGTGTAGCGGACGCCCGCCTTTAATTAAAAATTTGTCCATGATGCCTCCTGATGACATTAAGGCATCATTAATTTTTTATCACGTTCCCAAGTTTCAGGCGTGTAGGTCTTAATAGAAACAGCGTGAAGCGTACCATCAGCGATGAGGGGCTTAAGAGGTTGGTACACCATTTGCTGACTTTTCACACGATTCAATGAGGCAAAAATCTCACCTACGGCAATAATGTTAACGTTAGCGCCATCAAGCTTTACATGCGCCTCATCGATTTCAAGTTCATTTTTCAATAACGCGGTCAATTGTTCGGCGTTCATATTATATCCACACAACTTAGCTGAAGAATTAAAGCCGTTAGCTTAACGAAAGTAGATGGTCGACGCCACTCACTGTGACGATTTGCCTTAACTGCTCCGAGCTGCCCTTACACTGTAAGGGAACAGCATCACGATTGTGCTTTATCACTTCAAGTAATATAGCCACGCCCGCAGTATCGATTAAAGTAACCTCTGCAACATCCACTTGTTTTACTGTCTTCTCATTCAACAGCTGGCTGAGTGCATTCCATTGCGCCGGAATCGCGCTTCGCGTAAGCGAACCCGCTAACGACAATGTACCGTCATTAGCGAGTTGAAAGTTCATTTGAGCCTGACTCATGGGCGACCCTTAAGACGGTACGTCGACTTTATCGTCCAACTTGATGGGTTGCCCCGCTTTATCCTCGAGCAGCGCAATGGTACCTTCGATGCCGCGTGAGCGGATTACTGCTGCTATCTCGCTCTGCTTACTATTCAATAAGCTTACACCCTCGACAACTAAATCGTATGCTTTCCAAACGTCAGCGTTATTATCGTAACGGACTTTAAAATCCAAACGAATTGGTGGGCGACCCGCTTCTTTAACGCGCGTCTCTACCACTACGACCTTGTCATCGGGTCCTACTTTAGGGTGTTGCAGAAACTCTACTTCGTGCTTCGACTCATCATATTGTGTAAAAGCTCGGGCATAAGTTGCAACAATATAATCCGTAAATGCTTTGTAAAACTCCTGACGTTGCTTTTCATCAGTATCTTTAAAGTAACGCCCCAATACCTTCTTGCTCGCATATATATTATCGACGTAAGGCATCAGCTCATCTTTAACAATAGTCTTCAGATAGTTGGGGTTTTCCGTAATCTTACTGCGCTCTTCGCCGATACGCTCAAAGGTTTTATCCGCTACTTTCTTAACCAGAGTATAGGGATTTTCCTCTTTAATCGTTTCCGCCGAGGCGCTACTCACGGTCAGAAAAGCACCCATTACTAACGTTAATAAAACTTTCATATTACAACTCCCCGTTCGTTAATTCTCGCCTTGGCTAAACAAGAATTGTCCGATTAACTGCTCCAACACCAATGCTGATTTGGTATCAGAAATCGTGTCTCCGTCTTCAAGTGTGCCCACCGTGTCATCGATAAACCCTGGTTGCAGACCTAAATACTGCTCACCTAAAAGACCCGCTGTCAGCACCGATAAGCTACTTGTCTCTGAGAACTTGTCATAGTCTTGACTGATCTCCATCTCAACAAGTGGCTCGTAATACTCGCCCGACAACGAAATATTGGTAACGCGTCCTACAACGACACCCCCCACTTTAACTGGCGAGCGTACTTTTAAACTGCCAATATTGTCGAACTTCGCATAGAGCGTGTAGGTTTCACCAGCAGTCACGGTGCTCCCACTTGCAGCGCGCAAAGCAATAAACAGCAGCGCCAAAACCCCGACAACGACAAATAAGCCAACAAAAATATGTGATTTCCGTGATTCCATGGTTTTTACCCGCCAAACATCAATGCTGTAAGAATAAAATCGAGTCCTAAAATAGCGAGTGAAGCAGTGACCACCGTCGAAGTGGTCGCCTTGCTAATACCCGCAGATGTTGGTTCACAACGATAGCCTTTGTAGAGCGCAATCCACGTCACCACAAAAGCAAATACGAGCGATTTAATGATCCCGTTCATTAAATCGTCACGCCAGTCAACGGCTGACTGCATTACTGACCAAAATGCGCCCTCATCGACACCGAGCCAACCCGAGCCCACTAAATAGCCGCCGTAAATACCAACGGCTGAAAAAATAAGTGCCAATAGAGGCATACTGACAAACCCCGCCCAGAAACGTGGAGCAACGACACGTCGTAACGGATCAACGGCCATCATTTCTAAACTCGATAATTGCTCGGTTGCTTTCATCAAGCCGATTTCGGCGGTCAGTGCGGAGCCGGCGCGACCGGCAAAAAGCAAGGCTGTGACGACAGGCCCCAATTCGCGTAAAAGAGATAGCGCAACCATCGGACCTAAACTCTGTTCGGCACCGTAATCGACCAAAATGGTATAGCCTTGGAGTCCCAATACCATACCAATAAATAACCCGCTCACCACGATAATAATGAGGGATAGTACGCCAACCACATACATTTGTTGAACAAATAGAGGCCATGACTTTCGTGGTGTGGGCTTACCAATAATCGCTCCGAGTAACATCGCCAGCGCACGACCGATACCTGCTATTGCGTCTGTGACTGTTGCGCCCAAGCGCGCCAACCTATCCATGCGCTTCCCCCATTAAATCCATAGCAAAGTCATCCTCGGTATAATGAAACTTGACGGGTCCATCAGCCTCACCTTGAAGAAACTGCCTTACAATAGCCTTATCATTTTCTCTCAGCTCATCGGGAGTCCCCTCGGCGACGACTTTTTTATCGGCGATAATATACGCGTAATCGGCTATCGATAGTATTTCATCGACATCATGGGAGACCACGATAGAAGTTAAACCTAACGATTCGTTCAGCGAGCGAATCAGTTTGACGATAACGCCCATTGAAATTGGATCTTGGCCAGCAAAAGGTTCGTCATACATGATTAGATCAGGATCAAGTGCAATAGCACGCGCCAGTGCAGCCCGACGCGCCATTCCGCCTGATAACTCCGAAGGCATCAGATCGCGAGCCCCACGCAAGCCTACCGCTTCTAGCTTCATCAAGACAATGCTGCGGATAACATCCTCGCTGAGCTCTGTATGCTCTCTTAACGGGAAGGCAACGTTATCAAATACACTCATATCGGTGAACAGCGCACCACTTTGAAAAAGCATACTCATTCGCTTACGCAGCTCATAGAGTTTCTTGCGTGATAACTGCGTCACTTCTTCATCGGCCACTTTGATGGATCCGGATGCCGGTCGTAACTGCCCCCCAATAAGGCGCAATAACGTTGTTTTACCAATACCACTGGGGCCCATAACAGCGACTATTTTACCTTTCGGCACCGTCAATGACAGCCCATCGTATATGGTGCGTTGGCCGTGCGAAAAATGCACATCTTTTAAAGCAACAAAGTTATCCACTTATCTGTCCCTAACGCGCTATTTATTTCAGAATACCTATTCTAGGGTCCGATCGCCTAAAACGTAACTGTAAAAATGTTGCAAAACATATCAGTTTTTTGCATCAATCATCGCTAGTAGCTTGTCGGCAAACGCTTTACGGTCACCGTGGCAGTGCTCACACAACTGCAATTGTTCGAACAAACGAGCGCCATGCACAGCGAAAAACAGCACTTTGGCGAGCATTGGATCGCGACTAAATTGCTCTAACGATTGAAACGTCTGCTGTACGTGCGCAGTCATCGGCGCCAATAAATCAGGGTTATTGGCCGCTGCCGCTAATAGCCCAGAACTTAACTGCGCACACTCGGCATCACTGTTGAGCGATGCGAGCAAAATACTTTTGAATTCTTGGTTAGGATCACCTTCAAACTCGCTCATGAAGGTCTCTTTAAGGTCATTGTTTCGCGCTACCATGCGCTCCAACATAGCCTCTAGTAATTTGTCCTTACTTGCAAAGTGATAGAGCAAACCACCTTTACTAATCCCCGTTGCTTGACCAAGCGCATCAAACGTAAGACGAGCAGCGCCTTCTGACGCAACTAATTGTTCTGCTGCATCTAAAATGACATCTCGATTACTGGGGCGACCGGCACACTTTTTTGCGCACATAATGACTCACTCACTACCTTAAATAGGCTTATTACTAAACCGTCTAGTTGGTATAGTAATTCAATTTTATCGAATTCGCAATCTTAGGTTCATAAATACGGTAGGCAGTCACCCTCATCTTGACGTATCATTAGGCGTAAGTTCTCAGCTTTTTTAGGTAGGTAATGAAGCAAATCACCCACGACTTTTGCACGCTCGCACGTGAAGTTATTGAGATTGAGCGAGATGCCATAGAGGGCCTAAAAACCTTTTTGGACGATAACTTCAATCGTGCATGTCAGGCAATGTTCGATTGCAAGGGTCGTATCATTGTAACCGGCATGGGTAAATCGGGTCACATCGGCGGTAAAATTGCTGCGACACTCGCTTCAACCGGCTCACCCGCTTTTTTTGTGCATCCGGGTGAAGCTAGCCATGGTGATCTGGGGATGGTCACTGACAGTGATATTGTTATCGCAATTTCAAACAGCGGCGAGACGGGCGAAATACTTAATATTATACCGGTGATGAAACGACTTGGTGTCACAATCATCGCCATGACGGGTAACCCGGAGTCAACGCTAGCCACCTTGGCCGATGTTCATGTTTGCATCCGGGTAGAGCAAGAGGCGTGCCCATTAGGGTTGGCGCCCACAGCATCAACCACCGCGAGTCTAGTGATGGGGGATGCGCTGGCCGTCGCACTACTGAACGCGCGCGGATTCACTGCGGATGACTTTGCGTTATCTCATCCTGGTGGCTCGTTAGGTAAACGTCTGCTACTGAGACTCAGCGATGTAATGCACACGGGCGATCGTGTTCCTCAGGTCGAACAAGACGCTTTGATTCGCGACGCATTGCTCGAAATCTCGCGCAAAGGCTTAGGGATGACATCCATTGTCGACGAACACGGGCGTTTAGCGGGTATATTTACGGACGGTGATTTGCGGCGGATCCTGGATAGCCGCGTCGATGTTCATACGAGCAAAATCGCTGACTTCATGACGCGTACCTGCGTAACGGCAGACGAAAACATGTTGGCAGCACAAGCACTTAAGTTGATGCAAGACCGTAAAATTAATGGTCTGATTATCGTTGACCACGATGGCAAGCCCCACGGTGCGATGAATATGCACGATTTGTTGCAAGCAGGAGTGGTGTAATGATTCATAATCGCACAGCTAAAACCATCAATACGTGGTACGGCGACATCAGTACCACACTGTTTGAACAATTTGCTCAAGTTGAGTTGTTGATTCTCGATGTTGACGGCGTATTTTCTGATGGCCGTATTTATTTAGGAAACCAAGGTGAGGAGCTCAAAGCATTTCATACACGTGATGGCTTTGGGCTAAAAGCATGGACGGACGCCGGCTATCCCGCTGCCGTGATAACGGGGCGCGAATCTTCGATTGTCGAGCGCCGCATGAAACACTTGGGCGTGACTCATATTTTTCAAGGTGTAAAAAATAAAGTCGAACGCTACGAACAGCTGCTCGATAATTTGAACTTGAATGATTCGCAAGTCGCTTATGTAGGCGACGACGTGCCCGACCTACAGTTAATTAATCGAGCCAAACTCGGGATTGCGGTGCATGATGCGCACCCCTCGGTGCAGCTTGCCGCGCAATATATTACGCGTTGCCACGGTGGATTTGGCGCTGTGCGTGAAATTTGTGATTTACTCCTGCTGAGCCGCGGTGAACTACCGAGCGCTGAGGGAGTCAGTTTGTGAGTCGCCGCGTCGCACTTTTGTTGCTGGTCTTATTTGGTGCCGTGATTATTCTGCTTTGGCGGCCTTTTCAGCCGTCAGATGGCGACGACGCTAATGTACAAACCCGTAAAATGACACCCGATTTTACGGCTTCGGGTCTTAAAACTCGCTTGTACGAGTCTGGCGGACGCTTAGCGCATCAGGTGACGGCTGAGCATATGTCTCATTATATTCAGATTGGTCTTACTGAGCTGAGCAATCCTGTCTACTCGGTCTATACCGATGAACGTCAGGCAACTTGGCAAGTGAGTGCCGAGCAAGGCACTTTATATGATGACCAAACGCTCATTTTAGAGCGCAACGTTGAAATATTGGCACTGCAACCTGATACTTCTATTAAACGTGTAAACACCGAATACTTAGTCATCGATATACCCGCTGAAACGATGAACACAGATTATCCCGTCACGATTTCGGGACCCCAGATTGCGGTACAAGGTCACGGGCTCAATGCCGACTTGTACGCAGAAACTATGGAGTTAAAACGTCATGTTAAAACGGTTTTTAATCCTCGCTAGTCTTGCAGCAGTGAGTCAATTGGCTGTCGCTCAAGGTGAGTCGGACTTCGAAAAGCCGATTGAAGTAAGTGCAGGACACGAGCACTTTGATATTAAAAACAACCAGTTGTTGCTGACCGATAACGTTATCGTCACACAAGGGTCGTTACGTATTGAAGCCGACCGTTTAGAGGCCTCAGGCGGTGAAGCTAAAGATCAAGCTGACACTTTTGTCGCCCACGGTCGCCCTGCTGTTTATACGCAGCTACTCGAAAACGGCACCGAAATCAGTGCAGAAGCCGACCAAATCACCTACTTTCAGAGTCAAGGGCGTATCGAACTCAAGGGCAACGCACAGATCACGCAAGGCAGTAGTTTATCGCGCGGCGACACTATCGTTTATGACCTGACAAACCAGCACGTTTCAGCGCGCGGTTCAAAAGAGTCGGGCGAACGCGTAACCACCATTTTTAACCCCAACAAGCAGTCTGAGAAAGAGCAGCCTGAAACCGAACAACAGCAAAAAGAGCAATGATAAATGGCGAAATTATCTGTCGAGCACCTCGCTAAATCATATAACCGACGCCAAGTCGTTAAAGATGTCAGCTTGGAAGTAAGTCAAGGGCAAGTGATCGGCTTATTAGGACCTAACGGTGCGGGTAAAACAACCACCTTCTATATGATTGTTGGCTTAGTGAATTCTGATAAAGGCAGTATTAAGCTAGACCAACATGATTTAACGTTGCTTCCTATGCACGAACGCGCTCGACGAGGCATTGGGTATTTACCACAGGAGTCGTCTATTTTTCGCAAAATGACAGTGCGCGATAATTTAATGGCTATCCTCGAAACTCGCAAATCGCTTACAACGATAGAACGAGAAGAAAAGCTCGACGCTTTATTAGAAGAGTTCAATATCGGGCATATTGTTAACAGTTTAGGCATGAGCTTATCGGGGGGTGAACGGCGACGGGTTGAAATTGCTCGAGCGCTTGCCGCTGATCCGACGTTCATATTGCTTGATGAGCCGTTTGCAGGTGTTGACCCCATTTCAGTCTTGGATATCAAAAAAATTATCGAACACCTCAAGCACCGTGGCATAGGCGTGTTGATTACCGACCATAACGTGCGCGAAACGTTGTCAGTATGCGAGCATGCTTATATCGTTAGTCACGGGGAACTGATTGCCAGCGGTGATGCAAATAGCGTATTGTCAAACCAACAGGTTAAAGATGTCTACCTCGGTGAGCAGTTCACCTTGTAACGGAGCACAAGTGAGGCCGGGATAATCAGATGAAACAAAGTTTGCAACTAAAAATGGGTCAACAATTGACGATGACCCCACAATTACAACAAGCCATTCGGTTGTTGCAACTCTCATCGCTCGATCTACAAGCTGAGATTCAAGAAGCCTTAGATAGTAACCCCTTACTTGAGGTAGAGAACGAGGCCGACGACGCGCCTCAAGAGTCTTCTCAACAAGCTAAAAATGACGATAGCCAAAAAGAAACGTCTGATGCGCTGAACGAGCAATCTCTGCCTGACGATTTACCATTAGACAGCACTTGGGACGATACCTATACCTCAACCACGCCCTCCAGCAGCTTAAGCTCTAGCCAGTCATTTGATGGTGAACATGATGTTTACCAAGGCGAAACCAACGACTCCCTGCATGACCATCTGTTATGGCAAATGCAGCTATCTCACTTTACCGACGAGGATGCGGCTATCGCCACCGCGATTATTGAGTCTATCGATGAGCGCGGTTATCTCACGACCGATGTTACAGAGCTCGTTGAGGCCATTGCACTCCCCGAGGTTGACGTCGAAGAAGTCGCTATGGTGCTAAAGCGAATTCAGCGCTTTGACCCGGTCGGCGTTGGGGCGCGCACGATCCAAGAATGTTTGAGTATTCAATTACAACAACTAAATGATGAAACACCCCATAAAAATCTGGCATTGACCCTGATTAACGATTACATGGAACTTATGGGTGCAAGGGATTACAAAGGTCTGCAACGCAAGCTAAGAATAGATGAGGCCGAACTAAAAAGTACATTACGGTTGATTCAAACCTTGAATCCTTATCCCGGAGATGTAATCGACCAAAAGCCAACTGAATACGTTATCCCTGATATCTCCGTGGTTAAAAAGAATGGTCGTTGGGTGGTCGAATTAAATCCAGATAGCGTACCTAAATTAAGAGTGAACGAAGAATATGCAGCACTGAGTCGGCAGGCAAAATCAAGTGCAGACTCTCAGTATATAAAGCAGCACACACAGGAAGCACGCTGGTTTATAAAAAGCTTAGAGAGTCGAAACGACACGCTACTTAAAGTTGCACATTGTATCGTTCAACGCCAACAAGGCTTTTTTGAGCATGGTGAGGAGGCAATGAAGCCGATGGTTCTGAATGATGTCGCAGAAGCCGTAGATATGCACGAAAGTACGATTTCGCGCGTTACAACTCAGAAATACCTTCATTGTCCCCGCGGCATCTTTGAACTCAAGTACTTCTTTTCCAGTCATGTGAGTACCGAAACAGGAGGTGAGTGTTCAAGTACCGCTATAAGAGCGCTAATCAAAAAATTGGTTGCCGCGGAGAACCGCGCAAAACCATTAAGCGACAACAAAATTGCTGAACTCATCGCAGATCAGGGAATCCAAGTAGCTAGGAGAACGATCGCGAAATATCGCGAATCGCTCAATATTCCCTCTTCAAGCCAGCGGAAGAGTCTGCTTTAATATTGTTCAACCGTAGAAGGAAGACGTTATGCAAATCAACCTAACAGGTCATCACATTGATATTACCGACGCGTTGCGTGAATACGTGGATACAAAATTTGCCAAACTAGAGCGCCACTTTGACCACATAAACAACGTTCACGTCATCCTAAATGTTGAAAAAACGATTCAAAAAGCGGAAGCTACGCTTCACGTCAATGGCGGAGAGATTTTCGCCGATGCAGAACACGAAGATATGTACGCGGCAATCGATGGGCTTATTAACAAGCTCGATCGCCAAGTGATTAAACACAAAGAAAAGTTGAAAAAACACTAAATCATGCAATTGTCCGATCTTTTGAGCCCCGACTGCACCAAATGTGCAGTCGAGGGTGCAAGCAAAAAGCGTTTGTTAGAAACTATCAGCGCCATCGCAGCTCCTAAACTTGTGGGAATTACTAAACATGACATTTTTGAGAGTCTAATTAATCGCGAACGCCTCGGTAGCACGGGTATAGGGTTAGGGATTGCAATACCTCACGGTCGCTTGGCGAATGCAACCCAGCCAGTAGCAGTGCTTATGACATTGGATCAACCGATTGAATTCGATGCCATTGATAACCAACCCGTTGATATCGTGTTTGCGTTGCTTGTACCAGAATCGGAACATGAAAATCACTTAAATACGCTCGCGACCGTAGCGAAGCGAATGAACAATAAAGAGTGCACACGTTCATTGCGCGATGCACACAGTGATCGCGAACTTTATACGATTTTTGTCAGCGAGGATCAGGCACCTGAATGCAACTTATCATAGTTAGTGGACGCTCCGGCTCGGGAAAAACCATTGCCCTTAGGGTACTCGAAGATTTAGGTTTTTATTGTGTCGACAATTTGCCGATCGCTTTACTGTCCACACTTGTGCATTCCGTCATAGCGCAGTATGACCGCGTCGCGATAAGTATCGATGTACGTAATCTGCCCGAAGACTCTCAAGAGCTGCTCGAATCCATTGATTTTTTACCGGCGGAAGTCGATATTGAAGTATTATTCATTGACGCCGATGATCAAACCCTACTGCAGCGTTTTGGAGAAACTCGTCGACTCCATCCTCTGTCGCAAAAGCAACTCCCCTTGCTTGAGGCTCTTCAGCTTGAGAACCGCCTTCTTGACCCAATCGCCGTACGTGCAACTTGGCGTATTGATAGTAGTCACCTTTCGCTCCACCAATTAAGTGAAGAAGTCAGTGCCAGAGTACTTGGCAAAGCATCAAAACAAGTGGTCATTGTGTTTCAGTCATTCGGCTTTAAACATGGTGTGCCAAAAGACGCCGACTTTGTATTTGATGCGCGTATTCTTCCAAACCCACATTGGAACCCAGAGCTCAAATTGCTAACGGGACAGGATGAAGACGTAAAACAATTTTTCCGAAAGGAAAGCTTGGTCACTAAATATTTATTACAAGTTGAAAACTTTTTGGCTACCTGGCTTCCTTATTTTCGACGCAGTAACCGTAGTTATTTAACTATTGCAATGGGCTGTACTGGCGGTCAACATCGCTCGGTCTATCTAGCCGAAACTTTAGCAGAACAGTTCCGATCAGAGGGGACTCATGTTCAAGTTCGTCACCGGGAATTGTCAAAATGACGCAAAAAGTCTGTAAATCCTTGATCATTCGCAATAAACTAGGACTTCACGCACGCGCAGCAACTAAATTGGCGCGTTTGACGCAAACCTTCGCTGCTAAGATTACAATTAGCCAAGACGGTCAAGAGGTCGATGCAGGTAGTGTCATGTGCTTAATGTTACTAGCAAGCCAGCAAGGACGTGAAGTCCAAGTCTGTGCCGATGGTGACGATGCAGAGGCGGCTTTGGTTGCCATCACCACCTTATTTGAAGATAAATTTGAGGAAGCAGAATAATCATGATGGCTGAGTTGTCCGATAAAGAATACGCAATGCAGCGTATTCAAGAGGTAAATACTGCCCTGTCGGACGGTATGTATGTGGCTGCCCGCCGCATGCTGCACAATATGCCAGCCTGCGATATTGCATTATTGCTTGAATCATCGCCGCCGAAAAGTCGAGCTATCGTTTGGAAGCTTGTCGATGCCGATGAACACGGCGATATCCTTGAAGAGCTCTCAGAAGAAGTTCAAAAATCCATTATTCGCCAGATGGCGCCGGAGAAATTGGCGGCTGCCACCGAGGGAATGGATACCGATGACTTGGCTTACGTACTGCGTGGTTTGCCCGACCAAGTTTATCAAGAAGTTCTCAAATCAATGGACGAGCGCGACCGAGAGCGCGCAGAAACGGCATTGTCATACGATGAGGACTCTGCCGGCGGCATCATGAATACGGATACCATCACGGTACGAGCCGATGTCACCGTCGATGTGGTATTACGTTACCTTCGTCTAAAAGGTGAGCTACCAGAAGCCACCGATAAACTTTATGTCGCCGACCGCAACGATAAACTCATCGGTGAAATTGCTTTATCACGTTTAGTGACCGTCGACCCGTCAAAAGTGGTCAGTGATATTATGTCACCGGATATCGTCAGTATTCCTGTCGATATGGATGAGACCGAGGTCGCTAAACTATTTGAACGTCACGACTGGGTTTCAGCGCCCGTTGTCGACGGAGAGCAACAACTTGTTGGTCGAATTACCATCGATGACGTGGTTGATATCATTCGTGAGGATGCCCAACACTCGATGTTGAGTATGGCGGGTTTAGAAGATGACGAGGATACTTTTGCGCCGGTACTTAAAAGTACTCGCCGCCGTACGGTATGGTTGGCTATTAACTTGGTTACGGCGTTACTCGCCGCCATGGTGAGTTCATTATTCGAAGATGTGTTAGCGCAGATGGCAGTGCTCGCCATCCTGAATACCATTGTGCCAAGTATGGGCGGGATCGCGGGTAGTCAAACCCTGACCTTGGTGATTCGAGGTATGGCGCTTGGTCATATCGGTAGTAGCAACTCAAGGTGGTTGATCGGCAAAGAACTCGCCATTGGTGCGCTGAACGGTATTATTTGGTCAATCCTTATTGCCGCTGTTGTGGCGCTCTGGATGCAAAGTTGGTTGGTCGGTGGCATTATCGCCTTCGCGATGATGATGAACCTCTTAGCGGCGGCGCTTGCCGGCGTGACCGTACCCATGATACTGAAGCGTTTTGATATTGACCCGGCACTCGCGGGTGGTGTGATTTTGACCACCGTCACCGATGTAGTCGGTATCTTTGCATTCTTGGGTACTGCGACATTGCTGCTGTCATAAACAGCAATGTCGCCGATTGACTTACTGACCTGCTATCCGCATTTCTTCTAACAACACTGATCCCGTATGCAAGGCATGGCGCTCGTCAACATCGTTACCAATAGCGACGATATTTGCCAGCATGTCTTTTAAGTTACCTGCAATCGTCACTTCCTCAACAGGATACTGAATTTCGCCATTCTCAACCCAGAATCCAGCAGCGCCGCGCGAATAATCACCGTTGACTAAGTTAACGCCTTGCCCCATCAGTTCGGTGACTAATAAGCCTGTGCCCATCTGTTTGCACAGTTCAGCCAAACTCTTATCACCATGGGTTAAGCGCCAGTTATGGATGCCCCCAGCATGACCGGTGGGCTGCATATCCATCTTGCGGGCCGCATAGCTAGTAAGTAGGTAAGTCTGCAACTCACCGGCCGTAACGATATCACGTTCAATCGTAGCTAAACCTTCATGGTCAAACGGACTGCTTGCTAAACCACCCACGATATGAGGACATTCTTTAATGTTTAACCACGACGGCAACACCGGCTGGCCCAATGCATCTAGCAAGAAACTCGATTTCCGGTAAAGGTTGCCGCCACTGATCGCACTCACGAAATGACCGAACAAACTGCCAGCCACGTCAGCGCGGAAAATTATGGGGACTTTGGCGGTATCAATCTTACGGCCCCCTAAACGTGATAACGTCTCCTGAGCGGCTTCCTCAGCAACTTTTTCGGGTGCAGCTAAGTCCTGCGTACGACGAGCGACCGAATAGCTCATATCGCGTTGCATGCGCTCGCCCTCTTTCGCTATCAACACGCAACTTAAATTATGACGTGACTGCAAATAGCCGCCCAAAAAACCGTGGCTATTACCGTACACTCGAAAGCCCGTATGCGAACCATAATGAGCGCCGTCTGAGTTAATAATGCGATCATCTAAAGCTAAGCCATGACGTTCACATGCAAGTGCTTGTTCTATCGCATATTCTGCGCTTTGATCGCCTGGATGGCACAAGTCCAACTCAGGATAGTCCTTGGTCATCAGTTCTTTCGGTGCTAAGCCATTAAATGGATCAGCGGATGTATAACGGGCAATTTCCGCCGCTTTTTTTACCGCCGCCGCAATGGCTTCACGCGATAAATCGGTAGTCGATGCCGAGCCTTTTTGATGATCACGATATACACTAATGCCCAGCGCACCGTCTTGATTAAATTCGACGGTCTCTACATCGCCCATACGCGTACCGACTGAAATACCGGCACTTTTGCTGATCGAACACTCGGCCGCTGAAGTCCCCTCTTTAGCCGCTAACTCCAACGCATATTGGACCGCTAATTCAACATCATCAAGTTGTTGCTGTAACTCGCTAAGTTGAGGTTTCAATGTACACTCCTCTAAATGATTAACGCGTCTTGCGTAAAACTGGTAAACTGCTCGTTATTATTAGCAATTAAAACTGAATGGATTATGGCTCGTAAACCAACCCACTCGACATCGCCAGACGAAACTGAATTTGCAGATGTCCCCAGCAAAAGTGAACGCAAACGCCAAGTTGAAGCCCTACAAAAAATGGGCACTGAGCTCGTCGACTTAACTGATGCGCAACTCAAAAGCATTCCACTCGATGAGGAGCTGCGCAATGCGGTCTTACTCGCTCGTAAAATTAAAAATAAACACGAAGGCTATCGCCGCCAACTCCAGTTTATTGGCAAGTTAATGCGCCAAAGAGACGTTGCACCTATTGAACAAGCAATGGAGCGCCTCAACGCCTTTCATCAACAAACTGTGAATCAATTTCATGCTGTTGAGCAACAACGCGACCTGCTGTTGTCAGGTGACGAAGAAGCGCTCACAGACTTTTTTAACCGTTACCCCAACGCCGATATTCAGCGTATTCGCCAATGGCTTCGACAAGCGAAAAAGCAAGCCGAGGAAAACAAGCCGCCTACGGCAGCGCGCCAGCTATTTGTCTATTTACGTGAACTAATGACTGAGGCCTAAGCCTCAGTCAGTACCACCGACTGTCATAGCGTCTAGTTTCAGCGTTGGCTGACCGACGCCGACCGGTAAGCTCTGACCATCCTTGCCGCACACACCGACACCTTGGTCGAGCGCTAAATCATTACCCACCATTGAGACCTTACTCATTGCCTCGGGCCCGTTACCAATTAAAGTCGCGCCTTTAATAGGTTGAGTAATTTTACCGTCCTCAATCAAGTATGCTTCTGATGCCGAAAACACGAATTGACCCGACGTGATATCGACTTGACCACCAGCAAAGTGCGGCGCGTAAATCCCCCGCTTCACAGACGCGATAATATCCTCGGGCTGGTGCTCACCGGGTAGCATGTAAGTATTTGTCATCCGCGGCATAGGCAAGTGTGCATAGCTCTCGCGACGACCGTTACCCGTCACCGCGTGGCCCATCAGACGAGCATTCATTTTATCCTGCATGTAGCCTTTCAAGATGCCATTTTCGATCAGCACATTGCGCCCTGCAGGTGTGCCTTCGTCGTCAATACTTAGCGAGCCGCGGCGATCGGCTAAGGTGCCATCGTCAACGATAGTACAAAGTTCCGAAGCCACTTTTTCACCTATTTTACCCGCGTACGCCGAAGAACCTTTACGGTTAAAGTCACCTTCAAGTCCGTGCCCAACCGCTTCATGCAACAATACACCCGGCCAGCCGGCACCAAGTACTACTGGCATCGTTCCTGCCGGAGCGGCAATGGCTTCTAAGTTTACTAATGCTTGGCGAACCGCTTCTTCAGCAAACGCTTTCCAGCGGGGTGTGCCTTCTTCATCTTTAAAGAAGTACTCATAGCTGACGCGCGCGCCACCTCCTGCTGAACCCCGCTCTCGTCGCCCTTCTTGTTCAACAATGACAGAGCAGTTTAAGCGGACTAGTGGTCTGTGGTCTTCAGCAAACGTGCCGTCAGTCGCTGCAACAAGCACGTCGTCGTAACTGCCCGAGAGACTAACAACCACCTGAGATACACGCTTATCTTGCGCACGCGCATGGGCATCCACCTGCTTCAACAGCGCAATTTTCTCCGCCTCTTCGAGTGACTGCAGTGGGTTCTTAGCGGCATACTGTGCCGCTACCGACTGCTTAGTCCACGCCTTGACCTGTTTACTTTGACCTTGCCGAACAATGCCGCGTGCCGCGTTACACGTTTGTGTGAGTGCTTGCTGAGTAATCTCGTCAGCATAAGCAAAGCCTGTTTTTTCTCCTTGTATGGCACGGACACCCATACCCGTTTCATTGTGATATGCACCGTCTTTAATAATGCCGTCTTCTAATACCCATGACTCGTTGACACTGCCTTGAAAATAAATGTCAGCAAAGTCGA
The DNA here is from genome assembly GCF_057748155.1 of Idiomarina sp. D18. Classification (NCBI taxonomy): domain Bacteria; kingdom Pseudomonadati; phylum Pseudomonadota; class Gammaproteobacteria; order Alteromonadales; family Idiomarinaceae; genus Idiomarina; species Idiomarina sp. D18. Next base: position 2,134,103 of record NZ_CM173240.1, read on the forward strand.
TATCGCCGTTGTACAAGGTACCCAGCGCTCTAGCGAGATCCGACTCAGTCACAGGTAATTCATTTATCCAACTCAATTTATCGCTCATACATCCTCATTTAGATTAGCACTCACCGCTAGACGCGTTTGATCCGCGACAGGCATTTGCGCGCGAATGTTCTCTAATTTTTCTCTGTCAAAATAGGCACTGACAACGCCCTCTCCATCGGCTTGCTCGGCTACGACTTCACCCCAGGGGTCAACGATCATCGAGTGTCCATAGGTACGTCGTCCGTTGGCGGCTTCACCGTATTGGTTGGGTGCCAACATATACACTTGCTGCTCAATCGCCCGCGCTCTCACCAGCGGATGCCAGTGTGCTGCACCTGTTACCTCAGTAAATGCTGAGGGTAATAAAATAATATCGGCGCCCTTGGCACGCAGCGCTTTGAATAACTCCGGAAAACGTAAATCATAACACACCGCCATACCGACCACAGCGAAGCCGAGGTCGATGGTGACAATCGAACTTCCCGCACGTGTCCAGCGGGATTCTCGGTATTGCCGCGTGTTGTCGGCAACGTCCACATCAAACAAGTGGATTTTATCATAACGCGCCAGGCAGCGACCGTCGGGCCCATAACACAAGCTGGCTGCTGCAAAGCGTTCGCCCGCCTGAAGCGGAATGGTGCCACCGACAAGGTATATTTCATGCTGTTTAGCTAGCTCAGATAAGCGTTGTTGTACGGGTCCATTACCAACAGGTTCGGCCATATCTAACTGAGCTCGGTCGCCAGCACCAAAGCAGCTAAACGCTTCAGGAACCACTACCAGTTGCGGGCGTTGCTCTGGCAATTGTTCTAATAAACGTTCAAGCAGAGCAAGGTTTTCAGTGGGCGTCTTAAAACTACTGAGTTGGATTGCGCTGAGTAGAGGTGACGTCATTGTTTGCCTCCTTATCTTTTTCCAATTCTGGAATGTCCACAGGGCGGCTGTCTCGTTCAACTTCTTGAACGACAGGGTTATCAATAGTACCAGTGACGTGGTAGCGCAACAATGAGATAACTTTGGCGTCTTGCAGCACCTTGTCAATGAGCAGTGCCGCTAATCCGCTCGGTGGATTAACCATCCAAGCCAAAATCACAGGTAAACTAGAGGTCACTTTAGGGGCGTAAGTTAACTCATAATTTAACGACTGCGTCTCTAAATCAGTCGAGCCACGAATCGCCATATCGCCGGCGGACCCAAATAATTGCGTATCATTGGTAGTCAAAACACCCTGCGCGATCTGCACGCTTCCATTGAGGTCGGTATAGAACATTCCTTGCGAAAACACGTCACGAAAATCCAAAGTGAGTTTACGCAAGATACCATCTAAGCTTAGTAGAGAAAAAAGTCGTGCTCCGCCATCACTGACCTCAGCCAAGTAACCTTGTCCAAAGTCCCACTGAAGTGCTCCCGATAAGGTATCGAAATCCACCTGATGAGGATGATCGTTCCAACGTACACCAAAACTGACCTTAGCTGAGCTATCACGAATCGCGGTTTCAAGGCCATACTCTCGTAACAATTCCCCAATATCACTGGTTGTCAACTCACCACTTAGTTGTGTTAACGGCTGTCCTTCACTGACCATCCAAAAACCCGACGCCTCAAGCTGCTCCGTTTCCGTCGTCATTTTCAGTTGATTGAGTGCAATGCCCCCTTGGATAGGAACTAACTCAGCATGTACTCGCCCTAAATGGTGATCATCCAAACGACACACCTTACAAGTAATGTTGAGCGGCGGAACGCGGCTGACCCACTCGTAGTCGGAGGAGTCAGCAGGCTCAGAAGTTGTATTCGCCGGCGTGCTGGTATTGAGCTGCGCGAAATCTGCATTAACCTCAATGGGATCTTCTAAAAACGCTTCGGGGAGCGTTGCTTTCACTGATAAGTTATCTGCCAAAATGCGCGCCTGCCAAACACGCTTTTCGGGATAAATATCAATATCAGCATTATTAAACGACTGCTGTCCCCATGAAAGAGCATCGGTTTTGATGCGGATAGAATCAGGCAGATACCAAGCACTTAGCGACTGCTCACTGTTGGCATTTGATGGGCCATCATCGGCGAACGAATCACTTATGAAATACAGCAAGTCGTACCATTGACCGATGGCTAGATTCGGTAAGTAGGCACGAATATCAAAGGTCGCTTCACTATTGAGGTCCGGCAACGATGTCCTATCGCCAATGGTCAGGCTTGCATACTGCCACTGGGGGACACCCGGTTGCCAGGCACTTCGCCAGCGCAAACGGTCACCAGATTTTACCTCGAGTGCTAGATCGTTGCCGTTACCATCGAGACTTACATCTAATTGCCAGTTTTCACCGAACTCCTTATTCAAAGGTTCCGGGAGCCGTGATTCGAGCCCAGTAAGATCGAGTTGTGAATTCGCCGATACCTGAACCTCATCCTGAATATTCAGATCGACATTGACGATACCATTGATTGCACCATAAAAATAACGCGCCCATCCCTGTTTCGGTAGCGCTTTGAAGAGCGGTTCAAGTTGCCAATCTAATTCATTTTCAACCGTCAGGTGATAACCCTCTGATTGAGGTTTACCAACAACCTTACTAGCGAAGGGACGTCCAAACCATTTCAGCACAAGATTCTCGGTCGCGACTTGCTGGTCGTCTATCAACAAGGTACCTGACTGAACATCAAACCATTGATCGATCGCCGCGATATAGACTCGGTTACCCGCTAAGTCGGCTTGCACATCAACCCCAACCTCTCGCGAACCGTCAAATGGAATATCGAGGTTAAACTGACCACTGATGCGGCTTTCAGGCATCACTTGGTTAAACACTTCAGCGACCGAGGTCAACGGTGACTGCTGAAACACCGAGCGTACGGACGATGCCGGTCCAGCGACTTTTGCGTTAACCTGTAAACCACGGCTTGGATCGAGTAAATCAGCAATAGTGGCATTGACTTGTTCGATCGTCACACCATTGATACGTCCCTGTGAAGCTCGCATGTTCAAACTATGTTGATAAAAATCGAGCGTCAGTGGTAGTTCCTGCAGAGCTGGCCAATCGGGCTGAAAACGATAAGTCAGCGTATCGAACTGCACACTTGCATTAAAAACCCCCTGATTTATATTGCGAGGAAGCATAAAGTGCTCGGCTCGCCATGCCAGCGTCATTTGCTTTACCGCGCCTTCCGCTAATGCGCCGGATAAGTAACGCTTGAGCCCTTCCCCCATCACATCCGGTAATGCCGTTTTCAACGAGTCCACAGCAAAGGGTTGTTTGCTAAGCAATGCCAGTTCAAACCCTGGACCTAGCGCCTCGTTTGAGCGCCAAACACCTCGCCCTTCAAGTTGCATATCGGCAATTGCAAGTTGGCTATCTTGCCATGCCACTTGCCAGCCGTCAGAGCCATAGTCAGCGGAGCCACCTATTGCTACGTTATTCAGTTGCCAAGCACGTTGTTCGGATAGATGATCACTGGTAATTGTTAACTGCGGTGCTTGAATCGTCCAATGCGCCTGTTGGAGATCGCCCTCAGCTATCATAGATAAAGGTGAAAAGGCCGGAATTGTGTCTGAACCAGAGGCACTCACATTATTGAGCTCTGCTCGCCAGTGCCATGGATGCTTAGCATCGCTCCGCAAATAGAGATCGGCCTCAGCCTCAAGGCCAGACGACTGCACTGTCTGATATGTCAGCCCACCATCATCCACTAATTGCAAAAGCGGCGTCAGTTTCGACAGCGGCAAATGTTCTATACTGGCACTCAGTGTATCCGCAATACTTTGCACGCGCATTGCTGGCCATTCCAGCGAATTGTTGTCGACTTCGACGGTCATTGGGGTACTGTTAATAAGCCACCCCTGACCGTGTCTTTCCATCTGTACTTCACCCGACGGTATATGTAAATCAACGACTCTATTGTCTCGTTGCATCGTCAAACGATTATCCAAGATCCGCATCAAAGCCTTCGATACTTGACCTTGGAAAATATCCAACCACACCGTAAAATTGACATTTGAGTCGGTGATGTCGATACCAGGAATTTGTTTTTCGAGCCAAGGACTCACATCTATCCCGCGTGAGTCTACGTAAAACTGACCGACCATATCACGCCAACGACGCCCTTCGAGTTGCAACACGAAGTTTAAGCGATTCGGCGTAAAATTTTTGACTCTGAATTGACCAACACCTTGGTGGATGCTACCTCGGTTACTCCAAGATAACCTTTCGATATCGATGGTTCGTGAGTTGCCGCTGAGCGGGGTTACATGCAAGCTACTTTGCTGAAAGGAAAAGCTTTCTAATTGATTCAGAAATAATTGCTCGACTTGATCAAGCTTTACGCTTTCACTCTCACCCTGTGTCAAACGCCGCAGATCTAATTGAATATCTGCCTGCTCAAGAATAAACTGTTGCAGTACCCATTGGCGCTCGGCCACTGATTCCCAGAAATCAATAACCACCCAAAGTCGACCCACATCAACACTGAGCGCGTCATGGTCGGCGTCACCGAGTTTGAAGTTTGATAACTCGATGGCGGGGCCTTGTTGACGCCAAGATAATGCTAATTGATTAATATGAACCTGTTGCCCAAGACTTGCGCTCACTTGCCTTTCTAACGGTTTAGTGAGGTCAGGAAAATAAGGCAATCCATAGCGTAATAAGCTCAGCAGTACGGCAGCCACCACTAATAAAATGGCCGATAACCAAACCAGCTTGTGAAAACTCCAGCTTATTGCGCGTTTTAAAGTCACTACATCATCACCACATCAAATTGCTCTTGGTTGTAGAGCGGCTCTGTTTGTATTGTTATTTGACGCGAAACAAACAACTCAAGTTCAGCCAATGCATGAGATTCTTCATTCAACAAAGCTTCACTCACCGGTGCGGATGCGTAAACGACGAATTTATCGGCTTCATAGGCTTTGTGCACGCGGACAATTTCTCGCATAATTTCATAACATACTGTTTCAACGGTTTTCATTGAGCCCCGTCCGCGACATACCGGACACTCACCACACAATACGTGTTCGAGACTCTCGCGTGTACGTTTACGCGTCATCTCGACTAAGCCGAGTGTGGTAAAGCCATTTATCGAGGTCTTAGCACGATCCTTATTTAATGCTTGTTCAAGGCTATGAAGAACTCGCCGCTTATGCTCTTCATCTTGCATATCGATAAAATCAATAATGATAATACCGCCTAAGTTTCGCAAGCGTAATTGCCGTGCTATGGCTTGGGTGGCTTCAATATTAGTATTGAATATCGTCTCTTCGAGGTTTCGATGTCCCACAAATGCACCGGTGTTGATATCGATAGTCGTCATCGCTTCGGTCTGATCAATAATTAATGACCCACCCGACTTCAATTCGACGCGTCTATCTAAAGCACGCTGAATTTCATTTTCAATATCAAACAGGTCAAAAATCGGACGATCTCCGCGATAATACTCCAACACGTGCGTTAGTTCTGGAATAAAATCCTTAGTAAATAACTTCAGTTGATCGAGTGTGGTGCGAGAATCGACACGAATGCGCTCTATCGCCTCACCGACAAAGTCCCGCAGCACGCGACAACAGAGGTTTAAATCTTCATATAAAATTCCGACCCGGCGTTGCGACTTTTTGCGCTTCTTAATCTGCGACCACAAGCGTGTTAAAAACTCTGCATCACTTGTTAGCGAACCCTCGTCAACACCCTCGCCCGCAGTTCGGACGATGAACTTGCCTTCATCGTGACTGAGTGACTCCGCAATCGAACGTAGGCGTTCACGTTCATCGGCATCATCAATGCGTTGTGATACGCCAACGTGATTACTCTGTGGCATGAAAACCAAATAACGGGACGGTAACGTAATATCGGTGGTAAGCCGTGCTCCCTTTGTACCCAGCGGATCTTTAACAACCTGAACCATAATCGGCTGGCCTTGGTGCACAAGCTGAGTGATATTCAACTGTGACTTCTCTTCACGCTCAATCGTTTCACCACCGTCCAGTGTTGTCACAATATCCGATGCGTGCAGAAAAGCTGCTTTATCTAAGCCGATATCTACAAACGCTGCCTGCATGCCCGGCAACACCCGCGATACCTTGCCCATATAGATATTGCCCACGAGACCACGTTTGACTTGGCGTTCGATATGCACTTCTTGCAAAATGCCGTTCTCAACCAACACCACTCGACTCTCGGTGGGCGTCACATTCATTAGTACTTCTACGCTCATGGTCTCATCCTAGTTTGGCTTCGACGGCCTGTAAAAGCTGTTCGGTTTCGTAAAGAGGCAAACCGACGACCGCAGTATAACTCCCGCTTATCCGTTTAACCCAACGGGCTGCTCCGCCTTGAATCGCGTAACCTGCCGCTTTATCTAGAGGTTCTCCAGTTTGCCAGTAAGTTAACGCTGCTGACTCGCTGATAGCGCCCATGCTCACCTCCGTGGTCACTTCTTCTCTTTGAACCAAGCTGGGCGCATTGCCATCATAATACATGATGCAAACGGCTGTGCGTACCTTATGGGTACGTTCGGCTAGGGAGCGTAGCATTGCAATACCGTGCGCTTGGTCTCGCGGCTTTTCCATAACCTCACCATCGCGATCGATAAGCGTATCGGAACCTATCACGATACAGGGTGCGCCATATTGTTTAGCAGATGCAATCGCTTTTTCGTAAGCTAATCTTTTAACGTATGCCGATGCCGTTTCATGTGTACCTTGTTGTTCCGGAATATCGCTTGCTAAACAGACAAAGTCGGCACGAATTTGTTGCAATAGCTCACGTCGACGAGGTGAACCAGAGGCGAGGACTAACTGCATTAAACAACTCCAAAGCGACGACGGATTTTGCGTAACAGAGGAAACAGCCAAAACCAAAACAATGCCGACGTCAGCGCTGGCCAAAAGTAGCTTGATGTGAATTGTGCATCATGAATAAACACATTTGCTTGAAACACGATGAGTCGCTTAATCAATATTAAAAATGCGATTAATATCACCTGCTGGGGTAGCGAGAAGTTGCGAATACGCTGAAAGTGGCGGGCAGCGAAGTAGCTCACAACAACCATTCCGAGCGCATGCACGCCCAGCACGGAGCCCAGCAAAATATCGGTTAACACGCCAAGGACGAGTGCAGTACCCAGGCTCACTCGATGCGGAAGCGCGATAATCCAATAGAGCAATACCAACGTCACCCAATCGGGTCGATACACATCAATACTCGCAGGCATCGGCATCACCATCAATACCAGTGCAACTAAGTACGTGAGTACGAGCGGTATTAATCCGTGCTTAAACATGGTTATTTCTGATCCTCAAAAATCGGCGCTTGCTCGGCACCTTGTGGCCATAGCAACAATACCGTTCGCACGCGGTCGAGTGCACTGATTGAATCGGCTGTCACTTCGGCAAATGGCAGTGATTCGTTGCGATTGATATGCGTGATACGCGCCACCGGGTAGCCTTCTGGATACACGCCCCCTAACCCGGAGGTCATCAGTAAGTCTCCCTCGGCAAGTTCGGAGCTGTGTGGCACAAACATAAGCTGCAGCTTGCCAATCTCACCGGTTCCTTGCGCGAGTACCCGAATATCATTTCGCTCGGCGCGTAACGCAATGCCATGGCTCTGATCAGAGATCAGTAGCACACGGGCTGTGTTACTGCCAACATCTTGGATTTGGCCGACCACACCCTTGCTATCAATAACCGGTTGTCCCTCGTAGACGCCATTGAGCGTTCCTTTGTTGATCACCAATTGTTGGCTAAACGGCTCCGAAGCCACCGCTACCACTTCAGCTACCATACGCCGACTCGGTTGACGTTGTTCTGAACCCAGAAGTGCACGTAGACGCTTATTTTCGTTACTAATGAATTGCAACTGTTGAAGCTGAGCACGTAATTCAAGCATTTGCTTTTTCAGCGCTTGATTCTCTTCAGCAAGCTGTTCTTGGTTTTTAACACTCTCAGAAAAGTTACTTAGGATTTGCTCTGGTAAAATGGCTAAATACTGGACGGGTGTGACCAAGGAGTTCAGAAACATCCGCACAGGCTGCATCGCTTGCAGTCGATGGTCGACAAAAATCAATAGAAACGAACAGGCTAGTGCGAGCACTAGCCTGGATAGTAATGAGGGTCCACGAGTGAATAAGGTTTTCATCTGTGCGCTAACTACACCCCACCTAAATTGACTTACTCGTAACTAAACAAATCACCGCCGTGCATAGCGATCATTTCAAGTGCCTTACCGCCCCCACGTGCTACACAAGTGAGTGGGTCATCTGCAATCACAACAGGGATGCCGGTTTCTTCCATCAACAAACGGTCGAGATCTTTAAGTAAAGCCCCTCCGCCTGTTAGAACCATTCCACGCTCCGAAATATCAGACGCTAACTCGGGTGGCGACTGCTCAAGTGCAACCATCACGGCACTAACGATACCCATTAACGGCTCTTGTAAAGCTTCGAGAATCTCATTGCTGTTGAGTGTGAACGAACGCGGCACGCCCTCCGCTAGGTTACGCCCGCGCACTTCGATTTCCTTCAGCTCTTCACCTGGGAATGCGGAGCCGATTTCGTGTTTGATTCGTTCCGCTGTCGCGTCACCAATCAACGCACCAAAGTTACGACGTACATAATTAATAATGGCTTCATCAAATTTGTCACCACCAATACGAACAGATGATGAGTAAACTACACCATTTAATGAAATAATCGCGACTTCTGTTGTACCACCACCAATATCAACAACCATCGAACCCGTCGCCTCAGATACTGGTAAGCCGGCACCAATCGCGGCAGCCATAGGCTCGTCAATAAGGTGAACTTCACGTGCGCCAGCACCTAACGCTGATTCACGAATTGCGCGGCGCTCTACTTGCGTCGAGCCGCAAGGAACACAAACCAATACGCGTGGGCTTGGCTTAAAGTAATGGCTGTCATGCACTTGCTTAATAAAGAACTGAAGCATTTTTTCGCACACATAAAAGTCGGCGATAACACCATCCTTCATCGGGCGAATCGCTTTGATGTTGCCAGGAGTACGGCCTAACATCTGCTTCGCTGCTGCACCCACGGCTGCAATTGCTTTAGGTCCACCTGAGCGCTCCTGTCGAATAGCCACGACAGATGGCTCGTTGAGCACGATGCCCTCGTCCTTTACATAAATCAACGTATTGGCAGTACCCAAGTCAATGGATAAGTCGTTTGAAAACAAGCCGCGAATTTTCTTAAACATGTAGCGGTAAATCCCTAAAAAAAGTGCTAAAAACTGCAATCAAGCGCACATTATTGCGCTCGTACTACCCGAAACCCAATATAGTTAGAACTAAAATCTGCTGGAAGTTCCATTCGCGTCGAAACACGCGCTAGGCTAGGTGCAAAGTTCCATGCACCGCCACGGACAACTTGTCCGTCTTCAGAGCGAGTCCATTCCCAGACATTACCTACGGTGTCGAACAATCCCCACGGATTACGCGCGAATTGAGCAACAGGTGCTGAACGCTCATTTGACCATTCAGACCCACAGTGGCGACAGTTAGCGTTTTTCACGCCAACGTCATCTCCCCACCAAAAGTCAGTTTCTGTGCCAGCGCGAGCCGCATATTCCCATTGCTTCTCAGAGGGGATATCGTAATCGAAACCGCTTTTGTCTGACAACCAGTCCGTGTATGCCTTTACATCTTCATAACTAATACAGACAACCGGTGAATTCTCTGTTTGCTGAAATCCTGGACTGCGCCAATTTAACGTACCGTCCATTTTCGGCATGCCGTTGTTCAGTTCAGCACAATTACCGTTCTTCTCTGCTTCTGTGACATAGGCGGTATCATTAACGAAATCACGAAACTTTCCCACCGTCACCTCTGTATCACTGATACCAAAAGGTCCGTCAATCGTTACGGTTTGCACAGGACGTTCGTTAGGTAAACCATCACCGCTTAAGTCGCCCATTTGATAGTTACCGGCCGGTACGACTACAAGTTCAGGTCCTCTGACATCACGAAATAAAATGTCTTGAACCTTTTCACCACGCGTAAACGAGTAGTCCGATTTTTCTAATTCAGCGCGAATAGATTGCGCATCGCTCAGCCGAATGACGTCACTGTATGAACTATAACCATACTTACGAACTTCAACGCGGTGTTCCCCACGAGGCAACATAATCTCAATGGGTGTTGAGCCATAGCTGACGCCATCAATTAACACTTCATCGTCGTACACGTTCGAGCGCAAAGTAAGAGGATGCATGACAGCATCGCTCGATGAGCCTGCATTCGTCTGGGTTGTGCTGGCCTGTTCGGCATTTTCAACGACACAGTATCGCGCGTCGATTTCAAGCAATCGGCAAGCTTGTGCACGAGGAAGCTGTCCACGTAATTCAACAGCAATTTTTACACCGTAGTTTCCTTGTCCACTAAAGCCATTACTGACTGTCTTGGAGCCTAGGATCTGAACATTGGGGCTCACTTGCTCAAGGTTTTGACGAGCCTGCTCGGCCTCGCTCAAGCCACTTACGATTTCGTTGAGGTATTGCTTCGAGGCCTTTTGTTTGGCTAATAATTTACCACGCGTCTCGCATTGGCTGAGTGTTTCCTCACGGTCACACACAATCGACTGACTCACTTCGAGCTCACCCGTTTGGTTGAATTCACGTTCCAAACGCTCTACACGAGCCACCTCGCGCTGATCTTTCAGCGACTCGATCTCATTGAGCAGTGCGTGACGGCTGACTCGCGCTTCCTCAACTTCTTGCTGTTTGTCATCAACTAATTGAATCTGTGTTGCTATATCTTTCTTGTTTTGCTGATGAGCCATAACGGCTTCTTTATACGCTTGCTGAGCACCCGCAATATCAATTGTCGGATCATCCACCAGCTGTTGATAGCGGTTGTTCATTTCTTGCAACGCAGTTTGTCTTTGTTTCTCGAGCGTTTGATTGCGTTCGCGCAGCGAGGTTAGCTTTTGTTCCAGCTGCTCGGCTTCGTCTATAAGACGTTGCACCGTTTGCGTATAGTTATCATATTCATTTTGCAAACTCGTGATCTTGTCGGAGATCTGCTCCACCGTCATTGACTGCTGTTGCTCTTGCAGAGCATAAGCCGGCGAAGCGATTGTCAAAGTCGAGGCCATCACTAAGGCCAGTTGAGCCAGTCGCATCATGTTCCCATTCCAAGCTTGAAAGTAATAAAGCGGTAGAGACGTTAAGCCTTACCAGCGCTCTTTATTCGAATATTTATTGGTAAACGTCGTTAACGTCGCGCATGTGTAACAACTTTGCCTTATGCTATTTGCTTGTCAACAAAAGCGCAAGGAAGAATCTCGGTAAATTGCCTACAAATGAGTAAGTAGCTACTTACAAACCGACCTCTTGCCAATAGATTTGCCGATCACTGCCACTGTAAATACCAAAAATGCCAAGTGCAGTTGGGTTCTCATCATAAACACCGTCACCCGTCCAGTCGTACTGCAAATGGGGGGGAACCTCTAAGTCAAATTCAAATTGGAGGTTTTCGTCTGCCGGCAACCAGCGCAAACTTTCGTCATCTCCCCGCTCCACTGACTGAATTCGACCACCGCTCAGCGTTACTGAGTTATCAGCAGTATTCGCTATAGGACCAAGTTCAAGGTCAACACCCGGTGTTTCTGCACCCTCTTCTACCACATACCGCTCTTCCGAAAACGCATTGTTTGCAACGGTATAGCAGTTATTGTTTTCGTCGAGTTGGTACTCGTTGCCATTCCAGAACTCAACGTGTCCCTGAATGAGTAGTGGGTCGCTGATTGCTGATGCGACATTGTTGAGTACCATACGAGCAAACACCAGCCGCGCCGAATCAAAAGCAGCATAATCCGCATCTACGTAATCATCGTCTGCGGGTGCCGATAAACCGGTGTTCTCAAGTTGGCTATAATAATGATCCCCTTCCCCATCGTTTATGCGAATCCCAAGGGTATAGTTCTCGTAAGGTCCCTCTTCAGCGTCACTACGTAAAAACGTTGCTTGAGCATTGTTTAACGACCCGTAGCCCCAGTTGCCAGCCGAATCGTCCCAGTCAATTGGACCCACTAAACTCGACTCTTGAGCGTTTGGCGTAACTCGCAAATTAAACGATTGGCCATTGACATTAAACGCTGCAAACTCCAAGAACGCTTTTGCCAAATCACTCGCATAATTACGAGTGATATTACCGCTAGCGTTACGTGCCACGAGTTGGATAGGTAGCAAGCTTTGTGGCTCACCAATGTAATACGACGGTTGCGCTCCACAGGTATTTGCAAAGCCAGTGCCCGCCTCAAGCGTAAAGTGGTGCGGAATAAATCGACCGACAACAAACGGGGTTTCAAGCAAGTCGCTAGTATCTTGCCACTGAGATAGATACCCGCCGCCATTCTGTTGGGCTACTTGTGCTGTAATATTAGCATTACCGACTTCAGAGTAAGTAACCTGACCATTAGTAAAGGTACCTAATGCTGAACGCGAAAATTGTACTCCATTTTCCAACGAGCCGTCGTTATTAGCTACTGGCGGCGCAGCGGTCGCTGTCTCTTGTATAATCAGTCGTTCAGCCACCTGTTCAAGGCCAAAATTCGGGGTAATCTGATCTTGCGCATTACGTGCCGTTAACACGACCTTAAACGGCTCGCCTGCCTTAGCTAAAATCTCATTCGAACTCGATAAATCAGTATCTAGCTGGCTCGATTGCATATTGATATGGTGCGGTTGCCAAACAAAAGTGTTTGAATCGCCGCGTAGCGTCACACCGTTGCTCAAAGTTGCTTTCGCCGAGAGCTTCACCGCGCCTACATCATCATACCGCATCGCTAAATTCGCTCTACTGTCATTAAATTCAACCGCTACATTTTGATAGTTACCCGCAATTAAGTCGGTTGCATTTGCAGCCGTAAGCTCGGAGCCCACTTGGCCGCTTACCAAATACTCGCTTTCTGAACGACATTGGTTTGGATCCACACACTCCAACTGCATTTCAACTTGCGTTAAGTTATTTGTCAGCGCTTGACACTGCAGTGTATTGGTGTTCGTTTCTACAGCGCGAATTGTAACACCTTCAGATTGAATTCCCGCCGTTTGCCGTGGTATTTGCGTGCTCTGTAAACCAGCATAATAGAATATAAACCCAGCATTGCTTATTGCGATTTGACAATCGTCTACCACGCCATCCACTAAACACACTGTCGGGTTAGCCGGTTGTGGCGAGCTTTGATTGGTTACAGATAGGTTAGAAACGCCCGCCTGAGTAGGGTTCAACTGCGTTAGCAACTGCGAACTCGTCGCCTGCCAACTCAGCGAAGACGGTGAGAAGTTTCCGTTATCAGTACCAAGCTCAATTGATGCAGGACGATTAAACGTTTCCGAGCAATCGGCATTAGCGCACGCTTTAACCGCTACTTCGGCACCGTTGCATAAAACTGCATTTTGGTTGAATGCCAGTTGATAATGATGCACGTCCTGCTCGTTTGGAGAGCCAGGAATTGAGCAAACTGACAAGTCCTTAATCCAATGATAATTCGTCTCGCCTCCAGTACTACCGGTAAAACTTAAATACACCTGTTCGGGCATCTGCGGCTGATCTTGAATATTATCCAGCTTCAAAATACTGACAAAATTATTGTTCGCGCCGTTTTCGTCCAGCTTACGTAGTACCTCGATACTTGGTTTATCACCCGTTCCATCGATCAAGACTTTATAGGTATGTCCCGGTTTAGGGTTAAACACAGAATATGGGTTTTGATTCTCTGGCGAATCAATTGCAGGATCAAGTTCCTCTGAGGCACCTAAAAACTGGTAATTCGTTGAGTCGGCTCCACGAACGCCGACACGATTGGGGACCAATCGATTAAAGCCGCCAACTCGACCCTCGTTGCTTTGTGAAAAGTTACCATACTCATCAAAGCCAATACCAAGCCAACCGGCTTGAAAACCGGGCACACCACCATTACGTTGAGCGTAACCTAGAGAGCCACCATAACTACCCGCACGAGGATTGCCATTACTAATACGACTCGCATCAGACAGTACTAAAGCAATACCATCTGCACCGGTGAAGCCTGGCGACTGCGAGCCCCAAGCGTATAGTTTAAACTCAATTTCAATGCGATGCCCTTTACCCGGAAATGCCTTCTGTAACGTTACCGCAGTCGCTCGATTATTTCGATTATCAGTCAGTTCTAAATATTGCTCATTGTGAGCTTCAACTAACTTAGGTGAGTAATTTTCATCCTTGGAATAACTCAGCCAGTCATTGCCAAACACTTGCCCAGCCATATTCAATGAATAGCATTGATTGCCACTTGCTTGGCAAACACTCCGTTGGTCCATCAAGCGTTTTATATCGTTGCCAGATAAATAGCTATCAAACATTTGGAACTCATCAATAGCGCCATCAAAAAAGCGGTTACCATCCCCTTCTTTGTCCGCTCCTAACCGAAGCGAGCCATTGTTCGTTGTTGGTTTATCGTTAATCGAAGCGTCGATAATGACTTCGTTATCGACGGTTAATGTTTGCTTACCTGATTTAAAACGAGCGACGACGTAATGCCATTCACCATCATCAAACCGTTGCGTGCTGGTTAGGGAATGGACACCCCTTTGTCCTTGCCACCACCAGTTAATTTGACCAGAAGACGTTACGTGCAACTCGTAATTAGTATCTTTACTCACCAGAGTCATTAACCCGGAGTCTGGTGTCGTGCTATACCGAGCCCATAGTGCTATCGTATATTCGTTGGTCAAGTCCAGAACCGGATCATCGGGCAGCTCTATATACTGCTTGGCGGAGCGTTTAAAATATCCATACCCACACGTACCCATGCCGTTTTCGTCGACTGGTAAGGCAGAACTTGCGCTTGCTTGTTGCCATTCAAGTCCCTGTTTTGCTTGTCCATTGAGTAAATTCTTCGAGCCATCAAGCACGTCTGTATTTGTCGTCCATGGACCGTCATTCATTGACCACTGCAATATCGGCTGAAGAGGCGCTGCGGTGCCGACAGTACAATAGCCTCCACCTTGAATATCTACACCAGGTTGTTGATAGTTAATCTGTGCGGGTTGACCACAACCTGTCTGGTAAATATCACCCGCAGCGGCAAGGGCACCATTTACGATCGATGTATTCGCCTCGTAACAAAATAAAAACCAAGGTTCGCCGGCATTCGCAAGAAAAATATCGCCCGTTGCGTAGATATAGCCATTAATTCGCACATCGCGTTCAATGGTTAAATCGCCGTTAACGATCAGCATGAAATTATCAGCATCATCGTTCTGGTTTAATCGAGCGCCTTGTTCTATGGTCAGGGAACCATCAATGTATACCCGAGAAGTTGGCGCAGGTGTCTGGTAGTCTTCGCCTACGTTTGCAAATGAGCCTTGACGTAAATAATCGATGGGATCTAGCGTTCTCGGTAACTGCTGTCCGTATGGGGGAACATCGGGACGAATATTTACCAGACTATTATTTCCGGACGTTAGCGCTTGGTCCCAAATATCTGAACACTGTTTAAGCGTATCTACAGCTCCGCACGGGCGGCTACGATTAAAGAGTTGATTCACTTTTTGACTGGAATACACGCCGGTCGCGACTGTGACCTCATCAATTGAGCCGTTGACACCATGGCCAGCAAATGACTGCCCGCCAATATATAAATTAGCACGGGATGACAGTGGGTTAAGCGATCTATTACTCACTCCAGCGGTTGCTTTAAGTACGCCATCAATATAGAGGTTAATATCGTCCGACTGCGCATCATAGGTTGCCGCTATATGATGCCAGTTGCCATCAAATACCTGTTGACCAGATACCGAGACGTTGTGAATCTGGCCTAAACTATCGCGAATCTCAAAGTACAACGCACCATCAGACACCCGTCTATAAACTTCAAAACGCCCGTTAGGTCCTTCGGTGGGTCCTTCACCATAAATCAATAGTGTTTGATATCGTTCGGACGATGAGCGTTGTGCTGATGCGCTGATATTAAACCACATTGAAAGACTGACACTTTCAGAAGCTGAAAGCTGCTGGGGTTGTGGAACTCTTACAAAGTCATCGCCCCCGAAACGCCCATAACGACACGTTCCGATATTCCCAGCAATCGCCGGCGAAAATGAACTCGTCGTAGGCTGACCGACAGCGGTTCCCGACAAGGAACTCGAAGCACTGTTAAGAACTTCGCCCGGCTCGCCTGTCCAACTCGATTCATCAAAGTGCCAGTCACCAACAAGTTGATACCCAACATTGTTTCCGCCTGTGCACGGTCCTTCATTTGCATTGATATTACAGGTTTCGTCGACATTGAGTGGTCTATTACCACAAGCATTACTCTGACTACTATCGGTACACTTTGCGTTGACATAAGTACCGTTTATTTGACCATCGTTCCAAAGATCGCCATCGACATTTATGCTTCCGTTAATGACACCACTGCCATTATTTCTAATGTTTCCCTCAGCATCGACATTACCGTTGATAATGCGGTTGTTAATGAGATCCTTGTCAGTATAGAGGTTGCCATCGATTACACCGTCAGAAGTAATACTCCCGTTAGCAAAAATATCCGCTTTGATGGTTGATGAGGCATCTATCTTTACCGAATTCTGTGTTTGAAAGCGGAGCAACAGAGGAATTGACTGTTTGTTGTTAATAGTTGACTTAATGACGGTATTACCCGTAATAATAAGCTCTGCTTGAGAGGTCTTCTTAAACCTAATTCCATCCGAGCCATTCAGCGCAGTAAAAACACTTCCTGGACAAGTGATGCTCACTCCACCTGAATTTGCATTAACAGCCGTGCATTGCTCAAAAGGCTTGTTCTTCTTCCCAATATCTTTTGGAAACTCATACTGTTTGGCGTGTGACACCGCAGAAGCCGCAAATAACGAAAACATCAGCAAACATAAACTCATCCGTCTCATTCTAATGTCCTCGCTTCCATTGCTAACACACGTGTCGTGACTTGTGCTCCGACTGTGCACTCTCCCGTTGCTATCAACCGATAATGTGTATCAGATTCGTAATTATCACTCATGCATTGAATACTAACTTCGCAGTTCTGCAGGCCCTTGGCATCGCTAAAGTCCATAGACGTGTCTACGGCAGGGCAAGCTTGCATCTCACTATCTAACGGGAATAATTGATTCATCCCCTGCTGCAAACCACTTTGCGCTGCGGTGAATGCCCGTGTGCCATACACCTCAGTTACAACACTTTCGTTACTGGTACGTAAGAGACCCGAAAGCGTTGCCACCAGCAGACTAGTTACCACGATCACGAATATAGCGACTATCAACGCACTGCCACGTTGTGATTGATAACTAGGGCGCATTGGGAATATGAACCTCTTGACTAAAAAACAACTGTTCATTATCTATACTATTAAATTGCAGGAACAGATGCACAATATTATTTTGCAACAAGGTGGTTTCATCTACTTGAAAAGCCGGCGCGTTATTAACTAAATTCGCCAAGTCGTTCCCCATTAGCGTGCCTGTGACACCCGCAAATCGCCCATTGGCTGGCGTAGGCTGCTGCTGCGACCAGCCATAATTAGCGTAACGATATATGTTTTGTCCCTCAACACAATAGCTGACGGGCGTACGTCCGATATACAGTCGTTGACGCGGCGAACGCTGACCATAGCGCGCGTTGCTACTCGCCAACGTTAGCTCAGTCACATTGCCAGAACGAGTTGTTTGTGCATTGACCTGCTCGTATCGATTCGAATTATTGGCGTAAACATGATTAGTACGCGTCGCGTAAATATAGAGTCTGTCAGTCACTTCGATAACGGACCAGTTGGCCAATGAAACAAAGGTTAACGTATTGGGTTGGTTATTACGAAACGGTGCGTCGTAATAGGTACCTGCTACGCGTGTCGGGACAAACTCTAAACACTGTGTTGCGGTATTATTGCCGATATTTTTGGGAGTAACCCGTGCACTATTCGGTACCGAATTTCTCAGTTCTCGCGTTAAACGTTCGATCACAAATCGACTTTGATCGAGTACGCGTACTCGCTCGGCTCCACTGACAAACATCTGTGAGCCGAACCCCACGAACTGAAACGAGAAAATGGCGATAATTGCCAATAGCAAAATGACAATGACTAACTCAACGAGCGTGAAGCCTCTATTACGCATTACCAATTGCCTCTGAACGCCGAGAAGTCGATATTCTGCCCTTGTGGCGTAATGACAGTAACTTCGATACGCTTGAGTCTATCTGGTTGCTCGACCGCGACGCGCACCTGCAAACGAAACTGTCGATAATCGTCGGTCAGGTCATTCGCTAACGTATCAGCGACTTGGTTCCCCGAGAGTTCCAGGCAGTGATAGTCGTCCACATCGTCAAAGTTCTCTCGTGACGCCTCCTCTCGATAACTTGTATTACTGCAGTCATTGGGGATCGTCGTGCAACTCGGTCCACCCGTTTCGCCGCAACGAGCCTCGCCAACGGCACTAGAGCCGTTTTCATCAAAACGGCGCGATAGAATTTCATTAATCAAACTTTGACCCAGCTCGGCGGCGCGCACTTGCTGCCACGGATTAACGCTTTGTTTAAACAGCGGTCCCATGCCCGCCGTTACGACCAGCGTGATAATGCCCACGACAACAATGCCGGCGATAATCTCGATAAGCGTGAAACCACGCTGTGGCTTGAGCTCTTTAACAGCCATAGATATAACCTTCGCGGTTGATACAGACTGACTGACTTGCGCCACTGGTTTCGGTGAAGGTGAATCGGCACGGTTGTGCGCCGCTACAGACTAAGCCAGATTCATCACGGGGGCGACCCAGTGAGTCGAACTCTATTTCTGTCGGTAAAGCGACATTCGTGTTCGCGCTGTTGGTGACCGTAAACGTTTTTCCTTGAAAATCTGCGATTTGACGTGCGTCGTCGGGATCTAGGCTGAATGTCGAGGTGGCAACGCCACAGTTTGTAGAGGTCGCTTGTCCAAGAGAGTTGGGTTGCAAAACAACCGCGGTACAGACCAATGAGGTATTCTGCATTGCTTTGAGCTGGCTATTACGCAGAATAGACAAGGTTCGCTCGCGTAATACTAAGCTTTCGGTGCCGCCCGAGCCAATGAATAACGGTGAGGCGCCAACCGCAAGGATACCCACCACTACTAAAACAATAATGAGTTCTACTAGGGTGAAGCCTTTCATAGGAGAGACCTTAGATATTCGGCCCGCCAAGGCGGCGAGCCGAGATTCGACCATTAAAAGATGGTTGGATTAGTTACCACAAGCTTCAGTGTTGATGGCAACGACCGGAGGCTGATTGGCACTTGTTGCTTCATCGTATGAGACATAGCAACCACCAGAACCATCACCATTAACATCTGTAAATGCATCAGTAGCTGTAGGCGATGCTGCGATGTAATCTGCAGGACCGATATAAATAACTGTTGAGTCATCTGGGTCAACAAGACTCACCCACTCAGAAGAATCCAGTGATGCTGCTTTCACAATACCATCCGCAGTAGCCGCAGGATAACCATAAACAGTATTAATACTTTCTACACTGTCTGAGGCACCTAAGCTACCATCAACCGCTGCTTTCGCATAAACAGTTTGATAAGCACCTTGAATGTTACCCTTCAAACCTTTAACGGTCGAAGTGCGCGCGTCACCCGAGAAGTTAAAGAACTGAGGCGCAGCAGTCACGGCAAGAATACCGAGCACCACAATAACGATAATTAGCTCGATGAGCGTGAAGCCTTTTTGATTACGCATGATTACTTTCTCCATTAAAAAAATATTCAGGTGCGGTGTTAGTTATTATTACTGAACACGTTTACACCACCATTCCTAGGGTTATATACAAACGAGTTTCCAACTGTCTGAAAGTCGTTACCCGTGGGTAAAGGGCTAACTCCTTTTATCGTGTTCACTAAATAATAAACACAAACTTGATTAGCAGCCTGTCCTTGTGCTGCGCTACCGTTCGGATCATCGGTTGCATACGTGTAGTATCGATACTCATCGATAGAACCGCTATCACCTTCTGCCATCACGGTCGGTGATCCTTGCAAGATTGCGGTCATCACAGTACGGCAATCGGCATTGGTTAACGTTGCATCAGTTGCCGAACTATTATTACCACTCACCGGATAGCCGGTATCACCGTCGACATACACGGGAACACCATCCATCTGCAACTGAGCGCCTGCGCCGTTTGTCCCGCCTTTAGGGCGACCTCGTAGCTCCCACTCGCCACGTACGATGCCGACAGCACTGGCAAAACCACCCGCGACGCCTTCGATAGCAGAGTCTTCCGCATCCGCCGTCACATCGGTAAAGCGCGGCAGTGCCGATGCGGCGAGCAAGCCAAGAATCACCACAACGATGATTAACTCGATGATTGTGAAACCGTGTTGCCGTTTATCCATAGTCAGCGTCCTTTATCATTTCTCGTGATATTGTATAACGACATTTTTACAATTCATAGGTCAGATCCGACATTTTTTGGCCGAACTTGACCTGTCTCAGCGTCATATACTTGCCACGGCTTTTCATTAATACTGAAAATACATCGATTGCCCTCAACCCTTGCAGTTAGCTGGCGTGGCACATCAGCAAGACGTTGCCAAAGTGTTACACAACCTTGTTGCACGGCAGGCCAGCCACGCGCATTCATTTGTATAGTTTCTTCACTACCACTTATGTTAAGTGATACATGTGTCGGACGACCACGCCGCATCCATTCCGCCCGAGCGAGTAATAAGGTGTCATTAAAACGCCGCAGTTCCATATCTCGTTGTGTTTCTTGCCACCCATTGTCGTCGCTCGGCGCGAACCAAATCCATAACGCGACTGCGGATAGCACCAATACGCTGATTATAACAACAACGTTTTGTAACAAACTGCGAAAACTCTGCTCGCTTTGCGCTTGGCTTTTCATCCTCGCCCCTGATACGCATTCATCATATCCCACATTGGCGTGAAGATACCCAGCGCAAGAATTAATACTAACACCGCCACAAAACCAATCATGACGGGTTCAATACGCGCAGTCAGCGTTTTTAAATCGTAATCCGTTTCTCGTTCATAATAATCAGCGACCTCTTTTAACAGCGTATCGCTTCGACCCGTTTCCTCGCCGACTACGATCATTTGTAATACCAGCGGCGTAAAAAGCTTGGACTGTCGTGCGGCACGAGACAAATTCTCACCACGCTCAATAGTGCGCCGAATGTCTAAAATTTTGCGCTCCATGTAGGCATTATCAACAGCTTCAGACACCAATGAAAGCGCCTGCGTTAAGGGGACTCCCGCCGACAGCATAACCGCGAAACTGCGTGCAAAGCGAGACAGTATCGAACGCTCAAGAATCGAGCCGATAATCGGCATTCTTAATTTCCAACGGTCCCAAAGTAGCCGACCGGAAGGGCTATTCACATAGGCGCGCACAGCAAAAAACGCCGCCACCATTGCGACAAGCATCAACGGCCAGTACGCCACAAAAAACTCCGAAGTCCCCAGCAGTGCTCGCGTCGCCCAAGGTAACTCGACGTTAAAACGGCTAAACATATTGGCGAACGTTGGAATAACAAATATGTTTAAAACGAATAATGCAACCACAAGCGCAATCATCACAAAGGTCGGGTAGCGTGTCGCTGCCTTGATACGCTTACGCGTATCTTGCTCTTTTTCGAGGTAGAGGGCGAGTTGCTCGAATGACTCCTCTAGCTGACCGGTATTCTCGCCAACGTGCACGATAGCGACAATAAGACGCGAGAAGACTTTAGGATGTTGCGCCATACCTGCTGACAACGTGCGGCCGCGCTCCAATTGACTATGAACATCACGTAAGGCGCGCTCCAAGCGCTTATTTTGGGTGGTATCGGCGAGTCCCTCGATAGCGCGCAGAATGGGGATACCGGCATTGGTCAATGAATACATCTGACGGCAAAATATAATGAGTTGATCCAGCTCGACACTCGGCTCGGTTAATGCTTTCAGTTGCATCCATAATGAACCTCTCGGCGCGCTCGCTTTACCGCCTTCAAGTTTGCCTTTACTAACCGCTACATCAACCGGGATCAGCCCACGCTGCATGAGTGCTTGCGCGGCACTTTTGGCATCATTTGCCTCTACTGTGCCTTGTTGAAGCGCGCCGGCTTTGTCTCTGGCTTTGTAGCTAAACTGCATGGTTAGTCATCACTCTCGCTACGTTGTGCGATTTCGCTTACGTTGGTAGCCGCAAAATTTTCCTCGACACTTTCTGCCAAGAACAATACTTCATCAATACTGGTAACGCCCTGCTTGGCAAAGTCCAGTGCGACATTGGCCATCGATCGGTAGCCCTGCGCATGTTTGGCCGCCTCAGCAAAGCGTTGGGTGTCCTCTTGCCGCAAAGCGTCCATCATCGCGCTATTCATCTCAAGCAATTCAAATACACCGATTCGACCTCGATAGCCCGTATGGTTACAGTTCTGGCAGCCGACACCTTTCTTAAAGGTTTGGTTGCAACTACCCTTTTCTAAATGTTCAAGAATCGCGCGCTGTGCCTCATCGGGCGTATCGTCATGCGCACACCGCTCACATACTCGTCTGACAAGTCGCTGTGCAATCACACCCCGCAGGGCAGCCGCTACTAGGTACGATGGCGCCCCCATATCAATCAACCGCATGGCACTGGTAATCGCATCGTTAGTGTGTAGCGTCGATAACACCATGTGACCTGTAATTGCTCCACGTAGACCAATTTCTACCGTCTCGTGGTCACGCATCTCACCCACCATGATGATATCTGGATCTTGTCGAAGTGTCGTGCGCAACACGCGAGCGAAATCAAGTCCAATCTTATTACTCACTTGGACCTGCGAAATCCTCGGTAAACGATATTCAACGGGATCCTCGACAGTGATCACTTTCTTCTCTTCCGTGTTAAGTTCACTTAGAGCACCGTAAAGCGTTGTCGTTTTACCCGAGCCCGTTGGCCCCGTGACAAGTAACATACCGTGTGGTCGATGAATTAGATGGCGGACGCGCTTGAGAATATCAGGCGGCATACCGACTTGATCCAGCGATAAGATACCACTCGATTGGTCGAGCAAACGCATGACACAGGCTTCACCATACTGCACTGGCATCGTTGATACCCGCACATCAATACTGTGCTTTTTGACTTTGATATTAAAGCGGCCATCTTGCGGTAGCCGTCGCTCCGAAATATCAAGCCCCGCCATTAGCTTTAATCGTAAAACGAGCGCATTAGCGATGTTCGTTTCATCAAGCACATTTTCCTGTAATACGCCATCAACACGCTGGCGAATACGCAGCATTTTTTGATCAGGCTCGATATGAATGTCAGACGCTCGAACTTGTACTGCATCCTCAAAAATCGACTTTAATAACTTCGCGACGGTCGCATCATCGTCGTCGTCATCTAAGCTATCTGACCCGAGTGTAAAATCAGCGGTTTCTTCATATTCGGTTTGTAGTTGACTTGCGAAGGTTTCTATTTCTTTAGTGCGACGATATAGAGAGTCGAATGCCGATAAGAGCTCAGCTTCGGATACGACCGCTAAGGTCACTTCACGGGGCGACAAATGCTGAGTCACCGCATCGACCGCTGCAAGATCGGCGGGATCACTCATCCCGACTAGCGCACTTTCATCGTTCGCTTCGATCACCAGCGCTCGATAGCGTCGTGCTTGAACTTCAGGTAGTAACTGAACATCCTTTGGATTAATTTTACGGTCAGCAACGCTCACACGCTCTAGTTTCAGTTGCTGAGCCAAAAAGTCGAGCAGTTGCTCTTCGGTAATGTAGCCAAGATCACTGAGCGTCGCACCCAACTTGCGCCCACTGATTTGCTGTTCTTTAAGCGCACTTTCGAGTTGTGCTTCGCTGATGACTTGCTCGTGAACCAGCAAGTCACCCAATCGCATTTTAAGACGAGGTCGCTTCATCTTGATCTACCAATAAGTTGAGTTGTTGCTCGATAAATTCGAGCGTGGGTGCATGTTGGATTAATTCTTTTGCTCGATTAAAGAAACGAATCGCCGCATCCCTTTGAGCCAATTGTTGCGCAGCTATTGCCCGCCCTAACCACCAACGCCCCTCTGTCGGTTGAGCCTGTGCCAGCGACTGATAACTGTCGGCCATTAGCGTCCACTGGTTCAGTTGTTGGGCTAGCTGAGCCTTAAGCCGGTAATACTCCAAATGACGACTAGCCTGCGGTTGCGCTTGCTTAAGCATGGTCAACGCGAGTTGTGGTTGCTGCCGCTTATCGAGCATCTTAGCCGCGAGCAGTCTTAATTCATGGGCTTGGGGATTAACTTCCAAACCGCGAGTAAGCACGGCTAATGCTTCCTGCCAGCGGTTCCGGCCAAATTGTAACGCGGCCAGTTGTCGCCGCGCTTCGATGTGACCCGGATCGATACTGAGCACTTTCTGCCAATGTTTCACCGCTTCGCTCAATAAGCCTTGCTCGGCGGTCTGTTTTGCAGCATTTATTTCCCGCGTGATGACTTGCTCCGGTGACAGTTGTACCGTTTTTCGCACGAGTGTTGGCGCGGGCTCTACTTCGCTCTCAGGCACTGCTTCCTGCGCATCCTCAACCTCCGTTGAATCTGTTGCTTGCGGCTGTTCTTCACTAGAAGACGCGGGCGGTACTTGTGCAGCATGCGTCGAATTGTCCGCTTTAGATTGCTCAGCCGCAGAGGAATGCTGCTCAACCGGTTGTTGCCTGCTCGATGATTGTGTCACCGCTTGCGCTTCAGTTTGCGTCTCGGTTTGCGCTGGACGTGCGAAATTATTAGTCGACTCAACTGGCTCCGGCTCACTCACTTTTTGCACCGGTTGAGGTGTATTTACCGTCTCATTTTCGACCCAGCGATCCCAACTTAGGGCGCCGAAAACTAATGCAATCACAAGTAGCACTACGGCAACGATTGCAACCACCCAAGGGGTACGCGAAGAGGGACCCGCAACAGCAGAACCGCCGACACTCTCTGCTTCGCCGGGCTTTTGACCGCGTTTATCTAAATCTTTTAATACCTTATTCAATATACTCATGCGACAGAGTTCCACGGCCACGCTGGATGTTCAAAAGTTAAACTAACGATCGCTGAAACGGCCACACACACCAGTAGAATGGACCAAATGATCAGTCTGACCATCGGCGAACGATAACGCGTATCTGACGTATCCTTCGTTGCCAACCTCAAATCTTTATGTGACAACTTTCGACGACCTTCACCATAGGCTAATAAGAGCATTTTGTGCGCCAGCACATTAACGAGTCTCGGAATACCTCGGCTACTCTCATACAAGGCTGAAACCAAACCTGCTGAAAATATCGGTTCCCCTTTATAGCCAGCAATGCGCATTCGGTGGCCGATGTACTGTGCAGTTTCTCGTACGTTCATTGCCGTAAGTCGATGCGAAAACGAAATACGCTGCCTGAGCTGCCGAAAGTTATGCTGGGCTAGCCGTTCATCAAGTTCGGGCTGTCCGACCAAAATAATATGAAGCAATTTACGTGATTCAGTTTCTAAATTAGATAGCAATCTTAATGCTTCTAAACTATCTTCTGGTAGCGCTTGCGCCTCATCCACGATAAGTACCACTGCACGTCCCGCGTGATTAATTTCGAGCAGTTTATCCTGCAGTGCGCGAGCTAAAGGATGCTCACTTTCAATATCCGCAGTTTCAACTCCAAGTTCTTGCGCAACAGCACGACGTAATTGATCGGGATTAAGATAGGAGTCTGGTACGTAAGCCGTGTAAAAATAATCGGGAATTTCTTCCAACAGACGGCGGCATAGCAACGTTTTACCCGTACCGACTTCACCGGTTACTTTGATAAAGCCTTCACCGGTATTCAATGCCGTTAATACCACTTTAGCAGCTTGATCGTGACTCTTTAGCTCACAATAAAACTGTGTATTGGGCGTAATGGTAAACGGCAGTTGATTTAGCCCGTAGTGATACAAGTACATAGCGCGCCTGACACCTACTGTTCATGCGCGATGTCTGGAAACCAGGTTTCCAACAGTTCACGTGAGCGCTCTAACTCCTTCTGCCACGTATCGGCGCCAATAACTGTTGGCTTGATCAATATAACTAACTCTTTTTTCGATGCATCGTTACTCTTGTTTTTGAATAGGTTCCCTACCAGCGGCAGATCGCCGAGCAATGGTACCTTTTCTACGTTTTCTGACGTTGAGTTTTGCATCAAACCACCGAGTACAACGATCTCGCCACTGCGCGCTCGTACAATCGTATCAGATTCACGAATATTACTGCGCGCCAATGGCAAACGCAGTGTTTCATCGCCAATCGTAATTACTTTTTCTTGTTCCTTCGTCTCAACGACTGACGGATGCACATGCAGTGTGACCTCGCCGTCGTCACTTATTTGCGGTGTGACATCAAGCGAAATACCCGAGAAAAAGGGCGTCAAATCAACATTTGAACTCGTCAACGCGTCTTGTGTGACCGTGGTATTGGTCTGCGACGTTACATCCGTGACGTAATATTCGTCTTCACCAATCTTTATCACCGCCTTTTGATTATTTGATGCGGTGACACGCGGGTTTGAAAGCACCTGCACGCTGCCTTGCGTTTGCAGCAATTCAAGAAAGCCGGTAAAGCGATTAGAGTTAAAGGTTAAACCGAACACACCATCCGCCGTCGCGGCAGCGATATCGTTCGGGACAGAGCCATTAAATCCGAAATCAAATCGCCCGCTCATGTTTAATTCATTCCAGCGAATACCCTGTTGATATTGGTCGCCTAGTGTTACTTCAACAATGCGTGCTTCTAAAATCACTTGTCTTTGTAAACGGGACTGTAAATTGTCGAGAAACTGACCCACTGCACGCAGTTTTGATGGTTGTGCAGTGACACTTACAAGCCCGGCTTGTGGCGAGAGCACGACGCTGCCATTACCGCCGACAATGCCTTGGATCATATCTTCCAAACTACCCCAAAGATCCGTTTCTGACTGCGTATTGACCGATGCGCCATTAGCACCGCCGGCATTCATATTGCCGAAGTTCTGATTTTGGCCGCCACCGTTGAGACCACCTAATCCACCCATGTTGGATGAACCGCTATTATTGTAGCTGTTATTGTTTCCATAGGTATTATTGTTATTTCGCTCTTGGCTAACACCGCCGCTCGTAATTTGCGTTTGCGATAAGCCAAAGCGCTTCAACGAAAGATAATCTAGCGTAAAGGTTTGCGTGCGAACACCGGCAGGGTATACCTGGATCATACGACCATCGCGACGAATCTCATAACCATAGATATCGCTTATAACATCGAGCGTTTCATCGATAGTCACATCTTTTAGATCAAGCGAAATATCACCTGAGACATCTGGGTGAACTACGATATTGTAAGGTGTATCCACTGTAAGACTGTAAAAAAATTGCTTTGCGGCCACACCATCAGCCTGTAATACAAAGCGAGGTTCGCTACCAACGAGAGCACGGGACTCGCCTGCTTGGCGCTCTACTGACTGGTTCAAGAAAGCGGCCACATCGTCCGGTACCGCTGATGATGCGGGTTGCTTTCCTTGCACAGGGGTATCTTGCTGCATCGCCTTATAAGCCTCGCGCGGTTTTTCATCGGGCTGATAGGCACAGCTCGTCAGCAACGTTGCCACCGCTGCTATCCAAAGCACTCTCATTGTTGATCTCCCTGAGATTCGATATTCTTTATATTCAATGGCTGAAATAATTTAAGTATTCGTTGAACCGAGCCATTGCTTAAGGTAACACTGTTCGAACCGATGTCCTCAACACGAAACCCTGCAATAGTGTCACCGAGACTTAGCCATTGATTGTTTATTAGGGCACGCTGCGACGTAGCCGAGACAACGACTTGCGCTAATACTAAGTTCGTATCCTGCTGAGAACTTACCCCACGCCCTGCAGTCCAACCGTATGGTTGAGTTGGATCTTGAGCTTGCGCTGTAAATGAAGCGACTGATACGACGGTCGCCAGTAGCCACGTCAAACGATAAGGACTAGTTTGCACCGATAAACTCCTTATCCATACTGATAATACGCCATGCGATACTCAGTTCAGCTTCGGGATAGCTATCCACACGATAATTAAACTTCAGCCATTCAACTTCAGGAAACTCAGCTTGAAGTTGCTCTGCATAGCCCATGATATGTTCGAAGTCACCCTTGAATACGGCATCGACGCGATGCTGATACAAAGCACCACTCTGCTCATCTGTGATGCGTTCAGGCTGAGGTGTCGTCAACGAAACCAGTTGCATGTCATCAGGATAATTCAATGCGGCGCGTAAAAACGCTTTCCGTTGTGCCGCGCCTAATACGCTATAGCCGCTTGCGCGCTCTACTAGTTGCGTCAAACGCGCCTGCTTACGTTCAATATCATGACGAATCGGCTGGTTTACATCCTGTTGTAACTGTGACTTCAATTGCTCGTTCAACGCGCGTACTTGGCTCAACTGCTGAGCCAACTGTTCGGTTCGTAATTTGCTGGAATTCATTGCTTTAATGTTTGGAAGTAATAATGTACTCCCCATATATACGGCAATAAGCACCCACACTAATATCGCAATTAAAATGCGTCTATCCCGAGGTTGTTGCTGAAACCATTGATTTAACTGTTGCCAGCGCTTATTCATCTGAACCTCGCTCACTCGCTAGGCTAAAGGTTTGATTGTCTTGTTCATCTTGAGACAAATCGACGACCGAGAAGCGACTATTCTTGAGTACAGGCTTTCCTTCAAAACGCGCCATCCACTTCGGAATGAGGTGCCCCTTTATAGCTTTACCGTGCAAGTTAATCCGACCCTCTTCAATACCAAACTCGGTTAACCAGAGTCCATCCATATCAATGGCGCTTAATTCCGACATCAACTGCTGAGGCGCAATCAATTGACGCGATTCGAGATTAGTGAGCCGCTCGTTAAGCTCCATTTGCTGTTGGATCTGACGAGATAATTTATCGGACTGATCGATCAATTGTTGATTGGGGCTTTTCTGCTGAACTTGCGCCTGTAGTTGTGTTTGTTGCTGCTGCAACTGCTGTAATTGCTCACTCATCTCATCAGCGGTCGTTTGCCGTTCGCTGGCTAAGCTCTTTAACACTATCCACGCAACAAGTAATAAAATAGCCAGTGCGACAGCTACCACTAAACTGCGAGCAAGCGAGAGTCGGAGAACAATGGGTTTGAGCTCATCGGTATATAAATTTATGAACTGCTTCATTGTGCCGCCCCCTCTATCCGTGAGGATAAGCTAGCACCCAGCGCTTCTAAGTCCGAGAAGTCTCCCTCACATAGCTCGCTCATCCAGCTCGGATACTCAAACAACTCAACATCAGCTGCTAGCAAGTCACGCAATGATTCTGCCATGGCCTCTCGTTGTGGACCGGCTATCGCTAACACAATTCGGCGTAGACTCGCTTGACGGAGCTGCCCTTCATAGTAATCCATCGAGCGCTGTATTTCTGTCGCCAAAGGTTCCAAGGCGCCGAGTTCAATCTCTTGCGCTGAATACTTAGACAAGTCTCGGACGCCTCTCAGTTCACGTGTGAACACCAACGCTCCAGCGCGATATATTTGCACCACGTAGCGACTTTTACTCAAACCGTAAAGCACCAAGCAAGCATTGTCGGTGGTTTGAAATAAATTCTTCAACACCACTTCACTGACGGTAATGCTATCGAGTTGCCACGACTGCGAAGCGACCGCCTCAACGATTTGACTCAGCAATGTCTTGGAGGCAACAACGGCCGTTATTTTATCTTGTCCACTCGCATTTAATGGCAGATCGTAATAATCGGTCACCATCTCATCGGGACTCATATCGGTCAGCTCATCTAATTGAAACCGTAAACTTGCGGCAAGATCCTGTTCAGGTACGTCGGGACGTTCAACAGTGGTTGATTGATAATGAGCGGGCTGCAGCACAACAGTAACGGGTGCATGCTCTAAAGACAGTTTTTTATAACGTTCGTTAAAGGCATTTAACGCATGGTCAATGTGATTGTTTTTGATCGGTTCAACATCATTCACGATCAACTCAGGCTCTTGCTCTGTTTTTATTTTAAGGACAAGGAAACGAAGCTCAGTCGCATTAATACTGACTACAAGCTGATAATTTGAAGCGTTTTTTTTCCCGAACAAAAAGCGCACTGAGCATTCCTTTGTTTATTTTTTGTTTATGTTATCAAACCTCATACGCCTTTTGGAACAAAAATGCGCGTTATTTCCCCGTTTTTTGATTATCCTCTCACTAATCTAAAGAAAAACGTTTCACCGTTTGTTCGAGTTTTGCCGCCAGTGACTGCAAAGTGTGCGCAGTACCGCTTGAATGGCGTGTCGCTTCTTGGTTTTGTTGCGCCATACCGGCAAATCGCTCAACGGTTTCAGCGACCTCATCGCTGGCACGGTTCTGCTCATTCAACGCTTCGCTAATCTCTTGTACGACCTGCATCACGTCATTAAAACTGTCGCGTATCCGTCTCATTGCTTGTCCAGTCATGTCCGCAAGTTCAACGCCTTCCTCGACTTCACTGACGCCATGCTTCATTTGCTTAACGCTACTTTGCGTACCGCGTTGAATCTCTCCAACCATGTGTTCAATCTCATCCGTTGACTCTGCAGTACGTTGTGCCAGGCTTCTGACCTCATCTGCTACAACTGAGAAGCCCCGTCCTTGGTCGCCCGCACGAGCCGCTTCAATCGCTGCATTTAACGCCAGCAAGTTTGTTTGATCAGCGATACCTTTGATAACCGACACAATATCGTTAATTTTCTCTGACTGAGCATCAAGTTCAGTCAGTCGTTGTGAAGCTTGCGTGACAGCTTGGTTAATACGATCCATCGCTTGTGTCATCTGCTCAATGACCGTACTGCTCTCGCGGGCTTCCTCACTCGAGCGATGAGCAATACTTCGTGCTTGCTCGGCATTGTTTGACACCTGCTCAATACTCGCACTTAATTCTTGTATCGCAGTCGCAACCGAATCAGATGCTTGTGTTTGTTCATCCGAAGATGCAGACAATTGTTCGGCGGTACTCGCCACCACGCCGCTGGAATCATTCAGCTCATTAACGGCGTGTCGGATGTTATTTAGCATCGCTTTCAGCTTGTCTTGCATCGACTTTAAGGTCGTGAGCACCTGCGCTATTTCATCCTTACCGTCCGTGGTAATTCGATAGTTTAATTGCCCGTCGGCAATGGCATCAATCGCCTGTTGCGCATCGGCCAAGCGATTCTGAAGTTGCTTTTTGAATGTCCAAGCCGAACCAATCGCAACAAGTGCCACCACTAAACCACCCAATAATGTTGTCCATTCCGCCAATAGGCTCGCCTGATCGGCCTCTGCATGGCGTTCCGTGAGTTGCGTGCGCTCAAAAGCGATAAAGCTATCCATTAACTCACGCATCGCTTGCATGTCTTCGCGGCCACGACCTTGTTTTACAAGATATGCAGCCTGATCTAAGCCCATCGCACCGGGACCGTATTGCAACCGTATCGAAATAACCGGCTCCATAGCCTCTTCGAGCCAGCGTTGATACAGCTGATTAAACTCCTCTAAACGTTTGAGTTGCGCCGATGAGCTCTGGCTGAGCTGTTTTAGCTGTTCCCATGATTTAGACAGGTGAGCCTTTCCTTCATCATAGGGCACCTTGTCCTCGTCGTTTCCACTGATGACATAGCCACGTTGACCACTTTGAATCAGCAATAATTGCTTAACCAAATCTTCCGCAACAGTAATAACAGTAAACGTTTGCTCTGCTTGAGAAGTTGTGTTTACGAGTGATCGAATACTGAATAGCGTCGTTGTGATCAATACAACGAGGACTAGGAGGATGGCAGCAAATGCCGTGTACAGCTTGTGGGTTAGTTTCATGGGCTTGACCAATACCAAAATTAAGAATACTTAATTTAGTATCGGTCAATCAAAAGATAACTTCAGCCCTGAGAAATGTCATAGTAAACTCAGGGCTGCGGTCAAACGCGCTTATTATGAACGCTTCCAGTGCAACGTTTGACCGGCATAGTAAGGTACAATAGGCCCTGTCGCGGTTGCGACTTGCTCAGGTACTTGCCAAGTGTCCTGCGTTAAGGTTAAGCGCTCTTCATTCAATGGTAGTTGATAAAACTGCGCGCCAAACACCGAACTAAAATTCTCTAACTTATCGAGCGCATTATGCTGACTAAAAAACTCCGCGTAGAGTTCAATGGCAGCAGGGGCCGAATAACAGCCTGCGCAGCCACATGCGGTCTCTTTGTTGGCTTTTACATGCGGCGCGGAATCTGTTCCTAGAAAGAATTTGGCACTCCCCGATAAAGCCGCATTTTGTAAACGCTCCTGATGCTCACGACGTTTTAAAATCGGTAAGCAATAGTTGTGCGGACGCACTCCCCCCACTAACAGATGATTGCGATTCATCAACAAATGCTGAGGGGTTATCGTAGCCGCCACATTGTCATGAGCCGAAGTCACAAAGTCGACTGCGTCACCGGTCGTAATGTGCTCCAAAATCAACTTCAGCTCAGGAAATTGCTGAGTAATCGGGATCAAATGACGCTCAATGAACACTTTCTCGCGGTCAAAAATATCGATATCAGCGTCGGTCACTTCACCATGAACCAGCAACGGCACAGCGTGCGCCTGCATCGCTTCGAGTACGGGGGCTAAAGCTTCGACTGATTTTACGCCAGAGGCTGAGTTAGTGGTTGCGCCTGAAGGATAGAGTTTAAAGCCGATGACTTTGTCTTCAGCGGCTGCTTTTTTTACTTCTTCGACCGTCGTCTCGCCTGTTAAATAAAGTGCCATACGAGGGTCAAAGCGCTGATCCGCGCCGAGCTGGGCCATGATGCGTTCACGATAACTTAATGCGGAAGACACGGTTGTCACCGGGGGGACTAAATTCGGCATGACCACAGCACGGTGAAACACTTCAGCAGAATGCGGCACTGTAGTCGCCAGCATTTCTTCATCGCGTAAGTGTAAGTGCCAATCATCGGGGCGGCGGATCGTAATTGAGTTCATCAAGTTACCTCATCGGAGCGAATACACACCCCTAGTATACTGTGTTCGTCAAGTCAGCAACAGAACCTCGTTAACGAATACCCATCGATTCTTTCCAATGGGTTCTACAACATGAGATATAGCGGTCGTTGCCACCAATCGCAATTTGTTGACCCATTTTCACAGCATTGCCGTGCTCGTCCACCCGAAGCGACATCGTTGCTTTGCGTCCACAATGACAAATCGTCTTCATTTCAACCAGTTTATCCGCGACGGCGAGCAGTACAGCGCTACCAGGAAACGCATCACCAAAAGCGTCGGTACGGATGCCGTAGCACATGACCGGAATATTGTGTGTATCGACAATGGTCGTTAGCTGCCAAACTTGTTGTTCCGTTAAAAATTGCGCCTCATCAAGCAAAACACAGTCAATTCGACGCTGATGGTACTGCTTTAAAATCAGTTCAACGAGATCACAGCCCTGCGTAAACTGGAGGGCATCACGCGCTATACCTAAACGTGAGGCAATTTTCCCCTGTCCTGCGCGGTTATCAATCGCGGGGGTCATGAGTAACACTTGCTGCTCACGCTCTTCATAGTTATGTGCCACCTGTAATAACGAGGTGCTTTTGCCGGCATTCATCGCCGAATAGGTAAAATAAAGTGATGCCATAGTGGGATTCTTTTTATTATCCAAGTCAATTCTGTGCCAAAATAATGCCAAGCAAATGTTACCGAGGAGTTTTCGATATGCAATACCCTGCCGATTTTATCAAGGCCATTCCTAAAGCTGATCTTCACTTGCACTTAGATGGTAGCTTACGTGCATCAAGCCTCATTGATATGGCTAAACGCGCCAGTATCGAACTCCCCAGTTATACAGAAGAAGGGTTATTTGATCAGGTTTTTAAGTCTCACTACAACAATTTAGGTGAGTACTTAAACGGCTTTCAATATACCTGTGCTGCGCTCCGCAACCTCGAAAACCTCGAACAAGCCGCCTACGAGCTTGCTATCGATAACCAGGAAGAAGGTGTCAACTATATCGAGGTTCGCTTTGCCCCTCAGTTATTAATGAATCCAGCTGCAGGTGTGACTTTTGATACCATCATGCATGTGGTCAACGATGGTTTAAAGCGAGCTAAAAACGAATACAACCAACAGCCGAGTGTGCAACAAGGCGAAAAGCCACCCTTTGACTATGGCATCATCAACTGCGCCATGCGCATGTTCGGTAAGAAAGGTTTCTCACCCTACTATACTCAGCTCTTCCAACATCTACGCGACTTTGAACCGATGCAAGTGATTCGCACGGCGGCGATGGAATTGGTACGCGCCAGCGTCAGAATGCGCGACGATGAAGGCTTACCTATCGTCGGTTTAGATATCGCAGGACAAGAAATCGGCTATCCGGCAAGTCAGTTCAAAGATGTGTACGAATACGCCCACGAAAACTTCTTGTTAAAAACCGTACACGCGGGTGAAGCCTATGGCGCGGAAAGTATCTTCGAAGCGCTCACACAGTGCCACGCGGATCGTCTAGGTCATGGCTACTCGTTGTTCTCACCAGAGATGACCGAAGACCCAACGATTGAAGATCCTAAAGCGTATGGCGAAAACTTGGCTTCATATATTGCCGACCGCCGTATTGCTGTTGAGGTTTGCCTTACCAGTAATCTTCAAACCAACCCAAGCATCGGTGGTATCGAGAACCACAACTTTAAGCATATGCTCGACAACCGTCTAGCCACGGTTATTTGTACCGATAACCGATTGGTATCGCGCACGACCGTCAGCAACGAATATCAATTAGCTGTCGATAATTTTGATATCTCGCTAAAACGTCTAAAAGACATGGTCGCCTACGGTTTTAAAAAGAACTTCTTCCCAGGCGACTATGTGGCTAAGCGCGAGTATGCGAAGAAAAACTTAGCTTACTTTGATCGTGTGGTTGAACAATTTGGACTAAAAGACGCCAGCCACTCTTGAGCGGGAACAGGATAAGCGAATAAATACCCTTGCATAACAATCGTGGGGCAGCGCTCGGTCAAGAAGCGCGCCTCACGCTCTGTTTCAACACCCTCGGCAATCATGCGTAAGTCTAAGTGTTCACCTATCGAGAGAATCGTCTCAACGAGCGCATCATGGGTCGTTTTCTCACCGATACTGCGAACAAAACTTTGGTCTATCTTGAGCTCACTCACTGGTAGCTTTTGGATATACGCTAAGGATGAGTAGCCTGTACCAAAGTCATCGATAGAGAAACGTATACCCAGTTTGCTTAACTCGCGCATGACTTCGATGACTTTCTCTGTGTCTTCTATCAATACCCCCTCGGTGACCTCGATCATCAACTGATGGGGTTTAAAATGATAGTTTTCTAGTAACTCACTCACTGCATGAACTAAATCGCCCCGAACAAAATGTCGGGCAGAGATGTTCACTGACAATGCATCAATGTGATGCTCAGCCATTTCTTTTGAGGCGAGAATCTGTGCCGCACGCTGCAGTACCCAACGGTCAATCGATAGAATCAAATCTGAGCGCTCAGCAATCGGTATAAATATGCCCGGGCTAATGAGTCCCTGCTCCGGGTGATGCCACCGTACCAAACCTTCGGCACTGACCACTTTGCCCGTCGCATCCACTTGCGACTGCAAATATAAATCAAGCTCATCGTTTTTTAGCGCATGCCGTAGCATTCTCTCAACATCGAATTGCCGCTTAATCTCCTCTCCGTATTGCTGACGATAGACGGCGAAATGATTGCCCCCGTATCGTTTTGCCTTATGCAGGGCTGTTTCGGCACGACGTAACAATTGTTCTGCATTACCACCTTTTTGTGGATAGACGACCGCGCCTATGGTTGCTGACATGGTTAGTACATCATCGTCTAACTGAATCGGCTTGCGGATGACCGTGAGCAACGCCTCGCAGGTCTCATAGAGCTTCTCTTTGACCACTTCGCGTTTAGAAACTTGCGGAGGGAACAGAACAGCAAACAAATCAGCGCCCAAATGCGCGAGCTGCAAGCCCTGTTGTTCCGTCCACTGCTTCATTCGTTCAGCAAAAGATTGTACCAAACGATTGCCAAACTCATGACCACGCGCATCATTAATCTGTTGTAATCGATCAATGTCGACGAGTAGCAAGTTGCCCAACTCACCCTCTTCTAATGATACAAGTACTTGGTCGATGATCTGAGTGATATGCAAACGGTTGGGTAAACCGGTCAGCGTCTCGTAATAAGCCATATAGTGAAGCCGTTGCTCGTCGGCTTTACGCTCGGTAATATCGTCTTCAACCGCAATATAGTGAGTACATTCGCCTTGTTCGTTATAGACCGGCGTAATAATTGAATACACCGTATAAACTTGCCCATCTTTGCGTTGGTTAAGCAACTCACCGCGCCACGTTTTACCTTGGTTAAGGGTGTTCCAAAGTTCACGGTAAACCGATTGTTGCGTCAGACCTGACTTGAGAATGCGGGGATTATTGCCAACGAGCTCGTCTCGTTGATACCCGGTAATCCACTCAAACGCCTTGTTCACATACTCAATTTGGCCTTTGGCATCGGTAATGATGATGCACTCATTACTTTGATCTACGGCGGTTTCTAGGTTTTTAAGTTTCGACCAATGCGCATGACGCTCGGCAGCGATAGCTTCAACCTGACGCGCCAGTGCCGCGATATCATCCTTGCCGCGTACGTCAATAGCAACACGTCGTTGTTCATCCCGCATCGCTTGCACACCGGTTTGCATGTGGCCAAGCCGTTTACTAATACGGTAATTCAGATATCGGTGCAGAAGTGCAACCAACAACAGCACGATAATGAGCTGAATTGTCAACGTGGTAATACGTGACTGAGCCACACTCCAAAAGGTATGCTTTTGCTCGAACGCGATCATGAGTGAGAAAGGTCGAAATTCAGGAAAGTCCGAAGATACCGTCAGCGGCACGTAAACAATCAAGCGACCTTGGTCCTCAACGTGATGTAACGTGATATCGCTGTTTGCATTGAGTTCATGCCAAGTTTGCGGCGCGATATTCAATGCTTGATATAAAGGTTTATCAAGCCAGTGATGATCAGCGGCATACTCGATACGCCCCTCTCTATTATAGATAAAAGCAGCTAGGACATTGGGTTGCTCGAGCAGTTGGGAGAGAATTTCATGCAACAAATCCGTGCGTTCATAACGTACCACGCGGTCGAACGTTGCTTGCATCATGCGCGCTGTAGTTAAAACTTCTTGTTCGACCACGTGTCTGTTTTCAGTTGTCTGTTCCGTAATCGTGAAGGTTGCTAAACTGACAAACATAGCAATACCGACAAAGCCCACTAAGAAAGAAATCTGTGTGCTTAGCCGTTGAAAAAACTTGATCGCCGTCGCTGTCATTGTAGCGCTCCATCGCTGAAAACAGATATTAAATATCATTAACGCGAATTATGCGGCTTCACTAAATTTAATCAACACTCAGCGGTCTTTTTTCTTCATTAACTGCCAAAGCGCGTCGCAACAAACTGATTCAAAGCCTTATGCACGACATAACACA
This sequence comes from Idiomarina sp. D18, assembly GCF_057748155.1. Classification (NCBI taxonomy): domain Bacteria; kingdom Pseudomonadati; phylum Pseudomonadota; class Gammaproteobacteria; order Alteromonadales; family Idiomarinaceae; genus Idiomarina; species Idiomarina sp. D18. Next base: position 2,171,657 of record NZ_CM173240.1, read on the forward strand.
CCATCATTGCCGCAATAATAGCGACCAAGGTACTACTAAGCCGGTAGAGACCTGAATACACAAGATCTTGCGTAGGTGATAAGTACTGCCCAAAAAGAATACCTAACGTTGTGAGTGCACCAAAGCCGACGCCAGCGCCGGAAGCCTCAAGCACATGAAGTCGAGCAAACAACATCACACCAACCCAAAATAAGGGCACAATAAGCCATAATGCGTCGTACCAATCATAAAGTAATAGCTGTACTGAAAGCCCAAACATGACACCGATCAGCGTGCCCATCGCGCGTTTACGCGCGTAAGTCAGCGCCCCATTCCAATGCATCGGGAATAACACCAAAATAGTGGTTGCTTGCGCGGATATTGAGTCTTGCAAATCAAACAGCTGAAAGACCAAAAATGATAGGGTTGTCACCGAGGCACCCAAAATCGCCTCATGACGGACACGGTTGGATGATTTTTCGGGGGCTACGGGAGGCGCACTGGGCTCCGCTTTGTTGGGAATTAATGTATGCATCATAAAAGCAATAACGATAGCCAACAATGACGCGAAAAAGTTACTCGCAATGAGGTTATTGACGTCAGTATTTGGATAGCTCGCATAGTGCAACATGATGCTTAGCATCAACACGCCATTGGCACCAAATAGAAACGCAGTGCCGCGTGCCATAAAAGCAAAGCGATACAGAAACAACAAAAATGCGACCATCGTCATGAGTATCGGATGGCCACCTAACAGCTGTGCCACAAGACCAACTTCAATCCCACACATCACCGAGGCGCCGATAAGTTGACGCGCCACATGTCCGTTAATGACCGGCACTAAACCCAGCAAGAGCATGGGCAGTACGGTAAAGAACACACCATAGGATAAATCAAACAGCGTGGTAACTAAGAAGCCAATGGACGCCCCGAAGGCAATGCGCAAGCATTGCCGTAGACCATTTTCAGTTAATCCGAGCGGTTTCATCGCAGCTCCCATGCTAGTAAATGTAATGTAACCAACCCAGTAGACGCACTTGAGCTTGTGCAACGGTGGCTTTAAAGCGCCCATCGGGCACAATTTGTACCGTTGCCTTAGCGCCCGCTGGACGGGTGTTATCAATACCTTTGGCAAGGCTCAGGTGCACACGCATACGTTGGGCATCACGCACCCAGCGGTTCGAGTTAACCGGCTGTGCGAGTGTGCCATCCGCGCTCAACTGACCTGCGTTAACACCGGCATCAACGCTATCGATCGTCGCCTCATAAACGGTACCTGGCTCGGCATCAAAGACAACCAGTGCGCGCTGACCTTTTTTTACATGGCGCAAATTCTTTTCCCTAAAATCAGCTACAATATCTGCTTGAGGTGATACCAATGCGAGTAACGGGTTACCTTGACGAGCATACACACCTTCGCTGAGTTTTAAGTTACTTACACGACCCGCGTGTTGCGCTCGCACTGTGGTATAGCTCAAGTTCAGCTCGGCATTATCGATCGCATTTTTAGCCTGTTGAATAAGCAGGTTGTGGGCATTGTCTGAGTCACCGCGCTGAACTTTGAGGCTCTCCAGTTGCGATTTAACCGCATCAACATTTGCTTGCGCTTGCAGCGCCGCGCTCTGCGCCTGATCAAACGCTTGCTCAGACGTGCTGCCTTCCTTCACTAAGTCTTTGATTCGCTGCGCCTCACGACTTTGCTCATCAGCAGTCGCTTGTGCTGACTTTAGCTTTGCTTGTGCAGCACGAATTTGTGCATCCAGTTGACGGTTCGACTGTTGTGCTTGCTGCAAAGCTAATTCAGCTTGCTGTAACTGCAAACGAAACGGGCGAGGATCTAGCGTAAATAAAGGGTCGCCCGGCTCCACATACTGATTATTGTCAACCAACACTTGCTCTACCGTACCGTTAACCTGCGGCGCGACCTGAGTGACTACGCGAGTCACCATTGCTTGCGGCGTAAGCGGTAACGCTAAATCGGCCCAGAGAAAATAAGCAAACAATGCGATAAAGCCGATAAGCGCACGCTTAACCCACTTTGCGAATTTTTCATCAGCTGTCATTGTGTGTCACCTCCTTGCTTATCGTCTCGCTTCTTTTGTTCACTGCACATTTGGTGGGCGTTACGCGAAATCACAGCTAGTACATGCTTAACCGTTTCAATGTCTTCGTCGGCAATGTCAGCCATCAGCGTACGACGTACTTTTAGGATTTTGGCTTCCATTTTTTTCACCAACGCATGACCTGCATCGGTTAGGTAAACTCGCTTCGCACGGCCATCGTCTGGACATACACGCCTTACAACAAGTGACTGTTGCTCTAGCTGTGTCAAGGTTCGCATTAATGATGCGAGCTCTATCTCCAACGCCTCTGCCAATTGCTTTTGACTTGCACCATCGCCGATTCGCACCAGCTTCCACATCGCGCTCCAGCGTGGGTAAGTTAAACCTAAGGGTGCCAGTTCACGGTCTGCGACAGATTGCCATTGTCGTGCCACCCGTCCTAAACGTTCGGGCACGGACAGTTGTTTGAGTTGCTCCTGTGAGAGTGTCATAACCTGATCTCATTTAGTTAGCTTGCTAAGTATATTAACAAAGTTAGCATGCTAAGTAAATTAAGGTGATTTCGATGGGTCTAATCGGAAAGACAGACACAAAAAAGCCCTCGAGTGAGGGCTTTCGATAAACAGCGACTGAAGTCGTGACCTAGAACGGAATATCGTCATCAAAATCGTTGTCGGGTGAAAACGGTTCTGGTTGTGAAGGCTGCTGATTTTGGTTAGAACGCATCGCATTGCCTTGGTTTGACTGACCGCCTTGGCCGCCTTGAAAGCCTTGCTGCTGTCCAAAACCTTGGTTCGGATTACCCTGCTGATTCGGTGCAGGCTGATTGCCGCCTTGGTTTTGATTCATGCCCTGGTTCATACCTTGATTCATGCCTTGGTTCATACCCTGATTCATACCTTGGCCTTGACCCATGCCAGAGCCGCCACGAGAATCGAGCATTTGCATTTCGTTAATTACGATTTCTGTCGTGTAGCGATCTTGGCCGTCTTGACCTTGCCATTTACGTGTTTGTAAGCGACCTTCAACGTACACTTTTGAGCCCTTTTTAAGATACTCACCGGCGATTTCTGCTAAGCGACGATAAGCAACACAACGGTGCCACTCAGTTTGTTCACGCGGTTCACCTGTTTGCTTGTCTTTCCACGTTTCGCTGGTTGCGATTGAGAGATTAGCAATAGCGGTACTGTTCTGGGTATACCGAACTTCAGGATCGGCGCCCAAGTTACCGACCAAAATTACCTTATTCACACCGCGACTGGCCATATTTCTCTCCTGTTCTAAAATTTTCTCTTTTAATAGTTTAACACGCTATTGGGCCGATTTGTGACGTTCGATCAATGCTTCGACTGCATGCTCATCATACTGCTTTTTATCAACTTTTAAATAGCTTGTCGCATCATCAGGCGCGTAGCGAACTTCTTCGACGCCTGATATTCCAAGTAGCGCGTCATTAAACTGATCAAGGGTTTGTTGCTCAAGCCCTTTCAAACTAATCACCACGTTCGTTACGGCTTTAGGGTTTTGCATCAAACGGCTCAAAACAAACCATAACGCTAGTATAGCTAAACTCGCCACACCAATCCCTTTAAGCTGATAAGTTTGTAAGAGCCAACCGCCTAGCGCGCCACCGACGAACGCCCCGCTAAACTGGCAGGTCGAATAGATGCCACTGGCGCTCCCTTTACTACCTGCAGGGGCAATACGTGTAAGCAATGAAGGTAGTGTCGCTTCTAAGAAGTTAAAGCCTGTGAAAAAAACCACCAACGCGATGGCTATCACAATCAGCGAAGCACCCCACCATGTAATCAGTGTTGCACCCACCATCAACAATAAAATCGACAACCTAAACCAAGTGACATGTTGATTGGTTTTTGCGCCGTGAATAATCATGGGCACCATTAACGCGATCGATAGCACTAAGGTCGGTAAATAAAATAAGGCATGGTATTCCGTTCGTACATCATGCGCTGCTAACAAAGTGGGTAAGCTAATAAACCAAGACGTGAGTACCGCGTGCAGTACGAATACGCCGCCATTGAGTAACCAAAGTTGCCGGTGTCTCACCAAATGTTTAAGTTCCGTGGCAACAGGCAACGCCTCGCGACGGGCTGATTTAGTCAATGCTTTCGGCACTGCGACGAGTAATAGGCCAATCCCCACAAGGGCGCTCGCGGCAGTAAACCAAAATAGGCCTTGTAAGCCAATATGGTCGGCGAGTAACGGACCGATAATCAGCGCTAGCGCAAATGCCAAGCCGATACACATACCAATAATCGCCATGACTTTCGATCGTTGATTATCGCGTGAAACATCGGCAGCCATCGCTAAAATAGCCGCTGCAATGGCACCAATACCTTGCACGGCGCGACCTACGACGACCCCCACCAAACTATCTGCTTGCGCAGCAATCATACTACCTAGAGCAAACACCAAAAGGCCGCCAACGATGATAGGACGACGCCCTATTCGATCCGATAACATACCCAGCGGAATTTGGAAAAAGGCTTGAGTTAAACCATAAGCTCCTAGAGCGATTCCCATCAACGCGGGTGTGTAATCTGGATACTCGTGGGCATAAATTGCCATGACAGGCATGATCAAAAACAGGCCCAACATGCGTATGCCAAAGACGGAGGCAAGTGCGAACGCTGCGCGCTTTTCTGTTCTATTTAACTGTTGCTGACTCATAATGCTCGCTATTATGAACGACCGAGCGGGCATTGTACCAGATACCCAAGTCTGTGCGATAATACTCGGCTCACTCGGTTGAATCATTGACGCCTATGCGCGGAGAAAAAAGTTTACTATGGACAAAATCGAAGTACGTGGTGCGCGAACACACAACCTAAAGAATTTTAACCTAACCATACCGCGCGATAAGCTCGTAGTCATTACGGGATTATCCGGTTCAGGCAAGTCGTCGCTGGCGTTTGATACGTTATACGCGGAAGGTCAACGACGTTATGTTGAGTCACTCTCCGCCTACGCTCGTCAGTTTTTGTCACTGATGGAAAAGCCTGATGTAGACGGCATTGAAGGTTTATCACCTGCGATCTCCATTGAGCAGAAGTCAACGTCTCATAACCCGCGCTCGACGGTGGGTACCATTACCGAGATATACGATTACTTACGTCTATTATTTGCCCGTGTGGGCGAACCTCGTTGCCCAACACATGATGTCCCATTGGCGGCGCAAACCATTTCACAAATGGTTGACCAAGTACTTACCGAGCCTGCGGAATCAAAACGCATGTTATTGGCACCCATTGTACAGAACCGCAAGGGTGAACACGTCAAGGTGCTAGAAAACCTTGCTTTACAAGGCTTTATCCGGGCGCGCATCGATGGTGAAATTTGTGATCTAAGCGATCCGCCGACACTCGAGTTACAAAAGAAGCACACCATTGAGGTGGTTGTTGACCGTTTTAAAGTGCGTGAGGGTATCGAGCAACGCTTGGCCGAGTCGTTTGAAACCGCTATTGATATGACAGGCGGTACTGCGTTTGTTGCACCAATGCCGGGTGAAGACGGTGAAACACTGGTATTCTCGGCTAACTTTGCTTGCCCGCACTGTGGTTACAGTATGCAAGAATTAGAACCACGCTTGTTTTCGTTCAATAACCCAGCCGGAGCTTGCCAAACCTGCGATGGCTTGGGGGTAGAGCAATTTTTTGATCCGAGTAAGGTGGTCGTCAATGGCGACTTATCGCTCACGGGCGGCGCCATCCGCGGTTGGGATAAACGTAATTTTTATTATTACCAGATGCTACAGTCATTGGCTAAGCATTATGACTTTAAGTTGTCGGTGCCGTTTAATGAATTAAGTGAAGATACTCGTGCAGTGTTGCTCTACGGCAGCGGCAAAGAAGAAATCAAGTTCACTTACATGAATGATCGGGGCGATAAGGTCGTTCGTGCACATACGTTCGAAGGTATTATTCCCAACATGCAACGCCGATACCGCGAAACAGAATCACAAGCGGTGCGCGACGAGTTAGCAAAATATATTGCGGTTCAACCCTGTAAGAGCTGTCACGGTAGCCGTTTGCGCACTGAGGCGCGCCATGTATTTATCGAAAATACAAATCTACCTCAAGTTGCAGAACGGTCGATTGGTGATGCATTAGACTTTTTCCAAAGTCTTGATCTTGACGGTCAGCGCGGAAAAATCGCTGAAAAAATATTGAAAGAGATTAACGATCGGCTCGGGTTCCTGGTCAATGTGGGGTTGAATTACCTGAGCCTGTCACGTAGTGCAGAAACCTTATCCGGTGGTGAGGCTCAACGAATCCGTTTAGCCAGTCAAATTGGCGCGGGCTTGGTGGGTGTGATGTACGTACTGGACGAACCAAGTATTGGCTTGCATCAACGTGATAACGAACGTCTCCTTAATACACTGATTCATTTGCGCGATCTAGGCAATACCGTGTTGGTCGTTGAACACGATGAAGACGCAATTCGTCAGGCGGATCATGTGATTGATATCGGTCCTGGTGCGGGTGTGCATGGCGGCGAGATCGTGGCACAAGGAACGGTCGATGATATTGTCAAAACTGAGCGGTCTTTAACAGGTGATTATTTATCGGGTCGCAAATTGATCGATGTGCCAAGTCGACGGCATGAGCCAGATGAGCGCTGGCTTAAAATTATTGGTGCTACGGGTAACAACCTAAAAGATGTCGATTTAAACATTCCTTTAGGGTTGATGACCTGTGTGACGGGCGTGTCGGGGTCAGGTAAGTCGACGTTAGTTAATGATACCTTATTCAAAGTTGCTCACCGCGAGCTTAACGGTGCAACCACCAGTGAGCCAGCTCCACACCAACGTGTTGAAGGTATGGAACTGTTGGATAAGGTGGTTGATATCGATCAGAGTCCCATCGGACGTACGCCTCGTTCTAATCCCGCGACCTATACGGGTATCTTCACTCCAATACGGGAGCTCTTTGCCGGCGTACCAGAAGCCAGAGCGCGCGGTTATAAGCCAGGGCGGTTTAGCTTTAACGTTAAGGGCGGCCGTTGTGAAGCTTGCCAAGGCGATGGTGTGATTAAAGTTGAAATGCACTTCTTGCCGGACGTCTATGTACCCTGTGATATTTGTAAGGGTAAGCGCTACAACCGTGAAACGCTGGATATTCAGTATAAAGGCAAAAATATCCATGAAGTACTCGATATGACCATTGAAGAGGCGCGCGCGTTCTTTGATCCGATTCCCGCGATTGCACGCAAACTTCAGACCTTAATGGATGTAGGTTTGTCTTATGTACGGCTTGGTCAATCTGCAACGACGTTGTCAGGTGGTGAAGCACAACGCGTGAAGCTGTCGCGAGAATTATCGAAGCGAGATACTGGGCGTACGCTTTATATTCTGGATGAGCCCACTACAGGACTTCACTTCCATGATATCAAGCAATTACTGGCAGTGATTCATCGTCTGCGTGACCATGGGAATACCGTGGTCGTTATCGAGCACAACTTAGATGTGATTAAAACCGCTGACTGGATTGTTGACTTAGGTCCCGAAGGTGGCTCGGGCGGTGGTGAGATCCTCACCGAGGGCGCTCCTGAAAAAATCGTTAATGAAACGCGGTCTCACACCGCTCGCTTTCTTAAACCCATGCTTAAATCGTCATAGGAAGACAGGATGTTAGAAGAGCAGTTTAAAGTTCGTTTTTATGAAACCGATGCCTTAGGTCATGTAAACAACACCGTTGTGCCTATGTGGATTGAGACCGGCCGGTTACCTATATTTGAGTTCTTTGGTGAAATGTCGCCAAAAACAAAAAGTTTGATCGTTGCTCGTCTTGAAGTTGATTTCGCACGACCCATTTTCTTTGGCTCGAATGTGACTGTGAAGACTTTTGTTCAACGTCTTGGCGGCAGTTCCTTTGATATTGGTACCGAAATCTGGCAAAAAGGTGAGCTCTGCGCGAAGGGCAAAACCGTACTCGTTTATTTCGATTTTGAGCAACAACGTTCGGTTACCTTAAGTGACGAGCTAAGGCAACGCCTAGTCGAGCTACAACATCCGGAGCATCCCATTGACGCGTGATTTGGTAAGTGGTGGCCAGCAAATAAAAGCCCCCGATGATCTCAACCGGTTATTGAAGGAAATCCATCAGCAAGCGATGCAGATCCAGTCGGGCAACGTCGCCGACTACATTCCTGCGCTTGCTGCTGTCGAGCCGGAGCAATGTGCGCTGACTCTGACGACATTGGATGGAGAGGTGTTCAACGTCGGTGACACGGACACGTTGTTTTCGATCCAGTCCATCTCCAAAATATTTGGCTTAATGATGGCGATGGATCGCTTGGGTGACGATTTGTGGCAACGAGTCAAAATGGAGCCTTCAGGACAGGCGTTTAATTCCATTGTGCAGTTAGAATGGGAAAAGGGTATTCCCCGAAATCCCATGATCAACGCAGGAGCGATTTTAATTAGCGATGTGCTAGTTAGCCACTACTCGACCAGTAAAAACGCTGTAATGAGCCTTGTACGAAGCCTGTGTGGTAATGACCGAATATATGCTGATGAATCAGTACATGCATCGGAAAAAGAACATGGTCATAGGAACGCGGCTTCCGCTCACTTAATGAAGAGCTTCGACAACATTGAGTCCGATGTAGATGAAGTCCTTGATCATTATTTCTGGCAATGCGCGATTAGCATGAGCTGTGAAAACCTCGCGCGCTCGTTTACATTCCTCGCAAATGCCGGTGTATGTCCATTCTCTCAGCGCGAAATCATTACTAAGCGAGATGCTCAACGCATCAATGCGCTGCTATCAACGAGCGGTATGTATGACCAAAGTGGTGAGTTTGCTTTTACCGTTGGCGTGCCTGCGAAAAGTGGTGTCGGTGGCGGTATTGTCGCGATAGTGCCTGATTTTGGGGTGATTTCAGCATGGAGCCCAAAACTGAATGAATTTGGCAACAGCGCACGCGGCATGTTCATGGTGAGAGAATTAGCCAATAGGCTTGGCTTAAGTGTTTATTAGCGTCTTAAGCCAAGACGATAAACTTGAAAGCGCGTCAAATTAAATCGCTGTAACAATTTGTCGATATGCCCCTGACGCGCTAATTCACGAACAAGTTGCTGCATTGTTTCTTGAGTCAGGCGTTTATTATGACCTACGATCATGCTCAACATGTAATCATCAAAGATCTGATCAGAGACAAGCAAATCCTTCTCGTATTGATCACCGGCATTTTGTAGGGCTGATAGCAGTTCATCATTAATCGGCATGATATCAATGCGTCCACCCATGAGCATGCGTAGATTGGTCAATGCCGAATGAGAAAGGTAGGCGCGATAACTACTACCTAGTTCATCCGCGGTTCGCTCGTTACCATCAAAGTTATAATGATAACCTTTAACTGCACCAACGGTTTTATCGTCTAAAGAGCTAAAAAATGCCTGCGTCCGACCCGGTATTCGCTTTGCGATAAACCGTTCGCGCCCGCGAATAATAGGAATCGTTGCATCTACCGCTTTGCCTTTCCAACCCCACTCCTCTGACTCAAAAAAGATGACATCGCAACACCCATCCTTTGATAATGCTTGATATCGAGCATTCGGTGGAATCACCTGAAGTTGAAAGTCGTAGGTATCTTGATAGTCGTTCAAAATCTGAATGAGTTCGCGGGTTACGTCAGTTTCAAGTCCAGTAGAAAAATAGGGAGGATAATCGTACGCTGCAACATACACAGGCGTTTGCGCGCTTACATCCTTTACGAATGAAACGCTTGCGAGAAAGCAGGTTATGAGTAGAAAAAAACTTCTTTTCACTGCACTTATTTACGTTGAAACTGGACAGATATATTGAGGTTAAACCTGATAAAAGTCAATAATCGAGGCCAAATCACGGAAGCAAGGCTTACGGCAGTGCAAAATAATTCACCATAAAAAAACCCGGCCGAAGCCGGGTTTTGAACTCTCTGTCGCTTACGCCTTAGGCGCAAGTTACATTAGTCGATGATCTTAGATACAACGCCTGCACCTACAGTACGACCACCTTCACGGATTGCGAAACGCAAGCCTTCGTCCATTGCGATTGGAGCGATTAGCTCTACAACGAACTTCAAGTTGTCGCCTGGCATGACCATTTCTACGCCTTCTGGCAATTCTACTGCGCCCGTTACGTCTGTTGTACGGAAGTAGAACTGTGGACGATAGCCTTTGAAGAATGGCGTGTGACGGCCACCTTCGTCTTTGCTCAGTACGTATACTTCGGCTTCGAACTTGGTGTGCGGAGTGATTGTACCTGGCTTCGCCAATACTTGACCACGCTCTACTTCGTCACGCTTAGTACCACGTAACAACGCACCGATGTTCTCGCCTGCACGACCTTCGTCTAGCAACTTACGGAACATCTCTACACCTGTAACTGTGGTCTTCATGGTATCTTTCATACCAACGATTTCACACTCGTCACCTGTCTTAACGATACCGCGCTCTACACGACCTGTTACTACCGTACCACGACCAGAAATCGAGAATACGTCTTCGATTGGCATGATGAACGGCTTGTCGATATCACGCTCTGGCTCTGGGATGTAGCTGTCTAGTGCGTCAGCCAATTCAACGATTTTCTTCGCCCACTCTTCGTCGCCTTCCAGCGCTTTAAGTGCTGAACCTTGGATGACTGGCAAGTCGTCGCCTGGGAATTCGTATTCTGATAACAGTTCACGAACTTCCATTTCTACCAATTCCAACAACTCTTCATCGTCTACCATGTCACATTTGTTCATGAATACAACGATGTAAGGTACGCCTACCTGACGTGACAACAAGATGTGCTCACGTGTTTGTGGCATTGGGCCGTCTGTAGCTGCTACTACCAAGATCGCGCCGTCCATCTGAGCGGCACCAGTGATCATGTTTTTAACGTAGTCAGCGTGTCCAGGACAGTCTACGTGCGCGTAGTGACGAGTTGGCGTGTCATACTCAACGTGTGAAGTTGAGATGGTGATACCACGCTCTTTCTCTTCTGGCGCGTTATCGATGGCTGCGAAGTCTTTCGCCGCGCCACCATAGACTTTTGCTAATACAGTAGTAATAGCAGCAGTCAAAGTAGTTTTACCGTGGTCAACGTGACCGATGGTGCCGACGTTTACGTGCGGCTTCGAACGTTCAAATTTTTCTTTAGACATGATAGTTCCTCAAACTTAAGTTAAAAGCCCGGTCTCGCAAAAAACCGGACCAGACCTTACTTATTTAGCGTTACGCTCAGCCATCACTTTTTCAGCGATGTTGTTAGGTGCTTCAGCATACTTCAAGAATTCCATTGAGTACGATGCACGACCTTGAGTTTGTGAACGCAAGTCAGTCGCGTAACCGAACATTTCTGACAATGGAACTTGAGCATTAACTGCTTTCAAGCCACCTGGTGCCTCTTCCATACCTTCGATAAGACCACGACGGCGGTTAAGGTCACCGACAACATCACCCATTGACTCTTCTGGAGTGATAACTTCAACTTTCATCATAGGCTCAAGCAATACAGGTTGCGCTTGCAATGCACCCTTTTTGAAAGCCATGCTACCGGCGATTTTAAACGCCATCTCTGATGAGTCAACATCGTGGTAAGAACCGTCGTACAAGGTTGCCTTAACACCCAATACTGGGTAGCCAGCAAGAACACCTTGTTCCATCTGCTCTTTGATACCACGGTCTACCGCAGGAATGTATTCCTTAGGTACCACACCACCAACGATTTCGTTTACGAATTGGTAAGTGATGTCATCACCGTTTTCATCTTCTTCAATCGCCATTGGCTCAAGCTTCAGCCATACGTGACCGAATTGACCACGACCACCTGATTGACGAACGAATTTGCCTTCAACTTCAACCGCGTTACGGATTGCTTCACGGTATGCAACCTGAGGCTGACCAACGTTACATTCAACTTTGAATTCACGCTTCATACGGTCAACGATGATATCAAGGTGAAGCTCACCCATACCAGAGATGATAGTTTGACCTGACTCTTCATCCGTTTTAACGCGGAATGATGGATCTTCTGCGGCCAACTTACCAAGGGCAATACCCATTTTCTCTTGGTCGGCTTTAGTTTTCGGTTCTACTGCAACAGAAATAACCGGTTCTGGGAATTCCATACGCTCAAGAATAATCTTGTTGCTTGGATCACACAGCGTGTCACCGGTTGTCACGTCTTTAAGACCAATCAAGGCCGCGATGTCGCCCGCGCGCACTTCTTTGATCTCTTCACGGCTGTTTGAGTGCATCTGAACCATACGTCCAACGCGCTCTTTCTTGTTCTTAACTGGGTTAACAACACCGTCACCCTGATTAAGTACACCGGAGTATACGCGAACGAACGTCAGTGTACCCACGAACGGGTCAGTCGCGATTTTAAACGCAAGTGCTGAGAACGGCTCGTCGTCAGAAGACTTACGAACACCTTCAGACTCGTCATCAAGGATACCTGTAATAGGCTTAACTTCTGTCGGTGACGGAAGATACTCGATGACCGCGTCAAGCACTGCTTGAACACCTTTGTTTTTGAACGCTGAACCAGCAGCAACCAAGCAGATCTCGTTCGCCAACGTGCGTGCGCGAAGACCTTGTTTGATTTCTGCTTCAGTCAATTCACCTTCTTCAAGGTATTTGTTCATCAACTCTTCGTTAGCTTCAGCCGCAGCTTCAACCAAGTTGTTGTGATGTTCTTCACACTCGTCAACCATGTCAGCAGGGATATCTTCATATGTGAATGAAGTACCCATGTCTTCATCGTTCCAGTTGATGAACTTCATTTTGATCAAATCAACCACGCCGCGGAAGTTGTCTTCTGCGCCTACAGGCAGTTGCATTGGTACTGCTTCTGCATTCAAGCGGGTTTTCATTTGATGAACAACTGACAAGAAGTCCGCACCTGCACGGTCCATCTTGTTCACGAATACCATACGTGGTACTTCGTATTTGTTCGCCTGACGCCATACAGTTTCAGTCTGAGGCTGAACACCTGATGAAGCACACAATACGACGACTGCACCGTCAAGAACACGTAATGAACGCTCTACCTCAATGGTAAAGTCAACGTGTCCGGGAGTATCGATGATATTGATACGATGCTCAGGGAACTGTTTGTCCATACCTTGCCAGAAACATGTCGTTGCGGCAGAGGTGATGGTGATACCACGTTCCTGCTCCTGTTCCATCCAGTCCATGGTAGCTGCACCATCGTGCACCTCACCAATCTTGTGAGACAGGCCAGTGTAGAACAACACACGTTCAGTGGTGGTTGTTTTACCAGCGTCTACGTGAGCGCAGATACCAATATTACGATAGCGCTCAATGGAAGTTTTACGAGCCACAATAAACTCCTTAGTCGGTTAACTGTGAAATTACCAGCGATAGTGAGCAAACGCTTTGTTTGCTTCAGCCATGCGGTGAACGTCTTCACGTTTCTTCACAGCAGACCCTTTGTTTTCAGATGCGTCTAGCATTTCTGCTGCCAAACGCTGCGACATTGATTTTTCACCACGGGTGCGCGCTGCATCAACTAACCAGCGCATTGCCAGTGCATTACGACGCACAGGACGTACTTCGACCGGAACCTGATAGGTTGAACCACCTACGCGACGAGATTTAACCTCGACGGTTGGGCGAACGTTATCAAGCGCATTCTCGAAGATGTCTAAGTGGTCTTTACCAGATTTCTCAGCAAGAATGTCTAGTGCACCGTAGATAATCTTTTCAGCGACTGCTTTTTTGCCGTCTACCATGACGACATTGATAAATTTGGCCAACAACTCTGATCCGAACTTAGGATCTGGAAGGATTTTACGTTGACCTATGACGCGTCTTCTTGGCATCTCAATATTCTCCGATTAATTCAGGGTATTCCCCAAAACGTACAAACAGTTTGGCCTTACTAACGGAGAACCGTTAAGATTTAGGCCGCTTCGCGCCGTATTTAGAACGGCCTTGTTTACGATCGTTTACACCTGAACAGTCAAGTGCGCCACGAACGGTGTGATAACGAACACCTGGCAAGTCTTTTACACGACCGCCACGGATCAATACAACCGAGTGCTCTTGCAAGTTGTGGCCTTCGCCACCGATGTACGAAGATACTTCGTAACCGTTAGTAAGACGCACACGACACACTTTACGCATCGCCGAGTTCGGCTTCTTTGGGGTTGTTGTGTAAACACGGGTACAAACACCGCGTTTTTGAGGGCACGCTTCAAGAGCCGGAACGTTGCTTTTCACAACGGGCTTTTGACGGCCTTTACGCACCAGCTGGTTAACTGTTGCCATTAAATACTCCTAGTTTTGTTGATGTCGCTTACACCAGTGAAAAATCACTTGGTTTCTGACCAATAAATGGACCAGATCCCGAAATTCGGGAGCGGGAATTTTAATGGTCATATTTTCACCTGTCAAGGCTATATAAGAAAGCCGGCACTCAATGAGCACCGGCTTAATCGCTGAGCGAGGGTTTAATCGAGTGAATTACTCAGATGTAGACCCACTGTCACCGCCTGCATTTAGCGCATCGGCCAACTGCTGTTCGGCTTCTTCAGCTGTCATCTTAGGTGCTGTATCTTCGACTTCAAGCTCTGCTTGACGACGCTCCATACGCTCCTTGTGGTACGAATAACCAGTACCAGCAGGAATTAGGCGACCTACTATGACGTTTTCTTTCAAGCCACGTAAGGTATCTTTGCGTCCCGCAACAGCGGCTTCAGTAAGCACGCGTGTTGTTTCCTGGAACGATGCCGCTGAAATAAATGATTCAGTCGACAATGATGCCTTCGTAATACCCAACAACTGACGCTCGAAGGTAGCTGGCTGTTTGCCTTCAGCTTCTGCTTTCGCGTTGGCTGCTAGCACTTCTGCCATTTCTACCATCTCGCCCTCAAGCAAGTTGGTATCGTTGGCGCGCAAGATAAGCGCTTTACGTAGCATTTGACGAACGATAGTTTCAATATGCTTATCGTTAATCTTAACACCTTGTAAACGGTAGACTTCTTGTACTTCGTTAACGATGTAGTTAGCTACTGCGCTAACGCCACGTAGACGCAAGATGTCATGCGGTGCTTCTGGACCATCGGCGATTACCTCACCTTTTTGGACCTGTTCACCTTCAAACACGTTCAGCTGACGCCATTTCGGAATCATCTCTTCGTGCTGATCAGTACCGTCATTTGGCGTGATGATTAGGCGACGTTTACCTTTGGTTTCTTTACCAAAGGATACGGTACCTGTTTTCTCTGCCAAAATTGCAGGCTCTTTCGGGCGACGTGCTTCGAACAAGTCGGCAACGCGTGGAAGACCACCCGTGATGTCGCGCGTTTTCGAACCTTCTTGCGGGATACGAGCAACCGTATCACCCACTTTAACTTCAGCGTTATCTTCAAGGTTAATGATCGCGTTACCTGGCAAGAAGTACTGTGCAGGAATGTCTGTACCCGCGATGTTTACATCATTGCCTTGGCCGTCGACCAATTTAACCATTGGACGCATGTCTTTACCGGCGCTCGTACGCTGACCTGTTTCCAGTACAACGATACTTGATAAACCGGTGAGTTCGTCGGTTTGACGGGTCATAGTAACACCATCAATCAGGTCAACGAACTTCAAGCGACCTTCTACCTCAGTGATGATTGGGTGCGTATGCGGGTCCCAGTTTGCAACGGTTTCGCCGCCGTCTACACTGTCGCCTTCGCCTTTCTTCAACACCGCACCATAAGGTACTTTGTAACGCTCGCGCTCACGACCAAACTCGTCGATAAGCGTTAATTCAGTTGAACGTGAAGTAATCACCGGTTGATTGTCGCTGTTAACAACCCATTTCGCGTTGTGTAGCTTCAAGGTACCTGGATTCTTCACCTGAATGTTGTTTTCTGCTGTCGCACGTGATGCCGCACCACCGATGTGGAAGGTACGCATCGTCAACTGTGTACCAGGTTCACCGATTGACTGCGCAGCGATTACACCGACGGCCTCACCTTGGTTAACCATGTGGCCACGCGCCAAGTCACGACCATAACAGTGTGCACAGACACCGAAGTCAGTATCACACGTAATAACAGAGCGAACTTTAACTTCGTCGATTGAGTTCTCTTCGAGAACGTCACAGTTCTTTTCGTCGAGCAGCGTGTTACGTGGTAATAGCACGTCTTTATCGCTGCCTGGTTGCATGACGTCTTCACATAAAACACGACCTAATACACGCTCGCGCAGTGGTTCTACAACATCACCACCTTCGATCAACGGTTTCATGTACAAGCCATCGTGTGTACCACAGTCTTCTTCCATGATAACCACGTCTTGTGAAACGTCGACCAGACGACGTGTCAGATAACCTGAGTTCGCTGTCTTCAATGCCGTATCGGCCAAACCTTTACGTGCACCGTGAGTCGAGATGAAGTACTGAAGTACGTTCAAACCTTCACGGAAGTTCGCAACGATTGGTGTTTCGATGATTGAGCCATCCGGCTTAGCCATCAGACCACGCATACCGGCCAACTGACGAATCTGTGCGGGGCTACCACGAGCGCCTGAGTCCGCCATCATAAAGATCGAGTTGAACGACGCTTGTTCTTCGTCCTCACCCTCTTTGTTCTTGACGACTTCTTTCGACAGGTTTTCCATCATCGCCTTCGAGACTTTCTCGTTAGCGGTTGACCAGATATCGATAACTTTGTTGTATTTTTCGCCTGCGGTTACCAAACCCGATTCGAACTGCTCTTGAATCTCAGCGACTTCTTCTTCCGCGGCGGCAACGATTTCTTTCTTCGCTTCAGGAATCACCATGTCGTTAATACCGACAGACGCACCAGAAATCATCGCGTAATGGAAACCGGTATACATCACTTGGTCAGCGAATACGACCGTCTCTTTCAAACCGATATCGCGATACGCTTGATTAAGCATACGCGCGATAGGCTTTTTACCCATTGGCTGATCGATCAGCTCAAATGGTAAGCCCTCTGGCATGATCAGTGACAAAATCGCACGACCTACAGTGGTGTCACGCAACATCAAGCGTTTTTCACGGGTGCCATCTTCATGGATAATTGTATCCGCGATACGCACTTTAATACGCGTGTGCAATTCGACTGCACCGCTACGATAGGCTTTCTCGACCTCTTTAGGGTTCTTGAATGCCATACCTTCGCCTTTGCCGTTGATTTTCTCTTTGGTCATGTAATAAAGACCTAAGACAACGTCTTGTGATGGAACGATGATCGGGTCACCGCTCGCAGGCGATAGTACGTTATTGGTTGACATCATCAACGCGCGCGCTTCGAGCTGCGCTTCAAGCGTCAATGGCAAATGAACCGCCATTTGGTCGCCGTCAAAGTCAGCGTTATAAGCCGCACACACCAATGGGTGTAGCTGAATCGCTTTACCTTCGATGAGGACCGGTTCAAAAGCTTGGATACCCAAACGGTGAAGTGTTGGCGCACGGTTCAATAACACCGGGTGCTCTTTGATCACTTCATCCAAGATATCCCAAACTTCTGCGGTTTCACGCTCAACCATTTTCTTAGCCGCTTTGATGGTGGTCGCTAAACCACGACGCTCAAGCTTGCCGTAGATAAATGGTTTAAATAATTCGAGTGCCATCTTCTTAGGCAGACCACACTGGTGCAAACGTAGTTTAGGACCTACGGTGATAACCGAACGACCTGAATAGTCAACACGTTTACCCAGAAGGTTCTGACGGAAACGACCCTGCTTACCTTTGATCATGTCAGCAAGCGATTTCAGAGGACGTTTATTAGAACCTGTGATCGCACGACCACGGCGACCGTTGTCTAACAACGCATCAACCGCTTCTTGCAACATACGTTTTTCGTTGCGAACGATGATGTCTGGTGCGGCTAAGTCAAGTAGACGCTTAAGACGGTTGTTACGGTTAATGACACGACGGTATAGGTCGTTCAAGTCTGATGTTGCGAAGCGGCCGCCATCAAGTGGTACCAATGGACGCAAGTCAGGTGGCAACACCGGCAATACGCGCAAGATCATCCACTCAGGTTTGTTTCCTGACATCTGGAAAGATTCAAGCAACTTCAGACGTTTACTGATCTTCTTACGCTTAGTTTCAGAGTTTGTCTCTGGTAACTCTTCACGCAATTGCTGGATATCACCATCGATATCGATAGTGCGCAGCAAATCAAGTATACCTTCCGCACCCATTTTCGCATCGAACTCATCGCCGTGCTCTTCGAGTGCATCGAGGTACTCTTCTTCAGTCAAGATTTGATAACGCTCTAACGTCGTCAAACCAGGCTCAGTCACAACATATGATTCGAAGTACAACACGCGCTCAATGTCGCGCAATGTCATATCAAGCATCAAGCCAATGCGTGAGGGCAATGATTTCAAGAACCAAATGTGCGCCACTGGGCTCGCCAATTCGATATGGCCCATACGCTCACGGCGAACTTTGGTCAAAGTAACTTCTACGCCACACTTCTCGCAGATAACACCACGGTGCTTCAGGCGCTTATACTTGCCGCAAAGACACTCGTAATCCTTAACTGGACCAAAGATACGCGCACAGAAAAGACCATCACGTTCAGGTTTGAACGTACGATAGTTAATGGTTTCCGGCTTTTTAACTTCACCATATGACCAACTACGGATCATGTCTGGTGACGCTAACGCAATACGAATTCCATCAAATTCTTCTGATTGGTTAGCCGGTTTTAAAAACTTAAGCAAGTCTTTCACGATTTATCTCCTGTCGGAGTTCAACCACGGGGAGTGCAAGCACTCCCCAAATTCAATAACAAAAAGCTCGATTAGCCTTCTTCCAACTCGATATTAATACCGAGTGAACGGATTTCCTTCAGCAATACGTTGAAGGATTCAGGCATACCCGCTTCCATCTGCAAGTTGTTATCCACGATGTTCTTGTACATCTTCGTACGACCATTTACGTCGTCCGACTTAACGGTCAACATTTCTTGCAAGGTGTAAGCTGCGCCGTAAGCTTCGAGGGCCCATACTTCCATCTCACCGAAGCGCTGACCACCGAACTGAGCTTTACCACCCAGCGGCTGTTGCGTAACCAAGCTATAAGAACCGGTTGAACGTGCGTGCATCTTATCGTCGACCAAGTGATTCAGTTTCAGCATGTACATGTAACCGACTGTTACATCACGCTCAAAACGTTCGCCTGTACGACCATCAATCAACGGTATCTGACCTGATTCAGGGATGTCCGCTAATTTAAGAAGCGCTTTAATTTCTTCTTCAATCGCACCGTCAAATGCCGGGGTTGCTGTCGGTAGACCTGCACGCAAGTTGCCTGCTAGACGAAGTACTTCGTCATCACTGAACTCAGTTAAGTCTACTTTCTGGCGACCTTCACCCAAGTCATAAACCTGCTGGATAAAGTCACGTAACTCGGCCATTGCGCGTTGCGCTTTTAACATCTTGTCGATCTTGGTACCGATACCACGAGCTGCCATACCTAAATGGGTCTCAAGGATCTGACCAATGTTCATCCGCGATGGTACACCCAACGGGTTTAGTACGATATCGACCGGATTACCCTCTTCATCATGAGGCATATCTTCGTTCGGGATGATAGTCGAGATAACACCTTTGTTACCGTGACGACCCGCTAATTTGTCACCCGGTTGAATGCGACGACGTACAGCGAGGTAGACCTTAACAATCTTAAGGACACCCGGTGCTAAGTCATCACCTTGGGTAATCTTGCGGCGTTTCATCTCAAACTTCTGATCGAAATCTTCACGCGTCTGTTGATATTGCTCAGCGATCTGCTCAAGTTGCTCCTGAGCACTCTCGTCTGCCAGACCTTGTGTTAACCAGTTTGAACGATCCATGCTTGCCAGCTTGGCTTCGTCAAAACCGTTGTTCAATAACAGACTACGTGCGCGGCCATAAATGCCATCTTCGAGGATCTTGAACTCTTCGGTTAAATCTTTCTTAACCTTAGCCAATTGCATCTCTTCGATAGCGACTGCACGTTTATCTTTTTCAACACCGTCGCGGGTGAATACTTGAACGTCTATTACCGTGCCGTTCACACCGTTAGGTACGCGCAGAGAGCTATCTTTAACATCAGACGCTTTCTCACCAAAGATTGCACGCAAAAGTTTTTCTTCTGGCGTTAATTGGGTTTCGCCTTTAGGTGTTACTTTACCTACGAGGATGTCGCCGCCTTTAACTTCAGCACCCACGTAAACAACACCGGCTTCATCCAATTTACCTAACGCAGACTCGCCAACGTTCGGGATATCACTCGTAATTTCTTCCGCACCCAACTTGGTATCACGCGCTACACAGTTCAATTCTTGAATGTGAATCGTGGTCAAACGGTCCTCTTGAGCAACACGCTCAGAAAGAAGAATCGAATCCTCAAAGTTATAACCATTCCATGGCATAAATGCCACGCGAAGGTTTTGACCTAAAGCGAGTTCACCTAAGTCAGTCGATGGGCCGTCTGCTAACACATCACCACGCATTACCGGTTCGCCAAGACGTACCGTTGGCTTTTGGTTAATACATGTGTTCTGGTTCGAGCGCTTGTATTTGGTTAAGTTGTAAATGTCGATACCTGCTTCACCCGGTACCATCTCTTCCTCATTTACCTTAACAACGATACGCGCAGCATCGACGTAATCTACAACACCGCCGCGTTTAGCGACGATAGTAACGCCTGAATCAACCGCAATCGTACGCTCAATGCCGGTACCTACTAACGGCTTATCAGCCCGTAGCGTTGGTACGGCTTGACGTTGCATGTTCGAGCCCATCAAGGCACGGTTAGCATCATCGTGTTCTAAGAACGGGATCATACTTGCCGCAATCGATACGATCTGCTGTGGCGCAACGTCCATGAACTGAACTTGCTCACGGTTCATCAAGGTGAATTCGTTTTTATGACGGCACGGTACGAGATCGTCAACGAGCTCACCTTGGTCGTTCAACGCAACGTTAGCCTGAGCGATTACGTAGTTACCTTCTTCGATTGCAGAGAGGTATTCAACCTCATCGGTCACGACACCGTTTTCAATCCGACGATAAGGCGTCTCTAGGAAGCCATATTCATTAGTGCGTGCGAAGGTCGACAACGAGTTAATCAAACCGATGTTTGGACCTTCAGGCGTTTCGATTGGGCATAGACGACCGTAGTGAGTTGGATGTACGTCACGTACTTCGAAGCCCGCTCGTTCACGCGTCAAACCACCTGGACCTAAAGCAGAAATACGACGCTTGTGCGTTACTTCTGACAATGGGTTGTTCTGGTCCATGAACTGTGACAATTGGCTTGAGCCAAAGAACTCTTTAACCGCAGCACTGATAGGTTTTGCGTTTATCAAATCTTGCGGCATTGTATTGTCAAGATCACCTAATGAAAGACGCTCTTTCACCGCGCGTTCAACACGTACCAAACCAACACGGAATTGGTTTTCTGCCATTTCACCGACTGAACGGATACGGCGGTTACCCAAGTGATCGATATCGTCAACCTCGTCAAGACCGTTACGGATCTCGATGAGCTTTTTCATGACGTCAATAATATCTTCGTTGGTCAGGGTGTTTTTCCCTGATAAGTCTTCGCGACCTAAACGACGATTGAATTTCATTCGACCAACAGTCGATAAGTCGTAACGTTCTTCGCTAAAGAACAGGTTATCGAAGAGTGCTTCGGCAGCTTCTCGCGTGGGCGGCTCACCTGGACGCATCATGCGATAGATTTCGACCAATGCCTCGAGGCGATTGGTGGTTGAATCAACGCGTAATGTTTCGCTCATGTAAGGACCATGATCGAGATCGTTGACGAATAGTGTCTCGATCTTCTTCACGCCCGCT
The DNA here is from genome assembly GCF_057748155.1 of Idiomarina sp. D18. NCBI lineage: Bacteria > Pseudomonadati > Pseudomonadota > Gammaproteobacteria > Alteromonadales > Idiomarinaceae > Idiomarina > Idiomarina sp. D18. Next base: position 2,193,536 of record NZ_CM173240.1, read on the forward strand.
TCGCTTAAATTAGCGATAAGCTCAAGTGTTAATTCATCGTTCGCATTTGCGACAACTTCGCCGGTTTCCTTGCTGACATAGTCTTTGGCAAGCACTTTGCCGACCATGTATTCAACAGGCACTTCTAGCTCTTTCATCTCCGACTTTTCTAATTGACGGATATGACGAGCCGTTACACGACGACCTTTCTCAACAACGATTTCGCCGTTGCTGTCTTTAATATCGAACTTAGCAGTCTCACCACGAAGACGTTCTGGCACCAACTGCATCTTAACTTTGGTTTTCAGAATTTCGAAATACGTCGTCTCGAAGAACATCTCAAGGATTTCTTCGGTGGTGTACTCTAATGCACGCAAGATGATCGACGCAGGTAACTTGCGACGACGGTCAATACGTACGAATACGTTGTCTTTAGGATCGAATTCAAAATCGAGCCAAGAACCACGGTAAGGAATAACACGCGCGTTATACAGGACTTTACCTGACGAGTGTGATTTACCTTTATCATGATCAAAGAACACGCCTGGCGAACGGTGTAACTGAGAGACAATCACACGCTCGGTACCATTGATGACAAAAGTACCGTTTTCTGTCATCAATGGGATCTCGCCCATGTAGACTTCTTGCTCTTTGATGTCCTTAACTGTGCCAGCAGCCGCTTCTTTATCAAACAACACTAAGCGAAGTTTAACGCGCAGCGGTGCAGAGTAAGTGATGCCGCGGATTTGACATTCTTCAACATCGAAAGCCGGCTCACCTAAGTGGTAACTGACGTACTGCAGTTCCGCATTACCGGAATAGCTGGCAATCGGAAAGACCGAACGGAAAGCCGCTTCAAGGCCATTATTAGCCTCTGGATCGACTTCAATAAATTTTTTGAATGAATCAAGCTGCATTGACAGCAAGTAAGGCACTTCTAAGACCTGAGGTCTTTTACCAAAGTCCTTACGAATACGTTTTTTCTCTGAGTAGGAGTACGCCATGGGGTTCCTCAGCTAGCTGATTGATGACCCTAACCAACGAGTGGTTCGATGGTTAAAAACAGATAACAAAAATCTGTCGTTCCCGTTTTATTTTTTCACGCGACTGCAACGAAATACGGGCAAAAATCGTACAAGCGTTAAAGCGCGAAAAGGCTGGTGGTTATTTAACCACCAGCCTATGGCCCTTAGGCCAGATTTCGTGCAACAGTTGAATTACTTAACTTCAACTTCCGCACCAGCTTCTTCAAGCTGCTTCTTCAACTCTTCAGCGTCGTCTTTGCTGATGCCTTCTTTAACAGCAACAGGTGCAGACTCAACCATAGCTTTAGCTTCTTTCAAGCCAAGGCCAGTTGCGCCGCGAACAGCTTTGATAGCTGCAACTTTGTTGCTACCAGCGCCTTTCAAGATAACGTCGAATTCAGTTTGCTCTTCAGCTGCTGCTTCGCCGCCAGCCGCTGGGCCAGCTGCTACTGCTACTGCTGCAGATGCGTCAACGCCGAATTTTTCTTCAGCTGCTTCGATCAACTCTACCAATTCCATTACTGGCATTTCAGCGATCGCGTTTAAGATATCTTCTTTAGTCAGAGCCATTACTCTAAACTCCTGGGTTGATAATTACAAAAAACGGTTTTAAAACCAACGATTTATTTAGCGTCTTTAATTGCTGCCAACGTACGCACGAACTTAGCAGGTACTTCGTTAACTGTTTTAACGAATTTGCTAACCGGTGCTTTGAAGGTGGCGAGCAATTTAGCCAATGCTTCATCACGAGTCGGAAGTGAAGCAACTGCGTCCAATTTTTCAGGACCCATGATGCCGTTACCGATAGATAGAGCCGTTACCTGAAGGTTCTTGTTCTCTTTAGAGAAATCTTTGAACAAACGAGCAGATGCGCCCGGTGCGTCCAAAGAGAATCCATAAACAAGAGGTCCTTTAAGCGCTTCGCTCATATCCTCAAACTGCGTGCCCTCAAAGGCGCGTTTTGCAAGTGTGTTACGTACTACTTTAAGGAACACACCTTGCTCACGTGCTTTTTTGCGCAACGCGGTCATGTCGGCTACTTCGATGCCTCGATATTCAGCAACGGTGACGGCTAGCGCATTTGAAGCGACGTCGTTAACTTCTTTAACGATTGCTTTCTTTCCGGCTAAACCAATTGCCACTGATATCACCTCGTTTTCTTTTGGAGCCTAAGCCCCTCGTTACAATTAGGTGAGCCTAAACTCACCACGTTGTCACGGTGATTCTCTACCCAGAGAGCCTGAGTCGGATATCACCATCTGCGTAGGACATTAAGTGCCGCAATATTCCTGCGGTACACCTACGGTCTTGGATGGGAGCTATGCTTCATGCCTTTTGAGCAATCCACCGCAGCTCCAACCCACAAACCTTTATTAACCAGCGCTGACAGTACCCTGGTCAATCGCAACACCAGCACCCATCGTAGTCGAAAGGCTGATGCGCTTGATGTATACGCCTTTAGCAGAAGAAGGCTTAGCTTTCTTCAGCGCGGCTAACAACGATTCTAAGTTTTCTTTCAACTTGTCGTTGTCAAAATCTACACGACCGATCGTCGCGTGGATGATGCCGTTTTTATCGTTACGGTAGCGAACCTGACCTGCTTTAGCATTTTTAACAGCCGTTGCAACGTCTGGCGTTACAGTACCGGTTTTAGGGTTAGGCATCAGGCCACGTGGACCCAAGATTTGGCCTAACTGACCAACAACGCGCATTGCATCAGGAGAAGCAACAACTACGTCGAAGTTCATTTCACCTTTCTTAACTTGCTCAGCTAAGTCTTCCATACCAACGATGTCGGCACCGGCTTCTTTCGCTTTATCAGCGTTAGCGCCTGAAGTGAAAACAGCAACGCGAACGTCACGACCTGTACCATTTGGCAATACAGTTGCGCCACGAACGTTTTGGTCCGATTTACGTGCATCAATGCCTAGGTTAACAGACACGTCAACACTCTCGGTAAACTTAGCGGTCGCCAATTCTTTTAACAACGTGATAGCTTCGTTTACATCGTAGTCACGGGCTTCTACTTTCTCGCGGATCATGCGAGCGCGCTTAGTTAATTTAGCCATGTCTTAGCCCTCCACGTTCAAGCCCATCGCACGAGCAGAGCCGGCGATAGTGCGTACAGCTGCGTCTAAATCAGCAGCAGTTAAGTCTGGTTCTTTAGTTTTCGCGATTTCTTCTAACTGCTCGCGAGTTACCGTACCCACTTTTTCAGTGTTAGGACGGCCAGAACCACTCTTGATGCCAGCTGCTTTCTTAAGCAAGAAAGATGCTGGTGGAGTTTTCGTGATGAACGTGAAAGAACGGTCTTCAAACACAGTAATTTCAACTGGAACAGGCGCACCTTTTTCCAAGTTGTCAGTCTGTGCGTTGAACGCCTTACAGAATTCCATGATGTTCACACCATGCTGACCCAATGCAGGACCAACCGGTGGTGACGGGTTAGCTGAACCAGCAGCTACCTGTAATTTAATAATGGCTGATACTTTTTTCGCCATGATAGTTACCTCTGTTGTGGGTTTAACGCCTCGTAACGTTGCAGAGTCACGTTACTCAATCGGCTCCCCGTTAAAAAAGGACGCGAATTATAAGACAATTCGCGTACTCGATCAATGATAATTGCTGATTTTTTGATCAGGATTTTTCGATTTGGCTGAACTCTAGCTCTACTGGTGTCGCGCGACCAAAGATTGAAACTGAAACAGTCAAACGACTCTTCTCATAATCAACTTCTTCGACCGTACCATTGAAATCAGCAAATGGACCGTCATTAACGCGCACCACTTCGCCAGGTTCGAATAGTGTTTTCGGTTTGGGCTTATCTTGCGAATCTTGCAGTCTATCAAGAATAGCATCCGCTTCTTTCTTTGAAATCGGTGTAGGGCGATCGCTGCTACCACCGATAAAGCCTAATACACGGGGTACACTTTTAATCAAATGCCATGTTTCATCATCCATGATCATTTCAACTAAAACGTAACCTGGAAAAAATTTACGCTCGCTTTTACGACGCTTTCCACCGCGCATCTCAACGACTTCTTCTTTAGGCACTAAGATTTCGCCGAACTTGTCTTCCATGCCATGCATCTTAACGTGTTCTTTAAGCGATTCAGCTACACGAGCCTCGAAGCCGGAAAATGCTTGTACAACGTACCAACGTTTTTTATCGCTCATGCCCTTATATCTCCAAACCGGTGATGAAGCCTACTAGTCTAACAAGAATTCCATCTAGACCCCAAAGGACTAATGCAACGATAACTGTTGCTACAACTACGATTAAGGTAGTTTGCGTGGCTTCTTGACGCGATGGCCAAACCACTTTGCGCACTTCTGTACGACTCTCTTTGGCGAACGATAAAAATTTCTTACCTTTAGCAGTCGCTGCGGCAGTAAAGCCTGCGAGGCCAACCAGTACTACCACGGCAACCGCGCGGTACAGTACGGATACTTCTTCAGTGTAATAATGGTTACCAATAACGGCTGCTGCTAACAACAAAACCGTAACTATCCACTTTACACTATCGAATGAACTGCTTTGCGTATCTTTGTTTGCGCTCATTTTTAATTCCCAATTTGCGATTGGCCATTTCGCTCTTACGAAACTCTTTGAATTCGTTTGGCAGGGGTGGAGGGATTCGAACCCCCAACCGTCGGTTTTGGAGACCGCTGTTCTACCAATTGGAACTACACCCCTTGATTCCTGGCGAGACTGACTCGATACAGGATCGGACGCGGTATTATACCTAAGACTGTGCTCGGCGCAAGCTCAGCGTCGCCGGTTTTATCATAGATATGCAACAAAAAACCCGGCCGAAGCCGGGTTTTGGACTCTCTGTCGCTTACGCCTTAGGCGCAAGTTACATTATTAGTCGATGATCTTAGATACAACGCCTGCACCTACAGTACGACCACCTTCACGGATTGCGAAACGCAAGCCTTCGTCCATTGCGATTGGAGCAATTAGCTCTACAACGAACTTCAAGTTGTCGCCTGGCATGACCATTTCTACGCCTTCTGGCAATTCTACTGCGCCCGTTACGTCTGTTGTACGGAAGTAGAACTGTGGACGATAGCCTTTGAAGAATGGCGTGTGACGGCCACCTTCGTCTTTGCTCAGTACGTATACTTCGGCTTCGAACTTGGTGTGCGGAGTGATTGTACCTGGCTTCGCCAATACTTGACCACGCTCTACTTCGTCACGCTTAGTACCACGTAACAACGCACCGATGTTCTCGCCTGCACGACCTTCGTCTAGCAACTTACGGAACATCTCTACACCTGTAACTGTGGTCTTCATGGTATCTTTCATACCAACGATTTCACACTCGTCACCTGTCTTAACGATACCGCGCTCTACACGACCTGTTACTACCGTACCACGACCAGAAATCGAGAATACGTCTTCGATTGGCATGATGAACGGCTTGTCGATATCACGCTCTGGCTCTGGGATGTAGCTGTCTAGTGCGTCAGCCAATTCAACGATTTTCTTCGCCCACTCTTCGTCGCCTTCCAGCGCTTTAAGTGCTGAACCTTGGATGACTGGCAAGTCGTCGCCTGGGAATTCGTATTCTGATAACAGTTCACGAACTTCCATTTCTACCAATTCCAACAACTCTTCATCGTCTACCATGTCACATTTGTTCATGAATACAACGATGTAAGGTACGCCTACCTGACGTGACAACAAGATGTGCTCACGTGTTTGTGGCATTGGGCCGTCTGTAGCTGCTACTACCAAGATCGCGCCGTCCATCTGAGCGGCACCAGTGATCATGTTTTTAACGTAGTCAGCGTGTCCAGGACAGTCTACGTGCGCGTAGTGACGAGTTGGCGTGTCATACTCAACGTGTGAAGTTGAGATGGTGATACCACGCTCTTTCTCTTCTGGCGCGTTATCGATGGCTGCGAAGTCTTTCGCCGCACCACCATAGACTTTAGCCAGAACTGTCGTAATAGCAGCGGTTAAGGTAGTTTTACCGTGGTCAACGTGACCGATGGTGCCGACGTTTACGTGCGGCTTCGAACGTTCAAATTTTTCTTTAGACATTGCAGCCTCTCTAACAAAATTCTGTTGGGTGTACCTAGCAACAAAGTTGCATACCGGAAACGGTTAGAGAGTAGCCTATGATGACGTGGTGCTGATAGGCGGATTTGAACCGCCGACCTCACCCTTACCAAGGGTGCGCTCTACCAACTGAGCTATATCAGCACTGGATTGTTTGGAGCGGGTGGCGGGAATCGAACCCGCGTCATCAGCTTGGAAGGCTGAGGTAATAGCCACTATACGACACCCGCTGAAACATTGGGCCACCTCAAAACCAAGAATTGCGTGGTGGAGGGGGCAGGATTCGAACCTGCGAAGGCTGAGCCGTCAGATTTACAGTCTGATCCCTTTGACCGCTCGGGAACCCCTCCCAAAAAGTGCAATTTGAATTGGTGCCGGCAGAGAGAGTCGAACTCCCGACCTACTGATTACAAGTCAGTTGCTCTACCAGCTGAGCTATGCCGGCACCCCGGTTAGGTGGAGCGCATTCTATGGTACTAAATTTGATAGTGCAATAGCTTTGCGCGATTTTTTTTAAGTTTTTGATGCGATTGGTTAGTTTTTACCTGATTCGGCGATTTTGTAACCAGAATTTAAGAGATTTTGCCTTGTTTCAGTCATTACTGCAACAAGGCAAATCAATTTATTTTGCGAACGGATGACGCAAAATAATCGTTTCTTTACGGTCGGGACCGGTTGAAATAATATCAACGGGCACTCCCGTTAGTGCCTCAATACGTGAAATATACGCAAGCGCTTGCGGCGGCAACTGATTATGTTCAGTAACGCCGACCGTGCTTTCCTGCCAGCCAGGCAATGTTTCATAGACCGGCTCTACCGCTTCATAGTCCTCGGCAGCCATTGGTGGGTATTCACTAATGGTCCCATCGGGTAGTTTGTAGCTGGTACAAATTTTTAATTCATCCAAACCATCTAACACGTCGAGTTTAGTTAGGCAGAATCCACTCACTGAATTGATTTGTACTGCGCGACGCATCGCGACCGCATCTAACCAGCCAGTACGACGCTTACGACCTGTCGTTGCACCAAACTCATGACCTTTAACGCCAAGATGTTGTCCCACGTCACAATCTAATTCAGTTGGAAATGGCCCACTACCTACACGTGTCGTATAGGCTTTAACAATACCCAGTACGTAGTCAATGTATCGAGGACCAAAGCCAGCGCCTGTCGCAACACCACCCGCTGTCGTGTTGGATGATGTCACGTAAGGGTAAGTACCGTGATCAATATCAAGAAGGGTGCCTTGAGCGCCCTCGAACATAATTTCTTCACCGCTCTTACGCGCTTTATCAAGCAATGCCGGTACGTCGGCAACCATCGGTTTTAACAGCTCGGCAAATTCTCTGCATTGCTTTAATACTGCATCAAAATCAATCGCAGGTTCATCGTAAAGTTTGGTGAGTGCAAAATTGTGGAAATCGGTTAATTCTTTAAGCTTGTCTTCTAAACGCGCAGCATTAAATAGGTCACCCACGCGCAAACCTCTACGAGCGACTTTGTCCTCATACGCGGGACCGATACCACGACCTGTGGTACCTATCGCTTCCTTACCTAGCGCACGCTCACGCGCTTGGTCTAAAGCGATGTGGAAAGGCAAGATTAATGGGCACGCCTCACTGATACGCAGACGTTCTTTTACTGGCACATTCCGCGCCTCTAACATCTCCATTTCTTCCATTAAGGCTTCAGGCGAAAGTACCACACCATTACCAATCACACATTGTACGTTGGTGCGTAGTATGCCCGACGGAATTAAGTGAAGTACGGTTTTTTCACCATCAATAACCAATGTATGACCGGCATTGTGACCCCCCTGATAACGCACCACGAGCGATGCTTTATCTGTCAGTAGATCAACAATTTTACCTTTACCCTCGTCACCCCATTGGGTGCCTAGAATCACGACGTTTTGACTCATGTTTGCCCCGCTTAAAAAAAATCGACGTAATTTTACCCTGTTGCGTTCGGTTTGTATATGGACATAAAAAAGCCCGCGATGACGCGGGCTTCAATTTGTTTGAGCTTACTCTTTCGGCTCGCCTTGAAGATCCTGAAGGTAGCGGAAGAAATCACTCTCCGCATCAAGCACCAGTACATCCGATCCCGAACTGAACGATTCACTGTATGCTTGCATGCTACGAATGAATGCAAAGAACTCTGGATCTTGTTGATAAGAGTCCGCATAAATCTTCGCAGCTTGCGCATCACCTTCACCTCTTAGTTGGCGAGATTGACGCTTAGCATCCGCTAACATAACGGTTACGCGTGCATCCACATCAGCACGGATAATTTCCGCCTGCTCGCGACCCTCTGAACGGTGCTCAGTCGCAACAGCTTGACGCTCAGCGCGCATCCGCTGGTAAATAGACTGACTTACTTCATCTGGTAAGTTAATCTGCATCACTCGTACATCGACGACTTCGACACCTAAGTCAGACGCACTCTCAGCACCTTTAATGAGGGCTTCACGCATCAACTCGTCACGCTCACCAGACACGATATCGGAAATGGTGCGGCTACCAAATTCACTACGTAAGCCACTGTTAATCCGTCGAGTCAGCAAGGCCTCAGCCTGCATCTTATTACCACCATTGGTACTCAAGTAGAAAGTAGAAAAGTCATTGATGCGCCACATTACGTACGTATCAACGATCAAATCCTTTTTCTCACTGGTAACAAAACGGTCTGGATCACCATCAAGCGTTTGTAAGCGAGCATCTAAGCGTTTTACTTGCTCGATAAATGGTATTTTAAAGTGCAAGCCAGGTTCAAAAACCATCGCCTCGCCAGTCTCGGCATTACGCTCAACCTTACCAAATTGAATAAGAATGGCACGCTCACCCTCTTTAACAACATAAAGAGACGACAAACCCAAAGCGACGAGTACTACTACAATAATTGCGATTAAATTTTTCATAATTATCGACCCCCGCCACGCGTATTTGTACGACCCGAATCAGTCGAATTGCTCGAGCCATTTGCGCTGTTGCGCGATTGATTCATGTTTGAGTCGGTTGGTACACGCAAAGGCGATAGGTCATTGACCTTTCTTCCTTGCTTTTCAAGAATCTTGTCGAGCGGTAGGTACATCATGTTATTGCTACCCTCAACATCGACCAACACTTTCGGTGTTTTTGCGTAGAGGTCTTGCAAGGTATCTAAGTAGATACGCTCACGCGTTACCTGCGGCGCGTTTTCGTACTGCGGTAACAGTTCGTTAAAGCGAGCCACTTCACCTTGAGCCTCTAGGATGATCTGCTCTTTATACGCTTGCGCTTCTTGCAGCATACGACGTACTTGGCCACGTGCCAAAGGCTCGACTTCACGTGCATACGCTTCCGCTTCACGGATAAAGCGTTCTTCGTCCTCTTGCGCAGCGATTGCGTCATCAAATGCTTCTTTAACCTCTTCTGGCGGACGCGCTGGGAGCAGGTTAATATCTACGATTTGCAGACCCATTGAATACGGGTCGATGGTACGTTCAAGTAAGTCAAGCGTACGCGCACGAACATCCTCACGACCGCGTGTTAGGACTTCATCCATGGTCGTGTGACCCACCACGTAACGTAACGCACTATCCGTCGCGCGTGACAATACTTGGTCTGCGTTATCGACGTTGAACAAGTAGTTGCGCGGATCGACGACACGATACTGCACATCGAGTTGTACCACTACGACGTTTTCGTCTTGGGTCAACATAAAGCCTTCGGTGCTATCAGAGCGAATGTTGTTAACGTCCACATGCTCGACTGTATCAACGAACACAGGGCGCCAATGCAGACCCGACTCGACAAGCGTGTGGAAATTACCAAAGCGCAGCACCACGCCCCGGTCAGCTTCTTTTACCGTGTAAAAACCTGCGATAAACCAGATGATGACAGCGAGTACTGCGATAATGCCGATGCCCTTCGCCGGGATGCCCGACTTGCCACCACCACTGCCTTTATTTCCACCAAGACCTAACTTGGCAAAAAATTTTCGCAGCGCCTCATCAAGATCTGGGGGTCCCTGATCGTTCCCCCCTTGGTTTTTCCATGGGTCGCGGTCTTTGTTACCGCCATTCCCCGGTTGGTTCCATGCCATGGATGACTCCGTTAAAGTTAAAAAAATCGTTTACTGAATATAGTTATCGAGTCGATTGTCGTATTCTTTCTGTAATTTATTCCAATCAACTATCGACATTTTAATGTCGAGCTCTAATTCGCCTTGTTCATCTATTCGTTCTGCCGAAACGCTATTGAGTTGATACAGCGTACCACGCAGTTTACCCATAGATGGTGGCAATTTTAAGCTTAAATTGACCATTTGCGGTCCGAGTCGCTCTTTCAGAGCCTCGAAAATAAGCTCGGTGCCGATATTGTCTTGCGCTGAAACCCAGACTCTAACGGGCTTCCCTTCATCGTCTCTATCAATACGCGGCGCAGAGTCCTCCAGTTTATCAATTTTGTTGCAAATCATTAACTGCGGTACTTCACCTGCACCAATTTCACCCAGCACTTCACTCACTTGTTCAATATTGCTTTGTTGATGCTCATCGGCGACATCAACAACGTGCAACAGAATATCCGCTTCCTGCGTTTCTTGTAGCGTTGCCTTAAACGCAGCGACTAAGTCGTGCGGTAAATGGCGAATAAAGCCCACAGTGTCAGCAAGAATAATGCGCCCAACATCTTCTACTTCGAGCTTTCGTAACGTTGGATCGAGTGTGGCGAAGAGCTGATCCGCAGCATACACCCCCGACTCTGTCATGGTATTGAACAAGGTCGACTTACCTGCGTTAGTATAGCCAACAAGACTCACGGTTGGAATTTCTGCTCGTTGGCGCGCACGACGCCCCTGCTCTCGCTGCTTTTGTACCTTCTCTAGACGGCGCAAAATATTTTTAATACGCCCCCGGATGAGTCTTCGGTCAGTTTCTAGCTGCGTTTCACCGGGCCCTCTTAGCCCAATGCCACCTTTTTGTCTTTCTAAGTGTGTCCAACCACGTACTAGGCGAGTGGATATATGGCGCAGTTGCGCTAATTCAACCTGCAACTTACCTTCGTGAGTCCGCGCGCGTTGCGCAAAAATATCGAGTATTAAGCCGGTACGGTCTAAGACTCGACACTTACAAATTTTTTCGAGGTTTCGCTCTTGAGTGGGTGATAACGCGTGATTAAAAATGACAATATTGGCGTCCAACGCCTGCACCTGCTCAGCAATTTCTTCTGCTTTACCACTTCCCACGAAGTACTTAGGACTAGGCGCACTGCGAGAGGCCGTCACCACTCCAAGCGGTTCGACACCTGCTGAGCTAGCTAAAAGATGAAGTTCAGAGAGGTCTTCTCTATCGACTTCGGCGGGCAAGTCCATATGGACCAATACGGCATAATCGCCACCTTCATATCTGTCGAACAACGTTTCTAGACCTCCTCAATATTGCTTATTCTTCAATGTCACCTTGGTTGTGCACACCTTGCTGAGGCAAATAGTTTTGCGGAATACGAGCAGGCACAACGGTTGATATTGCATGCTTATAAACCATTTGGCTCACCGTGTTTTTTAATAACACAACAAACTGATCAAACGACTCAATCTGACCTTGCAACTTGATTCCGTTTACAAGGTAAATTGAGACGGGTACTCTCTCGCGACGTAACGCGTTTAAAAACGGATCTTGAAGCGTTTGCCCTTTCGCCATGGCGGATTCCTTTTTTTGTTATTAATATCCAAGTCAATGGGGTGGCCAGTTAAATGGTAGAACCTATTAATCACCCTAGACCAACGGTAAAATTTTGCAACTTAAACATGCCATAACATACGCTGCATTCCCAGTCTTTGATCTTAGGGCGAATCTTTATTTTTCAATCTTTTACCGAAAACTTTTCGGTTGGCTGTTGCAACCGCGATCGAACCTGATCGAGTTTATCATGGGCGAAAGTATCCAGCCAGTGCACATCTGGCCAACCGCGTAGCCACGTTAACTGCCGCTTTGCAAGCTGTCGTGTCGCAATAATCCCGCGCTCTTTCATCGCTTGATAAGTCAATTCACCCGTTAAATAGTGCCACATTTGACGGTAACCCACACTGCGGATAGCGGGTAAATCCGGATGTAAGTCGTTACGCTTGAACAGCGCTTCTACTTCTTGCTGAAAGCCCTCCGCTAGCATTTGATCAAAACGCTGAGCAATGCGCTCGTGTAATAGTGCGCGCTGCTGTGGCGCAACCGCAAATTGGTAAATAGGATAATTTAAGGCACCTTGCCGTTGTTGAACTAGCTGCGTCATTGGTTTGCCAGACAACTGATAGACCTCTAAAGCACGCAATGTACGTTGCGGGTCATTGGGATGAATTCTCGCAGCCGCCTCAGGATCGACTTCGGCTAACCTTTGATGAAGTGTCGATAAACCATGCGTATCGAGTTCAGACTGCAGTTGCTGGCGAACATTGGCATCGGATTCTGGCAAAGCCGACATGCCTTCCAACAGCGCTTTAAAATAAAGCATCGTGCCACCGACCAAAATAGGAGTGTGACCGCGTGCTAGAATCTTTTCGATTAAGCTCGTCGCATCTCGCTGGAACTCCGACGCTGAATAAGTTTCTGCGGGATCACAAATATCAAGCAAATGATGTGGGATACCTTGCCTCTCGGCGAGACTGGGCTTTGCTGTGCCAATATCCATCCCGCGATAAATCAACGCTGAATCGACTGAAATAATCTCGCCGTCGAGTTGCTTTGCAAGTTCAATGGATAAGGCCGTCTTACCCGCGGCGGTTGGTCCGTATATGCATATCACGGCTGGCGAGGTATTAAGTTTCATTGACTTCTGGCACCTTAATTTGTTGAAGCAATGTCGATGTGCTGTCTAACTGAGTCTGCCACTGCTGACACCAGTAATCCGCTTGTGACTTTGACAACATCGTGTCGACTGCAGCGTCAGCAAGAAACTCGATAATCGCCTGGTCGCTGAGTTTGCACTGTTCGAGTAACGACAGTACGCTGCTTGCAATATGCTTGCGTCGTAACATGGAGGGCACCTGAGTTACGATAAACGACGCGCCTTGCCAGTAGAAACTAACACCTGATTGAGCAAGTTCAGAACTGTACTGTGAGACCTGCTTTTTAGTCCACTCTGTTTCCGATAAGTTGATTTTTTGCTCGACAAGCAGCGGTTGCCCAGCCATGCCCTGCTGATATTGTTGCTTTATCTGTGGCTCGAGTAATCTTCTTTGAACATTAACTAAATCTAGCCAGGCTGGCTGTTCGTCGCGCCTAATGAGCGCAAAACGCCCATGGAATACATCAACAATTCGCCACTGTCGAGCGTCGACCGTAAGCTCCACCGCATTGGGTAGTATCGACGCGCCTAATCTTGACCGGTTCGCCGTATTGGATTGAGCGTGGGCACTATAGTCTCGAACAGATGGATTTGACGTTACGTGCTTTTTTGAACCACCCGTTTGGTATAAATGGCGCGGTTGCTGAGTTGCGTCTTCCACACGGTCCGACGCGCTATTCGTATCCTCTTGATGTTGGCCCAGTAATAATTGTTTGACGGTATTGAGAACGAAGTCATGCACTTGCCGTTGCTGATGAAAGCGAACCTCGTGTTTGGCGGGATGCACATTCACATCGACTTGATCCGCCGGTACCGTCAGATAAATTGCAAATGTGGGTACCCGCTCCGCCGTTAAAAACGAATCATAAGCTTGACGAATCGCATGATTGATAAGCTTATCTTTCATCATCCGCCCGTTTACAAAGCTGTACTGTACGTCGCCTTGATGTCGGCATTGTTCGGGCGCCGCAAGCCAACCCTCGATATGTATATCATGTGCGTGCTGTTGAAAGTACAACGCATCTTGAGCAAAGCCTGAGCCACAGACTTTTGCTAATCGGCGTCGCCAATGCAGTTGATCATGTTCGCTAACCGCAGGATAGTATCGGACACGTTTGCCATTGTGATTGAGAGTAATATCAATATCCCAACGGCTCAATGCGATACGCTTAATGACTTCATCAATATGGCCAAATTCAGTTTTATCTGTACGCAAGAACTTTCGTCGAGCCGGTGTGTTGTAAAAGACATCTTGGATATCGACGGTCGTACCATCAGGGTGTGACGCAGGTTCGATGCGTACCTGCATATCTTTGCCTTCCGACCAGGCTTGCCACGCCGCCGACTGTTCGGCCGGTTTGGATACCAAGCGCAGCCGCGATACCGAGCTAATACTCGCCAACGCTTCACCGCGAAAACCTAAACTCGTAATCGCTTCTAAGTCATCAATGTCAGCTATTTTACTGGTGGCATGCCGACTGAGCGCAAGCGCTAACTCGTCACGCGGAATGCCGACACCATTATCTCTTATACGAATGCGCTTAGCGCCACCTGACTCAATATCAATGACTAATTCTGACGCCTTTGCATCGAGCGCGTTTTCAACCAGTTCTTTGACGATTGAAGCAGGACGCTCAACCACTTCACCTGCAGCAATTTGGTTGGCTAGTTCAACCGGTAATTGTTTAATTGGCATTAGTCTCTCGGAATCGTCAGCTTCTGCCCAATTCTAACCACGTCACTTCGCAACTGGTTTTCACGCTTGATAGCTTTAACCGTTGTTCCATAACGTTCAGCAATTTCAGATAGGGAGTCACCCGATTTCACGGTGTACTCCATCGATGCTTGCTGAGCCAACAACGTGTTTTCGATTGGGTTATTGATAAAGTAACGTCTAATGCCGTTATAAATTGCACGAGCTAGCTTTTGTTGATGAGCGTTGCTCAGTAGTAACCTTTCTTCACTTGGATTAGAAATGAACCCTGTCTCGACCAAGATGGAAGGTTTATCCGGCGACTTAAGTACTGCAAGGCTAGCGGCTTGAGGGGCTGTTTTGTGCATTTTTGTTACACTACCCATTTCATCAATAATATGGCGAGCCGCACTGTAGGCTCCGGCAATCGACCGGTCCATTGACATATCGAGTAACGTTTGTGCCAAAAAAGGCTCGTGGCTATTACTTTGAATGATGGCCTCAGCGCCGCCGAGCAATTCAGACTGACGTTCTCGCGACTCGAGCCAACGACCGATTTCTGAGTCTGCGCGACGTTTCGATAGCACCCAAACAGAGCCGCCTCTGGGTTGAGGTGTTCGAAACGCATCTGCATGCACCGATACAAAGAAATCCGCTTTTGCATCCCACGCTTTTTGGGGCCTATCGTTTAAACCTAAATAATAGTCCCCCGTTCGCACTAAATAGGCCTGCATACTCGGATCGTCATTAATCATTTTTGCAAGTGCTCGGGCAATTTTTAGCACTACGGTCTTCTCGTAGGTTCCGCTAGGTCCAATAGAGCCGGGATCATCGCCGCCATGTCCAGCATCGACGGCAATCGTAATTTTACGATCTTTAAGTTCCTCAATCGACTTAGCAGGGCCACTGCGCTCTATCGATTTACCTTTAATATCAACCACCAGACGATCGTTATAGCGGTCGTTAGCCGGCAACGGAAAAACCTCAAACTCTGCTTGCTTATTCAGTTCAATGACGATGCGCGTTGACTGCGAGTTTTTAGGGCTACTTGTGCGTACTTTGTCTACCAACAGTGATTCGTTGGCTAAGTTTTCTAACTCAGCATTGAGCTGAGTCGCGTTGAAATCGATCACAATTCGATAAGGTGTGCCCTGGTACAACTTAAAGTAGCTATAATCCGGCGCTTGGCTTAAATCAAATACAATGCGCGTCTTATCCGGAGACGGCCAGACACGGACACTCTCAATTGCATTCTGACTCGCCCAGACCGGGGTTATTAGGCAAAAAAGTAAGACAGCAGTGATCGAACGATATAGCGTTTTTATCATTATTTTAGTTGCTTAACAATGTGTTCACCGATAGGCGTACGAGCAATACATTCAAGCTGGCGGCCCTCGTTTTCATAAGCTACATTAATCACAATATCGGCTTTCGGCAACCATCCCTCGCCACGTTCTGGCCATTCGATAAGACTCATGCTTCGTTGTGAGAAATAATCGCGAATGCCCATAAACTCGAGTTCTTCTGGATCAGCGAGTCGATATAAATCAAAATGATATACCGCAATGTCTCCCAGATCGTAAGGCTCTACCAGTGTGTAAGTCGGGCTTTTCACAGCGCCTGCATGTCCTAATGCTTGAATAAATCCTCGACTCAACGCCGTTTTACCCGCGCCAAGAGGACCATTTAAGTAAATAACCAAAGGCGCTTTCGCGAACTGTGCTAGACGTTTAGCCCACGTTTGCGTAGCGGCTTCATCAGCTAAGTATTGTGTTAATGTTTGATTCATGGTCTACGACTACTCCGGTATCCAACCGTTCACTAATTTACGAATAATTGGCATTAAGTCACTCGCTAAAGTACCCCGTGGCGCTTTTGAGCCGGCCACCTCTCCCGCGACGGCATGCCAGTATACTCCTGCGGTCAGCGCCTGTGCAGGTGCTAAACCTTGTGCGACTAAGGCACCTATTAATCCAGCCAAACAGTCTCCCATGCCGCCAGAGGCCATTGCCGGCGAGCCGCGGTCGATCAGCCAATTGCCCCGGGTTGAACTGATTAAACTGCCTGCGCCTTTTAATACGATCTGTGCATGATACTGATTATGCAGCGATAACGCATGTTCGAATCGGTTGGCCTCGATATCTCGCGTGTTGCATTTTAGTAAGCGCGCGGCTTCTCCAGGGTGAGGCGTTAGAATCAGCTGCGAACTATGCACAGGGTCTTGCGCCAACCAGTATAGCCCATCGGCATCAATAACTTTGCAGGTGTTGACGGCCATGCATGCTTGGTAAATTTTATACCCCCATTCATCACGCCCAAGTCCCGGGCCGACAACCAGCGAGGTTGCTGCGTTTAAAAGGTGGTTAAGTTGCTCTGGCGCTTCAACGCCGTGCACCATTGCTTCCGGTTGTTGACTCGCGATAATACCTACATTACTCGGATGACACGCAACTGACACTTTACCTGCGCCCGCTCGTAACGCCGCAACCATAGCTAGGATAGCCGCACCGGGCATACCAGGGCCGGCACCGACAATCAGCACATGACCATGCGTTCCCTTATGAGAGTGGGCAACACGATCACCTAACCAGCTGTACGGATTTTCTGTCACACGTCGCCACGCTGGCTGCTCTAATCGTTCAAAGTACTTACCAGCCCCCAAATCTGCTAACACAATTCGTCCGACGTGACCTGGGCTGGCGCCCGTAAAGAGCCCTCGTTTGTACGCAATCATTGTGACCGTAACCTGCGCGACAATTGCCTCACCCATAATACAGCCACTATCGGCATTAATGCCTGTTGGAACGTCAATCGCAAGTACTGGTACGCGAGACTTGTTAAGTGCTCTGACCCATTCCGCGAGCGCTCCTTCAACAGGTCGACTTAAACCAATGCCAAACACCGCATCGACAATCAGGTCGTAATCATTTGCTGTGCAATCAGTTAGCGGTCTTTCCTCAAGTCCCAGCTCACGACACGCGCGTCGCGCTTGCACAGCAGGCTCATGGCTAGTCTGCTTCAGCTCAGCTTTTGCGTTCAATGCATACAGAGACACTTTGTAACCTGCTTGATGGGCTAAACGCGCGACGATATAACCATCACCACCGTTGTTGCCCTCTCCACAGCAGACTGCAATAGAAGCCCCCACGCCCACTATTCGCTCGAGCTCCCCAAACACAGAACGACCTGCCAGAGACATCAACTGCCCTAGGCTGTATCCTGCTAATTCGCCAGCACGCGCTTCACTGCGTTGTAGCTGTTCTGCACAGTATAGATTCTGTGCTAAGCTGATGGACTGTGACGTTTCCATGCTAAAGCTCCCAACATCATGTCGAATTCTTCAATGTATTCTAGTTTGTCTTACACCGAACTTGAACAATTAGCCCAAAAAATCAAGCAATGGGGCCGAGAACTAGGCTTTCAGAAGGTCGGCATTGCCGATCTTGATTTACAAAAGCACGAGGCCACTCTACAGAACTGGTTAGATAAAGGCTATCACGGAGAAATGGGGTTTATGGAGCGCCACGGGATGCTACGCGCACGACCTGCTGAACTTCACCCAGGTTCTGTCAGAGCCATCTCAGTGCGTATGAACTATTTACCGGCCGAGGCAGGCTTTGCAAAAACACTCAATAATGACCGACTGGGCTATATTTCACGCTACTCACTGGGTCGTGACTATCATAAACTACTACGAAAACGCCTCAAGCAATTAGGCGACAAAATAAAGGCAGAATTCGCTGACACAGACTTTCGTCCATTTGTCGATTCCGCCCCCATAATGGAGCGCCCTCTCGCCGAAAAGGCGGGATTAGGCTGGACTGGCAAACACACTTTAATACTCGATAAAGACAGCGGTTCTTGGTTTTTCTTGGGGGAGCTATTAATCAACTTACCACTTCCAATTGATAGCCCAGTCGAAGAGGCCTGTGGTAGCTGTTCGGCGTGCATGACCATTTGCCCTACCCAAGCCATTGTCGCCCCTTATGAACTCGATGCTCGACGCTGTATTTCTTATTTAACTATCGAACTAAAAGGTAGCATTCCTGAGGATTTGCGCCCGCTTATGGGAAACCGTATCTACGGTTGTGACGACTGTCAGCTTATCTGCCCATGGAATCGCTACGCACAACTGACTGACGAAGCGGACTTTAATCCACGCCATTATTTGCACACACCGGAACTGCTTGCGCTGTGGCAGTGGGATGAGGAGACCTTTGACCAACGGTTACAGGGGTCTCCGATTCGGCGCATTGGTCACGAGTGTTGGTTACGTAACATTGCGGTTGCGCTGGGTAATGCACAAGCAGACGCTGAAGTTATTGAAGCGCTCGAATGGCGCAGTGGTCAAGTCTCGGAAATGGTACAAGAGCATATTGATTGGGCGCTCGACCGGCAACGCAGCGGCGCAGCGCAAGTGACACAACAACTTAAGCGTTTAGTGCGAGCCGTCAGTAAAGGGCTACCTCGCGACGCTTAACTTACTCGGGCTTAAATACACCAATCACTTGATCGAATTCGCGCTCGCTCCCCGTGCCCTGCTGCTTGGGTTCACTAAAGCGGTGTTTACACTTCACGCACTCGACTTGTTCAACATCGTTCTCAATGAACAGCATCAAGGTGTCCATACTGTCGCACTTGGGACAGGTCGCACCGGCAATAAATCGTTTCTTTTGACGTGCCACGACAGCTCCTATGTCATAAACTACTCGGTCAATGTTACCATAGTTAAGTTGGTCAGCCCATGAAATTGGCAGACGCCCATTCACGCTCGCAGTTGAGGATTGAATAGACATTAACCATGATAAAAGCCAATCACATTTCATTAATGCGCGGCGGAAAAACGCTGCTTTCGGATACCAGTTTTACGATCTTTCCCCAACACCGGATCGGTTTGATTGGTAAAAATGGCTGTGGTAAATCCTCGCTATTTGCGCTTTTTCGTGACGAGTTACAACTTGAAGAGGGCGAGTTGCAACTACCCAACGAATGGCGAATCGCTAGCGTTGCTCAGGAAACACCCGCCCTAGCGCGTTCAGCTATTGATTACGTGATGGACGGTGATCAAGGCTTTCGGACGGCCGAGCAAGCTCTGCAAGCAGCCGAAGCTAAGGGAGATGGTCATGCCATTGCGCATAGTCATGAGCAATTGGCTCAACTTGGCGCGTACGATATTCGTTCGCGCGCAGCGATGTTGCTCGATGGCTTAGGCTTTCTACCAGAGCAGATTGAGCAGCCGGTAAGCGCCTTTTCTGGTGGATGGCGTATGCGTCTTAATTTGGCGCAAGCATTGATTGCCCCATCTGACCTGATGTTGCTGGATGAGCCTACTAACCACTTAGATGTTGATGCTATTTTTTGGCTCGAATCATGGCTAAAAAGCTACTCAGGCACTTTGGTTATCATTTCGCATGATCGTGATTTCTTGGATAATGTCGCCACTGATATTCTGCATGTGGAGAACCAAGGTATCTCGAGCTACACCGGTAACTACTCACAATTTGAGCACCAGCGCGCCGAACACCTCATGCAACAGCAAAGTGCATACGAAAAAGCACAAGCCATTAAAAAACATATGCAGGCTTATGTAGACCGGTTTCGTTATAAAGCGAGTAAAGCCAAGCAAGCACAAAGCCGCTTAAAAGCGATTGAGAAGCTGTCAGTCCAAGCCCCCCTGCAGGCCGAGCGGGGTATCGACTTTGAATTCTTGCCGCCGACTAAATTACCTAACCCGCTCATTAATATGCGTGAAGTAAAAGCGGGCTATGGCGAAACCGTCATTCTTGAGAACATTAAACTCAATCTAGTGCCCGGCACCCGAATGGGGTTGCTTGGGCGTAACGGAGCGGGTAAATCGACGTTAATTAAAACCCTATCTGGCGCGCTCGAACCGCTTGCAGGCGAGCGAACCCTCAGCCAGGGTGTCTCTATCGGCTACTTTGCCCAGCATCAACTCGAAGCACTCGATCCCGAAGCTTCCCCATTGTTACATCTACAACGTTTGGATAGTCATGCCACGGAACAACAGCTACGCGACTTTATTGGTGGCTTCGGTTTTTCAGGTGACCAAGCGCTGGCACCTGTCGCTCCCATGTCTGGAGGCGAAAAAGCAAGATTAGCTCTGGCGCTTATCATTTATCAAAAGCCTAACCTTCTTTTACTCGATGAGCCCACCAACCATTTAGATATTGGTTTACGCGACGCGCTCGTTAACGCTTTGCAAGCGTTTGAGGGAGCACTTATTGTAGTATCGCATGATCGTCACCTACTCCGCACAACGGTCGACGAATTCTATCGCGTACACGATGGAAGCGTAGAGCCATTTCCAGGCGACTTAGATCAATACCACGAGTGGCTCGAGCAGCAAGCGAAACAACGGCGTGAAAAAAGTACGAGTAACACGAGCACACACAACGATACTAAGCTCGATCGCAAAGAACAAAAGCGACGCGACGCCGAGTTTCGCAAGGAAACAAAGCCCCTTCGAGACACTATCGCCCAATCTGAGACACAGCTAGAAAAAATCGCTGAAGCATTGGCAGAGGTTCATCAGTCACTCTCCGAGAGTACGATTTATGAGACCGAAAATAAGCATAAATTAAATAAGTTACTTGATGAGCAACGTAATTTACAGACCGAACAGGACCGACTCGAATCGCGCTGGATGGAAGCTGAAGAAGCGCTTGCTGAAATGACTGAAAAGTTTGAACAGGACACGCACGGATGAGCACTATCGAATCATTCAACCCAAGTGCCTGGCTGCGACCGCCACATATTCAAACATTACTTCCTCGCTTGGTTTTCCGTCGCCGCCAATGGTACGGTCAATGGGAGACTTTTGCGCTCAACGATGGTGACTTCATCGAGTTGTGCTGGCACCCCCACGCAACCCCTGATAGCCAACGACCGCTGGTGGTGTTGTTTCACGGTCTCGAAGGGTCTGTAGACTCCCCCTATATTTGGCAAACGATGGAGGAGCTTGCGGAGCACGGCATCGACTCAGTTGTTATGCACTTCCGTGGGTGTGGTAAAACACCGATTAATCGCTTGCCGCGAGCTTATCACTCGGGTGATATCGGCGACCCAACAGCCGTCATCGTGGCATTGAGAGAGCGCTATCCTAACCGGTCAATACATACTATCGGTTTTAGCTTGGGCGGTAACATGCTTGTACAATTGATGAGTACCGAATTGGCTGATGTCCTGACCAGCGCTGCGGTGTGTTGTGCGCCACTTGACTTGATGAGCTGCTCAAAGCGAATTGATCGCGGTTTTTCACGTCTCTACCGAAAGTACCTCCTGACTCCACTTAAACAGAAGTTCACAATTAAACAGCAACGTGGCATGTTCAAGGATTGTACGCATCTTAATAGCCTAGATGTGAACAAAATGACGAGTTTTCTGGAGTTCGATGATAAGGTGACGGCACCACTGCATGGATTTAATGACGTTGAGGATTATTATCATCGCGCCAGCGGAAAACAGTTTCTTAAACAAGTTAGGAAACCGACATTGATTGTGCATGCCAATGACGATCCGTTTTTAGGTCCCGATGTCGTACCTCATCCAGACGAAATGAACCCGCACGTTACTTATGAAAAGCATCCACATGGCGGGCACATGGGATTTATTAATTATCAACATCGGTTTTACAGTTGGCTTCCAACGAGATTAGTGAAGTGGGTGAGTGAAAAAGAGGCAGAACAATTATGATGATACCGTGGCAGGAACTCGACGCCGAAACGCTCAACAACATTATTGAAGCCGTTATTTTGCGAGAAGGCACCGATTATGGTGAGCGCGAGCTTAGCTTAGCAACCAAAGTTGAACAATTGCATTCGCGCCTAAAAGAAGGCCAAGCAGTACTGGTTTATTCAGAGCTTCACGAGACCGTCGACATTGTCGATAAAGACGCTGTCACCGGCGATCTCAACGAAAGTTAGGTGGGTGAGCTATAAACACAGCTTGCCAGTCCACCTCAGGGTCGCCCAAAACATAAAAGTTAGGGTTCAGTAAACTTTCAGTTTCGTTATAAGTAATCGGCTCGAAATTTTCATTTAATAAACTGCCCCCTGCCTCAGTTACAATGACTTGAGACGCAGCAGTATCCCACTCACCGGTGGGTCCTAACCGCAAAAAGCAGTCTGCTTTTCCCTCAGCAATAAAGCAGGCTTTTAATGAACAACTCCCTGTTGGCAAAGGCTGAATATCGCGTTCGGTTTGAACACGCGCCATCACTTTGTGTCGCGGCTGACGGCGGCTTATAGCTAATATCAGGGGATCATGTTGAGGATTGTTCAGCTTTCGGACCGAAATCGCCTGCTTTTGTCCCAGTGCATGCTTGTAGGCACCCTGCTCTCTTATTGCTGAATAGAGTGTTTCACCTGGTGGCCAATAAATAACGCCAATGCTGGGCTGTCTTTCTTCAATGTAGGCAATGTTGACTGCAAAGTCTCCAGACCGAGCAATAAACTCTTGCGTCCCATCAATGGGGTCAATTAAAAAGTAAGAGGACCAGCTTGCCCGTGTACTGAGTTTCTCATGACGACTTTCTTCGGATAACACCGGAATATTTGGAAATGCCTTTTTGAGGGAGGCAACAATGAACTCGCTGGCTTTGATATCAGCAGTGGTAACGGGCGATTCATCGGCCTTTTCAGCCGTTGCAAATGCGCCGCTATCATAGAGTTCCATGACGAGTTTACCAGCATCACGAGCGACTTCGGCGAGTTTTTCAGCAATCTCAGTTAAACTAAATTGCACAGTTCGTACCTTTATTTTTTTAATTGGCGTAAAGTCATCAATAACGCCGCGACACTTCGCGCTTCTGTGAAATCCGGTTGTGCGAGGAGCTCATCTACGTTATCGAGTGACCAAACAATTTGCTCAAGAGGTTCCGGCTCGTCGCCAGCAAGCTGCTCAGGATAAAGTGAGCGTGCAGTAAACAACGTCATCTTAGCGGAAAAAAACTGAGGGGCCATGGTAACTTCGGCAAGTCGATTAAGTTCTTCACAGCCAAAACCAATCTCTTCTTTAAGCTCACGTTGAGCTGCTTGCTCAGGTGTTTCGCCGGGATCGATGAGTCCCTTCGGAAAGCCAAGTTGGTAATCATGCAGGCCGGCTGCGTATTCCCGAATGAGCATAATGTGCTGGTCGTCAACAAACGGTACAACCATGACAGCGCCACGCCCGCTCCCCTGCATGCGCTCGAATTGTCGCTGCTCACCATTACTGAATTTAAGATCGACGGCTTCGATACGTAGCAAGCGACTTTGCGCAACTACTTCGCGTTTAAGTACTTTAGGAACTTGTCGTGATGCCATGTACTGCTCCTCCTATGCTCCCCCTACTATAACGTCTCAAAACGCTAACGCTAGTATTAAACCTGACAAAAATATTCACATTAGGCGCATAACTGCCGCTAATGTTATGATATAGAAAGCATTTCAAGCAGGATCAGCAGTGAGGTGGAAGGTGACTAAACATAAAGCAACCGAAGCAAATTTTGATGTTGCCGTTATCGGGACAGGTCCCGGCGGCGAAGGCGCTGCTATGCAGCTTGCCAAAAATGGTAAGAAAGTCGCGGTCATTGAACGTCACGATTCTATAGGTGGAGGCTGCACGCACTGGGGAACGATTCCCTCAAAGGCGCTACGGCACTCTGTAAGTCGACTGATTGAATACAATAATAGCCCATTATTTACTGGCGTGGGTTGGCAAAGTGGCATGACATTCTCGCAGATTCTGCATTACGCATCGGGCGTCATTCGCAAACAAGTTAAATTGCGGTCTTCGTTTTACGACCGCAACCATGTCACCGTTATTCACGGTAATGCATCGTTCATCGATCAAAATCGCCTTAAAGTGACCAAAAATGATGGCTCATTCGACTTTCTGAATGTTGACCAAATCGTCATTGCCACAGGCTCGCGTCCTTATCATCCAACCGATATCGACTTTGACCATCCACGTATTTACGATTCCGACACTGTTTTAAGCCTTAACCATGATCCTAAAAATATTTTGATTTACGGTGCGGGTGTTATCGGAAGCGAATACGCAAGTATTTTCCGAGGCATGGGCGTTAAAGTTGATCTCATCAACCAACGTGAGCGCTTACTATCGTTCTTAGATGCTGAAATATCTGACGCACTAAGCTACCATTTACGGAATAACGGTGTGGTCATTCGTCATAACGAAGAGTATGAAAGTATTCGTGGGTATGACGATAAAGTTATTCTTAAAACAAAATCTGGCAAAGTCATGCAAGCCGACTGTTTGCTTTTTGCTAATGGCCGCTCCGGTAATATTGAGGCGCTCAATTGTGACGCCGTCGGGCTAAAACCGAACTATCGTGGACAACTGGAAGTGGATGAAAATTATCGCACTCAGGTCGATAATATATACGCCGTCGGCGATATAATTGGCTATCCTAGTTTGGCGAGTGCTGCCTATGATCAAGGTCGCATTTGCGCCACCGCGCTATTACACGGTAGCTGTGATAAGGCGTTAATATCGAACATCCCGACCGGCATTTATACGATCCCAGAGATCAGTTCCGTTGGAAAATCTGAAGAAGAACTTACAGAAGCCAAAGTACCTTACGAAGTCGGTAGAGCACAATTCAAACACCTCGCGCGCGCGCAAATATCTGGTAACGATGTCGGTTGTTTGAAAATTCTCTTCCATCGCGAATCCCGTGAGATTCTTGGTTTGCATTGTTTTGGCGAGCGCGCTTCAGAAATCATTCATATCGGTCAAGCCATTATGGAACAGAAAAACGGTGGTAACACTGTTGATTATTTCGTTAATACAACGTTTAACTATCCAACCATGGCAGAGGCATACCGGGTAGCAGCTTTGAATGGTATTAACCGGCTCGGAAACTAACCCGAAAGGGCTTTGCGTAGCGGCAAATCGATACGCACGCAGAGCCCGCCTTCATCTTGATTCCGCAGTGTAATACGACCATTGTGGCGGTCGACGATGCGCTTAATGATAGCCAAGCCTAGACCAGACCCCACTCCACCGCGCGCTTTATCGCCTTGTGTAAAGGGTTGGAACAAGCTCTGTTGTTGCTCTTCAGGAATGCCCGGACCATCATCAGCGACCGAAAACCACACGGTTTTACTCTGCTTGTCGTATCCCGATCGCACACAGGCCTTGCTGCGCCCATAACGCTCTGCATTTTCTAACAAGTTCACGACCACTCGTTTTATCGATAGCGGACGTACCCAAACAAGAGGGCAATCGCCCAAATCAGCACTGAACGTTTTCTCCCAACTATCGGGCAAGTTTGCCAGCGTTTGCTCGAGCAACTCATTTAAAGATTCACGCGATGCCTTTTCTTGCTGATCAAGCCGCACATAGTCAATAAACTGATCGATGATATCATTCATATCATCGACATCCTCGACGATTCCTCGCGCCAAGTAATCTTCCGATTCGGGCATCATTTCTGCAGCTAAACGAATGCGTGTGAGGGGTGTTCTTAGATCGTGTGAGACCCCTGCCATCAACAGGTTACGATCGTTTTCCAGCTCTTTAATCCCACGCGACATCTGGTTAAATGCCTTCGTCACTGACATGATTTCACTGGCGCCTTTCTCACTCAACTGCTCAGGGAACTCACCTCGCCCCACCTGTTGAGCCGCGTTTTCAAGCGCTTTGAGTGGTCGGTTGAGCCAATTCGCAAACAGAATCCCGCCCAGAACGCTAAGTACACCAATTACGACAAGGTAGATAACTAACGGTGAAAATTCGCCAGAGTGAAGACTTTCTAATGGCACTCTTACCCAATATCGCGGCGCTTGCGGTGGCTTTACCCAAATGAAAAATGCTTGCCCCTGCGAGACGCGTACCTCTGCCGGTCCATTTAAATGCTTTGACATTAAACTAGATAAGTAACCGTAATAAGTCGTCTTTTCTAAGCCTTCAACTTCTGCTTGTTCATCTGAAAAAACACGAATGCCCGTAGCATTGTAAAACGCTACAGCAAGTGACTCATTTTGACTCGATAGAACGCGATCGCTAATAAACATAGTGCGTATTTGTTTAGCGACCAATTGCGACATTTGCTCAATAGACGGCTTTACAACGTAGTTACTTACCATCAAATACGACACTATTTGATTCAATAACAAAACCAGTGCAAGCAAACCGACCGTACGGGCAAATGCCGATTTAGGAAATAACTTCATTAATTTTTAAGCTTTCCATCGGGTACGAATACATAACCTAAACCCCATACCGTTTGGATGTAGCGGGGTTTAGCTGGATCCGTTTCGAGCATGCGGCGTAGACGAGATACTTGCACATCGATAGAGCGCTCGAGAGCACTGTAGTCTCTTCCGCGAGCTAAGTTCATTAGCTTATCGCGCGAGAGCGGTTCACGAGGATGACTCACGAGCGCTTTGAGTACGGCAAACTCACCACTGGTCAGTGGCATCGGTGTATCACCGTCAAACATTTCGCGAGTGCCGAGATTAAGTCGATAGGTTCCAAAGGTAATTTCTTGGTCATCTTGTGAAGGAGCACCTGGTGCTTCTACACCTCGACGCCGCAGCACAGCACGAATACGCGCCAGCAATTCGCGCGGATTGAACGGTTTTGCTAAATAATCATCCGCGCCGAGCTCCAGACCAATAATACGATCGACTTCATCACCTTTGGCTGTCAGCATAATCACTGGAATCGTGTTATTCGCCTGACGTAGACGTTTGCAAATTGATAAGCCATCTTCGCCCGGCAGCATTAAATCAAGTACTAATAAATGATAGTTTTCTCGCGTTAACAGGCGATCCATTTGTTCAGCATCCGAGGCAACGCGTACCTGAAAACCTTGTTCATTTAAGTAGCGCTCTAAGAGCGAACGTAAACGTGCGTCGTCATCGACAACCAATATTTTAAACGTTTCCTGACCCATGATGTTCCCTGACTTAAACCATTCTAGACTGTTAAGATAGCGCGAGATCCATCACTAATGAAGCTCGCGTGTGTTAACAAATGTGTCAATCTTGCGCCAAAGAGCGGCTGTCTGCAAGCCAAGGGTAGAGTGCATAATAAAGTAAAGGCACGACCACTAATGTCAGTAACGTTGATACAGCAAGTCCAAAGATGAGCGATATCGCTAGGCCATTAAAGATAGGGTCACTCAGGATAAAGTAGGCCCCCACCATGGCTGATATCGCTGTTAAAGCAATCGGCTTTAACCTTACAGCTCCTGCGAGCACAACCGCCTTTTCCAATGCCATACCGCGGGCAATACGCTGTCGAATAAAGACCACAATCAGAATTGAATTACGCACAATAATACCTGCTAACGCAATCATGCCAATCATTGATGTGGCGGTGAACTCTTTATCCAGTAACCAGTGACCCGGCAGAATTCCGACTAAAGTCAGTGGTATTGGAGACATGATCACCAAAGGCATCAAATAAGATCGGAATTGTGCCACGAGCAGAACAAAAATCATAAATATGCCAACACTGTAGGCGATGCCCATGTCGCGAAAGGTTTCATAGGTAATTTGCCATTCACCTTCCCATTTGATGGCGACTGGGCCTTCGGCACTCGGCTCATTAATAAAATATTGCTCGGGCGCGTTCTCCAGCTTAGACACCTGATCGGCGATGGCTAGCATACCGTAAATCGGCGAATCCGTTTCGCCAGCCATATTACCCTGCACATAAGTTACGGGTCGCAAATCTTTGTGGTAGATACTACCTTGCCATTGCTGCTGTTCAAATTGCGCAAAGCTACTCAGGGGAATCGAATCACCTGCTCGGCTGACAATAGGCAGGCTCAACCAGTCGTTTTGACTAGCTCGCATTTCCGATGGTAGTTGCAGCCAAATCGGTACGGCATACTTCGCGTAGGGATCATTTAAATAGCCGGCTGGTTTTCCGCCACTCAGCGTTTCTACCGTTTGCGCTGCGTTCGCTTGTGACAGCCCCGCTTTGGCCGCGGCGTCACGATCAATCGTCAATTGCCATTTAGGAGCCGACTCAGTTATCGAACTATCGACATCAACAACACCCGGTACACCCTGCATCAACTGAGTCAGTTTTTCTGCCAGCGCCGCTTGAGCGGCCATCGTGCCACCATAGATCTCCGCTACAATGGGTGCGAAAACCGGTGGCCCCGGTGGCACTTCGACCACTTTGACACGACCTCCATTATGCTCAGCAATCTCTGTCAACGTATTCCGGATAGCTAAGGCGATGGTATGTGAATCACGTTCACGATCTGACTTATGCTGTAGCTGAACCTGTATATCACCTTGATAGGGTGCGCTGCGTAAATAATATTGGCGTACCAAACCATTGAAGTTGATAGGACTTGCGGTGCCAGCGTAGCGTTGCCAACCCTCGACTTCATCGACAGTATCTAAAAAATCTGTCATTTCGCCCAGTACTCGCTGAGTCTCAAGCGCTGAGCTTGACTCGGGCATATCTAATACAATCTGAAGTTCAGACTTATTGTCAAAGGGAAGCATCTTAAGGATCACCGCCTGATTGACAGGCAAAAGAATACTTCCTATTAACAGCCCGAAAATACCTAATCCCAAGAAAAAACGTCGTTTGCGATATTGCGAACCTATAAATGCACCTAACACGCGATTAAACACATTTAAAACTTTATCGGGTGCACCATCCTCTGGGTCGGACGTATTATTGTTGTCATGACGCTGGCTCTTTAACAGACGCAGTGCTAACCATGGTGCAACGATGAATGCCATCAACTGGGAGAAAACCATACCGGCGGATGCATTAATCGGTATCGGGCTCATATATGGACCCATCAACCCTGAAACAAACGCCATTGGTAATAACGCTGCAATGATCGTTAACGTTGCCATGATAGTTGGTGAGCCCACTTCATCTACAGCTTGTGGAATTAACGTCTTAGCCGGCTGTTTTGAAAGCCCCAAGCGACGGTGAATATTCTCGGTGATGACAATACCATCATCGACTAAAATGCCGATTGAGAATATCAGTGCGAACAAAGATACCCGGTTAAGAGTGAAGCCCCAAAACCAGCTAAAAACCAGAGTAAACAACAGCGTCACTAGGACGACAACACCAACAATTAACGATTGGCGCCAGCCCATGGTCAATAGTACAAGTACGATCACTGAGACGGTTGCCGAAATAAGATCAGTAATCAGCTTATTGGACTTTTCAGCCGCGGTTTGCCCATAGTTTCGGGTAATTTGTACATCGACATCTGCCGGAATCAGTCGGTTTTGCAACTTATCCAAACTTGATTTAACCGATTCTGCTACATCGATTGCATTTTCACCCGGTTTTTTGGCAACTGTGATTGTGACTGCGGGTGCATCGACCGACCCTCCTGAGCTCAGTACTGAATGATGGACTTGCACATCCGAATCACTCACATCTGCAACATCACTCAAATATACGGGCGCATTATCATAAGTGGCGACAACAACCTGTTTTAAGTCTTCGATTGAACTCAGTGGCTGGCCTACTTGTAATGGAATCGACTGCCCGTTGGCTACAATACGTTGCTCTGCGCTGACCATATTGCTCTGCTGTAAGGCTTGCTGTAGCGACTCAACCGATACCTTATAGCGCGCTAACGCAGCAGGTTGAATGGTTAAGTTGACTGACCGGGGTACGCTGCCAAGCGTTCTTATGTCGCGAGTACCAGGGATCTGCTTAAGCGCGATTTCAAGGCGGTGTGCGATCGCTGTTAATGATTGAGCGCTTTTTACCGAATCCTTCCCACGCAAAGTCAGCGTCATAATCGGCACGTCATCAATGCCTTTCGGTTTAATGATAGGTTGTCCAATACCTAACTGCATAGGAAACCAATCGGCATTTGACTGCACTTTATTATACAAGCGCACTAAAGCTTGCTGTCGCGACAGTCCAACCTCAAATTGAACAGTCAGAATACCCATCCCCGGGCTAGCAACCGAGTAAACATGCTCGACATCGGACATTTCGCTGAGAACTTGTTCTCCAGGAGTGGTAATCAGACTCTCGACTTGCTGTCGACTCGCCCCCGGGAATGCCACCATGACATCCGCCATCGTGACATCAATCTGCGGTTCCTCCTCTTTCGGCGTCACCCAAACAGCGATAACGCCCAATACAACAGCTAATAAGATAATCAGCGGTGTCAACTGAGAATGCTGAAAAATACGGGCTATATGGCCCGACGGACCGAGAGAATCAGCGTTACTCATAATGGATCTGACTCCAATCTTCTAGCACACGTTCGCCCGCCTTGAGCCCGGCTTGAATCTCAACCTGTTGCTGATCCACACGTCCAGTGTACACTTGTCTTAATTGAGGACCTTTTTCGCTATCCATTACGTAGACCGCTCGCAGCTCGCCGTCGATACGCACGGCCGACCGAGGAACTTCAATAACGGTGCGTTCACCTATTTTTAACCATACATCAACCGCAGAACCGGGTAATACACGCAGGCCTTGTGATGGCATCATCATACGTAGTCTAAAACTATGGCTAGGCAGTTCAGCGTAGGGAAAAAACGTCAATTGATTTGCGTCGATAAACGCGCCGTCGCCCAAGGCAATTTTTGCAGTCGAGAAATTTCTGGCTGTGGCATTAAACTGCTGAGGCACCTCAACCACGACACGGAGTTGTTCGAGTGATAAACCAGTGATCAAACGCTGCCCCGGTTGTACCGACTCGCCCAATTCAACCCAACGATCCGTCACGATGCCGGCATAGGGCGCTTTTACCCGAGTATAAGAGAGTTGTTTTTGCGCTTCTTCAACCGCTGCCTTAGCTTGCTTTACAGCTGATTGAGCTCGATCAAGTGCGGTTTTGGCCTGATCTAACTCCGAGGTGGACGCGACATTCTGCTCAAATAGTTGCTGCACACGTTCATATTGCTTCCGAGTCTGGCTCAGTGTCGCTTCAGCACTGGATAACCCGGCTTCACGTTGTTGCAAGCGCGCTCGTTGTTCTGAGTCCTCTAGTCGTACTATCAGCTCGCCTTGTGGCACCATATCGTCGACATCAAAAGGCAGCTCTACAACAGTTCCCGCTGTTTGTGCAGAAACCGTGGAGCGCTGCGTCGCTTCGACAACGCCATTTAATTTTAGCCACTCGGGCTGCTGTGTTGCCATCGCTTCTATCGATTGCTGGGCAACAGTAGTGAAGCTCAAAAATAGCGTAGACACTATCAAGAGGAAACGTAGGCTGGTCATTTCAATCTCTTACAATATGTTTTTAGATATAATGATAATATCAGTCTTTTCGCCAATGCGCTAGCGGCTCAGGTCGCCCTAGATAATAACCTTGGAGTTGCTTACAGCCCATTGCCACAAGTCTCTGTTGCTGTGCTTTAGTTTCTACGCCTTCAGCAATAGTTTCTAAGCCTAGGCCATCTGCCAAAGCAATTACTGTCTTAACAATCGCCTCATCACTGCGATCTGACAAGAGATCTTTGACAAAACCTTGGTCAATTTTCAACCGTCTAAGCGGCAATAACTTGAGATAAATCAGAGAGGAATACCCCGTACCGAAGTCATCAAGAGCAAACTGAATACCGATTGACGATATCTCTCTCATCAATTGAGCAATTCCATCAATATCCTCAATCAATACGCTTTCCGTAACTTCCAGTTCGAGATGACGAGCAAGTCGAGGTTCAGTAGCAACGCGGTGCTTCAGATCGCTTAAGAAATCATTCGCTCTCAACTGGCTTGCGCTCACGTTTATCGCCACTATCCAATCATCATGATCAAAGCACGTCGACAGGTTATCCATGTCAGCCATCACTTGGTTCATAACAACAAAATGAAGCTGTGACATTAAGCCATTAGACTCCGCAAGCGGAATAAAATCAGCGGGAGATACTTGCCCATGCTCGTCGTCATACCACCTGAGTAAGGCTTCAAAACCAATACAACGTGCAGGTCCTTCACCGTTATGTAAATATTGGGGTTGGTAATGAAGGGTCAACTGCTCGTGTGTTATTGCGTTTTTTAACGCGTCAAGAAGCAACTGACGCTGATTAAACTCTTGCTGCATATCTTCATTAAAAAATCTAATACACGCCCCACCTGAAACTTTCGCATGCTGAACCGATAAATCAGCAGCCTTCATGGCCTCAATGTAGTCCTTGCAATCGGCCAGGCGAACAACTCCGAAACTAAAAGAGACAAAAAGTTGAGTGTCATCCACTACGAATGGCGCACCGAGTTTAACTTCAAGTTGATTGAGCCACTCATCAAACCCGCTTAGGCGAGATTGATGACCCAGCGTTTGGCTCAGACAATAGAACTCATCGGCTCCTAAGCGACCAACAAATTCCCCAGCGCGGCAGTGAGACCTGATACGTTCACCCACTTGCTTTAATAGTTGGTCACCAATGTCGTGACCGTAACGGTCATTAAATGTCTTAAACTGATCAATATCAATGAACATGAGCCAGTCGGTAGATTTCGAAGAGTGTTTTGAATAACGGTCGGATAAATGCTCGATTAACGTTTGGCGATTGCCTAAATTGGTCAGAGCATCGAACTTCGCAAGCTTATTCACCTGTGATTTTAGCGCCTCGTATTCGGACACGTCGGTAGCGATACCACAAAGACCATTCAAATGTCCGTCAGGTCCGATAAGGGGCACTTTAACCGACCAGAGCAAGCGTTCTTCACCGGTTTTTGGATCAACATGTTGCTCTTGATACGCGAGCCGTTTGCGTGTGCGAAGAACATGACGGTCCTTTTCAGTTAAAAAGTCTGCCAGCGGTTCTGCAAACAGCTCGTAATCATTGCATCCATAGATTTGCTCGACCGGGATCTGCAATAAGTCGGCACAACGTTGGTTTGCGTATTGATATTTAAGATCAAGATCTTTAATAAAGATACAGCCATCAACACTATTGAGAATGACTTCAAGTCGCTTTTCACTCACCGCCAACTGACGTGTTTTGTCAGCGACGCGGCGTGTCAACATACGGTTGAAGATAATAAACCCGACCGTGGATAACAGGAGTGCGGCTATTATGTACCATATCCAGTTGGGTAACTTGATAAAGCTTGCCGTAGGCGCGTACTGATCCAGTATCTGATAGTACGCTGATTTACTATTCGCTTTTAACGATTTGAGTCTGCTGTCTATCACCCTCAGTACATCTCGGTGTTGACCTTTCGGTACAGCGTAGTAAAGCTCAGTCGGCATAAATACGATTGGCGTGCTATCGAGCGCCTTATCCATCACATAGTTGTCACCAAAAAATTGGTTGCTCGCCACCGCATCCACTTCTGCATTTAGTACCTGTTCAAAGCCTTTCTCGAAGCTTTCCACGGGTACTAAGATAAGCGGTGTATCAAACCCCGTAGCGATATCTGTCAAATAGCTTTGCTGAACCGAATCTTCTACGACGGCAATCCGTTTATTTTCGAGATCAAAAATATCGCGAATATTGGCACCCGACCGAGTGTATATTTTTGACCAACTAAGCAACGCGGGTTCGCTATGGGTCGAAATGAATTGATTACGTGAGGGCGTCATCGCCACGTCAGGCAAAATATCAATGTGTCCGGCTTCAAGTAGCGCTAAGCAGTCGGCGAATCGACACATCACAGGTGTCAATTGCCAGTCCTGTTGCTGACTAATCTGAACGAGTAAGTCACCCAAAATACCTGAGATGTTACCCTCTTCTGTTAGCATAAGCTTGGGCGGATTGTCGTACACCCCAACTTTCAGATGCTTTACGGAATCAGCAAAGACATCACTTGCCGGAACGTATAAACTGAGGCCAATAAGAAACGTAAGTACTCTGCGCAACTGATAGTCCTTTGCTAAAGATTAGGTCGGATGACAACACGCATCTACAGGCAGCGTGCATACTTATTAATCTATATATAACATTCATTAAATAATTATGAAAACCAATCTTATCACTCGACGTGGCTTTGATATGTTGCAACGTGAACTCAACCAACTATGGCGAGTAGAGCGGCGCGAAACTGTGGAAAAAGTGTCGTGGGCGGCAAGCCTTGGCGATCGAAGCGAAAACGCCGATTATAAATACAACAAACAAAAATTACGCCGGATAGACAGTCGTATTCGCTACCTGACAAAACGTCTTGACCAACTCAAAGTGGTTGACTATTCACCTCAACAAGACGGGCAAGTATTTTTTGGCGCATTTGTTGAGATAGAGGACGAGCAAGGTACAATCCGTCGTTTTCAGATCGTTGGTCCGGATGAAATCTATGATTCGAAAGACGTTGTGTCTATCGATGCGCCAATGGCAAGAGCACTTTTAAAAAAACATGTTGATGATGAAGTCACTGTTGTGACCCCGAAAGGCGAACAATGTTGGTTCGTCAACAAAATACAATATCATGCCTTTGATGAGTCGTGCGGCGACAATAAAGCCCCGAACTAATAAAGGTCCGTTGGATTGAGAAGTAGAGCACCTTATGGAACGAATTAGTCTGCAAATCGCGCAAGAACTTAGTGTGCAACAAAAGCAAATTGCTGCCGTCATCAAATTACTTGATGAAGGCGCGACCATCCCGTTTATTGCGCGTTATCGGAAAGAGCTTACGGGTGGTCTCGACGACACTCAGTTACGCCAAGCGCATCAAAGGTTGAATTACCTAACAGAGCTTGAGGAACGTCGAGGCGTAATCCTTCGATCAGTCGAAGAGCAAGGAAAGCTCAGTAACGATCTGGCGGCAAAAATTAATGCCGCGGAAACCAAAACTGAACTTGAAGACCTGTATTTACCCTACAAACCGAAGCGTCGAACTAAAGGCCAAATTGCGATTGAAGCAGGCCTAGAGCCTCTAGCCGATAAACTTTGGCAGAATCCCGACTTAACGCCTGATGAGACCGCTACCGAGTTTCTTAATGCAGAACACAAAATTAATGACGCGAAAGACGCCTTAGATGGCGCGAGAGCCATTCTGATGGAACGGTTCTCGGAGCAAGCCGAATTGCTAAAGCAGCTCAGAAACCATCTTTGGACGCACGCTCATTTGCGCGCGCAAGTGGTTAAAGACAAAGAGACTGAAGGCAGTAAGTTCAGAGACTATTTTGACTTTACTGAAGCCTTTAACCATATACCATCTCATCGCGCCCTTGCGTTATTTCGCGGACGCAATGAGGGTATCTTACAACTATCGTTAGATCCTGCACCCACGTTGGAAACACAAAAAGATGCTGAGGTTGAGCAGATGATTGCCGATTTTGTCGGCTTTTCTGATCAACGTCGCCCCGCTGATGCTTGGCGTGGTCAAGTCGTACAGTGGACATGGAAGGTCAAACTATCACTCCACTTAGAAACCGAACTCATGGCGCGCGTGCGTGAACAGGCCGAAACCGCGGCGATTCAAGTGTTTGCTAATAACTTAGCGGATCTACTCATGGCAGCACCCGCTGGAGCGAAACGCACCATGGGACTCGACCCAGGGGTTAGAACAGGTGTTAAAGTCGCTGTCGTCGATGAAACGGGCAAAGTGCTCGATACAAATACGGTGTTTCCTTTCCAGCCACAAAATCAAAAAGATAAAGCAATACGCACACTTGCTGGGCTATGCAAGCAACACAAAGTCGAACTGATCAGTATAGGTAACGGCACTCACTCTCGTGAGACCGATAGCTTAGTCGCAGAGATGCTAAAAGGGAACGCTGACGTGAAAGCGACTAAAGTGATGGTCAATGAGGCGGGCGCTTCCGTTTATTCTGCCTCCGAACTTGCTGCACAAGAGTTTCCTGAGATGGATGTTGCACTGCGTGGCGCTGTCTCGATCGCCCGCCGTTTACAAGACCCTCTTGCAGAGTTAGTAAAAATAGAGCCCAAATCAATTGGTGTTGGTCAGTATCAACATGACGTGAGCCAAGCTCAACTCGCGCAAAGTCTTGATGCCGTTGTAGAGGACTGCGTAAACGCTGTCGGCGTCGACGTTAACCGTGCTTCAGCAGCGTTGCTGCAACGTGTGGCAGGTCTGTCGAAAACGTTAGCGAAAAATATCGTCGAGTTTCGTGACATGCATGGTGCCTTTTCTTCTCGTAAAATTTTAATGGACGTACCTCGCATGGGCCCTAAAGCATTCGAACAGAGTGCCGGCTTCATGCGAATAAATGAAGGCGAGCATCTACTCGACGCCTCGGCTGTCCACCCAGAGTCTTATTACATTGTTGAGG
Source organism: Idiomarina sp. D18 (assembly GCF_057748155.1). NCBI lineage: Bacteria > Pseudomonadati > Pseudomonadota > Gammaproteobacteria > Alteromonadales > Idiomarinaceae > Idiomarina > Idiomarina sp. D18. The sequence goes on from NZ_CM173240.1 coordinate 2,230,293, forward strand.
CGATGGCTGACAAAGCAGGCATTGCACTTGACCAGCTCGTTGGTAACAAGTCAGCAATAGAGCAACTCGATCTAAATGCCTTTGTCACCGATACCGTGGGCTTACCAACGTTGCGGGATATCGTGCGTGAACTCGAAAAGCCGGGACGCGATCCTCGCCCTGAATTCAAAACAGCACAGTTCAAAGAAGGGGTTGAAAAGGTTTCAGATCTCGAGCCCGGCATGACGTTAGAGGGTGTTGTCACAAATGTCGCTAATTTTGGTGCGTTTGTTGATATCGGTGTGCATCAGGACGGTCTGGTACATATTTCTGCACTTGCTGATACCTTTGTCAGTGATCCACGAGATATCGTCAAAGCGGGTGACATTGTTACCGTGCGCGTCGTCGAAGTCGATATCGATAGAAAACGTATCGGCTTGAGCATGCGTAAGGATGACCAGCCTGCGCCCGTGAAAAAACCGACTTCAAAGAATAAGTCGGGTGCACCTTCTAAGCCGAAGAAAAAGCCTGTCGACAACGCATCCTCCGCAATGGGCAGTGCGTTTGCAGATGCCTTTGCCAAAGCAAAAAAAGGTTAGGCAACAACTTGAAAGCCCGAGTCTACACTCGGGCTCGTTGCTCTCTGATACTTAGCCTCAACCACACGTTGCGTTGTTTCAGACGCTGCAACTGATTTCTCTTTGTCAGAGTCTTTATCTTCTGCCTCTGTACTCGGCTCTGTTTGACGCGACGATTTAGGTTTTGAGTCTTGTTGATTCAATTCCGCGCGTGCTTGAGCCTCTTTTTGTGAAGCCTCAGCCGCAATAGCCCTATCAGCGCTAGACGGTTGTGCAGGTGCAAGTGCAGCACGCCTTACAACCGCCATTTTTTCGATGGTTGCTTGTGGGTCGCCTTCGACGACGCTGACATCAATCTGAACCTCTCCGGCGACAGCGTAGGACTTTCCATTACTGCCGCGCTCGTATTCATAGCTAGGGGCGCCAGTATAACGACCTCCTATGGCCGCATGCGCCTGCTCGTGCACTCGGACTTCTTGGTCTCGTCGCTCCAGTCGCTGCAGTTCTTCAAGCGCCTGAATCTCCTCATGACTTGAGCGTTGATTTACCCCTTGCTGGACATCATCACGCTTACCCTCAGCCTGTGACTCGGTACCATGCTCACCTTGAGTCGGTTCAGGTTGAGTAACCGCGGGACGCTGTTGGTTGTCTCCTGCTAATTGCTCTCTGGCTGGAGGAGATAAAGGAGGAAACGATGGCAGTGCAGGTGAGATATTCAAAAAATGATCACACCTTAGTGTCTATCATTGTACCCAACATTTCATCAGCGGTTTGCACACTTTTCGTGTTGGCTTCAAAGCTTTGCTGCCCTTGCTTTAGCGAGACGAGGGCATCGGTTGCCGTATTGGCGGGGACACTATTAAGTGTTTCACTCGCGATTTCCGAACCAGACGCTACATCTGCGGCACTCTGTTGCCACCGCTGATTCGTTTGTTGGGGATCGGCAAGTTCAGCGCTTGCTTCAGTCACTTGCTGACTTGAACGTTGCATGCCTTGCATGCCAGCTGAAAGTACGTTGCTAATTTCCATGAGCACTCCTCGAAAAAACCCAAGCAGTGCTCATTATTGTTTACTTTTTACTCAATATCAAGCGTAACGCTTTATTTCTGATAATAACGAACGCCAATGACGCTGTTGCTCATCAAGATTCTGTTTAAGCTCATCAATACGATCTTGTAAGCCGTCAAAATGTACCTGCTCTTTCAGTTGCTTAGCTTTAGCATCTAGCAACTTTTTGCGAGTTTGATAATACTCGCGTAAACAGGTCGCCATTTGCTGATAATGCTCGTGTGCGCTATCAATCAACACTTGAGGCGCCGACTTCGCCTTTTTCGACGCTCTCGTCAGCTGCATCGTCAATTTCGCCCGCTCAATCTGATACCCCGACGTACGCTTCAAGTCGCTCGTCAGCTTCGCGTAGGATAACCCACGAATTAACCACTTGGTTGGGTCGAATTGATACCAACGGATGCCATTTCGATAATCTGCCGAAAAAATATGATGGTAGTTATGATAACCCTCGCCAAAGGTCAAGAAGGCGAGCACACCATTATCGCGCGCAGTATTTTTATCAGTATACGGTTGCGAGCCCCAAATATGGGCAAGCGAATTAATAAAGAACGTCGTATGGTGATTCAGTACAAGACGCAATACGCCGACAACCAATAAGCCCCCTAGCACATCGCCCACCATCCAGCCAAATAATAGTGGCCAACCAAAGTTAGTGAGCAAGGTGAGTGACAGATAGTGCTTGTGTTGCCACATGACAATCGGATCTTCTTGTAAATCTTTAACGTTGTTGTAATCGCTATAGCGACTGGCTTGATACTCACGTAGCATCCAGCCAATGTGCGAATACCAAAAACCACGTTTCGCTGAGTAGGGGTCTTTGTCATTATCGTCGACATGTGTGTGGTGTACACGATGGTCACTCGACCAGTGCAGCACACTATTTTGCAACGCAACGGCACCACCAATTGCGAACAGGAAACGCACAATAGGGTGCGCTTTATAGGCCTTGTGGGACCATAAGCGGTGATAACCGGCGGTGATCGAGATGCCTGCAAAACAGGCGGTTCCTATCATTGCCCACCAAAGACTGGAATCAATGCCATGTACATAGGCATAAACAGGTACACCGATCGCTGCAATAGCGAAGGTGATTGCGAACACCCAAACGTTTAACCAGATGATTGGGGGTTTTGCATTAATCGAATTCATTCGTAACTCACATTTAGTTAATTCTTACCACGCCAAGCATTTTTTGATCTTTTTGACTGATCAGCTAACACTTGTACGCTGAATTCTACTTCTTTAATAAAAAAACTCAAGCGATGATTGTCTTTTAAGCTATGTTATTATCTTGAATCAGATATAAAGCACAATTTTGGAAAAAATTTTGGCAAAATCTCAATCGATTGGTGTGCGCGCGCAACAAAAAGAGAAAACAAGGCGTGCTCTCATTAACGCAGCGATGAATCAATTAAGCGCGGAAACTGGCTTTTCGAGTCTGAGTTTGCGTGAGGTTGCACGCGAAGCCGGTATCGCACCGACCTCATTTTATCGGCATTTCCGTAACATGGATGAGCTCGGACTCACCCTGGTCGACGAGTGTGGCTTGACTCTTCGACAACTGCTCCGACAAGCGCGACAACGTATTGATAAGGGTGGCTCGATTATTCGTGTTTCAATCGAGACCTTCATGCAGTTTGTAGCTGATAATACGGCTATTTTTCGACTGCTATTACAAGAGCGAACAGGTCGCTCCCGCGAGTTCCGTAAGGCAGTTGAGCGTGAACTAGAACACTTCAAAGCTGAACTTATCGAGTATTTACGCGATGAACAGGGCTTCAACGCTGCGCTCGCCGATCTGCAATCGGATGCAATCGTAAAAATCGTATTTAGTGCAGGCGCTGACTGTTTCGACGTCGATAATACACAACGCTTACGAATAGCGGAGCAAACAATACAACAAGTGCGTCTTGTCGCTCGCGGTGCAGAAGCCACTCGACGTGCTAGAGTAGAATAAATTACAACAACCTTAACTGGAGAACACCATGATAGCGAGAACGCTCGGAGCTGTCAGCTTGCTTGGCTTAGCCGTCACTGGCCAAGCGCGCGATATGACACTAATGGAAACCGTGACTGCACAATCAGTTGTCGATGTTAATTTGTCACCTAACGGTCAATTCACGGCTATTACCAAGTATTACCCTGCGCACCCGTATACCGATAAAGAAGACAGCGGTAAAACTGAGTTAGTTATTCGCACCGCGAACGGCAAAGAAACGGTTTATTTAAGCAAAGAAGAGTCTTTCTCTGACGTTGAGTTCGGTCCTAACAGCGAATATATTTATTTTACCGCTAAGCGAGACGGCGATGATTACAGCGAACTCTATCGTATCCCGCTCGCCGGTGGTGGCGTCCAATCTGTTTACGAATTCGATGGTTCAATCACAGCCTATGATTTAAGTTCAGATGGCCAGTCATTGATTTTTCTATCAACGGGTAGTCGCGATAAAGACGCCAAAAAAGAGGCTGAGTACGGTTTCAAAGCAGAAGTCTATGAAGAGGATCTTACCTACCGTCATTTATACCAAGTCGACTTGAGCCAAGCCGATGCAGAAGCCAAGCAAGTGACGGCTGATGATGTTCAGGTCATCTCTGCTCAATGGAGTCCAAACGACGAACAACTGCTGGTGCGTACTGCACCCACACCGTTGATTGATGACTACTACATGAGCAGTCAGTACCACATCATGTCTTTAAATGGTGAGACTGTTGCGAGTATTCCTACTGAAGGAAAGCTGGGCAAAGCTGAATTTTCACCAAACGGTCAGTATGTTGCATTGATCAGTGCCGCTGATTACAACGACCCATCAGCCAGCGTACTCAAGGTATACAATACGCAAAACGCTACCATCCGTCGTGTATTACCTGATTACCAAGGTTCAATTCAAGACTTTACCTGGCGTACTGAGCAGGAGTTAGTTTGGTTAGGTCACCGGGGCACCGAATCAGAAGTCAAAGCGTTAACTCTTCAGTTCCTGGAGAATCGCGACTTGATCGACGCGGGTGAAGCGATCTTTACCGGTTTAGACGGCTCTGCTGGCGTGGATAAAATTGTGTTACGAGGCAACCGCCCTGCCCATCCTAATGAAGCATTTGAGTTGACCTCGCGTGGTTTAGACCGTTTAACCGTTTCTAATCCATGGTTAGAAGAAGTGACGATGCCTAAGCAGGAAACTATCACTTATAAAGCACGCGATGGTCTTGAACTCGAAGGAATCCTTGTTTATCCAACTGACTATCAAGAAGGTGAAAAATACCCTTTGATTATGGTTATTCATGGAGGTCCTGAGTCACATTATTCTAATGGCTGGCTGGATCGTTATTCATCGCCAGTGAAACATGCTGCCGCACAAGGCTATGCGTTATTCTTCCCTAATTACCGTGGCAGCACAGGCCGTGGTGTTGAGTTCTCTAAACTCAGCCAAAATGACTACGCAGGAAAAGAGTTTGACGATATTGTTGATGGCAAGCAGCATCTGGTCGATATGGGTCTAGCTGACGAGACTCGCGTTGGGATAACGGGTGGCTCTTACGGTGGTTATGCTTCGGCTTGGGGCGCGACCGCTCAAACTGAACACTTTGCCGCAAGCGTTATGTTTGTTGGTATCAGCGATAACCTCTCTAAGTTTGGTACGACCGATATTGCCAAAGAAATGAACGCGGTACACGCTCGCAGCTATCCGTGGGACAAATGGCAGTGGTACCTCGAGCGCTCACCCATTTATCATGCGGAAAAAGCGCGCACGCCTATCCTTATTATGCACGGTAAGGAAGACACCCGTGTGCATCCTTCACAGTCAATGGAGCTTTATCGTTACCTTAAGACGCATGGCAATGTGCCCGTCCGCTTGGTGTTATACCCAGGAGAAGGACATGGTAACCGTCATATGGCGGCGCAACTCGATTACAGTATTCGTCTGATGCGTTGGATGGACTCATTCTTAGTCGAGCAAGCAGAAGAAAAGCCACCTTTTGCTATCGACCATATTAAGCAAATCAAGTAAGTCTTGAGTCTCATAAAAGACGCCGCATTCTGCGGCGTCTTTTTAGTTTAAGTATTAACCTCGTATAGCATTCCAAATATCTTTCCAACTGGGCTCTTTACCATAGAATTGTATTCCCATCGTAAACAAACGAGCCGCAACGTTCCGCATCCAGATAAGACTGACCACTAACAACGCCAAACTGAGGCCTATTTGCCACCACGCTACATCAGTTTGTGCCAAACGCGCGGGCATCATCATGAATGATGAAACGGGTAAAATACTCATAATTTGTGCGAGCGTACCGTCTGGACTATCGACAACGCTGAAACTTAGGAATATCGGCAATAACGGGATAAGCATAAATGAGCTACGTGATGAATGGTTGGGATCATCAATCGTGGCCGAGAAACCTGCCAGCATTGCATTAATCATCAGTAAGCCGAGCAACACAAACACGAACGATGCGATCACAACAAAGGGATCAAAAGTAAAACTTATGGAACCCTCGCTACTAAAGCTTGCAGCAAGCAGTGCGATAGCGCCAAAGAATAAACCGATGAATACCATCGCCTTCAAACTGTGTAAGGTGATCCCAACAATTTTCCCATCCATCCACTCGCGTGGCGAAATAATCGTTAGTAGTTGCTCAGTCACTCGCTGCTGTTTCTCCGCCGTAATTGACATCATCATCAAACCAAAGCCGGTAAATACGCCGACAGAGATGCCAATACCTAAGAACATTCCCAGCTCGCTACTCCCTTCGTCATCAGTTGCCGACTCATCCACGTCGACTTGCGCAATATCAAGCGTTACTTCGGGTTTAGAGTCGAGAACTGCACGCTGCTCATCGGTAAGCGCTAATCCAGCAACGCGTAACGTTTGTAAGTAACTTTGTAGTGAGTCGGTTAAATCGCTTTGCCAATCGTCACGTTTATGCACGCGCAGTGTCGCTGTGTTATCAGGATGAACGATCACCACGACATCGAGCGTTTCCGGTAGCTGCGACTTCCACTTCTCAACCTCCATCGAACCGGCGTCACGCAGAGTAATATCTTTAGGTGCTTCATAGCCGCCGGGATCCGCGCGTTGTTCAAAGTAAATAGCGCCATTATATTGCTCTTCAAATACTGCGCTGATAGCTCCCCAGCCTGTACTCACTGCCATAATGACAACCAGTAAGCCTATCGAAATGAGCTCTTGCTTCCATTTAAAAAAGCGGCGGAATTCCCACCATGCGATTTTCGATACTTTGCTACTAAGCAGACTCATGCTGAACATCCTTTGATTTGTTATTGTTTTGCTCAATGGTGTTGAGGTACAACTCATGCAATCCAAGCTGTAGCGGTGAGAAGCTGCGCATGGGTACATGCTGATTTAACTCAGGCCATAAATGCTGAACATCAACATAAGGGTCCACCGTCACATGCGCTAGATCGGTGTCGACCACAGACACATCAACGATTGCCTCGTGCTGCCCCCATTGGTCGCGAGCCACTTCAGCGTCACATTCGATACGATAAACCCGCTGAGGCTGAAGTTTGGCGCGAATTTCCGCCAACGTACCCTGCGCTAGCGCGCGACCATGTGACATTAACAACATCTTATCCGCAAGACGTTCCACTAATGCCATTTGATGAGCGCTCAGTAATACCGTTTTCCCCCTTTGCTTCAAATCGGTTAACACGTTCATCACATGTTCTTGGTTCACCGGGTCAAGACCTGAAAATGGCTCATCTAAAATGACCAAATCGGGATCGTGTATCAATGTCGCGATCAACTGAACTTTTTGTTGGTTACCTTTAGAAAGCTGTCGCATGGGCTCCTTTTTGCGTTCAGTAAGGTCAAAGTAATCCAACCATTGGTCAATGCGCTGCTGCGCCAATGATTTATCCAGACCTCGTAGTTCGGCAATAAAACCCAGATTATCCACAATCGTTCGATCTTGATATAACCCTCGGTCTTCGGGTAGATAAGCAAAGTCCTCAGGGCTGAGCTGAGGACGAGGACCGCTAGCATCGGAAATTTCAATACTGCCCTCGTCAGCTTGGGTCAGCCCCACCAACATACGCACTAAAGATGATTTGCCGGCGCCGTTGGGTCCGAGCAATGCGTATATTTCACCTGAGTTGACCGTAAGCGATATATTGTCAACCGCGGTGACGGTTTTATAACGCTTGGTTAGGTTTGTTATTTGTATATTCATGATTCTCGCAGCGTTTAGATAAATGTAAAAATTAAGTAACCAATTGAGTATATATTACAGAGCAAAAAAAACCCGCAACAGCCGTTGCGGGTTTTTATTTTGTTTCAATTTGTAAGTTGTGTGTTTACTTAACACTCGGTCCTGCAGCGACTAACGCTTTGCCGTTTTCTGTATCAGTGAACTTCTCAAAGTTCGCTACAAAACGCTGCGCGAGATCTTTCGCTTTTAAGTTCCAGTCTTCTGCATCCTCGTAAGTATTACGTGGATCGAGGATAGCGCTATCTTCAACACCCGCCAATTCAGTTGGCATAGCCAAGTTGAAGTATGGCAACTGATGGAATTCAGCATCTTCAATTGAGCCGTCGAGAATGGCATCAATGATCGCGCGCGTCGCTTTAATCGAGATACGTTTACCAGTACCATTCCAGCCGGTATTTACCAAATATGCCTCGGCGCCAGCTGCTTCCATACGTTTTACTAATACTTCAGCGTATTGGGTAGGATGCAATGTCAAAAAAGCCGCGCCAAAACAGCTTGAAAACGTTGGCGTAGGTTCCGTAACACCACGTTCAGTACCCGCCAATTTGGCCGTAAAGCCCGATAAAAAGTGATACTGCGCCTGCTCTTTAGTGAGTTTCGATACTGGCGGCAACACGCCAAACGCATCGGCAGTTAGGAAAATCACTTTCTTCGCGTGGCCCGCTTTTGAAACAGGTTTAACGATATTATCGATGTGATAAATAGGATAAGAAACGCGCGTATTCTCGGTTTTGCTATTGTCATCAAAATCAACGCTGCCATCTTCGCGCACGGTCACGTTTTCTAATAACGCATCGCGGCGAATGGCATTATAAATATCAGGTTCCGCTTCTTTCGACAGGTTGATCGTTTTCGCATAACAACCGCCTTCGAAGTTAAATACGCCATCGTCATCCCAACCGTGCTCATCATCACCGATAAGGGCGCGCTTTGGATCCGTCGACAATGTTGTTTTGCCCGTTCCCGATAAACCGAAGAACACTGCCACATCACCGTCTTTGCCCACGTTAGCCGAGCAGTGCATAGAGGCCATGCCTTGTAGCGGCAAGAAGTAGTTCATCATCGAGAACATACCTTTCTTCATCTCACCGCCATACCATGTACCGCCGATTAACTGAATTTTTTCGGTCAGGTTAAACGCCACGAAATTTTCTGAGTTAAGACCTTGCTCTTGCCAATCTGGGTTAATGCATTTTGCTCCGTTCATCACCACAAAGTCAGGCTCAAACGTTTCTAACTCTTCGCCTGAAGGACGGATAAACATATTCTTCACAAAATGCGCTTGCCACGCCACCTCAGTAATAAAGCGCACTGCTAAGCGTGTATCTTCATTAGCACCACAATAGGTATCAACGACGAACAAACGCTTGTTTGATAGCTGGTTAGTCACTAATCCTTTTAAGTGGGTCCAAGTTTCTTGTGACATCGCCTTGTTGTCATTTTTGCCTTGATCTGCCCACCATACAGTGTCCCGTGTCGTGTCATCTTTAACGATGTATTTATCTTTTGGTGAACGACCGGTAAAGATACCCGTGTCGACTGCAACGGCACCGAGCTTGGTCACGGTTCCTTTTTCAAAACCATGCAGGTCATTGCGAGTTTCTTCCTCAAATAACACATCATAAGAGGGGTTATGAACAACTTCTTGGACATCATTGATGCCGTAGCGGCTCAGATCCAAATTTGGCATGACAAGGGCTCCTGAGATACGGTCTTGCATTAAACGAACGTTACTTCTTGCGGCACACGCATTAATCCCTTTACGCACTCGCCACAAGCATAAAATTTGGTCGCGAATGTTACCTTTAATTGACAAAAAAAGATAGGGCAAAATTTTCTCAGTCCGTTAGAATGCCCCCTCTTTTACTTAATATTTAACTAAAGTTGTTTTGTCCTTATGCGTGACTCATTTAAGTCAAGAATCGGATTTGTGCTGGCAGCAGCAGGATCGGCTGTTGGTTTAGGTAACATTTGGGGGTTTCCAACCCAGGTTGCTAACCATGGTGGCGGCGCTTTTTTGCTGGTTTATTTGTGTGTGATTTTTGTCCTTGCTATTCCCGCGCTTTATAGCGAAATGCTGATTGGTCATCATGCCCAAGCCAACCCTGTTCGCTCGCTCAAACAACTTAGCGAAGGACGCATGCGCCCAGTTGGTGGGACGATGGGACTACTCAACGTCATTGGCTCATGTTTAATGTTAAGTTTCTATCACATCGTTGCCGGTTGGATGTTAGTTCACGCACTAGGCTATCTTGCCACTGCCATGGGCTTGTCAGGCATTGCTGAGTTTTTACTTACCGGCAGCATGGTGCGCGATTTAGTTTTTACTTCGGTGTTTTTGGTTCTCACCGCATCCGTCGTACTTAAAGGTGTCGAACAAGGTATCGAACTCTGGTCAAAACGCTTAATGCCGCTTCTGGTTATTCTATTAGTCGGGCTCATCGTTTACATAGCCAGTTTACCGGGTGCGGGTGAAGGTTTTAAAACCTATCTGATCCCAGAGGTTGAACAATTCACTGATCCCGATATCTATATCGCCGCCATGGGTCAGGCATTCTTCTCTTTATCGATTGGCTTGGGTGGCATGATGATTTACGGATCGTATTTGCGCCCCGGAGCACAGTTGGGTCGTTTAAGTTTATCTGTAGCCGCGTTAGATACGTTGGTCGCATTTTTAGCAGGTTTGCTGATTATTCCTGCATTATTTGTCGCTATTAAATTGGGCGTTTCCGTTGAACAAGGTAACCAATTTATTGGTGAGGGACAGCTGATATTCGCTGTTTTACCGGAGCTGTTCGGCAGTATGGGCTTTGCCGGTTTATGGGTTGGCTTTGGCTTCTTTATTTTACTCAGCATCGCCGCACTCACATCGACTATGGCTCAGGCTGAGGTGCCCGTCTCTTATTTATTAGAAGAACACGACTTACCTCGCCCAGTCGCCGTTGCCATTGCCATGCTCGTAATCGCGTTGCTCGCACTATCCTTAGTGCTTTGGTTTGAGCCGCTGTTTGGCTGGGTAGTTACCGCTGTAACCCAATTCCAATTACCGCTGTCGGGACTGTTTTACTTACTAGTTGTTGGCTGGTTCTGGAAACGCAGTAACCATGTTACAGCGCTGGCAGCGCAGGGCTTGCGCTACCGATTGCTACGTTGGCACTTAAGGTATATTTGCCCAGTCTTAATGGGGCTGGTTTTTTACCAAAGCGCGATTGCTTAGCTGATTAAGGGCGCTGACCAGCAAATTTTTGTTGCAGCGCCTCAGCCACACGCCCATCCACAAATTCGCCAACGTCTCCGCCATGCAAAGCAACTTCTTTAACTAGAGTCGACGAAATAAAGGAGTTTTCTTCAGCGGGTGTTAAAAACACACTTTCCAGCTCGGGGAATAGTCGTCGATTCATATTGGCAAGCTGGAATTCGTACTCAAAATCCGAGACCGCGCGCAAGCCACGAATCAATACCGATGCATCATGGTCCTTAGCAAAATTAACTAACAGCCCTGAAAAACCCACCACACGCACATTATCCAACTTCTCAGTCACTTGTTGAGCTAATAGTACCCGTTCTTGCAGGCTAAATAACGGCTTCTTACTTGGACTTTCTGCTACACCGACGATGATCTCACTGAACAGGCTTGCAGCGCGCTCAATGAGGTCGGCGTGGCCATTAGTTATGGGATCAAAAGTGCCAGGATAAATAGCTCTACGGTGCATAGGTTCCTCGTTTTAACGTTGTGCAAACTTTACAGTACATCCTCAAAACTGGCTCATCTTTATAGCTTTTGCAAATTAGGGATGCGGCTTTCAGTGAACATGCGTAAAATACAGGGTAATGTTAAGAAAGCCAAATGACTGAACAGGATTTCGTAATGAACACAAATTTTTATCAGCACCTTAATGAGCAACTCGAACAGACCAAATCAGACGGTCTGTACAAAAAAGAACGTATTATCACTTCTGATCAAAGTTCTGAAATTACCGTTAATGGCCAACAAGTGTTGAACTTTTGTGCCAACAATTACTTAGGCCTTGCCAATCATCCGGACCTAATTAAAGCGGCTAAGCAAGGTCTTGATGAACACGGCTTTGGTACTGCGTCGGTGCGTTTTATTTGTGGTACGCAAGATATTCACAAAACACTGGAAACTAAACTGAGTGACTTTCTGGGTACCGAAGACACGATTCTTTATTCTTCGTGTTTTGACGCCAATGGAGGTCTATTTGAGACCTTGATGGGCCCAGAGGACGCTATTATCAGCGATGAGTTAAATCACGCCAGTATTATTGATGGCATCCGTCTTAGTAAAGCAAAACGCTACCGCTACAAAAACAATAATCTTGATGACCTTGAACAACAACTTAAACAAGCCGATGCCGATGGCGCACGTTTTAAGTTGATTGCGACCGACGGTGTATTCTCGATGGACGGTGTTATTGCCGATCTTAAAGGTATCTGTGACTTAGCAGATAAATATGACGCCTTGGTGATGATGGATGACTGCCACGCAACTGGCTTCTTAGGCGCTAATGGTAAAGGTACCCATGAATACTGCGACGTTTTGGGTCGTGTCGATATCATCACGGGTACTTTGGGTAAAGCCTTAGGCGGCGCTTCAGGTGGTTATACGTCGGGCAAAAAGGAAGTGATCGATTGGTTACGCCAACGTTCGCGTCCCTATTTATTCTCTAACTCGGTAGCACCAGCTATCGTGCAGGCATCCATCAAAGTACTTGAAATGCTTGAACAAGGTAACGAATTGCGTGAGCAACTCTGGGACAACGCAACCTATTTCAGAACCGAAATGGAAGCGGCGGGCTTTACCCTCAGCGGTGCTGACCATGCGATTATTCCGGTCATGATTGGCGACGCTCGCCTTGCTTCTGAAATGGCTGATCGTTTGCTCGAAGAAGGTATCTATGTCATCGGATTCTCGTTCCCTGTCGTACCTAAGGGCAAAGCGCGTATCCGTACGCAAATGTCTGCGGCACACACACGCGAACAACTTGACCGCACTATTGAAGCATTCACACGTATTGGTAAAGAGCTCGGCGTTATTTAACGCCGAGTCTGGGGACTGATTATGAAAGCACTAGCGAAACTGCATTCAAAACCGGGTATTTGGATGACAGACGTCGAGAAGCCGGAATATGGTTATAACGACGTACTCATCAAAATTAAGAAAACCGCGATTTGCGGTACCGATGTTCACATTTATAAATGGGACGATTGGTCACAGAAAACGATTCCAGTGCCTATGGTTGTAGGCCACGAATACGTGGGTGAAGTAGCCGCCATGGGCGATGGTGTGCGCGGTTTTGAAATCGGTGACCGTGTATCCGGTGAAGGGCATATTACCTGTGGTCACTGCCGCAACTGTCGTGCTGGACGCCGTCATTTGTGCCGCAATACCTATGGTGTTGGGGTCAACCGCCCTGGTGCCTTTGCCGAGTACCTCGTTATCCCGGCTGACAACGCATTTAAGTTGCCGGACGACGTCACCGACGATATGGCGGCCATCATGGATCCTTTGGGTAATGCGGTACATACCGCCCTTGCCTTTGATCTCGTTGGCGAGGATGTTCTGATTACCGGCGCAGGTCCTATCGGTATTATGGCGGCGGCAGTGGCTCGCCATGTCGGGGCACGCCATGTAGTGATCACCGACGTGAATGAGTACCGACTTGAGCTAGCCAAAAAGATGGGTGTAACTCGTGCCGTTAACGTGGCAGAAGAGAGTCTCAAAGACGTTATGTCAGAGCTGGGCATGAAAGAAGGCTTTGACGTTGGGCTAGAGATGTCTGGTGTACCGTCAGCATTCTCGCAAATGCTCGCGACGATGAACCATGGCGGTAAGGTGGCAATGTTAGGTATTCCACCTGAAAACGTTGCCATTGACTGGAACGAAGTTATCTTTAAGGGACTGGTCATTAAAGGTATCTATGGTCGTGAAATGTTTGAAACTTGGTACAAAATGGCCAGTTTGCTGCAATCAGGTCTAGATATTTCACCGATTCTGACCCATCAAATGTCAGTCGATGACTACGAAGAGGGATTCGAAACCATGGTTTCGGGTCAGTCAGGTAAAGTCATTCTTAATTGGGACTAACGATGACTCAGTCTGTTCGTCATATTTCATTGGTAGAAGCCCACCAAGCATGGGCTTCGGATGCCTCTCCTGTGTTCGTTGATATTAGAGACCCGCAATCCTTTCACGCGGGTCATATCCCTAATGCGCAACCGCTCAACAACGACAATATTGGTGACTTTCTAGCGAATACCGATAAAGACACGCAGGTCATTGTTGTGTGTTACCACGGTATAAGCAGTCAACAAGCCGCGCTGGTGCTGGAGTCGCAAGGCCTCACGCAAGTGAGTAGCATGGATGGCGGCTTTACCGCTTGGCAAACGGCCTACCCAGAAGCGGTCGAGCAGGGGTAAATTAATGAAACGCTTACTCACAACTCAGGATGGTCCTTACCTTCAGCAGTTATATGCGTGGCTTCGTAGCCAAGGTATCCCTGTCAGTGTGAGTGAGCGAAATGGCAAACTGGATTTGCTACTGCATCAAAGCAGTTACGAGGCACGAGCTCGCCAACTTATAGACGAGTTTAAGGCTGACCCAGACATCGTTGCGGTTCGTGAACAGACAAAAAATCGTGAATTGCTGAATGACCTGATGAAAAATACAGGTTGGTTAACCCGCATCATTGCCGTGGTTTGCGTGCTTATGTTTATGGGCATTATGGCGGGCGGTGATGCTTTTGTTCGTTACTTTATCATTAGCGATAGCTTTTCTCAGCTCCCGCTCGATGCTCCTTGGCGGTTTATAACGCCTGCCTTTCTTCATTTTTCCGCTACCCACATCGTTTTTAACTTATTTTGGTGGTGGTATTTAGGTGGTCGGATAGAGGTCTATTTAGGGACACGTTGGTTGTTTGCCTTGTTCGTACTCACCGCTGTCAGTGCTAACGTCATTCAATTTCAAGTAAGTGGTCCTAATTTTGGCGGGATGTCCGGTGTGGTTTACGGTTTATTGGGTTTTTGTTGGCTATATAGTGGGCAGCGCAATACTCCGCTTAAACTGCCACCTGCACTCATTCTATTTATGCTGGGTTGGCTGATACTTGGCTACACTGATGTGCTCTGGGTCAACGTGGCAAACGAAGCTCACTTAGCTGGGCTGATAGCAGGTTGCATTGCAGGGATCACCGTTCGCAAACTCACGCCCAAACCACGCTATTGATAAATATATTTCGTGAAAATGACTTGCTTGATCACCGTACTGCCGGTCTCCTTCGCCATCAATCGCTGTGCTTGTTCAAAACACTTAAGTCGCAACTGATCTCTGCCCGTCATTGTTCTGATTTGCTGTTCACTCGCTGTACTTAGGATCTGAATAAAAGCATCTCTCAACAATGGAGCGTGATGCTCTACCACGCTCACATTTTGTGGATTATCGACCATGACCTCTACAGCAACCCGAATAAAGCCAAGTCGATACTCTTCTTTATCCTTAATAAAATTTGTAATGATATCTGGCTCAAATCCATAGTAAGCGACATCCTGAGCTCGCGCGGCGCTTGCCGAGAATAGCGTCAGACTGAAAAGTAACAAAATGCTGAACAACCAACGTTGCAAGGTCATAATTCATTAGCCTTTATAATGTTTAACGGCAGTGGCTTTGGTATGATAGCCAAAGAATATCATGAGCACCAATCACTATGTCTATTGAATTTCTCAGTACCGAACCTTGTTGTTGGCAGCGTGCCTCCGATATCCAACTAGAACCAACCGTCCGAGATTGGTTACTAGACGAGAGTTCACTTACAGCCAAGTTACGTTCGTTACCAGGCTCTTTTGCGGTGGAACTCATCGGTCAAACTGCGGCATCACCCTTTGCCAATGAACGTTCAGAGTTTCCACAGCAAACTCTTTTTGTTGTTCGGGAAGTATTACTCACTCTAGACGAGCGTCCATTCGTATTCGCTCGTAGCGTTTTTCCTATATCGGCGGCAGACCGGCATAACCTTAATTTGGGTGAGCTCGGGACACAGTCGTTAGGTCAGTCATTATTTAACCAGCCCGATTTGACTCGCTCGACTTTTGAGGTTACTCAACTACCTTTAAACCATGGTATCAACGAAATTAATCAGCACTTTTATCAGCAAAAAGGCCCTCTTTGGGGACGACGGAGCCTGTTCGAAACCCAGGGACAAAGTGTTTTAGTAAGCGAGTTTTTCTTAAGCCCTGTACCGATATACTGAGGTAATCAATGAGTAAACTTAACAGCTATTGGCGTTTAATGCGCGCTGACCGTCCTATTGGTACTTATCTGCTCGCATGGCCAACGTTATGGGCACTTCTTATTGCCGGTGACGGTAATCCACCGCTCAAAGTCGTAGTCATATTTATGTTAGGTACATTTTTAATGCGCTCAGCAGGCTGTGTGATTAATGACTTCGCAGACCGTAATCTTGATGGTCATGTGGAGCGCACAAAATTACGCCCTCTTGCTTCCGGTGAGGTCAACAGCACCGAGGCCATCCTGTTATTCTTTGGACTTTTGATACTCGCATTTCTGCTGGTGCTCCAGTTTAATACACAAACCATTATGCTGGCTTTTGCCGCAGCGGGTGTGGCATCTCTCTATCCATTTTGCAAACGTTGGACACAACTTCCTCAAGTCGTGTTAGGTATCGCGTTTAGTTTCGGTATTTTGATGGCATTTAGTGCGCTGAATAGCGATCAATGGTGGCTTGCGGGTGGCTTGTTTATTGCTAATATCGTTTGGACCATTGCCTACGATACCGAGTACGCTATGGCGGATCGAGCAGATGACCTCAAAGTAGGCATA
Organism: Idiomarina sp. D18; assembly: GCF_057748155.1. NCBI lineage: Bacteria > Pseudomonadati > Pseudomonadota > Gammaproteobacteria > Alteromonadales > Idiomarinaceae > Idiomarina > Idiomarina sp. D18. The sequence continues at coordinate 2,247,003 of NZ_CM173240.1, forward strand.
AAAAGTACCGCCATCCTGTTCGGTCGGTACGATAGACTCATTATCGCTGCCTTGCAGATTGTGACTTTAATTATTCTCACCGTGGTTTGGCATCACCTCAATTTGCAGTGGTACGCTTGGCTCGGTCTCATAGCCGCCGCTTGTCTGTTTAGTTATCAACATTGGATGATACGAGAACGAGCACCTAAGGCCTGTTTCCAAGCCTTTTTGCATAATCACTACGTCGGAATGGTGATTGGCGTCAGCCTTGCGCTTCATTACTGGTATTAATGATTCGAGCGGATGGTCAACGCATTTAGTCTGCGCTGACCATCAACTGTTGCACCGATTGACGAATCGTCTGCAAGATTGTCGGATCGAGCAACTCGTCTATGTCGTCACTTAATGGACCTATTTCAGGCGCAGCCACTTGATCGCCATCATCGTTGACTTGCAAGAGAGATTGGGCCTTAAGGCTTGCGATAAAACTTGTCATGACTTTCTTATCATAGAACTCTGGCGCATCAATGCCATGAATCGCGCTGAGTCGTTCAGCGAGCGTTATCGACTGACGCTCAAGCTCGGCACGCTTAATCGGCTGCGCTTGCTGCAACAACTCTAAAACGATTGCATAACGCTGTAACGTTTCGCTTGCGCTGCCCGCCAATAACTTAAGTTGTAACCACGCCGCCGTTTCGCGGTTTGCTGCGCGCACCATCTCACCATCAAGGCTAATAAGCTGTTGGCGTTCTAATTCTTCCACGATAGCACGCACCCAAGTATCTAAATCCTTGTCGCTGTGTGACAAAAATAACTCAGCCTGCAACATGGGGTATACTGCGCTACAACGCTCAATAATAGTTGTGACGTTCACTTTTTGTTTGGCATGAATCAAAGATGCAATCACACCGGGTAATATCATTAAGTGAAGTACATTATTTCGGTAATACGTCATTGCAATAGCATTCGCTGCGTGCAATGAGATGACCTGCCCCATTGAGTCATCTTGTACGTCAAACTTATCGGTGCGTAGCGCCAACGACAACAGCTCTTCTGCTGACTGCTCAGGTACGTTGACGTGATGCGTATATGGCACCTCGCGTAGTAAATCCAGGTAAACATTGATTTGGGCAATCAGTTCCTCTCGCGTTAGTGCGTTATGCTCCGAACTTAATAACGCCAATGCCGTGAGATTAACGCTATTGGCAGCCGCACAATCATTAATACCGCGCATTACTTGCTCGGCTAAGCCATTGACCGTCGGTGTTAGCCAACTGGGTCTTTCGGGCTCTTCTGCGCCTCGTGTGACAGAACGCTGCCAGTCCTCAACATGGTCATCCATATAGGCTTTTAGATCGATGGGCGAGCCGAAAGTAACAAATCCCTGACCAAAGTTTTTCAGCTTAGTGACGGACTTCAAAACTTGGAACAACGATTCTTTCTCTTTATTTTTACCTTTGAGCTCTTTGAGGTAAGTTGCTACCTCCATTACGTGCTCATAACCTAAGTACACGGGTACAATCGAAATCGGTCTTTGCTGACCTCTCAACATACCTTGCACGGTCATGGCAAACATACCCGTCTTAGGCGGCAATAAACGCCCCGTACGTGAGCGTCCACCCTCGGTAAAGTATTCGACCGGGTAGCCTTTCTGGAACAACCAGCATAGATACTCACGAAATACAGATGAATAGAGCTTGTTGCCGCGAAACGAACGACGAATAAAGAATGCGCCGCCACGGCGGAAAATCGAACCCACAGGGAAAAAGTTTAAATTAACCCCTGCGGCGATATGCGGAGGTACAAGACCTTGCTTATAGATAACGTAACTTAGCAGCAAGTAATCCATATGACTTCGGTGACAAGGTACATAAATGATTTCATGCCCTTGCTGGGCAAGCTTACGCACTTCATCGGCGCCGCGTACATCGATACCGTTATAGATTCGACTCCACATCCATGTCATAAAGCGATCTAATACACGTACCAGGGTTTCGCTGTAGTTTGCGGCAATTTCGTTTAAATAGCCTTTAGCCTTTTTTAAGGCTTGCGCCTCATCCACTTTATTCGAGCGTTGCTCATCTTTTATCGCCTTTTTAAGCGCCGGTGTTTTCAGAAGCTGGTTCAAAAGTTCATTGCGATCGCTCAATTTAGGACCCGCAACCGCATAACGCATGCGCACGAAGTGGACCCGTGCCACACGCGCTAGTTTATGCGCGATACGATAATCGGCGCCACTTTGACGACTCATCTGGCCTAAGCTTACAGGACGCGACATGCGGCATAGAACTTGACGCCCGGAGAACATGATCAACCAGAACTTACGCAAATGCCCCGGGTTATCTAAGTCACCGGTCATGGCATTTCCCGCGTGGGCCTCTTGTCCGGGCTTGCGGCCCCAAAATATCCCCACTGGGAGTAATTGTACATCCAGCTCAGGATCGGCTTGATGCGCTTCTAGTAGCGCTTGAAATTGCGAAAGTGCTCGTGCTGAAGCGGCGTCATCGCGCTCCGGTAACAGTAGCACTCGATCAAACGACTTTCCGTTGATGTACAGGGGCTGTTGTGGATCGGGTAGCTGATTTTCACGCGCGGAACGCTGCAAAATGGCGAAGTCAGACTTGGCATTTGAGCGCATCACGTACACCACAGGTGCTACCGTGATATCCGCCTGATCGGCCTCAGGTTTATCAATTATGGTCATTGCTCGTGTCATCCAACGGATAGGATGTTTAAAGAGCGCGTAACTCCAACTCACCGCGGTCATGATATTCCTTGCTACCCTTGCGTTTAAAACAGTAAGACAATAATCATAACAATTCCGTTCGAAAAAGTCGTCGAATAAAATGACTTGCATCTCAACAATACCTGTATATACTCACAGTATACTGTACAGATAAACAGGTAATTGCTATGCGTCCACTGACTCCCAGACAAGCCGAAATTCTTGAGTTAATTAAAGATAACTTACAAGCAACCGGTATGCCGCCTACGCGCGCCGAAATCGCGAGTCGGTTGGGCTTTCGCTCAGCCAACGCTGCTGAAGAGCATTTAAAAGCGTTAGCCAAAAAGGGCGTGATTGAAATCATGCCGGGCATGTCTCGCGGCATTCGCTTAGTGGCTGAAGATATAGAAGAAGAGCTTGGCTTGCCGCTCATTGGTCAAGTGGCAGCTGGTGAGCCCATATTGGCCCAAGAGCATATCGAACGCCATTATCAACTCGATGAATCAATGTTTTATCCCAGTGCACAATTTTTGCTTCGTGTTAACGGGATGAGCATGAGAAATATTGGAATTTTGGACGGTGATTTGCTCGCTGTCCATAAAACTGAACAAGCGCGCAATGGGCAGATTGTAGTCGCCCGCGTTGAAGACGAAGTCACGGTTAAACGGTTTGAACAAAAAGGTCGTCAAGTACTATTGCATCCCGAGAACGAAGAGTTCTCTACGATTGTTGTCGACCTTGCCCAGCAAGTATTTGCTATCGAAGGACTTGCCGTTGGCATCATTCGTAACGGAGCATCTTTATGAAAAGACTACAATCAAACAGCAGCAATCACCCTGGACTATGGACATACAACAATCAACAGGCCGAAGTGATTACGCCTAATGTTGTTCCGCCTAGTTTATCAGCGGCACTTGAAGCGGCAGTACACAGCATCGGACAGCGCTGGATTACAGTTATCGGTGGACAGGCGAGTTTTGTACAACAACTTGTTAACGCAGGTATTCCTCGCCAACGTATTCGTTGGCTACGCCCAGGCAAGACGGACGATCGCGCATGGGCACTCGAACAAGCCGTATTATCAGGAACCAGTGACGTTGTGGTCGCTTGGGTTAGTGGCTTCGACAAGCGCGCTGCGCAGCGTATTCGTCTATCATCTCGAGTGAGCCAAACTCAGAGCTTCATGTTTGAAGAGGATGTATTAACCCCCCACCTGCACTAATCCCCCCAACAGGGTTAATACATTTCTGGCTGCTTCGGCAGCCTTTTTTTTAACATTTATGGACACTTTTTGACCATTTAACGTTTTTGATCTAGATCTTTGTGTAGATTTTAGTTAATAAATGATACTACCCAACTATATAAATTAGTATAACTTATAAACTACAACAAAGAGTTGGTAGAGAAAGTGATTTCTGGGGAGAAGCTGTTCCTTTTTCTGCTTACCTCTTTGTTCTTCCAAGCTAGCATTTTGCTCAAGCAGAGAAGAATGAGAGGAGAAGTCACGTGAAAATGAAGCCGTTATGGGCACTACCCCTGTTGTATAGTGCATCTGCGCTTTCCCAAGAGCGCAGCCTCAACCTCACGAAAGGTGTAACAGAAGTCAGTCGGGACGTTTACGACTTGCACATGACGATATTTTATATCTGCTGTGTGATCGGTGTTGTCGTTTTTGGACTGATGTTCTATTCAATGATTAGACACCGCAAATCCCGCGGTCGTGAGCCCGCGAAGTTCCATGAGAATGTAAAGGTTGAAATTCTTTGGACGCTGATTCCGTTCCTTATTTTGGTGGGTATGGCGATACCTGCAACATCGACCTTAATAGCAATGGAAGATACATCAGATGCTGACGTAACTATTCAGGTCACCGGATCCCAATGGAAATGGCACTACAAATATTTTGATCGCGAAGTAGAATTTTTTAGTCGCTTAGCGACTCAACAACAACAAATAGATAATAAGTTTGATAAGAGTGAAAACTACCTTAGAGAGGTCGATAACCCACTTGTTTTGCCGACGGGTCAAAAGGTTCGTTTTCTCGTCACTTCTGACGATGTTATCCACAGTTGGTGGGTACCTGATTTTGCCGTTAAAAAGGATGCCAACCCCGGCTTTATTAACGAAGCCTGGACTCGAATTGATGAACCCGGTATTTATCGCGGTCAGTGTGCCGAGTTGTGCGGCAAAGACCACGGCTTTATGCCCATCGTTGTAATTGCAAAGACCCCTGAAGACTACGCTAAATGGATCGACGAGACAGAAGCAAAGCAAATTGCCGAGCAAAAGCGCCAGCAAGAATTGCTTGATATGGAAATGTCGATGGACGAGTTAATGGCGATGGGTGAAAAAATTTATAACAGTACGTGTGCTGCATGCCATCAGCCTAACGGTCAAGGCATTTCAGGCACCTTCCCTGCGCTTGCAGGCAGTCCGATTGCGTCTAAGCCAGAAAATATCGATAAGCACATTGATATTGTTTTGCACGGTGTCCAAGGATCAGCGATGCAAGCTTTTGCTCAGCAATTAACAATGCAAGAGCTGGCTTCTGTTATTACTTACGAGCGTAATGCCTGGGGTAATGATACGGGCGAGATGGTACAAGCCGCCGACATTAACGCAGCAATGAATAAATAAGGAGACGGTGATGAGCACAGTAGTGGACGATCACAATCACGAAGCACACCACGATCATAAGCCGTCTGGCATTACTCGTTGGTTGTTTACCACAAACCACAAAGATATTGGTTCGATGTATTTGTGGTTTAGTTTAATTATGTTTTTTGTTGGCGGTGCAATGGCGATGGTCATTCGTGCCGAACTTTTTCAACCGGGTTTACAACTGGTGGAGCCTCAGTTTTTTAACCAGATGACCACCGTGCATGGACTCGTTATGATTTTTGGCGCCGTAATGCCGGCCTTTACGGGACTTGCGAACTGGATGGTGCCGATGATGATTGGCGCGCCTGATATGGCATTGCCGCGCATGAATAACTGGAGCTTTTGGATTCTTCCATTCGCCTTCGTGATTCTTTTGTCATCATTATTCATGGAAGGCGGCGGTCCCGACTTTGGCTGGACGTTCTACGCGCCGCTCTCAACAACGTACAGTAATGACTCCACAGCGCTGTTCGTATTCGCCGTACACATCATGGGTATTTCATCCATTATGGGCGCGATCAACGTTATCGTAACCATATTCAACATGCGCGCGCCGGGCATGACTTACATGAAGATGCCTTTATTTGTCTGGACGTGGTTAATTACTGCCTTTTTATTGATTGCCGTCATGCCTGTACTTGCAGGCGCTGTGACGATGGTCCTCACCGATAAGTACTTTGGCACAAGCTTTTTTAATGCCGCCGGCGGCGGTGATCCGGTCATGTTCCAGCATATTTTCTGGTTCTTCGGTCACCCCGAGGTCTACATTATGATATTGCCGTCTTTCGGCATTATTTCAGCGATCATACCGACTTTCTCAAGGAAAAAATTATTTGGTTATTCCTCGATGGTGTATGCAACCGCCTCGATTGCCATTTTATCGTTTCTGGTCTGGGCACATCATATGTTTACTACAGGTATGCCCGTTTTCGCCGAGCTCTTTTTCATGTACTGCACGATGCTAATTGCTGTACCGACAGGTGTTAAAGTCTTTAACTGGGTTGCCACGATGTGGCGAGGCGCGATTTCGTTTGAGGTTCCCATGCTATTCGCACTCGCATTCGTGATTTTGTTCACGATTGGCGGCTTCTCCGGTGTCATGCTTGCGATGACCCCTGTCGACTTCCAGTATCATGATACTTACTTTGTCGTCGCTCACTTTCATTACGTGTTGGTAACCGGAGCAATCTTCTCTGTCATGGCAGCAAGCTATTATTGGCTGCCGAAGTGGACCGGACACATGTACGATACAACATTGGCAAGGCTGCACTTCTGGTGCTCTCTCATCTCGGTTAATGTGTTGTTTTTCCCAATGCATTTCGCGGGATTAGCCGGTATGCCTCGTCGTATCCCCGACTACGCGGTGCAGTTCGCAGATATCAACCAAATCACCAGTATCGGCGGCTTCGCCTTTGGTTTATCACAACTCATCTTTTTATGGTTGGTGATCAAATGTGCGCGTGGTGGTGAAAAAGCAGCAGCCAAGCCGTGGGATGGCGCGGAAGGCCTCGAGTGGACCGTTCCGTCACCAGCTCCCTATCACACGTTTGAGACACCACCCAAAGTGGAGTGATCTTATGTCTGATAAACGTGCTAACAATAGTAAAATCGTCAAACGCCTGCTACTCACCGTAGCAGGCATGTTTGCCTTTGGTTTTGCGCTGGTACCGTTGTATAACGTATTTTGCGAGGTCACCGGGTTTAACGGACGTACCAACAACGAACCTGCTGCGGTCAGTCAACATGAGGTCGATAAAAGTCGTACCGTCAGAGTGCAATTTATTACGCGAACAGCACAGGGCATTCCGTGGAAGTTCGAACCGGAAATTAAAGAGGTGCGCGTTCATCCTGGCGAAGTACGTGTCGTAAACTTTCTTGCCGCGAACCCAACGCCTGATGATATGGTCGCTCAAGCGATTCCTTCTATCGCGCCAGCAGAGGCATCACTTTATCTTAATAAAGTCGAATGTTTTTGTTTCAATCAGCAACCGCTGGCCGCCGGCAACGATGCCAAAATGCCAATGCAGTTTTATATTGACCCTGACATTCCAGCCCATATCACCACCTTCACCCTGTCATACACGCTGTATGATATGACAGCCAACGCGACGCCAGAAGCTCTGGCTTTGCTTGAGTCAACAGAATAAGGAATACGTCGTTATGGCAGAACAACAACAAAGTTATTATGTACCACCGTCAAGCATTTGGCCCATCGTGGGAGCGCTTGGCTTAGGATTAATTGCATGGGGCGCCGCCCATACCGTTATTGAAGCAACCAGCGATACGCAAGGTTGGGGGTCGCACGTTCTTTTCGCCGGATTTGGTGTCATTGCGGTGATGCTGTTCGGTTGGTTCCGCGATCAGATCAATGAAACAATGAGCGGACTTCATAGCGATCAACTCGACACCTCTTATAAGCAAGGTATGAGTTGGTTCATCTTCTCTGAGGTGATGTTTTTTGGTGCCTTTTTTGGCGCGCTTTTCTACGCGCGAATGATTGCGGTGCCTTGGTTAGATGGCGCCAGCAATAACGTCATGACAGGTGAAGTTTTATGGCCTCAGTTCGTTGCTCAATGGCCTCTCGTTGAAACACCGGGTGGAACCAAAACACAAGCGATGGGCTGGTACGGATTACCATTGATTAATACCGTCATCTTGATCACCAGTTCGATAACCTGCCATTTTGCCCACGTGGGCCTGGAGAAAAACAAACGGACCCAACTCACTGCAATGCTTGGCCTAACAATAGTGCTCGGCATGATATTTCTCTATTTGCAAGGCACTGAGTATGTGCATGCTTACGAGGAGTTGGGACTCACCTTACAATCTGGCGTGTACGGAAACACCTTTTATCTGCTAACAGGCTTCCATGGCATGCATGTCACGCTAGGCACACTGATGTTGATCATTATGTTTTTACGCGTGCTTAAAGGACACTTCACGCCACAAAAGCATTTCGCCTTTCAGGCAACCAGTTGGTACTGGCACTTCGTTGACGTGGTGTGGATTTGCCTATTTGTGATTGTGTATGTGCTTTAAGGCTTAATAGGGCCTTGGATGAAACGGTAAAAAGCCTGCATACGCCGCGATCACCATGAGCAGTAAAACGATCGCGGCGATACCCACCCGACGTCCTAAATAACGCGACATCGGCGGTTTTTCTGGGTCATTGCTCAACATCACGAACAGAGCGCGAAATAAATTAAAAATCATATAAAGAAGAAGCGCGACAATAATGAGTTTGAAAAGAAGTAACATAAAAATCCCCTTAGTAGCGTCAATAGTTACTGTGATTGCTATTGCCATTTTGGTCAAGTTGGGATTCTGGCAACTCGATCGCGCTCAACAGAAACAACAGCTGTTCACCGATTTTGCGCAGGCACAAAATCAGCAGGCTCGCCCACTGACAGACAGACTATCGGATCGCAACTCCCTAAACCGCTTCGAGTTAATTAGCGTTACAGGCCAAATCGATACTAAACGCTACTTTTTGCTCGATAATCAAATGGTTGAAGGGCAACCTGGTTATCACGTCATTGCTTTACTCAAAAGCACTCAATTAAGCGAGCTGTTACCTGTTAACTTAGGTTGGATAGCGGCGCCACGGTCCCGCTCAGAAATTCCAACCGTCGAGTTACCGCAACAGGAATTAACAATAGAAGGTTTAGTTCGCATCCCTCAGGCGAATCAATTTATTTCTCAAGTATTTGAGGAGCAACACACGAAATGGCCAAAACGCGTCCAAGAGTTTATCCCGCAAACCATTAGTGAGCACACGGGGATAGCGCTAAAACCTTATGAGCTATTGTTGGTTTCGCCACAACTGAAAGGTTTTCGGCAACAGTGGGAGCCTCAAGTCATGGCACCGGAAAAACATCAGGCTTACGCGGTACAATGGTTTTCACTCGCTATTGCCTGCTTAGTGGTATACCTTGTAGTGCTATACAAATTAAATAAATCAAAACAAGAGGAGACACCATGAGCTCCCTCACACGCTCACAACGCACGTTGCTCATTGTTATTGCAGTATTCGCTCTGCCCGTCATAGGCGCATGGCTGACCCTTAAAACACACTGGTATCAGCCCGCTACCAATAAAGGCGTGTTGCTTGAGCAACCGCTCACGTTATCGCAACTCGAAGTGTTACCGGAAGGTTGGCGCGTCGCTTATCGAATGCCGGACGAGTGCAGTCAGCAATGTAAGAATACATTATATGTGCTGGGTCAACTCGATGTGGCTTTGGGAAAAGATAGCGACCGCGTGACCCCCGTCGTGCTATCACCACACACGGTGTCCAAACAACGCGAGTTGCCTCATTGGCAGGATATTGTAGCCATACAGTCACCCGAGATCATAAACGCCGTTAAGGTCATTCCGTCAGATCATGTATTTATCATCGATCCACAAGGCCACGTCATGCTGCACTACCCCACTTATGCCGATCATGAAACGATGGTTTTAGAAGGCAAGAACATCTTGGCTGACCTTCGCAAAATGTTAAAGCTTTCTCGGATTGGGTAGGATTGACTCATGCGTACACTCGTTAAAATCAGTTTGCTTTTAGCATTTTGTGTAATTGTTCTCGGTGCTTATACCCGACTTACCGAGGCGGGTTTGGGGTGTCCTGACTGGCCTGGCTGCTATGGGTTTATGAGTGTTCCTACTCAAGAGCATCATGTTGCTGAAGCACAAATGCGTTTCCCTGATGCGCCGCTTGAACACCATAAAGCATGGAATGAAATGATTCATCGCTACTTTGCTGGCACGTTAGGTCTTTTAATTCTAGTCATCGCTGTCGGCTCAGTATTAAAGAGGCGTTCTACGTTCGACTCAAAGTCAACGCCTAAGAAGTTACCTTTGTTTATTTTGCTATTAGTCATATTCCAGGCAACGCTTGGCATGCTCACTGTCACAATGAACCTGCAGCCACTCATTGTCATGGGACACTTGCTCGGTGGCTTTAGCGTACTGTCGCTGTTATTTCTGCTATCACTGCGTTTAGAACCCTACCGATTGGGAGGAGGCGACCCGGAGCTACGCAAATATCGTGGACTGGCACTATTTGCGTTGTTAGTCGTTATCGGACAAATAGCGCTTGGTGGGTGGGTTGCCGCAAACTATGCGGCAGTCGCCTGTACCGAGCTACCCGTTTGTGAGGGTAATTGGACTTCTCAGCTCGATTTTGCGGGCGCGTTCAGTGTACCTGAGGCAACGAGTTATCAATTTGGCGCCCATGATTACGACGACCGAATGACGATGCACATCATGCATCGTTTTGGTGCGATCTTTACTACACTGGTATTAGCTTGGCTATTATTTAAATGTTGGCGCAAAGCTCAGTCTGGCTTTTTTAGACGCTCATTAGCTTGGGTAGCCTTATTACTCACAGTCCAGATCAGCCTTGGCCTTAGCAATGTAATTTACAGCCTTCCTTTACCGGTCGCTGTCGCACACAACGCTGTGGGTGCGCTACTACTGCTGTCACTCGTTGCACTCAATTATAATCTTTCACGCAAAGCGTAAGAGGTGTTTATGCAAACCATAACAAGCCATAAAAAGCTCGAACACCCCATCATCAAATGGCGCGAATATCTAGAGCTCACAAAGCCACGGGTCGTCGCCATGCTACTTCTGACGGCGGTGGTCGGCATGTGTTTGTCGACGCAGAACGCGTTGCCCGTTTGGACTCTGATTCCGGCCCTCGCGGGTATTGGTCTAATGTCTGCCGCCGCAGCGGCGATTAATCACTTAGTCGACCGCCATATTGATGCCAAGATGGCGCGAACCTTACGTCGTCCGCTACCACAAGGAAGTCTCTCACCAACGCGTGTATTGACCTTTGCTACGATCCTGGGGCTCGTAGGTTTTGTCATGTTATACGCGTGGGTAAACCCACTAACAGCTTGGTTAACCTTTGCCAGTATGGTGGGCTATGCAGTGGTCTACACCATGTTTTTAAAGCGCGCCACGCCACAGAATATTGTGATTGGTGGTTTGGCAGGTGCAGCGCCACCGCTGTTAGGTTGGACAGCCATGACCAATGAGATCCACGGTTTTGCGATTCTTTTAGTCATGATCGTGTTTACCTGGACACCGCCCCATTTCTGGGCACTCGCCGTGCATCGAGAAAAGGACTATGCGCGAGCTAAAGTCCCAATGCTACCGGTCACCCATGGCGTCGAATTTACCAAGACTTGCATCTTTCTATACACTATTTTGCTATCGGTGGTATGTCTTCTGCCTTATCTCGTTGGTATGTCAGGCGTGCTTTATCTGATTGGATCAACCGCTTTAAACATGATCTTCTTGGGGTATGCATGGAAGCTTAAATATGCACCGGAAAAAAATACGGCATATAGCATGTTCACCTTCTCCATTTGGCATCTGATGTTAATGTTCGTCATTCTCTTAGTTGATCATTATTTGTAAGGACATACCATGCAATCGCGTTGGCTTATAATTATCGGTGGAATATTGGCAGCCGCTGCCGGGGCTTTGGCTTTTATCACAATGCCGCAAGAAAAGCCGGAAGCCTTGGTATATGATCCACCAAGGGCACTTGCTCCTTTTAAGATTGAGTCCACGGCTACTGGTGGAACCGTTGATAACGAAGCGTTAAAGGGTCAGTGGACATTACTTTTTACGGGCTACACCTATTGTCCGGATATTTGCCCGACCACGCTTTCTTCTCTAAAAACAATTCTGCCCCAGTTGCAAGCTCATGCTGATGTCCCGGTCAAAGTTTGGATGATCTCCGTCGACCCTCAGCGAGATTCACTGGCGCGCTTAACGGAGTACACGGGTTACTTCGGTAAACATTTCGTTGGGGTGCGCGCTGAGCACCCACAACTGTTCCCATTTGTCAGAGATTTAGGGTTAATGTATTCAGTTCCTGAAGAAGGGGAAACAAATTATTTGGTCAATCACAGTGCAGCGATTATTTTGGTGAATCCTAACGGGAGGCGGCTCGCTATCTTTAATGCGACTCACGAGCCGGGCGCTATTCCAACAGTCGATATGGAACAGCTAGTACGCGATTTTGCTATATTAGCGGGCTAGTCGGGCCAGTTACCCTGACTATCGGGACGAATGAGCGCCACCGAGAACCAATGATAACCACCACTGGTACTCGGAGCTGTGCAATTGATACGAGAGCGTCCCATAGGGATGTCGTTCTTAGGTGTCACGCTAAATTGCATTTCAGAGTCCCAATGCGGCTCAAGCACATCACTTCCTGCAAAACAGCGCAATGCATTGGTGTTCATTCCCTCTTTCTTACTAAGTTCGACGGTCACAGTCGGGCGTGTTTCGGAATGTGAAACTAACGGATCTGCTGGCGTATAATGAGTTACAGGCATAGGTAAACTATTCAGTTTGACCGCCAACGTCTCTAAGTTAGCGTAGCGTCCTGATGCTGGAAAACGTGGGATCGCTGTGGTCGGACTCCATTGACTCCAAGCACCTGAATGCTGAGCAAACCCTTTAAAGCCCCAGTCTTTTAGTAGCTTCTCAAGCGCCGGCGAATATTCGCCGTAAGGATAGGCAAAGTACTTAGGTTGTTCACCTAACTGAGTATCAATCGCTTGTTGCGCTGAAACAACATCCTGTTTCATTCGAGCCTGCCATTGCGCCTCTGATTCATTGTCTTTGCGACGAATTAAGTGAGCATGAGTCTGTCCATGGTTCACTATGGTCGCGCCTTCTGCATCAATTGTTTTCAACTCCTGCCAACTCATATAGGCCGATGGATGCGCTTCAAGTAAATCAGGATTAACGAAAACAGCGTACGGATAATTATACTCTGTAAGTATCGGATGAGCGTTTTCAAACACATTGTCGTAACCATCATCAAAAGTAATAACGACGGTCTTGGCCGGGATACTTGCCCCCTCGTCTACCCATGTTGCGGCTTGCTCGATATCAACAACATTAAAGTTATTGTCTTTCAAGTACTTTAAATGTTGCTCGAACTGTTCTGGTGTAATCGAGGTCACCGCTGGGGTGCTATCAGAGACATGATGATACTGAAGAATATGTACCCCCGGATAATAATCATTAGATGCCATGGCATCCACTGTAAAACTAGAGAGTGCGATAAGAGCCAATAAACCTGTGATTAATTTCATCAGACTATCCAGAAAGTTGCTGGTGAATGTTACATTAATGCCAGTCTACATGATTTAGTTGGAATTCGCTTAATGCAAAAGTTGTTGGGCTTTGCGCGCGCCGATCATCGTCGCGTATTTGCAATCGCGTTACCCATGATGATCTCGAATATCGCTGCACCGCTTTTAGGGCTAGTCGATACGGCAATTATCGGGCACTTGCCAAACAGCGTGTATCTCTCTTCAGTTGCGATTGGCGCCATGGTCGTCAGCTTTATATATCTACTTGCGGTATTTCTTCGTATGGCGACAACGGGCGCTATTGCCCAAGCCTTTGGCGCCGATGATCAAACAGAACAACATCAACTGTTCACCCATGGGATTCTCACCGCCTTAATACTGGGCGTGGTAATCATTAGCTTGAGTCCTTTTATAACTTCAGTGTCATTGTGGCTCGTCGCACCAGACCCAAAGTTACTCAATTACGCCACGGACTATATTCAAATTCGATTATGGTCAGCGCCAGCGGCGCTCACAACACTGATCTGCCTGGGTGTTTTACTCGGCCGTCAAGATAGTCGAAGAGCGATGTGGTTAGTGATTATTACTAACTTCGTCAACGTCGTACTTGATCTCATCCTTATCGTCGGCTTAAACATGAACGTTAAAGGTGCAGCCTACGCGTCACTCTGTGCTGAGTGGACAACAGCTATCGTCGGTTTCTATTGGTGTCGTCACACCTTAGGTTGGCAGTTGCGCAAGGCACGTATTGTTGCCAGTAAATTAAGCTTGTTCTTACAGGCTAATGGCAATATTTTTGTTCGCAGCCTGACACTGCAACTTTGCATGGCGATGATGACAGGCTACGCCGCACGATATGGCACGACCATAGTGGCTGCCAATGCAGTGTTAATGCAATTCTTAATGCTGATATCACTTGGGCTTGATGGCATCGCATATGCTGTTGAGGCGTTAGCCGGCGAAGCCAAAGGACGAAATCGCCCAAATCAAGTACGCTACTGGTGCAGGATTACACTGTTGTGGTCAAGCCTGTTCGCGGTCGGCTATTCACTCATATTTTGGTTGTTAGGGCAGCAAATTATTGGCTTGATTACTGACTTATCAGCCGTAGTGGATACTGCAATGCGCTATTTACCGTGGGTGATCGCACTACCGTTGCTTGCACATTGGAGCTATTGGCTGGATGGTGTGTTTATCGGTCTAGCATGGTCAAAAGCCATGCGAGATACCATGTTGCTTGCGGCTATTACTGGTTTTATCCCGATTTGGTGGCTAAGTAAGCCACTCGAGAACCATGGTTTGTGGCTGGCTCTGAGTGGCTTTCTCATTATGCGTGCTGTTTACCAAGCGATTTGGTTACTGCGCAGGAGTCGCAAGGTCGTCTAGTAAAATAACTTGTGGAGGTGTGCCACCACCGTCAGCATCGACCGCGATAACTGTATAGATACCACCACCTTCTAAGTTGAATAATACAGGACCAATTGCTGCAGTCTTAGTGCCTGCTGCAGTGACAGTCGCGTAGTATTCACCTGGAGTGACTTGTAAGCTACCTGTTGACACCAAGCCTTCAACATCAAAAGGTACATCGGCAACAACGGGATCAGCATCGCTAATATCTTCAGCTGCGGTCAAATAGATATCCACGTTACCCGCTGAAGGAGACGCGTGCACCACTTGAAGCTGCGCGGCCGTTGCAATACTACGACGTTGCTCAGTTAATGCCTGTAGAGCTAATGAGTCATCACCTAAAGCACCCACCGCATAAATGCTATAACTCATTGTGGCTTCTAGCGAGAACTCGACATCATCTAACACTTGCGGTGTGCCACCTGTTGCGGCGACATCGACCAAATAGTCACCTTCTGCGACGTTGATATAGTCAGTGGCTGATTGAAACGCAAGATCAGTGATTTGCGGATCGGCTGCGTTATTCAGCGTTACATCAACATTTGGTGCGTCGGCAGCGGCGTGAATAACACGTACATCCGCTCCTGCGTTTGCGTCAGGAACTAAAACCGTACCGTCACCCGTTGCAATCTGCAGCGTCACAGGTGAATCGCCTGTTGCTGTATTATCTGTTGCAGCCACGATATAGTCACTGCCGTCTGGAAGCGTAATGGTACCCGAGTCATAGACCACGGTTGTTTCACCTACTGGGGTTAGACGAACACGATAGTCACCGGCTTCAACCGAGACTTGACCTGAGTCATCACTAAACTCCAATGTGGCCGCGGGCGATGCGTCGGCAAGTGCTGCGTCAGGCGCAGTCAGATAGACATCAACTCCGGGGGCGTTATAAGCTGCATGGACTACTTGAATGCGGCTATTGCCACTCGCAACGTCCGACACTGGATTACTAATGACTAAAGGTTCGAGACTTTCATCACTCACATTACCCACGGCAAATATTTCGTAGCGTGTGTCTGCGTTAAAAGTCAGGTCCGCCGGTCCAATGACTGCAGCTGTCGATTGGTCGGGTAAAATGCCCTCAACCGTTATCGAATACTCACCTTCTTCGACTTCGATAACGCTGGAGCTGGCTTGATAAGGTACGTTTTCTAAAAGCGTTGTATCTTCTGCTATTACATTGACGTTC
Source organism: Idiomarina sp. D18 (assembly GCF_057748155.1). Lineage (NCBI taxonomy): Bacteria > Pseudomonadati > Pseudomonadota > Gammaproteobacteria > Alteromonadales > Idiomarinaceae > Idiomarina > Idiomarina sp. D18. Next base: position 2,263,090 of record NZ_CM173240.1, read on the forward strand.
GGCGCATCAGAGGCTGTATGATGCACGCGTACGAAACTACTTTCTGGTGTGGGGTCGACAACTACTTCATCGTCGTTGTCATCGTCATCTAACCAACATCCCGACAAGACAAGCGTCGGCAAAAGTAGTACACTGAGTTTAGTGATTCCTCGCATTGTAATTTCCTCGTAATGATTAGGGCAAATATCACTACGAACTGTGCAAATGCGAGGGATCACATTTGCTTAACAAATTTTGTAAAGAATTTGTAAGCTTGTATAGCTAGAATGATCTAGTAATACGAGTGTTCACCACGTTCATGTTCAGTCACATCTCGGACGCCCGTGATCTCATCTGGGAAACGCTCGATGAGTTCTTTCTCAATACCGTTTTTCACCGTCACGTCGATCATGCTACAGCCGTTACAACCACCACCAAATTGTAAGACCGCTTTACCGTCCTCGGTGATTTCAGTCACTAAAACATGACCCCCATGATTGGCAAGCTGAGGATTAATTTCCGCTTGAATCACATATTCCACACGGTCAATCAGAGGCGCGTCGTCAGCCACTTTGCGTGCTTTAGCGTTAGGCGCCTTCAATGTCAATTGTGAACCAAGTTCTTGTTCCTCAAAATCAATCACAGCGTCTTCTAAAAACGGCGCACTTCCTGAATCAACGACTGCGTCGAAACCGTTAAAAGGAAGTCGTTCATCATCTGGCTCAACTGAGTCGGGTGGGCAGTAAGATACACCGCACTCAGCATTCGGCATCCCAGGATTAACAACAAATACGCGAATGTTTGTGCCTTCGGGCTGATCAGCTAACAACTTACAGAAGTGCTTTTGTGCAGATTCCGAAATGCGGATCATAATATCACCGTTCCTATACTTGAGTAATTTACTAGGTTTTATTCTAACGCAGACACTGCCAAAAGACTAGTGTTCGAGCGGGACGCTCCTAGGTTATACGCCAGACTCCAAACATCAACTGAACGCGCACCAACGGCATGTAGTGCCTCACTCGCAGCGCAAAAACTTGCGCCTGTTGTGCAGATATCATCAATTACCGCAATCGACTGACCCGATAATTTGCGATTCGCCTTAATAGCTCCTATTCGACTCTGCCAGCGCTGTTGTCGACTGCGATACTTTTGCTTGTCCAAACGTTTTATCCATAGCAAGCCACGTTTGGCAACCGGGATCGAAAGTAAACATCCGCAATGGTGAGCAATCAAGCCGGCGGGATGAAAGCCTCGTTTTAACCAATCCTTGTCAGTACTTGGCATAGCGACTAAATAGTCAGGCAAAGGCATGCTGTGATAGCGATAGGTAAGCAAAACCTGTGCGCTCAGTTGTAATGCCAATAGTCGAGCCCAGTGACTGTTTCCACTCTCCTTAAAGCGATTGATTAGCCAACGTATTGACGTGTGATATCGCCAAACTGCGATGCAAAGCCGCTGTCGACGGAAGCAACGCTCTCCATGCGGTGGTGCATGTTCCAACAACAAGTGCCGAAAGGAACGAGGGCACATTCTAGGCAACTGCGCACTGCAAATAGTGCAAATTCCGGTTAGCGAGTTCGTTGGTTGTTGGCAAAAGACACAATCATTGAATTGCAGTATGATGGCGAGGTGATTAAGGCGAGATAGCATAGTTCATCAATATCGACAAAAAAAGAGAAACATAGTGAGTATTGCAATAACACGACAGGGGCAAGGGGAAGATTTAGTTGTACTCCATGGCTGGGGTATGAATCGTCACGTATGGAGCTTGATAAAAGACGAACTCAGCAAACACTTCAATGTATGGCTGGTCGATCTACCAGGCTTTGGTGATAGTCATGAAGAAACCCTATCGAATTCCGTCGATTCCATCGCTGACCAATTGCTATCTTCCCTACCTCAACGTTTCCATATATTGGGCTGGTCAATGGGTGGATTAATAGCCACGTCGTTAGCTACCCGACACTGCCAGCGCGTCGATAAATTGATCACCGTAGCGTCATCCCCTTACTTTCTGGAGTCGAGTGATTGGCCAGGCATCAAGCCACGATTAGTGACCCAGCTAGAAACCGATTTACAAAATGATTTTCGTAAAACGGTGGAGCGCTTTTTATCACTCCAAGCGATGGGCAGTAAAAATGCAAAGCAGCAAGTAAAGCAACTCAAACAGTGGTTATTTGAATCCCCGTTAGCCTCTGAAGAAACATTGCTTACAGGACTGAAATTGCTTGAAAAAACCGATCTTCGCAACACTCTCAAGCATATCCAAGCGCCTATGCTACGCATGTATGGTCGACTTGATGGGCTGGTACCTATCAGCGCTCGTCAGGCGATCGAGCGCTTAGTTCCACAGTCCACGTCCTACGTATTTAATGACAGCGCTCACGCGCCGTTTATCACCGAACCCGAATTGTTTATCGAACGCCTGATAAACTTTATCAAAGGCTGATTAACGTTGGCATTGTGTGCAATACACCGTACTGCGCTGGCCTAAACGAATTTCTCGCAATGGCTTTTTACAGACCATGCACATTTTTCCTCCACGTCCATAAACCTGAAGTTTTTGGGCAAAATAACCGGGGGAACCATCCACTCGAGTAAAGTCACGTAACGTCGTGCCACCCTGCTGTATCGCCTCAGCTAATGTCTCTTTGATGTGCTTAACCAATCGTTCATAGCGCACTTTACTTATTGCTCCAGCGGCGCGCTTGGGATGAATACCTGCTTTAAAGAGCGCTTCATTGGCGTAGATATTACCCACACCAACCACTTGATGGTTGTCCATGATGAACGTCTTTATCGGTTGCTTTTTGTTGCGTGATCGCTCGAATAAATAATCTGCATTAAATTCATCCGTCAAAGGCTCGGGTCCAAGCATCGCTAGCAGCTTATGCTCGTCAGCATTCGTTTCAGTAAATAATAGGGCGCCAAACCGACGCGGATCGTTGAGCCGCAAACACTGCCCCGTCGCGAACTCTATTTCGATGTGGTCATGCTTAACGCGCGGTGTTTCAATCGGCACTACGCGTAGCTTTCCTGACATGCCGAGATGCAAAATGAGTGTGCCCTGCTCAGTTTCTAGCAGTAAATATTTAGCTCGTCGAACCACGCGAAGAAGACGGCTTCCCTCAACGTGATGAACTTGGTCAGGCACAGGCCAGCGTAATCGTGTATCGTGAACATTAACACGCTCAATTTTATGCCCTTCAATATGCGGGGCTATCCCCATACGACTCACTTCAACTTCTGGTAATTCTGGCACAATGAGGCTCCACTAGTTACTAGGAATTAGAGACGCGCGAGTTGCGTTTTCTATTAAATATAATTGTCCTTGTTGCGGCAGCCTAAGCATTACCGTGGGTTTATCATAAAGCTCAACTTCAGCATAATTATCGTTGCCAAAATACAAAGTAACGATGACTGGATCGCCTTGAGGCCTCTGGCTTGTCGCTGAAATCGCCAACTGTAGCCATTGATTAATAAGCGCCAACACTTGCTCTTGGGATTGAATACAATCGCCTTGGCAGGTCCATTGCTGCTCCTTCAGTTGGTATTTTGAGCCTGCAAATTCGATTCCTGTGAGTTCATCTGACTTGCCCATCAACGACTGAGTGGGTCCCGAGCTTATCTTGGTATTCGGATTTGGAAAAGCAAACCAAAAAGTCGCCACGATGATAAGTACCACGTAAACGATGATATTATTCCAAGTGCTTTTTTTAAATGTGAGTCCAAAAAACCGTCGCTTTTCGTTAATATCCATAGACTCTCTTCGACAAAACAATTGTTGATATCACAATAATACTTTATATTCTCGCCGCTTATCTTATTTAATCATGGCTATGGAAAAAATATCCCATCACATTGACTCGATAATCGACGCGCTCGTTGAGCGTGGATACGCAATTATTCCGAGTTTTTTACCCCACGCCGTCGCAGAACCACTGTATCAAGAAGCGAGCCAAATTGCCTCAGCTCATTGGCAAACCGCTGCCATTGGACGCGCTCAAACACATACCATTAATACGATGGTTCGTAACGATAGGATTATTTGGCTAGACGATAACAGCACTTACGGCGCCCCCTTCCTGAATTTAATGGAACAGTTACGACTCGCTGTTAACCGCACGCTCTTTATGGGTTTGTTCGACTACGAATGTCACTTAGCTCACTACCCTAAAGGCGCGTTTTATAAAAAACATCTGGACGCGTTTAAAGGTAAAAGTAATCGCAAGTTAACCACGGTGCTGTATCTTAACCCCAAGTGGAGCGAGGCCGATGGCGGCGAATTAGTAATGTACGGAAAGCGCGGTGAGGTGTTGGAAAAAGTGTTACCAAAACGTGGCACATTAGTTGTGTTTTTAAGCGACCAGTTTGTACACGAGGTACTTCCTAGCCAAAAAGATCGTTTCAGTTTAACAGGTTGGTTCCGGTTAAACGCCAGCATCTCCGGCATTATCGATCCACCACGCTAATCTAGTCGCGCATGTAGCATAAATTTTAGATATAAAAAAACCGGCGTAGTAGCCGGTTTTTTGCGAAACAAAACCAAATTACTTGATTTTTGCTTCCTTGAAGATCACGTGTTTACGAACCACTGGATCGAACTTTTTGATCTCCATTTTCTCTGGCATGGTGCGTTTATTTTTGTCTGTAGTATAGAAATAACCTGTACCAGCAGACGACACCAAACGAATCTTATCGCGCATAATATCTGTTCCTTACACCTTGATACCACGGCCGCGGAGATCCGCTAATACCGAGTCAATACCATTTTTATCGATGATACGCATACCTTTGGTAGAAATGCGTAATTTTACCCAACGCTTCTCGCTCTCAACCCAGAAGCGGTGAGTTTGTAAGTTTGGTAAAAAGCGACGCTTAGTCGCATTGCGTGCGTGCGAGCGGTTGTTACCGACTACCGGACGCTTACCTGTAACTTGGCATACTTGTGACATGTCTCTACTCCAAAATTGCTGCAAGCTCGCCTGTCGCCCAATTTGACCTTGCCTAGAAATCCGAGGGCGCATTTTATACAGCAAACAGGCCCGCTAATCAAGCTAAAACGGCGGTTTTTTGATCTCTTTGATCGTTCGGGCGCAATTTTACGCTATCTTGCAATAGATCTCCAGTGATTATTAAATAAGCCCTCTTTCGGCAAATGACACAGGATCACCACTACCGATCACGAAGTGATCAAGCAACGCAACGTCAACCAGGGCGAGTGCTTTCTGGAGTCTCTCTGTTACCCGTTTATCCGCCTGGCTCGGTTCCGCAACTCCCGATGGGTGGTTATGCGCCAGGATAACGGCAGCCGCATTATGCTGCATGACAAGTTTAAGCACTTCACGCGGATAAACTGGAGCAGCATTAATCGTACCGTAGAATAGCTCTTCATAACGCAACAAACGATGTTGGCTATCAAGCAATAGCAGTGCAAAAACCTCTCGCCGCTGATGACGCAACTGAGTTGACAAATACTCCTTCACCATCGAGGGTTCAGTAAATCCGTCCCGCCGCGAAAGTTGCCAAGCTAAGTAGCGTTTTGAGAGTTCGAGTACCACTTGTAGCTGATTAATCCGCGCGGGCCCTAGCCCTTTTACAGCCATCAGCTGCTGGTTCGAGGATGTCAGTAATGGGCCAATCCCGTTGAATTGCACGAGCAGCTGTCGTGCAAACGTAACCACGTCCAAACCTCGACAACCACTCCCCAATAAGATCGCCAACAGTTCCGCATCTGACAGCGCACTAACTCCAAACTGCTGTAACTTTTCCCGGGGTCTTTCAGACTCAGGCCAAGACTTTACACTCATTGATTCAGCTCCGCTAAAATACTCGAGTGTAGCCTTACAGACTACCGCCTCGCCGTAGCTCATGTTATCTTTACGTGTCTTAACATACGGACGTTGGTGATTCATCATGAGTGCACTTGCAGGTCAACATATTTTAATCGGTATCACCGGAGGCATAGCAGCCTATAAAATACCCGAACTGATACGTCGCCTCAAAGACGAGGGCGCGCAGGTTCGTGTCATACTGACCAAAGGTGGCGAAGCCTTTGTGACGCCCATGACACTTCAAGCGGTATCCGGTGAAGAAGTGCATAGTGAACTACTCGACACACAAGCAGAAGCCGGTATGGGTCACATTCAACTGGCGAAGTGGGCCGATATTGTTATGATTGCGCCGGCCAGCGCTAATACGTTAGCTAAACTCGCTCATGGCTTTGCTGATGATCTACTCAGTACCGTTTGTCTTGCCACTGCTGCACCGTTGTTGCTGGCGCCGGCAATGAATCAACAAATGTGGCAACACCCTGCGGTTAAGGCCAATATGCAACGGCTTAGCGAGCAAGGAGTCAAGGCGATTGGCCCCGAGTCGGGCTCGCAGGCCTGTGGCGATGTAGGTGCTGGACGCATGAGTGAGCCCCATCAAATTAAAACGTTCATCATTGAGCAGTTACAGGATTCAGTGAGTAAACCGCTTGCAGGCGTGCGACTCACTATCACTGCAGGTCCAACGCGAGAAGCAATTGACCCCGTGCGTTACATCAGTAACCACAGCTCCGGTAAAATGGGATTTGCCCTGGCTCAGTCGGCAGCCAAACTCGGTGCTGAAGTGACACTGATAGCAGGTCCTGTTGACCTTCAAACGCCCACGGGGGTGAAACGGCTTGATGTAGAATCAGCGCAAGAGATGTTAGAAGCAGCCCTGGCGAACCCGAGTGACATTTTTATCGGTTGTGCTGCAGTGGCAGATTATCGTGTCGCGAATATCGCCGAACACAAAATAAAGAAGAACGCTCAATCGGGTGCTCCGCAACTCGAGCTTATTGAAAACCCAGACATTCTAAAAACCATTGCTGAACAGAACCCTGCACCGATGTGCGTTGGCTTTGCAGCGGAAACACGCGACGTAGAAACGTATGCGATTGATAAATTGAAACGTAAAAAGTTAGCGCTCATCATCGCCAATGATGTTAGCAATAGTGATATTGGCTTTAATAGTGATAATAACGCCGCCGTGGTGCTCAGTGCTGACGAGCGTGTGGTGTTTGAGCAACAAAGTAAAACATCGCTTGCCCATCAGCTGGCACACTATATTGCGAACCACTTTCATCAGAATTTTCGTAGATAATTAAGGAACCGAATCAATATGACCTCGGTAGAAGTCAAGATACTTAATCCTAAAATTGGCACCGACATCCCGCTTCCTGAGTACGCCACTAGCGGTTCAGCAGGCATGGATCTTCGCGCGTGTATTGATGCGCCCATGACTATTGCAGCAGGACAGACGCACTTAGTCGGAACTGGACTTGCCATGCATATCGGTAACCCAAACTATGCAGCGACGTTATTACCTCGCTCTGGACTTGGACACAAACACGGTATCGTTCTTGGCAACCTTGTCGGACTCATTGACTCGGACTATCAGGGCGAGCTTAAGGTGTCCGTTTGGAATCGTAGTGAAAGAGATTACGTAATTGAACCTGGCGACCGCATTGCACAACTAGTGATTGTTCCTGTCATTCAGGCCGATCTCAACATTGTAAACGAGTTCGCTGCAAGCGATCGCGGCCAAGGCGGGTTTGGCCATTCTGGTAAGCAATAGTTAATTAGGTAACGCGATGACACAACAAAAAAGAAACCGTCGTGAAGAGATTCTACAAGCCCTTGCCGCCATGTTGGAGACAAGCCCCGGGCAACGGATTACCACGGCAAAATTAGCGGCTAACTTGGGTGTTTCGGAAGCAGCGTTATACCGTCACTTTCCATCAAAAGCACGTATGCTCGAGGGGCTTATTGAGTTTGTCGAAGATACGCTTTTAAGCCGCATTAATTTAATTATGGACGAAGAGAAAGACACGCTGATGCGTTGCCAAACGATCCTTAAGTTAGTGCTTACTTTCGCTGAAAGAAATCCTGGAATTACTCGTGTCATATCAGGTGATGCATTAATGGGGGAGCATGACAGGCTACGCCATAGGATAGAGGATTTATTTAACCGTATTGAGTCACAACTGAAGCAAGTTTTACGTGAAAAGGCATTAAGAGAACAAAAGCGGTTCGCTGTAGAAGAAGGTGTACTCGCGAATCTATTATTGTCATTCGCTGATGGTAAGATTAGTCAATTCGTACGTTCAGATTTTAAACGCTTACCTACGGAACACTTTGAGCAACAGTGGCAACTTATGGAACAACAATTACTGGCTGCATCCTAGCAGCCAGTAATTGTATCATTCATTCTTCTTAGCACGACTCAATAACGCGATAGCCGCCTCTTCCGGCGCCTTACCCTCGTATAACACTTTATAAATCTGCTCACAGATCGGCATTTCGCAGTCTTCACGATGCGCTAAAGACACGACTTCTCTCGTGTTACGGTAGCCTTCGACGGCTTGACCGATGGATTCTAATGCATCATCTACAGACTTACCCTGACCTAACGCTAATCCAAAACGACGATTTCGTGACTGGTTATCTGTACAAGTAAGGATAAGATCACCTAAACCGGCCATCCCAGTGAAGGTTTCACTTTTGGCACCCAGCTTGAGACCTAAGCGTGTCAACTCGGCTAAACCACGGGTAATAAGCGCAGTACGTGCGTTCGCACCAAAACCAATGCCATCCGCCATACCAGCACCAATTGCAATGACATTCTTGACTGCACCACCGAGTTGCACACCGATAAAGTCATCATTGGTATAAACGCGAAAAGAACGCTCGCAATGCAACATTTCTGACAGCTCATCCACAAAATCTTGATCTGTCGATGACATCGAGATAGCCGTCGGTAGGCCTTTAGCCATTTCAATTGCAAAGGTAGGACCCGACAATACCGCTAATGCGTGAGTGTTGCCAAGCACATCCTCAGCGACCTCATACAATAGGCGTCCACTCTCTGGCTCGAGACCTTTAGTCGCCCAAGCGACGCGTGCGTGCGTTGCTAGTAGCGGATTGATGGTATTTAAGATGTCAGCGAAAGCATGGCTCGGTACTACCACAACCACATTTTTCACGCCATCCACCGCCGCTTTAATATCTGCGGTAACTGTTAAGCTTTCTGGAAATTTACAACCTGGCAAGTAATGCGCATTTTCGCGATGTTCTCGCATCGCCGCAACTTGCACCTCATCGCGTCCCCAGAGTAAGGTTTTCACCCCTTTTCGAGCGAAACAAATAGCAAGGGCGGTGCCATAAGACCCCGCCCCTAGAATCGCAACTTCTGCTTGCTTCATATTAAGCAACCAGTCCTTACGCGTCAGCTTGCTGTTGTTGTGCTTGTTGCTGCTGAACGTGTTGCGCGAAGATCGCATCAAAGTTCACAGGTGCTAAGTTCAACTGTGGGAAAGTCGCACGGTTAACCAAGCTTGCTACACATTCACGTGCGTACGGGAACAAGATGTTCGGGCAGAACGAACCTAACGTATGCGCTAATTGACCTTCTTGAACTTCGTCACCGATGGTGAAGATACCCGCTTGATGAACTTCACAAAGGAATGCGACTTCGTCGCCTACTTTATTAGTTGCCGTCAAAGTCAGCACGACCTCATAAACGTTGTCTTCAAGTTTTTCATGCTTAACGTTCATGTCGAGTTTCAGGTCAGGCTTCCATTCTTTACGGAATACTGAAGGCGAATTTGGCGCTTCAAAAGAAACGTCCTTAGTGTAAACGCGTTGGATAGCAAACTGCGGTTGTTGTTGTTGATTTTCGGCAGTTGCGCCATTTGCTTGCTGTTCGTCAGCCATGATGATACTTCCTATTAAAACGTTGGTTGTTCACTAAACTAAATTGTCGATTGACGACTTTAGCTAAATTTTTAGTTAAAAACTACTTTCCTGTTGCAATCGGTAATTTATCATTACGCCAAGCATTCATGCCACCTGCTAGGACAGCGACTTGGTTAAAGCCTTGTGCTTGTAAACTTTTCGCGACCGAAACCGCCGTGTGTCCAGTGTTGCATACCAATACAATGGGGGCATCCTTAAACTTTTCAATAGCATGCACCTTATTGTCTTTGATCTGCTGCTGCGGCAATGATTTAGCACCACTCACGTGTCCCTTTCGGTACTCATCCGCTGAACGGATATCGACAAATATTCCGTCCTCTCGGTTAGTCCAGATAATCGCTTGTTGCGCCTGTAACTGCTTGATACCTTGCATGGTAGAGCGAATGGTCATAATGATTAACGCGAGCAAAAGAACAACCCATAGTCCGCTCATGAATGGATTATTCGCTACAAATGTCATTAGTTGTTGCATGCTAACTCGTTTATTTATTCGGTTAATGGTGACCCCTCACAGGAGGAGGGTATGTCCTTTTAGAGGGTGAAAGTATACCCTCTGTAGCCCTAACTACCAATAGCAAATCGAGTGGATGCGAAATCGGCAGAAATCCAGTAAACTGGACAGAATATATTTTTGCTTTCAAGCGCATAGGTAGTCGATATGGCACATGATAAAAAACCATTGGTTTTGATGATCTTAGATGGCTGGGGATACCGTGATTCAGCTCCGGACAACGCGATAACCGCGGCGAACACGCCAGTGATGGATCGGTTGTGGAATGAGTACCCTCACTGTTTAGTCGACGGCTCGGGAGGCGCCGTTGGTTTGCCGGATGGCCAAATGGGCAATTCTGAAGTAGGCCACGTTAATTTGGGTGCAGGCCGCGTTGTTTATCAAGATTTTACGCGCATCTCGCAAAGTATAAAAACGGGAGAGTTTTTCGATAACCCTGTGTTGACCGAAAACGTGGAACAAGCGGTCGCTAAAAACGGAGCAGTCCATATCATGGGACTACTCTCAGCAGGGGGTGTTCACAGTCATGAGGAGCATCTCATGGCGATGGTCGAATTGGCGCATAAAAAAGGCGCTCAACGTATCTACGTGCATGGCTTTCTTGATGGTCGCGATACCCCGCCTAAATCAGCAGGTCCGTCGATTGAAAAGTTTGAAGCACTCTTCGAACGACTCGGTGTAGGTCGCTTTGCCTCACTATCGGGTCGATTTTACGCAATGGACCGCGATAATCGCTGGGAGCGCATCGAAGGTGCATTTAACGCCGTTTATCATGGACGTGCTGAACATCGCGCAAATAACGCTCATAACGCCCTCGCCGACGCGTATGAGCGGGGCGAATCCGATGAGTTTGTCAGCCCGGTGGTCATTGGAGAGCCGGCCGCGATAGAGGACGGTGATGCGGTGTTCTTTATGAATTTCCGCGCTGACCGAGCGCGCGAGATGACACGTGCGTTTATTGATAATGAACTCGATACGTTTGAGCGTGGCATTCGCAAACAACTCAGCGGCTTTGTCATGTTAACCCAGTACGCTGATGAATTTGACACGCCTTGTGCCTTCCCACCGGTAAGACTCGACAATGTGTTAGGCGAGTGGTTAGCTAAGCACGATAAAACGCAGTTGCGCATTTCTGAAACAGAGAAATACGCGCATGTCACATTCTTCTTTAGTGGAGGACGGGAACAAGCGTTTGATGGCGAACAACGCAAACTTATTCCTTCACCTAAGGTAAAAACCTACGATCTGCAACCTGAAATGAGTTCAAAGCAACTCACTGATGCGATTGTTGAAGCTGTCGATAATCAAGAGTATGACGTCATTATTTGTAACTACCCCAATGGTGATATGGTGGGTCATACAGGTAACTTTGATGCAGCAGTAAAAGCCTGTGAAGCCGTTGACCATTCGGTGGGAAGAGTAGTTGAAGCATTACAAAAAGTGGGCGGTGAATGCCTTATTACTGCTGACCACGGTAACGCCGAGCAAATGAGCGACCCGAGCACTGGCCAAGCCCATACTGCGCACACCAGTGAGCTTGTTCCGTTTATTTATGTCGGTCGTCATGCTACACCACGTAATGGTATTCTCTCCGATGTGGCACCCACCATGTTGCATTTAATGGGACTTGAACAGCCAAATGAAATGACGGGTAAAACGCTCATGCAATTGGACGGTTAATTAATGCTGAAAGCGTTTGTATGGAGTCTGTTTCTTGCAATCACTTTGTTGGCTGCTGACGTTAGTGCGCAGCAGCCGACTGAGCAAACCAAGGCTGAAAAACAGGCAGAACTTAAAGCAATTCAAGCCGAGATTGAATCTCGGCTTGAAGCGTTTGAGTCGCGCAAACAAGCATTAACATCGAGTCAGCGGGCGCTCAAAAAATTAGAGTTACGTACCGCCAAATTGGCTGAAGCGCTGCAAAACACCCGCGAGCGATTGCAAACCTTAGCTGGAGAGATTGAAAACAACGAAGCAGAGCAAAGTCGGTTGGAAAGCGATATCCGCGAACAACTTAAGGCGCTGAAGGATCAAGTGGTTGCCGCCTACGCAAACGGCGATTACGATTATCTTAAACTGCTATTGAATCAACAAAAGGCATCCACTCTCGAACGTCAACTGACGTATTATAAGTACCTAAACGATGCCCGCATCGCGGCGATTGATAAGTTAAAACAAACGCAAACTGAATTGGAACAGGTCAAACAGGCATTAAAAGCGCAATACCAACAACAAACTGAGTTGCGCGGCGAACAGTCAGCACAACGTTCCGCACTTGAGAAGCAACAACAAAAGCAAGAACAAGCCATTGCCGAACTGCGTAATGAACAGCGCTCAGAGGAAGAAAAAATTGCCGAGCTGCGAAGTAGTCAAGCTGAATTAGAGCAGGTGATTGCTGCCATTGAGGAAGCACTTAGTGATCGTGTTGAGTTAGTCGGTTTGAAGCCTATTAAAGCGAGTTTACAATGGCCGACCAATGGTAAAGTACAGCGTTTGTTCGGTGAACGTCGTGAGGGACCTATCCGTTGGAAAGGCGTACTCATTGATGGCGAACAGGGGCAAAGCATCCGTAGCATTGCAGACGGTCGTGTTGTTTTTGCCGACTGGTTACGTGGATTCGGACTGGTTATTGTGATCGACCACGGTGAGGGCTATATGAGCTTGTATGGCTACAACCAAGTGATATTCAAGAATGTCGGCGAAGAGGTACAACAAAACGAGGAAATTGCACTCATGGGTCAAAGCGGCGCGCAAAATTCTCCTGCACTTTATTTCGAAATTCGCTTTAAAGGGCAGCCCGAAAATCCAACCCAATGGATTCGCTAGCCGTCATGGGCCGTTACCTGTGTCTACTCGTACTCAGTTTTATAATGGTTTCCCCTGTGGTCGCTGCCGATAGGATCGCTATTATTATCGATGATATCGGTAATCACCCAGAAGATCTCGCAGCCGCGGACCTCCCCGGAGATATTACCTTTGCTATTCTTCCCTTTACCCCTTACGGTCGGTCTTTTGCCTTAAAAGCGCATCACCAAGGCAAACAAATTATGGCACATGTACCGATGCAAGCTTTAGCGGGAAATGCCTTGGGCTTAGGTGCGCTCACCGCCGATATGTCGAGTGCCGAAATAAAGCTCAAGTTACGGCAAGTATTAGATGATATTCCTTATGTGGCCGGCATTAATAATCACATGGGCAGTCAACTCACGCAGTTAACTCAACCTATGCAAGCGGTGATGGAGTCATTAAAAAATCACGATTTGTACTTTATCGACAGTAGAACAACCGAGTACACCGTGGCAGAAAAGATGGCACAGTCCTACCAAGTACCTGTCGCCCGGCGACACGTCTTTATCGATAATGAAACAGACGAGCAATATCTCACTGAGCAGTTTGATGAGCTAATACAGATCGCTCACGCACACGGGAGTGCTATTGCAATTGGTCACCCTTACCCGGAAACGATTAAATTTTTAAAACAGCGCTTAAAGTCGTTAAAAGAAGATGATGTTCAGCTAGTTTTCGCATCGGAATTGACAGTTAAAAGCGAGTTAAGCATCGCCAGTGGCTTGTTCAAGACGGGTCAGTAGAATCAGCGCTTGATCACGACTATCCCCGCATACATCGTGCGTCGCATCAAAGTCTGAGCACACCTGAGGACGGCGCGGGTCACCAAATAAACGACACAAATTATCGTCATCGAGTTGGACACAACGCTCACCTGCCCTTTTACCCTCGGACATTCCCGGAATCGGAGAACTGATCGACGGCGCAATGCAACAAGCGCCACACCCCATACGACACTCCATGAATCCTCCAAAAATCTACTGGGCAATCAGAAACGAAAAAGGCGCTACTTGCGCAGCGCCTTTGGTACACAATACAGACTCAGTTATGACATCGCTGCACGCAATTTCTTCATCGCATTTTGTTCCAGCTGACGAACACGTTCAGCAGACACTTCATACTTCGCGGCTAAATCATGTAACGTAACTTTACTTTCAGACAACCAGCGTGACTGAACGATATCCTGACTACGTTCATCAAGCTCGCTCATCGCTGAAAACAGCTTTTTCTGAGTGTGTGCTTCGTAGTCTTCAGTCTCGATTTCTTCCGCGAGATCTGAGCGTTTGTCCTCAAGATACATCGCCGGTGAGTAGGTCGAGCCTTCTTTAGAATCATCATCGTCAGAACTCAGTTCAAAAGCTTGGTCATGGGCACTCATGCGCGCTTCCATTTCCATGACTTCTTTGCTCGAAACACCTAGCTCTTTTGCCACCGTTTCGACTTCATCTTGATTGAACCAGCCTAAACGTTTCTTCATCTTACGCAAATTGAAAAACAATTTACGCTGCGCTTTGGTGGTCGCGACTTTTACAACTCGCCAATTACGCAATACATATTCGTGAATCTCTGCCTTAATCCAATGCACAGCAAATGAAACAAGGCGCACACCCACTTCTGGGTTAAAGCGTTTTACCGCTTTCATGAGACCAATGTTACCTTCTTGAATCAAATCCGCTTGCGGCAGGCCGTAGCCAGAATAGCCACGGGCGATGTGCACGACAAAACGTAGATGCGACATGATTAACTCTTTCGCTGCATCTAAGTCTTTATCTTCCTGCAAACGTTTTGCCAGCGCTTTTTCTTTCTCAGCGCTCAGCATTGGAATGCGGTTGACTGACTGAATGTAACCGTCAAGACCCCCGCCCTGAGGGACCGATAAAGCCATGGTTTTTAATTCAGTGCTCATTTAACAACCTCTAATTACTCACTACATGTATCGACTAGCATAACCTATTCATATGACCGCTTTTTTACACGCAAGTTCCCTTTTAGCGCAACAGATCGTCAGTGCTGGACCCGAAAAAACGATCGCCAAGAATCTCAGTATAACGCGCATGTTTGTCAACGCAAGTTTTGCGATCGTTTTCGATCATGCCTCTGGTTCGATACTTTTTATGTGCTTTCGCACCGCTAGAAAACTACCGATTAAACCCAGCGCCACAGCAACCAACCAGACCATTAACATCTCGCCCACAGTCAATCCTGAAAGGGAAAACTGTGATTGATATAATTCAGTTACATTGGTTACGGCAGAACCAATCCACCAGATCAATAACTGGGTTGCCAACCATGCAATCACACCGCCTGCCACACCATACCAAACACCGGTATAAAGAAACGGCCGTTGAATGAATGCATCAGTGGCTCCGACGAGTTTCATAATCACGATTTCATCACGTTTACTGAGTATATTCAGTCGGATTGTATTGCTCACGATCAGAATGACAGAGATACATAAAAGCAGCGCTAATGCGGCCAATACATCCTGAATTAAATCAACAATCGCTTGCAGACGAGACAGCCAATCAACATCGAGTTTACCCATCTGCACTTCGCGAGCCTGTTGTAGTTCTTCAAGCAATGCCTTCGCCCGCGCAGGTGTGCGTGCTTGTTGCGCTGGTGTTACAACCAGTACGTCGGGAAGCGGGTTACTGTCAAAATAATCCAATGTTTCACCAAAACCAGAAGTCGCTTTAAACTGCTCAAACCCTTCTTGTTTGGTAACCCACTGAACTGACTCGACGTCATTACGGATACTTATCTGCTGCTTTAATGTAGCAACCGATTGCTGGCTTGCATCGGTACGCAGAAACAAAGAAATTTCAGAGGCTTGCTGCCACTGTCCAGCAATTTGGGAGGTGTTTTTTACCATCACATAGAGTGCGCTAGGTAGCGTTAAGCTCAAACCAAGTACAGCAACAGTCATTAAGCTCGCAATCGGATTACGCCACAACTCCCCTAGACTACTGACCGCCTGTTGCAAATGATGCACCGGGATCATCAAAATACGCCGCCAAAACGGTAAGCTGGTTTGTTGTTGAGCACCTTTTTCGACGACTCGGTTGCGGAACAATAGACTCATACCGATTGCTCCTCTAACCCATCATTAATGAGCAGCCCCTCTTTTAAAGTCAACGTCCGATATTTTAACCGCGCAATGAGACCTAAATCATGCGTAGCAATGAGTACCGATACACCGACTTGGTTGAATTCCTCAAATAGCCGAATAATGTCCATAGAGAGCTTAGGGTCGAGGTTACCCGTAGGTTCATCCGCCAATAGTAAAGGCGGTTTGGTAACGATAGCGCGTGCGATACCGACACGCTGTTGTTCACCACCGGAGAGCATCATGGGAAAATGCCGGTATTTGTCGGCCAAGCCAACCTTTTCAAGGGCCGCAAGTACCCGTTTACGTGCTTCTTGTACGCTGTAACCCTCAATGATCAAGGGCAACGCGACGTTATCAAACACCGATTTATCCATTAACAGCCGGTGGTCTTGGAATATCATACCAATGTCGCGACGTACAAAAGGGACCTGCTTCGGCTTAATCGTGTTGAGATCATGACCATTGATACGCACTCGACCGGCGGTCGGGCGCTCCATCACACTGATTAGTTTGAGCAAGGTACTTTTACCGGCGCCGGAGTGACCCGTTAAAAATGCCATTTCTCCCGGCTCAACATGAAAATCAACATGACTGAGGGCTTGGTGACCCCCAGGATAAGTTTTACTAACTTGCTCGAAGCGTATCATAGTGGCTTAAAGTTGCTTTATTCTTGTTCTAGCTTACGGTCAAATAGCGCTTGAATAAAGTCTCGCGCGACAAATGGCCTCAGATCGTCCAGTTGCTCACCCACACCGATGTATCGGATTGGTATCTTAAACTCATCGGCTACGGCAAAAATCACACCGCCTTTAGCGGTACCATCCAATTTCGTCATTACAATTCCGCTCACTCCGACAGCTTCGGTGAACAATTTGGCTTGCGAGATTGCATTTTGGCCCGTGCCCGCGTCTAACGTCAGCATCACTTCGTGTGGCGCTTCCGGATCCTGCTTTTTCATTACCCGCACAATTTTCTTTAGCTCTTCCATGAGGTTAGATTTATTTTGCAAACGCCCAGCCGTATCGGCAATCAGTACGTCGATACCCCGCGCTTTAGCGGCCTGCATCGCATCGAATAATACTGATGCACTATCAGAACCGGTCTGTTGTGCAATAACAGGAATTTCGTTGCGTTCGCCCCAGATCTGTAACTGTTCTACGGCAGCGGCGCGGAACGTGTCCCCGGCTGCGAGCATGACTGACTTGCCCTCACGTTTGAACTGTTTAGCGAGCTTACCAATGGTGGTGGTTTTACCCACTCCATTAACACCGGTCATCAAAATGACATACGGCGTTTTACTGGTATCAATCGCGAGCGGCTTATCGACCGGCTCGAGCAAGGCTTCCATCTGCTCTTGCAGCAATTCATATAGTGCTTCGGCATCTTTAAGTTGTTTGCGATCCGCTTGTTGCGTCAGATTATCGATGATTTTTGTGGTCGTTTTTACGCCTAAATCAGCCATTAATAGCTGCGTTTCAAGTTCTTCAAACAGATCGTCATCGATCTTCTTACCTTTAAAGACGCCGAATAAGCCCGAACCAATACTGCCCGATGTCCGCTTGAGTCCCTCGGTCAGGCGAGCCCAAAGCCCCTTCTTCTTAGCGGGTGCCGCTTCGGGTGTTGACTCAACTTCAGGTTCTATTGCTGGAGCGGCTTCAGGCTCGGGCTCAGGCTCAATGTTAGACTCAGATCTTGTCTCCTCTGCAGAGACAACCTCAGGTTCTGGTTCGAGCTCAGGTTCGGGTTCAGACTGCTTAGGAGGTTCCGGCTCGACCTCAGGTAACGGCTTTCCTGCGGCTGAATCGGCCGTCACTTGCGCACAGTCTTCCGTTGCATCAGCATCACGTGGGGTCGACTGCTGCTCTTGCTCATCTTGTTTTATTTCTTTCTCATCTTGTTTCGACGATTTATTGCGTCGAAACATTGAAAACAAACCTTTTGCCATAATTGAATACCTTGGAACTACAACCATTAAATCGTTAAACTAGTGATAGTTTACCACGCTGTAGCGAAACTGACGACGCACCCAGATAATTAACCAGGCCAATTATATTGTGAGAAAACAAAGCAACAAGAAAACAGGAGAATTGCGCCTTATTGCCGGGCAATGGCGCGGGCGCAAGCTGCCCATACTGACATCCGAGGGACTTCGCCCCACCACGGACCGCGTACGAGAGACGTTATTTAATTGGCTTCAATTTGATATTCAAGGCGCTCAGGTTGTCGATTTGTTTGCTGGCAGCGGTAGTTTAGGCTTTGAAGCCGCATCAAGAGGCGCCCAACAGGTAACATTGATAGAGATGGATAAAGCGGCGGCGCGGCAATTGAGTCAAAATGTCAGTCGCTTATCGGCACCACAAATTAATGTGATACAACAAAGCGCTCTCGATTGGCTAAAAGCGGAGTCAACTCAACACACTAAACTAGACATCGTATTTATCGATCCACCATTTAATAAATCACTCGTCAGTCCGACGCTTGGCGCGCTGAAGCGAGGTGAGTGGTTACATTCGGATTCGCTAGTTTACGTCGAAAGTGAACGCAACTTACCGCCTGAAATCTTCAATGACTTCGATATCCTCAGAGAAAAACATCACGGTCAAGTCAGCTTTAGACTGCTCACTCCATCAACTGAAGAGACAACACACGCATGAATATGATTTTACTTCTCGGCAAAGCGATTTTTGCCATTATATGGATTGCTTTGCTTGCGCTTTTATCGGGTTTAGTCGTCGACATGAGCACCCAAGCTTATGGTCTGATTGCTATGTTACTCGGCGTACTTGTGATTATGCATTTGTTATTGCTGGGGATTTTTGTTGCCACGATGAAAGCTCAACTCCCTTGGAAAAAGGGAGATGGCTGGCAGATTCTTATCTTCGGCATTTTCGGATGGCTAACAATCTACGCACGTCAGTCTGATGACTGATTCACTTCAAGGCCGATGTTAGAAATACCTTCATCGGCCACCATTTGCTTCAGCTGGTTAACCAACGCCTTTGTGACGGTCGGTTGCGCTTCGAGGTAATTGAGCATCGCTTGCTGCATTTCAACTTCGTACTGATACAGCTCATGTTGATTAACCGCCTCTCGTAACTGTTCAGCGGGTACCTCATCGGCGATATTGAGCTCAATGAATTTAGCCACCGAGGCTTGCGATACTTTCGCCACATCAACAAAGTTTTTTGAGTCTTTATCAAGCACGCCCTGCAGCAAGGTACTGATTGCAGTACACGCATCCATCGCGGGATAAACCCCAAGCATGTCATGACCGTATTCACTCGGCGTCACTTCATCGACTTTCTCTTGCCAACGTTCTGCGTTGATTTTGCTGTGTTTAGGATTTGCATGACGGTCCCATAGCGCGTTGAGGGCGCCACGTAGCGGCTTGAGTTCACCGAACCCCGTGAGCTGATGAAAAAATTCATAATTTGGCAGCATCCGCTCGCACAGATACAATGCAAACAATGATTGTTTTTCGGCTTCCATCGCACGGATGCGCTGAAACGTATTTAATTGACCCACAAGCAATCCTCGTTTTCGCTGAAGGACCCGTATTATGCCTAAAATAAGCTTGCCTCGCTACGATGACATTGTATTAGCTGCCAATCGCTTGGAAGGTTTCATTAAACACACACCGGTACTCACATGTTCAGAAATCGATGAGGCCCTGGGCTGTGAAGTTTTCTTTAAGTGCGAAAACCTTCAGAAATCCGGCGCGTTTAAGTACCGGGGCGCCAGCAATGCGTTGTTATCTCTGTCAGAGCAACAACGGCAAACTGGAGTGTTTACCGTATCATCAGGTAATCACGGTGCCGCACTGGGCTATGCTGGAGCACGTTTAGGCATCTCCGTTACGGTCGCGGTGCCCTATAATGCGCCTGCGATAAAACGTAACAATATTGAAGCCAGCGGTGCTTCAATAGTGACTATAGAGCCAGGTATGGAAGCGCGAGAGCGATTTGCAGCAGAACGAGCGCAGACCGGAGAGACATTTATTCCCCCCTATGACCATCCCGATATTATCGCGGGACAAGGAACAGCAACGTTAGAGCTACTCAAACAAGTCGAAGATTTAGACGCCGTCGTCACCCCTTTGGGCGGTGGTGGTCTGCTGGCAGGCGCATGCCTAGCAGCGCAAGGACTCGAAGTTTATGGCGCTGAACCGATGCTCGCCAATGATGGGTTTGAGTCGCTCAGCACCGGAGTCCGACAACCCGCTAAACCACCGCGTAGTATTTGCGATGGCTTACTGACGCAATTGGGGGAATATAATTTCGAAATATTAAAACGCCACGTAAGTGCTGTGCTTGTCGTTGAGGATAAAGACACAAAAGCGGCCATGGAACTGATCTGGCAGCGTCTTAAAATCATTATAGAACCATCCTCAGCGATCACGCTGGCGGCGCTGAATCAAGAGCGAAGTCGATTCGCCGGGAAACGGGTTGGAATTATATTAAGTGGAGGGAATATCGCGGCCGAGCTCAGTCAGCCGCTCAAGGTTTAAGTTGCGAAGATATCGTCATCGCTTTTGAACGTTTTAAATTCAAGCGCGTTGCCGCAGTAGTCGTAAAAAAACATCGTGCCTTGCTCACCCGGTTTGCCCTGGAAACGAATGTAAGGTTCGATGACAAACTCAATATCCGACTCAGCAATCTTGCGCGCAACGTCATCCCAATCTTCGCGTAATAACACGACACCGAAGTGAGGCACGGGCACATTGTGACCATCGACGCCGCTGTGGTTTTTAACACCCGCTATTTCAGGTGCCACATGCGTAACAAATTGATGACCAAAGAAGTTCCAATCGATCCAATCGTCACTACTACGCCCCTGTTCCAGCCCCAAGATCTCACCATAGAACTTGCGGGCGTTATCGAGGGACTTTACAGGTAAGGCTAAATGAAACGGACGTACTGCTGACATTGGCGATTACATCCGTGCTTGAGGTTCATGAATCGACTGACGCATCGCTGGAGAGCGCTTCCACATACGGTGCCCGATAGCAGCAAGCAATAGACCCCAATTAAGCGGAGGAATAAACCCTGCAGTCAATACCGCCAATAAACTCCAGAGGGGTTTAGATTGATACTGACCGACTAAGCCGTAAAACAATAACGCGGCTACGAGTCCCTGAAGTAACAGTAGGCTCAATAGCATAATTATTTCCTTCTTTAGCGAACATTTTTATCACTGCAAACTGCAGTTTTTTGTTATTTCTAAGCCTACTCAATTATGACTAAACTGTAAAATAATGTATAAGTTATTGATTTAAATACAAAAAAACCGGTCTATTGACCGGTTTTTAAGTTTTATGTTTTTTATTTTAATCGGTTCTATCGTTTAGAACGCGTTTAAAGCAGTATCCAGATCGGCTTTAAGATCGTCTAGATCTTCAATACCCACCGAGACACGAACAAAGTTGTCTAGGATACCTAGTTTCTCACGATTTTCTTTAGGTACCGACGCATGAGTCATGATCGCAGGGTGTTCAATTAACGACTCGACCCCCCCTAAGCTTTCTGCCAGCGCAAAGATTTCGACCGACTCTAAGAACTTACGAGCGGCCGCTAAATCGCCTTTCAATAAAATTGAGATCATGCCACCAAAACCGGACATCTGACGCTTAGCAAGCTCATGTTGCGGGTGGCTTTCAAGACCTGGGTAGATCACCTTCTCAACTTTCGGATGTTGCTCGAGCCACTGTGCCAACTCGAGTGCTGCTTGGTTATGATGACGCATACGTAACGCCAACGTCTTGACACCTCGGAGCGCTAAGTAGGAGTCAAAAGGACCCGCAACAGCACCCACCGAATTTTGCAAGAATAGCATCTGTTCGACTAAGTCTTGGTTATCACCGACAACAGCGATACCACCCACCATGTCAGAGTGCCCATTCAAGTACTTAGTCGCCGAATGCATTACGATGTCGGCTCCCAGCTCAATTGGACGCTGATTAAAAGGCGTCGCGAACGTATTATCCACTACCACGATGATGTCTGGATTATGTGTCTTTGCTGTTTTTACAATGGCTTCGATATCAACCAGTTTCAACATAGGGTTGCTGGGTGTTTCAACCCAAATCATACGTGTTTCTGAGGTCAGCGCCTGTTCGACTTGCTTAATGTCGGCAAGGTCAACGTATGAGAACTTAAGTCCTGCTGAACGCCCACGTACCTTGTCGAACAAACGGAAACTGCCGCCGTATAAGTCATCCATAGCGACCACGTGATCACCGCTATCAAGCAGCTCTAAAATTGTTGAAGTTGCCGCCATGCCGGAAGCAAAAGCAAGCCCTTGAGTGCCCCCTTCCAAATTCGCGACGGCGCGCTCCCAAGCAAAACGTGTTGGGTTATGCGAGCGCGAATATTCAAAGCCTTTGTGTTCACCCGGGCTCTCTTGCGCGTAGGTTGAACTGGTAAAAATCGGAGGCATGACTGCCCCAGTGACCGGCTCAGGTGACTGACCACCATGAATGGTGCGTGTCGCAAATTTCATTGGTTTGTTTGATGCCATTATTACAACTCCTTACAGCAAATTATTTTCACGCATCCACTCATCGTTGAATAACTTCGATAAGTAGCGATTACCTGTATCACACGCAAGTGTCACCACTTGCTTTCTCTCGGTTTGATCTTGGCAATAACGCACTGCAGCAGCGATTAAGGTGCCGCTCGAAGAGCCCACCATGACGCCCTCTTTCTCGAGCACCTGACGCGCCATCTGCATACCTTCTTTATCTGAGATAGCGTAGGCTTTATTGGCTAATTCAATTTCGCAGATTTTTGGTACGAAATCCTCGCCAATACCCTCTGCCAACCAGCTACCGGCTTCGACATGCTCTCCACGATTCACTAATGGTTCCAAAATTGAACCCGCGGGATCGGCAAGCACTAAATCAACATCGGACTTCTGCTCACGGAGATAGCGGCCAATACCTGTTAGTGTACCGCCTGAACCAACACCACAAACGAAGGCATCAATGTCGCCGTCCGTTTGTTGCCAAATCTCTGGACCCGTGGTTTTGTAATGCGCTTCTACGTTGGCAGGGTTTTCAAATTGGTTTACATAGAACCAGCCGTTTTCTTCGGCTAAGCGAGCGGCCATATCTTGGTAGTATTCAGGGTGACCTTTTTGTACATCTGAGCGAGTCTGTTTGACAGTCGCCCCCATCGCACGCAAATTGTTGACTTTCTCTTGGCTCATTTTATCAGGCATTACGATCATCAAGGGGTAGCCCTTACTCGCCGCAACTAACGCCAAGCCCAAGCCTGTATTGCCTGCAGTCGCCTCGATGATGGTATCGCCTGGCTTCAATTTGCCATCACGCTCAGCCGCATTAATCATCTCAACGGCGATGCGGTCCTTGATAGACCCACCCGGGTTTTGCAGCTCTAACTTAAGATACAAATCGCAGGGACCTGTATCGATGTTGTTCACTTTTACCAACGGCGTGTTGCCGATCATTTCCAATACGTTGTCATATACTTTCATATCGCGTCGCTTTTTCTCATCTGTTCAATGCGGTTCATTATCCCTATACTTTGACCACTTAACAACCACCGCCTTAGAACGCTTTGTTCAAAACAATAACTAGTTAAGCGAGACGCAAATGGATTTAAGAAGCGATACAGTGACCCAGCCAACATCTGCCATGCGTGATGCGATGATTCGTGCTGATGTGGGTGACGATGTGTATGGTGAAGATGCCACAATTAACGCGTTAGAGCAGCGCGTTGCCCAGTGGTTAGGTAAAGAGGATGCGCTTTTCTGCAGTTCCGGCACACAAAGTAACTTATTAGGTTTGCTCAGTCATTGTCGTAACGGTGAAGAATATATCGTGGGTCAGGAATATCACACCTATCGCTATGAGGCAGGCGGCGCTGCGGTGCTCGGAGGCATCGTGCCACAAACCATCGAAGTCGAAGCCGATGGTACTCTGTCGTTAGACACTATCGCCGAACGCATCAAGCCAAATGATCCTCATTTTCCGATTACCCGACTACTCGCATTTGAGAACACGCATGCCGGTCAGGTGATTGCTCAAGACTACTTCGACCAAGCGCGTACCCTGGCTGAACAGCACGGTTTAAACATGCACCTTGATGGTGCCCGATTAGTAAACGCTATGGCAGCAACGCAATTGACGGCCACCGAGCTGGCTGCGCCGTTCGATTCTGTTTCAGTATGCTGTTCAAAAGGTTTAGGAGCACCGGTCGGGTCACTACTTGTCGGTTCGGCTGACTATATTGCCCGTGCTCGACGTTGGCGTAAGATGGTCGGTGGCGGTATGCGGCAAGCGGGTATTTTAGCAGCTGCGATCGATTACGCATTAGATCATCACCTTGAACGTATTCAAGACGATCACGATAATGCCCAGTGGCTTGCTACCACGCTCAAAACAATCTGCGCTGACACCAATATCGTGGTCAGCAATGCTCGTACTAACATGGTTTACTTGACCTTACCCTCGCTTGAACTCGCTCAATCTCTAAAGCACTTTATGGAGCAACACCATATAAAAATTGGAGCAGCGAAGAAGTTGCGGTTAGTCACGCATTTAGATATTTCTCGAGACAATTTACAACGTTTTGTTGTGCTTTTTGAAGACTTTCTAAAAAGATAACGCATTTAACCGAACGTTAGCGTAAAGTGGCGCTATAAGCGCCACTTTATCAGTCGTGTTCCGCAAAAGCGTTGCCCGAGGTCAAGCTTAGCAACACCAGGCTTATTGTTGCTTATAATTTTTTTAATTGCTCTAACAAACGATCCAGGGCGCGGTAACTCAATGCCTCCGCAAGGTGACGCCGACCCACCGAGGTCGCATCATCCAGATCGGCTATCGTGCGGGCAAGTCGTAGTGTTCGGTAAAAAGCACGATGTGAGAGACCCAACTTTTCCACCACTTCAACTAAAAACGTATGATCCGCCTTGCTTAATTGACTATGTTCCAACACCGCTTGTGTGGTCAGTTCGGCATTTAGACAGCCTTGTCGCTCTCTCTGTTTAACATGACACGCAGCAACTTGATTACGAATTTGAGGTGACTGAGGTGTCGGCTTATGCTGAGCATCAAGCGCTCGAAGCGACTGTGTTTCTCTTGGCACCTCAACTTGCAGATCGATCCGGTCAAGCAATGGTCCTGATAATTTATTGAGGTATTTAAGTATTTGATCGGGCGTGGAACGGCAACTCTCAAGCGTTCCGTCAAACTGTCCACAGGGAGAAGGATTAAGCGCCGCAATTAATTGAAATTGAGCCGGATAAGTTGTCTGGTATCCCGCTCGACTTATGGTGACTTCGCCCGACTGTAATGGCTCACGTAATGAATCAAGCACATAGCGAGAGAACTCAGCCAGTTCATCAAGGAACAACACGCCCTGATGAGCGAGACTGACTTCACCGGGTTTAGGTGGTGAGCCACCACCGACCAATGCCGCTGCCGAGCATGTATGATGAGGCATACGCAAATTGCGTTGAGTCAGTTGTTGTGGCGCAAGATGTGTCTCAACCAATGACTTAATACATGCGATCTGCATACCTTCACTATGAGTCGGGGTGGGTAGGATAGTTAGAAAACGTTGCGCGAGCATTGTTTTACCAGTCCCAGGCGGCCCAACAAAGAGCAAGTGATGGCGACCTGCTGCAGCAATAAGTAAAGCACGTTTCGCTTGTGTTTGTCCGATAATATCCGCGAGATCGCCAACATCGTTTTCTTGCGATAAATACGGTTTATCGCTTTCTGCGGCGTTGAGTTGATTGTGTCCCTGCAAATGTTCGAACAGCGCAGCTAAATCGGGCACTAAAAAGTGATTTTGCTGCGCCGCATATCCCGCTTCGGCGACATTAGTAGAGGGAACGAAAACAGAGCGATCTGCACGCTTAGCCGCTATTAATGCCGGTATAAGGCCAGACACTGCTTGCGTGTTTCCTGCTAAAGCGAGCTCTCCATAAAATTCGAATTTAGCCAGTTGACCCGCATCAATCTGATCGGAGGCGGCAAGAATACCTACGGCTATCGCCAAGTCGAAACGAGCCCCCTGCTTGGGAATTTCAGCGGGAGCTAAGTTGACGATAATACGCGTTGCCGCGGGGAATTCGAGACCTACATTGAGAATCGCTGATTTAACACGATCCCTCGCTTCTCTTACCGATGTCGCAGGCATTCCAACAATCGTGAATGACGGTAACCCACGAGCGAGATCAACTTCTACGCGAACTTCAGGAGCCTCAATACCAATACTGGCGCGGGTAAAAACAGTTGCTGTGGCCATACTCTCTCTCGCAAATAGAGAGAGCATAGCCCTAAACAAGGTTCATCGATGTCAGCTTGTACCGACTTTCATGTCGGTGCAGCTATTACCAATAATTCTCGGAGGTTACTTGTCCGGGTTTACGGCGCGTATTTTTCTCTAAACCGAGCGCTTTTAACTGTTCACGCGATGCTTGTATCATATCGGGATTACCACATAGCATGACCTGACTACGCTCGTTAAAATGAACACCACAGGCCTCTTGTAATTCATTACTCGCGATTAAGTCCGGAATCCGACCGGCCAATGCTTCCGGAAGCGCCTCGCGAGATACGATCGGCTGGTACACGAGCTGCCCAGGATAACGTTGCTGACATTCATTAATAAATTCCCGATACGTCAGATCTTGCGCTTCGCGGACACCTTGCACTATTACGATGCGTTTAAACCGGCGCCAAGGTTGCTCAGTACGCAACATTGAAATAAAAGGGCCAATGCCCGTGCCTGTTGAGAGCATCCACAGATCATCGCCATCGGGTACCTCATCCAGCGTAAAAAAGCCCCCTGCCGGCTGAGTGATATTGACTTCATCGCCTGGCTTCAGCTCTGCTAATAGTGGGCTCAATAATCCACCTTCGACCTTTGCAATCACAAAATCGAGAATAGACTCTTGCGGTGCACTGGCGACCGAATACGCACGTAGAACCTGCTCGCCGCCCACATTTAAGCCGAGTCGCACAAACTGACCGGCTTTAAAGTCAAATGATTCAGTGATTACGCGTAGGCTAAAAACACTGTCACTCCATTGAAAGTTCTCAACGACTTTACCGCTAATCCATTGAATCATCGTGCTCTTTACCCTTACTCTTGAGTGTCGTCTTGCTTATTCTGTTCAGCTAATTGCTGCTCTAACTGCTCTACACGCTCTCGCAGACGTAGCAACAATTGTTGCTGAACATCCATCTCTTCGCGAGTGACGAGATCGAGTTTAGAAAGTTGTGATTGCAAGGTTTGTTTAACACGCTGCTCAACATTACCGGCTAACTCTTTAACGCCAGATGGCATGCTTTCGCTAATTTGTTTAGCAATGTTTTCAATGGTCTTGTTGTCCATAAGGGGTCCTTAATTAATTTAACCGTTTGGGCTCAGACAAAAGTACGCTAAAATCGCCGCTCTTGATTTATTGTACCACTCCTAACCGAGCCTTAATAATGTTAAACGATCGACAGCGACAAGCCGTTCACTATGTGCAAGGTCCTTTACTCGTTTTAGCGGGCGCAGGCAGTGGTAAAACGCGCGTAATTACAGAAAAAATCGCTTATCTTATTCGTGAAAATATTTACACTGCCCGTCAAATCGCTGCGGTTACGTTCACCAATAAAGCCGCGCGCGAAATGCGTGAGCGTGTCAACCAAACCATGGGGGCCGGTGGTGCACGCGGCTTAACAGTATCCACGTTTCACACGCTCGGTCTGAATATTATCCGACGCGAGCTCAGCGCACTCGGTCTCAAGCCCGGATTTTCTTTGTTCGATGATCAAGATACCTATGCACTGCTCAATGGTCTTACCGAAGATGCGTGGGAAGGCGATAAAGCCGTCATTCAAAAATGTCAGCACCGTATCGGTCAATGGAAAAACGCCATGATATCGCCAGAGCAAGCGTTGCAAGAGGCTTCGACGGAAGATGACCGACAATTTGCTACGGTCTTTGCGCAATACGAGAAACACTTGCTGGCATGCAATGCAGTAGATTTCGATGATCTAATTCGCTTACCGAGTCAATTATTACAACGCAACGAACACGTTCGCGCTCGCTGGCAAAAGAAATTTCGCTACTTACTCGTTGATGAGTACCAAGACACTAATACGAGCCAGTACCTTTTGGTCAAACTACTGGTCGGTGAGCGTGCGCGCTTTACTGTAGTTGGCGACGACGATCAATCAATTTACTCATGGCGCGGCGCACAACCACAAAACCTAGCGCTTTTGCAGCAAGACTTCCCTACTTTGAAGGTCGTTAAGTTGGAGCAAAATTACCGCTCTCACGGTCGTATTCTAAAAGCGGCGAATATTCTGATAGAAAATAACCCTCACGTATTTGAGAAAAAATTATTTTCAGATAAAGAGTACGGTGAATCCCTGCGGGTTATTTTTGGCCGCAACGAGGAACATGAGGCGGAGCGTGTAGTCGCCGAAATCGTAAAGCAACGCTTTTTAAGCAAAACACCTTATCATCATTTTGCGATTTTATATCGGGGCAACCATCAGTCTCGTTTGTTCGAAAAGGCGCTGATGAACAACCGGATTCCTTACAAAATTACTGGTGGACAGTCGTTTTTTGCGCGGGCGGAAGTCAAAGATATTATGGCGTATCTACGCCTACTGGTTAACCCTGCTGATGATACTGCGTTCCTACGCATCATAAATGTGCCACGTCGAGGGATAGGTCCGCAGACGGTGCAACGCATCGGTGAGCTGTCTAAGCAGCTAGGCTGTAGCCTGCTAGAAGCCTGCGACTCGATTCACTTGAAGACCTTACTGAATACGCAGACCTTTAACGCGGTTGATACCTTTGCTCAGATGATTAAAAACGCTGCGCGGGAAGCCGATCATGACGACAGTGCTGCCGTCGCTGTGCGCACTCTGCTTGCGGAAATTGGCTACGATGACTGGTTATTCGAAACCAGCCCAAGCGCTAAGGCCGCGGAAATGCGCGTTAAAAACGTGTATGAGTTGCATAAGTGGGTGTCCGATATGTTAGCGGGCAACGACGAATACGAGCCAATATCACTGGAGCAAGCAGTCGCCAAGCTGTGTTTGCGCGACATGATGTCCCGCAATGAAGATGACGAGCAGTTTGATCAAGTACAGCTAATGACATTACACGCATCCAAGGGCTTGGAATTTCCTTTTGTTTTTCTGGTTGGCATGGAAGAAGGCTTGCTTCCCCATCAAAGTAGTATTGAGGGTGATGATATTGAGGAGGAACGTCGACTTGCGTATGTAGGAATTACCCGTGCTCAACATCGTTTAGTGTTTACTCTAGCAAAAGAGCGGCGTCAGTTTGGCGAGGTATTTCAACCTCAACCGAGCCGGTTTTTGTTGGAACTTCCGCAAGATGATATTTCTTGGGAGCACGACAAACATAAACCGAGCGAGGAAGAGCGTGAAACAACCCGGCAGCGCGGTTTAGAAATGCTTAAAAACGCACTTAACAAACCCTCTTAACTTAGCGTGCCGTTAGCCTTGCTAGGTGCCTTGGATTCCAGCGACCTGAGTCGTTTTGTGACATAGTTACCTTGGCCAAACTCTACGCCTAATTCACAGAGAATGTTCGCCAAAGATTCATTTTTTACGCCGGCTGCATAAAGTTCAATTTCTAACTCATCACACAGTGTGGCAACGTGACGCAACATTGCTCGAGCACGAGTACTCGTTTCAAGCCGCTGCACATAGTCTTGGTCGAGTTTAAGCTTAGAGAATGGGTAATTGTATAAAAATTGTAGTGGTCCGGCGCCCCGACCAAAGTGATCAATAACCAATTTGAAACCCGCCTGAGATAACCGTCGTAAACTCGCTACCGAGCGTTTATCGTTTTGGGTTAACGCTGTTTCTGAAAACTCTAAAACCAGCTGCGCTGGGTTGACCTTATAGCGCTCGACGATATTGAGCAACTGCCTTATGTAACCGGATTTAAGCAAGTGCCGCACAGAGAGATTTAAATGAATACGTTCAGCTTCAACCTCCGTATTCAATAAGTGCTCGCAGCAACGCTTTAACAGATATTGGTCTAACTTAACGATCAACCCTGTTTTTTCAGCGAGAGCGAGATAATCCGAAGTCTTTACCCGATTGTTTTCGATATTCCATCGCAGAAAAGCTTCTGATGCATGTTTGTGACGACCCGAAATATCTGCAATGGCTTCAAACTCAACGAAGAAATCTTGGTCGATTCGGGCATGACGCAACGCGCGCTCGCGTTTTACCGACTCAACCAATGTACGGTGCATGGTATTATCGAACACCACATAACGACCACGACCCTGTGATTTAGCTTCGTACATTGCCGCATCTGCATCTCTCAGCAAACGTTCAACAGAATCCTGAGAGTCATCGCAAATAGCAATGCCAATACTGGCGCCCGAATAATGTTCATGTCCGTTTAATATAAATGGAGCATTCAAACTCGAGATAATACGTTTAGCGATTTCACGCGCATCATCGACCGAAGACATCGTATCGAGTAAAATAACAAATTCGTCGCCCCCAAGTCGGGCAACTAAATCATTCTCTCGAACACAAGTTTGAATGCGTTTACTCACATCGAGTAAGAATTCATCACCTGCCGAGTGTCCCAGCGTATCATTGATATTTTTGAAGCGATCTAGGTCTAAAAATAAGACCGCAAAGAAGTGTTCTGGATGACGCCTCTGGTGAGCAAGCGCTTGTTGCAAACTCTCGGTAAATAAGGCGCGATTCGGTAATCCTGTTAAATTATCGTGGTGCGCATCATGAAACAGTCGGGCTTCGATTTTTTTACGGCGCTCGATCTCGGAAACAAGTTCTTCCGTGCGTTCCTCAACTTTTTTCTCGAGGAATTGATTAACCCGT
This sequence comes from Idiomarina sp. D18, assembly GCF_057748155.1. Classification (NCBI taxonomy): domain Bacteria; kingdom Pseudomonadati; phylum Pseudomonadota; class Gammaproteobacteria; order Alteromonadales; family Idiomarinaceae; genus Idiomarina; species Idiomarina sp. D18. Next base: position 2,294,193 of record NZ_CM173240.1, read on the forward strand.
TGGATTTCTTCGTTCGCTCGACGACGTTCGATTGCGACCGCGACATGTTGAGAGACAAAGTTAAGTAACTCAAGATCCTCGTGCTTATAGAAAAACTCCTCATCGTACGTTTGTACGGCAATCACGCCAAACACCTTGCCATCGAGGACTAACGGGCTTCCTAGCCACTGCTTTGCAACAATACCTGTATCTTCGGTTAAATTAATTTCGCCATTTTGGGTCAGCAGAGCACGTTGTTCTGCGTCAATGAATGCAGGCTCCGCCTTGCGCATGACGTACTCAGTCAGTCCTTTTCCGATTCGCCGCCGTTCGGCCTTATTGTCTCGTTCATCTTTATGGTAAGGAAAGCGAATATACTTTTTGTCTGTGGACACAAGCGCGACATAAAAATTGTCCGCATGAATCAGTGTCGCAATTTGCTTATGTAGCGCTTCGTAGAAAGTAACCATGTCTTCCGATGTGTTGGTCAGCTCTGAGATTGCAAATAACACTGAGGTTTGTTGCTCGACCTTTTCTCGAACGGTTATTTCTTTCATGAGGCTTTCATTGGCATGACGCAGCTCAGCCGTTTGATGGGCTATTTCCTTTTGTAAAATTTCCTTTTGTTTAAGCCGTTCAAGCGCATTAACAACATGTTGGGATACAAATGTAAGGAGATCTTTGTCACTCTCATCATAGCGGTGGTTATCGTGATAACTCTGTACAACCATCGCGCCAATCACGCTGTTACCGGATATCAGCGGGACGCCAAGCCAATCGATTGGGGCAGACCCCATTTCCTCAACTTCATTTTGCTGAATAAGTTCTTTAAATACTGCTGGAGGACAAAGAAGTGATTGACCCGTTCGCATTACATAGCCCGTTAAGCCGCGTGCCAAGGACTCCATAGGCATTTGTTCGATCACTTGCTTTTCGTCGAGTTCATCTACGAAGTAGGCAAAGTTGACAACCTTTTTATCGGGTTCATAAAAACAAACGTAGAAGTTGCGAGCGTACATTAGCTCGCCAATAATGGCATGCACAGATTGGTAGAAGTTATCCATGCTGCGTGCGGACGCAGCAAGCTCAGAAATACGAAAGAGCGCCTTCTGCACGACTTCTGCTGAGCGATAACTATACGTAAGCCGCTTTAGGCGTCCAATGACCTTAGTCAGCTTTTGATTTTCTTTAGCAAGCGCCGTTTGATTATCATTCGGGCTATTCGTTGCCGCCATGCTGCGGGGACTCCCTACCCATCACTTCTAATTATAGTTGTTTGTTGTTTTTCTTATTGGCTTGTTATAATTATTAACAAACGTAAAGTATAAACTATAACCAGTGGGTTGCAAGAAATTGCCGCTTATATATACAAAAAAGCCACCGCGACTTGCGATGGCTCATATTCTGCCTTTGAGGCACGCTGTAATAATCAGATTTCAGCTGTCATGTATTCAATAGCAGCTTTGATTTCATCTTCAGAACAATCAGCACACGTACCTTTCGGAGGCATCGCATTGTAACCATTAATCGCGTGTTTTAAGACAGTATCCATACCTTGCGCTAGACGCGGCTTCCAATCATCTGCGTTATTGATTTTTGGGGCGCCCATCACACCTGCCGTATGACACGCTGTGCAGTACTGACCGAATACTTCTTCGCCTGAGCGAGGTCCACTCGCCGCGGCCTCGTTAGCTGCGCTTTCGCCTGCTACTCGGACTTTACCAATCGGCTCAATACGTTTTGCAATGGCGTCCTTAGACATGCCATCTTGAACAGCGGCAGAGGCACCAAAACTAATCATGGCGGCCAAGCCAAATGAAAGGCCTTTAAGTGCAAGTGTCGTCAATCGTTTCACGAGTGTCTCCTAAGAATCTGGCTGGTACACTATACCCAGTGCTAGGAGATTATACCCACAAAAGCTCAAAGGATAAACACTTGAAAGAAGTGACTCGTAAAATTGCGTTACTTGATCTTGACGCTTTCTTCGCGGCGGTTGAAGTGTTACGCGACCCAAGCCTACAAAATCGTCCCTTTGCTGTCGGTGGCGGGGGCGACCGTGGCGTGGTGGCTACGGCCAATTATATCGCCCGTCGCTTTGGCGTGCACAGCGCCATGTCGGGGCATCGAGCGCGCCAACTATGTCCTCAGCTTGTTTTTGTAAAACCCAACTTTGCCGAGTATAAAGCGCTATCCTATCAAGTCCGCGACATACTCGCTCGCTACACGCCGCTGGTTGAACCTGCATCAATCGATGAGTTTTATCTCGACCTGACTGAAAATGATGCTTTCAAGGGCAGTGCTAGTCTTACCGTTGAGGCGATTAGGAGAGAAATCAGTCAACTTGGAATTACCGGTTCTGCGGGCATCTCTAATCAAAAAATGGTTGCGAAAATTGCTAGTGACGACAATAAACCGAATGGGCAAAAGGTGGTGCCCCCAGAAAACGTATTTGATTATTTAGCCGTTTTGCCGCTTAAACGTGTCCCGGGCGTGGGACCGAAAAGCCAAGCAACCCTTGCGCGATATGGATTTACACACGGGCACCACATACAGGCTGCAAGCACTGAGCAGCTACAACAAATACTAGGGGAAAAAGCAGGTTGGTTGCTCTTTCAACGTTGCCAAGGTATCGACCCACGCCCTGTGACTGTCGACCGAATTCGTAAAAGCGTCGGCGTTGAACAAACGTTACCCGCCGATATACAGCAACTCCGTACTGTACAAGATTATATACAACAACAGTTACTGCCACAGTTAAAGAAACGACTCAAAATTGACCATTGGCGCGAACAGCCTATCAAGACTCAAACGCTGAAATTAAAGTTTTCAGATTTCAACCAGACGACCGTTTCAAAAGGGCACGGGTTTGTGTCACCCAGTTTGTATTATCAGTTGGCTGAAGAGGCATGGCAACGGGGCGCGGGAAAACATGTAAGATTGATTGGAATCAGTGTAACTCTGCCTGATCCCAATCAACAAACTCAACTCGAGCTTGAGCTCGATTAGTCAGCTTTTACAGTGATGGTGATTTTTTTCGAAACAACAGCTGGGTTGTGGGGAACGTGATTCTTATCACCAAGAATAATTTGTAAAGTATGTTCACCCGGCTCAAGCGTTAGCGTTGTCTCTGTCTGACCGCCACCAAAATGGATGATATCACCGCCCATCGGCTGATCCATTGGTGGTAACGAATCCATATCCACTAACAAATGATGGTGTCCAGTATTCTTCACATCAACGCCAGCGGGCGCGACACCCATGCCTGATAAGCCAAATTTAACCTTAAAGGTAGAATTTACAACTTCCCCATCTTGTGGCGAAATAATATAGGCATGAGCATCTTTCGGTGCTTGGCTCTGCGCCATCTCTTGAGCTTGTGCCGTCGCAACGACAGTACTACCGAACATTGCTAGGGCACCAATTAACCATGCGCGCTTCATAATCCTTCTCCTAAATTAGTTACGACAATTTAAACTTACTGACCAAGGACTCTAAACGATCAAATTCACCTTTCAATGATTGACAAGCCTGATGCGTTTTCTTCAAGTTGTGCTGGCTACGCTCATTCATTTCATTGATATCAGTCACATCACGGTCCAGCGAGCGAATCACTTGGCTTTGCTGCTGTGTCGCAGAAGCAACAGAATGATTCATATCATCAATTTGTGCAATGACTTGATCAATTTCGCTCATGTGGCGTGTAGATTCATCGGCGCTTGCCACACAGGCCTCACTGGTTTCTTGACTATCATTAATGATATCGACCACTTTACGGGTACCCTCTCGGACTTGCGAGATCATCGTTTCAATTTCGCCAGCCGACTGCGACGTGCGCTGAGCTAAGCTACGTACTTCATCAGCAACAACAGCAAAGCCACGCCCTGCTTCTCCCGCACGTGCAGCCTCTATGGCTGCATTCAGTGCAAGCAAATTGGTTTGCTCGGTTATTCCCATGATAACTTCGACAATCTTACCAATATTTTGTGTGTTCTCGTCTAAGCTATGAATGGCATCAACCGACTCTTTCATCCGGCGCGAGAGCGTCGTAATCTGCTGCATATTAAACTTCAAAGCCTCACGTGCCGAAACCGATATTTCTGTTGCTCTCGTTGCTTGCTCTGATGCACTGCCCGCGCTTGTGGATATTTCACTTGAACTGGCGCCTAATTCATTGATTGCAGTCACGACCGTATTGGTGCGCTCGGACTGTTCATCACCGAGTGATACTGAGTCTCTATTTGCTGACACCATTTGCTGAACATTGGTTTCCAGCTGATGGGACGCTTTACGAACATCCATAATCGCGTACTGAATTTTTTCGATAAATTCATTCATGCGAGACGCAACCACACCGAATTCATCGTGACTCGTCACCGAGATACGCTGGGTTAAATCGCCCTCACCTCGTGCCAAGTCAGTTACTGCATAGTTGAGTTGACGTAACGGCTTCAGCAGAACCGATAACAACGCATTAAGAAGTAGGATGACGGCAACAATACCAATCACCAGATAGATCAGCGCTGACCATGCAAACGATTCAACGTCGGCGTACGCTTTCTCACTGTCTATTGCTACAGCAAGGTACCAATCTACGCCATCAATTCCTTCAACAGGCTGAAAAGTGAGCATGAATTCGCGATCGTTAATTTGATAATCAACGAGATCTTTAGTAATTCGCGCATCCTTACCTAAGTATTGCGTAATCGTCTTATCGACATTTTCAGTTACCGGATGACTTAAAATTTTACCCTCTTTATTCACCAAAAAGGCAAATCCCAAGCCCATAAAATCGGTGTTATTAACAATCCCGGATACAGTATCGAGCATCATATCGCCACCCGCTACCCCCACTAAACGCCCGTTCTCTTTCATTGGAACAACGGCAGAAATAGTCAGTTCGTTGGTGGTTACATCAATATAAGGTTGTGTATAAGTCGGCTGCTGTTGCTTAACCGCTAATTGATACCAAGGTCGTTGTCGCGCGTCATAATCATCTGGTAAGTCAATTGTTGTGTCATCAAGAATAAACTGACCGTCCGTCAGACCATAGTAAACATTTTTGAAATCGCCCGATCGCTTTGCTTGTTGGACTTTACGTAACGCTGCTTGCGTATCATCAGAAGCGTCATAAGACTGCGCTGACGCTTGAATTATCCGCATGCGGTCATTCAGCCACTGAGCAATATTGTTTGATACCGAGTCGGACATTGCATTTATCTGGGTACGCAGGTCCTCGCGTATCTGGTCTGACATCTGCCAAAAGTTTGTAGCCGTAAAAATACCGAGTACCAACACCAGTATTGCCGATGCAGCAATAATAACTTTTTGAGTAAACTTCAATGATTTCAACATGTTTTACTATCTCTCAACACCACTTCACGCTAACCGACCTGAATTGTGGTTTGTGGATAACGAATTCTTCTTTTATTTGGGGTTGTTAAAAAATAAACTAAAGTCAATGGTCCAACGCGTCCCGCAAACATCAAAAGCATAATAATGCATTGACTCAGCGGGGTTAGCTGATCAGTGACTCCTCTGGACAACCCAACGGTTGCAGAAGCCGATAAAACTTCAAACGCTATATCTATAAACGGCAGATTGTTCAGAATCATTAGCACAAATATACCAATAAATAGCATTGCGATGGTTACCATCGTCACCGCGAGCGCTTTCATCACCGCTTCTTGAGAGAGCGAACGTTCCATCAATGTGACATGCTCTCTACGGCGAATAAAGGTGTAGGTAGCGAGCATTAAAATAATGAAGGTGCCTAATTTTATGCCGCCCGCAGTACTCATGGAGCCACCACCAATAAACATCAGCAAAAGCATATATACAGCGCTTGCATCAGTTAATGCACCAATATCCACACTATTAAAACCCGCGGTCCGTGGGGTCACGGCTTGAAACCAAGCAGCCGTCCACTGCCCAACGTTTGATAACCCCCCCAAGGTCTGGGGGTTATTATGCTCAAGCCCATAAATCACGAACATTGATACGAGGTTAATAACGAGCGTGGTAATCAGGATACTTTTTGTGTATACCGAAAAATTGCGCCAGCGTCTTCCTTCATACATGTTGGTAATGACCGAAAACCCGAGTCCGCCGACAATAAACAAGCATGAGATAATGAGGTTAATAGGCACATTGCTCGCATAAGGAATCAAGCTATCGGGTGAGAGCCCAAAACCCGCATTATTAAAGGCAGAGATCGCGTAGAAGAGACCATGCCCAAAGGCTTTCAAAAGTGGCATTTCAGGCCACCATAACAACGTCAAAGCAATAGCCGCTACCAACTCACAAATCACAGCGAGTATTAATACGGCTTTTGCCGTTTTAACGATATTCATAAGACTGGTTTGATTCATCGCTTCCTTGGCGAGCAAACGCTGCTGAATTGATATTTTTCCGCCGAGCGACGACACCGCCAGAATCGCAAAAGTCATAAAGCCAATGCCGCCTAATTGAATTAAGACTGCGATAACACTGGTACCGAAGAGCGTAAAATCGCCCCCCGTATCTGCTACAACCAAGCCTGTTACCGTTACCGCCGACGTTGCCGTAAACACCGCTTGTAACCAAGTAATAGGGACAACCGTAGCAAAGGGTAATTTGAGCGCAAGTGTGCCTAAGAGAATCAATACAGCAAAGCCCGAAGCAAGCACCACGGGCGGGCTTGCTTTAAGCGCTTTGCTTTGGGTTCGCGCAGAAGTTTTATATAAAAAGGCGAGTGACGGCTTCCACAACTTCATATTATTTCAACTTCGGAGCCATTGATTTGAGCGCTTTTAAGCTACCCGCAATGACCATTGTCTCATTTCCCTGTAACTCACTCGTGAAGTCAGGACTTGCATGCACTTCATCACGACGTTTAAGTAGTAGGACATGAAAATTATCAACATCATCAGGTAGAATATCGTTGATTGTTTTACCCTCTAAGTTTTCGCTCACTGCGATCTCAACACAAAACCAGTTGTGACCCAGCGACATGTATTCGTTAACCATTGGATAGTTTAGCGATTGCGCGACACGAATACCCATTTCCTCTTCCGGGTGGACGATTCTTGAAACACCGAGCTTAGAAAGTATTTGGTGATGTTCTTTTGAGGTCGCTTTGGCCCAAATTGTCTCAACGCCGATGCTTTTCAAATGCAGGACGGTCAGCAAACTAGCTTGCAGATCTTCACCAATAGCAACCAATACCGTGTCACAGCTTTCCAGGTTTAATTCGCGCAACGCTTGTTCATCGGTGACATCGGCGATAGCGGCATGTGTTAATTGATCAGCCAACGCATCGACACGTTTCTCATCCGAATCAACACCGATGACTTCATGTCCTAAGTTAAGTAATTCTAAAGAGGTCCGTGCACCAAAACGCCCTAAACCGACCACACCAAACTGCGCCATTACGTTATCTCCTGCACCGTATTACGGACTTGGTTTCGTCCCATGTCTTTTGCATGATAAAGCAACTTATCAGCACGCTCTAGCCATGCCAGCCAATTCTCTTCACTCTCAAGTTCACTGACCCCAATCGATATCGTCATATTGACGGGGTCTTCTTTCAACTCAAAGTGATTTGCTGAAAATGTCGCACGCAACTTTTCCGCTGCTCGGGTGGCGCCCTCAAGATCGGTATCTGGCATTAATATAACAAACTCCTCACCACCCACTCTGAATACTTTATCAGACGCCCTAAAACTTGATTTAATCAGCTGCGCTGCCTGGATTAGTAGCCTATCTCCATCAAAGTGACCGTATTTATCATTCACCTCTTTGAAATAGTCAATATCACATAGTGCCGCTGAAATAGGTCGACCATGCCGCTTTTTTAGCGCCACGAGATGTTCAAGATCAGTTTGTAATTGCTTACGGTTATAGACTCCCGTTAAAGTATCCGTCACCGCCAACTCGGTAAAGTGACGTTGCATACGAGTCAATAATCTAACCAAGGTTAAAGTGAGGATCATCAGCACCAACAGAGAGACTAAAGCCCGCCAAGCAACATCAGGTTCTATGGTATAAATGCTGACAGCGGTCAACAGTGTGACGAATACCACGGTCACTACAATAGCTAATTTCCACGCAAGCAAAAAAGCAATCGAAGCCATCACCGGATACGCCCACAGTAGACCGTGGATACCATTAACGAGTGTCGAGTACATCACTGCGGCGCACAATAACGTAATAAAAATAATGTGGCGCCCACGGCGCTTACTCATTTTCTTTACACGCAATGCAGTAAAAGCTGTGTAACACAAGAAAGCACATAGCCATGCCAGCATGAGCCACTTACCCTCAAGTGCCTGAATAACCGTCAGTGGTAAAGTGACTAAGAACGCACCCCAATATATCCGATGGGCAACCTTCCCAGTAAATTGACTAACAACGTCCTCAGCTGAATCACTCGGCGTTTCACTGACCTTGTTTAAATCCATGCTAAAACATGTCCTCTATTAGTGCGTTTTTGCAGGCGCTAAAAACAAACTATTTGTCAAAATAGGTATCCAACCATCCATGTAAGCACGGTAAGTCGGTGATTGCGCATAGGCTATGAGCATTCCATCGCCCATGGGTTCAACCATTAACTGTGGCTTAAATGGAATCTGTCGCTTTATTCCCGGCCACAATAAACCGCTTGCAAGCACATCCTCTTGTTGGGCAAACCACGCTAAATTGCGTCCATCGTCGATACTCAAAGGAGCGAAGACCTGATCCCCAGTGAACGTTGCCACGAGATCGCGCTGAACGCCAGCGGTTAGCCAGTGATTCTGGTCAACCTTGACTCGCACCAACGCACCGGGAACATAATCAGGGCGTTTATCGGACGCCTTCACTACTTCCTTCAGTTGGCTTTCTGATTCAATCAGCTGCGCTGTCTGCAAAGTCTCCTCTTCATTCATTGCTGGGGTAGCTGAGTCAGCCGCATACTCCATGTGGGTCGATAGTAAGTTCGCCTCTACCGCCCAGCCTGTGGCGCTCCCCAAGGTAATGAGAACACCTCCGTGCTCAACCCAACGACGTAATTTCTCCACACTAGCGGTTGAGAAGTAGCTTGAATAACTCGCTTGACTCTCCGGCATGACCAATACATCGATCCCGGTCAGATCAGACTGAACCAGTTGCGTTGTACGAATCGCCATCACGGGATAGCCGATTTGTCGCTCAATGACAAAGCGCGTGTGACCCGCGCTTAATGAAGAAACAGGCTCATCCCACGCCATAGCGATAGTTGGCGCTGCCAATGATTGCACATTCTCGGAGCCAAAATTGGGTCCTTTAACAATCCAGCTGCTATCGACTCCTACGATATCGACACCTGTCTCTCGAGCTAAACGCGTTAGCACCGACGGGAGATCGCTCCGCTGATTATCAGCGCGAGTTACAATCACACTGCCGGCAGCAAAAGTGCCTGCTTTTTCATGCGTAAATGACAATTCACTTTGTTTTAGGTTCACGCCTGCGCGGAGCGCTGAGGCGATAAATCGACTACTATTCGTATCTCCTGACCGCACCAAAAAGGCAACACGAGCCTCTAGATTATGGACAGTGCCCGGCTTAATCGGCTCAATTCTTTCCTGAGCTGTTGGCACGCGTACGACCTCATCGCAAGCGCTGATATTGACGTTAAACATCAACGGCAACGACCAACCGGTGACATCATATATTTGATCAGCTAATAAGTTCGCCTTGCGCTGCTGTTGCTGCTCGATAAAATCGCCCGCCATATTAATCTGTTCGTCTAGCAAAACCCGAATGAGGCGGTAATTCGGCTGTGCCATATCGATAAAGTAGCTTCCCTCTGGGTATTGATTACCACAGGCATCAATGGCGTTAGAGTTACGCGTGACCTCGATACCGTGCTCTTGCAATAACGACGCTAATCGCTGTTGTCCGGCAACGTTTTTGGAGTCTGCAATAATTAACGTACGTTGCTCACTTTCGCGCCCTTCATTCACGGCACTGACTCGATAGTCACGATATCTTCTTAACAATGCTTCACGACGCTCGCTAGCAGTTTGAATAGTAGCTAAGCTGCTTGTGAAATGGCGTTCAACACCGTCTAAATAAGTCAACGTAGTTCCGTCTTTGCGCGCGAACGTATGTCCTCGCGCTGATGCCATTTCGTAGGTCATCGCTACTGAACCGGAGTATAGCGGCCAACTCGCACCATACCCCGGATAAAAGGCATCAAAAATTTCTCGCGTGTAATAATCGTAGCCAGCGTTATCAAACCAGTTCGCATTATTTCTTCCCACCCAATGTAAAATCTCGCGTTGCGACTCGGTAATGTAGGGGTTGTAAGGTCGCGCCTCGGGCGTAAAGTAGTAGCTTGAGTCACCCCCCATCTCATGCAAGTCGACAAAAAGTAGCGGTGGAAACTCTTTAAGCGCTGCAACTTGCCCTTTTATTTCTGGTTGCGTCAACGCAATCCAATCACGGTTGAGATCAAATAAGTAGTGGTTTGAGCGTCCTTGCGGCCAAGGTTCATTGTGTTCTGCGCTCCGTCGATCGGCATCATGAGTAAGCCCAACGGTGGCATAATAGCGACTCACAAAACGCGCTCTGCCGTCTGGGTTTTGTAGCGGATCGATAAATACCACAGTATTCTCTAACCAATTTTTTGTTTCGTCTGATGTATCGGCTAAAAGATGATACAGCGTCATCATTGCGGCCTCAGGAGACGATATCTCGTTTCCATGTACGCCGTAAGATAACCAAACACTACTTGGGAGCTTATTCATTAACTGTTCTGCTTCACGAGCAGAGGTTTTGCGCGGATCACCGAACGCTGCCATTCGCTGGGAGTATTTATCTAACTGTGCAATATGGTGAGGTGCCGATACAGCAACGAAGTACAATGGACGATCTTCCCATGACCGGCCATATTCTATTAATCGCACACGCTCGCTATAGCGCTCGCTTAGAGTTTGGAAATACTTATAAATAGCGTCAGGTGACGAAATTCTTGCGCCCATTTCGTAACCCAATGTGTCCTTGACAGTAGGCACAGACTGTTGATACTGATTGAACACTGGTTTTGCATTCAAAAACGCCGGCGTAGCGAATGAGCAGGCCCAAATTAGCGCGCATATTAAGGGTCGTTTAGGACGTGATAAGCGAATCAGTTTAAGCATTTTCCGTACCTTTTTTAAGCAATAAGCTTACCGACTTTTTTACGTATTGGATAGATATTTAATATCTCGTTTTCCAATCAGATGGACAAATTATGGATTATGAAAAATTAAGAGTGCTCAATCAGTTAAAAGACGAAGGTTCTATTTCAGAGGAAGAGTATCAGCGGCAACGTGAGAAGCTGAGTCGTGAGAGCGAACTCTCTTCCAAATCTGAATTCGATGATCTGCGAAAATTAACTGAAGATGAAAAAACCTACGCATTTTTTATGCACCTGTCTCAGTTCGCTACTTTTATTCTTCCACTAATCGGATTACTAGCCCCCATGATTATGTGGATAATGAAACGAGAAGATCCTTATATCGATGCTCACGGTAAGGTCATTTTCAACTGGCTGCTAAGTATTACTATATATACCAGCGTACTTTTAGTGCTTGCAGTGTTCACGTTAGGACTCACTTTTATTCCCATCGTCATTCTTGGGTTGCTTTCAATCATATTCGTCATTCTTGGCGCTAAAAATGCTAAAGAAGGCATTATCAAAGACTACCCATTGGCCATTCGTTTCATGAAGTAGCGCTACTGGTCTTAGTAGCCCCTTTTGCGTAAACTCGGGCTACCGTAAAAATAGAGCGTTTACCATGAAGTGGATGTACATCACAGTCTGGCGTTGTATTGCTATTTTATTTGTCTTGTTGGGCATCATCGGCCTTGCGTTGCCGGTCATGCCCACGGTGCCATTCCTTATTGTCGCTTTATGGGCCGCCAGTAAAGGCTGGCCACAACTGGAAACTTGGCTGTTAAACCATCCTAAATACGGCCCTGATCTGATTGCCTGGCGCGAACATCGACAAATACGGCGTCGCAATAAGATTATTGCCATCCTTATGATGGCAAGTGGATATCTTATTTCTTGGTTTATACCGTTACCCATGTGGCTGCGCATTACTGTGGGAAGTATCTTACTTGTTGTTGCTGTATGGCTCGCGTGCCTTGATGAATATAAAGAGTCTAAAGAGCATGTTTGAACGTTTTTAAACCACCCTTGATGCAAATCAAGGGTGAGTCTAAACCCACCACACTTAACTGCTAAACTGCCATCGTATTGATAGAACGAGAGGTGCAGTATGCAACACTGGGAATGGAACTGGTTAAAAAAGTACAATATTAACGGACCGAGATATACGTCTTATCCAACCGCGTTAAGCTTTCATGAGTCCGTTAATACGGCGACTTGTCAAAACGTCGTTGCCGAGTATCAAAAGCCGATCTCGCTCTATATCCACCTACCGTTTTGCGCTTCACTTTGTTATTACTGTGGTTGTAATAAAGTGATTACTCGGCATCAATATAAAGCAGACGAATACCTTGATGCGCTTGGCACTGAGTTAGAATTATATCGCAGTGTGCTCGCTAAAAAGGATATCGCCAGTGTGCACTTGGGAGGCGGCACGCCAACCTTTTTGAACACGCCACAACTAAGACGTTTAATGGCGTTAATTAAAGACGTCAGTTCAAATCAAGCAATAGATGAACTGAGTATCGAAGTCGATCCACGCCAATGTGATAATGATAAGCTCAGTGTCTTAAGGGCGCTAGGTTTTAACCGCTTAAGCTTCGGCATTCAAGATTTCGATAATGATGTTCAAGTCGCTATCCATCGTACGCAGTCTTATAAGCTTGTTGCTGACCAAGTCAATCATGCTCGCTCACTCGGATTTGAGTCGATTAGCTTTGACCTAATCTATGGACTGCCTCTGCAAACAGAAGCCCGTTTCGCACATACACTGGCTTTAGTTGAACGCCTAAGTCCCGACCGCATATCGCTATTTAACTATGCTCACTTACCCGAGCGATTCGCAGCACAGCGCAAAATAAAAGAGAGCTGGCTACCCAAGGCAGCGCAAAAGTTAGGTTTATTCAAACAGGCCATCGAACACCTGACAGGACTGGATTATCAATTCATCGGTATGGACCATTTTGCAAAACCCAACGACAAACTGGCGATTGCGCAGCGAGAGGGAAAACTCACACGTAACTTCCAAGGGTATGTCACTAAGGATCAGAGTGCAGTACTTGGGCTCGGTGTATCTTCTATTTCTCATATTGATGGGCATTACTGGCAAAATGAAAAAGATTTAAAAAGCTACTATAATGCGCTTATCAAAAATAAGTTGCCCATCGTTAAAGGTTATCACTCGACCACTGAAGATAAAATTCGTGGTGATCTGATAAAACAATTACTGTGTGAATTTGAAGTCAATCTTCAACAATTTTCGACTCGGTGGTCTTTAAATAGCTTTTCTCAACACTTTCACGACGAGCTTCAGCGCCTACAGCCATTTATTGATGACGGGCTAGTCAAGCTATCCGAAGAGCATTTAGTTATCACGAACCCAGGCAAATTACTTGTACGCACAATTGCTAGCTGCTTCGATGAGTATTTAAATATTCATCAAATGCGTTATTCTCGTGTAATATAATGATAGCGGATAATTTATAACCAACTTGATATAGATCAAGTTTTGCAAAGCAGGCTTTTGCTACGCTCTGCATCACGATTAATACTGATCTATATCAACACCAATAGGTGTTAAGGGGACGTCAGATGTGCCGCATGAATCACCGTCGAAGCGAGTTAGGTATGAGAAACCCAATCCAATGTAACCAATGCAGTATGCAATCTATATGCGTGCCTGCAGGTCTTGTCTCGAGCGAGATCGATAAATTGGATAAAAGCAGCCGTGAGCCTCACGTATATAGCAAGCGTGATATGGTATACAGCCCTGACCAACCGCTTAACTCACTATTTGCGGTAAAGAGTGGTTCCGTGAAATGCTACACCATCGACAGCGAAGGTAAGCAACAAATCACCAGTTTCCATTTAACCGGCGATATCATTGGCATGGAGTCTATTTCTAATGGTGCCGCGGTGACCTACTGCGAAGCGATGGAAACCTCGATGTTGTGCGAAATAAAGCTTAACCGTTTATTCGCACAAAACTTCACCGGTGTTGATAAAAATCTGTTGAGACTCCTCAGTCATCGCATTGGTCAACGTAACACGCATTATCTAAACGTGGTCAATACAACAGCTGAACAGCGGGTTGCTTCATTTCTAATGGGTCTTTCAGACCACCTTTATGAACATGGCTTCTCCCGTCATGAGTTTAAACTTCCCATGACACGTACTGACATTGCGAACTACCTTGGTTTAGCAGTAGAAACTGTGAGCCGCGTATTTTCCTCGTTAAAACAAAAGGATATCATCGACACCAAACAGTCGATTCTATTTATCCAAGCGCCAGCTGAACTTAAACAAATGGCGAACTAAAACTTAAGAGAGGTATCATGCCACAACCTGCGTTTGATTGGTCAGATCCACTGAACTTACGCCATCAACTGACTGAAGAAGAGCTGTTAATACAGAAAACAGCTCATCAATATGCGCAGGCGAGGCTGATGCCTCGCGTTCAATCTGCATTTCGCGAAGAACGCTTTGATCGTGAGATCATGCAAGAACTCGGTCAGTTAGGCTTGCTCGGTGCGACCATTCCAGAAGCATACGGTGGTGCCGGTGTAAATCACGTCAGTTATGGCTTAATTGCTCGGGAAATCGAACGCGTCGATAGTGGTTACCGCAGTGCGATGAGCGTTCAATCCTCGCTCGTCATGCATCCTATTTACGCCTTCGGGAACGAACAACAACGTAAAAAATACCTCCCTAAACTGGCAACCGGCGAATGGATCGGAAGCTTTGGTTTGACGGAGCCTGACGCGGGCTCTGATCCTGCGAGTATGCGAACTAAGGCGATAAAAACCGAGGCGGGTTATCGCATAACGGGTTCAAAAATGTGGATTACTAATTCACCTATCGCTGATGTGTTTGTTATCTGGGCTAAACTCGAAAACGATATTGTCGGCTTCATTTTAGAACGAGGCATGAAAGGCTTATCTACACCGGAAATCGAGGGTAAGTTTTCATTACGCGCATCGATTACCGGTGAAATTGTAATGGATGAGGTTGAAGTCAGCGAAGAACAACGACTTCCTAATGTGCGCGGGCTGAAGGGACCGTTCAGCTGTCTCAATAAAGCACGATACGGTATCGCTTGGGGAGCCATGGGTGCTGCCGAATTTTGTTGGCATGCAGCGCGTCAATACACCTTGGACCGTGAGCAGTTTGGACGTCCGTTGGCAGCAAACCAACTTATCCAAAAAAAGTTAGCCGATATGCAAACGGAGATAAGCTTGGGCTTGCTTGCAGCGCTTCAGGCGGGTCGTCAACTCGATTTAGACGCACTTAACCCAACGGCTATTTCGCTTATTAAACGCAATAACTGTGGCAAAGCGCTGGATATCGCTCGTCAAGCGCGTGATATGCATGGCGGGAACGGTATTTCCGATGAGTATCATGTGATACGTCACGTTATGAATCTCGAATCGGTTAATACCTACGAGGGAACCCACGATGTGCATGCACTGATCTTAGGTCGCAGTCAAACGGGTATCAGCGCTTTTTAACCACGTAGATAGATTGACGAGGGGTTAATGAACCCCTCGATCATTCAGGTGGGCTTGATAGGCTTTATCACTGTGCTGAATGTGCTGCAATAGCCAACGCTTCACAAATTCGAGCAACTCACCGACCACTTGGTCGCCCCGCTCGATACGGTTACGAAAATCAACGACTTGCTGCACCAACTGCTGATGCTTGTGTTTATGTGCATCCAGGTCGGGGTAGTCGTGGCGCTCCATCAACAGTTCTTCGTAACTAAAATGAGTCGCAGTGTAGTTAATCAACGAGCTCAACAGCCGTTCGACCGCCTGACGGTCGCCACCTCGCTGCTGTATTCGGTACAACTCATTAGCAATGTAAATCAATCGCTGGTGCTGACGATTAATCTCCTCAATGCCTACGTCAAATTGCGACGACCATTCAATTAGCTTTTCCTGCTGCGCCAGACGTGATTCGATTATTTGCGCGTCGACTGAATAGCGGTCGCCTAATGATTGTATCTCACCGCCGAGCGTTGTTAACTGCGCAGCGCTTTCAAGCGCATGTTGAGAGTAGCTGTCGACCTCTTTCGCTGCATCGGTTGCAGTAGTAATCGCTTCTTTGATCGTCGCCGTCGTCATTGCCTGCTGCTCAGTCGCAGAAGCAACTTGAGTATTAAGGTCAGTAATCTGATGAGTGAAAGTGACTATCGTATCGAGTGCAGCTTCCGCCTCTTCAGCTGATAACTTAGCTCGCTCTGCTTGTTGCGCATTATTGTTGAGACTGCTCACCGCTTGCTGAGTATTTTGCTCCAAACGCTCCACCACACTTTGGATCTCGCCAGTTGATGTTTGTACTCGATGAGCAAGCTTACGCACTTCATCAGCGACTACCGCAAAACCACGTCCTGTCTCCCCTGCTCGCGCTGCTTCGATAGCGGCGTTAAGAGCCAGTAAATTGGTTTGCTCAGCAATGTCATTGATAGTGGTTAAGATCGTGCCGATGGCTTTGCTATCCTCAGAGAGACTCTTGATAACCGATTGAGAATGAAGAATATCTTCGCTTAACGTAATGTTGTGTTGCGCTAACTGTTGAACACGTTCACGTCCTCCGCTAGCAGCATTAAGGCTCTCATGTGCACTGGTTGCTGCACGCTGTGTCGACTCTGATACCTCATTAATAGCAGCCGTCATTTGTTCTGCCGCTGCCGACACCTGATACATCGTGTCTGCCTGTTGCTTCGTTTTTTCTGCCAGCGCCTTGTTTGCATCGTAATTGGCCGTCCCGAGACGGTTTAAACCATCACTTGCAGTCCGGATCGCGTGTACGGAATAGCTTGTCTCAACAGAAATCGTGTTGAGTCGCTCGGTGAGTCGTGCTAGCTCGTCGCTCCCCTTGAGCTGGGCAGTATTATTAAGATCGCCGTTTGCCAGGGCATTTGAAATTCGATTCGCTTCAGCCAGAGAGCGCTTGATACCAGTATACATTGCTGTAAAGACAACCAACTGCACCAAGACCATCCCGGCCAGCATAACCGCGTTCCAAAGAATTACCTGCTTTGGGTCGCTGATATCCATTGCCTGTCCACTGATCGCCGCTTGTTGACGCTGATAAGAGTCCCACATCATGAGCAGGCTCAGCACGATCACGGGTAGAAATAACAATATTCCGGTAATGATAAACTTATTTCTAAAACGCAGACTGTTAAAAAACAATTGAATTGGTTTAGTGACTGAGACAAGTACCTGCACAAGTCCTCCGCAAATTGACTCAAATAGCTGCCCGAACGGCAGTATTTCAAAAGGCACGTTATCCAATTTGCGTCGGAAATGATTTGATCCCGATCAAAAGTTAACCAAAGATTTGATCTGAGCCCGTGGCTTGCGTTAGTTAAGCGATGACCAGTTGGTACCCTAAAACACTCAGGTGCTTGTTTTCGCGAGCAATGTCGGCCTCTAAAATAGCACTTTTTGCCAATGGCCCTTGTAGGGTAAGAATCAGTTTTGCTCCCTTCAACGAGACCGAACATAACGCCTCGTGAGTTTGCCGACTCGCATTAAGCAATACAGCTAAGCGTATCACCACTATCATGCGCGCCACCGTAAAATGCTCGAACTGAGCAAAATCGGTCAACTCTTCAGCGATGATTTTTTTACGATAATAACGACACAACATCGCCAACACACGCTGTTCATCAGAGCTAAATCCAGGCATATAGGCATTCGCTAGAATATAACCTGAATGCTTTTGAATGCCGCTTGAGCTAATGTTCATACCTACTTCATGTAGGCTACACGCACCGGCCAATAATAATCGGATATCGGGTGTATTAAGTTGCCATGTATTGCCTACGCCTTCCAGTATTAGCTCTGCCGAGGAAAGGACCCGCTTGGCTTGTGCTTCATCGACTTGATAACGAACCGCCATGCTTTGAATCGTCTTATACCGTATATCTTTGTGAAATACAGCCTGTTCAGCAAGTTCAAATAGCACACCCTCGCGCAAGGCTGCATCAACAGAACTGAGCTCATCAATACCGATCTCTTCACAGACAGCGATAAGCACTGCTAACCCGCCGACTATCGAGGGGATACGCTGCTGTTCAACATCACTCGAGTTAATCTCCGATATATGCCTTAAAGTTAAAAGCCTATCGCGTAATTGATGCAATGCTTTGAGCGTAATCGTGAGATCACCGTCTGTGCTACCGTGAATCCACTTAGCCAGCGCTTTGATCGTTCCTGAGGTACCTAATACCTGTTCGGCTCGTGCTTTCTTAAGCTGTTTACTAAACGGCTCAAGCTCCTGCTTCACACTCAATACGGCTTTATTAAAACGCTTGGGAGTGACTTTTCCTTTTGCAAAAAAGCGCTCAGAAACCACTAAACTACCAAAACTTTTTGATAATAATAATTCTGGTTCCTCAGCGTGGCCCACGGCAAATTCAGTACTACCACCGCCAATGTCGATAATCAGTCGTACACCACGAAACGGAACTGCTTGTGCCACACCCAAGTATATGAGTCGCGCCTCCTCTCGACCCGAAATGACCTCAATTGGAAACGGCAGTAACTGGCGAGCCGCCTGGATAAACTCCTTGCGATTATTGGCTTCTCGCAACGTATGAGTCGCCACGACACGGACGCGTTCAGGCGCAAAATCTCGTAAATGCATAGCAAATTGGGATAACGCATCTAAGCCTCGATCAAAGGCCTCAACACTAATCCCCTTATTGACTAACCCTTCCGCCAACGATACTCGCTGCTTAAATTTATGTATGGGTTGAATTTGCCCCTCAATGACTCGACCAATGATCAAGTGAAAGCTATTGGAGCCTAAATCAAGCGCCGCCAAGTGTTCTCGACTGTCAGACGTTAGCCGCTGCGTGTCATTTGTTTGAGTCATAGGCTCTGCTTTTAAAGTAGTCATGTATTTTTAACTGTGACCTCAAGCGCTTGCGACGAGGGATTTTGCCACGCTCAGACACTGGAGTGACATACTCATTCACTTGTTCCGCATCGATGCGGCGTGCTTTGATGTTATCGCGCCACTGCATGTCCATAATCGTCAGTATATCTTGTTGTGCCGTGTGATCGTATATAGGACATGCGACCTCAACACGATGATCGACATTACGTGTCATCAAATCAGCCGACGAAATAAAGACCTTTGTATCACCATCGTTACCAAAGATATAGACACGCGCATGCTCTAAAAACCGATCAATAATACTAATGATTTCGATATTTTCGCTGAGCTTAGGCACATTCGGTCGCAGCGTACACATTCCGCGCACAATACACCGAATTTTTACGCCTGCGCGACTCGCTCGGTAGAGTTGTACGATCAGCGCATTATCAACTAGGTTGTTCAGCTTTAGAAAGATTTCCGCGGGCTTGCCATTCTTTGCGTGGTTAATTTCCCGCTCAATAAGTTCGTTAATTCGGGTGCGCAGATTATTCGGTGCCACCAACAACTGGTGCCAAGGGTAAAAACGATAGGGTTGCTCGAGATAATTAAACACATTCTCAATGTCTGAGCAGATCTCAGGATGACAAGTAAACAAGCTAAAGTCGGTATAGAGTTTTGCTGTTTTTTCATGAAAGTTCCCCGTTCCAATAACACCATAACGACGAATAGCATGATCCTCTTGCCGATGTATCAATAATAACTTCGAGTGCACTTTGAGCCCTTGCAGACCAAAAATCACTTTCACACCCGATTCAGTCAGTTCCTTCGCCCATTCTATATTAGCCTCCTCGTCAAACCGCGCTTGCAGCTCGACCATCACAGTGACTTTCTTTCCATTTTGCACAGCCTCCATGAGCGAATGAATAATCCTAGAATTAGGCGCAACACGGTAAATACACATGTGAATTTTTAATACATGAGGGTCATAACAGGCCTGGCGAATTACCTCAGTAAAATGTGCAAACCGGTGATACGGGTAGTAGAGTAAAATGTCATTACGCTTAATCGCATCAAATACATTGTCAGCCTGCTCAAAACGCGGGTGCTTCAGTGCGGGAATCGGTGGGTGCTCGAGCTTTTTGCCACCTAAGTTTTCAAAACTTAGAAAGTCTTTCGTATTACGATAGCGCCCGCCCGCAACCATGGCATCGTACTGATTGAGATGCAGTTTCTTACTCAACAGGTTCAACATATGAATTGGCATTGCACGATCATAGACAAGCCTGACCGGGTCCGCTTTTTCGCGCTGTTTTAAGCCTTCTTCCATACGTTCAAGTAAACTCTGCTCAATATCATCAGAGGGGCGGTACTCTGCATCACGGGTCATTTTGAAAGAAAAGGCAATGATAGACTGAAACGGCACGATGCCTTTAAATAAACTGGCCAAATTGAGTAAAACAACATCATCTAAAAATAGTACTTTACGCAACTTACTATCACGCTTTTTAGGCAAAATAACAAAACGCGATAACTCATGAGAGGGGATCTGCACCGCAGCATACTTACGTTGCCCAGATTGCTGCAATTGCGCCAGTAAATAAGTTTTGTCTTCGTTTATGACTTTAACTAAATCAGTCGTGTCGTTGATAAGGATGGGAACAATTTGTGGCTTTATTTTGTTATCAAAATATTCCCGTAAGCCTGCCTTTTCGTCTTCTGTAACCTGCTCACCAGAGGCCCAAATAATATTTTCAGCCCGCAACGCTTTTATCACTTTACGGTGAATCAGCTCGAACTGTTCCTGTAACTGCACTACCTTTTGTTGGATAAGATGCAGTAGACGTTCGCTGTCTTTACGCTGTGCATCGGTTTGAGCAAAGAAAATTCGTCGACGCACGTCGGCGACACGGACCTGAAAAAACTCGTCCATGTTAGAGGAAAATATACCAAGGAATCTTACCCGTTCGATAACGGGCACTTCCTCGTCATTGGCTTCTTGAAGCACGCGCTCGTTAAACGAAAGCCAACTCAACTCTTTAAAATAGAACTTCATACAAAAACGCCTGGCCGCTTATCTATTTAATATACAGAATAGCGCGACCAAGCGATTACAGTATGACAGTAAAATGACAACTAGAAGGTATAACGTAGAGCAATCATCGCTACATAAGGGTCAATTGCTACATCCGTCTGCTCAATTGTACTACCATTTAAACGAACCGACGCTGTGGTATCAATATCGATATGGCTTACCATTAACTGCGCGCCCCATTGTTCTGATAGCTTCCAGTTGACACCCGCTTGTATTGCGGCTCCCCAAGAGTTCGACAACGCCAAATCTACGGAGTCGTCAGCGCCCGCTACACCGAGTGTTTGTAACGTTTGGGTTAGCTCGCTCGATGCCTGGTCATCGAAAAACGTGGTGTAGTTAACACCTACGCCAACAAAGGGCTCAAGTCCTTGTACGCCAGTATCCCAATGGTATTGCACGAATAAGGTCGGCGGTAAATGTTTGGTCTTACCAATCGATAAGCCACTCAACGTACCCGAACCGTAGATGTCGTGCGCGAATGGCGTCGCTGCTACCAATTCAAGACCCCAACCATTTTCCCACTGATAGTCAAAAGTCAGACCGAGCTGGGTGTTAGTGTTTACGGCGACACCGGTTGAATTAGCAGGTAGTCCTGCCACTTGCTCTACGGTGTTTAATGAGCTGCTGCTATCATCAGGAATCACTGAAATAGCGCCCACATTAATTGAAAAGTCTTGCGCTTGAGCGAAAGATGCGGCGAAAAGTGTTGCAAGTGCAACGGCGGAAGTTAAACGCTTCATGGGTCACTCCTACTTTTAGATGACCCATGAAGCATAACGAGTTTGAGATCAGCGAGGCTTGACCTGTATCAACAGAGCCTTTTATACCTCAGCATTGTGATAGATGTTTTGCACATCATCACAATCGTTAAGCATATCCATCAAACGCTCAAACATCGGCATGTCATCTTCCGCAATTTCGGTCGTGACATGAGGAACAAATTGAATTTCGTCCGTGTCAAAGTCAATATCGGCGAAAGCAGCGGTTAATGCTTGGCGCGTAGCTGCATATTCGGTATGGGGAGCAAATACAGTAACAACACCGTCATCAAACTCCACGTCGCCCACATCCACATCGGCTTCCATCAATGCCTCTAGCACGTCATCTTCGTTGTCATGTTTGAACGCAAAAATCGCACAATGTTCGAACGAGTGCATGACACTGCCCTGCTCACCAATCTTACATTTGCTTTTCGTGAAGCAGTTGCGCACCTCACCAAACGTGCGGTTTGGGTTATCCGTAAGACACTCGACGATAACCATACAGTTACTGGGTCCATAACCCTCGTAACGAGCCGGTGAAAAGTCTTCACCCGCACCGCCCTGAGCTTTATCAAGCGCTTTATCAATTACGTGAGACGGCACTTGCTCTTTTTTAGCCCGGTCAATCAAGCTCCGTAATGCCAAGTTCGCATCAGGGTCGGGCCCACTTTGTTTTGCACAGACATAAATTTCGCGACCAAAGCGACTGTAAACACGGCTTTTTGCGGTCGCTGTTTTTGCAATGGATTCTTTTCGGTTTTGATAGGCGCGGCCCATAATAGTCTCTCTTACCTTACAAATCAGTTCATAAAACGCACCAGATTTTACACAGCCAGGGCTGAACGGTCTATTTTATTCACAGATTTGTCATGCGCTATTAAACGGGCTGTCATCTTTACGGGCTATTTTTTCAGCGTTCATCATCGGGAGGCTGAACATGAGCAAACACAAGCTATCGGTTAATACGCTGTTTCTTTCTGATATTCACCTCGGTTCATCCACCAGTCATTGTGAACTGCTACTTGAGTTTTTAAAGCATATTCGCTTTAAAAAATTAGTATTGGTGGGCGATGTCATTGATTTATGGGCGATCCGTAGCAAAGGCCAAGGGCTGGATGAGTCGCATATTAAAGTGATCCGCAAACTGCTCAAGCAGGCGCAAGAAGGCGTACAGGTAATTTATATTACAGGCAATCACGATGGTGGCTTACGCCAGCTACTCGACGACTACCCCTTTGATAAGGGGATCGTCAATATCCAGTTGACCAACACCTATGATTATCACGCGTTAAATGGTCGCCGTTATATCGTAATGCACGGGGATCAATTTGATAATCAAGTAAGAGGACACCGCTTGCTCAATTGGGTTGGCGATAACATCTATGAAGGGTTGCTTAAAATTAACCGTTGCTTTAATCGTTGGCGCTCTCGAAAGGGTTATGTCTATTGGAGCCTAGCCAAAGCGGTAAAGTCGCGTTCTTCGCAAGCATTAAAATATGTTCACCGTTACCAACATGCTGCGACCGCCTACGCAGAGCGTAAAGGTTACGATGGCGTGATATGCGGACATATTCATGTGCCTGCTGAGCGTCATTTTAATAACACGCACTACTTAAATACCGGTGATTGGCAAGACTCCTGCAGCGCTATCATTGAACACGAAAATGGCGATTGGGAACTATTAGATGTGCCTTCATGGCTCAACAGCCAAGCGAGCATCAAACAACTCAAACCTCGCGTAGCTTAGCTCACCACACAATTACGTCCGCGACTTTTCGCGGCATACAGTGCCTTGTCAGCGTGACGTAGTACTTCATTATGCGTCGCGCCGTTGCGATGGATGGCAACGCCAAACGACGCTGTCACTTGAATTTCATGACCCTCAGATCGAATCACTAACGTCTCTAAGGCGGCGCGGAATCGCTCAGCGGTACGGGTTGCTTGTTGCAGCGTCTGATTGGGTAACAAAAGCGAAAACTCTTCACCGCCAGTACGCGCAAAGATATCGCTTTCTCGTACCAGTCGACCGAGTGTCTGCACCAAATCAATTAATACGCGATCACCCGCTTCGTGTCCAAAATTATCATTAATGCGCTTAAAATGATCGATATCAAACGTGACTATCGCCAAAGATTCTTGATAGCGCTCACTTCGATACACTAGTGTTTCTAAAGCCTCGGTAAAGAAACGTCGATTGTAAGCCCCCGTTAACGGGTCACGTTCAGCTTGTTCTTTCAGTTTCAACTCGAGTTCTTTTTCCTCGGTAATATCCCTGAGTGTACCCAACACCATTTCACCGTCAGCTTCCATTTCCACGATCTGCCTCACCCATAGATAATGCCCATCGGTGTGTTGGATGCGATGCTGAATATCAACCGTGTGACCCGGCTTTAATTCACGTTCGGCTTTTATAATTTGATCGAGGTCATCGGGGTGGGTTCTGTCTCGAAAAAAGTGAAAGTCGCCACTGTCTGGCTTTTCGCGCCAACCTAAGATGGTATAGATCATATCTGACCAATAGATTGTTTTTTCTTTAAGGTTGGCTTCCCAGTGGCCGAGTTTGGTTAACGCTTGCGCTTGTTTTAAATTCCGCCGACTGCGTTCGAGCTCGAGTTCCATCATTTTACGCTCAGAGATATCGACAATCATGCCGTACCAGCTAATCGAGTCGTTCGTTTTATAAACCGGTCGAGCTTGCCCGAATACCCAGCGCTCTTTACCATCCACGACCACGCGATATTCACAGATCCAATCAGTCATATTGGCACGCGATTCTGCGATAGTTTCTGTGATGTGAGGCATATCATCCGGGTGAAGGGTTTCAAAAACCGCCGATGCATCCTCAATGACGTGCTCCGGTTCGACACCGTAAATTTCTTTAATGCCTGCGCTCGCGTATGGGAATCGTGTGCGACCATCTTTAAACTGCTGAAACTCATAGACGACACCTGGAATTAACGAAGCAATCGTCGAAAAGCGATGACGCAACTCGACCAGATGGGTAATTTCAATATGACTTCCAATGACCCATTCAGGTTTGCCGTCGTCGGTCCACGTCTCACATCGTCCCGAATCGCGTACCCACACCCAATGTCCGTCTTTGTGACGCATACGCGCTTCACATTCATAAAACGGTGATCGACCCGCAAAATGATCCTGTAAGCGCTGATTCGATAGCACCAAATCTTCGGGGTGTGAATGTTGCAGCCAACTATCAATGGTCGGCGCTAGCTCATCTAGTTGATAGCCAATGATTTCAGCCCAGCGTTTGTTAAAACGACACTCGCCGGTTTGTACGTTCCATTCCCATGTGCCTGCTTGAGTCGCCTCAATCATCGATAAAAGCTTTTTTACATACAATGATTCAGGCGGAGTTAAGGATGTAAACATCAGAACGCAGGTTCCTTTTGCTCAATGGTTTTTGATTCAATATTCAGCAAAACAGAATATAGCAGTGAATATAGCGTTTCAATCTAATATAGAAACATTCGTTCGTTTATAAAGTATACCGTGCGTCATATATTGAGCGTCATTAAATTTAAGGGAGGCGCTTATGAATGCACCGACATTACCCGTCATCTCAATGACTGCGCTTGAATCTGAGTCAGGATTAGCTGAACTTCGTCGCGCTGCCAGTGATGTAGGCTTCTTTTATTTAGTTGATCACGGTATCAGTCACGAGAGTCAGCAAGACTATTTGCGGCTAAGCCGTGAGTTTTTTCAACTCTCTGCACAACAAAAACAGTCAGTCGATATGATTCACTCACCACACTTTCGTGGCTATAACGCGATGGGTAGTGAGATGACTGCAGGTCGACTCGATGCGCGTGAGCAGTTTGACTGGATGAACGAAGAACAGGCAATTCCTGACTCAGCATTGTCGCAACCTTGGCAAAAGCTGATTGGGCCTAATCTATGGCCAACCAGTATGCCGGCGTTAAAGCCGTCGTTAACGAAGCTACAAGATCAGTTGAGCGACATCACCGTTAATCTATTACAAAGATTATGTGCGTCGTTAGGTGTTGAAGCGCATGCCCTCGATCACACAATAGGTAAGCAACCTTATACCCACGCCAAATTGATTCGCTACCCTGGTCAAAATAGGCCACAGCAAGGAGTCGGAGCGCACAAGGATCCAGGTTACTTAACGTTGGTCATGCAAGATGAGCAAAGCGGGCTTAAGGTTGAACGCAACGGTCAATGGATAGCTGTGGAGCCTATTCCCGGCGCTTTTGTTGTCAATATTGGTGAACTGCTAGAACTTGCATCAAATGGCTTTTTAAAGGCAACTAATCACAAAGTTGAAAGTCCAAAGCAAGGTGTCGAACGCTATTCGATCGCTTTTTTTATGGCGGCTCAGCTCTCTGCGACAGTGCCTGTGCTCGCGTTACCTGAGGAGCTCAAGGCTCGTGCATTAGGGCCAACTACCGATCCCGATAATCCGTTACTAACCGATGTCGGTAATAATGTACTCAAAGGTCGTTTACGTTCACACACACATGTGACACGTCGGTATTACTGTCAGCAACAAGCACGGACATTGTTGGCAAGAAGTTTTGCATACATGCCGATCACCGATATTTGTAATGAATGCAGTATTTAATGTAAGGAGAACAGCAATGGGTTTACGAATTGGCGATACAGCACCAAACTTTGAAATTGAAACCACTCAAGGCAAAATCGACTTCCATGATTGGGCAAAAGGCTCTTGGGTCTTCTTTTTTAGCCATCCAGCCGATTATACCCCCGTGTGTACCACCGAGATGGGCCGAACAGCTCAGCTAGCGCCTGAATTTGAAAAGCGTAATGTGAAGCCACTGGGCTTATCCACGGATACAGTCGACGCACACAAAGGCTGGATTAATGACGTCAACGACACTCAAAACACATTACTTGAGTTCCCGATCGTTGCCGACCAAGAGCGCAAAGTAGCTGAACTCTACGATATGATCCACCCGGGTGAAAGCCAAACGGCAACGGTACGTTCAGTATTTATTATCGATCCCGACCAGAAAATTCGTTTAACCATGACTTACCCGATGACAGTCGGTCGTAACTTTGCAGAAATTCTACGTGTGATCGACGCACTACAAACTACGGATTCACAAGAAGTGGCTTGTCCCGCTGATTGGGTGCCGGGCGATCGTGTGATAATCCGCCCGACGGTATCGGAAGAAGATGCACAGAAGAAGTTCCCGCAAGGCTATGAAACATTGCGTCCATATCTACGCTTAACGGATATCAACAAGTAACTTAAACGAACCTGTTTAATTGAGCCGGCACTTTCGCCGGCTTTTTTGTTTCCTCTCTTGCCACAATCGATCCTTTCATGATCATCCACCGATCCCAGCAAAGACTTGTGCATTAAAAAAGCATATAATACGCGCCCGAAGGGCGGTTTAAAGTTGAGTGTTTTACTCGGGTATTTTATAATGAAAGTATCTTAAGTTCAGCAAGGTGGTAAGCATGAGCGAACAAATTGATCAGGCACTCGCACGTAAATATGATGCGGGTTTTGTCTCAGAAATCGAATCAGAAACCTTTCCCAAGGGGTTAGATGAGGATGTCATCCGCCGCCTGTCGGCCATTAAAGGTGAACCTGAGTGGATGCTTGAATGGCGATTAAAAGCCTACCGAACTTGGCTCAAACTAACTGAGCCCGAGTGGGCGCACGTCGATTATCCAAAGATCGACTATCAAGATATTTCCTATTACTCTGCGCCTAAGTCGATGAAAGACAAGCCGAAGTCACTGGATGAGGTTGACCCTGAGCTATTACGCACCTATGAAAAACTCGGGATTCCTTTGCATGAGCAAGAAATGCTTGCGGGCGTGGCCGTTGATGCTGTGTTTGATTCTGTTTCCGTGGTCACCACCTTCCGCGAGAAACTCGAGGAAGCCGGTGTTATCTTCTGCCCAATTTCTGAAGCACTGCACAAGTACCCCGACTTGGTAAAAAAATATCTTGGCACGGTAGTGCCGCGCGGCGATAACTACTTCGCTGCACTCAACAGCGCTGTATTTACTGATGGTTCTTTCGTGTACATCCCGAAAGGCGTTCGTTGCCCTATGGAGCTCTCAACGTATTTCCGCATCAACGAGCAAAATACAGGTCAATTTGAGCGTACATTAATCGTTGCCGAAGAAGGCAGTTATGTAAGCTACCTCGAAGGTTGCACGGCACCGCAACGTGACGAGAATCAGTTGCACGCTGCGGTAGTAGAGCTCGTCGCCTTAGACGATGCAGAAATCAAATATTCAACGGTACAAAACTGGTATCCAGGCGATGAAAACGGTAAAGGCGGCATCTACAACTTCGTTACCAAGCGTGGTCTGTGCGAGAAAAACGCCAAGATCTCTTGGACGCAAGTTGAAACAGGTTCTGCTGTGACGTGGAAGTATCCAAGCTGTATTCTTAAAGGTGATAACAGTGTCGGTGAATTCTATTCAGTGGCGCTCACCCGCGGTAAACAACAAGCCGATACCGGCACTAAGATGATTCACTTGGGTAAAAACACCAAATCGACCATCATCTCTAAGGGTATTTCAGCGGGCTACAGTGATAATGCCTATCGTGGTTTGGTACGGATGGGGCCAGGTGCCGAAGGCGCGCGTAACTTCACTGAGTGTGACTCGCTACTCATTGGCGATAAGTGCGGCGCGCATACATTCCCGTATATCGAAAGCAGCAATCCGAGTGCGATTGTTGAACACGAAGCAACAACATCTAAGGTCAGCGATGACCAGCTCTTTTTATGTCAGCAACGAGGCCTTGACCCTGAGAAAGCAGTCTCAATGATTGTGAATGGCTTCTGTAAAGAAGTATTCCGCGAGCTTCCTATGGAGTTCGCCGTGGAAGCCGGTAAGTTGCTTGAAATCAGTCTTGAAGGTTCAGTGGGGTAATAAATGCTTACGATCAAAGATCTACATGCACGCGTCGAAGAAAAAACCATTATCAAAGGGCTTAACTTGGAAATTAAGCCCGGTGAAGTGCACGCAATCATGGGCCCCAACGGTGCTGGTAAAAGTACCTTAGGATACGTATTGTCGGGTCGTGATGGCTATGAAGTGGAACAAGGTGAAGTCAACTTCAACGGCGCTAATCTGCTCGATATGGAAGTCGAAGAACGTGCGCAAGCTGGCCTGTTCTTAGCGTTCCAGTACCCTGTCGAGATTCCTGGTGTGAGCAACATGGAGTTCATGAAAGAATCTGTTAACGCAATGCGTAAAGCGCGTGGCGAAGACGAACTGAGTTCTGCTGAGTTCTTGAAAAAGGCGAAAGAAGCGTGCAAACAAGTGAACTTGCCGCTTGACTTCCTCAAGCGTGGTGTCAACGAAGGCTTCTCGGGCGGCGAGAAAAAGCGCAACGAAATCATGCAGTTAATCATGCTAGAGCCGAAGCTAGCGATTCTCGATGAATCAGACTCGGGACTCGACGTTGACGCATTACAAGTGGTCGCTAACGGCGTTAATAGCCAACGTGACGGCGAACGTAGCTTTATCGTTGTAACTCATTATCAGCGCCTACTTGATTTCATCGAGCCAGACTACGTGCATATCCTGGCACAGGGTAAGATCGTCAAGAGTGGTGGTCCAGAGCTTGCGAAAGAAGTTGAAGCATCCGGTTACGCTTGGTTAGGTCAAGCAGACGAGGGAGAAAAAGCATGAGTCAATGGTTAGCCCACGTAATTGAGCGTGCCGCCGCCGTTGATGATTGGTTATCACCAGTACGTGCGGAGGCACTGGCCAAGCTGAAAGAACAATCTTGGCCTGGACGTCGCACCGAAGCGTGGCGATACACGTCGCTGCACGCGGTCGAAGATTTATCGTTGCCGACCGAGAGTAATGCGCAAGCAGAAGCGCCCGCAATTAAGGGGCTCGATGCCATCGACTTAGTATTTGTTGATGGACGCTTAACCAGCGATTTGGCGGCACTCAACCTGCCCGAAGGCTTAACGATTCGTTCTTTAACGGATAAATCGGACATCGCTGAACAAGTCTTTACTCAGGTAAAACCAAGTCACCATTTATTTGGACTGGTTAATGACGTACTCGCGACACAGGGGGTCGTTATCGAGGTAGCGCCTAATGCAACCATTGAGCGCCCTATCCGTGTCGTGAACTTTGCGACCGACAACGTCGAGTCGCACACGCGTGTGTTGGTAAGCTTAGGCGACAATGCTAAAGCAACGGTAATCGAGCACGGTAGCGGTACGGGTCATAGCTTGAATACCGCCTTTGCTGAGTATGATATTGCTGATAATGCACGTTTAGAACATTATCGTTTTGCACTGCATCAGGGTGAAGCGATCCATGTCGGCGGTAGTCACTTTAAGCTCGCTAATAAAAGTCGTTTAAATAGCACGTTAATCGGTTACGGCTCACAATTAACGCGTTTAGACGTGGATATTATTCACGCAGGTGAGCACGCCCACGCGAAATTTAATAACGCGTACTTGTTAGCACCCAAAGAGCATTTTGATTTACACAGTACGATTGAGCACGCGATGCCTAATGGTACCACTGAAGAAAATGCACGCGGCATCATCGGCGATAAAGCGAAAGCTGTATTTAACGGTCGTATCCACATTCATCGCGATGCGCAAAAAACACTAGCAGAGCTGAATAACCGCAACCTATTGCTATCGCGTGGAGCGCAAATTAATACCAAACCCGAGCTCGAAATCTACGCAGATGACGTGCAATGTGCTCACGGCGCAACCGTCGCAGAAATAGACGAAGAAGCACTGTACTACTTGCTGACACGTGGTATTGATAAGCAAAAAGCGTTGGTGATGCTCAACTTTGGTTTCGTCCAAGAGATGGTTTTCGACATGCCAAATGAAGCGTTAGCGGAATGGTTACAGCCTATTCTGAAGCAGCGCTTTGAAGACATGATGGAGCGCTCATGAGCCTGAATGTGGAGCAAATTCGTGCCCAGTTTCCGGTGTTGCAGGAGCAAGTCAACGGTCAGCCGTTAGTTTATCTTGATAACGCAGCGACCACGCAAAAGCCACAGGCAGTGATCGATGCATTAGTCGAATACTATTCGACCTATAATTCGAATGTTCACCGTGGTGCGCATTTTTTATCGGATAAAGCAACACGTCGTTATGAAGAGGCGCGTCAAGTCATTGCACACTATCTTAACGCTTCACGCACCGAAGAAATGATTTGGACTTCAGGCACCACCGAAGGCATTAATTTGATTGCTAACGGTGTTGCACAGCGCTTAGAAGCCGGCGATGAAGTTGTTGTGACCGAAATGGAACACCATGCAAACCTGGTCACCTGGCAGCAAGCTTGTAAAAAGGCAGGAGCCACACTTAAGGTCGCGCCAATTAATGATGCAGGCGAACTTGATATCACGGCATTTGAAGGTCTCGTCACTGAGCGCACAGCGTTCGTGGCATTCCCTCATATCTCTAATGCGTTGGGCACCATTAATCCAGTTAAAGAGCTGACCCAAATCGCCAAAGCTGTAGACGCATTGGTTTTGGTGGACGGGGCTCAGGGTGTTGCTCATGGCGCCGTTGACGTGCAAGCAATCGGCTGCGACTTTTACGTATTCTCAGGTCATAAAGTATTTGGCCCAACCGGTGTTGGCGCGCTGTGGGGGCGTTACGAATTACTACAAGACTGGCCTGTATGGTTGGTCGGTGGCGAGATGATTGCCACAGTCACCTATCAAGATGCGACCTGGGGTGAATTACCCAACCGATTAGAAGCTGGCACACCCAATATCGCTGGCGTTATCGGTCTTGCTGCTGCTTTGCGTTGGTTACAGCAGTTCGATGCTGATGCAATTTTAGCGCATGAGCAAGACTTGCTGACCTATGCCACCGAATGTGCGAGTACCATTGAGGGTATGCGTTTAATCGGTACTGCGAAAAATAAAATTGGCGTGATGAGTTTTGTGCTCGAAGGCACTCATCCAGCGGATGTTGGTTTTATCCTCGATAAACAAGGCGTGGCGATACGTACCGGTGATCACTGTGCACAGCCTTTGATGAAGCGCTTAGGCGTGCCAGGCACCGCGCGGGCATCGTTCTCAATATATAATACGCGAGCTGACATCGATCGCTTGTTTAGTGCAATCAAAAAAGCACAAATGATGTTAGCGTAACGACAGGAGGTAAATTATGTCTGTCGAATCTTTTGTACCTAATCAACAACTCATTAGCATGACCCCAACCGCTATTAAGCATTTTGAGGGCAAACTAGCTGATCAACCTGGCGCGATACTGCGCCTATCGACCAAAATGAGCGGTTGTACTGGTTATGCATACGTGTTGAATGCGGTTCCTGAAGCTGAGGCTGATGATGAGCTGGTGCACGTTAATGACACACTCACCGTGGCCATTGCTAAAGATGCCGTTGATGTCCTGCGTAATACCGAAATTGATTACGTCAAAGAAGGCATCAATGGTGTGGTAAAATTTAATAACCCTAACGTGGTTAATGAGTGTGGCTGTGGTGAAAGCTTCAGCGTGCAGGAATAGGTACTGATTCATGCAACAAAAAATGGTCACCACCCAACGCGAAGTTAAGTGTCGTAAAGTACCCTCGGGCGAAGTTAAAATTATCCCTAAAGGCGAATTCGTCAATATAACCCAAGACTTAGGTGGCAACTACACCGTGACTTGGATGGGTAACATGCTGCGCATTGACGGCACAGACGCCGATGCGATTGGTCGTAAACCGCAGACGCTTAACTTCGAGCCGCCTGTTGATGGCCAGATTAGTGAGTCCCAAGTATGGGAAGCACTCGAGACTATTTTCGATCCAGAGATCCCTATCAACTTAGTCTCTTTAGGACTGATTTATGCCGTCAACATCGATCAAGATGCGCAACGCATTGATATTGATATGACGCTAACGGCTCCCGGTTGCGGTATGGGCCCCGTACTCGTAGGTGATGTCGAGTATCGCTTGAGCTTAGTGCCTCATGTGAAGGACGTCCAAGTCAATTTGGTATTCGATCCACCGTGGTCGCGCGACATGATGTCCGAAGAAGCTCAGCTTGAAGCAGGCGTATTCTTTTAATTGTTAGCAGTCAATAAAGGTCGACGTGAAGATGAATCTACCCAGCACTGATGAAATCATTGAAGATCTCGAGTTTTTAGATGATTGGGAGCAACGCTACCAGTATATTATCGACCTCGGTAAGGGCTTGCCGGGTCTCCCTGAGGCGCTTCGTAAAGACGAATTTATCGTGCGGGGTTGTCAAAGTAATGTGTGGCTCATTGCTGAGCAAAAAGACGGCCGTTTATTGTTTCAAGTGGACAGTGACGCAGTCATCGTACAAGGCTTACTGACATTAGTATTAGCGGCATTTCACAATAAGACACCTGAGCAAATTTTAGCGTTTGATATTGATGGTTACTTCAAAGAACTGGATTTAGAAAATCACATTACGCCGACCCGTGGTAATGGGCTTAAAGCGATTGTCGCTAAAATTCAGTCAATAGCACAGAACGCTTAGTCGCGCCGACCTGTGATCATTGGGCGTATTAATTGAATGCGCCCCCACCATTGCACAAAGATAACGACTCCACCTAACGGATTGTGCCCGGCATCTCGAGGTAACTGACGTTGTTTTAACTGCGTGATGTGAGTCTTAA
This sequence comes from Idiomarina sp. D18, assembly GCF_057748155.1. NCBI lineage: Bacteria > Pseudomonadati > Pseudomonadota > Gammaproteobacteria > Alteromonadales > Idiomarinaceae > Idiomarina > Idiomarina sp. D18. The sequence continues at coordinate 2,327,694 of NZ_CM173240.1, forward strand.
TGCGCGAGGGCGTTGGAAAAAAGTCACTGAACCTCGCGCGTTGAGGTCCTAAAAAGCCCCAGACAACGCGGAAAATAAGCCAAGCAAAGGCATAATAACCAGCAATTTGATGCGCTGTCTCACCCGGCCCGAGTAAGAAATAATTCAGTACAAAAACGAGCGCTATGCTCCAATGAAACAAACGAATGCCGATGTCCCAAATTTGCATAGCGCTCTCATTACGCCTCCTATTCGTTTGGTAGCGACTGATAACCCATGTGATATAGGGTAAAGCCGAAAATATCCGAATACTGCTCAATGGTCTTCGATACAGGCGTGCCTGCACCATGTCCCGCATTTGTTTCGATACGGATCAGCTGCGGTGCATCACCACCTGCTTTATCCTGCAACTCTGCGGCAAACTTAAATGAGTGCGCAGGCACCACACGGTCATCGTGATCACCGGTAGTAATCAATGTTGCTGGATACTCCACACCTTGTTTTACGTTATGAACGGGCGAGTAGTTCAGCAGGTATTGGAACATCTCTTTGCTGTCCTCTGCTGTACCGTAGTCGTAGGCCCAGCCTGCGCCAGCAGTGAAGGTATGGTAACGCAACATATCCAAAACGCCGACGGCAGGTAAGGCAACCGCAAACAAGTCAGGACGTTGTGTCATCGTTGCGCCAACTAATAAGCCGCCATTGGAACCGCCACGGATAGCAAGTTTTTCTTTTGACGTGTAGTCTTCATCAATCAAGTACTCTGCAGCGGCAATAAAGTCGTCAAAAACGTTCTGCTTTTGCATCTTCGTACCGGCATCGTGCCATGCCTTACCATACTCACCACCACCGCGTAGGTTAGCAACGGCATAAACACCGCCCATTTCTAACCACGCCGCATTTGCGATGCTGAACGAAGGCGTTAAGCTGATATTAAAACCACCGTAACCATATAGGATCGTTGGATTACTACCGTCGAGTTCCGTACCTTTCTTATAGGTAATGATCATCGGCACCTGAGTACCATCTTTAGACGTGTAGAACACCTGCTTCGACTCATAGTTACTGGAATCGAAATCCGCGCCCGACTCTTCATAAACGGTTGATTCGCCAGTATCCGGATTCAAAGCATAAATAGTTTGTGGCGTGCTGTAATTAGTAAATGAGTAGTACAACGTTTCAGCGTCGTCTTTACCGCCGAAACCACCTGCACTCCCGACACCCGGTAAGTCAATTTGACGAATTTCTTTACCTTGGTAGTCAAATTGCTTCACTTGCGAGACCGCGTCCACCATATATTCCGCGAAAATGTAGCCTGCCCCGGTGGTTGGGTTGAGTACGTGCTCAGTCTCAGGGATCAAGTCACTCCAGTTCGCTTCTTGTGGCGCTCCAGCATCAACGACTACGACACGGCCGTTAGGCGCTTCACGGTTGGTCTCGATATAGAGTTTACCGTCTTCACTATCTAACACCGATACATCTGAGTCATAGTCGTCAACCACAGTGACCAGAGGCGCATCCTCTTTGCTCAAGTCTTTGATAAAGAGTTTATTACCTGATGTTGAATTAGCGGCAGAGATCACCAAAAACTGATTGTCGTCTGTCACGTAGCCGCCCACATAGCGGTGCTTCTGCGCGTCCGTGCCACCGAATACCAGCTCGTCATCGCTCTGTGGCGTACCTAACTCATGGTAATACAGCTTATGTTGATCAGTTTTTGCCGAGAGCTCACTACCTTCCGGCTTATCATAGCTTGAATAGTAGAACCCTTCGTTACCTTTCCAAGAGATACCACTGAACTTCACATCAACCAGTGGGTCCTCAAGACGCTCTTTCGTTTCAGCATCAATGACAATAATTTTACGCCAGTCACTCCCGCCCTCAGAAATCGAATAAGCTGCTAGTTTTCCATCTTCACTAAAGGTCAGTTGTGCTAATGACGTTGTTCCATCTTCGCTGAAGGTATTCGGATCCAAGAACACTTCTTCTTCGTCACTATCGTTCTTCTTACGATAGACCACGTATTGGTTCTGCAAACCATCGTTCTTATAGTAGTAGGTGTAGTCACCCTCTTTGAATGGTGCACTGACTTTTTCGTAATTCCACAACTCCGTCAGGCGCTTTTCAATTTTGTCACGGAACGGGATTTTTTCTAAATGATTGAAGGTGACCTCATTTTGCGCTTCTACCCACGCTTCGGTTTCGGCACTCCGATCATCTTCTAACCAACGATACGGGTCTTTCACTTTTGTATCGAAATAAGTATCGACGGTATCCCCTTTGCGTGTTTCTGGGTACTTCACTTGCATCGACTCCGCTTGTTGCTTTTCCACTTGCTGAGTTTCGGCTGTTTGCGACGAATCGTTTTGTGCTGGAGAGCACGCGACAAGTACGCTAACAGCGACAGCACTGAGTACGTATTTCATAGATAGTTCCTTTGTTGTTATTTTGTAACTATTAAGTTAACAGACTGTCCTGAATTGCGAAACTTTGATAGAACAGTATTTCGACCGAACATGCCTAACTTGAGACAAAGCCAAAATGCAGAATGAATCGACTTTAAAAGACTTACCGCAACTGCTCTGCGGTCCTTTAGTTCGGCATGTTGAGTCTGATCATTTTTACTTGTGGCTGGTCACGAAAAGCGACCATGTTCCTCAGGTGGAATGTAGTATCGATGAGACGCCGGTCGATATCAAACAAACAGACCGAGTCATTGCTATTGGCAAGCATGCTTATGTGATGTTGATAAGGGTCGAGCCTGCTCAACCGCTTGCCCACAACCAACGAATCGGTTACGACCTGGTTTGGCCTACCGAAAACGAGCGTTTATCAGAACAACACGACTTCTTGCTTTATTCAGGACAAACATGTCCGCAGTTTGTTTATAAAGAGACGATTGACCAACTGCTTCATGGTTCATGTCGCCGCCCTCATCATCCCGCTGATGATGGGTTATCACGTGCTGATAAAGAGATTCAGGCACACCTCGATCGCCCCTCGAAACGAGCGGGTATTCTTCTGCACACAGGGGATCAAGTCTACGTCGATGATGTCGCTGGCCCGATGTTGGCATCCATACACGCATTAATTGAAGTACTAAAGCTATCTGATGAGACTTTGCCCGATGATCAACTGAATCAACTGGATGACCTAATTCAACACCCAAATGGCTATTACAGCCGCCAATCCTTGCTACCGGATACTAAAGCGAATGAAGCGCTGACTGAGAAATTTTTTGGTGGCGTGAAAAAACCGATTTTTACCTCAGCACACGCGGGTAACCACCTGATTACTGCCGCTGAAGTCTTCGCCATGTATCTGCTCTGTTGGTCACCCACGCCTTGGCGTTTAATCAAGGTGCAACAACCGTCGCAGTTAAATCAAGAACAACAAAAGCGCTTTACCGATGAACAGGCAACCGTTGATAAATTCGTTAAAACATTGCCTCAAGCAGCGCGTGCCATGGCACACAGCATCAGCTATATGATGTTTGACGATCACGATGTGACCGATGACTGGAACTTATCAGCCGCTTGGGAGCTCACGGCCTACCACCATCCTTTTTCAAAACGTATTGTCGGCAACGCGCTGTGGGGCTATTTAATTTTTCAAGGTTGGGGCAACCAGCCCGAAGTGGTAACCCCCCTTATGGATGCCACTGCACAATTACTTGAAAAGCCATTAACTGAGCAACCGGAAGAGCACGATCAACTTATTGAGCAACTGCTGGATTGGGAGCAATGGCAGTTCACCCTAGACACGCACCCCAAAATTCTTGTGCTCGATACCCGCACCCGTCGCTGGCGAAGTGAGCGTAGTATCCGCAAACCATCGGGATTAATGGATTGGGAATCTTTAATGGAGATGCAGCACCAAATTATGGATGAAGAGGCTGTGATTTTAGTGTCCCCTGCACCGATATTTGGCGTGAAACTAATAGAAGCGATCCAAACGGTGTTTACCGCGTTGGGTAAACCGCTGGTTGTTGATGCTGAAAACTGGATGGCGCACAATGGTGCCGCCAATACCTTACTCAATATCTTTTCTCACAAACGCACACCGCAAAAGTTCACGATTCTCTCGGGTGACGTGCACTATTCATTTGTATACGACGTGCAGTTGCGTCGTGAAAAAGCCGAGTCATCAATCTGGCAAATCACCAGTAGTGGCGTTAAAAACGAATTTCCGAACACTTTATTAGAGTGGCTCGACCGTATGAACCGGTGGCTTTACTCCCCGCGTTCACCTCTCAACTGGCTTACTAAACGACGCCGTTTCGCCGTGTCTCCACGGCTGCCGACGGGCCGTGATGCCGGCGAACGACTCTGGAACCACTCTGGTATCGGCTGGGTCAGTTTTGATCAGGAGGGTGCTCCGTCGCGTATCCGACAATTAAATGCAGACGGTAACGAAACCGAGTTTCTAAAAGAAGAGTAGAAACTCGTTTGTTAGTCGCGCTTATCCTTATTATTGAATCGCGCTAAAGTTTCACCGTAGACACACTCAACATGGCGAGTAAACGCCTCCACAGAGTAGTCCGCAGCGAACCTAAGTGCTTGTTTACCGAGTCGCTCACGAAGCTCATCGTCATTGATGAGCTTGACCACTTGCTCACTCCAACGGTCTTGTTTTGCAGGCGTTTTATAGCCGTTAATATCATCTTCGACGACATCTTCTATACCGCTCGAGCGCACAGCAACAACCGGCATACCCGCAGCCATCGCCTCAAGAATAACCATACCTTGAGTTTCAGACTGCGACGCAAACACAAATAAGTCACCCAACGCATACCATTCAGGCATGTCCTTGGGCGGTACGGCACCCACTAACTGAACACAGTCAGTCAGCCCATTGTCATCAATCCGCTGTTGCAGATAGTCGCGCTGATGTCCTTCACCGATTTGCAGCAGGCGCACAGACTTATTGGCACGCTTACGGATATCCACCATCGCGTCTATCATGAAGTCGATATTTTTCTCGTCAGAGAGACGCGCCACACTTACCAATATACATTCGTCGTCATTCATGGACTGTGACGCTTTTATTGACTTAATTTTATCGTGGCTGACTTTTTGAAAGCGCTGATACTCAATACCCGTTGGTTGTACGTAGATAGGTCGCGTCACACCAATCATACGCAAATACTCTTCAACCGACTGGGTGGGCACAATCACACTATCGCATTTGTTGGCAAAACGGCGCACCATAATATGCGCGATGATATTCCGAAATAGGTTACCCGGCAGCATGACATAATGAGCGTAGTGTTCTAGCCGTGTGTGGTAGGTATAAACGACGGGCACTTTCAAACGCTTGGCCATGTAAACACCGAGCGAGCCTATCCAAAACGGATGATGCACATGAATAATATCAGGCTTGAGTGCTTTCACCTTTTGTCTCACGACGCGTGAAAATAAATGCGCGAACTGGAATTCACTGTTTTCACCAAACGAGAACCAATTAGGCATACGAATAACATGCGCCTCATCGGTACGCGCATTCGCGTATTTGGGTGCTACGATCGAGATCTTATGACCTAGATGCTTTAGACCGACTCTTAAGCGCTCGATAGAAATAGGTACACCGCCGATGAACGGCAAATAGTTGTTAGTGAACATCACGATGTTTAGTGGCTTACTTAACCATGGCTTCGGGTCGATATCATAATCAGGATAATAAGACTTGCCCACGAACACCATTTGATACAGCTTTACGCTCACAAGTAGCAGTGCGCTTACGATAAGAATAAAGTTGATGTAGCCTGCATAAAGCAAAGAGTAAATAAAGAACCAGAGGCTTTCGAGTATTTTGAGCACCGGATGTTGACCGACTTCAAGCTCATTCACATTCACCTCGATACCGGCATCTGTTACACGCACCATCAAGTAATGGTAGAAGCTGTTATCGTGATTAAGTACTAAGCCACCTGCACCACCCGTGATATAAAATGGCGTACCTTTGTACATGACTTTATCGTAAATCGATAAATGACTGGAAAATACCGCGTCAACTGAATGCTGCTCGACCAGTTGCAATAGCCCAGAGCGAAAACCCAATGGTTGTAAAAAGTCATCCTCCGTCGCAAACAAGGTCTCGTTTTTCGGCTGCACCGGGGGGTGAGATACAAAAATAAAGCGATGCTTTGACTCATCGGCGCGCAAAATATCCGTCAACCAACGCAACTGCCACTGCCATGGCGTTTTACCCGTACTATCCAAAAAGATAAAACGCGTGCTGTCTGCTACAAAGCTAAAAAAGTGAGGGCCAAAATGTTCGTAGTAGCGAAAACTACCAAACTCGTCGTATTCATTGTCACCAAAGGTGAGCAAATAAGGTTTATTCAAGTGTGAAAGACTGCCATAGAGCGCGCGATATTTATCCTCTCCACCACCGCTGACCGCATTACCAGCAGATACGACAAAGTCGATATCAGCTTGATTTAATTCAGGAATGATCCGCTGCTCAAAGATACCAATCGAATTGTTAATATTGCCGAGTACCGCAAACTGATAATCTGAATCTCCTTGTAAGCGACTACTGATGCTGGCGACCTGTTCACTGTGTACTACCTCAAATTCTGGTTGGCTAAAATTCAAATAAATCTTATAGCCGATAACCAGCCCCACAATGACGACATTGACGTAAAACAGTATCTTCAGCCATTGATTTTTATTCATGCGCCCTTCCTGCGACTTGCCAACATCTCATACTGCAACGTCACCATGCCAATCAGCATGCCCAAATAAATAGTGATAAAGCGCCAGCTAAAGATAATTAATAATAAATGATGACTTTGCACAAACTGTGCGAAAAACGAACCGAAAACTCCCTCAGAAACGCCTGATGCTCCGGGGGTTGGTGCAAAATACATGACAAAGGTAGTCACCACCAAAAGACCAACGGACTGCCAATAAGGCACCGTATAGTCGAGTCCCCATAATAGAATAGCGGGGAAGCTGAAGAGGCTTAATAAAAAGACAACCGTGAAAAACACAGAGCCCCACACATAGAGCGGTTTGCCCTTACAATAATCTCGAAAACTGCCAGCAAAACGGAGCATTTCACGTTTGCTCCAAAAGCCAAGTACACGGCATTTATGTGCACTCATTAAATTGACTGTCGCAAGTACTCTAAGCACGCCATTGATTGGCGCAATCAGCCAGTGGGTTTTAAAAAGCACCATCGCAAAGAATGCTAAGTAAGCCGTGACCAGTATAGCAAGCGAGCCGCCAATGCCTTTAGACAAAGTTGAGTCAGAAAGTGCAGGCAGTATCAGCAATAAAACCGGCGTAAATGTGAAGATAAAAATCACCGCTAACACAGTCCGAATCGTTGTGGCTGCAGTCGCTCGTCCCACCGGCACCCCCTGCTTCGCCAAATACCATACTTGCGCAAAGCCTCCACCGGTCGCCATCGGTGTAACATTGGAAAAAAACATATTAATAAAAATCAGCCGAGTCATTGGCGCTGCCGGCACACGATACCCCAGTGCCCGTAAAGTAAAATAGAGGCGCAATCCGTCACTGGCGAAATAAACAATGAGTAGCGCCAGTAAACTGAGCAACACCGCAGGTTGCAATAACTGGCTATCAAATTGTAGCTCGGCACCTTGGAAAAACTGCTGAATGCTGTAAAAACCAAGCGCCGTTAATACAACAAAGAGGCCACTGAAAATCAGCAGCCTCTTCCACGCGATAGGTTGTTTCTCTGTGTTGATAGGCATTAGTAGCCAGGCATTAAGAACACTTCGCGAACACAGTTCCGCGGATGCGCATTAAGCGCATGTAAGACCGCGTCGGCGACATCTTGAGGGTCCAATTTATCCGGTTTGGGCTCATCAAAGAACGGCGTATTGACCATACCCGGTGCAATCACCGTGCAGCGTCCGCTCCATTCGCGCATCTCTTCCGCTAAGTTTTGGGCAAAACCATGCACAAACCACTTGCTTGCCCCGTAGACAGAGCCCTTAATCGCTGTGCGCCCTGCTGCCGAACCGGTCATAATAAAGTGACCCGTGGATTTCTTTAAGTGTGGCAAAGTAAGCTTGGCGGTATAAAGTAATGCATTGATATTAAGATCAATCATTTCGCGCCACTCGTTAGGGTCGCCATTTTCAGTGCCTGCAGCGTTTAATCCTTTGCCCGCATTAGCGAACACGGCATCCAGTTGACCAAACTGATCAACGGTTTGCTGCACCACGCGCTCCAGTTGCTGATAGTCCGTTACATCGGCCGCAATAGGTAATACGTGCTCAGCGCCCAAATCATTTGCCAATGCTTGCAGCTTATCTTCACTGCGAGCGGTTGCCACAACCTTGTAACCTTGCTTTACTGCTTCTTTCGCGGTGGCCTCGCCAATCCCCGAAGAGGCGCCTGTAATCAACAATACTTTGGCCATGGAAACTACTCCTTTCGGTTTGTTAAAGTCGTTCTTACGATAAATTCGATTAAACGGTTTAGCTCGGCGCTAAAAACAAGATACTCACCCATGTGATTAACATCAGCAGAATCGAAATGAAAACCGCTGCCGAGGCAATATCCTTTGCTTTACCACTCAGCTCATGAAAGTCAGGGCCAATACGATCAACGACCGCTTCAATAGCAGAGTTCAATAATTCAGTGATCAGCACAATTCCGTAAGTGATGATCAATAGCAGTTTGGCAATCAAACCTGTCTGAACAAATAGCAGTGTGGGAACAATAATAATAAGCAACGCACATTCTTGTCTAAATGCAGCTTCACTTCGGAGTGCGGCGACTAAACCACGGAAAGAATAACGGTTCGCATTAATGATTCTGCGTAAACCTTTTTGACTTGGCTTCACTTAACGTTTCCTTGTTTTAACCGAGTAGTTGATTACCTAATAAACCAATAATAAATCCAAATACAGCGCCTAGCGGCGGCGTCCAATAACGTGGCATGGTCGATTGCGGCGCAATATCTTGAAAGATAAGATAGAGAATACCACCTGAAGCAGTCGCCATGATAACAGCTGTCGCCTCGGTATAATCAGCAAGAACCCAGTGCCCAGTGAGTGCCGCCAGAGGGCCGATAAACGCCACCAGAAAAAAGCCCACTAAACGCTTTTTCTCAGACAACTTAGAACCTTGGAGTTCCCTAAAGGCATTAAAACCTTCAGGTAGATTTTGCAAACCGATAAATAGCGCCAGTAACATGCCAAACTCGGGCTTGATTGCAAACATCGCACCCAAACTCAAAGCTTCTGGAATAAAGTCCAACAACATTGCCAGTAGTTGGGAGGCTTGGCTTGCCTGCTTTGCTAGCCATTGGTCAACTAAACAGAACAGGACACCGCCAGCCATAAATGCCAACGCGACAGCCCAGACGGGCAAGTTATTGTTGGCCTCCGGTAACAATGCAAACATAACCGCGGAAAGGAGGATCCCTCCACCGATGGCGACAACGCCATGCACTAATTTCTGTTTATTCGCAGATTCGGCCGACCCCTCCCACTTGGCTAACAAAGCGCCTAAGAACGCCGTAAAACCGGCTAGCCAAGTTAAGGCAATCATGTTCAAAATCATACAGTGCTCCCTTGCACAGTGATTCAAGCCATCTTAAAGCAAGCGGCCTATGTTAAAAAGCTCGATGCGTGATTAAAAACACATTAGGAAGTCGCACTCTCGTCAAACCAGAATACATCTTCAAGGCGTTGCCCAAAAACGCGCGCTATCAGAAATGCAGTTTCAAGTGAGGGTGAATAACGTCGTTGTTCAATTGCCGCAATGGTCTGACGCGTTAAATTAACCTTGTCGCCGAGTTCGGCCTGGGTCATTCCACCGTGTTGTTCGCGCAAAGCACGCACACAGTTATCAATGGGCAACATATTAATAACCCCGTCGATAGCCGATAATTTCTACAACGTACTCCGCAGCTTGCGCCACCACTAAACTCAACAATGCCATCAAAAACAGAAGGTCCCCGTGTTGATGCACCAAGTACGTCATTAAACTAGAAACAATGAGCACACCCAACAAGATACCAGAATAGGCATCCGCACGTTGTTGAATGGTTTTCTCGCGTTCATCTGCGGAGCGATTCGCCGACTTGCGGTCAACAAGCGCTAGCGCGATCTGACCGACAATACTCAGCACAATGAGCCCCACCGTTAAACGTGTAAAGACCGAAACCGCTGGCGGCCACTGGCTTGTTGAATTAAAGCCCTGCACAACCTCGAAAGTAAGACCGCCACCGACCAATAAAGTAATGATTAACATCAGCCATGCTGATTTTTCACGAAATGCCATAACCCACCCACCATGTTAAAAATAGTTAACACTTGAAGATTAGATTCATCGCCTTATGATGTCAAATATTTTTAACACCGCAGAAAAAAAGATTATAATTATCCATCAAAGTGAGCCACATATTATGCTTTTTGCGTAATTGTACTTAGTCCCGTTAGTCAGTCGGCAGAGTCATTGTGTTAAATTTAGATTTTCAGCAACGTGTCGTAATTAATACTTCAGAACAAGATTGGATCGATAGCCCCTCAGCAGGCGTTAAGCGTAAACTACTCGAACGAGAAGAGGCTGAGCGTGGTCGCGCAACCAGTATCGTTGAATATAAGCCCGGCGCATCGTTTAATACCCACTCACACCCTTTGGGTGAAGAAATACTGGTGCTTTCGGGTGTTTTTTCTGACGAATATGGTGACTATCCAGCGGGTACCTACCTCAGAAATCCGCCCGGCAGTAGCCATGCCCCTTTTAGTAAAGAGGGTTGCGTATTATTGGTAAAACTCCACCAGTTCCAACAGGATGATACCGCCACAGTCAGAGTTAATACTCAGCAGACGGACTGGCTAGCCGGTCAAGGCCGACTCAAGGTGATGCCGTTGCATAGTCACGGTACCGAACACGTCGCACTCGTAAAATGGCCACACAATGAGAGATTCAAGCCTCATAGGCACCTCGGTGGCGAAGAAATATTTGTGTTGTCCGGCGAATTTTGCGATGAACACGGTCGCTATCCTAGAGGAACCTGGCTCCGTAACCCACATATGAGCGTTCACCACCCGTTCGTGGATGAAGAAACCGTTATCTGGGTCAAAACAGGACATTTAGGATAAATGCAATCTTCCTTTGTCATTTGCGCCCAAAACGCGTAGATTACGCGCCTATTTTTTATTCAGGTGCGTAAACGTGATTTCTGCTTCAAACATCACCATGCAATTTGGTGCAAAACCTCTATTCGAAAACATATCAGTGAAATTTGGCGAAGGTAACCGCTACGGTCTGATCGGCGCCAACGGCTGCGGTAAATCGACGTTTATGCGCATCCTCAGCGGCGACCAAGAGCCCTCGTCTGGCAATGTATCCACTGATCCAAACATGCGCGTCGGTAAATTGAGGCAGGATCAGTTCGCTTATGAGCAATTCAGTGTCGTTGATACCGTTATCATGGGTCACGAGGAACTGTGGCAAGTAAAATCAGAACGCGATCGTATTTATAGCTTACCTGAAATGAGCGAAGAAGACGGCATGCGTGTTGCTGACCTTGAAGTCGCATTTGCCGAAATGGACGGTTACACAGCAGAGTCACGCGCAGGCGAACTATTACTCGGTGTCGGTATTCCGCTCGAAGCGCACTTTGGCTTGATGAGCGAACTTGCACCGGGTCTTAAATTGCGGGTTTTGCTCGCACAGGTCTTGTTTTCAGAACCTGATATTATGTTACTGGACGAACCGACCAACAACTTGGATATCAATACGATTCGTTGGCTAGAAACGGTACTCAATGAACGCCAAGCGACGATGATCATTATTTCGCACGATCGGCACTTCCTAAACAGCGTGTGCACCCACATGGCTGACATCGATTACGGCGAGTTACGCGTGTATCCAGGTAACTACGACCAGTACATGTTCGCCGCAACACAGGCACGCGAACAACTGCTGAATGAGAATGCGCGTAAAAAGGATAAAATCGCCGAACTGCAACAGTTTGTCAGCCGATTCTCTGCTAACGCATCAAAAGCCAAACAAGCGACCTCGCGGGCAAAACAGATTGAGAAGATTCAATTAGCCGAAGTCAAAGCATCGAGCCGAGTGAGCCCATACATTCGTTTCGAGCAAGAAAAGAAACTTTATCGCTTAGCACTCGAGATCGAGGGACTCAATAAGTCCTTTGGTGACTTACACGTATTAAAAGATTTGAATGCCATGGTCGAAGTCGGCGAAAAGGTCGCCATACTCGGCGCTAACGGTATCGGCAAAACCACGCTGCTGAAGTGTTTGGTCGATCAATACGCAGCTGACGATGGCATCATTAAGTGGTCTGAAAACGTTAATATAGGTTACTATGCACAAGACCATGCCGACTGGTTCAAACAGGAAATGACCGTATTTGATTGGATGAGCCAGTGGAAGCAACCACACCATGATGAGCAGGCAATTCGCGGTGTATTGGGTCGCATGTTGTTCTCTCAGGACGATATCAAAAAGCCAGTGTCGATTTTATCGGGTGGTGAAAAAGGACGCATGATCTTCGGCAAGCTCATTATGCAGCGTCCCAACGTATTAGTGATGGATGAGCCGACCAACCACTTGGATATGGAATCAATTGAAGCACTGAACCTAGCACTCGAAAACTACGATGGAACAGTGCTCTTCGTCAGTCATGACCGCGAGTTTGTATCGTCACTGGCATCTCGTATTATTGAATTAACCGACAAAGGCATGCGTGACTTCTCGGGAAGTTACGACGACTATTTGAAACAACTTCAATCCGCTTAAGTTAATTAATTAAAAAATGGTACGTCGCGCAAAATGCGCGACCTACCGAGTAATGAGCTGAACCTCCGTACCCGACCTCATATTTTTGCTACCATCAACAAAATTTTAATAATTCTAACTAAAATAGGTAGTTAAACTATGAAACGACTGGTAACCAGCCTGCTTGTTTCTGCGGCCTTTGGCGCCTCTGCGTCAAACGGAGCTCCAGAACGACCGCTAATCATGCAACCCGAAATCAGCCCCGATGGCACCCAAATCGCCTTCAGTTATCAAGGTGATATCTGGACCATGTCAACGTCGGGAACAAACCCCAACCGTTTAACCATCCACGAGGGCTATGAGAGCTCACCAAAGTGGTCAAAAGACGGTAAAACCATCGCATTTAGTAGTGACCGATTTGGTAATGACGATGTGTTTGTGATGCCTAGCCAAGGCGGTCGTCCCGATCGTTTGACCTATCATAGTGCGCCTGATCGTGTGCTTGGGTTTGGTCACGACAACCAAGTGCTATTTAATACGCGTCGTTTATACGCTGAAGTTGAGCGTGAGTGGGAAGTTTACGGCGTTGCGCCAAGTGGCGATGCGACCGAAGCCCGCTTTATGGATGCGCTCGGTTTTGACGCGGTGGTATCGCCTGACGGCAAAAAAATTGCTTTTGTTCGAGGCACATGCCGCATTTCACGCGAAGATTATCGCGGTCCGGCAAACCGCAATATCTGGATTTACGATACCGAAACGGGTGAATACGAGCAATTGACCGACTTTGATGGCAACGACTTTATGCCACAATGGTCTAGTAACAACGAGCTGTATTTTATTTCATCGCGCGCGGGCAAATACAACGTGTTTAGGCAGAAGTTGGGTTCAAACCGCGCCGAGCAAATTACTGATGAGCGCGAGTTTGGCGTCGAGCACTTCAGCATCGATAAACAGGCCAATCACCTTGTTTATCAAGCCGCCGATAAAGTACAGTTAATAGCCGGTAGCAAGCGCCAATCACTCGACCTATCGATTCCTACAGACTTTCGTTTTGACCCGGTCACCAACAAATCAACCACCAACGCTTTGGATGAGTACAGTGTCTCACCCAACGGTAAATTGATTTCTTATATTGTGCGCGGCGACGTATTTGTTAAGCGCAACGATAAAGAAGATAAGCGCTCGGTCAGACTCACCTCGGGTGCCGCACGCGATAGAGATGTTGCTTGGTTAGACGACAACACCGTGTTGTTTGTTTCTGACCGCGATGGTCAAAATGATATTTTTGCAGTGACATCAGCGGATTCTGAAGAGCCAAACCTATTTAGGTCGTTAAAGCATTCAGTTAAACCGGTAACGCGCACAGATGCCGAAGAACATGAGCCTTTGGTCTCGCCAGATGGTAAAAAAGTGGCTTACCGTGAAGGTCGTGGAAAACTCATTGTCGCGGATGTAGCCGATGATCAGTCACTGACCAACCCCGTGGTGCTATTAGACGGCTGGGCAACACCGAGCGGTGTCAGCTGGTCGCCAGACAGCCAGTGGTTAGCCTACGCTAAATCTGACTTATCATTTAACAGCGAAATCTTTATTCATGCGGCGGATAACTCTCAAGACCCCGTTAACGTCAGCATGCATCCAAAAGGCGATTACAGCCCAGTCTGGTCTCCGGATGGCAGCAAGTTAGGCTTTAGTTCCATGCGGAACAATGGCGATTACGACATTTGGTTTGCATGGTTAAAAGAAAGCGATTGGCAACGTTCACAAGAGGAGTGGAAACGCGACGAGTTTGTTGAGGAAACTGCGGATGCCAAAGAACCTGAAGACGATTCGGACGCTGCGGAAGACGCCGTTGAGCCTATGCAGATTGATTTGGACGGCATCTATAAACGGCTTGTTCAAGTAACACGTTTTGCAGGTAACGAATCCGGTTTAGCGTTCGACAAAGAAGGCGAGCACGTTTATTACACCATTGGTGGTGCCGGTCGCCAGAACTTCGAGATGGACCAAGACCTGTTCAAAATTAAGTGGAATGGCGAAGACAAAGAGCACATTATTAAAGGCGACCAAAGCCCTCGCAGCTTATCGCTAAGTACCGATGGCAAAAGCCTTTTTGCACTTGTCGAACGCGGCACTTTAGTGAAGGTAGATACCAAAAAGGACGAACCAGAAACCTTATCGACGGTATCTCAACAAACCATCGAGCATATGGCCGAACGGGCGCAGATCTTTGATGAGGCGTGGCAAGCGCTGAATGCAGGTTTCTATGATCCTGAATTTCACGGTAACGACTGGAAAGCGCTGAAAGAAAAATATCGTCCACTGGCGTTAAAGGCATCAACGAAAGAAGACTTTCAGTACATCTTTAACTTGATGCTTGGCCAAGTGAACGCAAGTCACATGGGCTTGTATCGTGGTGAAAACCCGAAAGACACCCAAGAAACCCGCACCGGTTTGCTGGGTGTCGAAGTCGTGCCCACTGCCGATGGCTTAAAAGTGACCTCTGTCTTGGATAAAAGCCCTGCCGCCCGTGATGAGGGCCGCCTGCAAGTCGGCGATGTCATCACACAGGTCAACCAACAGTCGGTTAAAAGTGCAAACTTTTATCAGCTGCTGAACGGCTATGCTAACCAACGCGTATTGCTCGATATTAATCGAGCCGACCAGCCAACCGAAGTGGTACTTTGGCCAACCACAAGTTTAAGTGACGAGAAGTACGACAACTGGGTCGAAACACGTCGCAAGCTGACCGAAGAATATTCCAACGGTCGCCTAGGCTACTTGCATATTCGCGGTATGAACTGGACCAGCTTCGAACGTTTTGAGCGTGAACTAATGGCCGCCGGTTACGGCAAAGACGGTATCGTCATTGACGTACGCTACAACGGTGGTGGCTGGACAACCGACTACCTCATGGCGGTATTAAACGTAGAGCAACACGCTTACACGATCCCGCGCGGTGCGACTGACAATCTGGACAAAGACCAGAAGAAATTCAGAGATAAATACCCCTACTCTGAACGTTTACCGTTGTCAGCATGGACCAAACCATCGATTGCCATGAGCAACGAAAACAGCTACTCAAACGCTGAAATTTTCGCTCACGCGTATAAGTCATTAGATATTGGTAAACTCGTTGGCCGCCCGACCTTTGGCGCAGTTATCAGTACCGGGGCTGAGCGCTTAGTCGATGGCTCAATTATCAGAATGCCGTTTAGAGGCTGGTGGGTAAAAGAGTCCGACGCCAACATGGACTTTACCCCAGCACAACCCGATATTGAGGTCTTTAATCCACCGGCGTATAAAGCTAAGAACGTGGATCCGCAATTAGAACGTGCCGTTGAAGAGTTGTTGAAGACGCTTTAAGCCGTTTTAAGGGTAGTTTAATAAAAAGCGAGCTCTGTTAAGGGTTCGCTTTTTTTGTGGGGTGTCAAAAACTTCTAAAGAACTGTAATGCCTGCGGACATTCAACAATATCCGGCGGTTGCAATTCAGGCTCCGGTGGCGTTTGATAGAACAACTTCTGCTGTGCCATCAGCCAGTCAGTTACATCCCAACGCAATGTAAAATAAAGCCAGCGTCGAAACAGACTCACATCGTTTAAAGATCCAATCGTCGGCCCGCTTTTATACAGATATATGTATAAACTTGCTTTATTCACAATTCTGCATAAAAAACTGACATGAAAAAGTCTCTGTCGATATGCTTATCAAACTGTGTGCGGTACTCGAATTGGAGTTTAAGATCGTCAACCTGCCCAAGAATGAAGTGTCCACGCCGACTAATTCACTTGCGAAAAAATCATTGAGATTCTAATGGGACGAAAATCGCATACCCGAACGCTTTATTGCTCTATGAACGGGTTTCCGGTAGGTGAGTTGTACTTAAAAAAAGGCCGTATGGGCTTTAAGTACGCCACAGAGTGGTTAGAAGTAGATGGCGGTCGTGCTATATCCCTAAGCCTACCGATGCAAAAAGCGGAGATAACGGACGACTCTGTGGCGGTAATAATTTTTTGAGCGTTGCCGCTTTGCGCTCTTCAGAATAACGTGGCATACATGAACCTATGCCGCCCACTGCTTATTAACTAATGGCGAAATTGCCAACTGGACAACTAGGCTGACATAGTGGGTTTTCCTAATTTAATAAATAATGTCTCATTGGTTGAGGATTTTATTTAATGATTTCAAGTAAAAAATTTATTAGTTTATTTTTTAATTTTTTAGCCGTAGCCTTTATTAGTAGCTGTTCAACATCAACTATCTACTTAAATGATTATAATTTAAAAGAGCATAATACTGAAAAAGTAAGAACTTCTCTCGAGAGGGAGGGGTATAAGGTAAAAGTTATATCTGTTCGGCCACCTAATACTTTTAACACATCAACAGTTGTTAGTGGTTCGAAAGCGATTATTAAAGACTCTTTTGATCAGTTTATGCCTATTTTGAATGATTTAGGGTACGACGATATTGAAGTAGCATATATAGAAACTGGCAATCATTGGTATCGAGACGGAAACATTGGACTTTATCTTGTCGACAACGGATATCGGCGTAATCCCACGGACAAGATTGCTGGTAAGTATATAGCTGAAACCTGCGCGTCAATGAAGTCTCTTACTCTCTACAGCGACTCCAAGTTCTCTATTGAATATACAAATAGCGAGCAATTGACTGGAGTGTGGAAAATTAATGAGATGCCATATGTAAATCTCAGTAAAAATAGTACCGGGCTAAATTTTTATTATAAGGTTGAATTTGAAACTCAAACTGATTTTTCGGGAAAAGTAGATATTGTAAGCTTGCACCCGTTGGAGAGTGAGAGTCAGATTAAAGATTGTGTTTTTGCTAAAGGCGTTAGAAGAAGCTCGATGTAATGAAATACCGACTGCTAAGCTTCAGCGCGAGTTGATAAAAATACGACGACGTATTTTTTCCTCTTTAAATTGCGGAGAAGTCTCTCTGCCACGGCGATATCATGGCAGTGGTGTAGTGGTCAAGAAAAACTGGCCACCGGTTTATAGTTAATCCAGTATTTTTGCTCTGCCTGATTCGGGCTCAAACCGTTGTTATGCTGATGCGGCCGAAGCTGGCTGTAATACCCGATTAAATACTTCAATATGTGATTCTGCGCCTGCACAAATGAACGATATCCATAAGTCGGCATCCATTCTATCTTTAGACTTCTGAAAAAGCGCTCCATTGGTGCATTATCCCAGCAGTTATCCCGTCGACTTAAGCTTTGCTTTATCTGGCACTTCCAGAGCGTCTGTCGGAACTTTCTGCTCGTATAATGGCTGCCCTGATCTCTATGGAACATCCCGCCTTTAGGACGTCCACGGCTTTCATCGGCCATTTTCAAGGCGTTGCTGGTTAACGTACTGTCCGGTGAAAGCGACATTGCCCAGCCCACAGGTTTGCGGGCGTATAAATCAATGACTACGGCCAGATATGCCCAACGGCTACCAGTCCAGATATAGGTCACATCGCCACACCACACGCGATTCGGCGCACTAACACCAAATTGACGCTCTAAATGATTCTGTATCTCAACATGTTCATCGCCTGTTTTCTTGTATGTGTGTCCGGGAACCTGACAACTGATAAGTGTATAGATGTCCGCTCAGTGCCAGGAGCGGACGTTAATGACTGCAAAAAAAGGCTCGAGGAACGAATTTAATTGCTTGGTTATACATTTGCTTCCACGACCAGCTCCACGAGAAGTCGCGCTGACCTACAAAGCTCAACATCTCGATCTCTAAACGGTGATTTCTGACCATGCTCTAGGTTGCACCTCACTTGGTAAATGATCATAAAAAGCTCTTTAAGCTTATCTAAGCATGTATTACCCGCTTGAAACGCTTCAATATAGTGAGCGGTGTTTCGACCATTCCCCCGCATGTCAACCACTGGCTCTCCCAAAAGATAGTTCACCTCTTTTTCTTGTTCAGCTAGGAGCTCCTCAGCTAGTTCCTCTTCAACGTTCTCTTCCAAATAGCGAAGGATTTTAGCTCGTTCGCGTGCTCCATTCACTGGATAATACAGGTTGTTGAATGCACGCCAGACATTTGAGAATCCATCAATTGGGTCCTCCGTCTCTCGTGATCTTTGCAACCATTCTTGAGCCTTCATCGCCTACCTATTTGCATAACGTTCGGCTAAACGGCGAGCGTTAGCGAGCCCGGTGGAGGCCACGCCGTTTGCGGCTGGAGCGAATTTGAGAAGATTGTTAGGCATTACCATGCCCCAACCACACTGTGGCTTATTGGTCTAATAGTTGTCTTTTTACCTAAGTCATCAATGATTTCGAATTTGGAAAGCTTCTTTTTGCTTTTTTTACACCATTCTAAGCATATTTTTTCCAAATCTTGAGCGGCAGGCTTTGCAAACATGTTTTGTAACAAGTGAGCAGTTAGTGCTGGATTTGACTCAAAGTAGAAGTCCCCAATACTGACTAGATCATGGGGGCTTGGGCAGCCAGAGGACTTTGACTTCTGGAGCATATTTCTTTTTACGCGGCTCTTGGAGCCAGCTTGGCTAAGCGCTTCTTTATATTCTGGAGCAGTGAAATCAATAATATTGTTCTCGGTCTCAATCCAGCAATGAAAAGCGTCAAGGCTACTATAAAAATTACCTTCCTCCTCGTGTGCGAACGACAGCGCGTCGCCATTCTCTGTGAGCCGAATAACAGCTGCCCCCATAACAGGTCTGGCCTTTACCTTAAAAAGATTTTCTAGAATGAAGGCCCCATTAACATTGTAGAATTGGCATGATTTTCCCGCCCCGTGAGAAAGCTCGCGACCAATGCTTGCAACTACTTTATAAATAAGCTCGTACTGTTTAAGTGTAATATCAAACTTCATTTGATAAGTGCTCGTTTATGGCTAACGCCGCAATAAACGGCAGCTACGCATTAGCTGTCCGACGGAGGCACGAAGTGCCGTAGTGAATTTGATTGCCTTGTTAGGTTTCACTTATTTTACGCTTGAGTGGGTAACAATTTTCTATGACAGAAGATATTTCCTCATCACTAAAACCAATAACTTTTAAAAAATGTAGCTGAAAAATTACTTCCATTTTCTGACAAAGAACCCACAGATCATTGCCTTGTGCTGCACTATCTTTTAAATCCTCATTGTAATGAGTGAGATAGTTACGTGTATCTACGATTTTTCTCAGTAGACTACTCCTCTCTCTATTGTTACCCAACTTGTCTTTGAAGGGCTCAATAATTCGCTTTAATCGCTTGCCAAGATTTATTTCATTTCCATGCGTTAAGCGCCCTCTGAGCCACTCCAAATGCTGCGCTGGGCATGCTTCGATAATTTCAGAAACCAACGACTCGAATTCATTAGAATCCATCAGCTTCTCATCACTTGTTCTTCTATGGTAAGTCTCCAAGCCTTGAGCTAAGGCCAAGAATTTACCATCAAGATATCTTTGAGCGCCTATCTTTGTTGAGAAGTACAGGCTTAAAGCGGGGGCAATAATCTCGTATGCATTTATCCAATTATTAAAAACATCCTGGGCATTAGACTTGATCGCTCCATAACTGAACAACATCTGGTGCCAACTCTTCTTTGGTATTTCTTCCGAAAAAGGGATGCTAGGATAGTAAATTCGTATAGGAACCGGATACATTTTCCCTTCACCAATCTCTCTTTGTATTTCCGTAGATTTTGCAATCAAATTATTTAATGTAACCGTTGTATCAATCGCAAAGCACATTAAATTGGTTAATTTATATGCAATTTCAGTAAAGTCACCCAGTGGCCTCAGGTCTTCAGACACCAGCTTAAAATATGCTCTTTGCGTTATTTTTGCTTCTGTTGTGTTAGGAAAACCGGGGAGGGTATATGCAAAGAAGATTTTTAACTGCATTCCATTGTCTAGCTGATAGTCAATATTTTTAGGTGGTTTATATGTAATAGCGGCAGTCTTATTTTCCCAGTCGTTATTTACGCTTATTCCGCTAATCCCTATCCATTCGTCAAAGCAATCGACTGAAAATGACAAAGAATTAAACGTGATGAGTTCATCTTTATCGTATGCAGCACCACTTAAAACTCTATTTACACAAACTTTTGATTTCGAAATGCCACCGAATGATATATTTTTCTTGGTGTAGAAACAGTTATCTAATGTTACCAAGCCGTCTTTCTCAATGTGACCAATTATTCTGCTCAGATCATCATTGCTGTTAAGTGCTTGTATACTTTCATCAAAAAGACCAACAACCTCCAGTTCTATATCTCCACCATTCGATATAGTTAATGTACCTGGTATTTTTCTATCTTCATTTTCGGGAAGCCAGAAATAGCCTGTTTTTACGTATTCTTTCTCGATTCTCATCAGGTCCTCTTTAGAAATCTAACGCCCGCATTTGCGGCTGGTTTGGAGCGCAGCGGAAAACCAGTCCGACAACATGCGCTTGTTAGGCTTATCACGGCACGATCTTCATGTTTATTGTCATCGACGAATACGGGTGAAATTCCGGTAAATGACTGATTATTCGACCGTTATCAAAATAGTGGTGTGCAATTGATGGAAACAACTCTTCTGGCACTGGATGCTTAGAATTTGGATTATGGAACATGGATAAACCTTCGCCCCAAGTTTCATTTGATTCTGTAGTGACTTGATATGCGAATTGCTTAGGCAAAGATGCATTCGGATCATGATCATGATGGGTACCAAATCGATGCATTATGATGTTATCAGGCCCGAAGCCTGCCTGACGGCCTATGCGATTAAATTTAGATATAGTCCCACTTGCGGAGAACAACACAGCGCTAATATTCTCGGCATCAGGCTGAAAGAAGTAGCCTGATGGAATCACCTTATCACCCACTTGATGTTTTTCGATTTTTAGGACGGAAATGATAAGTTTTCCATCTTTATCTCTAGTAAATTCGTGCTTTACTCCATAGAGGTAGTTTATTAGCGCATTGGAACTCCATTGCATAGACTGGTCATCATGGAAATCCGCTATTGCGAAGACGAGTGGATTGTCTCTCACATGATCAAGCTTCCAGTACTCTTTTTTTAACTTGCTATAAAGGGGGCTTCCAAATTTTATTGGCATTTCATTTTTGTGTTTTTCTGCTATCTCAGACGGGTGCAAAAATTTTGGCTCTGTCTGGAGAAGTGAGGCCGGATTGTCATTTTTTCTGCCCACTATCACTGCTTCAATCGCAACCTTATGCCCATATTTTTGAACCAAAAAGTCTGGGGCATGATGTTCCCGCTCAAAAAAAAGCTGCTCTTCATTGAAATACGTATTCAAATAGAGCTCCCATAGTCTGGCGTCAAAACCAGAACTTTGAAACTGCTCAATAAAATTCCCGTCAATATCAACAAAATGAGGCATAAGCTCATTGATAATTGTTTTGGCAGGAATAAATGAATCTTCTTGAGATAACTTTGTAAAGAATGGGTGTTGCTTTGCAATTGGTACTACTGGTGTAAATAAGTCCAATCCCTTCGTTTCATCACCTTGAGGAAATACAGTATTGCCTGTGCCAGCGTGCCACTTGATACCGCCTTGCACCCACGCCCTGGCTTCTTCAAGCGTTTCAATTGAGGC
Organism: Idiomarina sp. D18; assembly: GCF_057748155.1. NCBI lineage: Bacteria > Pseudomonadati > Pseudomonadota > Gammaproteobacteria > Alteromonadales > Idiomarinaceae > Idiomarina > Idiomarina sp. D18. The sequence goes on from NZ_CM173240.1 coordinate 2,349,998, forward strand.
TTGCACATCAAATGCTCTGAATCGGTCGCCTTCATCTCTACCCAAGATAATTCCAACAAAGTCATCATCAATTGTATCGCGAAGAACAATCCCCAAGACAACCTCGGAATCATCAGCATACCATTCGAGCTCTTTACTCATGTATGCTGCTGCAGGGCTTCTAGACTGAGCGGCCAAGGCATTGAATCTTTTTAGATCTAAACTTTTTACGATGATCTCGTCCATGACGATTCCTGATTGATAGCCTAACATTTGAATATTGTGCGTACACACCTAGAAACTCGTCCAATTAATAGTTCTCGGCTCTTAACTTACTGATCAAGCCGGCACTCCTGACTTGAATGGTTCCAAGTTAGCAAAGGCAATTTAAGCATGCTCAGTTACTCCTTACCGAGCGCACAATATCCAAAATTTATTTCTTGTTATGTCATTGACAGTAAACGACTTAAATACACAACACAACGATAAAGCGCACAACATTGCCGAAGTGAATGTGCCGTACACCGCTAGCAATACCCTCACTTACTAATAAAGGGACGGCTAGTCACTAGTTGGAGTTGGCTGAGAATTAGAAAGTCCGCCCATTGCCGACCTTCAGCTCTACAGAAAAAGATTCGTTATCACTAACTTGTCTATGCTCCTTTACGAATTTTCTGGCGTCCCGAATAAGCGAGTCGTTTTCCCACTTTTTTGCTCATTAATTTTCAGTCGTTCTGTTCAGCTTCTTGTTTAGTTTTTGGTCATTCTCTTTATTAGCTAAATCCGTTATGAAATTAATGTTTGACGCTATCACGCTATAAATGCAAAACAACTGAGCATAGACGAGGCAAAGTAACACAAAAAGCCCAACAAAAGAAAATAGCTCAGGCACTTTCAGGTACAATTTCGTATTCACTAGAAATGGTTTCATAGAAATACCAATCAATAGTGCCGCCAATATTACTGCCGAGATAACTACTACACCAACCAACAACCGGACACGCTTTTTGTCTTCCTCCGGGAAGATAGCAGACGAGCTTGGCTGAATAACCTTACGCATAGCTTGCGGGTAAATGTATGCAATCCAAATCCCCATAATAGTAAAAATCATGGCCGACCCGCTTTGCAAAATACTCACTACAGGCGATAGGTCTTCGTAGGTTATGTCACCTTTAAATAGCCAACTAACTAACGCTATTACGCAAGCTAAAATAATATGCCAAAACAAGGCCTTCATTGTCCAACCGCTTCTTGCTGGTCTTCCTCAATAAACGCTGACAGTAGCTTAGAACGCGTAAACTCCATTGCTTTAAACAATCGCTCTGTCGTGTAATGGCCTGTGTCATCACGACCGCCACCTACTAAGTCGTTTACCGGAAAAATACTTTTGACGACGAATTTATCTAACCAGACAACCCCCGAGTTTTCTTTTTTGAAGCCAATGTTTCGCCACTCGTCACCGCCCGTGTACTCACGCTCGTAAAGATCAATGAGGTGTTTAAGCTCTTGTACTGTCGGCTTAGCCTCAATGTTAACCTCTACTCTACGGTTGCCTCTCGTAACCTGGCTTGAGACAAAAGGTAGACCTTTGAAAAAGTTAGTCCAACCGCCTTGCTTCACTACCTGAGCACTAATCACGTCGCGTTTAACGAAGTGCGTGATTTCACCTGTCAGCTGCTCCAAATCAGCTTCAGTAGTCGGCTTCTTAAACTGTTCAGAATAAGCCTGAAACCATAAATTGCCTTTCTCGCCAGGTTTAGTAGGGGTAAACGAAATAGAAAGATACTTACCTTTGCCACCTTTCCGCTCTTTTTCTTCGACTTTTCTTTGTCTGAAGTCGCTATGTAGTTCTACATAGTCACGCATGAATCGATTCATAACTTCTGTGTCAGCAACAGAGTTAGGAAAACGAATAGAGGCGAAAATATCTAACGACGGAATAAACCAGTAATAGGCGGCTTCACCCCAAATAACTCGATCGTTACCCACATTATCGTCGGCATTATAAAGGTTAGTGTCTTCTAACCCCGCATCAGCCTTGATGCCGTATACGCCATTTCCCTGACCAATAGCACGCCAAAGGATAAGCATATAATCGCCTGTTTCTTTATCACACTCTATTGACTTCAAATATACTTTTTTCCGGTTACCGTAACCGACTGTCTGGTCGTCCCATGGCAGCGTATCTTCTAAAGAGATCCTTTCTTGAAACCACTCGTGTAAGGAGTCGAGTAATACATTCATACTTAAAGGTTCGAAATAATCATCACCTCGCCGTGCAAACCCCAAAGACTTGTATTTGAAAAATGTAACCAGCCCTTCGCTCATGAAAACTCCATTTATTCATTATGAGTTCCAGTAAATCACAAACAGCGCTTAACTCAAAGTTACCGTGTTAATAGTTGTTACTTCTGACCTTTCCCCTGAACTAACGCCATCTTATCGATGAAATTTCGGTTTTATGACAGGCCCCCATTATTAGAACCACTCGAGGAATGAATTGAGCTGTTCATGACGCGACCCTCCCTTAAATAAGGATAGCGTTGCATTCAGCAATAACAGACTTAGACAAGCAACAGTCATTTGCATCCTTGGAATAGCTCTGCAGTTTCGTGGGTAAAATAGACATGAGAGGCAACTCATTTCTCCTCTTAAAACGACTTTGCTATATGTCCCCAAAAAATATAAGGCTACCTGAGGGTAGCCTTATATTTAAGTATTGTTTAAAACAACTTGCTCATACTCAGCGCGAAGTTGAGCATAAGGCTTACGCTGCAATAGACGACTGTCGCCTAGCTCAATGATATGAGCATCTTTTTTATAGACCGATAAAGCATCGCTGTTCATAGCACATAAAATCACTTGATAGCCATTAGGAATATTTTCAGTGACAACATCTATAACTTGCTCATATCGATGTTTTGCTTGTTCTTGTTGATTAGGAGTATCGATAACAAATGGGGCCAGTTGGCAATGATTAACGTAATTAATCTGACGAAGAACGGCTAGCTGATACGCAAGTGTACCTCGTGTACCTTCTGCTGCACCACCACCTAAAATCTTTCTATAATCCATAGGGGCTTTTACACCACTTAGATTAACTCCAGTCGCTGATAGTGTATTGATGCTTTCAACTAAGTTGCCCATGAATAGCTCGTTCAGCTCGTCTTTATCTTTCTTTTTAACTAGCTTGCGTTGTTCTTTCTTAATGTCGTTCTGCTTATCTTTAGCGTATTGCGACTGAAGTAGATAACTTTCTTTTTTCTTAAAAATGCAAGTGTTAACTTTCTTTTGCGAAACAGCATGAAGAGCTTGCTCAAACGCTTGTTGCTCCCCGGGTTTATCTTGAGCAGCATCCTCGCTCAAGTACTTTTCACTAATTCGCTCGATTTCAGACACTACAAAATTTAACTTGTCAGTTAGCTCTCTGCGTTGTCTATATTTACCTTCAAGTACAACCTTAATGCTATTTGCTTGTTGCTCTAGGCCTTCCTTATCAGCCAAAAGCCCAGCACGGCTTAACAGTGAGTTATCATGTTCAACACCACATAAAGGGCACTCTAGAGAATCTGATGGTACGTTCTCTACTGCAAAAGTGTAATCTTCGTCGAGCTCTCTTGCTGAAGTGCTCGCGATAAGGTGTTCATGTTCTAAATCATGGATTTCAATTGCTAACGCTGATTGTTGCTCAAACAGTTTAGATTGGAGTGCGGAAAACTCTGTTAACTCCTTCTCAATCTCCATCTGAATAGCTTCTAATTCAGCTTGAGAGACCGCAATAGTCTGCTCTGGACCTGTCTCTTTAAGGACACTTATTGCTTCTGCAATACGGGCTACTTGTTGATTAGCTTCTTGCTCTATGGCTTTTTGCGCAAAGATATCTTCTTCAAGTTCAAAGTGTTCACTTGGTAAGTAACCACAAAAGTATTTTATTAAGGTCTTTTTGAAATTTTTGTATTGACCAAGCCCTTCAAACCCATTCCATGGTTCATCCCAACTTTTCTTTTGGTCGATGTAGAATGGTAGGAAGTAAAAAGCGGGTGGAGGGCAATCTAGACCATCCTGTCTGTTTGCAAGCATTAGATTAAAGTTAACTGCTGTTGAGAAATCTTCAGCATATTCGCCTGTTACTTTAGAGTACTTCTTTAATGGGGTACCTTTACGGCCAAAATAAATGCCATCCGAGTAGCGACTAACAATGTATTCCTGTTGATTTACTTTGAAATACAGGGTTGCCTTGACGTCTTTTGACTTCCACTCTTCATCAAAATGAGGATCGCAACCAATGGCGGTAGTGTTCAGAATTCTGTGTCATTTCGTTAAACTAAGCAAAAAAGAGATGACATATGACCAAAAACAATTTCGACATGGATGCCGCTTTAAAGCAGTTGCGTGAAGGCAAAGACCTCACCGGCAAAGACGGCATCCTGACACCGCTTATTAAACAACTCACCGAAGCCGCGATGCAGGCTGAGCTTGAAGAGCATCTCAGTGATAAAGAGCAATCTAACCGCAAGAACGGTTCGACGTCAAAAACAGTCAAGAGTCCTGCCGGCAGCTTTGAATTAGATACGCCCCGCGACAGAGCCGGCTCGTTTGAGCCGCAACTGGTTAAAAAACATCAGACGCATTTAACCGATGAGCTGGAGCGTAAAATTATTGCATTGTTTTCGCTTGGAACCAGCTATCAAGACATTCGCATGCACATTGAAGATCTGTACGGCATTCATGTCTCAAACGGCACCATTAATGCCGTCACGGATAAGCTTCTGCCGGAGCTTCAGGCATGGCGTGAACGGCCTTTAGAAGCGGTTTACCCCATTGTATGGCTCGATGCCATTCACTATAAAATCAAAGAGAATGGGCGTTTTATCAGCAAAGCTGTTTATACCATTCTAGGCCTCAATATTGACGGTAAAAAAGAGCTTCTGGGGCTTTATTTATCCGAGTCAGAAGGCGCTCATCACTGGCTGAGTGTGTTGACCGATCTCCATAATCGAGGCGTTCAGGATATTCTGATTGCCTGCGTAGACGGCTTAAAAGGCTTCCCTGAAGCCATAGAAAGCATCTACCCGAAAACCGAGGTGCAACACTGCATCATTCACCAAATTCGTAATTCGCTGAAGTACGTGGCCAGCAAAAATCAGAAAGCCTTCATGGCCGATTTAAAATGCGTGTATAAAGCCGCGACGCTATCCGCTGCCGAAAGCGCGCTGGATGATTTAGAAACCAAATGGGGCGATAAATATCCCATCGTTATTCAATCCTGGCGCAATAAGTGGGCGACACTCTCAGCGTATTTTAAATACCCCGACTATGTGCGGACCGTCATCTACACAACCAATGCCGTTGAGGCGGTACACCGCCAGTTCAGAAAACTGACCAAAACCAAAGGCGGTTTTAGCAATGAAGGTAGCTTGCTTAAGCTGCTGTACGCGGGTATGTTAAAAGCAACTGAGCGCTGGTCGCACCCGGTGCAGAACTGGAATCTGACACTGTCTCAGCTAACCATCCACTTTGAAGGTCGACTGGATGGCCACATAGATTTATGAAAACTTGGCTGACACAGAATATTGAACACTCTCCCAATGGCCCAGAAAAGGCTTTTTATTAGTGTTGATTTACCAATACTATTATCGCTTCCGGTAACGAGATTGAGTCTCTTCGGAAGAGAGTGTAAAAATATCTGTGTAAATGGCATTCTTAGCAATATCGAAGAAGGATATCAGAATGCCAATATCAGACAAACTCATCGATCAGCTGCTTGATGGCTGTGACTCACCCGACGACATTTTAGGTGAAGCTGGGCTGCTCAAGCAGCTTACCAAAAAAGTCGCTGAACGCGCTTTAGAAGCCGAGATGCAAGCCCATTTAGGCTACGCCCCAAATGATGCGGCCGGCAATAACAGCGGTAACTCCCGCAACGGTAAAACCAAGAAGGCTGTTCGTAGCACCAACGGTGACGTCGAGCTGGATATTCCCCGTGATCGCAACGGTAGCTTTGAGCCTAAACTGGTTCGCAAAGGTGAACGCCAGCTTAACGGATTCGATGAGCGCATCGTCGCGCTCTATGCCAGAGGCATGACTACCCGGGATATCCAGGCTTACCTTGAAGAAGCCTACGGTGTTGAAGTATCTCCCACATTCATATCTCAGGTTACAAACGAGGTGATGGACGAAGTAAAGGCCTGGCAACATCGACCACTGGCAAAGCTTTACCCGGTCGTTTACCTTGATTGCCTGGTGGTTCGCAGCCGTGACTCTGGCGTTGTTCAAAATAAGTCAGTCTACCTGGCGCTTGGTATTAACACCGACGGTGAAAAAGAGCTCCTTGGCCTGTGGATGGCGCAAACCGAAGGCGCTAAATTCTGGTTATCTGTGATGAACGAGCTTAAAAATCGCGGCGTCGATGATATCTTTATCGCCTGCTGCGATGGCTTGAAGGGCTTCCCCGAAGCCATTGAAGCGGTTTACCCGAAGACTCAGGTACAGCTGTGCATCGTGCATCAAATTCGCCACTCTATGCGTTACGTAAACTGGAAGCAACGCAAGATCATCGCAGCTGACTTAAAGCTAATTTATGGTGCTGCCACCCGCGCTGCAGCAGAGCAGGCGCTGGAAGAGTTCGCTGAAAAGTGGGATGAAGAGCATCCGACCATAAGCCGCTCATGGCGGGCAAACTGGGAACGCTTAAGCGTATTCTTCGAATACCCGGCGGAGATACGTAAGGCTATCTACACCACTAACGCCATCGAATCGCTGAACGCGTCATTGCGTAAAATTACCAAGACTCGCCGGTCGTTCCCGAATGATGAGGCCATCATGAAGGTATTGTACTTAGCCTTGCATCAGGCATCGAAAAAGTGGACGATGCCCATACGCAACTGGAAACCGGCCATGGCGCAATTCGAGATCATGTATCAGGATCGGATTTAACAGTGCAAACAGCCATTTACACAAAATTTTTTACAGTCTCCTTCGGAAACGTAAATTGATTCGCAAGTCTTTTCGAATCGGACAGAAGAACTAGACGTTGAAATTGCAATCCTTTCATTTTTATGCTTCCTAAGATTTCTAATCAATAATTTGTAATTATTTTTCATTATTGAGCCTTTAATAAGCAGTAGATGATTTCTAACAACAATTCATTTTGGTCACTAACCTTCGCAAGTAATCCATCTTTAATTGCTTGTTTACTTAGAGCCTCAAGATACGCACTATCGTCAGGATAGTTATTTTCATCGACCTTGATATGAGACTGTTCAAATTCCTTTGTAATCTCAATATCTAATGCGCTCATAAATCCAGCTCTTCGCAGTGCGAGTAGAGCAAGTTTACTTTTGAAAGTACGCTTTTGTTTCGACTTCCAACCTAAATCTCTTGCTAAGTCGTCAAAGTCGCTTTTTAAATCATCGACAGATGGGTGAGTTGTATGCTGGGTGATCACGTTATGTACTTCATTAGAAGTGAGGGCTTTCTTCTCGATCAGTCGAGCCCAATCTTTATAGTCATACTCTACTCGACCAATTCGTCCCATCTCATCTATAACTGAGCGATAAATGTTTACAGGATTGCAAAATGCTCCTGGAAATATCGTAGTTACGAGACGCGCAAAGTGGGACAACACGTAGTCTTCCTGATTCTTTAACTGTATTTCAGGAACAATAAACTGTAAGTGCTCAGGTAGCACTTCAATCCCTAGCTCATTATCAATATCTCGCGTCAATCTTGCCAAATCATTTTCAGCAATGTCTCCAACCTTGATAACGTCCAGCGTCAAACCATTATCAAGGTTCAGGCTAAACCCGCTCGATGAGACTAACCCAATAGTTGTTATCCGCTTTTCGTATTCTGTATTGATGCAGGAGCTAATTAACTTCCCAAGGACCGAATTCTTGAGGGTATCGCTAGCCCCTTTTTTTCTCTTAGTTAAAGAAGCCGCCGTATACTTAGCCTGTTGATTTTTTACCTGATAAAATTCAAATTGAGCTTGAGCTGCATCTAAATTATCTGCAATGTAAGCGTCACATAAACCACGCCTAGTCAGCACGTTGCAGATAGCCTAATTTATCGCCACGTTCTAACCAACGAGGTGATTTATGAGTCGAGCATACCGCTCTAAAGCGCAGTGGCAGGCGCTAATTAATGAGTTTGAGCAAAGCGGTCTAAGCCGCAAGGCGTTTTGTGAAGCCCGGGGTATTAATCCGAACTACTTTAGTCAGCGCCGCCGTCAGTTGCAGCAGGAAACCGAGAGTACCGGTTTTGCACAGGTGGCGACTGAGTCGTCGCCGGCATCCGCGGCGGCCATGCAGGTTCGCGTCGGCGATGCGCAGTTAGTATTGCCGATGTCGGTATCGCCCCGCTGGGTGGCTGAGCTGGTCAAAGCCCTCAGCGTATGAAGATGTTCGTCGAGCCGCCGGCGATTTATTTGTATAAGCAGCCGGTCGATTTTCGCAAGAGCATCAATGGCCTCAGTGCTATTGTCGAAGCCGAGATGGACCGCTCGCCGTTCAGCGGTGCCGTGTTTGTGTTCTGCAACCGCCGGCGCGATAAAGTCCGGGCGCTTTACTGGGACAAAACCGGTTTTTGTCTTTGGTATAAGCGGTTGGAAAAGAATAAGTTTAAATGGCCGCGCAAGGTAAAAGGCGATGTCCTTAATTTAAGCGCACAGCAATGGCAGTGGTTGCTCGAGGGCCTCGATATTACCCTGATGAAAGGCCATCAGCCATTGCATTTTAGTGCCACCATCTGATCGAAAACGGCTTATAAAGATCCTGCATAAAAACCGTTTTACGATCACGAATTGGTCTAAGTAAACCCGCTAAAACAACGGCTTCGACGGTATTTTTGGGGTATAATAGCCCCCATGAAAACGAGCGATGCAAACACACTCCCGGATGATGTTGAGAGCCTGAAAAAGATGGTTCTCGACATGCAATCTCAGCTGCAAACAGAGCAGGCTGAGAAGTCGCGTTTGCAACATCAACTCGATTACCTGAGAGAGCAGTGGCAACTGTTGGTGCAAAAACGCTTCGGTGCCAGTAGCGAAGGGCTGCCCGGTCAGGGTGAATTGTTTAACGAGCTTGAAGAGGCTCTTGAGCCGACAGCGGAAGAAGTAGCCGCAGAGCAAACCGTTACCTACACCCGTAAAAAACCGCGCCGCCCGCGTATTGATGAATCATTGCCGCGCGAAGAGGTGTTGCACGATATCGCAGACGAAGACAAAGTCTGTGACTGTTGTGGCCATGACTTGCACCGTATGGGCGAGGAAACCAGCGAAGAGCTGGAATTTATCCCGGCCACCAGCCGGGTGGTGCGCCATGTACGCCCGAAATACAGCTGCCGCGCCTGCGAAAAGCACGGCACACAAACCGCTGTCAAAATCGCACTGGTTAAACCGAGCCTACTGCCCAAGAGCATCGCAACGCCGAGCTTGCTGGCACAAATCATCAGCGCCAAGTTCCAGTTCGGGTTGCCGCTGTATCGTCAGGAAGCGATGTTCAAACAATACGGCATCGAGTTGAGTCGCCAGACCATGAGTCGCTGGATGTTGACCGTCAGCGACAAACTGCGGCCGCTTTATCAGCGCATGCACGACATCCTGCTAAAACAACCGGCTCTCTGGGCTGACGAGACGACCTTAAACGTGCTCGATGTGGATAAATCCAAATGCTACATGTGGGTTTACGGCTGTGGCACCGATAAGCCGAGGCCGGATAAATCACCGAATATCGTGCTGTATGATTACCAGGACGGGCGCGGTGGCGCCCACCCCGCTGCGTTTTTAGCTGACTATTGCGGTCCACTGCAGGTGGACGGCTATCAGGGCTATGAGCAAACCGGCGCCCGGCTGGCCGGTTGCTGGGCGCATGCCCGTCGTAAGTTTATTGAAGCCAAAACCGTACAAGGTAAAGGCAAAAGCGGCAAAGCCGACCAGGCGCTGAGCTTTATCCAGAAACTGTACGGCGTTGAGCAGAAAATCAAAGACGCCTGCCCGGTGCAAAAGCAGGAAAAACGCACCGCCTTAGCACAACCTGTGATGGACAAGCTAAAAACCTGGTTGGATAAGTCGGCGCTGCAGGTCAACCCGCAGTCACTGCTCGGCAAAGCCATCCATTACACGCTTAAACAATGGGACAAACTGCAGGTTTACCTGCATGACGGCCACGTTAATATCGATAACAACCGTGCCGAGCGCGCAATAAAACCGTTCGTTATCGGTCGCAAAGCCTGGCTGTTCTCAAACTCACGAGGCGGCGCGCAGGCCAGCGCTATCCTGTACAGCATGGTCGAAACCGCCAAGGCCAACGGCCTGATGCCGGTCGACTATCTCATGATGTTGTTCGAGCAACTGCCGCTACTCAACGACGGTGATGACCTCGACCAACTGCTGCCCTGGCACATCAACGCCGACAAAAACGGTCAATCAAACTGACCCGCCAAAGACTGTTCGGATAGACCGAAATCAATGATCGGATTAAACCGAAACGCGTGATCGGGTGGCACCGAAATCATCTCAGCGACAATTATCTTGGCCGGTTGTGTGGTTTATGTGACGCTTACTCTGCAATTACAACATCCTCATGATACTCAACCAGTAATGCATACTCTTTATTGTTCTTGTGCTTCTCAATAATCTCGCATAACGCCCAATGAAATTGGAAATTATACTTACCAAAGGTGTTTGCTCCTGCGGATTCTCGTTGAGCTACTGCGAGTGGATTATCTTCCATATGACCTGTATTAGCTAAAAGTGATTTGTAACCTTGAAATTCACTTTAGCATAAAATTTGTGTTTAGATCTTTTATCCAATTGAACTAGCAACTGATTTTTAACTTACCTCTAAAAAGTGAAACGAGTTCTTAGGTTTTTTAGATTTTAGATCTATTTTCCTTTCTGACGCAGTTGGTTAAAGCAAGTAACTTGGTTCATTTATGTCCAATTATGAACTAAGCTAAATGTCCGCTCTTGGCACTAAGCGGACAACTACGATTTGTAGCATTCTTCTTATAAGACTCGAAATTTGACTCAATTTGGGCCGATAGCGTTTCAGGGTAAAGGTCAAAATTACTCGGTTCAAAAATCCATTTAAAAAATTTTGTCACGGATTTGTCACGCATGTGTCACGGCTTATTTTTTCGGGAATTTGAGCAGTTTCGAGCAAAGGTCATGAGTGTATTAAGAGTGACTTCAACTCAACAAGAGGAAACCGATGGGAATCGAAAGGGATAATGTGCTGAAAGCCTTTAATGGCGCGCCCGGCAGGATTCGAACCTGTGACCTCAGCAATTAAAAGAAAGCAATCTGGTCAAAGGAGCGATGGGAACATATTGTCGCGCAAAATGCGCGACCTACGAATGGCGCACCCTATAGGAGTCGAACCTATGACCTTTGCCTCCGGAGGGCAACGCTCTATCCAGCTGAGCTAAGGGTGCGCATGCGATAGAAAAGCGAGGGCATTATATGGATTTGGCCGCACGCTGTCCAGCGTTGACCTTCGGTTCAATTTCTCAAGTTTTTATTTATAGTTATTTTAGAACCTCTTAAAAACGTCGCTTTTTTTAGATAATTGGTCTTATACAGGTTGTTGGTAGTGTTGGTCGAGATATAGTGCAGGTAGAACACTCTGTCTTTTAATAAAAGGAACCACTATGTCTCTACAACGAGCGATATCAACGCTTGCTATCTCAGCGGCGTTGGCTTTGCCGGCGGCGGCAAGCGACTATTTATCCACCAACGTGCGTTTTACAAGTGATAACGCGTCGGCTTCAACGCGGGTTGTTTTTGTGCCTGAAGATCAATCGATTGCTATTGAGGGCTGGACTGCCGAGCAGAATCAGGCGGTTGCGCGCGCAGCTCGCATTGAGGCGTTCACCGGTGCGGCATCCCAGCACGTCACTTTGATTGCACCAGAAGGAACCCAAGCGGACCACCTGATGCTGGCGGGCGTGGGGAATCCTGCTGAATTATCACGGTTTAATGCTGAAAAGTTAGGCGCGGCGATTGCGGCAGCGTTAAAACCGGAACTAACGGATGTTGTTTTTGATACTCGGTTAATTACTAACCCGGGTGTCGCGGCTGAAATCAGTGCACAAGTGGCGCATGGTATCGACTTGCGCAACTATCGTTTTGATCGTTACCAGTCTGAGCCCAAAGCGCGCCCGCAGACCACTTATCACTGGGTGACACAGTCACCGCAGGTGGCTGAACGACACTATGAAGATTATCGTGCTATCGCCGAGGGCGTTTTTGTGGCGCGTGATATTACGGCATTACCAGGCAGCGATGGCTATCCTGAAGCGATCGTTGAGCTTGCTAAGCAAGCCATGAGCGATTTAGATATTGAGCTCACCGTTATTACGCCTGAGCAAGTCAAAGAAATGGGAATGGGTTTGCTCGAGAGTGTGAGTGCGGGCAGCCAACATGGTTCGTACCTATTAGCGGCGCATTACAAAGGCAGTGATGAGGCGCCGATCGCATTGGTGGGCAAAGGTAACACCTTTGATACCGGTGGCTACAACCTTAAAACCAGCTCATCTTCGATTCTTCGCATGCAAACCGACAAAGCCGGCGCAGGTGCTGTCATTGGCGCGGTCATGGCATTTGCCAAGCAGCAAGCGCCTGTTAACGTGGTCGCGATTGCCCCTCTTTCGCACAACCTGATTTCGGGTTCAGCAACATTACCGGGGGATGTGGTTAAAGCCGGTGACGGTACGCTGGTTGAGATCGCCAATACTGATGCGGAAGGTCGTTTAATTTTAGGTGATGCGAACTGGTACGCGAACGATGTGTTCAAACCGCGCGCTATCGCTAATATTGCGACATTAACAGGCTCTAAAGTCGGTGCGCTGGGTACCGGTTATGCGGCGATGTTTGCTTCAGCGGATGATCTTCGTGCCGCTATTATTGAGGCTGGTAAGGTGACTGATGAAAAGGTATGGGAACTCCCATTAGACGGTTATCCCGGTATTATCGACAGCCCGTTAGCCGATATCCGTAATATTGGTTCGCCAGGTACCCAAGCCGGTGCAGCGTTCTTAAAACACTTTGCGGGTGATACGCCGTGGATTCATATTGATATGGCCGCTGATGCAATGGTCAGTAGCCCAACGGGTATTCACCCGGCAGGTCCGACAGGTTTTGGTGTTCGCTTGCTAACAGAGTGGGTACACCAACTGAATAAATAATACACATAAAAAAGCACGGCCTTAGTGCCGTGCTTTTTTTCACCTACTGCCTGTCACACTACTGACGCACCAGCGTCAGGTTATGAAAATCAAAGCTAAAGTCGGTGAATGGCGCAACCGCTTTCATGGTCGCCTGTTTTATTGAGTCATCCTCGTTCAATTCAAAACGCACATAGGCATCCGCTTCAAGCAAGGGTTCATCCCAATGTACGATAAACGTATCACCGTTGTAATGTTCTAAGGTGCCTTTGAGCATCGGGGTATGAGTAAAGTCCAAGCGTAACTCATCGCCTTGCTTACGTACCTCGACATCGCCGTACCACGCATCGGTATAAGTGCCCACGTATGCTTGTTGAGCTAACGTGGCGTCTTCTTCAGTGTCGGGTTTGGGTATTTTAAAGTCCGTTTTGCGTTGCATAAATTGACGATAATTTTCTGACTGCTCTGCAACCCAATCTTGGTCAGGTAGATTAAGTACTTGCTCAAGTGCTTCTTGCGTAATCGCTGTCAGACCGCCAAAGGCTTGTTGGTTGCTCACCACGGTAATACCGAAATTTTCTTCTGGGATGAGTGTGGTTAATGACAACATGCCCAAGATACCGCCACTATGATAAACCTGTTTAACGCCGTGATAGTCTTTTACGAACCAACCTAAGCCATAGCCTTGGAAGAACGTGCCCTGCTCAGCGGCTTTATCCGAAACGCCAATAGGGGTGGTTAATTGCCACATTTGATGCTGTGACTCGGGCGAAAAGACCTGCTCGCCCGATGGGCTTTTGCCATGCTGTAACTGTGTAATTAACCAGTTGCCCATGTCATCAACACTTGCGGCCGTTGCACCCGCGCCGCCAAAGTCTTCAAGAAAATCGAGTGGAAAGCGATGTAATTCGCCGTCCTTCTCGATAGTACCGACCGCGACATTGTCGTTCGATGTTGGGATGTTAGAAAAGCCAACGACGCTCTCGTCCATGTTGAGCGGCTCGAAGAACGTCTGCTCAATGTAGTCGGAGTAAGGTACACCGGTGACCTGATGAATAAGTTCGCCTGCTGTTAAAAACATTAAGTTATTGTAGGCAAATTGCGTTCTAAACCCGTGATCCATCGGCACGTTAGCGAGGCCTGCTATAATCTCATCGACCGATTTATCGGTATTAGGCCAGATCATTAAGTCGCCGGCGCCTAAACCCAAGCCAGAACGGTGGCTTAGTAAATCACGAATGGTCAGGCGATGGGTCAGCTCCGGATCGGATAACTTAAAGTCCGGCAGATAATCAGTGACTTTGTCATCCCAATGCAGTTTACCTTGGTCGACAAGGTGAGCAATCGCGGCAGCCGTAAACGCCTTAGTATGCGAGGCGATACCAAACAAGGTATTTTTGGTGACCGGTTCTTGGCTTTCGATATCGCGAACGCCGAAGCCTTCGGCTAAAATCACTTTGCCATCTTTTACTGCGACAACGGCAAGCCCAGGAATATTAAACGCCTTAAGCGTTTGCTGCGCCGTAGTGCGGATCTTTTCATCCAGTGCAACAGTCTGCTGTTGGCTTTGGCTTGTCGCTTCTTTTTTTGTCGTTGTTTGTGGTTCTGAGCAACCTGCAAGCAGCGCCACACTAATGACGGCACTTAACAAACTGATGCGTGTTTTCATATCTCGTTTCTCTCTCGGCTCGACGGAAATGTAAAGGACCCTATTAATTACCATAATGCCGAGAAAACTTCTATTTCAGCCCTGTATGCCTGCCGTACAACAAATTGAACGATAGCCGAAACGTTTTTCTTAAAAGAAAATTAAAATAAGTAGTTGACTATGTAATGAGAACAATTATCATCTGCGCCACTTATAGAAAATGATAAGGATTCTCATGTCCAAGAAGCTGCTTTCTCTTTTAATTGCATCCATTGTATCGGGTCAGGCGTTGGCCCAAGACGAAGTTAACCGTACAGGTGTCGATGAGACCATCGAAATTACTGCAACACGGACTAAAATCCCTCAAAGCGCGATTCCAGCTACGGTGACCGTCATTGATGGAGAGCAGTTGCGCCAGCAAATGATGGTTGCAGAGTCGCTTTCTGATGTCCTCGGCAAGTTGATTCCTGCATTTTCTCCCTCGCGTCAAAAGTTAACCTCATCGGGCGAAACATTACGCGGCCGCCAACCACTATACTTAATTGATGGCGTGCCTCAGTCCAACCCATTACGGGATGGTTCGCGCGCGGCGTACACCATTGATCCGTTCATGATTGAGCGTGTAGAAGTCATCCATGGCGCCAGCGCTATTCAAGGTTTAGGCGCGAGCGGCGGTATTATTAATATCGTCACTAAACAAGCGCAAGAAGGCACCACGCAAGAAGTAAACGCCGGTTTCACAGCACCCGATAGCGAAATCTCAGAAGGGCTCAGCTACGAAGCGGGCTATTTAGTACGTCACGCCGAGGGCGATTGGAAGTTTGTTGCTGGTGCACAATACCGCGATACCGGTATGTACGTGGATGGTAAGGGTCAGTTAATTGGTGTCGATACCACACAAGGCGACACCATGGACTCGAAGAGCTACGACGTGTTTTTCAAAGGTGAATACCGCATTGATAGCACTCAGTCACTGGCGTTAATGGTCAATCACTTTGATATGGCGGGTAATGGTGATTACTTTGCTACTGTAGGTAACCGCGAACTGGGCGTTCCTGCTCTATCGGTCGAAGGTGAATACCCAGGCGATGCACCAGAAAACGAAGTCACCACCAGTAGTTTGACATATAAAAACACCGATATTTTAGGTGCTGACCTCAACTGGCAGCTGTTCTTGCAAGACTTCTCCGCACTTTATGGTGGCGGCAACTATGCTACCTTCCAAGATCCGCAGTACGGCGATGATATCTTTGACCAGTCTCGAAATGACTCGCGTAAGTATGGTTCTCGCATTACCATGAACTGGGCAAAAGTTGCTGACCTGCCTGTTGATGTAACAGCAGGTGTCGACTTCATGAACGATAAGACGTTCCAAGAGCTCGCACAAACCGGTCGTAAGTGGGTACCGGAGACTGAATTTGAAAACTGGGCGCCATACGCACAGTTGAGCTATCAAGCCAACGGACTCACGCTGAGTGGTGGTTTACGTTACGAATACGGCAAGCTCAAAGCAGATAGCTTCACCACCCTCGCCTCTTACGGCAGTGTGTTCGTTGAAGGTGGCGAGCCAAGCTTCAATGAATTGCTCACCAACTTAGGCGCAGTTTATGCGTTGAACGATAACTGGCGTGTATTCGCGAGTTACTCTGAAGGCTTTAGCATGCCAGACGTAGGGCGTGTGTTGCGCGGTATCTCAACACCTGATTTGAGTGTCAGTAGCTTCTTAGACTTACAGCCAGTACTTGCTGATAACGAGGAAATCGGCGTCGAGTTCAACAACAACGCATGGCGCGCTTCAATCAGCTATTACCGTTCTGAATCGGATTTAGGCGCTCGTTTGCAAGCGGATGCTGATGGCATTTACTCGGTTAAACGTGAACGCACTGAAATCGACGGTATCGAAGCCAGCGCAGAATATGCGTTCTCGAACGATACGGCATTTGGTTTGAACTACGCTGATACTGACGGCGAGTTTGACAGTGATGGCGATAACCAAGTCGATACACAGCTTGGTGGTCGTAATATCGCCCCGAAACGCGCGAACCTGTACTGGTCACAACAATGGACTGGACAAGTTTCGAGCCGGGTACAATGGAACAAGTTCTTTGACCGCGACATCTACTCAGGTGCCGAAGCCGTTAATAACTTTGATGGCTATAACACCGTCGATGCATCGGTCTTGCTTGAAACTCGCGACTATGGTCAATTTGCACTCGGTATCGAGAACTTATTCGATGAGTACTACTTCACCTACTATGCACAAACGGTCGGTGGTGATAACCGTAACTTTACCGGTCGCGGACGTACTATCAGCTTAAACTGGAACTACGCTTGGTAAGTCATACGTGAAGCGCATTAAGCTACCGTCACTGACACAGTGGCATCGCTGGCTTGGCCTTGTGCTGAGTGGCTGGGTTCTGCTCATGGCAGTGACGGGCTCAATGCTGTTATTCAAAAATCAGTGGCTGATGTGGCAATACCCCAGTCTGCGACTCGACAATCCCGTGTCGCAAGCGACATCAGCAACTATTGCCGATCACTATACGGCAGGGTACGCGTATCTTCCTACTGACGACCGTCCCTGGTTTGAGCTGGTTGATGGTGACGGTAACCATCATTATTTTGGCCCTCAAGGTGAGCAACTGCTTACTCGAGCGCCCTACGCTGACACGGTGAGCTGGTTTGTCGAACTGCACCATCATCTTGCGCTTGATGAGTTCGGCAAGGACATCCTCGGAGTATTGTCGCTACTTGCCTTGGTATTGATTACCACCGGGCTAGTACGCTGGTGGCCTAAGCGACAATGGCGCTGGAAAAACCTCGCCGTACGCTTTTATAACCCGTTCTCGGCTAAAGGCATGCAAACCTTATGGCAATTGCACCGCAGCACCGGTGCTATCGTCTTTATCCCGGTGGCATTACTGATGCTTACTGGTAGTGCGATTATGTATGCGAGCACGGTCAAAGGCGGTTTAACCACCCTATTACCGATGACCGATTCACGGATACACCACTCAGTACCCGAACTCTCAGCAACACACTGGAAGGAACGCTTTGAAGTCGCCCGTACCGTCCTACCTAACGCCGATATTCGCCTAATTTATTTAGATTCAGGGCGCATGCGCTTAAAATGGCCTGATGAGTGGCATCCGAATGGTCGTAATTACATTGCGTTTGATGAAACAGGGACACTTTCCAGCATTACGGATGTGCGGACACGCCCCTTAGGTGAGCAAGTGTCCCATATGATCTATCCGCTGCATGTGGCGGCTATCGGTGGCACCGCCATGACCTTGGTTATTTTGGCAGGGGGGATTGCGCTATTACTACTACCTATGACCGGTGTTTGGTTTTACCTAAAACGTCGCAACAAACGTTAGTCTGCATAAACGCGTGGCACGCGACGTGTCACTTGAGCAAATAGCTCGTAAGTGATTGTCCGCGCTTGATCGGCAATCACTTGTATCGGTAGCTGTTCACCCCAGAGCTCAACGTTATCGCCGAGCTCAATACCCTCAATATCGGTCACATCGACAGTAATCATATCCATCGAAATACGACCGACTAAACAGCCTACTTGATCATTAATAATCATCGGTGTGCCATCGGGTAAGCTACGCGGGTAGCCATCGGCGTAACCTATTGCCACCGTCGCGATACGGCTCTCTCGTTGTGCTCGCCAGCGACTCCCATAACCTACGGTTTCACCTGGCTGAATTGTGCGTAACGCGATCACGGGCGCTTCAAGCACCATGGTTGGTTTGAGTAGTTCAGCATCGCTTAATTTAGCCTGAGAAGGGTTTTGCCCATAAAGCGCAATCCCAGCCCGAAACCATTTAGTCAGGCCCATCGCGTCCAGTACATCGTCACCCAACATAAAGGCACTGTTTGCCACGCTAACGCCATCTATTTTATCGCGCACCACATGGAGTACCGCATAAAAGCGTTCTAACTGTATCGCGGTCAGTGGGCTCTCAGGATTATCCGCCTCAGCAAAGTGAGTCATCAGCACAATTTGGTTGATCAGCGCATGCGCACGAAGCTGCCCTACCGCCCCTTCGACGTCATCGGCAAAAAAGCCTAATCGGTGCATACCTGAGTCTTGCTTCAGCCAAACGTTAACCCGATTGGCTTCCGAAGTGATTTCGCTCAGAAACTCAATTTGCTGCGCGTTATGTATTACGGGTTCAAACTGCTGCTCAGCGCATAGCAACCAGTCTTCTGTGCTGTATACCCCCTGCAAAATGACGATGGGTTTGTCGATACCTGAGTCGCGTAACGCGATCGCTTCATCAATAAATGCAACGGCGTATTTCTCTACATAATCCGCGATTGCATGCGCCACTTCTGTCGCGCCATGACCATATCCGTCCGCTTTTATAACGCCTAGCATCGGCTGCTGGTCGATATACGACTTTAATTGTTTGGCATTGTCCCGTAAATTTGTCAGTAAGATACGAGCGCGGGTTTGTCGATGCGGCTGAGACATGCAGGCGATCCAAAGCTCAAATAGGTAAATGATAGCGAACATTTAATCATGTTCGTGGCTTGGCTTCGAGCGTTTTAGCGCGGTTTCAATGATGATTTTTCGAAGCGTTTACAGAACACCCGTTAGAATAAAAATTAAGGACGCATTATGTGGTTAAAAACATCCGCCCTGGTTATTGGGCTTGCAACATTGTCACCGTCTATTAACGCGCAAACCAATGACTATTTTGCTATCGACGATATCTTTCAGCTTGAGTATGCCAACGATGTAAGCATCTCGCCTGATGGGCGCTATATCGCGTACATTCGTAATCGCTTTAACGATATGAAGGACAACACCGAGCGCTCGGTCTGGATCCTTGATACGGCATCAAATCAACATTATCCGCTCTTTGATAAGGGCGACGCCTACGGCAACTTAACTTGGTCACCTGACAGTCAACAGCTGGCATTAACATCTAATCGCAAGGACAGTTATCAGGTTCATGTGTATTGGCTCAACCAAGATAAGCACGCAGAGATTACCCATGTGCATGAATCGCCAAGTCAATTGGCCTGGTCACCTGATGGTGAGTCGATCGCGTTCTTAATGGATGTGCCGGCAGAAAAAACGGCCTTTGAAAAGAAAGTAAAACGTCCCACTAAACCGGAGGGCGCCGACTGGGGTGGGCAACCGGTTGTTGTGCAAGAAGCTTACTATCAAAGCGATGGTCAAGGTGTGCTAAAACCCGCACATGCACAAATTTTTACTGTTCCAGCGACCGGTGGCAGTGTACAGCAATTAACCACGGGGGCGTTCCGCCATTCTGGGCCGCTGACTTGGAGCCACGATGGCGAGTCGATCGTGTTTTCCGCTAACCGCGACAAAGACTGGGCCTATGAGGTGAATGACAGTGACCTTTATGCCGTTAATGTGAAGACTCAGCAGCTCACGCGCATCACTCAGACGGCGGGTCAGGAATACGCACCACAGTTTTCACCCGATGGTGAGCGTTTGGTTTATTTACACAGTAGTGATGAGCCGGTTCCTTATCACAAAGGTGAACTGTGGGTCATGGACTGGTCCTCGAAACAAAAGCGCGAGCTGCAAAGTGAATTGGATCGCTCGTTTGCCAACCCACAGTGGAATGGCGCAGACACGATTGCGGTGCAATTTGCAGACCGCGGTAAAACCGTGATCGCCAACGTCAGTCTTGACGATGAATTAACCCGCCGCGCTGATGATGTGTCAGGTACCTATGTCAGTCGTCCATATACGATGGGCAGTTTCAGTGCCTCGAATAATGGCGCTATCGCTTATACGCAAGGTACTCCTTACCGTCCCGCTGATGTAGGTTATCAAGCGTCTGGGGATGAAACACAAACGTTGACTCAGCTTAACGAAGACTTGTTGGGCAACAAAAAGCTCGGCAAGGTACACGAAATCACATACAACTCAAGCTACGATGATCAACCGATTCAGGGTTGGTATATCACACCCCCCGACTTTGACGAGGATAAAGAGTATCCGCTGATCGTTGAAATTCATGGTGGTCCGCATCTGTCTTACGGTCCTCATTTTGCGGCCGAGCACCAGCGCTACGCGGCTGAAGGTTACGTCGTTCTGTATGTAAACTATCGTGGTAGTACCTCATACGGTAAAGACTTTGCGATGCTACTCGATGGCAACTACGCCTCAGAGTATGACTTTGCCGATCACATGAGCGGTGTTGATGCGATGATTGATAAGGGCTTTGTTGATGCCGATAACTTGTTTATAGCCGGTGGCTCGGCGGGCGGTATTGCCACAGCTTATGCGGTAGGCTTAACTGACCGATTTAATGCAGCAGCGGCCACCAACCCTGTGATTAACTGGGTCAGTAAAGTACTCACGGCAGATAGTTCCATTGGGCAAATTACCAATCAGTTTCCGGCGATGCCATGGGAGGATTTAGACCATTATTGGAAACGTTCGCCATTGTCACTCGTAGGTAATGTCTCGACGCCTGTGTTGCTATTTACTGGAGAAAATGACCGCCGCACGCCCATTTCGGAAACCGAGCAGTTCTATCAAGCGCTGAAATTGCGCCACATCGATACCGCCATGGTACGTGTGCCCGGCGCATCTCACGGTGTAACCCACCGTCCTTCACATATGATTGCCAAGATCGAACACGCGTTAGCCTGGTTCGAACACTATAAGAAGTAAAGGTTTTATGATTGAACAGTTAGTGACACTCGGTCCTGCCGGCACGTTCTCGGAGCGTGCCGCGCAGCACTTTCAGCAGCAGTTAGGCGATTCAGTGCCCATCGTGTTTAAAAGCACGTTGGCAGATGTCCTGCACAGTGTAAATGACACGCAACTTGCGGTCGTTCCTATCGAAAATCTGATTGATGGTTTCGTTTCGCCCGTTGTCGACTATTTCGCGCACCATCCATTGTATATTCACGCAGAATACCGACTACCGATTCAGTATCATTTGCTCGCCAATAGCGAGAAACCCGAACAGGTGTGGGCGCAGTTTGTCGCGGCTGGCCAATGTCATCACGCGTTAAATACCCTGTCATTACCGATTGTGCATACCGCAAGCAACACCGCTTCGTTAAATGAGTTAATCGCCGCCGATAAGCCATCGGCCGCCATCGTCCCGAGCCATATACCCTGCCCAGAACAGTTGCATTGCATTCAGCGTACTATCGCCGATAGCCACAAAAACCAAACGCGCTTTGTGTTACTATCCGCGCACGCGGAGCCCTTGCTGGCACTGCAAGATAGACGTTGGAAAAGTAGCGTGATGCTGATCGACGATAATGACCACCCGGGCTTACTCGTCGATAGTTTGAAAGCATTTGCCGAGCAAGGCATTAACTTAACATCGATTGTTTCACGTCCTACCGGGGATGATTTTGGCCAGTATCACTTTTTCATTGATTTTGATGGTCATGAACAGGACCCTTCGGTACAAAAGGCGCTCAAAAAGCTCGCTGAGTTGAATCAAATTCGCTGGTTGGGTTCGTATCCAGCCTTTAATTAGGAGATTTTATGCAGTTAGAAGTAATCAAACACGATCCAAGCGAACCCGCCGATGCGGTCATTATCTGGTTGCACGGACTGGGCGCCTCGGGAAACGACTTCGTCCCCATGGTTGAACACTTAAATTTGGCCCCGGCCCGCGTACGTTTCTTATTCCCTCACGCGCCACGTCTTCCGGTCACCATTAATCAAGGTATGGTGATGCCCGCTTGGTATGACATCACAGCGATGACCATTGATCGTGAGATTGATGCGACCCAATTACGCGCTTCTGCTGCCGCGATTCATCAAATGATCGATGAGCAAATAGAGCAAGGCATTGATAGCAAACGCATTATTATTGCTGGCTTTTCACAAGGCGGTGCGGTCGGCTATGAGGCCGCGTTAACCTACCCCAAACCCTTGGGTGGTTTGATGGCACACTCGACTTATTTCGCAACGCAAGGTGACATAAAACCTGCCGAGGCTAATCGTTCACTGCCGATTTTAGTACAACACGGTACGCAAGACCCCGTTGTTCCTGAAACGCTCGGTCAACGGGCTGTGGCGCATTTAAAAGAGATGGGTTACGAAGTGACTTATCAAACCTACCCCATGCCGCATTCACTGTGCATGGAGCAGGTTGAGGATATGCAGAAGTGGTTAATCGAGCGCCTTTAAGCGTCTTTTAGCACTTGTAGCTCGTCGCACCATTGGTCGGCGAGCTTATGAGCGCGTTCAGCACTGTCGACCATGAGGTTGACGTGGCCCACTTTACGACCGGGGCGCGCGTCTTTGCCGTACCAATGACAATCAGCGGCACCGGCTTCCCATAACACTTCCGGAAAACCGTCAATGCCAATGGCATTTAGCATCAATGTGGGAGCAACCAGTAAATCAGGCGTGGGTAACCCTGTAATTGCGCGCATGTGCAGGTTAAACTGGTCACAATTTGAACCACTCATCGTCCAATGACCCGAGTTATGAACACGCGGCGCAATTTCGTTGACCAATAATTGCTGGTCGTCACCCTCGCCCACCACAAAAAACTCGATAGCCAACACGCCAATATAATCGAGTTCATCGGTCAGTTTTTGGTGATACGCTTGTGCTTGACGCTCCAGTGCTTCGGAAAAACTCTGTGCACCGGCAATGCTATAAGCCAGAATGCCTTTGCGATGGACATTCAACGTCAATGGATATCCGCGCTGTTCACCATGATGATCGCGTGCTGCGACAACTGAGACTTCATCGCTAAAGTCGATCATATCCTCGACGATACCCGGACGTTGTCCCGCCTCGGCGATGATGTCATCTTTAGCCTGACCGGGCTTCCAGCGCCACTGACCTTTACCATCATAGCCGCCCTTGGCTGATTTAATGACAACAGCACGGTCACAGTCAGCCAAAATGCTCTCGAGCTCAGCAGCGTCATTAAAAGGTTGCCATTCAGATGTTGGAATCTCTAGCGTGTCACACAGGGCTTTTTGCGTGCGACGGTCGGTTAATTGACGGAACAAACTGGCTTTTAATAACCACTTATCTGCGGTCGCATCAATCAGTTCATCGGCAAGGTGTTCATGTTCCCAAGTGACAACGTCAGCCCACTCTTTTGCTTCTTCCAAGGTTAAAGCCAGTGCTTGCTGGCTACCCAGTGCCTTCACTTGATGGTCGCGGTCGCTGTACAAAATACATTCATGACCTTGCTGGATAGCCGCTTTACCCAGCATCTGCCCCAACTGTCCGTTACCTAAAATCAGTACTTTCATTCTGGTAACTCCAAGTCTGCATTCGCCATTACTTTATCGCGCTGTTGGTTGCGAAACTCGGTCACACGCTGACGCACGGTCGCGTCGAATGAGCCGACAATTTGTGCTGCGAGTAAGCCGGCATTAGCCGCACCTGCGTCACCGATCGCCAAAGTACCTACCGCTACGCCTTTGGGCATTTGCACAATAGAAAGCAAACTATCAAGTCCTTTAAGCTGTTTGCTCGATACCGGTACACCCAGCACAGGAATCGACGTGTGTGCGGCAAGCATGCCGGGTAGGTGAGCGGCACCACCCGCACCTGCGATGACTACCTTTACGTCATCCTTTTCTGCTTGCTCCATAGACGATTTGAGCAAATCAGGCGTACGGTGTGCTGAAACCACTTTTGCTTCCCAGCTTACGCCCAAGTCTTTGAGCATATAGGCAGCTTTCTGCATGGTTGGCCAGTCAGATTGCGAACCCATTAAGATCAGTACGGTAGCCATGTATCACCTTTTTGAAAGAGAGGGGGCTGAAAAGGCCGAAATTGTAGCGATCAGGGGACAAAACTGCAAATATTCTGCGGTTTTTTTGACCGTTAGCGAACCCCGTTGCGACCAAAGCACTATGTACATCACACACCTTTTCGGTAGTATGAGTTCAAACATTGAGAATTAAGGTCAGTCGTATGCTGTTAAAACGTGATGATTCAATTATTTTGGTTGTCGATGCTCAGGAGCGCATTACACCAGCGATTCACCAACGCGATATTGTGACTTCTAGAATGCGTTGGCTGGGCGAGATCGGTTTGCAACTTGACGTTCCCGTACTAATTACCGAGCAATATCCTAAGGGATTAGGCTATACGGTCTCTGCATTGGCAGAAATTATCGAAGTCGCACGTGTTGTCGAGAAGACACATTTTAGCGCCTGGCGTGAATCAACGTTTCAAGATGTGGTTAAAGAATACGACAAAAAGCAAATTGTAATCATGGGTATGGAAACCCATGTGTGTGTCATGCAAACGGCGCTGGACCTTGTGGCACAAGGCTATCAAGTATTCTTGCCCACAGATACAGTCGGTTCTCGTCGACCTAATGATAAAGACACGGCCGTTGCACGTATGCGAGAGGCCGGTGTGCAAATCGTGACTTCAGAAATGGTTGCCTTTGAGTGGTTAGAAAAGTCAGGGACCGACACGTTCCGACACATCAGCAAAAACTGGCTAAAATAAGCCCGAGTTTAATTGACAGACCTAAACAAGGGTATATACTGATGATCGCTGATGAAATTCGGCTATTGTTTTGAGATTTGTGTACGAAGTCCTTCTTTGCTGTACCTCGTTTTGTAAGTCCAAGTAATACCAATTTCTGAGCATTTTTAATTCACATGCATTACGAGGAATATCAGCATGTCTACTACTACTGGTAAAGTTAAGTTTTTCAACGAAGCTAAAGGCTTTGGTTTCATCGAACAAGAAAACGGCGCAGACGTTTTCGTTCACTTCAGTGCAATCCAAGCTGACGGTTTCAAAACTTTAGCTGAAGGCCAACAAGTTTCTTTCACTGTTGCTCAAGGTC
Organism: Idiomarina sp. D18; assembly: GCF_057748155.1. NCBI lineage: Bacteria > Pseudomonadati > Pseudomonadota > Gammaproteobacteria > Alteromonadales > Idiomarinaceae > Idiomarina > Idiomarina sp. D18. The sequence goes on from NZ_CM173240.1 coordinate 2,375,603, forward strand.
CTAAAGGTCCTCAAGCAGAAAACGTAGTTCCTATGTAATCTACGTTTAAAAAGAATTCTAAACGCCGCTTTTTAGCGGCGTTTTTTATTGCCAGCCCCAAAACCTTCCACACTTCCTAAAGATTTTTTTTATTTTTCCGATAATCGTATATCCTTGATGTATATCAAGTTAAAAGGGATATTATGAAAGATAACGGACCCATCACTCAAAAAGAACGACATATTCCGGATGAGTATCGCCTCATCTCATCGACCGATCGCAAGGGTGTCATTACCCATTGCAATGACGATTTTGTAGAAGTCAGCGGCTATACCCGAGCAGAATTAATTGGTTCGCCGCATAACATTTTACGTCATCCCGATATGCCCGCTATTGTCTTTGAAAATATGTGGAGGACCATTAAGAAAGGTCAACCATGGATGGGACTGGTTAAGAATCGATGTAAAAATGGCGACCACTATTGGGTAAGCGCGTATGTAACACCCATTATTCATGACGGAAAACCCGCTGGCTTTGAGTCGGTGCGGGTAAAAACCTCCGATGAGCGTAAAATACGCGCAATGACTATTTACCAACGCATAAATCAAGGCAAACGCCCTGTGCCTGTAGCGACAAGCACGTATTACGCACTGCGCGACTTGCTACCGGTGATCGTACCGGGTATTGCTGCAACTATCGCGGCTTCGCTGTTTGGATCTTGGCAAGCCGGTGCAACAACTTTTGCTGCAATGGCAGTAAGTGGGTTGTGGTATGCGCGCTACGTGTCTTCTATCATGCAACGTATGTTGGATATCCGACCTGAGGCGTTTCATGATGAGCTAGTCGGTAGCACTTACTTTAACGCTCAAGGTCGAGAAGCTCAGTTATCACTGATGTTACTCAGTGAAGGCGCGCGCAACCGAACAGCATTAGCACGAATAAAAGATGCTGTTGGGCGTTTACTCCGGGTTGCTGATGATACAAGTCAACAAGCCAAAACGTCGAACGAGCACGTGCAACGTCAAACTCAAGCCACCGACCAAACAGCGGCTGCGATGAACGAGATGTCGACGACCATTCAACAGGTGGCGGCAACCGTTGAGCAAAACGCAGAACAAGCGGATAGCGCGAAACAGAATACCGATGAAAGTGTAAACCTTGCGCGTCAAGCGAGTGCGGTCATTGTCGAACTGCATGAAGCGGTTAAGCAGATAGCACAAACCGTGGAAGCGCTTGATGCCTCGACCGCTGAAATTGGCGAAGCCGCCGATCTGATTTCATCGATTGCCGAACAAACCAATCTGTTGGCATTGAATGCGGCGATTGAAGCTGCGCGTGCGGGCGAACATGGGCGAGGCTTCTCCGTGGTCGCGGACGAAGTTCGTAACCTCGCTCGCCGAACCTCAGAGTCGACCGATAGTATTCACAACGTTATCAACCAATTACGCGGCCGCGCAAAAGAGGCGGTCACGGTATCCCAGCAGGGTGAACAATCGGCGGCAGAAGGTGTCGATAAAGTGAAGCGCGCAGATAACGCGTTGTCGCAGATATCATCCTCTATTGAGCAAATTGCAGATATGTCTACGCAAATGGCCTCAGCCGTGGAACAACAATCAGGCGTTGCAGAACACATCAACCAACAGCTCTCAGAAATTGCCGAAATTGCTCGTCAAACCGAGCAAACATCAGAAAGTACTCAAAAATCCAGTGATGACTTGAAGCGCACATCGTATGAATTATACGAGCTTATTGAGCGCTTCAATCTGAAAAATTAGTCTGCTTCGTGCTTACTTTCGTGCTGCGCTTCGCGCTGTTGTGCAGCACGTTGTTTTTCTTCCAGAAACGCCACGTCATCCATCTCGACTTCAGGCAATTCACCACAGACGTCACCGCCTAACCGGTTGACTGCTTGACACAAATCCGAGACCTTTTGATCCAATACGTGTACATGATCGAGCATTCGACCAATGGCTGTTGCCACTGGATCGGGGTTATCAGCTGCGATAGCGTAAGCATCAAAGCCATAAGCTTTTGCCATCTTCGCTCTTCGCTCGTTTGTTTCTTTGTCTTGACCTGACTTAGCAACGCGCGCAGGAATACCAACCATCGTGGCACCTTCAGGTACATCACGGACCACTACAGCATTTGAACCGATTCGAGCTTCAGTTCCAACCGTTAACGGACCTAATACCTTTGCACCCGCCCCGATGACTACGCCATTTTTTAACGTCGGATGCCGTTTACCTTTGTTCCAAGACGTTCCGCCTAGAGTCACGCCATGATACAAAGTCACGTCATCGCCTATCTCCGCCGTTTCACCGATGACTACACCCATACCGTGATCGATAAAGAATCGCCGTCCAATTTTGGCGCCTGGATGAATCTCAACCCCAGTAAACCAGCGCCCAAGATTGGAAATAAAACGAGCCAACCAATAGAGTTTTAACATCCACAAGCGATGGCTGAATCGATGCAGCCAAATCGCATGTAATCCAGGATAATTAAAGAGTATTTCAAAGGCGTTGCGGGCCGCTGGATCGCGACTATAGACGCTTTTTATATCTTCTCGAATGCCTTTAAATAACATCGGCGCTTCCTTTTACCGAGTGGGAAACTCGCGCAACAATTTCTCGACGTCAGCTAAAATAACGTCTTTCAACTCAACCTCATAACCCTCACGCTCTTTATCAAGTTCCTTAATCTTTTGCTTAGGAAACTTTTTACGGTTTTCGTGCGTCGGCATATGTTTGATTCGCTCGTACATATCATGCATTGCAGGATAATCTTTCGAGTAGTCATACTCCGTCGATTCAGGACGATGATCCAGCAGCACAACAATACGCAAACATCCCTCCGACAGTGGACATTGATCTTGCTGCATGCCCTTGGCAATTGTGATAATGCTCTCATCAATACGATCGACACGCTTCTTAACAGCCTGTTGGCGAAGCTGGTTTTGATAGCGTAAACGCTTCAGCAAGGTCACCGCATAGACAGCTAACCCCACGATAACAATGACACCCAGTATGTATAAAATGATCGCTAATGTAGACATCAATACTCCTCGTCATCCCACTCATCGTCATCATCGTCAAGATCGAGACCTAGCTGACTTGCTAGCTTTTCGTAGCGTTCAGACTGCTCATCGAGATAACGTTGATCGTCATTTGATAGCACTTCGCCTTGCTCAAAACGCTCAACCAACTCCTGCAATCGTAAATCACTTTGCAGTTGTTCAAGCTCTTGTTGAGGCGATAGCGCCGTTTCAGCCGTTGCCGAAGCAACAGGCACCAATTCGATCTTACGTTTACTTCCCTTTCGCGGATCCGTTTGCAGTTCATTGTGTTGACCGGGCTGTTGCTCCCGCTTAGGTTCACTATGACGTTTGCCCGCAGGCTGTCCTTTACCCTTTTTCTTACCGCGAGATAGGTTTTCAACTTGGCGCTTTTCTTTGGGCGCTTTCGACGGCGCCAGAGGACCGGTTTTGCGTGTTTTCTTCTTACGAGTCATAGCCGACTCCTTATTTCATAAAGTTGTGCCTATTGTAACGCATAGCACGCTTGTAATCAGCAGGATTTAATGCAACGAAAGAAGGTTACTTCATTTGTGATTCGCTCGACTCGAAATCCGAACTGCTCAGCGATATACCGATATGTCTCGTCATTAAAGAACGACACATGGGTGAGATCATTTTTGTAATGCCAGTTGGGAAACCGTTCCGCGGACACATAGGGCTTTGTCATCGTCGCTAGCGTACCGCCCGATTTAACTAAACGACGTAACTGTGCAAATTCTCGTTGTGGGTAGAAAAAGTGCTCGATAACCTCGGTGCAGGTCACCACATCATAGCTATGACTCAACAGTATTTCATCGGGTGAATAGATAGGATCGTAATGACGTGCATTAAGACCCGACTCTTCCATCATTAGATGTAAAGTTGGGCCTGGACCGGAACCAAAATCAAGTGCTGTTCGGTAGCCGGAATCTCTACACACTTTTTGCAGTGGCTGCCACAGTTGATTTAAAAAAGCCCTATAACGAGGGTCAAGCGGATCGTTCTCATGTGTTTCGTATAACCGCTTTTCTTCTTCTCGATCAACATGAGTTGCTGGATCAGCAAATACGAGTCTACACTGCCTACATTGATGAAAGGCTCGTCTTTTATCGCGTGCATAGAATGAACTAGAAGCGTGACATAGTGGGCATAACAACATAATAGGCTCTTTAGAAAAGAAAAAAGGCGATGTTTCCATCGCCTTTATTTCTCATATTTGGCAGCGCACTGCAACTATGAGAATGGTTGTCACTGCTTCCGAGTTGTTGTCTCGGTCTTCCGTAACCTAGTTTTCTAGTTGTTGTTATTATTGAAAGGAGCAACCAATACTACGTTTTACTCCCTGGATTTCTATTCAATTATTATTGTTTTTGCGAAACGAAATCCAGAATCGATTTATTGTTATTTTTGTGTATCGATTTTTATCGCTGTTTTAAAACAGTCTTTTTATTATTTTTGTCTGGGAAGACAGTATCTCCCTCGGACGCTTTACAGACTACGTATTTATACGGATGAGTTCAATGATTTTATCGCTCTAAAAATTCATTTTTTTATAACATTTTTGTTTATAAGACGTAAAAAACGCATAAAAACATAACAAATGAAATAAAAAAGGGTGGCATTCGAGCCACCCTTCAGAATTAAAATCACTTATTAATACAGACCATGTAAGTACTCAGCGAGTAACTTCATCTCTTCATCGGTCATTTTTGCAGCGACACCGCGCATCATGCCATTAGGATCATTGGCGCGCTTACCGCTACGGAAATTTTCTAATTGAGAAATAACGTACGCCGGATGCTGGCCTGAAATATCAGGAAAAGCCGCAAGACCCATACCGTTACCGCGTGGTCCGTGACAACCCGCACATGATGGAATATTTGTCTCTGGGTTACCGCGACGGAATAGATCTGAGCCTTTAGCGATCAGGTCCTCTGGGGTATCACCTTTTGCAGGATCTTGTGCTGCAAAATAAGCGGCTAAGTCTTTCATGTCCTGTTCCGACAAGTTAGCAACTTGGCCCATCATGATAGCATTGTTACGACCTTGTTCACCGCCTGTTTCAGAGGCGGTTTTGAAGTCCATCAACTGCTTATAGATGTACTTGGGGTGTTGACCTGCTAAGTTGGGATACATATCTGAGGGGGAAACGCCGTTAGGTCCGTGACATGCTGCACATACCTGAGACTTTTGTTTCCCTGCTTCGACATCACCCTGTTGCGCCATCGCAACGCTGGTCGAACTAATAAACAATCCTAGAATGATCGCGAATTTTTTCATGTCTGCTTCTCTTGTCTCTGTGAGGCACCCTCGTGCCTGAACCGATCGCATCTAACGGTAGCTTATTTTACACAAAACAACGCACGATTAAACGTCTAATGCACATTGTTTATGCAATTCAGCGTTGGAGAAAGTGTACAGATGCTTCATAATACGGCGCATTAGTGAACATTTTACAAGCAAGTGAGCCTGTCGTGTCAGAAAAGCGCATCAATTATCAAACAGCTACCTTTATTACCAGTGCCCCTAATATACGCAAGTTGCCGGAGGATAGTGGTATCGAGATCGCTTTCGCCGGCCGGTCAAACGCCGGGAAATCCAGTGCGTTGAACACGCTCACGCGTCAACGCAACTTAGCGCGGACCAGTAAGACACCTGGGCGAACGCAATTAATTAACGTCTTTGAAACCGCAACCGGTCAACGCTTAATTGATTTACCAGGTTATGGCTTTGCCAAGGTTCCCATGGAGGTCAAAGAGCAGTGGCAACGTTCACTGTCCGAGTACTTAGAAAAGCGTGATTCGCTCAAAGGGTTGGTCGTGCTCATGGATATTCGCCATCCGTTTCGTGAGACCGACCAAGAGCTGATTTATTGGGCGGTGGATTGCGGTATCCCAGTATTGGCCCTATTAACCAAGGCCGATAAACTCAAACAAGGTGCTCGAAAGTCGACGTTACTAAAAGCGCGCCAAGCAGCGATTGCCTTTAATGGTGATGTTCAAGTTGAGGTGTTTTCTTCTCTTAAAAAGTTCGGTATTGATCAACTCGAGAATAAACTCGACCAATGGTTTTTAGGCGAATCTCCTGTAGACGATAACTTTGTGCAAAGCGATGACTCATAGCTCCTCAGAAAATCCGCCGCTAAAAGCATGGCTATTGCTGGGTCTTTTAGCACTCATTTGGGGCAGTTCATTTTTACTCATTAAAAAGGGACTGATTGCCTTTACTGCACTTGAGGTAGGTGCCTTGCGTATCGCCTCAGCGGGCATTGTTCTAACACCTTTAATTCTGCCGAAATTGCGACAAATTTCGCGTAAACATTGGCTTAAACTGGCATGCGTGGGTTTAGTAGGCAGTTTCATACCTGCCTTTATGTTTGCTATCGCACAAACTCAGCTACAAAGCGGTGTTACGGGTGTATTAAACGCGTTAACCCCCATATCGACGCTCGTGATTGGCGTATTGCTGTTTAGCCAGTCAGCTCGCTGGGCACAGTGGGTGGGTATCGTCATTGGTTTAGTTGGCACCGTATTGTTGATTACCGCAACCGCAAATGGCTCCTTTACGTTTAATAGCTATGCGTTATTGGTCATGCTTGCAACCGTATGCTACGGCATTAACTTAAATCTAATTAAACATAAAATTGCCGACCTAAAGCCGCTAACAATTACGGGCGTATCACTCCTTATGGCCAGTATTCCAGCAGCGATCTTCTTATTTATAGGTACTGACTTTTTAGCCCATACACAACGACCTGACGCGCCACTTTCACTGACTGCTGTACTCGTACTAGGAATTGTAGGCACCGCCGGTGCATTGATCATTTTCAACTATGTGGTACAGCTGACCAACACCGTGTTCACCAGCTCGGTGACTTACTTGATTCCCATTGTCGCTATGATGCTGGGAGTGCTTGATGGCGAGCCCTTCTTTCTGCAGCACGGTTTGGGCATGCTCGCTATTTTAATCGGTGTTTGGTTTGCTAACCGCCGTGGTCGTAGCGGACTTGCAGGTATCCCGCAGAAAAACAAATAAAAAAGCCCGACCAAAAGGCCGGGCTAAAAACAATCCAGGGAGAACAAATTTTTGAAGGCTTACCTCTCGCCTTCACTTATTCAGAGTCGCCCTAATTAAGAAAGTTCAAAATTTCTCAAAAAAATTAATGCGCCTCATCCCAGTTCGCGCCAAAGCCATACTCAGCAAGCAGTGGCACATCCAAGTCAGCCGCCTCACCCATCACATCAGCAAGGGCTTTGGCATAACTCTCGGCATGTTCTGTACGAATTTCAAAAACTAATTCATCGTGCACCTGCATCAGCATCCGAACATCTGACTGACAGGCTTTTTCATCGATCCAGTCGCCTACCTTAATCATTGCTCGCTTAATGATATCGGCCGCTGTACCTTGCATCGGTGCGTTAATCGCTGCGCGCTCGGCTGCTTTGCGACGAGCACCATTAGATGCTTTGATTTCCGGAAGCGGTAAGCGACGGCCAAAGAGTGTCGATACATAACCCTGTTTCTTCGCTGTTTCGCGGGTATTTTCCATATATTCTAAAACACCCGGGAAACGCTCAAAGTACTTGTCCATGTAGGCTTGCGCTTCATGTCGAGGAATATCGAGTTGGCGCGATAACCCAAACGCAGACATACCGTATATCAAACCAAAGTTAACCGCCTTAGCTCGGCGACGCTGTTCGTCAGTAACTTCCTCTAAGCTACAACCAAACACTTCACTGGCCGTCGCGCGGTGGATGTCTTGGCCTTGGGCAAAAGCTCTTAGCAGCGAGGCATCTTGCGATAAATGCGCCATGATTCTGAGCTCTATCTGACTGTAGTCGATAGCTACGACCGTAAAGCCTTCCTCAGCCACAAAGGCTTGGCGAACACGGCGCCCTTCGGGCGTACGAATCGGAATATTCTGTAAGTTGGGTTCAGTAGATGACAATCGACCCGTCGCGGCGACAGCTTGCTGATACGAAGTATGCACGCGTCCAGTGTCGGGGTTAATCATACGCGGTAATTTATCGGTGTAGGTCGACTTCAATTTAGCCAAACTACGATGCTGCAAAATCACATCCGGCAGAGGGTAGTCATGCGCCAGCTCTTGCAACACTTCCTCAGCGGTCGACGGTGCGCCTTTCGGCGTTTTTTTGATGACCGGTAGCTCAAGCTTTTCAAACAAAATTTGCTGCAGTTGCTTAGGTGAACCGAGGTTGAACTCTTCACCAGCAATTTCAAAGGCTTTTTGCTCGAGTTCATCTAGCTTGTTAGCGATCTCTTCACTCTGTTTACCGAGCATTTCAGCATCAACTTTTACGCCGTACTCTTCCATGTCGGTTAGAATACTGACCAGAGGCACCTCAATATCGGTTAACACAGAAGCGAGCTGCTCACCGGTCTGGTGGACTTTGTCCCATAGAATATGATGCAACCGCAACGTAATATCGGCATCTTCCGCAGCATAAGGTGCTGCCTGCGCCAGCTCAATTTGGTTAAAAGTAAGCTGTTTTGCTCCTTTGCCCGCAATCTCTTCGAACTTAATCGGCTTATGATTCAAATATTGAAGGCTGAGCGTGTCCATATCGTGACGCGAACCGACACTATTATAAACGTACGACGCCAACATGGTGTCATTTTTTATACCACGAAGCTTAATACCGTAACGGCGTAGAATGTGCGCATCGTACTTAAGATTCTGACCTACTTTGGCAATACTGGAATCTTCGAGTAGTGGTTTTAAGACTTTTAACAACCAGTCACGATCCACTTGTTGTTCGACCCCGACATAATCGTGCGCGACGGGTATGTAAACCGCTTCGCCTTCCACTATTGAAAACGAAACACCGACGAGTTGCGCTTCCATATAGTTAAGGCTGGTGGTCTCAGTATCAAATGCGATAACGTCTGCTGATTTTAATTGCTCAATATAATCAGAGACTTCTTCTTCATTAAATAACGTCTTGTACGCATCGCGGTTAACACTGAACTGTTCGCTTTGCTCTTCGGCAGGACTCGCTTCGCCTAAGGCTTGATCCGTTGCCGCGCCGGTTTCTAATAGCTCGTTCAGCCAACGACGAAATTCCATTTTGCCATACAGCGTTTGTAACTGATCGGTGTCCGCCGGCTCAATCGTTAACGCATCGGGGCCGCACTCGAGCTCAACATCACACTTGATAGTTGCTAACTCACGCGACATCAACAGTTGGTCTTTGAATTCTTCCAACTTCTTCGGCATTGATTTAGCGCCCCGAAAGCCCAATTCTGTCACCGCATCAATATCTTCGTAGATTTTGTCGATGCTTGGAATACCTTGAAGCATCGCCTGCGCTGTTTTCTCACCAACCTTGGGAAGACCCGGAATATTATCTGAGCTATCGCCCATCAACGCCAAGTAGTCGATAATTTGGTTCGGTTTTACACCAAATTTCTCGATCACGCCTGACTCATCAAGCAACGTATCTGTCATGGTATTAATCAACATGACATGATCATTAACCAGTTGCGCCATATCCTTGTCGCCGGTGCTTATCAGCGTAAATCGACCCTTATCACCGGCTTGCTTAGCCAGCGTGCCAATCACGTCATCCGCCTCGACGCCCTCAACACACAATAATGGCAGTCCCATTGCCTTAACAATGGCATGTAAGGGTTCAATTTGCGTGCGCAAGTCGTCCGGCATTGGCGGACGATGAGCTTTATATTCATCATAGATATCGCTGCGAAACGTCTTGCCTTTGGCATCGAATACCACCGCCATATGCGACGGCTTGTAACGCTTAAGCAAGCTGCGCAGCATATTAACGACGCCATAAACTGCACCCGTGGGTTCTCCGGCTGAGTTGGTCAAATGTGGCGGAGCATGAAAAGCTCGAAATAAATACGAGGAGCCATCGACTAAAATGAAAGGATTCTCAGGTACTGTCTGCGCCATGAATGCGATTCTCGCTGATCTAAAAATTAATAGGCTAAGAATGCCATAGGCGTTGAAACAAGGCTAGTCAGTCAATGTGGATACGCTGTGGATAAATCTGTTGACAATAGCTCACCCCACGAATAGAACCAAATGGTTATCGTGTGCTCGATTGGTTGTAACTGCTTGATTTAAAAAGGGATTTTCAAACGGCGGGCTACCCTATGTGCCCTACTTCTTATTATTTGTTTCGCTGTGGAAACTTATTTTTGCTACCCGATTTTTCGAGGCCAGACTACATGTCGAATCGAGCAGACTAAGTAGACTACCACAAAATGAGACAAGGTCTAGTCACACTGTCGGTTTTTTTATACTCTTTTCTTCCAAACTAAGCGTACCTTTATAATCGACTAACTTATATATCGAGAATTCAATGCGTTGGGAACCCGCTGATGTTGATCAGCCCGATTACTATTGGCAGAACTTCAATACTATCTTGCGTTGGGTGCGACACCACCACGATACGCTGTTGGATGAAGAGACACGGCTGACACTCGCACGCTATGAGTTGCTCAACACTGACGCACAAAAACTATGGATCCGGTTATCGAGTCGCCGCGGTCAACAATTTCGGGGGGATGCCCTAAGTTACTCCGAAATCAACCTCGATCGAGCACTCGCCGCGCTTGAGCGTGAGGGCTGGCTGAACGTATATCATAAGATTGATAGTCCTGAAGGACTTGAGCTGTTAAAGCGCGCCGAACTACTGCAGTTGGCGCGAGAAAACGGCTGCACGCTCTCTGCATCGGCTAAGAAAGCCGACATTCTCGAGGCATTACGGGCATGTCCAACGCCATGGCTAGTCGCAGCTCAACTGCAATGGTATGCGTTAACACAACAAGCAAACTTTGATCGCTTATCGCTACTATTTTTTGGCAACGCGCATCAAGATCTCACCGAGTTTATTAAGACAGCACTCGGTCATGTTCGTTATGAAACCTACACGATTCGACCTAAAAGCTTATTCAATAGTTCTGAGGATGTTGCTAACTACCATGCGATGAGTGCGTTTCGCCAGCGTTACTCCGATACAGAAGGCTTAACTGAGCGTATACGTATTATCCGCGACTGGTATAAACGCGCAGCAAATCATCAAGGATGGAAGAAATTTCGGGGCGCCTATAGCCGACTCTGCAATAAGCTCGCGCGGGACTGTGAACGAGCCGATGCACTCGACGATGCTCTAAAGATTTATCAGCAGTCATTTCGCCCCCCTGCCCGCGAGCGAATGGCAAGAATTTACAGAAAGCAAGGTAACAATAAGCAGGCTTATTCGACCCTGAATCAAATGGCAAGGGACCCATGGAACGACCCAGAGCACGCTATTGCTGAGCAATTATTGTCACGTTGGTTTGCTGAGCCTAAGGCACAGCAAATCGAGCCTGAAACGTACCATTTAAGCTTTGCATCGAGGGGAACCTCAATAGAAGCAGAAACCTTAACTCACTTTGAGCAGCAAGGTTGGCAGGGTGCACACCACGAAAACACAATCCCACAAACACTATTTGGCATTCTTTTTTGGGATATCATATTTGAAGATATCGAGGGGGCCTTTGTTCACCCGTTTCAGCGAGGCCCCAGAGATCTCAATAGTCATGAGTTTTATCATCGTCGCGAAGCGTTAATAAAAAAACGACTTGATGAAATCAAGCACAGCCCCGACACCGTAACGCAACGTATTACTCAGGTTATCGATGAAAAAATAGGCCTCGCGAATCCGTTTATTTACTGGCCCGGTGTTGATAAGAGTGCGCTCATAGATTGGTGGTTACGCCTCCATAGTCAGCAATGGGCGGCTATTTTTGAGCGTATCGCTCGCGACGTACACAACAATCGCGCCGGCTTTCCCGACTTATGGTTGTATCGCGATAAACAGGTCATGCTGATCGAAGTTAAAGGTCCAGGCGACACATTACGCCCAAATCAAATCCGTTGGCTGAGAGCTCTTAACGAGATCGGTGTGAATGCCAACCTCGCATTAGTCAAGCTTGGCTAACTCATTACGCAACTGATGATAGATGGCTTCGGTTTTAGGTTTGTCACAGGAGAACCAAAGGCTAAAGCTGACCGCCGCTTGTTCCACGAGCATTCTTAAACCATCAAAACAAACACCACCACCGGATGCCTTGAACTGACTTTGAAAAGCCGTCGCATCACGGCTGTAAACCATGTCATAACCAAGGGTATCGGTATCAATGATATGTTCGGGGAGCGCCAACGACTCGCCAAACAGACTTGCACTGGTTGCATTAATAATGAGGTCAGGTTTACGCGCATCAGACCAATGCCGTAACGCCTGCGCCGAATTAAATAGCGAAGCAAGTTGCTCGGCACGTTCCACTGTGCGGTTCCACACCCAAATCACATCCGGCTTCTCGGCATTAAGCGCTGGCATGACACCGCGACTCGCACCGCCGGCCCCAAGCAAGAGAATGCGGCGCCCCGCTAAACTAACGCCTTTCGATCTGAGCGCAGCGACTAACCCGTCGCCATCGGTATTGGCACCGATCAGGCCACCATGAGGCGCGCTAATAAGCGTATTAACGGCACCGCTGTGTGCCGCAGAACCCATATGTTGAGTTACAAGCTGATACGCCACCTGCTTAAATGGCACCGTTACATTGGCGCCAGCTAAGCCTTGCGAAAATTGCCGAGCTACCGCTTTAGGAAAACCGTGAGGGCTGACTAATAGACGCTGGTAATCAACACTGCGCCCGGTTTGCTCAGCAAATAAGCTGTGTATTCTCGGTGAAAGACTGTGTTTAATTGGATTACCGAAAACGCCTAGCTTATCACTCATTAACATAGTCCATGGCAGCCCAATCCCGCGGTAGCAAATAGTATTCCGTCAGTGCGGCCTCGGCTGAATCAGGCTGCGGTTGCCAGTCATACTCCCACCGCACTAACGGGGGCATCGACATCAGAATTGACTCGGTTCGACCACCGGTTTGTAAGCCAAACAAGGTGCCTCGATCCCAGACTAGATTAAATTCAACATAACGACCACGGCGATACAATTGAAATTGACGTTGATGCTCTGAGTATTCGTGTTCTTTGCGACGTTCTACGATAGGCACATAAGCTTCACAAAAAGCATCGCCAACCGCTTTGATTACGTCAAATGCCTCGTCAAACGATCGATCGTTCAAGTCATCAAAGAAAATACCGCCGATGCCACGCGCTTCATTTCGATGTTTCAAATAGAAATAATCATCACACCACACTTTGTATTTGTCATAGAGAGCAGGATCTACTTTATCGAGCGATGCTTTCGCCTTTTTATGCCACTCAATGCAATCATTGGTGTAGGGGTAATAAGGTGTTAAGTCAAAGCCTCCACCAAACCACCAAACGGGATCCTCTCCTTCCTTTTCAGCAATAAAGAACCGGACGTTAAGATGAACGGTCGGCACATGGGGATTCCGTGGATGAATGACCAAAGACACGCCGCAGGCATTGAAATCACGACCTTCAAGTTCAGGCCGATGCGCTGTTGCACTCTTTGGCAACTGCTCACCGTATACATGCGAGAAGCCCACGCCAGCCTGTTCAAAAGTTTCGCCCTCTTTCATAACTCGAGAGCGGCCGCCACCACCTTGCTCCCGCTGCCACTCATCCTGTTGGAAACGTCCTCCACCATCAACAGCTTCCAATTGTTGGCAAATACTATCTTGCAAGCTGAGCAGGTAATTCAATACCGGCTGCAACATAGTCTGTTCCATCATGACAAAAACCTTACCTCAACACGGTGTTATTAAATGGATCGATGATTTTAGAGGGTTGCTCTGCGCCACCTGTTTCTTCATCCCAAACCCAGTCGATATTATCGCCGAAGTAATCACTCACTTCTGATGCTGTTCTAGCGGGCTCTTTACCGCTGGGGTTGGCGCTGGTAGATACCAATGCAGTACCTAGCTTTCGGCAAAGCTCTCGCACGGGCTCATACGCTGTAACACGCACTGCGATGGTGTCTCGCCCACCGGTCAGCAATGGTGAAACCGTATCGCGCGCGGGAAGAATCAGTGTCACCGGGCCAGGCCAATGTGATAGCACGCTAAAGCGCTTATCTTGACCGATGGCAGAGTCCTTAACATAAGGCGTCAGCTGACTGTAGTCAGCGGCGATAAGAATAAGCCCTTTGTCCTCGGGACGGTCTTTCAAAGTTAAAATCTTGCGGATCGCTTCCTCATTGCGTGGATCGCAGCCTAAACCGAACACTGCTTCAGTTGGGTACGCGATTACACCATTCAGTAGCGCCGAACGCGCTGATTCAATATCGAGTGCTGACACTGGAGTTCCTCTCTAAAACTAAAAACTAAGCGTATTATAGCGGCTTGGAGCGGTAGTCGCAGTGCTTTTGCGGACAAACAAGTCGCTCGGAGCCCTGACTGCGCTTTCGCATTAATAAAGGGAAATCACACTCGGGACAGGCTTCCTTAACGGGAGGTAATGGCAATGAAAAATCGCAGGTTGGAAACTGATCACAAGAAAAAAACTGTTTACCTGAACGACCCGTCTTTGCAACAACTCGACCTTTTCGGCCAGCCTTTTCACACTCAGGACACGGAACCGAGTCCTGTTCTCGTTGAGTTGGATCCTCAGCAATAAAGTCACAGTCTGGATAATTACTGCAACCAACAAAAAGCCCAAACCGCCCACTTTTTAACTGCAAGTCATTGCCGCATTGGGGACAAGGCACACCCAAGCTCTCCGGCTCAATCTCTGATTGTTCGCGAAGCCCTTGGGTATACTCACAATCGGGGTAGCCACTGCACCCCAAAAAACTCTGCTGACCTTTGTGCTTTACAACCAGCTCTCGGCCGCATTTCGGACACGCCTGCATGACTCTATATCCTTAAGTAGATTAGTGCAGCGGCCCCTCCGGCTCCTCAAATAGCAAACCTTCCATCTTATCGTAGGCCGCTTCACGCCCTGGTAGGTTAAATAATACCATAAGCACAACCCACTTGAGATCGTCGAGACTAAATCGACTGGTTTCAAGCTCCATCACTCTATCAACGACCATTTCTCGGGTACTAAAATCCAATACGCCCAGGTTTTCGAGATAAGTTAAAAACCCACGACATTGAGTATCTAACCGACTGCACTCAATTTCCGTATAGACCCGCATTGAAGCAACAGGTGTGACGTTGAGATAGGTCTTAGCCTCTGTTTCCTGCAAATCCGCCAAGCGTTCAAGCCACGCTAACGCCTTTTGGATTTCTTGCCGATGGAATCCGGCCCGGGCGAGTTCGTCCGTCAACTCATCGTGGTCAACCACAACTTCAGAGTCGGAATGTATATAGTTCTCAAACAAGTACATGAGGATATCAAACATGGTTAGCGCCTCCCCACTTTTATGTAACCACCCGGAATTGCTGTAATCAGTCCTTCAAGCTCAAGTAATAATAATTGTTCGCTTACCTCAGCAACCGATAACCCCGTTCGTTCAACCAGCTCATCTAAACTCACTGGGTCATTGCTCACATTAGCGAACAATGGATTGTTTGCCAAGTGTTTAGGAATTGTACATCTTGTTTGCTGACTCGGTTCACTCGCACTGATGTCAAACCAAGACAAGATATCACTTGCACACGTGATCAAATGAGCACCCTCTTTCAACAACCAGTGACACCCTTCCTGCGACTTCGCAAAAATACTGTTAGGCACGGCACCGACCTCGCGGCCCTCTCTTAATGCAGACAACGCTGTGGAAATGGAGCCGCTGCGTCGAGCGGCTTCGATAACAACGACACCTTTCGACAGTCCACTTATAATACGGTTGCGACGCGGAAAATGATCCATGCGTGCTGGCGTGCCTGGTGAAAACTCACTGATGATTAACCCCTGATGGCTGATCAACTCATAGAGCTCTCGATTTCTACGCGGATAGATCTGATCGATGCCGGTGCCTAATACCGCGATGGTCGCCCCATAGTCTAACGCTGCGCGATGCGCCGCCGCATCGATGCCCATCGCTAAGCCACTCACTACTGCTAACCCTGATTGCGCGCATTCCCGAGCCAATTGATCGGTAACCTGAATACCATAGTGACTCGCCTTTCGACTACCGACCATGGCGACACTCGCTTGGGATAGTAGTTCAGTGCGCCCTTTATAAAATAACACCATAGGCGGGCGCTCTATGGTTCTTAAAAGTGTGGGATATTGGTCATCAAACCAGCCCACGACACCACAGTTATCGTTTTCCAGCCAATGCATTGCCTGAAGTACGTAAGCTCTCTGCACCGACTTAATCGATTGCAGACATCGATCTTCAATCGCTTCTAGCTGCTCAGACTCTCTACATTCCCGCTGTACAGCGATTGGCGCTTTGTTGAGACTCATTAATAAAGCAAGTTCATGATACTGCACGGCTGTCATTCCTCCCCCAATTTAAGGTAAAATAAAAGTAGTTAAAGCGAAGGAGATTTTGGAATGACTAAGTTAACGGTACTTAAGTACCCCGATGAGCGCTTACGCACTGTTGCGCAGCCTATCGAACAGGTTGACGATGCGCTACGCGCCACAATTGACGATATGTTTGAGACGATGTATGAATCTCAAGGCGTCGGTTTAGCGGCTACTCAAGTAGACGTTCATCAACGTTTATTCGTCGCTGACTGTAGTGAAAATCAGAACGAACCCTTAGTATTTATTAACCCTGAGATTACACGCTCTGAGGGTCATTTCACCAACGAAGAGGGTTGCCTGTCGTTTCCGAACGTTTTTGCTAAAGTTGAGCGTGCAGAAAGTATTACCGTGCAAGCGTTGGATAAAAATGGTGAGCGATTCTCAATGGATGCGGAAGGTCTATTAGCCATCTGTGTGCAACACGAAATTGATCACCTAGATGGCAAACTGTTCGTCGATTACTTGTCACCGCTTAAACGTGAACGAATTCGTAAGAAACTCGAGAAAGAGCAACGTTTGCAAGAAAAATTAAGCACTGGAGCCTAATCGATTGAGCACACACAGACCATTACGTATTGTTTTTGCGGGTACACCTGAATTTGCAGCCGACCATTTAGCGGCGCTACTTAACAGTGATCACGAAGTCGTTGCGGTTTATACCCAACCGGACCGCAAAGCCGGACGAGGGAAAAAGCTACAGCCCAGTGCTGTCAAACAGCTGGCTCTTGAACACACGATTGCAGTGGAGCAACCCGAAAAACTAAACACAGCGTTGGCTCAGCAGCAACTCGCGGAGTATCGTCCCGACGTGATGGTCGTTGTCGCTTATGGCTTATTGTTGCCAGAACCTATTTTGACCACGCCCAAGTATGGATGTATTAATGTACATGGTTCGTTGCTACCACGCTGGCGTGGAGCGGCGCCTATCCAACGCTCGATTTGGGCGGGCGATGAGGCTTCCGGTGTTGCCGTTATGCAAATGGAAAAAGGACTCGACACGGGTCCAGTCCTTCACGTTGAGCGTTGTGCCATTGATGCACAAGAGACATCCGCTTCGCTTTATAAAAAACTCGCTCAACTCGGACCCCGTGCACTGGTAACCACATTGGACGATATTGAAAGCTACCGTGAACGCGCGGAAGTTCAAAACCACGATGCCGCGACGTACGCAAAAAAACTGAGTAAGGACGAAGGCAAAATTGACTGGTCGGACGCGACCCAGCTCGAGAGAAATGTACGTGCATTTAATCCCTGGCCGTTTGCTTGGTTTGAGCTTCCTGGCGGTAAACCCGGCCAACGCACTGTTAAGGTTCATCAAGCCAGCGTTAGCCAAACCGATCACCGCTCAGCGCCAGGCACCATTATCGACTGTTCACCTGCGGGTATTACCGTTGCCTGCTCACAAGGTGCCTTAACCCTTCACTCATTGCAGTTACCCGGTAAAAAGCCGTTACCCGTGAGTGACCTATTGAATGGGTATGCCACCACCTTTGCAATTGGGGTTAATTTAACCAATGTCGACTAACACATCGACGGGCGCGCACAGTCGCGCTGTCGCCGCTCAAGCTATCCACGCAGTACTGGAACAAGGCCAGTCACTGACTCAAGCATTAACCTCCTATAGTGAGCAGTTATCCGCGGAAGATAAGCGCCTCGCACAAGCGATTAGTTATGGTGTCATGCGCTACTTACCCGTGTTGACTGAAAAAGTCAGCGGCAAGCTAGATAAACCCTTGAAGGGCAAAAACCAAATTATCCAGTCGCTACTGTTAGTGGGCACTTACCAACTGTTTAAATTGCGAACTAAAGATCACGCAGCGGTGAGCGCCACCGTTGAGGCAAGCAAATTATTAAAACGTAAAGCATTAAGTGGTTTGGTGAATGGGGTTTTACGTCAAGTTTTACGTGAAGCGCCTGCTCGTAACGATGATGGCGAACGCGACCTGCCAAGCGCGCAAGGTGTTAACCATCCGCGTTGGCTTAGAGAGAAAATTAAAGCCGCCTACGGTGAAAAAGCGGAAGCTGTTTTCACAGCGAATGATACTCAGCCGCCACTCTGGCTCCGCGCAAACCGACGCCACACTAACGTGACTGACTACACTGCACTGTTAGCTGAGAACGGTATTGAAGCCGTTGCCGACAGTCAGGCAAGCGATGCGATTCGACTTGTTAAACCGGTGCCGGTGACTAAACTCCCGCATTTTGAAGCAGGCTGGGTCTCAGTTCAGGACCGTTCAGCACAACTAGCAGCGGATATGGTAGACGCCCAACCCGAGCACAGAGTGCTTGATTGCTGCGCAGCACCCGGCGGGAAAACGGTTCACCTGCTTGAACGCACCGAGTTTCAAACACCCTTAATCGCTATTGACGTTGATGAGCAGCGCCTTGAGCGCGTCAATGAGAACTTATATCGCGCCGACCTCTCATGCGAAGTGGTTTGTGCCGACGTTTTAGAGCTTGATAGTTGGTGGGATAAGCAGCCTTTTGACCGTATTTTGTTAGATGCCCCCTGCTCCGCTACGGGTGTCATTCGTCGCCATCCAGATATCAAGTGGTTGCGCCGTTCATCAGATATCGATCAGCTTGTTGAGTTACAGCAAAGCATGTTAGAGCGTCTTTGGCCTACATTAAAGCCTGGAGGTCAGCTCATATATGCCACATGCTCTATCTTACCCGAGGAAAATAGTGAGCAAATATCGCGCTTCCTCGGTCAGCATTCCGATGCTAACCTTATAGCTATTGAGGCGAACCGTCCCATGTTACAGCTTCTACCGGGCGAAAATGATGGTGACGGATTCTTTTACGCGAAGATAGAAAAACTGTCATGAAAATAATTATATTGGGTGTAGGTCAGGTTGGCGGAACGCTCGCTGAAAACCTTGTCGGCGAACGTAACGACATTACACTCGTCGATACTAATGCCGAACTGCTAGAGTCGTTTCAAGATAAGTACGATTTACGTATTGTTGTAGGTCATGGCTCTCATCCAGACACGTTGCGTCGCGCCGGCGCCGAAGATGCCGATTTATTAATCGCTGTAACAAGCAGTGATGAAACCAACATGATTGCCTGTCAGGTCGCCTACTCAATCTTTAATACGCCGACTAAAATCGCTCGTATTCGCTCTGAAGAGTACATTCGGTACCGTGATCAATTGTTTCACAAGAACGACGCACCGGTGGATTACATCATTTCACCGGAGCAACTCGTCACTAACTATATTCGTAAGTTGATTGACTACCCGGGCGCACTGCAGGTCATGGAGTTTGCCTCAGGCAAAGCCAGTTTGGTGGCCGTAAAAGCGTATTACGGAGGCAAGCTGGTCGGTCATGCTATCTCAACACTCAAAGAGCACATGCCCAATATCGATACGCGGGTGGCGGCTATTTATCGCCAAGGTAAACCGATTCGTCCTACCGGTACTACCGTCATTGAAGCCGATGACGAAGTGTTTTTCATTGCCGATACACGCCATGTAAACCGGGTCATGGAAGAGTTGCAAAAACTCGAAAATAGATACCGCCGAATTATGATTGTGGGCGGTGGTAATATTGGTGCAGGGCTTGCCAAACAGCTTGAGGCGGACCATCGCGTTAAGCTCATTGAGCGGTCTGAGTCGCGTGCAGAGGCTCTATCGCAGCAACTTGAACACACACTAGTGTTCAAAGGTGATGCTTCCGACCAAAAGTTACTAGAAGAAGAACACGTTGAAGATACCGATGTCTTTATTGCCGTAACCAACGATGATGAAGCTAACATCATGTCGGCGATGCTGGCAAAACGTATGGGCGCCCGCAAAACCATGGTGCTTATCCAACGCAGTGCTTATGTCGATTTAGTTCAAGGCGGTGAGATTGATATTGCTATATCACCACAGCGGGCAACGATTTCCGCCTTGTTAACGCACGTGCGCCGCGGCGATATCGTCAACGTTTACTCGCTACGCAAAGGTGCGGCCGAGGCGATTGAGGCGATTGCACATGGGGATGAATCAACGTCAAAAGTGGTGGGTAAAGCCATTAAAGATATTAAGCTTCCCCCAGGAACGACTATCGGTGCGGTTGTGCGAGGTAGCGAAGTACTGATGGCTCATAGCGAGACCATTATTCAATCTGATGACCATGTGATGCTATTCTTGCTAGACAAGAAGTACATCGATCAGGTCGAACGATTATTCCAACCCAGCGCGATGTTCTTCTAAAAGCTTTACGCGCCCTTGTGTTTGAGCCTGAAACTGCTTGTCGAGTTGAGCGCGGTATTCAGGCTCAATGGCGATGATTTGATGTACTGTCTCAGTGTATGTTTGCTCAATGACTTTATATTCGCAGCTGCTCAAAATGCTCTCAACAGCACCCTGATCCCCGTACTCATAGACTAAACTGTAGTATTCACGGTATTTACGCTCTGCTGTTTTGATGAACGGGAGTGCTTCCGCTACGGCTTGGCTGTAAGCACGCTGTAAACCACCTGTACCTAGCTTGATCCCCCCAAAGTAACGCACGACAACAGCAGAAACCTCACCTAACGGATGATGGGTTAATACGTTAAGCATTGGTCGCCCCGCGGTGCCACTGGGCTCGCCATCATCACTGCTTGCATAACAGGTATCATCAAAGGGGCTCCCGACGACAGATGCAGTACAATAGTGATTGGCTTTAGTCCAACGTTGCTTAACGTCGGCAATATGGTTCGCCACATCGTCCGCGCTCAATATAGGCGCTAACGACGCAATGAAACGACTGTTTTTAATTTCAATCTCATGCTCAACAGCTTCCGTCAAGCGCAGGTAATTAGCTTTTTTCACGTACTTCTGAACCGTTAGTCATCTTTCACTCTCATGGTAGCAAAGGCATCAAATAAATTAACCTCTTTACCATTGAGAAGTTCATAAATCTGTTGATAACTGAGTACCGCTTTTACATAGTCCCGCGTTTCGTAATAAGGAATCATCTCGACCCATTCATCGAGCGCAGTCGGCTCAGAAGGTAGCCAATCTTTGACCTTATAATAGCCCGCATTGTAGGCCGCGGTAGCCAGCACATGATTACCATCAAAGCGTTCTTTCAGCCGACTCAAATAGTAAGTACCAAGCGCGACATTAACTTCCGGTGTGTTGAGACGTTTAAAGCTATCATCATTGCGTAGCAACTTCGCGGTACCGGGCAAGATCTGCATGAGCCCGCGCGCGCCAGCTCCTGAGTAGGCATCGGCTCGAAAGCTACTCTCACGTCGTGTTATTGCCATCGCCCACGCTGGGTCGATACCGTATTTTTCGGACGAGAGATTGATGATTTCGCTATAAGCCATGGGAAACCTTATCTCGACGGCATCAAAGTGACCAATTTGGGCCAACGTCCAAATCGCCTGATCATGCCAGCCCCAGTCACTGGCTATCACGGCGGCGGTCTTAAATGCCTCACCGTCGATGTCACTGAGTAGATGATTCCACTCGCGGCGGGCATCGACATCGCGCCCTAGCTGAAGAAATTCATAAGCCCGTTTAACATCATCGCGCTCTAACAAGGTAGTTATCTGCGTTTGCGTCGCCTTGACCGGGTCCTTCTCTAAACTCACCGGTGCACCAATACGCGCCGCGGCCAAAAAGCCATAGTAGTGGCGTTCTTTTGCCAGCTCCGAGTAGATTTTATTTGCGTTAAGCTTATCGCCCGTTTCCTCCATGGCACGAGCAAGCCAGTATTGCCACTGGTTTCCACCCGATATGGCCGGCGGCAATGTTTGAATGGTCATCTTTAAGGCCGCGAAGTCATGATCACGCAAGTATGCCGCAAGACGCCACTGTAAAACGCGCTCATCGAGCTCAGACGGTGGTACTTTTTGATGCCAAACCCGAGCTTCTGGGTGCTCTTTCAAACTCAACGCGACGGCAAACTCCTCAGCTATTCTGTGCCGCTGCGCTGCGGTAAATGGCAAACGTGACACCAGGCGCTCATAGGCTTTAAGTGCGAGCTCTTCTGCTCGCCAAATGAGTTTGGTCAACGCAAACGTTGCTATTTGTGCTTCTTTAGCAGCATCAACACCACGAAATCTCGATAGCTGACCAATCGCTGCGGGTGAATAGCGTACTTTATAGTAGAGATCGCCCAGATACTGTTCTTTGTTGGGTAACAAACTCGTCAAATATGGGATTAAAGTCGGGTTTCCGTCCTCTGCGGCAAGTACCAGTCTCTGCCAAACCTTATCTTTGGTACGCGCGCCTAAGTCCGCCCATTCATTCAGAATACCATCACACGCTGAAGGCACGGAAAATCCATGCCGCCATATCGCGTCTACTTTCCGGATAAAGGGACCGTCTTGAAGTCCGCGAGCCCTTTCCGCCTCAATGAGGTAGCATTGATGCGTTAACGTACCTGGATGTCGAAAATCGCGAATAAAACGCTGATATTCCCCTTGGTTCGCTAAGTAATCTAACCACGGCTGACGCAATTGCCAGTCTAACGGCGTACCTTTATATTGCTCAAGAAAACTGACTACTCTATCTTCGTTAGCTAAATAGCCGATCTGCTGTAACCGCTCAAGTTCAAGATAAGGTTTGAGAGGATAGTTTTCCAACTGGGCTAAAAGTTGGTTATATTCAGCAATGCGGCCTCGACGGGCTGCATATTCAGCCTTTTTAAATAGCTCACGCTGTTGGCTAACATCCGCCGACTGCTGAGGTGCATTGGCTACGGATTGTCCACCCGGCTGCGCAGCGATAGCGTGCACTGTGCTGAGAAAACAAGCCAATAAGCTGTAACGAATGATAGACGTCAGTTTATCCATTGATTCAAACGCATGTTTAAATAACCGTTGAAAATTTAGCGCTTTCGCGCCACACTCTTCTTACTTTAACTTAACTACTTTCCAAATAAAGTATTGGAAACGTAAAAATTTAATGATGTCTTGGGAGACCCAACATGATTTATCAAGGCGAAAGCATCCGGGTTGATTTTATAGAGCCGGGTTTTGCAGAGCTTCAGTTTGATGCCAAAGGCTCGGTTAATAAATTTGACCAAAAAACCTTACAAGAGTTTAGTGACGCACTTACTCAATTAGCACAAACCGATGACTTGCGTGGTGTGATTGTCACCAGTTCTAAACCAACGTTCATCGTCGGCGCTGATATCACTGAATTCTTAAACATGTTTGCAGACCCTGAGAACACTCGCGAATGGGTCGCAAAAGCTTCACGCGTATTCGACCAATTAGAAGACCTGCCGGTTCCAACCGTTGGTGCCGTTAAAGGCTTTGCACTCGGTGGTGGCTGTGAAGCATTACTTGCGTGTGATTATCGCGTTGCCGATAGCACTGCCACAATTGGTTTGCCTGAGGTGAAGTTAGGTCTCATTCCAGGCTTCGGTGGCACGATGCGTTTACCGCGTGTAATCGGCCCTGACAACGCGCTTGAGTGGATTACTACAGGTAAGAACAACTCTGCTTTAGACGCACTAAAAGTGGGTGCCGTCGATGCTGTTGTTGAACCGGACAACCTCACGGAAGCAGCTTTGAATCTTGCTAAAGCAGCTGCTGCAGGCGAACAAGACTGGAAAGCTAAGCGTCAACCGAAGTTGGAACCGCTTAAAGCGAACGATACTGAGCTAACCATGACTTTAGTGACCGCTAAAGGTATGGTCGCAGCCAAAGCGGGTAAACACTACCCCGCGCCTCATAAAGCTATTGAAGCCATTGAAAACGGTGCCCGCGAAGCGCGCGAAGGTGCATTAAATGCCGAGAATCAGGCATTCTTTGATTTAACTCAGACTGATGCATGCCACGCACAAGTGGGGATTTTCCTCGCTGACCAAGCCGTTAAAGGAAAATCAAAGAAATACGCTAAGTCAGCAAGTAAAGAGATCAACACCGCAGCGGTACTGGGTGCTGGCATCATGGGCGGCGGTATTGCTTACCAATCAGCCCTCAAAGGCGTTCCTGCAGTGATGAAAGACATCAAGCAAGATGCGCTTGATCTGGGTATGAAAGAAGCTGGCAAGATCCTTAAAAAAGGTGTTGAACGCGGCAAAGTATCTAGCGAAAAAATGATTAAGGTACTTTCTTCTATCACACCCACGTTACTAAACGACGCAGTTAAAGACGTTGATATCGTTGTTGAGGCGGTTGTTGAGAATCCAAAAGTCAAAGGCTCGGTGTTAGCAGAAGTCGAAGGCGTGATCAGCGACGATGCTATTTTAACGTCAAACACATCGACTATTTCTATCACGGAACTGGCGAAAAACCTCAAGCGTCCCGAGAAATTCTGCGGTATGCACTTCTTCAATCCAGTGCATAAAATGCCATTGGTTGAAATTATCCGTGGCGAAAAAACCTCCGACGAAACCGTTGCCGCAGTTGTCGCTTACGCACTGAAGTTGGGTAAAACACCGATTGTTGTTAACGACTGCCCTGGCTTCTACGTTAACCGTGTACTTTTTCCTTACTTAGCTGGTTTTGCTGGCATGGTCGACGAAGGTATCGACTTTGTTGGTATTGATAAGGTCATGGAGAAGATGTTCGGTTGGCCCATGGGCCCTGCTTACTTAAGCGACGTTGTCGGTATTGATACCGCTGATCATTGTACCGTGGTCATGGCTGATGGCTTCCCATCGCGCATGGCGCGCAACGAGAGTAGCGCAATTGCTCAGTTAGCAAAAGCAGAACGCTACGGTCAGAAAAACGGCAAAGGCTTCTATGTGTATGGCACCGATAAGAAAGGTAAACCAACGAAAGAAGCCGATCCTGAAACCTATAAACTCATTGGTGCAGAACCTGGTAAGCAAGCAGATAAAGATGAAGTTATCGCTCGCTGCATGATCCCAATGGTGAACGAGGTCGTTCGTTGTCTTGAAGAAGGCATTATTGGTTCAGCTGCAGAAGCAGACATTGCGTTACTTTACGGTCTTGGCTTCCCTCCCTTCCGTGGCGGACCTTTCCGTTACTTAGAAACCGTGGGTATCGAGAATTTTGTGAAGCTCGCAGATAAATACGCGCACTTAGGTGAAATCTACCAAGTGACTGACGGTATGCGCGAAATGGCGAAAGCGGGCAAATCTTACTTCGACACAACTAGCGCGAAGTAAGGCGAGGAGGATTTTATAATGAAAGACGTAGTTATCGTAGACTGTATTCGTACCCCAATGGGACGTTCTAAGAATGGCGTTTTTCGCCATACGCGCGCCGAAGACCTTTCGGCCGCATTGATGAAAGGTCTTCTTGAGCGCAATCCCGAGGTGGATGTCAATGAACTAGAAGATATCTATTGGGGTTGTGTTCAGCAAACGCTTGAACAAGGCTTTAATATTGCTCGTAATTCAGCGCTTATCGCAGGCATTCCGCACTCGGTAGCTGGCGTTACCGTAAACCGCTTATGTGGCTCATCAATGCAGGCGCTGCATGATGCAACACGCGCAATCATGAATGGCGACGGGGACATCTTTATGGCGGGTGGTGTTGAACACATGGG
Source organism: Idiomarina sp. D18 (assembly GCF_057748155.1). Lineage (NCBI taxonomy): Bacteria > Pseudomonadati > Pseudomonadota > Gammaproteobacteria > Alteromonadales > Idiomarinaceae > Idiomarina > Idiomarina sp. D18. The sequence continues at coordinate 2,401,478 of NZ_CM173240.1, forward strand.
TCACGTGCCAATGACCCACGGCATCGACTTCCATCCAGGCATGAATAAGTCCGTGGCACGCGCTGCGGGGAGCATGGGAATGACCGCAGAACTGTTGTCTCGCAAGTTTGGTATATCTCGCGAACAACAAGATGCCTTTGGTGCACGCTCTCACCAACGCGCGCATCAAGCCACGGTTGAGGGACGTTTCGCTAAGGAAATCTATGCAATTAACGGCCACAACGAAAAAGGCGAACTGGTTCGTGTTACAACCGATGAAGTCATTCGTCCGGAAACCACAGCGGAGTCTCTCGCTCAGCTGCGCCCAGTATTCGACCCTGCTAACGGGACGGTTACCGCAGGTACTTCATCTGCACTATCTGACGGCGCTGCAGCAATGCTAGTCATGTCTGCAGAAAAAGCAAAAGCATTAGGTTTAACGCCGCGCGTTAAAATTCGCTCGATGGCCGTCGCAGGTTGCGATCCAAGCATCATGGGGTATGGCCCGGTGCCAGCGACCGAAAAGGCACTGAAACGTGCAGGCGTAAGTATGGATGACATCGATGTCGTTGAGCTTAACGAAGCGTTTGCCGCTCAATCACTCCCTGTACTTAAAGGTCTTAAACTATTCGACCAAATGGAAGACAAGGTCAACTTGAACGGCGGCGCCATTGCTTTAGGTCATCCACTCGGTTGTTCTGGCGCCCGTATCTCTACGACGCTGATTAACTTAATGGAAGAGAAAGACGCTAAACTCGGCTTAGCAACTATGTGCATTGGTCTAGGTCAGGGTATAGCAACGGTATTTGAGCGCGTTTAAACGCTCTTAGATAGATAAAAGCCCATGGTACCTATGGTATCATGGGCTTTTTTATGACTGCCTTATACGAGCGATGAGCGATGCAAATCAAAGTCGATAAAGAATTAGATACTTTAGGTCTGAGATGCCCGGAGCCCGTCATGTTGGTGCGTGCCACGATCCGTAAGCTAACGGTGGGTCAGATACTGATGGTGATAGCCGATGACCCTGCCACGCGACGCGACATTCCACAATTCTGTGAGTTCATGGAGCACAAGTTAGTGCAACAATCTGTTGCAGACACACCATTCAGATACTGGATAGAAAAGTCGCACGATTAGACGTGCGACTTTGGTAACCCATTTAGTTTAAATAGCACTCCCAGAACTCTGCTTGGCCAACATCGCCCAGCTCGTAAGGCTTGAAGCCAAAGTTCTCGTATGCCTTTTTAGCGCGGTCGTTGTGAGTGAGTACTTCTAGAGTCAGTTTTACGCAACCACGAAACTGCGCCAAGGTTTTAACTTCTTCAAGTAGCTTTTGAGCAACACCTTGGCCACGATACTCATCGACCACTGCAATGTCGTGGATATTCATCAACGGTTTTGCCGCAAAAGTTGAGAAACCTTCTACACAATTCACAACGCCTACAGGTTGGTCACCGTCGAATGCAAGTAAGGAAAATACGTTATCCCGTTTGGCCATCTCTTTAATGAGGTTATCCTTAACCTCTTCCGATATTCCTTCTCCGCCCCCCATTGGGTCTTTTGCATACATGTCGAGCATATTCACCACTGCTTGGGCATGTGCTGGGTTGGCGTAGTCAGCCAAGGTAATTTCTATCATATCACTTCCGTTTAGTGCTCAGTCTAAAGGTTTCCATCGCTGTCTTACACGGTTCATAGCGATGACAGTCGATCAAATGGTCGTTCACCATACCCACGGCCTCCATAAAAGCGTAGCAAATTGTCGGGCCGACAAATTTAAAGCCTTCTTTTTTTAGGGCCTTTGCCATCTGACGCGACGCAGTTGTTTCAGTGGGTACTTCAGATAATGCCTGATACGCATTAATTGTGGGTTCAAAGTCGACGAATTTCCACAAAAATTCGCTAAAGTCTTGTCCCCTATCACGCAATTTAAGGTATGCACGCGCATTAGTAAATATCGCGTCAATTTTCGCTTGGCTACGAATGATGGCAGGGTTGGTATACAGTGCTTCACGTTCGTAATCTGGCATTCTCACAAGCGCATCTGGATTAAAGTTATGGAACAGCGCATGGTAGGCGTCCCACTTGCGTAAAATGGTAAGCCAACTTAATCCCGCTTGTTGTCCATCAAGACATAGCTTTGCAAACAAATCCTGCGGATCCTTAACCGGCATCCCCCAGAGCGTATCGTGATAATGCTCGTATTCGCTGTCGCCTTCACACCAACCACAGCGAACGAGTTGCTGATTTGTCATTTTATCCCCTATAACCGAGGCTTATCAAAGGGTATAATCTAGACATACATGATTATCTTTGGTCAACCAAAAAATAGGTTGCATACACTTATGGCAAAATACGACGTTAATACTTTCCAGGGGCTGATACTCGCCCTCCAAGATTACTGGGCTCAGCAAGGTTGTGCGGTAGTACAGCCGCTAGACATGGAAGTGGGTGCAGGTACATTCCACCCCATGACCTTTTTGCGGTCACTGGGTCCTGAACCGGCAAGCTTTGCGTATGTGCAACCTTGTCGTCGCCCGACCGATGGGCGCTATGGTGAAAACCCTAACCGACTGCAACATTACTACCAATTTCAAGTCATCATGAAACCGTCACCAAAGGATATTCAAGAACTCTATCTTGGCTCACTTAAGTTGCTCGGTTTCGACCCACTTACTCACGACATTCGTTTTGTCGAGGACAACTGGGAAAGTCCAACACTGGGCGCTTGGGGCTTAGGCTGGGAGGTTTGGTTGAACGGCATGGAGGTCACTCAGTTCACGTACTTCCAGCAAGTCGGCGGCATTGAATGTAAACCTGTTGCTGGAGAGATCACCTACGGCCTTGAACGTCTTGCCATGTATATTCAAGGTGTTGACAGCATCTATGATTTGGTTTGGGCCGACGGCCCGCGTGGTAAAATTTTCTACCGTGACGTATTCCACCAAAACGAAGTTGAGCAATCGACGTACAACTTTGAAATTGCCAATACCGATACCCTATTTCGTCGTTTTGATGAGTGTGAGCAAGAATGTAATGTGCTGATCGAGCGTGGTCTATCACTACCCGCTTATGAACAGGTCATGAAGGCGTCACACGCTTTTAACTTATTAGACGCCCGTCACGCTATTTCAGTGACAGAACGCCAACGCTATATCTTGCGCGTCAGAACAATGGCTAAGGCATGTGCTGAAGTCTATTATCAAGCGCGCGAAGCACTCGGGTTTCCTTTATGTGAAACCTCATCGGAAGCGAAAGGAGCTTAGTTGTGAAGCAGGATACTTTACTCGTTGAATTAGGAACCGAAGAGCTTCCACCGAAAGCACTCAAGCAGTTAAGCGAGAGCTTTAAGCATGGTATTGAGGAAGGCTTAAACAAAGCAGAGTTGGCATTTGGTGAAATTAAGGCCCTTGCAACACCCCGCCGCTTAGCTGTTTTGGTTAATTCGTTAGAAGGCCAACAACAAGATAAAGTGGTCGAAAAACGTGGTCCCTCAGTAGATGTTGCTTTTGATGAAGCGGGTCAACCGACTAAAGCAGCACAAGGTTGGGCACGCTCTAATGGTATTGAGGTGAGCGAAGCCGAACGTTTAGAGACGGATAAAGGTGCTTGGCTGTTACATAAAGCTGAGGTTAAAGGCGAATCGCTTGCGCAGGTATTGCCAGGCATTGTCGAGGATGCTTTAAAGAAACTTCCTATTCCGAAACCGATGCGTTGGGGCGATTCCGATGCACAATTCATTCGCCCTGTGCATACCCTAACCTTACTGTTTGGTGATGAACTCATTAATGCTAACTTGCTTGGAATTAAAAGCGGTCGGCACATTAATACGCATCGTTTCCACGCACCTGATGGTTTCGATATTCAGCATGCCGATGATTACGAAGCGCAACTTTATAAACACCACGTGATCGCCGACCAAACAAAACGTATGGAATTAATCCGCACCTCCATCAATGACCTCGCTTCACAGTTAGGTGGCACGGTCGAAACTGACGAGGATTTGGTCGAGGAAGTATCAGCGCTTGTTGAATGGCCCGTTGCACTATCAGCGAGTTTTGATGAACAGTTTTTAACAGTGCCAAAAGAAGCGCTTATCGTGACGATGAAAGACGATCAACGTTACTTTCCCGTCCAAGATGATAAGGGTGAATTGAAGCCTGTATTCATCTTTATCACCAATATCGATAGCAAAGATCCTGAGCAAATCATTAAGGGTAACGAACGTGTCGTTCGCCCGCGTCTTGCCGATGCACAGTTCTTCTTTGAATCTGATAAAAAGGTAACGCTTTCCTCGCGGCTCGATAAGCTTGGGACGGTGTTGTTTCAAAAGCAACTAGGCACGATGAAAGACAAATCTGAACGCATTTCTAGATTGAGTGCTCGAATTGCAGGTTCTCTTAATGCCGATGAGCAGCATGCGCGCTTAGCCGGTGAGTTATGTAAGACAGATTTAGTCACTGATATGGTTTCTGAATTCCCAGAAACACAGGGCGTAATGGGTCGTCATTACGCGCTCAATGATGGTTTAGATGCTGAAGTGGCTGATGCTATTGAACAGCACTACTGGCCACGCTTTGCGGGCGACAATTTGCCTACTTCGGATGTAAGTCGATCCGTTGCATTAGCCGACAAACTTGATTCTTTAGTGGGTATATTTGGTATTGGCCAAACACCTAAAGGGGATCGTGATCCTTTTGCGCTGCGCCGAGCGGCTCTAGGTTTAATTCGTATCATTGTTGAATCTAACTTAAACCTCGACCTTTACGAGTTAATTGACGCAGCAATTGGTGAATTCGGTGACCGTCTTAGTAACAATGATGTGCGCGAAAACGTCTTTAACTTCATTATTGGTCGTTTCCGTCCTTGGTATCAAGAACAAGGTATCTCTGTAGATGTTATTCAGGCGGTCTTAGCACGCGCTCCATCACGCCCTGCCGACTTTAACCTCCGCATTCACGCTGTTGATGCATTTAAGCAACATGATGCGGCAGAGAGCCTCTCAGCGGCTAATAAGCGTGTCGGTAATATACTGTCTAAATCCGAAGGCGATCTTACGGGTAAAATTGATCATGCGCTCTTGGTGGCGGCAGAGGAAAAAACTTTAGCAGCGCAGATATCTGAAACAGAGAAAAGTGCTGAGCCGGAAATCGCTGCGGGTAACTACGAAGGTGCACTTACACGAATGGCATCATTAAAGTCACCTATCGACGATTTCTTTGAAAACGTGATGGTTAATGATGAAGACCCAGCAGTCCGCCAAAATCGATTGAACCTTTTGTATCAGCTCCGCGGTATGTTCTTGCGAGTTGCTGATATATCGTTATTGCAGTAAATGAGATAACGGAATAAAAAACCCGCTCAGTGAGCGGGTTTTTTTATACTTATTTGTCAGTAGCTTAACCGTACTTTATACATCCAGATTTGCCACTTTTAGTGCGTTCGATTCAATAAAGTTACGACGAGGTTCAACATCGTCACCCATCAAGGTTGAAAACAACTGATCGGCACCGATTGCATCTTCAATCGTCACTTGAAGCATACGACGTGTCTCGGGATCCATCGTCGTTTCCCATAGTTGCTCTGGGTTCATTTCACCAAGCCCTTTGTAACGCTGTACGTAGAGACCGCGCTTAGACTCTGAAATCAACCATTCGACCGCCTCAACAAAGTGTGAAACTGGCTGACGTTTTTCACCACGTGTCACATAGCCGCCCTCTTCCACTAATGCATGAATTTCCTTGCCGACTGTCACGATTTGCTCGTAATCCTTCGACATCAAGAATTCATAATTAAGAGGATAATCGGTATCAACACCATGTTGACGGATACGCGTTGTAGGCAGCCACATCTTACGCTCAGAATCTTCATGCAAAGATATTGTGTAAGTTGCTGAATCGACTTCGCGTGCAGTCAGGTCATCGTTTAATTGCTGAGCCCATTCTTCCATGTACGCCTTGTCACGCAGTGCATCATCGGTCAGACGCGGAGCATAGAATAGACGTTGCAAGAACTTCTCAGGAATACGACGTGACAAACGCTTAATTGTCTCTTGCGCTAATTGATAACCGTTCACGAGATTCTCAAGATGTTCGCCACCGATTCCAGGTGCTTCAGCCGTGGGGTGGAGTGACGCGTTATCTAACGCCAAGCTTGTTAGGTAGCGAATTAAAGCAGGGTCATCTTTTATGTAAGTTTCCTGCTTACCCTTTTTAACCTTATAAAGCGGTGGCTGAGCGATATAAATGTAACCACGCTCAATGATTTCTGGCATCTGACGATAGAAGAAAGTCAAAAGCAGTGTACGTATATGAGAGCCATCGACATCAGCATCGGTCATGATAATGATGCGGTGATAGCGAGTCTTGTCGGGATCATATTCATCACGTCCGATACCACAACCCATTGCGGTAATTAATGTGCCGACTTCTTGTGAAGACAACATTTTATCGAAACGCGCTTTTTCTACGTTAAGAATTTTACCCTTTAGAGGCAGTATCGCTTGGTTTTTACGATTACGACCCTGCTTTGCTGAGCCACCTGCAGAGTCACCCTCCACAATATAGAGTTCAGAAAGTGCAGGATCTTTTTCCTGGCAGTCCGCAAGCTTACCAGGCAAGCCTGCGATATCTAAGGCGCCTTTTCGGCGCGTCATCTCACGCGCTTTACGGGCCGCTTCACGCGCTCGCGCAGCATCGACAATTTTGTTGACGATAAGCTTTGAGTCTTGCGGGTTTTCTAAAAGAAAATCCGCTAAACGTTCATTCATCGCTTGCTCAACAGCTGACTTAACCTCTGACGAAACTAGTTTTTCTTTTGTCTGTGATGAAAACTTCGGATCAGGTACCTTTACAGAAATAACAGCCGTGAGTCCTTCACGCGCATCATCGCCTGTTGCTGCTGTTTTGGTTTTCTTGGTGAAACCTTCCTTTTCCATATAACTATTCAGCGTACGCGTTAGCGCAGCTCGGAAACCAGCCAAGTGCGTACCGCCATCTCGCTGTGGAATATTATTGGTATAACAATAGATATTTTCTTGGAACGAATCATTCCACTGCATGCTTACTTCAACCGAAATGCCATCTTCCTCACGTTCAGACGTGAAATGAAATGGATTCGGGTGAATTGGCGTTTTTGCCTTATTAAGATAAGTGACAAACGCTGAAATTCCGCCTTCATACTTAAATTCATCTTTGCGGTCATCGCGCTCGTCCGATAGACGAATTGCAACGCCAGAGTTTAGAAACGAGAGTTCTCGCAAGCGCTTAGCTAAAATATCATAGTGGAACTCAGTATCAGAGAATATGCTAGCGCTAGGCCAAAAACGAAGTTCTGTGCCTGTTTGGTCAGTGTCGCCTATTTGTTGTACGTCAGTCTCAGGCTCACCGAGATGATAGGTCTGCTCATAAACGTGACCTTGGCGTCTAATCGTTAGTTTCAACTTATCAGACAAGGCGTTTACAACGGATACACCCACGCCATGCAGTCCACCGGAAACTTTATACGAATTGTCATCAAACTTACCACCCGCATGAAGTACCGTCATAATGACCTGCGCAGCTGATACGCCTTCCTCTTCGTGAAGGTCGACGGGAATACCTCGACCATCGTCGCGTACCGACACTGAACCGTCTGAATGAATGCGGACATCAACACCGGTACAGTGACCTGCAAGCGCTTCATCAATTGAGTTGTCCACCACCTCAAAGACCATGTGGTGTAAACCTGTTCCATCATCGGTGTCGCCGATATACATTCCCGGGCGCTTTCTCACCGCATCAAGTCCTTTAAGAACTTTAATACTCGAAGAGCCGTAATTGTTATCTGACATAATTAGTTCTCAGTTTGTTGTTTCAATATCCCGTGTTCCACGTGGAACATTTTCGGATTTTGTTTAAACAGCCGAGCCACTGGCGAAGAGTCAATCGCGGTAATAAAACTCTGACACTTCAACCCCTCGAGCGCTGTTATAAATTTTTTCTGATTCGCCTCATCTAACTCTGAGGTAATATCATCGACTAAAAAAATGCAGCTGCTATCTCTCTTCTCATTATAATGAGCAGCTTGAGCAAGCTTTAAACTCGCTACGAGAAGCTTCAACTGACCTCGCGACAATACAAGCTTTGCATCTATGCCATCTACCGTTAATTTAATATCGGCCTTGTGAGGTCCAATCGATGTATGCCCGTAGCGCCGGTCACGTTCTGTGTGCTTATCAAGGGCATCAGCCAGGCTCAAACTTTGGTCCCAGCCCTGCTTTAAACCAACTTCCAGTTTAACATCCGGCAGAAAGAATGTTGCACTCTTTGTAATGAAATTTTCAATTTCTTGTATATACCGGATACGTAATTGAATAATCTCCTCGCCCAATCGAGCCAGCTGAGCGCGCCAAAAGGAGTCTTGCCTTACATCGCCTTTGCTACGCAGTAGAAAGTTACGCTGTTTGAGGGATTTTGTATAAGCGACCCAAAGCTCATAAAAAGTGTGTTCCACGTGGAACACTCCCCAATCCATAAACTGACGCCTAAGGCTAGGACCGCCTAAAATGAGCTCTACAGACTCCGGTGTGAATAATTGAACGGGTATAAAACGCGCTATTTCAGACAACTTATGTACTGTCTCACCATTCAACCGAAGCTGAACCTCGCCCTCACTTGTTCTACGAAGCCCTATCTTAAAAACTTCGTCTGTATCAGACATCGCTTCGCAAAACACGGTAAAATCTGACTCACTACTATTTATCAGCTGCTTATAGCCTCCAGGGCGAAAGCTTCGACCAAAGCCCAAGAGGTATATCGCCTCAATCAGCGAAGTTTTACCGGACCCATTCAAGCCACCTATCAAGTTTGCGTAAGGCGAAGGCTCAAAATCAAAGCGCTTAAAATTCCGGAAATTTATTGCCTTAAGCGCATTAAGTCGCATATAGGAATTATAATCTCATTGGCATCACGACATAGCAGCATGAGTCATCATCTTTAGGCTCAATCAACGCGCTGCTATTTGCATCAGAGAGAACAAAGCAAACTTCTTCCGCTTCAATATTATTAAGCACATCGAGCAAATAACTTACATTAAAGCCTATCTCAATCGCTTCGCCTTCGTAGTTAACTTCGATTACCTCTTCCGCCTGTTCTTGTTCAGGGTTGGTTGCCGTAATACATAGCTCGCCAGCTGTAATATTTAAGCGAACACCACGAAACTTTTCATTCGACAGAATCGACGCGCGTCCAAATGCTTGGCGAAGAAGATCACGATCCGCGAAGATTTGCTTATCACCGCCCTGCGGAACAACTCGACGATAGTCAGGGAACCGTCCATCAACCAGCTTGCTCGTAAAAACAATATCAGCAGTCTCAACACGAATATGATTGTTACCGATAGCAACGGCTACCTCAGAGTCATCTTCGTTAAGCAAACGTAGTAACTCAACGACACCTTTTCTTGGAACGATAACCTGCCGCTGACTCAAACCAGGCTGCTCTATGTGACAATTACTCATTGCTAATCGATGACCATCCGTCGCAACGGAACGCAACATATTCGCGTCTGTCTCAAACAACATGCCATTGAGATAATAGCGGACATCCTGATTAGCCATAGAAAAGTGAGTCTTTTCCATGAGTCGTTTTAAAGTATCTTGGGATGTAATAAAATTCACTTCGCTCGACCAGTCCTCTATATTAGGAAAGTCATCAGCACTCAACGAACTCAGTTTAAATTTGCTTCGCCCCGAGCGAACACGGACGCCCTCATCATCACCGACTAACTCAATCGGTGACTCATCTGGGAGACTACGCACAATATCGAGCAACTTTTTCGCCGGCACCGTTACCATCCCGTCGCCACCGGAGGACTCCACCTTGACCGAAGAGATAAGCTCGACTTCAAGGTCGGTTCCAGTAAGGCGTAGCGTATCGCCTTCGACCTTCAATAATAAGTTCGACAGAATCGGCAACGTGTGTCGACGTTCAACCGCTCCGCTGACAATTTGTAGAGGTTTTAAAAATGCATCTCGGCTTACCGTAAATTTCATTGATGAGTCCCCTGTTGAGAGTGCCGTTCCAATTAAGAGGATAGCGTCCTAATTAGATTACGATAGTCTTCTTTTATGTCGTGTTGTTCTTCTTTTAATTCCTGAATCTTTCGGCACGCATGCAAGACTGTTGTATGGTCACGACCACCAAACGCATCACCTATTTCAGGAAGACTGTGGTTCGTTAGTTCCTTTGCCAATGCCATCGCTAACTGGCGAGGTCTAGCTACCGAACGACTTCTACGTTTAGATAATATATCAGCTAATTTAATGTTGTAGTATTCAGCCACTGTTTTCTGAATATTGTCGATAGTTACCAGTTTTTCTTGCGCGGCTATCAAATCGCGTAATGCTTCTCGAACAAAATCGATGGTAATCGGACGACCTGTTAACGATACATTAGCGACCACCCTGTTCAAAGCGCCCTCCAATTCACGCACATTCGAACGCAAGCGCTTTGCGATAAAAAACGCGACTTCGTGAGGCATATGCAAACCACGTTCTTCTGCCTTTCGGATTAAAATAGCAACGCGCGTTTCTAGCTCCGGTGGCTCTATCGCTATGGTCAAACCCCAACCAAAACGTGATTTAAGCCGATCTTCAACACCATCGATTTCCTTGGGATAAAGATCGCTAGTCATGATGATTTGTTGGTTACCTTCGAGCAAGGCGTTAAAAGTGTGAAAGAATTCTTCTTGAGAGCCTTTTTTATTGGCAAAAAAATGAATGTCATCAATCAGTAAAGCATCGACAGACCGATAGTACTTTTTAAATTCATTGGTCGAACTATTGCGTATCGAGTTGACCATATCTTGAACAAATCGCTCAGCTCGAATGTAAAAGACTTTTGCATCCTTTTTGTGTTGCATAATGCCGTTACCCACCGCATGCAACAAGTGAGTCTTACCAAGACCTGTGCCACCGTATACAAATAACGGGTTATAGACACCACCTGGATTTTCAGCAACTTGAATCGCAGCCGCTCTGGCCAGCTGATTGCTCTTACCCTCTACGAAGTTATCGAAGGTATACTCGGGATGAATATTACTTTCAAAAGACTCCGACCTAAGCGAACTATCGGCGCCTCGACTGACCTGGCTTCGACGCGGGCTTGTACGGGGTTGATTCGACGAGCGCGACGGTGACCGATTACTGACGTTGCCCACTTCAAGCACCACATCAGGCGCTTTATCATTGGTCAAAGCACTTAAATAACTGTTAATCGTATTAAGATACTTATCACGTACCCAATCAAGGGAATAAATGTTTGGTGCATATAGCGTCAATGTATCGCCATTTAGCTCAGACTGTAGCGGCCTGATCCACGTATTGAACTGCTGCAACGGCAATTCTGTTTGCAGTCGCTCAACACATTGTTGCCAAAGCGAATTATTCACACTACCCACTCCCTTTTAATTATAATTTTAATACCCGTTAGTTTACGCTAAACCACCTAAAATCGCCACTAATAAAAGCCCCTCAGCGATAGAAAGTTGTTTTTTTGAACAACAGCCTTGAATTGGATAACACCTTTTTTATCCACAATCGAAGATCGGCATGCCGGCAAAATTGTGGATTAATTTTTTTCAACTAGACGTGACTTTTTAGCCTAAATACATTGACTAGCCTACGCAGGATCGAGTAAGATCCGCGCTCACAATTTTTTACCTTCACGTTTGGTGATTCAGAATATTTTCGGCCAGCGTGGGAAAGTAACAATCTGACCGACGGAATTAATGTTATGAAAAGAACTTTTCAACCAAGCGTACTAAAACGCAAACGTACTCACGGTTTCCGTGCTCGCATGGCAACCAAAAACGGCCGTAAAGTTATTGCACGTCGCCGTGCACGTGGTCGTAAAGTATTAAGCGCATAAGATAGATAGTGTTCACTCAGTGACGCACTATCATTATGGACGGGAGTTAAGGCTCTTAACTCCCTCGCACTTCCAGACGGTTTTCGATAATCCTCCCGTTAAAGCTGTCACAGCGCATATCACCATGCTTGCCTGCCCTAATCAACTTGGGCATCCCAGAATTGGCGTTACTATCAGCAAAAAACGTGCTAAAACAGCTGTCGCTAGGAATCGATTCAAGCGTCAAGTGCGCGAAACGTTCAGACTAAAACAGCATAATATCCCAGCGTTCGATATCGTTGTTATTGCAAAGCACGGTATTGATACTCTCGATAATGCTCAAATGGCTGATACATTAAATTATCTATGGCGAAAGTTAGCAAAGCGTTGCAAGCAATACCAATCGGCCTGATAAAGTTTTATCAGCTGGTTATTTCGCCGTTAATCGGCCCTCGATGTCGTTTTTATCCGTCATGTTCACATTATGCCTGTGAGGCAATAAAGAAACACGGTACAATACGCGGCATTGGGTTGGCAGCAAAAAGGCTTAGCCGTTGTCATCCGGGTTCCGAAGGTGGTTTCGATCCTGTGCCGGAAGTTTCTTCTGATAACATCGAACCGAATCATTCACAGTCAAAGAAATAGACAAGTAATAGAGACGAAATCATTATGAATTCGCCACGCTCGATACTATTGGTTGCGTTTATTGTTGTGTCGTTCTTTTTGTTCCAACAATGGACAATCGACACTGCCCCTGGCACGAAAGCGCCTCAGCAAACACAACAAACGACGCAGCAAACCGAAGATCAAAATAGCTCCACTGTTCCTCAGTCAGGTTCAAATACCGCAGATACCGCTGTACCTGAGAGTAACAGCCCTAATGCCATCACTAGTAATGGTCGCTTAATCACCGTAGTAACTGACGAACTCGAATTAAAAATCGATTTGAACGGCGGTGATATCGTTTCAGCAAAGCTTTTAGAGTTTGCGGCTACACTCGATTCCGAAGAGCGTTTCCAATTACTTAAACGTAACAGCAATCACATTTATATCGCGCAATCAGGACTCATTGGCCCTCAGGGTATCGATTCAAATAACGGTCGTGCGCAATATCAAGCCGCTCAAGAGCGATACCGTTTAACCGGCGACACCCTTGAAGTCCCTTTGACTACGCAAACCGAGTCAGGGCTTAATGTTACTAAAACTTTCGTTATCAAGCGCGGGCACTATGATATTGGTGTCAACTATGCGATTGAAAACCAAAGTTCAGAGGCCGCTCAGTTACAGTTTTACGGGCAGTTGCAACAAACAATGACTGCAGGCGAAAGCGGTAGCATGATCATGCCGACTTATTTTGGTGCTGCCTATTCTCAAGATGAAGATAAGTTTGAGAAATACCCGTTTGACGACATGCGTGAGAAAAAGCTGAGCGTTACAACCCAGACAGGTTGGGTTAGCATGCTGCAGCATTACTTTGTTGCCGCTTGGGTCCCTACGCAAACACAGCAAAACAAGTTTTACTCGCAGGTTACACCTTCGAACCAAGCTGTCATCGGCGTTTTATATCCATCCACCACCGTACAATCGGGTGCATCGAAAACCATCGACGCAACTATATTCGTAGGTCCAAAAGACCAAGACGCGATGGCCAAAGTTGCACCGTATCTTGATTTAACAGTCGACTACGGATTCCTGTGGTGGCTCGCTCAACCGATATTCAAATTACTTCAGTTTTTACAAAGCTTTGTCATTAACTGGGGTCTAGCGATTATCTTGATTACCGTGATCATCAAAGCGTTGTTGTTCCCACTGACTAAAGCGCAATATGTGTCAATGGCGAAAATGCGCTTGCTTCAGCCAAAAATGAAGTCTCTGCGCGAACGTTATGGTGACGATCGCCAGAAGATGGGCCAGGCTATGATGAAGCTGTATAAAGAGGAAAAGGTCAATCCTCTTGGCGGCTGCCTACCCATGTTGCTTCAGTTGCCCATATTTTTATCATTATATTGGGTGCTGTTAGAGAGTGTCGAGCTGCGTCATTCATCCTTTGTATTCTGGATCCAAGATTTATCAACCAAGGATCCGTACTACATACTGCCTATTTTGATGGGTATCAGTATGTTTGTAATGCAACGTCTACAACCGACGCCAGCGACTGACCCAATGCAGCAGAAGTTATTCCAGTATATGCCTGTCATATTTACGGTGTTCTTCTTATGGTTCCCGTCTGGCCTGGTACTCTACTGGTTGGTTAGTAACCTGATAACCATTACTCAAATGCTCATTATTTATAAAGGGCTTGAGAAGAAAGGTATTAACGTTCGCGGTAAATAACAGTAGAGCGTGAGAATAAAAAGCCCGGTTTCGACCGGGCTTTGTTTTTTCTGAGCGACTAGCAGCAATTTTCTTGTAAACTAGTCATTAGATTCATTTTTATTTAGCGTTGAGGTCCCATTTATGAACCCTTCAATACATGAGCCAACGAGCACAGACGATGAGTTCAGTAATGACAGCATCGTCGCACAGGCAACTCCCCCCGGTCGCGGTGGAGTCGGTATTGTTCGTGTTAGCGGTCCTCAAGCAAAACAAGTAGCGAATGCACTCATTGGCCATTGTCCACCTCCACGTAAAGCTGAATATGTCCCCTTCTATGATAAAGAAGGTCATTTGCTCGATGAGGGCATCGCACTCTTTTTCAAAGGCCCTAACTCATTCACCGGTGAGGATGTGCTGGAACTCCAAGGACACGGCGGCCCTGTTCTCATTGATATGATTATCAAGGCAATTCTAGAATTGCCCGATATTCGTCCTGCTCGTCCCGGCGAGTTCAGCGAGCGCGCATTTTTAAATGATAAACTCGATCTGACCCAAGCCGAGGCTATTGCCGACCTCATCGATACCAACTCCGAGCAAGCCGCAAAGGCTGCGCTGCAAAGTTTAAAAGGCGAGTTTTCTCACAAAATAGACGTCCTGGTCGACGCTGTTATTCACCTACGCATGTACGTCGAAGCGGCGATCGATTTTCCCGATGAAGAAATCGACTTTCTTTCCGATGGCAAGGTCGCCAACGATTTGGCAGAAATCATTGATCAGCTGTTCCATATAGAACAACAAGCCAAACAAGGCACGTTAATGCGTGAAGGCATGCGTATTGTGATTGCGGGGCGCCCAAATGCCGGTAAATCGAGCTTATTAAATGCCTTAGCGGGTCGCGAATCCGCTATCGTCACGGAGATTGCGGGTACGACTCGTGATGTGCTTCGCGAGCACATTCAAATTGACGGAATGCCACTTCATATTATTGATACCGCAGGTTTGCGCGATTCACCCGACCAAGTCGAACGTATTGGTATTGAACGCGCCTGGGATGAGATTCGCCAAGCCGACCGCGTGTTGTTTATGGTTGATAGCCAAGAAACCAGTGCAATTCATCCCGACGATATTTGGCCGGAGTTTTTCGCCCAGTTACCTGATGATACGCCGTTTACGGTCATTCGCAATAAGATCGATCTGACGCAAGAAAACACGGGGTTAACCGAACACAACGGTATCCCAGTAATTCAACTGTCTGCTAAGACAGGGCATGGGATTGAACAACTGCGTGAACACCTAAAACATTGTGTGGGCTATAGCGCTACCTCGGAAGGTAGCTTTATGGCGCGTCGCCGTCATCTCGATGCCTTGGAGAAAGCCAAGTCTCATTTGTTACTCGGACAAGAGCACCTAGAGCTTAACCTTGCCGGCGAGCTACTCGCTGAAGAGCTTCGGCTGACACAACAACATTTAAATGAGATCACGGGCGAATTTACCTCAGACGATCTGTTGGGCCAGATCTTTGGTTCGTTCTGCATTGGTAAATAGACTTTATGGAGCTTGTGAGGCAGCCGCTTGCTAAACTCGGTTTTGACTATATTCGCTTCCGCTTTGGATTGCGGACTGCGTTGGCTGCCTGCTTATCATTGATCATAGCCTGGGCATTAGGATTAGAACACCCACAGTGGGCCGCTATGACCGTATGGGCTGTTTCGCAACCTACTCGCGGTCTGCTGTTAGAAAAAGGCGCATATCGCGCGCTAGGCACTCTAATCGGAACCTTGTTTGGTATGATTTTAGTGGTGACAGCGGATCATCAAATACTGCCTGTCGCGATGGGTCTTACACTTTGGGTCGCTCTCTGTGTTTATCTTGGTAATCTAATTCATGGCTTAGTGTCTTATGGCACTATTTTGGCGGGTTATTCTGCTTCCATGGTTGCTTTGCTAAGCCGCAGCCCTGATGCGCTCTTGCCTTTGGGGATCGACCGGTTATTAACGGTATTTGTTGGTGTCATGATGGCACTGGTTGTAGGTTGGTTATTCACCTACAAACGCGCGGAGCAAAGCCTTATCAACCAAATGCGACGCGAAACCATTATTTCTCTAGAAAATGTAGCACAATTATTCAGTAAGCAAGACAAAACACTCCTTAATTTTGATGACCGGCTATCGAAACTAGCACAAATTGAAGCACAATTGCTCGAACATGGTACGGGTTCTCCTGCAGCACATGAATCCGCTCGACTGGTAAGAAAGGTTATTAATAGCCAACTTGAGTGGTTGGCTCAGATTTATTTCTTGCCCCTTGAAGCAAACCAAGAGATAAGTAAGCACTTACTTAATGCAGCAAGTTTACTCCGGCAAAATGCGAAACGCTCAGACATTTTAGCCGCATTAAAGAACGCCTCTTTGAGCGTTAGACAGTCACCATTACGCAGTGCATTTGATGAATTTATTGAGGCCTGTGACGAGCGTCTTTCATTTCGTGATTCCGGTCGCGCGGCGTCCTCAACACGCCGCTCGCTATCGTTGCTTCACCGTGACTGGATAGGCGCACGCGAGGCCAGTATTCGAACCATGGTCATCATGGGATTAATCAGTGCTTTATGGTGGTATACCGAGTGGTTCCAAGTCGCCTTTTTGTTGTTGGGCGCAAGCATCATGCTAACGCTGTTTTCCACCACAGATAACCCTGCTAAGACAATGAAAACAGTATTCATCGGTCAATGTGCAGGGGCATTACTCTCGATAGTCATTCATGCGGCAATATGGCCTTATCTAGAAAGTACCGGCGCCATGGTAATGTCACTCCTACCTATAATGTTTATCGCCGCGTTTCCTTTATCCCATCACCGTACGATTAACGGGAGCATGGACTTTATTCTGGTCTTTCTATTGTTGATGCAGCCGGTAATACCGTACAGTTTTGAGGTATTTAATTCGGTGAGTATTGCGCTTGCTGTTGTGTTAGCCCCTATCACAGCGATGCTTGGTTACAAACTGCTCTATCCAACCAATCTCGCTCGTCGTGAACATGCGTTAACTATCGCAATTGCCCATGAACTTGAAGCCTTTGGCCAAACACCGGCATCCGCTTCTCGACGGCGTCGCTATCGGGCGCGATTTTACCACCGAATATTCAAACTCATACAAATTGCTGACAAAACTCACGCATCATATAAAAGCGTGATAAGTTGGTTATTACGTTATCAACAAGTCATGGTGTCTCATGAGCGATCAATGGATAAAGATTTATCGCGCCAGTAGCCCGATAGAGGCCGAATTACTCGGCGGGTTATTGCGTGCTGAGGGAATTCAGGTTCACGTTCCCAATAATCCCAGTGCCGGCGGCGTTGGCGAGTTACCTGCTGACGCTATCGAAACGGCCATCTACGTCATGCCAGAAGCTTACGATGCCGCGAAACATATTCTCAGTCTCTATGAACAAAATAGCGCTAATAACGCAGAATGGTGTTGTCCTGCATGTGGTGAACTTAATCCTGCCTCATTTGAAGAATGTTGGCAGTGTCAAAAAGAACGACCGATTACAGACTAATTAATTTTCGTTTATCTGCACGCGAGAGTTGTTTCAATTGAGCTTCGAGCTGACAGGCACGAGTTTTAGAAAAAGGCCCCTGACGCCAACTCAACACGACTGGTCGGCGACTCTGTGTATAGCGAGCCCCACCACTTAACTCGCCGTTATGTTGACGAATGCGTCGTTCTAAACACGTAGTGACACCGGTGTAAAGTGATCGATCACCGCATTCAACCATGTATACATACCAACGAGCTTCGGGCTCTGGCTTGAAATTTAATGTCTTATTCCCAATTTCTATTGATTCACACATTGTTGTCTTAGGAGCATTCCATGAGTCGTCATTTTGACCAAGCTAAGGGGTTATCAGAACATCACGATCCCGCAACCCACAAATTTGTTTTCAATCAGACGATGTTTCGTATTAAAGATCCCGAGCGTACTTTAAAGTTCTATTCAGAGGTACTCGGCATGACGCTTATCAAGCGTTTGGACTTCCCTGAGATGAAGTTCACGCTCTATTTCATGGCCTCAATCTCGCCCGAAGAACGCAGTCATTGGTCAACCGATCACGATGAACGCATCGTTCAAACCTTTGGCCGACCCGCCATGCTAGAACTTACGCATAACTGGGGAGATGAGAACGATGACAACGTGTCGTATCACAGCGGTAACCAAGAGCCAAAGGGGTTTGGTCATATCGGCTTTGCCGTGCCCGACATTGACTCCGCCTGCGAGCGCTTTGAAGAGCTCGGCGTTGAATTCCAGAAAAAACCTAATGATGGCAACATGAAAGGCATTGCTTTTATTAAAGATCCCGATGGCTACTGGATCGAGATCTTTACTCCGAATCGCCAACCAGATTTATTGCGCGAGCATCTCTGATACCGTCTTTTCGAGCGAGGTTAAACCTCGCTCACGCCCTATTTTGAGCGCTAGGTCTTTTTCCTTTCCATCGAGCCACGCTGCACGCAGTGCAAACAAAGCACCCACTCGATTACCCGATGCACAATGCACGAGCACATTTTTATCTTTATGCTCAAGTAACACTTTATCCAACAAGCGCACCTTTGCGAGTGTCAAACCATCAGCGCCTGGAATTGCAACATGGTAAAACGCCATGCCGTTTTCTGTTACCCATGTCGATTCAGCTGTTTGTGATTGTTCTGGTACAGACAACAGACTGATTACGATATCGCCGCCTTGCTCGGCGAAACGTTCAATATCGGCTTCAGCGGGCATTCCCATCACCCACAAATTCTGTTCAACTTGCTTTGCAGTCTCAATACCTTTGGCCGTGGAAAATATAGGCAAACTCAATATGACAACTGCAAATAGATAAATTGCACGCATGGTTTTTCACTCCTGTACAATACGAGTATCTGTCACAACTATTTAAGCATTTTACGATGACGAATACGATACATATATTGGTAGGCACCACGTCGGGCAACACTGAAGCGTTAGCCGACCACGTTCAACAAATTCTAGAAAGTCATGATCTTTCTACCCAGATGCATTACGAACCCACTTTCGATGATTTACCCAAATCAGGTATTTGGCTGATCTTCCTAGCCACTCACGGAGCAGGCGACTATGCCGATTCAATGCTTGATTTCTATGATGTCATCGCTTCTACGAATGTCCCTTTATTGCCTGATCTTAGCTATGCGGTCTGTGCCATCGGTGAATCTTGTTATGACACTTTTTGTGAAGCCGGTCGACATTGCGATAAAAAGCTCAGCGTTTTGAATGCCACACGACTATTTGAACGATTAGAGATCGACATGATGGAAGATGATCCTGAAGACAAAGCATCAAAATGGGTTACTGAATTGATCGATAAATTGCGATCATACCCACAAGATTGATCGCGTATTTTATGGGGTTTGCAACACGATCACGTGATCGTATCCACAGTTCTATACACAAATTTTTTTACTTGTGATCAAAATAAGGATAAGCAGACATAAGCGCTGTCATTGAATTGGGTATAACTGTGGGGATAACTCAAGCTGTGTATAAACACCCTAGTTATCCACGATCTATGATCGCAGTTTAAGGGATCTTTTTCACATGTTTTGATCGCTCTAAAAAGCAGTAAAAATAAGCCTTGTAGCGATCTATTCACAGAAAACGCGATCCTAATAGAAGCAATAATAAAGATCTAAATAAAGATCCTTTACTGATCTTTATTGATCGAGCATAGCTTTACAGTCTGAATAAAAAATAACCGTTTCGATCACAGCCAAAACGCGTTAAAATACGCGGTTCACTGATGATGATCAGTTTTATCTTTATCTCCTTTCATCGAGGTTGTTCTGAATGTTGAAAAATAACGCCCAAACCTATGACGTCATTGTCGTCGGTGGTGGACATGCAGGTACCGAAGCAGCGCTAGCCGCAGCACGCATGGGATCGCGTACTTTATTGCTAACCCATAACATTGATACGTTGGGACAAATGTCATGTAACCCAGCGATCGGTGGTATTGGTAAAGGGCATTTGGTCAAAGAGATCGATGCACTCGGCGGTATCATGGCAAAAGCCGCTGACAAAGCAGGTATTCAATTCAGAACATTGAACTCGTCGAAAGGCCCTGCGGTGCGCGCTACGCGAGCGCAAGCCGATCGTCAACTATATAAGCAAGCAATCCGTTATGCGTTGGAGACCCAACCTAACTTAACGTTATTTCAGCAAGGCTGTGACGATCTGATCGTAGAGAATGATCAGGTGACGGGTGTAGTGACCCAAATGGGGCTCAAATTCCATGCTCGAGCAGTCGTACTTACAGTGGGCACTTTCCTTGGTGGTCGGATCCATATTGGTTTAGATAATTACCAAGGCGGTCGTGCAGGAGATCCACCAGCAAATGCCCTATCGCAACGTTTACGTGCGTTACCACTTCGTGTTGATCGCTTGAAGACAGGTACCCCACCTCGTATTGCAAGTCATTCAATTGATTTTTCAGTCATGCAAGAACAACCCGGTGACACACCAACACCTGTGTTCTCGTACTTAGGAAGTCGCGCTGATCATCCTCAACAGATCCCTTGCTATATTACACATACCAATGAGCAAACTCATGATGTGATTCGTTCAGGACTTGATCGTTCACCCATGTATTCGGGCGAGATTGAAGGTGTTGGACCGCGTTACTGCCCTTCAATAGAGGACAAAATTGTCCGTTTTGCGGACAAAACTTCGCATCAAATATTTGTAGAGCCTGAGGGTCTCAATACGTTTGAAGTGTATCCCAACGGGATCTCAACGAGTTTGCCTTTTGACGTACAACAGCAATTGGTTCAGTCAATTCGTGGTTTCGAGAATGCTGTGATTACACGTCCTGGTTATGCGATCGAGTATGATTATTTTGATCCACGAGATCTCAAGCAGTCACTGGAAACTAAAGTGATTAATGGTTTGTTTTTTGCTGGTCAAATCAATGGCACCACTGGTTATGAAGAAGCAGGTGCACAAGGTTTGATAGCTGGCCTAAATGCAGCACGTTTAGCTCAAGATAAAGAAACGTGGTCTCCTCGTCGTGATCAAGCTTACATGGGCGTACTCATTGATGATCTGTCGACTTTGGGTACGCAAGAGCCCTATCGTATGTTTACATCACGAGCAGAATATAGACTATTATTGCGTGAAGATAATGCGGATATTCGCTTAACTGAAACAGGTCGTGAACTTGGTTTGGTTGATGATGAACGTTGGCAAGCGTTTAATTTAAAAATGGAAGCTATCGAGCAAGAAAAGCAGCGCTTGCGTAGCACTTGGGTTCATAAAGATCACCCAGAAATTGATAGTATTAACGCCTTTGTGAAAAGTCCGATAACAAAAGAGGTCAGTGGTGAGGAGCTACTACGTCGACCAGAAGTAAACTATCAGCAGTTGGTTAAAACACCGTTCTTTGCGCCGGGTTTAAGTGATTCAGCTGCAGCCGAACAGGTTGAGATCCAAACTAAATATGCAGGCTATATTTCACGGCAGCAAGATGAGATTGCGAAACAACAACGCCATGAAAATACGCGTTTACCGAATCAGTTTGATTATACGAGCATTAAAGGTCTCTCTAACGAGGTGATTGCTAAATTGAACCAACACCAACCTGAAACCGTTGGTAAAGCTGCTCGAATTTCAGGTATTACGCCCGCGGCGATATCAATGCTGCTCGTACATCTTAAGAAGCAAGGTTTGCTCAGAAAAAGCGCGTAAGGGATGAGTTTGAAAGAAAAATTAGAGAGGTTACTTGCACAAACGGATGATTCTGTCCGTGGCACAGTGTCAGATGAACAAGTGGTTAAACTTGTGCAACTGGTTGAATTGCTGGATAAATGGAATAAAGCGTATAATCTGACATCAGTCCGTGATCCAAATGAAATGCTTACTAAGCATATCATTGATAGCCTTGTGGTAATGCCACATTTAAAAGGTGAGCAATTTATTGATGTAGGCACAGGTCCGGGCTTACCTGGCTTGCCATTGGCTATTTGTATGCCACACTGTGAATTCGTATTGTTAGATAGCTTAGGTAAACGAATTCGCTTTATCAGGCAAGTTTGTCATGAACTTAATATCGAGAATGTAACGGCCGTACAAAGCCGAGTAGAAGCTTATGATAGTCGCTTACACGATTTTGACGGTGTGTTGAGTAGAGCCTTTGCCTCGCTTAATGATATGCTTTCATGGTGTCATCATTTACCAAAGCCGTCAGGGCGATTTTATGCGCTCAAAGGTATGTATCCAGAGCAAGAGATAGCTGACCTTGACACCCAATACGGTATTGATGAAATCAACCGATTGATGGTGCCCGGCTTGGAAGGCGAGCGGCACATGGTTATTATCCGTCCAATTAACGCCCATTAATAATAAGAGGTGATGCACCCGTGGCTACAACTATTGCGATAGCTAATCAAAAAGGCGGCGTGGGCAAAACGACCACCGCAGTGAATTTGGCTGCATCCATGGCTGCAACCAAGCGTAAAGTTCTACTCATTGATTTAGATCCTCAAGGTAATGCGACTATGGGTAGCGGTGTTGATAAGTATGAAGTCGATAGCACCGTGTATGAATTGTTAGTGGACGAAAAACCCATTAAAGAAGTGGTTGTTACCGATACTAACGGCAAATATCATCTTATCGCTGCAAACTCTGATGTCACAGCCGCAGAAATCAAATTAATGGAATTTTTTGCGCGCGAAGTACGGCTTCGAAACGCACTTAAGAGCGTGCAAGACGATTATGACTTTATTTTTATCGACTGCCCTCCTTCCTTAAATATGTTGACCGTTAATGCGATGGCAGCAGCCGATTCTATTCTTGTACCGATGCAGTGCGAGTATTATGCATTAGAGGGACTGACTGCGTTAATGGAGACAATCCGACAGCTTGCTGAAGTGGTTAATCCAAGCCTGACAATTGAAGGCATTCTGCGTACGATGTACGACCCGCGTAATCGCTTAGCTAATGATGTATCAGAACAGCTTAAGCAACATTTTGGTGAAAAAGTTTATCGCACGGTTATTCCACGTAACGTACGGTTGGCTGAGGCCCCTTCGTTTGGTGCTCCGGCCATGTATTATGATAAGTCATCAACTGGTGCAAAAGCTTATTTATCACTTGCTGGAGAGATCATCCGGCGAGCTGAAAAGCTGGAAAAAGAGCAGCAATCGGTTAATTCATAAAAACGAGTAGTAGGGTTTGAGGAAATAAATATATGTCGCCGAAAAAACGTGGTTTAGGTCGTGGATTAGACGCTTTATTGACAAGCAATTCGGCGAGTCAACAACGCCAAGATGGTCAACAGCCACCCGTGGAAGATGAACAACATACGTTGGTTAAAGGTGAACTTCAAAAGCTACCTATCGAGCAACTGCAACCTGGACGTTATCAACCGCGTAAAGATATGTCTCCTGAGGCACTTGAAGATCTCGCTGCTTCGGTAAAAGCACAGGGTATAATTCAGCCTATCGTGGTGCGTATCATCGCAGACGATGAATATGAAATCATTGCTGGTGAGCGCCGCTGGCGAGCCGCGCAATTAGCTAAGCTTGAATTGGTTCCCTGCTTGGTAAAAGACGTGCCAGACGAAGCTGCCGTGGCGATTGCTTTAATTGAAAACATCCAGCGCGAAGATCTTAATGCGATGGAGGAGGCAACGGCACTCCAACGACTACTTGATGAATTTAATATGACACATCAAGACGTCGCGCAAGCGGTTGGTAAATCTCGCACTACGGTGACTAATCTTTTGCGCCTCAATAACTTAGAGGCGAGCGTTAAGTTGCTACTTGAACGTGGCGACATTGAACTCGGGCACGCTAAATTATTATTAGCGCTCGAAGGTGAACAGCAAGCGAGCGTTGCTCAGCATATTGCTGCAAAAGATATGACGGTGCGCGAAGCTGAAAAATTAGTTCGCAAAACCATTGAACCTCCCAAACAACAAGACAAACCTCAACCTGATGCTGATATCGAACGCCTTGAGGCATCCTTATCAGAGCGCTTGGGCGCAAAAGTTGCTATCAATCATGGCCGAAAAGGTAAAGGAAAAGTCGTTATCAATTACACTAACTTAGATGAGTTAGATGGCATATTAGCGCACATAAAATAAGACCCTTGTCACATTTGTAACGGGTATGTTAAGTAGCATTAAACTCAAAGGCTGTAGGCAAATTTGTTTGCATTTAGCGGGCAGATCTTTATACTAGCGCGAGTTTATTTGTGCCTGTTTAAAAATAGGTCAACACCCAAATTTTGAAGAAAGGTTCAATAGTGACTCAGCCCCTTGCTTTGGCAGGAAAAAAACTAGCACGAAAAACGGTTTTGAGTCAGTTAGTTGTGTCGTTGTGCACTGCTTTATTGGCCTTTCTTGTGAGCCAAACAGATGCTGCATTAGCCGCTTTATTGGGGAGTTTTTCGGCACTGATTCCCAACGCGCTGTTTGGCTGGATAGCGTTTAGATATGCGGGCGCGCGTGCCAACCAACAAGTGGTCAAAAGTTTTTTTGTTGGTGAGGGCGTCAAGCTAGTACTTACAGCAGTACTACTGAGTTTAGTTTTACTGCTTACAAATTCTAATGCATTGTGGTTATTAACCGGCTTTATTCTAGCCGTTGTTGCACAGTGGATTGCACCGATTTTGTTTTTAAAATCAACGTAACTGGGAAACAACATGGTAAGTGGAGAGCAAACTCCGACTCAGTATATTCAACACCACCTTCAAAACTGGACGGTTGGTGAAGGATTCTGGGCGGTAAATGTCGATACTATCTTCTGGTCCGTGTTACTAGGTGTGCTATTTCTGTGGAGTTTCCGCAGAGTAGCCAAAAAATCCTCTGCGGGGGTGCCTGGTAAGTGGCAATGCTTTGTCGAAATGGTTGTCGAGTTTGTCGATAACAGCGTCAAAGAGTCATTCCACGGCAAAGATAAACTCATTGCACCTTTAGCGTTAACCATCTTCGTCTGGATCTTCTTGATGAACTTGATGGATTTAATACCTGTCGATTGGTTGCCTACGGCAGCTATGTACACGGGCTATTGGCTAGGGTTTGTTAATGATCCTCATGACGTGTATTTCAAAGTGGTGCCAACCACCGACTTGAATACTACATTCGCACTGAGCTTAAGTGTTTTTGCTTTGATCATTATCTATTCGATCAAATACAAAGGCATCAAGGGCTTTGCCAAAGAAATGACGTTTACGCCATTTAATCACTGGGCGCTTGTCCCTGTGAACTTTGTGCTCGAGAGTATCACGCTACTCGCTAAGCCGGCGTCGCTGGCACTGCGTTTGTTTGGTAACCTCTACGCGGGTGAATTGATCTTTATTCTTATTGCGATGATTGGATTCTTCCAGTTGCCAGCGCACTTCGCCTGGGCTGTATTCCATATCCTCGTTATCGTGTTACAAGCGTTTATTTTCATGATGTTGACCATTGTTTACTTAAGCATGGCATCATCTGAACACTAAGTTTGGTTTTACTTTTATTTTTTAACTTTAATCTACTGAAAATTGGAGATATCAATGGAAACTGTAGTTGCTTTTACCGCTATCGCTGTATCAATCATGATCGGTCTTGCTGCGTTGGGTACAGCGCTTGGCTTCGGTATGTTGGGTGGCAAATTCTTGGAAGCGGCCGCTCGTCAACCAGAACTAGCGCCTCAATTACAAGTTAAAATGTTCATCGTTGCGGGCCTTATCGATGCTATCGCTATGATCGGTGTTGCGGTTGCTTTGCTATTCACATTCGCAAACCCGTTCTTAACTCAGGTAGCAGGCTAAGCGCGATTCGACGGTCACCAAATAAAGGAGGTCCGTTGTGGATATCAACGCTACTATAATTGGACAAACGATCGCGTTCGCCGTGTTCGTGTGGTTCTGCATGAAGTTCGTGTGGCCACCGATCATCAAGGCAATTGAAGAACGTCAGAAGAAAATTGCTGACGGGCTTAGTGCTGGTGAACGTGCTCAAAAAGATTTAGAAAAAGCCCAGGAAGACATCGCTGAACAGCTTAAAGAGGCGAAGCAGCAAGCGGCTGAAATCATTGAGCAGGCTAAGAAACGTGGCGCAAAAATCGTTGAGGACGAAACTCAGCGTGGTCACGAAGAACGCGAGAAAATCGTCGCGTCTGGTCATGAGGAAGTCGAAGCTGAACGCCATCGTGCTCGTGAAGAGTTGCGTAAGCAAGTCGCTGTTCTAGCTGTGACTGGTGCTCAGAAAATTATCGAGCGTGAGATTGATGAGAACGCTCATCGCGACATCGTTGAAAAACTGGTCGCTGAACTTTAATCAAGGGGTTTGAGCTTATGTCAGAACTGACTACTGTCGCTCGCCCCTACGCAAAAGCAGCTTTTGATTTTGCTTTGCAACAAGGAGCGCTCGATAAGTGGGCCGAGATGTTGTCTTTTGCCGCTTCAGTGGCGCAAGATGACCGTATGGCGAGCTTTTTGAGTAGCTCTGCTACCGTTGGTCGCACGAGTGAGGTGTTTATCGGTGTTTGCGGAGACGCATTAACCGAACAAGCACAGAATCTTATCAAGGTGATGGCAGAAAACGAACGTTTAACTGCCCTGCCAGCGGTGTTGGAACAATTTAACGTGCTCCGTGCTGATTACGAAAAGGAAATTGTCGTAGATGTAACGGGTGCGGTCGAAATGTCGGATGCTCAGCAAGCTGAGCTTTCTAAGGCACTCGAAGCACGTTTGCAACGCAAAATTAAGCTGAACTGCAGTGTAGATGCGTCAATGATTGGCGGATTAACCATTCAAGCAGGCGATACCGTGATTGACGGTTCACTGCGTGGCAAGCTAGAACGTCTTGCCTATGCACTGCAATCCTAATTGGGGACTTGAGCATGCAACTGAATTCAAATGAAATCGCAGAACTAATCAAAGAGCGTATTGAGAAGTTCGAAGTCACCAGCGAAGCGCGCAACGAAGGTACCATCATGTCTGTACAAGACGGTATCATTCGCGTTCACGGCCTTGCAGACTGCTTGCAAGGTGAGATGATCGAGCTTCCTGGAAACCGCTACGCTATCGCACTGAACCTTGAGCGTGACTCTGTTGGTGCGGTTGTAATGGGCCCTTATGCTGACTTGCAAGAGGGTGTAAAAGTTAAATCTACGGGTCGTATTCTTGAAGTACCTGTTGGTAACAAGTTGCTTGGCCGTGTAGTTAACACGCTTGGTCAACCTATCGACGGTAAAGGCCCTATCGAAGCGGAAGCTTACGAGCCTGTCGAAAAAATTGCACCGGGTGTTATCGATCGTCAATCTGTTGATGAGCCAGTACAAACCGGCTACAAATCAATCGACTCGATGATCCCAGTCGGTCGTGGTCAACGTGAGTTGATCATCGGTGACCGTCAAACCGGTAAAACGGCTTTAGCAGTTGACGCAATCATCAACCAGAAAAACTCTGGAATTAAATGTGTTTACGTCGCAATCGGGCAGAAAAACTCAACGATTTCTGCAGTTGTTCGTAAGCTGGAAGAGCACGGCGCATTGGAAAACACCATTGTTGTAGCCGCTTCTGCTTCTGAATCTGCGGCGCTTCAGTACTTGTCAGCATACTCTGGCTGTACTATGGGTGAGTTCTTCCGTGACCGCGGTGAAG
Source organism: Idiomarina sp. D18 (assembly GCF_057748155.1). Lineage (NCBI taxonomy): Bacteria > Pseudomonadati > Pseudomonadota > Gammaproteobacteria > Alteromonadales > Idiomarinaceae > Idiomarina > Idiomarina sp. D18. Next base: position 2,429,326 of record NZ_CM173240.1, read on the forward strand.
ATGCATTAATTATTTATGATGATTTGTCGAAGCAAGCAGTTGCTTATCGTCAAATTTCATTGCTACTGCGTCGTCCTCCAGGTCGTGAAGCATTCCCTGGTGACGTTTTCTATCTACATTCGCGTCTACTTGAGCGCGCTGCTCGCGTCAACGCTGACTATGTAGAAAAGCACACCAACGGTGAAGTGAAAGGTAAAACAGGTTCTTTGACCGCATTACCTATCATTGAAACACAAGCGGGTGACGTATCTGCGTTCGTACCGACTAACGTGATTTCAATCACTGACGGTCAGATCTTCCTTGAAACTGACCTGTTCAACTCAGGTATTCGCCCAGCGGTTAACGCGGGTATCTCAGTTTCTCGTGTTGGTGGTGCTGCACAGACTAAGATCATCAAGAAATTGGGCGGCGGTATCCGTCTAGCCTTGGCTCAGTACCGTGAATTGGCAGCCTTTGCTCAGTTCGCATCTGACCTTGATGAATCGACTCGTGCTCAACTTGAGCATGGCCAGCGCGTCACCGAGTTGATGAAGCAGAAGCAATATAAGCCTATGAGCGTGGCTCAAATGGCTGTATCAATTTACGCCGTTGAGAAAGGCTTCCTGAAAGATGTGGCTATCGACAAAATCATGGATTTTGAAGAGTCTCTACAATCATTCATGGCGAGCGAATACTCTGAGCTGATGGCTGAAATTGATAAAACCGGAAACTATAACGACGACATCGATAGCCAATTGAAAGCGGCACTTGAGAAATTCAAGCAAACGCAATCATGGTAATTGGCGGTGGCCGCTAGTAAGCGGCCATTTGTCGTTGAGTTAAAGGAGAATCATCATGGCCAGCGGTAAAGAGATAAAGACACAGATCTCGAGTATCGGTAATACTCAGAAGATCACTAGCGCTATGGAGATGGTGGCTGCGTCAAAAATGAAAAAGGCGCAGGAACGTATGGATGAAAGTCGTCCATACGCGGACACCATTCGCAAAGTGATTGGTCATGTCGCACGCGGAAACATTGAGTATCGTCATCCATTTATGGAAGAACGCGAAGTGAAGCGTGTGGGCTACATTGTTATTTCTACCGACCGTGGTTTATGTGGTGGCCTTAACTCTAACGAGTTTAAAGCCGTCGTAAAACACGCAAACGAGTGGAAAGAACAAGGCATTGAGGCTGATTTTGCAGCCATCGGAAGTAAAGCAACCGGCTTTTTCAAACGTTTTGGTGGTAAGTTGCAAGCCCAAGTATCGGGTCTAGGTGACAAGCCAGAACTTAAAGAAATTACAGGTTCTGTCCAAATTATGTTGGACGCTTTTGAAGAAGGCAAAATCGACCGCTTGTACGTGGTGTACAACAAGTTCGTTAACACCATGACACAAGAGCCGACCATTCACCAATTGCTGCCATTGCCGCAAGCGGAAAAGGACGAAAATGTCCAAACGGGTAGCTGGGACTACTTGTACGAGCCAAACCCTGAAAGCATTCTCGACACGCTTATTCGTCGATATGTTGAGACCCAGGTGTATCAGGGTGTTGTAGATAACTTCGCCAGTGAGCAAGCTGCTCGTATGATTGCGATGAAAGCTGCAACTGACAATGCTGAAGACCTTATTGATAAGCTTCAGCTGCAGTACAACAAAGCTCGTCAGGCAGCGATTACGCAAGAAATATCGGAAATCGTCTCCGGCGCCGAAGCGGTATAACGCGGCAACGGTAAAAGAATTGAAGAGTTAGAGGAATAGTCATGAGTCAAGGTAAAGTCGTACAGATTATCGGCGCCGTTGTGGACTTTGAGTTTCCACAAGACGCAGTGCCAAAAGTATACGACGCATTGAAAGTGACCGAAGGTAACCTTGAAGGCCTAGTGCTAGAAGTTCAGCAGCAGCTAGGTGGTGGTATTGTTCGTGCCATCGCAATGGGTACTACCGACGGTTTGCGTCGCGGCATCATCGCTGAAAACACCGGTGAGCCGATCATGGTTCCAGTGGGTAAGAAAACCCTGGGCCGTATTATGAACGTATTAGGTCAGCCTATCGATGAAGCGGGCCCTATCGGTGAAGAAGAGCGTATGTCTATTCACCGCGCAGCACCTACGTACGAAGAGCAGTCAAACACCAGCGATTTGCTTGAGACAGGTATCAAAGTTATCGACTTGATCTGTCCTTTCGCAAAAGGTGGTAAAGTTGGCTTGTTCGGTGGTGCGGGTGTTGGTAAAACCGTAAACATGATGGAGCTTATCCGTAACATCGCTATCGAGCACAGCGGCTACTCAGTATTCGCCGGTGTTGGTGAGCGTACTCGTGAGGGTAATGACTTCTATCACGAAATGAACGATTCAAACGTTCTCGACAAAGTATCATTGGTTTATGGTCAGATGAACGAGCCACCGGGCAACCGTTTACGTGTTGCATTGACCGGTTTGACCATCGCGGAGAAATTCCGTGACGAAGGTCGCGATGTATTGTTCTTCGTTGATAACATCTACCGTTACACCCTAGCCGGTACGGAAGTATCTGCATTGTTGGGTCGTATGCCATCAGCAGTAGGTTATCAGCCTACATTGGCTGAGGAGATGGGCGTACTTCAGGAACGTATTACGTCAACCAAAACAGGCTCAATCACCTCGGTTCAAGCCGTATACGTACCTGCGGATGACTTGACGGATCCATCACCAGCAACAACCTTTGCTCACTTGGATGCAACTGTTGTACTTAACCGTGATATCGCATCACTGGGTATCTACCCTGCGGTTGACCCATTGGATTCAACCTCGCGTCAGCTCGACCCACTGGTTATCGGTGAAGAGCACTACGACACAGCGATGGGTGTGCAAGAAGTACTTCAACGCTATAAAGAGTTGAAAGACATCATTGCTATCTTGGGTATGGATGAGTTATCTGAAGAAGATAAGCGTACCGTTGCTCGTGCACGTAAGATCCAGCGTTTCTTATCACAGCCGTTCTTCGTAGCAGAAGTATTTACAGGAGCACCTGGTAAGTACGTATCGCTCAAAGATACTATCGCTGGCTTCAAGGGCATCCTTGAAGGTGACTACGATGATCTTCCAGAGCAAGCTTTCTACATGGTAGGTACCATCGAAGAAGCGATTGAAAAAGCCAAAAACCTGTAACCAACTGGGAGGTTTAAATGGCGACACAAACGTTAAATCTGGAAATCGTGAGTGCAGAACGTCGGTTGTTTACCGGCGTTGTGCAGACGGTCCAGGTGTCGGGTAGCGAAGGTGAACTGGGTATTTACCCAGGACACGCACCCTTACTGACCAAAATCAAACCAGGAATGGTTCGTTTTTTGAGTGAGGAAGGTCAAGAAGAACTGCTGTATGTTGCCGGCGGTGTTCTTGAAGTGCAACCAGGTCAAGTGATTGTTCTTGCTGATGTTGCTGTACGTGGTCATGAGCTAGATGAGCAAGAAGCTGAAGCAGCGCGTAAGCGTGCGGAAGAAGCGATTGCGGATTCAGGTTCTGACTTGTCGTATGCTGAAGCAATTGCAGAATTATCACGCGCGATGGCGCAACTTGAAGTTATTCGTAAGCTTAGACGTTAAAAATTAGAAAAAAATTACGCAAAAGGCCTTGTTGTTGGTACAACAAGGCCTTTTTTGTATGTAGAATATGTCCGTTTTCAACAAATCGATAACACTAAGGATGTAAAAGATATGAAACTTCGCGTAATCATCTTGGCTGCGGGAAAAGGAACACGGATGCGTTCGAGCCTGCCCAAAGTGTTACACAAGGTTGCTCACAAGCCGATGGTGCAGCACGTAATTGACTGTGCAAAGGTGTTAAAGCCTCACGCTATAAATTTAGTTTATGGCCATGGAGGGGAGCAATTAAAAGCGCACGTTTCGGACTCATCCTTGGTGTGGAACGAACAAAAGGAGCAGCTAGGAACCGGGCACGCTGTTCAACAAGTAATGGATGAGCTCCTGCCTGACGAAAAAGTCGCAATCTTATATGGCGATGTTCCTCTGTTAACGCCGGAAACTCTATCTAAACTACTCGACGTTGCTACACGCACCGACTTAGGTCTTCTTACAATGAAGTTAGATGACCCATCTGGTTATGGGCGTATCATTCGTGACAAGGCTACACAGCGTATCGTTGGTATTGTTGAACAGAAAGATGCGAGCGACGAAGAGCTTCAGGTGAACGAAGTAAATACCGGTATCATGGTAGCAAGCGGTGATGCGCTTAAGCGCTGGCTGGGCGCATTAGATAATAATAATGCCCAGCAAGAGTATTATTTAACTGACATTGTTGCTATGGCAGCTAGTGAAGGCGTCGATATCGCCTCAACTCAACCAGGTGAAACAAACGAAGTTGAGGGAGCGAACAACCGTATTCAACTTGCCAGCTTAGAGCGAGCTTACCAGCAACGAGTTGCGCGCGACTTGATGACCCAAGGCGCTACGTTGATGGATCCGATGCGTTTTGATGTTCGCGGTTCGGTTGTTGTTGGCGAAGATGTGGTAATAGATGTAAATGTTGTGTTTGAAGGGCATGTTGAACTTGGTAATGGTGTCGTTATTGAGCCAAACTGTGTTATTCGAAACGCTAAAATTGGTGCAAACACAGTTATTAAGGCGAACAGCCATATTGAGGATGCTCACATAGAGACCGATTGCCAAGTCGGTCCCTTTGCGCGACTACGTCCAGGCGCGATTATGGAGCGAGGAGCCCTTGTTGGTAATTTCGTAGAGATGAAAAAAACTCGTCTCGGCGAGGGCTCAAAAGCGAATCACTTAACTTACTTAGGTGATACAGAGATCGGTAAACAAGCAAACATCGGTGCAGGTACTATTACTTGTAATTACGATGGTGTTAACAAATCCAAAACCGAAATCGGTGATGGTGCATTTATTGGCTCTAATAGTTCACTAGTCGCACCTGTGAAAATTGGCAAAGAAGCGACTATCGGTGCAGGTTCTGTCGTCACTCGAGATGTTGAAGATCAGCAACTAGCCGTTGCGCGCGGTAAGCAAAGAAACATAGATGGTTGGGAAAGACCAAAGAAAAGGGAACAGTAATTATGTGCGGTATTGTAGGAGCAACGTCTGAGCGACGTGTCAGCGGAATTTTATTAGAAGGTCTTAAACGTCTCGAATATCGAGGTTATGACTCAGCTGGTATTGCTGTTATCGATAAATCTCAACACTTACAAACGATTAAGCGTACAGGTAAAGTGCAAGCGTTAGCAGACGCTATTGATGAGAGTCCAGTTGATGGCACCATAGGTATCGCACATACTCGGTGGGCCACGCATGGTGGAGTGACAGAGAGAAATGCCCACCCTCACCTATCGGAACACGAAATTGCCGTTGTGCATAATGGCATCATCGAAAACCATGAGACTTTGCGCGAGCAACTGCAAGCGTTAGGCTATGAATTTGTGAGTCAGACCGATACCGAAGTAATTGCTCACCTTATCCATCATGAACGTAAAACCCATGATGACTTACTTGATGCGTTGAAAGCGGCTGTAAGACAATTAGAGGGCGCCTACGGAACGGTCGTAATGGATACCAATGATCCTGAACGTTTGGTTGTTGCTCGCTCTGGAAGTCCCCTAGTGATTGGCGTAGGTATTGGTGAAAACTTTGTCGCCTCTGATCAGTTGGCGCTATTACCTGTAACACGCAAGTTTATTTATCTCGAAGAAGGTGACGTTGCCGATATCAACCGTAACGACATCAAAATTTATGATAGCGCTGACGAAGCTGTTGAGCGCGAAGTCGTTGATTCAGATGTCAATTACGATGCAGGCGGTAAAGGTCAGTATCGCCATTTCATGTTGAAAGAAATTCACGAGCAACCTATCGCGGTGCGAAATGCGTTGGAAGGTCGATTATCCGAAACGACCGTGCTTGATGATGCGTTTGGTGAAGGTGCAGCGGAGTTATTTAAGACGGTTGAGCATGTCCAAATCATTGCTTGTGGTACCAGTTACCATGCGGGCATGGTGGCAAAATACTGGCTTGAATCAATGGCAAACATCTCGTGTAATGTAGAGATAGCCTCTGAGTTCAGGTATCGCCAGTCGTTTGTGCGCCCTAACAGTCTGCTTGTGACTATCTCGCAAAGTGGCGAAACGGCGGATACGCTCGCAGCGCTTCGTCTCTCAAAAGAAATGGGCTATCGAGGCAGTCTGACGATTTGTAACGTCGCAACCTCGTCCATGGTACGTGAGTCAGATCTTGCTTTTATGACGCGTGCTGGCGCAGAAATCGGCGTCGCATCAACGAAAGCATTTACTACCCAGCTTACGGGGCTATTAATGCTCACCGTTGCGATTGGTAAGTACCGTGGCATGAACGAACAACAGCAATCCGCTATTGTAAAAGCGTTACAAACCTTACCTGCTAAACTCGAAGAAGCGGTTGAACTCGATGCTGAAATTGAAGCGCTAGCGCCCGACTTTGCAAGCAAGGATCATAGTCTATTCCTTGGACGTGGTAATCAATACCCAATAGCCATGGAAGGTGCGTTAAAGCTCAAAGAGATCTCGTATATTCACGCGGAAGCGTACGCAGCTGGAGAGCTTAAGCATGGCCCATTAGCGTTAATCGACGAAGAGATGCCGGTCATTGTTGTTGCACCTAACAACGAGCTGCTCGAGAAGCTTAAATCAAACGTTGAAGAAGTGCGCGCCCGTGGCGGGATTATGTATGTGTTCTCTGATAAGAACGCACGCTTCACCAGTGATGACACGATGAATGTATTAAATGTCTGTCACTGTGATGAAGTCATCGCGCCTATCGTGTACACCATTCCTCTGCAGTTGTTGTCGTACTACGTGGCTATCATTAAAGGCACCGATGTCGACCAACCAAGAAACCTTGCGAAGTCAGTGACGGTTGAATAACCGTCACTGCGTTTTAAACAACGGCTAATAAGGACATAAAATGTATCTTTTGAGTAACATTAGATGTCCTTTTTTTGCTGGATGACACTAAACTTTCACCTCTAAGTTACCCTGTTCCGTTATATCTACTTTTGTTTTTAAATACTCATAATCTTTTTCAGAAAGGTAAAATCCTGACGGTATTCTGTAACGCTTGTCATTATAGTAAAATAGCATATATGGTGCGCCAAAAAACCTTGTCCATAATGGTTTCCGAAGCACATAAACCATTTTACTAAGTGGAACCTCTTTAGTTTTTCCAAACTTTTTTATGAAAAGACTATTATTTTCTAACCAATACGAAAAAAACGGTTCAGTAATCATTCGAAATGGCATATAAATAAAAACTGCAAAAATCATAAGTGTCATGCCAATGGTCATTTTTGCTTCAAACTGAGTGCCGTCGCCCGTCTTATAAAAATTGATGACTAGATCTTTTTCTGGCCAAATAAAATAGAGGCTACTTAAAAAAAACAACAAAAGAAAAACAAACCAAAAATGATTGAACTTAAATTTAATCACTTGCACAACCTACTTCAATTTTTTAATTAGATTAAAACGATAGTCATTAGGCTTGATATAAAACCCCGTATTTTCCCACTGATAACCTTTATAACGCTAACCGTATTTTATTAAAGAGAAACCAAAATCCGCCACATAATATTGTATAAAGAGGAGGCCAAATAAAGAAAACTATGTTTGAAAGACCGTCCGGTTGGCTGTTACTGATTATCCAATAAAAATAAGTAAAGGATAGAATTAAGGTGATAAGCATAGGCACCCATACTTTAATTTTTATACAGATTAGCGTGATGAGAGCTATGATCGCAACGTGGACTAGTATTAAGGTCATAATGTAGCCTCTGGTAAATTCAACTCTTGACCAATTTGTTGCCGTCAGACGAAAGATAGAAGCCTTTCGGAATCCTATAGCTAGCGGCTATCAACGGTATCAGCTCCATCCGACATCAAGCTACAGGTTGCTCCTAGAATCAATCTGCGTGTTTTATCTTGCGCATCATAAATGTATGCGCATAAATGTGGATTATCGGGATTAACATTAGCTGCAAGTCTAGGCTCTTTCTGTGTTTGTCGAATTGTTTGAGGTGTTTGATAGCTATTCATTGCCACAACAGCACATGGCGACACTTCTCCGCCAAAGTCTTCGAAAAGACTCAGGCTCTTGTTGCCTAGCCGTGTTAACGACTCAGTAGGATTAATAGTCAGCGTATCGCCCTTTAATGTCAGGAGGAATGTTGCTTTCGCAGAGTCTTTTGGGTCCTCCGGATCGGCAAAATTTAAGGATATTGTCGAATTATGAAACGGCTTTCGCTTAATCAAGTAAATAGAAGACTGATTGAGAGTGCCCTTAATAAACCGAGACTGGTTGGCTACCTCGATCGTCGTTGGTTCACTGTTGAAGTCGATTTCGCTGAACAGTTGGCTTGCTTGTTGTTGTAACTGTTTACGCGCATCAACTGAAAAGAAAGACGTTAATCCAAGATATTGAGGGTTATTTGTGCAGACGTGGTTATTAGCTTGCGTGTTATTTGAGTTAAGCCATTGCTGATACTCATCCGTAGTTTTAAACGAACGGCTTAATTGGTCGCCGATATGATCTAATTGTTTATCGATTTGCTTTGCATAGGCAAACAGCTGCTTCGCGAGGTAGGTTTCACTGTTTGTATGAGAGGTCTTTGAGACGTTAAAGGTTTCTGGTTTAATATCGCCTTGCATTAAGCGTGTTACGGGTGCGATCACTTTAAACGCGTCGTACCGAGATGACTCAGGTCGATGTACGATGATGCGATATTCTGAGTAGATGCGTTGATGTTCTTTTTCCGGGTTTTTATTTGTATTAAGAACGATCGTGTTGAAGAACCAGTCACGGAGTTGACCGGTTGTACAATCTTGGCATTGAATGAGAAAAGTAGGTGTTTCAAATGTTTTGCCAAGGGCGTTGAAGCTCGTTAAAAGCAATCCAAGTATAAGAAGTTTTCGCACTGTGTTCTCTCATTTTGATAACATTATTTTTACAATAATATAATAGTACTGTGTTGTCAGCCCAAAATGACGAAGTCAGAGCGACATAAATCGCGATATGCTTCGCATATACGTCTTATCGTGTCATAGTAGTTACTAAACCAACACACACTCTGTTGTCCGTCTCACTGAGTTAACAAGTGGAGTTTATGAGTCACGACCACCATCATCACCATCACCACGATATGTCTTCGAACCGGATTGGTTGGGCATTTTTTCTCAACTTGGCTTTCACCATCATTGAGTTTATTGGTGGTGTTTTAACGAACAGTACAGCGATCCTTGCAGATGCGGTGCACGATCTAGGCGATAGCTTATCTATAGGCCTAGCCTGGTTACTCAACAAGTTCAGTAAGCGGGATCCATCTCGCACCTTCACATACGGGTATCAGCGGCTTTCATTGGTCGGGGCTTTTATTAATGCGGTGATTCTAATTGCCGGTTCGGTCTGGGTGCTTTATACCGCCATCCCTCGCTTATTTGATCCCGTGATGCCCGTTGCTGAAGGAATGATCGGACTGGCGGTTTTTGGTGTCGCCGTTAATGGTTATGCGGCGTTTAAATTAAGTGCAGGTGAGACGCTTAATGAACGCGTATTAAATTGGCACCTGATCGAAGACGTGTTGGGCTGGGTCGCGGTATTGATAGTCTCAATCGTGTTGTATTTTGTCGACTGGCCTATTCTTGACCCTTTGTTATCTATCGGTTTTACCTTATTTATTTTACTTAATGTTATTCGCACTTTGGCCTCTACAGTGAAACTGTTTGTGCAAGCAGCGCCCAGCGAAGAGGCCTATATCGCTATTCAAGAAAAACTGATAAAACTAGATGATGTGCAAGATGCTCATCATATTCACTTTTGGTCGCTTGATGGTGAGCGTCATGTATTAACCGCGCATATTGTGGTTGCGCGTGAGCTGACTGCGGAGCAGCGGGGCCGGCTCAAACTTAATATTTCCGATGCGCTACAAGGCTTTAATTTAGCGCATACTACAATTGAACTTGAGTATCCCGACGAGCCCTGTCGAGACCATTAATAGGAGAGCGGTTTATGGAACTGTTTGGTAGTTATACTTCACCGTATGTACGGCACTGTCGTATTGCCTTTAAAGAAACGGGGTTAGCGTATTCGTTTACCGAGACTGATCACGATATGAGTGCAAAGCTGAGTCCTGCTAAAAAGGTGCCTTTTTTACATCATAACGACCTGCGCTTTTTTGATTCTTCGAGCATATTAAAATATGTGCGTGAAAAGAACGGCGAGCGTTTTTTCGCGGACACCACTGACTTTGACCAGTATTGTTTGGTGAATACAGCGATGGACGCCACCATTAATCTGTTCTTATTGAGCAAGGAAGGTGTGACGCCAGAAAACAATGGCTACATGAAGCGCCAGCATGAGCGCGTGCATGAAATTCTCGCTTTAATGGAGAGCCGTGACCATGCTGTTGCTTATGAGGGACCGCATCCGTTCAGCGATGGTGAACTGCGCTTAGGCTGTTTCCTGAGCTGGGGACTCTTTCGTTCACTGATTTCGTTAAACGAATTCCCCAAGCTGCAGGCATTTTTAGACAAAATTAACGACTATCCTATCTTTGCAGATACGCATCCAAGCCTTAAAGATTAGGCTTGGATCGCTTTTGCGCGTTTAGGAATTTCCTCGTTGAGTAATTCAACATTGCGTGAGTAATCAACGGGAACGTCGATGATGTGCACGCCACCTTTCTCCATGCAGTCACGCATCAGTGGCTGCAATTTTTCTGTTGCTTCTAACCGGTAGCCGTTAGCACCGTAAGCTTCCGCGTATTTGATAAAGTCAGGGTTCTTAAAGTCCAAGCCAAAGTCGTGCAAACCCATGTGCTCTTGTTTCCACTTAATCATACCGTAAGCGCTGTCGTTAAGAATAAGCACAACCAAATCGAGATTCATACGAACAGCGGTTTCGATTTCTTGCGAATTCATCATAAAGCCGCCGTCGCCGCAGATAGAAACTACCTTGCGGTTTGGGTGGACCAGTTTAGCAGCCATGGCAGATGGTAAACCGGCGCCCATCGAGGCCAGTGCATTATCGAGCAACACGGTGTTTGGCTGGCGTGCAGGATAATTGCGAGCAAACCAAATTTTATAAATACCGTTGTCCAACGCAATGATGCCGTCGTCTGGCATAACTTCTCTCACTTCCTCTACTAGGCGCTGAGGTAGCATAGGGAAAGCCTCGTCATGTGCGCCTTCGTCGGTGTGGTCACGCATGTGTTCGCGGACTTTCAGCATAAATTCAAAATCCCAATGAGACTGCGGCTCGATACCTTCTTTAAGCTGCCAAATGCTGTTGCCGATATCGCCAATCATACTGGCGTGTGGGAAATAAACAGAATCGACTTGGGCGCCTTGGAAGTTAATATGAACCACCTTGCGTTGATCAGGTTTCATCATGAATGGCGGTTTCTCAACGACATCGTGGCCGACATTGAGGATTAAGTCAGCTTGTTCTATGGCACGATGTGGGTAATCGCCATCAGATACCGCTGCATTCCCTAACCAACGTGGGTGATCTTCATTAATGACACCTTTACCCATTTGCGTTGTGATAAATGGAATTCCTGTTTTATCGACGAACGCACGAAGCATTTTTGCCGTAATTTTACGGTTGGCTGCGGCACCAATGACGATGAGCGGATGCTTAGCTTCCTTAAGCAGTTTCAAAACGTAATCGACAGACTTATGCTCAGTAATTGGACGACGCGAGTAACTCGGTGTAATTGGGGTAGCATCCACTTCTTCAGCTGCAATATCGTCTGATAGCTCAAGGTGCGCTGCACCTGGTCGTTCATCTTCGGCACGACGGAAAGCCTCCCGCACGTGTGAAGGTATCGTCTTTGCACTGATAATCGGTTGAGTGTACTTGGTGATAGGCGTCATCATATCGATGACATCAATGATCTGGAATTGACCTTGCGGCCGATCTTTTATTGGCTTCTGTCCCGTGATCACGACCATTGGCATCGCACCAAGTTGTGCATAAGCAACGGATGTCACTAAATTGGTCGCTCCAGGCCCAAGTGTTGATAAACAAACCCCCGGCTTTCCTGTCAACCGCCCATAGGTCGCCGCCATAAAGCCCGCAGCTTGCTCATGGCGCGTTAACACCAGTTCAATTGATGAGTTTGAGAGAGATTCAAGTAAATCGAGATTCTCTTCTCCTGGGATACCGAACACATATTGTACACCCTCATTTTCGAGAGCTTTTACCATGAGGTCTGCTGCTTTCACTAAGACACTCCTTTTAAATTCGTGTGAATATTAAATGCTACGTTGTGGAGGTCAATTATGATCAAAAAAGGGCGGTACTATGACCGCCCTTTAAATTAACGTTAACATCGATGCTTACGAGTTACCTTCACCTGAAGTCATTTCTTTAAGGCGAGAACGCAACTCTTTATCGCTTTGAGCGCGTTGAATGATCATGTTGTACTGTTGTGGTGAAAGACCAGAGTCTTTCACTGCTGCGATCATCTCTTTCTGCGCTTCTTGCTGGATGCTACGCGCTTCTTCTTGATTTTCAGCATTTTGAAATTTGTCGCGATATTTCGTCGTTACTTTTTGAACGTCTTCCATTGCAGCGACAAACTTGACCAGCATGCCTTCAGTAATTTTTTGCTGAGCTTGCTGTTGTGCCATTTGATTTTGTGCTGCGTTGTCTTGAGTTTGCGCAGCGGCTGCAGTAGTCGCTAATGTCATTGCTGATGCGATTGCAATCATTGTCTTTTTCATCGTGAACTCCTGTTGTTCAAGAAATTTAATCACTTTAGATAAAGCGAATACTGTGCCAAGTTTTTAACATCATGAAAAATAAGGAAAAAATAAATACCTGTAATCAAACAAGGAAAATTTACGATTTCTTATGTATCCTTTTGATACACACAAAGGAGGTAATGTGACAAAAAGATACACTTTACCGCTCTCGAGTATTCAGCGCCGTTTATTGCTTTATGTGGTTATTCCAATGCTATTAATTTCTGGGGCTGCGATAACGTTTGGATTGAATATAGCGGGTCAGCAAGAAGAGGAACGTCTTAAGACCGATCTTAAATTGATTGGGCGGGCGATTAGTTTGCCGATCAGTGATGCGCTTTTAAACAATGACTTGGCGACTGTGCAAGCGAACTTAGATTCGGTTTTTAATATTGGACGCGTTTATGGCGCTTCAGTTTATGACGTAAATGGTCAGCAAGTCGCAGAGGCAGGTGTTACTGAGACTGACTTATCAGACAGTTGGTTAGCTCGACAAACTGTACAAACTGGCGTCTCACAAGATGACTACCGTCAAGTTGAGGGGCGTGAGGTGTTTTCCCAGTTCCTTCCTATTGTTGATCGTGGCGGCCGTATTATTGGCCTTCTGCAAATTAATCGACGCGCCAGCGATTTTGATGAACGGTTTGAGCAACTAAGCCAAGTAGCGTGGATTAGTTGGTTTATTTTTGCCGTGGTGACGATTGCCGTTTTAGTTTTTGGTCATTATCGCGGCGTTGGGCGCCATGTTTTGTATCTTCGCAATATTATGCAACAGGTCGCTGAAGGACGGCGCGATGTTCGGGTTGATACCCATGGACCGAGCGAGATCGTCGCGATAAGCCAAGGTCTTAACGAGATGCTAGAAGCGGTCACTCGTGCCGAGCAAGAGATCCGGGATAGACGTCAAGAAGAGCAGCGTCTAAATGAAGCCTTACGTGAACAAGAAAAAATGGCGGCTATCGGTTCGGTTTCGAGTGGTGTCGCTCACGAGCTAGGTGCACCGCTTACGGTGATTGATAATCGTGCTAAAAAGCTTTTACGGCATACCGATTCTGAAGATGACAGGCGTCAGTTACAAGCCATTCGAGGGCAAGTGCATCGCTTAACAAGATTGGTCAATCAACTACTCGCCTTTTCTCGCACGCCTGTGAGTGAACGCCAACAAGTGGCAATAAAAGTGCTGATAGAGCGTGCATGCACCAGTGTGGGGTTTGAGCTGGAGAATGATGATATCCAGTGTGTCGTTGAGTATCAGGGCGATGATGTTTGTACGGTTGATGTCTCGCGTATGGAGCTTGCGTTAGTGAATGTACTACGAAACGCGTATCAAGCGGCTAAATCAGAGGTGCGTCTTGCTGTGAGTCAAACACCTAGCTCGACCGAAATCATGATTATGGATGATGGCGACGGACTCACTCAGCGCGCTCAAGCACATGCCACCTCGCCTTTTTACAGTAGCAAAACAACCGGTGAAGGCACGGGGCTGGGATTGACTATTGTGCAGCACATCATGAGCGATCACGAGGGTGAGTTGAAGCTTGAGAACCGCCCTGAAGGTGGTTGTTGCGTTATTTTGTCACTTCCTCAAAAGGTACTAAAGACAGGAGGTTCGAATGACAGCGAGTAAAGCGCAAATCGCCGTTGTTGAAGATGATTCAGCGCTACGTGAGCTACTTGTTGAGGAGCTTGAAGCAGAGGACTACAAAGTTTTTGCCTTTCCATCAACCGAGGACTATCAAGCTGAGCTGCCTTCGGTTGATGTCGTTGTCAGTGATATTCGCTTACCCGGTTCTTCAGGTTTGTCACTACTTGAGCATGTCAGAGAGGCGGGCGCTCCTGCACTTATTCTTATTACTGCGTTTGCCACTGTCGACCAGGCGGTTGATGCGCTAAAACAAGGGGCAGCTGACTTTTTGACTAAGCCACTTGATGTTGAGCACCTGCTTCTGAGTGTTCAACGTGTGTTGGAGCACCGCTTATTAAAGCAAGAGTTGACTCGTTTTAAGTCACAGCAAAAAGGACCCGCGGGCCTTATCGGGCAAAGTCCCGCAATGCGCAAGTTGTATCATCAAATTGAGCGGCTCGGCACAGCCGGAGGTAGTGTACTTATTACGGGCGAATCCGGCACCGGTAAAGAGCTGGTTGCACGCGCAATCCATGAGCTTAGCGAGCGGCGCGACAAACCTTTTCAAGCAGTGAACTGCGCGGGCATTCCCTCAGAACTGATGGAAAGTGAGTTTTTTGGTCATACGCAAGGGGCATTCACTGGCGCTCAGGGTAAACGCTTGGGGCTGTTCAAACAGGTTGATGGTGGCACTCTACTGCTTGATGAAATCGGTGAAATGCCGTTGGCACTTCAAGCTAAACTGCTGCGGGTGTTACAAGAAGGAACGCTACGCGCGGTCGGCAGTGATGAGGAAGAAAAAGTTGATGTACGTATTATTGCTGCAACTCATCAAAATTTAGAACAGCGTGTGCGGGATGGCGAGTTTCGTGAAGATTTATTTTACCGACTAGAAACCTTCAGTGTGAAAGTCCCCGCGTTGCGGGAGCGAGGTGAGGACGTTGAGCGTTTAGCGCATCACTTTATTAGTGTGTATGCAGAAAAGGCAGGCAAGCGTATCACTGACATTGATACCGATGCTTTGGATATACTCTATCGTTATCGTTTTCCTGGCAACGTCCGAGAACTACAAAACGCGATTGAGCGCGCGGTGACTTTCGCGCAGTCGCACCATTTACAAGTCGATGATTTACCCGAGCGCATGCTGGAAGTGCGTGATCCGACAGCCGATAAGCAACCACACTGGCATACATTGCAAGCCCATCAAGATGCATATATTCAGGACGTTATGAATCATGTGGGTGGCAATAAGAAGAAAGCGGCGGAGATTTTAGGGGTCACGCGGCGCACGCTTTATCGTTGGCTTGAAGGTCAAACTGATCAATCTGAAAGCTGAAAACGTATTAAGGGCACGAGTACAAACGCTAAGGAGTAAACCGTGAAGATTTTAATGGTTATGACGTCTCACGATGAGTTAGGTGATACGGGTAATAAAACAGGGTTTTGGTTAGAGGAATTTGCCGCACCGTTTTACACGTTTGTCGATGCTGGCGCGGATGTGACAATTGCTTCGCCCAAAGGCGGGCAACCACCGATTGATCCGAATAGTGAAGCGGAAGATGCTCAAACAGAGGCGACGAAACGCTTTAATGAAGATCAGGATGCGCAGAACAAGCTCAGTAGTACATGCAAGCTAGATGAAGTCTGTGTTGATGATTTTGATGCTATCTTTTACCCAGGTGGACATGGTCCATTGTGGGATCTCACTAACGATGAACAATCGATTGATTTGATTGAAAAGTTTTGGTCGAAAGGTAAGCCTGTCGCGGCAGTATGTCATGCCCCTGCGGTACTGCTTAATGCAAAAACACCGGGTGGAGACCCTTTAGTCCAAGGTCGCACGGTTACTGGATTTAGTAACTCCGAAGAGGACGGCGTCGGTTTATCAGACGTGGTTCCTTTCCTCCTCGAGGATGAGTTATCAGCAAAAGGCGGTCACTATCGTAAGGTTGACGACTGGCAGTCTTATGCTGTGCAGGATGGTATGCTGATTACGGGTCAAAACCCGGCATCATCTGAGCAAACGGCTGAGCGTTTGCTCGATGTGTTACGGGCAATGTTGTAATCGTATGATAATAGAGCTGGCATCAAAATAGATGATGCCAGCTAATCCCGATACTTGCCGAACGACCGATTCCGGGTTCAAATGAACGACCACTGCCCTGATTAACAACGACTGCTCCTACGTAGTTTCTATCCAACAAATTATCCACTCGAAGCCAAGCTTCAAACTCGTTCTCGGCTATTTGCCATTGCTGGGTTATGGCCAAATCCCATTTTACGTAGCTCGGTGCTTTTACTGTATTACTATCGTCGGCGTAAGTTTCACCGCGATATTGTCCAAGTAATTGAACTTGAGTGGCTTGTGTGGGGTGCCAAGTGAGTCTTGTAAACCATTGGCTGTCAGCGACCCCAGGCAGTTGATTACCGTTATAAAGACCTCCTTGATAGTTGGCATCGATATAACTATAGGATACAAAGCTATCTAATTGCTCAGTTAGCTGTACGTTAAGCTGCCACTCGATACCTTGACGCTCAGTCTCACCTGCGTTGCGGTAGGTCGTGCGTCCGTCGTTCGATTGATCAATAACAATGTCGTCCTCAGACTGAATATCGAACATTGCCAATTGCGAGGAAAACCGCCCTGCTGAATTAAACTTTAAGCCCCATTCGGTTTGTCGATATTGACTGGGCGATAGTTCGGTATTGAGGCCACTGCCATTATTACGATAAGCCAACTCAGTCAAGGTGGGTGTTTCGAAGCCTGACCCTAGGCTGATATAGGTTGACCAACGCGGCGCAAACGCCCATGTAAGACCGACCGCTCCGGAGTTATCACTGAGCTCATTTTGACCGCTGTCATCGGGATCGCCTGGCATAATAAACTGGTCGTCTACCGAGAAGTCAAAGCGGCTGTGTCGAGCGCCAGCGGTTATTCGCCATTGTTCATTAAACCGATGCGTTAAACGAGTATAAACGGCTTGCTTTCTAACATAGTTAAACTCGCTGCGACGCAAGTCACCCTTTTCACCTTCATCGTTCACAAAACCGAACCGGTGGTCTTGCTGGCGCTCGTATCGCAAACCAAAACCGATATCTGTTTGCGCTGTGGCTTGCCACTCTACATAAGCTGAGCTGCCTTCGAACTGGCGTGATAAATCGATCACGGCGCCCGAACTACCAATGGCATCTCCTGCGAAGGGTAGGAACTGGACAACGTCGCGATCACCCTGCCAAGCCGCAATGCGTGCGCGATAACCATCTGCGTCGAGCTTCCATGTCAGAGAACCTTGCCGATGATGAATGGATTTTCGGGTATTGAAATCAATGGCTCGACTGACGGTTTGGTCGGGGTTTTGGCGCCAAGCACTGGGGGTTAGCGCACTTGGATCTTCTAACAATGGTGCGTTGTTGTTGTCGTACCGTAGGATAAGTTGTTGTTGGTCGTTGATATCAAAGTAGTACCGCAATCCTTGTTGCTGCCGCTTTGCCGTATTGTGAGGGCGAGGTCCCGCGGTGTACAAGTCGGTGGCGATGAAGCGCAATTTGTGGGCATCATTGACCCAGTCAAACTGGCCTTTGGCGCGGGTAAGATCGTTGGCACCTGCGGCTACAGCAATCTCACTCGTGGTTCGCTGTGGTGCACGCGTGTTCCATTCGACCACGCCTCCGCCCGTGTTACCGTATAGAACAGCGAGTGGACCGCGGAACACTTCGACTGTTTCTGCTTCGTCTAAAATGATACTTGAGGTTTGCGCTTGGCCATCAGGCATGGACAGAGGTACACCATCGACATTCAACTGCAAGCCACGCACACCGAATGCTGCGCGTGCACCGAATCCACGCACGACGAGACGCGTGTCCTGGGCATAGTTGTAGCGTGTATCCGCCTGAATACCCGGAATGGCGCGAAGTGTATCTCCCGCATCAATATTCAAAGATGGCAGTTGCTGGTTGATATCGATAAGGTCAACGCTACCGGGGGTCATGCGCCATTCGCTACCGGACTGCTGCGCATTCACCTCGATGATTTCATTAATTTCTTGGCTAAAACAAAGGGCTGGCGTAAGAGCCAGCCCTGTTATTGTGCGTAAATACTTCATAATTATTTTACGGGTGACAGTTTAATAAGTTGGCCACTATCGGCATCGGTCAGGATATATAAGAATCCTTCAGGACCTTGTTCAATATCACGGATACGGAAGCTGGTTGCGTCTTCTAACATCCGTTCTTCGTGCAGAACACGACCTTCTTCAAGATCTAACCGTGCAATTGTTTGTCCGCGTAAGGCAGTCACCAGTAAATCGCCTTTCCACTTTGGAAATTTATCGCCGGTATAGAAAATTGAGCCAGCCGTGGCGATTGAAGGAAGCCAGTAGTAAAACGGTTGCTCCATGCCTTCCTTATGTGTGCCAATACCGATTTCACCGCCACCGTAGTCTT
Organism: Idiomarina sp. D18; assembly: GCF_057748155.1. Classification (NCBI taxonomy): domain Bacteria; kingdom Pseudomonadati; phylum Pseudomonadota; class Gammaproteobacteria; order Alteromonadales; family Idiomarinaceae; genus Idiomarina; species Idiomarina sp. D18. The sequence continues at coordinate 2,448,146 of NZ_CM173240.1, forward strand.
CGCCATAAGTGATGGTCGGCCAACCATAGTTCTTACCTGCTTTGGGAATATTAACTTCATCACCGCCCTGTGGGCCATGTTCAATCGTCCATAGCTCGCCCGTATCAGGATGAATAGCGGCACCTTGGACGTTGCGGTGTCCATAAGACCAGATCTCGTCAAGTGCATCGTCATTGCCGACAAAGGGATTATCTTTAGGGATTGAGCCATCGGGCCAAATACGCACAATTTTTCCGTGATGATTATCTAACGTTTGTGCATCTTGCATTCTGGAATAACGCTCGCCTAAAGTAATAAATAGATGCCCTTCGGGAGAGAATACAAGACGGGACCCGAAGTGAGCGTTACTTTCGTACTTTGGCGCTTGGCGGAAAATAACCTCGCCTTGAGTCCACTTATCTCCGTCAATTTTACCTCGCATAACGGCGGTGCTATTGCCATTACCTCCTTTGGGGTCTTTTTCTGAATAACTGATATAGACCCAGCCATTATCTGCGTAGTCGGGATCGATGTTAACGTCTAGTAGACCGCCTTGGCTTTTTGCAACCACCTCAGGCGTACCTTGTATGGGTGTTTTCTGACCTTCTTGAGTAATAATATTTAGCGTACCTGAACGCTCGGTAACCAGCATATCGCCCGATGGTAAAAAGGCGATTCCCCAAGGGTGGTTAAGTCCTTCGCTAATGGTCTCTAGCGACAGCGTGTGACGTTCTGTCTCGACTTCTTGCGCGAGTACCGAGGTACTCATCGTCGCTGACAAAAGCGCAGCTGCTACTGCAGTGAGGTTGCTTTTCATGGAGCCTCCATAATTAACTTGTATAGTTTTTAATATTTTTAGTATACGTATTAATTTAAGATTTTGATGACTTTTCTTGATCTCTTTATAAATCACAGCCTTACTTAATAATGTTGTTAACTATTAATTACAAAACTAAAGGAAAGCTTATGAAATCCAAGTCATTGTTAAAGGCGGCCGTGAGTGTCACACTGATTTTGCACTTAACTGCGTGCGGAACTTTGTTATATCCTGAGCGTAAAGGCCAAACGGGTGGACGTATTGATGCTGGCGTCGCAGCTCTGAACGGTGTTGGCTTATTATTATTCGTTATTCCTGGTCTTATTGCTTACGCTGTGGACTTTAACAACGGTACAATTTATTTGCCGGACTCTGCGAATGCAGAAAATAACGAGGGTGATGGCTTATATACCATCAAAGTAGATGGTCCTCTCACCAAGGATGAGAGCCGTCGATTAATTGAGGAACACGTCGGTGGACCTGTCGATTGGAGTCAATTGCAAACGCATTCAATGGATCGTGTTAATGCGGATTCAATCACTGCTTCACTGAATAAGGTACAAGAAGCTCGATAATGCAAAGTCAATCTTGGTTTGATAACTCAGCGCTACTAACCGTTGCTCAGTGGTTAGTAGCGCTTTTTGTTTTAGGCATCATTACGCTCGTTGTTAGTGTGGGTGTGATGTATGTTGTTGATAAAATACAAACGCGTCATACGATCAGGCGTAACTACCCTGTAGTTGGTCGCTTTCGTTATATATTTGAACGTATGGGCGAATTTATGCGGCAATATTTTTTCGCCATGGATCGCGAGGAAATGCCTTTTAACCGAGCGCAACGAAGTTGGGTATATCGCGCCGCTAAAAACGCCGATCGTAATGTTGCTTTTGGCTCGACCCGAGATTTGACTCGCACAGGGACGATTATTTTTAGTAATGCGCCCTATCCGCCACTAGCCGAGCAATCGGTGAGTCCGCAACCCGTAAAAATTGGTCCGTATTGTGAAAAGCCCTACTCGCCGACATCATATTTTCATATTTCCGGCATGAGTTATGGCGCGTTATCGCCGGTTGCCGTTAAAGCGTTATCTGCAGGAGCAAAGAAGGCCGGTTGCTGGCTTAACACCGGGGAAGGTGGCTTATCGCCCTATCATTTATCGGGTCACTGCGATGTGGTTTTTCAGATGGGCACAGCAAAGTTTGGTGTGCGCACGAAAGACGGCAAACTCGATGAGTCACGTCTAGCTGAATTAGGGCGACATGATTCGGTTAAAATGTTTGAAATTAAATTAAGCCAGGGCGCCAAACCAGGTAAAGGCGGTATTCTACCGGGCATTAAGGTCAATCAAGAAATTGCCGAAATTCGTGGTATTAAGGTGGGTGAAGATGCGATTAGCCCTAACCGCCACCCTGAAATTAGCAATAATGAAGAGCTACTCGATTTCATCGATAAAGTACGCACGATTACCGGCAAACCCACGGGCTTTAAGTTTGTCATGGGTGACCCAAGTTGGATAGACGAGTTAGTCGATAGCATACTCAGCCGCGGTGAAGAAGCGGCCCCAGATTTTATTACGCTCGATAGTGCGGATGGTGGTACAGGAGCGGCACCACAGCCACTCATTGATTATGTCGGGCTAAAGCTTTCAGAGAGTCTGCCTATCTTGGTCGATAAGTTAACAGAAGCCGGTTTACACAAACGTATTCGTATTATTTGCTCTGGCAAAATGATCTCGCCTGCGGATGTTGCGTGGGCGATTGCGATGGGAGCGGACTTTGTTGTCTCAGCCCGTGGTTTTATGTTTTCACTCGGTTGTATTCAAGCCATGCAGTGTAATAAAAACACTTGTCCGACCGGTGTGACGACTGATGACCCTAAATTGCAACGTGGCTTAGACCCGCAAGATAAATCGGAACGTGTCGCCAATTACCACAAGTACCTTGAGTACGGCGTTAATATAATTGCTCATTCGTGTGGGGTCACCGATCCGCGTCAGCTTAATCGTCGCCATGCGCGTGTCATTAAACCGGATGGTGAAAGTATCAGTCTGGCGGAGCGTTATCCGCTTCCGCCAGCACGTAGGCGATAGACTCAGTTCAGCGTATTCACTGGCAGTAACGGCGCGATGAGTTCTGCCAGTTTACGAAAAGTTTGGCGTCGACTTGTGGTGGGTCGATAAACCATACCGATATCACGGAACGCTTCCTGACCTGCTGGCTTCAAAGGCTTGAGGTCGGTGTTATCAAGGATGCCGCGGTCAATCGCCATTTGTGACATAAAAGTGGCACCTTTCTTAGCGTCGGCCATCTGAACTAGGCTGTGTAAGCTTGTCGCCGTAAACGGATTGACTTTAACCGTATCGGTTAATTGGCATGCCGATACCGCATGTCCCGTTAAACAGTGCTCTTTCTCGAGCAAGAAAATACTACCATCGGGTAGCTTATCGTAGTCAACGGGCTCTCCAAGCTGATCAGCTATTTCTTTGTGCGCAACCAATTTGAACGGATCGCGCCCGAGTAACCACTTCTGGTTGCCATGAATATCCATCGGTAGCGCTAACAGCAATATATCCAGCTCACCGTCGCGTAGAGCACTCAATAAATTGGCCGTGGTGTCTTCCGAAATCTGTAGATCGAGTTTGGTAAACTTGGCCTGAACGCGACGACTCAGTTCAGCGACGACGAAAGGCGCGATGGTAGGGATAATACCTAGGCGTACAGGGCCTTCCATAATATTGCCATGGCCTTTGGCATAGTGCACCAGCTCTTCGGTCGAGGTGATAATCTTTCTCGCTTGTTCAACGACCTCTTCACCGAGCGCGGTAAACAAAAATGACTTATGGTCACGCTCTATCAATTGGCAGCCCAATTGCTCTTCTAGGTTCTGAATGCCGCTACTTAGCGTCGACTGACTGACGTTACAGGCGGCTGCGGCGCGATTAAAGTTTTGCTGCTGATGTAATGCAATAAGGTAGTTCAGATTTTTCAAACTCGGTAATTTGCTCATTGTTCACCTGTGGTTATCGCTTTTTCGATTATCTTAATAGGTTTTATTCGTTTTATCCAATCAATAAATTTCCCTACTATGCTCCTCGAAACGTTAAGACACGACTCAATGATTAGGAGATAACATTATGTTGACAGTAGGCGATAAATTACCAGATTTCAGTGTAGTTGCTGCGAAGCCAAAATTTAATATGCCAGAGGAAAATGGCGAGAGCGCATTCGAAACAGTGACGCGAGACAGCTTTACAGGTAAATGGAAAATTATTTTCTTTTATCCAAAAGATTTCACCTTTGTATGCCCCACTGAAATTGTTGAATTCGCTAAGTTGAACGAAGAATTTGCTGACCGCGATGCTGTGGTTTTAGGTGGCAGCACGGATAATGAGTTCGTTAAGTTGGCATGGCGTCGAGAGCATCCTGACCTTGACCGTTTGAACCAGTATTCATTCGCTGACAATGGTTCACTCGTTGATGGTTTAGGTGTGCGTGATAAAGCAGAGAATGTGGCACTACGTGCAACCTTTGTTGTAGACCCACACAACGTTATTCAACATGTGTCAGTCAACAACTTAAATGTCGGTCGTAACCCTGCTGAGATCCTCCGTATCTTAGATGGTTTGCAAACTGACGAGCTGTGCCCATGCAACCGCGCTGTCGGTGGTGACACTCTGTAAGTGATGATTGGTTGGGGGGCTCACTCGAGTCCCCTTGATGAATGACTCGTCGAAGTAGAGGTAATGATGGCGATTGCAGATTACAAACAGTTGTTAGGCGACCACGGCAAAGATACTAAGCTGAATTTGTCGAGTCTGTTTAACAGTGTCGATACATCCGGTCTAACGACAGACCAATTCTATGGCACTGCTTTATCCTTGGCTTACAGCTTAGGCGATGAAGAACTCATTCAGGCGATTGAGAACGAGACTGGTGATAAAGTCGAAGATAACGTGAAGCAAGCGGCAAAGTTAGCGGCAACGCTCATGGCGATGAACAACGTCTATTATCGTTTTCTTCACTTATCGAGTGATAAACAATTTTCTAAGATGCCAGCGGGTCTGCGGATGAATGCGATGGCAAATCCTGGTGTCGATAAAGCGGATTTTGAATTGTTCTCGCTCGCTGTTTCAGCGTTAAATGGTTGTGGTTTATGTATTGATTCGCACGTGAAGACACTCGTTCAACATGATGTCACAGCACAAGCGATTCAAACATCAATTAAGTTGGCGGCGGTACTTAATGCAGCATTGACTGCACGTAAACTGTCGTAATCCCCCTAGGAGCTGTGCTCCGATCCCTGTCTAGAGCAGCCCCAACTGCTCACAACGCTTTGCCCACCGCTTGTCGGTGGGCTTTTTTTATCTTTTCAAAGATGTGTCCTAAGCTTATTAATACAATGAGCGGAGGAACTATGAATATCAATGCTGAACGTCTGAAATCTACGTTACGAGAGCTTTCTCAAATTGGTTACAACGAGTCGGACCACGGTGTTTATCGGTGGGGCTTCACCGATGCTGACATGGAGGCTCGTCGGTGGTTTCTAGACTTGGCCGAACAAGAAGGCTTTAAATGTCACATGGATGGTGCGGGTAATGTGTTCGCGGGCATCGGCGATTACCATGAGACCCCCGCCGTTTTAACAGGATCTCATCTTGATACAGTGCCTGCAGGCGGTATGTTTGATGGTGCGCTCGGGGTACTAGCTGGACTTGAAGTATTGCGCACGTTGAAAGAAAACGATGTAAAGCTGAAACATCCTGTATGGGTCGTTGGTACGGCAGAAGAGGAAGGTCGTTTCGGTGGTATGATGGGTTCGCAAGCACTGGCTGGCGTAGTCAATATGGATTGGTTGATGTCTGCGCATGACGCTGATGGGGTGTACCTGAAAGATGCGATGGCAAAGCATGACTTGGATGTCATGGATGTACTCGACGCTGCATGGCCGCCGAGTCGCTTAAAAGCGTTTTACGAGCTACACATTGAGCAAGGTCCTGTGCTCTTTAATGAAGAGGTGAGTATCGGCGCAGTTGAGGGCATTTCAGGCGTGTTTAAATGGATTGTGCATTTAAAAGGCAAAGCTGACCATGCGGGCACCGCTCCTATGAATATGCGCAGCGATGCGTTTATGGGATTAGCTGATTTTGCACATGAAATTGAGCGTATTATTGCCGAGGATGGCACCGATAAAACGCGCATCACTGTAGGTAAGGTTGAGCTCAAACCTGGTAGTCCACACACTGTGCCGGGTGAGGCCATATTTACGATTGTCGGCCGTGATATGAGTAATGAGGTGATGAATGATCTTGCTGATGCGTGTCGGAAAGCCTTGTCAGCTATCGCTCGGAAGCATCGGTTGATGTTTGAGTATGAACAAGTCAGTTGGTTAAAGCCTCAATCCTGTTCAGATAAGTTGACGCAGATCATAGAAAAAAGCGCCAAAGCGCGTAACTTAAGCTGCATCAGAATGCCTAGTGGTGCGGGTCACGATACGCAGTTTTTTTCAGAGATTACGCAGGCTGGACTCATCTTTATTCCCTCGGTCAATGGTGTGAGCCATGCTCCTGATGAATGGTCTCACTGGCATGATGTGGAGGCGGGTGCAAACATACTTTTAGATTGCATCTTAAATTCAGCAGAGTAATGCGGCTTTATACGATAACTGTTATACTGCTCGCACAATGACCTGTTTCTAGTGGTAATGTCATGGAACAAAAAGTCACAGTTCAATCGGCCGATAAGGTCAAAATCCAGCGTCCTTCCAAAAAAGGCGGCTCAGACACGGCTCGCAATCGTATCTATGTTCGTGACGTCAAAGGCGGGATGGAATACTTTCGGCGTTCTTGGGGCTTTATTTTACTTGCTGTTTTTGCCCTCATCCCTTGGTTAACTTATAACGGTCAGCAAGCCGTATTGCTGGATATCATGGAGCAACGCTTCCGGATCTATGGTCTTACATTATGGCCACAAGACTTCACGGTGTTGGCGTGGTTCGCGATTGTTGCAGCTGTAGCGTTGTTTTTTGTGACCACAATATGGGGACGTGTCTGGTGTGGTTTTATGTGCCCACAAACCACCTGGACCTTTATTTTTATGTGGTTTGAGAAGAAGTTTGAAGGGCCGCGTAATAAGCGTATTAAGCTGGACGAACGCAAAATGGACTTTGACAAGTTCTGGCGTAAGACCGGTAAACAACTGGGTTGGATTTCAGTTGCGCTACTCACTTCATTGACCTTTGTCGGTTACTTCACCGATGTACGCCAACTTTTTGCTGACTTTTTTACCTTAGACGCCGGTTTCTGGGCAACATTTTCTGTATTGTTCTTCGCGTTTTGTACCTACGGTAATGCAGGCTACATGCGCGAGATTATGTGTACTCACATGTGCCCGTATGCGCGTTTTCAGTCAGCGATGTTCGATAAAGATACCTATACGGTCAGTTACGATGCAAACCGCGGAGAGCCACGTGGACCACGATCGCGTAAAGCGGATCCTGAGGAAAAGGGCCTTGGGCATTGTATCGACTGTTACATGTGTGTTCAGGTCTGCCCAACAGGGATTGATATTCGTAACGGACTACAATATGAGTGCATCGATTGCGGTGCGTGTATTGATGCCTGTAACGATGTGATGGATAAGATGAATTATCCTCGTGGTTTAATTCGGTTTACCACTGAACGCAACCTCAACACGACGGATAAATCTAAGAAAACCAATCCGTGGCGAATGAAAACAATTGGCTACTTCGTCATCATGTTAGTTGTCACTTCGGTGATGATTTGGGATGTCGCAACACGGGTTCCGCTTGAGGTGGATGTATTGCGTGACCGTAACTCTCTGTATCAAGAAAATATTCAGGGCGAGATAGAAAACGTGTATACCCTGAAAATTGTCAACAAGTCGCAGATCGATCAAACGTACAAGATTGATGTAGAAGGCTTGTCGCAGTATCGTTTGATTGGCAGTGCTGAGAAATCAGTGGGTGCAGGAGAAGTGGGTAGTTTACCTATAACTCTGGCGGTACCACCAACCGAATTGAGTGACTCAATTACCGAATTTAACTTTGTTGTGACCTCGGAGACATCGGAAGGTGTTACTATAAAGCAAGAATCTCGCTTTATTTATCAATAGGTCACTATGGTTAATGACAAGGACTTTGCATTCGCAGGTCTGTTGCCCGATGTAGTTATCAATGCTATCGAGAGCTTGGGTATTTACCCAAGCTCCGGTTTGCTTCCCCTCAATAGTTACGAAAATAGGGTCTACCAATTTCGCTGTGACGAGGGCATGCGCTATGTCGCTAAGTTTTATCGCCCTTACCGTTGGAGCAATGCTCAAATAGAAGAAGAGCATCTGTTTTCTCAACAACTACTCGATGACGAAGTCCCCGTTGTAGCGCCGCTAAAAGTGTCAGGTCAATCTTTGCATGAATATGAAGGTTACCGCTTTGCGGTGTTTCCAAGCATTGGTGGGCGTGCTTTTGAGCCGAACGATTTAGATGACTTGGAGCGACTCGGACGGCAAATAGGTCGTTTGCATCAAGTTGGAAAGAAAGACGCATTTAAGGCACGTGAATCATTAGACATTCAACGACTGCTGTCGGAATCCATTGATGAATTGCGGCAGTCACAACTATTACCTCGAGAGTTAGATGCCGCGTTCTGGGCCATTTTGTCGCCGTTAGCAGAGGCACTACAAACTTTTGCATGGGATAGTTTGACCTATCAAAGATTACACGGCGACTGTCACATTGGTAACGTATTGCAGTATGATACAGAACTAACCTTCGTCGACTTAGATGATTGCCGTATGGGTCCGGCAATACAGGACCTTTGGATGATGCTCAATGGCTCTCGTGAAGATCAAACGTGTCAGCTCGATGCGTTAGTTGAGGGCTACCAAGATTTCTGCAATTTTGATAAAAAAGAAATTGCGTTTATTGAACCTTTACGCGGGTTTAGACTCATTCATTACATGGCATGGCTTTCTAAACGTTGGCAGGACAGTGCTTTTCAACGTGCGTTTCCATGGTTTAGCGAAGCTCGCTACTGGGAGTCACAAATATTAGCGCTTAAAGAACAGCGGGCTGCATTAGACGAAGCACCCATTAAACTCGGTTATTAATAAAGCGAATTAAATAGGTAAGAGCATATGAAAAACTGGTTGTTAGGATTAGCGAGCGCGTTACTGTTGGTAACGGGCATGGTGCAAGCTCAAGAGTTTGAGGAAGGCACCCATTACGAAGTGATTTCTGATGCAGCGACAAGTGACGCACAAATACTCGAGTTTTTCTCGTTTTATTGTGTTCATTGCTATCGCTTTGAACCTATTGCGGAGCGCCTGAAAAAGGAATACCCAGACGCTTTTGAGAAAATGCATGTGTCATTTTTAAGTCCCAAAGATGATGTGGGTGAAACGATGACAAAAGCGTTTGTTGTTGCTCAAAAACTCGGTATTGAAGAAAAAATTATTCCAGCCGTATTCGATTACAATTTTGCTCAGCGCAATATGCTGACCAGCGAGGATGATATCCGTAATGTATTCATCTTAAATGGTGTTTCTGGCGAAGAGTTTGATAAAGCTATGTCGAGCTTCGCGGTGCGTGCAGCGGCGAGTAAAATGGACCGTAAAGCGACAGATATGGACGTGCGTGCAACACCAACGTTTATCGTAAACGGTAAATATAAAATGTTGCCTCAGGGCTTCCGCGATAGCGATGACTTTGCTGCGGACTTCAGTAAGCTTGCAGGTTACTTACTTAATAAGTCTTAAAAAGATTCAGAATGAGAGCCCCGCCCAAATGGCGGGGCTTTTTTCTATCTATTGATCGTCTTTATCTTTGCTATCCTGGTCATTTTCGTCATCATTAGTTTCTCGTTGTTGCTCAGAAGGCTGCTTTTTGATGGTCTGTGTTTTGGGGAAGTACTGATAGTAGCTCAGTTTAAAGTCACCCATAATAGTGTATAGGTATTCGAATAGAATGGACTGGACTTGCTCGTAGTCTGTCCAACTTGTTTGCTTAGAGAAAGCATAAATCTCAAGTGGCAATCCAGAGGCAGTAGGCTCAAGCAAGCGTACCATCAATGTCATATCCTCATGAATTTGTTCATGACTACTTACATAGTCTTGCACGTAACATCTAAACGCCGTTAAGTTGGAAACAGGATTCTGAATCTGATGGCGGTTGAGCCACTCATCGAGTGATTCATTAAAGTAGCTTGATGCCAACGACTCAAGGGTATCGTCATCAAGTATCTGGGCACTGTCGAGATCGAGCATCAGCGATCGTTTGATGCGACGACCTCCGGAGTTAATCATCCCCTGCCAGTTTTTAAATGATTGATGAATGAGCACATAGGTGGGTAAGTAAACCGTTGTTTTATCCCAGTTTTCCACTTTTACAGTGATAAGACCGACTTCTTGAACGGTACCGTCGACGTCCGAGTCGGGGACTTGAATCCAGTCGCCAATACCAACCATACGGTTAGTTGCAAGTTGTACCCCTGCAACAAATCCCATTAAGGTGTCACGAAAGACCACCATCAGTATCGCCGTCATGGCGCCAAAGCCACTCAATAAGTACATAGGGGATTTATTCATCACAATAGCAACTGAGATGATAATTGCCATGAGTACTAATATGAGCTTGGCGACTTGAATGACGCCGGTAATGGGGACCTCTTTGGCCTTGCTTGAATACTCGTAAGCAATTGAAACGACGTTCGCTAGCGCCAATAAAATACTGGTGATCACCCACGTTAAATAGATACCAACGGCGGTTTGTAGAGGACCTTGCCATTTTTCGAAGTCATCAACGAAGACTACGGGAATAAATAGATTAATAAGTAGAACAGGGGCGAGATTAGCACACCGCTTAAAAAAACCACTGTTTACGAGAGAGTTATACCATCGCTCAGGGGCTTTTCTGAGCATGCGATGGATGGTTTTATTGATGATTAAGCGGGTGACTTGATAAATAATATAACCCGCGATGATGACGAGTACGGATTGTATGCCGAGCACTGCGTAGGTCAGTAAATCACCTTCAAGTCCGAGCTGGCTCAACCATTCGTTGATGAAGTTTAAATCCATACTGTTTGTCCTTATTGGTTATCTTGCTCCGCCTTTGTTTTTAAGCGACTGATAGTGGCATCTTTCTCCTGCCAACGTTCATTGAGCCAAGTTTGAAACGACGCCTTAAACTCGGGATCATTTTGATAGTCACCGATTAATTCAGGTGTAATAGGTCGTGTTTTTATATCAACGTACACATCACGGAGTTGGCCACTCAGTAAGTGCCAAACGACCGGGCGATCATCGTTACCAGGGTATACGATGGTTATATCAAGAATAGCCTCAAATTGATCACCCATGATTTGTAAAGCAAAGGCAGTACCACCTGCTTTGGGTGTGAGTAAATGTTGGTAAGGACTCGACTTTTTGGCGTGTTTTTCAGGTGTAAAGCGTGTGCCTTCACAGAAATTCACTACCGTGGTGGGGATATGTTTAAACTTTGCACAAGAGCGCGCGGTGGTTTCGATATCCTTGCCTTTTAAGTGCGGCTTTTTCTGTAGTTTCTCTTTTGAGTAGCGGCGCATAAACGGCATATCAAGCGTCCAACAGCCCATTCCTACAATGGGAACCCACAGTAACTGATACTTTAAGAAAAACCGAGGCATAGGCACGTTACGGCGTGTTAGGTGCATGAGTACCAGAATATCAACCCAGCTCATATGGTTGGCCATAATTAGGTACCAACCTTTTTTGTGAATATTTAAGTCCCCCTCGATATGCCAAGTCATTCGCTGAGTGAGCTGAAAGGTGACTGACATGCAATAGCCCCAGATACGAAATACTGAGTTGGCTAGGTGAGAGAAAAACCGAGTGAGTGGCGGAATAGGAAGCAGCAGTTTAAATATACCCACCAAGATCACCATTAACCCGACAATCGCCGTCGTCAGTGCTGCCCATGTGAAATTGATAAGGACGCGAAACGGAATTAAGAGTGTACGGATCATGATGGTGGCATTCCCTTCCCTTTGTTTAAAACAACAATCATAACGGAACAAATAAAGGTTGTCTGTTGCGAAATTCACCATTTTTAATATACTGTACATATATACAGTATTGCGGGGGTGACACAATGCAACCGAAATTAAAGCAATTGGTGAATAAAGGACTGCTCTGGCAAGGACGGCAAACACATTACCAAGAGCAGCGTTTTCTCAGTACAGGACATCCGTCATTAAATGAGTTGTTAGGCGGTGGGTGGCAGTTTGATGCGGTGCATGAGTGGCAGCTCGACTCTCCTTTTATAGAGCAAAAGTTACTTTGGCCGTTACTCGAACAATTACACGAGATGAACCAGCCTATATTTTGGTTAAACCCCCCAGCTTTACTATCGGCTGCGGGTTTACGCTGGCGCTTGAAGCAGGCCGATAGCTTGCATATTGTGCTGAACACCTCGGCTAACGAAGCGGCGTGGGCTTTTGAACAAATTCTACAAAGTGGCGCGGGTGTTGCGTTTTTATGGCAACCCGAGTCCGAAAATCAGTCGAGTTATGTTCGGCGTTGGCAAAAGGCAGTGCAGCAAGGCCATCAAATGGGCTTTGTCTTAACAGCACTTGAGAAAACAGTGGAAGCGCGTGCCTATACTAACCGGCTGCATTTGCATCCTAATCACACAGTGGATGTTGTTAAGCGTCGTTATGGTTGGCCAGTTAATAATATCAGTTTATGAAACTGTGGCTTTATTTACATTTTCCTCGGCTATTGCTCGACAACATACAGCGTTTGCAACCGCAGATTCAGCCGTTGCCCGTCGCGCTGGTTTATCAGGAGCATCAAAAAGAGTGGCTTTTACAGTGTAATGAGACTGCGCTTAGCCAAGGTTTAGAAGTGGGTCACAGTGCGGTTTTAGCCCATACATTAGTCAACGATGTCGTACTTATGCCCTACTCTGAAGAAAAAGAGTCGCGGGTGTTAACGCGACTGGCTGAGCGATTATATTTATCTGTTGATAAACAAGTACTGTTTAAGCCGCAAGGTATTGCTATCGAGCTTGATAGCCTACTGAAGCTCTATCAAGGTACTCAACCTTTAATCGATCACTTAAAAGAAGAGCTCGATACACTAGGGGTGAGTTATCAGATGAGTTTAGGGTTTAGTGCCCGCTCGGCACAATGTTTGGCGTGTGCAGGTATTGAACAACTCAGTACGGATCGATGTGTGATTGAACATGAGCTGGGGCACTTACCTATCAAGCAGTTGTTACTTTCTTCTCAAATTGAAAAGCGTCTGCTCAGCACCGGTATTCATCAACTTAAACAGCTTTGGTCATTATCTGCAGCCGATATCGGTAAGCGCTTTGGCGCAGGTATGGTGGATGATATTCAGCGTTTAAAAGGCAATGAGTCACAAGCGTTTGACTTTTTCCGTCCCCGCGATGCGTTTATTACGCAGTTGGATTTAGTAACAGAAATACAGCACTGGCAAGGTATGCTGTTTCCTCTCAAGCGGCTCTTACAAGAGTTAGAGCAATTTTTATATCAGCGGCAAAAAGTGATTCGTCAGTTAACCATTGAGTTACAGCACCGTGATATGGAACCAACATCTGTACCGCTTAAGTTAGCCTCGGATAGTTGGCGGGCATCAGAGTTTCTTAATTTATTGCAGTTACAAATGAATCGCTACCCGCTTACGGCGCCGGTTATCGCTATTGAGATGAGAGCGCTTGAGTTATTTGAATTGACGCGTGACTCTGGGTCCTTATTAACAAAGGGTGTTGCACATCAGCAAACAGTCACAGAATTAGTCAGCCGATTACAAGCTCGACTCGGCGAAAAGGCCGTTTATAGTCCGCAGCTATCGAGTGATCCCCGCCCTTTAATCAATGAACAGCGCGCCGCTCAAATGACAACACTCACAGTTCAGCGGCATGCGCCGCGACGACCACTTTGGTTATTAACGGAACCCGAGTTAGTACAAATTGAGCATTGGCAGTTATTAGAAGGGCCCGAGCGAATCCAGTCGGGTTGGTGGTCAACGTCTGAAGTCTGCAGAGATTACTGGCTCGCTAAAGATGAGCAACAACGACTAGGCTGGCTTTTCTTTGAAAAGAGTCACTGGTTTTTACAGGGGTGGTTTAGCTGATGCGTTATGCAGAACTGCACTGTTTGTCGAACTATAGTTTTTTGCGTTCAGCCTCTCACCCTAGTGAGTTTGTTGATCGAGCAACAGAGCTCGGTTACGAGGCGATTGCAGTAACCGATGAATGCTCAGTCGCTGGTGTGGTACGCGCCTATGAAGCGGCTCGCGAGCGGCCTATTAAACTCATTGTAGGGAGTGAGTTTATGCTGCCTGGAGCAGGTGTTTTTGTGGTGCTGTGCCCTACTCGCAGCGCTTATGCAGGCTTGTGTGAGAAAATCACTTTATTTCGACAACGTTCCGAGAAAGGTTCATACGCCGTTCAGCTGGATGACTTTTTGCATGGGTTCGATGAAGCGCTTTTGCTATGGTGGCCACAGTGCGACACCGAGGGTCTTTCTTACGCAAAAGCTTTAAACTTGGGGCATCAACTCAAGCGTCACTGGCGCGATCGTTTATGGTTACTCTACGAAAGACACTATCAACATAATGACAAAGCCTTATTTCGGATGGTCTGTCGCTTAAGTCAACAGGTTAAATTACCTGTTACAGCATCTAATGGCGCGGTTATGCATGACGAAAATCGGCAGCCATTACTGGATATTCTGAGTGCGACTAACGCTAACCAGTCGCTGGTACAGCATCCGGAGGTCTGTGCGTTAAACAGCGAACGTCGGTTACGTGATCTAAAGGCATTACAGGCGTGTTACCCAGCCAACTGGTTAACGGAGTCTGCAAAAATAGCTGACCGCTGCACTTTTTGTTTGTCAGAGTTACGTTACGAATACCCTGCCGAACTGGTGCCTAAAGGTATGACGGCACAGCAGTATTTACGGCACCTTACAGAACAGGGTGCTCAGCAACGTTATCCAGAAGGCGTTCCAGAGTCAGTTGTGAGTCAGTATGAGAAAGAGCTGAAGCTGATAGCCGAGCAACACTATGAGTATTTCTTTCTTACCATTTATGACCTAGTAGAGTTTGCTCAGTCTCAGGGGATTTTCTATCAAGGGCGAGGCTCTGCGGCAAACTCGGTGGTTTGTTACTGCCTTAAGATTACCGCGGTTAATCCCGCTCAGTTCGATGTGTTGTTTGAGCGTTTTATATCCAAAGAGCGAGATGAACCCCCTGATATTGATGTGGACTTTGAGCATGAGCGACGTGAGGAGGTAATTCAGTATATCTACAAGAAGTACGGTCGTAAGCGTGCAGCTTTAGCGGCAACCGTTATTCGCTATCGTTTTAAAAGTGCTTTTAGAGATGTAGGTAAAGCACTTGGTTTTAGCGAACAACAACTACAAACGTATCGACAAAACCTTGATCGTCGGGATAAAACACAGAATTGGAAGGAGCAACTTGCTGAGCAATACCCTGCTCTCGTTCAGTCTAAACGAGGACAGCACTTATTATCTTTAACTGAGCAGCTAATGGGATTTCCACGGCATCTTTCTCAACATGTGGGTGGTTTTGTTATCGCTGCCAATGAACTGACTCAACTCGTCCCCATTGAAAATGCCAGTATGCGTGATCGTACTGTTATCCAGTGGGATAAGGACGATCTTGAAGTGCTTAAACTATTGAAAGTGGACGTGCTGGCGCTAGGTATGCTGACTGCATTACGTAAGTCGCTTGGGTTATTAAAAGAAAAACGTAATCTAACGCTTGGGTTGGCTGATATTCCTCAAGAAGATCCCGTTGTTTATCGGGCCTTGCAGCAAGGTGATTCGGTGGGTGTGTTTCAAATTGAATCTCGCGCGCAAATGAACATGTTACCGCGCCTTAAGCCCAACACTTTTTATGATTTAGTCATACAAATTGCGATTGTCCGGCCAGGACCTATTCAAGGCGATATGGTGCATCCCTATTTACGCCGAAGAGCCGGTAAAGAAAAAGTGGATTATCCCAGCGATGAAGTGAGGCAAGTTCTGCAACGGACGCTGGGTGTGCCTATCTTTCAAGAGCAAGCAATTAAGTTGGCGATGGTAGCGGCAGGCTTTAGTGGGGGTGAAGCCGATCAGTTAAGACGTGCTATGGCAGCTTGGAAGAGTACTGGTAAATTGCAGCAGTTTGAGCATAAGCTGATTTCTGGTATGCGAGCGCGAGGCTACAGTGAATCCTTTGCGCAACGGCTGTTTCACCAGATTTGTGGCTTTGGTCAGTATGGCTTTCCAGAATCACACTCGGCGAGCTTTGCTAATTTAGCGTATGCCTCGGCTTGGCTAAAAGTGCACTATCCGGCGGCATTTTTTGTAGGCTTATTAAATAGCTTACCCATGGGTTTTTATTCACCGTCCCAATTAATTCAAGACGCAAAGCGCCATGGTGTTCGGTTTCTACCTGCGGATGTTAATTATAGTCAGTGGGATTACCAGTGGCTTGCTGACCAAGGGAACTGTGTGCGTATTGGCTTACGCCAGATCTTCGGACTATCTCGCTCACGAACCGCGTTGTTGTTGAACTCGCGTGCAGACGCTTTGTTTGCTAACACTGAGCAGTTACGTCGAGGGGGCTTACATGAATCAGATATTCAAGCCCTAGCAAAAGCTGATGCACTCACATCTTTATCAGGACATCGTTATCAAGCCCAATGGGATGCTTTGTCACTCAGCGATCAGCAAATGCCACTTTTTAATGAAGTGGCTGATAATAAGAGTGAAATCTCAATTAAGCCGTCTGAGACTGAGGATATAAAAGCAGACTATGCGAGTACCGGACTTAGCTTACGTCGACATCCGATGGCGCTTATACGCAACCACCCTGAAGTGACTAAGAGTATTACTGCCGAGACTCTAGCAGGCTGTCGCTCTGGGCAGGTAATTGAGGTTATCGGTCTTGTGACTTGTCGACAAAGACCGGGAACTAAAAGTGGTGTCACTTTTTTAACCTTAGAAGATGAAACGGGCAATATGAATGTTGTAGTTTGGGCCAATACAGCGACTCTATATAGAAAGGCTTTTTTATCGGCCCAACTATTATGGGTTAAGGGCGTTATTGAGATGAGTGAAGGTGTGGTTCATGTTGTAGCAGGTCGCTTAGAAGATAAAAGTGACCTGCTACAACTGAACAAGTTCGCCTCTCGGCGCTTTCATTAATTGCGAGTGTGATTCACGATATTGGCTTAACGTCGATCAGATACTCATCTTTTAAGCGAACATAGTTTTCTGCTGATGCACTTAGGAATGACATTTCTTTATCGTTCAATGGTCTCTTCTTTTCTACTGGGCTACCAACATAAAGAAAGCCGGACTCTAATACTTTACCCGGCGGAACTAAACTACCCGCACCGATGATGACGTCATCTTGTACTTCTACGCCGTCCATAACGATAGCGGACATTCCTACTAATACACGGTTACCAATACGACAACCATGTAACATGCATTGATGTCCTACAGTGACGTCTTCTCCTATAATGAGTGGATCGCCATCGGGTTTACCAGCGCTTGCGCGACTCACGTGAAGAATAGAACCGTCTTGTACATTGGTACGAGCGCCAATATGGATATAGTTAACGTCGCCACGGGCTGCGACGAGTGGCCAGATGCTTGCATCATCGCCAATAGTAACTTCACCTACGATGACTGAGCTATCATCTATATAGACGCGCTCGCCTAATTGCGGCTCCTTTTCATGGTAGCTACGGATATCAGCCATAACCCTACTCCTATCATCTTTTGTCTTTTCGAATTGTGCATTTAACTATAGCTGTTTTGCTTAAAAGCGCATAGTTTGTACAGTCTACTGGGAAAATTGGTCATAAAAGAAACGAACTGATTTAACTTTGACCGAACAGCAAAAAAATCAATTAAAATTGAAAAATAGCCCTTGACCCACGGAGATAAATGTCTAAAATACGCCCCACGTTTGAGGCAGACAACGAAGTCGCCGAAAACATAAGTTTTCTAAAAAATCTTTTTTCAAAAAAGTGTTGACAGAAAACTGACGGTGTGTAGAATACGCACCTCTCGCAGCAAGGCTGCTGAGAAACGCTCTTTAACAATATATCAAGCCAAGCAAACTGTGTGGGCACTTGCAAAAGTAAGCAACAAAAAATATTGCAACTTTTGAATGAGTGTCTAGCTACTGAGGTAGCAAGCACACGTAATTCATTGAGTTGATTGAACTTTTTAATTGAAGAGTTTGATCATGGCTCAGATTGAACGCTGGCGGCAGGCCTAACACATGCAAGTCGAGCGGTAACAGAGAGAAGCTTGCTTCTTTGCTGACGAGCGGCGGACGGGTGAGTAATACTTGGGAACTTGCCTCTAGGCGGGGGACAACCACTGGAAACGGTGGCTAATACCGCATAATGTCTACGGACCAAAGTGGGGGACCTTCGGGCCTCACACCTAGAGATGGGCCCAAGCGGGATTAGCTAGTTGGTGAGGTAAAGGCTCACCAAGGCGACGATCCCTAGCTGTTCTGAGAGGATGATCAGCCACACTGGGACTGAGACACGGCCCAGACTCCTACGGGAGGCAGCAGTGGGGAATATTGCACAATGGGCGCAAGCCTGATGCAGCCATGCCGCGTGTGTGAAGAAGGCCTTCGGGTTGTAAAGCACTTTCAGTGGTGAGGAAGGTCAGTAAGTTAATAGCTTGCTGAATTGACGTTAGCCACAGAAGAAGCACCGGCTAACTCCGTGCCAGCAGCCGCGGTAATACGGAGGGTGCAAGCGTTAATCGGAATTACTGGGCGTAAAGCGTACGTAGGCGGTGTGTTAAGCAAGATGTGAAAGCCCCGGGCTCAACCTGGGAATTGCATTTTGAACTGGCACGCTAGAGTCCTGAAGAGGGTGGTAGAATTTCCAGTGTAGCGGTGAAATGCGTAGATATTGGAAGGAATACCAGTGGCGAAGGCGGCCACCTGGTCAGAGACTGACGCTGAGGTACGAAAGCGTGGGGAGCAAACAGGATTAGATACCCTGGTAGTCCACGCCGTAAACGATGTCAACTAGTTGTTCGTGTCACTAAGACGTGAGTAACGCAGCTAACGCACTAAGTTGACCGCCTGGGGAGTACGGCCGCAAGGTTAAAACTCAAATGAATTGACGGGGGCCCGCACAAGCGGTGGAGCATGTGGTTTAATTCGATGCAACGCGAAGAACCTTACCATCCCTTGACATCCAGTGAACTTTCTAGAGATAGATTGGTGCCTTCGGGAACACTGAGACAGGTGCTGCATGGCTGTCGTCAGCTCGTGTTGTGAGATGTTGGGTTAAGTCCCGCAACGAGCGCAACCCTTATCCTTAGTTGCCAGCGATTCGGTCGGGAACTCTGGGGAGACTGCCGGTGATAAACCGGAGGAAGGTGGGGACGACGTCAAGTCATCATGGCCCTTACGGGATGGGCTACACACGTGCTACAATGGCGCGTACAAAGGGCAGCGAACCTGCGAGGGTAAGCGAATCTCATAAAGCGCGTCGTAGTCCGGATTGGAGTCTGCAACTCGACTCCATGAAGTCGGAATCGCTAGTAATCGTGGATCAGAATGCCACGGTGAATACGTTCCCGGGCCTTGTACACACCGCCCGTCACACCATGGGAGTGGGCTGCACCAGAAGTGGTTAGTTTAACCTTCGGGAGAACGATCACCACGGTGTGGTTCATGACTGGGGTGAAGTCGTAACAAGGTAGCCGTAGGGGAACCTGCGGCTGGATCACCTCCTTACACTTCGCTTATGGATGTAAGTGTCCACACAGATTGCTTGGTTTGATGAATAGAGAAGAATTGGGGTAGCTTGTGCCTTTGGCACAAGATAAAGCCTTAAATTATACTGGGTCTGTAGCTCAGCTGGTTAGAGCGCACCCCTGATAAGGGTGAGGTCGGTAGTTCAAGTCTACTCAGACCCACCATTTCTGCGCTGTGAACTGCGTTGCTGCGTCGTCGCATGCTGGTGCATGCGTCCTCCTTGCGGCCTTGCCACAGCTTGAAATTCCCTTTTCGGGTTTTGTTGGATGTGCCGACAGACCTGGGGTCTGTGGGGCCATAGCTCAGCTGGGAGAGCGCCTGCCTTGCACGCAGGAGGTCAGCGGTTCGATCCCGCTTGGCTCCACCACTTCTTCTCTATAGCGATGTTAGCGTTAAGCGTTCAAAGCTGAATGTTTACCGGTAACTTTGCGTTACATGCTCTTTAACAACATGGACAAGCTGATTGTAATAAAGTAATGAAATGCCACTCTACTTGAACCTTATTCAAATTGGTAGAGGCGTATCTTACAAGTGTACAGCGAGAACAAACAATCTTAGTTGCAATACAATGCACGAGGTTCTGCATAGCAGACATCTTAGGTGTTGTATGGTTAAGTGACTAAGCGTACACGGTGGATGCCTAGGCAGTTGGAGGCGATGAAGGACGTACTAACTTGCGATAAGCCATGACGAGACAGTAAGAGTCGTTATCAGTCATGGATTTCCGAATGGGGCAACCCACTCTGTTTACAGAGTATCCGGCACTGAATATATAGGTGCTTGGAGGCAAACCCGGAGAACTGAAACATCTAAGTACCCGGAGGAAAAGAAATCAACCGAGATTTCCCTAGTAGCGGCGAGCGAACGGGAAGCAGCCCTTAAGCTGACAATGCGTTAACAGAATCTGTTGGGAAGCAGAGCCATAGACGGTGATAGCCCGGTATGTGACGGCGCATAGTGAGTGAAAACGAGTAGGTCGGGACACGTGTTATCTTGACTGAATATGGGGGGACCATCCTCCAAGGCTAAATACTCCCAACTGACCGATAGTGAACCAGTACCGTGAGGGAAAGGCGAAAAGAACCCCGGCGAGGGGAGTGAAATAGAACCTGAAACCGTGTACGTACAAGCAGTAGGAGCCTCCTTGTGGGGTGACTGCGTACCTTTTGTATAATGGGTCAGCGACTTATATTTTGTAGCAAGGTTAACCGAATAGGGGAGCCGTAGGGAAACCGAGTCTTAACTGGGCGTCGAGTTGCAAGGTATAGACCCGAAACCGGGCGATCTAGCCATGAGCAGGTTGAAGATTGAGTAACATCAATTGGAGGACCGAACCCACTAATGTTGAAAAATTAGGGGATGACTTGTGGTTAGGAGTGAAAGGCTAATCAAGCCCGGAGATAGCTGGTTCTCCCCGAAATCTATTTAGGTAGAGCCTCGGATGAATACCTACGGGGGTAGAGCACTGTTTGGGCTAGGGGGTCATCCCGACTTACCAACCCCATGCAAACTCCGAATACCGTAGAGTACTATCCGGGAGACACACGGCGGGTGCTAACGTCCGTCGTGGAGAGGGAAACAACCCAGACCGCCAGCTAAGGTCCCCAAGTTATGGCTCAGTGGGAAACGATGTGGGAAGGCATAGACAGCTAGGAGGTTGGCTTAGAAGCAGCCACCCTTTAAAGAAAGCGTAATAGCTCACTAGTCGAGTCGGCCTGCGCGGAAGATGTAACGGGGCTAAGCCATACACCGAAGCTGCGGCAGCACATTTATGTGCTGGGTAGGGGAGCGTTCTGTAAGCGGAAGAAGGTGTGTTGAGAAGCATGCTGGACGTATCAGAAGTGCGAATGCTGACATGAGTAACGATAATGCGGGTGAAAAACCCGCACGCCGGAAGACCAAGGTTTCCTATCCCATGCTAATCAGGGTAGGGTAAGTCGGCCCCTAAGGCGAGGCGGAAACGCGTAGTCGATGGGAAACAGGTTAATATTCCTGTACCGACATGTACTGCGATGGGGGGACGGAGAAGGCTAGGTGGGCCAGGCGTTGGTAGTCCTGGTGAAAGTTAGTAGGCTGAGGGTTTAGGCAAATCCGGACCCTTAAGGCCGAGAAACGAGACGAGCACCTACGGGTGCGAAGCCATTGATGCCCTGCTTCCGGGAAAAGCCTCTAAGCTTCAGGTACATGTTGACCGTACCCGAAACCGACACAGGTGGTCAGGTAGAGAATACTAAGGCGCTTGAGAGAACTCGGGTGAAGGAACTAGGCAAAATAGTACCGTAACTTCGGGAGAAGGTACGCCACCTTTGGTGAAGACTTCGCGTCGTAAGCTGAAGGTGGTCGCAGTGACCAGGTGGCTGGGACTGTTTATTAAAAACACAGCACTCTGCTAACTCGAAAGAGGACGTATAGGGTGTGACACCTGCCCGGTGCCGGAAGGTTAATTGATGGGGTTAGCGTAAGCGAAGCTCTTGATCGAAGCCCCGGTAAACGGCGGCCGTAACTATAACGGTCCTAAGGTAGCGAAATTCCTTGTCGGGTAAGTTCCGACCTGCACGAATGGTGTAACCATGGCCACGCTGTCTCCACCCGAGACTCAGTGAAATTGAAATCGCTGTGAAGATGCAGTGTACCCGCGGCTAGACGGAAAGACCCCGTGAACCTTTACTACAGCTTGGCACTGAACATTGAACCTACATGTGTAGGATAGGTGGGAGGCTTAGAAGCACTGGCGCTAGTTGGTGTGGAGCCATCCTTGAAATACCACCCTTGTATGTTTGATGTTCTAACCTAGCACCCTAATCGGGTGTGGGGACAGTGCCTGGTGGGTAGTTTGACTGGGGCGGTCTCCTCCCAAAGAGTAACGGAGGAGCACGAAGGTTGGCTAAGTACGGTCGGACATCGTACGGTTAGTGTAATGGCAGAAGCCAGCTTAACTGCGAGACAGACACGTCGAGCAGATACGAAAGTAGGTCATAGTGATCCGGTGGTTCTGAATGGAAGGGCCATCGCTCAACGGATAAAAGGTACTCCGGGGATAACAGGCTGATACCGCCCAAGAGTTCATATCGACGGCGGTGTTTGGCACCTCGATGTCGGCTCATCACATCCTGGGGCTGAAGTCGGTCCCAAGGGTATGGCTGTTCGCCATTTAAAGTGGTACGCGAGCTGGGTTTAGAACGTCGTGAGACAGTTCGGTCCCTATCTGCCGTGGGCGTTTGAGAGTTGAGAGGAGCTGCTCCTAGTACGAGAGGACCGGAGTGGACGAACCTCTGGTGTTCCGGTTGTCACGCCAGTGGCACTGCCGGGTAGCTAAGTTCGGAATCGATAACCGCTGAAAGCATCTAAGCGGGAAGCGAGCCTCGAGATAAGCTCTCACTAGCACATTAAGTGCTCTGAAGGGTCGTTGCAGACGACGACGTTGATAGGCGGGGTGTGGAAGCGTTGTAAGGCGTTGAGCTAACCCGTACTAATTGCCCGTGAGACTTAACCATACAACACCCAAGGTGTTTGCTTGTTGAGCACGTAAGACGCTTTATCGAATTGAATAAGAGAGTGGCGAAACAATCAGCCGAATCCATGTTGTGACAGTTTATGTCTGGCGGCCATAGCGGTATGGCACCACCTGGCTCCATTCCGAACCCAGAAGTGAAACATACCAGCGCCGATGGTAGTGTGGGGTCTCCCCATGTGAGAGTAGGACACCGCCAGACTTCAAATGAACAATCCCTCGTGCGCAAGCACGGGGGATTTTTTATTTCCTGGTGGTGTGCTACGTGAGAGTAGGGTGAAAGCGGGAATTCGGCTTGCCACCCATGTGGCAAGACGCCGCTTGAACGGTGCGAGCTCTGCGAGCGCCTGTGGCGGCGCCAGACTTCAAATAGAATGACCCCAGCCAAGCGGCTGGGGTTTTTTTATGCCTGCTCGCCAGACGCACGTCGCGCCCGCACCCTGTACGTCGCGCATTGTGCGCGACAATCCACACCGGCCCGTGCGCAGAATGCGCACGCTACGACCGCGCCACGTACGTCGCGCATTGTGCGCGACAATCCATATCGCCCCGTGCGCCCAAGGCGCACGCTACGCCCGCGCCACGTACGTCGCGCATCCTGCGCGACCATCCACACCGACCCGTGCGCAGAATGCGCACGCTACGCCCGCACCACGTAAGTCGCGCATTGTGCGCGACAATCCACATCGCCCCGTGCGCCCAAGGCGCACGCTACGACCGCGCCACGTACGTCGCGCATTGTGCGCGACAATCCACATCGCGCCGTGCGCAGAATGCGCACGCTACAAATAAATCGAACGTTATCTCCTAAAATGGCTGCTTTTATTTCTATATATCCATACTATTATTCAGATGTCATGCAATAACATATCAGCGAAATAGCGAGGAAATATGAGAGAAGTAGGGGTAAAAGGTTATGATGCCCTCATGATCATCATTCACTGGAGCAGTGCTCTGCTTGTATTCGGGCTGTTTGTGCTGGGTTGGTGGATGGTCGATCTTACCTACTACTCTAATTGGTACACAACGGCACCGTGGTGGCACAAGTCCCTTGGTTTGTTGGTACTCTTCATCACCCTTTTTAGAGTTGTTTGGCGGCTTGTAAAAGGCACCCCGACAATTGATGGTTCTGCACTCGAGAAAAAAGCTGCAAAACTCGGTCACGTACTACTCTATATCAGTCTACTCGCGGTTGTTTTTAGCGGTTATTTAATCTCAACGGGTGAAGGCAAACCTATTAGCTTTTTCGATTGGTTTGACGTCCCTGCGTTGCCTTTTCAGGTAGATCAACAAGCCACATTAGCAGGTGCCATCCACGAATATGCCGCTTATGTCTTAGTGATCCTAGCGCTAGGTCATGGCGTTATGGCAGTAAAGCATCACTTTATTGATAAACGTTCAACACTTATTCGAATGATAAAACCGTAAGAGGAAACTAAGTTATGAAAACACAACTTTTAGCATTATCCGCCATCGTAGGTAGCGTATTAGCAGCTCCCGCGGTTGCAGACGATTACGTCATTGATACTGAAGGTCAACACGCTTTTATTCAGTTCAAGATTAAACACTTAGGTTATAGCTGGTTGCTAGGGCGCTTCAATGACTTTGAAGGCAAATTTAGTTACGACGAGGCGAATCCGGGCAATGCTTCCGTTGAAGTGACAATCGATACAGCGAGCGTTGATACCAACCATGCGGAACGCGATAAACATCTCCGTAGCGACGACTTTTTAAACACGGGAGAATACCCTGAGGCAAGCTTTGTCAGTACACGTTACGTCCCAGATAGTGATGATGAAAATGAGGGTACGCTGTACGGCAACTTTACTCTGAATGGTGTAACCAAAGAAATTGCTATCGAAGTAGAACAGGTCGGTGCAGGCGAAGATCCATGGGGTGGCTTCCGCCGTGGTTTTGAAGGTGAAGTCGACCTGACATTGGCCGACTACAACATTGATTACAACTTAGGCCCAGAGGCCAAAGAAGTTGAGCTATACCTTTCCATCGAAGGTGTCCGCCAGTAATTAGCGCGCTTTAGCGGTTAGTGCTTGCTTATAAGCATTAGCCGCTAAGCGGTTATCACCTAGCGCAGCGTATGCGTCACCCATCCTAATGTAATCGTCCTTATTGCACGCATTTAAATCGCTAAGTTTCTTTAACGCTCGCTGAGCCAACGAATAGTCTTTGTTCCCCAAAGCTAACACAGCAAGTGCGCGGATATACTGACTGTCGTTAGGTTTGCGCTTCAAGTGAGATTGTACCCAATCAATGATGTTGGGGTCGGTACCGACTAACACGTGTTCATTAACACAGTCATTCAAATTAAGCTCACCACGCTCCAAGCCCTTTTTGACGACTTTAGTGCACGCAGCGTGTTGTCCGTAGTAGTTAAGTGCCTTTGCGTACGCGAGTCGAATAGACGGTGTGCTACGCTGTGTGCGGCTTAGACTTTTCCAGTCTTTAAATAGTGCTTTGGCATCGTTATGGGCGATACGAATAAAATGCTGCAGGTAAACCGATAATACGAGTTGGTCATAATCCTGTTGGCTGAGCTTTGCTTGCTCTTGGATTTGATTCAAATGAGGTTGCAAGTCATCTAAGCGCTTTTCGGTTTTATATAACTCAATGGTCTGAGCCCATTGACTAGGAGGAAGCTCACCCCGATCGAGCTGACTCTCCACGTGGCGTATTGAAAGCTGCTGATGATCGCCATTATTCTGAGTTTCACTTTGCATAGAAATAAAACCCACCGCCGACTTGAAGTCTGAACCCGCAGTATCGAGCCAATATTTTGCTTTGCCAGGCTCCCCTGCTCTATCTGCGGTGAACGCTAATAGCGCAGCCAAATTCTCAGAACGTTGCTGTTTATAGAGAAGCTCGAAATCGACTAATGCGGACGTGTAGTCGTGCTTCAGCATAGCAAGTATAGCTCGCCTTTCTCGCTGTTTAAGTTTCTTAGCTTTTCGCCGCGAGAACCACTGACTTCCTGCACGCGTCTTACCTAATAAAGCTCTAATGGCAGCAATAACTATGCTGAACGCTAATATCGCGATTACTAGAAATACAACCAAGCCAATAACGGTGCTTTCTATCGTATAGCCCGCAAAATTAATTAACAGATAACCTGCGTTGCCAGCAGAGATCGGACCTAAAATAGCCCCCGCAATTAAAACAACTAGGACGTACACCCACCATTTCATTGTAAACGTCCCCCTAGCTGACTTGCTGCTACGGAAAGAGACGACACTTCGGGCAGCTCAGCGGCTTGTTTAATGCCATCCTCCAATTGCGCTAGCTTCTTCAGTACGCGTTGTTGTGCCGGACTATCCGCTTTTATGTCACTAATTAATGCACTCGCTTCTTTCAGTTTGGTTTTGGCTAGCTCAACTTGACCTTTTAATGCGGCATTTTCTGCAACGCTAAGCGTCAAATCGAGCTGTTGCTGTTTAAGGGTGATGGCTTCGTTTGATATAACGGGCTCTATAGAGTCAGTCGACTTTTGAATACGGAAAAAATTATCCATAAAGGCACGCCAGTTATAAGCAAGATGTTCGCGCCAATTGGTCGGTTCTTTGGTTTGTCTATTTTCACTTGCGAAATCATGGGTCGGTGTTTTATTTGCTAGCGAGAGGGCTTGGCGTTTTGCTGCCGCAAGTTCAACGACCCATTGCGTTGCATCGCTCTGTTGGTACTCCAATAAGGCTTGCTTGTCCTCTTCGATTGCCTGGCGAATTTGCAAGGCTCCTGATGATTCAATACCTGCTAATTGCTGACTGGCAATATCAAGAAGTTGAAGTGCGGTTTGTGCGTCGGCATTAAAAATCGCTGAACGAGCCGCTGCCGCTAAGGTTTGCTTGACTTCAAATAAACGCCACTCACGTATACGCTCGGCCTGTTGTTGAGGTAGCTGATCAGCTAATTGTTGCAACGTTTGTTGTTGCCGGTTGAGTTCCTGTTCTATCTGGTTCAGGCGTCGATTGAGCTGAGTTTGTTCACGGTTGTCTGAGTTTTGTTCAATCTGTCGCTTCGCCTGTTGCAGTTCGGTCTGCAGCTGTTCAAGTTGCTTCTGAGTGCGGGCGACGGTTGCCTGACGCGCATATTCTATGACGGGCTCTTTTACTTGAGTCTGTGTTTCAGATTCCGGCCAAAATGGTAATTGTTTATATGGCTGCTTTAAATAAATCCAAACAGCCAGACCTATGACTGAAATAAGCAACAGCCAATAAATAGCACTTTTAAGTCGCGAGCGTGATCGTTTAGGCGACTTGTGTGGGTCTGATGAAGTGGCCTGATTAGACTCTGTTGCTAAATCAGCCGCCGTTTCTGGGGTTTCGTTCTTATCGTTATCCATGTTTTATTATCGCCTCAATCATCTTGCTCTCAGTTGCACTGCCAGTCACGGTGATAGTGTCTGCTGCAACAAAGGGAATTAGGTCTCTCAAGCGTTCACTCGGAACAATCCAATCGCAACGGGATAGCCATCCACCAGCTTCTCGAGGCAGGCTGGATAAAAAATAGCCTAACTGCTCTGCGCTTGTCACTACAATTAGATTAACTGTATTCATCCACTGCGTCACTTGCGTTTCGTCATTTAATGGCCGTTTTACTCGCCGATAGACATCAATGCTACTGACAGTAGCGCCTCGTGCTCGCAACGTATCGAATAGTAAATCCCGACCCTTCTCGCCTTTGATAATAAGCCATTTTTGATTATCGACATTAACTATTTCTGGCAGAGCTAGTAATGACTCACTATCATGTTTATATGTCGGACAGTATGCGGAAATGCCGAACGTATTGGCAGCCAGTCGAGCCGTTGTTGGTCCCACTGCAAACATTGACGTTTGGGGCAGAAAACGAAAGCCGGCGTCTGCCGCAAACTTGACAGCATTTTTGCTTATCCAAATCACACCATCGTAGTCCGGGTTTACAAGCGGCTTTACGCTAATAGGCTCGATATCAATAAAACTGTGTTGTGTGAATTGAATTGCTGACTCCGACAACGCACCGATAATACGCTGTCTAGAGTCATCGGGTTGTAATATCAGCGCCTTAGTCGTGCTGGTCATACACCGCCTTCAAAATTTCTCCTGCACCCCGTGCGAGTAGCTTCTCCGCGAGTTCGATACCCAGCGCCTCGGCTTGTTCGACAGGACCTTGGATTTCTTCTCGGATGACCTCGACACCGTCTGGATCGCCGACCAAGCCTCGTAAACTGAGGCGATCACCATCCACCACTGCAAACGCACCAATAGGTACTTGGCAGCCGCCTTGAAGTCGACGATTCATCGCACGCTCGGCTAATACGCGATAACGTGTCGTAGAGCACTGCAGTGGTTCGAGCAGCGCTTTTATCTCGTCATCATCGCTACGTACTTCAATACCTAATACGCCTTGGCCATTAGCTGGCAATGAATCTTCAACGGGGATAAATGATGTAATACGTTCACCGAGCTCTAATCGGATAAGACCTGAAGCAGCTAGAATAATCGCATCAAACTGACCTTCATCCAGTTTGCGTAAGCGCGTTTGAACATTGCCGCGTAGATCGTTGATTATTAAATGTGGAAAACGCTCTTTAACCTGGCAACGACGGCGCAGACTGCAGGTTCCAACAACAGCGCCTTCTGGCAATTCATTCAATGACTGGTAGTGGTTAGAGACAAAGGCATCGCGAGGGTCTTCGCTCTCGCAGATAGTGTGCAGCTCTAGTCCAGGAGGGAACTCAACCGGAAGATCTTTCATAGAATGTACCGCGAGGTCGGCTCTGCCTTCTAACATCGCTGCTTCAAGTTCCTTTACGAATAAGCCCTTACCGCCAATTTTAGCTAAAGGTGTATCGAGGATAATATCGCCGCGCGTCGACATGGGTACAAGCTCAATTGTGAGCTCTGGATAGAGCGACGCTAAACGAGCTTGTATATGTTCCGCCTGCCACATGGCGAGTTTACTTTTGCGCGTAGCAATTCTTACCGTCTTTGACATGTCTACCCCTTACTACTTAATGACATTTCGCTTTGGTGGTGCGATGATAGGCGCCACGAGCATATTCAATATAAAGATATAGTTTAGCGATGTTTAAGCGAAATGTAACCAAGCCATTGATTCAACTGTGTATCGTTTTCTCCAGTGTATGCGCCCTAGCCGCTTGTGGTCAAAAAGGACCTCTGCAACCAGCGCCAATGCCTGAAAAAAACCAACAGCAACCACAACCACAACAACCAAGTAACGCCGATGAGTCAGTTAAGTTATAAAGCGGGACAGCTTCATATAGAGTCTACCAACCTTTCAGCGTTAGCTGAGCAATTTGGTACGCCACTTTATGTTTACTCAAAAAACCAAATTTTAGCGAATTGGCAAAAGTTTCGTGCGTTTTGGCCGAGTCAGCATAAGTTGTGCTATGCGGTTAAGGCGAACAGCAACTTGGCTATATTGCAACTACTTGCTCAACAGGGTGCATGGTTTGATATTGTTTCAGGAGGCGAGCTCAAGCGTGTGTTAGCAGCCGGTGGATCCGCTAATCAGGTGGTATTTTCGGGCGTCGCCAAGTCAGAAGCAGAGATTCGTTTCGCACTCGAAAAAGGCATTGCATGTTTTAACGTTGAGTCTGCAGCAGAGCTAGAGCGGATTGAGCAAGTTGCTCGGGCGCTAAAAACACGTGCTCCCGTGTCTCTGCGCGTCAATCCCGATGTTGACGCTAAAACACACCCTTATATCTCGACAGGTTTAAAAGCTAATAAGTTTGGGATAGCCATAAATGATGCTATGGCAGTTTTTCGTAGAGCTCATACGCTTAACCATATCGAGTTGTTAGGTGCAGATTGCCATATTGGTTCACAAATTATGTCTGATGCGCCTTTTTTAGATGCAGCAAAGCGTATGTTTAAGCTCTTAGAAAGACTGCAAGAAGAGGCAATTGAGCTTTCACACCTTGATTTAGGGGGAGGTTTCGGTGTCGATTATGAAGGCCACGCAACCCTCGATTTAGAAAATTATCTTCAAGGTGTTATTGATCTAGCTCACGACTATCCTAAGCTCACGTTAATGTTGGAACCAGGACGTGCAATCGTTGGGGACGCTGGCGTGTTGATTAGTAAAGTTGAATACATAAAGCGCTCAGATGACAAACAGTTTGTGTTAGTCGATGCGGGAATGAACGACCTGATGCGTCCTTCGCTTTATCAAGCATGGCACGATATTGTGCCTGTACGTGAGTTGACCGGGGTTGCGGATGGCATCGTAGATGTTGTGGGTCCTGTTTGTGAAACAGGTTGCTTTTTGGGCCATGCGCGCCATCTCAATGTAAACGCCGATGACCTTATTGCTATAAAGCACGCGGGGGCTTATGGGTTTACTATGGCGTCAAATTACAATACGCGTGTACGACCTGCTGAAGTCTTGGTTGAAAACGACCGAGCATGGTTAATACGTGAGCGTGAAACATTCGATGATCTGATCCGCGGTGAGCGGCTTATCGCTGAGGAGTAGAATGATGTTACTGCAGTTCTCAAAAATGCACGGATTAGGTAATGACTTTGTTGTCATCGATAATGTCACACAGAACTTTTATGTGAATCCTGAGCAAATCAAGCAGTGGGCAGACAGGCACCGTGGTATCGGGTTCGATCAACTGCTATTGGTCGAGCCGCCATATGACCCTGATCTCGATTTTCACTATCGCATTTTTAATGCTGATGGAAGCGAGGTCGCACAATGCGGTAATGGGGCGCGATGCTTTGCTAAATTTGTTAAAGCGAAAGGTTTATCAAATAAAAATCACCTAAAAGTGAGTACCAAAGCCGGCACGATGGTTTTGCATATAGAAAAGGATGGCCAAGTAACGGTCGAAATGGGTGAGCCCATGTTTGAGCCAGCCAGTGTCCCTTTTAAAGCTCAGAAACCCGAGCATACCTATGTATTGAGAGTCGCCGATGAGACCGTGTTGTGTGGTGTAATGGGGCTTGGAAATCCACACTGCGTTATCGAAACTGACGATGTAAATACCGCTCCGGTCGCGTCATTAGGTGAAAAAATTGCTCAGCATGAGCGCTTCCCTGAAAGCGTCAATGTGGGCTTTATGCAGATTGTCTCGCGTCAGCAGATAAAATTACGTGTGTTTGAACGTGGTGTCGGTGAGACTCAAGCTTGTGGTAGCGGAGCTTGTGCCGCCGCGGTCATTGGAATGCAGCAAGACAAACTGGAGCGCCAAGTTAAAGTTGCGCTGCCCGGTGGCGAGTTGACTATTCGTTGGCAGGCGGGTCAGTCGGTAAAAATGACAGGACCTGCAACACTTATTTTTGATGGACAAATGGTGATATGAACGATAACAAACAAGCGCTTGATACACCTGTCATTGATGACACCCTTATTCGAGCCTATTTGGAACAAAATCCCGACTTTTTCGAACGACATGATGATTTACTCAGTCGTCTGTCAGTTTCTCACGAACGTAAAGGCTCGGTATCGTTAGTCGAACGTCAACAACAGAAGCTACGTGAGCGCGTTAATCAGTTGGAAGAAGAAATAACCGAATTAATGATTAATGCAAGGCGAAACGAGGCCATTTTTAAAGCCTATAGTAAATTATATGTTCAATTACTAAATTGCCGAACTCTACAGCAGGCGCTCGATGCTTTAAGTGACACATTTGAAGATGATTTAGGTTTATCGGCCCTAACGTTGAAAGTATTCGATAGCCCCATCGAAGTCAGCGATCAACTAGTGTTTGCGGCAGATACTCACCGTCAGTTATTGAGTAAGCGCTTTGAGGAGAGTCCCATCTATCTTGGACGCTTAACTGAACAAGAACGCAAGCTGTTGTTTCAAGATGAAGCGGTTCATTCGGTCGCGCTGATGTCACTCGGTGATCAAGGTGAAGTCGGCATGTTTGCGGTCGGCAGTAGCCAAGCGGACCACTTTGAGCCAGCAATGGATCCTTTGTTAATTAATCAATTACAAGCCTTGTTAAGCGCCTTATTGCCTCGCTTGCTCGTTGATCATGAAGCTGCATGAGATTCAGCATCGTTGGTTGCAACAACTTGAAGGCGAGCGTGGGTTAGCTCAGCTGACGATTAAAAACTATCAACGCCTGACGGGGATCGATATTGAGCAGCTCGACCGACAAGGTGTCGAGCATGCCCATCAATTGACTCGCTCGATTTTTGAACGACTACTTGTGGGGTGGCGCCGAGATGGTCTCGGCGAACGTTCAATTGCGCTTAAACTATCTGCATGGCGAACCTTTGTGCAGTACATGCTTGACTATCAACATTTAAATGATGATCCCCTCAGTGGCCTAAAGGCACCTAAGATCCCTAAAAGGCTACCTAAAAACCTTGATGTCGATAGTATTTCACATTTATTGGAACTTCCCCTCGATGATGAATTAGCGATCCGAGACTCCGCGATGATGGAATTGCTTTACTCGAGCGGCTTACGTTTAGCTGAGTTAGTGAGCTTAGATATGGATAGTATCGACCTTCGCTATGGACAGCTGCGCGTTGTCGGTAAAGGAAGCAAAACACGAATTGTCCCTGTGGGTAAGGTCGCTATAAAAGCGATACAGCGTTGGCTGAAAGTACGGGCCAATTGGTTGGCTATGCGTCCCGAGGTCGCGCTATTTATTAGTCAGCGTAACCAACGTATTAGTCAGCGAACCGTGCAACAACGGCTCAATTTTTGGGGAAAACAGCAAGGCGTGGTGGGCAATTTACATCCACACAAATTGCGCCACTCTTTTGCTTCACACATGTTGGAATCCAGTGGCGACCTAAGAGCCGTACAAGAGTTACTCGGGCACGCGAACCTGTCGACTACGCAAGTCTATACTCACTTGGACTTTAAGCGATTGGCAGAAGTTTACGATTCGGCTCATCCTCGTGCAACTAAAGGTAAGAAGTCCTCATGATACGTTTCCATCGACGCTTTCATCCGCCTAAAGTCATTAGTTTTGATTTAGACGATACTTTATACGACAACGTTCCGATTATTAAACGGACTGAGGAGCGTACCCATTCGCTCATCACTGAACGTGTGCCTGAGACGCGAGAGTGGGATATTGAGCACTGGCGGCAGCGTCGGTTGGACTTAATGCGACGCGATGATGCCCTAGCAGACAATATGACTGCGCTGCGTCGTGCCACTTTGCTACAAGGCTTTCGTGAACTTGAGATCGATGATGCGGAAACGGTAACCGATGAGATTATGGATGCATTCCTCGCCTTTCGCAGCGACTTTAGTGTCAGTGAACAAGTGCATGACTTGCTCGATCAATTAGCATCTCGGTATAGCTTAGTGGCTGTAAGTAATGGCAATGCCGATGTTAAGCGCGTGGGCATCGGGCATTACTTTAAACTTGCTTTACAACCGACCCATGATTTACGTGGCAAGCCCAATAGCGATATGTTCGAGTGCGTAAAGCAGGCAATGAATTGCGCACCCGAGGCTATTTTGCACGTTGGTGACTCGCCGCAGTCGGATGTTTTCGGTGCTCAACGTGCTGGAATGCAAAGTGTTTGGTTAACCAGTGGCTTAGGACGCTCACACCAGTTGCGCGTATTGCCAACGGTGACCATTGATGACTTACAGGAACTTAGCGCATTACTCCTTTAAGATAACTGGTTGCTTATACAGTATTGGATCATTACACTGAGCCTCATTCAGTTAGCCAAGGAGTCATGCATGAGCACGCACCCGTTAATTTCCGGTTTAAATGAGAAGCAAGCCACGGCGGTAAGCGCTGATGATCGGCCTATGCTGGTATTGGCTGGCGCCGGGAGTGGTAAAACTCGGGTATTAGTGCACCGAATTGCTTGGCTGATTCAAGAACGTCGTTATTCTCCTTACAGTATTTTAGCCGTGACCTTTACTAACAAGGCTGCCTCGGAAATGCGAGGTCGTGTTGAGCAACTCCTCGGTTCATCGGTCAGAAATATGTGGATAGGTACGTTCCATGGTCTCGCCCATCGTCTGTTGCGAGCGCACTATATGGATGTAGGCTTACCGCAAAACTTCCAAATATTGGATAGTGACGATCAACAACGTTTGGTTAAGCGCTTAATTAAGTCAATGAATTTGGATGAAAAGCGTTGGCCAGCAAAACAAGCGCAATGGTATATCAATGGTAAAAAAGACGAAGGTTTAAGAGCACAGCATATTGAAACCTTTGATCCCACCGAACAAACCTTAAAACAGATTTACGAGGCATACCAAGAGAGTTGTGACCGTGCCGGTCTAGTTGATTTTGCCGAGCTGCTTTTGCGTGCGCATGAGCTACTGCGTGATAACAAAACCGTGCGGGAACATTACCAAAAACGCTTCCGCCATATCCTCGTAGACGAGTTTCAGGATACTAACTCGATTCAGTATGCTTGGATTCGTTTGCTTTCTGGGCAAGATAATATCGTCACCATTGTCGGCGATGATGACCAGTCAATTTATGGTTGGCGCGGTGCTCGGGTTGAGAATATTCAGCAGTTTTTAGACGATTACCCTGCAGCTATGACTATTCGCCTCGAGCAAAATTATCGTTCGACCGGAAATATATTGCGTGCCGCGAACTCAGTGATCGCAAATAATTCAGACAGACTTGGCAAAGATCTTTGGACAGAAGGCAATGAGGGCGAGCCTATTAGCCTCTATGCTGCGTTTAATGAAATGGACGAGGCACGCTATATCGTGGGTCGCATTGAGGAATGGCGCGATCAAGGTGGTGCCTTACAGGACGTAGCGCTGTTGTATCGCAGCAATGCGCAGTCACGTGTGCTTGAAGAAGCGCTACTGCATGCGCGTCTTCCTTACCGCATTTATGGAGGCTTGCGATTCTTCGAACGGCAAGAAATCAAAGATGCACTCGCTTATTTACGTTTAGTTAGTAATCGTGATGATGATGCGGCGATTGAGCGTGTCATTAATACACCGACGCGCGGGATTGGTAATCGCACTTTAGACATCATCCGGCAGACGGCTCGAGAGCAGAAGAAGTCTCTCTGGCAGGCGGCGACCCAGCTTGTAGATGAAAAGCAATTGGCGGGTCGAGCGCGCAATGCCGTGGCGAGCTTTATCGAACTTATCAATACCACTGACGATGAAACGGAAGATTTTACTCTGGGTCGTTTAAGTAACGAAGTAATCTCGCGCTCAGGCTTGTTAGCAATGTACGAGGCCGAAAAAGGTGAGAAAGCGGAAACACGAGTTGAGAACTTGAAAGAGTTAGTTAGTGCCTGCGAAAACTTTACTCAAGACGAGACTGAAGAAGACCTTACACCCCTTAATGCCTTTTTAGCGCACGCGGCGTTGGAAGCGGGTGAAGAGCAAGCCGATGAATACCAAGATGCGGTTCAGCTGATGACGCTACACAGTGCGAAAGGGCTCGAATTTCCGATGGTCTTTATGACTGGCGTCGAGGAAGGCGTATTTCCTTCGCAGCAGTCGATGGACGAACCAGGACGCTTAGAAGAAGAGCGTCGGTTGTGCTATGTCGGTATGACACGAGCGATGCAAAAGTTAGTTATCACATACGCCGAACAGCGGCGTATTTATGGACAAGACTTTTTCCACAAAGTGAGTCGCTTTATTAGCGAGATGCCAGCAGATGCTCTGCATGAAGTGCGCTTGCAAACTCAGGTACAAAAGCCGACAAGTTATGGACGCTTCAATACCGGTGCAAGTCATGAGGCCTTTGAGCAAACTGGATTTTCGTTGGGACAGCGCGTGCGTCATGCGAAGTTCGGTGATGGAACCGTGCTCAATTATGAAGGCACAGGTCCGCAAAGCCGTATCCAAATAAATTTCGATCAAGTAGGGACTAAGTGGCTTGTGGTTGCTTATGCCAAACTTGAACCATCTATCAGTTAGTTGATCGACATTCGCGTTATGCGCGTAAGCCATAATACACTCTCATTAATGAGGAAGTTATTATGAAACGCAGTGCAAACGCAGTTTGGAAAGGAAGTATCAAAGAAGGTTCAGGTGTTGTATCAACTCAAAGTGGCATCTTGGATGAAACACAGTATTCGTTCAAAAGCCGCTTTGAATCAGGCAAAGGTACTAACCCTGAAGAGTTGATCGGCGCAGCTCATTCAGGCTGTTACGCGATGGCTTTTTCGCTGATGCTAGGCGAGGCCGGTTATGAGCCTAACTCGATTGATGCAAAAGCTGAAGTGAGCTTAGTTGAAGCTGACGGTGGTTTCAAAGTGGATAAGATTCACTTAACAGTGCAAGCCGATATTGACGGCATTGGGCAGGACGAGTTCGAGAAGCTCGCTGAAGAAGCCAAGAAAGGCTGTCCTATCAGCAAACTTCTCAATGCAGAAATCACGATGGAAGCAACGCTTAACTAATCGGCTCCTGTACCGCTGACTTTTTTAGACGGCGGTTTCGCTGGCGCTGTATCACCGAGTCAAAGGTGTATAGCGCCAACGCACTCCAAATAATCACAAAAGTAATGAGCTTACTCTCTGCTAACGGTTCGTCATACAAGTTCACGGCAAGAATAAACATCAGACTCGGTGCGATATATTGGAAAAAACCGAGTGTTGCGTAGCGAATGCGTTGCGCAGCCGCCGTAAAGCAAAGGAGCGGTATCGTCGTAACTAACCCTGCGGCCATCAGCAACACGTTAAGTTGCCATGAGTTGGCTGTCATATCAGCACTGGGTGAGTCTGCGAAAAACAGTAAATATCCCAACATGACCGGCACAAGCAATGTCGTCTCTAACCATAGACCCGAAATCGAATCGACAGGCAAACGCTTTCTTATCGCGCCATAGATCGCAAAGCTGCTCGCTAAAGCGAGCGCCACCCAAGGCACTGAGCCAAATGTAACGACTTGTATTCCCACACCAACAATGGCTAACCCAATAGCAAATAGTTGTAACCGTCTCATCTTCTCTTGGAAAAAAGCCATGCCAATGGCGACATTGAGCAGTGGGTTAATGTAGTAACCCAAACTTGCATCTAACATATGATTCGCATTAACCGCCCATATAAATAGAAACCAGTTACCCCCCAATAGACAGGTGGCGACGGTAAGACGAAACATCATTTTTGGTGAACGGATAATCGGCTTTAAACGATTCAGTCGTTTTAAGCCTACGATGAGGATAAAAACTAATATAAACGCCCAAATAATTCGATGTGCCAGGATTTCGAACGCCGGCACTTGTTGGACTGATTTAAAATAGATGGGTGCGAAACCCCAAAATGAATAGGCGGCCAGCGCGAAGAAAACGCCCTGACGCGCTCGAACAGCATCTTCGGTCATGATGTTACCTAGTGATTATCCGACGAGATAAGTGCCTGTACCAAAGGCGATATGCGTACCGTCTTCATTATGAAGTTCCATTCGCGCCACGGCAACCTTGTTGCCTGAACGGATTATCGATGCATTTGCAATAAATTCTTTACCCCGACCGGGACGCAGGTAGTCGACGCGAAGATCAATTGTGCCACACCGACTCAACCGTTCCATCAGGTAATGCTCTGAAGGCTCCTGTAAACGTTCAATCATGCCGGCGATAGCGACCAACCCTCCGGCAGTATCAAGGGCGGTTGCGGTTACACCGCCGTGTAACATGCGTTGTGGAACATTACCCATGAGTGGATCTTGCCAACGAAACTTCACTTGGCCGCGCTCGGGTGTGAACTCGGTAATTTCAAAGCCAAGTAACTTTTGAAAAGGTACTTGTTCGTTCATAAAAGCAGATACGCGTGTGAGAATTTCTTGGGTATTCATTATTTATCATGGTGCAAAGAGGCTAGGACGCTTACAATAGAGTGATGCGAATCATTAAGTCAATAACAGCTAGCCGATTTTATTATGACGTTAAGTGAAGCTCAGCCGACAACATCTAGCTTGCAGCAGACGCTAGCCAACGTTTTTGGGTATACCCAATTTAGAGCGGGTCAAGAAGCTGTCATCCAGCAACTGCTTGAAGGGCGAGACACACTTGTGTTGATGCCAACAGGCGGTGGAAAGTCACTTTGCTATCAGTTACCCGCAATTCATCAACCTGGGCTGACGGTCGTTATTTCACCGTTGTTGTCATTGATGCAAGATCAGGTCGAGGCATTACAGGCAATGGGTGTTGCGGCTGAGGCGTTGCACTCGGGTCTATCTTCTGAACAAGCCTTAAACGTATTAAGACGCTTACAAAATGGCGACGTATCTTTACTCTACGTAAGTCCGGAGAGAGCGTTGCAAGCTGCGTTTATTGAGCGTTTGCAAACATACCAACCTCAGTTTATTGCGATCGACGAAGCGCATTGTATCAGTCAGTGGGGGCATGACTTTCGACCCGAGTACGGTCAACTAGGTCAGCTACGTCACGTATTACCTAATGTTCCTTTTATGGCTTTGACTGCTACGGCGGATGCGGCAACGCAACAAGATATCATCGAACGGTTGGGACTAAGACAACCCTATTGTCACCGTAGCTCCTTTGACCGACCGAATATTCGCTATGTCGTGCAAGATAAGTATAAGCCTTTTAAGCAGGTCAAAGACTACGTACGCAAGCAGAAAGGCGCAGCAGGTATCATTTATTGTGGTAGTCGAAAGAAGACCGAAGACATTGCCGAGAGCCTACAAGATGCAGGCGTTCGAGCAGCACCTTATCACGCAGGTCTCGCGAGTGAACTGAAAGAGACAACATTAAGACAGTTTTTACGCGACGACTTGGATGTGGTGGTCGCGACAGTCGCCTTTGGTATGGGTATCAACAAACCCAACATCCGTTATGTCATTCACTTTGATATTCCGCGTAGCATTGAGTCCTATTATCAGGAAACCGGCCGAGCTGGCCGTGATGGTTTGCCAGCGGAAGCACTATTATTATACGACCCAAGTGATGCGCAATGGATACGGCGCATTCTAGATGAGCATGATAATGAGCATCGGGGGATCGTAGAACGTCAAAAGTTTTCTGCAATGCAAGCGATGGCAGAAGCCCAAACTTGTCGGCGTTTAGTACTGCTCAATTATTTTAATGAGTTTTCTGAAAAAGAATGTGGTAACTGTGACTTGTGTCTCGATCCGCCAACGCGTTTTGACGCGCTTGAAGATGCACAAAAAGCATTAAGTTGCGTTTATCGGGTTGGTCAGCAGTTTGGTATTTCTCATGTAGTCGAAGTGTTGCGCGGCTCAAAAAATCAAAAGGTACTTGAACACCAACACCACGAGCTCAGTACTTATGGGTTGGGTCGTGATCAGACACATGAATACTGGTATTCGATACTCCGTCAGTTGATTCACCGTGGCTTTTTGGTACAAGATATCCGCCGACATGCAGCCCTGCAGTTAACAGCAGAAGCGCGTCCCATACTGCGCGGCGAAAGTACGCTTGAACTGGCTAAGCCTCGTCTTAATTTGACGTCGGGTCAAAGCAAAATCACTGACCGAGGTGACTACAATAAAGTGCTGTTTAGACGTTTAAGGAAATTGCGTAAAGACATCGCCGATCGGGAGGGCGTTCCGCCGTTTGTTGTATTTAATGATAATAGTTTGGTAGAAATGTGTCAGAAATATCCAACTTCAGCTCCAGAAATGTTGGTGATTAGTGGTGTTGGTCAGGTCAAATTGGAGCGTTATGGCGAGACGTTCATTGATGAGATAGAGTCATTTCTTACACTCAGTTCGGAAAAGGATGTATTGGATGGATGAGACCGTCACACTACCGAGGCTTCCGAAAGATGATACCGACCAGGAAATTAATGCGTGGTTAACCTTGGTAACTCAACGTATAAATGCAACGATTAAGGAACGAGAATGCAGTGCAGACTTATGGAGCTGGCGTCTTGCGATTGACGGCAAACATTGGTTATTGCATTACTCGTCATTGTGCGATGCTGCGTGGTTAGTGCCACTTGAGGGAACAGAGCAATGGATCGAAGCACAAGTCAGGAAATTGTAATATCATGAAATTCGCTAGGCAGAGCGGCTTTTTATTGGTGATATGGGCTCTGATGTTAATAGGTAGCCACGCTTCAGCGAGCGATATCGTTACTGTTTCGGCGCAAACCGACCGTCTGCTTCTTTCGCAGCACATGACATTTCGCGTGTTGCCAGCGAATACGTCTCTACAGCAGCTCGATATTAATCGTGCCCGATACTGGCAGTCTTTCGAAGCGCTAAAACAAAGCGCGCAAGCCAACAACGACACAACGGTATGGGGGTTGGCAACGCTCTACAATCGCAGTGCTATCAATCAGGCTTTTGTCGTTGATCTTGGCGGTTCTTACGTCAAATACGCACAAGTATTTGTGATAAATCGGAATGAAGAAGTTATTGATTCGGCTGATGTTCGCTTTAAAGATGGCCTGATTCAGCGTCCGTACCTTGCACAACAAATGATGTTACCCATAGAAGTGCCGGCTCGCACTACAGTACGTTTGCTCGTCTCTGTCGAAACCCCTCCCGAATATGTCAATCCAATACAGCTTTGGAATCCCGGCTCATTACAGCTCCATCTGCAACAAAAACAAACTGCATTGGGTATTAATGTGGGATTGATGGTATTGATTGCTGTTGCAGCATTTAGTATGACTCGAGGCAATCGGAGACGTCTTCAGCTGAGTATTGCGTGTGTTTGCGTCACTCTCATACTCGTCGTGTTATTGCACAGTGGTCTTTGGATCACCTATTTCTCGCCGTTAAAGCCCAGTATTGCACAACTATTAATGCCCTACTCGCAACAATGGTTATTGGTTGTTCTGGGGTGGGCATGTGTTGAGTTATTTAGTCGGCTAGCGCGTCAATCGCAAATTGTACGCGGCTTAAAGTTGATTACCTTAGTGTTCATCGTTAGTGCGGTATTGCAGCCATGGGCTCCTATACTAAGGAGCGCTTGGTGGCTGGCGGCGCAAAATTCAGCGTTGATGCTTACCGCCCTATTAGCGATGTTCTTTATTACATCGAGCCGCGCGCGCAACCGCGTCTTTTGGGAAGCCTCCCTACTCACTGTGCTAACCGTTCTCAGCTTACTGATAACATGGCCGCGAATGTCTTCAACCTGGGTTGGTCAGAATACCATTGTCGTATATTGTGCGATGACAGCAACACTCTTGGCGTTATTGATTGCCAACTTCGAGCGTATATCCGAGCAACTTGCCCACAAAGTTCATCGTTTAAAAGCGGCGAATCTAACTATTCGCAGACGTATGCGACTGTTTCAGCAGCGTAGCTCAGAGGGTTGGTTTGAGCTGGATAGAAAGATGCAGTGGATCCGTGCCAACAAGCCTTTTCTTTCTATGCTGGGATGTTCAAATAAAAGCATGTTGGTGCAACATTGGCCCAGTGCTGAAGAGCTTTTCGGTGAAGCTGCTTTAAGCTGGCGCGAGCCAGGTCGCAGTGAGCACTGGCAACAGTTGGTGAATATCACGTTAATTAGTGGTCAACGGCGTTGGTTTTCGGTATCCATCTATCCAGATGGTTTGGGCCACGTGATGGATGTATCCAAGCAAATCGATGCAGAAATGCAACTCAACTATTTGGCCAAACATGACTCGTTAACAGGCTTGCTTAACTTTGAAGAGTTTAAGCGAATTTTCCAGGCGAAGCTCGACAAGCAAAAGCCATGTACGGTGATGTTGATCGATATTAAAGGCTTCGACGTGCTCTGTGATCAGGTTGGAGGACAACATCGAGATCAGGCATTATTACAACTTATTCTGCAAATGAAGAAGAAAACTCCGCAAACAATGCGGCTTGCGCGTTACCCAGTGAATGGTAT
This sequence comes from Idiomarina sp. D18, assembly GCF_057748155.1. Taxonomy (NCBI): domain Bacteria; kingdom Pseudomonadati; phylum Pseudomonadota; class Gammaproteobacteria; order Alteromonadales; family Idiomarinaceae; genus Idiomarina; species Idiomarina sp. D18. The sequence continues at coordinate 2,490,013 of NZ_CM173240.1, forward strand.
TGCTATTCTCGGACCGGATGACGAGCAAGCGGTCTTCGCGCTTTGCTATCAGCTTGTGCAAATTGTACGGGAGTTTAGGTATAGCACCGAGGGTCGCGTTTTTCAGTTCACTGCAAACGCGGGCATGGCCGTTGCTAAAGATGCGAACTTGAGTATAGCAGAACGGCTCATCCGACAGGCGCACGATGCAGAAAAAATTGCTCAGCAGTTGGGTGATTTTAAAGTGTACAGTGCTACAGCGGATGATCATCGCCGGCTGCAGACAAGTGAAGAGCGGCGTTGGGAAGATCGGCTTCGTAGTGCATTAGTCAACCAAGACTGGCAAGTATTTCGGCAGCCCATATTAAGCGCATCACTTGAGCAGGATAAACACTGTTATGAAATCTTGTTGCGATTACCCAATGACGATGCACTCGAGCCCGATGAAGCAATTGCTCCGCAGCAGTTTCTAAACGCCGCGGTACAAGCGGGGATTATGGGAAAGGCGGATCGTTGGCTGTTTCGAGAGCTTATAGAACGTTTCGAAGAACAACCCTTTGAAGCAACACGTACTTGGCGTTGTCATGTGAATTTATCACAGCAGAGCTTAGAGGATGCAGACTTTATAAACTTCATTGAGTCGATGGTAGCGCACTCGAATATTCAACCCAAGCAGTTGATGTTTGAAGTTGCGGAACCTATCGCAAACGATCGATTTGAGGAAACGTATCGCCTATTCAAGGAGTTAAATCACTTAGGTTTTGGTACGGCTATCGATCAGTTTGGTACTGGCTTCAATAGCTTTCGTTTGCTCAAGTATTTACCTCTGACTCAGATAAAAGTGAATCGATTTTGGGTTCAAAATATGTTGCTAGACCCGACTGATGCTGAGTTGGTAAACAGCTGCATCCGTTTAGCGCAAATTAATAAAATTGAAGTGACCGCAGTCGGAGTAGAAAATGATGAAACGCGAGCGTTGTTAACGAAAGCTCAGGTTGACTACTTACAAGGCTTTGCCTGCGGTAAGCCGACGTGCTGGTAATGATGCAAAGAAAAAGGGCAGCCTTATGCTGCCCTCTGTTCAACTTGTACTATTTTGCCCAGGGAAAACAAAATAGACTAGCTTTCGCTTTTAACTCGATTCTCGAGTAGTTCTTTTGGCGAACTACCAATATCGATACGCTTAGGTTTCATCGCTTCAGGAATGCGTTTTACTAACCCAATAGTTAACAACCCATTCTTAAGTGCTGCACCCGTTACTTCGACGTGTTCTGCAAGGCTGAATTTACGCTCGAATGCTCGGTTTGCGATACCTCGATGCAGATACTCACGTTGTTCGTTTTCTTCTGCTTTCTTGCCAGTAACACGTAGTACACCGTTCTCGACTTCGATTTCTAAATCGTCATCTTCGAAGCCCGCGACTGCGATAGTGATCGCATATTGATTATCTGCCACACGCTCAATGTTGTATGGAGGGTAACCGCTCGCACTGGTGTCAGAACGAAGTGCTGCGTCGAGTAGTGATGCCATACGATCAAAACCTACGCTGCTGCGATACAGAGGACTTAAATCTATAGTAGCCATAGTCATTCTCCTTAGAAGCAATAACATTTTAATTTTCAATAAAAAGGCACAAATCGTTGTCGCCTTTGCTGAGGGTGACTCTCTTTGAGACCTCACCCTTAATTTCTAAATAGGGACAGGCGTAAGCTAATTCAAGTAGAGAAAGAAAAAAATTGCATCTTGGCAACCAACCCTTTTAAATGAAACTAAGATGAACTAACGAGTACAGCTGTGGACAAAAACCTTTGGCGATGGATTGAACTCAACGAATACGAAACGCCCAGTGTGCCGACAACGATGTTGGCAAAGCGTTGGTGGCAGAAGATGCTGCAAACACTCAGGCCGAGCCGCGTCGAAGTATCCACCGCAAACTCGGCAGAGGAGGAACCGAAAGGCGTCGAATTTAAGTTTGATGAGCAACCTTTACTGGATTCGCTAAACACGCTATTGGACCAGCAGAATCAAGATGATCCACGTGTTACTTGGCTAGTACTCGCACCGGCATCTCCAGCTTGGAGTGTGATACGAAAATGGGCTAATCAAAACGGCTGGCAACCCGTATCAATGCCTCAGCGTGACTCATTACTGACTTCAAGTTCGGTTGATGAGTTAAATATACCGTCTGAACCCTGGGTGGTGGACGATTTATCGCACGGTTTTGTTCGGCATCCTCTTGGTATACGTTGGTTGCAAAACTTTTTGAGAAAAACGCTTCAGACGCCTCAATCACCGGGGCTTGTCATTTGTGGTAGCTGGTTATATTACTACTTAGAGAAGACTCATGGCGGGCTCAATCGTCAGGCGTTAACGTTACGACCTTTCGATACTGAGTCTATGGTGACCAGTCGCATCGCTGTGAGTCGAGCGCATGCTAAGCGTCTCGTTGCGGTGAGTGAGGGTCACCCGGGCATTGCGGCGGCTTATCGTAACGCTTTTGCTGTCTCGGCTGAACAAACTGAAATTGTACTTGAAATGCCTCAGGTGCCAACCGTTCATGGAGAAACATCAACGTTTGTCATTTATGCACTACTTTTACATGGTGGGCTTAGCACGTTTTTGTTAGGAGAAGTGCTCAACAGTATTGCGCCCCACCTTATTGAGCACAGTCTAAACTTATTGCGTAGTCACGGAATTGTGAGGTATCAGGATGATCAGTGGTCGGTCACTGAACTCGGTTACCCAGCCGCTAAGCAGTTTTTAGCGCAACGCGACTTTAATTGGACATCGTGTTAGGTGCAGGATTTTATGGACACAGAAAAAATTTCCGACTTGTTTAAGACGGTTGATTCAAATGCAGCTCTGCAAGTTGTTACGATCATCCTAATCGCGTGGCTTATTGTATTTTTGAGTCAGCGATTACTGCCTCGTCTAGCGAACTTACTTCATAGCAAACAGCGCTTGTACACGCTGGCGCTGATTCCTTTGATTCGCTTAGTTGTCGTAATCGTCGCGTTAGTTATGCTTGTGCCGATTTTTATAGAGCCGACGCTAAAAAATATGGTCGCAGCCTTGGGAGCGCTTGGGTTAGCTATTGGCTTTGCGATTAAAGATTATGTGTCGAGCTTGATAGCGGGAGTCGTTGCGATTCACGAAATGCCTTATCGCCCCGGTGACTGGGTGACCATTGACGGCGTTTATGGTGAGGTGACCCACATAGGATTGCGTACCGTCGAGTTGGTCACGCCCGATGATACGGTGGTCGCGATGCCACACGAGAAAATTTGGCAACATGCGGTGCTCAATGCCAATAACGGTGGACCGTCGTTGATGTGTGTTACAGAGTTCTTTTTGACCCCGGAATCTAACGGGGTGATGGTAAAGGAGGCATTGGAGCAAATAGCATTAACGAGCCCTTATCTACAAATTCACAAACCTGTCGTGGTCACTGTAAGCGATGAACCGTGGGGCACACGATATCGCTTGAAAGCATACCCTGTTGATCCGCGACAGCAATTTAAGTTCATCACTGACTTAAGTCTTCGTGGTAAACAACGTTTGCTCGACTTGAAGATAAAGTTTGCCAAAGTTGAAACCGCAAAAGTGAACTAATTTTTTAAGGGCTTAATCCGTTTTTGAGTGATTAATGTAAAACTAAAGACTCAATTAGTCAGCAGGGCGCACTTCGATAAAGCTGCGGAACAATCAGTTATGAACTCAAATTACCAGCATGTATTAATTCTTGAGGACGATGCGGTTACCGCGGAACACCTTTCGAGCATTTTAGTTAAACAAGGTATTACATCGGTCACGCGATTTGAAAGCGGGTTTGAGGTGTTGCATGAAGTTGAACACAGCAAACACCCTGACCTAATTTTATGTGACCTCCGTTTGTCGGATATGGATGGTCTTCAATTTGTACGGTTTTTAACAGAAACCCATTATGAAGGCGATATTGGATTTATCAGCGGCAACGATAGTCGAGTGCTGGATGTTGTTCAGCAATTGGCTCGCTCACTTGGCTACTCAGTTCTAGGGGGATTAACCAAGCCCGTTACGCCCAATCAGGTGGTCCGCATGCTAATGGCGCGACCGATTAATGAACCTGCACCACAGCCTCACTCTATATATTCGTTATCAGCAAATCAGATTATCAAAGGCATTCGAAGTGGTGCATTGGTCCCTTATTATCAACCTAAGGTTGATGTGAAGGATAATCGGGTGGTTGGCTTTGAATCTTTGGCGCGCTGGCGCGATAAAAAAACTGATCAGGTTTTATCGCCAGCTACGTTTATTCCTGTTGCTGAGCGGTTTGGTATTATCAGTGAGCTGAGTTTGACCTTTTTAAAGACTGTCTTGAGCGACTTTAAACAGTTTCACGCCTTTGATGAGCAGGTCAGCGTTTCGGTCAACTTCAGTATCGAGAGCCTTAGCGATCGTCACCTGCCGGACATGCTGATCGACCTGCTGCGTGAATATAATGTCTCTCCGTCTCGTATCGTGATTGAAGTAACAGAGTCTCGCTTAGCTCATGATCGAATTAATGTTTTAGAGGTTTTAGCACGTTTACATCTAGCGGGTTTCCGTCTCTCCATTGATGATTTTGGAACAGGGTACTCATCGCTTTATCGGTTGAAGCACACACCGTTTGAAGAGCTTAAGCTCGATCGTTCCTTTGTTCAGGACGCCGTCAAAGATAACTCTGCGCAAGCGGTTATTCGCTCTTCTATGCAGCTTGCTAAAGAGCTTAATATGGAAGTGGTTGCTGAAGGTGTAGAGACCGTAGAAGAAGAACAGTTAATAACTCAGATGGGCTGCGGTGTCATGCAAGGCTTCCGCTTTGCAAAACCGCAACCCATTGAGAGCGCTTTTAATATTGAGTGGCCTCTTCATCAAGTGTCTCAGGTAGAAAGCCACCTGACTGGTGACGCCAGAGTTTAGCGTAGAGGCCATCTTGCTCAAGTAGCTGCTCGTGACTACCTTGCTCAATAATCTGACCTTTATCCATCACGATCAGTTTATCCATCGCAGCGATAGTGGATAAACGATGCGCGATAGCAATGACGGTCTTACCTTGCATCAGTTGATACAAGTTATCTTGAATAGCATTTTCAACCTCAGAGTCGAGCGCTGATGTTGCTTCATCTAAAATAAGTAACGGCGCGTCTTTGAGCATTACCCGCGCTATGGCAATACGTTGACGCTGTCCACCCGAGAGCTTAACGCCGCGTTCACCAACATGCGCCTCGAGTCCCCGTCGTCCTTTTGAGTCCTCAAGTTGGTCGATGAACTCATTGCAATGCGCGCGTTTTACCGCGAGTAACAGCTCTTCTTCGGTGGCGTCGGGACGGCCATAGAGGATATTGTCGCGCACGGAGCGATGCAGTAGAGATGTATCTTGCGTGACCATACCAATATTAGCGCGCAGCGTGTCTTGCTGTACTTGGCTAATATCTTGACCATCAATCGTAATGGCACCTTTTTCTACATCGTAAAAACGCAGTAATAAGTTAACCAACGTCGACTTGCCCGCCCCCGAGCGACCGACAACGCCAATTTTTTCACCCGGTTTAATGTCTAGATTGAAATCTTCCATTACACCGGAGCCTTTTCCATAGTGAAAGCTGACATGGTTAAACCGAATGTTACCGTGCGGTACGTTTAACGGTTTGGCATCGGGTTTATCAACAATACGCTGGGGAACGGCGAGTGAGCCAATACCATCTTGTACGGTGCCGATGCTCTCGAACAGCGTTGATAGTTGCCACATGACCATTTGTGACATACCGAACAAGCGCAGTACTAAACCAATGACAACCGCCACGGCACCCAAGGTGACCCAGTCGCCTCTCCACAGGACGATGGCGGTCGCAGCAGAGCCGAATAATAGTCCACAGTTGATAAAATATAGAAAGCCGTAGAGTTGCGTGACGAGGCGCATTTGCGCATGGACGGTGGTTAAAAACTCGCTCATCCCCTCTTTAGCAAACCGTGCTTCACGTTGTGCATGGGAGAACAGTTTGACGGTTTGGATATTGGTGTAGGAATCGACAATACGCCCCGTCATCACCGAGCGTGCATCTGCTTGTAAAGCGGAAACCTTTCCCAGTTTTGGAACATAATAGCGCAACAAGATCCCATAAAGTACGAGCCAAATTGCGAGTGGTAACATGAGACGCCAATCGGCGGAACCAATAATAAAGAACATGCCAATAAAATAGACCACTACGTAGTTAATGATCTCAATAAACGACATGATACATTGTCTGACAGCTAACGAGGTTTGCATCAGCTTGGTTGCGACGCGGCCAGCAAACTCATCCTGATAATAGCTCATCGACTGCTTCATTAAATAACGATGTCCCTGCCAACGAATGCGCATAGGAAAGTTGCCGAGCAGTGTTTGGTGAGTCAGCATGGAGTGCACCCAAACCAACAAGGGTAGTCCGATAAGGACGAGTGCGCTCATCCACACTAAAGGTATGAACTGATCTTGAAAAATTGTTTCGCGATCTTGCTGTGACAGCCAATCGACAATTTGCCCTAAAAAACCGAAAAGCCAAACTTCTGCGATGGCTATTCCAGCCATAAAGAGCGCAGTCATCAGTAAATAGGGCGTTGAGCCTTTAGTAAAGTGCCAACAAAACGCAAAAAAGCCTTTCGGCGGTTGCGTTGGCTCTTCCTCGGGAAACGGGTTGATACGATTTTCAAACCATTTAAACAACATCAATTGAACTCCAGAAAAATTATTGACCGAGGTAGCGGCTGCGTTCTTGGCGCCATGCTTCAGTTTGGATGATAGCTAAAAGCTCGCGGTTGATAGACTCGCGGAGCGGGCTGCCTTGTGGTAGTACAAAGCCATAGTCTTGCGAAATCACGCGTTCGGGTAATACACGGACGTTATTATATGACTGTGTACGAATCAGGTAGCGAATGATAGGTTCATCATAAACCACAGCATCGAGCTCACCATTGTCGAGTTTCTCTAGGGCTGTGTTGAGATCGGTTACAGATTCAAAGCCGATATTCTTATCTTCTAACCAGCGCGCTGTCGCTGAAGAGCCAATGGTCGCTACACGCGCATTACCTAAATCTGCAACACTGGATACTTTTGACTGAAACTTAGAAACGGTCAACGACGAAGCGATACTTGCGGTGAAGCTCGAAATAATGATGACACAGGTAAACATCCAGATCAGACTGACCGCTCGTCCGCCCAAGCTCCGCGGCGATTTATCACCGTAACCCACGGTGGTCATGGTCACGGCGGCCCACCAAAAGCCTGATCCCAGGCCCTTTAGTGGCTGGTCAGAGAACTCTTCAGTATTTTCTTTGCGCTCGAAATACCAAACTAATGCACCGGCAACAAAGAGCACCAACGATAGAATCATAATGATGTATAGAAAATCAAAGGACACAAAGCGTTTAGTCATTGCCCACCAAGTTGACTCGTTATTGACGGGTACAGCAATAGCCAGACCGCCATTGATAAACGGTTGACTAAAGTCTAGTCGTGCTTCGCGTTCAGAGGTGATGGTGAGTGCACCGAGGCCGAGATCATAGTCGCCCCGCTCCACACCATTGATAACCTCGTCTAAGGGCAGTGGATACAGTTCATAATTGACGTTTAACCGATCTGCGATATCTTGCCATAGTTGAATTGCCAAACCTTGATATTGCTGGTTACTTTGTTCTATGACAAATGGCGCATTCACGCGTACTGCAATTTTTAATGGCTCTTCAGGCTGCGGTGTCGCCTGCTGCTGTGCAAACGCAGATGAGGATATGAGTACGGCGATAAACGCGAAAACAAAATGACGCATGTGAACGTACCTTATTAATTAATACAAATTAAAGATTAGCAGTTATGATTACATAAAATAGTGTCATACCGATTGATTATTTGAATACTTTGGAAAAATAGTAAGAGGAATGTTCTATGCGAAAACTGGTTTACACCTTGGCGGCGTGTAGTGTGCTAATGACTGCCGGCGCGCTAGCGCAACAACAAAGCTATCAGCATTTTAAGCCGAAGCCTTCTGAAAATTTAGCGCAAGCGCTCGCCAATATTGATGAGTATAACGCGAAGCTGAAATCTTTAACCGAAGGCGAGATGACCGCTCAGGATTTAGCCAAAGTGCATGAAATTACCTACACATTAGAAGTTGCGCTGGCGCGCCTGAGTAAAGAGCTGGATGTTGCGGCGAATTCATTGGAGCAGGTCCACTTAGGTTCAGAGGCCATGAACCAAGCGCGCGTGAAAGGCTTTGCGAAAGACTACCTACGCACGCTCGACACAATCACCTCGGCTAAGAAAAACTAGCCTTCATGAGAAACAGGCGGATAGATGCTTAACCCAGAACTCGGGCGCTTGCTCAAGTGCCCGATCGCCAATTGAAACCTCGCAAATAGCCTTTTCATCATGTTCGGCTCGTGGCAAAGGTAACACGATGATCCCCTGTTGTTGGGCATAATGAACAAGTTTTTCAGCCGTTATTGTCGCGTTATATGGGAGACGAATATGAAACATAGCCGCTTTGGGCTGTGAGGGAATGATTTCGAAGCCAGCGGAGCTTAGCAAGTCCGTCAGGGTTTTAGTGAATTCAACGAAATCAGGCATCTTCAACAGATAACTCTCTAACCCTTTGCGAGCGGAAAGCACCTCAGGATACAGTGTAATGGGATTTCCACCGGCGCGGCGTGACCATACACGTGCAGGTTCCATTAATTCATCGGTACCAATCAGGGCGGCCCCAAATATACCGCCTAAATCTTTATAAAAGCTGACATAAATACTGTCGAATAACTCGGCAATTTGAGCCAGTGAGCGTTGGTAATATTCGGTCGCTTGCCAAATACGGGCACCATCTAAGTGCATACGTACGTTGTGCTGGCTACACCATGCGCGCATCGTGAGCAGATCATCCCAAGACGGCATTGCGCCACCTATTTCACGCATCGGCGTCTCGACAATAATCGCAGCCACGTGTTCAGGGTTAAGCTGAGTGATATCGACCGCTGTGAGCGCGCGCTGCGCTTCACCCATAGAGTGTACGGACAGCCCCCACAAGTGCTGTATCGCATCATGCTCATGGAGTCGTAAATGGGACGTCGGATGCAAACCAACGCCGTTTTTGCCACTGGCTTCGCTGTAACACTTCATCGCAACACACTGGGCGAGTGTGCCGGTTGGTAAGAAGAGCGCTGAAGGTTTGTCAAAGAGTTCGCAGATTTGCTCTTCAAACTCGCTGACAATACCGCCCCTTCCATAGCTATCGCGCGAGTCGCGTTCTTGCGCATACTCGCTTAATTGCACCAACTCGTTTTTTAGAGTCGGTTGTGGATGGCGATGAATGACCGCCGAGGCGGTGTTTAATTGTGAGTGAAACTCAGATTTTAAAGCGTCAGGGATGTGCATCTCTTATTTCATATGGACTTTGCCGCCAATCATTTTATACGCTGGAGTGCCTCGAATCATCGTTTCCCGTGCGAACTCTTGCCCACAACCTGGGCAGTGGCATGGGGTTTGCGTGTGATCCTCGACTATCCGTTCGATAAAACATTTTACCAGTGCACCTTTACCACCTTTGCGATATTTAAATAAGGTGGTTTTACATTGCAAACAAGAAATCTGTACGGTGCGAACGGGACCTTTTTTATTTGGCTTAGCCATATCTCCCAATAGGTTGCGTAGGTTTTAGCTAATATTAGCAACTGAGGAGGTCGGTTGGCTAACGAAAGCCTATAAAACTCCCAAATCAATTGCTTTGAGTACCGCGCGGGTGCGGTCATGAACGCCCAGTTTGGCCATAACCGACGAGACTTGGTTTTTTATCGTCCCAGTCGATTTAAACAAGCTATCGGCGATTTCTTGATTACTGAGTCCTGCCGCCATCAGTCTTAGAACAGCGAGTTCTTTATCGGTTAACGGCTCTATCAAGACGGGAGCGGTCTTGTTGGTATTGTGTGTTAGGCTGTTAACGATGCGCTCAGTAATAGCAGGCTGGAGCCAAGTGCCGCCGTCGACGAGCGCGCGAATTGCATCAACCAGCGTTTCTAAAGAGACATCTTTAAGTAGATAGCCTTTCGCACCTGCTGCAATGGCCTTAATAATTAACTCGTGATCATCAAAGGTCGTTAAAATTAATATCGGTAACTGAGGATGTGTCTGGCGCAGGTGTCTTGTCGCTTCAATACCATCCATACGTGGCATACGAATATCCATCAGCACGACATCCGGTTGTACTGAGTCGATCACGTTAATGGCTTCCTCACCATCGCTCGCCTGCCCACAAATGGTGAGCGCATCGCTCATGGTCAAAAGACTCTCTAACCCTTGTCGAATAAGCGTTTGATCATCGACCAGTAGTACCCTGATCATAACGCTAGCTCCTTAGGTAGTATCGCCGTGATGGTTAACGTTGGCTGGTCATGAATGCGTAACTGGCCTTTAAGTTCTGTGACGCGTTCAACCATGCCTCGCAGGCCATTACCGGGCCGCAATGATTGCTTTATTGTGCCCGAATCAGCAATTCGCATTTCGATATCCTCGTTACTCGATAGCTCAATAGTCAGCGTGTTGCCGTTGGAGTGCCGGAAAAAGTTAGTAATGGCCTCTTTTGCAATGAGTAATAGCGTCTCGGCCGTAGCAACGTCAGTCACGGTAAGGTCGTCCGAAATATTAAAAACGACCTGCTTGTCTTGGCTGCTTAGTTGCAAGGCGAGCAAAGCGCTTTTAACATCGATTGCAGCCGTGCTGCGTATATCGTTCACCGCTTCGCGGACATCGGCAAGCAATAGTTTGGCCACCTGCTGACTGCGTTCAATAAGCGTTTTTACCTCACCCTCGGACTTTCGTTCGGCTACTTGCAACTGAATAGTGAGAGCTGTTAGATGATGCCCGACTAAGTCATGGATATTGCGAGCAATACGGGTACGTTCAGATTGTTTACTCGCTTCAGTGAGTAGTGCCTGTGTTGCGCGAAGCTCACGATTAATTGCTTCTTCTCGCTCACGGGCTTGTTGCTCTTTTAGCTGGGTCATCATCATTACGATAGAAAAAATTTCAAACGTCCAAAACAAAACGGCGCTGAGCCAAGCGCCTGACTGTTGCCAATGAACGTGATAAATGACACCAAAAATAGTGGATAACACAGCCATGAGTATGACTGCACCTAGCAGCGACATAAAATAGGGCAATTGTGCGGCCCAGATTACCAACAGAATCGCGACATAATTATGCGGGATAAAAAAGAAGGTGAAGTAAATACACGCTAATTGCAGAAAAATAAGGCCGTAACGAGTATGGGGTTCATGTTTGAATGGCTTTTGTCGTGTGGCGAGACTAAAGCAAATAATAAACCCAATCAATGCGAGGCAAGTTACGTAAGTTGTTATATCACTCCACGGTAGCAAACCTTGTCGATGAGTAAAGTAAACCGAGGTCGCGGAGACAATGAGCCAAGTGAGCAGGCCTGCCCAACGGTCAGCGCCCATTTGCGCGATATGTGAAATATATTTGGCAATGTTCATATTAGCAGTATGCCGTGAATATTAGCTTTTAGAAATAGGCCGAAAGTCACCTTTTAAGTCATGACCTTTGTCACTCACAAAGAGGGCTTAAGTTGCTTAAGCTTTCAATCAGTGAACTGACGGAGAACATCCATGTTGCAATTACATTCCTTTCTTTTATACACGCACATTCTGGCAGGTGCGCTGGCTATGGTCTTATTTGTCATCCCGATGGTGGCTCGCAAAGGCAGTCTCAATCATCGTAAGTATGGATGTTTTTACACTTACACGATGTATGTACTGGCCATCTCAGCCTTAGTGATGTCGGTGATGGTACTCGTAGCTCCGACTTACTTTAAGGGGCAATTGATTAATCAATCTACCTCGCCAGAAGATACCTTAGCGACGGTACGCATGTTTTGGACGTTGCTTCTTTTCTTGTCATTACTAACCTTTACATCTATTCATCATGCGAACCGTGTGTTGCAAACGAAGGGCAATAGAGCACCGCTAAGAAAATGGCACTATGTCGCAATGCCGGTGTTATTAATGGTGGTTGCCAGTGTGCTTTTTGTGCAGGGGATATTGATGGCACAACATGCATTGGTAAGTCCTTACTTACACTTTATTTTTGCTGTGCTGGGCATCGTCAACGGCTATCAAATGCTGTCTTACATATTTTCCCAAAATGTCGCGCGCAATCGTTGGTTAATTGAACACTTAAGTTCAATGTGTGGTTCCGGTATCGCGGTCTACACAGCCTTCTTTGCTTTTGGTGCGCGGCATGCGCTAGCACACATCGGACAATGGCAGTTGCTGTTTTGGGTTATGCCTGGTGTGTTGGGTGGTGTTGCGATTTATTTTTACAGCAAAAAGTATGAAGCCTTAAATGTGCGCAAAGGAGTCTAATATGAAAAAAATAATACTCATGATAGTGCTCCTTTGGAGCTGCTGCTCAAACGCACAAAGGAGCGACATCGAGAAACTGCTGAACATGGAGCAATATGACCAAGCTGAGATAATTTCTCAGCAATGGATTCGGGACAAGCCGACGGATGCTAATGCCTGGTTCTGGCATGGACGCGTAATGGCAGTGCAGGCAAGTAACAGTTTTTTTAGTGCTTTCAGTTACGCGAATGAATCACTTGAAGCTTTCAAAAAGGCAGTCGAACTGGAACCCAACAACCCGATGATGGTTATGGGGCTGGTCGGTTATTATCGTAATGCGCCCGGTATCGTTGGAGGTGGCGAAGCGCATGCAAGCGCGCTCATCAAGCAAAGTTACACCGGTTACCCAGAACGCTATGAATTTCAGCTTCATTACGGGCTTGTCCTGCAAGAAGAAAAAAGCTGGGCAGATGCGTTTCAGGTTTTTGAAAGGATGATGTCTGCTGAAAGGCTAAATGAGCGATTGATGGGTTATTATCAATTTGCTCGGACGAGTATCTTTTCGGAGTCACGAACTGCTGATGGTGTGACTGCGCTAAATAGGTACCTTAAAGAGATCACAACGCTGCACAAACCTGATACATCTTTACCAAGTGCTGATTGGGCACGCTATCGCTTAGCGCAGTTATATGCTCACCAGGGTGCACAGCAGCAATTTAATGAGTTAGTGAAAGCCCGTGATAAACATGAGGAAGAAATGTTGAACGAGGCGTGGCAGTCACTGCTGTCAAAGCGTTAATAAAAGCGAATACAGTTGCGACCAGCGAGCTTGGCACGGTATAAAGCCGTATCTGCATTTTTAATCAAACGTTTACTCGTTTTAACAAGTTCAGAATCTGCAATCGGTGGCTCATAATAGCCACCAATGCTGACAGTCAGTATGTCTGCGCACTGTGATTTTGGATGTGTAATCGCAAGTCGACTGATTTGTTCACTGATGTTATTTGCCATCTTTAATACACTACTGGCATTGGCAGAAGACATCAGAATGGCAAATTCTTCACCGCCATAGCGAGCAACAAAATCGGTACCTCGCTTTACCAGTTGAGCTAAGCTCTGACTAACGGCTTTGAGCGCATCATCACCCGCCAAGTGACCAAAATGATCGTTATAGGCTTTGAAGTCGTCGATATCTAACAGCAACATCGCAATCCCCGTTTGTTGCCTTTTAGCACGTCTAATCTCCGTGGCTAAACGCTCATCGAGCGCGCGACGGTTAGCAACACCGGTTAAGCCGTCGATATTGGCTTGCTGAGTTAATTGTTGGTTGGCTAACTCAAGCGCTCGTTTGGTCTCGAGCAACGCGGCGTGTGTACGTTCACGCTCAATGGTGTTCGCTATCATGTCAGCAATTAAACTCAGGTGCTGAATGTCTTCCTCAGTCCAATGGTATTTTTGGCGCACCTTGTCGCACCCGACAAACCCTAATAGGCGTCCTTTTGCCACTAGACCAATGCATAACACCGATTTGATCTGTTCACGTTCAAACTCGTCGCGCTCTGCCTTAGCAGAGTCAGGGAGGCGCGATACATCCGGGCATACGAATCGAAAGTCATTTCGCATCGTGGCGAAAAAATAGGGTAGATCATCGTGTCCGACGTTCTGAAGATCGTCAATATGCCGTGTGAAACCCTCGCGTACCCATTCGAACGTATTCGACATGCTTGTGATGTCTTCATTAAATTCAAAAATGTAGCATCTGTCCGCTTGGCAATAATCACCATAGGCAGCAATGACCTCAGAAACACATTGAGATGTTTCTGAACCCTGAGAATTAATTAAGCGGGTAGAGAGCTTCGAGAGCAATTGATCAAATGATGACATTTATTTTTGAATTTTTGTATTTCTATAACACTGCCTTAAGATTACTAAAGTTGCACGAAAAATCATCATTTTTTCCACTAAATCAGTGAAGGTCGTGATAAAGCGCTATCGATAAGGCATTAAGTGCCCTAGGATAGGCATAGCGTTGTCTTTAGTGAAAGGGTAAAAGGAGTTGAGTTTGGCTAATCAAGCGCCAGGGTTCATTGTTGCACATAGTCATCGATTGGAAGACTTAACGGATATCGCAGTTAATTTTATTGAGCGGTTTCCTCTTGCACCACTTGAGCAAGAAACCGTATTGGTGCAAAGCAACGGTATTGCACAGTGGTTAAAAATCAACCTTGCACAACATGCCGGCATTGCTTCGATGATTGATGTGACGTTGCCTGCGCGATTTCAGTGGCAAGCTTATCGGGCCGTTTTAGGTGACGATATACCTCGTACCTCGCCTTTTGATAAAGCACGTTTGAGTTGGCGACTATTGCGCTTACTACCCGATGTTCTCGAACAGGACGCGCGTTTTACGCCGTTAAAAAACTATATTGCTAACGATCTCGATAATCGCAAGCTGTATCAGTTAAGTGAACGCTTAGCGGATTTATTTGATCAGTACGCTATCTATCGTGCCGATTGGCTAGATAACTGGTTAAACGAGCGTGATGTACTCGATAACGACGAACCTGTCGCTAATGAGCACGCTTGGCAACCAGAGTTATGGCGTCGAGTAGCAAACGACATTGGTGCTGAACACTTGTGGAACAACCGCGCCACCTTACATCAGCAATTTATTAAATCGGCACGCGCTTTAAATCAACGCCCCGCCACGATACCACCTCGTATTATGGTGTTTGGGATATCGTCTTTACCTCAACAAATGCTAGAAGTGCTCGATGCCTTAAAACATCTCAGCCAGATCGTGTTGTGTGTGCATAATCCGTCAAAATTTTATTGGGCCGATATTGTCGATGGAAAAGAACAGTTAAAACAGGTGGTCAAAGCCAAGTCGCGGTTAGCTCACAAACCGGGTATGCCGTTGGAGTGGAATGACGAAGAGTTGCATCAACTTGCTCACCCTTTGCTAGCATCGTGGGGTAAACAGGGTCGCGACTACATTCGCCTGCTCGATTTATATGATGAGTCAATTCAAAAGCAGGCCGAATTGGGTCATATGACACTGGAGCTGTTTGAATCGCATGCCACCGAGCATGTGCTAGGACAGTTGCAAGACGACATTCTCAACCTGAGGCCGCTGCACGAAACACAGCAACATTGGTCGCCGCTTTCAGTGCAGGATCAATCGGTCCAGTTTCATATCTGCCACAGTCCTCAGCGAGAAGTTGAGGTGTTACATGATCGTTTACTCGCGGCATTTGCAGAGGATCCCACGTTGAAGCCGCGAGACGTAATGGTGATGTTGCCTGATGTCGATACCTATGCGCCCTATATTGACGCTGTGTTTGGTCGCTATGCGCGAGATGGTAACGGACAAGATACGCGCGCTATTCCGTATACGATTGCTGATCAGACGTCGCGTCATCGAGCACCATTGTTGATTGCCTTAGAGCTGCTGCTTTCGAGTGATCAGCTTCGGTTTACCCAAACCGATCTGCTGACGTTATTAGGTACACCTGCGATTCAGCGTCAATTTAACATTGACGATGATGATGTCGAGCAACTTCGAACTTGGATGACGAATGCGGGTGGACGATGGGGATTGAGTGCTGAGCACCGGAAACTGTTTTTCATGCCCGATGACGATGAGACCAATAGTTGGTGGTTTGCGATCAAACGAATGATGGCAGGCTATAGCATTGGTTACGCAGAAGTAGAGAGTGACTGGCAAGACATCGCTGCGTATACGGATATTGGCGGCCTAGGTGCCGACTTAGTTGGACGCTTCGGTTATTTTATCGAGCAGTTGGAGCGCTGGTGGGATGACTCGCGAGAGGCGCGTACTTATAGCGATTGGCTACCCATAGCGGAGTGGCTCATCGACACCTTTTTCGAGTCGGAAGAGGCGAGTGATGCGCTACTGAAAAACCAAATTCTCGACCAGCTATATCAAGTTGCCGAGCATGTGGATGAGGCCGATAATAAAACGGAACTGAATATTGCATTATTCCGCGAGTCTTGGCTATCCCGAGTTGATGAGCAGAATTTAAATCAACGGTTTTTGGCCGGTGCAGTAAATTTTGCAACGCTGATGCCGATGCGCGCTATTCCATTTAAGTTTGTTGCCATATTAGGCATGAACGAGAGTGATTATCCACGAAACACCAGTCAGATTGATTTTGATCTGATGGCATCACGTTATCGACCCGGTGACCGCTCACGTCGAGATGACGACCGCTATCTATTTCTCGAGGCGTTACTCTCTGCTCGTGACGTTTTTTACGTAAGCTGGGTGGGCTTTAGCGCACGAGATAACAGCGCACGCACGCCTTCGGTATTGGTTGCGCAACTACGCGAACATTTACAGCAAGGATGGCACAGCGATCTGAGTGAGCACACGCTAGCGCATAAGTTACAGCCATTTAATCGAGCTTACTTTGATGACAGCTCGCGCGTATTCTCATACGCGAGTGAGTGGGCTCAGGCGCATGATTCCGTCTCTCATCAATCGTCTTCAAGTTCGGTTACGCTTACTGATGACCTCGCGGATGAACGGACGGTAAACCTCAACGATATTAAACGTTTTGTTCAAGAGCCAGCGCGTTTGTTTTTTAACAGTCGGTTGGAAACTTACTTTTCGGTTGACGCGGATGAAACGATTGATCGTGAGGCATTTCAACTGGATGCGTTAACGGAGTGGAAACTGTTACAGCGGGTGGTGGATAAAACGCGCGAAGCAGTAAAGAAAGAACTCGAGCCTGAGCAACAGATGCACGAAGAACTGGCGCGTATACGTCGAGAAGGTGCGATTGGTACGTCGATGATAGCGGAGCGTCATCAACAACACATTCAGCAGCAAGCTGAAGATATTCTAGAGACTTACGGTGTCGTGGCGCAAGGGTACACGCGTCAAAATATAACGCCTTATTGGGTTGGTGTTCGACATAATGACGTCACTATTGAGGAGGGTATCGAAGGTTTGCACTGGGATGATAATGGACAGTGTGCTTGGATTATTACTACGGCAAGTCAGGTCGCCGCAAAAAAGGCTGATAACATTACAGATAGTGGATGGAAGCATTTCGCACCTTATTACGTAGGACATTTGCTGTTAAATAGCCGACAACCAACAGTGACACATATCGTGTCTCGCGGTGGCTGCCACTTTAAGTTGCCGGCAGTTGCTCCTGATGTAGTTAACTTTCAGCTTGATGCGATAACAAAGTTAATTTCACTGGCGTACCGCGAGCCTATAGCAATGCATCTTGATTTAGCCCGTATCTATTTAAAAACGATGAGTAAAGAAGATGATGAAACAGCCGCTGAAGCCGCGTTGCGTGAGTACTATGAGGTTGGCACATCACAACGTAAACCGCTGGTACAGACAGCACAGTATTGTGCTCGTACAGCAGGTACCTTTAATGACATACACGGTCAGCGCTACTTTAAACTTTTTATAAATTCCTTGTACCGCCCCATGTTTGAGTTCGTCGAACAACAGGGAGGGGAAAAGTCATGAGCCAGGTATTACAAAATCCTTTGGACTTTCCGTTAGCGGGTAGTCGGCTGATAGAGGCGAGTGCGGGGACAGGGAAAACTTATACTATCGCAGCGCTGTATGTTCGGCTCGTTATTGGCATGCGGGCTGATAGTGACAGCAACGCTGCATTAGAGACCCCCCTCTTGCCACGCAATATTCTGGTGATGACGTTTACCAAAGCGGCGACTGAAGAGTTAAGCGACCGTATTCGTGCACGTCTCGCTGAAGCAGCGCGTTATTTTCGTGATGATGATAGTGTGGCTGCCGATCCGTTTTTAACGCAGTTACGTGCCACGTCTGAAGCACAAGGCGAATCACTCAATTACCTGGCGCGACTGCTTGAGCTTGCGTCCGAGTCCATGGATGAAGCGGCTGTAAAAACAATCCACGGCTGGTGTCAGTCGATGCTTAAAGAACACGCATTCGCCAGTGGAAGCCTGTTTACACAAAATGTTGAAACCGATGACGAGGAGTTGCGTCGGCAAGCGGCCGAGGACTACTTCCGTCGCTTTATTTATCAAAGTGATAGAGCTACGCAAACTGCTCTGTTAGCGGTGTTTGATACTCCCGACAAGATTTTGGCACAGCTGTCGAGCGTGGAGGACAGCGGGTCTGTACAGGTTGACGATGATATCGCGGAGCGATTACAACGCGAAGCTCAGCGCTACCAAAGCGAGCTGAACTCGCTCAAGCAACATAGCTGTTCTGCATTTGAGCGCGTGTTAGCCGACCTTGAAGGTGTTAAAGGTGTGGCGCAGAAAACCAAGCAGATACAAAAATTTGTTGACTGGTGTGCGAGTGACGCACAAACCGATGTGAAGTTCACAGATGCTAACTGGCGAACGATCAGTGAAACTGATTTAACAAAACTGCACGAGAAGAAATTAGCGGGTGCTGAGTTACCACCTTACTGGCTTCAAGTGGCCCAGTTCAAAGCTAAATTTGAAGCGGTACATCAAATTAAGCGCGGTTTTGACGAGCTAATTAACCGTCATGCAACTCAATGGGTTAAAGCGCGTTTCACCGAGCTGCAAAATCAACGTGCTGAAATGAATCATGACGATATGCTGACAAGACTGCGCGATGCGCTTCGAGGACCGGATGGTGAGCAGTTAGCGACGACAATCAGACAACAGTACCCGATCGCATTGGTTGATGAGTTCCAAGATACCGATCCCGTTCAATATGAAATTTTTAATCGTATTTATCGCCTAAAAGAACCGTTGCCAGACACGGGTATATTTTTAATCGGCGATCCCAAGCAAGCCATCTACAGCTTCCGTAATGCGGATATTTTTACCTATCTAAAAGCGCGTCGTGATACAGAAGGACGGCACTATAGTCTGGCAACTAATTTTCGCTCGTCAATACAGATGGTTGAAGCCGTGAACTATCTTTTTCAGCGTGCCGAGCAGTATGAACGCGGGGCTTTCTTGTTTAAGCAAGAAGAAAAAAATGAGTTACCCTTTGAACCCGTATCCGCGAACGGCGTAAAAACAACATTTAGACATCGGTTGCGAAGTCAACAGCTTGAGCCGGCGCCTGCGCTCTACTGGAGCGTAAGTTCAGAACAAAAGCGAAAAAAGAGTGACGCGTTTAATCACCTCGCAAGTCATCATGCACAGCTAATCGTTAATTTACTTAATGATCCGCAAGCGGGCTACTATGATGACAACGATGCTTTGCACCAACGTGTTTGTGCCAAGGATATCGCGATCTTGGTTAATAACTTTGCCGAAGCGGATGCTATTCGTACGGCGCTTTCAGCGCGGGGCGTTAAAAGTGTTTATTTATCCGAGCGAGAATCGGTTTATGCTCAACCCGTTGCGCGAGATTTACTCTATATTTTAAAAGCCTGTGCTGCGCCCCGAAATGCCAGCGCACTGAAAACTGCGGTTGCGGCGCCCTTGCTGAACTTATCTTTGTCTGAATTAATTCAATTACAGGAAGACGAGAACACGTGGGAAAGAACGGTCGATACCTTCATTGATTTTCATGAAGTATGGCGCAGCCAAGGTGTCTTAGCCATGCTACATCGTTTAATGCATCACTTTCAGGTGCCGGCAACTTTGTTACAGGATAAAATCAACGGCGAACGTAAATTGGCGGATGCGCTACATATTGCGGAGCTGCTGCAACAGAACAGCATGGCGTTAGAGGGCATGGCCGCGTTGGTTAATGACTTTGCCGAGAAAGTTTATGAGCGGCAGAGCTTTGGTGCAAGTAGCCGCACGCAGCGCGATGAACAACAACTCAGACTCGAGAGTGATGACGATCTTGTTAAAGTTATTACTATTCATAAATCAAAGGGTTTGCAATACCCGCTGGTGTTTTTGCCCTTTATAACTTACACGCCACAAGAGCAATATCGTATTAAGCCACCGATGACTTATCATGACGAACAAGGTGACGTCCAAGTGCTCTGGTCAAAGGACGACTCTGCTAAATCGCGTGTGTTAGATGAGTTGTTGGCTGAGGATTTACGCAAGCTTTATGTCGCCGTAACGCGTGCACAACACGCCACTTTTATTACAGTCGAGAATGTCGGACAATTTGAGCATAACCCGCTTGCTTATTTGCTTGGTGACGACGCACTAACTGACGATCTGTATAAAGCTGCGAGCGAAGCCTGGGGACAGTCAGATGTGAGTGTGGTTTCCAAACTAGAAGACGACGAGCGATTTGAAGCGTTGCAAGAGCAAGTTGCCGAATATACGGCTTTGAAGGCGCGTGAGATGCCCAGAACCCAACTGCTTGAGCGCTGGTGGGTGTCGAGTTATAGCGCATTGCGTTATCGAGCAGCCAATGACTACACACAGTCAGGTCCGCAAACGGCAGTCGAAATGAACCTATTAGAGGAGGCAAACACCGCCACAGGCGAGGGTAATGTTGAGGCAAATGATTTGACTTATTTACCGAGTCATTTACATCAGTTTCCGAAGGGTGCGACTCCAGGAACGCTTTTACACAACGTTCTCGAACACTGCGCGATAGAAGGGTTCTCGACCGTTCTCTCAGATCCACAACGGCTCAGCGATGTTATCGCGCAAGAACTGCGAGGCGAAGTTTGGGATGAGTACCGGGATAATTTGGCACATTGGCTTATGCAGTATTTAGCACTTCCGATGGTATTCAGTGACACTATGCAACCAACGGCACTGAGTGACCTTACAAGCTATAAAGCCGAGCCTGAATTCTGGTTACCGGTAATTGAGCTTGAAGCAGAACAGTTGGATGCGTTAATACAGCGACATCTTCACCCAGGGCAAAGTCGACCTCGTTTAGAGAGCATCGAGTTAAACGGCATGCTCAAAGGCTTTATCGATTTGGTGTTTGAGCATCAAGGTCAGTATTTCGTCGTTGACTATAAATCAAACTGGCTGGGCGACTCGGACGATGATTACAGTGAAGTAGCCATGACCGATAAGATATTAGCGAGTCGCTACGATGTGCAGTATGTACTCTATACCTTAGCTCTGCATCGGCAGTTAAAACAGCGTTTAGGCGATGAGTACGATTACGATACGCACGTTGGTGGTATTGCCTATTTATTTTTAAGGGGTAATCACGCGGAAACGGGTGGTGTTTATCGAGCAAAACCTCCCTATGAACTCATAGCCGAGCTCGATGCTCTGTTTAAAGGAAGGGAGAACCATGATGTCGCATGAACGACTGAGCTATTTGCGTGCTATTGCTGATGAGTGGTTTGAGCATGAATGGATACGTGCGCTGGATCGTGCCATGGTCGACTTTCTATTCCGCAGCGGAGAAACAAATGTCGCTATGCTGGCGCTCGCTATGCTGACGTCTCACCAGGCTGGACGAGGGTTAACCTCGTTAAAGCTTGAGGACCTTAAAGCGTCGCCCGAGCGCTGTTTGGCGTTGCCGCCGTCGGGGCGAAGTCATGACGTCACGTTGCCTAGCAAACTACTCAATGAGTTGAGTGTGTTTGAGGGCGATTGGCAAACATCTGTTTCACTCAATAGTGACAGTAGTCCATTGGTTCTGAATAAAAGTAGCGATGGTGAGCGCTTATATTTGCGGCGCTATTGGTATTGTGAACACTACAACAGCCAAAACCTCGAGATGCGGATGGATAATACGCTTGAGGTAAACGATGACCAGCTCAATATGACCTTGGACGCCTTGTTTGGTGATACCAGCAAACAATTAGACTGGCAACGAATGGCCTGTGCTAACGCGGCGAGAAGCGCCTTTAGTGTGATTACTGGCGGGCCTGGAACCGGCAAGACATACACTGTTGTAAGGTTGCTCGTAGTACTGCAGCAACAATTTCAACAAGCCCATGGAAGACCACTGCGTATTAAACTTGCGGCACCTACGGGCAAAGCGGCGGCGCGCTTAAGTGAATCTATCAACGAGGCGTTGTCAGAACTACAAACAAAGTTACCGGAAACGCTTCAACCGTTGCTGGCGACTATTCAAATAGAAGCTTCCACTGTACATAAATTGTTAGGAGTTATCGCTAACTCTCGCCGTTACCGTCACCATGAAAAGAATCCTGTTCGAGCCGACCTTATAGTGATTGATGAAGCATCAATGTTAGACATCGAAATGATGACAGCACTCCTTCAGGCGACTCCGACACAGGCCCAATTGGTACTGCTAGGTGATAAGGATCAACTGGCTTCGGTAGAGGCGGGTGCTGTTTTAGGTAACTTGTGTGAAGGGGCCGAGAAAGGGGGGTATTGGTCATCGACGATTAACAGTTTGGCCAGTACCCATGCACAACGGGATACGCTAATCCAGTATCAGGATGAGGCCGGGCCCAAGCGCTTACAGCACGTGGTGATGCTGCGTCAAACACGACGTTTTGAGCAGGCTATTGCAGAGGTTGCTAACGCAATTAATGAACAGGATATACGCACGATCGAGCGACTCAGTGCGGCGCCCATGTCAGAAAATGAGTCCAGTATTGTCACGTGGCTCATGTTGGAACACGATCACCAGAATAGTTTTGACGCATTGATAAAACAGGGTTTTTCGCACTACTTAAGAGCGCTCGAACAATGGCGCGAAGCCCCCGCTGAACAACGCGATACAGCGGCAGTGCTGGATGCATACGCAACATTTCAGCTATTAACAGGTTTACGCAATGGACCCTGGGGCGCTCATGCACTGAATCGATATGTTGCCGATGTTTTGGGCGTTGAAGCCGACCGGTGGTATGAAGGTCGTCCGGTTATGGTCACTAAAAATGATTACGGGCTGAGGTTGAACAATGGAGATATCGGTGTCACGTTTCGGATGCCCGAAACCGGTCGCTTGAGAGTGGCGTTTTTTGACAGTCACGGAAAAGTAAAATGGGTATTACCGAGTCGCCTAAATCATGTTGAAACCGTTTATGTGATGACAGTGCATAAGTCTCAAGGGTCAGAATTTGCGCATACCGTATTAGTAACACCTCAGCATGACTCACCTGTACTAACTAAAGAACTCCTTTATACAGGGGTCACTCGAGCGAAGAAAAAACTGACCTTAGTTGTGAGTAAAAAGTCAGTATTCTTAAACGCGGTTTCAAAACGAATTAATCGCTGACAGCGTTTCGAGCGTAAATGTAAAGATCGTAATGTAAAGACGCCTATCTTTAACTATATTTAGAGAACCATGACAAAAGGATCTCTGTCGCGAATGCCATATTCAACACGAAAGCTCGATGACCGCGTTTTATTTGATTGTATTGAACGGGACAATCAGCGCTCAGTTTGGTTAAAGCGTGTTGAGGCAGGGGCTGAGTCTTTAGCAGGCGAGCGATTAAAAAACGATAACCGTTGGCATCAGATTGTTAATCCTAACTACTTCCTCGATAACGGCGATCAGCATGGGCTTGTTTTGCCTCAAGGAGGCTGGCTCGACGAACTACGTTGGGATAACTTACTTGAAGCGATTGGTGTTGCAGAGCGTATTGTGGGTGCGGTAAAGCACATTCATCAGACGGGTTTAATTCATCGTGCTTTGAACCCCTCGATTTTCTACGTAACCGACCAACATGCCATAGTGATTGATTTAGCGACCGTCACGCAGATTCGATTTATTCACACACCCTGGCTCCCTCTTCCACAGAACGTATCCTCTTTGAGGTGCGTCGCACCGGAGTTAACCGGTCGTTCACAAGCGATAGGTGACGCTCGCTGTGATCTTTATAGTCTTGGAGTGATTTTATATTATTGGTTTGCTGGAGCCTATCCATTTACCGCTGACTCAAGTGCGCGAATCGTCCACCAGCATCTAGTAGTAACACCCAAACGTTTGAATCACATTAATCCTCAGTTACCTGAGGTTCTGGCAGAGGTCGTCGCGCGATTGTTGGCTAAGCAGCCGTATCAACGCTACCGTGACGTAGATGCATTACTGAACGATCTCGTGACAGTACGCCAAGTGGTATTAGGACAGCGTAAGGATGATATCAGCATCATTTCGCGATTGGGATTCACGAGCGAGATAGAGCGGGTCGGTTCGCTCTATGGACGCGATAACCAACTTCGACAGCTTGAAAAAAAATACAGCATGAGTCGCGAGGGTGGAACGCAAGGCGTATTCATTAATGGTCGCTCAGGTTTAGGAAAAACATCGTTAGTGCGTAATTTGTATCCACAAATGACCGCTGACAATGCTTTTTTTATCTCGGGTAAGTATGAGCACTCGACTAGCGGTGTTCCATACATTGGTTGGCTGTCAGCAATTGAGTCGCTGGCGGGCTATTTTAAGCAGATGTCGAGTGAGCAGCTTACTCAATGGCGAGCTTGGCTCGCTGAAGCAATGTCTGACTACCTGGCTACCTTTTTGAGTTGGGTACCTGATATTAAAAGCAGTCTTGGGTTTTCCGACTCGACAATAGCAACGCGACAGACTAATTTGCCCTCGTCGGAGGCAAAGCAACGACTTAATGAAACCGTTCGCCGATTGCTTTCCGTATTTGAGTATGCTGAACGTCCTTTGGTGATCTTTCTAGATGATTTGCAATGGGCGGATCAAGCGTCCGTGGAACTGTTGGAATGGATACTGACTCAACCGAGTCGAGCGCCTGTTTTGTTGATTGGTTCAGTGCGAGAAGATGAGGTGAATAGTGGACATCCGCTCAGTATCGCGGTTCAGGAAATTGAACGTGCTAATGTGATTCCGTTTAAGCATATTCAACTTGACGAGTTATCTGTCGACGATATTTCTTTGTTGCTCGCTGAAAAGGTTCAACACGAAACGCGTCAATTTAAACAGTTAGCTGATTGGTTGCATCAACATAGCCACGGCAACCCGTTTATGGTTTGGCAACTATTAAAAGCTCTCAGTCAGAAAGGGTTACTTCAGTATCAACTGGAGACTGGCTGGCGGTGGCGAATGGATGTAATTAATGAGTTGGACCAAGTTGACGATATTTTCTCAGTCATACAGTTGCGGTTTCAACTTTTGCAAACTGACGTGCAGTACCTACTCGCTAAAGCCGCGTGCATTGGTGTGCGCTTCGATATGGCGTCTTTAGTTAGACTGACGGGACAGACACCTGAAACGATTTTGGAGCAACTGTTACCTGCAATTAACGACGAGTTTGTTGTCGTAGAGGCTAATATTAAGTCGCCGATATTGGATGAATCCAACATGAGATTTCGTTTCATCCATGATCGAGTACAGGAGGTCGCCCATCGCACGCTTGATGCGAGCAGTCGTGCCAAAGTGCATTATCAGTTGGGTACACATTTATTGCAGCAAGCCACGGCTCATCCAGAAGTTTACTCAATCCGAATCGTTAATCACTTGTACCGTGGTAAGCAGTTTATTGACACTCGAGTCGAACAAAGAGAATTTCTTAGGCTAGTTATCAATGCTGCTAAGAAAGCGGCTTCGGCAGGCGCCTTTGCCGAGGCTTTAACGATCGTGCATCAGGGAATGCATGAAAATCCATGCCTTGATGATTTATGGTCGGTAGATCCAGAACTTGCTTACCAAGTGTATTCTGAGCGTGGTGAACTTGAGTACCTCAACTCAAATCTTGAGCGCGCCGAGTATTTTGTACGCCAAGCGATAGGCAATACTGATTCGTTACTTGATAAGGCCAGCTTATATACCCAATGGGTGCAGCAAGCCACCTTAAATGCTGACTATCAGAAAGCGGTCAATGTAGCGCGTGAAGGGCTTGCATTGTTCGATGTGAGCCTGCCTGAGGAAGCACAACTCAGCACGGCAGCGTTGCGTTGCAACTTATCGGATTCTTTAGACAGCCTCTCTTTTAATGACTTAGCGCATTTGCCAGTGCTCACCGATAAAACACAACAGGCCATTCTCGCCTTATTGATAGCGATGGGGCCGCCGTGTTATCGAGCATTTCCACGTCTATGGTCGAGTGTGGTCATCGCGCAGTTCAAGTTAATCAGCGCTTATGGTGCGAACGGTGCTACCGGTTATACGCTACCAGCGCTCGGTGGGCTGATGGTTAATCACCAGTTGGCTGATAGTCAACAAATTAAAATGCTTTACGATGCCACCGAACGGTTAACTCGAAAACGTGGCGATACGAGTGCGCAAAGTATGGGTTTTCTGATGATGGGGAGTTCCTTAAATCATTGGTTTAGAGCCCAACGTCTCGCGAGTGATGATTACATGGCGGCATACCGATGTGGTCAACAGTCGGGAAATTTACAGTATGCAGTATATGGCTTTGGTCATGATACTTACTGTCGGTTTTTTTCCGGGGAACCGCTTTCCGAGCTCGTTCCGCGTGTAGAGCACTACCTAGAGTACGCCATGCAGCGCGGTAATACTTGGGGCATTGATTTAATGACAGGGGCGTTAGGGGTCATGTACCGGTTGAGTGGCATAGGTCACTTTCGAGGTAGCTTTGAGCAACATGTAGCTCAAGCCGAAGCCAACCATAATCACCAAGTGCTCGCCATCCTCAGTTGCATGCGTTTGATTGAAGGGTTAGTCGGTAACGATAGAATTATTGTGCAAAAGTCGCTCGAACGGTGCGAGCGCTACATTGAACATATATCGGTACAAAGCTTACTGCCGATGGCGCACTGGCCTGGCCTTCGTGCGCTGGCATTGAGCCAGCTTGAACAGTTAGATACAGATTCATTAAACGTAGCAATCACGCGCTATCAAACCTGGGCAGAATGGCAGCCTGATAACTTTAGCCATTGGTTGACGTTAATGCGTGCTGAGCAAGCACGTCGACAAGGTGATATGCCGCAAACATTGGAAGATTATGACGCTGCCTTGCGCCAAGCGCAGAAGCAAGGGCAGTGGCACACAGCAGCTATGATAGCGACGCGCGCGCAGCATTACTGGCAAAGTAAAGGGCACCCTGGATTTGCATCGGAGTATTCCTCCCAACGGCATCATGCGATGGAGCGTTGGGATGCGATCGAATTGATACATGACAGCGAGCGTAAGACCCGGTCGACGGGGTACGCGATGAGTATGGATGTTGTGATTGAAATTGCGCAAGCGCTGTCCGCGTTTACTGAGCATGAGCAACTTGTTTCTGAAGTTTCTCGTATACTGGTTCGACAAACAGGCGCCCAGCGATTGGCACTTTTGCAGTGTGAAGATGACGAGCTAAAGCTAGTAATGGACGTAGAACATCACTTGGAAAAATATTTTGAGCCAAGCGTTAGGTTGGAGCACGTAAATAATTTACCGACGGCAATGATTCGCCATGTCGCCAGAGTAAAAAAGCTGCAACACATTAATGAAAATACGCTGACCAACCGAAGTTGGCACAACCGTGCCGAAGATATTAAGAGTAACCAATTAGGTGAATTTTCCGGTTCGGCAGTGACTGTGCCGTTGGTTTATTTGGGTGAATTGGTCGGTGTGTTGTATTTGGAGCATAGCCGCAACCGATATGCTTTTAACGACAGGCAGATGCCCATTGTGGAATTTATTGCTGCACAGGCGGCAATTTCCATCCGTAATTTAGATCTGATGCGTGCGCTGGCGCGAGAGGGCGAGGCAAGAGCGGAAGCAGAAATGCGCATGCGATTCGCGGATGCTGAGATGGCTTCCCATGACAAAGTAACAAAACAGTTACAGCATCTTGCTAATACCGACGCGTTAACGCAATTACCCAACCGTCGCTTTTTTATGAGTGAACTGCAGCAAAGCCATGATTTATTCAAACGAAAGGGTCATCAAGCCGCTGTCGTTATGATGGATATCGACTCTTTTAAGGTCATCAATGACCGCTACGGCCATAGTGCGGGGGACGAGGTGCTAAAGGCGTTAGCAAAACAGTTTAATCACGCTGTACGCATGAACGATATTGCAGCCCGCATTGGTGGCGAAGAATTCGCTTTGTTAATCCGCGATGCAGATATGCCACAGGTGTTGGCAATTGCAGAACGATTACGACAAGCGATAGAGCTCGACTCTATTGTGCACAGCGGCGAGGAAGTGGATTATACAGTGAGTATTGGGATTTCATTATTCGAGACGCAAGACGATGAATTTGAATCGATTCTGAATCGTGCTGATAGAGCACTCTACCGTGCCAAGTCTTTAGGTAAGAACAGAGTGTGCCATGGTGCACTCTAGAAATGTGAGCCGTACGGTGCTTCGCGCCTGTAATTCGAATCACCGTACGACAACTGCTCACACAGCTAACTAACGTGAAGTGCAATTTAATTATATGCGATCTATTCTCATTTTCAATACTAAATGAAAAAAATTCTCATTTAGATTTTCGTATGTTAAACTGTTCGAGATTTAAACAGTGATTTAGGAGTCGCTATGCGCAGTACCATTGCAGAAAAAGTCACTCAAGTACGTCATTGGAACGATACCCTCTTTAGTTTTAAAACCACACGACAACGTTCGTTCACATTCGAAAACGGACAATTCGTGATGATTGGCTTAGAGGTCGACGATAAACCTCTGCTGCGCGCTTACAGTATTGCAAGCGCAAACTATGAAGAAGAGCTCGAGTTTTTCAGTATTAAAGTACCGGATGGCGCACTGACCTCGCGTCTTCAACATATCGAAGTAGGCGATGAAGTGATCATGTCAACACGGCCAACAGGTACCTTGGTACCAGGACACCTCCTACCTGGTAAGCGCTTGTATTTGCTCTCGACGGGGACTGGTCTAGCGCCGTTTATGAGTGTGATTAAAGATCCCGATATCTACGAGCAGTACGAACAAGTGGTGTTGGTGCATGGTGTGCGTTATGTTTCTGAACTCGCCTATCAGAAAGAAATCGGCGAGGATTTGCCCAACAATGAATTTTTCGGTGATTGGGTCAAGGAAAAGCTACGCTACTACCCAACAGTGACGCGTGAGCCCTTCCGTGATGAAGATCATCAGAAACGTATCACCGAGTTGCTCGAGTCGAACACGCTTACGCGTAAGCTGAATTTACCTGATATCGACCCTGAGCACGATCGTTTCATGTTATGTGGCAATGATGCCATGCTACAAGATTTAATGGTTATCTTGAACGAACGCGGCTTTAGTAAAGCGACCTCGCGTAAACAAGGCAGTTACGTTATCGAGCAAGCGTTCATCGAAAAGTAAACCGATTGAATTGAGCGAGTAAGTTTGCCACGCTATTTAAGCGTCTTATATTAAGGAGCTTGTAATGAGCGCGTGGCAAACCACTGTACAACATGTACGTAATTGCTCTCTATGTGAGCCCAAATTACCTTTAGGGGCTCGCCCTGTTATTCAATTTCATCCGCACGCCAGGATACTCATAGCCGGCCAAGCGCCAGGTATTCGCGTACATCGTTCGGGCAAACCGTTTGATGATCCGAGCGGTGAGCGCTTGAGAGCGTGGCTTGGTGTCGATAAGTCAGATTTTTACGACGCACGGCAGTTTGCCATCCTACCGATGGGCTTTTGCTACCCGGGTACTACGAGCTCTGGAGATGCGCCCCCACGACCTGAATGCGCCGACGCTTGGCGCGAGCAATTACTTGAACAACTACCCCACTTACAACTCACGCTCGCAATCGGACAATATGCTCAGCAATGGCATGCTCAGCAACTTACCGGTATCAAGCTCCAGCGAACACTCACAGAGCGCGTAAAGAATTGGCAGGCGTGGTTAGAACAGGGCATACTGCCATTACCCCATCCGAGCCCTCGCAATAACCGCTGGCTTGCTAAAAATCCATGGTTCGAAGATGAGGTGTTACCCGAGTTGAAAGCGCAGATCGCGCGATGGCGAGGCTCTCAAAAATGAAAAGATTAGCAGCGTATGGACGCTTAATATGTTTTTTTGTGGCGGCTATGATAGGTGTTCAAATACCGCAATTTGTCGACCAATACGGTGATGCTGTCTACGCACATCTTAACGAGGCGAAAGCGAGCGTAGCGGAGTTTCAACAGGAAGCCGACCGCTATTTTGATGGCTCTATTGAGCGTCTTATTGACTATTACCGCGCTTCAGATGATCCGGTATTCATTGATGGCGGAGATAGCATCGAGACCATTTATCAGCGCTACCAGATGCTTCAGTCCGCTTGGAACCAATACCAACAGGGCTATTGGCAACGTTACCAAACGACATTTTTGTCTCCGATTACTGATATTCGTAGAGAAGCTTGGGCGCGTTATGACTATGCGGTACGCCTGACACCTGAGGCTCTCGTTATGGCTGTTGTAGTCGGCTTATTTATTAGTTTGCTAGCCGATCTGTTGTTGAGCTTGTTATTATGGCCGCTCAGAAAACGCAGGACAGTCGCTAACTAGGAGTATGCAATGGCGTATGATTGGGTTGTATTTGATGCCGATGAAACACTATTTAGGTTCGATGCTAAGCGCGGTCTAACTCAACTATTACAGTCTTACGACGTTGATTTTACCGAAGCGCACTTTAAACGGTTTAAAGAAGTGAATGCACCCTTATGGGAGGCGTTCCAACGTGGCGAAATTTCTGCCGCAGATATTAAAGCGCGACGCTTTGTGGATTGGGAAGATCGTTTGGGGGTTTCATCTACAGAGCTCAACCGTCAATTTATGGCGCAGATGGGTACTATTTCCTCAACGCTTGATGGGGCAGGGTCAATGCTCACTGCACTCGACGATAAAGTTCGCATGGGCATTATCACCAATGGCTTCGTCGAGCTTCAGCAGGAGCGACTCGCAACGCATCAGTTTGAACAGTTTTTTCAGTTTGTGGTGGTTTCTGAAGCGCTTGGTGTGGCAAAACCACACCCTGAGATTTTCCAGCATACGCATCGTCAGCATATCTCGGAGGAGGTTCCGACCAGTCGCATCTTAATGGTCGGGGATAATCCGTATTCGGATATATTGGGGGGACAGCGTGCAGGCTGGCATACTTGCTGGTTGAATGAACACCAAGCCACTTGTCCCGAAGAAGTTAAACCGAATCATACTATCCGTCATTTAAGCGAACTGGTGGAGCTAGTGGTTTAATCACCACCAGCGTCCCACGCGTTTTTTATAGTCACGGTAGGTATCACCAAAGTAGCTTTCGAGCTGGCGCTCTTCTGGTTTGATTTGAAATAGGTTCATGTAGAACATATAGAGGGGTAAGCCCAACAAGGCTGCCATGTTGTGTAGTGATAAACCCCAAGCAAAAAGAATAATTAGAAAGCCTAGATACATTGGGTTACGTGTCCAGCGGTAAATACCGCGCGTCACCAATGTGCTCGACTTATCGGGTATGCGGGGATCAACGGTGGTGTTTGCTTTACGAAATTCAATCCATCCCAATAGAGGTAATAGAATACCCAGTGCTAATAAAATAATGCGTATCCACACCGGCACCC
Organism: Idiomarina sp. D18; assembly: GCF_057748155.1. Lineage (NCBI taxonomy): Bacteria > Pseudomonadati > Pseudomonadota > Gammaproteobacteria > Alteromonadales > Idiomarinaceae > Idiomarina > Idiomarina sp. D18. The sequence goes on from NZ_CM173240.1 coordinate 2,521,678, forward strand.
ACCCGAAGCGAACAGAAGGGAACAGGACCGCGCAACCATACATAAGTAGGGCGATTAAAAAAATGAGTAATAGCGGTGGAACTTTGAGTTCAAGTGCTTTCATAATTTAGGATGATTAACGATGAGCCAGCAAACCATTATTGACCAAACCCAACGCTGGGTACAAGAGGTTGTGGTTAAGTTCAACTTTTGCCCATTTGCTCGACCGGAGGTCGATGCTAAGCGTATCCGGTACTGCGTTGTAGCTGAGCAAGACCGACAGTCTCAGCTCGAAGCGCTGAATCATGAGTTGTTAAACTTGCAACAGAACGAAGCTATTGCGACTACACTTCTTATTGTTCCTAGAGGCGTGGAGGGGTTTTACGATTTCTTGGATTTGGTAGACCAAGCCAATGAACTCATAGTGATGCAAGGCTTTGATGGCGAATTTCAACTGGCACACTTTCATCCCGACTACTGTTTTGCGGATGCCAAGCAAAGTGACCCAGAGAACTATACCAATCGCTCTCCTTATCCGGTACTGCACCTACTTCGAGAGGCTATGATGGAAGAGGCATTGGAACAATTCGAGCACCCCGAGAAGATTCCCGAGCGTAATATAGAATATTGCCGCCGCCGAGGTGCTGAGTATTTTGCTCAACAGCTGGCGACGATTACGGCCGGTAAGCGTTAGAGAACATTATTGAGCGCGATACCCACACCAAAACGTGTTTGTTTGTGGTTGTAGTCAATTAAGCTCTCGCCGTACCCAGTAAACAAACTGGTATAGCCAATGAATTTGCCCCAAAGTGGGAAAGTGAAGTTGAATTCTGCTGAGCCTCGACCTGTTTCGATGGCATGTCGCAAGTTTAATGTATATTCAAAGTCATCGATATTAGCAGCGATGGTGAATTCATAGTCGCCAACGTAGTCGGTAATATCAGGGTTGTCGTCGCCTGAAGACTGCATCGGATCGGACTTTTCATCCTCTTGGAAGCGAATCCATGGTTTTAGGCTGAACACAAAGGGCCCCTTTTCTGCGACTAACTGCACGTAAGCACGGTTCCAGCTGCGCGAAAGTTCTTGGCTACGCCCGTTTGACAAGTGCTCAACACCAACAGCTAAGCCCGTATTAGTACCAAATGGATGCCAGCCTGTCGGTGTTGTATAAAATACCTCAGGTTGGTAATTGGTCTCTCTAAACGGCTTTGAGATATTACTCGCGTATACTTGCCACCAAGACTGCATTGTAAAGCCGAAGAAAAGCTTGTCGCCTTCAACGAGCAAGCTCTCTTTATTGACAGGCACTTTAAAGCTTAGCTGAAGCTTTGCTTCGTACTCTTCAAGATTGTCCTCATAGCCTTGGAAGTTCTGGTACGGCGCCGTGTTAATGTCGGTTGTTCCCCAAACGGGTAAGATGTAATTACGGCGGTGAGGCGTGAGTACGTACGGGTCAAACTCGGTTACTTTTTCGCTTTGTAAGCGTTTGGTCAATGCGCCAGGATCTTCGACTTTATCAATCTTAACCACGTCTTCTGACTCTTCTTGACGTAGCTTCTCCATGCATTGCTGACGCACTTCTGCAATCGTTAACGAGGCCTTTTCCTTATTCATTGCATCAAGGAGGCATTCTTGCATTGCTGATAACTCCTGCGCTTTAAGTGAAGGCATAGCAACAAAGAATAAGCAGAATACAGGGAGTAAGGTACGACGCGGCATGATAAAAAATTCCATATAATTGAATGTAATAAATCATGACTAATACGTATCTAAATGTCTACTCAGATCCCTCTAGTTCATGAACTCTTAACGATAATTTTTCGTAAGTGAAATATATATAGACAATTTATTAAAATCTGGAGGCGTTATGAAAGTTGCCGTGATTGGTGCAAATGGGAAAATAGGCACGCATGTGGTCGAGCAGTTGCAACATGCAAAGACCCATCCAGTCGTTGCTATGGTGCGCAAGCAAGCACAAGTGGATGGTTGGAAAGATCAGGGTGTCGACGCGCGTTTGTTGGATCTTGAAGGTCCTGTAAACGACATTGAGAAAGCGTTTGAAGATATCGATGCGGTGATTTTTACAGCGGGCTCTGGTGGCGCGACAGGCGATGATAAAACGCTCATGGTTGATTTAGACGGAGCCGTTAAAACGATGGAAGCAGCGCATGCGGTGGCTGCGGATCGTTTTATCTTGGTCAGTGCGTTGCAGGCACATAACCGCGAGCATTGGAACGAAGATTTACTGCCCTACTATGTCGCAAAACATTACGCCGATAAAGAGTTAATGCGTAGCGAGCTTGACTGGACTATTGTGCGTCCTGGTGGCTTAACAGACGAGCCAGGTACAGAGAAGGTGGAACTTGCCGAGAACTTAGGGCGTGGCACCATTGCAAGAGAAGATGTGGCTCGTATTCTAATCCGTTGTCTTGATGCAGATAATACGATTGGCAAGCACTTCGATGCGCTGACAGGCGATCAAGGTGTAGAGGCCGCTGTTAAGGCGATCTAGACCAATTGCATGGCGTGCGTCCGGCTAAGGCGCACGCTGCTATGGTTTCTTGGATTCTTCCGCCGGCACGTATATCGCCACACCTTCGGCGGTTTTATCGGTTAAACCAAACATACGTCCAAGTTGGACACTCAAGCCTAAATTACCCGAATAACTGCCCAACCCGGTACCAACATAGACGGAGCTATCGCGTTTTTCGCCCGTCGCTTGTAACAGAACACCATTGGCGCCTAACTTTGCCGCTTGTTCCTTAAGTCGTTGGACAACAGCATCCATTTGGGCTTGATCACCGAAGCTCCAACTACCGTCACTTGAAACAGATAAGAGCGCGACCGTTTCATATTGCGTGGGTTCTTTTAGGTAGAGTTTGACAGCGTCGACGTTGATTGCAGGACGTGCCTCGCCAACCATAACGGTAGAGGGTTTCGAGGAACAAGCCACCAACCCTAACAGTATAACAGTTGTTGTCAGCAAGGCCGAAATTCGAGAAAAAGTGTTACGCATAATACACTCCAAACAAGTCCCTATTGATTGAGTATACGTAATTTATCGGCTTTTAGTGCGTCCTTTACATGAAAATGATAAAGAGTCGTGACTTCTATAGCATCAGGATTTATCAATGCCCACTTTCGGAGAGTGTAAAAATATCTGTGTAAATGGCATTCTTAGCAATATCGAAGAAGGATATCAGAATGCCAATATCAGACAAACTCATCGATCAGCTGCTTGATGGCTGTGACTCACCCGACGACATTTTAGGTGAAGCTGGGCTGCTCAAGCAGCTTACCAAAAAAGTCGCTGAACGCGCTTTAGAAGCCGAGATGCAAGCCCATTTAGGCTACGCCCCAAATGATGCGGCCGGCAATAACAGCGGTAACTCCCGCAACGGTAAAACCAAGAAGGCTGTTCGTAGCACCAACGGTGACGTCGAGCTGGATATTCCCCGTGATCGCAACGGTAGCTTTGAGCCTAAACTGGTTCGCAAAGGTGAACGCCAGCTTAACGGATTCGATGAGCGCATCGTCGCGCTCTATGCCAGAGGCATGACTACCCGGGATATCCAGGCTTACCTTGAAGAAGCCTACGGTGTTGAAGTATCTCCCACATTCATATCTCAGGTTACAAACGAGGTGATGGACGAAGTAAAGGCCTGGCAACATCGACCACTGGCAAAGCTTTACCCGGTCGTTTACCTTGATTGCCTGGTGGTTCGCAGCCGTGACTCTGGCGTTGTTCAAAATAAGTCAGTCTACCTGGCGCTTGGTATTAACACCGACGGTGAAAAAGAGCTCCTTGGCCTGTGGATGGCGCAAACCGAAGGCGCTAAATTCTGGTTATCTGTGATGAACGAGCTTAAAAATCGCGGCGTCGATGATATCTTTATCGCCTGCTGCGATGGCTTGAAGGGCTTCCCCGAAGCCATTGAAGCGGTTTACCCGAAGACTCAGGTACAGCTGTGCATCGTGCATCAAATTCGCCACTCTATGCGTTACGTAAACTGGAAGCAACGCAAGATCATCGCAGCTGACTTAAAGCTAATTTATGGTGCTGCCACCCGCGCTGCAGCAGAGCAGGCGCTGGAAGAGTTCGCTGAAAAGTGGGATGAAGAGCATCCGACCATAAGCCGCTCATGGCGGGCAAACTGGGAACGCTTAAGCGTATTCTTCGAATACCCGGCGGAGATACGTAAGGCTATCTACACCACTAACGCCATCGAATCGCTGAACGCGTCATTGCGTAAAATTACCAAGACTCGCCGGTCGTTCCCGAATGATGAGGCCATCATGAAGGTATTGTACTTAGCCTTGCATCAGGCATCGAAAAAGTGGACGATGCCCATACGCAACTGGAAACCGGCCATGGCGCAATTCGAGATCATGTATCAGGATCGGATTTAACAGTGCAAACAGCCATTTACACAAAATTTTTTACAGTCTCCACTTTCGAGTTTTTGTTTTGTTCGATCATTTCAGGGAGTTTGAGTACCTCTCTCGGAAATCCAAAAGCGTCTATTAAAAAATTTGAGCCATTAGTTTCAATAAATATTTCTTTATTCATGAAGTTGTGAATCAGATGTGACTTCGTTATTTCTTTCATCGCCACCCGCGTTGTACCCTCAGAGGTTCTGTAAATTAGTTGGTTATCATCTATCTTAATGTAATCGTTTCTGTTTTCTTTAATTTTTCTAAGTGAGTGAAAAACAAAATATATATACGCCGGAAGAGTTAATATAGATAAGACACTTCCGTATTCAATATCTTTATCTAATACAATTATACCGTGGAAAGAAAAAGCATTTGTAAAAAGTACGAGGACACCAACAAAAAACAAAATCCAAATTATATTTGCTACATTAAACGAAAACGTTTTTTCATTACTAGACATAATTTTTTACCTTTAAGACAACTTAAAGAGTCTTCTACTTCTCTGTAAAAAGGCGTTTAAATGAGTTTACTCTCACTTGATTTTAACCAACCCTTCCGCACACGCATAGGCGCTTGACCATGCCCATTGGAAGTTGTAGCCACCGAGCCAACCGGTGACATCCAGCACTTCGCCAATGAAAAATAGTCCAGGCTGTAGTTTACTTTGCATAGTTTGGGAGCTGACTTCATCGACATTAACACCGCCGAGGGTGACCTCGGCGGTGCGATAGCCTTCGGTGCCATTGGGCTTGATTTGCCATTGGTTAAGTTGCTCAGCGATTGCTTTAAACGTCTTTTTGCTGATATCGGCAAGGCGTTGACTCAACGGCCATTGATGATACGCACCGAGTTGAGTAACGACGCGTTTCGCGAACAGCTGCTGTAATACGGTATTCAGCTGAGCCTTTGGTTGTTTAGTTTGGTTCTCTTGTAGCCATTCAAACGCATCGGTACTGGGCAGGCAGTCAACGGTAATCGCCTCACCAGGTTGCCAATAAGAGGACACCTGCAGCATCGCCGGACCCGATAAGCCGCGGTGAGTAAACAACATCGCCTCACTAAAGTGACCATCATTGGCGCTGGCGGCTACGTTCATTGAAACGCCCGCTAGCTCAGCAAAAGCGTCCTTTTCGGTTGGATGCAAAGTGAAAGGCACTAAGCCCGCACGCACCGGTATGATCGAATGACCGAATTGCTCTGCAATTTGGTAGCCCAACGGTGTCGCCCCTAGCTTGGGCATTGAGAGTCCACCACAGGCGACGACTAGTTGATGACCGCTCAGTTGACCCTGCGACGTATTAATACGATAAGTGTCATGCTCGTATTCGACATCCAGCACTTCGGTTCTCAGTTGTACTTTGGCACCGTAGCGAGCGCACTCGTCGAGTAACATGCGAACGATGTCCTTTGCTGATTCATCACAGAATAACTGTCCCAAAGTCTTTTCATGATACGGGATTTGGTATTCTGAGACTAAACCAATAAAGTCCCACTGGGTGTAACGACTAAGCGCCGATTTACAAAAGTGAGGGTTACTGGAAAGGTAGTTTTCGGGACTGGCATACATGTTAGTGAAGTTACATCGACCGCCCCCCGAAATGAGGATCTTTTTACCAGCCTGTTTGGCATGGTCTACCACGATAACCTTGTGGCCGTTTCGCGCGGCATGAGCTGCACAGTGTAAACCGGCAGCTCCCGCACCAATAATCACTACATCAAATAACGCCATTACTGCTCAGATTTCAATACATTAAGCACGTATTTTGCTGCACTCACTTCGAATTGCTTCTCATCTTCCACGAATAGATGTTCCACGATGCCATCAACGATAATCATGGCGTAACGTTTTGAGCGAATGCCACCAAACGCGCCAGTGTCATTAGCGAGCCCTAGGGTTTGGCTATATTCACCGTTACCATCTGACAATAACCGAACCTCATCTCCGATCCCTAGGTGGTCACCCCAAGCTTTCATTACAAATGCATCATTGACTGAAACGCAATTAATACTCTGCACCCCTTGTTCAGCCAGCTCGTTTGCGAGTGACACATAGCCTGGCAAGTGTTTCTCCGAACAGGTCGGAGTAAAAGCCCCCGGGACAGCGAACAGGATGTGTGTGCCTTTTGCAAATAGCTCTTGCGGGTCGTAATGTTGAATGCCGAGTTCGCCTTTTGAAGTGAGTGACCCAGAAGGTAATAAATCGTTTTCTTTAATCATAGCTGTTCGAATCCTTGCTTTATATAAACATCAAATCGATGCTTTTTACTCTTGATTTGCGTGTTCGGTTCTCTTTGCCCTAAAAAGTCGGCATGATCGGGTCGTTTTACGACCACACGAAATTTAGCCGCATCTAGCGCTGGAGCAATTAGGTCGTTCGCATCTTCATCGCCGCCGACCAACTGCTGAAACATCTGCATGTCTTTTTTTACTTGAGCGCGCTGTTTACCCGACTTTGGATACATGGGATCGAGGTATACCACATCGTATTGTTCTGAAGAAACCTGTTTAACGTGCTCGACCTCAAGTAGTTGCATACGGCGGCAGCAGTCCGCGATTTTATCGGTGCCATTACGACCACGTTCAAGCGCATCCTGGAGTAGAATACGAACCATCGGGTGACGCTCAATTAAATCAACCGATGATCCGAACGCAGCAACCATGAGTGCGTCGCGCGCTAAACCGGCCGTTGCGTCGAGTACGGATGGTTTGCGTTTGCCAGTAATACCGAGAGCCTTTATCAGTGATTCTGATTTCAAGCTCGAGTTCACCGCGCGGTACCCTGACTTTCCCGCCCGGAAGTCAAGATGAAGCGGTTTGATCCCTTTAGGCCCTGCTGTCCAAACTAATTGCACGCCGTCTGCGGTTTGTTGTAGTTCGAATTCAGAGCTCATTGATTTTTAGCAGAGCGTTGCATATCGACGTGTGGAATATTATCTTCAAGATAGTCCTCGCTAACGGCCTCAAAACCAAACGACTGATAAAACGCCCGTAAGTATGTCTGAGCTTGGACTTGAATAGGCGCGTTCGGTGCTCGCGAATCAAGATATTGAATTGCCCGTTGCATGAGCTCTCGTCCTAAGCCCAACTGTCGCGCGTCTGCGGTCGTGAGAACGCGACCGACTTTTGATATTGGATTTATGTCAGACGCTTTAAAAATGCGCGCGTAAGCAAGCATTTTGCCTTGATTGTTGCGAGCAAAAAGATGCTCGGCATCAAAGTCAGTTCCGTCAGCATCTAAATATGGACAGTTTTGCTCTACAACAAAAACGTCTTGGCGAATGCGCAGAATTTCATATAGCTGATGGGTGTTTAATTCTTCAAAAGTTCTTAAAAACCAGTTCATGTCCCTACTTTTTTAATGTCACGTTTAATCGGAATCACATTTTGCTGATGTTCATGGGAGAACAATGCCAATAATTCGGCGACGGGTTTTCGTGCATCACCCTTTTGGCTAATATTGCGAGCTACTTTAAGACTACTAATTTTTGCTCGCTCGTACAATGCGCGTGTAAGCGGCGTATCATGATTACTAATTAGTACAGGAATATGACGTTTGCAAGCGGCCCGTATGGCATGCCGAGCGAGTTCACTTTGCTCATCTAAACTAAAGCCACCCGTCGCATAACTTGTGAAATTGCTTGCTTGTACAAGTGGTGCATAAGGAGGATCGCAGTAGATAACATCGCCTTTTCGGGCTCTCCTGAACACTTGTTCAAAAGAGCTGCAGACGAATTTAGCACGCTTTGCCTTTTCTGCAAAAACTTCGATTTCCGCCTCTGGAAAATAGGGCTTACGATAATCGCCAAATGGGACATTAAAAATACCGCGACTATTGTAACGACAAAGGCCGTTGTAACCATGCCGGTTGAGATATAAAAAGAGTAGTGAACGGTAGTAAGGATCATTGCTTTCGTTAAACGACTTACGGAGCGCGTAGTATGCGTCTGATTGATTATTACGTGCGGTAAAAAGTCTACGCGCATCGGCAATAAACGTCTTAGGACGGCGCTTTACAAATTGATACAAGGTGATGAGATCGGGGTTGATATCGTTCAGCAAATAGCGATCATAATCAGTATTTAGGAACACTGATCCTGCACCCACAAAAGGTTCAATTAACTTACGCCCCTCGGGCAAACAAGCTTTTATGGGCTCGACAAGGCCGTACTTGCCTCCTGCCCATTTTAAAAATGCCCGATTTCGTTTCATTAGCCGGCCTTTAGTGGATTGAACGGCTAGTGTACCCGAAAGCTAAAGATATGAAAATTACTCTCCACCGACGGAAACTTGTTCTCGTTGGACTGCCGCAAATGACTTAGGCCAAGGACCGCCGGCTTTTAATGCCTCGGGGAGTGATTCTGCATAAGCGCGTGCCGCCGCGATAGTGTCATAGCTGCCAATAATGACGACATAGCTGTTGTCCTTTTGACGTTGATATACGCGTGCGGTTTGTTCAAGATCGTGACGCTTGATAAATTCGGTCAGTGTGGGCTTATTGCTGGCGATAGTTATTTGTACTGCGTAATTTGTTGCAGGCTGCTGACGAATCCACTGGCTATCGGTTAATTGATTGGGTTCACTGCCAGAGGCCGTGTCGGAGTCCGCAACTGCAACAGGGACGCGCTTATCGTTAAATAATGCTATCTCGACCTCGCGTGGGTCGGCGTCCGCGGCCGCGACACGATTAAGTGAATGCAGTGCAGCACGATAGGAGGCAGCTAGCTCAGCCGGAACAAAATCAAACTGATTGACCTCAATAGGTTCAAATTCTACCGTCGCGTTGGCTGCATTGATATCGGTGTAAGCCTCAGGTTTTGCTTGTTCATTGGTTTTAGCTTCAGCTTCAGTAATTGATGACTCTTCCGAACTGGTTGGCCCAAATGCAGTCATAATAGCTTCATGTTTTAGTGCTGCAAGACCCAATAAAGCGAGTATGGTACTGGCTAATAAAATCTTAAAGAGTGGCGTGCTCGATTTCGCTTTTACAGATTCAAGGTTGCTTTCGGCGTGTTCTAAAGAGGCTGAGAAGGTTTCTTCTTCTTGCGTTTCTGGCTCCACATAACGTTGAGCTTGCGTCATGAGTTTGAGCTGCAGGCGCTGCTGAATTTCACCTGGATAACCATTGATGGTGGCTAAAAACTGTTGGACTTTATCGAGACTCCACAGCGGGCGCTGACGTTCGGGTAAAAGTGCTTGAACAAAGCGCATCTGCTCCTCTTTGCCGAGCGGCGGTACTTCCACTAATTCGGGACGTTTAACACGTAATTGTGGGGGCGGGGTTTGTTGAAACACCCAACGCGATTCTGCCGAAATGATAATGCTAACACGTTGCCCTAATGCACATAGTTGATTGACAGTATTAACGCATTCAGCCAAAAAACTGTCAGGCATCAGTTCGCCATTGTCGATAACAATAACGGCATGATTTAAGGGGCGTTGACGCTGTATTTCGCGGCTTAACGTATCGTCATTTAAACTAATGGTACCAAATAATTGGTTGAGAATTTGTGCTCGTAATCGCTCGACCGATGACCGCTCAGAGACTTGCACCCATGCACACTCTGCATAATTAGAGGCTTGCTCAATAAATAGCTCACTAATGGTCGATTTCCCGCTACCCTGTGGACCGTGAAGTAAGACCAGCGTGTCACTGTGTTGACAGTGCTCATGCAACCGATCAATAACGGCCTGCTGAGAGGGTTTTGATTTTACAGGTGCTGCGACAATATGTGTTGAGTAGGCGTGAGCCGGCATAATTTGCTTCCTATGTGATGCGTGTTAGCAACATTCAGTCAGCACAGCGGCAATTTCCTCATCAGTTGTTGCGTTCGTTACTTCCGCTCGGCCAATGCCGACGGGTAATACGAAGTTAATCCGATTGTCTTTGACTTTCTTATCGCGTTGCATGTAACTCAACCAGTTTGCCAAAGGCATATGTGGCGCTTTTATCGGCAACTTCAATGCTGACAAAAGATTCAGAACGCGACGGAAATCTGACGAGGACATCCGCTGTGTTTTCTCTGAAAGCTTTGATGCAATAATAGTGCCAGCTGCCACCGCCTCACCATGAGTCCATGTGCCGTATTCAGTCGCTGCTTCAATCGCATGACCGAATGTGTGACCTAAATTTAACCATGCACGAATGCCTGATTCGCGTTCATCTTGAGCAACAATTTCGGCTTTTATTTGGCAGCTCTTCTGAATAGCATACTGAAGCGTTTGCTCGTCTCGTTGCGACAGTTTGTCGGTATGTTTCTCTAGCCAGCAAAAAAATTCAGCGTCATAAATGATGCCGTATTTAACAATCTCGGCTAAGCCACTGCGATAGTCACGTTCGTTCAGCGTCATTAAACAGTTGAGATCAATGACGACGGCTTTGGGTTGATAGAAGGCGCCGATAAGATTTTTGCCTTGTGGATGATTGATCGCGGTTTTTCCGCCAACTGAAGAGTCAACTTGTGCAAGCAAAGTCGTTGGAATCTGATAGAAATCAACTCCGCGATGATAGGTTGCGGCGACAAAACCTGCTAGATCACCGACTACACCACCGCCGAGAGCAATAATTGCACAATCCCGACTAAACCCTTCTTCAATCAGTCTATTCGTAACAGATTCGAATGATTTGAGACTTTTGTACTGTTCGCCATCTTCCATATTAAACAGGACAACACGGTGACCTGAAAGCGACTCTCTTAGTTGTGAGAAATAGAGTTCTGATACGGTAGGGTTGCTGACCACAAGTATACTCTGCTTTAAATCAGGCAATAGGCTGGTTAAGCATTGTAAGTTATTTGAGGCGACATGAATAAGGTAGCTGCGTTCGCCCAATTCGACATGTATATTGGCCATAACACAGCTCCCTAGAGAGATTAACCTAGACCGTTAACCCCGAGTTTATCAATGATTTCATTGACCACGACTTTGGCGCTTTGTTCGTCAGTGCGTACAACAATGTCCGCTATTTCTTCATATAGCGGATTGCGTACTTCTGCTAAATCCTCGAGCACCTTCCGTGGATCGTCTGCCTCAGCAATGAGAGGACGACGCTTATCACGTTGTGTGCGCGCTAATTGTTTATCGATAGTCGTTTCGAGGTAAACCACAACGCCACGAGCGGAGAGACGGTTACGGCTCTCTTTGCTCATTACCGAGCCTCCACCTGTCGCCAAAACGATCCCCATATGCTCAGTCAACTCTTCGATAACTTTTTCTTCACGCGCACGAAAGCCTTCTTCACCTTCCAGCTCAAAAACCCAGCTGATGTCAGCGCCGGTGCGTCGTTCAATTTCTGTATCTGAATCGTAGAAATCTAAATGAAGTTGTCTGGCAATTTGACGACCAATCGTACTTTTGCCGGCGCCCATTGGGCCGACAAGAAAAATATTACGTTTCTCAGCCATATTCCTGCTTACATCACTGTTAAATTAGCTGTAAATCACGAATCCGGAGTGTCTGGAGACGTCCCCCAACTCAACGAAAAGAAGCGGGATTATCTCAATTAGATTGCATTTTAGCAAATTTATTCCGATTCACTTAACAGCGTGGGTGTAACGAAAATAACCAGTTCACGTTTTTCTGATTGTTCACGCTGATTTTTAAAAAGATTACCGACAAACGGCAACGACGACAATATGGGGACGCCTGTATCGTCCTTCAACTCATATTGCTGAAAAATTCCACCTAAAACTATAGTTTCTCCACTTTTTACCAAAACGCGTGTGGCCATTTCTTGAGTATCAATGGCCACAGCAGGTCCTGTCGGTGTTGATACCGTATCGCCACGCGTATTCTGTGTAATAGTTAAATCTAGCATGACATAGTCGTTAGACGTAATTTGTGGTGTCACGCGTAAACCCATGACTGCCTTTTTAAATTTGACCGCAGTCGCCCCCGATGCGGCACTCTCTACGTAGGGGATCTCAGTTCCTTGCTCTATATAAGCAGGCTGTTGATTAGAGGTAAATATTTTTGGGCGCGCGATAATTTCAGCCTCGTTATCTTGCTCCATCGCGGACAACTCCAAATCCAATAGTAGGCCTTCCGAGAGTTTACCGACGTTTGCTTTCAAGCGTCCTGCGGCTGGCACGGCCGGCAACTCAACTCGCATACCGTCTATTACATCTGCAATGACTTGATCGTCGTTGCGTGGGGTCAGATCGCCCCAGCGCACTCCGAACTGTTCAATGGCGTTACTTTTCATGGTCACCATTCGCGCTTCGATCATTACTTGTTTAACAGGTATATCAAGTTGTGTGATGAGTTGCTTTATCCCGCTGACGTTGTGTGGTGTTTCTTTTAGAATAAGAGTGTTGGTTCGAGCATCGATAGATACCGCCCCCTGATCTGAGAGCAAGCGCTGCTCGCTTTGTGACAATAATGCCGCTATATCTTCGGCTTTGGCATGATTGAGCGGAATTAAAAGTGGCAATGTGACAGATGTATTTGCCTGTTCGTCAGTTGGAGAAGGTTGAGATCGTGTCACCCGAATGAGGTTATCCGTCATCCGTAGCGTTAAACCATAGCTGTCGGCAAGCTCACGCATTAATTTGAGTGCATCAATATGACTGACGGATAAGCTGACCGTCTCGTCAATTGCCTTATCAGCGATCAGGTTTAAGTCGACTTTATCAGCAATAATTTCGAAGGCGGTCACTAAATCGACATTTTTTAGGCTCAACGTGATTTTAGGCAATTCATCTGCCACAGCGCTGGTCACATTGAGTTGCCATAACATGTAAAAAAACAACACGCTCGCAGGTGTCAGAAAGCGATTGCATTTGTGTGTTTGACCTTGTTTTGAAGTGTTGTAACAACGCACGGAAATGACTCCAATTGTTTGAAGGTGACGGACTCGCGAGAAATCGCCGTAATCATCGTGGTTGGTGAGCTAAAGTAGTCGCCAACCTTGGCCGTTAGCCATTGCTTATCACTACCTTGAAAGTAAGCTGAGAAGTTGCCTTCAGTGGCGAGGGTGGCAAGAAGTTGGTAATCGTGCCAGTCACCGAGTAATTTGCCCGGAGGCGATAAGTCACATGGCTTTTGGCCTCGCGGCGCGATAGAGAGTGCAAGCATGGGTAGGCCATTTTCAACAAAGCTAAGTATCAGCTCATTCTTATCATCTGTGTGCCGAGTCATAATGAGACTGTCTAGTACAAATGGATGCTTATCTTGGCTTGGCCATGAGGTAGATACATCAGCCCACCACTCAATTAATTGTTTCGACTGACCGCGTAACTTAATCCGCAGTTTTACATCCGATGCTATGGGGATCTGCTGGGTTAGCGAATAACGTTGAGCTGCCGCTAAGGCGAGGGTCAGCCAACGCGCTATTGGGCGTCGCTCTACTGACTGTTGATGAGCGGCGAAGGTGAGTTTACTTTTCTCTGTCTGTTGCCAAAGTATCTGAGTTTCATGGCGAGTCTCCCGTTGGTTAGATTCGAAATACCATGAAGCTAAGATAAAGCTTGCTGGTGCAGGTACCAATGTTAAACATAGCGCTAAATAGAAACCTAATGTACTTTTCATCGGCACTTCTACTATGGTTTATAAACATCGAGTTGTGCATGGTTATGAGCTTTTAATTGCAGTTGTACGCTCTGCGTTCCATCGTGCCGCAAACGCTCACTCAATTGTGTCAGCTCAGCGGGGCTATGGTATGTACCACTTAATGATAGTTGGGAAGATGTCCAATGAGCGCGGTCGATGTTTAACCCCGTCAAATTACTCAACTCTAAAGTTAATAGCTGGCTAACTTGGTTGACTTGTTGTTGGATAGCGAATGAATCTTGCTGGTAACGTGTTGCCGCCGATAACTGATTTTGTTGGGCTGTTTGCCATTGAGTCACGCGTGAATGGACTACATCTAAGTTGTGAAGGATAAACTGACTGTATAAGGGTTCCACCACTGCGGTGACATTAAGTAGGCTAAATAGGCTTAAAAGAACAACGGCGATAAGACGTTGTTGCTGATTTCTGTGCCTGTTAGCCGTGCGCCAGTCACTGAGGTTTAACCACGCCATGGGAAAAAGCCTCTCAGAGCGGCACCGATTAAAGCGGGTGACGCCTCGCCTGCAAATGACTGTGTCGCTGAGCATAGGTTCTGCCAAAGTCCCGAGAAATTAAATAATCGTGCTTTTAAAATGTCATCCTCTTCGGTACTTAGGTAACTCATCACCACTGAATCAAGCTCTTCGATGTTGATGGCCTCAAGGAGTGAAATTGAGTGTAAAGACACTAGAACACCTCGTGTCACTCGTAGCACAATATACAGATGTTGTTCGCGAAAAATGATGGTCCACTGTGTTGCCGGTTTTGCGAGTCTCGCGTAGGCGGGCAGGCGCGGAAGGAAGTAGTTAGTACAGCGTACCCATGCCTGAGGTGCAGGCTCCAATACACGGGGTTTCAGTGGTAGCTTTTCGGTCAGTCGCTCGATAGCGTCCTCATGACCATTGATTTGTTGGCGACCGAGCATCGGGATGATGTGACTGTCTTGATAGAGGTTGCTTGGCTGTGAGCTGATTTCTGTCTGCAAGTATACAAACTGACACGGGATTAATAGGCTTAAACGGGACTTATAGTATCGCCAATTCATTTGATCAATTGCGTCAGTTAGGTAATGTTTGGTCGCGAGTTGTCCCTTTTTTATTTCTAGCGTCATTAGCCTTATGTCATTGTTTTCAATCATTGCAGCGGATAAATAAGGCTTCATTTATTTACACCATCTTGGGTTATAAAATTTTGTCTTGGGTTGAGGGTTGCAAGCGTAGTGTTTAGTTTGAAAATCAGCCATAATAGTTAGTTATACAAAGGTGTCAGATATTCAACAACGTCACAGAAGTGGGGTAGGTTTTTGAGGTTTTTAAAGCGATTCGCGTGGATAGTCGCCGCTTTGGGCGTATTGGGGATCTTGACCGTGGGAGGGCTCTATCTTTATGTTAAGCCCGAGCTCCCGAGTGTTGAAACGCTAAGGGATGTCAAGTTACAAACGCCAATGCAGGTATTCACCAAAGATGGGCAGATGATCTCGCAGTTTGGTGAAAAACGCCGAATTCCAGTTAAGCTTGAGGATGTCCCACAGACCATGGTTGATGCTTTTCTCGCAACTGAGGATAGCCGTTTCTACCAACACTTTGGCGTTGATCCTATCGGTGTCGTGAGAGCTTTTGGTGTCCTTGTTACGACGGGTGAAGTAAAAGAAGGTGCCAGCACCATCACCATGCAGTTGGCGCGAAACTTTTTCCTAAGTTTTGACCGAGCTTGGATGCGTAAGATAAAAGAAACATTTATTGCTTTGCATATCGAGCAGCTACTGACAAAAGACGAAATTCTAGAGCTTTACCTGAATAAAATCGCCTTTGGTCATCGCGCTTATGGCGTGGGTGCCGCTGCCCAAGTTTATTACGGTAAACCTTTAAATGAGTTGAGTTTAGCACAGATCGCAACTATCGCAGGGTTGCCCAAAGCGCCATCGAATTTAAACCCGATTAGTAATCCACAAGCTTCTAAAGCACGCCGTCGTGTAGTATTACTGCGGATGCTGGATGAGAAGAAAATCACCCAAGCACAATTTGATGATGCTGTGAACGCACCTGTAACCGCGCGTCGTCATGGTGCTGAAGTAACAGTGAACGCTCCTTACCTTGCTGAAATTGTGCGCCAAGATATGGTCGAGCGGTTTGGTGAAGAGGAAGCCTACAATGGCGGCTACAACGTTTATACCACTGTCCGTAGCGATGTCCAGCAAGCCGCTCAACAGGCTATTTGGAATAACCTACATGGTTATGATGAGCGTCATGGCTATCGGGGACCTGTCAGCGTACTTTGGAACGAAAAAGAGGGTAAACCGGCATTATCGCAGGCCGAGGTTATTGACTATTTAGCGCGTGTCGATCGCATTGGCGCTGTCGTTCCCGCAGTAGTTATGGGCGTTGATGAACAATCAGCGCAAATCCTAATCAAAGGTGATGAACAAGCAACGACCTTAAACTGGGATGCGATGAAATGGGCGCGTCCGTATCTTAATGAAGAGCGCCAAGGTGAGGCGCCTAAGTCTGCTACAGATATTATGCAGCCGGGACACGTTATCTATGTGCGTTCGGTGGGTGAGGAGCATCAACTCCGATTAGCACAAGTGCCGGAACCAAGTTCTGCGATTGTTTCCTTAAAGCCGCAAGATGGTGCCGTAGAGGCAGTAGTTGGAGGCTATAGCTTTAATCTCAGCCAATATAATCGCGCCTTGCAAGCAGCGCGACAAGTAGGCTCAAATATCAAGCCCCTGATTTACTCGGCAGCCTTCGAGCAAGGTTTCACCTTGGCTACCTTGGTGAATGACGCACCTATTAATCAGTGGAATCCGGGCGCGGGTATCGCCTGGCGTCCTAAAAACTCTCCGGACGTCTATGAAGGCCCTATTCGCCTTCGCAAGGCATTAGCTAAGTCAAAAAACGTGGTCTCTGTTCGCCTAATACGGGAACTTGGCGTTAAAACCGCCGCCGATCATATCGCGAAGTTTGGTATTCCACGCGATACGATTCCAGAAAATGAATCCATCTCGCTGGGCTCGTTATCTATGACACCGATGGAAGTTGCGCGTGCCTATGCGACTTTCGCTAATGGCGGCTTCTTGATCAACCCCTACATTATCGAGCGAATAGAAGACGGCGAAGGAGAGGTGGTCTACGAAGCACAGCCGAAGCTAGCTTGCGAAGACTGTGAGAATGCAGCGCCCCGTATAATTTCTGAGCAGAACGCTTTTTTGGTTGCCCAAGCGATGAATTCAGCGGTATGGGGTGGAGGCAGTTGGGCTCATAAAACAGGCTGGAATGGTACTTCATGGCGCATCCAACGTTCTAAACCTATCGTTAATGTCACGGGACGATCGATTACAGGTAAAACCGGTACCACCAATGATGTTAAAGACACCTGGTTCTCTGGCTTTACGACGGGGTTAGTGACCACCACATGGGTGGGCTTTGACGATGTATCACGCGAGTTGGGTCGGACTACGATGAACCCGTTGCTGAGTAGTAAAGAACAACCAATCTCAGGAGGTGAAGCGGGTGCGAAAACCGCATTGCCAGGGTGGATCTTATTCATGGAAAAAGCGGTCGGCAAATTTCCAGCCGATGACTTTACCATTCCACCCAACGTGGTGAGTGTGAGAATTGATATGGAAACGGGTAAGTTATCGCATCGAAACGACTACACGAGCCGCTTCGAGTATTTTATCAGTGGCACCGAGCCAACTGAATATGCTCAAGATGAGCGCGATAACAAAGATATCTTTAATAACGAAGACGGGTTGTTCTAACCCGTCACCGTTAGTTTTGCCAGTAATTGGTTGAGATCAGATTGTACGCCGCCGGCTGTGACGTGCTTACCTGCGCCTGGGCCGCTAATAACCAGTGGCATTTCTGAATACCAATCGGTGTATATCACAAAGATATTCTCGCCAGGGATCAGGTTGGCCAGCATATCGCCTGCTGGAATATATTCGACACCTATTTTCGCACTGACCCGCCCTTCTTCAGAGACCGAGAAGCTAGCGAGTAAGCGCGGCACATTACCGTCTTTGGCTGCTTCCTTAAGCATGGTATCCATTGGCTCGTCTAACTCGTGAGCTCGTTGTAAAAACTCACTGGCAGAGATATCGCGAAGACTTTCAGGCACCAAACTGCTCACGCTGATATCTTCCCAATCAAGTTTAAGACCAATTTCGCGAGCTAAGATTAATAGCTTACGTACCAGATCCTGACAGGATAAATCCTCACGTGGGTCGGGCTCTGAATAGCCGCGCTTTTTAGCTTCTAATACTAAATCACTGAATTTAACACCGTCTGTGAAGTTCTCGAATAGCCAAGACATGGTGCCCGAAAAAATCCCTGAAATACTGCGAATCTCGTCACCGGAACCACGCAGATCGTTGATGGCATAATTAAGCGGCAGGCCAGCACCGACCGTAGTGTTATATAGCCACTCGCGTTTATACTCATGTTGAATCGTGCGAATTTCGCGATACAGTGCCTCCTCGGCCGACCCTGCTCGTTTATTTGCGCTGATAATATGTAAACCATTAGCAAACAAGCTTGGGTACAGTTGAGCGACCGGCTTCGCGTCGGTTAAATCAATCATGACCAGTTCATCATAAGGGGCATTAGGTAATTCGCGTAGTAACTCGGTTAGCACGTAAGGACGTGATAAACGGTCAAACCCTGCTTGCCATTCACTCAATTCGACGCCGCTATAGTCAAGCCAGAGCTTCTTAGAGTTAGCGATACCGATAACACGTACATCCATCACCTGATTAATGCGGTCGCGTTGCTGGCGGAATAAGTCCAACCAAGCAGTACCAATGTTCCCGCGACCAATGACTAACACGCCTAAGCTACGGCGATAGTTAAATAACTGGCTATGAAGACGATTGAGTAAACGGTTATCGAGTTTTTGTTCTAATATTGCGACCGCAGAGCACCCATCTTCGCTGACCGCAAAGCGACGCACCTTCTGTTCGCCTAACTGTAGTTTGAAGGTATTGTATTGATCCGTCTCTTGAATGCGATTACCAACCAGTGCCACCATTGAATAGCCGTGGATTTGCGTGACCGCATTACCCGCATTGATGCGGTCGAGCCAGTGGCTGATGTAGTTCAAGTGGTTTTGGTGGAAAACCAAGTATTGCTGATGTTTTTCGGGTTCGGTCCAGCTTACCAATGGCGTTAAATCCAGCGCGTCAAGTTGTTTGACGAGCTCGCGGTCGTTGAGTTCGACCTTAAACAATACAACTTCGGACAAAGATGTGAATACTTTACCCTTAGGTTCTGTATGTTCGAAATTGCCAATACGGGTCTGCTGATTTTCAACTTTTAGGCTTGAGCGCACCGAAATGACCATACGATCGCGGTCAACAGGTTGGAATGTGCGAGGGTGTAGCACCGGGCTGCCTAATCGAGCCAGCTCTTCTGCTTCGCTCCAATCTAAGGTCGACAAACTGACGACACGTTCTATCTTACGCGGATCGGCTGAATAAACACCGGCGACGTCTTTCCAAATAGTGACTTGCTTTGAATTAAGTAAGCTACCAACCAAAGTCGCAGAATAGTCACTGCCGTTACGACCTAGTGTGAGGCTCTCACCGTTTAAACCGCGTGCAATAAAGCCTGTAACAATAAATCGTGTGCCGGGAAAAGGTGCTACGCGATTTAATAAATTATGGCGCGACTCTAACTCCTGAATAACGGGCTCAGGGGCGTCTTCAGCCTTTAGGAAGTCACGTGCATCAATATGGTCTGCTTTAGTACCTTGTTTCCTTAATAATGCCGCAAGGAGTCGAGCTGACCAAAGTTCACCGTAAGACAGCAGTTCTGCTTCGTGTTCGATAATTTCTTTACCCGCAACGAAGTCGCGGAAGCGTTGAAAATCCACAGTCGACTGCTCAAGGATAGGTGCCGCAAACTCGCTACCGAGAAGTTCGTGGATTAATCCTTGTTGGAACCGCTCCAGTTGGTCGAGTAAAATATCAGCCGTATCGCCAGACTCCTTTTGAGCTTTAATAATTGCTAAAATACGGTTAGTGGTATCACCCGCCGCCGAGACCACCACAACATCGCTTGCGCCTGCATATTCGGTTACAATGCGTGCCACGCGACGATAACAAAAAGCGTCAGCCAAACTACTGCCGCCAAACTTATGCACTTGAACGTTATCGGCTACCGTCCGAATCTGATCTAAGCTCGGCTCTGCGGTCATTGGCGATACCTCTCAAATAAATGAATTAACTGATGTAATGACTAAGGCTAAAACATCAAACGCCAAATGTCAGCAAATTTTAGCCATCTAGACGGATAAAATTTGACCTTCATCTGGGATTGAGTAAAATTCAATATAACTTATATGGTTTTTGACTAAGGCAGGACTCTCACGATGAAGTGGAATGGTGATTATATCTACCCCTATGCAGAGCACGGGCGTAAAAGCGAACAGGTAAAAAAGGTAACCGTATCAATACCGACTCGCGTGCTTAAAGTACTCACCGATGAGCGAACTCGCCGTCAAGTTAAGAACTTACGTCATGCTACGAACAGCGAACTACTCTGCGAAGCCTTTTTACACGCTTTTACGGGCCAACCGTTGCCGACGGATACCGATTTAGAAAAGACCAATCCAAATAAAATACCTAAGGCAGTACGCGAAGAATTAGAAGCACGAGGGCTTCCAATTCCTGCAGATGATGAACTCGATACGCCTTAATCTTGCATATAGTTTTCAGGTAGCGGGATTTTGGCAACACCAGAATCGACCGCTGCCTCTGCCACTGCCTTAGCTACGCGCTGACACAAGCGAGGGTCCATGGGTTTAGGAATGATGTAATCAGCGCCGAAAGTGAGTTCATCAATACCGGCTGCTTTTTTGACCTCATCAGGCACTTCCTCTTTTGCGAGCTGGCGGATGGCTTCAACCGCTGCAATTTTCATCTCATCGTTAATTGCGGTTGCACGCACATCTAAAGCGCCGCGAAACATGAACGGAAAGCACAACACATTGTTGACTTGGTTAGGGTAGTCAGAACGACCTGTGCCGATAATAATGTCGTCGCGAGTTTGCTGAGCTAATTCGGGCTTAATTTCTGGATCCGGGTTAGAGCAAGCGAACACGATCGGCTTATCAGCCATCAGTTTAAGCGTTTCTGGCGAGAGTAGGTCAGGTCCCGAAACACCGAGAAACAGGTCGGCCCCTTCAATGACTTCTTCGAGCGTCCGTTTGTCAGTGTTGTTTGCGAAGAGCGCTTTATATTCGTTGAGATCCTCGCGGCGAGTATGGATGACACCTTTGGAATCCAACATGTAAATATGTTCGCGTTGCGCACCACATTTGATAAGTAGCTCCATACAGGCGATGGCGGCGGCCCCCGCACCCATGCAAACAATATGGGCATCTTTAAGGGACTTACCTTGGATTTCAAGTGCATTCAACATGCCTGCAGCGGTCACAATAGCCGTGCCGTGTTGGTCATCATGAAACACAGGTACGTTACATTTTTCAATAAGCGCTTGCTCGATTTCGAAACACTCAGGCGCCTTGATATCCTCAAGATTAATACCACCAAATGTGTCGGCTATATTCGCCACTGTATTAATGAAATCTTGAGTAGTGCGATGGGAGACTTCAATATCGATGGAGTCTAATCCTGCAAACCGCTTAAATAACAGTGCTTTCCCTTCCATCACGGGCTTTGATGCCAGCGGCCCCAAGTTACCCAAACCAAGAATCGCGGTACCATTAGAAATAACAGCGACCATATTGCCTTTCGCCGTATATTTATAGGCATTGTCGGGATCTTCAGCTATGGCTCTCACTGGTTCCGCAACACCCGGACTGTAGGCAAGCGCTAAGTCTTTCGCAGAGTCAGCTGGCTTGGTGAGTTCAACTGAAATCTTACCTGGTGTGGGGTATTGGTGATAATCCAACGCTTTTTGGCGGAAATCTGACATTTAGGCAACCTGAAAAAATGAATAAAGGATGATGTATTAGGATAAAGGCAATTAGGAAAATAACAAATCTTACCTGCTTATGTGGACTCACTCAGATCATGCTAACTTTTGATGTGTTTAAAAACACACCAGTCAACTTTTCTTTAACAATGGTGTCTCTGAGCAGAGTAGATATGAAAAAAGGCGCCATTTGGCGCCTTTTTTGTAAAAATGGGCTGAAAAGCTCATTTTTATACGTTTTGCGTACCGGCAACTATTTTTTGCCCAAAGTACCAAAACGTTTCTTGAATTTGTCGACACGACCACCTGTATCCATTACACGTTGCTTACCAGTGTAGAATGGGTGGCACTCTGAACATACGTCGATGTGTAGATCTTCTACGCGAGTAGAGCGAGTTTCAAATTCGTTACCGCACGAGCAAGTTACTTTGATTGCTTCGTACTTAGGATGAATACCTTGTTTCATGGGAATACCTCGAGTTAGGCCACATCGCTATCCAGTCGCCTCGTCTGCGCAGGACACCATGTGTAAAAAAACAACAATGTTTAAGAGCGCGGCATTTTATGCGATCTTCACTGATCATTCAAGAGGCTTATTACGCTTGTTTTATCGCTCATTGCGTTTCAGAATAGCGCTATGATAGACAGCCCTCACTACATTGAAGTGGCGTTACCGTTGCCGTTGCGGCGCAGCTTCACTTACCAATATGATTTGTCGGAACCGGCAGTGCTCGGTGCGCGTGTGCGGGTGCCTTTTGGTCAACGGCAATTGGTCGGCATTATAACGCAACTTAATGTTGCAGCGCCGAGCACGTTTGAAGCCAAGTCAGTGCTGGCACAACTAGATACCACCGCGGTATGGAAAGCCGAGCTGTGGCAACTTTTAAATTGGGCGTCAGATTACTATCAGCATAGTCTGGGTGATGTATTTGCTAATGCTTTACCCATATTGTTGAGACAGGGGAAACCCATCGGCTATGCGCCCGTTACTTATTATGAGTTGGCGCAGGATGCACCGAGTGCGAGTGATACTGCGCTTGACCGAGCGCCCAAGCAGAAGCAATTACTCGGGCTATTAAGACAAGGTCGAGTCAGCGCAGCGCAACTTAAGCAGGCTCAGATTAGTACCACAGTCAGTAGCGCTGCTTGCGATAAAGGCTGGGTTAGACGCATTGAAGAAAGGCCTGAGCTTAATGCAGAACAACATTGGCAGATGGCGCTCAGCGAAGAACCACTCGCGGTTAACCAAGAACAAGCGGTTGCGCTTAGCGCAATTAAGCAAATATCTGGTCATGCAAGCTTTCTCCTCGAGGGTGTAACCGGGAGTGGCAAAACCGAGGTGTATTTACAAGCTATCGAGCATGTCTTAGCAGCAGGTCGGCAAGTGCTAGTCTTAGTACCTGAAATTGGCTTGACGATGCAAACGATTAAGCGCTTTCGGCAACGTTTTGATGTTCCAGTCGAGGTCTTACACTCTAACCTTAATGATACAGAACGCCTTCATGCTTGGCTCAACAGTCGATCGAATCGGGCAGGCATTGTCATTGGTACACGTTCAGCCATTTTCACTCCGTTCGCTGATTTAGGCATGATCGTCGTCGATGAAGAGCACGACTTGTCCTATAAGCAGCAGGATGGATTTCGTTATCACGCTCGCGATATTGCGATTAAACGTGCGCAATTACTTGATATTCCGATCATTCTAGGCAGTGCTACGCCTGCGCTCGAGACCCTTAATAATGCCGTTAATCAGCGCTTTCACTGGTTGCAACTAACTCAACGCGCCGGTGTTGCAGAAAGCGTTGAGCATGAACTTATAGACTTGAAAGGTCTACCGATGCAGGCGGGCTTGTCGGAACCCTTGCTACAACAAATAGAACAGGAGCTAAGTAAGCATAACCAGGTGCTACTGTTTTTAAATAGGCGTGGCTTCGCACCTGCGCTGATGTGTCATGAGTGTGGGTGGATTGCTCAGTGTAAACGTTGCGATGCGTATTATACGTTGCACCAAGCACAACGGCGCCTACATTGTCACCATTGCGATAGCCAACGGCCTGTCCCAAAGCAGTGTGAGCAATGTGGCTCAACGCATTTAATATCGCATGGTGTGGGTACCGAACAACTCGAAGATTTTCTTAATCAACGATTTCCCGAGCACAGCGTTTTGCGGATAGACCGGGACTCTACACGACGCAAAGGCGAGTTAGACGCACACTTAAAATCGGCCTCCGAGCATAAACATCACATTTTGGTGGGTACCCAGATGCTCGCCAAGGGGCACCATTTCCCCAATGTGACTTTAGTCGCGCTGTTGGATGTCGATGGCGCTTTGTATAGCGCTGATTTTCGCGCGCCAGAGCGGTTGGCTCAGCTGTTTACACAAGTATCGGGTCGCGCGGGTCGAGCTCACAAACGCGGCCGAGTCGTGCTACAAACGCATCATCCCGAGCACGACTTAGTGCAAGATTTGCTAAATAATGGATACCAACACTTTGCGCTAACCGCTTTGGCTGAACGGCAGGCGACAGCGCTTCCCCCGTTCAAGCATTGGGCGCTGGTGCGGGCCGAAAGTACCGACAAAGCGCAAGTTGTCGAGGCATTGAATCATATGGCTGCTTGCTTACCCGAGGTTGCGGGCGTCATGGGCGTCGGTCCGATTCCCGCGTTAATGGAAAAACGAGCAGGTCGTTATCGTTATCAATGGATACTGCAGACGACATCGCGTAAACAACGCTATCAAGTCGTTAAATATTTACTCAGCCAGTGGGAAAACCTCAGTATTCTCAACCGTATACGATGGTCGTTGGACATTGATCCACAAGACTTCACATAAACGCGCAAAAACAGGTAAACTAACCCTCTTATTGTGAATCACTTTTTCTTTCCTTTTTAACGTTAATACAGGTAGTCGTGTCGATGAAAGAGCAACTTGAACAGTTAATTACTGATGCTGTGGGCCAATTAAAAGCTGACGGTATTCTTCCTACGGATCTAACCGTGAAGATTCAGTTGGACCGACCACGAGATAAGTCACACGGCGACTTTGCGTCCAATCTGGCGTTGATGCTGGCAAAGCCTGCAAAAATGAATCCGCGTCAATTAGCGGAAAAGGTTATTGAAGCGATTCCGGCGAACACGCTGATTGCCAAAACCGATATCGCTGGACCTGGCTTTATTAACTTTACGATCGCACAGGACCAGTTAAAGAGTCAGTTAACCACCATGCTGAGTAGTGCTGATCTCGGTATTCAGCGTGCTGAAAAGCCAATGACCATTGTTATTGATTATTCATCACCTAACCTAGCGAAAGAAATGCACGTAGGTCATTTGCGCTCGGCGATTATTGGCGATGCGGTATCGCGTACCGCCGAAATGTTGGGCCATAAGGTGATTCGCCAAAACCACGTAGGTGATTGGGGCACTCAGTTCGGGATGTTGCTGGCGCACATGGAAGAGCTGGATAGCGAAGCGGCTAACTATGAGCTCAGTAATTTAGAAACTTTTTATAAAGCTGCCAAAAAGCGCTTCGACGAAAGCGAAGATTTTGCCGAGCGGGCACGTGAATTAGTCGTCAAGCTACAGTCAGGTGATGACTATTGCTTGAAGCTGTGGAATCAATTTATTGATGTATCGCTGACGCACTGTCAGGAAGTGTATGATCGTTTGGGTGTGAAGTTAACCCGTGACGATGTGATGGCCGAAAGTGCTTATAACGACCGTCTGCCCGGTGTTATCGAACATCTCAAAGAGCAAGGGCTGTTAGTAGAAGACCAAGGTGCGCAGTGCGTATTTTTAGACGAGTTTAAAGGTAAAGAAGGTGAACCCCTTCCAATTATTGTGCAGAAAAAGGGCGGCGGTTATTTGTATGCGACCACTGACCTTGCTGCAATCCAGTATCGTCAAAAAGAACTCGGTGGCGACTACCTGATGTATTTTGTCGATGCGCGTCAATCTTTGCACTTCGAACAGATCTTTACCTTAGCGCGTAAAGCCAAGTTCATTGAGGGTGATATTAAAACTCAGCATTATGGATTCGGCACTGTTATGGGTAAGGACGGGCGTCCTTATAAGAGTCGCGACGGTGGTGTGACTAAACTTGCTGATTTATTGGATGAAGCTGAGCGCAGAGCACTCGAACTGTTACAGCAGAAGAACTCTGACCTGACTGCTGAGCAGCAAGAGGCGGTCGCGAAAGTGGTCGGTATTAGCTCAGTTAAATATGCCGACTTATCAAAAAACAGAACATCGGATTATATTTTCGATTGGGATTTAATGCTCACGTTTGAGGGCAATACAGCGCCTTATCTACTTTATGCATTTACTCGCGTGAATAGTATTTTCGATAAGTTAGGTGAACGTTCGTTTGATATGGACGCTGACTGGCTGCTCGAAGATGAGCGTGAGCTTGCGCTCGCAAATCAACTGATTCGGTTTGAGGAAGTGGTGAACCGTGTATTCGATAAAGCCATGCCGCACTTCTTATGTGGTTACTTGTTTGAACTCGCAGGTTACTTCTCGAGCTTCTATGAAGCCTGCCCTATCCTCAACCAAGAGGACGAGGCGGTGCGTAATAGTCGTCTTAAACTAGCCCGTTTAACGGCTAATACGCTTGAAAAAGGCTTAGCATTATTGGGTATACCGACGTTAGAAAAGATGTAAGTCATGGATTACGCTAATCGTAAACCCAAACCTAAAAAGAAGTCTGGCAAATCGTCCGGTCAACGGGGTAAACCGTCGGCTCGCGGTGCTGCCGCTAAGCAACCCAAACAAGTTCCGTGGGTTGCAATTGTGCTTGTCTTGGCTTTAATGGCCGCATTTATTTACGGTTTGCTGAGTATTAATGGTGATGGTGATAAGTTGCCAGCGAAACCGACAGACCAACAGGCGGCTGACGAGTTACCCCCAAAGCCAAAGGAAAAGTGGCAATATATTCAGGAACTAGAAAGTAAACAGGTTGAAGTCGATGTGCCTGAGCGCGAACTCGGACCTCCCAAACTGATGCAGTGTGGGTCATTTAGAAAGCAATCTGACGCCGAACGTCTTAGGGCTGAAATTGCAATGGCCGGCTTAGAGAGTCAAGTACGAAGCTCTGAGGGTAAAAACGGTCTTTGGTATCGCGTGATTCTTGGGCCTTACGAGACCAAGCGCGCGGCTGAAAGAGAGCGGCATAAATTGCAA
The DNA here is from genome assembly GCF_057748155.1 of Idiomarina sp. D18. Classification (NCBI taxonomy): domain Bacteria; kingdom Pseudomonadati; phylum Pseudomonadota; class Gammaproteobacteria; order Alteromonadales; family Idiomarinaceae; genus Idiomarina; species Idiomarina sp. D18. The sequence goes on from NZ_CM173240.1 coordinate 2,548,758, forward strand.
CGAGCTAAGATTTACGGTTGCGCGATTTGGAACTGGAACCTCGACTAAACTCGTTAAAACTGCAAAGGCATCGTTGGATGCCTTGAAATCTTATCAATACACCCTCAAATAGCTAATAATCGCATTGCAACATCGCTTGCAGTTCACCGTATTAGCTAGAGAGGGTTTTGTTTTGACCACGATAGTATCCGTAAGACGCGGCGACAAAGTCGCTATTGGTGGTGATGGCCAAGTCTCGCTTGGTAACACCGTCATGAAAGGTAACGCTAAAAAAGTACGCCGCCTTTACCACGATCAAGTATTAGCCGGTTTTGCTGGCGGAACCGCAGATGCATTTACACTATTTGAGCGCTTTGAATCAAAGCTAGAGCAACATCAGGGTAACTTGATGCGAGCTGCTGTAGAACTCGCGAAAGATTGGCGAACAGACCGCGCACTACGACGCTTAGAGGCATTGCTCGCGGTTGCCGATAAAGAAACGTCGCTCATCATTACCGGTAATGGTGACGTAGTTCAGCCCGAAAACGACCTGATTGCTATCGGTTCCGGTGGGCCGTATGCTCAAGCAGCGGCAACGGCCATGTTGGAGACGACCGAGTTATCGGCGCGCGATATCGTAGAAAAGGCACTCACCATTGCAGGCGACATTTGTGTTTACACGAATGGCTACCAGACCATCGAAGAACAGCAGTCAATCGCTGCCTCAAAAAATAAGTAGGGGATAAAAGATGTCAGATATGACCCCAAGAGAAATTGTAGACGAACTCAATCGTCACATCATCGGTCAAGATAAAGCTAAACGAGCGGTAGCCGTAGCGCTTAGAAATCGCTGGCGCCGGATGCAGTTAGATGATGATTTGCGTAATGAAGTAACGCCTAAAAATATTCTAATGATTGGCCCAACGGGCGTGGGTAAAACTGAGATTGCACGTCGCTTGGCTAAGCTCGCACGTGCACCTTTTATTAAAGTAGAAGCAACCAAATTTACTGAGGTGGGCTACGTTGGTAAAGAAATTGAATCCATTATCAAGGATTTGACCGATGTAGCAGTGAAGCAAAAGCGCGAAGAAATGATGCAAAAAGTGCGTTATCGCGCAGAGGAAGCTGCCGAAGACCGCATTTTAGATGTGCTACTACCGCCTGCGCGTACCTCAGGAGGCTGGGGTGCAGAAGAAGATAAAGGCAATGATGAGCAACGTCACTCACGGCAAGTGTTCCGTAAAAAGTTGCGCGAAGGTAGCTTAGACGATAAAGAGATCGAAATTGATTTGGCGATGCCGCAAATGGGCGTTGAGATCATGGCGCCGCCAGGCATGGAAGAAATGACGTCACAGCTACAAAACATGTTCCAGAACATGGGCAATGACAAGACCAAGAAGCGCAAAATAAAGATCAAAGATGCGTTTAAGCAATTAATCGATGAAGAAGCAGCCAAGTTGCTTAATCCGGACGAGGTCAAGGAAGCGGCAATTGAATCTGTCGAGCAGAACGGTATTGTCTTCCTCGATGAGATCGACAAGATCTGTAAGCGTGGTGACAGTAGTGGCCCTGATGTTTCGAGAGAAGGCGTACAACGCGACCTGTTGCCGTTGGTGGAAGGTACGACGGTCAATACCAAGCATGGCATGATCCGTACTGATCATATCCTATTCATTGCATCAGGCGCCTTCCAGATGAGCAAGCCATCGGATCTAATTCCAGAGCTACAAGGTCGTCTACCAATTCGTGTTGAGTTGGATGCACTGACCAGTGGTGACTTTGTACGCATTTTGACAGAGCCGAATGCTTCACTAACGACTCAGTATAAGGCCTTGTTGAATACCGAGGGTGTTGAAATTGGCTTTACAGACGATGGCATTCAACGGATCGCAGAAATCGCCTTCCATGTGAATGAGACCACCGAAAACATCGGCGCGCGTCGATTACACACAGTGCTAGAGCGTCTGATGGAGGAAATCTCCTTTAATGCTACTGATCATAGCGGTGAAAGCATTAGCGTTGACGCTTCGTATGTCGATAAACACATTGGTGAGTTATCGCAAGACGAAGACCTAAGCCGCTTTATTCTATAAGTGGTGCCTTTATGCCGTTGCCAAAGATGCTGGCAACGGCTCTCTTCCTAGTTTGAGCTCGTTCTCGATGAGCTGCTCTGCCAACTCAAGCTTAATGGGCGGTGAGTAGAAATAGCCCTGCATCATGTCGCACCCAAGCTGTTGCAGAATATCTTGTTGGTCTTGTGTTTCGATACCTTCTGCTATGACACGTTTACCAAGACCATGAGCCAAGCGAATCATTGCTTTTAATATTGTCGCATCGGTGCGATTAACCTGCAGCTCGCTGACAAAACTTCGATCAATTTTAATCTTATTAATGGGTAAAGAGCGCAAGTAGGCAAGTGAGCTATGACCTGTGCCGAAGTCATCTATAGCGACTTTAAAGCCGAGGTCTCTAAGTCGACGAATGACATCCATGCCATTACTTAAATCGGACATTGCGACAGTCTCGGTAATTTCTAACTCGAGATAACTGGCATCTAATTGGTAATTGTCGACTAATCGAGTGAGGTGTTCGACGAGTTTAGACTGTTGGAATTGTTGTGCCGATAAGTTCACCGCGATAGGCCACACGTGACTAAAACGTTTGTTCCAATCTGCGAGTATTTCGGCAGCGCGTTCAAGTACCCAATTATCAAGCAACTCGGTTAGGCCTAACTGTTCGATGTGCGGAATAAACTCAGCTGGCGAGAGCAAGCCTCGTTCGGGGTGCTGCCAACGGATTAGTGCCTCAAAGCCACATAATTGCTGGTAGTCGAAATCAAACTGAGGCTGAAGATAAATCACAAATTCGTTATTTTTAAACGCCTTTCTTAGAATCGGCTCCATATCAATAAGTTGAGAGAACGCGTCATCCATCCCGCGTTCATAAAAAGTAATATTGGAGGCGTTTTGGCGCTTCGCATCGGTTAGGGCTAGCGTTGCTTTGTTCAGCAAAATTTCAGCATTTACACCGTGTTGAGGGTAGCGTGAAATTCCCACGCCAACCGACAGCGTGATCTGTCGCTGATTCACCTCGATAGGACGAGACAACTCGTGCTGGAGCTCTGTGGCAAGTTCAATGATATGACGACGACTTTTTAAGTGATCGAAGATGACTGCAAATACGTCGCCACTAATTCGAGCTACGGTAACGGGTTTACGCTTAAATTGTTGTAAGCGTCGGGCAATTTCTTTTAATACTTGATCGCCCCCCCGAATACCCAACCGTTCGTTGACGGACTTAAACCGTGAAACGCCAAGTAACATCACGGATAGGTGACGGTTATTTGAACGGCAGTAGTCGACTAAAACGGGGATTTTACTGACTAATTGATGACGGTTAGCGACACCGGTTAAGGCGTCGTGTGTGTGTAAATATTCGGCGCGCTGCACAGCATAAAACGAGGTCGAACGCTCCGATTCCAACAGCCAGATTACGATACCGACCATTATGATAGTCAGGAATACAATGGTAAATAAGCCCTGAGTGCTGATAACCCAATCTAAATAAATGGTATTAGTGAATAACAACACCGCCGACAAAATAAGATTCTTGATTGCTAAAAATGTAAATGCGGAGGCGACAATTTTGGGACCTAAGCCAGGTGGGATGCGCAAAAACATGAAGAGCGCAATACCTAAGAACAATAGGGCCGGCACGATAAAGCGTGGCAATTCAGATTCAAATAATGACAACTCACCGGTTTGATTTGAGAACATCCAGGCAATTGTGGCTGAGGCAGCTAACGTAGTTATAAGGAGGAGTAAATGCCGAGTTGTTTGGCTTAGGTGACGTTCCTTAATGGCGTTGTAGGCGCCGAGAGCAATATAGGTGAGTGCCAAGTAGTGAAGAAAAATTGAGCCTGTATAAAGACTCTGTGTAATCCACTCAGGATAGTTTGTCCCGATGAGTGCGCTCGATGTTAGAACAGCGCGAATAAGCTCGCTTGCACCATAGCTCAAGCATGCGACCGACCAATCCCCGAGGTATGCTTGCTGATACGATTTAAGATAAAACCGCAGTAAGCCAGCGAATCCCAGCAACATCAGGGTTTGAATGACATGAGTTAATGTTTCGATCGCCAAAGAGGTGACCAAATCGAGATCAGGCATCAGAAAACAGTAATAATTATTGTTATATTTATATTAGATTACGCGCCATTGGTGGGGTAATTCAAGTATAACCGTTCAAAGATTTTAACAAAGCGGCTATTGAGCATTTTTAAAACCACCAATTACCGTTATACTTACCTGAATTCGCACTGTCTAACGCAGGATACAGTCATGGAATACAATACCTCAGAACTTTGTGATTTATACCCCGATATGGTCGATGTCGTTGAACCGATGTTTGAATCCTATGGCGGGCGCTCTTCATTTGGCGGACAACTCGTCATCGTTAAATGCCATGAAGACAAAGGGCTGATTGAAGAGACCCTGAACCAAGATGGTGGGGGCAAAGTGTTATTGATTGATGGCGGTGGATCTGTGCGCCGCGCTTTGATCGACCTCGCCATTGCAGAGCAAGCGTTGGATAATGACTGGGAAGGTATCATTTGTTATGGCTCAGTGCGTGATGTTGACTCACTTGAAGAACTGGATATGGGAATTTTGGGTGTTGCCTCGATTCCTGTAGGTGCCTCAAGCGAAGGAATTGGTGAAATAGATATTCCAGTCAATTTTGGCGGAGTAACGTTTCTACCAGAAGATCATATTTACGTGGATAGCACCGGCGTTATTTTATCTCCTGAGCCACTTGATATCGAATAATGCAAAAGCCTGAGTTTTTAATTACCGACGATTTAAGCCGCTACGTTAAACTTCGGCCACATGAAACAAAAGTCGGGCAGGCCATGAATGGTCTGCCTTCGGGGTCTTACTCTGAGGCGTTAGACAAAGCGTGGGAATTAGGACAACGCGTTGCCCTTGTTGGTGTTCCTGAGAGTATCGGTGTTAAAGGAAACCTCGGTCGCCCCGGTGCAGAGGGTGGCTGGCAGGCTTTCCTAGGTAGTTTTGCGAACCTGCAACATACGGGCTTACTTTCCACGCACGAATTGCTACTTGTCGGATCCGTCGACTGCAGCGATCTTATGAGTCAGGCAGAACCCTTAGACGCCAATAATGAACATGACTTACAAACGATTCGACAGCTTGTTGAACGTGTTGATGCGCGCGTTCGCGAAGTGGTTGAGCCGTTATTCGTACGCGGATTTGAAGTTGTTTTAGTCGGTGGTGGACACAATAACGCGTACCCGTTACTTAAAAGTCTCTCGACTGCTAAGCAGCAGCCTTGTGGGGCTATTAACCTCGATCCCCATGCGGACTTTAGAGCTCGTGAGGGTCGGCACAGTGGTAATGGTTTCAGTTACGCCTATGTCGATGGGGCTTTATCGCACTATCATGTTGTGGGCTTACACCAAGCCAAAAATTCAGCCTCAAGCCTGCGACAAATGGCTGATGCCGGTATGCGCTATCATGCGATCCACAGTATTATCGGGCGTCCTTTTGCGGAGGTCATGGATGAAGTCGCAGCTAAGTCAGTCAGCTGGCAACGTCCACTGGGTATCGAGGTCGATGTTGATTGTTTAACAGGCGTTCCCGCCAGCGCAGTTAATTATAGTGGCTTGAGCCTTGCGCAAGGATTTAGTTTCGTGAAACGTTTGGCCGAGCTCGAAGATGCTGCCTACCTGCACCTTGCTGAAGCAGCACCTTCATTATGCCCCACCGGTTTTGACGAGGGTCAAAAGCAAACGGGGCAAGTGTTAACTGAGCTCGTTATTGCTTATATGCTGGGACGTGAACGACGCCGTCGTACCAACGCTTAATCAGTGGATTGACGCCGAACTGATAAGTCAGTTCGGCGGCATCCTGAATGTCCCATAAAGCTAGATCAGCTTTCATACCTGCTTTGATTTCACCGACCTGCCCATACATACCGAGGGCTTTGGCTGCATTAACCGTGACGCCCCGCAAACACTCTTCTGGTGTTAACTTAAAGAAAGTCGCCGCCATTTGTAGCATCAGTTGCAAGTTGTGAATCGGCGACGATCCAGGATTAGCATCGGTAGCAATCGCCATCGGCACTCGGTGCTTACGCAGCAGTTCAATCGGCGGCACTTGGTCATCTCGGAGAAAGTAAAACGCTCCAGGCAGCAGCACTGCGACGGTACCGGACGCTGCCATGGCTTGAACACCTTCTTCGTCGAGTTGCTCTAAATGATCGGCCGAAAGCGCTTCAAACTGTGCTGCGAGCTGAGCACCCTGTTGATTCGTGATTTGCTCGGCGTGTAATTTGACGGGCAAACCTAAGGATTGAGCCGCTTCAAATACGCGTTGTGTTTGCGCGGGTGAGAAACCAATTGATTCACAGAACGCATCAACGGCATCCACCAGTCCCTCATCAGCAAGGGTTGGGAGAATACGTTCTACTATTTCGTCGATATAGCCGTCGGCGTTATTTTTGAATTCGGGTGGAATCGCGTGAGCCGCTAGCAACGTGGTTTTCACTCGTACGGGTAATTGTTCGCCGACTGCGCGCGCCACTTGTAATTGCTTACGCTCGGTCTCGAGGTCAAGGCCATAGCCCGATTTAATCTCAAGAGTTGTTACACCCTGTGCGATAAGTGCTTTAGCGCGCTTTAGTGCCAGTTGTAATAGCTCATCATAGCTTGCCTCTCGGGTTGCTCGCACGGTCGCGGCTATACCTCCACCGGCTTTTGCTATCTCAGCGTAAGTAGCGCCATGCAGCCGCTGAGCAAACTCGTTAGCGCGCGAGCCAGCCCAGATCAAGTGAGTATGGCAATCAACTAACCCCGGCGTCATTAAACCACCTTGACCGTCAATCACTTCCGCGGTGGGTGTGGACGGGGCATCAAACGCCGGTCCTGCCCACTCGATGTGGGTGCCGTTAACAATCACGATGGCATCTTCAATCAGTCCATAGTCGGACAGTTCAGCATCTAAAGTAACTAGTTGAATATTCTCGATTCGTTGCATGATGTAAGGCTCTTAGGATTCTGTTTAGCTAGATGATACTCGTTAGATTAGCAAATACAGGTTGTATAGACAAATGATCTGATCTAAACTTTTTGTTATGTTCAACGCTTATGCCGCTGGGTGTCCTATGGCCAAGTTTTCCAATATAAAGCAATTCATTTACGACAAAATCGAGACCGGCGAGTGGCCGGAGAATCACCCCGTTAGTTCTGAAAACGTTCTTGCCGAACAGTTTTCTGTCAGCCGCATGACCGCTCGTCGCGCCTTGCAGGAATTAGCAGATGAGGGACTTGTGATTCGAACGCAAGGCGCTGGCACGTTTGTGGCACCGATTAAATCGCAAACATCGTTCATGGCGATTAAAAACATTGCTGATGAAGTGCGCGACCGAGGTCACGAATACCGCGCTAAGGTCCATCATTTACGAATTCAGGATGCGTCGAGCCAAGTCGCCGAGGCGTTACAAATTGAACCGGGCAGCGAAGTCTTGCACTCCACTATTACGCACTTGGAAAACGACTTACCGGTGCAGTTAGAGGAGCGCTATGTAAATCCCAAACTGGTGCCCGACTACTTAAAGCAGGATTACACCAAAGTGACGCCCCACGAATATTTATGCGTGGTTACGCCGCTGACTGAAGCGAGTCACCAGATTGAAGCGATTCATCCGATTTCGTCGGTATGTCAGTTGCTGCAAGTGAGTCGTGACGAACCGTGTTTAAGAATTATACGTCGGACATGGAGTTCCGGCGGCGTCGTGAGCTACGCCATCCTGACTCACCCAGGCTCGCGATTCAAATTGGGCGGACATATGAACTTTGATGCGCCAAAACTAGATTAAAAAAGGAGTTAATAATGTCATTTACCCGTTTAGATAAGTCGCGCGTTATCCGCGCTGATCGCGGCGCAGAATTAACCTGCGCAAATTGGCAAATTGAAGCTGCCAAGCGCATGTTAATGAATAACCTTGATGAAGAGGTGGCAGAGCACCCGCAAGCGCTCGTCGTATACGGAGGTATTGGTCGTGCAGCACGCAGCTGGGAGTGTTTTGATAAAATCGTTGAAACGCTTGAACGGTTAAAACCGAACGAGTCACTATTAGTCCAATCTGGCAAACCAGTCGGTGTATTTCCGACTCATGAGAACGCGCCGCGTGTGCTGATTGCTAACTCTAATTTGGTACCCGAATGGGCGAATTGGGAGCACTTTAACGAACTCGATAAAAAGGGTCTGATGATGTACGGTCAGATGACCGCTGGTTCTTGGATCTATATAGGTTCACAAGGCATTGTTCAAGGCACCTATGAAACCTTTGGTGCGGTAGCGCGCAAACACTTTGAGGGTGATGCAACCGGGAAATGGATTCTAACCGGTGGCCTCGGCGGCATGGGTGGTGCTCAACCACTGGCCGCAACGATGGCGGGCTTTTGTATGCTCGCGGTTGAGTGTGATGAAAGCCGCATCGACTTTAGACTTCGCACACGTTACGTGGACCACAAAGCGACCAGTTTGGATGAAGCGCTGGAATTAATGAACAACGCTATGGCGGAAGGTAAGGCCATTTCGGTTGGATTACTCGGGAACGCCGCTGACGTGTACGAAGAACTAAAACAACGGAACGTAACGCCCGATGTGGTGACTGACCAAACCTCAGCGCATGATCCCTTGCATGGTTATCTACCTCAGGGTTGGACACTCGAAAAATATCAGGCTGAGCAAGATAACGATCCACAGGCGACTGTGCTTGCAGCCAAACGCTCAATGGCAGTGCAAGTGAAAGCAATGTTGCACTTCCAGCAACAAGGCGCTGCCGTACTGGATTACGGCAACAATATTCGCCAGATGGCTCAAGATGAGGGTGTTGCTAACGCCTTTGATTTCCCAGGCTTCGTACCAGCCTATATTCGTCCGTTATTCTGCGAGGGTATTGGTCCGTTCCGTTGGGTTGCGCTTTCAGGCGATCCAGAAGACATTTACAAAACCGACGCTAAGGTCAAAGAGCTGATTCCTGATAACCCACATCTGCATAACTGGCTGGATATGGCGAAAGAACGCATTAGTTTCCAAGGCTTGCCTTCACGTATTTGCTGGATTGGTCTGAAGGACCGTGCCCGTATTGCGAAAGCGTTTAACGAAATGGTGCGTGACGGTGAATTAAAAGCGCCTATCGTCATTGGTCGTGACCATCTCGACAGCGGCTCGGTTGCGAGCCCTAACCGTGAAACTGAAAGTATGGCGGACGGCTCCGATGCTGTATCTGATTGGCCGCTACTGAACGCACTCTTGAACACCGCAGGCGGCGCGACTTGGGTCAGCTTACACCACGGCGGCGGCGTGGGAATGGGTTATTCCCAGCACGCGGGTGTGGTTATCGTTGCCGATGGCACCGACGAAGCTGAGCAACGTTTGGGCCGTGTGTTGTGGAATGACCCGGGCACCGGGGTGATGCGCCATGCGGATGCTGGCTACGATATCGCGAAGAACTGTGCGCAAGAACAGGGGCTTGATTTGCCCATGCTCGAGAAATAAGGAGTAACAATGAGCCAATTTCCATTAAATCCTGGTCAGCTTACATTGGCTGACCTCCGTGCGTGGTACTTCGAACCACAGCAGCTTGAGCTCGCGGAATCCGCTATCGAAGATATTGAGCGATCGGCAGCGACTGTACAAAAAGTATTGGATAAAGGGCGCGTTGTTTACGGTATTAATACCGGCTTCGGCTTGCTCGCCAATACACGCATTCCACCCGAAAAGTTAACCGACTTACAGCGCCGTATTGTGCTGTCACATTCGGTCGGTACGGGTGAGCTTATGGACGATGAAGTCGTCCGTCTAATGCTATTGCTAAAAATAAACTCGTTGGCGCGCGGCTTCTCGGGTATTCGCCTAAAAGTTATCAATGCCCTTACTGCGCTGCTGAACCATCAGGTCTATCCGTGTATTCCGAGCAAAGGTTCGGTTGGAGCATCCGGTGATCTCGCGCCTCTGGCACACATGGTGCTGCCGTTGTTAGGAGAGGGCGAGGTGCGTGTTAATGGTGAACGTATGCCCGCCAAAGAAGGCTTGGCAAAAGCTGGTTTAGAGCCGTTCGAGCTGGCGCCAAAAGAAGGCCTTGCGTTGTTGAACGGTACGCAGGCATCCACCGCATTGGCATTGGCTGGATTGTTTAAAGTGGAGCGTGTATTCCATAGCTCGATTCTTGTAGGCGCCTTGTCAGTGGAAGCGGCGATGGGGTCACGCGCACCGTTTGACGCGCGTATTCACCAAGTCCGCGGACAAATCGGACAGCAACAAGTGGCGGCTGCATTCCGTGATATCCTGACTGATAGCTCTGAGATTGCTAAAGATCACGAAAATTGTGAGAAGGTTCAAGACCCTTACTCGTTGCGTTGCCAGCCTCAGGTGATGGGTGCGGTTTATGATCAATTGAAGCACGCAGCGACGATTTTAGAACGTGAAGCGAACGGCGTGACCGATAACCCACTCGTGTTTAGTGAGCAGGAAGATATTATTTCAGGTGGTAACTTCCATGCTGAGCCCGTGGCTATGGCGGCAGATATTATTTCTATCGCGGCGAGTGAGATCGGTGCAATGTCAGAACGTCGTGGCGCGCTATTGATTGACAAACATCTGAGCAACTTGCCTGCGTTCCTAGTCGAGGAAGGTGGTGTGAACTCGGGCTTTATGATGGTGCAAGTGACTGCGGCAGCGCTTGCCTCAGAAAACAAAACCTTAGCTCATCCAGCGTCGATTGACAGTCTGCCAACCTCAGCGAATCAAGAAGATCATGTTTCCATGGCAACCTTTGCAGCGCGTAAAATCAGTGATATTGCTGACAATATCGCCGATATTGTTGCTATCGAGTGGTTGGAGGCTGCGCAAGGCTTAAACTTTAGACGCCCACTAAAAGCCAGTGCAAAATTAGAAGAAGTGTTCGCTATCTTACGTGAACAGGTCGACTACTATGCGGAAGATCGCTATTTTGCACCGGATATTAAGGCGGCGAGTGATTTGATTAAGTCGGGTCGCTTAGGCGTGACGCTAGCGGACATAACGCCCGCTTAATCACGTTTAGCCAACACGACAAAACGGCCTGTAAATTCAGCCACAGGCCGTTCATCATCCATGATCTGGGCTTTCATCATCATACGCGCGTTCTTACCCTCTTTTAGCGCTGAAAAATCGCCTGTTACGTCACTCAAATAAGCGACCGCTCGAGGCTCTCGTGTGACCGGTTTATGATAGTGAATATTACCATCTCCTAGTACAACCGATCCTTCGAGTTCTCTCTCTAAAAGTTGCAGATGCAACAGCCCCCAACACGTTAATGTGCCGAGCGAGTAGATGCTACCAGCAAACATCGTACCGTGTACGTTGATGTTACGTGACAGTTGAGCACGCGTTTCGAACATGCGTCCGGTGTATTGATGAATTTTGATCCCCATCGCGTCAGATATAGGAATCTCTTTTGTCCATGTATTTTGTAGTTCTTCACACCATTCAGGGCGATAGATAATACGGTTTTGTTCACTGAACGACTTCTTCAGTTGGTGTTCTGCCATCGGATTTTTGACGGTATCCGCTTCCTCCACCACCTGGTAACCACATCTTTTATAAAAACCAATGGTCGTATCACGTGAATTAATAATGACGTGAGTGGCACCTTCGGCGCGAGCTGCGCTTTCGAGTGCAAAAATAATCGCAACACCATGACCTTCGCCTCGATATTCAGGCGCGGTGGCCATGAAGCGAATTTGCGCTTCCTCTGGGCTATTAAAATGTAAACGTCCGACCGCAACCGGCTCACCTGCTTCGTTGACGACCATGCGGTGCAAACCGACCTGATCGTACTCATCTTGCTCAGAACCTAGCGGGCGCTGAAAGGGTTCACGCAATACGCGCCATCGGAGATGAAAGTATTTTTCAAAGTCGGTGTCGGTAGTCGGGGTTATCACTTTATACATATTAATCTACTCGTAGTTCAAAGGTGACAGGTCCGTCATTTACCAAACTGACTTGCATATCGGCACCAAATTGACCGGTTTCTACATGCACACCCTGTGCTTGGATATGGTCGCAAAATACATGGTACAACGTCTGTGCTTCGGATGGGTGAGCTGCGCTCGAAAAACTGGGACGGCGCCCTTTACGAGTATCGGCAGCGAGCGTAAATTGCGACACAACTAGAGTCGGATAGCCCTTGTCGACGAGGCTTTGATTCATTTTGCCTTCAGCATCGGTAAACACGCGGTAGTGGATAATACGCTCGGCAAGACGTTTGGCTTTTTGCTCGTTATCACCCTGCTCAACACCCAGTAATATCAATAACCCAGCGTCGATTCCGCCAACCTTGTTGTTATTGACATCTACCTGAGCACGGCTTACGCGCTGAATTAAACCTATCATGCTATCTACTCTTGCTTGTGAAAAAGTATATGGTTGTCGATTCTATCGCACAGATCAATCTGACTGCGTACGCTTTTTATGGATTAAACGGTATTCCTCCAGACTCACTGTCATCTCTGCACCTGCTAAGACAATCAACCATGACAAATAGATCCAAACGATGAGTATAGGCACCGTGGCAAGCGCACCATAAATCGCCTGATAGGTTGGGAAGTGGGTGATGTACAGCGAGAATAATTGTTTACTGACCTCGAATAGAATGGCTGAAAAGGCGGCACCAAAAGCCGCATAGCGGAATTTAACGGGGCGATTAGGCACGAGTTGGTAGAGCAATACAAAGGCGATGAAGCTAGTCACGACCGGTACTGCGGACAGCAAAAAGCTACGAATCCCCGAAACATAAGTTTCTGCAAACTGAGACAGCGAGACTAAGTAAGACGTTGCCGCCAATCCCGTACCAATAAGAACAGGGCCGAGTGTCAAAATCATCCAATAAATGGCAAAAGATACTGTCCAACGTCGGCTGCTGGTATCGCGCCAGATATTATTTAACGCAGAATCTATCGCCGAAATAAGGGCGACAGCCACAAAAAATAAAAATGCGATACCGACGGCGGTCATCTGTGATGCATTACCAACAAACTCATCGATATATTCTTTTAGCTGCTCACCCGAAGTGGGCAGCAGGTTAGCAAACAGCGCACTCTCTATGTTGTTTTTGAGATCATCGAAGACTGGAAAGGCGGAAAATACAGTGAATGTGACCACTAGCAATGGCACTAGGGACAATAAACTGACATAGGTGAGATGGCCGGCGGTCACGTTAATTGAGTCGGACTGACTGCGAAGTGCGACATGCCGAGAAAATTTAAAACCGTGTTTAAGCCAAAGTTTCCAGTTCATATTGGTCAAAATTACATATCTCTGCGTACGATGAATGAGTCTTATATTGATGGAGAACGCACAAGATGGCAATTGTAGTCTTTGGTGCCGCAGGTGGTCTCGGGCTTTCATTAACGAAAGCTTTGAAGCAAAAGTTCAACGATAGCACCATTATCGCAGTATCGCGTCAGCCAATTAACCAACGCGTCGCCGGTGTACATTACACGACGATAGAGGATTACACCGCTGAACCCTTAGAGCAGTGGGTCACTGAATTTAATCAGCGCGGTGAAGTGCTTGAGGGCGTTGTTTCGACGGTAGGCATGCTGCATGACGATGATACGTTCCCAGAAAAGCAGCTCGACGATTTAAATGAAGCAAACTTGAGTAAGCTCTTTAGCGTTAATGCTGTCATGCCGTTAATGATTCTTAAAGCGTGCAAACCGCTGTTGGACAAGAAGAAGAGTCGTTTTTTCATTCAACTGTCAGCGAAAGTTGGTAGCATCGAGGATAATTATTTGGGCGGTTGGTACAGCTACCGGGCCAGTAAAGCGGCTTTAAACATGTTACTCAAAACTGCATCAATTGAACTTAAACGCTCACATAAATCCTTTGTGGTTGCCGCAATCCACCCAGGCACGACAGATACCGATCTCTCGAAACCATTTCAAAAGCGTGTGCCCGAAGACAAACTTTATTCGCCTGAACTTTCGGCGGATCGCATTGTTAAGGTGATTCAGGGGCTCACCGCTGAAGATTCCGGTGGCTTATTTCATTGGGATGGCAAACGACTGCCCTATTAAGACTTGTATTCATTGTGCAACCAATGCATTAATATGAGGTCGTACGGGGGGATTTCATTTATCTCGACAGGGGGTTTTATGCGTTACATTTTAGCTGTTTTGATTCCACCGCTCGCGGTGTTGACGACAGGACGGATCTTTCAATTCCTATTTAACGTGATACTCACAGCTTTAGGCATTGTGCTATTTGTTTTTTCATTTGGTGCTCTAGGTTTAGTTTATATCCTTGCGATCATTCACGCGATTTTGGTCGTACGTAGTTACAACCAAGATAAACGAGATGAACGACTGGTTCGCGCTGTAAGGGGAGACTAATGAAAAAGCTGGCGTTAAGTATTTTTACGTTGTTGTTCTTAGTGGGTTGTCAAAGCGCCTACTATGGAGCGATGGAGAAATTGGGCATCGAGAAGCGCGATATTTTGGTCGATCGTGTTGACGACGCCAAAGAGGCACAAAGCGATGCTCAAGAAGAGTTCAAATCGGCTCTTGAGCGCTTGGATGCGCTGCTGCAATTTGACGGTGGTGAACTCGAAGAACGCTACAACGCACTGCGTGACGATTATGAGGCAAGTAAGTCTGCGGCTGAGCGTGTCAACGAACGTATCGAAGAAGTCGACGACGTGGCTCAAGATTTGTTTGATGAATGGAGCGAAGAGCTAGAGCTCTACAGTAATGATGCCATGCGCCGCGAGAGTGAGCGACGTCTGCGTGAGACAGAACGTCATTATGGTGAACTCATTCGCGTGATGGAACGAGCGGCTGGAAAAATGGACCCTGTGTTACAAAAGATGCAAGACAACGTGTTGTATCTCAAACACAACCTGAACGCGCGTGCTATCGACGCAATTCGCGGTGAATTTAGTCGTTTACAGACCGATATCTCAGACCTAATTGATGAGATGGAGTCTGCCATTGATGAGTCTAATCGCTTTATTGAAAGCATGAACAGCGGTGCTTAACCCACTTTTACAGGAGTTTTCATGAGTATTTTGTTTATCGGCGGCAGTCGTCGTAAAGAGTCAATTAATGCAAAATTAAAGCATCGCTTGGTGCAGGTTGCCGAAAAGCACACGTTTGATTTTGAGTTACTCGATGCTGACGCATTAGACGCGCCGATCTATCACGGCGACCACGAGCAGGCAGAAGGTGTTCCTAAGGCAATGCAACAGTTGGCAAAGGCTGTTGCGGCGGCTGATAAAGTTGTGCTTGTCAGCCCAGAATATAACGCCTCTGTTTCGCCACTGATTAAAAATGCGATTGATTGGACGTCGCGCGTTGACGGTCAGGTCTGGAAAGGCAAAAAAGTGTTACTGGCAGCTGCCTCACCCGGTGGGCTGGGTGGTATCCGTGGTCTCAGCCATTTGCGTGACATCTTGGGTAACGTACAGGCATGGACAGCTCCTCTTTTTGCCTGCTGTCCTAATGCTAATGATGAGACCATCGCGGCAATGGACGAAGATTTCCTATCGACTTTCCTTAGTCAGGGTGACTAATGAGCCTCTCGGATATTTTGGTGTTTGAGCACATGGCGCCCTTCACTTGGAAGGGCATTGCCACCGCGATTGCCAGCGGTGCCATTGTAGGGCTTGAGCGGCAAATTCGTGGCAAACCTGTCGGTATTCGAACTTCAGCACTGATCACACTCGGCACCTACGTCTTCTTAGTGAGTGCCAAACTAGTTATGAATGATCACACCGACGCTTCGCGCATCATCGGGCAAGTGATCACGGGTATTGGCTTTCTTGGTGCGGGCGTGATGCTTGCCAAAGACGGAGTGGTAGTCGGCGTTACATCGGCGGCCACCATTTGGATGCTCGCAGCAATCGGCGTTGTTGCCGGTTTAGGGTTATATCCTACAGCTTTCGCTTTAGCACTGATCGTTGTGGTGGTATTAGTGGGCGTTGACTTGTTAGAAGAGAGTTTTCAGTCGCTTACGCGCGGCGTTCATCAAAAGTACGATGGCTGGCGCAAGCGCCGCGCAGATAGCAACGAGCCTTAGGCTTTTAGTCCGTTCATATACGTATTTATGGCTGCTTCACCATACTCGACAAGAGGGAAGTAGCCATCATCCATTAACCAGTTGTAAATCAGCCCATCGACTAAGCCAAATAATCCGATAACCGCAATGCGTGGGCTCACTTGGGGTGGCAACTGACCCTCGTTAACCGCTTTCTCGAATAACGCTTCGACATCACAGATACAGTCATTGCGGCCACTCAAATGGCGTAACTTGATCGGATTGACCTCATCAATGTATTCACATTTATGCATTAAAATATTTGCGAGTGCTTGCACGCGCGGATCGGTGGCAACACGGTTTAAAAACTCATTGGTGCGTTCCTGTATTTCGACGAGCGCATCGAACTCAGGTTGTTGTGCAATTTGCTCGCGCATCTCATCAATGGGCAAACGCACACGCTCCATTAACGACTCAATCAACGCCATCTTATTACTAAAATGGTGGTAAATAGCGCCTCGAGTGACACCTGCAGCTTCGGCGACCTGTGCCATTGACGTATGGGTGACACCTCGCTCACTAAATACACGCTCGGCCGCATCAAGCAGCTGTGAGCGAGTCGCGAGCGCATCTTCTTTTGTACGCCTAACCAAATTACACCTCATCAAATTAGAATACAGTCTGATTATAGCGATTTTCTGCTTATCATGCATTATTGTATGTATATTTTGTGTACATGTTCATATTTGACAACTGAGTCATTTCGATAGACTCTGAAAGGGCATTTGGAGCAGAACAAGTCTAGTAGTGGCGTTGTTACGTATAATTACTGTGTATACATTAATGGACAAGCAAGGAGACAGTGCATGAAAAACGAGATCGATTTTCGTCTTATTTTAGATGCTTATGAGAAGATCCATGAGCATGGCGAGGCAAAGCAAGGCAAGCACGTCCTTGATGGTATTACTGCGTATACTGACCATGATGGCTACACGGTATTTTTGGAAGGCCACGGCGTAAAACTGACGCTAGAGTTTCATAACAAATACCGGTTAGATTACGACAATGGCAAGCAGTTCGACCAATTCATTCGTGCGCTTAAAAATATCAGTGAAGGCTACGAAACCCCAGGTTTGGAGCGTGGATGAGTAATAAGTCGTATACAGTTTTAGAAGAAGTCGCTCATGCGCTAACGCATGGCATAGGGGCGGTGCTGAGCATCGTTGGGCTCGTGGTGATGCTGGTGTGGTCTGTCGCCTATGGCGATACTTGGCACGTGGTGGCAGCGAGTATCTATGGGGCTAGCCTCATTTTGCTCTATACCGCCTCAACGCTTTATCACGCCTTTCCTTGGCCGCGTATTAAGGCTGTATTCCAACAGTTAGACCACGCCGCTATATTTGTACTTATTGCGGGCACCTACACACCCTTTGCGCTAATTAACCTGCGTGGACCTTGGGGTTGGTCACTACTCGGTGTGGTTTGGGGAATCGCATTATTCGGCGTGATTCTAGAGTTGGTTGTGAAGAATCCACCTAAGTGGTTGTCTTTGACGTTGTATCTTGGACTCGGCTGGATGGCGTTGGTCGCCATTAAGCCGATGCTCGATAACGTTGATACGGGCGGCTTACTATTGCTACTTGCAGGGGGGCTTGCCTACACCTTAGGCGTGATATTTTACGTACGTAAGCAGATGCCTTACCACCATGCGATTTGGCACTTATTTGTGCTGGCCGGAAGCATCCTACATTTCTTCTCGATTTTTTATTATGTGTTGCCGCAGCCCGAATTAATAGCAGCACAATGACTTTTATATCACCCATAAAAAAACCCGCCGGTTGGCGGGTTTTTTGTGTGTCATCACATAGACACTTAGCTTTTCGGTTCGCGACTCGCACGCTTACGCTCGTTCTCTGTGAGCGCGCGTTTACGAATACGGATAGATACCGGCGTTACCTCGACCAGCTCGTCATCGTTAATGAACTCAAGCGCTTGCTCAAGTGTATAACGGATCGGTGGGCTCAAGGTTTGTGCATCATCAGTACCTGAAGCACGTACGTTAGTCAGCTGCTTACCTTTCAAACAGTTAACAGTCAGGTCATTTGAACGGTTATGAATACCGATGATTTGACCTTCGTATACTTCGTCACCGTGTGATGCGAACAACTTACCACGTTCTTGCAGGTTAAACAGTGCGTAAGTCAGTGCTTTACCCTGGGCGTTTGAAATCAACACGCCGTTCACACGTTGACCGATAGTACCGCCTTTATGCGGACCGTAGTGATCAAAGGTGTGGTACATCAAACCGGTACCTGAAGTCAGGGTCATGAACTCGGTTTGGAAGCCAATCAAGCCACGGCTAGGTACTTCAAAGTCGATACGTACACGACCTTTACCATCTGGATTCATGTCAGTCATCTCGGCTTTA
The DNA here is from genome assembly GCF_057748155.1 of Idiomarina sp. D18. Classification (NCBI taxonomy): domain Bacteria; kingdom Pseudomonadati; phylum Pseudomonadota; class Gammaproteobacteria; order Alteromonadales; family Idiomarinaceae; genus Idiomarina; species Idiomarina sp. D18. The sequence continues at coordinate 2,567,265 of NZ_CM173240.1, forward strand.
CGTAAGCCAAGTTTTTCCATGACAGCACCTTGGTGTTGATCTTCGATATCAACCGTCAGTGTTTCGTACGGTTCCATCTTCTGACCTTCTTCATGCTTGATGATAACTTCTGGACGCGATACTGCGAGCTCGAAGCCTTCACGACGCATGTTCTCGATTAAAACACCCAAGTGTAATTCACCACGACCCGATACACGGAATTTATCCGGGTTATCAGTCTCTTCAACACGCAGCGCAACGTTGTGAACCAACTCTTGCTGCAAACGTTCAAGGATCTGACGAGAAGTAACGAATTTACCTTCTTTACCTGCGAACGGAGAGGTGTTGACCTGGAAGGTCATTGTTACCGTTGGCTCGTCAACCGTCAGTGGCTTAAGCGGGTTTGGTTTACCCACAGCGCACACTGTGTCAGAGATTTTTAATTCACCTAAACCTGTAATTGCACAGATATCGCCAGCGTGCGCAGCTTGTGCATCGATGCGATCCAAGCCAAGGTAATTAAACACTTGACCGACTTTACCATTGCGGGTTGTGCCGTCAGCACCCACGATAGTCACTTGTTGGTTCACTTTAACGCTACCCTGAGTGACACGGCCGATACCGATGACACCTAAATAGCTTGAATAGTCCAACTGAGAAATCTGCATTTGCAGGTCGCCTTCAGGATCCGCGTCGGGATGACTGACTTGGTCAACGATAGTTTCGAACAATGGCGTCATGTCGCCGCCTGATTGTTCCGCATCCAGACTTGCCCAGCCATTTAATGCTGATGCATAGATAACAGGGAAGTCCAACTGCTCATCGGTCGCGCCAAGGTTGTCGAACAAATCAAACACTTGATCCATGACCCAGTCAGGACGCGCGCCCGGACGGTCAATTTTATTAATAACGACGATTGGATTAAGCCCGTGAGCAAACGCTTTTTGCGTTACAAAGCGTGTTTGCGGCATTGGACCATCAACAGCGTCAACGAGTAGCAAAACTGAGTCAGCCATTGACATGACACGCTCAACCTCACCACCGAAATCGGCGTGCCCAGGGGTATCTAGAATGTTGATGCGGTAGTCTTGCCAGTTGATCGCTGTGTTTTTAGCGAGGATGGTAATACCGCGCTCTTTTTCTAGATCGTTTGAGTCCATGATGCGCTCTTCAAGCTCACCACGGCTCTCTAACGTGCCAGATTGTTGAAGCAGCTTGTCGACCAATGTCGTTTTACCATGGTCAACGTGCGCAATAATCGCAATGTTGCGAAGTTTATTAATATCAAATGCCTGAGTTGTCATTAAGAACAGCCTATTGATGTCGGAAAGTGAACAACGTTGTCTAAACCGACAAGGGGTTGATGAAAATAGCGGCGTATTCTACCTGTTTGCTAACGATATAAAAAGGGGCTGTTGAATTTTTCATCAGAATGACATGAATCAATAGGAATTAATGCTTATTTGCACCAAAATGGTCTACAATGAACCAAATTGGTGCAAATTTTAGTTGTTTTCAACGTTTCAACGGAACTCTAATTTATTAAAAAACTTTAAAAACAATGAGTTATATATTTGGCACGTGGATTGCAATCCAATATGCATCCTAAGAGGTACACAACAATAGCTGTATAAAACTGGATTTAATCAGTTATTGATATATGTTTATTTTGACTTTTGATATTCAAGATTCCGCTGGAGGAAAACATGTCAGCAAGTAAGATTTTCGACGCCATTAAAGAGCATGACGTCAAATTCGTCGACTTACGCTTTACCGATACCAAAGGTAAAGAACAGCACGTCACAATCCCGGTGTCGCAAATCGACGACGATTTCTTCGAAGAAGGTAAAATGTTCGACGGTTCTTCAATCGCTGGCTGGAAAGGTATTAACGAGTCAGACATGGTGTTGATGCCAGACGCAGAGTCGTTGGTACTCGACCCGTTTACCGACGAAATGACACTGAACGTACGGTGTGACATTTTAGAACCTGATACCATGCAAGGCTACAGCCGCGATCCTCGTTCTATCGCGAAACGCGCAGAAGAGTTCTTGCAAGCATCAGGCGTGGCTGACAGTGCATTCTTTGGTCCTGAACCAGAGTTCTTCTTATTTAATGATGTGCGTTTCCACACCGACATGAGCGGTTCGTTCTACAAGATCGATGCCGAGGAAGCAAAGTGGAACTCGGGTCGTGAATACTCAGAAGGTAACTTGGCGCACCGTCCGGGCGTAAAAGGCGGTTACTTCCCAGTGCCTCCGGTTGACTCTGCGCATGATATTCGTGGCACCATGAGCTTGGTGATGGAAGACATGGGCTTGGTTGTTGAAGCTCACCACCACGAAGTGGCGACAGCGGGTCAGAACGAAGTGGCAACTCAGTTCAACAGCCTGACTAAGAAAGCCGACGAAATTCAAATCTACAAATATGTTGTGCACAACGTAGCGCACTCCTATGGTATGACCGCGACCTTTATGCCTAAGCCATTGGTCGGTGATAACGGCTCGGGTATGCACGTTCATATGTCACTGGCGAAAGATGGTCAAAACCTGTTTGCCGGCGACCAGTACGCAGGCTTGAGCGAAACCGCGTTATATTACATTGGCGGTATCATTAAGCACGCACGCGCTATCAACGCGTTTACTAACCCATCGACTAACTCGTACAAACGTTTGGTACCTGGGTTTGAGGCGCCTGTTATGTTGGCTTACTCAGCGCGTAACCGTTCTGCATCGATTCGTATTCCATTGGTATCGAGTGCTAAAGCGCGTCGTATCGAAGTGCGCTTCCCTGACCCAAGCGCGAACCCATACTTGTGCTTCACCGCACTATTAATGGCGGGCTTGGACGGTATCCGTAACAAGATCCACCCTGGCGATGCGATGGACAAAGACTTGTACAACCTGCCACCGGAAGAAGCGAAAGACATCCCAACAGTATGTCATTCACTTGAAATGGCACTGGATGCACTGGATAAAGACCGTGACTTCCTCAAGCAAGGCGGTGTGATGGATGACGACATGATCGACGCATACATCGGCCTCAAGTACAACGAAGTAGAAACATTGAAGAAAACAACACACCCTGTTGAATTCGATATGTACTACAGCGTTTAAATTAAGACGGTTGCAAGAAGGGAGGCAAAGCCTCCCTTTTTAAGCCGTGTATATGCACCAAATTAGTGCAGGCTATTGTGGAGTGTATTTGAGTGAATCTGGCGTCCATATTGAATCAGCTACTGACCGGTGTGGTTATTGTCGACGATCAATGGATCGTGCGTTACGTCAACGCTGCAGCTGAATCGATTTTTGACCATAGCGCCAAGCGTCTTATTGGTGAGCCTTTTGCTGAGGCATACTACGAGAGCGACCTACCATTAAGTACACTGCAGAATTGTTTGTCCGAAGACCAAACCGTGGTGAACTCCGAAGCCAGCTTCTTTCTTCATTCGGGGCAAAGGGTGACTACTGAAGTCAGTATTCAGTCATTGCATGATGATGCAAAAAAGCACTGGCTTATCGAGCTCAAACAAGTCGACTTACAACGCCAGATTTCACGTGAAACACAGCAACAACAGCAGCTATTTGCTACACAGTCATTGTTACGTGGGATGGCGCATGAAATTAAAAACCCATTAGGGGGCCTGCGGGGCGCTGCGCAATTGCTGGCACTCGAATTGCCAGATGAGGAATTAAAAGAGTATACCGACCTTATTGTGACGCAAGCCGATAGGTTACGTACTTTGATTGATCGCATGATGGGCCCGGTACAAGCCGAGCAAAAACGTGAAACTAACCTGCATGAGCTACTCGAACGCGTGGCCAAAACCGTGCGTTACGAATACGGCGAACGTCTTAGCATAAAACGTGACTATGATCCTTCATTGCCTGAACTGTGGGCAATGGCTGAATCCTGTGAACAAGTTTTCTTAAATATCGCGCAAAATGCGGCTCAAGCACTGAATGGTGAGGGACAAATTACTTTTAAATCGCGCATTGAGCATCAATTGACGTTATTGGGGCGTCGTTATCGTCAATGTGCAGTGATCAGTATTATCGATGATGGCCCGGGTATCGATGATGCAATTAAGGCGAGTTTATTTTATCCAATGGTGAGCGGTCGAGCCGAAGGCACGGGTTTGGGGTTATCCATGGCGCATAGTTTAGTTCATCAACACCAAGGCAAAATCGAGGTCGACTCCGAGCCGGGAAACACGGTGTTTAGGATATACCTCCCGTATCAACGACAAGTTACTGAGGAGGCGAATCTATGAGCCAAGCGCAACACCTATGGATTCTAGACGATGACCCCTCTATTCGATGGGTACTTCATAAAGCATTTGAACGCTCGGGTTATCAAGTGCAAGTCTTTGAGCGTGCCGATGAACTCACGCGAGCGCTTGATTCGAAAGTTCCCGATACCATCATTAGTGATATTCGTATGCCGGGCACCGATGGCTTAGCCTTGCTAAAGCAAATAAAACAGCGAGACCCTGATTTACCCATCGTGATTATGACCGCTCATTCGGATCTGGATACCGCGGTGAGTGCTTTCAAAGGCGGTGCCTTCGAGTATTTGGCTAAGCCCTTTGATATTGAGGAAGCTCGCAACGTGGTTGCGAAAGCAATGGCGCATCGCAGTAAGCCTGAGGTGAGGGTCAGTGCGCAGCAAGCGAATAATGATATTATTGGCGAGTCAGCCCCCATGCAAGATGTATTTCGTGCCATTGGTCGGCTGTCGGCTTCGAGCGTAAGCGTATTGATTACGGGTGAGACGGGCACGGGTAAAGAGCGCGTTGCGCGTGCATTGCACAAACATAGTCCACGATCAGATAAGCCGTTTATTGCATTGAATATGGCAGCCATTCCAGCCGACTTGGTTGAATCCGAGCTGTTCGGTCACGAGCGAGGCGCATTTACTGGGGCTGATAAAAAGCGCGATGGACGGTTTTTACAAGCCGATGGTGGGACGCTATTTTTAGATGAAATTGGCGATATGCCACTTTCGGTGCAAACCCGCTTATTGCGTGTGTTAGCCGAAGGCCAGTTTTATCCAGTCGGTGCGCATCAGCCGGTACAGGTTAATGTGCGGGTCATCGCCGCTACCCACCGAGATTTAAAAGAGGCTGTTGCAAACAACGAATTCCGTGAGGACTTATATCATCGACTCAATGTTATTCAGTTGCGGTTGCCTGCCTTGCGTGAACGCAAGCAGGATATACCTTTGCTGGCAAGGTACTTTTTAAAGCAGTCAGCTATTGAGCTCGAAGTGAGCGAGAAACAGTTATCAGACGCAGCGTTGGCGCAACTTGAAGCATACGGGTGGCCGGGTAATGTAAGGCAGCTCGAAAATGTGTGTCGTTGGCTTACGGTGATGGCGCCCGCACAACAAGTCAGCCCCGATGAACTGCCCCATGAGCTTCTAGAACAGAGCGAACAGCTGGAAAACGGTCAATCGACAGGGAATTGGCGCGAGCTACTGGCACACGAGTTGCGCACACAAACCCATAACTATGATAATATGACACCTATTATACAGGATGTTGAGCGCATCGCCTTGCGCATTGCACTGGAGAAGTGCGACGGACACAAGCAAAAAGCCGCACATTGGCTTGGCTGGGGGCGCAATACGCTAACGCGCAAGCTCAAGTTATTGAGCAAGTAAATCTTTGTAAAGAGAGTCGCGTTACGCTGTGCTATTTTAGAAGATGGTCTTTACACTTTAAACGGGACTCAATTGACCATGACACATTCTGTTCTACTCATTGATGACGACCATGAAATGTCAGCGATGCTGACCGAGCTCTTTAAACGAGAGGCGGTCGAGCTGACCGTAGTTGATGATGGCGTTAAAGGACTGGATGCCGCTTTAAACGGGGACTTCGAGCTGATCTTGTTAGACGTCATGCTGCCCGGTATTGATGGTATGCAGTTATTACAACGCTTACGTCAGCAACATCGTGATACCGCAGTACTGATGTTAACCGCGCGCGGAGATGATGATGACCGTGTAATGGGGCTCGAGCTCGGCGCAGACGACTATTTACCCAAACCATTTAATCCGCGTGAGTTAATAGCACGCGTACGAGCGCTACTACGCCGAACGGCTAATACCATGATGCAAAACGAGGTATTAACGGTGAGTGGCTTTACACTCGATCCGAGTAAGGCAGAAGTCACCTGCGACCGCCAGCCGTTGGTTATGACACCGACAGAGTTCGATATTCTGCGTTGTTTGATGCAGCAAGCGGGACAAATGGTGAGTAAAGACCAACTCTCGGTGGCTGCGCTGGGCCGTAAGATGGGGCCGTTTGATCGTAGTCTCGACGTACATATCAGCAATATTCGTAAAAAATTACCGGCTAATCCTGAGCGCATTCAAACCGTTCGTGGTCGGGGATATCGTCTCGTCAACGAATAATGAAGCCGCACCGTAAACGCCCGATCCGCTGGTACCAATCGCTTACGCTGCGGTTGCTCCTGCTGTTTTGGGCGTTACTGTTTTTAACCGCCAGCAGCGGTTACTTGCTTGCGGTCTGGAATAAAGTCACACCCGAAGTTAAACCTATCGCGGAACCCATTCGGCGTACCTTAGCGCCGTTGCTCGAAAATGAGCTGACCTATCTTTCTTTGCAGCCTGGACGTTTATTGACAGGTGATTATCGCGTTGCAGCCCGAGTACTCGCGCAAGGTCAGCAAAAGTTGATGATGGATGAGTTCTTATCGCAACGTTATCGGCAAACCATGTTGCGCTTTTTAAACTACGATGAGCCGATGCAAATGCCACTCGAAGATCGTTTGTTGATAGGTCCTTTCGAGTTTAAAGGCAATAAGCTTCTAATCACTCGTCCACTAAAAGCGTCGGAGTGGACTGATCGTGAAGAAGCAGAGCAAGAGTTGATGCGGGCGCGCAGTTGGACGTTGGTGGGCGGTAGTTTAGCGATTGCGATTTTGTTGGGTATCTGGCTGATTCGACCGATAAAGCGCATGATCCGAGCTACCCGTGAGGTTGCTCAAGGTAGTGCTGAGCCTGAGTTAGGCCAGTTGCCTCGACGTAAAGATGAAGTGGGCGAGCTGGCGCGAGCCCTAGCGCAGACAGCGCGCGATCTTGCTATTTCTCGTGATGCGCAACGGCGCTTATTAAGTGATGTGTCACACGAATTGCGTTCGCCGATGGCACGGATGCAAGTCGCCCTCGATCTCAGCGAAGATGAGCATCAAGAGGATGCACATTGGCAACAGTTGCGTCGCGATAGTGAGCGCTTGAATCAAATCATTGAACGTATCTTGTCACTCTCGAAACTTGAGAACGGCTTAATCAGCTTAAATACGCATACCGTTGATCTGCGCAAGTTGGTGCAACGGCTTGTCGACGACACCTTGTACAGTCATCCTGAATATAAAGATCGGCTCGTTATTCGCGAGGGCGATTGGCGCGAACTTGAGAGCGATGATGAGCTGATCCGGTTAGTGTTAGAAAATATTATGCGTAATGCCCTGCACTACACCGACAAAGCGGTCGAGTTTGGTTGCGAAAAGCATGGCAAGTGGTTGCAGCTTTATGTGCGTGACCATGGGCCTGGCGTTGATGAAGAAACCATTGAGAAGCTATTTGAGCCGTTTTACCGCGGCGACCCGTCGCGTAAGCATCAGGCAGGTGTCGGTTTAGGTTTAGCGTTAAGTCAGCGCTCAGCGTTGGTTCTAGGCGGTCAACTGCGTGCACGCAATCATCCACAAGGAGGACTAGAAGTTATCTTGGATTTACCGTTAGACTAGGGCTTAATCATAGCGACTGGAATCAAAGCGGATGATCCGACCGGCGGATAATGAGCCCCAATGGCTCGAATTTTATCACCAACATATCGCCCCTTTCTGGGCGGATTCAGTTGAGCACATTTATTTAGACGCAGCGGATGGCCTGCGCCTTTTTTATGCCTATCATAAAGTCAGCGATACAGCGCCACTACTGGTGATTTCAACGGGTCGTATTGAGGCGGCGATTAAATACCAAGAAGTGATTTGGGAACTGGCGCAACAAGGTATTTCCTGTGCTGTCATCGATCATCGCGGGCAAGGTTTATCAGAGCGCATGACGAAGAATAGCCATCAGGGCCATGTCGCAAACTTCCGCGATTTTATTGATGACTTTAGTGTATTCATGAATCACATCGACGAGCGCTTTCCTAAAGCGTCTCGTTATGCACTTGGGCACTCGATGGGCGGAGCGATTTTATCCTGGGCGTGTTGCGAGCAGGATTTCAAATTTAAGCATTTGTTTTTGACGGCACCGATGTTCGGCATCAGAACAGCCGGTATTCCAGCAGCGATTGCGCGTGCGATTGCTGGCGCAGGACGCTGGTTAAACGAGACTGTTGCACCGGATAACCCGTGGTACTTCTTAGGTATGAAGGACTATATTGCGATTCCTTTTGCTGAGAATGTGTTGACCCACAGTGAGCAACGTTACCAAGTATTTCGCGAAGCCTATGAAAGCGAGCCCCGGGTTAAACTCGGCGGACCGACGTTTGCTTGGTTACATGAAGCACTGACGACTTGTAAACAATTGCAGGGCATGGGGAGCCAACTCAAAGTAACGGCGACATTGTTCAATGCGGGAGCCGATGTGGTGGTGAGTAAAAAAGCGCAACAGCGTTTTGCTAACAATGCGGGTGCCAACGTTGAGTTTCGCTCGATCAAAGGAGCGAAACACGAATTAATGATGGAGAGCGACGTTTATCGACAGCCCATCATGGACTCGATCTATGCCAGGCTCAAGTCGAGTGACGCTCAGTAATTGAACCCTCAACATAGGCGATTATTTCGGGATCCATGTGGACAATGATATCGGCGCTTGGGAACACCTTCATCAATGCACTTTCGACTTCATCAGAAATCGCGTGGGCTTTGAGCAGAGACAAATGATTGTCGAGTTCGATGTGTAACTGAATAAAGCGTGTGGAGCCTGCCTCACGAGTACGCAGGCCGTGGATCCCTAAAACACCGTCAATGGCTAGCGCCGTATCCACCACTTTCTTTTGTAAGTGTTCGGGTAGTTCGCGATCCATCAACGAGTTAAATGCCTCAGTGCCGATGCGAATCGCCCCCCAGATTAGATACAACGCAATTAAAATGGCAAACACGCCATCCGCCCAGTGCATGCCAAACTGGCTCAGTACCAGCGCAACTAAAACCGCCGCGTTGAGTAAGATATCAGACTGATAATGCAAATGATCGGCTTTAACTGCTTGCGAGTCGGTGACGCGGATGGCTATCCGTTGAATCACCAGTAATACCATGGTGATGACGATGGCTGCCACACTGACCCAAATACCCGTTTCTAAGTTAGGTAGTTGTGAATCGTCCATCCATTGTTGCGCACTGTGAAAAATAAGTAGCATGCCTGAGCCAGCGACAAAAGCACTTTGCGCTAACGCGGCAAGGGATTCGGCTTTACCGTGGCCGAATCGGTGCTCATCATCTGCGGGTTGCAAAGAGTAACGGATGGCGAAAAAACTAAAAATCGAGGCACCACTATCGAGCAACGAATCAGTTAACGAGGCGAGCATACTCGCCGACTCAGTATCAAACCAAGCGTAGAGTTTCATGGCTATCAGCAAAGCGGCCGTAGTGACCGATGAAGCACTGGCGAGCTTTACCCAAAAAGCGTATTGATGCTTATAACTCGTTGGAGAATTCAATTCGATACACACCTCGTATTAAGATAATGGTATTCTAGCGTTTTTTAAGTAGCTGATAAAATCACTATGTTGCATTTGGTCTTATTTGAACCGGAAATACCACCGAACACGGGTAATGTTATTCGCTTGGCGGCGAATACGGGCATGCAATTGCATCTTATCGAACCTCTGGGTTTCGACTTAGATGAGAAGAAGGTGCGCCGTGCTGGCTTGGACTACCACGCCCTTACCCAAGTGAAAATCCATAAAAATTGGTCGGACTTTCTAGAAAACGTGGATTATAACCGCATTTTTGCGTGCACGACGAAAGGCTCAACACGTTACACCGAGGTCGCGTACGAGGAAAATGATGTACTGTTGTTTGGTCCCGAAACGCGCGGGTTGCCGATGGACGTTTTACAGACATTTCCGCAGGAAAATTGGTTACGTCTACCAATGGTGCCAGATAGCCGGAGCTTAAACTTATCAAATTCAGTCGCGATTTTTACGTATGAAGCCTGGCGTCAGTTGGGTTTTAAGGGCGCGGTATAGCGTTTTTAATTGCTTTATCAAACAGACTGCGCAGTAGCTGACCTTGTGCGTTGTCTTTGAATGCTAAATAGAGTGGCACTTCGTCACTCAACGCGTAACGTTCATACGGCGTCTCCATCCAGTCTGGTAAGTTGGCCGCGTAATCGACAACACCTGCAACTCGACCCATATCCAATAGTGCAAAGCAGTCTAATGACGTATTCGCGGTGTAAATATTGGCATTTGAGGGTAGCAATGAGTGTTGATAGTCGCCACCCGCAACGCACAAACTTACATTCTTGTGGTCAAGCGTATCGTCTATCGCTGCTTGAGTTTTGCTAAATAGATATACAGGCGCACTGCGAGCGAAGGCATGTTCTGTTTTGATAAAGCGTTGATCAATCTGTTCTTCTCGGATTCCAACGAGAACTTGTGCTTTCCCGGAGTCAACGAGTTGTTTAGCACGCGGCCAGTTCGAAGTTTCGGTTTCAACCTGTTCAGCCCAATCGGCAGTTAGTTCAATGAACCGTTGCCACAAGCTTCCTTCACCGTCCATCTCGGTTTGCCGGGGCATTAACGCACTGGCACCAATTAATGGATTTGGAATACGAACGGGCGTGATGGGACGCGCGATTTTTGATTGATACGTTTCTCGCAATGCCGTGATCCTACCGGTCGCTTGCATTAGTTTTAGAGTGCTTAATAAATCAGGAATGAGATCTGCGTGCTTCTTATGTAAATAGTGATAGCCTTGATAGCGCTTAATTTCGTAAACAATCAAATCATCGCGGTCATGTAGCGCGGAACCACGATACTGAAAGTCAGCCATCAGCGCTGCTTCAACGCGGCCCGCATCCATTAGCTTGATTACCTGCTCTAATTTGATGGGCTTTGCAATCGGAATATCCAGTTGGTAAGAATCAACCACTTCATCACCGGCGCGTAAACCACTTAAGTAAGCCAAATTACTTAACTTATCGGGCGTACAGACACCACACTGTGAAGGGTCGGCGATAAGAAGCAAGGAAAACTCATAGATCGGAAAATCGACACGAATGAGATTGGTGAGTTGCTCAGATAGGCCAGGAATGCGCCCTAACTCACCAGCAATGATCCCCTCGGAAGCCAGCTGTTCGCCGCGTAGGCGCGGCAAAGACTCATAGCGTAGTTTAATATTAAGTTCAGCATAGGCTTCTTCTAATATCGACTGAACGAGCTCCGGCAATGGACCGTCTTGCGGCGCTCGAAAGACGAGCGTTTGGGTTGTTTGCTCATCGTCTAATTTTAAGTCAGTCGATAGGTTGCTTGATGATTGCTGCGCATGAGGCTGCCCACTTACAAAAAAAAGCGTAGAAAAAACGATAGCGCGAAATAAGTTAATCACCAGAACACAGAACCTTGGTCAATTTGACCTCAGAAGTATATCAATTGCAGGGTATTATGCACAGCATTTACAAAAATCCAACACCCGCAGGGTGATTGAATTTATTCTTCTTATTGAGGTCAGAGCAGATGGGGTCGATGTTGATAAAACTGAGAGCGATTTTTATCCATTGACCCGTTATACTAGGATTCATTAACCCGCAACTTTGCAGTAATCAGAAGGGTGTCTCATGAATAAAGGATGGATCGCATCAAGCCTCAGCATCGTGCTTGCAGGACTGATGACCAGTGCGGTATCCGCACAAGAACAGCCAACCATCAAAGATGATGGTTACCGCCACTTAATGTTGGCCGGGGGCGGTTTAACGCTCTGCACGAGCATGGCGTCCGATAGCTGTAACGAAACCGACTGGATTGATAGCAAGACAATGCGTACTAATCGGTATATCGACTTGTCGGAGAAGTCAATCAAGACGGCTGTTTCAGATGAATACTGGACCGGCTTTCGTGAAGAGGCTCGAAAGAAGGTCGACGAAGCGTTAAAGCTCATTTATGACCGTATGAACGAGGAAATCATCACAGAACGCGTGTTCATGCGTGAATTTACTCGTCGTGCCACATTAAAAACGTACAATTCATTATCTGAAGCTGAGTGGAACAAGCTGGTCGACTTACTCGAAATGCCAGTCCCTGCTGAGCTCGATGAAAAGATTAATTTAAATGAGTCGCAGAATAAACCTGCGATCGATATCTATCGTCAGTTCGTTGATATGGCGAAGACCACTCGCTTTGATGACAGCAAGAAGCCCGTGGTCTTCTTCACGACGTCGTCATCGCGCGATCCTTACAACGAAGTCGATTACTACATGGACTTGTTCAGTCAGTTGGGAGCTGAGCCGCATTGGTTCCCGGTTGATGCGGCTTTAATTAAAGCGCAACAAGAGGGTCGTTGTGACGAATTGGCTGACGTGCAAGAGGAAGTGCTCGGTGCATATGCGCGAGACCGTGTGTATCGCGACCGCTATCAGCAACAGGTTGAGTTTTGTAAAGCGCCCAAAGAAGCCTTAAAGATGGTGCGCCAAGCCAATGCGATTTTTATCAATGATGGTGATGCGAACCTTACCCGCTCAACCTTTATTAATGAAGATAACCAGCCGTCTGATTTGTTACGCGACATCGTTAGCTTCGTGCAATCGAAGCGTCTAGTGGTAGGTGGTAACGGCGCGGGTGCTGTTGCGCTGACATCTAAACCGATGATTTCTAACGGCACCACCGAATCAGCGATAAAAGACGGCGCCTTTGCTTCTGAGCCACCACCGTTCGGTTGTGATTTGGATGCAACCTGTCCAACCAATACCAACCCAGACACGCTGACGTTTCATCCATTGGGCGGTTTAGGGCTGTTTCACTTTGGTATTTTGGATAGCGACTTCTCTGATAAAGGTCGTTATGGTCGCTTGATCCGTCTCGCGGGCGATAGTGGTACACCGCTCTCGCTAGGGATTGATGAGAATACCGCCATGAAAGTGAACCTTGAGAAAGGTCTATTTGATATTGTCGGCGAGCGAGGCGTGTTCTTTGTAGAAAACGCACAATCGGTGCCTACGGCGGTCGCAAGCACCTTCCATTATTTAGTCGCTGGTGCGTCCGGTATGATGAATCCGTATGGCTTACAAACTGCGGAATTCTCGGACCAGTCAGGTATTGTAAAAGAGAACCCAACCACCAATTTCTTAACCGATCGCGGTTTAGTTGATTCGATTCGCGTGTTGTGTGGTGAAGAACGCAACGAAGTAACGCTTCTGAATAAAGACTATCGCTTGATCGCGCGTATCAACGACGCAAGCCGTACCGCTGAAGCCGGTGGTGAATGCCAAGTGATTAACGGTAAAATCGGTATTGCTTATCAGCCTGAAGAAAAACTGTAAGTAGCACCTAGTTACTAAAAAGCTCGCCCCGTTGGCACGGAGGCGAGCTTTTTTATGCGCTGCCTTTTAGTGGCGTAGCGCGTTATGCTACACCGTATTGAGCGCGATACGCTTCAACCGCAGGTAAGTGCGCTTTAAACTGCTCGTCGTCCTTAAGATACTCAATCACATCGTTCAGTGAGACAATCGCAATCACTTGCGCATTAAAGTCACGTTCAACTTCCTGAATCGCGGATAGCTCGCCTTTGCCTTTTTCTTGACGATCTAAGGCAATCAACACACCCGCGAGCTGCGCACCGTTTTGCTCAACAATATCCATGGATTCACGAATTGCCGTGCCCGCGGTGATCACATCATCGACCAACATCACGCGACCCTCAAGGGGTGAACCGACTAAGTTACCCCCTTCGCCGTGGTCCTTTTTCTCTTTACGATTAAAGCAGTAAGGGGTATCGGTCTGAAAATGATCAAACAAGGCTACGGCCGTCGCGCTGGCGATAGGAATACCCTTGTAGGCTGGACCAAACAACACATCAAAGTCGATGCCTGAGTCTTTTAACGCCGCTGCGTAAAAGCGCCCTAACTTCGCCAAGTCAGAACCTTTGTTAAACAAGCCTGCATTAAAAAAGTAAGGACTGGTGCGACCGGATTTCAGCGTAAACTCACCAAATTTTAGTACACCGCGCTCAATCGCAAACTCGATAAACTCTTTTTGATAGGTTTTCATGCTGATCCCTTATGCCAATGCTGCTTTTTGGATATCGATCAATTCTTTAATGCTGACACGCGCAATGTCGACTAGGCTTTGCATCTCGTCGTAACTAAATGCCTCACCCTCAGCGGTGCCTTGGATTTCAATGAACTTACCGGCTTCCGTCATCACAACGTTCATGTCAGTCTCGGCTTGAGAATCTTCAATGTACTCTAAGTCGCTCACGGCATCGCCATCAACAATGCCGACAGAAATCGCCGCAACCATTTCTTTTAACGGATTGACCTTAACCATTTTGCTAGCGCGCATGTAGTTCAGCGCATCAACCAACGCCACGCAAGCACCGGTAATTGAGGCGGTACGTGTACCACCGTCAGCCTGCAATACGTCGCAGTCGAGCGTAATGGTGTTTTCGCCGAGCGCCTTAAGGTCGATGCAAGCACGCAAAGAACGCGCGATTAACCGCTGGATTTCCATCGTGCGACCACCTTGCTTGCCACGCGCAGCTTCGCGCTGCGAGCGAGTGTGGGTAGAGCGTGGGAGCATGCTGTATTCAGCGGTCACCCAACCTTGTCCCTGACCTTTTAAAAAGCGTGGCACACCGGCTTCAACCGTGGCATTACACAACACCTTAGTATCGCCGAATTCAATCAGAACTGAACCCTCGGCATGTTTGGTGAAGTTACGCGTGATGGTGACCGGGCGAATTTGTTGGGCAGTACGACCACTTGGACGCATGGCATCTCCTTTATTTGATAGTAAACGGGGATAAGTAAAACGAATTAGCCGTTAGTGTAGCAAATTTGACCGTTGAATGGATCGCGAATCGTTCTGTAACGTATTAAACTAACGCAAGCTGAAAACACGTGGTAATCACTGAACGGGAGGCCGTATGTCGCGTTCAAAAGACGAAGAATTTGAATTGTTCCGCCAAGAAATGAACGACGTAACACCCTTGGTGGGTGAGGAAGTTGCAGACATTCGCACTGCTTTTGAGCCAACATTGGCACAAAAGGAGCGGCGCCGTGCGGCTGAAGCCGAAGAACAAGAAAACGTTAACTTTTTATCGACCGAGTATGTTGAGTTGGTGGAGCCAGAGGAATGCATCGAATTTCGGCGCGATGGCGTGCAAGAAGGCGTGTACAAACGGCTTAAACAAGGCCGTTACACCATGGAAGCGAGTCTCAATTTGCACCAGCATACGCTGCGCGAGGCGCGTACCGCAGTATTTAACTTTATTCAGGATTGCCATAACGCCGGTATACGCACGGCACTGATTATTCACGGACAAGGTAAACACAGTAAACCGCATCCCGCGCTGATAAAAAGCTATGTGAATAAATGGTTGCGTGAAATGCCGCCAGTACTCGCGTTTCATAGCGCACAGCGCCACCATGGTGGACGCGGCGCGGTGTATATCATGATGAAGAAGAACGCGGAACAAAAACAAAAGAACCGCGAAAAACACGCGAAAAAATAACCGTAAAACGAGTGGTCGTTAGAGACGACCACTCAGTATTAATCCCGCAAAGAAGCCAGTTAGACCGCCACCAAGCCCAAGCGCTAGCCCCAAATAGCAGCTCAGTGACCGACCACCGGAGCATACCAAACGCTGCACTCGGCGTTGATAGGTTAGAATGCCCAGCAATAGCACTAGATAACTGAGTGTCGGCAGTAACCAGCCGGGATCAACCTCGTAACTTAGAATAAACAAGCTACCGACAACGATCATGAATACTGCAGCCTGATTACGCATTCGCACCAACTGTTGGCGAATAGCGTCGTTAGCTGCCATCTTCTGCGCGCGGTGAGAGCCGATAAACAAACCCGCCAAACCACCGAGAATAGTGACCGCCATGGCACCTAATAATGCTAACCACTTCACGCTTGTGGCAACACCAGAGGTCAACGAAAAGCCCGCCGCAGCGGCAGGTGCACTACCCACCATCGCGCCTGTTGTCAGTAACGTCGAAATACTGATGGATGGCGCCGAAAGCAACGCCGCTTTACCCACACGGCTTAGTAATTGTTGAGCTAACTGCTTGCGAGCGCGAGACAAACGCTGGCGCACCGCCTCGGGTGTGATCCCTAGCAAGTCCGCTACATGCTCAGCCGACTGCTGTTCGCGGTAATACAGCAGTACGACATCGCGGCTTTGCTCTGGCAACTTATCCAACGCATGATAAATAATCGCCTGCTGCTGTTGCTCACTGAGCGACGCCTCGGGTGATTCATCGCTCAGTACCGCACCCAGCTCCTCATCGAGATTATCCCTATAGTCGGTACGACGCACATGCTCTTTGCTTAACCACTGATAAGCACAATGCCGCGTGATTTGTCGTAGCCAGGGCAAAAAGCTACGCGTCTTACGAAGTGTATTCATTTTTTGCCAGACAATGAGATAAGCCTCTTGCGCCACCTCTTCTGAGGCTCGGATATCTTTAACAATGGCCAAGGCAATACTCGCCACTAAGTTTTGTGTATGTGTGACCACCTCGGCGAACGCCTGCGAATTCCCTTGGCGCGCTTGCTCAATCGAAGCGTTAAGCGCCGCATACGGTGCAGTTTGATTAGTCATGGCAGCGCTCCTCGATGAAGTGATTAACGGCCGACAAAAAGGCCTCGGGTTGATCCCACATAATAAAATGGCGTGACTCAGCAAACTCTAGCAAGTTGATGGCATTATCACCAGCGATCTGCTGTTGATAGGCATTAAGCGCCGTTTGCTTTTGCTCGGCAGTTGAGAAGCCACCGGTCGCCGCCATTTGTAACGTCGGTACGTTGAGGTCAGCGACCTCAGCGCGTAAATCTGTGGTCATCAGCTCATACATCGCGCGGCCCACCGTGGCAGGATCCGACGTTTTTGCCATCGCGACCACGCGCGCTTGATTCTCCTCAGATGAGGTTTGCCGTGACGCCCCCATTTGCACTTGCATCGCCATTTGTTCGGGGGTGAGTTGTTGATACACCGCCAGCATTTGCTGTGCTTGCGGCTCAACCGCTTGAGCGGTTAACGCCGAGTTACCACTGACCAGCGCCGAGAAAAACGGCACACCATCAACCGCGATAAGACATTCCAACGCCTGAGGTTGCTGGCCTGCCAGTTGATAGCCTAAAAACGCGCCCAAACTATGCCCAATGACCACCGCATCGCCAGCGGTGTTCTCCTGCAAATAACGTTCTAGCGCAGCACCTGCGTTTTCAGTAAATGCCTCGCGTAATTGAGGATTGCTTGGATGCGCGCCAAAGCCAGCAAATGCCAGCGTGTGCACCTCATAATGCTGCGCCAACGCCGCTTCAGTTTGCTGCCAAACACGCTCATCGGACATTAAACCCGGGATAAGCACCACCGGCTGACCCTGACCCGAAACCTGCGCATGTAGCACGGTGTTTTGTGAATGCGAGGGTAGGCTGAAAAGGCCAAACGACACGCCTAATAACAAGATAAAAAATTGGTTTTTCAAAGACATAATACGTTCCTATTGAGTCACTTTTAATAAAGGTTGCTCAATAAGGTCAGACTCGCACAGAAAAGTGTGACATCTTTTTTGTACTATTACTTCATATTGCCTCTTTGCGCAGGTAATATTTGGCTTATACGCTTAACGCACACATTGTTTTCGGCAGGTTGAAGGAAAGACCTCCCGACAAAAAAGTAGGATACGCCATGATTCAAAGTATGACCGGTTACGCTCGTTACGAGCACAAAGCAGAATGGGGTAGCGCCGTGTGGGAAATCCGCTCGGTTAACCAACGCTATTTAGAAACCTACTTTCGACTGCCCGAGAGCGTGCGCGCCCTCGAGAACAACCTGCGAGAGCTATTCCGCAAGCAATTACAGCGCGGCAAAGTCGAATGTCGCTTGCACCTGCATTTGGATGAGAGCAAGCAAAGCGAGTTAGTGATTAACGAAGCACTCGCCGAGAGCGTGATCAACCAAGCCAAATGGGTCAACCGCCAAGTTCACAACGCACAAATTAACGCACTCGACGTGTTGAAATGGCCTGGCGTCGTCAGCAGTGACGACCAAGATATCGACGAGCTTCAAAAAGAACTGTTCGACGCCGTAAAACCCGCGCTTAACGAATTTATCGAAAACCGAGCCAGTGAAGGCGAAGCCATTAACACCATGCTTCAGCAACGCTTAGACGGCATCATCGAACACGTCGCCTTTGTACGCGAACGCATGCTAGAAGTCGTTAAATGGCAACGTGAGCGCTTACTAACCCGCTTTGAAGAAGCCAAAGTCGAACTCGAACCACAACGCCTCGAAGCCGAAATGGTCATGCTGGCGCAAAAAGTCGACGTCGCCGAAGAACTCGACCGCCTCGACGCCCACGTCGCCGAAGCCCGCAAGATCCTGAAAAAGGGCGGCGCCTGCGGCCGACGCCTCGACTTTATGATGCAAGAGTTCAACCGCGAAGCGAACACCCTCGCCTCTAAATCCATCAACGCCGAAATCACCGCGGCCGCAGTCGAGCTAAAGGTGTTGATCGAACAGATGCGTGAGCAGATTCAGAATATTGAATAGGGTCATGTTAAGTTTTGTTAAGTATACTAAGTTTGGATAAGGTCGCGGCATTGCGGCCTTTTTTGTATTTAATGGTAATGCAATGTTCGTGATTGTCCGCTATATTGTGGTGACAAGGGTGGTGACAAATAATTTATAGGGTCTCCATCTTTAGGTTTTGTCACCATTTGGAGATAGTCATGAACAGCAGTCAGATCAAAGCACTTGTTAGAGCTGGAGAGGACGTTCGGAAAAGTGTCGGTGATGGGCTTTATTTCAGAATTGAACAGGGTACTGCGTCATGGTTTGTGCGATATACCTACGCCGGTAAGCGCAAGACGATAACCTTGTCGGAAGGGTATCCTAACTGCTCGTTGGCTGACGCTAAGATCCAAGCTGCTGCAATTCGCTCAAAAGTTAAGAATGGCATTGACCCTCAGCTTGAACGTCGTCGAGAAACTGGTGGTGCTATTCACACAGTTCACGATCTTTTTAATGATTGGTTTGACCGCGCAGTAAAGAACCGCGTTAAGCATCCAGGTAATGACGAGCGCGTATATCGTAACTACCTCAAAAGTCGCTTGGGCAAATATTCACTAAAAGACATTACACCGATTGATGTTCGCAATGTTCTTGATGAGCTGCAGCAGACAGGTAATAAGACGACCTCATCGCGAGCGCTAAGCATAATGAAGCGTATGTTTAATCACGGCATCAAACTAAATTTGGTCAGCAGTAATCCAGCGATCTATTTTACCGGAGTCGATGTTGGCCAAGACTATTCGCCTCGAGAGCGGTCGTTGTCGGCGGATGAAATAAAAACTGCATTCTCTGTTTTCCGAAAGCAGCAAGACATTTTCACTCGTGACAACTATCTTGCATGCCTTTTGCTCTTGCACCTAGGCTGTCGAAAATCTGAAATCATATCGTCGCGGTGGGAACAAATTGATTTAGAGGACCAGACCTGGTTCTTTCCCGAGAACAAAACCAGTAAACCAATTACGGTGCCGATCCCAAATCAAATGCTACCCGTGATCGAAGAGCTAAAAGTGCGCTGTGCAGGTTCTGAATATGTGTTTCCTTCGCGCAGAAGAAGCAAAAGACGAGGGTATATTTCTGACGATACGTTGAATCATGCGTTAGCCAAACTATTCGGACAGAAAGTTGATAGCAAGAAACAACCCTACCCCAATGTTCTTGGTTCAGCCGGAGTCGACCACTTTACGGTGCATGACCTACGCAGAACCTATCGAACATTGCTTGCTAAGTTGAAAGTCCCAGATGCCATTGCCGAGAGATGCTTGAACCATGAACTGCGAGGCGTCCTAAAGGTCTACAATCAATACGATTACCTGGAAGAGCGTAGAGAAGCAAATGCCAAAGTAGCTGATTTCCTTGAACCATTAATACAGGGAGGTAGTGATGAGTCAACGTGATGAATTTATCAAAGGTCCTAATGCACTCAGGCTGGCGCAAATAGAGCAAAGCTTGCAGAGGATTAAAGATGCTGGATTTGAGCGCGAGGCGGAATTGCTTAGGAGTGAGATTGAAATGCTGCGGCAGAAAGCTGGGGCTGTTTATGATTCGGTAGAACCGGTTTTCAAGGCTAATGTGAAGTGGAGAAAGCAGCCTAAAAATGCCGCCTTGGCTCGCCATCGTTCATTAGATGATTACAAATTCGAATTACGAGAGTGGGCGTTACAAAAATATCTGCAAGAAAAGCAATGGCGGCGCGATAACGAGAAGGTTATGCGGCCGAAGAAAGATGCTCCAAATAGTGCCGACGAATGGCTTTTAAAACTTTATTGGGAAGATCGGAAATTTGAAAGTGAAACCGAAACCGATGGTAAGCCGATTGACGCAACGATGGGCAACCTTCATGGAAGTCCAGAGCCACCGATCGAACGTAAATTTAAGCCGACAAAAAACTTCTTCTATAAAGCAATTCAAAATTTATCGTGAAACATGCGCGCAACCCCACGGACAGCGCAAATGTTGCGCGCATGTCGCCGATTCCTATCAGTTAATTTGCCTCTGACATTCACAACCTGTTAGAGGCAACGACATGAAAATACAAACCACAACCTTCATACCTGTGCAGAGAAAGCCTAAAGATCGTTTAGTTCGTGAACGGGAATGCAGAGCGATTACCGGGTTAGCACGTCAGCGACGCTGGGAACTTGAGAAGCAAGGCAAGTTTCCTAAGCGTGTTCACCTCGGTACGCGATCCGTTGCATGGCGCTTGAGCGATCTTGAAAAGTGGATTGATGAAGTGTCCGAAAATGGACTGACTTGATCCACAGGTGTCTTTCTCGGACTGTTAAGAGCGTCAACCCAACTTTTTGAGCGTGCAACTATTTATACCTAGCCCAATCAACATGGCTCATGGAGGAGCACAGTCCATGGGGAATTTACTGGGTAATTAATAATATCTAATTTATGGGTATCTTATGGCTTTCCCTAATAAGGAAACTTGGTTTCATCACAGAGGGGTCGACTGGCAAGTTAATACCCGTGGGAGTGCGTTAGATCCTCAAATCCTTCGCAAAGTTATTGATGTACCGTTATGGATGCTGACCCATCATAGAAAGGTGTTTCTTTTCCGGTTCGACCTATCCTGTAACACATCGCAACCGAATAATAAGCAACTAAGTCTATTTTTGTGTCGGATCAAAACTAAAATCTGTAGAGAGCACTACTCGAGAAGAGTAGCAATATGTTGGGCTCGTGAAATTCACTCTGCTAAGACCCCACATTACCATATAGCAATTGCATTAGATGGCAGCAGAGTTAACTCGTCCTACCGTTTGACGGAATGGATTGAACGATATTGGCGAAATTATGGGCGATACACAGCGATCAGATACTACAATCTAAATAGGCCTGACATTGATCAATTATTCCAAGTGGTGTGGCATTTAAGTTATCTAGCGAAACTTAGAGGAAAAGAAGTCAAGTTGAGCAATGTGCGGCGGTTTAGCACCTCATTGACGA
The DNA here is from genome assembly GCF_057748155.1 of Idiomarina sp. D18. Lineage (NCBI taxonomy): Bacteria > Pseudomonadati > Pseudomonadota > Gammaproteobacteria > Alteromonadales > Idiomarinaceae > Idiomarina > Idiomarina sp. D18. The sequence continues at coordinate 2,588,978 of NZ_CM173240.1, forward strand.
AATTATACTGAACTTAATCGCGGTGATTCGACCTAATCTATAAATCTCAAGAACAACCTTTAGTTGAGCAAAAGGATTTGAAATGAAACGTAGCTCACACGACAAGCAATTCAGAGTACAAGCTGGCGACATTGTTACGCTCTCAGACTTGACAAAGTGGAAAGTTGAAGGGTTTAGCTTCCAGCACGAGATTAGAGTTCGAGTAAAGCGCAATAGTGTGATTCGTTACATGGCTGTTCACAAAGTTCGTGACCCTAACGGAGTTGCATTAATACCGGGAACGCATTACTTGGTGATCGTTGGAGATAGTGAGTCGAGATTCGCTTTAAGATTGCAGAATTTTGGACCGTGTAAAATGTCACACATAAGAATACAAGGGCGAGATAAGACAAGAAAGATCGGTGGTAAGGTCGTATCTCAAATCGACTACAAGAAATTTTGCGGGTCAGAACGAGCTTTTGATGAAGAACCAGAAACGATAGCTATTGAGGTGGGTAGCCAAGTATTAATGCGTTCTGATTTTGCAGCCGACCATTATTACGGAGCCATCGAGATGGCGGGAAAATACGGCATCGTGGAGTCAATCGATAAGCCGACTCGCCCCCTTGGTTGGGCATCTACCTTGATGGTGGATTTTAGCGGCGTTCGCAAACAGTATCGCATTTTTCGATTTATTGACGCGTCAGGGCATATGATGCAATTGGGATGGTCTTATCGTGTTGAGAGAAAAAACGGTATGCTGACCGCTAAACCCATCCGAAGAATAGACCCTGATCGCGTTGAGTGGAGTGACCCGGATCCGTAGCAACTAATTCATATCAAGACGTCGGGAGTCTTCTCACCATTCACCGTAAAATGCTTGACAACGAAAAGTTTACAAACCATCTTAAGAGCATACTCGCTCGACTAATGACCTAATTTGTGATAAATTCGGGCACCCGTTTTGACGGGTTAGGCAAGGGAGAAGGATCATGTTTGACGCATTAATAGTTTTTGTAGTTGGCTGTCTCGCAGTGTATGTGGGCTTCCAAGTAGCGCTATATAAGAAATCTCGGGCTATGAAGCGCCGAGAGGTTGAACTGCGCGAAAATGGCGTCACCCCGTCTGGTTCTGGTTTATGTCATGGAATCGTCATTGATAAAACTAACAAGCGGCGTGTAGTGCATGATGAAAAGCCCAGCGATTCGTGGTTTAAACGCTTAGCATAAAGTTTGCTTGCTGGCACCTAATTATTACAATAAGATCCCGTCAACTAGACGGGATTTTTTATGCATAAACATAAATATATAGGATGGATTCCTTGCGTAAACGGTAACCTTGATTTCGGGCTAATGAAGGTCGGTATTAAAGGTGGATTTACAGACAAGAAAATCAGTGATGAGCGAATTATTGAGCTAAATCATTCTGCATCGGGAGTGTCGAGCAAGCACGACAGACTAATCGTTCTTCAATCAAGAGTTAATTGGCGAGACACTGATGAGCATGAAGAATCATTAGGAGCTTTTCGAGTCTTTGTTACAGCTAAAGTTTCGGTCTCCGATCATATGGACTGTAGAAGTTTAAGCGGTAATATTCTGCTATATCCGAAGGAAGCTGAACCAGCGGATAAAAACGAAGTTCATGACGTTTCGGTCCATCAAATTTCTCATGAGCTAACTAAAAGTAATATTAGTTCAGAGTTTGATAAGCTTGATAGCCAAATCAATGACCCTCGCTCTATTACAGGTCTTCACAGTGACTGTTTTAAAGCTTCGTTTAAGTTCAATGTAACGCCTACTGGCTTGATTAGAATTGAGCAAAACGAAGGTGGTGATGAACTCGATGATGAGAGTTTGTACCTGTTAGCCCGACAGGCATTTTATTATTTAAAGTATTCAATCCATAGTCATCGGCACCACGTTGATGAACAAGATTCTTTGACCACTATCACGCTTGAAACATCAGGGTGTGGTCTTCGATTACTTGGTCAACTTAAGCGTGAACTAACCTCACTTAGCAGAACCCAAAGAATTGATAACAGGCTGCACGAGTCTAACAATGCTAAAGGTATAATCGGCTACGCTAAGTCATTAGTAATTGCGTTGTATAGAGAAAACCTGATAGATGAGTCGGAGCGCGATAGAGAGCAAAAATATTTAGAAAATGTAGAAACTTCCTTTGAATCTCAAGAATATACAATTACGAGAGCTGAACAAAAAGTTGAAACTATAAAAGCAAAATCAAAAGTATGGTTGGGGTTTGCACTCATTTCCATTTGGGGATTTACAAATTTTAATTTTCAAAGGTCTCCTAAAGTGGAATTGGCTGGCAACTTATCATGGTTTTGGCCTCTTCTGATTGTTATTTTTGCCTTCATTCTTTATCTAGCCACGAAAGAGTACTATTCGAGAGTGTCTAATGCTCAGTTTTTGGTAAAGCTCTATGATATACGGGGTTCTCGTATTTTGTTAAAAATTTCGCTGGCGCTCGTTGGCATGATTGCATTGGTATGGGCTTGGTGGACTAGTTAAAAATTGAGATGAGCTTTTGCCAAGCAACATTGCCGATTATTATTCAGTAAACAAAATTAAATTGAGTAGCTTCATGAGCAGACAGAATTTTATCCCTCCTAAAGCAACGTATTGGAGGTAATTAACACCTGGCTGAATAGACGCTCTGCCCACCACCGTAGTAGCTGGTCATCAGGTGATGGAACGCTGCCTCGCACTTCTCGTTGTAGACCGCCTCATCGAAGCTCTCCGGTAGTCCCCGGTCGAAGACGATTTCCAGGGTACGGCGGACATCGCCCTTAGCCTGGGCCTTCTTCCGCCAGTCCAGTACCAGTTTCTCCTCCTTGAGGGTCTCCAGTAGCTCCCGACACATTGCCTTCACCTGGGCTACCTCTTTGTCGGTCATCTCCGGGGCTGGCTTGGTGATGATGTCGAACAGCGCCAGCTCCTCTTCGGTCAGCCCCTCACGGATTGCCCGCTGGTCTTCCTCCTGCAGCTCTTCGGTGAACTTCATCAGCTGCTGGAAGAACGCCTCGATGTTCAGGCTTCCCGAGTTGTACTTCTCGATCAGCTTCTGCAGCTTCTCCATGAAGTCGGTGCGGCTGGGGTTCTTGGCCACCATGCTCTCCAGTTTCTGGTTCAGCAGCGCCCGTAGCTTCTCTGCCTCGGTGCGCTTCTTGCCCTTATTGAACCGCTCCTTGAGCTTCTCGAAGTCGATCTGGCTGAGGTCGAATAGGGGCTTGTCATCCTCATCCTCGATGACGTAGGGCACTGGAGCGACCGACTGATCCAGCAGGTCGTCCACGTCCTTCATCACCTGAGAGATATCCACCTCGGGCTCAAGGGCTTTGATCTTCTGGGCCAGTACGGAGAGCAGTACCGCATCGGGGGCCAGATCATTGGCTGAGGGGTCGGGGAGGATGGCTCGGTAGACTCGGGAGGTGGCCCTGGCTAGGTTCAAGAAGGCCTTCTTGGTCTCTTCACTCTCAAGTAGCTTCTCAACGGCATCATCCAGCAGGGCAACCTTATCGAAGCCTCCAGCCGTTTTGATAGCCTCTGTGTCTACCTGCTTCTCGGTCAGGAAAGTGATCCCCTTGGCCAGCAGATGCTTGAGGTACTCCACCAGTTCGGCCTTCTGGTGGATCGGTGTATCACCGTCTTGGGGTGGCTCATCCCCATATCCAGGTCTCGGTTCAGCGACCTTGGATGAAGCTCCACCGTAGATGGCCAGCGCCTCCTGCAGCTTCCTGAAGACACCCGCGTAGTCCACGATCAGGCCCGCTTCCTTGCCGGGGTACTTGCGGTTTGCCCTGGCAATGGTCTGCATCAGGGTGTGATTCTTCATCGGCTTGTCTAGGTAGATGGTCGAGCAGGACGGCACATCGAAGCCGGTGATCCACATGGCGCAGACAAACACCAACCGCAGCGGTCCATCAGGATCTTTGAACTGCTCGTCTAGGTCTTCCTCTACCATGCGCTTGCGGTGAGGCAGGATGTCGAGCCCCTTGTCCGCCAGCTCCTTTACCTCGTTCTGGCCCTGGGAAACCACCACTGCCATATCGGTCGTCTCCAGCACCTTGATCTTGTGCTTTAGCGCCTCCAGCTGCTCCTCGGGGGCAGACGCCAGGTCAGCCTGAAGTCGGGCCAGGTAGTCTTTCCAGTGGGCCTGAACCTTGTTGTACATCTTCACGGCGGTGGCCTTGTCGATACAGACCATCATCGCCTTGCCTTGGTGGCCCCTGCCGACGAAGTGCTGCACCAGATCCTCGGCGATGGCTTCCAGGCGGTCATCACGGGTGATCAGGTGGTATTCACGGGCGAACACGCGCTCGACCTTCTTCTCCTGATCCTCGTCCAGCTCGGCATCTTCCAGCAACCGAGTCAGATCGTCGTTGAGGTTCTCATTGATCAACTGCAGTTCGGGGATCCGGTTCTCGTAGTACAGCGGCACCGTGGCCCCATCGGCGATGGACTGTCCGAAGTCGTAGACCGAGATGTAGTCCCCGAACACCTCCTTGGTCTTCTCCTCACCAGCCATAAGTGGTGTCCCAGTGAAGCCCAGGAAGGCAGCATGGGGCAGCGCCGTCCGCATGTTCATGGCCAAAGTGTCGTATTGGGAGCGGTGAGCTTCGTCGGTGATAACGATGATGTCTTGGCGGTCGGAGAGCTTGGGATATGTCTCACCTTGCTTAGTTCCGAACTTCTGGATCAGCGTGAAGACGTAGCGGTGATCCTCGCTGAGGAGCTGCTTGAGGTGAGCACCGCTCTCGGCGTGGGCCTCTACCTCGTTGATTGCCCTGGTGGCAGCAAAGGTCTTGTAGATCTGCTCGTCCAGCTCGTTGCGGTCGGTGACGACCACAAACGTCCAGTTGCCGGGGATGGTGCGGTGGATCTTCTGAGTGAAGAACACCATGGAGAGGGACTTGCCCGAACCCTGGGTATGCCAGAAGACCCCAAGCCGACCCGCCTCACCGGGAGGGCGATTCTTGATGCGCTGCAGCTCGGCGATGGCCTTATTCACCCCGAGGTACTGGTGGTTCTTGGCGATTTTCTTGATGGTGCCACCCTGGGCCTCCTCGAACACCGTGAAGTTCTCCACGATATCCAGAAGCCGTGTCCGCTCAGCGATCCCTCGGATGGCAGTTTCCAGCGACACCACGCCTTTCTCACCCTCGTCGTTGATCCGCTTCCACTCGAAGAGATGCTCCCAGGGGGAGAAGGTGCTGCCCACCAGGGTCTCGGAGCCGTTGGAGAGCATCACCACGGCGTTATAGGTGAACAACTGAGGGATCACCGAGCGGTAATCTCTCAGGTTGCCGTCATAGGCAGCCTTGAGGGTCTTGTGGCTGGCCTTCAGCTCCACGAATAGCAACGGTAGCCCATTCACGAAGCCGACAAGATCGGTACGTCGGGTATGCAGCTCACCCCTTACCCAGAACTGCGAGGTCAGCAGGAAGTCGTTCTCCTCGGGCTTGCTCCAGTTGATCACCCGCACCGTCTCGATAGCGGTGCCACCATCATCGCCCGACACCTCGACCTTTACGCCATCCTTGAGCAGCCGGTAAACCTCCAGGTTGGCGTTCACCGGGAGCAGCTTGGAGCGGTCGCGGGTCAGCTCCTCGATGGCCTTCTCCACGGCATCGGCGGGTAGCTCGGGGTTGAGCTTCTCCAAAGCCACCTGCAGCCGAGGCACCAGCACCACATCCTGTTGTGTCTGCCGTCCCTCGCTCGATACCGTACCCGACCACTCCCCATAGAGATTGGCGGTGTCCCAGCCCAAGTCTGCGAACAGCTCGATAGCGGGCTGCTCGACCAGGGCATCCTCGGAGTAGGCATAAGCGGGGGATGGCGGGGGCGTCATGCGGCTTCGTACTCCCTATCGTCGGGCATGGGAATGTCTGATACGTCGATCTCACCGGAGACCAGCTTGGGGAGCAGCAAGTCACGTTGGGCGCGTAGGTTCGCGTTCTTTAGCGCCAATGTGCGTGCTTGTTTGAAACACGGCGATACAAAACGCTGGAAGGCTTCCAAGGTCGCGTTGTCAGGTTGAACCACCGGAAACTCTACCAAGCTCTCGACCCGCACCCGCTGCCTTCCAGTAGCCCCTGACATGCTTTTAATCGCGACATCACGGAATCGGTCACTTCTCGCGAGTAAGTAAACCATTTCTGGGCACAAGCTGACTGAACGCAATACGATGAACTCAGTAGAACCACATGCTGTCGGCTGGTCTTCAGGAAGGAAATCAACAAATCCAGTCTTTCCGTTCTCAAGACAAGGCGTAATCCGAGCAAACAAGGTGTCACCATTCTGGAATTTTGCACCACTGTTACCTGTTTTCCTCTCCAAGCTACCTACAATCATGCTCGATTCTGATAACGCGCCCATCGGTACAAACAACTTTTCTCCTTCCTTGGGAACCTTTGTGCGTGGGTTCAGAGCGACGGCATCCTCAAGGCGTCGAACCTCCCACCCCTCAGGTATATCCCCAAGCTCACTCTCCTTGAAGCTCACCCCCTCATGCCCCGGGAAGCGGAAGTGGACGAACCACTCCTCGTACAGCCGACGAGCCATCTCCTCAAGGATCTCGATGCGGCGCGTGTTGTTCTCGATGAGGTCGTCGTAGGCGGAGAGGAACGCGGCAATTCTCTCCTGCGTTTCACGAGTAGGATAGCGGACAGGAATCGACCTGAGTATGCTTGTATTCAGATTCGGCATTGTCGCGCCCACGGCTTGGTTGTATATCCAATCTACCGTGCTCGGGTTGTTAAGGAAGTAAAATAAGAACTTGGGGGAGACTTCGCCATTACCAAGATGAATTCTCAAGCAGCCTGTTCCACATAGCCAGCCACTTTCTCTGGGTGTTACTAAAGCACATCTCCCGATATCCCCCCTACGGCCATAAACAATATCGCCGGGGTAAAGCTGGTGGTGAGAGAGGCGCTCCACATGCTCCTCCGCAACCCGAGCTATTGAAGACTCAGAAACCCGTCCTCCGACTATGTCTTTTGGCATGACCACAGGGGTTCCGGCATCGGAATAGTCGCTCTGATGAAGTTGAGATCCAAAAGGCCCCGTTTTGATGATCCCTTGGCCAGCATCGCAGATGTCACCTAGCGTCGACTCGTTCCAAGTCATCAAGCAGCTCCTCCGCCCAGAACTCCGCTGATGTTCATTGAGATCTTGTCTTCAAGCTCTCTTGCTTCAGCGTTTAGCACTTCTAGTTCTTCAGCCAGCTCTTCCAGCCGCTCAGCAAAGTCCACATTCTCTGCGTCTCTTGCAGCTGCCCCGACATAGCGCCCAGGATTCAATGACCACCCCTGCGCTTCGATCTCTTCCCGAGTCGCCAACTTGCAGAGCCCAGGCACATCGGCATAGCCCTCGGCTAGCCCCTTCTCGGCCAGCAGCGGCTCACTGCCCTGATCCAGCTCGACGTCTTCGCCACGGTAAAGGCGGACGATATTGGCTAGGAACTCGACCTGCTCCGGCAACCAGTCGCGGTGCGCCCGGTCGATCTGGTTGTAGATGTGGCGAGCATCTATGAACAACACTTTGTCGCGGCGCTCGGTCTCACTCTTGGCCCGGTCGAAAAACCACAAGGTGCAGGGCAGCGTGACGGTGTAAAAGAAGTTCGGTCCCACCGAGACGATCACATCTACGGCACCCGACTCAATCAGCTTCTGACGGACCACCTGCTCGCTGCCTCGGGCATCACCCGCTGAGTTGGCCATGACAAAGCCAGCTCGCCCGGTCGGCTTGAGCGAGGCGTAGAAGAGCTGGATCCAGAGGTAGTTGGCGTTATCGGTCTTTGGCACACCGAACGGGAACCGTGGGTCGCCTTCCAAGCGCTCCTTATCCACTCCCGAGACGTTGAACGGGGGATTAGCCATCACAAAGTCGAAGAAGCCGTCACCGTTCTTGTAGACCGCCCCGTGAGGATCCTCATAGTAGGTGTTGGACACCCGCACATCGCCGGAGAGGCCATGCACCGCGAGGTTCATCTTGTTGAGGTTGACGGTGGTCCGATCCTTCTCGGTGCCGAAAATCGAGATTTCGTCCATGGCCGTCTTGTGGTGGCGCTCCACGAAGTCCGCCGAGTGGACGAACATGCCACCTGACCCACAAGCCGGATCGAAGATGCGACCGTGATAGGGCTCGATGATCTCAACGATCAGCTTGACGATGGACTCGGGCGTGTAGAAGACACCGCCTTTCTGACCTTCCTTCAGGGCGAAGTTGCCCAGGAAGTACTCGTAGACCTTGCCGAAGGCGTCTCCTGACAGATCAACCGGAGCGAGCTGCTTGAGCAGTTCCTGCAGCACCCAGTTCTCCAGGCGCGTGTAGGTGCGCGGCAGGGCACCTTTGAGGTCGGGGTTTTCGTCCTCGATGGCCTTCATGGCATCGTTGATAGCCTTGCCGATATTGTCGCCCTCGGTGAGCGACAGCAGGTGCGAGAAGCGGGCGGTCTCAGGGAGGAAGATCACTCCCTCGGCAAGATAGTCATCCTTGCTCACCTTGCGTCGGCCACCGGAGCCCACCGGCCCGAGCTTCTCCTCGGCGGCTGAGTACTTCTTGTCGGCGTACTTCAGGAAGATGAGCCCCAGCACAGGTGCCGAGAACTCAGCCGGTTTAAGACCGGTATTCGCCCATAACTGGTCAGCTGCTGCCCATAAGCGCTTTGCTGCATTTCCTTTAACCACTATATACCCCTAAATAAAAGCTGATTATTGATAAGCTTTCAGCTTTTCAATCTACGATAATATCAAAAAGTCATTCTATTAATTGTAACTATATTCTAATGAAATTATTTGCACGCTCATATCCGGTCAAGATGATCCGAGTTTCAAATTCTAGGCTTACTGACTGAGTATGGTTCTAACCGTCAGTAAATTGATGCCTCGTATGGCAGATGGTCTACTCAATTGTGCACCTGTGCAAATGATTCCGCCAACGTCAGGTTCCACCGACAATCATTAGTTCGAGTATTATCGTTTAAGTTGAAGCTGGTTACCAAAAGTGTCGTCTGATTATCAAACTCAAATGGTGAAATGTTCTCGTTGCTTGGAAAATTTTTCCATGCAGGGTATATCAACACCAAGTCTCCTTGAGAATGTAATAATTTAGATCCATAGGCCAACATCTGATAAAAATCTTTCTCACTCAACCCATAGGTCTGACCACCGTTATCTACATCAAGCAGCTTCCACTTGGTATCCATGATCCATCGCTGGTCACCAATAACAACCTCAATATCCGGTCGTAATTTGAAAACTCCTTTACCCTTATGTTGGCAAAGGTACTCAGTAGCAAGTTGCGTCCTAACTGTACCCTTGCTGCCAATCGCTCGTCGAAGCTGTTCAGCAACATAGTTCTCAAACAGCTTTTCCATTGGGAAGAGCATGCTTATTCCGCGCCAGCCACCAGAGACAGAAAGTGGAACATGTTGGTTGAGGATAAACTCACACCAAGGCTTAATCGGGCGGTAATGCGTCAGTAAGCGGTCTGTTGACCAAGACTTGAAGTCAGCCCTAATATCCGATGATTCGGGCAACTGAAGGAGCTGTGAGATTATCTCGTGTGCTAACCGCCAGTTGTCGTTGTCTTGAGTGGCTGAGCACACAGTAACAAGTGCAGATTTAATAAGGCGGTTCTCTGGTCTATCCGGTAAAAACAAGTCATGGCGGATATTAAATACATGCGCTTTTCCGGGGGGCTGGCGCAGTTGTTTTGCGATATCCAGCTGGCCGCGTAAGAAGCGTGCTTCTTCCTCTCGAACTTGGTAATCGAACTGCAGACCTCGCTTGAGCAGAACTTCCAGCTCGCCCAAAAAACAAGTGATAAGCCATTCGCGAATCGGTATTTCAAATCGCTCAACATCGGCAAAGTCGGCCTCACGCACTGAGAGCTGCGTCGAGGTTTTGATTAGCCGTTTAAGCAAAGCGCGAGCCTCGGCCGCCGAAGTTTGTTCTGTGGTGTGCTTCGGTAGCACCTCAATCACTGTTCCGCAGGGTGACTCAAGTACGCCGACGTAATTATCCAAACGAAGAAGCTTCTGACTATCAAGTTCAAATAACGGGAGGCCATTGCGTCGAAACTGCTGCCCAAGTTCAACGAGCCAGCGAAACGCCGACTCGCTAATATGTGCGCGATCAAGAGTGTTCGCCGCTACCGATGCAGTGGTCAAATAGGCGTATTCGCGAACGACAACCGTTGACGTCATTACTCAGCACTACCTACTTCATATATCCGTTTGTAAGATGTCGCCTGTTCAAAAGCAGACTCATTCAATCGCCACCGGTCACGCGAGTTTAGCTGCACATCGCCGGGGAACAGCTCATCAAAATTAATCGCATCATCTTTTACGATAAATGCATTTGCTGAGGCTTTGCTTTGGTCATTCAATACCCAACGGATGCGCTGCCAATCTTCAAAGAAGTATTCCTGAAGCAGCGGAATGATCTTCTGCTTAAAAATCTCAGCGAGGTCGGTTAAGGCAACGTCTGATCTATCTTTCAAGTGAATAAAATAGGCATGGCCAATACAGTGGTCTTTATCGAGTAGTGCCGTAATTCGGCGGTTGATAACGTCGAGCATCTTTTCAACATTAATGCCGTCAACGCTAACCCCTTTTAGCTCTTCAGGAAGGGGAGGCATCTCAATGAAATCGAAGCGACGACGCAAAGCCAAATCGAGCCCAGCAAGTGAGCGGTCGGCAGTGTTCATTGTACCGATGATGTAAAGGTTATCGGGCACAGAGAACCGATCGCCAGTCAGTGGAAGCGTGACCTCTAGCGCTTCGGTAGTACCAGAGCGCTTAGAGGGTTCGATTAGTGTGATCAACTCACCAAAAATCCGTGAGATGTTACCGCGATTGATTTCATCGATGATGAGCACGTAGTTCTGGCGCTTAACAGCTTTCTTGTCCAGTTGCTCACCCAGAGACTCAAGATGCGATATGAGCGATTGATAGTAAGGTTTTAACCCCCCATTAAACCTGCGTTCACCATTAAATATCGCCTCCAGGGTGCTGACAGATAAGGTATTAACAGAATCACCTTGGTTTTTATCAAACCTAATAGTATTTCCGTCTACTTCTGTGATGATGAATTTGGACCGCTTCATCGAGATTTGAACACCCTCTGGATGATCTTCAAATTCCGTTAAAAAAGCATCCCAACAATCACTAAATGAATTAGTAGGGTTCTTCACTTCTGTGTTCTGGTGCTCCTTCGCATCTCTGACGATTTGACGGAAAATCCCGAGTCGCTTTTCATAGACTAACTTTTCATCATCAGTATGTGCGGTAAGCCCCTCCACAAAGTCTTCGTAACTAAAGCTTTGGTGAAAGGTGACGAACCGAATGCGCCCTTCGCGAATGAGTTCTTGGTACTTTGCTTTTAGCTCATCTCGGTTGGCCCAACTGAAATTTGGCTCTGCAGCTCGCACCGCGCGCTCAATGGTTGTGAACGTTTTCCCGGTGCCAGGTGGGCCGAATAGGATTTGATTGAGAGGCTGAGATACTTGTGTGGTGCTGTTGTTGGTCATTGATATCTCCTCAACCAAGCTATCTTCAATAAACCAATAACTCGCCAATTTATCGGATATTTTATTTGGAATGCTGATGCCAGAACTTTGGGGGCTCCAGCTATAATTAATGCCGGTTTCTTGGGATAGTTGATTCAGCTGGTTCAAGATCTGTTGACCAGCTTCAGGGGTGTTCCGTACGGCTACTGGTTTGAACTTTATATATTTTCTTGTTTTGGTTTCATCACCCCAATCTTTGTCTTCAAAAGACTCCTGAGTAACGATACCAGCTGCAATAATTCCCCTTGGTTCAACACCTACTTGCATGAGGTAAACACGATCTCCCACTTGTGGTTTGGTGCTATTGCAACTCCACTGTTGTTCGTTCCCCAGTTCAACGCCTGAATTACCGCCAACGTGATATTTTTCGGGATTCCACGTGAGTAAATAACTGTTGCTACTGGCAAAGTATCTTTTTAATAATCGCAAAGCAGATATGACCGTGTTGTTACCTTGCGCGCCGAACTCTTCAAATTCATGACCCGGTTCAAACTTTTGCACAAAGTTATCGACTTCTTCGCTTTGAGAGGACCACAAATCAAAACCTGCATGGTGTGCGGCTCTATTTACAGCTGAGACATACTGGCTAACCGTATTATTTGAATATGCCTCGCCATTGGATTTCCGCTCATTGCGGAGAAAGGTTTTGAATCCATTTGAGCTATAAGTCATTTGATTCCCTTCCATCATGAGTTGTTACAGTCTTGCTAGCTGGCGCAATGAGCGACCAATTATCTTCATATCTACCAAGTTCTTTGAGAGTTAGTATGGCTTGTTTTGAGTTGCCGCCGTTGGGGCGCCGGTAATTATGACGCTTAATAAAGGCAATAAAGCGTTCGACAGCCAGCTTCTGAATATCAGATTCACGGCAAATAAAGTAGCGGGCATTCTCAATCTGACCATGGGGTAGATTAACCATGATCCAAAGCATATTCGGGTGGTCGAGCCGAATTAATTCACCGAAAGAGTATTTGCCTGTTGAATCGATATGCGTTTCAACCCAACGGTCTATTTGAGAGTGAACCAGTGTGTTGCCAGTGCTGCATTTAACTTGCACGGGAAATGACGATAAGGTTTTGCTATCGACTGCGGTAAGATCGAAGCCGGGCACATTCCCAGCATAAGGTGATGCGTAGTAACCCAACGTGCCAAGTTTGGCGGCCACGAGATTTTCACCAATTTGGCCGATTAATTTATTGTGCGCTCCGCTGCTCATCATAGTCCTTTCGGTTATTAGGGTGATCACCTTGTCTTATCGCTAACAATTAATCAATAAAATACCCCTGTTACGTATTCATCTGCAAGTTAGTGATGACGTCGATAAACTGAAACGGTGCTTAACAATAATGCAGCTAATAAACAGAAAGTACCCCACAACGCCCAATAATCACGTAAGGCTAGCATTGGGTATACTAGAAATCCTGTAAGTAGCAAGGAAGCTACTGCTAATGAAATTGCGACCATGTGTTTGTGTGTTGGTGCGATTGCAGATCCAGCGAGTATAAGTACTGCGCCTAACGCTATATTCTCAGTCGTTACGCGATAAAACTGTCCCCAAAAGGATGCAGTAGAATAGCCATCGCTAGCCATTCCAATGCTTGTCAATATCAGCGCTAGTTGGCTAGCAAGATATGCAGCTGTCACCGCCACCGGAAGCATCAGTATCCAACGAGCTAAATTCAGCCAGTCTATTGGTGAAGAGACTTGGTTAGTACCGGGTATCATTTGAATTGCTTCTTCGGTTTGAGCGGCTTTTTGTTTAAATTCCTTTTGCCACTCTTCACGTTGGCGCTGATAGTCCTCATTCAATATCTGGTGAACCTCATTCATAATGTCATCGAATGGTGTATTTTCGTACTCATCGTCACATAAACCAGGCTCTTCCGGTAAGAATAAATAGTTTTCCCGCACCATTACCCATGCTTCGTGCGCAGGGACTCCCGAGTCTATGAGGCTCTTCATTTCCCGCCAAGTTTGTTCCACTGCATAATCAAGCGCATCTTCCAGCTTGCCCGCTTCATGTAATTCACGAAACCGTGTTGGTTGAAACTCAGCCCAATGCTCTCTTGCTTGTTCTTTCCAAACCGCAGGCTCATACCCATAGCTCATTGATGTTTCCCTCCTTAGCTCAGCCTTGTTCCCGAATTGGGTACAACGCTACTTGTACCTAAGAATGGGACAATGCACAAGACACTTCATAGCCCACAACATCAGCGCTTAGTTGCCTGGCTCAAAAAAGCCAGATGCGACCAAGGCCTCACTATGCGTGATCTGGCAGTAAAGCTGGGAGTTCCTCACTCCTTTGTGGGCAAGGTCGAGCAGGGAGAGCGACGGTTAGACTTAGTTGAGTTTATTCAGTATTGTGAGTGCCTTGGCTTGAAACCAGAGGATGCCATAAAAGTAGTGCGAGGGCCGCTCGGATAATTCAAGTCGGATCGAAAGGAGTCGGTAACATGTTATTTGATGATTATGAACGCACTGATAGTCGTCCGTTGCTTCCGCGAGAGTCTCTATACGCGCTTTACAATCGAAGTGCTAGTGAGGAAATAGCCGCATCGCGGTCGCTTATAGAGCGGTGGTTCAGGAACTTTCCCGATGAGTGTGAGCGTGAAGAGTTAAAGGCTAAATTTCAAAGTGGTGAAAGCGAACATTTTTACTCCGTCATTTTTGAACTATATCTAGCATCTCAGATGCTTGAGCGCGGCTTTCATCTCGAGATACATCCAGTCTTGCCTAACGACAATGGTCGTCGACCAGACTTTTTAGTTACTGACCAGAATGGTGAACAGTTTTATATTGAAGCGTCAGTAGTTATGAATGCCAGTGGGTTACCAACGAATCGACAAATCGAAGATTTTCTTTTAGAACTGGATCAACGACCACACCCCAATTTTATGATTGGTATCTCATATGAGGGAGAGCCTGCTGTTCCGCCTAGTGCTGTTCAGGCCGCTAATCATATTCATCGTTGGCTTGATAATCTCGATTTTGAAGTGTGTGAGAAAACTTTAAGAACTGCTCCAGAAAGCCTGCCCAGAACAGAGTGGGAGGATCGCGGCCTGACCATAAAGGTTGAGGCCCTCCCAATACGTCAGAATCAAGAAGATATTAGAGAGAATCGCTTAATCGGCATGGGTTCGATACAAGGTGGCGTTTTAGACAGAAAGACATCATTAATAAGAAAGCTAGGCAAAAAATCAAAGCGATATGGTGAACTCGATAAACCGTTTATTATTGCTGTGCAAACGATAGATCTCCCAGGCAGAATAGAGGACGATAATGTAGATGCTCTCTACGGAACTTCGACGATGAGGGCTTGGGATAGTAGTGTTTACCGGGCAAATGATGGTTTTTGGCAGTTGAGAGAGCAGCAGCTAAGTAAAAGAGGTGTTTCAGGCGTTTGGATAGTAGACAGATTGAATTTGCATGCTTTAGAAAGCGTTCAGTCGATGCGATACTTATGTCCCGAGCCAACCCACCCGGTACCTAACAGCCTCTTGCATTACAGACATGCAGTCTTGAACGAAGACCAAGTTGAATATCATGGCGAAGACTTCATCTGAAGCTGTTTGATTGGTGACTAAAATGGTGACAATGCAACGCCTATTTCAATCATTCGTCATAACTATCATATACATAAGTAGTTTATAAATATTCAGATCCAAAACATCGAGTAGGTCGCGCCTTTGGCGCGACTCCGCCTATCCCAACCATCTCCTAGCGGTTTAATGATTCGTCCACGACGACGGCATTAATCGTGTAATCAACAAAATGTGTGGCAACGAACAAGGCCGCAAACGACCCGGCCCTAATTTGATGGGTGATATCGCGCATTTTACCGTGCACGATTTACGACGCACTTTCCGCAGCCAAGTGTCAGCATTAGGTTTCAGTGGTGCTGTTGGTGAGCGGGCCATAAACCATAGTCTGAAAGGCGTGGAAGGTATTTATGACCGTTATGATTACTACGAAGAACGGCGGCAGGCGCATCAGAGGATTGCTGATGTAATTGAGCCGCTGGTTTGGGTAGGGTTTGATGGTAAACTATAGCCGCATAAGATCATTGGAATACATGAAGGTAGGGAAGCTATTGTGACGATCCATGATGGAGTCAGTGATATAAAGATTGTCGAAGATGGTAGAGAGGCGTCTTATTCGCTTGAACACCTGTGGGATCTCGTCGTCACTATTCCGAATTTTCACTTCGAGGATGGAAGAACGGATACTGTTGAAGTTTTTGTCCGACCAACCAACCATGTATACAGTCGTGCCCTAAAACCGGAGGAAGACCGTAACATCCTAAGACAGACCGGACGATTAATAATTAGATATGAGCATCATGAGGATGCACCAAATAAGATCAAAAAAGGCGATGATGGTAATCCAGTTGTGTCATCAGATGTACGCGCTTTTTGCGAAGAGAAATATCAGTCGAGTCTCAACATACCTGATTTTGTCGATGCACTTGAAGCCGGTCCAGCCAAGCTATGCGTTTTAGCTAACCGAGACGATGACAGAAGTTGTTTAACAGCGTTATTTGAGTTCGAGCACGGGCCGCAACAAAAAGAGTGCTTCGTAGTCATTTTCAAATTACATAAGCTAAGTGCTCGTCAGCTGTCAATGGTTATAGAAACCGCATTTTTGATAGATGGAGATGACTTTCGCGTGCACTTGTTAAACTCCAAGGACAAAGGAAAACCGTTTTTCGTTATTGCAAATAATGTATTCGCTAACCGAAAGCCGTTTGAAGGGAAGGCAAAAAAGCGAGCCAAGAAAAGCTATAAAAAAGCAAAAAAGAAACGCCAAAAATGAAAAAACCTCGCCAAAAAGGCGAGGTTTCCAATAGTTTTTCCGAGATCCCTATTTCTGGATTACCCAGTTATCTCTGTCTTGCAGAGCGCTGGCACCTGAATCGTCAGTTGACTCATCAGTACAGTTATCCAGCGGGAGGCAGGGTTTTTAGAAGTGTAAAACTTCGCAATCCGAACGATCCTGCTCTTACTATAAGTAATGATAAAACATTTGGGATGCTTATGTGGTATGACCAGTTGATTTTCTATTGACAGATCGGATACAGATATACGAGGGGCTAACACTTTCAGTGTGAAGTATACCATAGTAGATGACTTGCTTGGCAAGAGTGAATGTGAAACGAAGTGCAAATCCTGCCAATCTTGGATAAGCAAATCTATATACAAGTTTCATAGGTCAAATCTTGCATATAGGCCGGTTAATGCAAGTTTCAATGACTAAAATCTATGTATATGCATTTGTCGAGCCTTTGACAGTACATTGCATATTCGCAACTTGAGCGTAAAATAGAACGCAACATAGCCGCCACGCTTAGTGCTCGAGAGGGTAACGCGAAACCTTGGCGGTTTTTCTTTTCTTCAAGCTATCAGTAAAGCAGATGAAGCTCAAATTCAGTATCTCAAATCAACTCACCAAGCTATGTAAACTGGAATTGCCCCGGCTTACTGATGTGAACGGAGAAAACCCTGGTGTACAGCCAGTGGTAACAAACAGCGTGCAATGTGGCTGGCAATTTCATGTCGTGCGCGATGAGCTTTGTTGGTTGGTGTTTGCGATGGAATCTTATAGCCGCTATAGCATTGTCATGCCCTACGTATTAAAACCGGTCTGGACTGAAATTGCGCGGGATTTTGATGCGTTATGGTTAGAGCATATTTTGGCGTGGTTTCGTATGGGTGATTTTGTGCGAACAGATCCACAAATTGCTGAAGTCGTGCGGCAATTTAACACGAAACCGGTAGCAGAATACCATCGCAACTTAGATATGAGCATTAACGGCCATCTAGCCGATGCAAAGCTTTGGCTAGAAGCTTATAAACGCGATGTTAAACCACGCCTATTCGATAGCGAACACGCCTGGCACTTTTGTGAAATGCTTAATCAAGAAGCAAAACGAGTGAACAAACAACGCCGTAAAAGTGCGGAGTTTGTACCTCTTGAACGATTCTTATACGACAACCTGTACCGGTATGCGAAAGGACTCTGCGACGGTCCTATCCCGGGAACCAAAGAAGGTGACTTTCCCAATCCGCATAAACAAGGACCGGACTTGCGGTTGGTTTGATTTGTCGCGCCTTTGGCGCGACTCCGCCCAAACTCACCAACCACACCATCACCTAACTACCGAAAATTCTTGAAATAGATGAGCAGGTAAAGGGTGTGCAAGGCGCCATGTGATGCTCATTGGGGCAGCGCCTTCGTGTTTAACAAATTCCACAGGCCCACAAGGTCTATAAGGAGAGTCCTTGTTCAAACGCACGAACAGTTGAAACTGCCAGCCTTCTTCAGCTCCTTGTATATAGCGGAGTCCCGCTGCTGTTGCTGGCCCTGTCGTATTTTGAGATTGCCAATGAAATAGCTCGGGGCTTATTGCGTAGTCGTTGTACTCGACGCCTTCATGCAATGCATTTGATTTATCTAAGGTTACGAACAAAGCTTCAATTTTCCGTTCGAAGTCGCGCCACACGCCAGCTTGGAAAGGGCTGTAGCGGGTCTCAGTATAGTATTCAAATGCGGTTAATATCTCTCTAATTTTGTAGCTACTGTGTAGCTTCAAGCCGGTCCACTTAATGCCCGGTATTTCATAAAAGCTTTGATTAGTCCGTGCGTCCAAGGCATCACTGAGCTCGATGAGCTCTTTTGCAAGTTCAGGACATTCATTGAGTTCTGTTTGTAGCTCGGCAACAGACTGTGTAGAGCGACCGCCTTTTACCTGATATGTAAACATCAACGCTCTTTTATATTGGGGTGAGGTTGGTGAAATACTGACGTGTTGTCCAAGCTTTCTAATAACATCAATATAGTCAGGGTCATCGAGATGCAGTACATCTTTAAAGCGTCGATTGATTGACGTTTCTTGTGCAGTAAATGCGGGTGAGATAATTTCTGCATCACGCTTGAGGCGTGTCCAGCCCGATGCGGTTTGCCCGCTACCTTTACGGTAAATGTCAGTTAACTCAATCGCTTGATCATTAACGAAATCCGTTAATTTTATTTCGTCTTGTGGGTGGCGCAGTTGATATTGGACAAGTTCTTGCCTTAGGCGATTCCAGCTTAGATTGATTGTTTGCCGTAAATTGGTCAGGATTTGCTGACGCGCTTGCCGATTCATTTGCAAATAACAACCGGGCGGTAAGCGCGAAAATCCATTTTCCACACCGTCGAGAACTTCTTTTTTACTTAATCCTGTAATCGCACTGTATAAAATATCGAACCGGAAATGAGTATCGTATTGACCTACAAAGTCGAGGATGAGACAACTCTCTTTACCCTCGAATAATCGTAATCCTCGCCCAATTTGCTGTTGGAATAGCGACACACTTTGTGTTGGTCGCAGTAAAAGGAGCGTATCGACATAGGGTAAATCGACTCCCTCATTAAAGAGGTCAACGGTTACGATGATATTAATGTCTCGCTGCTCTAGCTCTCTTTTGATTTGTTCGCGTTGACTTTGTGGGGTTTCGCCGGTGAGTAGCTTGGCTTTAACGCCCTTATCACAGAAGTAGTGAGTCATGAACTGGGCATGCTGCACTGAAACACAGAATGCCAGCGCTCGACAGTCGCTGATGTTGTTCACGTGTTCTTGCCAAGCTCGAAGGACTGCAAGTGCTCTTATATCACTTTCAGATAATAGGTTATCAAGCTGTGAGCGTTCATTAGCTGAGCGCCAATTTATACCTCGATAGTTAACTCCGTCGTCGCATGCATAATATTCAAATGGCGCTAACAGTTGCTGTTCTAGCGCATGCCATAAACGCAACTGTACAGCAGGTGAACCATCAGGTCGGGGATCGAAATGACGCATGATATTCAATCCGTCCGCACGCTCTGGCGTTGCAGTTAAACCGAGTAGGTATTTAGGCGTTAGTGCTTCTGTGATGCGCTGGAATGAGGCCGCTTCAATATGATGACACTCATCGATAATGACCATATTCCAATAGTTTTCATCGTGTCGTGTTGTGTAATCGCGCGAATTCAGTGTTTGTATCGTGGCAAACAGATGCGAGTCAGAGTCAGGTTGGTGGTTTCCCGAGAGTAACTCACCAAAATTAGAGTCTCGTAAAACGTGACGAAATACTTGTAGAGACTGCTGTAAAATCTGTTCTCGATGAGCAACAAACAATAATCGAGGCTGTCCGCCTTCTTGTGAGCAGATCCGCCGATAATCTAAAGCGGCCATAACGGTTTTACCCGTACCGGTCGCTGAGACTAACAAGTTTTTGTAACGTCCGTGGTCTCGCTCATTTTGTAGTTGATCGAGGATAATCTGTTGGAATGGTTTAGGCCGAATGTCAAAGAAAGTGGTAATGATATCGGCATTGTATTCTGGCTTGCCGCTCTCGCGCGTCAGTGCTTTTTTGAGTTCAGCTTTGTGTGTTTCATTATTAGGATCGTAAAGTTGAAACTCTTCATCCTGCCAAAGTGTTTCGAAGTGCGCACGGGCGCGTTGATATAATTGCTTCTGACCCTGTTCGGTGAACTTAACCGTCCACTCTAAGCCCCCCATCAGTGCCGCTTTAGAGAGGTTTGCACTACCGACGTAAGCGGAACCAAACCCTGTGTCTCGCTCAAATATCCATGCTTTTGCGTGTAAACGAGTACGGCGTCCATCCAAAGACACTTTAACCTGGCAATTGGGTAGTTGAGCTAACATATCGACTGCGGACTGTTCAGTCGCGCCGATGTACGTCGTGGTTATAATTCTTATGCTGGTCTGCGAACGTTGTTCGGCGTCTACTGCGGTAATTTCCTTGAGGATATTAATGATTTTTCGTATACCTGACATGGTGATAAAACTCATCAAAATATCAACGTGATTGCAGTGCGAAAGCTCCGCTTGTAACTCATTGAGTAATCCTGGCGAGTCTTTTCCTGATGTAAACAACCAAGGTTGCGACATACCTATTTGCGGTAAACTTAATGGCTGATCAGGAGAATGCAGAGCACGCAAGACTGAAGGTGGATTTAAGTAAGTCGGTGTGTTCGTCTCAGTTTGGCTGAGCTGTCGAGCAGTGAGTAACACTTCATTAAGAACTTCGATTTGCCGTCTTAACCTGGCATCGTTAGCAGACTCATTTTCTTGAGTTTGGGTAGTGAGCTCAGAGAGCGCTTGGGCGATTTGTTCAGTTAGAACTTCTGCTAAATGGCGACTGCTGGTGGTGAGGTCAAGCTCCTCGCTTACCTCTGTATAGCCCGACTGATCAATAGCTTCCTGTAGCTCTTCGCTTTTGAGTAGCTCGTAAAATCCCTTTTTCATTACCATGGTCCTTTGAGCCCAATACTTAAGCATCTCAAGATGCCAGGTTTGTCGGGCTTGGGCAAGATGGTTAGAATGAACTCATCATTTTTGCATAGCGACCAACCATGCCCCCAAAACACAAACACACCGAACGTGACATTATTCGAGCGCTGACCGAGGTCTGCGAGGATGCCAAGGTTGAGCATGAGGGCTTCGTGTGGCTCACGCACGAGGTGAACTATCAGCGTTTTCCACAGAGATTAGTGGTGACCTTGGTGTTTGATGAGTATGTCAGTGAGTCATCTATGCTAGCGGCTTTGGCCGCGTTAGTGCCCGAAGTGCAGCGCGCGTTGAAGCCGATTGTGGGTGGTGATTTGCCTGCACGTCAGATTGAGGCGCGCTACGAACACACGATGCATTAGCAGATGATGCTTGCCGAGTTTCCTCCTCGCCGTTTGGCGTTATACATGGCTTGATCGGCGTGATGTAGTAGTTGCTCAATGCTATGACCGTGTTCCGGCCACATGGCCACGCCAATGCTGGTAGTAATGGCTAACGATCCATGCTTCATGATGTGGGGTGGCTTTAATGCAGCCTGGATCTTATTAACCACCTTATCAATCGCACTATCGAGTTGTCGGGTATGCGAAGCATCCACCAACACCACAAACTCGTCTCCACCCAAGCGTGCTGCGGTATCGGTATTACGGATCGCGGATTGAATCCGAGTGGCGACTGCTTTTAATAGTTCATCGCCCGTAGCATGACCGTAATGGTCGTTAACCGCTTTGAACTTATCGAGATCGAGGTAGAGTATACCTAGCCCGCCGGCATCACGCTCTGCACGCGCTTGTGCGGTACGCACGCGGTCATAAAATAACGCCCGGTTAGGGAGTTGAGTCAGGGAGTCGGTGAGCGCCATGTGCTCTAGCCGCTCGATCAGTGCTTCGCGTTCGTGTTCCAACGCTCGCTGTGCAGTGACATCGCGTGCCACACCAATACGCATTTGGTCTTTTTCGGACCAGCGTGCTGTCCAGTGCAAATAAATTACAGAGCCGTCTTTGTGTATGTAGCGATTTTCAAAATGTAGCACGTCCCCTCCATTATTGACCTGCTCGGCACGCAACAGCGTCTCGGCATGATGATCCGGGTGCATAAAGTCAAACATTGAACGGCCAATCATTTCTTCAGGCTCATAACCAAATACGCGTTTGGCGCCTGGGCTGAGGTAACTAAAGCGGTGGTCTGGATCCACAACGCAAATGGCATCAAGGAGCAGATCCATATATTCTGCAAGGGCTGCAAATGCAGGTTTATTCATAAGCCGCCTTAGATTTTGTTAGTATGATTGTTCTAAAACCTTATGTTTGCTTAGATTAGCCCGTCTGTCTATGCTTTCCATCTTTTATTAGTGAGTGATGAACGGATATGAATATTTGGGTGGACGCCGATGCGTGTCCGGCGGTCATAAAAGAGATTTTGTATCGCGCCGCTGAGCGCAAGCAGGTGCCGCTTATTTTGGTCGCTAACCAAGCGTTGCGCGTGCCGCCCTCTAAGTTCATTCGCTCAGTGCGCGTGGAGTCGGGGTTTGATGTGGCGGATAACGAAATTGCTGAACGCTGCGAGGCAGGTGATTTAGTGATCACCGCAGATATCCCGTTGGCGGCGGATGTGATCAAAAAAGGGGGGCAAGCGCTGAGCCCAAGAGGCGAACTGTACACCAAAGAAAATATTGGTGGGCGTCTTAATATGCGCGATTTTATGGATACCATGCGCAGCAGCGGTGAACATACCGGAGGTCCTCCCCCTTTGCATGCCCGCGATAAAATGGCGTTTGCGAACCAACTCGACCGGATTTTGACACAGCTCACTCGCTAATCTATTTCGACTGGCTTTAAAATACATTTTAAATGTATGATTACTCTATAGGGCTAAAATAGCCAAACAAGGAGTAATCCATGCAAGTGACACAAATGGAACAGGAAATGCGCCTGACGCCGCTACTGCGCCAGGCATTTCGACCTTTCTTTTTATTCGGCGCTAGCTTTAGCATTGTTGCGGTTGGTCTGTGGATAGCGATGCTTGGCGGCTGGGTCTCACTACCTGTCTACGGCAATATACTGTTTTGGCACGCTCACGAAATGCTATTTGGGTTTGTTACTGCAATTATTCTCGGTTTTTTACTAACCGCAGTACAAAACTGGACCGGGCAGCGCGCTACTCATGGTAAGACATTGTTTGTTCTCGTCATGCTTTGGAGCTTAGCAAGGTTGGCGTTGCTGTTTGGTGCCTATTTGCCTGCACTTGCCGTCGTCCTTATTGATTTAAGCGTAATGCCAATAGCGGCGCTGTTGTTTGCGCGTCTGTTGCTTAATGTGAATCAAACCCGTAACTTATTCTTTGTGCCTATTTTACTGTTACTCACCGCGACAAATGCGATGATGCACGCAGGACTTTGGTTTGAGCAGTATGCGTGGCAGGTACAGGGCGCTTATGCTGCGGTCTTTCTAATTACCCTGTTGATGAGTGTGATCGGTGGGCGTGTCATACCCATGTTTACTGCAAATGGTACCGGTACTGCTCGGGTAAGCGCTTGGGCTTGGTTAGAACGTGCTGCTTTGGGTTGCTCGTGGCTGATCGCGGCGATGTTTTTGTTCAGCCTAGATAGAGTGGTATCGGGCGCTGTGCTTGCCTTATTGTTTGCGTTCGCCTGTGTGTTCCACACTATCCGCTGGTTGCGCTGGCGCCCATGGATAACTTGGCGCGTGCCGTTAGTATGGTCCCTGCATGGCGCTTATGCGTTTATTCCTGTTGGGTTGGGCTTGCTTGCTATCTATTACGCGCAAAGTGCAGGTTTATTAGCAACTCATATTCAGCTTGCCAAAAGTACAGCACTGCATGCGTTAACCGTCGGTGCAATGGGTAGCTTGATTTTGGCGATGATGGCACGTATCTCACTCGGCCATAGCGGACGCCCTTTAAAATCTAAACCCGTGATGTCTGTTGCGCTCTTGCTAATAGTACTGGCTGCGTTAGCCCGTGTTGTGGGTATTGTGGTGATGCCCGAGGCTACGTTCAGTTGGTTATTGGTTGCGGCACTGGGATGGATGTTGAGCTATGGTTGTTTTGTTGGTGTGTATCAGAACATCTTGCGAAGCCCCAGAGCGGATGGCCGCCCTGGGTAATTACTCATATAGTGCGGTTTAGCCGCGCGAGAGTGTTTTAATAAGATGGTAACCAAATGCGGTTTTAACGGGACCATGTACTTCTAGTGTCGGTTGACCGAATACCACCTTGTCAAAGGCAGGTACCATTTCACCGCGACGGAACTCGCCTAAGTCGCCACCCTGTTTGCCTGACGGACAGAGTGAATGTTTACGCGCTAAGTCGGCAAATTTTGCGCCGTTAGCGAGCTGCTTTTTTAGCTCTTCGGCTTCGGGCTTGGTTTTAACCAAAATGTGTAATGCATGCGCACGTGCCATGAGATTTCTCCTTTACTGATACTTTCATCAGTTTATCACAGCTTGTACGGACTACTCTGACCAAACCGCATATTCATTGCCGCTGGGGCAGGTGAAGTGAAATCGATGACCGCCTGGAAAGCTGAAAATGGGCTTAATGATTTCACCGCCTGCTTGTTCGACGGCATGTAGACTCTTTTGTAAGTCGGGGCTGTACAGTACCACTAATACGCTGCCTTGTGCCGTTTGTGCTTTTAGAGGCGCACTGTAAAAGCCACCATCAATGCCGGCATTTTTGATAGCCGCGTAATCGGGACCATAGTCGATATACTCCCAACCGAAGGCGTCATTGAAAAACTGCTTAGTTGCGGCGATATCGCTTGCAGGCATTTCAATATAATTAATTTTAGTGGTACTCATTCTTGGCTCCTAAGCAACCATGGCATCTAAGTGTAGCCCATAATTGTGAGTGCTCAAATTAAGTGCCCCATTGCCTCAATAGGGTGCAGGGTGAACCGAATGGGCTCTTTAAAGTTGAGTCTTTGCAAGGCGGCTCTTATTTCGGTGAGGTCGTGTTCGTTACACACGACCTCGGCCGCTAACATACGTCGGGCGCCGCGGATTTGTTCGGCAATATCGTAGCGTTCGTGGCGACGACTGAAGCCATCAATCTCATATAGGCTAAAGCCCGAAAGAGCGTCTATTTGTAATAGGCAGTCGACCACATCCGCTTTTTGCTCACGACTAAAATACAACTTTAGCAGTTTACTGTTCATGGTAGTGCTTCCTATTTGTGATTTGATAGAGCGCCGGTAATAACAACAAGGTCGCCAGCGTCGCGGTTACCAGTCCACCGATGACCACGGCGGCGAGCGGACGTTGAATCTCGGAACCTGGACCGGTAGAGACCAACAGGGGAATGAGTCCAAATATCGCCGTGATGGCTGTAATTAATACCGGCCTTAAACGATCGGTTGCGCCAGCGATCACGAGCGAGGGCAGGTGCGAGAAGTGTATTTTGGTTTGCTCGAAGTGGCTGACCATAACGATCCCATTAAGAATCGCCACACCCATTAATGCGATGAAACCTACGGATGCAGGCACAGACATATATTGACCGCTAATCCACAGTGAAATAGCACCGCCACTTAATGCGAACGGTATATTCGTGAGTACGATCGCGGTTAACCCAAGTGAGCCCATCGAAGTAAACAAAAGTATGACAATCAGCAACAGTGCAACGGGTATTACCATCAGTAGGTTGGCGCTGGCACGCGCTTGGTTCTCGAACTCACCGCCATATTCGACAAAATAGCCGGCAGGTAGCTCAACCTGCTTCTCAATTTGGCTTTGTAGTTCATTTACAAACCCAACGACGTCACGATTTTCAACGTTCGTTGTAATGAGTGCATAACGGTGACTATTTTCGCGCTCGATAATGGCTGGACCTTGCTCGAAACTGATAGTAGCGACCTCGCTAAGTGGCACGGCTTTACCTTGTTCGGCAATAATTGTGAGCGAGTTGAGTCGTGTCACAGCTTGGTATCCGGAACGTTCACTCTGTGAGCCGAACACAATAGGTGTGCGAATTCTTCCATTCACCGCCTCGCTGACCGAGTAGCCACTTAATTGTGAGTGGATAAATTCGCTAAAGGCACGCTTTGAAATGCCATAGTAATTCAGCTTTTGCATATCAGGAACGATACTTAGAAACTGCGCACCGGTTATCACGCTTGCCTGCACATCGACGGCACCCTCAACATCGCGTGCCGACGCAACAATTTCATCGGTCAAACCTGCCAATGTGTCCATCTCATCGCCGAACACTTTAATTGAAACTGCACCGGTGCTGCCCGTTAGCATTTCCGAAATACGCATTTGAATCGGCTGCGTCACGTTCACATTCATGCCAGGGTAACCTGATACAACTTCACGGATGGCATCAATTAAGGCTTGTTTATTGTCAAAACGCCACTCATCTCGTGGTTTCAGCTCCATAAACACATCGGTCTCATTTAATCCCATGGGATCAAGACCCAGTTCATCAGACCCTGTACGTGCGACAATTTGCTTAATTTCAGGGACTTGTTCTAGTAGTGCGTTTTCGACTTGCGTATCAATGGCTATTGACTCGCTGAGTGACAAGGTGGGCGCTTTTTCAAACTGTACGATAATGTCGCCTTCATCCATGGTCGGCATAAATGTCTTACCGACCATGATGAAACTTAAGGCGCTCAGACCAAACAGGACTACAAAACCCGTGATTAACAAAGGTTTGTGCGTTAATGCGCTATTGAGTATTACACGGTAGCTTGCCTGCAAGCGTTCTAACATCTTATTGCGGCGTTTATTAGGACGCATCATCAACGAGGCGAGTGCGGGTATCAAGGTCAATGCGGTAACAAGTGATGCTGCAATAGCGATGACAATTGTGAGCGCGACTGGCGAAAATAATTTGCCTTCAAGGCCTGTCAGCGTCAATAGGGGTAGAAACACGAGTACGATAATAATGGTTCCACTGACTACTGAGGGCGCAACCGATAAGCTTGCTCGATAAATTTTATGCAGAATCGGCAAGTTTTTCTCTGAGTTGAGTTCGGTTTCAACTTTCTCGGTAATGACGACGGATGAATCGACAATCATACCGATGGCAATAACTAACCCGCCCAAGCTCATCAAGTTGGCTGATAAGCCAATCTGACGCAAGCAGATGAATGTAATGAGCGCTGCGATAGGAATGGACAGCGAGACTAAGATAGACGCGCGGATATTTCGTAAAAAGAACACCAATACCGCGATGACCAATACAATAGATTCCATCAACGCATCAGAAATTCCGGCAATCGCTGTATCGATCAGGCCTTTACGGTTATAGAAAACATTGATGTCAGTGTGTTGCGGCAAGCTGCTTTGTAGTTGTGTGAGCTTATCTTTAACAGACGCGACTACAGCCGCTGCATTAGCGCCTTTTAAGCCAACCACTAAGCCTTCTACCGCCTCTTGACCGTCTTTGGTGATAGCGCCAAATCGCGGTAAGTAACTCAATGAGACTTCGCCAAGCTGCTCGAGTCGGTAGATATCACCATTGGCATTTTCCACGCTCAGTACGGCTAAATCGTTTAATTCAACGATACGGCCCGAGACGCGAGCACTAAAGGTTTCGGTGCCCAGTGTGACGCGTCCTAAGTTACCGACTTGATTGGCTTCCTCCAAACGTGTCTTGATGGCATCTAATGACACCTTAGCTTCGCTCAGTTTGATGGGATCGGGACTGAACTGAAAAGTCCTTACCTTGCCGCCTAAATTAGTCACATCGGCTACGCCCTCTACTGTACGCAACGCAGGACGAATGACCCAGTCGAGTAAGTGTCGCTTTTCACTGAGCGTGAGGTCGGGGTTTTCAACAGTGAACATAAACATTTCACTTAATGGTGTACTCATGGGCGCAAGTCCACCTTGTATACCCGCGGGCAGCGCATCGCGCACTGCGGCAAGCTTCTCTGCCACTTGTTGGCGCGCCCAATAAATGTCAGTGCCTTCCTCAAAATCTAATGTAATCGAGGTGATACCGTATTTAGTTGTCGAACGTAAGATGGTCTGGTTAGGAATCCCCAGCAATTCGGTTTCGATGGGGTGCGTGACTTGATTTTCTACCCGTTCTGCAGCCATTCCGGGAGCTCGCAAGATAATTTTAACTTGTGTCGGTGATATCTCTGGAAAGGCATCCACCGGGAGGTGCCGAAATGATTGTATTCCCGCTGCTATGATGAGCAAAAAGGTGATAAAAACGAATAGTCGGTTTTTTAATGAGAAACTGAGCAAGTTGGCAATCATTGCTGCGCCTCCTCGCGACCATCGATTATACCTTTAAGCGCAGCGACAGAATGAGTCACGATGGGATTATCGAGCGATGTGGAAGCGGCTACATAGTAATCTTCACCTTCAACAGCGCTTACGCTAACTGGAATCGGATGAATGGTTTGTTTATCAACACTAAAAACGACAGGTTCGCCGTTTAATGATGACACCGCTGAGCCAGGTACTTTGAATGCGTTTGCGATGTTTCGGAGCGGAATTACACTCATTCGTTGGTAAAGTGTAAATTTGCTCTCTGTTAGCGGCGATGACCACAGTGTGGTAAAGCCATTTCGTGTCGATTGCTCGCGATAGTCAATAGTGAATCGTTCGCCTTGAACGCTGATGTGGTGCACCGACGATGCAAGTTCATTGGGCGCTTGAACGGCAAGGCGTATTTCAGACCTATCAATGACGTAGCCAATTCGCATGTCATCGGCGTCTGATTGCCATACGCCGTCGATGGGGGCCTTTAGTTCTGCGCTATCATCGGCGAGTTGATGAAAGCGCAATAAAAGAATTTTAATTTCATGCATTTGATCCGACAGACGGAGGTATTGGTCTAAAAAGTTTTGCCAATCATCAGCTGACAAGGCATTGCGTTGGTATAAATTGTACTTACTTTTATGCTGTTGTTGAGCAACGTCATATTGTGCTTTTACCGTCTCGAGACGGTGAAAAAAGTGTTCGACAGACGGGCCCGTGATGGTTGCAATGCGTTGACCTAAATTAACGCGAGTACCATCCGTCACTGCAAATTGGACATGTGCGTTCTCGAACGGATTCGCAATCACTAAATGCTTCTGGGTCATCGGTTGGTAAGTCGCCAATAGCGGTGCTCCTGGTACCATATCAGCAACTTCCGGCTGCTGTAGCCCAAGCTCATAGTTCTTAAGTTCTGCGATAGAGACTGCTGTTTGTGCAGATACTTGCGTTGAACTCAACGCCACTAGTATTAAAAGAAATGAATAACCAAGGGTACGACGGTTCATAAAGAGACTCCCTGAGCTTGATTGAGTTGTGCTTTGGCCATCTGAAGCTGTACTTGCGTGAGTTGGAAGAACTTCTGATAGTTGAGTTGTTCTATCAGCCGCTCGATGTACATTTTTGTATCAATTTGGTGTTGTCGATATAGCGCGTCGAGCTCATCGAGTGCTTGCGAACTGATAGAAGCATTTTGTTTCGCCAGCTCAACTTGTTGTTGTAATTGTTGATACTGACTTCGGCGCTGGGCGATTCGGGTTTGAATGTCGATCACGGTCGTTTTTAAGCGGGTATTGATATCAGATTGCTCGCGCTGCAACGCATCAAGGTCGAGCGACGAAAGTGTCCGAGAAAATGTTAAGGGTATCGCGAGTCCGCCCCCGAGCTGTGTTTCTGTTCCTGCGACTGAACGAATATCTTTAACACCGGCCGTTACGCGCCAGTTACTTTGACTCGCGGCATTATTTTCGGCGTTTAATAGCGCAAGTTGCCATTGTAATTCAATCGCTTGAACGCTCGGGTGCGTCAGATTCGACGAGTCCGAATTAGGTTCTTCTAGGGTGTCGGGCAACTGAGCTTGACCCGTGTATTGCTGCCATAGCCGATAGAAATGCTGTAACTCGACCTGCTTTTTATTGAGCTCAACGTTATAGCTATTAAGGCGCTGCTCAATAATGAGTTGCGCATACTTAGGCGATTGCTTTTGCTGAACTTGAAGCTCGACAGTCGCCAGCATTTTATTGAGTGCATCGATAGTGTGCTTTATAAAGCGTTGCTCGACCTCAGCTTGTTGAGTTTCCCAAAACAGTTGACGAATTGTGCCAGATATCCACAAGTCGATTTGTTGCTGTTGAACAACATGGTATTGATGACTCAATTGTTTTGATGACTGAAGAAGTTCATGTTGCTTGGGTGTGAGAAACGCAAATTCAAATAATAGTTCAGTTTCATCACTACCTATCGCATTATCTTGGGTCTGCCAGCGCATAATAGAGGCGGTGATGGGTTCTGCTAACCAACTCCGTGTGTTGAAGGTTTGTAAGGTCGTAGGATCATGTTCGAGAATATTCGACCGAGCGTAATCTACGAGGTCATTTGCAAAAGCATTGTTCAGAAAAAATAACGCACTTAGCGAAACAAAAATTTTCGGTGCTTTGATGCGGGTAAAAGACATCATCAACTCCATCGGTTAATATCAACACATAATCTAGGGTTTTTATGATGAAAAGACATCGGACACATGTCCTATAACAGCTATAGCAGGGGGATTTATGACAATTGACCGATTGTTGATGGTCGTTTTTTTGTTGATTGCAGGGGCCAATGTGTCGGACGTTGTAGCTGACTATAAAATGGAAGTGGCAGTGTGGCATTTGATCGTTGAGGGGATTACCGTCGTCATTTCTATTATCGCTTTCATCGTGCTCTGGCGTCGTGTTATTCGCAGAAACAATGAACTGGCGCATTTACGCACTGCGTTGATAAAGCATCAAGAAAGTGCAGATGCGAGAGAGGAGGCCTCTTACTCAACGGTAAAAACTTGGTTTAATGAATGGAAGCTTTCGCCGAGTGAGCAAGAGGTCGCTGTATTGATGATCAAAGGGCTGACATTTAACGAAATTGCGGAAGTCAGGAGTACGAAGGAAAAAACCGTGCGACAACAGGCATCCGCCATCTATGCGAAGTCTGGTTTGAGTGGTCGCAATAATTTATCAGCGTGGCTGATCGATGCATTACTTAATTGATGACTGCTAAAGTGTCAGTGCTTTAGCAGTCTCTTTGTTTAGCTCGGTTAACGGGTACCAAAAATTTTATCCCCGGCATCGCCCAGCCCCGGGATGATATAGCCCTGCTCATTGAGCTTGTCATCGAGTGATGCAGTAAAAATTCGTACATCGGGATGCTTGGCCAATACGGCTTCAACGCCTTCGGGCGCCGCCACCAACACGAGTACGCGAATGTCCTTACAGCCTTGTTGCTTGAGCATGTCGAGGGTGGCAATCATACTGCCGCCGGTAGCGAGCATCGGGTCGATAACGAGGGCGATGCGCTGGCCGATGTCGTTAACGAATTTATCGAAATAGCTGACGGGCTCTAACGTTTCCTCATTACGGTATAAGCCGACAACACTAACTTTTGCGCTGGGGATGAGTGTGGTAACGCCATCCAGCATCCCCATACCCGCGCGTAGAATAGGGACTACCGTGACTTTTTTACCTTTAAGTTGCTCGACCTCAATAGGTGTTTCGTTCCAGCCCTCAATGGTATGTGGCTCCAGCATAAAGTCACTGGTCGCCTCGTAGGTGAGTAACGTACTGATTTCATTAGCAAGTTCGCGGAAGCTCTTGGTCGAGATCCCGTGTTTACGCATTAATCCAAGCTTATGCTGTACAAGCGGATGCTTAATGACCTGTAATCCCATGGCGATGCCCCTTTATTCATGTTCTTGGCGGCAAAGCATAGCAAATTTCGCTGTTTTTTACTTGCCGATGTCCACTGCATCGACCGGACACACTGCATAACAGCTGGGCTCAGGATAGAAACCTTCGCATTCGACACATAACGACTGCTTAATTTCGTAATGCTCGTCACCCATCTCGATCGCTTCGACCGGGCACTCAGGTACACACATATCGCAGTTGATGCAGTCTTCGTTAATGGTGATCATGCTCGCTCCTTTTTATCAGAAAACACATGGCTCTATCTCCTGAGTCGATAGCGACTTCAGCAGGAACATAGACTTGATAACCCGAGCCCGGTGCACGTAAAAGAGGCGTTCCCTTGTTATCCACAAGCTCAGTGACTTTAAGTGGATAGTTACCTTTGGGCGTGATGAGTAAAAGTTCATCGCCCACCGAGAATGCATTTTTTACATCAATAAGGTAGGCATCTTGGTTGTCGCTTGCGAGTAACTGACCGACAAGTTGCTCTTTTCCTTCACTATGAGCGCGTTCGTAGTTCTGCAGTGACTGTGCGCTGTGACGTTGTAAGAAGCCATGAGTAAAACCACGGTTCGCCATGCCATCAAGCGCATTGAGCAGGTGCGGGTTGAATGGCTTGCCCGCTACGGCATCATCAATGGCACGTCGGTAGACTTGGGTTGTACGTGCGACGTAATAGTCGGACTTGGTCCGGCCTTCAATCTTCAGTGAGTGAACACCCATTTGCGTCAGCGGTTCGACTAAATCAACGGCACGAAGATCTTTGGAGTTCATCAGATAACTGCCATGAATATCTTCATCCAGTAGCATGGGCTCATCGGGACGTTGAGGATCGGCGACTAAGATGGGGTCAGGTATATATTGGCCGACTTCGTCTTGCTGTGCAGGTTGCGTGTGGTACTTCCAACGGCATGCGTTGGTGCATGCGCCTTGGTTGGGATCACGTTTATTGGTGTAACCGGAGAGTAAACAGCGACCCGAATAAGCCATACATAGAGCGCCGTGGACGAACACCTCAAGCTCCATATCAGGCACGTGTTCGCGCATTTCTTTGATCTCTTGCAAAGACAGTTCGCGTGATAGGATCACCCGCTCGATGCCCTGTTGTTGCCAGAACTTGAGTGCCGCCCAGTTCACTGTATTCGCTTGCACAGATAAGTGCAGTGCTTGTTCAGGGAAGTGCTGACGCAGCAACATCACGATACCCGGATCTGAGACGATTAATGCATCAGGTTGTAGAGCAACCACCTGAGCCATGTGTTCAACAAACTGCGTCAGTTTTGCGTTATGCGGAGCGATGTTGACCACGACGTAGAAGCGTTTACCTAGTTTGTGGGCGTAGTCGATAGACTCACCTAAATTTGCCAACGTAAAGCTGTTGTTTCTTACCCGTAAGCTGTAGCGTGGCTCGCCCGCATAAACCGCATCTGCACCGTAGGCAAAGGCGATTTTCATGGCGGTGGGGTTACCGGCTGGCGCGAGTAGTTCGGGGCTTTTATACATCGACATAGTTTAAGGTACTGATCCAGTTACGTGCGGAGCTAAATGCTCGCAGGTTACTGCTAAATGCCTTATCACGCGTTGATGTGAATCAATAAACTGCCGATGTGAGGCGCTTGAGATGGGGTCGAAAGAGTGCTAATGATAAACAAAATAAATAAACTTTGGTTATTTGTAATGAGTCGTTTCGTTCAGTTCTTATTGGTTAGTGTTATGTTGGTACCTATTGGTGCGAAAGCGGCGCAAGCCACATGCATTGAAGACAAGGCAGCGCTGCTTGAGTTAGATTTTATGAGTTTTGACCAAGACTTTGAAGGGGGCTGGCGCGCCGTTGCCGATACACCCGGTTGTAAGCCAGAAGCGGTTAAACTGATTGAGGCGTATCAACAACAACGAACTGATTTATCGGACGGTATGAAGCAAACGCTCCGTCTACATCAAGCCCAGTTGCATGCGGAGTTGGGTCACAATGAGGCGGCGATTGCTTTATTTAGACAGAGTTATAAGCCGGACGAGCAGGACCGTAGCGGGTGGAACCCCTATATGGATGCGACCATTGCATTTATTAAAAAGGACAAACCGAAACTGGTTGATGCAATAGCGCGTCTAAAAGCCGTTCCGCGCCCCGAGGGATTTGATCCGCGCGATGCTGAAGGTAATCCGATTGAAGTGCCGTGGCCACCTAACTTAACTATTGTTGAATCTTATCTGCGATGCTTCGATATGAATTATGTTGAAGTGAATGTCGAGGGACAATGCCCTCGACCTAAAAATGATGAAACGGCTGACTAGTCGGATAAGTAATATTCAACCGTTGAGACGACACGTACTTTTTTAAGGTGTGGGTTATGACGGTCTCGTTCTTGAATACTGAATAGGCCTTGGCGGGCATCTTTTATCTTGCCGAGCTCGCTATTACTATCTTCGGCGAACTTCTCTGCCACTTCGCGTGCATTCTTAGTGGCTTCTTCTATCATTTCGGGTTTCACATCGTTTAATCGGGTGAATAGGTATTCGGGTTGCGCTTGGTAATCGTCGGTAGATAGCACCATACCTTGTTTACCTAATTCCGATAGCGAACTCATCATGTCGCGTATTGTTTCGACGCGCGTTGAATACACGGTAATGGTTTGGGTGGCGGTATAGCGAAACTCAGCCGGTTGACCTGAACCATAACGTTGTGCCGACTTATCGGTGATCGAGGGAGCTGCGACGGAAATCTCATCGGCTTTAACCCCTTTACCCTTTAGAAATTCGGTGACCTGCTGTTTGCCTTGTTCAATAGTTTGATAAATATCCGAAAGCTGATTGCTGGCAGCGGTAAATTGAATCGGCCAAATGACGGTGTCGGCAACATACTCGCGTTCAGAGAGCCCTTTCACAGTGACACTGCGATCCATTGATCGAAAGTCGGTTAAGCCTTTTGAAAAAAATGTACCAAGTACCCCACAACTGACGATCAGTCCGATGGCGATGATGATGCTGTTTTTGGTTTGCGACATGAAGCCTCCGATTCGAGTTCGACCCAATTTCTACCAGCTTCCTTGCCGCGATATAGCGCGTCATCCGCACGCTTTACTAATGTATTGACCGAGTCATCGGGTTTGAGTTCACTCACTCCGATGCTAGTAGTCAATTGAATGTTCTCATTTATAATTGTGTGCCAGGGATATTTTGCAATTGCTTTGCGAATGCGCTCAGCAACTTGCGCGGCGTGATTTAAGTTTGTTCGTGGTAAAAACACCAAAAACTCCTCACCTCCCCAACGAGAGACTTTGTCATGGTCGCGTACGGTGTCGCGAAGAATATCCGCTGCTACTTTTAGTACCGTATCGCCTGCATCGTGCCCATAAGTATCGTTAATTGTCTTAAAGTGGTCGAGATCGAGCAATAATACCGAGACAAGCCGTTGTTCTTTTTGATAGCTCTCCACCGCACGTTTCAATAATTCAGACATGTGGCGACGGTTGCGTAACCGCGTTAGAGGATCGGTGGTGGCAAAAAAGCGTAGCTTGTCGTGTGTGATATTGACCTTATTGAGATAATAGAGTGCAAGGTAGGCAAACATTGCAAAAACAACGGTTAAGTTGAATAGGTGCACCAAAACCAATGCATCACCGCGGATAGGCTGAATGGGCGGATAGCACCAACCGAATAAATCGAGCGAGACATAGTAAATCCACAAGCCACACAGTGATAGGATAGCGGGCTTTAAACTCATACTGACAAAAATTGCGGGTACAAACATCAGTAGAAAATAATGGAAGCCACTATCCCAACCGATCAACAGCGTGCCGAATGCAGAGTGATATAACACCTCTGCCCAGATTAGCAGAGTTGCGAGTGTGTTTTTACGCGTTGTGTACGCCCAATACGCGGTCAGATACATGGTAATACTTAATAGATTAATCCATGCAAGCAAGGGCGAGTCGAGCAGCATAAAGATGACGAAGAACGCCACATCGATGAACGCCGCTATAATGCAGCAACGCTTGGCAACTTGCCAAAACTGTGGGCGCTTGGGTGAAAGCGCGCTGAGCGAGGACAGTTCCATGTCTCGAGTAACATCCTTTTATGATTATAATAATATATTTATGTTATATTATCTTGGTTGTAACAGAATATTTCAATGCATTTTTTACCCGTTAGTTTGCTGTCTAGCGCCTTTAATAGTCGGTTTATCGTATATATCTGCGCAATTAGGCGATTACGCTATGAATCTGACAATCCGCTTATTGGCTTAACGCGCTTATCCTTTATAGTTCTGATAAAGCCTTTAAATAGAATCAAAATGCTAAAAACGATTTCACCACAGCAGTTTCAAGAAGTTTTTTCATGGGCTCAAACGGCACGCGATCGTCTCTTTTGGCTGGGTCCAAATGTTGATGCAAATAGTCCCATAGATGATGTTTGGGCGCGCTTAAAATGTGACGAACGCCCTTCTCTTGGGTTTTGGTACGACAATAAGTTAGTTGGTTTTGCACAATGTTATGAAAAGCACGAGGGTGCAAGACACATTGCATGTTTGATTGTAAACCCACAGGAGCGAGGTAAAGGGTTAGGGCGCCTATTTGTGCAGGAGTTACTTGATTACGCTTGGCAACATCCTGACGTTGAGCATGTTACATTAAACGTATTGCCAGAAAATCATCGCGCATTGAATCTATATCGCAGTTTAGGGTTTGTAGAGCAAACCAATAGCGATCCACAGATGGTGCCTATGCGTTTAATGCGCTAGTACACGCTTATTTTTGAGAGTTCTATGCACGTACAACAATTTGAGTTAACGCTGCCTGCCTTTAATCGAGGCTTTCACTTAATCACTGATCGCGTAGAGCGGTTATTAGCGGAAAAGTGCCAATTATCGACTGGCCTCGTGCATGTGTTCATTCAACATACCTCGGCTTCATTGACGATCAATGAAAACGCCGATGTGACCGTGCGGGGTGACTTTGAACGTCATTTCAACGAGATGGTGCCTGAGAATGCGCCCTACTATGAGCATACCTACGAGGGACCTGACGATATGCCAGCTCACTTGAAGTCGAGTATTCTGGGCGCGAGTGTGACTGTACCCTTAACACAAGGGCGTCTTAATATGGGCACATGGCAGGGTATCTACTTGTGTGAGCACCGTGACCGCGCCAGCAGTCGAAAACTGGTGCTCACTGTACAAGGTGTTTAAGCTTTAAAAGTGAGCTTAATACCGTTCTAACCAATGCGCATAAGGGGCGGGTAATACCCAAGACGGCTTCTCAACACGCAATGCTTTAGCAGTATCGTAAGGCCAGTGTGGGTTCGATAAATGTGCACGGCCAACCATCACTAAGTCTAACTGACCCTGTGCGACGGTGTGTTCTGCCAGCTGTGGTAAATCGATTCCCCACGCCGATGCAACGGGAATATCCGCGGCGTTTCTGATGCGTTCAGCAATCGGCGCCATAAAGCCCGGTCCCCATGGAATATTGGCGTGCGGCGTTGAGAAACTGATACTGACGTTTAAAAAATCCAACCCTTCTGCTTTGAGTAACTCAGTTAACTCAATCGACTCTTGCAACTGCTCCTCGTCGTTGCCATCAAATTCGATAACGCCAAAACGCGCAGTTAGCGGGAAGTTATCGGGCCATACGGCTTTGACCGCCCGCACAGTTTCGACTAAGAAGCGTGCGCGGTTCTCAAATGACCCGCCATACTCGTCAGTACGCTGGTTAGCGTGTGGCGAGAAAAAGCTTTGACCGAGGTACCCATGAGCAAAGTGCAGTTCTAACCACTCGAACCCTAAGTCGCGAGCACGCTCTGCGGCAGCAACAAAGTCATTTTGCACACGCTGAATGTCGTCGAGAGTCATCTCTTTGGGTTGGCGAGGCAGGTTCGCACCAAAAGCGATTGGTGAGGGCGAGAGCGTCTCCCAGCCTCGGACGTCCTCTTCAGCAATATGGTCGTCGCCGTCCCATGGACGGTTGGCACTTGCCTTCCGTCCCGCATGACCAATTTGAATACCCGCTACCGCACCGGCGGCTTTGATGTTGTCGACAATCGGCTGCATCGCTTGTGCCTGCTCGTCATTCCACAACCCGGTGCAGTTCGGGGTGATACGTCCTTCAGGAGAAACTGCGGTCGCCTCAACAATAACTAAGCCCGCACCACCGCGCGCTAAGCTGGTGTAGTGACTGAGGTGCCAATCGTTGACCACGCCTTCTTCTGCCATGTACTGGCACATCGGAGGTACGGCAATACGGTTACGCAAACGAACATCTTTTAACTCAAATGGTTGAAATAAAGCTGACACGCTAAGTACTCCTTGTTGATTACTGCGCTTGTTCTAGTTGCTTAATTAACGCTTCTGCTAGAACTTTGTCGGAAAAAGGGTTCTGACCGGTAATCAGTTCGCGGTCGATAACGACGTTGGGCTGCCACGCTTCGGCTTGTTCGAGATTCGCGCCTGCGGCTTGCATCGCAGCGGCTGGGTAATAACGGATTTGTTTGCCATTAAGTGAGCGCTCGAAAACTTGTTCTTCTGGGTTCGAGAAGATAGTCATGTTATAGCCCTTGTAGATCCAATCTTGCGCTTGTGATTGACCATCTTTCGCAAATTGGTCAATAAACTGTGCCGGCATTTGCTGTGGTGAC
Organism: Idiomarina sp. D18; assembly: GCF_057748155.1. Taxonomy (NCBI): domain Bacteria; kingdom Pseudomonadati; phylum Pseudomonadota; class Gammaproteobacteria; order Alteromonadales; family Idiomarinaceae; genus Idiomarina; species Idiomarina sp. D18. The sequence goes on from NZ_CM173240.1 coordinate 2,627,193, forward strand.
AGCAGCGCAATAGGGCCGTGGCAAATTGCGGCGGTAGGCTTTTGTTGGTTGTGGAAATAAGTCAGTAGCTTACCGACTTCAGGATTACCGACCAAGTCAATCAGAGGTGCATGACCGCCAGGTATGAATAGACCCTCAAACTGGCTCAAATCACCTTTGAGTACGTCGGCGAGTTTGCGGGTATCGTTAATACCATCAAGGTTAGCGATGACTTTTTGAATGCGCTGCATTTCTTGCTCATCGCCGCCGAAATATTGTGTATCGACAGAACGTTGGTCGACCCGCGGTGCGTTACCTTTTGGAGTGACCAAAACGAGCTCGTAGCCCGCTTGCTGAAGCGCATCAGCCGGTACACCAAATTCGTTCAGGTAGTATCCCGTTGGATATTGGCTGCCATCAGCAAGTTCCAATTGTGTTTCACTGGAGAGTAAAACGAGTACCTTGCCCTTGCTCGCCATCGCTACTTGGCAAAACAGCAATACTGCACCTAAAGTGGCAGTGAGTAAGAGTGACTTGACAAAACCGGTTGTCATAAAGCCTCCAATTAAGGCGTAAATTTGATGCGCTCATAGTAGCGTGTGTACTATCATTCGATAATAAGAAAAAATCTATTTGACCCATCGAAAAAATGAATAGCAAATGAATTTATACACTAAGGATATTAACCTTCTGTTGGTTTTTCATACACTTTATGAAGAGTTAAATGCTACCCGGGCAGCGCAACGTATGTCACTGAGTCAGCCCGCATTAAGTCATAAGTTAAATAAACTTCGCCACGAAATGGGAGACTCATTATTCGTGCGTGCAGCGAGGGGATTGACCGCGACACCGCGTGCCCATGAGCTTGCGCGTCAGATGCAACCACTTATTCATCAGCTCAGAAACTTTTATGAACAAACCGAAGGACATGATTATCTGAGTAGAACGGAGTCGATACGGATCTATACGACAGATTATATGGAGCAGGCGCTATTGCCTCATTTATTGCCTTTAGTTCGGCAAGCTGCACCTAATGTCACCATAGTTACGCAAAATACGCGAGGTCGTCTCCCACGCCAGGAGTTGGAAACCGGCGAATGTGATATTGCTATTGCAGGGTTTTACAGTGACTTACCTGACACGTTGCGACAACAACGCTTGATTGAGGAGCCATTTAAAGTATTAGCAGCTAGGGATAATCCGCATGTCATCGGCGGCTTTTCACTTGACGATTACTTAGAGTGTGAGCATTTACTTACTACCTTAACCGGTGATTTGAAAGGGTTGGTCGATCAAAAGCTGGCAGAGTTGGGGCGTGAACGTAGTATCGTTGCAGGTTTATCCAGTTTTATTGTGCCGACTCGGTTATTAACCGGGACGCGTTGGTTGCTGACTTGTTTGCGCTCAATAGCTGAGCAGGCGACCGTATTGGATGATAATTTAGTCATACTTGAACCACCCCTTGACCTTCCGAATGTGCAGGTAATGCAGATTTGGCATGAACGGACGGATGCTGATCCGATGCGTCGATGGTTAAGAAACACAATACAAGAGGTACTCCAACGTGTCTGCAGAGAGCACTCAAGTTAACCAACTTTTTATGATTTATATCGGCGGTAGCGCGCCGGGTGCACATATTGAGCTCCATGATGTGCGGTTTGCGGTCGCGCCAGTGATTGAAGCCACTTTTCCGGCATTACGACAGCAGTGGTTCGGTTCGCAGCAGGGTCTCCATATGGATAGCTACGTTGCCTTACATCATGTCGATGGCTATCGCATTTTGCTCACCAAAGAGCCCGTCGACAATCAGGGAGTATCCTTATACTTTGTGAATTTTGGTGGTTATTTCCCGGGTCGTTTGGCGGAATTCCATGATTTTACTGTAGTGGTGGCGAAGTCAGCCGCGGATGCTAAACAACGGGCACGAGTGCACGTTTCTGCCACAGGGCTTGCGGGCGCCGAACAACTGCATAAAGACGACTTGCTTGAAGTCGATGACTGCCTCAAGATTGATTTACTCGATGGCTATGCCATTAAACTTGAATACGATGGCGTGCAACAGCCGTTAAAGCCCGATTGGATGGGCTACCACCCTTTACCTTAGGATTCTCGAATGGCGGACAAACACCCCCTGCACCAACGACACCACGCTTCGGCTAAGCAGTCGGAAGAAGCCATCGCGCGACTGCAGAATAATGACAGTTATAAACTGGCATTTGCTGATAACGACTTTCTACTGGAAGATGATCTTCGTCATGTTCGATTGCAATTAGAGTACTTAAAGCCTGAGCGCGTGCTCGATAAGCATCAGATTGACGCGACGGTAGTCGTTTTTGGTAGCGCGCGTTTTTTATCACCGGAACAGGCGCAATATAACCTCGATATTGCGCAAGCTGAGCTTGATAAAACCCCCAACGATGCGACCACTAAAGCACACTGGATTAAAGCAAAGCGGGATTTAAAGAACAGCCGCTATTACTCGGAGTCGCAGAAATTTGCGCATTTAGTTACTGAGCACAGCCAGAATTACCCTGAGCATCGGGTTGTGGTAATTTCAGGCGGTGGTCCAGGTGTGATGGAGGCGGCTAATCGCGGTGCGACTGAGGCCGGTGGTGAGAGTATCGGCCTTAATATTGTGTTACCCAAGGAGCAATATCCGAACCCTTACATCACGCCCGAGTTTTGCTTCCAATTTCACTATTTTGCCATTCGAAAAATGCATTTCTTGATGCGGGCACGCGCTCTCGTTGCTCTCCCAGGCGGCTACGGCACGTTAGATGAGTTGTTCGAGACGCTCACCCTAATTCAAACAAAGAAAATCGATCCGGTGCCTATTGTACTGATAGGCAAAGGCTTTTGGTCGAAGTTAATTAATTTCGACTTATTAATTGAAGAGGGTTTAATAGCGCCCGATGACGTGAAGTTGTTTACGTTAGTGAATACGGCCGAAGAAGCGTGGGCGCATATCTGCCGATGCTATGAACTCAATGAGGGAATAAATAAATGACATGGGATGCTCTGGAAACGCCTTATTTACGTGTTGATCGTCCGCGGTTTGATGCCAACATCAAGCGTTTGAATTGCCATCTTAGTATATTAAAGACGCCCTTACGGCCCCACGTAAAAACGCTCAAATCGCTGCCTGCGGTTAAGGCTATCTTTAATGGTGGCACGGGACCGATTACCGTATCGACGCTAAAAGAAGCTGACTTTTTTGCAGAACACGGCTTTTTTGACCAAATCTATGCAGTGGGAATTGCGCAGAACAAATTGCCTCACGTTAAACGATTGATCGAACAAGGCGTTGATTTAAAAATCATCTTAGAAAGTGAGACACAGGCGCTTCAGGTGGTCGAGTTTTGCCGTTTGCATGACATCGTTATTCCCGTGCTTATTGAAATTGATTGCGATGGCAGCCGCGCAGGCTTAACTGCTGAGAGCCCTGCGCTGATGGATGTCAGCCAGATCCTGGCGCAAGCTCAACTTTTTAAAGGTGTTCTGTTGCATGCAGGTGGCTCATACGGTTGTACGACGCGTTCAGAAAAAGTCGCGGCGGCTGAGAACGAACGCGCGACTGCTGTTCATGTGAAGGAGCGACTTGAACTGGCAGGAGTTGACTGCCCGATGGTCAGTATCGGCTCTACGCCTACCGCACACTTTGCTCAAGATCTGACAGGCGTGACGGAAGTGCGTGCCGGTGTTTATACATTTTTTGATTTAGTGATGGCAAATATCAATGTGTGCTCACTTGATGATATTGCGTTGTCTGTGGTGACTACTGTCATAGGGGTGAAGCCAGAGAAAGGTTGGATCCTCATTGATGCGGGCTGGATGGCGTTATCGCGCGACCGCGGTACAGCATCGCAAGCGGTCGATTATGGTTACGGTATGGTGCTAGATGCTGTAGGACGACCGCTTCCCGACTGGATTGTAGAGAGCGCTAGCCAAGAGCATGGGGTTATTAAACATCGTTCAGGTTCGAGTGCGATACCCACCACTGTTCAGGTCGGCGATAAATTACGCATCCTTCCGAATCATGCTTGTGCCACAGCGTCTCAGTTCGATAAGTACTATGTCGCTGATGCAGAGGGGCAATTGAGCGAACAATGGTCACGGTTTAATTTCTGGTAACAAAAAAGGAGCCAGTTGGCTCCTTTTTTATGAGACCGAGGTGTTTATACCATCGGTTTAGTACCTTTACCGCTGCTACTATCGCGACGCCAGAGGCTGGTGATCCGCGCTGAGCGTACGATGAGCCAAGTGAGTCCAAACAATGCCACAGCAAGTCCGAAAGCGAGCAACCGGCTGTAGGTGCTTGAAGAATAGATACCACCATTACCGACGGGTACCGGCTCGGGCGGCATCAGTGGAAGTCCGTAGCGTTCCGCCATTTTCTTAATGCCGATAAAATGAATGCCTGGGATATTCTCTTGTAAGAAGTAGCCCATCACTGTATCCACCGCGTATGCACGAGCAGGTGCGTCATACTGTAGTCCTGACTTAAACATATCATCGATACCTGGAGGACCTACGATAGTTGCACCACCACCGACGTTGACGAACGCTTTGTAGTTACGATCGGATGAGTATTCACGGAAAATCGCGATACGGTCGGCCACCGCTTCTTGGTAGTTCGCCGGCTCAATAATCGGCAAGCCAGCGCGCTCAATCGTTTGACGAATCGATTGAATACCGACTTGTGGAATACCAATGCCGCGGTCCTCGATACCGCCAATCGAGGCATACTTAGGTTCGAACGAAATCACGCCGGCTTTGTTGAGTTCACGTGCCATGTCCAACCATAAGAAACCGGGTACGTTAGCCCCCCACTGCGATGAAGAGGCCGAAGCGATAATAATCGGCTCCGCTTCCATGGCTTCTAATGCAGAATACACGGCAAGATTAAGAGCAGGGAAAGAGCCAGAGACCGTTACCGCGACTAAGTCACCTTTTTCAACGCCTGCTTTAGCTAATAGTTTAACCGCCACGGCTGCCCAGTTGGGGTTCACTGTGGTCTGTTTAGACTCGCGTCCACCGTGGTTGGTCGTGACGATGCTGTTATCGAGACCGACAAAGCCCGAGCGCTGAGGGTCGAACTCTGGATTAATCGGCTCCTTTTCAGCGCGCAAGGGACGGATAACTTCCATTCCTTGGCGCATAATTTTTGCAGCCGTTACCATGGTGGCATAGTTTTCGTCCACGATTGGATCGGTTTCTTTAACGTTTTCGACGGCGAGTAAAGCAATTAATGCCGCGATCATTAATACGATGAGTCCCCAGGCTGGCACACCTGAAGAACGCCAATAAATCTTAGTAAAACTACTCATTTGGGATTCTCCTTACCAGCCAGGCATGTGGAAGGCGCTGCTTGCTTCATACATCTGCAACGCTTCAGGCATGATGACAATCAGTGCGAGGCGCACCAATACGGCGGTGACGGCCAAGCCGCACAGCGTCTGCAGAACACCTTGGCGTTCAAACCAGATCGCTATCAGACCGGGAATAATATAGCCGATAATATTGCTCGACATGACGGCCATCATAAAGGATGACTCCAGTGTTGCGACTTGTGCTTGTGCATCGTCGCCCCCCGCAACCATTTGTAAGTCGACCCAGTTAACCAAACTGCCGAGGAACAAATCCATCAAGCCTGCGATGAGATAGCCAGTCAGGATCATAATGATCGTTTGTCGACGTCCATAGATAATGGCAAAACTGGATATTACGCGCACAATCAAGAACGTGAGTAAGGCGGCGACGAGCGTAATCACCAGACTCATGGGTTCGGTCAGTTGCAGGGCAACATAACCAGGAACAACGAGGCCACCTGCGGCGAGTCCGAGCGTTTGTGTGAGCAATAAGGTAAAGAATAATCCGATGCCAATGGCAACGGCTAAAATATTTAATGCGATCACAGGTCTTCCTCCTTCAAGGAACGGTTTTGGAAGAACCGAGCGACTTCTTCGCCGCCACCATGAATGTTACACATGCCGACAACGAGTGCACTGTTGCCAGCTTCTTCCAGCAAGGTTTCGGTAATATCAGTAATGGCTGCGTTCTCCATTACGAGAATTTTTTCTGGGTCGAGTCCGTATTTCACTGCGGCGCGAACAAAAATAAAGGTGCCCGATCCCATTAGGATATAGCGGTCAGCTTGGGTCCACTCAACAGCCGCTTCAGCCATTTGCTGAGAACGGTGCGGACGGTCGGCACGACAGTTGATTAATACGATACGTCTGCGCTCATTACCGTGCTTTTCCAACATGTTTTCCCAAATTTTACCGGTCGACTCGGGATCGTTTGCTGCAAATGCATTAACGAAAACAATTTCGCGACGGAAATAATTTACGTGAAGTACTTGCATAGCACCGGCTTCGGGTTCGAGTCCAATCATGCCTTGCAACGCCTGCTCTCGCTCAACACCTAAGTGCTCGCAAACTTTTAATGCTAACGCCACATTCTCAGCGTGTTCAGAATATTTAAATTGCTTGAGAATATCGTCGCTGATGGCCTCGACCTCTTGTTCAGTGACGCCGTGTAGCTGGCTGTTGCGGTCTTTGGTCGAGTGCTCGAAAACACCCAGTAAATCGCGTTCCGCGGTAAAGAGGTTACCCTTGACAGGCGTGCTACCTGCTAATGCTAGAGCCACATCCTCTTCGCCCGGACCCATGACATCAAGGTGGTCGGCGCGCGCATTGGTGATGACGCCCACGTTGGAGCGCACCATACGCAGTTCGCTGAGCGATTGGTAATGCGGCTGCAGTGCCATACATTCCATCACTACAATTTCGGGTTTAAGTGAGGCCATGCGTTTGAGCGTACGCATTTGCTCAATAATGTTGGCACCGCTAATGCGGTAGATGGGAAACTCTCTTCCTTGAGGGTCAGTGATAGCGGCTGCAGAGCCGGTGGTTTTAGCGCAAATACGCTTGCCACCTGATCTTAAGCCCGCTGCGATAAGCCGGGTGACACTGGTTTTGCCGCGGGTTCCATTAACATGCACTCGTACTGGAATTTTATCGACCAGTAATTTGTGCCGGAACGCTTCAAACGCCGCAGCAATAACCAGTAAAAGCCAGATCGCAGCGACAATTCCGAGCAGGGTGGGAATATCGTTCATCCAATATCCCTCGGCCCAATACTGTGACGAGAGTGTCTCTGCCATAATTTAAATAGCCTTTTAGGTTATGAATATACATACGAACGTGCATGTATATATTTAGCGAACTGCAAAGAAAAATACCAAGTATTTTAGTAATCTTTACAATTCGCTCGGCTATTTAAAACAGATCACTCGAAGGCGAATTAATTATTTAAAATAGGTTTTAAAACAGCTATTTCGCCATCAATTTGGGTCATTAATTTAAGGTCTAAAATATCCGCCATTAATGGATATATGTGAATATTTTCAAACCGATCGATAGTCACCCCGTTTTTAAACGCTGGACCCACTGCGACAAATAAGCCATCCATGTCACGATTGTTGTAATAACCATGCGTGCCACCGTCAGAGCGCTCTTCGACAGGTCGAGTTGCGAAACTCACAGGTGCATCAGTTGAAAGTACAATGGCGGGTTTACGTGGGCCATCACTGACATGTAATTGTTTAAGCTTATCATCGGTTTCAACGCGATAGCCAAGGTCGCTACCTTCCTCTAGCTGTGTTCGAAGTGCCGCAATATCATCAGCGCAGGTGTCTTCGTTAGCATAAATGAGATAGCGTGTTTGCGAATTGACGGTGGTAAACTTTTCTTCATCAATAGCTAAGTCATCTGGGTCGATCATGGCATCTGCTTTGATCGGCGCCATGCCGTGATCGGAAACCACAATTAAGTTAACTGAACCTTCGGTTTCGTTCTGAATACGCTGCCACAGTTGTCCTATCAGCTTATCGACTGCTTGAACTGCGCCTTTCGTTTGCTTCGAGTCGGGACCGAACTTGTGACCCATCGAATCAACGATTGAAAAGTAGCCTGTAATCATCCGAGGGCGGCTTTGTTCGGGCAGTTGTAACCATTGAATGATTTGATCAACTCGCTGCTGGTTAGGCGTGAAATTGCTGTAGGGATAGTAATAAGTGGGTGTGCGTCCGTTGATACGAGCGCCCGATTCAGGCCAGAAAAAAGTCGCTGATTTCACGCCTTGGAACTCAGCCAAATTCCAAATTGGTACGGTATGTAACCAAGTACCATCCTTTGCACCGTCGGCCATTTTGTAGCGTTGTTTGCGCTCAGTATCATAAAAATTATTATCAACGATACCGTGGTGTGATGGATACTGACCGGTGACTATGGAAAGATGGTTTGGAAACGTCTTAGATGGATAAACCGGCATGAGCCCCTTGGCGCGAACACCTTGCTCGGCTAAATGACTAAGATGCTCGGCGTGATGTTGCTCAATATAGTTGTAGCGAAAGCCATCAATAGAAATAAGCACAATAGTCTGTTGGTCAGCTTTTGCAAAGGCTGACGTCGCGGCTAATAAACCACTAAAAACTAATAGTAGTGAGGTAAGAAAACGTTGCATGGCAGATTCCCTGATTCGGTCTATTAGACCTTTTTAACAAACTCAGATTTCAATTTCATTGCACCTACACCGTCAATCTTGCAATCGATATCATGATCGCCATCGACTAAACGAATGTTTTTAACCTTAGTGCCGACCTTAACAACTAATGATGAACCTTTGACTTTAAGGTCTTTAATAACGGTGACGGTGTCGCCATCATTAAGTTCATTGCCATTGGCATCACGAATCACTTTATTGTCTTCATTGCTCTCGTCATGCGGTGACCATTCGTGTCCGCACTCAGGGCAGACTAATACGTTACCGTCTTCGTATGCGTATTCAGAAGCGCATTGTGGGCAAGCAGGCAATTGATCCATCGAGAGACTCCATCTTTAAAAAGCGCTCAGTTTACCTGAGTTTGCTTAACAGAACATTTGATTTAGACCAAAACCATGACAATTGCGGTCGTTACAAACGCTAGAATAATGTTTAGTACAACGCCTGTGCGCGCCATATCGCGGATGCTGATGCGATTAGACGCAAATACAATTGAGTTAGGTGGCGTTGCTACGGGCATGCAAAATGCACAGCTGCAAGCAATCACCGCTGGAATCATGAGTATCTCAATAGGCTGATTAATGGCCTGTGCGGTTGCTGCTAAAATGGGCATTAGAAGCGTTGCTGTGGCTGTGTTAGAGGTAAACTCGGTCATAAATGAAACCGCCAGCGTGAGTACCAGTATCAACAACCACAGTGGCCATTCTCCTAATACCGTTAAAGACTCGCCCATTAACGTGCCGAGACCACTTGCCATGACGCCTTTAGCGAGACAAATACCGCCCGCGAATAATAATAAAATACCCCATGGGATGTCTTTCGCTAGCGACCAATCGAGTAAGGTGGGTTGTTGCTTTTCTCCCGTTGGAATAATGAACATGGCCAGCGCACCCGCTAAAGCGACAGTCGCATCGTTCAGTGAGGGTAGCCCCAACAGACCTGTCCAGCCGCCAAACGGGGTGGTGCGCATCACCCACAGTAATACCACGACACCAAACACAGTCAGCACGCGTCTCTCATAAGCTGACATTTTATCTTGTTGGGGTAATTGTAATGGCATGCTCAAATGAACGTTACGAGTGAGATACCAAGCCATTAATGGAATGCTGATAACCATCATGGGTATGCCAATACCTAGCCAACGCGTGAAGTCGAAGCCTTGCCCTGAGATATTCTCATATATTGAGGCAAATATAAGATTAGGTGGGGTGCCCACTAAGGTGGCAATGCCACCCACCGACCCTGAATAGGCAAGACCTAATAATAGGGCTTTTTGGAATGGCTTGTTGTCGGTGGCATCTGCAAGTGCCAATGCCACGGGGAGCAAAGCTAATACACTCGCGGTGTTAGAGATCCACATCGAAAGGAAGGCGGTTGCACACATAAATGCAACGACGATGCGACGGCCACTGTCGGGTCCAATGAGCGCAATTAATGACAGTGCGAGACGCTTATGTACACCGCTGGCTTCAATGGCTTTTGCCATCATGAACGCCGCCATGAATAGCAGAATAATGTTATCGCCTAAGGCTGTCGCCGCCTCTTTAGGGTCGAGAACACCAATAACGGGTAGTAAAATAAAAGGTAGCAACGCTGTTATCGCCAGTGGAATACATTCAGAAACCCACCACCAAGCCACCCATATGACGATTGCTAGGGTCAGCGCCGCATCAAGCGGCATGTCTAAACTTCGTGTTACTATGACACTTAATAGGGCGGCAATAGGGCCGATAATTTTATGGGACATGAGCGACCTGTAGGCGTGTTCTTTTTATTGTAAGGAAGTGTAGCATGCGCGATATCGTAATCTTGCACGAAAATGAAGAATGGTTGAAGCCTCTATACGAAGCGTTCAAAGAACGTGGCGTTACACCTAAAAGTTGGTTTTTAGATGAAGGTGTTGTGCCGTTTCACAATCAGCCTGACGATGCGGTTTACTACAATCGAATGAGTGCGTCGTCACATACGCGGGGACATCGCTTCGCGCCTGAACTGACGAAACTGGTGTTAACTTGGTTAGAGAGCCAGAATCGTACCGTCGTGAATGGCTCGCAAGTGTTAGCGCTCGAGGTGTGTAAACTCTCGCAGTATGCCGCATTGCAACGTTCAGGCTTGTCGGTACCGCGCACTTTTGCAGCGGTGGGCAAAGCGCAACTCGTTGAAGCTGCGAGGCAATTTAACGATTGGCCTTTAATCGTTAAGCCTAACCGCGGAGGTAAAGGTCTCGGCGTACAAAAGTTCAATCAGCTTGATGAGTTGGTTGCTTACACAGAGAGTGCCGACTATGAGGAGCCGCTCGATGGCACCTGGTTAGTGCAACAATACATAAAAGCTAAATCACCGGTTATTACGCGGGCTGAATTCGTCGGTCAGAAGTTCGTTTACGCGGTGCAGGTTAATACTGAACAGGGTTTCGAATTGTGCCCAGCGGACGCTTGTGAGATTGCTGAAAAATTCAAAATTACCACACGTTTTAATGAGCATTCGGTTATTCACCAATTGGAAACGTTCTTACGTAGTAACGACATTGACGTGGCAGGCATTGAGTTTATTGAAAACAGTCAGGGTGAGCTGTTTGTTTATGATGTGAATACCAATACAAATTATAACCAAGACGCAGAGCAGCGTGCGCACGTTGCTAAAACTGGCATGGGTGCGTTGGCGGATTATTTAATCGCATTAGCCGGATAGAAAAATGACCGAGCTCTTGATGAGCTCGGTCGCTTGTTCTTTACCACTAAAATTTATAGTCGATACCCATCCAAACGGTCTGTGGTTTGTTCGGGCGAGCACCATCAGGTGTGCGTGCAACAATCGCTTGCTGGTCGAAGATATTCTCGACTTTTACATAGACGGATGTCTGCGTGTTAAGTTCGTAGCGGCTGACTGCATCGGTAACGAATAGAGACTCTGTTTCGTTAAACGCCGCAGTGCTGTTGTTACAGCCTACGCTGACACACATAGAATCAATATATTTAAAGTTGAGGTAGTTAACCCAACCGGCATTGTTATCAAGGCTAATACGAACGTTTGCCGTGTGCTCTGGAATGTCGTTTAGCCGATCGCCGTCCATCAGCCCCGAGACTGCATTATCTTTACTGATCTCACCTTGAGTGTAGGTGTAAGCAATATCAACCGGAATCAAAAACTTGCCCGCAGCAAAGGTGTGTTGCGCTTGGAACTCTAAACCTTGCACAACCGATTCGCCAAGTACATAAGTACCTGATTCAGCACCGTTATCACATGGTGTAGCGATAGAGCACAACTGGGTGGTGTCGCTAAAGTCGCTATAGAATGCAATGGCTTCGACAAAAGTATTTTGTTGTTGATAGCGTAGGCCGGCTTCGTAGTTGATACTCGTTTCTGGCTCTTGGTTTTCTGTTGCACCGCCACCGAGTGGTGAAAAGCCTTTGTGGATGCCCGCAAGCACCTGCCATGAGTCGCTTAAGTCGTAGGTAAACGATGCGCCGGGTAGCCACTCATCGCTTGAGTTGGAACGGAATGCTGGCGCAGTAGTACGTGCAGCCTCATCGTACTGGTTACGGAATGATGACACATCTTCATAACGCAAGGCTAAATTAACTTTTAGCGCTTGGTTAACTTGCCAACTATCGGTCACCCAGAGGCTGGTTGCATCGGCACCTTCAATACGGTTATTGCTACCGGAAGGGCTGACCGTGGATTGATAGACTAAGCTGCCGTTGATTTGGTCGAAGATCTCCACAGGTTGAAAGCGATCCATTTCATCCGTGTGGTCGCGCCCACCGACTTCAAGTGCATGCGCGCCAAGTTGCCACTGTGCATTGAGCTCAATGCCATAGCTTTCATAAGCGCGGTTATTATGTTTGTATTCAAGGTCGAAGGCATCTTCGGTACCGTCAAGAATACCTTGTGCTAGCATGTCGCCTTGGTTCGCGGCACTAACATACGACCCACCACCGTTGAGCTTAAACCAGTCACGTTTGAATTCGTTACGATATGCGACAGCATTGAGCGTAACATCACTGTTTACATCAAAGCCGTAAGCCAAGCTAAAGCCTTTATGGCTGTTGTCCATTTGGTCAATCGATGAGATGCCGTAACGACGATTTGGTGTCTTCGCGAAATCGGCATCGGTTAGGCCAAGATAGGTCTCGTTAGAGATTTCTTCTGAGTACTGCGCCTTGAAAAGCAGGTGGTGTGGTCCTTGATCAAAGCTCAGCTTTGCGGTGTAGTCTTGAATATCATAGCCGCTGTCGCCATGACTGCGATCAATGGCTTTAAAACCATTACTCTCGCGTTGCACTGTCTCAAGTAAGAAGCCCCAAGCGCCTTGCGTGCCACCGACATAAGCATGAATATCGTTACTGCTGAACTCACCCCATTGTGCTAATACCTGACCTGAAATAGCTTGTTCAGGAATGGGAGTAGATACCAGGTTAAGCACGCCGCCCGTTGTTTGAGGGCCGTAACGCAGTAATGGTGCCCCTTTCAGTACTTCAACAGAGGCCATGCGCATAGTGGTTGGGAAATAATACGCTGCTGGGTTTGAATAAGGGGCTGGCGCCATCATCACACCATCTTCTAATAGTGTGACTTTACTTACCCGCCCCGCATTTGCGGCGCGAATACCGATGTTTGGACGTAGCCCGAAGCCGTCTTCTTCTAACACGTAAACGCCCGGAAGGGTTTTCATTAACTGGTTAATATCGGTGGGTACTTCAACGCGCATTTGTTCTTCATCTATCACGGCTGATGAGCCTGCAATCTGACGCGCTTGTTCGGTTGAGCCAATAATTTTTATTGTTTCGATCTCAGTATTCTCTTCCGCGATTACCAGCGGGCTACTTAGCAAGCTTGCGATAGCTAATGCGATCGGGGCTTTATTCATGGTTTATCTCCACACGTTATTTTGATGCGGCAGATAGTAATTAAAATACGAATAATTCGCAATTAAAAATTAAGAATTTATTAACTCTTTATTTAGCAAAGGTGCATTTAATGTAAACGCGCAGTTAATTGCTTGAGCTTTTAACCTGGCGCGGTATGCTGACAATCAACGTTTTATATTAATTTTGTTGGGTTGATTATGTTGCGGTTTGCAGTCGTTATTTTTCTGACTAGTGTCATTGTCGCCGGGTGCTCGTCTTCTTCGCAACGAGATATGAGCCAAGAGCAGGTGTTTATTTGTGGCGCTTATACGGTGTATACCGAGTGGCAGAATGAGCAACTTAAAGTACGCTTTGGTGATCGTCATGACACATTGAAGCAGCAGCGCGTGGCATCGGGCGCTAAATTTGTTTCTGATGATGGTGAAAGTAGCTTCTGGAATAAAGGCAATATGGCCACATTTATCTGGCGGGGCGAGTCACTTCCTGAGTGCCGAGCTGCTGACTCCCTTCCCAAAGCGTTTTCAGCATCCGGAAATGAACCATTTTGGGCATTATCGCTAGAGGGGCAAGAGCTCGAAGTAAGTACGCCAGAAAAAGAGTGGATTGCTTCAGTGACATCTGTTCAGCCTTTGCTTGAAAACGGCACCGTATCACAGTGGCGACTCGCGACCGCGAACGGTGATCAAGTAGATATTCGGTCCGAGGTGTGTCGGGACACGATGAGCGGTATGGTCTATCCTTTTTCTGTGAGTTACTCCGGACAGTTTGACGGTGTCGGGTGTGGTGGTGAGACACTGAGCTTATTACAAGGACCTAAGTGGATTTTGACCGAAACCAATGCATCGATGACACCATCATCTAATATGTACATTCAATTTTTAGCCGATGGCAAGCTAGTGGGGTCTGATGGGTGTAATCGTCGTTTTGGACAATATCAGTTTGGTAGCGAAATGATTCATTTAAAGTGGGTAGGCAGTACACGTCGTGCCTGCTCGGAATCCATTATGCAGGATGCAACCACCTTTGCCGAAGCTGTTAATAATGTACGGTCAATTAGCTTTGAAGATAATCGGCTCATTATAGAAAGTCGTAACGGGACCCAATTAAAGCTAAAAAATGAGAAGCCTTAGGAAATCGCGTGCAACTAAAGAAATACACAGATTATGGATTACGGGTACTGATTTACTTGGCGGCAGCAGAGTCCGATGAGCGAGCAACGATAAACGATTTAAGTAGCGTATTCTCGGTATCTAAAAATCATTTAAATAAAGTGGTTCACCACTTGGGTAAGCTTGGTCTGATAAAGACGTGGCGAGGCAAAGGCGGCGGCTTTTCACTCGCCGTGGATGCCCGTCACACACGTTTGGATACGGTTATCCGCCAGCTTGAAGGGGATGAAGACTGGATTGATTGTCTGAACCCAACTTGTAAGATTTACTCAGTATGTGATTTGAAGGGAATTATCCACGCAGGTAAAGAGCAGTTCTATAGTTACCTTGCTAAATACACCATTGCTTCGTTGGTTGAAAGACCCGAGGAAATAAAAGTGCGTTGGCACATAGACACTCAGGAGTTGAACGATGAATCATAGAATAGCGCTTGGGTTGGTGTTAGCAGTCTGTAGTTCTGCTGCGCAGGCAGATGGCTGGTTACATTGCGGTAACCTATTTGATAGCGAACAAGGTAAGTTGGTTGGCGAACGCTATGTTCACTTTAATGCAAATAAAATCCTTGCCGTGACGTCTGATAAACCTGCAGCAGACAGTGTTGATCTCAGTGATAAAACCTGTCTCCCAGGGTTAACTGATTTGCACGTTCATTTGGATGGCCAGTCGGGGCCGGGCGCCTATCTGAATCGTTTTACCGAAGGCCCCGCCGATCTTGCGTACACTGCTCAAAATTACGGTATGAAGACCTTGCTAGCGGGTTTTACTACGGTGCGTAATCCAGGCGACTCCTATAATGTGACGCTCGCTTTACGAGATGCGATCAAGGCGGGCAAGGTTAAAGGGCCACGTATCTATAGTGCTGGAAAATCACTTGCGACCACTGGCGGTCATGCTGATCCCACCAACGGTGTGAGACCCGATTTGATGGGAGAACCCGGTCCTAAGCAGGGGGTTGTAAATAGTCCATCGGATATAAAGGAAGCGATTCGTCAGCATTACAAGGATGGCGCTGACTTTATAAAAATCACGGCTACCGGAGGCGTGTTAAGTATGGCTTCAAGTGGTGAGAATCCTCAGTTTACTGATGAAGAGCTTGAAGCATTGGTCGCGATTGCGGATGACTATAATTTCCACATCGCTGCGCACGCGCATGGCAAAAGCGGTATGTTGCGTGCCGTCAATGCGGGTATCGATACCATTGAGCACGGCACTTATATGGATGATGAGGTGATCGCAGCGATGAAGGCTAATGGAACTTACTTAGTGCCTACGATTATGGCGGGTAAGTTCGTTGCTGAAAAAGCAAAGATCGACGGCTACTTCCCGGCTGTGGTTAAACCCAAAGCACTTGCAATTGGACCTAAAATTCAAGATACCTTTGCCAAAGCTTATAAAGCCGGTGTGAAAATTGGTTTTGGCACTGACAGCGGTGTATCAGCGCACGGCGATAATGCTAAAGAATTTGAGTACATGGTTGAGGCGGGAATGCCTGCGAATCAAGCCATTCAAGCGGCGACAATTGCCGCCTCAGATATTCTAAGAGACCCGCGTTTAGGTCGTATTAAAAGCGGTTCATACGCGGATATCATTGCCGTGGATGGTAATCCGCTTGAAGACATTACGGAGCTACAGCGAGTGACCTTTGTTATGAAGGATGGTGAAATTCACAAGCAATAATGAGCAGTAACTACGAAGGGAAGCGAATCTTCCCTTCGAGTTGTACTTGCGTATTATCGTTGTTTCGGACTTCGTAACCTTCCGATGATTCAGTGTTGCGCCATAAACGTATACGCGCAGGTAGAATGACAGGGCGTTTAAATGTCACATCAATATAATTAGCGCTTTTTCCCTCGATGCGTTCAAGGTCGGCTTGCGCTCTTGCCATCATATACATCCCGTGAATAATGGGCTTATTAAAACCAAACCAACGCGATGTAAATGGGTGTAGATGGATGGGGTTAAAGTCACCCGAAACACGAGCATAGCGTCGGCCGAGGCCCGAGCCTAATTGCCAGTGATGTAAGTAGGTCCAATCTGGCTTTTCGATCTTCGTCTCAGGCTTCTTAGCGCGAGGAGCTTCTTTGCCTTGTGCTTTCATGACCTGGTACGTACTCTCGCACCGCACAACTTCTTGACCATCTTGAAAGAAGCTGACTTCAAATTTAGGACGTAACCGACGCGGAGATACTTGCGGACCACGAGCCGGAACGTTGACGGATGCTTTGATATAAAAAGGTTGATCGGTCTTTATGTTGCCTAACTGCTCTAATCGATTGTTTAAATGCACCAAACCCGGGGCTGGCCAAGGAAAACGTTTATCGAGCATCTGGGCTAAATGGGTTCTTTGCGCTAAGCAATAGAAAAGCGATAGCGGTATATCACTGACAAAGCCACCAAACATAGTTTTATAGGCGCTTATTCGCTTGCTAGAGAGGGCTTCTAAACTATACTCATGCTCGATTTTATCCGCTTCTGCTTCGCTATTGTCGTTACGTAGCAAGGTGAGTAACGAACGTGCGAGCATGCCGGGCATTGCTGGGAGCGTTGTTGGTGAATGCATGACACCATCCATATTAGTTATTTACCCTCGTCGTGATGTGGCTACCATATTGACCTTTATGAACATCGATGCGCATATCAATACGTTCTTTTAATTCTCGCACATGGGAGATGATTCCGACACTCCGACCACTGGCTCTTAGATTGGCGAGCACATCGATAGCGGCATCTAATGCTTGCTCATCAAGACTGCCGAAGCCCTCATCAACAAACAACATATCGAGTCTAATTCCGCCCGAATACTGCTGAACCACTTCGGAGAGTCCGAGCGCCAATGCGAGTGCTGCTTGGAAGCTCTCGCCACCGGAAAGTGTCTTAGTGGAGCGTTGGATGCCCGTGTAAGCGTCCGTCACCGCGAGGTTCAAACCGCTTGCGGAGCGAGCGTCATTGACTTCGTTTTCGCGCACTAATAGATACCGATGGTGCGTCATTTGTGCTAAATGCTTCGATGCAACAATTAGTATATCATCTAGTAGAACACTTAATATAAATCGGTGCAAACTTAAACGTTGGTCGTTTTGTCCATTTGTCAGGTTTGCAAGTGTACCAATATTGGCATACTTAGCTTCTAGCTCTTTGTTCTGTGTTGCCAACTGACGTAACCGCTGCGCTGCCTTTTCGTTGTTAAATAATGCGCTTTGCTGCTGGTTAAATTGAGTCTGTTCCGACTCAAAATCTTTACGTAACTTTTCGAGTCGTAAGGTTAATTGCTCGGTATCAGCGGGTTGAATGTCATCGACATAGCGTTGTAGCTCTGCGATCATTGAACGCAGCTCGACCATACGTTGATTATGCTCCGCCACCGCTGAATTAAGTTGCTCAAGTTCAGGTTCACTGACGTGCGCCGACTGAAATTCGTTGTATGTGGCAAAGGGGCTACTGGCGAGCTGTGCTTGCCATGCTTTTTCAGCCGCTTCGAGCGCTTGCGCGAGTCGTTTGTTTTCTTCTACTTCGGCCTTTAATTGAGTGCGTGTCGCATGGTATTGCTCAGACTGCTGTTGCATCGCATGCTGTGCTTGCTCGAATTGCTTTTCAAGCTGACGCAGCTGCTGCTTAATTTGATCTATCCGTGGTTTAACTTCCGCAACATTGATATCACTTTGTTGCCAACGTTGATTTAAGTGTTCCAGGTCAGCATTTACGCGAGCATGCTGAGCTTTAACTTCAGTGTACTTAGCGCGACACTGTTCAAGTTGGTGTTCCAATTCACTGCGCTGTTGTTCCGCCTGATCGAGTTTGCTTTGAAGGGTTTGGCGGCGAGTTAATAGTTCTGCGCGTGTTCTTCGTTCGTCATTTAATTGGACTTGTTGTTGCTCAATCAATGCTTCCGATAAATCGGTGAATTCAGATAACTGCTGATTTAACTGACGTTCATGTTCATTTGCTTTCGTGAGTGCTGTTTGTTCATCATAAAACGCCTGCTCGGCAGCTCTATAGGTTGCTCGTGCGTGCTCAAGCTCATGCTGCGAAACTAATGCTGTTGTGTCTGATTGAGCGGGGTCCGGATGCTGTTTGCTGCCACACACAGGACAAGGTTGTTGCGGCTTAAGCTGGCTGGCAAGCAAGGGAGCTTGGCTTGCCAGCCAGCGTTGCTCGAGCTCGTTGGCGCGGTTATAAGCCTGTTGTTTGTCGTCCAGCCTTTTCTCTAACGCGTGCTGCAATTTAGCTTGGTCATTTTTAACTGTCGTCGCTTGCTCAGTGAGCTGTTGCTTTTTTAGCAGTTGCTTGCGTTGCTCAGACAATGCCTGCACACGAACTTCTAACTCAGGCAACTCATCAATTTTTGATTGCACCTGCAGTTGTTCTGATCGTAGCCGCTTAATATCTAACTGAACGGCATCATACGAAGCTCTTAGTTGTTTCCCCTCTTTTTCTTGCAACGCAAGCTTAGATTGATGTTGCTCGACTTGCTTTGTCAAACCTTCTAATTGTTCAACGGTTGGTAATAGCTCTTCTAATCGCTGGAGAGTCGTTCTAAGCGAATGATTCTGTTCAAGTTTCGTCTTAGCCTCTTGGAGACTCGTCTGAGCAACCTTTAGCGTCTTAGCTTGCTGTTGTTGTCTGGTTTCGAGCTGTAGTTGCTTTTCTTGACTTGTCTTGACGTGCTTCTCGTTTTGCTGCCATTCGTTATATGTCGGCAACAAGCGAATGGCAGCTTGAGCGGCTTTGATTTGCTGCTGTTTATAATCGATATCCGCTTGTTTGGCTTTTAATGCATCCTGTTGGTGTTTAGCGTGTTGTAAATCTTTGTATTTGGCGTTGCGCGTGTGTTGTTGCTTAAGTTGGTAATCGGTGTCGTTGATCTGTTGTTGAAGCTGGTTTAGAACAGTTTGCTTAGCTTCTAACTGCGGCTTTAGATCAGCGATGTGTTGCTCAAGCTGTGTTAGATCCTCACACTCGGAGCCGTCGAGGATATGCGCTTTTTGCTGTTCGAGTTGCTCAAAGCTCTTTTTGAGTTCGCTTGCTTGCTGCTTAAATAATTCTTCGTAGCGCTTGAATCGTTGAGTTTGGAACAGTTGCGACAGAATCGTTTCGCGCTCATTCGCATCGGCATTAAGTAGTTCGCGAAACTTGCCTTGTGGTAATACAACGACCTGACGGAATTGTTCAGCCCGCAAACCTAGCAACGTTTCTATGTGTTTATTCACTTCGGTAACTTTGCGCGTCTCGAGCGGCTGCCAATCCATCGCGTTCGGCAACTGATCGTTTGACCACTCCCCTTGCAACTGATACAGCGATGCCGTGGTACGTCGCTCCACTTTGCTGTTCCCACGCTGGCCGAGTATATGCTGTGTAGGCTGACGCATCACGCGATAGGTCTTTTCACCTACGGCAAAGATAAACTCAACTTCAGTGGCACAGTCGTCCGCTGCGTGGTCGCACCGCATTTGTTTGCCGATACGATCTTGCCCTGTAGTTTCTCCGTAAAGTGCAAAGCTGATGGCGTCGAGCAATGTTGTCTTCCCGGCACCGGTGGCTCCGTTGATTAAAAAGAGTGGGTGTTCACCCAGTAATGTAAAGTTTATCGACTGCTGCGTAGGGAAGGGACCAAATGCCTGCATTTTAAGAACGAGTGGTTTCAAGATTCTGACTCCTCTTGTTCAATCTGTTGGATCACCTGATTAATGCTGGCTTTTTGGTCCGCATTTAGGGGGGTACCATAGACTTCAGTAAAAAAGTCATGGATGAGTTCGCTATCCGCCTTTTTTAGTTGCTCCTGGCCACTTGTGTCTGATGCTTTACGGATGTGCTCAAGTTGCTCTTTGCGCAGTTGCATTAAGTTCGGATAATGGGCGCGTAGCTTTGCCATCGGATATAAGATTGCTTGCTTATCGGTCAATATTGCCTGGATAAAGTCGTTGCGCTGAGGATCGTGTTCCGCTTGAGCAATTAGCTCTGCTAGTGTGCCTTTGAGCACTCGCATATCCCGACTCGGCTTCAGAGAAATCTGTTGAATGTTTTGTACACCTTTCTCGTTAACATCGAGCAACGTAATGGACTTGCTTTGGTTGACCTCCGAAAAACTATATTTCATTAGCGATCCACTGTAACGAATATGTTCCATGCCTTTATGCTGAGGTTGGTGCAAATGACCCAACGCGGCATAATCAAAGTCCTTAAACAACTGCCAATCAACGCGATCGGCACCGCCTATCGATAGAGGACGCTCCGATTCTGATTCTGAGGCGCCATCTAAATAACAGTGACTTACAATCATATTCAGATGAGCGGGGTTTCGTTCTGCATTGATTCGGTCAACGATCATTTGGTGAGCCGTATTAAATTCTTTACAATCAGTATCTAGCCAGTTATTCACTTGTAGAGGGTCGTGAAAGGGGACGCACCAAATATCGATCGTGGTTGCCGAATCATTCAGTACGATGGGCTCCAAAGCTTGCGGTAATTCGGTGACTAAATGAAGGTTGGATTGCTTTAGTAAGGAGGTTGCGAATCCTAATCGCTCTGCGCCATCGTGATTTCCTGATATCGCAATAATCGTTTTCTGACGCGAGACTGCGACTTCTTCAATAAAGTCGTTAAATGCGCTAATCGCCGCTGAAGGAGGCACAGAACGGTCATAAATATCGCCTGCAATGATGACGGCGTCGACCGCTTGCTGGTCAATAATCTCCACTATTTGTTGGAGTAATTCAATTTGCTGCTCTAGTAACGACTGCTGGTGAAACAGGCGACCTAGATGCCAGTCTGAGGTGTGCAAAATCTTCATGATGATTAACTGAACGCCAAACAAAAAAGTCAGTATATCAGATAAAAAAAGCCCCCATCGCTGAGGGCTTAAATTGTCTACTTATTGGTTTCGATGTCTTGTAAATCCTCATCGTGTTTTTCCATCTCCCATGGCAACACGCCTGGGCTGTGATGTCTGAAGTGCAAGTAATTTTCAAACTGGTTAATGACATCATTAATAATATCTGTCATTTCGTAACCATAGAGGTCGTATGACTGACCGCCCTGGCGCAAGAATAATTCGGCACGATAGTAGTGCTCATTCTTGTGACTCGGACGTAGCACGAATTGTGGCATCGAATACTCGCGTAAACGAATCTCGTAGGCAAAGTCGAGGTCGCCTTCGCGTTCGACCGTCAGCATAATACGCTCATGCTCCTCGTCTTTAGTGAATCGAGCGGGCCAATCTTGTGTTTCGAGCTCGGATTTTACCTTTTCTAAAGCTTCGCTCGCACGACCATAAATAAACTCTTTTACTTCGCTTTGTTGTGGGAACTTGACCAAGCCACGTAGACGTTTCTTCCAATAGTCGGGTCCTTCATTAACGCCACGGCGATGAGACTGACGGTGGCTCTTCAGACTTGAATACTGGTGACCCTCAATAACTAGCGCGCGCCACATGCCGACGGCAGCAATTAATATAATAATTGCAAACGGAAAGGCGCTTGTGATGGCCGCGGTTTGTAACGCATTTAAGCCTCCTGCGACAAGTAGCACCGCAGCAACAACGCCTTCGGTCGATGCCCAAAATACACGTTGCCATACGGGCGTTTCACCCACACCGCCAGAGGCTAATGAGTCGACAACGAGCGAGCCTGAATCAGACGAAGTAACGAAGAAAGTGATTATCAATAGCACGGTTGCGAAACTGAGCACATTAGTAAGTGGCAAGTTTTCAAATAGCTTGAACAACGCGATAGCCTGGTTGTTTTGCACCTCAGAGATTAACGAGGTATAGCCCTCGTTCATAATCATGTTAAGCGCTGTATCCCCAAATACTGCGAACCAAAAGAAAGTGAAGAAGGTTGGCACTAACATGACACCCAATACGAACTGACGAATCGTGCGCCCCCGACTGATTTTGGCAATAAATAGACCGACAAATGGTGCCCAAGCGATGGTCCAACCAAAGATAAAGAGTGTCCAGTTGCCTATCCAGTCACTGCGAGTATAGGCCTGCAGGTTAAAGGTTCGTTCGACGATACCGCTCAGGTATGCGCCTGTATTCTGTAGATAAGTTTCTAAGATGTGGATAGTCGGACCGACGGCGAAAACGAATATCAGCAAGAACATCACCAGCGCCATGTTCAACAAAGACAGTCGTTTAATTCCTTTATCCATACCGGCAACGACCGATGCAATGGCGGCAAGCGTAATCACGGCAATGGCAATCACTTGTACCGTGGTATCAACGGGGATGTCCTCCCACAGATAATTTAACCCGGTATTAATCTGGATAACGGAAAGCCCCAGCGTGGTTGCAATACCAAATAGGGTGCTCAGGATGGCAAAGGTGTCGATCGTATGTCCTGCCGGACCGTGTATTTTGTCACCAATTAGAGGGTATAAGGTTGATCGCATGGATAGCGGTAAGCCATGCCGAAAGGAGAAGTATGCCAAAACCAAGCCGACGAGACCGTAAATAGCCCAGATATGAAAGCCCCAATGGAAATAGGCGATTTGCATTGCTTGTTTGGCGGCATCTACCGTCTCCGCAGCCCCAACGGGTGGTTCGGCGTAGTGCAAGACAGGCTCGGCGACACCAAAGAACAGTAGTGCAATACCGTAACCTGCGGAAAATAGCATGGCAAACCAAGAGGTGAAGCTGTATTCCGGCTCGCAATGATCGGGACCCAATTTGATGCGTCCCCAGCGTGACAATGCTACACCGACTATAAAAATCAAGAATAATGCGACGGCCAGCATGTAAAACCATCCGAAGTGTTCGGTGATTCCCGCAAGAGTTGCACTAAAAAGGTTGCCAGCTAGCTCCGGTGCGCTTAAAGTGCCTATTACCAATAAGGCTATGACGATGACTGCAGGGAGAAAGACGGGAACCAAAATGGCATTCCGCCAATTACCTTTGGCGTTGGACATAAATTGCTCCTGTTCTCTATAATTATTGTTCATTTACATATAGCCTACTGTGTCTTTATGGAAAAAGCTCACAATTGGTCATTACTGTTTTAAGGTAAAGAAATCATTCTTAGGGAAGGAAAATGGCTAGAACACCACAATTTGATAGGGATATTGCACTCAACAACGCGATGCTTTTGTTTTGGAAACAGGGCTACCACGCAACGTCAATGAAAGATATTGAATATGCATTGGATATGCGCCCTGGGTCAATCTATGCGGCCTTCGGCAATAAAGAATCACTATTTAATGAAGCACTGAGAACTTATGGTGAACAGCTTATAGAGCAGTACACCGGTTTTTTATTTGAGGGTTCCGACACCATTGAAGGCTTCCGCAAAGTCTTAATTACCATGGTGGATGAGTGTGGTCAGCAAAAGCCAAGCATGGCGTGTATGGTTGTAAAAAGCCTTCTCGAGTTACACACGCTCGATGATGCGGATGCATCAACCGCAATTAGTTATATTGATCGATTCGAGAACATCTTCAAAGAAGCATTTTTGCTTGCTAAAGAGCGCGGTCAATTGGGTCCAGATGAAGATCCAGAGCGTCTTGCGGTGCTCTATCAAGCTACACTCATTGGCGTGACCACATACGCTCACCGAGGTCTAGAAAAAACAGCATTAAATCAGCTAGTTGAAGACGCTCTCGAGCGCGTATTACCGCGTAACTGAAAAAGCTGCTTTATACCCTGAAGGTCTAAACCGCGTCGTCATTAACAAGATGACGACGCCAACTAGAATGTGAAATCCCCATCCTAACTGATAGTTACCGCTAATATCACGAAATGCGCCGGTCACTAATGGCATTATGCTGGCAAAAATAAATCCGATACCTTGCATAAACGAGACGAGTCTGCCCGACTGCACCGGATCGTCGATGTGATCGAGTGCCATGACAATACACAATGGGAATGCACCTCCTAAGCCGAAACCACAAAGTGCTGACCACAGCCAAGGCGCCTGCTCAGGTAGCCAACAGAGCCCAGCAAACCCAACCATTTGTGTGATCACCGCCAATGCCAGCCACGGACGGCGATCCATGCTACGTGATAGGGTCGGAAGAATCAGAGCACCCATCACCTGCACTAACGAAAACAGCGCGAGAAGATTACCTGCCTGTTGAGTGGTCCAACCGAATTCACCATAAAAAGGCGCTATCCAGGCTATAAACCCGGCGTAACCTGCATTAACTAGGGCAAAATAGGCACCTAATAGCCAGCTTCGAGGATATTTAAAGGCTTTAAGTAATTCATGGCGTGGCGGGATATCGGCTTTAGGCACACGGTTCGCTGGGCTCAGCCATAGTATTAGCGTTATAAGTGCCAGTAATGCCCAACTGGCGAGAGCAACTGAGTGGGAACTAAAGTGAGCGTCAAGCCATGGTGTCACTACTGCGCCAAGCGCCGCGCCGCCCATCAGTGCTGCGGACCAAAGACCGGTCATGGCTCCGAGACGATGACGAAATTGCTGTTTAGTCAGTTCGGGAATAATGATATGCAGTAAAGCAATGCCAAAACCGCCAATAACCGCGCTGACCACCAATATTGCGGCGGAGGCAGGCCATGCCCGAATGACTAAGCCGGCAATCAGTACCAATAAACCTGTGGCAATTCCCCGTTGATAGCCTAGCGCTCGGGTCATTCGACCGGCAAACAAAGCGAGCACACCAATCATCATGATAGGAATAGTGGTGAGCAGCGAGAAACTACTGTAAGGCATGCTTGTAGCTGCTTGTAGGGCTTGCGTCAATGGCCCGATTGATGTCAATAACGGGCGTAGGTTTAAGCCTAGCAGTATTAATAATAAAATCGCAAAGCCGACCGATGTTTTGCCTTGGTGTGTATTGCTCATAGCTTCCCTAGCGCACGTTAAAAGCATTAATAATACTGATTTAGTCACGAAGAGTGAATGTTAACTTTTTCCAAATCTCGTTGCTCGTGTTATTCTTCTTCGCCATATAAAGCAAGGTACTGTGTTTTCTATGGCAAATCACACTGGCAATCTATTTATCATCGCGGCTCCAAGCGGAGCGGGCAAGTCGAGCCTTATCGGTGCTCTTTTAAACAAACATAATGATGGCTCGATGCAGGTCTCTGTCTCTTGCACAACACGTGCTCCACGTCCCGGTGAGCATGATGGCATACACTATCACTTTTTATCGGCTGAAAGCTTTGAGGAGCGTATCGAGAAAGGTGAATTTTACGAGTGGGCGAAAGTGTTTGATAACTACTACGGCACTTCTAAAAAGGTTATTGAAGAAGGCTTAGCCGCCGGCATTGACATTTTTCTTGATATTGACTGGCAAGGCGCGCAACAAGTGCGCGAACATCATCCTGACACCTGCTCTATTTTTATTATGCCGCCTTGTTTGGCAACTTTAGAACAGCGACTTCGGCGCCGCGGACAAGACAGTGATGAAGTCATCAGTAAGCGGATGGCAAAAGCACAAGCAGAAATGTCGCACTACCATGAGTTTGATTATTTGTTGGTGAATGACCAGTTTGATGACTCACTGGCACAGCTCGAGCATATTGTTTTAGCGCAACGCAATGCAATGGCCGTGCAGCAAGAGCGCCATAAAGCGGTGATTAACGAATTACTTGGCTAATTGCGCTTATTTCCGTATAATTATTAGCCTTTCGAAGAATTTCACTCAGGTTGGATGGAGAGTAGAGCATGGCTCGCGTAACTGTAGAAGACGCTGTTGACCGCGTAGGTAACCGTTTTGATTTGATCTTGCTTGCTGCACGCCGAGCGCGTCAGCTGTCAGTCCAAGGCAAAGATCCATTGGTTGAAACTAAAAACGAGAAGCCCACGGTTATCGCTTTACGCGAGATCGAGCAGGGTAAAATCGACGCAGATCGTTTAGATGCTGAAGAACGTGCAGCGCAGCAAGAAGCAGACGCAGAAGAGATGCGCGCCGTTGATGCGTTGCGTCGCGTTGAATAAGCTTATTATTAGCTAGAGGCTAGCCCTTTAGCACAATGAGTTCGCACTCATACTAAAAGCCAACGGTGTATTCCGTTGGCTTTTTTGTCTTTTGCTCTTATGCTGTCAGTTAGTGTCGGTATTAACCGCAGAAGAAACTTTGCCTTATCGCCCATAAATGGAGTCTTTCGGTGTATTTATTTGAAGGCCTGAAAAATCAAATAAGTGAGTATTTACCAAGCGATCAAATTGATCGTGTTGAACATGCCTTTAAAGTGGCCAAGGATGCACACAGTAGTCAGAAACGCAGCAGCGGTGAGCCTTATATAACCCACCCAGTCGCTGTGGCTAGTTTGCTTGCCGATATGCGCCTTGACCATGAAACGTTGATGGCGGCTTTACTACACGATGTGATCGAAGATACCGAGATCAAAGAAGAAGAACTCGCTGAGATGTTTGGGTCAACGGTTGCCTCGTTGGTCGAGGGTGTATCAAAGCTTGATAAATTGCAGTTTAATTCCAAAGAAGAAGCGCAAGCCGAAAACTATCGTAAAATGATCATGGCGATGACGCAGGATATTCGTGTCATTTTGATCAAGCTAGCTGACCGTACGCATAACATGCGAACAATACAGCACTTAAGACCCGATAAACGTCGCAGGATTGCCCGAGAGACACTAGAAATTTATGCGCCGCTTGCGCATCGATTGGGTATTCACGATGTTAAAAATGAACTCGAGCGACTCGGCTTTTGGGCGCTGTTTCCATGGCGCGCGAAACTTCTAGAGTCGGAGGTCAAAAAAGCGCGCGGCAATCGGCGTGAGTTTATGGAGCGTGTTCAGCATGAAATTCAGGCTCGACTTGAAGGTAACCACATCAGCGCGCGAGTGATGGGACGCGAGAAGCATTTGCATAGTATTTATCGCAAGATGCTGAACAAAGAGTTGCGCTTTAATCAGGTGATGGACATTTATGCTTTTCGTGTCATCGTTGATTCAGTGGATACGTGTTATCGCGTGTTGGGTGCGCTGCATAACTTATATAAACCGATTGAAACACGTTTTAAAGACTACATTGCGATTCCGAAATCGAACGGTTATCAGTCGCTACATACGTCCCTCAAAGGGCCCCACGGCGTTCCTGTCGAGATTCAAATTCGTACGGAAGAAATGGACTTGATGGCCGATCGCGGGGTGGCTGCACACTGGCTTTATAAAAATAATGATGACTCGGGCACCACGGCTCAGGTAAGAGCGCGTAAATGGATGCAAAGCCTGTTGGAGCTGCAACAAAGCGCGGGTAGTTCGTTCGAGTTTATTGAAAACGTGAAATCGGATTTGTTCCCCGACGAAATATACGTATTTACGCCAGATGGGCGCATCGTCGAGTTACCTCAAGGCGCTACTGCTGTCGACTTCGCTTATGCAGTACATACCGATGTGGGCAATACATGCGTCGGTGCTCGTGTTAATCATCGTACTTACTCATTGAGTAAACCATTGGAAACGGGACAAACGGTAGAAATTAAAACCGTTCCAGGTTCACGGCCTAATATCGCATGGCTCAACTTCGTTGTAACGGGCAAGGCTCGTGCGAAAATTAGACAGTTTTTGAAAGGACAGCAAGCATCCGAAGCTGAGCATTTAGGCGAGCGTCTATTGCGATCTGCTTTAGGTTCGCTGAGCTATGATGAGATTCCGAACGCTGAGTTTGAGCGGGTAATCGCGGAGCTTAAAATAGAAACACGTGGCGAGTTATTAAAACAAATTGGCCTGGGTAACCTCATGTCATTGGCAGTTGCAAAGCGCTTACTGGGTGAGCTACAGCCTTTCAAGGACGAAAGTTTGAGTCGCAAGAGTTTATCCATTAAGGGTGCCGAAGGGCTATTGGTGAGTTTTGCGAAATGCTGTCGACCCATTCCTGGTGACGACATTATTGCTCATGTGAGTCCAGGGAAAGGTCTGGTCATTCACCGTCGTGAGTGTAAAAACGTTCGCGGTCATGAGGAAGAGCCAGGCCGCTACTTTCCAGTGGAGTGGGATAATAACCCTGAAGCGGAATTTATTTCAGAGATTAGAATCGAGATTATTAACCATCAAGGTGCGCTCGCTAAACTCACGTCAGCTATTGCGACGACGGGTTGTAATATCGATGGTCTTAAAACTGAAGAAATCGATGCCAACATTTATTTTATTGATGTGGCACTGACTATTAAAAATAGAAAGCATCTTGCTGACGTGATCCGTCATATCCGTAAGATGCCCGATGTTCAGCGCGTGACGCGCTTAAGGAAGTAAAATGTCTAAAGTAATCATTGCAACAGATAAAGCGCCTGCGGCGATCGGCACTTATTCGCAAGCGGTAAAAATTGGCACTACTGTCTACCTTTCGGGTCAGATCCCGCTTGATCCCGAAACCATGGAGTTGGTCTCTGAGGACTTTCAACAGCAAGCCGAGCAGGTATTTAAGAACCTAGCAGCGGTGTGTGAAGCCGCCGGTGGCGAACTTCAGGATATGGTGAAAGTACAAATCTACTTAACTGATTTAGGTGAGTTTGCCATCGTCAATGAGGTCATGGCTCGCCACTTCAGCAAACCTTATCCAGCGCGCGCGGCTATTGGTGTGAAGCAGCTGCCCAAAGGTGCTCAGATTGAAATCGACGGTATTCTCGAATTACCAAGTACCAATTAATTTTTGATAGAAGCGGTCTAAGTGACCGCTTCTGTTTGCTCCGGTATACGATCTTCAAGTGGCTTGCGCCATACGATAATCACCAAAGCGACTGCACCTAAGATAAAGCAAT
Organism: Idiomarina sp. D18; assembly: GCF_057748155.1. NCBI lineage: Bacteria > Pseudomonadati > Pseudomonadota > Gammaproteobacteria > Alteromonadales > Idiomarinaceae > Idiomarina > Idiomarina sp. D18. Next base: position 2,656,453 of record NZ_CM173240.1, read on the forward strand.
AGCCGGTATGGATACTCACCGACAATGGCGAAATACCGAAACTCGCCCCCATGAGTAATGCCTGCGCGCCATAAGGCAAGACGCCTTGCACAACACAGGCAAAAATATCCAATAAGCTGGCGCTTTGGCGCGCTGCTAAATTACCTTTTTTAGCTAAGCGTGCACTGACTTCTCCCGCAAGCAGAATACTCACCGTGTTATTCGCAACACAGAGATTTGTAAGTGATGTAAGGCCAGCGACGCCAAGCGCAGAAGACCGTTGTTTGTGCTTACTTAAGCGGCTGGTGACCGCTTCAACGGCTTTGGCAAGGAAAGCCAAACCGCCCTGCTGACGGATCAAGCCCGAAAGCCCACCTATCAGCAACGACAGCAAGAAGATTTCTTGCATCGATGAAAAGCCATCGTAGATATCCTGACTAAATTTCACCCACTGGTAATCTACCGCAACCATGCCAAATGCAGCAGCCAATACGATACCGAGACCTAACACCGCAAATACATTCAAGCCCATTACTGCTAGCACAATGATGGCGAAGTAGGGAATACATAACCATAGGTTGGCTTCAGGAATGTTCAAAGGCGCGTTACTGGTGTCGTAACTGACTAACCACAGCAAGGTGATGATCGCTGCGGGAATCGAGATTTTTAAGTTTGCTTTAAACTTGTCTCGCATACTGCAGCCTTGTGTGCGTGTGGCTGCAATTGTTGTGTCTGAAATGATGGATAAGTTATCACCGAACATGGCACCACTGACCAAGACCCCTGCGAGCAAAGGCAGACTGATATCTGTTGCTTCGCCAATGCCCAACGCGACGGGAGCGAGGGCAGCCAAGGTACCCATTGAAGTCCCCATTGCGGTCGAGATCACACCAGCAATAATAAACAGGCCAGGCAGGAGAAATGACGCCGGGATAATACCTAACCCCAGAGCTACCATGGCATCAACACCACCGGTTGCTTCGGCGACCGTAGAAAATGCGCCGGCTAATAAATAGATCATGCACATGGTGACAATGTTGCTGTCACCCACGCCCGCGACAAAGGTGGCGATGCGTTCCTCGAACGCTTGTTTGCTGAGCAAAATACCTAACGCAATCGCAGGTAAAATAGCGACGGGACTTGGCAGTTGATAAAAAGCGTATTCCACACCCTCTGACTGAAAATAAATGCCTGTTCCTAAAAACAGCGCGAGGAACAAGGCGAGTGGCAACAGTGCCTTAGCGCTGGCGGGTTGCGCAGGAATTTGTGACGACATAGGTGACCTTTATGGTTAATTCATTATTATATTTAGACGTCCAGAAGTTTATATAGCTAACTGTTGTGATGCAACCTTTATTAAAAACCGTGTACACTACTCGTATAGTAATTGACGTAAAGAGGCAAGTATGAGCCCAGAAGAATTGCATCTTCAGATTCGTAATCTTCGATTAGATGATTACGAGCAGTTAAAAGAGTTAATGGATGCCATCTACACCGATATCGGTGGTGCGTGGAGCAGTTTTACCATCGAGAAGTTAATCAAAGACTTCGCCGAAGGACAGTTTTGCCTCGAAGATAATGGTCGTATTATTGGTGTCGCGTTGACCGTGAAAGTTGCCTATAACAAATTTTCGAACCCGCACACTTACGATGATTTGATTGGGCATCGCGAAGCCATTCTTAATGATAAGAAAGGCGATGCATTGTATGGCCTTGATGTGCTGATTCATCCGGATTATCGCGGTTATCGTTTAGGCCGTCGTTTATACGATGCACGCAAAGAGCTATGCCGACAGAAAAACCTGCGCGCTATTCTTGCCGGTGGACGTATCGTTAATTATCACAAGTACTCAAACGATCTGTCTCCGTCACAGTACTTAGACAAAGTTCAACGTCGTGAAATTTATGATCCGATTCTCACGTTCCAGTTAGCGAACGACTTTAGTGTGAAGCGTTTGCTCGGAAAATATTTGCCTGAGGACGAACGTTCGCGTGGTTTCGCCACGTTGTTGGAGTGGAATAATTTCCTCTACGATCCTTCGACAAACATGTTGAATACGCGGGTTCAGAATGTGCGTGTTGGTGCGGTGCAGTGGCAAATGCGGTCAGTCGAGTCTGTCGATGAGCTTCTGCAGCAAGTCGAGTACTTTGTTGATGCGCTTTCAAGCTATCAGAGTGACTTTGCTGTGCTACCTGAATTCTTTAATGCGCCGCTGATGGGGTTAACCGATCAGAGTCAACAGATGAATGCTATTCGCTTTCTCGCCGGTTTCACCGAGCGATTTAAACGCGAAATGTCGCAAATGGCGGTCAGTTACAACGTCAATATCATCACGGGCTCAATGCCATTACAAGAAGGCGAGAGTATTTACAACGTGTCTTACCTGTGTCGTCGCGATGGCTCAGTTGAAGAGCAGCGTAAACTGCATATCACTCCGCACGAGAAGCGTGACTGGGTCATTGAAGGCGGCGATGATGTGCGCGTATTTGACACCGATGCGGGGCGTGTCGGTATTTTGATTTGTTACGACGTCGAATTTCCTGAGTTGGGTCGTATTATGGCTGAAGAGGGACTTGAGATCTTGTTTGTGCCCTTTTGGACCGATACACGGAACGCGTATCTGCGAGTTCGCCACTGTGCACAGGCACGTGCCGTTGAAAACGAGTGTTACGTAGTGATTTGTGGCAGTGTTGGTAACTTACCTGAAGTCGAAAGCTTAGACGTACAATACGCGCAGTCTGCTGTATTTTCGCCGTCAGACTTTGCCTTCCCACACGATGCGGTGATGTCAGAGACGACTCCGAATACAGAAATGTTAATGTTCTCTGATTTGAATTTAGATGAACTGCGTTATCTGCATCACGAAGGTTCAGTGACTAATAAGAAAGATCGTCGTACCGATATTTACGATGTAGTAAGAAAGCATAGAAGTTAAAGGCTATCAATGAGTCCAGAACGTTATCAACGCATTACCGAGATGCTGGCGTTTCGCCAGCCCGACTTAACCGTCGTCATGGAAGGGGTGCATAAGCACCATAATTTATCTGCGGTGGTGCGTACTGCGGATGCTGTCGGCGTCCATGAAATGCATGCCATATGGCTTAGCAGCAAAATGCGTGTGTCCGGCGGCACTGCTTTGGGAAGTCAAAACTGGGTTAACGTGCATCATCATAGCCAGTTAAGCCCTGCGGTAGAGCAAATAAAGCAACAAGGTATGCAAGTCGTGGTGACTCACTTGTCTGATCAAGCGGTGAATTTTCGTGAAATCGATTACACCCAGCCTACTGCAATCTTGTTAGGTCAGGAAAAGCACGGTGCGACTGAAGAGGCGCTGAAAATTGCCGATCATCACGTCAAGATTCCGATGGTTGGTATGGTGCAGTCGCTGAATGTCTCAGTCGCAGGTGCGGTAATGCTTTATGAGGCGCAGCGTCAACGTGAGCAAGCGGGTATGTATGACGCTATACGTTTAAGTGATGCCGAACAGCACCGCGTACTGTTTGAAGGTGGCCATCCAATTTATGCCAAAGCCTGTAAACGCAAGGGACTACCGTATCCGCCGCTAGATGAACATGGACAAATTGTCGCGGATAACGAGTGGTGGTTAGCCATGCGCGCAGCTAAAAAGCGAGCCTAATCAATGCAGCCTCTCAGCAAAATTCCACTGACCACGCTCAAAGGAGTCGGCGATAAAGTCGCTAAGAAGTTGGAAAAGCTGGGCTTAGTGACGGTAAATGATGCGATCTTTCATCTACCTGCGCGGTATGAGGATCGCACACAGATTTACCGAATTGCTTATGCGCGTCCTGGGGTGGCGGGTCACTTTCAGGTAACAGTCGATAATGCGGACATTAAATATGGTCGCAAGCGTATGTTGGTGTGCCGAGTGCGTGACGAAACAGGCACTATGACATTGCGCTTTTTCCAATTTAGCGCTGCGCAACTAAAACAGTTCAGCGCTGGCACCTCGTTATTAGTCTTTGGTGAAGTGCGTGCGGGGCTTAGCGGTCTAGAAGTGATTCATCCCGAATATCGTGTACTTTCTTCATCCGATGCGATTGAGTTACCCGATACCTTGACGCCTATCTATCCCACGACCGAGGGCGTCTATCAGGCTTCTCTACGTAAGATTATCGACCAGGCTCTCTCTTATGTGACCGAGCGAGCGTTGCCCGAGTTATTGCCAGAACCTCTTCAGCCCCACGATCTATCTTTGGTCGAGGCACTCAAAACATTGCATAACCCGCCCAAGGATGTTGGTCTTGCGCAACTTGAACAGGGGTCACATCCTGCACAACAGCGGTTAGCAATGGAAGAATTGATTGCACATCAGGTCAGTTTATTGCAGTTACGTGAAAAACGTCAGCAAGAGCGTGCACATGCGCTGAATGCGGATCCGCACTTACAAAGTGAATTCTTAAAGCAACTCCCGTTTAAGCCAACGGCTGCACAACAGCGCGTGTTAAGTGAAATCCATGCGGATCTCGCGCAAGATCAGCCGATGATGCGTTTGGTTCAAGGTGACGTGGGCTCGGGGAAAACGCTCGTGGCGGCCTTGGCCGCATTGGCCGCTATCGAGCAAGGTCATCAAGTGGCGATTATGGCGCCCACCGAAATTCTGTCAGAACAGCACGCATTGACGTTCGAACAATGGTTTGCGCCCTTAGGTATTGAAGTTGCTTGGCTCAGTGGGCGCAGCAAGGGTAAAGCGCGTCAGCGCACGTTAGACCAGCTTGCGAGCGGTGGAGTTCAGCTTATTGTGGGCACCCATGCATTGTTTCAAGCCGACGTGCACTATCACTCACTCGCGTTAGTTATTATTGATGAACAGCACCGTTTTGGTGTGCATCAGCGGTTACAATTGCGAGAAAAAGGTGTACAAGCGGGCTTTCAACCGCACCAATTAATTATGACAGCCACACCGATTCCGCGAACGTTAGCGATGACCGCCTATGCGGACTTAGCGACGTCAGTAATTGACGAGCTACCACCGGGGCGCACGCCGATCACAACAGTGGCCATCCCGGATACACGACGTGACCAAGTGATCGAGCGTGTGCGCGAAGTGTGTACTCACGAAGGTCGACAGGCTTATTGGGTCTGTACTTTGATTGAAGAATCTGAGGTGTTGGAATGTCAGGCGGCTGAAGACACCGCAACGGAGTTACAAGAACAACTGGATGGGTTGACGGTCGGGCTCGTGCATGGGCGTATGAAAGCCGACCAAAAGGAAGCGGTGATGTCGCGTTTTAAAAGCGGCGAAATTGACTTGCTGGTGGCGACCACTGTGATCGAGGTGGGTGTCGATGTACCTAATTCATCTTTAATGATTATCGAGAACCCAGAACGGTTAGGCTTAGCGCAGCTTCATCAGTTGCGAGGACGTGTGGGTCGAGGCTCGGTAGCGAGTCATTGTGTTTTGCTCTACAAAACGCCCTTATCAAGAACCGCGACCGAGCGTTTGTCCGTATTAAGGGATAGTAATGATGGCTTTGTGATCGCGCAACGAGATATGGAGATCCGAGGGTACGGTGAACTTCTTGGGCAACGACAAACCGGTCTAACACAGATGAAAGTGGCGGATATTGAACGTGATGAGGTATTAATACCCGAGGCTCAGGCGGTTGCCGAGGAGCTTATTCGCAATTACCCCAACACTGTCAATGCGTTGATTGCGCGGTGGTTACCTCGGCGAGATCATTACGCTCAGGTGTAGTATTACAGCAGTGACGCCCGTACAATAGGGTAAAAAGTCGTTAGGAATAATTATGTCAGATAAACACGAAGATGGAATCGATTTTGGCTACCAGCGCGTGCCAAAAGATGCGAAAAAGGGCCTCGTTGCCAATGTATTCAACTCAGTGGCAGCCAAATATGATGTCATGAATGACCTCATGTCGATGGGCATCCACCGTGTTTGGAAGCGCTATACCATTGACTGCAGTGGTGTGCGTAAAGGCATGAAAGTGCTCGATATTGCCGGTGGCACGGGCGACTTAACGGCACAGTTTTCACGCCGCGTTGGCGAGACGGGCGAAGTCGTTTTAGCGGATATCAATGATGCCATGCTTAAAGTGGGTCGCGATAAATTGCGCGACAAGGGCATCGTGGGAAATGTTAATTGTGTACAAGCCGATGCGGAAAATCTGCCCTTTGCTGATAATAGCTTTGATATTGTGACTATTGCTTTTGGTTTGCGAAATGTGACCGATAAGCCAGCGGCTTTGCGCTCCATGCTAAGGGTATTGAAGCCAGGCGGCCGCTTACTGATCTTAGAGTTTTCCAAGCCAACAACAGCGACACTGAATCAGCTTTACGACTTTTACTCATTTAATATTCTGCCCAAAATGGGGCAACTGGTTGCCAATGATGCAGACAGTTACCAGTATTTGGCTGAGTCGATTCGTATGCATCCTGATCAAGACACCTTGAAGCAGATGATGTCGGAAGCGGGTTACGAGAACGTCGACTATCAGAATTTGACGGGCGGCATTGTCGCACTTCATCGAGGATACAAATTTTAATGATTTGGCAATTGATTCCGTGGATGGTGCTTGAGCGCACTATCAATGCACTGTTGCAGCAGGACCCGAATTCAACCGAGCGATTAAATCAGTTGGCGGGTAAGCATTTTCGATTTAGCTTCAAAGAGCTACCCTTTGACATCAATATCGCTGTGCACACCGACGGACTCAGTTTAAGCTCTGTTGACGATGGCGGTGAAGTGGATTGCCATGTAAAAACGGAACTTGGCGTGTTACCAGAGTTAAGCGATACAGCTAACCTTACGCGCCTTATTAAAGCTGATAAATTAGATATTGATGGCGATCCTATGCTGGCGCAGCAATTGGTGAATTTGGTTAAAGCGCTGGATATTGATTGGGAAGCCAAACTAGCCGAAAAACTCGGTGACGGTATGGCGCACCGTATCAGTACCTTGTTTAAACAGAGTCGCGAGCGCTTTCAGCAACAAAGTGAAATGCGTCAACGTTGGCTAAAAGGTGTACTCACAGAAGAAAAGCAAGTGCTTCCTAACCGTTTGGAATTCGAGTTATTTAAAGACGATGTGCAGGCTTTGCGTGCGCAAATTGAGCGACTTCAGCGAAAATTAAAGTAGAGACCCAGCATGCGCAGTAAACGTATATATCGCATTGCAAAAACCTTTTTAAATTATGGTTTGGATGACTTGATTCCGGCACGTTGGCTACCGTGGTATCTGCGTTTTGGGCGCCATATGATGTTTTGGTGGCCTAATAAGCATAAAGAAAAGCCCGCTGGAGAGCGTTTGCGTTTAGCGCTGGAGTCGCTGGGTCCTGTCTGGGTCAAGTTCGGCCAAATGTTGTCGACGCGGCGTGACTTACTGCCCCCAGACATCGCATTGGAACTGGCCTATTTGCAAGATCGCGTGGCGCCATTCGATGGCCATGCAGCACAACGCATCATTGAAAAGTCGTTAGATATTGAGCATATCGGTGAGTTGTTTCAAGACTTCGCTGTTAAGCCATTAGCCTCTGCATCGATCGCTCAAGTACATACAGCCAAGCTAAAACAAAAAGATGGCGAGCTTAAAGACATCGTCATTAAGGTGATTCGTCCAGACATACGTGAGACGATTAATGCTGACTTAGAGCTGATGGAATCGCTTGCTGCCGTATTAGCGCGGCATTTGCCCGATGGACGTCGATTAAAACCGAAAGAAGTGGTACGAGAATATCGTAAGACGTTATTGGATGAATTAGATTTGTTGCGTGAAGCCGCCAACGCTATTCAGTTAAAGCGCAACTTTGAGGACTCTGAGTTACTTTATATCCCCACGGTTTACAGCGATTTAAGTCGTAAAAACGTGATGGTAATGGAGCGTATCGACGGAATCCCTGTCAGCGAAGTCGATATGTTGAAGGCACGTGGCGTGGATATGAAAAAGTTAGCGGAGCGTGGAGTCGAAGTGTTCTTCACACAAGTGTTTCGCGATAGCTTCTTTCACGCGGATATGCATCCAGGCAATATTTTTGTCGCCAAGGATGACCCGACGTACCCTCGGTACATCGGTATTGATTTTGGTATCGTCGGCACCCTCAATCGTGAAGATAAACGATACTTAGCGGAAAACTTTCTCGCCTTTTTTAATCGCGACTATCGTAAGGTGGCTGAGCTTCATGTGGATTCGGGCTGGGTGCCACGAGAAACGAATATCGAAGAATTTGAATCAGCGATCCGAACGGTGTGCGAACCCATATTCGAAAAACCTCTCGCGGAGATTTCATTCGGGCATGTGCTAGTCAATCTTTTTAATACCGCCCGTCGGTTTCAGATGGAAGTACAACCGCAGTTGGTACTTTTACAAAAGACCTTACTGTATATCGAGGGGTTAGGTCGCCAGTTGTATCCTGAATTGGATTTATGGAAGACCGCTAAACCGTTTTTAGAGCGTTGGATGAATGAGCAACTAGGATGGCGAGCGGTGGTGCGTTCAGTGAAGGAAAACGCACCTTATTGGGCCGAAAAGCTGCCAGAGCTCCCGAATCTATTGTACGATGGACTGCGTTCGCAACAACGTATTCAAGCGCAGCTAGAGCGGCACCGTATAGAGCAGTTGATGACGCAGCAGCAAGCGGCCACTAGTCAGTTTTGGACTATTTTGACGGCAAGCGGAGTTGTCAGCTCGGTATGGTTAATTAGCCAGGGCACTGCTGCGTGGGCGCTGGGTTCTGGTATACTTACCGTAATGGTTGGATTAAAAGCGTGGCGCGCGCGCCCTCAAATTAAGATAAAGGAATAGGTGAATTATGAGTCCAGGTCCTTGGCAATTACTGATTTTATTACTCATTATCGTGCTACTTTTTGGTAGTAAGCGCCTACGAAACCTCGGTTCAGACGTTGGCAGTGCTGTACGCGGCTTTAAAAAGTCAGTGAGTGACGAACCTAAGAAGGATGACGACGCTAACGAAGACGGTGAGCCAACCAAAAACCTGAAGCAAAACCAACAAACGGAAAGCACAACCAGCGAATCCGAGAAAGATAAGAACGCCTAATTTTTTATGTTCGATATTGGATTTTGGGAGTTGCTGGTCATTATCGTGGTCGGCCTATTAGTGCTAGGGCCCGAGCGCTTGCCGTCTGCTTTGCGTGGCGTTCAGCGAGGTATGGCGAAAGTAAAGTCGTTCTCTCAAAACGTACAAAATGAGCTTGATCATGAACTCAGAGTTAAAGAGCTACACGAGCATTTACGTAAGTTCGAGCAAGAAGGCAAAGATTTTCACGAATTAAGTCCTGAGTTACAGCGTTCAATCGTTGAGTTACAAAATGCCGCAGCTGACGTTCAGCGCCCCTACCAAGCGGCAAAAGAATCTGATACTGAGGCTAAAAAGCATGACTGATTCGCCTCTCCTTAGTCACCTTATCGAGCTTCGCAAACGCTTGCTCAGAGCTGTCATCGCAGTGGTGGTCGTGTTTGCTGCGTTAGCTTATTTTGCTAATGACCTATATCGTTTACTGGCTGACCCGCTCATTCGGTACTTGCCAGAGGGTTCGCAGATGATCGCGACTAATGTCGCGGCACCTTTCTTCACGCCTTTCAAGCTGACTTTTGTGGTCGCGTTCGCGTTAGCAGTGCCTATTATTTTATGGCAAATATGGGCCTTCATTGCGCCAGGGCTGTACAAAAAGGAAAAGCGTTTTGTCGTGCCATTATTAGCCAGTAGTACATTGCTGTTCTATCTCGGTATCGCGTTTGCGTACTTCGTTGTGTTGCCATTAGCAATGAGTTTTTTTATGGCAGCCGCCCCTGACGACATTCAGGTTGCTACGGATATCTCAAATTATCTCGACTTCGTTCTGGCGATTTTTGTCGCTTTCGGTATCGCATTTGAGACTCCTGTCGCTATCTTTTTACTTATTTTGTCGGGCGTCGCGTCACCGGCTAGTTTACGTAAAAAAAGGCCATACGTTATTGTCGCGGCCTTCACTATCGGTATGTTATTGACTCCGCCCGATGTGATCTCACAAACATTGATGGCGGTCCCAATGTGGCTGTTGTTTGAGTTTGGACTTATTATCGGAAGCTGGTATAAACCTAAGATGAACGAAAAGTGAAATAAGTAGGTGTTATGGAATGGTTCGATGCGGGCGTAAATCTGACACACACTCGGCTTCATCGCCAACTTGAGTCCGTTATTACGCGAGCACATGCGGCCGGCGTGAGTCATCAACTTGTTATTGCAACCGATATTGCTGAAGCGCATGCAGCGATCGAGCTGTGCGAACGCTTTCCTGACTCATTGTATACGACCGTGGGTGTTCACCCGCATGAAGCTGATAACGCGCCAACAGACCTTCAGTCTCAACTCTTTGAATTAGCCCAATCTCCATTTGTTAAAGCCATTGGCGAATGTGGCTTGGATTTTAATCGCAACTTCGCAAGCTCAGCAAATCAAAAGCGTGTATTTATTCAACAGATCGAGGTGGCCAATGAGTTATCTTTGCCACTTTATCTCCATGAGCGTGATGCACTGGAAGAACAAATTAGTCTACTCGACCGTTACGCGAAGCCCAAGTTGCCACGACTGACTCATTGCTTTACAGGCGGGCATAAGGCCTTAGATGCCTATAACGAACGTGGACATTGCTTTGGTCTAACGGGCTGGCTGTGTGATGAACGCAGAAATCAAGAATTATTGTCAGTATTGCCTGCGTTGCCAAAACAACGAACGGTTCTTGAGACCGATGCACCTTTTCTACTGCCGCGAAATATTCGCCCGCGACCGCGAGATAATGAACCCGCTTATCTGCCCTACGTCGGCGAGGCACTGGCTGAAAGCTGGTGTATGAGCGTAGCAGAGGTTGCACAATTGACGACCGCTAACGCCTTACGTTTGTTCGCACTTGACAACTATTCGAGTTGAATATGACGCGATGGTCCTCGATCGTTTTATTTTTGGTGGTGATTGCCGCAACTGTTTTGTGGTTTGTGTTTTCATCGCTCACTATGGACCAACGTCGGAGCTCAGAAGCCTTAAATATTGAGTACTTTAGTACGCCGGAATCGTTAAGTATCGAAGCGGTGAAGGCGCGCTCAGATGAAAATTGGCATGTGCTCAATGGATCACGCGGCTCATTCGGCTATACCGATGATCACTACTGGTTAACCTTTAACATTAGCGACGTCGATTATGATCGCGTGCTATACATGGCGTATCCATTACTCGATTCAATTCACATCCACTGGTTTTCCAATGACGGTTTAATTGAATACAACCTAGGTGATAAGCAACCGTTTTTTCAACGAGCGATATTAATTTCTGATTTCGCGATTCCAGTACCGGCGAATCAAACCGGCGAGGTTTTCATCGAAGTTGTGACATCAAGTTCAATGCGTGTTCCTGTTTCGTTGATTTCGGAAGCCGACTTTTTTGATGCCAAGCTACAGCGACGGCTTGTAGAGGGTCTCTATTTTGGCGTGCTTTTTTGTATGACCGTGTATAACTTATTTGGGTTCATCGCTTCACGTGAACCTGAATTTGGCATCTATTCTTTATATACGATCTTCTTCGGTGGTTTAATGCTGAGTCTTGATGGACTTGGTTTCCGGTATTTATGGCCCAACTGGCTGTACCTGCAAGACAAAGGTATACCGATATTTGGGAGTTTGACGCTGTTAACGGCTGCGTTATTTGCCTATCAATTATTACGACTTAAGAACTATCGACGAACGTTAGCGCGTGGTCTTTTTATCATGGCGGGTTTGGCTTTGGTTAGTCTGGCTGTTGGTGCTTTCAGTAGCTATAAAGTCGGTATCCATGCGCTACTCGCATTAGCCGTACCCGGCTGCCTTTATTTATTGATTATTGGCGTCTACTTATGGAAAAAAGGTCTAATTTACGCGCGCACGTTCACCATTGCATGGGGCGCATTACTTCTCTCCGTGATGGTCAACTCGTTGGGCTACCTTGGCATTATCGACAGTATGTTTATCCAGCGTCACGCTATCATGCTGGGCTCTGGTTTAGAAATTTTGTTGCTCTCGTGGGTTTTGGCGGTGCGTTATAACGAGCAACGGCGGGAACGTTTGATTGCACAACAGCGTTATAATGAGGAGCTTGAAACACGTGTAGAGGAGCGAACATTTGAGTTAGAAATCACGTTACGAGAGCTACAAGAAGCGAATAATGAGTTAGAGCAACGTAACTTAGAAGACCCTTTGACAGGTTTACATAATCGTCGTTATTTTACTCAGCAAATTGAGCGAGAGTATCGTCGTAGCCGCCGTAATCAAAAGCCGATGTGCTTATTGATGATCGATATTGATAAATTTAAGGCAGTGAATGATACCTATGGTCATGGCGTCGGCGACGATATCTTGCAGGCTGTGAGTACGGAACTACGTAAGCAAGCACGTCGTCCTACCGATGCAGTCTGCCGTTACGGTGGTGAAGAATTTGCTTTTATTTTGGCGGAAACAGACCCTCAGAACGGTTTGGTGTTCGCTGAGCGGTTGGTTAAGCATATTAGGCAATGTGTGTTCTCGACACGTGACGGCGAGCACTCAATTACTATCAGCGCTGGAGTTGCAGCGATAGATAATACGCGCGATCATAGTGTGCATGATTTATTTACTGCGGCAGACTCGGCGCTATACAAAGCCAAGCGCGAGGGCCGCGATCAAGTTGTAACAACGTCCATTGAGGAGTAACCGTCATGTCGACGAATGGCAATTTTCCACGCACGCGTATGCGCCGCAATCGCGTATCTGATTTTAGACGCCGGTTGGTCGCAGAGAACTCGCTCACGGTAAATGACTTAATTTATCCCGTGTTTGTTTTAGAGGGAGAGCAGCAACGCGAAGTAGTTCCCTCGATGCCCGGTGTGGAACGTAAGTCCATTGACTTGTTGCTCGATGAATGCGCTGAATTGGTAGAGCTTGGGGTTCCGCTGGTGGCGTTATTTCCCGTTACGCCCGCGTCAGTAAAGTCAGAAATGGCTGAAGCTGCATATGATGACGATGGTCTTGCCCAACGTGCAGTGCGTGCAATTAAAGCCAAATTCCCGCAGTTAGGTGTAATGACCGATGTCGCTCTCGATCCGTTTACCATCCACGGGCAAGATGGCATTATCGACGAGTCGGGTTACGTATTGAATGATATAACCACTGATGTATTGGTTAAACAAGCGTTGTCCCATGCACGGGCAGGCGCTGACATGGTCGCGCCCTCAGACATGATGGATGGACGAATTGGTGCCATCCGCGACGCGCTAGAACATGAGGGGTTCTCGAACACACAAATCATGGCTTATTCAGCGAAATACGCCAGTGCATTTTATGGACCTTTCAGGGATGCAGTGGGGTCAGCAGGTAACCTTAAAGGCGGCGACAAGAAAACCTATCAAATGGACCCGGCTAACCGTCTCGAAGCGTTGCATGAGATTGCGCTGGATATCGAAGAAGGTGCCGATATGGTGATGGTCAAGCCCGGTATGCCGTACTTAGATATTGTCCGCGAAGTCAAAGATCAATTTAAAGTGCCGACGTTTGCTTATCAAGTGAGTGGTGAATACGCGATGCTTCAGGCAGCAATTGAGAACGGTTGGCTAGCGAACGATGTCGTGCAGGAAAGTTTGCTCGCATTTAAGCGTGCTGGCGCAGACGGGATTCTCACCTATTTTGCGAAACAGATTGCGCGCGAGTTAGCGTAGCGCTAATTGCTCATTGGGCTGAGATATTTCAGCGAGTAAGCCTTCACGTAAAGCGCCATTGGTGATCTCAATGGCGTTTATCCCCAATTGTTCGACGAGGGTGGCCAAAATCACCAGGCCACCTAAGAAAATGGGTTTACGATCCTCGCGTAGACCCAATAATGTTAGGTTTTTTACTGCGCCTGATTGAATACATCTTGAAACCAAAGAGGTTAGATAGTCGCTGTCGATGGTATCTTGCTGATTCGCCTGAGCGATTTCGTGCACTGCTCTGAAGGTGCCTGATGCACCAATGACGCGTTTCCAGCCAAGACGCTTAAATGCGTGTTGATAGTGACTGAGTTGATTACGCACTTGTGCTTGCGCGGACTCGATACGACTCCGAGTGATAATACCTTCAGGAAAATAATTATTTTGAAATACGACACAACCCATATCAAAGCTGTGCAATAGTTTGGGGGTTTTATCGTGGCCCGCAATGATTTCCGTACTCGCACCACCAATATCGATGACCAACGTATCACCGCGACTGCGCGCTGTTGAGGTCACACCTGCGTATATCAGTTCTGCCTCGCGTAACCCACTAATTATCTCGATAGGAAATTTCAACGCAGTTTCGAGCGCGAGCAGGACATCCGATTGGTTATTCGCTTGGCGCATCGCGGCTGTTGCAACGGCTTTAATGGTACCTGCGCCGAACTGAACGATCTCATCATGAAACAGACTCAAGCACGCCTTAGCTCGATCTATACCTTGTTGGCTGATGTTTCGAGAGGCATCAAAGCCATCGGCTAAACGCACTTTTTGCTTTACGCGTTTGATGATACGAGGAAAATCAACACCGCCGCGCGTTACCATTTCAGCCAAGAGTAAGTGAAAACTGTTGGAACCTAAATCAATGGCAGCAATGCGGCGGTTATTTGAGGTCATGTTAGTTCTTAGGACCTCGGTGCTTGTTATTACGGTTACGATTACGGTTATTAGGATGTGGCCCACGGCGGCGACGATTTTGATTTCGAGGACGTTTTAAATCCGTCAGAATCGCGGTCTCGTCGTATTTCGTAACCGGAATCGTATGACCGATATAGTCTTCAATCGCAGGCAAGTTATAGACATACTCTTCGCATGCAAGACTAACAGCTGCGCCACTCGCTCCCGCACGACCTGTTCGACCAATACGGTGTACATAGTCTTCGCAGTCGTCTGGTAAGTCGAAATTATAAACGTGCGTAACTTCTGGGATGTGGAGTCCGCGCGCTGCGACGTCGGTTGCCACTAAAATATCGAGGTGCCCCTCGGCAAAGTCATCCAAAATTTTCAGGCGTTTCTTTTGTGGTACATCGCCCGTTAAGAGGCCCACCCGGTGACCGTTAATGTCGAGCCATTGATAAACTTTGTCGCAACCATGCTTGGTGTTGGCAAATACGATAGCGCGATCAGGCCAGTCTTCCTCAATCAACGTGAGCAACAGCGGCATCTTGTCGTACTTAGACGGATAAAATAGCTCCTCCGAAATACGTACGCCGGTTTTCTGTTGAGGCTCCACCTCGACTTTGGTTGGCGCATTCATATGCTCATACGCCAGCTCCTGCACCCGATAAGATAAAGTGGCAGAAAACAACAAGTTGAGTCGCTCACTCGGATCGGGCATGGCCTTTAGTAAATACCGGATGTCGTTGATAAAGCCCAAATCGAACATGCGATCAGCCTCATCGAGTACCACCACCTCGATGTTATCGAGAGGGAATAAGCTTTGCTTATAGAAGTCAATAATCCGACCCGTTGTACCAATGATGATGTCGGGTTTATCTGCTAATTGCTGCTGCTGCGCCTCATAACCCTCACCACCATAAATAACGGCCGTTTTCAGCTCGCATGTTTGTGTAAGAATTTTCGCATCGTTGGCAATTTGTATCGCAAGTTCACGCGTCGGTGCCATAATGATAGCGCGGGGACCCGCTTCAGACGATTTTTGCGATTGCATTAATCGGTTGAAAGTTGCTAACAAAAATGCCAAGGTTTTGCCGGTACCTGTTTGGGCTTGGCCTGCTACATCCTGATTAGAGAGCGCCACTGGTAGGCTAAGTGCTTGAATAGGCGTGCAATTTTCAAATCCTGCAGACGTGAGAGCCTGTTGGATTTTGTCATGCAAACCCAGCGTTTCAAATCGAGTTTCAGTTAAATGTGTTTTATTCATAGGTTATAAGCATATCAGTTTGCGCTTGTAATCAAAAACAGAAATAATATCATCATACACACATTAGTCGCGAAAAGAGTAGCGGAGATTAACATGAGTGAAGTAATTGTTCAGCTTAGCGATGACAGCTTTGAAGCAGATGTCATCAATTCTGATAAACCTGTTTTAGTAGACTTTTGGGCAGAATGGTGCGGTCCTTGTAAAATGATTGCGCCTATTTTGGACGATATTTCGAAAGACTACGAAGGTCGCTTGATCATCGGCAAGCTGAACGTAGACCATAACGATCAGACGCCACCGAAATATGGTATTCGTGGTATCCCTACCTTGCTGTTGTTTAAAAACGGTGAAGTGGTTGCCACTAAAGTAGGTGCGTTGTCTCGAGCTCAATTAACTGAGTTTCTTGATCAACACATCTAATTGATCGTAAAAAACGGCGTCCATGACGCCGTTTTTTAATTTTTATGGCCTAAAAACTGGACGAATCCGAAGTTTGGTGTTAGGTTTTGCTCATTAACTGAGCATCGAGGCAATGTGCGCTAATCATTGCACGCAAAACAAGTCTTTCTTGACTCGATTTCCAACCGCTCGGAATCCAAATTTCAAATTTTAATGTAACCCTAACTTATAACCTTAGCGAGTCCTTACCGACTTTGTGATGAATCGATAATTCGAAACCCCCCTATGAATCTGACTGAACTTAAAAATAAACCTGTAAATGAATTAGTAGAACTAGCCGATAGCATGGGCCTTGAAAACATGGCTCGTCTGCGTAAGCAAGACATTATCTTCGCGATTTTAAAGGCGCACGCCAAAAGTGGTGAGGATATATACGGCGGTGGTGTCCTAGAAATATTGCAAGATGGCTTTGGCTTTTTACGCTCAGCCGATTCTTCATATCTCGCAGGACCCGATGACATTTATGTCTCGCCGAGTCAGATCCGACGCTTTAACTTGCGTACCGGTGATACGATTGGCGGTAAGATTCGCCCTCCGAAAGATAGCGAACGCTACTTTGCTCTACTAAAAATTCGTGAAGTAAACTTTGATAAACCAGAGAACTCACGTAATAAGATCCTATTCGAAAACCTAACGCCTCTGCATGCGAATGAGCGCTTCCACCTTGAACGTGGTAACGGCAGTACTGAAGACATCACTGCACGTGTGCTCGATTTATCAGCACCTATCGGTAAAGGTCAGCGTGGTCTTATCGTTGCGCCGCCTAAGGCGGGTAAAACCATGTTGCTGCAAAACATTGCAACGTCGTTAGCAGCCAATCACCCTGATGCTGAACTCATCGTATTGTTGATTGATGAACGTCCAGAAGAAGTGACCGAAATGCATCGCTTGGTTAAAGGCGAAGTGGTTGCGTCGACGTTTGATGAACCGGCAAACCGTCACGTCCAGGTTGCGGAGATGGTGATTGAGAAAGCTAAGCGTCTAGTTGAACACAAAAAAGATGTGGTTATCTTGCTCGACTCAATCACGCGTTTAGCGCGTGCTTACAACACCGTGATTCCCAGTTCAGGTAAAGTACTGACTGGTGGTGTTGATGCCAATGCGTTACATAAGCCTAAGCGCTTCTTTGGCGCTGCGCGTAATGTCGAGGAAGGCGGTAGCTTAACCATTATTGCGACGGCACTGATTGATACTGGCTCGAAGATGGATGAAGTCATCTACGAAGAGTTTAAAGGTACCGGTAACATGGAGCTGCACTTAAACCGTAAGCTTGCAGAGCGCCGTGTATTCCCAGCGATTGACTTTAACCGCTCTGGTACTCGTCGTGAGGAACTACTTACATCTCAAGACGAACTGCAGAAGATGTGGATACTACGTAAGATCATGAACCCGATGGGTGAAGTTGAGGCCATGGAGTTCTTAATCGATCGTCTGCAAATGACCAAAACCAACGACGAGTTCTTTGAGTCAATGAAGCGTCAACGCAATAGTTAACCTATGAAATATCAAGATCTGCGTGATTTTATTCAGCAGCTTGAGGCGAAAGGTGAACTCAAGCGTATTCAACACGAGATCGATCCATACTTAGAAATGACAGAAATTGCCGACCGCACGCTAAAAGCGGGCGGGCCGGCATTGTTATTTGAGAATGTGAAAGGTCACACCATCCCGGTGCTCGCCAATTTATTTGGTACTCCCGACCGTGTCGCCATGGGTATGGGACAAACATCGGTCACTGCACTGCGTGATGTCGGTAAGCTATTGGCTTTTTTGAAAGAGCCTGAACCCCCTAAAGGCTTCAAAGACGCGCTAAATCTACTACCCACGTACAAAAAAGTGCTGAGCATGGCACCTAAGTCGATTAAAAAGGCGCCGTGCCAAGAAGTGGTTGTAGAGGGTGATGACGTTGACTTGACCCAGTTGCCTATTCAACATTGTTGGCCAGGTGATGCCGCACCTTTAATTACGTGGGGTTTAACGATTACCCGAGGTCCGCACAAAGAGCGTCAGAACTTGGGTATTTACCGCCAACAGGTACTTGGCAAAAATAAGCTCATCATGCGTTGGTTGTCGCACCGTGGCGGCGCGCTCGACTTCCAGGAATGGTGTCAGCAAAATCCGGGTGAACGGTTTCCTGTGTCGGTCGCTTTGGGCGCTGATCCTGCAACAATTTTGGGGGCGGTCACGCCGGTTCCAGACAGTTTATCGGAGTATGCTTTTGCTGGCTTGTTACGCGATAGTCGTACGCAAGTGACTCAGAGTGTAAGCAACGACTTACAAGTGCCGGCTCACGCTGAGATGATCTTAGAAGGCTATATTGAGCCGGGAGAAATGGCGCCGGAAGGGCCTTACGGCGACCATACCGGTTATTACAACGAAGTGGATGAGTTCCCTGTCTTCACAGTGACTCACATTACACATCGTAAAGATCCAATCTACCACAGTACCTATACCGGGCGTCCGCCGGATGAGCCCGCCGTATTGGGTGTTGCATTGAACGAAGTGTTTATTCCGCTTTTACAAAAACAGTTTCCAGAAATAGTCGACTTTTATTTACCGCCCGAAGGTTGCTCGTATCGATTGGCCGTTGTGACCATGAAAAAGCAATACCCCGGTCATGCAAAGCGTGTGATGATGGGTGTTTGGTCTTTTTTACGACAATTCATGTATACCAAGTTTGTCATCGTGTGTGACGATGATGTCAACGCGCGCGACTGGAAGGACGTAATTTGGGCGATGACAACGCGTATGGATCCAGCGCGAGATACGACGATGGTTGAGCATACGCCAATTGACTATTTAGACTTTGCTTCACCGGTTTCGGGTCTAGGCTCAAAAATGGGTCTCGATGCCACGAATAAGTGGCCCGGGGAGACTAATCGTGAGTGGGGCGAACCCATCGTGATGAGCGAAGCAGTCAAGCAGCGCGTTGATTCGCTGTGGGATGAATTAAATATTTTGGAGAAGTAAATGTCGCAAGTGATGCACTGTAAAGCGCATGTGAGCCGTCAGTTAGCAGAGCACGTCTGGGAAGTCAGTGTGACCTTACCTGAGGCGACAAAATTTGAAGCGGGTCAGTACTTAATGGTGGTGATGGGCGAGCGAGATAAACGGCCGTTTAGCATTGCGTCTGCACCGACTGCGCATAAAGAATGGTTACTTCATATTGGCGCGCCACCGGATAACAGCTACGCGACAGAAGTATTGGATGTTGTAAAAGATAAAGGCGAACTCACCATTGAAGCACCGGCGGGTGAGGCTGTATTTAAGTCCGATCGTGCTGGAGATACGGTGTTGATTGCCGGAGGTACGGGCTTCTCTTACACATATTCTATTTTGCAAAAATTGCTGACAGATGGCTTAGATAAACCTGTTTATTTCTATTGGGGCGCAAAGTCGGCGGATGACCTTTATTTGCATAAGGAGCTGCAGGCATTAGCAACTCAACATCCATTATTTACTTACCATCCTGTGGTCGAAGAGGCGCCGCAGGGTTGGGCTTATGGCGTTGGTTTAGTCCATCACGAAGTCATGGCTCAGCAGCCGAATTTGTCTGAATGTCAGATTTATATGGCTGGGCGTTTTGAAATGGTTCGTGTCATTCGTGATGATTTTACGGCACGTGATGTGCCAATGGAAAATATGCACGGTGACGCGTTGGCATTCATCTAGGTTTGCCAATTTTAAACAAGGCGTTATACTAGCGCCCGAGTACCAAGGGGTGCCTTTTTAGGCTGAGATGCGAAAGCGAACCCTTTTTACCTGATCCGGTTAATACTGGCGTAGGGATGGTAAAGTCTCGCATACAATGAGTGAATAACCTCCTTCAGTATCAGTCTCTGACTGATCCAACCGGGTCGTTTCTTTGCAGTCAATAAGGGAAATGATCCATGCATAACAACAGTTTTAAACTATCTGCGCTTCTGATCGGTGTGCTGAGCAGCACTTCTGTTTGGGCACAAGACACCAACGAAACCACTATTGATGAATCCATTGAGGTGGTCGGTGACTTTCAAAAGCAGACCATCACACAAACCACTCGCAGCATCGCCATTGTTGATGAAAACTCAATGCATCAACGCGCATCACGTCACTTGCAGGACGTCTTGAACTCGGTTGCTAACGTCAATTTTTCGGGTGGCTCCAGTACGGCACGTTTCATCCAGATCCGCGGTATCGGCGAACGTTCGCAATTTGTTGATGCAATTAATCCATCGGTCGGCTTAGTCATTGATGGCATCGACTATTCTGGGTTGGGTTCTGCAGCGACACTATTCGATGTCGGACAAGTGGAAGTCTACCGTGGTCCACAAAGTGGGCGCTTTGGCGTTAACGGGCTGGCGGGTATGGTGTTGCTCGAGTCGAATCGGCCCACCGAGGTTACCAGTGGTGAGTGGCTAATCGGTGTGGGTAACTACTCTGAAAGCACATTGGCCGGCGCTGTGGGTGGTTCCTTGGGCGCGTTGGGCAATGCACGCTTATCCCTCATGCAATTCGACCAAGATGGCTACACCGAAAATACCTTTCTAAACCGCGATGATACTGAGCAACGTGATGAATTCACTGCGCGCTTAAGCATCGATACTCAGCTCGGGCAAGATTGGCTTTTAAAAACGCGTATCCATAAAATGGATATTGATAATGGCTACGATGCCTTTAGTTTAGAGAACGACCGCACCACCTTATCTGATGAACCTGGGTTTGATCGTTTGGATTCAACGGCAGCTCGATTACAACTCGATTACAGCGGTTTTGAAAATTTTACCGTCGAGGCCGCATTAAATGTGCTCAGCGCTGACAAAGACTACGCATTTGATGAAGACTGGACTTACGTCGGCATCGCTCCGGGTTGGGAGTACTCTTCTTTTGACGCGTATTATCGTGAGCGAGACGATGTAACTGCTGAAGTTCGTTTTACATCGGATGCACCCATTAACCTGTGGGGTTTGCCAACAGATTGGACAGCCGGTGTTTATTATTACAGTAAAGACGTGAACCTGACCCGTGATTACTATAATTGGGACATCGACTCACCAAGTATTTTCGGTAGTCACTATGAAACTCAGAACCAAGCTGTTTATGGTGAGCTTGTCCAGCAAGTCAACGATAACTGGAGTTGGATTGGTGGTTTGCGTATCGAACGTTACGACAATGACTATGTTGATAGTAACGGAGTGGTTGCAGAGCCTAGCGATACCATGGTTGGTGGAAATCTGAGTTTACGGTATCAATATGCGCCGCAAAGTTATGCTTATGCCACGCTCGCACGCGGTTATAAAGCGGGTGGTGTTAATGGTGAGGCGTTAGGGCGCGCGAAAGACCAACAACTCGACGAACTTGAAGCCTATTTACTCGATCGTGCGACTTTTGCCCCTGAAATATTGTGGAATGCGGAAGTGGGTATGAAGGCCACGCGCAGCGATTGGAGTTATCGGGTGGCGGCGTTTTACAACTGGCGTGATGATGTGCAGCTCAAGAGCTGGGTAAATCGCAATCAGTCGTTCGTGGGTTACATTGAGAACGCCGCACAAGGCAGTAACTATGGGTTAGAAGCCGAGCTGAGGTACCGTTTGAGTGATTCCATCAGTGCGTTTGCATCAATGGGCTGGTTGGATACGGAAATCGATGGCTTCGTCACTGAAGATGGCAGGGATATGAGTGGGCGCGATCAAGCTCACGCACCTAACTACCAAGCCAACATTGGCTTAGAGGGACAACTGACGAATGCGTTGAGCTGGAGCGTTCAAACCGATCTAAAAGATGGCTTTTACTTCTCTAACTCACACAATCAGCAGGCCGATAGTATGGCCTTGCTGCACGCGCAACTTAACTACGATTGGAACCAGTGGCGTTTTACCCTTTGGGGACGTAACTTAACCGATGAAGACTACGAAATTCGAGGCTTCTATTTCGGTAACGACCCGCGCGATGAATACGTGACGGAGACCTACGTCCAATATGGTGAGCCGCGTCGATTTGGCCTTACCGCACGTTACACATTTTAAGGAGGTTGTATGCCATTTTCTGCAGAACTCTCGCTCTATCCGCTTGCAAATAATTACTTAGAGGTGATTCAAGCGTTTATTGATAGGCTGAATGAGTATCCTGATTTAACAGTGCTCACTAACACGATGAGTACGCAAGTATTTGGTGACCTTGAGGTGGTCATGGGCGCCCTAACAAAGGAACTCAACTGGTTATACGATCGGGTGCCATCGCAGGTTCTTGTTTGTAAGTTTATCAATAAAGATCTGACCCCTGACCATGTTAAGTGAGTTAATGGACCAACTTATGCTGAGCTCCTTTTGGGAGCTCGGCGCTTTGCTACTTGCGCTTGCTTACTTAGTGCTCGCCGCGCATCAAAGGCAAGGGTGTTGGCTGGCTGCGGCGCTAAGCTGTTGTGTTTATGCGAGCATCTTTTGGGACGCAAAGCTGTATATGGAATCGCTACTGCAAGTGATATACGTCATCATGGCAGGTTATGGCTGGTGGCAATGGCGACAGCAGGGGACTGCAATTGAGGAAAATCAACGCGGTCATCATTATTCCTTTAAGTGGCATTTCAAGCAATGGGTTTGGGTATCAGTGGTTGCGGTGGTTACCGCCTTGCTTTTACAAAATTATACCGATGCAGATGCAGTTTGGCTCGATACCTTTACGACCGCATTTAGTCTACTAGCGACCTACTTGGTTACCAAAAAGGCGATGGAAACCTGGTGGTATTGGCTTGTAATCGATTCGGTCTATGTATATCTCTATTTAAGTAAAGGATTCGTCGCTACAGCCATGTTATTTGTGCTCTACCTGGTACTCGTGGTGTATGCCATGTACCGCTGGCGAGTGGATGATGGACCTGCGGTTCAGACGACATGAAACTGCCGGCCCCTCAACATGTTGAACGCATATCGACTGGACAAGTGAACGATGTTTGGCGCATTAACTGCGCTCAGGAAAGCTACTTGTTTAAGTGGCTCAATGCGGCACAGGGGCTATTACTTAATCGCGAGGATGAGCTGAAGTTGCAAAGTGCTCTGGCGGTGCAAGGTTTGGCCCCTCAGATTATTGATAGCGACTACAGTCGTTGGGTGCTCCAAGCGTTCGTTGAAGGACCTACCCTAGCGCAAAGCCAGTTACCGCGAACCGAAAAACTAACGACCATGGTCAGCCTTATGGTCACGTTGCATCAAACGCGCGTTGATTACCAGGGTCCTTCTTTCTGGCAACGCCTTGAGGGCTATTTTGCGTGCGCTTCTGAGCAACAGTTAGCACGCATACATGCACTGCAAGAACAGTTAACGATTGATGCAGCGCAATCTTGTCTTTGCCATTTCGATCTTTCTTTCGATAATATCGTACTAACAGAACGACCTGTGGCGTTGGACTGGGAGTACGCCAGTTTTGGTAACCCCGCCGTTGATTTTGCCAGTGCTATGTTAATTAATCGCTGCTCAGTGGCTGAACAGCATGACTGCTTTGATGAGTACCGTCGGCAGTCGCCGGTACCTTTAAAGTGGGATGATGTGCTAGCTGCGCTGCAATTGATGCAATGGGTCAATGACATTTGGTATCAATTAGCTGACGATTAGGGAAATGTGATGGCTGATAAGCAATTGATGAATCGTGTCTACGGCTACCTTGCTGAAGACGAAGACGCACGCGTTTGTAAAGATATCCCCGAAAATGCATGCAATGAACAACCGCGTTCATTCGTGTTGATGCTTGTTTCTCTAATGCTGACCAAACTTGGCGATTCACTGGTGAGCGCACGTTTAGTCTTAGCCTGGATGCTCAGTGCACTGGGCGCGCCACCCGTATTTATTAGTGCCTTAGTGCCCATAAGAGAATCTTTGGCGTTACTACCACAACTCTTTGTTGCGCAAAAATTACGCGAGCAACCTGTACGAAAGTGGTTTTGGGTCGCCGGAAGCGGTGGTCAAGCCGTGTCATTGGCTTTAATGCTTGTGGCTGTCGCGACTTTGGACGGTTCGGCGTTGGGCTGGACAGTCATTTTATTCCTAATTACTTTTTCACTGTCGCGTGGAGTTTGTTCCGTAGCCAATAAAGACGTGACTGGCAAAACCGTCTCGAAAACGCGGCGTGGGCGACTGTCGGGTGTCGCCGCTTCAGCTGCGGGATTACTGACCTTAGTGACAGCGTTAGTCATTGTGATGTTTCCCGATGTTGAGGGGCAACGCAGTCTCTTTCTCGTATTGCTCGGTGGTGGCGTGCTGCTGTGGACCTGTGCGGCAATCACCTACGCGGGTATACCGGAAGTTGCTGGTGCAACTGAGGGCGGCGGGAACGCTATCAGCGAAGCGTTAAAGTCACTGTCATTACTGTGGCGTAATGCGCTTTTTGGTCACTTTGTCCTTACCCGAGCTTTATTAGTTGCGGCGGCTTTTGCGATTCCCTATATCGTTGTTCTTATTCAGCGCGAAGGCGATGCAGGCTATACCAGTCTAGGGAGTTTACTATTGGCTAGTGGCTTAGCCGGCTTATTGGCCGGACGGTTTTGGGGACGTTGGTCAGATTCGGCTAGCCATCATGTGATGGCGGCGGCGTCGGTAATGTCGACGCTTGTGATGTTAGTAGCCTTGGCGATTTATTACTGGTTCCCACAAGCGTTAAGTTCAATTTGGGCGGCGGGTGGTTTAATGTTCCTATCTGCAGTGGCGCATCATGGCGCGCGTGTGGGGCGCAAAACCTACCTAGTGGACATGGCAAATCAAGATAACCGAGCGCAGTTGACTGCAGTATCTAATACGGTGATGGGCGTTATTCTACTGGCTGGTATCTTGCTTGGTTGGCTCGATGCTTCTTACGGTGTGTCGGCAGTATTATGGCTACTTGTCGGCATTGGGGTGCTTGCCACACTGTCATCGCTTTCACTTAAAAATGTGTCTGGCAGTTAGCCAGACACACTGCTTTATAGTCTAATTTACTTACTTTCCTTTAAATACCGCGTATAACCCAATAATCACGGCGACTACACCACCGATTAAATACCACATGGTGTTATCCGTTGGCTCATTGGTGACCATTTGTGAAGCTTCAGAAGCAAGCGACTGAGATGCCTCATAAGAAAAGTACAATAAAATTGCTCCGACCACTAAAAGAATAAGACCTACGATTTTGTTCATCTGAATCTTCCTAACTTGTTGTTATATATATTAAATAATTTAACTGCAATGACTACCATAGCATGTATTTTTTAGTTTGACGTCAACGTTACGTCAAATGTCATATATATATTCTTCACCAATATAAGTAAACACTGTAAATGAACTATTACAAAATGGTGAAGGAAGAGCGAGCATGAAAGAAAAAACAATAAAATTGAGTGTCATCGCGCTTGCTGTATCAGCCGTTTGCAGTGCCTCACCGGTTTTGGCACAGCAACAGCAAGCTGAAGAAGTGCCTGAAAATATCGAGCGTATTGTTACTTTGGGTTCACGAGTAAACGGGCGAACGGCCACTGAGTCGGCGTCACCTGTGGACATTATCTCAAGTGAGCAACTGGCTGAGACAGGCGCTTCTGAACTCGGTAAAGCTATTCAAATGAGTGCGCCTTCGTTTAACTTTTCTTCCACCACCATTTCAGATGGCTCGGATATCATTCGACCAGCGACGTTACGTGGTCTAGGACCTGACCAAGTACTTGTACTCGTCAATGGTAAGCGTCGTCATCAACAAGCGCTTGTTAACGTTCAAGAAACCATCGGCAAAGGTTCGGCAGGCTACGATATCAATGCGATTCCAATCACTGCGGTTGAGCGCGTAGAAATCCTGCGGGATGGTGCAGCCGCACAATATGGATCGGATGCTATTGCAGGCGTTATCAACATCACGCTTAAATCAGGAGACGGTGGAAGCGTGAGTGCGGAAATCGGACAAACTTATGAAGGTGATGGTGAGGTTAATCAAGTTGGCCTCAACTTGGGCACTACGAACGATAAAGGCTACTTTAATTTTACTCTAGAATATCGTGATCGCGGTATGACTAATCGCGCTGCACCAGCGACCTTAGAAGCGACCGGTGGACAATTAATCGGTGACTGGTGGGATCGTAATGGTGATCCTGTTGTACGTTTACATGTGGGTGATGCAGATTCAGAAAACTATTACGCTTGGTTTAACGCAGCCTACACATTGACGGGCTCGACCGAGCTCTATGCTTTTGGTGGTATTTCATCACGCGATGGTGGCTCAGCGGGCTTTTTCCGTGGTCGCGGACACCCTCGTACAATTGAGACAATCTATCCAGATGGCTTTTTGCCACAACTTAAAACCGAAGCGGATGATCAGTCGATAGCGGTTGGGTTGCGGGGGGACTTACCCAATGCATGGTTGTGGGACGCGAGTATTGTGTATGGCAAAAATGAGTTTGGTTTTAACTCCGCTAACTCAGCAAACGTCAGTTGGTATTATGAGCCGGCACCCGGCGGTGGAATCTACGCAGACACGCCGACCGAGGCTTTTGATGGTGAATTAGTGTTTGACCAAACCACCTTCAACCTCGATTTTAATGGCACCATCGACGTCAACAACGAATTGCTCTACCTGGCTTTGGGCGTTGAGTTTAGAACCGATGGTTATGAGATCAATGCAGGTGATCCTGTGTCTTGGGCTTATGGTCGTAGCAATGATCCTTCAATAACCATTCTAACGCCTTCCGGTGCGCCCGCAGAAGCCGGTATCCAAGGCTTTCCTGGCTTTAGTCCAGGACAAGAAGTAGATGCCTCACGTGATAGCTACGGCGCATACGTTGATGCCGAGTACTACGTAACACCGGATTGGCTACTTGCTGGTGCGTTGCGTTACGAAGATTACGATATCGCCGGTGACAACATCTCCGGTAAAATCTCAACGCGGTACGATATTACCAATGATTTCTCGGTCCGTGGCACTTTGGCGACCGGTTTTAGAGCGCCCGGTGTGCAACAGATATATTACTCACAAGTGCTTACTAATATCGTAAATGGTACTTTGGTACAAACGGGTACTGTGTCGAATGACGATGAAGTTGCCCGTCAATTTGGCATTAACCGACTCGAAGAAGAAACATCTGAGAGCGCGAGTATCGGTATCATCAAACGTTGGCGAAACGGACTCGACCTAACCATCGATTTGTATCAAATAAATATTGATGATCGCATCGTTATCTCAGAGCCCCTAACGGCAGATATTGGTACCGAGTTCGCAACTATACTCGATAATAACAATCTCGGCGCGGCGCAGTTCTTCACTAACTCTGTGGATACCAAAACGCAGGGTGTCGATATTATCGCGTCATATCCGACAGAAGTTTTGAGTGGCGATCTTGTATTAACTACGGCGTTGAGCTTTGTTAATACCGATGTTGAACGCGTTAACTCAGTCTCATCACTTATCCCTGCCGAGCAGATATTTAACGAAACTCAAGTATTACGTATCGAAGAAGGTCAACCGAGTGAGAAAGCATCGATTATGGCCGACTGGGAGCGTGATCGTTGGAGCGTTAATCTTGCATTTAACTACTTTGGCGCCGTAGAAGGTCAGGCTTTCACCGGTATCAAACATAAATGGGATGGAAAGTGGCTTACTGACTTGTCGGTCGGTTACGACCTGACTGATGATTTTAAACTGGTCGTGGGTGCAAACAACCTGTTTGATACTTATCCGGATGAATGGGGGAGTGCAGGCGTTCCGTTCTCTCAAGCAGGTTTTAAATATGGCTGGGAAACACTACCTTTTGGTATCAACGGCGGCTACTACTACGTAAAAGCGAAGTACAGCTTTTAATCGCTCACAAAAAAGCCCACCGCAGGGTGGGCTTTCATTTTCTAGCTTCGTAACTTTAGTCGTTTAGGTATGAGGTGAGCATCCACGCAGTTTTCTCTTGCTCGCGAATATAATCACTCATCAGTGCTGAGGTGCCTTCATCATTTGCGTCATTCGCCAGATCTTGAATTTCGCGTTGTAGGCGAATTGTCGTTTGATAGCTATCTAAGATGTTAGCCACACACGCACGACCATCATGAACGTCTTTGACTTCTTCGATGTCACTGGTCTTGATGTAAGTCGAATAGGCATGCATCGGGCGTTGACCTAATGTCAAAATACGCTCGGCAATTTCATCAATCTTCAACAATAAATCGTCGTAAGTTTCTTCGAACTTGGCATGTAGCTCAAAAAAGCGCTCACCTTTAATATTCCAGTGAAAGCCACGAACGTTCATGTAAAAAATCTGATAGTTAGACAACAACTCGTTGAGTTTGTCGGCTAATTGCTCAGCTTTTTTCTCATCTAAACCAATCACTTTTAATTGCTTCATTACCTATCTCCAGTAAATCGATGCTGTTGAACTGATACGAATCTAGCGCAATTCCGATCAGTTTTGTAGTGTGGCATCGCGTTTACCATCGCGAATATGTGCTTCGCCTCGCTGTTTAGCAAGTTGGATTTGGCGTTCGCGTTCGGCATAGCGCGCTTTTTGCTCGTCAGTTGTTTTGTCGTAACAGTGTGGACAACTGACCCCTTTCACATAATGTTCCGATTGCTTCTCTTCATCAGTGATAGGCATGCGGCAAGCATAGCACTGGTCGTACGCACCTTGCTCTAAACCGTGTTTTACCGTTACACGCTGGTCAAAGACAAAGCACTCACCATCCCAAAGGCTGGTTTCCTCTGGCACCATTTCTAGGTACTTTAAGATGCCGCCTTTTAAATGATAAACCTCATCAAATCCTTGCTCTTTCAAGTAAGCTGTCGACTTTTCACAACGAATACCGCCGGTACAAAACATGGCTACTTTTTTGTGTTTAGACGGATCTAAGTGCTCCTTGACGTATTCAGGGAACTCACGGAAGGTTTCTGTTTTGGGGTTGACCGAGCCTTTGAACGTGCCTACGGCGTATTCGTACTCATTACGGGTATCAATTAAAAGCACTTCGGGATCTGAGATAAGGTCGTTCCACTTTTCTGGCTCGACATAAGTGCCTACAGTGTTCTTCGGATCCACCCAATCAACACCCATGGTGACAATCTCGTTTTTGAGCTTCACTTTTGTGCGATAGAACGCTTGTTCATCGCTCGGTGACTCTTTATGCTCAATACCAGCGAGGCGTTCATCCGCGTTGATGTGTGCTAGTACATTGTCAATGCCTTGGCGGGTGCCACAAATAGTACCGTTAATGCCCTCACGTGCGAGCAATAATGTGCCTTTGACATCATTCTCTAACATCACTTGGTAGAGTGGTTCACGGAGGGATTCAAAGTCGTTGAGTTCAACGAACTTATAGAGCGCTGCACAGATATACATGTTTACTTCCTTTTTCAGCAGGTCGGATCGCAAATCCGAGGCGTTAAAATCGAGCGGATTATAACCAAATTAGAGCGGTGTGTGTAGGGGGGCGAGTTGGGCGTTCAGGATATCTGGTTTAGTTTATTAGTGGGTCTTTCGTTTTTGACATCACTATTGAGTGCTGTCGCGGGTGCGGGCGGTGGCGCTGTGCTGATTGCCGTCCTAGCTTCGGTATTGCCGGCGCATGCAATCATCCCGGTACACGGTTTTGTGCAAATGGGATCGAATGTAGGGCGTTCAGCATTGACGTGGCGGCATATTGATTGGCGAACCGTCATTTGGTTCGTGCCCTTTGGACTGGTCGGGACGCTGCTGGGTAGCCTCGTATTGTTGCAATTACCGCAACACTGGTTGCAGTTGAGTATTGCTGGGTTTCTGTTGTTTTTAACCTGGGGGCCGCGGTTACCTAAATTAATTTTGGGACGTGTTGGTTTAGCGCTTGGCGCGGCATTATGTGGCTTTATTTCGCTGTTTGTTGGTGCTTCAGGGCCTGTGGTCGCCAGTTTCGTAAAAGCACGCTTTGATCATAGGCATACGGTTGTGGCGACATTTGCCGCTATTATGACAATGCAACATGCGCCGAAAGCAATTGTCTTTGGCGCACAAGGTTTTGTCTTTGAGCAGTGGTGGCTGCTTATCATGTGTATGATAGCTGCAGGCTTTTTAGGAACCTATATAGGGGTTCGCTGGTTAAAGAAAATGACTAACCAGCACTTTGACCAACTCTTTAAATGGGTCATTACCTTACTCGCTCTGCGCTTGCTTTGGAGTGCTTTTTAAGCGTTTATCCCAGCGCTGCCGAGCATAACGACGCAGGCTGGCGATATTATCTGTTTCGTCCATTATGGGCGTACCTAAAATGGTCTCGATGATATCTTCTAAAGTAATTAACCCAAGCCAACTTCCATGCTCATCGTAGACCAAACACATATGCTGGCGTTCTTTTAGCAGATGCGCCATTAACGCTTCAACACTCACCGTTTCAGTGACAATTTCAACCGGACGCGTAAGTTCTGCAAGTTGTGTTTCTTGATCGGCCTCTAACGCGTCACTGCGAAACAAGATACCATGCGGCTCCTCATCAGCGTCGATGACTGGGAAACGAGAAAATGGTAGTTGTTTAGTGTGCTTATAGAATTCGCTAATGGTCATATCCGGACGCACTGTCTCGCATACTGTGCGCGGCGTCATGACTTGTTTAACGCGAATATCGTGTAGGTCTAGAATGTTCCAAATAACTCGGCGCTCGTCCTCATCGAGGGCATTTTGCTCAAGTCCCATAGTCGCCATCGCTTTTATTTCTGAGCGCACATCGATATCCGCTTCGTTGGCGCCAATACGTTTGGTGATTTGATCCGATAGCCAGATAAATGGCTTAAGGCTAGTGATTAAGAAGTTCAAAACCCCCGGGAGTAGAGGCGCGAGCGAACGCCAAAATTTTGCACCGATGGTTTTCGGAATGATTTCTGACAGAATCAAAATCAGTAAAGTCATGACTGCACTCGCGGCACCGAGATAACCATCTCCGAATACAACACCGACTTGGGCGCCCACACCCGCCGCACCGGCCGTATGCGCGATCGTATTCAGGGTCAAGATAGCGGCGAGCGGGCGATCAATCGTCTGTTTCAATTTAGATAGCTGTTTGTGCAGCTTGGGGCGCTGTTCTTTGAGGCCAGCAATGTAGCTTGGTGTAATCGAAAGCAACGACGCTTCAAGCATGGAGCACAAAAACGATATACCAATAGCTATAAACGCAAATACAATCAGCAAAAACATGAATGAGTACCTATACGAGTTGAACGCCGATAATAACCATTGCGGCTATAAGTACAACCCCCCAACCAAGCTTAACAGCGTGCTTTTGCCACCATTTTTGTGCATAAGGACCTAACCAGAGAGCGAGTAACGCCAGTCCGTAATAGCGAATACCGCGTGACAGCGCGGATGCCAGCATGAACATAGCAAAGGAGTAGTCAACAGCGCCGGCAGCTAACATCGCTGTTTGAAAGGGGACGGGTGTTACGCCGACTAAAAATACGGCCCAGAAACCTTGAGCTTCGAGTGTGCTTTTAAATTGTTCAAAAGAGTCTTCAATACCAAAATAGTTGATTGCCCAAACGCCTGCCGTATCCATGAATGCTTGACCCACGAAATAGCCTGCGGTCGCACCTGTTAGACAACCTGCTAGCGCGACAGAAGCAATGAGCCAAATGCGCTGGCGCTCAACAAGCATGTATGGCACTAATATGAGTTCTAAAGGAATAGGTATAATGGTGGCTTCTAGCGCTGAGAAGAAAAATAAAAGCACCAATGCATGAGGCGAGTCAATGAGTTTCTGGAACCACTTGTTCGCTTTTTTATCATCCGGTTCGATTTTCTGCGCTGAAGCAGGCTCGTTACTCACTTTAGGTATCCTTTTTACTCGATTAAGTTAATCGTATCGTTATACTGCATAAATTGGAATTTAGTGGATCGTAAAGTCGAAAAATTTCGTAAACTAAACCCAGAATGAAGTTAATAAGGTGTTTCCTCAATGAATTATCGTGGTAATAGCGCGTTCTCACATCAACAAGCTGATAAAGTCGGTGTTTTGCTCACTAATTTAGGTACGCCCGATGCGCCGACTAAAGCAGCGCTCAAGCCTTACCTTAAAGAATTCCTGTCTGACCCCAGAGTTGTTGAGTTTCCACGTTGGCTTTGGAAAATTATCCTTAACGGTATCATTCTGAATATCAGACCTAAACGTTCTGCAGAGGCGTATAAGACCGTATGGACTGATCGGGGCTCGCCCTTGCTGTATCACACAGAGGACCAAGCCGCTGCGGTGCAACACGCGCTGACGGAGGATTTAGGTGAACATGTGATAGTGGACTATGCGATGCGCTACGGAAAACCATCGATTCAAGATGCGCTGGACAGAATGATGCGTGCGGGCGTACGCAAACTATTGGTGTTACCACTCTATCCTCAATATTCCGCATCTACCGTAGGCTCAACCTTCGATGCAATAGCGAATGACTTTACTCAGCGACGTTGGTTACCCGAGTTTCGTTTCATTTCGCATTATCACGACTATGACCCGTTTATCAGCGCTTTAGTTAATAAGGTAGAGCGCCATTGGGAAACGCACGGACGTGCCGATAAGCTGATTTTTTCTTATCACGGTGTGCCTTTGCGCTATCTAAAAAACGGTGATCCGTATCATTGTGAGTGTTATAAGACCACGCGCCTAGTGGCTGAACGTCTCGGCCTCAGTGAGCAAGAGTATATGACAACTTTTCAATCGCGCTTTGGTCGTGAGGAATGGTTAAAGCCATACACCGATGAGACGTTAAAGGCGTTGCCGAAGCAGTCAGTCAAATCAGTTCAAGTGATGTGTCCGGGCTTCTCATCCGACTGTTTGGAGACTATTGAAGAGATAGGCGAAGAGAATCGTGAGTACTTTATCGAGAACGGGGGCGAACGCTATGAATATATTAGCGCTCTCAATGCCGAAGAGGAGCATATCTCGGCACTTGTTAGCTTAATTAAAGATAACCTCGCGGGCTGGACGGTGCCTGAGCAACAAGCTGAAGCGTTAGCGACAAGACAACGTGAAGCTGATAAGGTAGAGCGAAATACGGCGAATTGAGTCAAGCATGAGTAGCACTCAAGGATTTGGTAAAACATTTAGTTTTATAGCGTGGGGACTTGCCCTCGCGCTACTTTTTTGGTTCTTCCAAGACAAGCTCGAACAGCAATTTAACCCCAATCAAGAGGTTGTTTCTCAGCGGTTGAGTGGTCAAACTGTGGTCGAACTGACGCAAAACCGCATGGGTCACTACGTAGTATCAGGCAAGATAAACCAGCAACCCGTTACGTTTCTATTAGATACCGGCGCTACCTTAGTGGCTATTCCAGAACATATTGCTGACAGACTGGGCCTTGTAAAAGGACGAAAGGGTATTTCTGCAACCGCCAATGGACGTATTGTTACCTATAGAACCCACCTAAACTCATTAACTCTGGGCGATATTGTACTCGATAATGTGGATGCCTCGATCACGCCTGGCTTAGAGGATGATGTGATCTTGTTGGGCATGAGTGCGTTAAAACAACTGGAGTTGGTACAAAAGGGCGATACATTAACCATTAAATATTAAGAGGTGGTATGAGAGTTAATATTGTGACGATTTCGTTAGTACTCGTG
Organism: Idiomarina sp. D18; assembly: GCF_057748155.1. Classification (NCBI taxonomy): domain Bacteria; kingdom Pseudomonadati; phylum Pseudomonadota; class Gammaproteobacteria; order Alteromonadales; family Idiomarinaceae; genus Idiomarina; species Idiomarina sp. D18. The sequence continues at coordinate 2,690,312 of NZ_CM173240.1, forward strand.
TCTGGCGTTGTATCGTCAGCGGCCATGGCACAGCAATCATATCGTGATTGTGCGCTCATTCAGGATGACCAAGAGCGGTTGATGTGCTACGACCGATTGAATGAGCAAGATAAAAAGCCGGTCCCTGCTGCCAAAATGAAAGAGAAAGTCGAGCAGAAGCGTGACAACAATGCTGACTTTGGTTTAGAGCATAAAAAGCTGAAACAAGATGAAAGCATGTCAGTTAAACTGACAAGTCGCGACAAGGATGCTTACGGTAAATGGATACTTACTTTCGATAACGGTCAAGTTTGGAAGCAAAAGGGCTCAGAAGACTATTTTCCTTGGCACGATGAGGGCAACTATACCATTACGCGAGGCATGTTTAATGCGTATTTTCTGTCACGCAAAGAGGTCAATAAACGCATGAAAATCGAACGCATTAAGTAGTCGTAGGATTAATCACTTCTATGAGTTGCTCGAGCGGCATAGGGCGGTAGAAATAGAAACCTTGTGCCGCTTGGCAGCTACGCCGAGCAAAGTAAGCTGCTTCTTCGGCATTTTCAATTCCCTCAACAGTAATTGACTTATTCAGACCCAACGCCATCGAAATCACTGCCTCAGTGATGGGGTGCGATGAGCTATCGGTAAGCACTCGCCGTGTGAAGCTTCGGTCAATTTTAATAATATCGGCGGGTAAATCATTCAAATAAGAAAGCGATGAGTAACCGGTGCCAAAGTCATCAATAGCGATTTTGCAGCCGAGTGTTCTGAGCTCGGCGAGTTGTTTAAATGCAGCCTTTGCATCATCGACTAGCATAGTTTCTGTCAACTCAAACTGTAGCGTACTGAACGGTATCTTGTACTTGTGAGCCAACTGTGTCACTTGACTGACCAACTGACCATTTTGCAACTGTTTGGGTGACAAATTTATCGACAATATAAAGTTCGGTTGAGCAACATACTGAGCTACCTCACGAATTGACATTTCTAGGATCAAATCGGAAAGCGGCATAATCTGTCCAGTATGCTCAGCTAGCGGTATAAAGACGTCGGGAGGTATCCAGTTGCCTTGTTTATCACGCCAACGAGCGAGCGCCTCAACGCCGATTATCTGCTCGCTTTTGAGGTCGACGAATGGTTGATAGAAGACTTCCAGTTGTTGGTTTTCAATCGCCACTTGAAGTTGATTACGTAGCGTTAAATCTGTCTGATACTTCAGCCCCATCGCTTGTGTGAAGAAGGCGAAGGTATTTCCCCCACTCTCTTTCGCTTTAGTCATCGCGACGTCAGCATTTTGAATAAAGGCTTCGGCAGAAGACACTTGAAACTCACGCGATGCAATACCGATACTTGCAGTGAGGTACAGATCGATATAATCGATTTCAAACTTGTCGCGTAGCGCAGTTAACAAAGAACGCGCCACCTCCGTCGACGATGTTTTATCGGCTCCGGGTAGAAAGACGATAAACTCATCGCTACTAAATCTTGATAACTGCGCCGTTGCAGGGCTGACCTCTGCTAAGCGTGTCGCAATACGCTTGAGTAACTCATTACCTGTATGAAGCCCTAAACTATCATTAATGGGCTTAAACCCATCTAAATCAATAAACAAAATATGCGCGTCAGTTGGATTGACCGATAGCCACTGGTTGATATTCGTCTCTAAGACATCGCGACGCATTAGCTGAGTCACCGAGTCAAAATTTGCCATTTGAATCAAGCGACCCTGTTGTTCGGTTAGTTTGCGGTTACTCTCTATCGACTCCAACAATAAAAAGGCAAGAAGGATTCCGGCGATGAGTATGGTTTGATTAACGCGAGCCGCTTGCCAGAATACATGAGCGTCGGCAATAACAGCGTGTAGCTTAATGGGTTGCCCAAGAATCGAAGACATGGTCGATACCTTGTAGGCATGGATGTCCGTGAGTTCGGACAGTGAAATAACATCAAATGAATCACTACTTATCGGTAATAGGTAATTTTCTGATAGTTCGACGTAACTGTCGAAGATATCTAAATAAGGTATGCGATCGATCCGCATGAGGTCTTTGATATTTAAATTGACGATTAACTGGTCGGCTTCGATGTCTGGGTTCGTGATCGGGTAACTAAGAATTAATCGTGGAACGCCTTGTTGTAATGAATAGGCGGAAATAACGCGACTTTCATTATGCATATTATTGGCGCGCCATGCCTTGATTGAAGGCTGCTCTAAAATCTCTTTATCAATATCCGATATCGGGATAGGGCTAAACATCAGCTGTTGACTATCATCGTAGACTCCCATCCACTCAATCAATGAAAAGTCGCGCGTGTAGTCCTCTGTATCAATATTGATAATTTGTTCGACAGATTCTGCTGGTAGCTCGCTCCAACGTCGATAGAGGCGCTGAAGCGCGCTGAATTGAGAGCTGAGCCTTTGGCCAATCACATCCGCTGACTGAGTCAGGTTTACTTCGCCTCGACTGCGTATTTCATTAATGTCGGCATTCGATTGAGCGAACCAAATTGCGATTGTGGCACTCAAGGCTAAGACTAAGCCAGTTAGAGAAAGAACAGATTGCTTTGGGGGTGATTGATTAAAGCAATAAAATAGCATGCCCAAACCAGCAATGAGACCAATGATGGTGGCTGCTGAAAATGCGATAGGGTTTTGAATCAGTGGGTAGGTAGTAATATCGAGCCAAGTAATAGCAAAGCTAATCAGCGCAACAAAGATAAAAATACTACCGACGGCTTTCCAAACAATGCGATGTAATTGAGTCTTACCCGTGGTGATGTAGACCGCCGCTAATATGAAACAACAGGTGGGCAGGAATAGGGGCAATTGCAGATCAGTGGCTTTAAGTGCGTAGAGGCCGGTGGCGAATAACCCAATCCCACCAATACGTGCAAGCCAGTATCGATGAGCTTGCTGACCGTAAAGTGCGACGCCAATACATAGCGCTGCGGCGCTTAATGACAGACTTGCAGAATTAATACGGCTTGATGGTTCGATAAAAAGATAGTTTGCAAAGCCTAACATTCCAAATAACACGCACGTAAATGCCGCCGTATGAACAACGGAAGTTGATGCATGTTTGAGTAATGCTTTTAACAAAGCGGCTCTCTCTAATTAGGTTATTTTTATTATTGATATCTGTATATTTGCAAGGTAACAGATTATGTCGCTGAGCACATATATTTTTGATCAATGTCATGTAACTTTCTGTCAACACCGTATTTGAAGCGACTAACGAACTGTATGCCAAGTGGAAGACGCGCTAGTGTATAAGTACAAAAACAAACGAGGTGAAAACATGGGGTCTAACGCTATAAAATCGGCTTTCGTGCTGGGGGTCTTATCTGCTTCTGCATTGTCAGGGTGCAGCACACCAATTCAAAAACAACCAACACTAGCGCAAACGCTTGAAACTGGAGGTGCGCTTAAGCCTTTACAAAAAAACATTGAACTCGATCAGGCGGACTTATTTTTTGATATTCACCCTGAGACAAAGTCGGTAATTGGCACAACGACATTGACACTCACCGTAACGGCTGAACAGAAGCAGCTATTGTTAGACTTGGACAACAACTATCGTATCTCATCAATTACCGCCGCAGGGCATCCGGTGAGTGACTTTAGTCACGAAAAGGGTGAGATCCGTTTTACCCTACCTGATAATGTCACCGTCAACCAGCCGTTCGAGGTAACTATCAATTATGAGGGCCAGCCTCATGTGGCTGAACGAGCGCCCTGGGATGGCGGCTATGTGTGGTCTAAAACTGAGTCAGGTCAACCGTGGATCGCGACCGCAGTGCAAGGTGAGGGATGTGATTTAATTTGGCCCTGCCTCGATCACCCAACGTTTGAGCCGCAGCAAACAGATATTCGCATTCGTGTGCCAAAGGGACTCGTCGCGGCAAGCAATGGTCGACTTATCGAAACCACTGAGGGCGATGATTGGAGCGAATATCATTGGCGTAGCGAACAGTCACAAAATAATTATGGCATCGCGTTAAATATCGGTCCTTACGATAAGCTCGAGACGACCTATCACAGTCGTTACGGGCATGAATACCCGCTTGTATTCTATTACTTGCGAGGCGAGAAGGAAAAAGCACAAAAACTCTTTGCGGAGTTTCCTAAGCAACTTGAATTTTACGAACGGGTCATAGGGCCATACCCCTTTTATGCTGAAAAAATGGGGGTTGTACAAACACCTCATTTAGGGATGGAGCACCAGACCATTAATGCCTATGGGCAGGATTATAAACCAGGGAAGTACGACTTTGACTGGCTACTACAACATGAGCTGGCGCATGAGTGGTTTGGCAACCAAGTCACGAATACGGACTGGGACCATATGTGGCTACATGAGGGATTTGGTACTTATATGCAACCACTCTACGGCCAGTATCTACATGGTGATGCCCTATACCATACAATGATGTATGACCAGCGTATTGGGATTCGTAACGAGCATCCCATTGTTTCAAATAAACCAATGTCCGAGGATGACGTCTACAAAGCTGATCGTGGACCGGGTAGCGATATTTATCAAAAAGGCGCTTGGGTCTTGCACACGCTGCGTTACCTGATTGGCGATGAAGCCTTTTTTAACGCAACCCAACAGCTTGTCTACGGTACGGACGATCCCAAGCCAGGTAACTTCAAGCCACATTTTGCCGATACCCAAGACTTCATCGATGCCGTTAATGCCGAAACGGGAAAAGACATGACATGGTTTTTTGAGCATTATATTTATCAAGCGGCTCTACCCGAGTTAGTCTCCGAACGCGACGGCGACCAACTTACGCTGCACTTTAAATCGGCAGCAAAGGCTCCTTTTACGATGCCCGTCGAAATACGCGTCGGTGGTGAGGTAAGAACCGTTGTCGTATCGAAGGAGGCGAAGACAATTACACTCCCGTCTAACGACGTACACATTGTACTCGATCCAGAGTCGAAAATTTTGCGGCAACAAGATTATTTGGATGAATATTCGGCGTTTGAAGCCAAATAAGCGATCCAAAACACCATGGAAGGTTTATTTATTAAGTATCTTTTAGAAACGAGAAGGAACGCATGAGCTACGTAAAAGAAACTATTGATATGTTGAAACGCACCTCTCCGGCGCAAAATGAGTTTTATCAAGCGGTGGAAGAGGTATTGGAGTCTATCGAACCGTTGTTGGAGGAGCACCCCAAATATCGTCAACAGGCGATCATTGAGCGACTCGTAGAACCCGAGCGACAGATCATGTTTCGCGTGCCATGGCAAGATGATGAAGGTCAGGTTCATGTGAATAAGGGCTATCGGATTGAATTCAATTCAGCCCTAGGTCCTTATAAAGGTGGGTTGCGATTCCATCCATCAGTGAACGCTGGCATCATTAAGTTTCTTGGTTTCGAGCAGATATTTAAAAACGCGTTGACTGGACTCCCAATTGGGGGCGGTAAAGGCGGCTCAAACTTTGATCCGAAGGGCAAGTCTGACGCGGAGATCATGCGTTTTTGTCAATCGTTTATGACCGAGTTGCATCGCCACATAGGTCCTCATACCGATGTTCCGGCAGGCGATATTGGTGTGGGAACCCGCGAGATTGGCTATCTTTTTGGCCAGTATAAGCGGCTAAAAAATCGATTCGAGGGTGTACTGACTGGTAAAAGTTTGCGTTGGGGAGGTTCGCACGCACGCAAACAGGCCACTGGCTACGGGGCTGTTTACTTTGCTCAATGCCTTTTAGGTGATCGTGGCGAAAAGCTCAGTGACAAGCGGTGCCTTGTATCTGGATCCGGTAATGTCGCCATATACGCGATGGAAAAGCTCTACGAGCTCGGTGCTAAACCGGTCACATGCAGCGATTCAAATGGTATGGTTTATCATAAATCAGGTATTGACTTAGACCTAGTTAAACAGATTAAAGAAGAAAACCATGAACGCCTAAAAACATATTTAGACACCCACGGCGACGCTGAATATATCGCTCGTGAAGATTACCCTGAAGACGGGCATAGTGTCTGGCGTTATGAGGGGGATATCGCGTTTCCGTGTGCAACGCAGAATGAACTGACTGAGCAGGATGCTCAAGCACTCGCTGAAAATGGCTGTTTAGCGGTGGTTGAAGGAGCGAATATGCCATCGACGCAAGCTGCGGTCGACTTCTTTATTGAACAAAAAATCGGTTATGGTCCCGGTAAAGCAGCGAATGCGGGCGGCGTGGCAACCAGTCAGCTAGAAATGGCCCAGAATGCGAGTATGCAGCAGTGGTCGTTTGATGAGGTGGATCGTAAGTTACAAGAGATTATGAAAACTATCTACTCTGACTGTAAGCGCACGGCTGAACAATTTGGCTCACCTAATAACCTCGTTTTGGGGGCCAATATTGCGGGCTTCAAAAAGGTCGCTGATGCGATGATTGAGCAGGGTGTCGTTTAATCTGACGATGGCATCATTAAAAAAGGGAGTGCACGCACTCCCTTTTTTTATTCCAGTTGATCATCGATACTGTCCGACTCTTTCTGTTCGATAAAGGGGTCGATAGGTCGACTCCGCTCCCAAAAGCCTGTTTCGTTATCCAAGTCTGCTCCAGTACAGGCGGGTTGTGGTCCAATATCGGGGTGTGAATCCCATTGCGAGTGGTTGCTGTTAGCCATGATAAGTTCCTCTAGATTAGGGCAATCACCTATTAGACGAAAAAATAACCAGTTTGGATGCTGTGTTCGAAAAATTTCATCAAAGCCAGCCTAATCTGCGTGATTTGATCCAATCATTTACAAATGGACATCTTTTTGAAACCCAAATACATAGATAACTCGCTATAGTTAGCTCATAACAAAAATAATTTCACGGTGATGCAACCTTTGCTTACGCGAGTACGACTCATTAAGTAAGCCTCAAGATTAGGAGTCAAGATTATGAAACGTTTAATTTCGATAGTCGCTGGCTTAGTCGTATCAGCGAACGTAATGGCAAGTGCAGAAATGAATATAGAACAGGCACCTGCGTCATCAAGTGTCATGCAACACTACACAGTGACACCAGGACAAACGGGTTATCATGAAACCATTCGTGGCAGTGTGCGTCTGACTCAGCAGCGCATGATGTATGACCTGATGTTAAGTAACCAAGCGATGTTAGCGAATGATGCTCAAACCGTCGTATCTCAAGTTCGTGAGCAGTTTCGGACGAGCAGCGTTGCGGCAACCGGATTTCCGAGTGCACTAAAGCTCCGCGCTGACAAATAGTTGTACCTTGTTCCCAACCACTGTCGAGTTGATTCGGCAGTTATAAAAAAGGCGCCTAGCGGCGTAATGCCGATCAGTTAAGAAATTTTCAATGATCGGTTGACCGATCCGGCAGAGTCTTCAAAATCCATAGTCAGAATTTCTGGCTATGGATTTTTTTATGTTTTTAAGTCAAGCGTTAGAACAGCTGCAAGAGTTTACCCCAGATGATTTCAGTAAGTTACCCGACTTACTCGAGCCTGAATTAGTCGAGCAATGCTTGCAGGATACAGGCGTTACGACGGTGCGTAAGCGTCGTTTGCCCATGGATTTTATGGTGTGGGCTGTTGTTGGCATGGCGCTTTTCAGAGACATGCCCATGCGGCAACTGGTTTCGCATCTTGATTTAATGTTGCCTGGTAACAGGCCCTACGTTGCACCCAGTGCTGTGGTTCAGGCACGTCAGCGCTTAGGCGCTGATGTGATGAAGCGGATGTTTGAGCTCACTAATCAGTTATGGTTCGATAAATTACCCACGTCTCATTGGAATAACCTATCGATTTTGGCAGTAGACGGGACTGTCTGGCGTACACCCGATACGCCTGAAAATAGTGCGAGGTTTGGACGCACAGCGAATCAACTCAAAGAGTCAGACTATCCTCAAATTCGTATGGTTAATCAAATGGAAGTCAGCAGTCATTTAGTGACAGCAACGGAGTTTGGCAGTATTGCACAAGCCAGTGAAGTTGATTTGGCAGCTAAACTTATCGAGCGAACGCCTGACCATTCACTGACGCTATTCGATAAGGGCTTCTATGCGCTGGGGCTATTAGAGCAGTGGCATCGGGCGGGTGAAGAGCGCCACTGGCTTATCCCGCTCAGAAAAGGCGCGCAATATACTGTAAAAACATCATTCAGTAGCACCGATAAACTGGTGGAAATTAAGTTATCCCCACAGGCAAAAAAGAAGTGGGATAACGCACCCGAAACCGTTGAAGCTCGGTTGGTGAGCAAGAAAGTCGGTAAGAAAGATGTGGCTATCTTAACCTCAATGACAGATACGATGCGCTATCCGGAAGCGGATATCGTGGACTTATATGCTCACCGCTGGGAAATCGAACAAGCTTACCGAGAAATGAAGCAGTATATGCTGAAAAATGAACTGACCTTGCGAAGTAAGCGTCCCGAGCTAGTTGAACAAGAGCTCTGGGGCATGCTCGTAGCATACAACTTGTTACGATATATGATGGCTCAAATGGCTTACAGCCTGAAGCAGGTCGAGCCCAATCAAATCAGCTTTAAACAGGCATCGCACTACCTCGTTGGACAGCTTCATATGCTCGTAAATATCTCTCCAGGGAAAATACCCAAAGTCATGGAGCAGATGATGGAAATGGCCAGCGCGTTTGTATTACCTGACCGACGAGAACGGCACTATCCACGAGCAATAAAAAGGCGACCGCAACGTTATCCGATGCGGTCGCCTAGAAAAAATGCTAGTCGTTAGCTTAACTGACAAGCATTAGCCTAGCGGCGCCTTTTACTTTTCTTCATATCATCGCCTATTGCTTAGGCATCTCTTGATGGAACTCTGCTAAGTCTTCAATCACTTGCTGATTTGGAAGGTCAGCAAAGCTAGCATCTTGGAACTTCTCACCGCGTAGTTGTACAGAGATCCGGGCACTATCTTCGTTTAATACCGTATCCTTGTAGAACTGTTTCGCGTTTTCCAGAGTCACTTGCTCAACCGCATTAATCAGCTGTTGCTTGGTATCAAAGTCATAACGATGTAAATACCAATCGCTCAACACCGGCTGTAACTCTTCAGACAGGTTCTTCGGCGGTTCGTTAAGCGTGACTAAGGTGCTTGATTTCAACTGTTCAAACGTCTCAGGCTTTAAGTTCTGCAATGTTTCCCAGTACTCCTTTTTGAAGGATTCAAAACGCGCCTGCATATCGGCAACATTTTTCACCGGAGTCTGAATATAAAGCCCAAAGCCGGTGTAGCGGTCCAGTTGTGGTGCAAAAGTACCTACCGCATAGGCAAGCTGCTCTTCGGTACGTAAGGTATCAAACGCCTCGGTACGGAAGTGGCCTTGCAATACGGTCGCTGCTGCTTGTGTAGCGAAGCTCGGTGTGCCGTTGATATGGGCATCAACAATTCCCACGTCTGCAACAGATAAGTCCTTACGTAACACTAAAGAAGTGTCAGCTTGCGGCTTCCAGAAGCGTGCAGTGCGGTATTCGGTGACGCTTCTGTCGGCGGGCAATAGATCTTTGATTTCATTGACTGCTAACTGTAAATCAGCCTTGTCGTAGTTACCAAAGGCAAACATTTTAATTGAGTTATTCGCTAATAGCTCATCCATGTAAGTTGCTAAATCAGCTGGTTTTACGTTCTGAGCAGCTTCGATAAGGCTGTCATCAGCAAACTGGCCTTCACGAATAATCTGACCATAAGCATCAAAAGATTGATACAGCGGGAATTGCTGACCTTTATTTTTAATACCGCGAACCAGACGATCAACAGCCTGTGCAAATGCTTGCGGCTCGACATCAAACGTGAGCTCATCTAATGCTCGTTGCATGAGTTCTGGCTGCTTGTCGGTAAAGCCCGAAATATTAAAGGTAAGACCCCGGTTATCGTTAAGACTTAAGCTCATGCCCGCGATGCTCGCCTCAGTCGATAAAGCACTCACACGCAGGTTGTAAAGATCCTGCCATAAAGCAAGCAGTACTGATTTCTTAACATCAGTAATCGGATCTGGATTGTTAATGATGGTGGTTAGCACGCCTCGTGGTTGGTCGGCAAATACTTGGCTTGGGTACTGCCATACCTCAATGCCGGGCTCTTCGATAACGACTTTCGGCTGGTCAAAGTCAGCATTTTTCTTTAAATCGAAGTTTTCAGGAAGCAACGTATTAACTTTAGGTAAGTTAATTGCGAGCTGTGGCTCGGCTGACCAAGTGGCAACCTCTGAAGCTGCAATATCTTCGACTTGGTATTTACCGTCGTAAAAACTCAGCTCTTTGTCGTGAGGTTCATCTTTAGAAATGTACCAAACGCGCAGGTGTTCAGGCGTTAACTGATTAAGTACGTTATTAATCGCTTCGGCATCAAATTCTTTGTATTCGTAAGGTGCGCTGATCACGTACTGAGCAGGATAATTCTGCATCGCGGAAGCAAGTGAAGCAACGTAACCAAACTCGTCTCCTTTTTCTAAGAAGCGGAAGCTGTTAGCTAGACTAGTTTGAATTTCTTTAAAGTATTTTTTATCAACGCCCTGCTCTTTAATCATGTTGATATATTGCATGATTAAGGCGGTGATATCTTCACGATGCTTCATACCTGCATCAGTCAGGTTAATATCGACGGTCAATGCGCCGTAATTACCATATTCAGTCGGGGACGCTGACGCATTTAAGCTAGAAATCAAGCCCATTGCCTTGAGGCGCTCAGTCGGTGTGCCTGGCATTTCTGAGCCCAACAGATAGGTCACAAAGCGATTCGGTTTGACCGCAAACTGGTCTTGGTTATCGTTGATAATAAACTCAAGGCGCAATTGCTTAACATCTTCATTGGGTACGTAGTGGATACGCTTTTTACCCGCTTTCGCAAAGTCGACTTTATCAGTGGTTTCTGGTGGCTCAATGTCATCATTTTCGATGCTGGCGAAATGCTTTTTCGCTAATGATTCCATTTTGTCGAGCGATTCGTTGCTGATCATTGCAACTTTCATGATGTTCGCTGAGTAATAGCGGTTATAAAAGTTCACAAGCTCTTCGTGCAGCTTGCTGTTCTCTTTATCACCGAGTGAATCGTTGTTACCAATTAAAAAGCGGTTTGCCGGGTGTTCACCTAAAAGCATGCGAGCGAGCTTAAACTGACCAAAGAAGTCCATCTCGCGGCGCATAGACCACTCGGCGTTGACAGCATTTTTTTCTTTGTCGGCGTATTCGGCATATAACTTGGGTGATTTGAAAAAGTCTGAGAAGCGGTCGAGTGCTTCGTCGTAGGCGCTGTTGTTGACTTTGAACATATAGTTCGTGATATCAAGCCAAGTGGATGCGTTTTGGCTACCACCGTTATTACTCATGAACTCGCTATAACCATTGGTATCCGGATACTTGTCGGTTCCGAGAAACAGCATGTGTTCAAGATAATGCGCCATACCTTGTTGGGTCATGGGATCTTTGAGCAAGCCAACGCCTACACTCAAAGCAGCTGCTGATTTTTCCGTGTTTGGATCAGAAATGAGCATGACTTCGAGTTGGTTGGGCAGTGTGACGACTCGATATTGGCGTTCGTCGTTCGGACTCTTTACGACTTGTTCAGCGAGTGCTTGTTGTGACTGCGCTGCTACTTGCCCATTATTAGATTGAGTTTCTGAACTGCTGCAACCAGCCAAAATAAGGGCTGAAGTGAGTGCAGACAGCATAAATAGATTCTTCATAAGCGTCATATTCCTGTTTAGGGTGTACTTTATAATAAACAGAAATACGCCGTTTCTTGCAGTAAAGAAATGCAACGGCACAAAGCAATTTGTAACAGAATTTGACAGCCGCCTGCCTTTGCAGACTAAGCGACTGTCAGTAAGTGGCTAGCGCATCGTCACAAACTCTTCCGCGCTGGTCGGGTGCAGAGCCACGGTTGAATCGAGATCAGCTTTAGTTGCGCCCATCTTCATCGCAGTCGCGAAGCCTTGTAGGATTTCATCCATACCTTCACCAATGCCGTGAATACCGACGACTCGCTCTTCTTTTCCGTAGCACACAATTTTGAAGTAGCTGAGTGCGCGGTGTGGCGTGACGGCGTTATACATCGCAGCAAAAGAAGAGGTATACACTTTGATATTGCTCTTACCGTATTTAACGATGGCATCTTCTTCGCTTAAGCCGACAGTACCAATGGTTGGATGGCTGAAAACCACGGTCGGGATATTCTCATAATCCATATGAGCGTTCGGCATATCATTAAACAAACGCTCAGCCAGCTGGCGACCCGCTTTAATGGCAACGGGCGTGAGTGCAGTAGCACCGGTATTGTCGCCTACGGCGTAAATGCCTTGCACGCTGGTGTTTTGGAACTTATCGACTTTAATAAAGCCTTGCGCGTCAAGCTCAACACCTGTTGTTTCGAGGTTGATCTTATCGGTTGCAGGGACACGGCCAATTGCCCACACAAGACAGTCGACATCCTTCATGGTTTCGCCGTTTTCAAAGTGCAAGGTGAGCGTACCGTTTTGCTCTTTAACCACTTCTTTAACCACGGTTTCGGTATGCAACGTAGGTCCGTCTTGCTCCATACGTTCTAATAGACCATCGGTGATGTAACGGTCGAACGAACGTAGTGGACGATCACGACGCACGAGTAAGTGTGTGTCTGTTCCTAGCGCCTGAAAAACGCCGGCAATCTCAACGGCAATGTAGCCTGCACCTACTACGGCAGCCTTTTTAGGTTGTTCTGTTAACGCAAAGAAGCCATCTGAATCGATACCGTGTTCTGCACCCGGCACATCGGGAATCATCGGTCGACCGCCAGTAGCGATGGTAATGTGGTCGGCAGTAATTTTCTCACCGTTAACTTCGACGGTGCGGTGGTCAACGAATTTGGCAAAGCCTTCGATAAATTCAACACCATTGCCTTGGAACCCACGATGGTAACCGCCGTGAATACGTTCAATGTAAGCCTCACGGTTTTTAACCATCGTTGCCCAATCAAAACCTTTCTGATCGAGATCAAAGCCATATGCGGATGAGTATTTCACTGCTTCGGCAATATGAGCGCCATACCACATGACCTTTTTCGGTACACAACCGACGTTAACGCAGGTGCCACCCACCGCATTGGCTTCTATAACAGCGGCTTTTGCGCCGCGAATGGCCGCACGGTTAGCTGAAGCGATGCCGCCGCTTCCTGCACCGATAGCTAAATAGTCATAATGTCTGCTCATGAAAATCGACTCCTCAAATCTAAGATGCGCATATGATGAGTAAAAACCCCGTATCATGCAACGAAGATACGGGGTTTATCAGTGGTTAATACCGATTAACTTAATCGGAAGATCAGTTAGCGAGCACCTGCTGGCAGGTTCTCCTTCAAGAACTCAGTCATCATGGTCCGAAGGTGTAGCGTGGTACCCTCGCCCTCATAAAGACCGTGTGAACGATTGGGATAAGCAAAAAATTCAAACTGCTTATTGTATTTAATCAATTCGTTGACTAAGCGTTCACTGCCCTGGAAGTGGACGTTATCGTCGCCGGTACCGTGGATCAGTAGCAAATCACCCTCGAGATTTTTGGCGTGAGTGATAGCTGAAGTTTCTTTATAACGTTCAGCTGATTCCGGCAACAGACCTGAGTAACGCTCTTGGTAAATTGTGTCGTATAACGTTAAGTCTGGTACGGGGGCGAGTGCCATACCCATATCGTAGGCTTCAGGATAACGGAATAGGGCGTTCAGCGTTTGTGAACCGCCGCCACTGTGACCCCAGATGCCGACACGATCGGTATCGATGTAATCCCAACGTTTTGCCATTTCTTGCAGTGCATCGTACTGATCACGAACAGTCACAACACCGAGATTTTTGTAAATCGAACGACGCCAATCGAAGCCGCGTGGAGATTTAGTTCCGCGGTTATCAATTGAAGCTACGATATAGCCTTGTTGGGTTAGCATGGTATGCCAAAGATACAACCAACCACCCCAGCGATTAGCAACCGTTTGACCCCAAGGTTCACCATAAACGTAGAATAAAATGGGATACTTTTTATTAGGGTCAAAGTCAGTCGGACGCATGATATAGCCATCAAGCGCTAACCCATCGCGAGCGGATACTCGGAAAAACTCGAGCGGCTTGTGGTTAAGTGCATCAACGGCTTTTTGCGCTTCATCGTTAGCGACAACCGTACGAATAACTTTGTGGTCGGGTAAACTGACCATATCAGTCACGGGAACATGGTTGACGTCGCTATAGGTGTGCTCGGCGTATTTTGCATCTTGTGAAACACTATAACTGTGAGTGCCTGGTTGATCAGGCGTTAAACGCTCTAATACACCACTCCCATCGAGTTTGGCACGGAATAAATAGCGCTCGAGTGGCGTTTCAGGTGATGCAATAAAGTAAACCCAGCCGTCGTTTTCGTTAATACGCAAGACTTCAACCACGTCCCAGTTACCGCGAGTAATCGTCGTCATCTTGCCGGTATCACGTTCAACACGGTAAATATGACGGTATCCAGAGCGTTCGCTCAGCCAAGTGAATGACTTGCCATTATCGAGGAACTTGACGTCATCAACGTATTCGGCCCACGAGTCGGTTGTTTCACTTAATAATTTTTGACTACGTCCGTTGCTGATGTCACTCAGGTAAACGCGATTGACGTCTTGTTTACGCGTGAGTTGTTGAATTAACAGTTGGCTTGAATTGCCCGCCCAATTCATGCGTACGAGGTAGTGCATGCGTGGGTCGCCAGGTAGTTGCATCCACGTGGTGTCGCCTCCGTCTGCTGGCATCACGCCAATACGCATGGCAGCGTTGGTTTCACCCACTTTAGGATAAGGGAACTGCTTTAACGTCGGATAAAGCGAATCGGTGTTATTGATCATCGTAAAGGTCGGCGTGCCTTCCGTATCTAACTGCCAGTAAGCAATGTGCTGACCATCAGGACTCCAGCGGAAACCATCACGCAAGAAGAATTCTTCTTCGTTAACCCAGTCAAAGGTACCGTTAACAATGGTGTCGCTACCGTCATTAGTTAACGTTTGAATGTTAAACGTATCCAAGTCTTGTACGTAAATGTTGTTCTGCATCACGTAAGCGACTTTAGTGCCTTGTGGATTAAATTTTGCAAACTGAAGCGTTGATTCAGGCGCATCACCGCCCAACTGACGCAATTCACCGGTTGTGCGATTCAGGACCCAATAGTCGCCCAGTGTATGCGTACGCCAACTGCGCTTAGTATTAGTGAAAATTAATACCTTATCGCCGTCGTTAGACCATTGGTAATCTGCAATATTAAGCGCGTGATCCCAGCCTTCAGGTGTGAGTGCTTGCGCTGATACCATAATATCGCGCGCATTGGTTTCGGGGTGGTAACGGACAATATCGCGACCTTTTACCTGTTTTGATGACTCAAGAGTCGTATAGCCCGAACCATCTTCTAGCCAGCGTGTTGGTGCAGGACGCTTTACACGAAATTTATCACTCGCAAAAATGTCTTGTAAAGAGAGCTGACCCTCAGTGGATTGAGCTGCTACCGAGTCATTTTTATCCGCAGACTGATTCGACATAGAGCTACAACCAGAAAGAGCAACGAGCGTCGCAAAACTCACCAGTGTTAGCCCCCGCTTTAGCGGCTTCAGTGCGCTAAAGGTTGACGCTTTAAAATTCATAGTCGGTTTCCATCTTGTTATTTAAAACATAAAAAGGATACCCGATGCGCGCCAGAAAATCAGTGTTTATGGTTGAAGATTGGACAAACTGCCCAATATAAGAGTTAAATTAATCGGTTTTATAAGGAAGGGTAAAGATGTCGAACCCACTACTTGAAGTCGCTAACAGTCATAATGCGTTGCCAAAATTTGCGGCGATTAAGCCAACGCACATAGAACCCGCGATTGAACAAGTTATTAACGATGCGAAAAGCACGGTTGATAAGGTGCTTGATACCAAACAATTTACTTGGCAAGGGTTTGTTGAGCCGTTGCAACGTGCGGATGAACGTATTCAAAAAGTGTGGGCTCCGGTGTCACACTTAAATTCGGTGATGAGTGAGCCTGAGCTCCGTAACGCGCATGACGCATGCTTAGCTTTGCTGTCTGAGTATGCGACTTACGTAGGTCAGCATCAAGGCCTGTTTGCAGGCTATCAAGCACTTGCTAATGGTGACGAATATTCTACGCTGAATCGGTCACAGCAGAAGCTAATTAATGATACCTTGCGCGACTTCAAACTGTCGGGTGTGGACCTACCTGAGAACGAGAAGAAGCGTTACGCGGAAATCACTAGTCGCTTGTCTGAATTATCGTCTCAGTTTAGTAACAATCTGTTAGATGCCACCCACGCCTGGCATTATCATATAACCGATGAAACGCTACTGAGCGGGCTACCCGATAGCGCGATTGAGGCTGCGAAAGAGGCGGCACAGGAAGCGGAAAAGGAGGGTTGGTTGTTTACCCTTGATATTCCGAGCTATCTACCCGTCATGTTGTATGCCGATAATGTCGAATTCCGTAAGGCGATGTATCAGGCTTTTGTGACACGCGCATCGGATGTCGGTCCGAATGCAGGTGAGTATGATAACTCCGACGTGATGAATGAAACGTTAGCCCTTCGTCATGAGCTCGCTAACTTACTCGGGTTTGATAATTACGCTGAAATGTCTCTGGCAACCAAAATGGCCGAGTCGCCTAATCAAGTGCTTTCGTTTCTAAACGATTTGGCTGAGCGCTCGTTAGATCAGGCTAAAGCAGATTATCAAGCCATTGAAAACTTTGCTAAAGCGCAGTCAGTACAAACCCTAGATGCGTGGGATGTTCCATATTATAGCGAGCAATTAAAACAGTCTGAATATGCGATTTCAGATGAGCAACTTAAGCCTTACTTTCCAGAGCACAAGGTAGTGGATGGGTTGTTCAGTGTTGTTAACCGATTATTTGGTATACATATCAAGGAACATAAGGAGATTGACACCTATCATCCAACCGTACGTTTTTACGAGATTACGGATGCCAATGGTGAAACACGCGGTTTCTTTTATATGGATTTATATGCGCGAGCTGGCAAACGTGGTGGCGCTTGGATGGCTGATTTTGTTGGCCGCAATCGTGATAGTAAGGGTGAGTTACAGTATCCCGTTGCATTTTTAACGTGTAATTTTAGTAAGCCAGTGGGAGATAAGCCGGCTCTGTTTACTCATGATGAAGTTTTGACTCTGTTTCACGAGTTTGGGCATGGATTACACCACATGCTTACCCAAGTAGACACGGGCGGTGTGTCAGGTATTGATGGCGTCGAATGGGATGCGGTGGAGTTACCAAGCCAATTTCTTGAAAACTGGTGTTGGGAACCAGAGGCGTTGGCCGATATTTCGGGTCACTACGAGACGGGTGAACCGCTCCCGCAAAACTTACTTGATAACATGCTGGCGGCGCGTAATTTCCAGTCGGCGATGCAAATGGTGAGGCAATTAGAGTTTTCACTATTTGATATGAAGTTGCATTATGAGTTTGATGCGGCGCAAGGTGCAGATATTGCGGGCGTCTTACAACGTGTTCGAGAGCACGTTGCTGTGCGTATCCCACCAGAATATAATCGCTTTCAACATAGCTTTGGTCATATCTTTGCTGGGGGGTACGCTGCCGGCTACTATAGCTACAAATGGGCTGAAGTGTTGTCAGCGGATGCGTTTGCCAAATTTGAAGAAAATGGCATTTTTGATCGAGCAACGGGTCGCGAATTTTTACACGCAATTCTCGAGCGAGGAGGCAGTCAACCTGCCGCTGAACTGTTTAGCGAATTTAGAGGGCGTGAACCCGATATAAATGCACTGCTCCGTCACAGTGGTATTGCCAATTAATAACGATTAAGAATGGGTGGCTAACACCCATTTGACGATGAGCATAATGCCTATCACCATTAAGACCGCCAAAATGATGCCAACGACGATAAAAGGCACAGGACTTTTTTTATTGAAGTCACGTTGGCGGTTTTTATCTGTTTGTACGCCAAAAAAAGCCGCAATAACACTCAAGAGTGTTTGCAAAATGGAGCCTTGGCTCATTCGCGCAATCTGCATAATATTCGGTTATAAGGCTGTCTGACTATTATAGCTAGAGGTCGACTGGGGCGTATGCTCTTCGGATGAGCTGAAGAGGAGTTCGATTAAATCGAAGAAGTGAAACTGGGTAGAGCGACTCTCACCTTTAAACCAGTTGGACCAAGTCACTTTCGTGCTAGGTGCTTGGCACTGTGCACTTGACTGCTTAATTTCGGAGGCGTTGAGTAACACTTCGCAACGTTGTGTTGAGTTAGCAGCTTGTTTAGAGACAAAAGCAGGACCTTGGTTCAGGGCAAAAACGCCTGAAGCCGTGAGAATCACGCCGACAGCGAGCGCTGCATATTTAGCGGATGTTTTCATGGTCAGCACCTTTATCATTAAAAATTCTGATTAATTTATCAGCGAATTGCTGAAAATGCTAGTCGATATTACGAATTTTTTTGTCATCTTTTCGGTGCTATAATGCGCGCACTTTTAAAAACGGAGATGACCCATGCAGCCGTTAATTGCACCCTCGATTTTATCTGCCGACTTCGCGCGTCTGGGCGAGGAAGTGAATAATGTGTTAGCCGCGGGCGCTGACGTTATTCACTTTGATGTCATGGACAATCACTATGTGCCCAATCTAACCATTGGTCCAATGGTGTGTAAGGCGCTGCGGGACTATGGCGTCACAGCACCTATCGATGTCCACCTTATGGTTAAGCCGGTCGATCGAATCGTGCCCGATTTTGCTGCGGCTGGAGCTTCTATTATTTCTTTTCACCCGGAAGCATCTGAACATGTCGATCGTACGATTCAGACAATAAAGGAACACGGGTGTCAGGCGGGTCTCGTATTTAATCCGGCGACGCCATTGCATTATCTCGATTATGTGATGGATAAAATCGATTTGATCCTCTTGATGTCAGTTAATCCTGGTTTTGGGGGGCAGAAGTTCATCCCGGGAACGTTAGATAAGCTTCGTCAAGTGCGCGAACGGATTGACGCAAGTGGGCGTGATATTCGTTTAGAGGTCGACGGTGGAGTAAATTGCGACAATATCGGTGAAATTGCGCAGGCGGGTGCCGACATGTTTGTTGCAGGTTCGGCGATTTTTAATGCCGACGATTATGCCGAGGTTATCCGTACGATGAAGCAAGCGATTAACGCAAATTAAATTATTTAGTTAGGAAGCAAATTAAGATGTCGAAACCTATTGTATTAAGTGGCTGCCAACCCTCAGGACAACTATCAATTGGTAATTACATCGGCGCATTGCGTCAGTGGGTGAATATGCAAGCGACCCACGACTGCAAATTTATGTTGGTCGATCTGCATGCGATTACTGTGCGCCAGGAGCCTGAAAAACTGCAAGAGGCGACCCTTGATGGTTTGGCATTGTATCTCGCCTGCGGTCTTGATCCCGAACAAAGCACAGTATTTATTCAGTCACATGTACCAGAACATGCCCAGTTGGCGTGGATTTTAAATTGCTACACGCAAATGGGTGAACTGAATCGAATGACGCAGTTTAAAGATAAGTCGCAGCGTCATGCCAACAATATTAATGCGGGACTATTCACATACCCAGCACTGATGGCGGCTGATATTTTGCTCTACCAAGCCAACGAGGTGCCGGTGGGTGATGATCAAAAACAACATTTGGAACTCGCGCGAAACGTCGCTGAACGCTTTAATAATTTGTATGGAGAGGTGTTCAAAATTCCTGAGCCGATGATTCCTAAAGTCGGTGCTCGAGTGATGTCGCTACAAGACCCTACGAAGAAAATGTCAAAGTCAGATGACAACCCGAACAACTATGTGGGCTTATTAGAGGAACCTAAAAAAATCCTCAAAAAAATCAAAAAAGCGGTTACTGACTCGGATGAGAAAGCGCGCATTTACTTTGACCAACAAGAGAAGCCGGGTGTGTCCAATTTGTTGAGTATTATGTCAGCAGCGACAGGTCGTGGTATTGATGAGCTTGTCCCTGAGTATGAAGATAAGATGTACGGTCATTTGAAAAAAGACGTTGCAGAGGCTGTCGTCGCCATGCTGGAACCGATTCAACAACGCTATCACGACATGCGAAACGACCGTGAGTTTTTAAATCAAGTCATGAAGAAAGGTGCTGACAAGGCGCGGGAAGCTGCTCATCAAACGCTGTCAGATGTCTACAAAGCGGTTGGCTTTGTACAATATCCCGGTCAGTGAGGTCACCACGCGTGATCGCGTTAATCGACAACTACGATTCATTCACTTACAACTTAGCCCGTTACTTTGAGGAGCTAGGCGAGTCGGTATGGGTCGTGCGTAACGACGCCATTTCGCTGTCGGAACTGCTGGCACGGGAACCTCGCGCCTTAGTTATTTCGCCAGGGCCTTGTAGTCCTAATGAGGCCGGGCTGTCGTTGGCTGCGATAGAGGCTTGTGCGGGCCATATGCCAATCCTCGGAGTATGTCTTGGTCATCAGGCAATCGCTCAGGTGTGGGGTGCGCAAGTGGTGAGAGCGCCACGTGTCATGCACGGAAAAGTGTCGGAGGTAACCCATAGTGGAAAAGGACTTTATATGGGGCTGCCGTCGCCAATTGAAGTAACTCGATATCACTCACTGATTGTTGAGCAACATACTATCCCGGACGACTTTGTTGTAGATGCCTGGGTAGAAACGGACAATTTTGGTGTCGAGGTGATGGGGATGAGGCACCGGCGATTACCAATTTTTGGCGTGCAGTTTCATCCAGAATCGGTACTTACGAAAATGGGGCATAGGATTATTGGCAACTTTTTAGCAGAGCTAAACTCCTAGCATGCTATAGTCTTGCGCCATTCTATGTGTATTTGAGCCAGCTATTGTTAACAAGAGTATACTGTTAAATGTTTGATTTTTTTGCTGTATCGACCGAAGGTGGAAGCAAGGACCCCGCATTTCGTCTTGAGAAGCGTTTTATTAACTATCTGATTAGCTTTCCATTTGCCCGTAAAAGTAAAGATAAAGCGGATGGAGTAGAAAGTGAAGTTCAAGAGCAGAAGCGTCGGTTATTGCAAGTCGAACAAATTAACTATGATGAACGTGAACGTTTAGCGCGTGCTCGTCAACGCTACCAAGATCGGATTTCGGATGAGCTTCATGAAAATATCTATCGTCGTATTTTAGCTCAACTTGACGATAGAGATTACATCCGTGAAAAGCTGATCCCGCTTCCTGAAAAACTGCCGGATCTACTTGATATTCTGAGCACTAAAGCGGCGTCGATGAGACGTATCGAAGATATCGTGCAAGGCATGGATTGGTTTCATAATGGGGTCTTAAAAACGGTTAATCAGCCCCCATTTATTGACCAACGTAAGCAGAGTAAAAAAGTAAAACTAGAGAATCTGCGAACAGCGATGAGCTTCATGGGTACGGAAAACCTCCGTTTATTGGCGCCTGCTTACATCATGCAGAATTGGCTGCCGCCTTCCACGCAACCCTTTACATTGTTTCGCAGGAAAGTGTGGGAACATTCATTGGGAACAGCGATCATCGCGCAAGCAATCGCCGAACGGCAACAACTCAAGGATCCTGTCTTGGCGTTTACGCTCGGTATGTTTCATGAATTAGGAAAAGTGGCGCTGACTAAATTGTACTTACGTGTATTTGATGAGATCCAACGTGAAATGGCAATCGCTTCGATTAACGACAGTAGTCCAGAGCGCCACAGCGCACTCATCAGCATCACACCAGACGAGCGATTTTTGCGTAATTTGATGCTCGAGCAAGATAAGCGTGTAAGTTACATTGTCTCTGAGGGGTGGGGTCTGCAGCGAGTGCCGATCAGTCAACATTTGCAAAACTTTCACCAAGCGCACGATGTGGATGACTTTGACTCTGATTATGCGAAAGTCTTGTCCCAAGCAAATGCGTTTTGTGAGTTTCGTATGTTACGTGAGGTCGAGCTCGCCAGTGTTGAAGAGGGCTCACATCTACTGCGGCGCTATGACGTTGACGCCGGTCTTGTTGCCGAACTAAATACGCTCAATTTGAAGCGTCCAAAATTTAACGTGCCAAAGTAACCGACCGCGCTGTTTTTAAACTTTAGAAAAAATTGTGCGTATTCATTCTACTTTAAGCCGCGTTTGTGGATAGTTATTCGTATTCTTTGCAAAACTACTGCATATCACGGCTTTCGCCCCATTCATACCTGATTTACGCAGACAAATTGCTCAATTTTTGGCATAATATATCCTTTAAAATCATTCGTGATTGTTAAGTTAACTAATTCGCTGTAAGCGATAAGGAAGTGAGCAATGACAGATAATTCAGCAAAAATGGCCGTTACGCGTGAGATGTTTAGTGACGTGATGGTGCCAAACTATAACCCCGCTCAAATGGTGCCTGTGAAAGGTGAAGGTTCACGTGTTTGGGACCAAGCGGGAAAAGAGTACATTGATTTTGCTGGTGGTATTGCCGTTAACTGTCTAGGTCATTGTCACCCGGCAATGGTAAACGCGCTTCATGAGCAAAGCCAAAAGCTTTGGCACTTAAGTAACGTGTTTACTAACGAACCGGCGATTCGTTTAGCTAAGAAGTTAACTGACGCGACTTTCGCTGACCGTGTTTACTACGCCAACTCGGGCGCTGAGGCAAACGAAGCTGCGTTAAAACTGGCGCGTCGTTGGGCGATTGATGTGCACGGCGAACAGAAACAAAAAATTATTGCCTTTAACAAAGGCTTCCACGGTCGTACCTTCTTCACCGTCACGGTTGGTGGTCAGCCTGCTTATTCTGATGGCTTTGGTCCAAAGCCAGGTGCGATTGAACACGTACCTTACAATGATGCTGATGCATTGGCGAAACTTATCGATGACGAGACCTGTGCGGTGATGATGGAGCCATTGCAAGGTGAGGGTGGCGTTGTCCCTCCAGAGCAGGACTTCGTAAAACAAGTTCGTGAATTGTGTGATAAACACAATGCGTTATTGATTTTTGATGAAGTCCAGACTGGCTTTGGTCGTACCGGTACGTTGTATGCGTATGAGCAACTTGGCGTGACGCCAGATATTCTAACCTCTGCTAAGTCATTGGGTGGTGGTTTCCCAATCGGTGCAATGTTGACGACTGCGGCAATTGCAGAGCATTTAAAACCAGGCACGCATGGTAGTACTTATGGCGGTAACCCGTTGGCATGTGCCGTATCAGAAGCGGTTCTAGAAGTAGTAAATACAGAGACCGTGCTTGAAGGTGTTAAGCAGCGCGAAGCAATGATTAAAGAGCACCTCGCTGCAATTAACGACAAATACAATGTGTTTAAAGAAGTACGAGGCATGGGCTGTCTGATTGGCGCGGAGCTTACTGAGCAATTTGAAGGTCGTGCACGCGATTTCTTGCTCGCGGGTCAAGAGCACGGCGTTATGGTTTTGGTTGCTGGCGCCAGCGTTATTCGATTCACACCTTCGCTTATTATCCCTGAAGCGGATATCAAGGAAGGTCTCAAACGTTTTGAGCACGCCGTTGCTCAAGTCGTTGGTTAATTGAGGACCCTGTATGTTGGTTATTCGACCGATAGAGGCAGCAGATTACGAAGCGCTATATAGTTGTGCGGTAGAGTCTGGGCATGGATTTACATCGTTGCCAATTGATCAAGGTTTGCTCGAGCGAAGAATCGCTCGAGCGCAAGCTGCTTTTGCCAAGCAAGATGTAGCGACCCCAGGCGATGAAAGTTATCTGTTCGTCATGGAAGATACCGAAACGGGCGAAATTGCCGGTGTCAGTGGTATTGAGGCAGCCGTTGGGTTGACGGAAGCGTTTTGGCATTACCGCTTAGGTAAGGTCGTGCACCATTCTGAGAAGCTAAACATTCATAACACGCTCGAGACATTGTCATTATGTAATGACTACACAGGTGTTTCAGAGCTATGCACGTTGTTCTTACGTGAACCGTATCGTCACAACCTAAATGGCCGCACGCTTTCACGTTTTCGGATGCTGTTTTTAGCGCAATTCAAACAACGCTTTAGCGATTGGGTGATTGCCGAAATGCGTGGCGTGTGTGACGACGATGGCGCATCACCTTTCTGGGATTGGTTGGAACAACATTTTTTCTCAATGGACTTCCCCAAAGCAGATTACTTGAGTGGTATTGGCGATAAAACCTTTATTGCTGAACTCATGCCGCGCTACCCGATTTACACATCACTGTTGCCAGAGAAGGCAAGAGAAGTGATCGGCAAAGTGCACGATAATACGCGACCGGCGTTAAAACTACTCGAGTCTGAAGGCTTTAGGTTCCGTGGCTTTGTCGATATTTTCGACGCAGGACCAACGGTTGAGGCAGAAGTCCAGAACTTACGTAGTGTACGTAATAGTGTTTTAAAAGAGGTGGTGCTGGTCGATACGCCAGTAGATGCTGAGAGTGCAACACCTCATATTATATGCAACACACAAATTGAATCATTTAGAGCAGCTCAGGTTCGTCACGTTGACGGCTCTGAAAAAGTGCAATTGAGCGCTGAGCAAGCGGATAAATTGAATCTTTCTGAGGGCGATACGGTGCGTATCGTGGCTCTGTAACAGGAGAACAATGATGAGTTCTAATGTACAGTTTATTAACGATCAATGGCTCGCGGGCGAAGGTAAAACCTTTAAGTCGATTGATCCTGCACGTAATGAAGTTGTTTGGAGTGGTGAAAGTGCATCCGAGCAACAAGTTGATGCAGCGGTTATGGCTGCTCGTGCGGCATTTCCTGAGTGGTCTCACACTTCATTCGAAGATCGCTTAGCTATTTGTAAAAAGTTCTCAGAATTACTTGAGCAAAACAAAGAACGTTTAGCACGCGTGATGGCGGCCGAAACAGGCAAACCGGTTTGGGAAACACGCACTGAAGTGGGTGCGATGATCGGTAAAGTGGGCATCTCTGAGCGCGCATATCAAGAGCGCACAGGGACAGTAGAAAACGAGATGCCAGGTGCGAAGGCGTTTATTCGCCACAAGCCTCATGGCGTAGTCGCTGTTTATGGTCCTTATAACTTCCCAGGGCACTTACCGAACGGTCACATTGTCCCTGCTTTGATCGCTGGCAACACGGTGGTGTTTAAGCCGTCTGAGCTGACGCCTCATGTGGCTCAGGTGACGGTCGAGTTGTGGCAAGAGGCTGGCCTGCCAGCGGGCGTGCTGAACTTGGTTCAGGGTGAAGTCGAGACCGGTAAAGCGCTGTCAGTCCATCCACAGATCGATGGCCTATACTTTACGGGCTCTTCGAATACCGGACACTTATTACATAAACAATTTGGTGGACGTCCAGATAAAATCTTGGCGTTGGAGATGGGCGGCAATAACCCGTTAATCGTTACCAACATTACTGATGTCGATGCTGCTGTACATAACATCGTCCAGTCAGCGTTTATCACTTCAGGTCAGCGTTGTACTTGTGCGCGTAAACTGTTTATCGAAAACACCGAAATGGGCGGCAAAGTACTCGACCGTTTGGTAGAAGTGACCGAAAACATCCTCGTTGATGACTACGATGCTGACCCTCAGCCGTTCATGGGCGCAATGATTTCTGCAAAAGCCGCGAGTCAAATGGTGGATGCGCAGAATGAGCTCGTCCAACTCGGTGGTAAACCATTGGTTAAGCTCAAGCAGAAAGACAGTAACTTAGGCTTTGTTACGCCAGGTATCATTGATATGTCCGGTGTCGAAAATGCGCCCGATGAAGAATACTTTGGTCCAATGCTTAAAGTATACCGCTTTAACGATCTAGACGATGCGATTGCTAAAGCAAACGATACGCGCTATGGGTTGTCAGCAGGCATTCTGTGTGATGACGAAGCGACCTATCGTCATTTCTTTAAGCACATTCGTGCTGGCATTGTTAATTGGAACAAACCGATCACAGGTGCAAGCAGTGCAGCTCCTTTTGGTGGCATTGGTGCGAGCGGTAACCACCGCGCAAGTGCTTATTATGCAGCAGATTACTGCTCTTACCCTGTGGCATCTGTCGAAGCCGATACACAAAGTTTGCCCGAAACACTAGCGCCGGGGCTAAAATTTTAATAAGTTATCTCAATGATTACTGAGACAGACGGTTACGTCGAACTTATTCACTACTTGACTGGGCAGCTTCCGTTGTTTGAACAGCGGAAGCTGCCAGCGGGTAGTGCCAACTACACCCTACGTGATGTGCTTGAAGAGCAACTTTCTCAGCATATGATGGCGTTGTTCGAGCAAAATGATATCGACCAAGATACTCGGCTCGATATGGTAAGAGAAGCTGACGCTATCATGTATGATTTAGAAGAAATCCTTTCTTCTGTTCTAAACAATCATCCCTCCGAACAACAAGAGGCCTGCATTATTGAATTCGTAGGTTTAGTAAAAAACCTCTTCGATCAGCGTCTCAATACTAAAGGTTAATTGCTTTTATGTCTGATAATACCCTGAATGCGACCGTCAAGTGGCTTGATGATTTGACGTTCGTTGCCGAGTCTGGGAGTGGCCATCAAATGGTACTTGATGGGCATGCTAAAACATCTGCCAGTCCCATGGAAGCGATACTAATGGCTGCCGGAAGTTGTGCTTCAGTGGATGTGGTGAGCATACTACAAAAGGCACGACAAAAGGTCATGCACTGTGAATGTCGTGTGACCGGTGAACGAGTGAGTGACACCCCGAAAGTGTTTAAAAAGGTGCATTTGGAATTCGTGGTAACAGGACAAAATGTCGCCGAAACGCATGTGGACAGAGCAGTTAAGCTGTCAGCCGATAAATATTGCTCGGTCGCTAAAATGCTGGAAGCCAGTGTTGAGATGACTCACAGTTATAAGATTATCGAAGCGTGAATTATCGACATATTTATCACGCTGGCAACTTTGCTGACGTATTCAAACATCTTCTGTTGGTCATGGCGATTGACTATTACAAGCAGAAAGACAAGCCTATTTGTGTGCTCGATACCCACGGCGGGATTGGGCTATACGATCTGACCTCTGAGCAAGCCGGTAAAACGAATGAGTATCCAGAGGGGATTGGCAGGCTGTGGAACGATGCCGATGCGCCAGCTTTTGTTAAGCCTTACTTAGATATTGTTGAAGGTTTAAATGAGCAAGGTGAGTTGAAGTCATATCCAGGTTCGCCTTGGGTAGTGCAACAATTATTGAGAGCGAACGATAGACATATTGTGAGCGAGCTGCATATAGAAGATGCCGAGGCGTTAAAGGCTAATCTTGAAGGGCAGCAAACGAGTCGCTTAGAGGTACTTGCGCCATTTGATGGTTATGAAGTACTAAAAGCTAAAATGCCTCCTAATGAGAAGCGAGGACTCGTGTTAATCGATCCACCATTCGAATCGGTTAATGAGTTTGATGATATTGTAGCGGCTATCCAACAGGGTATTAAGCGTTGGGCGGCGGGAAGTTTTGCCGTTTGGTTCCCGCTTAAAGACGATGCGAAAGTGGCTGACTTTTACGGTCAACTCAGTGAGCTCGAGGGCTTACCAAAAACCTTGGCGATTGAACTGATGGTAAAAGAGCCTGACCCCAGTGCCGGTCTTTATGGGTGCGGTTACGTTTGGGTTAACCCCCCTTATGGAATACAGCAACAGTTACCTGATGTGATGAACTACCTGCAACGTGTTCTTGCTCAAGATGAGTCAGCTCATTCGCGTACTTTTTGGCTTGTTGAAGAGTAACGACTTAATTATCGAGCCAATCCACTTGGGTACGCAACTGCGTTTTGCGCTCGATAATTTGTTCAATTAAAGGTGTTAGTATTAACTCCATTGCGAGTGCTTGTTTACCACCGGGCACGACAAGCGTGTTGGTACGCGACATAAACGAACCGTCGATCATTTGCAGATAGTACGGGAAGTCGACGTTTTTCATTCCACGAAAACGAATAACGACAAAGCTCTCGTCATGAGACGGTATTTCTTTGGCGCTAAACGGGTTGGAGGTATCAACGGTCGGAACGCGCTGAAAGTTTATATGAGTGCGTGAGAACTGGGGGACAATATGGTAAATGTAATCTTCCATACTACGAATAATACTAGTCGTGACGGCCTCGCGTGAATGTCCCCTGTCCTGCGTATCGCGAACGAGCTTTTGGATCCACTCTAAGTTGACGATGGGTACCATGCCAATCAATAAGTCAACGTGTTTAGCGACATCATAACCGTCGCCGCAAACGCCTCCATGTAACCCCTCATAGAACAATGCGTCGGTGTTTTCTGGCATGTCTTCCCATGGCGTAAATGTGCCTGGCATTTGATTGTAGGGGACGGCGTCGTCAAAAGTGTGTAAATAACGTCGAATTTGTCCATTACCCGTGCGGCCGTATTCTTCGAACAACGATTCAAGCCGCTCGAAATCATTTGCTTCAGGTCCAAAGTAGCTAATATGGCGCCCTTGCTCTTGCGCCTTACGAATTGCGACATCCATTTCTGGTCGAGAATAACGGTGAAAACTATCACCTTCTACGAAAGCAGCTGATACATCGAGGGATCGAAAGATATGACGTAGTGCTTGACCTGTCGTGGTTGTTCCCGAACCTGACGAACCCGTTACCGCAATGATAGGATGCTTCGAAGACATAAAAACCTATTAACAATGGATGAACATCTGTTATAGCGGATAACCGCGTCACGATCAATAATGTGGCGGTGGAGGCTCAACACTCGGATCCGCATCAGGTGATGATTGACTGTCTTGCACTTGTCTTAATCGTTCGCCTAAATACTTCATGCGCCGCGCTACCTCTGCGAGCTCGCGGTTGTGATCAGTGACGCGCTGATTCAGCGCGTCAATGACATCTTCTTGGAATGCTAATTGTGATTCCAAATTATCAATTCTACTTTGTAAGCGTTCTTCTTCACTCATATTACTGCTGCCAGTTAGGTTCTAGTTGCCACCATTCGCCATAGCCTGCGGAGCTCTCACTCATGACCATGCCGGTACTCTCGTTAAGCCAGGTTGATAATACCACGGCATTATTAGGTCGATGGCTATCGCGTAACTCGACGTTCCACGTCCTAAGTTCTTCGCCGGTTTTAGTGCGCCAAAGTGTGATTTGACGAGACGGCGAGCCGGTAATTAAAAATTTACCTGACTGACTGAAACGTGCACTACTAAATATTCTAACACGCTCGATGATATCGAGTTGCTTTACTTGCTCACCGGAGTTTACATCCCAGATATAGGCTTTATCTAAACTCCCAGCGGTGAGGGCATAGCGTCCACCGCTGTCTAATGCCACCTTTGTTAAGCGAGTCTCATGCTGCCATTGATGTATGGGTTGTCCAGACTCAGTTGACCACAGAATGGCTTTTTGATCGGTACTTCCGCTCAAGGCATAGCGACCATTGGGTGTAATGACCAAGTCAGTGATTGAGCTTTGATGACCGTAAAACTCAAGACGTCGACCCGACTGCGGATTAAATGCGATCTGAGTACCGTTGTTTAGCCCAAGTACGATGGTGGAGCCGTTATTAGAGACGGCAATATTGTTAATGTCCGCTCCGCTTGATTGCCAATAACCTATGTTAGTTCCTTTATCAACGTCCCAAAGGCTAAATGCCTTACGACTTGCCGCGGCTACAGTTGCGCCATCGGCGCTAATATCGACGGCAATTATTTGTGACACATCAGCATCATCTTGGCGCCATTGATACTTGGCATCATTCGCGTAGCGTGGCCATAATAAGACGCCGTTACTGTCAGTCGCGACGACACTAAAGGAGCCATCATCGGCGATGTCTGCCACGTATGTGCCAGCTTCGGAATGGGCTTTTTTATGTATCTGCTCGGGTGCTGGCGTGCATCCAAATAGCAGCATGCTGATTACAAGACCAAGACTGAATACGACGTTTTGTTTAATATTCATGGGCAAGCCTTATGGTGTTGTGTAGTATGGGGCTGACCGAACAATTTGATTATGGCATAGTCAATTACTTTACGGGATGTTAATTGGAGAAAAAGATGAACCGAATGATGAAACCTCTAGCGCTATCGGCTATTGCGCTGGCTATTACTGCATGTTCGCAGCAAGAACCGTATCCTGTTAGCCAGAAGAAACTCGAATCAGAACAAGAAAAGCAAGCTTATGCGCTAGGTTCGTCAGTGGGTAGTTTTGTTGCTCGTAACCTTGATGATCAGGAAAAAGCAGAAGTGATGCTTGACCGTCAACTCGTGATTGCGGGTTTTGTTGATGCCGTCAAAGGTGAAAATAAATTATCTGACGAAGAAGCTGACAAACTACTGAATGACTTACGTTCAAAAGTGATGGAACAACGCAAGAATGTATTAGGTAGCAAAGCGGCGAAAGAAGGCAAAGCGTTCCAAGAAGAAAATGCTAAAAAGGATGGCGTTAAGGTAACCGAATCGGGTCTTCAATACGAAGTGATTGAAGCGGGTGAAGGTGATAGCCCTAGTGAAGACGACATTGTAGAAGTCCACTATGAAGGCACTTTAGTCAATGGCGAAGTATTTGATAGCTCGTATGAGCGTGGCGAACCGACAGTCTTTCCACTTAATCGTGTGATCCCAGGCTGGACTGAAGGCCTGCAGTTGATGAAAGAGGGCGCAAAATATCGCTTTGTTATTCCGGCAGAGCTAGCTTACGGTGATCGCGAAGTGGGTGGTCAAATTCCACCTAATTCAACGTTAATCTTCACTGTTGAACTATTGGACGTGAAAGATAAGCCAGAGTCTGATAAATCTGAGACTCAACAGTAAGTTGTCACTTACATACAAAAACGGCCGCAATTGCGTAATGCCGATCAGTTAAGAAATTTTCAATGATCGGTTGACCGATCCGGCAGAGTCTTCAAAATCCATAGTCAGAATTTCTGGCTATGGATTTTTTTATGTTTTTAAGTCAAGCGTTAGAACAGCTGCAAGAGTTTACCCCAGATGATTTCAGTAAGTTACCCGACTTACTCGAGCCTGAATTAGTCGAGCAATGCTTGCAGGATACAGGCGTTACGACGGTGCGTAAGCGTCGTTTGCCCATGGATTTTATGGTGTGGGCTGTTGTTGGCATGGCGCTTTTCAGAGACATGCCCATGCGGCAACTGGTTTCGCATCTTGATTTAATGTTGCCTGGTAACAGGCCCTACGTTGCACCCAGTGCTGTGGTTCAGGCACGTCAGCGCTTAGGCGCTGATGTGATGAAGCGGATGTTTGAGCTCACTAATCAGTTATGGTTCGATAAATTACCCACGTCTCATTGGAATAACCTATCGATTTTGGCAGTAGACGGGACTGTCTGGCGTACACCCGATACGCCTGAAAATAGTGCGAGGT
Organism: Idiomarina sp. D18; assembly: GCF_057748155.1. Lineage (NCBI taxonomy): Bacteria > Pseudomonadati > Pseudomonadota > Gammaproteobacteria > Alteromonadales > Idiomarinaceae > Idiomarina > Idiomarina sp. D18. The sequence goes on from NZ_CM173240.1 coordinate 2,721,547, forward strand.
TTGGACGCACAGCGAATCAACTCAAAGAGTCAGACTATCCTCAAATTCGTATGGTTAATCAAATGGAAGTCAGCAGTCATTTAGTGACAGCAACGGAGTTTGGCAGTATTGCACAAGCCAGTGAAGTTGATTTGGCAGCTAAACTTATCGAGCGAACGCCTGACCATTCACTGACGCTATTCGATAAGGGCTTCTATGCGCTGGGGCTATTAGAGCAGTGGCATCGGGCGGGTGAAGAGCGCCACTGGCTTATCCCGCTCAGAAAAGGCGCGCAATATACTGTAAAAACATCATTCAGTAGCACCGATAAACTGGTGGAAATTAAGTTATCCCCACAGGCAAAAAAGAAGTGGGATAACGCACCCGAAACCGTTGAAGCTCGGTTGGTGAGCAAGAAAGTCGGTAAGAAAGATGTGGCTATCTTAACCTCAATGACAGATACGATGCGCTATCCGGAAGCGGATATCGTGGACTTATATGCTCACCGCTGGGAAATCGAACAAGCTTACCGAGAAATGAAGCAGTATATGCTGAAAAATGAACTGACCTTGCGAAGTAAGCGTCCCGAGCTAGTTGAACAAGAGCTCTGGGGCATGCTCGTAGCATACAACTTGTTACGATATATGATGGCTCAAATGGCTTACAGCCTGAAGCAGGTCGAGCCCAATCAAATCAGCTTTAAACAGGCATCGCACTACCTCGTTGGACAGCTTCATATGCTCGTAAATATCTCTCCAGGGAAAATACCCAAAGTCATGGAGCAGATGATGGAAATGGCCAGCGCGTTTGTATTACCTGACCGACGAGAACGGCACTATCCACGAGCAATAAAAAGGCGACCGCAACGTTATCCGATGCGGTCGCCTAGAAAAAATGCTAGTCGTTAGCTTAACTGACAAGCATTACCGCAATTGCGGCCGTTTTTTATTGTTCATCGAATCATTTATAGCGCTTCGTGTTTTTCTAAGTGATGTAGTAACTGGTCTTCAAATTCCATTCGCAATTCAATGGCTTCACCAAGTGCTGATAGATCACGATCAAATTGATTTAGATGATTATTTGAATCAATTTCACCGTAATTATCATTAAAGTCTAAAGCGATTTCGGTGGTATCGCTGATGAGTGGAAATACTTGTTCTAACAAGGCTTCGAGGGGTTGCTTATTCTCTCTCGCTTGCTTCATCAATTGTTCATATATTTCAAAATGACCACTCGATACGTAGTCGACTAATTGACCACAGAAATCACGAATGTCAGTGACATCAGGTAAGCCGTTGCGTACACCTTCATAGGGAGGAAGGGCGGCTAGCTTAAAATAGTTAACGAGAAGGTCTTGTCGTTCAGTTAACCATTGGTCAATGCTGTCATGAGCTCCGCCCCAACGCTGGCGTGCTTCCTCACTTTTCTTTAACATGGGGTTCTCCGAAATGAGATCTTCGACATACTGTAAAGGTGTCGAATGCTTTTCTCAATCAAAATTGGCGATCTTTACTCTAAGGAGTGTAACGTGGTTAAGCCTTATGTAAAACCATCGAAAGACGAACCCGCACGTTGGTTTATTTGCTCGGCTGGTGATGTTTTCGTAACTGAGAATGGCAACGTTCCATCGGGAGCGATGGCATCACTGAACTTTCCTGATCTGTCTCAATATACAGTGGTCTATTTAGGCGAGTTGAGAGAGCGACCATGTTACCTTATTGTGGCTGACCTTAATGATCCTGCTTTTGTAGCCGGTGAGTTTGTGCCACTACGTAGCTTACTTTCTGTGCATGATGAAGAGCAGTTTGCGATGGCGGGTCGGGCGCGTCAGGTAATGGACTTTCTCAACCAGCATCGGTTTTGCGGTCGTTGTGGGGCGCGCATGCAAGCGGTGGACTGGGAACTCGCCATGCATTGTCAGCAGTGTAACCACCGGTGTTATCCACGCGTTTCGCCGTGCATCATTGTAGCGATAAGAAAAGAGAATGCGTTGTTACTAGCCCGAGGTAAGCGGCATAAACAAGGCGTTTATTCTGTTTTGGCGGGCTTTGTGGAGCCAGGCGAGTCGCTCGAACAAGCATTAGCGCGCGAGGTGCACGAGGAAGCAGGTATTGAAGTCTGTGATATCGAGTACCAACTGAGCCAGCCGTGGCCGTTTCCACACTCATTGATGATGGGATTCACTGCACAATGGCAGTCGGGCGATTTACACATTGACCCTGTGGAACTCGAAGCGGGTGACTGGTTTGCTATTGATGACTTACCCGACACGCCACCCGAAGGCACGATTGCGCATCGTTTGATTGAAATCGCTATCGGCAAGGCACAGCAAGAGTGATAAAATAACCAATAAATTGGATGTTGGAAGACGTTATGAGAAAGCCCGAGTTAAAAAATGATCGTTATCTGAGAGCATTGCAGAAACAGCCGGTTGATAGAACACCGATTTGGATGATGCGCCAAGCGGGCCGTTACTTGCCTGAATATAAAGCAACTCGGGCTGAAGCGGGTGACTTTATGTCGCTGTGCAAAAATACCGAGCTCGCCTGCGAGGTGACATTGCAGCCACTGCGGCGCTTTGATCTCGATGCGGCTATCCTATTCAGTGACATCTTAACGATTCCAGACGCGATGGGGCTTGGTCTTTACTTTGAAAAAGGTGAAGGTCCCAAATTCTCGCGTCCGTTGCGCACTGAGGCAGACGTAAAGGGACTTACTGTACCGGATATGAGTGATGAACTGCGTTATGTGACCGATGCAGTGAGTCTCATTCGTCAGGAACTGGATGGAAAAGTACCCTTAATCGGTTTCTCTGGCAGTCCTTGGACGTTAGCGACCTATATGGTTGAGGGCGGCAGCACTAAAAACTTCTCTAAAGTTAAGCAGATGCTGTTTGCTGAACCTGAGCTCATGCATCATGTACTCAACGTTTTGGCCGACTCGGTTATTGACTACCTCAATGCGCAGATTAAAGCGGGCGCACAAGCAGTGATGATTTTTGATACCTGGGGTGGCGTGTTATCACCACGGGACTATAAGCAATTTTCACTGGCATACATGGAAAAAATCGTCGCTGGTTTGATTCGTGAGCAGGATGGAAACCATGTACCTGTCACCCTATTTACTAAAAACGGTGGGCAGTGGCTAGAGGCGATGGCACAAGCGGGCGCTGATGGTTTAGGCGTAGACTGGACCACTGATTTGTCGGATGCTCGTGCGCGCGTTGGCGATCAGGTTGCTTTGCAAGGTAATATGGATCCATCCGTGTTATATGCTTCTCCACAACGTATCGAAGAAGAAGTTCAGTTGATTTTAGAGAGTTATGGTGAAGGAAGTGGTCACGTATTTAACTTGGGTCATGGGATTCATCCAGAAGTGAACCCGGACCACGCGGGGGCATTTATAGAAGCGGTTCATAAGCACAGCCCCAAATATCACCGCTAAATCGAACATGTTTTGAAACATTTGCGATTAACTCACGTTCAAACTCGTTAGATGCACCGCCCAATGGGCGGTGTTTTTCATACAATAGACCTTATTATGATGTTGTTTTTCTCGAGGTTATTGTATGGCGCGCCGCAATTGGATTAATCCAATTACCCTTGTTGTTATCGCCTTAATTGCACTGGCGATTTATTTTTTTGCATTTCCACCCGCGAAGCAAGTGGAGGAACAATCGCAACCGAGTGTTCCCGTAAAGACACAAGTTGTCTCGATGAGTGAGTACCGCGATGTGATTGAGGCCTTGGGTACAGCCCAAGCTAATGAGACCGTTGAAATCACTTCGCAAACACAAGATATCGTGGATGCAATTTATTTTGATAGCGGTGATCGTGTCGAGAAAGGTCAACTACTGGCTGAGCTCAATGCGCGTAAAGAAGTGGCTCGCGTACAGCAGCTACAGTTCAGTCTCAACGAAGCCCAGCGTCAACTTGACCGTTTAACCTCTCTGCGTCGTCAAAATGCAGCGTCACAACAGCAGGTCGAGGAGCAACATGTTGAAGTTAATCGCTTACAGGCGGAACTTGAAGTAGCCGAAGCTACCTTAGCGGAAATGAAGATCTATGCGCCGTTTACAGGTCGTGTGGGAATTCGTGAAGTGAGTCCAGGTGCTCTAGTTGCGCCTGGAGATACCTTTACAACTTTAGATGACATCTCGCCCATTAAAGTGGACTTCAGTGTTCCAGAACGGTATTTCGCTAGCCTCGCCGTTGACCAGGAAGTGATCGCTCGAAACCGAGCGTATCCCGGCGAGCAGTTCCGCGGACGCATTACCAGTATTGATTCACGCATCGATCCTGTCACTCGGTCAGTGCGTGTTCGTGCCAAACTAGCCAATGATGATGAACGCTTACGCCCAGGTATGTTGTTGCAAATTACCTTGTTACGCAGCATTGATGAGGCTTTAATACTCCCTGAAAAAGCGTTACTGCCGATTCAGAACCGTCAATATGTGTTTGTTCTAACACCGGATAATCGCGCTAAACAGGTGGAAGTCAGCATCGGTCGCCGTAAGCCGGGCGTAGTCGAGATCACACAAGGACTGAAGCCTGGTGACGAGGTCATCGTTGAAGGTTTAGTGCGCCTGCGTGATGGTATTCCTGTCGATGTAAGGGAGGACTAGGGCATGTTGTTATCTGATGTATCAGTAAAACGCCCAGTCTTTGCCACCGTCGTCAATGTACTGTTAATTATTTTCGGTATTGTTGCTTTCACAATGCTTCCGTTGCGAGAGTTTCCGGATATTGATGCGCCTGTGGTAACCATCAGCACAGACTACCCAGGCGCGAGTGCTGAAGTTGTAGAGACGCAAGTCACGCAACTTATCGAAGAACGCATCAGTGGCATTGAGGGAATAAAAAATATCTCGTCACGCAGCCGTCCAGGGAACTCGTCGATTAGTATTGAATTCACGCTTTCACGTGATATTGATGCAGCCTCCAATGATGTGCGTGAACGGGTATCACGCGCACTTGATAATTTGCCTGAGGAGTCCGATCCTCCCGAGGTTTCAAAAGCGTCTTCCGATGAAACAACAGTGGTTTGGTATAACTTGCGTAGTGAGAGTATGTCGATACTCGAACTGACCGATTATGCAGAGCGTTATATTGTGGACCGTCTCGCTGTTGTCGATGGCGTTGCGCGCGTGCGCATCGGTGGTGACCGTCGCTATGCAATGCGGGTTTGGCTTGATCGCGATGCGATGGCTGCACGTCAAATCACCGTGACGGATATCGTCAGCCGCCTCCGTGAGGAAAATATTGAGTTACCGGCGGGCGAAGTTGAATCGACCGAGCGCGAATTTTCTGTGCGTATGGCACGTGCCTATTTATCTGAGGACGACTTCCGAAACTTAGTGATTCGTCAGGGTGATGACGGTTATTTAGTGAGGTTGGGTGAGGTTGCGCGTGTTGAGCTTGGCGCTGAGGACGACAAAACTGATTTCCGTGGTAATGGCGTCAATATGGTCGGTATCGGCATCATTAAACAATCCAAAGCCAACACCCTGAGTGTCGTAGAGAATGTGCGCGAGGAAATGGAAGTGTTAGAAAAAACACTACCAGAAACCATGTACTTAGCCACAAGTTACGACTCGTCTATTTTCATCAAAGGCTCGATTGATGAAGTGTATAACACACTACTCATCGCGATGGCATTGGTTGTAGTGGTTATTTATCTATTCTTAGGCAATATACGAGCGACCATTATCCCCGCGTTAACGGTCCCTGTGGCTATTATTGCTTCGTATATTGTGCTGTTTTCACTCGGATTCTCGATTAACTTATTGACCTTGCTGGCACTCGTGCTCGCAATCGGGCTTGTGGTTGATGACTCGATCGTGGTGCTAGAGAATATCTATCGTCGGGTCGAAGAAGGAGAGCCCCCCTTACTGGCAGCTTATCGAGGTGCTCGAGAAGTCGGCTTTGCGGTCATTGCGACAACGCTTGTGCTGATTTCAGTATTCGTACCCTTGGCGTTCTTGGAAGGCAATATAGGTAAGTTGTTCACCGAATTTGCTCTAGCCATTGCGGCGGCTGTGGCGTTCTCGAGTATTGCAGCGCTTACCCTGACGCCCATGCTAGGCTCGAAAATCTTACATAAGAAAGAACGGACCAGTAAGTTTGGTATAGCATTTGACCGCTTTTTCAAATGGCTTGAAGCGAAATATACAACAGTCTTAGAAGGTAGCATCAAACGCCCGAGTTTGGCATTGATACTGGTCGTTTTAAGTGGCGTGGTGAGTTACGGCGCAATGCAATTTGTACCACAAGAATTCGCACCACCGGAGGATCGCGGTACTTTCTACATTAGTATCAAAGGTGCCGAGGGCGCTAGCTTTGAATCTAATTCGCGACATATGGATGAAATCGAACAAATCCTTCTACCCTATATCGATCAGAACAAAATTGATCGCGTCATCGTCAGGGCGCCGGGCTGGGGGAACTCAGCGGGGATCGCGATTGTTGGCGCAATTCCTTTTGAGGAACGTGACTGGTCGACTTTTGAACTCATGGAAGAGATGCGTAAAAAGCTCAACCAAGTCGTCGGCGTACAGGCGTTTGCCTTTATGCGCAGTGGTATTAGCGGTGGCGGTGGTCGTCCCGTGCAGTTTGTACTGCAAGGTAATACCTACGAAAAGCTGGCTGAGTATCGCGATATTGTGATTGAGGAAGCCGCTAAGAACCCGGGTTTAGTTGAGGTTGATAGTGATTATAAAGAGACTTTGCCACAACTATTAATCGAAGTTGATGAAGTGAGAGCTGCCGATCTCGGTGTCTCGGTTGAAGATATCGGTATCACGTTGCAATCGATTTTAGGTCAACGTCGGGTAACGACTTATCTTGACCGTGGCGAAGAATACTATGTCATGCTCGAGGGTGAAAAAGCTGACTATCGCAGCCCAAGTGCTATCGACAACATTTATGTTCGGTCAGGCAAAAGCGGCGAACTGATCCCACTATCTAATGTGGTGAAAGTGAGCGAGCGGGCGACTTCATCTCAGTTGAATCGTTATAACCGTATGCGTAGTGTCACTATTGAAGCCAACCTCGCCGACGGTTATTCGCTCGGCGAAGCGTTGAGCTACCTAGAGGGCGTCGTCGACAAAAAACTTCCAGAAGATGTTTCTATTGATTACAAAGGTGAGTCGCAACTTTATAAGGAGAGTGGCAGCTCGATAGTATTTGTCTTTGGGCTCGCATTAATTATTACCTTCTTGGTACTTGCGGCGCAGTTTGAGAGTTTTATTCATCCACTGGTCATCATGTTGGCTGTTCCAATCGCCATTGTAGGCGCTTTTATTGGCCTGTATTTGAGCGGTAACAGCATTAATATTTATAGCCAAATTGGTATTGTCATGCTTATTGGCTTGGCGGCGAAGAACGGTATTCTGATCGTGGAATTTGCCAACCAATTAAGGGATGCAGGGCTGTCCTTCCGTGATGCAGTGATTACGGCATCGCGACAACGTTTGCGACCGATTGTGATGACGGCATTTACCACGCTAATGAGTTCAGTTCCGCTTATTCTGGGAACCGGGCCGGGCTCAGAGAGCCGCATGGTGATTGGTACGGTTATCTTCGCAGGTGTGGCGTTATCGGCGTTCTTAACGCTGTTTGTGATACCGGCACTGTATATGCTGATGGCACAGAAGACACAATCACCGATGGCGATTACACGTCGTTTGGAGTCATTGCAAGAGGAATACCCTGACCACCGTCACTAGACCGTGGGTCAGTAATGCCAGAGGGGCGAACGGTTGATATCGGGAAGCCCCTCAATAATTTTCTGAGCAAAACTCGGGTGGTTGGTAAAAATGCCGTCCACACCCATGTCATGTAATTCTTCGATATCATGCCCTTCATCTACGGTAAATACGTAGACTTCCAATGCGCGTCGGTGTGCGTCATCAACTAACTCCTGTGTGACAAAATCAACGTCAACATGAACAGAGTAGGCGTTAAGACGCGATGCAAAATCACAGTAGTCTAGTGGGCAACAAGTGGTTAAGGCACCTACGTTGATATTTGGCCGACGGTGTTTTAAGCGCTGTAACCAATGGTGATTAAACGAAGAGACGAGGATCTGTTCAGGCTTGAACAGCTTCCGTTGCAAAACATAATCGATGTCGAGAAGCAGCGACTGACTTGGGATATCCCCTTTTAACTCTATATTGACGTGACAATGTCCCGCGATATGCTCAAGTGCTTCACGTAAAGTGGGGATAGGTTGTTGACCGAATACCTTAAGCGCTCTAACTTGAGCTTGAGTTAAATCGAGCAAACGCCCGGGTGAAGCGGTTAAGCGTTCTAAGTATCGGTCGTGGAATACAAATCGCTCATCGTCGACGGCATAAACGTCAAGCTCAATACCAAAGGCATGGCTGTCAATCGCTCGACTGAATGCCGCAAGGGTGTTCTCGGGCGCTTCGAAGCTTGCACCCCGATGCGCCCAGACTTTCATGACCGAACCTTAGCCATTGCTGAACCCATTCGAGTCACAGAACCGGGTTGCAGTGCTTCATCAAACTCTATTGCTCCTTTAGCGAAGGTCATCACTACTGTGGAGCCGAGTTTAAAGTGGCCCATCTCTTCACCTTTATTGAGACGAATGGCTTCAGGTCCAGATGTCGGGTAGGACCAATGTTGTATCCGTGCGCCCGTTGGAGGTGTGACGGTCCCCGACCAAACTGTGCCAATACTCGCAACAATGGTAGCGCCAACGAGTACCATCGACATTGGACCGACTTCGGTATCAAATATTGCAACGACTCGCTCATTGCGGGCAAAGAGATTCGGTACGTTTTGTGCGGTGAGTGGATTGACCGAAAACAGGTCACCTGGAATATAAACCATCTTACGTAACACACCATCGACCGGCATATGGATTCGATGATAATCTTTTGGTGCGAGATAAATGGTGGCAAACGAACCCTCTCGGAACGGTGCCGCGTCCTCGTCTTTGCCACCTAGTAGCTCAAGTAACGAATAATCGTGCCCTTTGGCCTGAAAAATACGGCCTTCCTCAATATCTCCGAGCTGACTTACGGCACCATCAACCGGATGAGCTAGAAGGTCCGGCTCATCAACGATTGGACGTAATTCAGGTTTTAGGCGACGAGTAAAAAACTGGTTAAACGTGGCGTAGTCGCGCGGATCCTCTTGAATCGCTTCGGACATATCAATTTTGTACTGTTTGATAAACCAGCGAATAAAAGCCTGAGTAAATATTCCCGCCTTCGCCGCTGCAAATCGACCCACTAAACGCGATAGTAGGTGCTTTGGGAGTACGTATTGAAGACCAATTTTGAATCGTTCGCTGCTGCTCACTTACAGTTTTCCTTTTGCTGAAACTCGAGATGGCTTATTAGCCAACATAGACTCGATAATCCGATGATAATTTTCTAATCGCCATGGGTGTATTTCACCTTTTTCCACGGCTTCTTGCAATGCACAGCCCGGATCATTTTTGTGTTTGCAATCTTTAAACTTACAGGTCCCAAGATAAGGCTGAAAATCAACATAGCCACTGGCGACTTGCTCCGGTTCAAGGTGCCACAAGGCAAACTCACGTATCCCTGGAGAATCGATTAAGGCGCCACCACTGTTTAGTGGATACCAAGTTGCCACGGTCGTCGTATGCTGACCTAAACCAGAGTTCGACGAGACTTCTTTGGTTTCAGTTGCGACGTCGGGAAGAAGCCGATTCACGATGGATGACTTTCCGACACCACTTTGACCGACAACAATAGAGATATGTTCACTCAACATGTTGTTAAGTTCAGTCATGCCCTCTGCAGTGTGACTACTCACAAGAAGTACTCGGTAGCCAATCGCTTGGTAGTCGGATAACCGCTGCTCAATAAATTGTCGCTCTTCGGTATTAATTTGCTTTAATAGATCGGCTTTATTAAGAACGATAATCGGCTCAATATCGATCGCTTCACAAGCAACGATGTAGCGATCGATAATCTGTGTCGTAAAGCTCGGGAGTACGCTCGAAATAACAAATATCTGATCGATATTTGCGGCAACTGGTTTAACACCATCGTAATAATCGGGTCGAGAGAGCAACGACTGACGTTCGTGCACTGCTTCGATAATGCCCCGCATACCATCTTGCGCCTGAATCATTGGACGCCATTGCACTTTATCGCCCGTTACCAATGAATCGACTGTACGCCGTATATGGCAACGAATGATTTCATTACCGGTGGTCAGCAAGTCGGCGTGTTGTCCGTAACGACTGACGATGACGCCTGTCTCGCTGGCGCCTAGCTGGTCGCTGGGCACGTCGATTTCTCGCGCAAGACGTTTCTCGCGGTTCTGTTGAATTCGACGTTTTTGTCCTTTATTCAGCCGTTTTTGCTTTGCCAATCGCTTTACCTTGTTGCCACTTACAGTTTAACGCTATCATAACCCAAAATGAGTCGAGTTAAGAGAGTTCGAATGAGTGAAGAACAAAAAAGTCAGCGGTTAATTTGGATCGATTTAGAAATGACAGGTTTAAACCCTGAATACGACCACGTTATTGAGGTGGCAACCATCGTCACTGATGCAGATTTGAATATCCTTGCTGAGGGTCCAACCATAGCGATTCATCAGCCGCAGTCAAATCTCGATAAAATGGATGACTGGAATGTTAAAACTCATACTGGCTCAGGTCTCGTCGATCGAGTAAAAAAGAGTCAGTACAGCGAACAGGATGCGGTGCGCGAAACCATTGAATTTTTATCACACTATGTCGAGCCCAATACATCGCCTATGTGTGGTAATTCAATTTGTCAGGATCGCCGATTTTTAGCCCAACACATGCCAGAGCTTGAGGCTTTTTTCCATTATCGAAACCTCGATGTAAGCACAATAAAAGAACTGGCCAAGCGCTGGAAGCCCGAAGCCATGAACGGCTTTAAAAAGAAAGGTGCACATGAAGCGCTTGCTGATATTCGTGAGTCAATTGATGAGCTCAAGCATTACAGAGCGCATTTTTTCGCCATTTAAACGGCCAGCGGTGAAAAAGCGGTTGACGTGGGCGGCGGTTTCAGTAGAATACACGCCGCACTGACGATGCGGGAATAGCTCAGTTGGTAGAGCACAACCTTGCCAAGGTTGGGGTCGCGAGTTCGAGTCTCGTTTCCCGCTCCAAGTCAGACTCTCCTAATTATTTATATCGAAATGCGGGAATAGCTCAGTTGGTAGAGCACAACCTTGCCAAGGTTGGGGTCGCGAGTTCGAGTCTCGTTTCCCGCTCCAAATCTCATTTATCTTAGTATTCGCTACCCAACATTCCTTTTAAATGCGCCACAACACTGCGTCCTAATGCGCTGTGATCATAGCCGCCTTCTAAACTGGACACGATGCGTCCGGAGCAATGTTTGTCGGCAATTAACTTGAGTTTTTGCGTAATCCAAAAGTAATCATCTTCTTTCAGTAGGAACTGCGACATTTCATCCTCAATATGACCATCAAAACCCGCTGAGATAAGAATTAATTGAGGTTTAAAAGCATCGAGTTTAGGCAAAATTTGGTAGTAAACAGCCTCTCGCCAATCTAAGCTTTTGCAGCCTGGCGGTAGTGCGATAGAAAGAATGTGATCATCGTTGTTGTTCTCGTCAACATAAGGGTAGAGCTGTGACTGAAAAGTTGAACAGAACAGGATATTAGGATGCGCTTGAACTATATCTTCCGTGCCGTTGCCGTGGTGCACATCAAAATCGACAATCGCTACCCGTGATAAGCCATATGCCTGCTGAGCGTAGAGCGCTGCGATGGCTATATTGTTAAATACGCAAAAACCCATTGCTTGATTCTTTGTCGCATGATGTCCCGGAGGTCTCACAAGGCAGAATGCCTGTTTGTTTTGGTCGGCTAATACTTTATCTACTGCGGCCACGTTTGCGCCGACCGCATGCAGTGCAGAGTCAAGCGTATCGGGCGTCATTGGGGTGTCTGGATCGAGCCAAACATGACCTTCGTGTGGCTGCTTACGGTACAGTTCACTAATGTACTTATCGCTATGCGCTAGTTTTATATGCTCTAATGTTGCTGGACTCGCCTGCTCGCGAGTCAACACAAAATCGAGTCCTGAACGAATAATCTGGTCATTCACCGCGTCTATTCGATCAGGACACTCCGGATGTTCTTTATCAGGGTTATGCAGTAGACAGTGAGGATGAGAGTAAAGGTAAATACTCATGAGGACGACTCTTCTTGGGTTTCGTTTTGCTTAAGTTCGAGTTTGAGCATGACTTCACCCGGCTCATCACTCGCTTGACGCACAAATCCGGACTTTTCAAATACGTTGAGCATGGGCTTATTATTCACGAGTACCACTGCCTGCATTGAGTCGAGTCCACGTAATTGGGCGATTCGTATCATTTCTTGTAGCAACACACTGGCCATTCCCTGACCTTGATAATGCTCACGAGTGACAAACGCCACCTCGCAACTGTTATGAGACTCAATATAGTAATAGCGCCCCACGGCCATGATTTTGGCCGCCGAGCCTTTTTGACGCACAATACACAGTGCAAGATCAACCGATTGGTCAATGCTCACTAAGGTACATGACTTTTCTCGACTCATTTGTGTAGGAACGGCGTTGTAGCGTAGTTGAAGCGTTTCCTTGGTATGCGAATAGAAAAACTCTTGCAGACGGCGTTCGTCAGACGGATACAATGGTCGCAAATCAAATTCCTCACCGGCGAAGGTGATTTTTTTAAATCCAATGTCTCCTAGCTCCGGCACATCGCTTGGCGTAAGTTGATGATAATTGGGGACCCAATAATGTTGCCTTACTTGCTGCAATAGTTGCTGGCGAAATTTTGGATGCGCAACGCGAATAAGTTCTAAAGCACGTTCGCGGATGCTTTTACCACGGAGTGATGCGACACCGAACTCTGTTACTACATAGTGCACATGGCCACGCGAGGTCACTACGCCGGCGCCTTCTCGAATGTGCGCGACGATACGTGAGGTCTTGCCGTCTTGTGTTGTTGAAGGAAGGGCGATGACCGGCTTTCCTCCTTGACTCAATGACGCTCCTCGACTGAAATCAACTTGACCGCCAATCCCTGAGTAGAATTGATGTCCTATCGAGTCAGATACCACTTGTCCGGTCAAGTCGACTTCAATTGCGCTGTTGATGGCAATTAAGTTGTCATTGCGTGCCACATTCGTTGGTGAGTTGACATATTCGCTTGGATAAAAGCCGATATGGGGATTTCTGTCGACGAAATCATAGAGTGCTTGGCTGCCCATACAAAAGCTAGTGACAATTTTATTGGGATGGAACGTTTTTTTACGATTATTAATCACGCCTTGTAACATCAGGTTCATGATATCGTCGGTAATAAGTTCACTGTGGACTCCCAGATCTTTATGGTTGCCTAAGTAATGCAGCGCTGCGGCACAAATACGACCTAAGCCAATTTGTAAAGTACAACCGTCCCGCACCAATAAAGCAATATACTGTCCAATACGCTCAATAATTTTATTATCTACGGTATCGGGCGGTGGTAATTCAGGTAGCGGCTGATCGTGGTACCAAAAGTAATCAATCTGATTTTTGTGTAAGAAAGATTGACCAAAGGTAACAGGCATATGCTCGTTGACTTGTGCGATTACAGTATTAGCGGATTTGGCAGCGGCAGCCACCACATCAACGGAGACCCCCATTGAGTGATAGCCATATTGATCGGCTGGACTAACCATGATCAGGGCGGCGTCTAAGGGTAATATGCCATTATTGAATAAGTTGGGAATATCAGAAATAAAGCAAGGCGTGTAGTCGGCGCGCCCCTCATTAACGGCGCTACGTACGTTATCGCCGCCGATAAAAAAGGTATTCACTTTAAATAGTTGCTGATGCTCAGGAAGTGCCCACTTATTATCAGAGAGCGTCATCAACTGCACAATTTCAATGTCGTGTAGGTGTTTTGCATTTTCGATGAGATCATCAATCAATGCTGTAGGAACGGCAGCATGGGAGCCGATAAAAATGCGTTGCCCTGATTTTAATAGCTTGGACCAATCAAGTTTGCTCATAGTTACCACCTTAGAGGGAACCGTCATTATTTAGATTGTGCGCTAAATAGGCTAAACTGTTACAGGATGTTGCAAAATCGTATACAATGTCGCCGCTTACACAAAAATATAACAAAAAGTTGGACGCATATCCGTGAAATTTGCCAAAACTCAACAGTCATTCTCGCAAGCACTTTGTCTATTGTTACTGAGCTTTGCCCTCATCGGCTATGCGTCTTTAGTCGAAGCTCAGACCGCTGAAGCCGAGTCGAATAAATCGGTACAGTCGAAGCTGGACGACTATCTTAATCAGTCTCAGGCTGACGATTTTGATGGCAAAGCTTATTTGAAGCCGATTGTTGATAGTTTGTCTCCCGCAACTCCACTCGCTACACGGTTGCGCGCGTTAAGTTATTGGGCCTCTGAGTTTGCCTATGCTGAGCGCTATGATGAGGCGAACTCAATTCTTGATAGCCTGGCGGATGAGGTGAAAAAGAGTCATGATGCAAACCTTCAAGCCGAACTACTTGCGAATAGAATCGATCTTTTAGTCATTGCAGATAAGGTCGATGAAGCGTTTGTTAAGGTTCCGGACCTTGAAGCAATAATGCCTAAAGTCACCAGTCCGCGTATTAATTACTACGCCTATAACTTGCTTTCTAGTCTATATACGCAGTGGAGTCGCTATGAGGTGGCGCTTGCTTACTTAATTAAAGCCCAGTCGGCACTCGATCATATGCAGGGCATTAATCAACTTCGTCGTCGGCTTTATTTGAAATCTTCCATTGCTGATATTCAGATACGATTGGAGCAATGGGATCTCGCCTTAAAAACCTCACAGGAAGCACTCGTTGAGATGGAGGGGAATGCATTTCCTGCGCTTTCTTATGAGCTCTGGTTTACACAATATTATGCGTACATCAGTTTAGGTGATCACGAGAAAGGTCTAAACGCCTTGAAAAAGGCTTATGCTTACACTGAAAACTTTCCTTATCAAAGAGCGATCGTGCTGAATAATTTTGGTGACTCGTACATGCGTTTACAGCAACTTGATAAGGCTAAGTCCCACTTACAAGAAGCATTAGAATTAGCGCAGTCGCTTGACTACGGCGATATGATTCGCACCGTTGAGTTTAACTTAGGTTTTATTGCCGTGAAGCAAGGAGATAGCCTAGGTCTGCAGCAGATGAAGCGTGTTGTTGATTATTTTCGTGATACCGAACAATCCAGTGCGCTCGAGCAAACATTAAAAGAGTTGGCGCAAGCATACGAGCTTATGGGGCGTTATAAAGAGCAAGCAGCAGCATTAAAAGAGCGCCAGTCGATCCGAGAAAAAATTCTACAAAACTCGCAAAGCAAGGCATTAGCCGAGATGCAGGCGCTATACGATAATCGCGACAAGGCGCAACGCATCGACTTACTGGAGCAACGAAATAAGTTAAGTGAGCAAATCATAGAAAATAACCGTCAGCAAACCGTTATTACATGGCTAGCTATCGTGCTGGGTGGATTTGTATTTTTTACGCTTTTACTGCTTTATAGAAAAGTTAAGGAATCCAATCGTAAGCTACAACAAGCCAATGTTGCGCTATCGGAACAAACCAAACGAGATCCACTGACAGGACTCGAAAACCGCCGTTCCATGCAACTAACAATGGAAGCCCGAAAGACTAAAAATGTCGCGACCTCGATGGGTTTGGTTTTGCTCGATATTGATAACTTTAAAAAGATAAATGACACCTTCGGGCATCACACTGGAGACGAGGTCCTGGTGGAGATGAGTCAACGCCTACGCGAGCTTTGTCGTGAAGATGATAGTCTCGTGCGTTGGGGAGGTGAGGAGTTCTTATTTTGTTTTAATAGAGTCACGCAGCAACAACTGGTGACCCTGGTTCAGCGTATTCAACACGCAGTGTCAGCGGAGCCCGTACAAACGTCGAAGCAATCGATCGAGGTCAGTGCGACGGTAGGGTTCATAGTGCTGCCATTCAGTCATTTTAGTGAGTCTGAACTTGATTGGGAAAGTGCATTGAAACTGGCTGACCTCGCACTCTACTCGGGCAAAGCACGTGGTCGTCATTGCGCTGTTGGTGTAATGGGTTTAACAGAGCGAGGACATGCTCATATGGACGACTTAATTAACAATTCGGATGCAGCGATAGAGGAAAACTGGTTAGTTTTAGAGTTTCTCGAGGACGCTGAGTGAAGTTGTCGCAGTTTGGGCCAGGCGCGCTTGTTGCGGCTGCTTTTATTGGTCCTGGAACGGTTGTCACCGCTTCACTTGCTGGCGCGGAATTTGGCTATGCGCTGTTATGGGCATTGATGCTTTCCACTGTCATTTGCGCTGTTCTGCAAGAGATGGCGTCGCGTATTGGCGTTATTACGGGCAAAGGGCTCGGTGAAAATATCCGTTCCCAAATGACCTCGCCTTGGCTTCGTATTCTTTTCTTCACACTTATTATTGCCGCCATCGTGGTTGGTAACAGTGTTTACCAAGGCGGTAACTTATCGGGCGCTACACTCGGTGCACAGGAAGTGCTAGGGCAAGTACCGTTATTGTCGGATTGGTTTGCTCAGGGGTGGCCGTTAGTTTTTGGCGTATTAGCAGCCGCTATTCTTTGGCAAGGCAAAGCCAAGTTTATCGAATATGCGCTGATTACGCTGGTTTTATTAATGAGCCTCGCGTTTATCGGCACTTTTTTGCTGACCGACCCAAACTGGCTCGGTGTTGCCGATAGTCTGCTGCGCTGGCGCTGGCCTTCGGACAGTATTATCACCGTTATCGCGCTGGTCGGAACTACCGTGGTGCCTTACAACTTGTTTCTTCATAGCGCGTCGGTGGCAAATAAATGGTCGGGTGATGAGGGAGTAAAACAGGCTCGGATCGATACGTTTATCTCGATTCCATTAGGCGGTTTAATTTCCATGGCGATATTAGCCACGGCGGCGAGCGCCTTTTTTGCCCAAGGTATCGTTATTGAGTCCGCCGGCGATCTTGCTGTTGCCTTAGCACCACTGTTCGGCGACTCAGCGAAGTACTTAATGGCGCTTGGCTTATGTGCCGCGGGTATTTCATCAGCCACCACTGCGCCACTCGCATCTGCTTATGCGCTATGCGGCATCATGGGGTGGAAGCAATCATTAACAGGCTTTGCGTTTCGTGCCATTTGGGCAACGATTCTAGTGCTAGGTGTTGTCATTAGTAGCCTCGATCTATCGCCGATTAAAGTGATCTGGTTTGCTCAAGTTGCTAACGGTATTTTACTTCCGGTTATCGTCGGCTTTATTTGGTGGCTATGTAACCAGTCGACGATGGGGCACATGAAAAACAGTGTCGTGGGTAATGCATTCGCAGCCATCATCATGTTAACCAGTATCTTGCTGAGCTGGAAAAGTTTGCATCATGTCTGGCTGTCCATCACAAGTTAGTTATAGATAATTGCGGTTAAAAATAAATTTTTCGTTGACAAACTTTCTTTCTACATCTATATCGTCATTGTCGTTATAGGCGACAGACTTTTTGTTAGGTTTTAGTCTGTAGGAAGGGCTTGCCATGACCGCAATTACACGTGAATTTTTATTGAGAAAACCGTTTAACGATTTCCGCAATTATCCCTATGGTTTCTCTCGCTCTGGGGATTTTTCCATCCGAGAAAGTGACGCACTGACTCAATATGGCTGTTTAATCACTGCTTTATTGCAGGGTGAATTAACGCCTGGCTGCGATGAAGATATTTCGTTGCTCGCATCGGCTCGTGGTGAACAAGCGCCCGTAACCGTTGTTGAAAAGGCTTGGGCAAAATACCAAGCACGCATACACCGCCCTAAGGTGGCAAGTATGTATGGTAAAGGTAAATTATCCGATGAAGATTTCGGTTATTCCACTGACAGTGAAGATGACTTAATCGTCGAGGATTAATTGAGGAAAGCGTCTGTGACTAAAAAAGCAGGCGCTTTTTTGTTGTTGTTTTGCACGCTTCTTTGCTTCTGCCGCTAAATCAGAAACGTCGTGATACGAGTTACAGCGAGAGCAATCGGGTTGTACGATACCAATAGCGATGCCTAATAGTGGAAACTGCACTCGCTCGCCCGTTCTATCATTGGCCAAAATGTATTGTCGTTTCTGGTCAGCTGTCGCATAAAAATCATTGACTTTTTCCTCGAAGCGCTCGATTACCCCATGGTATTTATTCTTATTGGCGATATTCGCGGGCGAAATCGTGACGAAATCGTCGCCACCGATATGTCCGATAAAGTGATGACTCTCAGCGAATAGTTCGCGTAATAAATCGCCTACCCAAGATATCACGCGGTCGCCTTTCGAATAGCCGTACACGTCGTTATAGGGTTTGAAGTTGTTTAGGTCAAAGTAGGCGACTTCAAAAGCTTTGTTTTCATCGAGGTACTGGGAGATAGTGCGGTGTATCGGCACATTTCCGGGTAATAGTGTCAGCGGGTTGGCGTAGCGTGCATTCTGAACTTTTACTTCGGTGATGCGTCGCAAAAGGTCGCGGATAGAGGCAATGCCCTGAAATCGACCATTTTGCGTAACGATAAATTGTTTGTAGATATCAACATCAAAATCATCGGTCACTTTGTTACTAACCAAGTCAATAGGCGTCAGCCAGTCCACTATCATGGGGTTTTTATCCATCACTCGACTGACATCTTTATTGGCGTATAGTGCACGCCCGTAAGACCCCGAGAATAATTCCATGATGGCTTCGCGGCGCAACATGCCTACCGGCTTACTGTTGTCGACAACGGGGATTGCGGTGAGTTGCTTGTCATTAGTGAATAGGTCAAGCGCCACGTGCGCTTTTGTCGTCGATGGAATGCTAGGAGCATCTTTAGCTAACTGAGCAATGGTATCGCCATTAGGTCGGTGAGAGCTGGCAATACGCTCTATCAGTTGCGAATCCGGGTGTAAGGGCGGGCTTTGAACGGGCCGACAGAGATAAAAACCTTGATACAAATGGATACCCATCTCATTCAACTGCTTTAATTCGGCGTGAGTTTCGATCCCCTCGGCAATGACTTTTGCGTTTAGGTTACGAGCAAGGTTGATAATTGACTGAACGAACTCCTTTTTAGTCGCATCATGTTGGAGTTCTTTTATAAAGTAGCGATCGATTTTAACGAAATCAGGTTGTAGCTCTGACCATAATTTCAGCCCCGAATAGCCCGCGCCCAGATCATCGATAGCCACACGCAACCCAAGCGCCCGATAATGTGTAATAGCTTCAGATAGTAAGTCGGTATCATCGATAGGGTAACGTTCGGATAGCTCAATAATGATGCGCTCCGGTGCTAACCCATGCAGTTCTGAAAGTCGCAGGGTGCTGCCTGTGGGGTGACTCTCATCTTTAAGTACGTTGGGATTTACATTGAGAAATAACTTGGCGTCTGTCTCAAGTTGGACAAAGCGTTGAATGGCTGCGTTGCGGCAGGCTAATTCGAGCTCTGATAGAAGCTCTTCTTCTTGTGCAACCTTAAATAACTGGTCAGGAAACTCAAGCAAGTGGCCAGCAGGGCCGCGAATAAGTGCTTCATACCCGAGGATCGTTTGTGATGCATTGTCAAAAATTGGTTGAAAGAGTGGTGACAAACGATCATGTTCAATGAGTTCTAATAAGACGTCCCGATTCGACATGCATTGTGAGCTGACTGATTAACGATGGCGTTAATTTATCTCATTTGAGTGACGAATTTGTGACAGAAGGTTTAAAAAGCGGCTGAGGCAGCCGCCTTTTAAAATGGCTATTAACCGAGACGTTTAATAGCGTGATGTGCAATATCATTGCGGTAATAAACATTATCCCAATGAATATGTTTAACTAATTGATATGCTTCAAGCTGTGCTTGCTGGACGTCATCGCCAAGCGCAACACAACACAACACACGACCGCCATTTGTTAACAAACGGCCTTGCTCATATTTTGTGCCAGCATGAAAAACTTTGTACGATTCCGTAGCTTCGGGAATCCCCTTAATTTCATCACCCTTGTGATAGGATTCAGGGTAACCACCAGCCGCCATCACTACGCCTACTGCGGTGCGTTCATCAAAGCGAGCTGAAGCACCCGCCAATTGACCTGTAATTGCCTTTTCGCAAAGTTCAACCAGATCTGAGCGCATGCGCATCATGATGGGCTGTGTTTCGGGATCACCAAAGCGACAGTTGTACTCTAACACTTTGGCAGAACCATCTGGAGCAACCATTAAACCAGCATAAAGGAAACCAACATAAGGTGTACCTTCCGCTGCCATACCGTCGATGGTGGGCTGAATGACGTGCTGCATAACCCATTCGTGGACTTCATCGGTGACAACAGGAGCGGGAGAATAAGCCCCCATACCACCGGTATTAGGACCCTTATCACCGTCATCGCGCGCTTTATGATCTTGACTCGATGCAAAAGCGACTGCTGTTTTACCATCGGCGATAACGATAAATGAAGCCTCTTCGCCTGTGAGGAATTCTTCGATGACCACACGGCTGCCCGCTTCACCGAATTTATTGCCAGCTAACATATCGTCGATTGCTGCGTCTGCTTGCTCAAGGGTTTCAGCAATAATGACACCTTTGCCTGCTGCTAAGCCGTCTGCCTTTATGACGATAGGTAGTTGGTTGTCACGTACATAGCTTTTAGCCGCCGCAATATCCGTAAAGGTATCGTATGCGGCTGTAGGAATGTTGTGACGTGCCAAAAAGTCCTTACTGAACGATTTTGAGCCCTCGAGTTGTGCGGCTGCAGCAGAGGGACCAAAAATCGCAAGTTTACGCGACTGGAACAGGTCAACGATACCTTTTACCAACGGTGCCTCAGGGCCAACAATGGTGAGATCGACCGCATTCTCTTGGGCAAAGTCAGCTAACCCTTCGATGTCTTCAGCACTGATGCTGACATTTTTAAGGTTCGCTTCATCGGCTGTTCCCGCGTTGCCCGGTGCAACAAAAACCTCAGTGACTTGTTTTGACTGGGCGGCTTTCCATGCGAGCGCATGCTCGCGACCACCGCCACCAACTACCAATATCTTCATGTGTTACCTTTGTGTTGTTGGTTTTCTAAACTTCAGTGTGAAGCGATCGCTCTCGCCAATCGCTTTGTATATCTCGGCATCATCACCTTCATTAACATTTAATGTAGGTGGTAGGTTCCAGACACCATTAGGATGGTCTGCCGTATCTTTGGGGTTGGCATTAATTTCACTGGCTTCAACAAGCTCAAAACCTGCTTGTTCAGCGATATCAATAACCCATTGTTGATGAATATACCCCGATTCGGCCATCGCATCAGCGCTCGCATCCTTTGGTAGGCGATGATCAACAACACCTAAAATACCGTCTGGCTTCAACGCACGCCAAAACTGCTTGAATGCGTCACGTACTGCTTCTTCACCGCCGCTCATGTACCAGTTATGTAAGTTACGGAATGTCAGTACGCGATCAGCGCTGTTAGGCGGCGCAATGTCGCTTTCCAAATCAGTCAGTGGTGCAAACTCGGTGATTTCGACATTACCGAACACCGCTTCGGTTTGGATACGATCCGTAAACTTTTCTAATGATCGTTGGTAATAGTCGCTACCCGAGTTTTGTGGAAAGTGCGCAGCGTAGAGCTGACCGCTTTCGCTTAAGTAAGGCGCCAGAATTTCTGTGTAGTAGCCACCGCCTGGCCAGATCTCAACCACTGTCATGGTTGGAGCGAGCTCAAAAAACTCAAGGGTTTCAACAGGATGACGAGCTTCGTCACGCTTTACATAGCGTTCCGTGCGGCTGTCGTCTTGAACGGCCTTTTCTAACGTCATGCTAGAGCCGACTGAACCCTCGTTCGACGCTTGCCCGCAAGCACTTAAAGTCAGTGCGGCGGCCATTGATAACATTAATTTTGTTTTCATTTTGCTTCCTCCGTAGTTGTTGAAGATAGATTAGCCCTGCTGAGGCAGGGCTGCAAATCTGTCTAACTATTACCTACGGATTAATGACGGAAATGGCGCATTCCCGTAAATACCATTGCAATGCCATGTTCATCGGCAGCCGCAATAATTTCTTCGTCACGAATAGAGCCACCTGGCTGAATAATCGCTTTAATGCCCGCTTCCGCAGCGGCATCGATACCATCGCGGAATGGAAAGAACGCGTCAGAAGCCATAACAGAGCCTGGCACATTGAGACCTTCGTCGTTGGCTTTTATGCCCGCTATTTTTGCACTATACACGCGGCTCATTTGACCTGCACCTACACCGATTGTCGCGCCATCTTTGGCATAGACAATTGCGTTAGATTTTACAAATTTAGCCACTTTCCAACAGAAACGCAGATCGGCCATTTGCTCATCGGTTGGCGCAACTTTTGAAACGACGCGTAACTGTGACTCATCCACATCTTGTGCGTCTGCTTCTTGCACTAATAGACCGCCAGCAACACGTTTGTAGTCCCATTGCTCGGTTGACTCCGACCACTCTCCACACGCCAATAAACGGACATTTTTCTTCGATTCGATGACGCTTTGTGCAGCTTCACTGACCGAAGGCGCAATAATCACTTCGACAAACTGTTGGTCGATGATTGCTTTAGCGGTGGCTTCGCCTAGCGGGCGGTTAAACGCGATAATGCCGCCAAAAGCGGATGTGGGGTCGGTTTTAAAGGCGCGTTGATAAGCCTGTTCAATGGAGTCTGCGACAGCAACGCCACAAGGATTAGCATGTTTGACGATGACGCAAGCTGGCTCAACAAAGCTTTTTACGCATTCGAGTGCGGCATCGGTATCCGCGATGTTGTTAAATGACAACGCTTTGCCTTGTAGTTGGGTTGCGCTCGAGACAGTTCCTTCAGGGGCATCTTGTTCGGTATAAAATGCGGCCTGTTGGTGGCTATTCTCGCCGTAGCGTAGGCTTTGCTTGTGATTGAACTGGAGGTTATAGGTGCGCGGAAATGCTGCTTCATCACGTAGACGACCACCTAAGTAGTTTGCGATCATGCCATCGTATTGGGCTGTATGCTCAAAGGCTGATACGGCGAGTTCAAAGCGTTTCTTTGCGGATACTGCGCCGTTGTTTTGCTCCATGTCAGCGATAACAAGTTCATAGTCATCACTGTTAACCACTATCGTCACATCTTTATGGTTTTTTGCTGCCGCACGAACCATGGTAGGACCGCCAATATCGATATTTTCGATCGCATCCTCAAAACTGCAATCCGTTTTTGCGACAGTTTTAGCGAATGGATATAAGTTAACAACAACCATGTCGATAGGTGCGATACCGTGAGTATCCATGACCGCCTGATCGACATCGCGACGACCTAAGATTCCACCATGAACCTTTGGGTGAAGCGTTTTTACACGACCATCCATAATTTCAGGGTGTCCGGTGTGATCAGAGACATCGGTAACAGTAAGGCCAGAGTCTCGTAACAGTTTTGCGGTACCGCCTGTAGATAGGAGTTCTACACCACGTGATGCTAACTGCTTGGCAAACTCCACGATACCGGTTTTATCTGAAACACTTAAAAGAGCACGTTTGATAGCTGGGGTCGTCATTATAGAGCCTTAATTTTAATTACAATTAATGGACAGTGTAGTAAAAAAAAGAGCGCCAGAAGGCGCTCTTAGAGAATAGGCAATTAATTCATGCCGTATTTCTTCAACTTTTTGCGTAAAGTTCCACGATTGATGCCAAGCATGGTGGCCGCGCGCGTTTGATTCCCTCGAGTATAGGTCATGACTTCTTCGAGCAGTGGTGCTTCCACTTCGGATAAAACAAGCTCATACAGCTCTTCTGGATCTTGACCGTCGAGTTGACGTAAGAAGCTGTTGATAGCTTGTTTGACTGAGTCACGTAACGGCTTAGGTTGTGAGTTATTTCCAATAGTGGTTAAAGGAGACGTGTTCTCACGATTTGGGTTTTGATCAAACATAATGCGCTTATCTCTTTCCTACAGTGACAAAAAATAATGTTCCAAGGTATTAATCTGCTGTTCAGCTTCTTCAATACCGTTAAACGCTTGGCGAAACTCGCGCCCATTGGGACGCTCATTGAGATACCAGCCAACGTGCTTACGAGCGATTCGCACACCTTTGTATTCGCCGTAAAACTGATGTAAGGCTTTCACATGCTCTACGACAGTGTGGGCGACTTCGTCGAGCGGAGGTGCTTGTAAGTGCTCTCCGTACTCAAGGAAGTACTGTATTTGCTTAAATATCCAAGGGTTACCTTGCGCACCACGTCCAATCATGATGGCGTCGGCTCCCGTGTATCTAAGCACGTGTGCTGCTTGCTCGGGCGACGTAATATCTCCGTTAGCAATGACAGGAATTGATATTGTCTCTTTAATCGCACGAATGGTGTTGTATTCTGCTTCACCTTTATACATGCAGGCGCGTGTGCGTCCATGTACGGCTAACGCCTGAATACCGCAACGTTCGGCTATTTGAGCGATTTCAATTCCATTTTTGTGGTCTAGGTTCCAACCCGTCCTTGTTTTTAAAGTCACGGGTACATCAACCGCCTCAACCACTGCTGTTAAAATGCTTTCTACAAGCGCGGGGTGCTGCATTAATGCCGACCCCGCGAGCTTTTTATTTACTTTTTTTGCCGGGCAGCCCATATTGATATCAATAATCTGAGCGCCTTGGCTGACATTTATTTTCGCTGCCTGTGCCATCAACTCAGGCTCAGAACCTGCAATTTGTACCGACCGGATACCTAATTCACCAGAGTGATCCATGCGTTGCATCGATTTGTCTGTTTGCCATACCTTCGGGTTACTCGACAGCATCTCTGACACTGTCATGCCAGCACCGAGCTTATAGCAAAGCTGTCGGAACGGCTGGTCAGTGACCCCGGCCATTGGCGCTAAAATCAGGTTATTAGGTAAAGAATATGGTCCAATCCGCATCGGTCAAAAACTACTCAGCGAAAAGGGAGAGAATTTTATGGAATTTATGGGATAAAGGAAAGGCTAAAAAGTATGCAAATTTGGTCTTTTTTTAATTTTTTACTATTGACAAAAGTCGCGCAGAGTCACTCTGCGCGGTATCCTGCCAACATGATCCATTCATCTTGTTGAGTTGGTGTTTCAAATTTGATTTCCGGCGCATAAGCATCCATGACTGATTGCGCTTGGCGTGCGAGTATGCCTGATAGCACGAGACGCCCACCTGGTTTCACGAACTCTTTGATAACATGAGCTAATTCACGCAACGGACCAGCAAGTACATTAGCTAATACAATATCAGCTTGAAGGTTTGGGTGCTGTTCAGGCAAGTAGACGTCAAATTTATCGGCGACATGATTGCGCTCAGCATTTTCTTGTGTCGATATAAGTGCTTGCTTATCGATATCAATGCCTAGCGCATGAGCAGAACCCAGTTTAAGCGCGGCAATACCCAAGATTCCAGAACCGCAACCAAAGTCCACTATCTGCTCGTTACCTTTTACATGAGCATCAAGCCATTCGAGACACATCGCCGTCGTCGGGTGAGTCCCTGTACCAAATGCCATGCCGGGATCAAGCAATATATTGACGGCATCGGGCTCTGGAATATCGCGCCAACTTGGGCAGATCCATAGCCGTCTACCAAACTGAATAGGATGAAAGTTATCCATCCATTCGAGTTCCCAGTCTTTATCTTCAAGTCCATCGAGTTTGTACTGCAGTGGTTTGGGTAGAACTTTAGCTTTCTCTAAGTTAGCTACGACAGGCTTCATATCGATATCGGCATCGAATAAGCCAGTCACTAAGGTATGTTGCCATAGTAAGACCTCGCCCAGTGGCGGCTCGAAAATTGGCGTGTCAGCACCATCGCGATAAGTCACCGCTTGTGCACCGTTGGCCATGAGCATGTCACCCACTTGGGGGGCATGCTCTTCTGAACTTGATAATGTCAGTTGAATCCAGGGCACTGTTTAGTGACCCCCAAGGCCAAGTTTCTTCTCAAGGTAGTGAATATTGGTACCACCGTGTTGGAAGTTTTCGTCAGCCATGATCGACTTTTGCAATGGAATATTGGTTTTAATGTTTTCGATAATCAGCTCGTTCAACGCATTACGCATACGAGCGATAGCGATGTCACGATTTTCACCGTATGTTATTAGTTTGCCGATCATCGAATCATAGTTAGGAGGCACTTTATATTCTGCATATACGTGTGAATCCCAACGCACACCAAACCCACCCGGTGAGTGGAAGCGAGTAATTTGGCCCGGCGAAGGGACAAAGGTCTCAGGGTCCTCCGCATTGATACGGCACTCAACTGCGTGACCTCGAATCACCACATCTTCCTGATTGAAAGATAGTTGACGACCCGCGGCAATACGCAGTTGTTCTTTGATCAAATCGATACCTGTGACCATTTCGGTAACGGGGTGCTCCACCTGAATCCGTGTGTTCATTTCGATGAAGTAAAACTCACCGTTTTCGTACAAGAACTCGAAGGTACCAGCGCCGCGGTAGCCGATTTCGATACACGCTTTGGCACAACGCTCGCCGATGAACTTACGCATTTCTGGCGTAATACCTGGGGCAGGCGCTTCTTCGACTACTTTTTGGTGGCGACGCTGCATGGAGCAATCGCGCTCACCTAAGTGGACCGCATTACCTTGGCCATCGGCCAACACCTGCACCTCAACGTGACGCGGGTTTTCAAGGAATTTCTCCATGTAGACAACAGGGTTGCCAAAGGCCGCGCGCGCTTCGTTTTGAGTCATGCGAATAGCGCCGAGTAGCTCGCTTTCTTGACGGACAACACGCATACCACGACCGCCACCACCGCCAGCTGCTTTGATGATGATTGGATAACCGATGCGTTTTGCTAATTTAATGTTGCGCTCATCGTCGTCGTCCAACGGGCCGTCTGAACCCGGTACACAAGGTACCCCCGCCTTTTTCATGGCTTTAATGGCTGATACTTTATCGCCCATTAAGCGAATCACGTCTGCCGTAGGACCTACGAAAACAAAACCTGATTTTTCCACCTGCTCAGCAAAATCAGCATTTTCAGCAAGAAAGCCGTAGCCTGGGTGAATAGCGGCGGCGTCGGTAATTTCAGCGGCACTGATAATTCTCGGAATATCGAGATAACTCTCTGCTGCGGGCGCTTTACCGATACATATCGCTTCATCCGCTAATAAGACGTGCTTTAAGTTACGGTCGATCGTTGAATGAACAGCGACCGTTTTGATGCCTAGCTCTTTACACGCGCGCAGAATGCGAAGTGCAATCTCACCGCGGTTTGCTATGACCACTTTATCTAACATGATGCGTTCCCGGTTTAATCTTATTCAATGACGAACAGAGGTTGGTCAAATTCAACGGGTTCTTCGTTTTCGACCAAGATTTGCTTAATAACGCCACTCTTATCGGCTTCGATTTGGTTCATCATTTTCATCGCTTCAACGATACACAGCGTGTCGCCTGCATTAACACGTGAGCCGACAGTCACGAATGGACTTGCGTCTGGTGAGGGTGCTTCATAGAAGGTGCCTACCATTGGTGAGCGAACGATATGTCCTGAGATTTCCTCTGACTCAGCCGGCGCGCTGTCAGAACTTTGCGGTGCTGCTGGTGCAGGAGCTGCTTGTTGAGGCGCGGCACTGTATTGGATAGGTGCTTGCGCTGGTTGCGGGCTGTAGCGGTTAATGCGAACAGACTCTTCGCCTTCTGTAATTTCTAATTCCGAAATGCCCGATTCTTCAACTAACTCAATGAGCTTCTTAATCTTGCGGATATCCATGGTGCTGTTTAACCTCTAATTTATTTTTCTAGAGTTGAATCGATGAGCCGATTAGCCGCAGCTAACGCTAGCTCGTAACCGTAAATCCCGAAGCCGCTAATGACACCCTCGGCTATATCTGCCAAATATGAGTGATGTCGAAACGCTTCGCGACGATAAATATTGGAGATGTGTACTTCGTAAAAAGGTATTCCCACGCCAAGCAATGCATCTCTTAGCGCTACGCTGGTATGCGCGAATGCGCCCGGATTAATGATGATCATCTGGGATTTGTTAGCCGCTGCGTGTACCCATTCGATCAGTTCATATTCGCGATTGCTTTGCTTGCACTCGAGCGTTACATCGAGCGTATTCGCTTGTGTTTGAAGTAACTGTTCAACATCTTTAAGCGTTTCATGTCCGTATATATTGGGCTCACGGCTTCCTAATAAGTTCAAGTTAGGGCCGTTTAAAACCAAAATATGCTTTTTTTGTCGAGAAGTGTTTTGCATATTGCCGCCAAAAGTTACGAACATGTTAAAAGTCAAAGATTAATGGCGGTTCAGTAAAGTTTAACCGCCATTTTGACAAAACTTTCTGCATTATAGTTGAGTTATGCTAGTTTGCAGTAAAATACTGGTCTTATCAGCGATTTTCGCCGCAAACTCTAGTTTGCAGTGTCTTTCATCTTTTGTAAATGTTCATTGAACGCATCTTCATCCAAAAAGCCGGTTACACGCCACTGCTTGAGCTCCTCGCCATTTGGGGAGAAGAATAAAAGCGTTGGTAATCCCAGTACTTGATAGTCGCTGAGTAGTTGCTTGTGTTCCGCAGTATTCGCGGTAACGTCTATTTGCAATTTTTTGAATTCGGTGAGTGCACTCTGTACTGAACGGCGTGAAAAGGTATATTGCTCAAACTCCTTGCACGCAACGCACCAATCTGCATAAAGATCGACCATCACCCACTGCTGAGATTGGTGTGCGTTATTCAGCTGTTGCTCAAGCGCTGCTCGCGTTTCAACCTGAGTGAAAAAACCGTGAGTTTGTTTAACAGAGTAATACTTATCGACTTGCCAATAGCTACCAGCGACGGCTGTCGCCGTTACCAGCAGATAGAGTAAAGTGCGGCTTAACGGATGCTTCAGATCGTTAATATGTCGTCCCATATACACCGCTAGACCGACAAAGTAAGTAAGCCATAAAAAGAAGCTTACTGTGTCGTTAAACAGGCGCTCTAATAAGAAAACCACAGCAGCTAATAGTAACCAGCCGAGCAAGTGCTTGATGATATTCATCCAAGCGCCGGCTTTCGGTAGTAACTTTCCACCGGATGCGGCGAAAACGATTAGTGGTAAGCCCATGCCTAAACTCAGGGCGTACAATAGTATAGCGCCAGAGAGCCATTCGCCAGTTTGTGCAACGAACAGCAATGCCCCACTCAATGGCGCGGTCGTGCAGGGGGAAGCGACTAACCCGGAAATCACGCCGATGGAAAATACACCGGCAATTCGACCGCCATTTTGTTTTCTGCTGATTTGGTCTAAACGAGACTGCCAACTCGACGGAAGTTGCAGATTGATAATATCCAACATGCTCATGGCAAAAATCGCGAAGGCAATTGCTAAGGTGGCAATGATGGCTGGGTGTTGGAAATAAGCCTGAAATTGCATCCCCATTGAAGCAACGATAAGTCCTAGCAACGAATAGGTGATAGCCATTCCCTGCACATAAATGAAGGCAAGAAAGACGAGGTTTTTAAGTGTCTTTGGTTTGTCTCCAACAACTGTCGCTGAGATGATTGGATACATGGGAAATACGCAGGGAGTAAAAGCGAGTCCGATACCTAATAGAAAAAATAAACCTAAGGTGGCGAAGTCGACCTGTTCAACCTGGTTGTTTTCCGTAGGATTAGATGCCGCCTTAATGGGCTCATTGGTATCACTTTGAACACCAATAGTGCGTGTTTCGGGCGGATAGCATAAGCCGGCGTCGGCGCAACCCTGATAGTGAAAGGTCACCTCGTTGACACCTGCATTGAGTGAGTACGTCAGTTCGACATAATTTCGGTAAACCTGACTCTCACCAAAGAACTCATCGACGTGTGATTCCGCAGGAGGGTACTCGATAGGTCGATTAAGAGCCGATGCAGGTGTGAGTTTAAACGCGTGCTGATACAAGTAATAGCCAGGCTGGATCTCAATGCCAATAGTGAGTGGCTTTTCACTAAGCACCTGAACATTAAAGGCTTGATCGACCGTTAAAAACTCCGGCTGCTGGTCAAAGATATTACTACTTTGGGCAACGGCATTGGCCGTGAGTAGGTTCCAACTGATTAGTGCAAATAAGAAAGTCGAACATATTTTTTTCATGGTTTGGTTTGTACCTCAACCCAGTCCAAGTATGACTCAAGTCCATCGACGATTTCTGTAACGATAAACTCGGGTGAATCATAGTTGTGCTGTTCGCTGATAAACTGCTTAAGGTTTGCGACCTGCCAATGATGGGTTTTAATCACCAACCAGTATTCGCTGTCGCACTGAACTTTATCCTCCCAGCGATAGTAAGAACTCACCTTGGGCACGATTTTTACGCAGGCGGCTAGACGTCGCTCAATCATTGTTTTGGCTAGTCTATCAGCAACTTCGCCATCGTCGGTAGTGGTGTAAACCATGCGGATGGGGGTAGTCATGTTCACCTCGAATATGATGAAAAAAATTTTCTTGCAAACCTTGATAACAGAAAATCATACCCCATTTAAAGGTCACGACTAAATTTAAACGCCCACTCAGTGGGTTTTATCAACAACAATAGGTTAAGGAGTTATCGAGAAATGAAACTTCGTCCTTTACACGACCGAGTCATTATCAAGCGTATCGAAGTCGAAGCTAAATCGGCAGGCGGTATCGTTCTAACTGGCTCAGCAGCAGAAAAATCAACGCGTGGTGAAGTCGTTGCCGTTGGCAACGGACGCATCTTAGAGAGCGGTGAAGTACGTCCACTTGACGTTAAAGTGGGTGACAAAGTGCTTTTCAATGAAGGGTACGGCGTTAAGACTGAAAAAATTGACGGCGAAGAATACCTGATCATGAGCGAAAGCGACATCTTGGCTATCCAAGAGTAAGCCGAATCTAAACAGTCTCTAAGAGTACAGTTAAGAGGAATCAAAAAATGGCAGCAAAAGAAGTAAAATTTGGCAATAACGCGCGTCAAAGAATGTTGAAAGGTGTAAACACCCTTGCAGACGCGGTTAAAGTGACCTTAGGTCCTAAAGGCCGTAACGTTGTTCTAGATAAATCATTCGGCGCACCAACCATCACTAAAGATGGTGTTTCTGTAGCGAAAGAAATCGAGCTTGAAGACAAGTTCGAAAACATGGGCGCGCAGATGGTTAAAGAAGTTGCCTCTAAAGCTAACGACGAAGCAGGCGACGGTACAACCACTGCAACGGTTTTAGCACAAGCTATCGTAAACGAAGGCGTGAAAGCAGTTGCAGCGGGTATGAACCCAATGGATCTGAAGCGCGGTATCGATAAAGCAGTTACTGCCGCTGTCGAAGAACTGAAGAAGATCTCTCAACCTTGTGCTGACAGCAAAGCCATTGCACAAGTAGGTACTATCTCAGCTAACTCTGATAGCACCATTGGAGAAATCATTGCTAAGGCGATGGATAAAGTCGGTCAGGAAGGCGTTATTACCGTTGAAGAAGGTCAAGCGCTGCAAGACGAGCTTGATGTTGTCGAAGGTATGCAGTTCGACCGTGGTTACTTGTCTCCTTACTTCATCAATAACCAAGAAAGCGGCTCTGTTGAACTCGACAACCCATTCATCTTGTTGGTTGATAAGAAAGTATCGAACATTCGTGAATTACTGCCTGTACTTGAAGGCGTATCGAAAGCAGGTAAGCCACTGCTTATTATCGCTGAGGACGTTGAAGGCGAAGCGTTGGCGACCTTGGTTGTTAACAACATGCGCGGCATTGTAAAAGTTGCGGCTGTTAAGGCACCTGGTTTCGGCGATCGTCGTAAAGCTATGCTTCAAGACATCGCGGTATTGACCGGTGGTACCGTCGTTTCTGAAGAAATCGGCATGGAGCTTGAAAAAACTCAGCTCGAAGACTTGGGTACTGCTAAACGTGTTGTTATTACTAAAGACAACACCACTG
This sequence comes from Idiomarina sp. D18, assembly GCF_057748155.1. Classification (NCBI taxonomy): domain Bacteria; kingdom Pseudomonadati; phylum Pseudomonadota; class Gammaproteobacteria; order Alteromonadales; family Idiomarinaceae; genus Idiomarina; species Idiomarina sp. D18. Next base: position 2,753,429 of record NZ_CM173240.1, read on the forward strand.
TTGTTGATGGTAATGGTGATGACGCTGCGATTGAAGGCCGTGTCACGCAAATCAAACAACAGATGGAAGAAACTTCATCTGATTACGACCGTGAGAAACTACAAGAGCGTCTTGCGAAACTCGCTGGCGGTGTTGCGGTAATTAAAGTTGGCGCAGCAACTGAAGTTGAGATGAAAGAGAAGAAAGCTCGAGTGGAAGACGCGTTGCACGCAACTCGTGCTGCGGTTGAAGAAGGTGTTGTACCGGGTGGTGGCGTTGCCTTGGTTCGCGCTGCAAGCAAGCTAGCGGAATTAACCGGCGACAATGAAGAGCAAAACGTAGGTATTCGCATGATGCTACGTGCGATGGAAGCACCACTGCGTCAAATCGCGTATAACGCAGGTGCTGAAGCGTCTGTTGTTGCAAACCGTGTACGTGAAGGTGAAGGTAACTTCGGTTACAACGCAGGTAATGACACCTACGGTGACATGCTAGAGATGGGTATCCTTGACCCAACTAAAGTTACTCGCTCTGCACTGCAATTTGCTGCATCGGTTGGTTCATTGATGATCACGACCGAAGCAATGGTTGCCGAAATCCCTAAAGACGATGAGTCTGCGGGTGGTATGGGCGACATGGGTGGCATGGGCGGTATGGGCGGCATGATGTAAGCTGTCGTTCACCCCATGAACACTTAATAAAGAGCCCTTCGGGGCTCTTTTTTTGTTTGTTTATATAATCAGGGAATCTTTTGGTTATATTGTAGTCAAATCTTGTGAGTCAATTACCTATGGAGGTGATTATGAAAAGGATATGGGTTACATCGTTGATTCCGTTATCACTTATTGCAACGTCTGTGTTTGCGGGCGAGGCTAAAGTAACGTTCAAGGATGTTGAGAAGTACACCGACTTTTCGCCGGCTACGGGCATTGAGTCGCGTTTCCAAGAGAAGACAAAAGAAGATTTCACTGAGAAGTTTAATGAATTAGCGAGTTTGTTGCCAGAAAAGCAAACGCTTGAGGTAACGGTTACGGATGTGGATTTAACCGGTCGGATCGAGCCGACCTTTGGTCAAAGCGCAACATCTTATATTCGTGTTGTACGGCCTATTGATTTTCCGCGTATTAACTTGACTTACAAGCTAACTGACGCGCAAGGGCAGGTTATTAAAGAGAACTCTGTTGTTGTAAAAGATATGGGTTTTGATATGGATAGTATGGCCTCGATTAAACGTAATCGAGATATTAACTACTATGAACATAAGATGCTCGAAGAGTGGTTCAGAGAAACCTTCTCCGAGCAAATTAAGGCTAACCAGCCTGGCGGATCTGCTTAAGGCGCGCCAACGTCTCTGTTAGTAGCTGGAGTTGTTCGACAATGGTTTTCAACAACGCTTCATTGTCACGCTCCAGTTGCCAGGCTTCTACATTTTTTGTCACTTCATGGAGATAAGGCTGAAAGCGATTGCCTTTGGTTTCGAAAGCTGTTTGTTCAACAAAGATACTGTCAAATTTAGCTTTGCCCTGTTCTCTTAAATCATCTAAATACTGGTCCGCGTCGACAACTTGTCGATAGAGTACGCGCAGGTGTTCTTGTAACTGTTTGTCAACGCGATCAATTGCTTCACTCATCTTTGGTTTTCCTCATTCGCTTGGCATGATGGGTGTTTTACTGTCTCGGTTAGGAATTTCGCGAACGAGCTTGGGGACTAAAAACCCAGGCAGTCTGGCGTTAATTTGTTGCCAAAGTTCACGTGCGCGTGCGTCGCTGACGGCAAAGTGCGCAGCTCCTTGAACCGGGTCGAGTTGGTGTAGGTAATAGGGTAACACAGACGCATCGAAAAGCCTTTCGCTGAGTTGTGAGAGTGAGTCTGCGTCGTCATTGATTGCTTTTAATAAGACGCTTTGATTCAGTAATGTGACACCACGTTGTCGCCATGTTGCTAGGTGCTGTTTAAGCGAACTTCCGATTTCATTAGCGTGGTTGGCGTGTATCACCAATATCACTTGCTCGAAGCGCTGGGTTAAATGCGTCGCAAGACGCTCGGTTAAACGTTGTGGCAATACCACCGGCAGGCGAGAGTGAATGCGAAGCCGCTTTATTTGTTTTAGTTCGGCCAATTTATCGGCGAGTTCGATGAGATAACCATCATTGGCAAAAAGCGGGTCGCCGCCACTTAAAATGACTTCATTCACTTCTTGATTCTGACGAACGTACTCGACACACTCGTCAAACTGCTTACGCGGTAATACATCATCTGCATAGGGATAATGGCGACGAAAGCAGTAGCGACAGTTTATGGCGCACGCCCCCTGAACCAGAAGTAGTACACGCGATGCATACTTATGAAGTAGACCTTGGGGAACTGCATGCTCACGTTTGTCGGTCACTTCATTAAGTGGGTCGACGCTGTACCCTGGCGTTACTGTGAATTCATCAGCGAGGGGTAGCACTTGTCGCAGGAGAGGGTCCTGTGGGTTTCCAGCTTCCATCAACTCGACAAAGGGCCGCGGCACACGGAACGAAAACAACTTTTTTGCTTCGAGGTGCTCGTTGAATGCATTGGGATCGAGCCCTAATGTTGTAAGCAGCTGGCGCGGATCTTTATAGCTTTTAGCCAACTCCAGCTGCCATTCATCGCGCGTTGATACTTCAAGAGTTTGCACTGCACGACTCCCTATTTAACAATTAATGTCATTATTTTACCTGAAAAACCGCTTGGATTGGTTTATTATTGCGGCAATCAAGTTGTATTGAGAAACAAGGATACAAAATTTATGGCGAATTACAGCACCAACGAATTCAAAGGTGGCTTAAAGATCATGCAAGACGGTGAGCCATGCTCCATCGTTGAAAACGAGATGGTTAAGCCGGGTAAAGGTCAGGCATTTAACCGTGTTAAAATCCGTAAACTCATCAGTGGCAAAGTCGTTGAGAAAACGTTTAAATCAGGCGAGTCTGTGGAAGGCGCCGATGTAATTGAACTGGAGTTGGCATACCTTTATAACGACGGTGAGTTCTGGCACTTCATGAACAATGAAACCTTTGAGCAAGTTGCCGCGGATGCAAAAGCCGTCGGTGAAGCTGAAAAGTGGTTAGTTGAGCAAGACGTATGTACGCTTACTCTGTGGGAAGGTAACCCGATTAACGTACAACCACCTAATTTCGTTGAGCTGGAGATTACTGAAACCGATCCAGGGCTAAAAGGTGATACTGCCGGTACAGGTGGTAAACCTGCAACACTAAGCACCGGCGCAGTAGTGCGTGTCCCGTTGTTCGTGCAAATTGGTGAAGTTATTAAAGTGGATACTCGCTCAGGCGAATATGTTTCACGCGTGCAGAAGTAAATACTATGTCTGACTGGCGTTCAAAAGCCACGTTAAACGTATTAAAGAAACGAGCGGAGTTGTTGCGGCAACTTCGTTCGTTTTTTTTCGAGCGCGATGTGTTAGAAGTCGATACCCCACTATTGTGCCAACACGGTGTCACCGATCGGCATATTGAAAACCTCAGTACGCGCGATAGTCAGCACAACTTACGTTATCTTCAAACCTCCCCGGAATATGCGATGAAGCGTTTGCTAGCGCAATATGGGCATAGTCTCTATCAGTTAAGCCATGTGGTACGCGATGATCCGGTTGGCCGTCACCATAACCCTGAGTTTATGATGCTCGAGTGGTATCGAGTGGGTTTTGACGATGACCAACTGATAGCTGAGATTGGTGAGTTGTTAATGACAGTTGCTGACGCTCCGCCCTTAGTAAAATTGACGTATCAAGATGCTTTTCTGCAACACATGCAGTGTGACCCTCTAACACCGGCTGGAATAAAGGCAATTCATCAGCGTTTGAAAGATGATGAGCGAACGAAAGATTGGATGGCAAGTGAGTCGGATGTGGATACAATTTTGCAGGTCGCTTTCAATCTTTACGTAGAGCCACAATTATCGTTATCGCAACCAACGGCTATTACTCACTTTCCTGCAAGTCAGGCAGCCTTAGCCCAAATTGATAGTAAAAATCCTAGCGTAGCGCGACGTTTCGAAATTTATTGGGAGGGGATTGAACTTGCCAATGGTTATTACGAACTGAGCGATTCAGTAGAGCAGTCATTGCGTTTCAACAAAGATATTGCAGCACGTGAGCGTGCTCAATTGCCCTACCGCGCGGCGGATTGTTTTTTAATAGCGGCGCTAGAACACGGGCTACCTCCATGCGCAGGTGTCGCAATGGGATTTGATCGTTTGCTGATGATTAAGACAAAGGAAACTTCAATTGAGCGCGTGATTCCGTTTTCATACACCTCAGCTTAACGATTAAATTGTGATCGCTCTTGCGACCAATGTACGTATGTTATAATATAACAGACTCATTGAGGTAAGGGGGGCAAATGACTCATTCAAAACAACAAAAGCTGGATCGAGCGGGTATATGGATCACCACGGTCTGTGCTATCCATTGTTTGCTATTACCTCTAATTCTCCCATTACTTGCATTGGTAGGTTTCTCGTTTTTAGGCGAGGATTTACTCGAAAACACAATTTTAGGTATCAGCGTTATTGTGGGTCTAACTGCGCTCATTGGCGGCGCTAAACAGCATGGGAAGTGGTCTCTATTAATCCCGCTGCTCGCAGGTGCATTAATATATTCGCAACGAGACATTCTTGGTCCGTGGGGAGAACCGGTTATTATTGCCGTTGGCGCTGGACTGATCATTTACGCGCACATCAGTAACTTACGTCGATCACGTAAAATAATGGCTTCAGCAAATGCCCCACTCGCTGAAGCCAAAAATGTTTAGCCAGTTTTTCGTTCTAACAAGACACCGGCTTCGATATGGTGTGTATAAGGAAACTGGTCGAATAAGGCCGCTTTTGTAACGGTAAACTTATCACTCAGGTCGTTTATATTCTGTATGAGTGTGTCTGGGTTACAGGATATGTAGAGTATCCTTTGATACTGACTGACTACATTAAGTGTAAGAGCATCAAGGCCTGCGCGAGGCGGATCGACAAGTACGGTTCCAAAATCATAGCTCGTCAGGTCGATATTCTGTAATCTTCGCTTTTCTACGTCACCTTTGAGTGCTTCACTGAACTCTTCTGACGACATGCGCACGAACTCAACATTATTGATTCCGTTCATTTCTGTCGCCACTTGAGCAGAAGCCACCGACCGTTTACTGATCTCCGTAGCCAGCACGTGTTCGAATTGTGTTGAGAGTGGCAGAGTGAAGTTACCGTTACCGCAATATAGCTCGAGCAAGTCATGTTTCGGTGTTCCCACACTATTTATTGCCCAAGTTATCATTTGCTTGTTGATCTCGGCATTCGGTTGGGTGAATGCATTTTCAGTTTGTACGGTTTTCCAATGACGGTTACCAATATTCAAGCACTCGACTACTTCATCGGTTCCGATGACATGCTTTTGCTTTCTTGCACGACCGATGAGTCCAAGCTTGTCAGTTATTGGAGATAGTGCTTCATGCATTTGCTTTGCGGACTCTTCCCATTCCGCATCTAATTGTTTGTGGTATAAGCAGGAGATAACTGCTTCATTGGTTGTAGTCGTAAGAAAATCTACCTGAAACAGCTTATTTCTCAAGATTGGCTTATCAATGACATAGTCTCTGACCGCTTTCATCAGGGTATTAATAAGCCCAGAGCCAGGAACAAACTCATCCATTCTGATTTTCTCCCGCGTTTCGGGATTAAACATTATGTAATATAAGTCGTTTTGCTCATGCCAAACTCGAAACTCAGCACGCATACGGTAGTGAGTGCGTGGCGACTCGTGTAGTTCAAGTTCTCCTTTATAGTAAGGAGACAACAATTGCTGTAAGTGTTTTGCCTTCTCGGCAAATTGCAGCGGGTATTCGGACGGATCGATTGTTTTGTAGGTCATGATTAATAGGCGTTTCTTTAAGTTAGTAGCTTTTAGTTTATCATTTTTGTCGGCTTAGTGCCGATTTGGTGACTTATTAAACGAATTTGGGCTTAATTGTGTTGTGTTTATTTACATTTGACGGGAATCTGTACAAACGAATAAAAACATTGAAAATAGCCCTTGACCCACGGAGATAAATGTCTAAAATACGCCCCACGTTTGAGGCAGACAACGAAGTCGCCGAAAACATAAGTTTTCTAAAAAATCTTTTTTCAAAAAAGTGTTGACAGAAAACTGACGGTGTGTAGAATACGCACCTCTCGCAGCAAGGCTGCTGAGAAACGCTCTTTAACAATATATCAAGCCAAGCAAACTGTGTGGGCACTTGCAAAAGTAAGCAACAAAAAATATTGCAACTTTTGAATGAGTGTCTAGCTACTGAGGTAGCAAGCACACGTAATTCATTGAGTTGATTGAACTTTTTAATTGAAGAGTTTGATCATGGCTCAGATTGAACGCTGGCGGCAGGCCTAACACATGCAAGTCGAGCGGTAACAGAGAGAAGCTTGCTTCTTTGCTGACGAGCGGCGGACGGGTGAGTAATACTTGGGAACTTGCCTCTAGGCGGGGGACAACCACTGGAAACGGTGGCTAATACCGCATAATGTCTACGGACCAAAGTGGGGGACCTTCGGGCCTCACACCTAGAGATGGGCCCAAGCGGGATTAGCTAGTTGGTGAGGTAAAGGCTCACCAAGGCGACGATCCCTAGCTGTTCTGAGAGGATGATCAGCCACACTGGGACTGAGACACGGCCCAGACTCCTACGGGAGGCAGCAGTGGGGAATATTGCACAATGGGCGCAAGCCTGATGCAGCCATGCCGCGTGTGTGAAGAAGGCCTTCGGGTTGTAAAGCACTTTCAGTGGTGAGGAAGGTCAGTAAGTTAATAGCTTGCTGAATTGACGTTAGCCACAGAAGAAGCACCGGCTAACTCCGTGCCAGCAGCCGCGGTAATACGGAGGGTGCAAGCGTTAATCGGAATTACTGGGCGTAAAGCGTACGTAGGCGGTGTGTTAAGCAAGATGTGAAAGCCCCGGGCTCAACCTGGGAATTGCATTTTGAACTGGCACGCTAGAGTCCTGAAGAGGGTGGTAGAATTTCCAGTGTAGCGGTGAAATGCGTAGATATTGGAAGGAATACCAGTGGCGAAGGCGGCCACCTGGTCAGAGACTGACGCTGAGGTACGAAAGCGTGGGGAGCAAACAGGATTAGATACCCTGGTAGTCCACGCCGTAAACGATGTCAACTAGTTGTTCGTGTCACTAAGACGTGAGTAACGCAGCTAACGCACTAAGTTGACCGCCTGGGGAGTACGGCCGCAAGGTTAAAACTCAAATGAATTGACGGGGGCCCGCACAAGCGGTGGAGCATGTGGTTTAATTCGATGCAACGCGAAGAACCTTACCATCCCTTGACATCCAGTGAACTTTCTAGAGATAGATTGGTGCCTTCGGGAACACTGAGACAGGTGCTGCATGGCTGTCGTCAGCTCGTGTTGTGAGATGTTGGGTTAAGTCCCGCAACGAGCGCAACCCTTATCCTTAGTTGCCAGCGATTCGGTCGGGAACTCTGGGGAGACTGCCGGTGATAAACCGGAGGAAGGTGGGGACGACGTCAAGTCATCATGGCCCTTACGGGATGGGCTACACACGTGCTACAATGGCGCGTACAAAGGGCAGCGAACCTGCGAGGGTAAGCGAATCTCATAAAGCGCGTCGTAGTCCGGATTGGAGTCTGCAACTCGACTCCATGAAGTCGGAATCGCTAGTAATCGTGGATCAGAATGCCACGGTGAATACGTTCCCGGGCCTTGTACACACCGCCCGTCACACCATGGGAGTGGGCTGCACCAGAAGTGGTTAGTTTAACCTTCGGGAGAACGATCACCACGGTGTGGTTCATGACTGGGGTGAAGTCGTAACAAGGTAGCCGTAGGGGAACCTGCGGCTGGATCACCTCCTTACACTTCGCTTATGGATGTAAGTGTCCACACAGATTGCTTGGTTTGATGAATAGAGAAGAATTGGGGTAGCTTGTGCCTTTGGCACAAGATAAAGCCTTAAATTATACTGGGTCTGTAGCTCAGCTGGTTAGAGCGCACCCCTGATAAGGGTGAGGTCGGTAGTTCAAGTCTACTCAGACCCACCATTTCTGCGCTGTGAACTGCGTTGCTGCGTCGTCGCATGCTGGTGCATGCGTCCTCCTTGCGGCCTTGCCACAGCTTGAAATTCCCTTTTCGGGTTTTGTTGGATGTGCCGACAGACCTGGGGTCTGTGGGGCCATAGCTCAGCTGGGAGAGCGCCTGCCTTGCACGCAGGAGGTCAGCGGTTCGATCCCGCTTGGCTCCACCACTTCTTCTCTATAGCGATGTTAGCGTTAAGCGTTCAAAGCTGAATGTTTACCGGTAACTTTGCGTTACATGCTCTTTAACAACATGGACAAGCTGATTGTAATAAAGTAATGAAATGCCACTCTACTTGAACCTTATTCAAATTGGTAGAGGCGTATCTTACAAGTGTACAGCGAGAACAAACAATCTTAGTTGCAATACAATGCACGAGGTTCTGCATAGCAGACATCTTAGGTGTTGTATGGTTAAGTGACTAAGCGTACACGGTGGATGCCTAGGCAGTTGGAGGCGATGAAGGACGTACTAACTTGCGATAAGCCATGACGAGACAGTAAGAGTCGTTATCAGTCATGGATTTCCGAATGGGGCAACCCACTCTGTTTACAGAGTATCCGGCACTGAATATATAGGTGCTTGGAGGCAAACCCGGAGAACTGAAACATCTAAGTACCCGGAGGAAAAGAAATCAACCGAGATTTCCCTAGTAGCGGCGAGCGAACGGGAAGCAGCCCTTAAGCTGACAATGCGTTAACAGAATCTGTTGGGAAGCAGAGCCATAGACGGTGATAGCCCGGTATGTGACGGCGCATAGTGAGTGAAAACGAGTAGGTCGGGACACGTGTTATCTTGACTGAATATGGGGGGACCATCCTCCAAGGCTAAATACTCCCAACTGACCGATAGTGAACCAGTACCGTGAGGGAAAGGCGAAAAGAACCCCGGCGAGGGGAGTGAAATAGAACCTGAAACCGTGTACGTACAAGCAGTAGGAGCCTCCTTGTGGGGTGACTGCGTACCTTTTGTATAATGGGTCAGCGACTTATATTTTGTAGCAAGGTTAACCGAATAGGGGAGCCGTAGGGAAACCGAGTCTTAACTGGGCGTCGAGTTGCAAGGTATAGACCCGAAACCGGGCGATCTAGCCATGAGCAGGTTGAAGATTGAGTAACATCAATTGGAGGACCGAACCCACTAATGTTGAAAAATTAGGGGATGACTTGTGGTTAGGAGTGAAAGGCTAATCAAGCCCGGAGATAGCTGGTTCTCCCCGAAATCTATTTAGGTAGAGCCTCGGATGAATACCTACGGGGGTAGAGCACTGTTTGGGCTAGGGGGTCATCCCGACTTACCAACCCCATGCAAACTCCGAATACCGTAGAGTACTATCCGGGAGACACACGGCGGGTGCTAACGTCCGTCGTGGAGAGGGAAACAACCCAGACCGCCAGCTAAGGTCCCCAAGTTATGGCTCAGTGGGAAACGATGTGGGAAGGCATAGACAGCTAGGAGGTTGGCTTAGAAGCAGCCACCCTTTAAAGAAAGCGTAATAGCTCACTAGTCGAGTCGGCCTGCGCGGAAGATGTAACGGGGCTAAGCCATACACCGAAGCTGCGGCAGTGTATGTATCACCACAGGCTATTCCGCTTACGCACAGCATGTGCGAAAGCGTCCCAACACTAGTTGCGGATAACGGAGTAGTTTGCGGGATACATACACTGGGTAGGGGAGCGTTCTGTAAGCGGATGAAGGTGTGTTGAGAAGCATGCTGGACGTATCAGAAGTGCGAATGCTGACATGAGTAACGATAATGCGGGTGAAAAACCCGCACGCCGGAAGACCAAGGTTTCCTATCCCATGCTAATCAGGGTAGGGTAAGTCGGCCCCTAAGGCGAGGCGGAAACGCGTAGTCGATGGGAAACAGGTTAATATTCCTGTACCGACATGTACTGCGATGGGGGGACGGAGAAGGCTAGGTGGGCCAGGCGTTGGTAGTCCTGGTGAAAGTTAGTAGGCTGAGGGTTTAGGCAAATCCGGACCCTTAAGGCCGAGAAACGAGACGAGCACCTACGGGTGCGAAGCCATTGATGCCCTGCTTCCGGGAAAAGCCTCTAAGCTTCAGGTACATGTTGACCGTACCCGAAACCGACACAGGTGGTCAGGTAGAGAATACTAAGGCGCTTGAGAGAACTCGGGTGAAGGAACTAGGCAAAATAGTACCGTAACTTCGGGAGAAGGTACGCCACCTTTGGTGAAGACTTCGCGTCGTAAGCTGAAGGTGGTCGCAGTGACCAGGTGGCTGGGACTGTTTATTAAAAACACAGCACTCTGCTAACTCGAAAGAGGACGTATAGGGTGTGACACCTGCCCGGTGCCGGAAGGTTAATTGATGGGGTTAGCGTAAGCGAAGCTCTTGATCGAAGCCCCGGTAAACGGCGGCCGTAACTATAACGGTCCTAAGGTAGCGAAATTCCTTGTCGGGTAAGTTCCGACCTGCACGAATGGTGTAACCATGGCCACGCTGTCTCCACCCGAGACTCAGTGAAATTGAAATCGCTGTGAAGATGCAGTGTACCCGCGGCTAGACGGAAAGACCCCGTGAACCTTTACTACAGCTTGGCACTGAACATTGAACCTACATGTGTAGGATAGGTGGGAGGCTTAGAAGCACTGGCGCTAGTTGGTGTGGAGCCATCCTTGAAATACCACCCTTGTATGTTTGATGTTCTAACCTAGCACCCTAATCGGGTGTGGGGACAGTGCCTGGTGGGTAGTTTGACTGGGGCGGTCTCCTCCCAAAGAGTAACGGAGGAGCACGAAGGTTGGCTAAGTACGGTCGGACATCGTACGGTTAGTGTAATGGCAGAAGCCAGCTTAACTGCGAGACAGACACGTCGAGCAGATACGAAAGTAGGTCATAGTGATCCGGTGGTTCTGAATGGAAGGGCCATCGCTCAACGGATAAAAGGTACTCCGGGGATAACAGGCTGATACCGCCCAAGAGTTCATATCGACGGCGGTGTTTGGCACCTCGATGTCGGCTCATCACATCCTGGGGCTGAAGTCGGTCCCAAGGGTATGGCTGTTCGCCATTTAAAGTGGTACGCGAGCTGGGTTTAGAACGTCGTGAGACAGTTCGGTCCCTATCTGCCGTGGGCGTTTGAGAGTTGAGAGGAGCTGCTCCTAGTACGAGAGGACCGGAGTGGACGAACCTCTGGTGTTCCGGTTGTCACGCCAGTGGCACTGCCGGGTAGCTAAGTTCGGAATCGATAACCGCTGAAAGCATCTAAGCGGGAAGCGAGCCTCGAGATAAGCTCTCACTAGCACATTAAGTGCTCTGAAGGGTCGTTGCAGACGACGACGTTGATAGGCGGGGTGTGGAAGCGTTGTAAGGCGTTGAGCTAACCCGTACTAATTGCCCGTGAGACTTAACCATACAACACCCAAGGTGTTTGCTTGTTGAGCACGTAAGACGCTTTATCGAATTGAATAAGAGAGTGGCGAAACAATCAGCCGAATCCATGTTGTGACAGTTTATGTCTGGCGGCCATAGCGGTATGGCACCACCTGGCTCCATTCCGAACCCAGAAGTGAAACATACCAGCGCCGATGGTAGTGTGGGGTCTCCCCATGTGAGAGTAGGACACCGCCAGACTTCAAATAAACAATCCCTCGTGCGCAAGCACGGGGGATTTTTTTATGCCTGCTCGCCAGACGCACGTCGCC